>CAVPBG010000005.1:0-189716 GCA_963701825.1 uncultured Actinomycetes bacterium | reverse complement strand
AGCTGAGAGCGTCGGCTGGGATATCGATGATGAGGTCTGCTGCCATAACTGCCGATCGGTTACTCGCCGGACGCCGTAGCGTGGGTCGATTGGGCAGTATGGGCCCATGGCATTGTGAAGTCGGACCGCACACAGCGACGGGTCTTGCTCGCTCTGGCCACATGGATCACCGGTGTGGTTGTTGTCTCGATCGTCGTCCAGAGGATCTTCGTCCTCGCCTCCTGGTTTGGCCGTATTCATCGTTCTCCCGTTCCGCAGGCAGATCGCAGCGGCAAGAGCAACCGAACGGGCTACTAATAATTGCCGATCGGCTCGGGCTGTGGCGACGATGAGCGCGTGAAGGGGGGACACGGCTCGATCCGTTTATGTGTTCGAGGTTGTGGACGCAGCGGCACCTGATCGTCACAACGCGCTGTTCAAGTCCCTCGTCGTGAGCCTGCTGTCGCTGTCGATGGGCCATTGGGAGGCTTTCCCGGCGAAGGTCGTGATCCATATCGTCCACCGTCGTACCGACGAGATCGTGTGGACTCGACACTGCGAGCCTGAGGTCGCACGACTATTCGCCGTCGACAGCGACCGCGATCTCGACCGACTGGACCCGGTCGCATTTGCTGTCGAGTGGAGCATCACTCCCAGCCCATAGCACCCGATCGGTGTCGCCGCGGAAGCCCGGAATGGGTCATGATGCGTGTTGGTGAGAGAGCCAATCCGCGAGTTTGTCTTCGACACGTCGGCGGTCGTGTTCGGACAGCGCTGGCTATCCGCGGTCCGTCGTAAGCAAACCCGTGCTGGCAATAACCGGTCTCGGTCTGTTAGCCGTGATGCTCGTTACTGCGGTCGCCGAGACGCGGTGGCGGACCGTCCGCCGAGCGTGCGGCTGCGGCGAGTCGCGCTTGCTTTGTTTCCGATCGTCGAGAGGGGACGTACGTGGCGGTTCTTCGTGGTCTTGTTTCGCTGTGTTGGCGGTCGGCTGGGTTGTCTCGCATGCTCGCGGTCGCGCGAAATGGGGAGATTGCCTCTACTACGTGGTGATCGCAGCCCGCCTCCACCACCGCCGTGATCACCGAGCACGCGCGGCATCGGAAGCCGATCGTCCCGAGGCGAGTGCAGCGGACGCACCACGACGGACCCCGATCGACGTTCCATAACTGCCGATCCGGTACTCGCCACGACGTGGCGCGATCGGGCATTCTGTACGGTGGACAAGTGGAGCACGCTCCTCCCGAGTCGAGACATCGGCGTCTCGTTCTCGGTCGTGTGCGACAGAGGATTCGCGGTCGGGCTCTGTACGCATCGACATGCGGCTATGGGGCCGCTTGTATGGATGGCGCAGCCGTTCTTTGAGGAATTCCGACAGTCGACGACGTCGTCGGCGATCGAGTCGTGGCGCTGGCCGATCTTCTTTTCCCTTGGCTCGGCGCTGCGCCGAAAGATTGTCGGCCGCATCGGACGCGTCCCGATCCCCGCTGCAACCGCGACGTTCCCAACTATGCGCGGTGGAGGGCAGGGCGGACAGCCGTGGATGGAGCACCGAGACGGAGCACTCGGCGGACTCGGTCCGACGACCCAGGACCGCGACCTTCCGATCATCTCGATCGTCAACGACACTCGGTTGAAAGAGATGCTCGTCGCCGGATGGATGCCTGCTGACCGCTGGTAGCGCGACGCCAGAACTGCCGATCGGTCTCGCCGCGAGACGTGCCGCTTATGCGACTCCGATCGCGACTGGGCTTGCGGAGGATCCGCAGGCGGCGCCTCGGGTGCGTCCCCGAAGGGGCCGCACGTCCCGACGGGAACCGCGGACTCGGTACCGCACTCGTGCGTAGGCTCTCGAAGTGCAGACCGATCAGCGGGTGGCCGACGGTTCTTCGCTGTCCGTGGGCGCGGAGGAGCCGGAACCGGTGGCGGGCGGCGAACGGCAGAGCCGCCCGTTTCGTCGCGCGTTCGCGATACTTGGCGGCTACCTGGTGCTCAGCTTGTGGATGTGGCGGCACCTGCTCCCGCACCTGTCGAGTCATACCTTGTCGGGCGGTCTCGCTGATCCCGGCATGTTCATCTGGTGGCTGAAGTGGACGCCGTATGCCCTCACACATGGGCTCAATCCGCTGCACACCAACTACATCGACGCACCGACTGGCGTTAGTGCACTGTGGAACACGTCGACGGTCTCGCTCGGGCTGCTCTTCGCACCGGTCACGTTGGCGTTCGGTGCCGTCGTCGGCTTCAACCTCGCGTTGATTCTCGGGCCGCCGTTGTCGGCATGGACGGCGTGGCTCTGGCTTCGACGGCACGTCCGCGACGCTCCGGCCGTCGTCGGCGGCTTGGTCTTCGGGTTCTCGCCATTCGTGATCGATCAGTCGCATGCCGGTCACCTCAACCTCACCTGGCTGTGCCTGATCCCGGTCATCCTGATCCTGCTCGAAGATCTGCTTTGGCGTTCGGCGCGCCCGCTGTGGCCGACGGCGCCGCTGCTCGGTCTCGTCGTCGCACTCCAACTGCTGACGAGCAGCGAGATGCTGCTTGTCCTCACGCTGGGCTGCGCGGGGGTGACGTTCCTTCTTGTCGCTTCCAACGCACGAGCGGCGCGGGATCGAGTCCGGTCCGTTCTTCCCGCCGCAGCGGTTGCGCTGGGGGTCGCCCTGGTTTTGTGCGCGTGGCCGTTGTACGAGCAGTTCCGCGCCGGCTCGGTCATCCGCAAACCCGTACAGCCGCTCGGTTCGTACGGCGGCCGGCCCGACATGTTGGTTGGGGCAACCCGGTTTCTGGAGTTCCATACGCACAGCCCGGCCGGTCATGTCTCGTCGGTGGAGAACGGGCTGTACATCGGTTGGCCGCTCATCGCATTGCTCGTCGTGGCGACGGTGGTGTTCTTTCGGCGTCGGGGTGTTCTCGTCGCGGCGGTCGCGGTTGTCGTCGCGGCCGACTTCCAGATGTACCGAACCCGTTGGCACGTCGCCGGGCAGTCGTTCCCGACACCGTTGAACTTCCTCCAAACCCACCTCGGCGTGACCGCCAACATTCTCCCGCCCCGGTTCGCGCTCGTGATGTGGCTCGTGATCGCGTGGCTCGTCGCGGTGGCCATCGATACTGCCGTCACACGTGTCCCGACGCGCTGGGCGATCGTTCCGTTCGTCGTCGCCGCACTGTGTCTCGTTCCACTCCTGCCCGGACCCGCAGAGGCGACACCTCACCTCGTCGCGACGCCCGCGCTGTTCGACGCAGCCAACCGATCCTCGATCCCGAACGGAAGCGTCGTGATGATCGCGCCCATGGCGACGGCTGCGAACAACTCGGCGCAACTCTGGCAGGTCAACTCGGATATGCGCTTCCGCCAAGTCGGCGGCCATGCGCTGCACGCCATCGGTTCGTACGCCACGCCGTCATACTTCCCGTCGGCGCAGACGCTCCTGATGCTCTTCGGCATCGACATCACGAGCAACCGCCCGTACAAGGGCGAACCGACTCCCGAGGACCTCGACGCCGCGCGCTCCGAGCTGCGCGCATCCCACGCCACGATGTTCATCGTCGGATACTCGAAGCTCGGCGAAACGAAGCACGTCGCACTCGCGGAAGAACTCCTCGGTCGTCCCCCGGATCGACGCATCGACGACACGTCGATCTGGGATCTGACGCATTGAAGGGTCGGGTCCCGCGCGCCATAACTGGTTCTCCTGTCGTATCCGTGGGTTCATTCGCGGCCGGGGAGGCGGGGTGGGTGTGATCCGAGGGCGAGCATCGCGAGCGCGATGAGTGGTTCGTGTCGGTGGAATCCGAACGCGACGCGGGTCAGGAGCCGGATCTTGTTGTTCGTGGATTCGATGAGCCCTTGGGAGAGGCCGGTGTCGAGCGCGATGTCGATCGCTTCGCGGTGCGTTCGGATCCGGCGTTGGAGTTGCACGAACGCGGGGATCCGCGATCGGCGCGCCCAACTCGCCCAGCGGTCGAGCGCGCTCTTTCCGTCGTTGCCTTTCACGGCGAACGCGTAACGCAGCCCTTCTTTGAGGAGGTAGGCGCGCCACAGGCGCGGGTCGGTCTTGGCGATCCAATCAAGTTGGGCGCGTTGACGGCCGGTGAGATCACCGGGGTTCTTCCATAGCGCGTAACGCGACTTCGAGATGTGTTGCGCGTCGCCGGTCGAGCGTCCTTGGCGGGCGAGACCGAGACCGCGGGTCGTGCGTCGTCCCTTGGCTTGGTTCCAGGCGCGGCGCCGTTCGATATCGAGCGCTTCGATCGCCCACACGACCACATGGAACGGATCCGCGCTCCGCAGCGCGTTCGGGGCGCGGTCGGCGACGACCCGGGCGATCCAGTCAGCCATATCGGCAGAAACATGGGTGAGCAGCGCGGCTCGTTCGGGGCCGAGCTCGTCGAAGAACACTTCCAGGGCGGTGTCGTTGCGGCCCGGTCCGGCCCACACCAGCCGGCCACGATCATGATCGACGACCACGATCAGATAGCGGTGCCCGAGCTTGTAGGAGATCTCGTCGATCCCGATCCGACGCAACCCGTCGAGACGATCGACGGTCGCGTCGATATCCGCGTTCACGCGCGTCACGATCGACCCGACCGTGCGCCACGCGACGCGTAACAGTTCCATCACCGCGCTCTTCGACGCCCGGACCGCCAACCAGGCCGCGAGATCATCGAAATCGCGGGTGTGGCCGGCACCGTGACGCGCCCACGGCACCGCCGCGACCGTCACCCCATGCGTCCGGCACCGAACCCGCGGCGCGTTCGCCTCGAGGAACACTTTCGTGGTGCCCAGATCCAACGCTCGCCACCGCCGGCGACCGTCACCGACGTCGTAACCCGGCGACCGCCGACCACATAGCCCGCACCGGCTGCGCGCCCTCGCGACGGGCCGCACCGACACCACGATCGCGTCCGCGTCGTCATCGAAAACGACATCTTCAACAACCGTTCGCGTGAGCCCACACGCGCGTTCCCATACGCTCTTGTTCCGCACCCCGCCTTACCTCCTGGATCGAAGTCGTTAAGCAACTCCGAACCTAGGAATCAGGCGGGGTGCACTCGCGGACCAACCCTGCACACACCCACGGATGCAGCAGGAGGACCCCATAACTGCCGATCGGTCTCGCCGAGAAGACGCGCCCGCAGCACTTCCGGTGTGCATATTCCCTGATCAGCCTCGGGATGTCCGGAACCCACGGGTGATGCGCAAGTGATGCGTCCCGGCTGCCATCGTCGTCCTCGCAAGTAGATCACTCGCGCCGTTGACGAATGATGGAGGGGTTTCCATGTTTGTGACAGTCATTCATCGAATCCACGACCCGCTGGGGTTCGAGGAAGCGGAGGCCAAGGCACTGGCGGGCGGGCTCCCTCCCGGTGTCGCGCTGCCGGTGCACGCGTCGTCGCGTGATAACCGTCTCGGCATCTGCATCTGGGAAGGCGAATCCGTCGCGGCGGTGCGCGCGGTCGTCGAGGGTGCGGTCGGACCGTACGCCGACAACGAGTACTGCGAGATGAAAGTCGACGGCCTCACGGCGACGGTTGGGAGCTGACCGCGCGTAGGCGCGCTTCGAGAGTTCGATCGCGGCCGGTACGGCCTTCGGCTTCCGGCCGCGATCGAGAAATCGCCCAACGGTCAGAACCGCCAGCGCGTTGAACCCGGTGTGTCTTCGGCGGTACCGACTGCCGTGGCGGTACGCGGCTTGACCTCGTAGACGAACCAGGGCGGCGGACCGAGGGTCGGCGCGTTGAATGGCGCGGTGATGCCGGTTCCCGCGGCGTCGGGCTGCGCGGGCCACCCGCTCTGCGCCCACAACGCGGCGAGCTCGCTGACGATCTTCGGGTCGGTCACGCGTCGGGCTTCGCCGGCAACCATCACGTCGAAGCTCTTCGTGGCGACGCTGACCGTGCAACGCGGATCACGGGCGACGTTCTTCGCCTTGCGGGTGCGTTCGCCGGTTTGGAACCAGCATGAGCCCGCGTGCCAAAGCGCGCCGACACTTGTCACGTGCGGGCTTCCGTCGGCGTTCAGGGTCGTCAGCCAGAACGTGGATCGGTTCGGCGAGCGCGGGTCATCGTGCATCAGCAGGTCGATGAGCTGCGTCTCGACGAGGGACCACTCGATTGCGTCCAGCCCATCGGCTGCACCGAGGTTTGTTGTTTCCATACTCATAGAGACTCATCCTTTTCCCGAAACTCATCGTCGTTCTCAAGTGGACGAACAGGGCGTCCGTTAATTGCACGTGCGCGATGGTCGCGCCCGGCGGGCTCGGTCGCCCACGTCATGAGCAGCGACGCTCCGATCAACACCAGTCGGGTACGGGTGGCACGGGCACTGTTGGTCTCGGACCTGGCCTTCGCGGCCGTCGTGTCCGTCCTCGGCGTTCGGGACGTCCTCGATCCGCCCACGACGCTGTGTGGGCGCGCCCAGCCGAGCCTGGTGGACGCGGGTGTCGTTCTCGCGGCGGTGCTGCCGCTCGCCGTCTTGGGCATTCTCCTCATCAGATGGCCGACGCATACCCGGTACTGGACCGTCGCCGCGGCGGTGGCGGTCATGGCGCTCACGCTTCTCGCGATCAGCTTTCCCGCGGAGTTCAGCTTCCAAAACGGCTTCTGCATCGCGCCGTTCTAGGACGCACTCCTCGCTCGGGCAGCTCTACTGACGACGGGCGCGGGCGCGCCGTTTGCCTTCGTGCATCGCCTGGACGCGCGCGACCGGGATGGAGTGTCCCTCGGCGACGAGATCCGCACTCAACCGCTGCGGGTCGGGCATCTGCGTCGCCCACGGATCCGTCTCGCCGAGGCGTTCGAGCGCGGTGTGAACCGTGAAGTCGGCGGGGGAGACCGCGTCGAGCTGATCCCAGTCGAGGGGAAACGACACCGGCGTACCCGGGCGCACTCTCGGGCTGTACGCCGCGACGACCGTCGCCCCACCCACGCGCGTCGAGTCGACAAATACCTTCCCACCGCGGTCTTCCTTCATGAACGCCGTGGTCGCGAGCGCGGGATCGAGACGTTCGGCGCGGGCCGCGATGGCGCGGGTCGCCGCGGCCGCGTCTTCCGGTGGCGCGTGGTCATCGATCGGCACGAACACGTGAACGCCCTTGGCCCCACTGGTCTTGACCGCACCTTCGAGCCCAACTTCCGCGAGCGCGGCGCGCACGAGGTGCGCGGCGCCGACCGCCATCGAGAACGCCTCGACGTCCGGCGGATCGAGGTCGAGCACCAGATGGGTCATGCGATCCGGACGATCGACCCGTGTGAGCGTCGGGTGGTATTCGACCGCGCGCTGGTTCGCGAACCAGAGGAGCGTGCGCCGGTCGTTGCACAACGCGTACGAGACGTCGCGCTTCGACGTCTCCGCCCAGAGCGTCACGGTGGCGATCCATGATGGCGTGTACTTCGGGACGTTCTTCTGCATGAACGGTGCCTGGCCGCGATGCACCCGAATCACGGAAAGCGGTCGGTCCTTCAGCACGGGAATGATGCGATCGCGGACCGCGTCGAGATACTCCACGAGGTCACGCTTGGTCGCGTCGGCTCCGTCGAACAGAGGATCGTCGAGGTGCGTGAACTTCACCCCGTCGCGCGACTCGTCACTGCTTGTCTCGCTCACACCGCGACGCTACCGAGCGTCGCCGACCGGTGGTTAACGCGCCGCGATGATCGTTGCCGCGAGCGCTTGGCGATGGTCCTTCGACCACGGGGCGCCCAGCGTGACGCGTGGGCTACGCAGCACATCCTCGCCGCGCTTACCCAGGGCACGGATGGCGTCGGCCTCTACCTGCTTGGCGTCGTAGAGGCACACCTGCCAGCCCCGTTCAGCACCGAGCTCGGCGAGGATCTGGCAGTACATGACCGAGTCGGCCCGGCTCTCGTACGGCACCCGGCGGAGAATGGCGATGTCGTCGGGGAAGTCGTCCGGCCAGGCGCGAACTGATATCGACTCGATGGGACCGCCGACCGCTGCGGTCAGTTCGTCGAGCGCGGTCGACGTTGTCCGCACGACCGATGCGTGTACCTCGGCCACCAACTCGGCCAGCGCGTCGTCGTCGAGCGGGTCGCCCGTGCGGTGCATGAGATGCGGTCCGCCCTCGTGATGGATCGGTGCGGCCGGTAGCCCGGGCTCAATCAACTCGATCCGGCGGCGGTCGACGACGGTGTGGTCGGGCGCGGCGGTAACCGCGACCGCCCAGCCGTAGTGATGTGCGATCCCGAGCCGCATTGCCGGATTCTGCCTCAGTTCGAACGGGCGCCGGCGACGCGATCGATGATCTCGGCAGTCGACACGACCTCGACTCCGATCCCGCGCATCTCGGCGAGTCCGCGGTCGTAGACGCCGGAAACGGCATCCTCGGCCAAGACGACGCGGAGGTCACGCTCGCTCGCTTCGTAGACGGTGGTGCGCGGACAGTTGGGGAAGTTGCACCCCGCGACCGCGACGGTCGTCACGCCTTCGCCGCGCAGCAGCACCTCGAGCGTCGTCTGAAAGAACGCGCCCCAGCGGGGCTTGAAGATGATCCATTCCCTTGACCCCACCCGCTGCGCACCGCCCGCGAGCAATCGACCGGCGTCGAGCTCGAGCGGCGCGGCCAGGATCCCGGGCGCGAGCTGCGCGCCGCCGGTGCCGGGTTCGAGAAACGAGTTGCCATCGGCCAGTGTCTGGCGCCGAACGAGGTCGGCGTTCTCGCCGCCGGGTGTGTACAGCCGCACGACGTGGACGATCGGCCGGTCCGCGGCCCGAAACGCGTCCGCGAGCGCGGCGACCCGCGGTACGACCTCAGACGTTCCCGCGACCGCCAGCGGCTGTCCGTCGAGAGTGTCGCGTTGCATGTCGATCGTGACGAGCGCGATCGACGACCAGACCGGAGCGGTGAAAGCGTCCATCCGTCCATTCGATCATTCGGCGCGGGTTCACAACCCGGTTTTTCACAACCAGGTTTTTGCTGCGTACCCGACCGCGACGCTGAATCCGATGACCACCACCACCACCCGCAGATGGGCGGGCTTGATGGAGCCGGCCAGGCGTCCACCCGCGCTGCCTCCCAACAAGCTGGTCACGGCCATCACGAGCGCGACGACCCAATACACCCGACCCGAGAACAAGAAGAAGGTCGCCGCAGTCGCGTTGATCACGAACGCGAGCACTTGTTTGAGTGCGTTGAGGCGATCCAGGCGGTCGTGCAACACGATGCCGAGTACCGCCAGCAGCATGATGCCGAGCCCGGCGCCGAAGTAGCCGCCGTAGACGGAGACGGCCAGGACGGGAATGAAGAGCCACCGCGGATCCGACCTGCCAACCGGCACGGTGTCGCTGTCGGTGCCGGCGGTCGTTTCGTCGCCGACCCCGGCCGGACTCGGCGCGGGTTGCCCGATGCGCAGCGCGACCCGTATCCGATCCTGGAGGGCAAGCAGTGCGGTCGCGACGAACAACAGGATGGGAATGAGGTTGCGAAACGTGCTGTCGCTCGTGAAGAGCAACAGCACCGACCCGATCAGGCCACCGACCCCGGCCGCGACGGCGAGCGCGCGCAGGCGGTGTGCCTGACCCGCGATCGCCTTGCGTTGGGCGAGCGCACCGCCGAGGTAGCCGGGGCTGAGTGCCACGGTGTTCGTGATGTTCGCCGAGATCGGCGGCAACCCGAGCGCGACCAGGATCGGGAAGGAGATGAGCGTGCCGCCACCCGCGAGCGCGTTGATCGCGCCCGCGGCGAAGCCCGCGCCCCCCGCGAGCACGATGTCGAGCGGCGTCATCGGGCGAACTGCTCCGCGGTCCAGCCGAGGAGTCGGCGGTCGGTGCCCGGCGCGCCGATGCACGCCACGCCGAGCGGCAGCCCGTCTACGTGTGCGATCGGCAGCGCCACGACGGGCGCGCCCGCGAGACCGGCCAGGCAGGTGAGTTGCAACGTCCCGAAGCGATGCGACGCACGCCCCTCGACGGGCGCGTCGACGGCGGGCGCGCCGCCGACGGCTGCCGGTCCGACGAGAATCCGGCCGCCTGCGGTCGCGGCCTCGATCACTCGTCGCACGTGGGCACGCAGCTCGGCCGCGCCGGCGCCGTCTTCGGTCGTGACGCGTGACGCGGCCGCGAAGCGTTCGGCGATGCCCGGCCCCAGCGCGGGATGCGCGCGGTCGATCCAGGCGCCGTGTTCGGCCCAGGCTTCGCGCCCCTGGAGCGCGCGGAACGCGTCGGCCGCGGCCGCGAGATCGATCCCCAACTCGAGGTCATCGGGTTCGACCCATGCTTCGGTCGCGGCGCGCACTGCATCGGACGCGTCCGGGTCGGCGACGGCGAACAACTCCGAGACGCGAACGGCCGACCCAGCGCCGGACGGCGAAGGATCCGGCTGCGTGTCGAGCAACACGTCGGCGACCCCGCGAGGAGTTCCGGCGATCGCGCGAACGCGCCGACCGTGTCGAACGAACGGGCGAGATGTACGACTCCGTCGGCACTCACCGCGTCGAACGTCGGCCGCCAGCCCCAGAGGCCGCAGTAGCTCGCGGGCACCCGGATCGATCCGCCGGTGTCGGTGCCGAGTGCGAAGTCACACAACCCGGCGGCGACGGCGGCCGCGGAGCCGGCCGACGATCCACCGGGAACGCGGCCCGGCGCGGCGACGTTGACCGGAGTGCCGAAGTGAACGTTCGTTCCGGACAGCGAGTAGGCGAGCTCGTCGGTGATCGTCTTGCCGATCACGGTCGAGCCCGCGGCGACCACCAGCTCGACGGCGCGTGCATGGGCGACCGCGGGTGAGCGCGCGCCCGCGAACGTCGGGTTCCCGGCGCCGGTCACGGTCCCCGCGATGTCGAACACGTCCTTCACCGCGCACGTTGTAGCCGCCAGCGGCCCGGTCGGCGCGCCTCTCGCGAGGACGTGCGGCCGCCCGACGAACGCTCCGACCGTGTCGACCGGCGCCACGATGGTCGGCCCATCGGGCGCGGCGTCGGGCGAAGCCGTCATCGAATGTCGGATGTCCGGATGAGGCAATGGATGCCGACGACAAGATTGACAGCCTGCGAGATCTCGAAATCGGCCGCCGCGGAAAGGAACGCCAACGCCGACGCGTCGTCCGCGCCGGTCGCCGCGCACACGAACGACACCGCGCGCTGCACGCACGCGCGCATGGCCTCGTCGAGCGTGGAGCCCAAGCCGACGAGGATCGTGTGCGTCGATGTCTCGCCCCAGGGTGCGGCCATCAGCGCGCCCAGCGCCCGGGCCTCGGGTGAATCGAGCCGCGTCACGCGCAGGCTGGCGCGCAGCGGTGCTTCGAAAGCGGTAAGTGCGACTTCGCCGTTGCCCTGGGCGTAGTGCGGATCGCTGACATAGAGGCCGGCGCCGGGCGTCTGCACCGGCAGGAAGAGCTTGCTCCCGCGCCCGAGGTGGCGGATGTCGAGATTGCCGCCGTACACGCCGGGCGGTGTCGAATCGAGCGCGGTCTCGGCCGCGGGCGTGACTCCGACGAGGCCCAGGAACGGCCGCAGGTCGAAGCGCAGCGGTCGGCCTTGGCGCGCGTCGATGCAGCCGCGCGTCGTCGACTCGACGCGCGCGAGCGTCGAGACGACGGCGGGCTCGACGCCGTCGGAGTCCGGAAGCGGCATCACGCCCGCGAGCACACCACGACCGTGCCGGTTGCTCACGATCCCGTAGTCGAGCCGGTACGCGAGCTCGATGGGTTCGACGCAGATCACATCGCCGGGCTGCGCGCCGGCGACGCCGACCGGACCGAGAACCGCGTGCGGACCGTCGCCCACAACCCGAGAAAGTGCACTCCCGGCGAGCGCGCGGACGTCGTCGAGGATCTCGTTCGGACCGATGCCCCACTGGCCGAAGAACGCGACCGGATCGGCACCTTGGTCGGCGAGCAGACCCTCGTGACTCACCGTGTCGAACGTGATCACCGCGCCCGACTTCATCGTCGCAACGGGGTCCGCGTCGGGCGTCGGCAGCCGACCCCAACGGAGCGTGTCCGCGTTCGCAGTGACGTAGGTGGAACCGAGGATCGTCCCGGTCCCGGTGTCGAGCGGCGTCATTCGGATTCGGTCTTGGCGGATTCGGTCTTGGCGGATTCGGTCTTGGCGGATTCGGTCTTGGCGGATACGGTCTTGGCGGATTCGGGCTCGTCGACCCGGCGGGCCACTGCGAGCATCTCCCGCAGCACCTGCCGGCACTGCAGGCTGAGCCGATCGGCCTTGGTCGAGACCTCAACGCTCGGATCGAGTGGGAGCCGCAGGTCTTCGAAGAGTCGTTGTAGGCGGAGGTCCTCGGCGATCACGCGCTCCTCGAACGCGACGCGCGCGTCGAGCTTCTCGTCGGTGAATCCATCGGGGTGTTGGAAGAGCACGTCGATGTCCATCCGGGCCCGTCCGGCCGCCACGGGTGTG
This sequence comes from uncultured Actinomycetes bacterium, assembly GCA_963701825.1. Classification (GTDB taxonomy): domain Bacteria; phylum Actinomycetota; class Acidimicrobiia; order IMCC26256; family PALSA-610; genus PALSA-610. The sequence goes on along the minus strand of CAVPBG010000005.1, from coordinate 177,365 downwards.
AACGCGAAGAAGATCACGGTCGAGCCACCCATGTCTTCATAGTCGAGGCGGAGCCGGAGCCACAACGGCGCGTGGTACTCGTAGCGCATCGTGCGATGTTGTTGCAGCGGACGATCGCCGACCAACGCACGCGGATCGTTGCCGGCCGCGATGGGGATGCGCATCACCGACGTGACCGTGGTGCCTGCGCGCACAACGTCCGACTCCGGAGTCGCAGCCGCGGCCGGGGTGCCGAACGTGGTGGTGTGGACGAACGGGAAGTGGCCGGCGTCGAACTGGTTGTCGATCAGCAGCCCAACTCCGAACCGGCCCTCCGTCCGACTGAGTCGACGGTGGTGCCAGCCCTCGGTGCCCCACTCGACTGCAACCGGCAGGGGCGCGATCGGTTCGCGCGGCGCGAGCCAGACGTGATCGATGTGCGCGACAACGCCCCACGCCGACTGATCGCCCGAGTGCGCGTGCCACCCGCCGGCAGCGTCGGCCGCGATCTGCCATGTCCGACCGAGGAGCTCGACGTCCACGACGACGGCGGGCTCGGTCGGCGCCTCGCTCAGTCGGGCGACCGGGTGCCAGAAGTGCTCCAAGCCCGCGGTGTCGCCGTCGAGCCAGTCGGGTTTCTCCGCCAACGAGCCTTCCGGCGCGTCCGCATCGGCGACCGGCGGGGCGGCGGTCAGCTCGTCGGGTACGGGGAGCATGTCGAGTCGGGCGCGCGGCGGGATGCGGCCCTCGCGTCCGATGGCGGGCACGTTCACGCACCGGCCGGCGCCGTCGTAGCTCCACCCGTGGTACGGGCACGTGAGCACGCCGTCGACGACAGTTCCCGCGGAGAGGGGCGCGCGTCGGTGCGGACACACATCGCGCGCCACGCAGGTCTCGCCGTCGGCGCCCGTCCACGCCACCGCGCGCACACCGTCGACCACGACCGCGCGCGGCGTCGAGAGGTCGACCTCGAAGTTCTCCTGCGGCGCGGCGCTCATGCGGGTTCCGAGATTCGCTTCAGCGCGCGTCGGTACGCGATCGCGACCTTGTCGAACGGGAGGTGCAACTCGTCGGCGAGATCGAGTGGCAGCTCGCGCGGGAGTTGACTCTCGATGATGATCCGATCCTGCTCCGCGAGCAGGTCCTGGAAGTCGGCGTAGGCGGCGTCGTTGCCGTCGTGGTCGTAGTCGCGCGACTGGTAGCAGTATCCCGTCGACTCGGTCTCGGTGCGGGGCTGGGCGACGAAGAACAACGTCCGGTGATTGCCGGTGTCGTGGTACGTGCACTGCAACCAGATCGTGTGGGGCAGGCTCAACACATACGTGTTGGTCTGTGTCCCCCGTTCGCCGGATACGTCGGTGATCGCGAACTCGTCGTTCGTGTTCGGGACGTTCATCGTGAGCTCGTAGCGGAGGTCCGGCCCGGTGTCGGAAACGGTGTGCGCGGGCACCACCATGTCGTCCTTGGTGCCGAGGTACCCGTCGTGCAGCCAACCGAGGTGGCCGAAGTCGGTGAAGTTCTCGACCATGCGCGGCGCGCTCGATGTCCACGTGTAGGCCGGGCATTCCACATGGCGGTACGCGGGATCGTCCCATTCCGGGAAGGCGGGAATGTCGGCTACGGGATCGTCGAGCACGACCCACACGAGTCCGTACCGCTCCTCGCACCGCAGCTTGTCGATCCGCGCCCGCGCCGGGATGGTTGCTCCTTCGGGGAGCTGCGGCATCTCGACGCACGCGCCGTCGGCCCGGAATTGCCAGCCGTGATACGGACACACCAGGCAGTCGTTTTCGACCGTGCCGAGCGACAGCGCGGTCCCGCGATGCGGGCACCGGTCGGGCGCGACGTTCATGTCACCGTCAGCCGTGCGCCACAGCACCAGCCGTTCGCCGAGCAACAACGTCGACACCGGTTGTTCGCCGAGCGCGGAGCTCCACCCGACGGGATGCCAGTAGCCGCGCAACGGCTCGGCGTTCATGGGCCGGCGATCTCGGAACGCGATTTTGCGTAGCGCACTCCCGACGCGGCGTGATCGCGGCTCGTGCGCACCGCGAGCTCGACGTCGCCACTCGACAGCGCGTGGACGAGTCCGAGGTGTTGATGGAACGCGCCTTCGGGATCGGAGACGGTGCCGGGCCCGACGTTGACGGCCTCTTCGATGTAGGGGAGCAGTTGGCCGTTGAAGAACGCGGCCAGGCGCGGACTGAACGCGATCGAGTAGATCTCCCGGTGCAGCATCAGGTGCGTGTGCGCGAGCTCGGCGTCGTCGGCCGCGGTGCGGAGTTGGGCGACGAGGAAGAACGCGTGATCCCAGTCCTGCTCGACTCCCCGGGTTGCCGCGAGCCGGGCCGCCAATCCGTCGATCTCGATGCGCAGGAGCCCGATGTCGCCGAGGTCGTCGGGGCCGGTCGGCGTCGCAACGAGTCCGCCGCCCGCGCCGCGTTGCACGAAGCCGTCGCTCTCGAGCCGCCGTAGCGCTTCCCGCACCGGAGTTCGGCTGACCCGGAGCCGCCCGGCGAGCTCGACTTCGCGCAGCCGTTCACCGGGGAGGATCGCGTCGGAGAGCAGCTCGCGGCGGAGCTGCGCGTACGTGGATTCGTAGCCGAGCCGCTCGCTCGCGGGCAGCTCTTCCGATGGTGCTCGATGCGCCATGTATGCAGGACCCTCCGACCGGGATTGCCGTTCTGATCTGCTGCTTCTGTCGCCCACGGGGACGACACCCGTCTAGTATCGCGGCCAGTGTATACATCTTCAAGACGGCCGATCTGACCCGTGCACGACCTCGACGCCATCGTCATCGGAGCCGGAATCGGCGGCCTGACCTCGGCCGTCGCGCTGCAGCGCAGCGGTCACCGCGTTCGGGTCATCGAGCAGGCGCGTGAGCTCCGGCCCATGGGCGCCGGCATCTCGTTGTGGTCGAACGGGGTGAAGGTTCTCGACGCTCTCGGCCTCGGCGCCGATCTCGCGGCCGTGGGCGGCCGGATGGAACGGATGGCCTACCGGGACGCGCAGGGTGCCGGCCTGTGCGACTTCAGCCTCGCACCGCTCGTCGAACGGGTCGGCGAATATCCGTATCCGGTGCGGCGTTCCGATCTGCAGGCGCTTCTGCTCGGTGCGGTCGGCGCGGCGCGCGTGACCACCGGGCAGCGGTGTCGCAGGATCGACGACTCGGGCGATCGCGTGGTGGTGCACCTCGAGAACGGCGACCAACTCACCGGTGATCTCGCGGTTGCGGCCGACGGTACGCATTCGCGCGTGCGCGCCCATGTGCTCGGACACGAGACCCCGCGCACCTACCTCGGCTACCACAACTGGAACGGTCTCGTGCCCGACGCCGCCGCCCTCGGCGACCCGAGAACGTGGACGATGTGCGTCGGTCGCGGTCATCGGGTGTCGACGATGCCGGTGCGCGACGGGCAGTACTTCTTCTTCGACGTACCGATCGCCGCCGCGACGGTGCAGGAACAAGATCCGCGCGCCGCGCTGCGCGAACACTTCGCGGGATGGAACGCAGACGTGCAACGACTCATCGACGCGATCTCGCCCGAAGGCGTCGCGGATCTCGCGATCCATTCACACGACCCCATCAACTCGTTCGCCCGCGGCCGAGTAGTTCTGCTCGGCGATGCTGCGCACACATCCGCGCCTGATCTCGGCCAAGGCGGGTGCATGGCGATGGAGGATGCGCTCGTGCTGGCGAACTATCTCGAGACGACGAACGTGGGCGTCGAGGACGCGCTGCAGCGCTATTCCGCGGAACGGGTGCCGCGGGCGGCCGACATCCTGCGCCGCGCCGCCGACCGGGCCCGCGTGACCCACGGGGCCGATCCCGCCCAGACCGCGTTGTGGTACGAAGAGCTGGCCGGGGAAGACGGCGTGAACATCCTCAACGGGATCGCCAAGTCCATACTTTCCGGGCCCTGCCGATGAAGTCCGGCCCGATGAAGTCCGGCCGATGAGGAACGGATGAGCCTCACCACCCACGTTCTCGACCTGACCTGCGGCCGACCGGCGGCGGGCATGCGCATCGTGCTCTCCCGCCTCGATGCGGCGTCGGCCGCGAGCACGATCCTGAGCCCAATTGCGAATGTCGTGACCAACGCCGACGGCCGCACCGACGAACCGTTGCTGGCCGGGCCCGAACTCGGAGCGGGTCGGTACGAGTTGACCTACGCGGTCGGCGACTATTTCGCGGCCAGCGCCGAATCCCCGGCCGACTCCCGCTACCTCGACATCGTGCCCATCCGGTTCGGCGTGACGGCCGGAGTCGATCACCTCCATGTCGCGCTCCTGGTGACGCCCTGGTCGTACACGACCTACCGGGGTAGTTGAACGTCGGTGCCATCCACCATGACCGCGATCGACGCCGTGAATCACCTCGACCACGACGCGTTCGTCGCGCGCTTCGGCGGCGTCTACGAATCGACGCCCGCGCTCGCCGCAGCCGCGTGGTCGGCGCGCCCCTTCGCCGACCGCACGGCACTGGTCGACGCCTTCCGCGCCGCGGCGGACCAACTCGACGAAACCGACGTACTCGCCCTGATCCGCGCCCACCCGCAACTCGCGGCGGCCACGCCGATGACCGACGAGTCGCGGAGCGAGCAGCGGTCGGCGGGCCTGACCGAGCTCGATGCGCAGACTCGCACCCGGATCGTGGCGGCCAACGCGCGCGATCTCGAACGCTTCGGGTTCCCGTTCATCATCGCGGTGCGCGGGCTGGAGCCCACCGACATCCTCGCCGCGCTCGACGAGCGGCTCGAGCACTCCGCGGCTGCCGAGCGCACGGCGGCCCTCGAACAAGTGCAACGCATCGCCGCGCTCCGCATCGAACAGTTGGTCGAAGCGTGAGTGCCGAGCGCGCGCCGTCGTCGCCGTGCATCGATGGAGCGCGCCTCGTTGCGCGCCTCGACGAACTCCGCGCCATCGGTGCGACCGACAGCGGGGGAGTGACGCGCGAGGCCTACGGGGTGCTCGACGTGGAAGCCCGGGCGCGGGTCGCGGAATGGATGATCGAAGCCGGGCTCGCGCCGGTTGTCGACGCGGCCGCGAATCTGATCGGGCGCCGCCCGGGAACGGCGAACGCCGGTGGAGCAGTGGCGACCGGCAGCCACCTCGACACGGTGGTCGACGCGGGCCCCTTCGACGGCGCGTACGGAGTGGTTGCCGCGGTCGAGGTTGCCGCGGCTCTGTACCTCGCCGGATCCGAGCTCCGGCACGACCTGATCGTCACGGCGTTCGCCAACGAGGAAGGTGCACGCGGCACCCTCGGCATGGTCGGGAGCCGGGCCCTCGTCGGGGATGTCACCGCCGACGAGCTGGCGCGACCCGACGACGACGACGTGACGCTCGCCCGGCGTCTGCGCGACGCGGGCGGCGATCCCGAAGAAATCGCCGGCGCGGCGTGGGCGGCGGACACGGTCGCCGCGTTCGTCGAACTGCACGTCGAGCAGGGTCCGGTCCTCGACACCGCCGAACGTCAGCTCGGGGTGGTGACCGCGATCACCGGCCGCCTCGGAGTCGACGTCGACATCGTCGGCGCGGCCAATCATGCCGGCACCACGCCCATGAACCTGCGCCAAGACGCACTGACCGCCGCGGCCGAGGTCGTGCTCGCGGTCGAGCAGCTCGCGGACGATCGGGTCGTGCGGGTCGCGACCAGCGGGCACCTCCGCGTGCGGCCCAACGTGCGCAATGTCGTGCCCGGGCGTGTGGTCGTGAGTGCCGAGCTGCGCGACGAAGACGCGGAGACGCTGCTGAACGCCAAGCCGGCGTTCGAACTGGCGATGCGCGCCATCGCGGCTCGCCGCGGGCTGACGATCATCGTCAACTGGGGCCAGTACGTTCCGCCGGTGTCGGCCGACGCGGTGATCGTCGAGGTGATCCGCGCCGCGGCCGCGCGTTCCGGGCGCCCGTGGAGCGAGTTGACCAGCGGCGCCGGGCACGACGCCCAGATTGTCGGCCGCGCAGTCCCGATCGGCATGATCTTCGTGCCGAGCATCGGCGGGGTCAGCCACTCGCCCGACGAGCGCACCGACCCCGAGCATCTCGTGGCCGGCGCGCAACTGCTGCTCGACACGATGATCGCGCTCGATCAGCGCCTGGCGCCGACCCCGGTTGTCCCCGCGTCATGAGTTTCGCGGCATGACCCCGCCCACACCGCCGCGCTGGGGCGACGCGCCCGCCGCACCCGACTATCCCCGCGACATGGTCGGCTACGGACCGGAACCGCCGAACCCGCGGTGGCCCAACGGTGCGCGCATCGCGGTCTCGTTCGTGCTCAACATCGAAGCAGGCGGCGAGAACAACGTCCTGCACGGCGACCCGGCGTCGGAGACGTTCCTGTCGGAGATCGTCAACGCGCAGCCGTTCGCCGATCGCCACCTGAGCATGGAGTCGCTCTATGAATACGGCAGCCGGGCGGGAGTGTGGCGGGTGCTCCGGTTGTTCGCCGACCGCGGTCTCCCGCTGACCGCGTTCGCAGTCGCCCGGGCGTTGCAGGCGAATCCCGCGATCGTGCCGGCGCTCGTAGAGGCCGGCCACGAGATCGCGGGGCACGGGTTGCGCTGGATCAGTTATCAGGACGTCGACATCGAAACCGAGCGCGCCCACATGGCCGAAGCGGTGCGCATCATCACGGACCTGTGTGGTGCGCCGCCGCTCGGTTGGTACACGGGCCGCGACTCGCCCAACACGCGCCGCCTCGTCGTCGAGCACGGCGGCTTCCTCTACGACTCCGATTCCTACGCCGACGATCTGCCCGCGTGGGTGTCGGTCGACGGTCAGCCGCACCTCGTCGTGCCGTACACGCTCGACACGAACGACATGCGCTTTGCGACGCCGCAGGGTTTCAATTCCGGCGAGCAGTTCTTCGCCTACTGCCGCGATGCGTTCGACGTGCTGTACGCGGAGGGCGAATCGCGGCCCAAGATGCTGTCGATCGGGCTGCACGCGCGGATCATCGGCCGACCGGGGCGCTTCGCCGCGCTCGAGCACCTCGTCGATCACATCGGTGCGCACGACGACGTGTGGGTCTGCCGCCGCGTCGACATCGCCCGCCACTGGACGAGCATGTTCCCCGCCGGGCGTATGTGACGTGGTCGACCGCGACGATCTGCTCGAGCCGTTCGATCCGCCCGCGCGTCTGCTCATGGGGCCCGGACCGATCAACGCCGACCCGCGCGTCCTGCGCGCGTTGTCGACCCCGCTGATCGGTCAGTTCGACCCGGTGATGACCGGGGCGATGAACCGCGTGATGGCGCTGTACCGCGACGTGTTCCGCACCACGAACGACGCGACGCTTCTCGTCGACGGCACCGCCCGCGCGGGCATCGAAGCGGTACTCGTGTCGCTCATCGAACCCGGCGATCGGGTGCTCGTCCCGGTCTTCGGCCGCTTCGGTTTGCTGCTCGTCGAGATCGCCGAACGCTGCGGTGCCGACGTGCACCGCATCGACGTTCCCTGGGGCGAGGTCTTCCCGCTCGATCAGATCGCCGATGCCGTCGCGCGCTTCGAACCCAAGCTCGTCGTGCTCGTGCAGGGCGACACCTCCACGACGATGAGTCAGCCGCTCGAGGGTCTCGGCCGGGTGTGTCACGAGCACGGTGCGTTGTCGTACGTCGACGTGACCGCATCGCTCGGCGGCAACCCGTTTGCGATGGACGCGTGGGAGCTCGACGCGGCCAGCGCCGGCCTGCAGAAGTGTCTCGCCGGGCCGTCGGGGAGCGCGCCGGTGAGTCTCTCGGAGCGCGCGGTGTCGCGCATCGTGGCCCGGAAGCACGTCGAGTCGGGTATCCGTGGTGTCGACGACGCTCGCGAGATGAGCGTGTTGCACACCGTCATCCGCTCGAACTATTTCGACCTCGCGATGCTCCTCGACTACTGGGGCGAACGCCGGCTCAACCACCACACCGAGGCGACGTCGATGTTGTACGCGGCTCTGGAATGCGCGCGCATCTTGTTGCTCGAAGGTATCGACGCCGCGATCGAACGCCACGCCCGCCACGGGGCGGCGATGCTCGCGGGCATCGAGGCGCTGGGTCTCGCGATCTTCGGCGACGTCGAGCACAAGATGAACAACGTCGTGGGGGTCGAGATCCCCGACGGCGTCGACGGTGAACGTGTGCGCGACGACCTCCTGCACGATTTCGACATCGAGATCGGTTCGTCGTTCGGACCGCTGCAGGGCCGCATCTGGCGTATCGGCACGATGGGCTACAACGCGCGCACCGAGGCGGTTCTGACCACGCTCGACGCGTTCGAACACGTGTTGCACAAACACGGTGTGGCCGAAGGTCGCGGTGGTGCGGTCGACGCCGCGGTGGCGAGCTACGCCGCGCTGTAGTGCGCGCGCCGGGCTCGGTCAGTAACCGTCGGGCGTGTCGTCGAGAATCACGGTCTTGGTCTCGAGGAAGGGGAACAGTCCTTCCTGGCCACCTTCCCGCCCGATCCCCGACTGCTTGAAACCGCCGAACGCGATTCCGAAGTCGGTGCGGAAGCTGTTGTGCCCGACGGTTCCGGTGCGGAGTTGGCGCGCGACATCACGGGCGCGGTTGACGTCGTTGGTGAAGACCGAGGAGTTGAGGCCGTAGATCGTGTCGTTGGCGATGGCGATCGCGTGCTGCTCGTCGTCGGCGGGAATCACGCTCAGCACCGGCCCGAAGATCTCCTCCTGGGCGATCGTCGAGGCGTTGTCGACGTTGGCGAACACCGTCGGCTCCACGAACCAACCGCGTTCCAGATCCTTGGGTCGACCGCCCCCGGTCGCGAGGGTGGCCCCGTCGGCGATTCCCTTGGCGATGTAGCCCTCGACCCGATCGCGTTGCCGGCTCATCGCGAGCGGGCCCATCTGGGTCTGCGCGTCGAAGGGGTCGCCGACGCGCACTTGGGAGAAGGTGCCTGCGAGCGCTTCGACGAGCTCGTCGTGGCGGTTGCGGGTGACGACGATGCGGGTGAGCGAAGAGCAGACCTGGCCCGAGATGAGGCACTCCGCGCCGGCAATCGCGCCCGCTGCGGCGGCGAGTTCGGCGTCGTCGAGGATCACGGCCGCTGACTTTCCGCCGAGCTCCAACGTGCAACGCGCGATGCGCTCGCCGCACAGTGACGCGATGCGGCGGCCCGCGGCGGTTGATCCCGTGAACGTGATCTTGTCGACCCGGGGATCGCGCACGAGGAGCTCGGAGACCTCGCGGTCCGCGGTGAGCACGTTCAACACGCCCGGCGGGAGCCCGATCGCCTCCGCGACTTCCGCGACCACGTAGCCCTCGCCCGGCGCCTCGGGCGACGACTTGAGGATGACGGTGCATCCCGCGAGCAACGCGGGCCCGATCTTGTGGGAGATGAGCCCCAGCGGACCGTTCCACGGGATGATCGCGCCGACGACGCCGACCGGCTCCCGCACGAGCAATCCGAAGGTGCCGCCCATCGTGGGCTGGGCCGGTTCTTCGAACGCGAACGTGTCGGCCAACGCCGCGTACGACTCGAAGGTCGCCGCCGCGCCCATGCCTCCGTACATCGCGATCGAGTGCAGCACGCCGGACTCGCGCGGCCAGATCTGACCGAGGTCTTCGGCGCGCGCCTGCAGACCGGCGCCGAGCGCGCGCAGGTAGTCGGCGCGTTCCTTGTGACTCAGCCGCGGCCACGGACCGTTGTCGAACGCGTCGCGGGCCGCCGTGACGGCGCGCGACATATCGGCCGCGTTTGCTTCCGCGATCTGGAAGAAGAGTTGCTCGGTACCCGAATCGATCACGTCGATCATCGCGTTCGACGAAGGCGCGACCCATTCGCCGCCGATGAAGAAACGGTCCGCGTGGCGCAGGCCCGTCAGGCTGTTCGTCGAAGTCATCGCTCGTCTCCGATTCTGCGGTGGGAGTCGCTCGGGGTGCACCCGCGACGAGGCGAGCGTAATCACCCTCCGCTCGCGGCGCACCCGCGCCGAGACGGCGGGGACGCTCCTACCGGGGCGACGGCAGCTGCTGGGCCAGCTGCGCGAAGCGCGCACCGACGCGCGCTTGGACGGCGCGCAGTTGCGTGGTCGCGGTGCGGGCGTCGGCGCGGATCGAATCCGCTCCGCCCGGCGCCCGGGCCGCGTCCTCGGGAAACGCGGTGACGAATCGTTCGACGGCCTCGTCGTCGACCTCGACGTGGAACTGCAACCCCCACGCCACCGCGCCGAGGCGGAACGCCTGGTTCGGATACAGCGCGGACTCCGCGAGGTGCACCGCGTCGGCCGGGAGGTCGAACGTCTCGCCGTGCCAATGGAGCACCGTGAGCGGACTCTCGATGCCGGACAGGAGTGCGTCGGTGGCCGCAGCCGCGGTGAAGGTGACCGGCCGCCAGCCGATCTCGGCTTCGGGGCCGAGGTACACGCGCGCGCCGGCGGCCGTCGCGAGGAGTTGCGCGCCGAGACACACGCCCAGGGTCGGAACCGACTCCGCGAGCGCGTGCCGTAACAGCGCAAGTTCGGCGGCGCGCGTCGGGAAGTCGTCGTCGCTGGTCGCCGACATCGGACCGCCCATCACAATGAGCGCGGCGTAGTCGGCCAGGTCGCTCGGTATCGGCTGACCGAGATCGGTGCGGACCACCGCGACTTCGCACTGCGCGCGCTGCAGTTCGGTGCGCAGCGCGGCCGGGCCTTCGAGTTCGGCGTGTTGTACGACCAGGATCGGCTTCACCGGCTCACCCTACGGGCGGCGCCGCGTCGTTCGCGAACCGATCTGCGCAGATCTTCGCCGACGTATGTCAGCCGATGTACAGATGCTTGATCTCTTGGTACTCGCGGAAACCGTGCAGGCCCATCTCGCGTCCGACGCCGCTCTGCTTGTAGCCGCCGAACGGTGCGTACGCGCTGGGCGCGGCCGCGTTCACCCATACCGTCCCGGTCCGGATGCGTTGGGCGACAGCCGTCGCGCGGTTGGTCTCGCCGAACACCATCCCGCCGAGCCCGAAGATGGAATCGTTCGCGATGCGCACCGCGTCGTCGACGTCGTCGTAACCGATCACCGACGCAACCGGTCCGAAGATCTCGTCCTGCGCGGCGGGGTTGGAGTTGTCGGGCAGGTCGAGCACCGTCGGTTCGAAGAAGTGGCCCTTGGTGAGATGCTCGGGCCGTTGGCCGCCGCTCACGAGCGTGGCCCCTTCCGCGATCGCGGCCGCGACGTAGTGCTCCGACTTGGCGACCTGGGCCTCGGTGATCAGCGGGCCCATGATGACGGCGGGATCGACGGGATCGCCGATCGGGAGCTGGCGCGCGAACTCGGCCGCCCGCTCGAGGATCTCGGCCTTGCGGTCGTGCGGCACCAGGATCCGTGTCGTCGAGCGCGCAACCTTGCCCCTGATGCGACATGAACACACCGAGGCACATGTGCCACGCGTTGTCGGCGGCTTCGGGCAGATAGATCGCGGCCGACTTCCCGCCCAGCTCGAGGTGCACCTTCTTCACCGTCGACGCGGCCTGCGCCATGATCTCTCGCCCGACCTGCGTCGAACCGGTGAACGTGACCATGTCGACCGCGGGATGCGACGTGAGGAGCTTGCCCCCCTCGACCTGTTGGTCGATGACCACGTTCAACACGCCGGGCGGGAGTCCGGCCGAGTCGGCCGCTTCGCCGAACAACATCGCCGACAACGGTGTGAGCGGGCTGGGTCGCAACACGACCGAGCATCCGGCCATCAGCGACGGCAACGTCTTCCACACGTTCAGGTAGAACGGGAAGTTGTACGCGGAGATCGCGCCGACGACCCCGATGGGCTCGTAGACGTTCATGCTCACCGCGACTTGGCCGGATGCGGTGAGACCGGTCGGCGGGAGTGGGTTGTACTCCTGCTGCGGGAGCTGCAGGTACAGCTCGGGAATGAGGTTCGCGTGTTCGAGGGCGGCACCGATCTGGATCGTCGTCGCGTTGTCGTTCGGCGCGCCGGCTTCGGCGATCAACGTCGACACGAGCAGGTCGCGCCGATCGGTGAGATATTCGGCCATGCGCCGTACGACAGCGGCGCGCTCCGCGCCGGGCATGTTCGCCCAGATGCCGTCGTCGAACGTTCGCCGCGCCGCGCCGATCGCCTGCTCGATCTGGTCGACGGACGCGGTCTCGACCTCGGCGATGATCGCTTCGGTCGCGGGGTTCTCGACCGCGAGCGTGGGACCGTCTCCGGAGACGTACTTGCCGTCGATGAACGACTGCCGGCCCTCGACCAATGCGACCATTGCTGCCTCCGGATGGTTGTCGGTTCGTCGACCGTACCTGACATCGGCGTCAGGTATCCACCGTGTTCCCGAGTCGGGAAATGCACGGCCGGTGCCGGGCGCGGGTCAGTACCTTCGGGGCCGGCGAGGGGAGCGCAATGACCGAGCGCGCGGGTGACTTCGACTACGAGACGCACGGAACGGGGTACGCCGTGCGGCGCCGGACCGATCCGGCGATCGCGGCGTACGTGCATGCCGGTTTGGGGTCGGCCCGCACGGTGCTCAACGTCGGCGCGGGCGCGGGGTCGTACGAACCCGAAGATCGTCATGTCGTCGCGGTCGAACCGTCGGCCGCGATGCGAGCCCAACGTGGTCGTCATCTCGCGCCCGCGATCGACGCCCGCGCCGAGGAGCTCCCCTTCGACGACGATGCCTTCGACGCGGCCATGGCCACCGTGACCGTGCATCAGTGGTCGGACTCGATGCGGGGGTTGCGCGAGATGCGGCGCGTCACACGCGGACCGGTCGTCGTGCTGACGTTCGACGGCACCGCGTTGGATCGGTTCTGGCTCGCGGAGTACGCGCCCGAGCTCATGGTTGCCGAGCGGCGGCGGTATCCGTTGATCGAATCGATCTGCGACGCGCTCGTGACTCCCGCCGCGCAGATCATCGAGATGCCGATACCGCTCGACTGCGTCGACGGCTTCACCGAGGCGTACTACGGCCGACCCGAGGCGTTCCTGGAGTCGGCCGTCCGGCGTTCGCAATCGGCGTGGGGATTCGTCGAGCCCGCCGCCGAGGAGCGCGCCGTTCGCCGACTGCGCGAAGACCTGGCCTCGGGCGTGTGGGATGCGCGCTGACGGCGCGCTGCGCACGCAGCCTCACTTCGTCGGATCGCTACGACTCGTCGTCGCGCCCGGCGCGCCGGGCGGGGCCGACGGTCACAGTCGCTGACTCGGACGAAATCGTTCCTGAACGCTACGAGCTCGACTCGGACCCCGTCGTCGCATTGCCCGGCGTGTACGACTGCGCACCGGTGCCCGCGAGCCGACCGCCGTCGACGATGAGGTACTCGTCACGGATCGGTCGAGCCTCGAAGAAACACTCGAGAATCTCGCGAGTTCCGGCCGCGTACCGAGCCTGCGCCGACAGCGACGATCCCGAGATGTGCGGCGTCATCCCGTGGTGCGGCATCGTGCGCCACGGGTGGTCGGCGGGGGCCGGCTGCGGGAACCACACGTCGCCCGCGTAGCCGGCGAGTTGACCGCTCTCCAGCGCGGCGACCACGGCGTCGCGATCGCAGATCTTTCCGCGCGCGGTGTTGATCAAGTAGGCGCCGCGCTTCATCTTCGCGATGAGACGCGCGCCGAACAGACCTTCGGTTTCCGGGTGGAGCGGCGCGTTGATCGTCACCACGTCGCACACTTCCACGAGGGAGTCGACCGTGGAGTGGTAGACGAGGCCGAGCTCGCGCTCGATGCTCTCGTCGAGACGGTGCTTGTCGGTGTAGTGCAGGTGCACGTCGAAGGGGTGCAGCCGGCGCAACACCGCCAGGCCGATCCGGCCCGCGGCGACCGTGCCGACCGTCATGCCTTCGAGGTCGTAGGAACGCTCGACGCAATCGGCGATGTTCCACCCGTCCTTCACGACCCACTGGTACGACGGGATGTAGTTGCGGACGAGGCCGAGGATCATCATGACCACGTGTTCCGACACGCTGATGCTGTTGGAGTACGTGACCTCGGCGACGGTGATGCCGCCGTCGATCGCGGCTTGCAGGTCGACGTGATCCGATCCGATGCCGGCGGTGATCGCGAGCTTGAGGTTCGGCGCGGCCGCGATCCGTTCCTGGGTCAGGTACGCGGGCCAGAACGGTTGCGAGATGACGACGTCGGCATCGGCCAGCTCCCGTTGGAACACGGAGTCGGGCCCTTCCTTGTCGGAGGTGACGACGAACGTGTGGCCGAGCCCCTCGAGGTACGGCCGCAGGCCCAGCTCGCCCGACACGCTCCCGAGCAGTTGGCCGGGTGTGAAGTCGATGGCCTTCGGAGAAGGGACGGTCTGGCCGCCGGGATACTTGTCGATCCGGGGCAGGTCGTCGCGCGCGTAGGTCGTGGGATACCCGTCGACCGGGTCGTCGTACAGGACGCAGACAACTTTCGCCATGATTCGCTCCTCTCGCGGGCGGCCACTCCGGCGCGTCGTTACATTGAGACTAACGACGTCCGTATGGCGTTCGCGGCGACGAGAGGGGATGCGTGTGGAAGGCGAAACGCTCGTAGACGAGGTCGGCGACGGCATCTACCGGTTCTCCACCTACCTCTACGACTTCATCACGTTCAACCAGTATCTCGTTCTCGCCGACGAGCCGTTGCTGTTCCATTGCGGGATGCGTTCGATCTTCGAGCAAGTAGCGGACGCGGTCGAGCGGGTCGTGCCGGTGTCGAGCCTGCGGTGGATCACGTTCGGTCACGTCGAGTCGGATGAATCGGGTTCGATGAACAGTTGGCTGGCCGCCGCGCCGAACGCGGAGGTCGCGCACGGCGCCATCGGATGCATCGTGCAACTGAACGACCTCGCCGATCGACCGCCGCGCGCGCTCGCCCACGGCGAGACGATCGATCTCGGCAGTCGAGTGATGCGTCACCTCGACACGCCGCATGTTCCGCACGCGTGGGAAGCCCGCGTGTTGTACGAGGAGACGACCGGAACGCTGTTCGGCGGCGATCTCTTCACCCAAGGCGGGAACGCGCCCGCGCTCAGCGACGCCGACCTCATCCAGCCCGCGATCGACTACGAGAACCGGCTGCCGTACTCGTCACTCGGACCGACGACCGTCGCCACGATTCGCGACCTCGCCGAACTCGCACCCCGCAACATCGCGTTGATGCACGGCCCGATGTACACCGGCGACGGCCGCCAAGCCCTGCTCGATCTGGCCGATTTCTACGCAGACCGCATCCGCGCCGCCCAATCTCCCCAACCGGCGTGAGCGCGGCGTCATATCGACACCCTGCTCACGCCGGTTCGAGGATGCTCCCGACGCGGCGGAGCGTCGACACGCGGACGCGCTCGGTCACCTCGTCGGGATCGGTCGACCCCGCGACCTTCTGGGCGGGGGAGTGGAGCGACGCGTTGGCCCGCAACGGTTCGCGCGCGGCCGCCGACGCGCGGCGCCTCGGTCTGCCGCCGATCGCGATCGAGGTCGACGGCGACATCCGAACTCTGCGCGGCGGCGACGGAATGCTGGACGTCACCCGCGACCGCGACGCGACCGCTCCTCACGTGGAGCTCGACCGCGACGCGTTCGCCGACTTCGTGTGCGAACGGCGCACCGCGCTCGGCCTCGTCGTCGGCGGGCGCGCCACGGGGAGTCCCGAGTCGATCGACGCGTTCTGCGCGTGGGACCCGGTGGTGCGGTCCGCGCTCGACGGACGGGGCGTGTACCGGCCCGGAGATGTGTCGCTGCGCAGCATCGACGGCTCACCCCTCGACCTCGATCAACGATTCCCGCTCGGTGAACTGCCGGCCGCCGCCGCGGACTTCCTCGCCGAGGCCGGCTTTCTGCTTCTGCAGGGCGTGTTCACGGGCGCGGAGATGGACGCGGTCGACGCCGACCTCGCGGCTGCGATCGACGCGGCCCGCCCCGACGACGGCGAGTCGTGGTGGGCGACGACGCGCGTGGGCGAGCGCTACCCGTGCCGCATCCTCGACTTCGCCCGCAAGTCGCCCGCGCTGCGCGGCCTGCTCGCCGATCCCCGATTCCTCGCGGTCGGCGATCTTCTCGGCGACGGCCATCGGCCCGGCGACCCGTTCGGCGAACACTTCTCCGAAGTCACGGCCGAGGGACTCCTGAAGCGCCTCGATTCGGTCGAGGGGTTGGCCTGCCTGCCCTGGCACAAGGACTGCGAACGGGGTGGGCACTCGATGTTCTGCTCGGGTCTCACCGTCGGCGTGTGCCTCACTCCCGTCGACGAAGCCCACGGCGGGCTCGACGTCGTCGCCGGTTCGCACCGGGCGAACATCGCGCGTGCGCAGGTCGACCGCGAGCTCGACCTCCCGCGGGTCACGCTGCGCGCCGACCGCGGCGACCTCACTGTGCACATGTCGTGTGCGCTGCACCGGTCGACGCATCCCACGGTCAGCGAGCGCCGCGTCGCCTACACGGGATTCGCGTTGCCGCCGCGGCCCGGTGACGGGCACGCCGAAGACGCGCAGCCGCGCTTGCGGCGCGAACGAGCCGCGATCGGCGACCCGAGCACCCGGACGCGCCTCGGGGCGGAGACCGAATCCGGAGATGCCCGGAGTTGACGTCGGTCTCGGTCGGCATCGGCGGGCGGGCCGAGCAGCAATAACGCACTCATCGAGCGACGAAGGAGACCACAGTGCCGGACGATCAGAACGAAGGCGCGCGGCGAGCGCTCGCCGAGGAACGCACCGCGACCGGACGGCGCCGCTTCCGCGAGGTCATGGGTTCGGACGCGCCGCCGCCCGCGACCGCGTACCTCGGGCACGGCGTCATCGACTCGGTGTTCGGCGAGTTGTGGGATCGCCCGGGGCTCTCCCGGCGCGATCGCCGCTTCATCACGCTCGCGTGTGTCGCGGCGGCCGCGGTCGAGGAAGCGGTGCAGCAACACGTCTACGCCGCGCTCGCCAGCGGCGACATCTCGCGCGAGGAGTTCCAGGAGGTCGTGCTGCACTTCGCGTACTACGCGGGCTGGCCGCGCGCGTCCGCGCTCGAGCTGGCCTACTACCGCGCCATCGCCCGGATCGACGCGGAGGCTGCTACCGCCTCCGACTGAGGCGACCGAGGCGACCGAGGTCAGGCCGTCAGTTCGGCGTCCAGCAACGCGCGTTCGAGCTGCGGCTCGTTCTCGGTGACTTCGTCGGTCTGGCGGCTGCCCCGCGGGCCGACCTGCGGGATCCGGAACGAAAGCGCGAACGCGAAGTACACCACCACCGACGAGAAGATCAGCGGCGCGTGCGCGGCGGAAACCACTGCGCGGGCGCTGTTCTGCGTCGTCAGCATCGAGCTGATCACCGCGATCCCGAGCGAGGATCCGATCATGCGCACGGTGGTGTTGGCTCCGCTCGCGGCGCCGGCGCGCTCGGGGGGTACGTCGGACAGGATCACGTTGTTGAGTTGCGATCCGGCGAAGCCGATCCCGACGCCCACGAGCACGAAGCCCGGGAGCAGCCCGAGGAACGAGAGACCGGGAGTCATGCCGGTTGCGCACGCGGCCAGGCCGGTCGCAACGATGAACAGTCCGGCCCGCACGACGTTCGTCGTCCCGACCTGTCGGGTCAGGAAGTTGCCGAGCTGCGAACCCACCACGATTGCGACGCCCGACGGCACGAGCCACAGGCCGGTGGAGATGGCCGACAGGTGGCGACCGTCTTGGAGCGCCACTGACATCACCAAAAGGAACGCGACCTGACCCATCGCCATGAGCAGCAGGGTGATGGTCCCGAAGCGGAACCCGGGCCGCTGCAGGTTGGAGAACGCGAAGAGGGGGCCGCGATCGGTGCGTTCCTTGTACCGCTGCACCCGGTAGAACGCGTACAGCAACGCGGCCGCCAGCAAGAAGGCAACCGGAACGATCGACACCGGCATCGACGTGGGCCAGAGCTTGGCGTTGAAGATGTCGAGCGTCTTCTGCGGCGCGAACCAGCCGTAGGTCTGCCCTTCGCTGATCGCGAAGACCAGCATGAACATGCCCGACGCGATCAGGAGCGCGCCGGGAACATCGATCCGCTCGCGGTTGACTCCGCGCGGCGTCCGCCGCACGAACAGCAGCGCGCCGACGATCGCGATGGGCGCGACGATGACGTTGATGCGAAAGGCCCAGCGCCACGAGTAGTTGGTCGTGAGGAAGCCGCCGAGGAGTGGTCCGAACGCGACCGCAGCCCCGAGCACCGCGCCCCACGCCGAGAACGCAGTGGCGCGTTCGCGCCCGACGAACGTTCCCGACATGATGCTCATCGTCGCGGGGAGCATCAACGACGCGCCCGCGCCTTCGATGATCGCCTCACCGATCACGAGGGACGGCACGCCGGTCGAGAGTGAGGCGATGAGCGATCCGACGCCGAAGAGCGCGGCACCGATGATGAACATGCGTCGCGATCCGAAGATGTCGCCGAGGCGGCCGCCGATGATGAGCAGCGCGGCGAACGTGAGGCTGTAGCCCGTGATGACCCACTGCAGGCTCGACAGGGTGGTGTCGAACTCCCGCAGGATCGTGGGGATCGCGACGTTCAAGATGGTGCTGTCGAGGCCGACGATCAGCACCGCGATCAGCATGATGGCGAGGGTGATCCACCGGCGGGGGTCCGGCTCGGTCGCGTCGATCCCGGCGGGTGTACCGGCTACGGGATCGTGCATTTCGACCGGCCTCTCCTGTGCGCTAAGCGGAATCCCCTTCCGGTACTATACGGAATATGATTCCGGTTAGCAAGTTTCGCCGGTCGGAGGTGGGGCGATGACGACGAGTCCGCCGGTGGCCGAGAGCGACTCCGGCGATCGCCCGATGCGGGCCGACGCCCGGCGCAACCGCCAGCGTGTGTTCGACGCCGCCCGCGAGCTGTTCGCGGAGCCGGGCAGCGATCCGTCGATGGAACACATCGCGCGCGCCGCGGGCGTCGGAGTCGGGACGATGTACCGGAATTGGCCGAGCCGCGCCGCGCTCGTCGAGGCGATCTATCGCGACGATCTCGCCGAGCTCCGAACCCTCGCCGAGCGCTATCACGCCGAGCAGCAACCGTGGGACGCGCTGGCACTCTGGCTGCGCGATTACCTCACCCACGTTGAGACCAAGCGCGGAATGCTGGCCGAGCTCGGTCCCGCGTTCGACGCCCGACCCGAACTGCTCACCGACTCCCGTCGCCGCGTGCTCGAGGCGGCCGCGATCGTGCTCGACCCCGCGCGCCTCGCCGGACTCGTGCGCGCCGATCTCACCGAGGCCGACATCGTGCAACTCGTGCGGGGAATGGTGCTTCCCGGAGTCACGCCGCCCGAGCGCTACCCGTTCCTCTTGGGCATCGTGCTCGCCGGCATTCGCGCGAGCAGCGCCACCGGCTCCTAGAGCTCGTAGTTCCCGTACCGGATCGGCGTCGCGAAGCGCGCGACGTCGGGATGGAGTTGCGACGCGGCGCCCCGCGCGCGGTTCCCGATGCCGGCGATCGTCTCGCCGATGGTGTGCGCGTGATTGGGGCTGTCGAGGTGACGGATCTCGGGGCCGAACTCGACGAGGCTCGGCGCATTGCGGTCGCCGTAGTCGCCGAAGATCGGATAGATCGCGGCGCCGGCGCGCGCCGCGAGGTACAGGTCTTCGCGTGTACCGGCCGCGAACGGCTCCATGACGACGAAGCCGTTTGCGTCCTTCGCGTCGCGCGAGCCGCTGCCCGCCTCGATGACGATGTTTCCGTGATCGGAGGTCATGAGGTTCATGAACTCGGCGCGTGTCCGCGCGTTCTGCCGCTTGCGGAACGCCTTGACCCGGCGGTTGAGATCCTCGTTGGTGATGTCGCCTTCGTTGACGGCTTCGCCGCCGCTCACCGGGAACGTCTTCAACACGTTGGCGGCTTTGCGGAGGATGTCGTCGATGACGTTCAGCCCCATGACCTCGAGGTAACCCAGGAGCCGGCCGATCATCAACGTTGTGCGCGTGTCGAGGCGGTCGTAGCCGATCCGGTGCGCGGCCCGGGTGAGGTAGCCCAGGTTGAAGCCGACGTCCTGGAACTCCAGGTGCGAACCGACGAAGACGAACGACTGCCCCTGGGCGAGTCGCTCGAACAACTTCTCTCGCGCGGTGAACTCCACGAAGGCCTCGATGTTCGCCGCGGCGAAGTCGCCGTGCAGGATCTCGAGCAGGCCGAGCGCGCCCTCGGTGTCGGCGGCCGACATCGGCGACGAGCGCAGGAAGACCTGATCGTGGTTGATGGCGTCCATGCGCGGCGTGGCCGCGATCGCCTCCGGCGAGATCGGGTTGAAGATGCTCTCGAACTCGACGCCGCCGACGCGCTTCGCCGACTCGTACAGCACCTGATCCAGCTGGCGATGCACGCCGAACATCTCGTGCAACTGACCGGCCGCGGCGTGCAGCAGGCCGCCGTCACCACGCGTGGGCTCGGGAAACGGGTTCTCTTCTTCGACCGTCATGCCTGGGCTGATCCTAGACATGCGGGGCGCGGGTAACACTCCGACCGAATATCAGTATTGTTCGCGCCGCCCGGCGGGATCGCCGCGGGCTTGAGGGGGAACTCATCGTGCGAGCTCGGCGTCTTCTCGTCGTTGCGGTGCTGTTGGCCATGGCCGCCGCCGCGTGCAGCAATTCCAAGTCGCAGACCGAGGTTTCGGTGACGACGCAGCCGGTGGGGAACACACCGGTGACGACGGCGAGCGCGGCCGATCTCGCCAAGAACGTGGCGCGGCCGGGAGTGCCGGGCGTAACGGATTCGACCATTCGGGTGGCGGTGATCACCGCGAAGACGAACCCGATCGGCGGCAAGTACCACGAGTTCATCGACGGCATCAAGGCGTACTTCAAGACGATCAACGACAAGGGCGGCATCTACGGTCGCAAATTGGTAATCGCGTCGGACCGCGACGATGTGGTCGGCACGCTGAACGTGCAGCAGACCACGGCCGCGTTGCACGACGACAATGCCTTCGCGGTGTTCGAGGCGACCCAGCAGCTCACCGGCGCCGATCTTCTGGCGAAGGCGCACATGCCGACGTTCATCTGGAACATCGATCCCGAGATGGCGAGCACCCCGACGTCGGATCACAGCAACATCTTCGGGACGAACGCGGCGATCTGTTTCAACTGTATGGGTCCGCTGGACGCGTGGATCGCGGAGAAGAACGGCTTCACCAAGGTCGGCGTCCTCGGCTACGGCGTGTCGGCCGAGTCGAAGCTCTGCGCGGAAGGGACGCGCGACTCGTACAAGCAGTACACGAACGGCAAGGTGCAGGTGGTGTTCTTCGACGACTCGATCCCGTTCGCGGGCGACGTCACCGCCGACGTGCAGAACATGAAGGACAAGGGTGTGCAGTTCGTGAACACCTGCATGGATACGAATCAGGTCGTGAAGTTGCAGCAGGAGATGAAGAAGCAGGGCATGAACGCGGTGCAGAACCTGCCGAACGCGTACGACCACGACTTCGCCAAGCAGGATGCAGCCTTGATGGAAGGCAACTTCATCGAGCCGTTGTACACGCCGTGGGAAACCACGCCGCAGTCGCCGGCGACGCAGGCGTACCTGGCGAACATCAAGGCGATCACGAACGATCCGGTCGAGTTGACGGAGTTCGGTTGGATCGACGCGATGCAGTTCGTCGACGGGTTGAAGGGCGCAGGTCCGGAGTTCACCCAACAGAAGGTCATCAACTACCTGAATGCGCAGAAGGCATACACGGCCCAAGGCCTGATTCCGCCGGTCGACTGGTCGACGGGGCACATCGATCCGATGAAGCACCCCGCGGTCCGGCTGAAGGAATCATGCATGGCTGTGATGCAGATCAAGGCCGGCACGTTCGTGCCGTACGAGACGCCCACCGGCAAGCCGTACACGTGCCTCGACACATCCAAGGGCGGCGACCAAACACCGACGTATGAGTCGTTCGCGCCCGGTGGTGTCGGTTGACGCCTGCGTAGTGCGCGCGCCGGTAGAACTGCCCCAGGAGGTTGAAGAACTCGACGCGCAATGGTTCTCGCGCGCACTCGACCGCGACGTAACCGACGCAATCTTGATCGATCGCAGCTCCGGAACCACCGGACGGGCACGCCTGGAATTGCGGGGCGCCGCCGAAGTGCCCGGGCACGTGTTCGTCAAGCTCGCGCCCTTCAACGAGCAGCAGCGGGCGCTCGTCGACCAGACCGGCATGGGCGTCGCAGAAGCACGGTTCTATCGCGACTTGGCGCGCGAGGTCGCCGTCCGCGTGCCCGGTGTGTGGTTCGCGGAGACCGACGGTCAGCGCTACGTGATGGTTCTCGAGGATCTGGTTGCGAGTGGATGCCGGTTCCCGAGTCCGGACGACGCCGACATCGCGAGTCGGGCGCGCGACATCGTCGAGCAACTCGCCCTTCTCCACGCGCCGTACTCGGAATTCTCCGCGTTTCGCGCCGGGCGAGGATCTCGATTGGCTCGCCGAACGCGGCGCACGCGGTGGTGGCGGCGGCCGGAAGTTCATCAAGCAAGCCGTCGAGACTCTCGGCGATCAGCTCGACGACTCGTTTCATCGCCTCGCCGACATCTATCTGTCGCGCGCGCCCGACATCGTGCAGCTCTGGCAGGAGGGCGTCGGCACCCTCGTGCACGGCGATTCCCACATGGGGAACCTCTTCGTCGACCCACGCCCCGGCGGTGGCGACCGGACCGGCTTCCTCGACTGGGCCGTCGTCTGCCGGGCGCCCGGTATGCGGGATGTCGCGTACACGCTCTGTAATTCGGTGCCGGTCGAAGTGCGTGCGTCGCTCGAGCGGCCCCTCGTCGATCGCTACTGCGAGCTGCTCGCGACACGAGGCATCGAACTCGACCCGAGCGCGGCCTGGGACCAGTACCGCCTGCACGCTGTGTACTCGTGGGTCGCGGCGACATCGACGGCCGGCATGGGCTCGCAGTGGCAGCCGATCAGCATCGGTTTGAGTGCAACCCGTCGCGCCACCGCCGCGTGTTCGCACATCGACAGCGTGGGGCTGCTCGAATCGCGACTCGGCTGACCGGGTCGCGGGCCGACCGATCGGTCAACCGTTCGCCAAGAGCACACCGAGGAACGTCGCCGCGAGTGCGGCCAGGAGGGCAAGCCCGGCCAGCATGCCGCCGACGGCCGGCCGCCGGCGGGCGTACAAGATGTGGCCGAGCGCGCCGATACCGGATACGCCGACGAGCAGCAGTTTCACGAGAAGGGTGGCCAGATAGGCGCTCGACTGATCCCCGACCTTCACCGCGAACAGGTTCCAGATGCCCGTCGCGATGAGCAGCGCGAAGGCAGGCCACGCGATCAACTGAAACCGGCGTCCGACGGCCCGCGCCGTTTCGATGCCTCCGTAGCGCCGCACGACGGGTACGACGCCGGCGAGCGCGATCTGACCACCGACCCAAACTGTTGCGCCGAGTATGTGCAAGAAGAGGCGAACTGTTGCCACGTGTACGGGTAACACGCGACAAGGGTAGGTCTCTCAGTCGGTGAACGGCGCCGCGACGATCGAGTCGGCGGCGGCCACGTCCTTGTGGAACCGCTTGTGCACGAAGAGGCGCGGACCCAACGTGTCGCACTTGTACCAGGCACCCTTGGCCGGGCCGATGCGAGTCGCGCGCGGGAACTCGCCGACCACCGTGCCGACGGGCGTTGTGCTCATGCGTCCTGACTTGCACACCAGGATCCGGCGATCGGTGACGACTACGACTCGGTACGCGTTCTTGAAGATCACGACCCAGTACGAAGCGAGCGCCCAGTAAGGGTTGGCTGTCTGCGCGGTGAAGACCTGTTGCACGGTCTCGCCCGGCTGGAGAAGGCGCGCCGCGTTCGATTGCAGCTTGTCGCGAATTGCCATTTCGGAGAACTCCGATCCATCCGACCTCGGCAACGTTCGTTGCCCATTCCGGTGTACGTCGCGTTCCGGCGGTCGGTTCTCGGCACTATGCGATTCGTGTCGTTCGCGGCAGACTCGGGGCATGACCCGCGTACTCGCCGAGCAGGCGAATTGGGCCGAGGCGGTCACCGCGATCGCGACGGCCATCGGTGCAATCGGACTCCTCGGGACGATCGTCGCCGCGATCTTCGCCGCGCAGCAGGTGCGGGAGGCGCGCCACAGCCGCCAAGCGGCAACCGCGGCCGACTTCCTGCGCCGCTGGGACGAGCACGATCTCGTGGAGACGAGGCGGCTGATCGACCAGTACGCATCACCCACGGCACTGCGAGATGCATTTCTCGGCTTCATCGCGGCCAAATCGGCGAACGCGTACATCCTGTATCGCGAGCTCGACTACTTCGAGCAGCTGGCGGCGCTCGAACGGGTCGGGGCCTTCAACTTCGACCTCATCGAGCTGCTGCTCGGCCCGCGGTTGATCGATCGCTGGGAGATGTGGAAGCCCTCGATCGACGCCTTGGGCGGCGACGACGTATATCCCCTGTTCGCAGCTCTGGTGGCACGTATGCGGACTGCCCTCGCGGCGCGGCACAATGAAGGCGATGCTCGAGGTCGTGCTCGTTGAGCCGCAGATCGCCACGAACACCGGCAACATCATCCGGTTGTGCGCGAATGTGGGCGCCCGACTCCATCTCATCCGCCCGCTCGGGTTCTCCCTCGACGCGGCGGCGGTGCGGAGGGGCGGTCTCGACTACCACGAGCTCACCGACACTCGAGTCTGGGACACCTTGACCGAGTGCCGGGGCGCACTGGGCGACGGTCGGCGCTGGTTCGCGACGACCAAGCACCTTCCCAACCGGCGCTACGACGAGGTCGACTACCGCGTCGGCGACGTTGTCGTCTTCGGTTGTGAGTCCGAGGGGTTGGGCGAGGTGGTGCTCGCGGAGTTCTCCGATGACGAACGCCTCGCCATCCCGATGCGACCGATGAACCGGAGCCTGAATCTCGCCAACGCCGTCAGCGTCGTCGCCTACGAAGCTTGGCGCCAGCACGAGTTCGCGGGCGCGGCGACAGGGACCTTCGAGGAGTCGCTGCGTATCACTCGGGGGCGTTGACGTGGACGGCGACGGGGCGCGGCGCGGGGTGAGCCGCATCGTCGGCACGTTCGTCAATCCCTTCGTCGAAGCCGTCGACGTCGACGCAGTGCTGGAGCGGGTCGATCTCGATGACGCGCTCGAACGGGTCGACGTCGAGCGGCTGATCGAGCGCATCGACGTGAACGGTCTCCTCGCCCGTGTCGACATCGACGAGCTCATCGCGCGCGTGGACATCAACGGTGTTCTGGATCGCGTCGACGTCGATCGGTTGCTGGATCGGATCGATGTCAACGCGTTGCTGGATCGGGTCGACGTCGACCGGCTCATGGGTCGTGCCGACATCGCGGCCCTGGTCGGCCGGGCCAAGATCGGCAACGTCGTCACCGACAGTGCGTCGACTGCGGCCACCTCGGTAGTGGACTTCGGCCGTGGCCGGCTCGCGGGTTTCGACGCGATCACGACCCGGCTCTTGCGGCGCCTGTTCGGCCGCAGTCCGGCGGGCCCGCAGTATGACGATGGCGTCATCGCGCAGTGCCCGGCCGGCCCGTTCACCCGTCTCGTCTCGTACGTGCTCGATGCCAGTTTGATCACTGCACTGTTCGGGCTCGGGCTGTTCCTGGTGACCTACCTCGTGAACCTGTTCTTCGACAACAACTTCGATCCGACCAACAACGGCGGTCCGTGGTGGGCGTTGGCCGCGGCCGCGTTCGCGGGCTTGTACTGGTGGGTCGGGCTCGCAGTGACCGGCCGCACCGTGGGTAAGGCATTCCTCGGGCTGCGGGTCGTGGACCGCTCCGGTGAACCGGTGAGCGCACGGGCCGCGTTGATACGCGTCTTGGTGTTCCCGTTCAGCTTCATCCTCGGGCTGGGTTTCATCGGCATTCTTGTCGGCCGCGATCGACGCGCGATGCACGACGCGGCGGCGCACACCATCGAGGTGTACGACTGGGGGGACCGCCACGCGCGACTACCCAACTCGTTCATGCGCTGGATCGCGCCGCCGTCACCAAAGGCATCGGAACCAGAGGAGTAGCGCATGCCGAACTCGCTCGTAACCGGAACGTCGACGGGTATCGGCGAGGCGGGCGCGTTACGGCTCGCACAACTGGGCTGGACGGTCTTCGCGGGAGTGCGGCGTGCCGAAGACGGCGAGCGCCTGAAGGCCCGCGCGAACGGCGGTGATGTGCGGCCCGTGATTCTCGATGTCGCGAATCGTGACGACACGCGTCGCGTGATCGCCGACATCGAGCGCGAGGTCGGCGCTCGGGGTCTGCAGGGGCTCGTGAACAACGCGGGCGTCGGCGCGGGCGGTCCGGTGGAGTACGTGACCGAGGAAGACTGGCGCTGGGTTTTCGACGTGAACCTGTTCGGAGTCGTAGCCCTGACGCAGGCGGCCATACCGCTGCTGCGCACCGGACACGGCCGCATCGTTCACATCGGTTCGATCGGGGGACGCATCGCGACTCCGGGGCTCGCGCCCTACTCCGCATCGAAACACGCGCTCGAGGCGCTCGCGGAAACTCAACGGGGAGAGTTCGCGCGTTCGCACACGCCCATTCGGGTCGCGCTGATCGAACCGGGCGAGGTGAAGACCGCGATCTGGGACAAGGGCGACGAGACCGCCGACGAGTTGGAGCGCGCTCTCGACGATGTCGGGCGTGGGCGCTACCAGTGGCTCATCGACCAGTCGCGTGGGTTCATCGCCGAGGGACGAGAGAAGGGTGTGCCCGCCGACAAGGTCGCCGATGCGATCGAGCACGCCCTCACGGCCAAGCGGCCGAAGGCGCGCTACCTCGTCGGCACCGACGGCAAGCTCTTCGGCCATGTCGTGACCCGGCTTCCCGATCGGGCGCGCGATGCGCTCGTGCAATTCGGATCGAAGCGGTGGGAGTCGCAGGGCCGCAAGCTCCGAAGGCCCTGACCGCGCCGGTGGGCGAGAACCGCGCGGTGACGGTTCGGTCACGCTGGTATCACGCTCACGGAACACGATCAGGTGTGTGAGCTTCGAGGGTGAAACGCCGCTGCGGAGCGGATTGCGCGTACTCGCGCTCGGCTTTCTGTCGAGCGTGATCATCCTGGCGGTGTCATTCGTTGTACTGCGACCGCTCACGCAGGGCCGAAGCGGAGCGCGACAGCTCCAACAGATCGACCTGCCCATGCAGCGTCAGAACGAGCAACTGCGCGTCACGCTGAATGGTTGGCAGCTGTTCGTCGAGCCGGAGCTCGACGCGATCCAGGCCGGCGGCGCGGTACTCAAGGCGACCGATATCGCCAAGGGTGCCGGCCTCGCGCAGGCGCAGATCAATCAGGCGGCGGCGTTGGTGGTCGTGCTGCGGCGCAACGGCCTCACGAGCCAGGCCGGCGCGCTCACTGTCTCGATGGCGGCGCTCAGTGCGGCGATCACCCGGTTCACGCCGGTGGCATCGGGGGCCCACGTCACTCCGGTCGAGTTCGCGGCGGTCGTAGCCGACGAGCGCCGAACATTCGCCGTCGTGTGGAATCTCACCTCGGGCATCGAGACCACCGTCTCGCACGGCGCCGTGGCGAGCGACGTGCAGAAGGTCGCGGACAAGTTCGGAACCAGTCGGATGATCGTCGCGGTGGTGGGTGCCCTCAATCTCCTGCTCGCGGTCGGCGCGGCGTCGGTGTTGGCCCTGCGCACCGCGCGCCGGCAACGGGCTGAAAGCCTGGCGACGAAACGGCGTCTGTACGGGGCCGATCTGCAAGAAGCGCTGGAGCTCTCCAAGTCGGAGACCGCGGCTTACAGCATCGTCGGGCGGGCGCTGCGCGCCGCGGTTCCGCAGCTCGATGTCGAGCTCCTGATCGCGGACTCGAGTCGCGCGCACTTCCATCGGGTTCTCGACAACCACGACGAGTCGGATCAGTCCGACGGTTGTGGCGTCGTCTCGCCGGAGGATTGTCCCGCGACCGCACGCGGCCACACCATGCTGTTCCCGTCCAGCGACGCGCTCGAGCGCGTGCCCACACCTCGTCGGCAGATCGACCGGCCCCTTGTCGGCCGTTTGTATCCCGGTGAGCATTGCGGGCCGCACGGTCGGGGTCATGCATGCCCGAGGGATTGACCGGCACCTGCCCGCGACCGCGGACACAGAGAACCTCGAGCTCAGCGCCCGGCGGGTCGCCGAACGGGTCGCGATGTTGCGGACGTTCGAGCGTTCGGAAACTCAAGCCCGCACCGATCCGCTCACCGGCCTGCTGAATCGTCGCAGTGTCGAGAATCAGGCGCGCGAGTTCCACAACGACGGCGTGCCGTACGTACTCGCCTACGGAGATCTCGATCACTTCAAGGTGCTGAACGACACGCACGGTCACGAGGCCGGTGACCAAGCACTCCGGCTGTTCTCGCGCGTCATGCGCGACTCGGTTCGGCCCGCGGATCTCGTGTCGCGTTACGGCGGCGAGGAGTTCGTGATCGTGTTGCCCGATTGCGGCACCGACACCGCGGTAACCGTGCTCGAGCGCGTACGCGAACGGCTGGCGCTCGCGCTGACCAGTGGACGCGTTCCGCCGTTCACCGTGAGCTTCGGTATCAGCGACTCGATGTCGGCCGACACGTTCGACGAGATCGTCAACAACGCCGATCAAGCGTTGCTCAATGCCAAGGCCGCGGGCCGCAACCGCGTCATTGTCGCCGGCGCGCCGCAACCGGCGGCGATACCGCATTCCGCGACTTTGTGATCGTCGGACATCACATCCGGATCGTGTGGGTAGAACCCATTGGTCGCCGCCCCCAGGAGGAACAGTCATGGACATCGTTCGCAACGCCGACGGCACGCTCGTGGTCCCGGTGCAAGCGGAGCGCCTACACGAGAGTGACGACGCGGCCGACGCCGAGACCACACCGGCGCGTGCGGCCGAAACCACACGCGTGTTGCATCCCGGCGAGGGCGGCTACGACGAAGCCCTGGCCGAATGGGACGAGCAGCAGAACCCGGACCGGGAGCCGGTCGTCTCGACCGCAACCGGTCGCCAGGAAGCGATGACGCTCGTGCACGCGGTCGCGATCGCGCCCGATCACGCGGTCGCGCCGGCGGTCGAAGCGCTCGACGATCCGGAGGCGAGTGGACAGGCGTTGCGGCACGTGCTCGTCGGCGGAGTGCACTCCGTCGAAGACTTCGCGGCCGAGGTGGCCGAGGCCGAGGGCGGCGACGTTCTGCCCGCCCACGAGGCAACCAAGATCATCGGTCAGGTCCTCGCCGAGCTCGACTGACGCCTGCGACCGGAATGCGATGGCGGTCACCTAGGTTGGCTCCGGTATGAACCCTGGCCACACGATCACCATCACGCCCACCGATGTGCACGTCGTCGTTCGCGTCGGCGACGAGACGATCGCCGAGACCGACCATCCGGTCCTGCTCGACGAGACCGGTCTGCCGACGCGGTATTACCTGCCCCGGGCCGACGTCCGCATGGATCTCCTGCGGCCCACGAGCTTCAAGACCGAGTGCCCGTTCAAGGGGCAGGCGTCGTACTGGACGCTCGAGCTCGATGGCGAAGTGCACGACGGGATCGTCTGGAGCTACGAGACCCCGATTCCCGCCGCAGAAGGCGTCGCCGGTCTGTTGTGCTTCTACAACGACCGCGTCGATCTCACCGTGGGCGACGAGTAGCGCTCGTCGCTGATCTCGCTGATCTAGCCGACCGGTGCGAGGTCCCACGCCTCGGCGAGGAGCTCGTAGGAGCGCAGGCGGTCGGCCGGGCCGTGGATCATCGACGTGATCATCATCTCGTCGGCCCCGGTGCGCTGCGCGAGCGCTTCGAGCTCGGCGCGCACGTGCTCGGGCTCGCCGCGTATCAGCGGGGAGGTCCACGTGCGGACGAGCTCGCGCTCGCTGGGCGTGAACACGTATTCGGCGGCCTCTTCGGGGGTCGGCAGTTGCGTCGGGCGACCTTGGCGCAATCGCACGAACGACAACGCGCTCGGTCCCGACAGCCACTTCGCCCGTTCGTCGGTGTCGGCGCAGATCACCGGCACGCCGATCATCGAGTACGGCTCCGCCAGCTCGGCCGATGGCCGGAACGTGCGCCGGTAGATGTCGAGCGCGGCGACGGTGTTCTGCGACGCGAAGTGGTGCGCGAACGAGAACGGCAATCCGAGCAGTCCTGCAACCTGCGCGCTGTAGTCGCTCGATCCGAGTATCCAGACCGCGGGGCGGTAGCCCCGTCCGGGTACGGCGGTGATCTGCGGGTGCGCGCCGTCGAAGAACAAGAACAGGTCGCGGAGTTGCTCCGGGAACTCGTCGGCGCCGAGCGCGGCCGGACCGCGTCGCAACGCGGCCGCGGTCACCGGGTCGGTGCCGGGCGCGCGGCCCAGACCGAGGTCGATGCGCCCCGGGTGCAGGGCTTCGAGCATGCCGAACTGCTCGGCTACGACGAGGGCGGCATGGTTGGGGAGCATGACACCGCCCGCGCCGACCCGGATCGTCGAGGTCGCGGCGGCGAGGTGGGCGATCAGGACCGGAGGTGACGAGCTGGCGATGCCGGGCATGTTGTGATGCTCGGCGACCCACAGGCGTTCGTATCCGAGCCGCTCGGCGAGCTGGGCCAGGTCGACGGCGCTGGCGAGGGCGGCCGCGGGAGTGGTGCCCGTGCCGACCGGAACGAGTTCGAGCACGGACAACGGAGGTCGCGCCGGGCGGGCGATGTCATCGGTCATTTCATTCATCTCGTATGGGAACCGCCGGCACCCCCGTCATCTTCCCGGGGCGTGCGTTCTCGTTGCGAATCGATCAACCCGATCTCGCTCGTCAGTATGAACGCGATCGTCGCCGCCAGCAGTGTGGTGGGCAGGAGCCGGAGGCCGCCCATCTCGGTGACCACGAGAGTGGAGCCGAGCAGTGTCTTGGTGACCCCCACGTTGGTCGCCGCCATCAACGCCGCGCAGATCACGCCCACCGGCGCGGCGGCGAAGGCATGGTGCGTCAGCTGACCGGCGGCCGCCCCGATGAAGAACAACGGAATGATGAAACCGCCGGGCCATCCGGACGAAACCGTGAACGACGAGGCGAGGAGTTTGGCCACGATCGCGACGATGAGGACGCTGGCCGACAAACGCACGGTGAGTACGTGGCCCGTCTGTGCTTCGCCGAACGTGAGCGCGTACGGCGACCACACCGCGAGCAACGCGAGGGCGAGTCCGCCGATGATCGGACGAGTCAACGACGGGACGACGCGAAACGCGCGGCGCAGGCCCAACGTCAGATACGTGAACGCGACCGCCAGCAGGGAACCGGCCACGCCGGCACCGACGGCCCAGAGCAGGTCGACCGGCTGGAGCGCGCCGACTCCGGGGATGTGCCATACCGGAACCAGATCTGCGCCGGTGATGACTACGTAACACGCGTAGCCTGACAGCGATCCGATGATCGCGGGGACGATCGCCTCGGTGTATTGCATGCCCCGCCGATGGAGGATCTCGAGCGCGAAGAGGGCCGAACCCAGCGGCGCGCCGAAGAGAACCGTGAACGCGGCGGCCATCCCCGCGATTGTCACGCAACGCGTCTCCTCGACGGAGAAGCTCCGGGTACGGGCGGCCCAGCCCGCCAGCGTGCCGCACGTCGTGACGAGCGGCGCCTCGGGTCCTGCGGCTCCGCCCGCCGCGATCGTGACGATCGACATCGGCAGGAGCGATCGCAGTGAACGCACCTCCGCCGTGGCTCCGGACACATGGATGTTGTCGACGAGGAGCTCGACGTCGCCGGGCGGTCCTGCGAGCCGGCGGATGACGACCACGGCGACGCCGGTCGCGCCGAGGACGCCGAACGCGGCCACCTTGTTCCAATGTTCGGGCCCGAGCACGTGTTGGAGGAGGTGGACGGCCAGCAGGAAGGTCGCGCCGATGATGCCGCTGGCGACTCCGACCACGACGGTCGCGCCCAACAGCGCCGGGGACATCCCCAACACGTGACGATCGAGCAGTCGGCGCGGGACCCCTCTGGCAAACATATCGTAGTACGATATCTCAGTGCCTCGGCTGCCGAAGTCTTCACTCCGTCCTCGGCTTCCCGGAGAACCGGACGACGCCGACTACCAGCGTCTCCTCGCGCTCCGAACCGGTTTGCGCCAGTTCCTGCATTGGAGCGAGGAGCAGGCGAAATCTGCGGGCCTGACCCCCGCGCAGCATCAGCTGCTGCTCGCCGTCCGCGGGCACCCAGGACCGGAGGCTCCGACCATCGGTGCCGTGGCCGAGGCCCTGCTGTTGCGTCATCACAGCGCGGTCGGGCTCGTTGATCGCGCCGAGGCCGCCGGCCTCATAGACCGACAGGTCGACTCGCGCGATCACCGCGTTGTACGGCTCCGTCTCACCGCGCTCGGCGCGCGGCGCCTGCGCCAGTTGAGTGGCACACACCTCGAGGAGCTGCGCCGGTTGGCGCCGCGCATGCGTTCGCTGTGGGAGAACCTCGCAGCACCCACGTGACGAGCATGACGAGACCGGCAACCGTCAGAACGTGAACTTCTCCGCGTCGTAGATCTCCATCGACGGCCGCGTCGCCGCGAGCTCGCCGAGTGCGTGCGCGAATGCACCCGACTCCGGAACGCGGAAGTGAGCGAGCAACGACTCGCGGTCGGCCCAGTGTTCGAGGAACACGAGCCGGTTGGCGTCCTCGACGTCGGTCTGCACCGAATGCAGCAGACAGCCGGGTTCCAGTCGGGAGCGCCGCACGTGCTCGAGGCTGATGCGCGTCACTTCCGCGAGCGTCTCGGGTCGGGCCTGCACACTGCCGGTGACGATGATCACGCGGCCGTTCTACACCCGCCGCGGTTACTCAACCTCGGCCGCGCGTGCCGCCGCGAGCGCGTTCGCCCACCAGTGCAGGTCGTCGCCCATGTGCTCGAGGCGGGGTAGGAGCGCGTCGAGCATCGACGGTTCGAACGTCTCGGCGCGCAGGGCCGGGACCAGCACGTCGGGCAGGATGTGCACGGCGTGGCGCAGTGGCGCCATCTCGAGCTCGACCATCACGAGCCGGAGTTGTTCGATCGCACGCGCGCCGCCGACATTGCCCCAGCTGACGAACGTGACCGGCTTGTGCTTCCACTCGACGAAGGTGTGATCGATCGCGTTCTTCAAGACGGCCGAGTAACCGTGGTTGTACTCGGGCGTCACGATCACGAACCCGTCGGCGCGGTCGATCGTCTCGCCGAAACGGCGCACCTCGTCGGAGGGATAGTCGCGCAACCTCCGGGCCGGCGCGACCCCGTCGAAGAACGGCAGCGGATAGTCGCGGAGGTCGACGAACTCGACATCCATGTCGCCGCGCGCCGCGAGGCCACTGGCGACCCATTCGCCCGCGCGCTCGCTGAAGCGGCCGTCGCGCGTACTTCCGAGAAGGACCTGGATCAGGATCATGCCGGTGCCCCGACTCGTTCGGGCTCGGGCTCCGGGGCCTCGGGCGGTGGCAGCGCCGGACCCTCGACATCGAGATGGGGGAGGATCCGATCGAGCCACGCCGGCAACCACCAGTTGGCATCACCGAGCAGTTCCATCGTCGATGGCACGATCACCATGCGTATGAGGGTGGCGTCGATGAAGATCGCACTCGCAAAGCCGATGCCGAACAGCTTGATGATGATGCTGTCGCCGAGCACGAACGACAAGAAGAACGTGCACATGATCGCGGCGGCGGCCGTGATCACGCGTGCGGTCGCCGACAAGCCGTCGGCCACCGCGAGACTGTTGTCGCCGGTCCGGAGATATTCCTCGCGTATCCGCGACAGCAGGAACACCTCGTAGTCCATCGACAGCCCGAAGAGGATCGCGAACATCATGATCGGTAAGAACGCTTCGATCGGGCCTTCCTTGCCGACGCCGACCAACGTTTTGCCCCATCCGAACTGGAAGATGGCGACGATCACGCCGTAGGCCGCGCCGATCGACAACAGGTTCATGATCGCGGCCTTGAGCGGCACGAGAATCGATCGGAACACCATCATCAGCAACAAGAAGCTGAGGATGATCACGACCGCGATGAAGAGCGGCAACCGTTGTCCGAGCAGATTCGCGAAGTCATTGGTAAGCGCGTTGAAGCCGCCGACGTAGACCTTTACGCCGGTGCCCTCGGTGGCATTGGGGATCACGTCGTGCCGCAGACGATGGAGCAACGTGCTCGTCGCCTTGTCTTCCGGCGCGGTGGTGGGATACATGCGAATGACCGCGGTCGTTCCATCAGCGTTGCTGATCGCGGGCGACACCGACGCGACGCCCGGAGTTGCCTTGATGGCGTTCTCCAGCCGCGTCAGCTCGAGCGCGTGGTCCGACCCGGACGGCATCTGGACCGCGAGGAGGAACTGGCCGTTGAAGCCGGGGCCGAATCCTTCGGCGAGCAGGTCGTAGGCCTGACGCGTCTGGGTGCCGGTCGGGTCGTTGCCCGCGTCGACGAATCCGAGGCGGAGCGAGAGCACCGGCAACGCGAGCGTGATGACGATTGCGAGCCCGGCGATCGTGAGCAGCAGCGGTCGGCGCTGCACGAAGCGACTCCAACGGTGCCAGATGGTCTCCTTGGTGCCGTCGCCGTCGTCGTGCACCCACGGCAGGCGCAGCTTGTCGATGTTGTTCCCGACGAATCCGAGGACCGCGGGTAGCAGCGTGACCGCGGCCGCCACTGTGACCGCGACGACCGCGGCCGAGCCGATTCCGAGTCCGCTGATGAACGACAACCCGATCGCCAACATCCCCAACAGCGCGATGATCACCGTGAGACCGGCGAACAACACCGCGCGGCCCGAGGTGTCGATGGCGGTGATGACCGCTTCCTCCGGGTCGAGCCCGGCCTGGAGTCCCTGGCGATAGCGGGTCACGACGAAGAGCGCGTAGTCGATGCCGACGCCGATACCGATCATCGTCGCCAACGTTGTGGCGAAGCTCTGCAGCGGATACGCGTGGGTCAGGAGCCCGATGATCGGGAGCCCGACCGCGATGCCCGCGAGCGCGACGACGATCGGCAGCGCCATTGCGAGCACGGAACCGAACGCGATCAACAGGATGAAGATCGCGGCGATGATGCCGATGCCCTCACTCGACGGCGGGGGCTGGCGCTCCGACTGCTGGATGAGTTGGCCGCCGAGACGCACCTCGAGCTGCGATGTCGAGTGCTGGTCGGCGAGATCGATCATCTCCTTGCCGACCGAGTTGGGAATGTCCTGCGACTTCGCGTCGAGCTGCGCGTTCGCCAACGCGACGGTTCCCGACTGCGAAATGCCCCCCGGCGTGGTGAAGGGATCGCTCACGCTCGCGATGTGCGGCTCCTTCTCGAGCGCGGCGATGAACGCGTTGGCTTGGGCTTGCACCGCCGGATCGTGCATGGAAGGGGTGCCCTTGAACACGACCTGCACCGAGTCGCCCGACTGCGCTTTGAAGTTGTCGGCGAGGAGGTTCGACGCGCGCGTCGACTCCGTGTTGGGCGCGCTGAAGTTCGTCGTGAAGTTCGTGCCCGTCGCGGCCGCGATCACGTTCACGCCGACCAACGCCGCGAGCCAGATCAGGACGACGAGCCGTCGACGGCGATAGCAAAATCGAGCAAGCCCGCGGAGTGACATGGGGGGAAACGCCTCCGATGCACGGTGGGGGGAGCCGTGCGTTGTGTCCCGTCGCAATAGTAAGGGAGCCTGACTATACTCGCCCCGTGGCCCACCCCCGAAACGCCGCCCCGAACGCGGGCGAGAGCGACGACGAGCTCGTCGTCCTGCTGATCCGGGCGACGAAAGCCGTCATCGATCGGCTGCGGGCCGAGCGTCCGGAGAAGGCGCCGACGGAGATGACGGTCGTCCACGGGCTCGCGGCCCGCTACCTGCTCGGACGCGACGACGTGACCACCGTCGAGCTCGCCCGGCATCTCGGCATCACCAAGCAATCGGCGTCCGAGGTCGTGGGTGTGCTCGAGCGGACCGGCACCGTGCGGCGCGCTCCGCATCCGAGCGACGGACGCGCCCGCGTGATCTTGCTGACCGACGACGGCGTCGCCCGGCTCGCGCTCGGCCGTGCCCGTTGGCAACGGATGGAAGCGGAGTGGGCCGACCTCGTCGGGCCCGAGAAGCTCTGCGCCACCCGCGAGGCGTTGGAAGCCCTCATCGCCACAACCCCCTGCGAACCGGCGTGACTTAGGTGCGTATATCGCACCCAACTCACGACAGTTGAGGTCGGGGTTGGCGTGGGGCGGTTACGGTGCTCGGCCGTGCAACGATTCGACGGTCGGGTAGCGCTCGTAACGGGCGCGGGGGGTGGCATCGGACGCGCGACCGCGGAACGGTTCGCGAGCGAAGGTGCGCGTGTGGTCTGCGCGGACGTGAACGTCGATGCGGCGCGGGAGACGGCGCGTTCGATCGGGGCCGACGGCGGTACCGCCGACGCGGTGCAATGCGATGTGGCCGATCCGGAATCGGCGACCGCGGCGGTCGCGCACGCGCGTACGACCTTCGGTGGGCTGAACGTGCTCGCGAACGTCGCCGGGGTCGGGGCAATGGCGTCGACCCGCACACTGGCGCTTGCCGACTGGGACCGCACCATCCGCGTCAATCTCACCGGCACGTTCCTGATGTGCCAGGCCGCGCTCGAACCGCTCATCGACGGTGGCGACGGCGCGATCGTGAACATGGCGTCGGTGGCCGGCGTGCGCGCGACGCCCTACAACGCCGCGTATTGCGCGTCGAAGGGTGGAGTCGTGATGTTGACGAAGTCGCTCGCGGTCGAGTTCGGTCGGCAGGGGCTGCGGGTCAACTGCGTGTGCCCGAGCATGGTCGACACCGGATTCCTCGACTCGATGGCGATCCCCGATGATGCCGACTTCTCGCTGTTCACCCGGGCGGGCGCGGTGATCCAACGCAAGTCGG
Organism: uncultured Actinomycetes bacterium; assembly: GCA_963701825.1. Taxonomy (GTDB): domain Bacteria; phylum Actinomycetota; class Acidimicrobiia; order IMCC26256; family PALSA-610; genus PALSA-610. The sequence goes on along the minus strand of CAVPBG010000005.1, from coordinate 140,673 downwards.
AGCCGGGCGAGATCGCGGGGATCATCGCGTTCCTGGCGTCGAGTGAGGCGGCGATGATCACCGGCGCGGCGTACGTCGTCGACGGCGGCGCGACCGCCTGACGGCGCCTGACGGCGGCCGGTTACAGACCCATCAATACGTTCTTGTGCCGGATGAATTCCGCGATGCCGGCCCGCCCGCCTTCGCGACCGAATCCACTCTGCTTGTGGCCACCGAACGGCGCGGTCGGCGAGAGGAACGGGTAGGCGTTGACGGTCACCGCGCCGACCACCAACCGGCGCGCGAGCCGGTGCGCCCGCGCCGAGTCGCGGGTGTACACGTAGGCCGCGAGTCCGAACTCGCTGCGGTTCGCCCGCTCGACCACGTCGTCCTCGTCGCGGAAACGCATGATCGACAGCACGGGCCCGAATACTTCGTTGGTCGCGAGGTCGCTGGTGTCGTCGACGTCGGCGAAGACCGTCGGCGCGATGTAGTAGCCGCCCGCGAGTTCGCCCGCGAGGCGATGACCGCCGGTGAGCAGGGTGCCCGCGCCGTTGGAACGGGCGCGGTCGATGACGCCGAGAACGCGATCACACGCGGCCTGCGTGACCACCGGACCCATGAGCGTGGCGGGATCGAGCGGATCGCCGATCGTGACCGACTCGACCGTGGCGACGACGCGGTCGACGACCTCCGCGTACACGTCGTCGTGCACGTAGAGCCGAGTAGGTAGCGCACAACCTTGTCCGCTCAACGCGACCGCGCCGAGAATTCCGGCGACGGAACACGCGAGATCGAGGTTGGCGTCGGGGAACACGATGTTTGCCGACTTCCCGCCGAGCTCGAACGTGAGTGGCGTCAACGACTCCGCCGCCGCGGCCATGACCCGGCGGGCGGTCACGATGCCACCGGTGAACGTGATCTTGTCGACGCCCCGGTGGCGCACCAACGCGTCGCCGGTCGCACCACCGCCGGGCACGACGTTCAACACCCCGGGCGGAAGTCCGGCTTCGAGGGCGAGCTCGGCGTAACGCACGGCACCGAACGGCGCGATCTCGGGCGGTTTGCACACGACCGTGTTTCCCGCCGCGAGCGCGGGCGCAACCTTGTGCCCCATGCCCATCATCGGGCCGTTCCACGGCACGATCGCGGCGATGACGCCGTACGGTTCTGCGAGCACGTAGTCGAAGTGGTCGGCTGCATAGACCGGGACGACCTGGCCTTCGAGCTTGTCGATCCAGCCCGCGTAGTACCGCGTCCACGATGCGGCGTACGCGCCGGAGTCGAGCATGGCGACGGGCGTGCCGTTGTCGAGCGCGTTGATGGCCGCGGCCTCGGCGCGATGGGCTTCGCCGTCGAGCAGATCGGCCAGGCGCAACATGATCCGCACCCGTTCGGGGATGGGCGTGGCCTGCCACACCGGGAGCGCGGCCCGGGCCGCGGCGACCGCGGCGTCGACCTCGGCCGCGCCGGCCAGCGGGACCTCGGCCTGCAGCACGCCGGTGGCCGGGTTGTGGTGCGCGTACGTGCCGCCGGTCGTCGCGGCGACGCGGTCGCCGCCGATCAACAAGCCGCGTTCGGCGATCGACTGCACGAGTGCAGTTGCGGCTTCGAGCGAGATCGTCACGGTCGGATCCTCCGGGTCGGGTGCGCAGCCGTTGGTACCGTGACGGTCGCATGCCGGACACCGAGCCCACGATCACGACTCGGGACAAGCTGATCGACTCGGCCGCGCGGCTGTTCGCGGAGCGCGGCATCGAGTCGGTCTCGCTCGCGGAGATCGTGCGGGAGTCGGGCCAGCGCAATACCTCGGCGGTGCAGTACCACTTCGGTGGCCGCGACGATCTCCTGCTCGCGATCCTCGAGCGTTACGTGCCCGTCATCCGGGCCCGACGCTTGGAGTTGCTCGCGCAGGCGGAGTCGGACGATTCCGGCGCACGCGGCGCGGCCGAGGCCATCGTGCGGCCGGTGACCGAGTTGGCCCAGCGCGGCTGGCGCGAACGTGCGTATCTGCAGATCGGTTCGGAGCTCACCGGCACGCTCGACCGCGCGCCCCGCGCCATTCGGAGCGTGCTGCGCGAGACCGCGGGCTTCGAGGCCATGGCGTTGCTCGCCACGCGCTGTCCGGCGCTCCCCGACGAGATCTGGGCCGAGCGCAGCCGCTTGATGTATCCGTTCATCGGTCGCGCCGCCGCCGACCGCGCCCGCACGCTCGATCAGCGCGGTACTCAGGGAGTGCTGCCCGACGATCGGTTCGTGGAGAACCTCGTCGACATGTTGCTCGGCGCGATGACGGCGCCGGTTACCGCGCATCGAACGGCGCGTGAGAGAGCTTCGTGAGCCGTTCCGCGCCCGACTCGTTGACATGCACGGTGTCGGCGCCGAAGTAACCGCCGACATCCGGCTCCCACACGTAGCCCTGCACGACGAGCACCATCCCCGCGCGCAACGGAAGATCGTCGTGCACGGGCCGGTCGTCGACGATCGGTGTCTCCACACCGAGTCCGATCCCGTATGCGAGCTCGACGGGCGGGAGCGGTTCGCCGGATTGCGACCACGCCGCGATCAGGTCGGAGGGACGCGCGCCGGGTCGGCACGCGTCGACGACGGGATCGTGCGCGGCGATGAATCGCGCGGCCAGCGCGCGCTGCGCGTCGGTCACCGAACCCGCCGGCCCGAAGCACGCCCGGGTACGCCCGGCGACGCCCTCGTAGCCCGCGTAGTGCACGCTGCCGAGCATCGTGACCAGCTCGCCCGCGCCGAACGGTCGATCGGTCGGGATCCGCCGCAGGGGCGGTGCGCCCGCGTCGCCGGTGCGGGGGGTCGAGCAGAAAGAGCCTTCGTACGTGGGGTGATTGATCCCGTAGCGACAAACCGCGTCCTGGAACGCGCCTTTGAGCGTGAGCTCGGTGATGCCGGGTTGCACGGCGTGCGCGACCGCGGTCACCGCACCTTCGGCCATCGCGATCGCGGTCCGCAGGCATTCGATCTCCGCGGGCAGTTTGACCGCGCGCACCGGTGCCATCAGTGCTTCGCCGTCGACGAGCTCGGCGTCCGGCGCGAGCATCCCGAGCAGTTTCGCGAGACCGGGTTGCATGCCGTCGACGGCGATGCGGCGGGCGTCGGCCAGGCCGGGGATGTTGCGGATCGCATTGACGGTGTTCGACGCGTTCCACGTGAGCGCGTTCAGATTCTCGTGTGGGATGTCGGCGGGAAGACCGTCGTCCCAGGTGGCCGCGAGCAGATGAATGCCGCGTGTCGAACGCACGAAGGTGACCATCGGCGCCCACGGCGTGATCACCGCGCGCCAGAGCGGTCGGTGCCCGACGATGTACCGCGTGTTGCCCTGTCGGGTGCACATCAGCACGTCGACGGCGTTCTCTTCCATCATGTCGACCACGCGTTCGCGACGCGCCAAGCGCAGCGCGTCGAAATCGATGCGCGGGCCTTCTTCCAGAGCGAGCAGTCCGCGCATCACTCCGCGCTTTCGTTGGGGTAGTTGCTCACGCGTTCGTGGCCGTCGTCGGTGATGAACACGAGCTCCTCGCACCGCCAACCGGCGTGTCCGTCGAGCCACGTGACCGGTTCGATCACGATCGCCATGCCCGGTTCGAGCACGAACTTCTCGTCGAATTCCGGGCCGCGATCGGCGCCGACCTGTTGGGGTTCGCCACCTTCGAGGCCGAGGCCGTGGGCGAGGAAGAAGTGGTCGAGCCACGGCTTGGTGCCGCCGTTGGCTTCGATCGCGATGCGGGTGAGCACGTCGCCGGTAACGCCCGGCTTGAGCTGTTCGATCACGCCGTCGGTGATCTCCTGCCAACGCGTGCGGAGCTCGCGCAGCGTGGGTGAGACCCGACCGGCGACCCACGTCCGCCCGACATCGGATGCGTACCCCTCGTAGCCCATGACCGTGTCGGTCCAGATCACGTCACCCTCGCTGATGACGTGGTCGACGGTGATGAGGTTGAACGGCACGTCGTTGTTCGTGCTCCACGGTCCGTCGGCGATCCGCTCGGGCATGGCTTGGAACACCGGGTCGAGGAAGTTGCAGGTGGCGCCGAGCTCGAACAGGCGGCGCAGGAAGACCGCGGTGAGGTCGGTGAGGCGGATGCCCGGGCGCAAGATCTGTTCGGCCGCGTACGTGGCCGCTTCGTTGATCTCCCAGCTGCGGCGCATACATTCTTGTTCGTCGCGCGTCTTGATGACGCGCGCCGCGGTCATCAGCGGGACCGCGTCGACCAATTCGGTTCCGGGCAGCGCGACGGGCAGGTGGAACCACATCGGCGCGGTGTAGTCGTCGACGGCCATCCGCGCGACCGACCCGCCGGTCAGCTCGTGGATCGTCTGCGCGAAGGCGCGCACGCCGGCTTCGGTCTCCAGGTACACCGGCGAGTGCACGTGGTCGGCGGCGAGGTCGGGCGGTATACCGTCGCGATACGAAGTGAATACGTGCGGCTGCTCCTCGTCGGCCACGACGAGAACGACGATGCGGTCCTGATACCGCCGGTTGTTGTCGGCGAGAACATTGCCCGCCCCACTGGCGTAGATCACGTTCCCGGTGCCGAGTAGCAACAGCGCGTCGAGCGCCTGGTCGCGCAGCGCGGCCTGGAGTTTGGCGAACCGTTCGCGGCGGAGGCGGGCGAGGTCGAGCTCTCGCGGTGCGAGGTCGAGGCTTGTCGGGAGCGGCATAATGCGCGTACATTACCGGTCGCCCGCTCGGCGGGAAAGCCCGTCCGGCCCCGCCCTCGGAGCTGCCCGTGAATACGTCGGAGCCACACGTGAGCACCCACGAAACATCTCGCTCGATCCGGGAACGCCTCGGCCATCCGGTCGTCGACATCGACGGGCACTGCATCGAGTTCTTTCCCGGCCTCGCCCCGTACCTGCGCGAGGAGGGCGTCGACCTCGAGAGCCCGAGCCTGCGCCGCCTCCTGCCGCCGTACTTCGGTCCCGACGCCGACTGGTACGCACTGAGCCCGGCCGAACGCGAGCAGAGCCGGGCCGCGCGTCCGCCGTGGTGGGGCTCGCCGGCCCGCAACACCCGCGACCTCGCGACCGCGATGTTCCCCGGCCTGCTCTACGAGCGCCTCGACGAGCTCGGCATCGACGTCAGCGTCGTGTACCCGAGTGTGGGCCTCGCGTTCCTGCACCTCTGGGACGAGGCCGAACGGCGCGGGGCGTGCCGCGCGCTCAACCGCTGCAACGCGAACGCGTTCGCGGAGTACGCCGATCGTCTGATTCCCGTTGCCGCGATCCCGATGCACACTCCCGAAGAAGCGATCGCGGAGCTCGAGTACGCGGTCGGCACGTTGGGGTTCAAGGCGGTGCTGCTCGCCGGTTACGTGCAACGCCCGGTTGACGCGGTCGCCGAGGTGCATCCCGATCTCGCGCCGTGGTGCACGTGGATCGACATGTACGGCATCGACAGCGCGTACGACTACGACCCGGTGTGGCAGAAGTGCCTCGACCTCGGCGTGTCGGTCGCGTTCCACTCCGGCTCGATCGGGTGGGGGAGCCGGCGCTCGATCTCGAACTACATGTACAACCACATCGGGCACCTCGCCGAAGGCCAACACGCGCTGTGCAAGTCGCTGTTCCTCGGCGGCGTGCCGCACCGGTTCCCGGAGCTGAACTTCGTGTTCCTCGAGGGCGGTGTCGCGTGGGCCGCCACATTGCTCTCCGATCTCATCGGGCACTGGGAGAAGCGCAACCGCACGGCGTTGGAACATCTCGATCCGGCGGGGATCGACAAGGCGTTGTTCTTCGAGTTGATGGCGAAACACGGCGGCGCGCTCACCGCAGGCGCGGAACCCATGCGCATCTCGCGTGCCGCGCGAGGACCCGGCCCAACTCGACGAGTTCGCGCCGTGTGGGATCGAGCGCGCCGAGGACATCGTGACGCAGTTCGTGCCGCGGTTCTTCTTCGGTTGCGAGGCCGACGACCCGCTCAACAGCGCCGCGTTCAACACCAAGGTCAATCCGTTCGGTGCCCGACTCGGCGCGATGTTCGGCTCCGACGTGGCGCACTGGGACGTGCCCGACATGAGCGAGGTGCTCGAGGAGGCGTGGGAGATGGTCGACCACGGCTGGGTCGACGAGGCCGACTTCCGCGACTTCGTCTTCGCCAACCCGGTGCGGTTCTTCACCGGCGCGAACCCCTCGTTCTTCGCCGGAACCGTGGTTGAGCAAGAGGTTGCGCGTGAGCTCGGTTCGGCGGCCGGGGCGGGCGCGTCGTGACGCTCGACCTGATCATCCGGGCCGGCTCCGTTGTCGACGGAACGGGTGCCCCCGCGCAGCGCGCCGACATCGGCGTGCGCGACGGATCGATCGTCGAGATCACCGGTGTCGGTGCGATCACCGACGACGCGGCGCGCACGATCGATGCCGACGGTCTGGTCGTGGCGCCCGGTTTCATCGACATGCACACGCACTACGACGCGCAGGTGCTCTGGGACCCGGGCGTTTCGCCGTCGCCGCTGCACGGTGTCACAACGGTCATCGGCGGGAACTGCGGGTTCTCGATCGCGCCGCTCGGTGCGGCCAATGTCGACTACATCCAGCGCATGATGGCCCGCGTCGAGGGCATGTCGCTCGCCGCGCTGCGCGGCGGTCCGGCCTGGGACTGGGACTCGTTCGGCGACTACCTCGATCGGGTCGACGGCAAGCTCGCGATCAACGCGGGATTCCTCGCCGGCCATTCGACGATCCGGCGTTTCGTGATGGGCGCCGATGCAACGAGCCGGGCGGCCACGCCCGCCGAGATCGCCGCGATGGTCGCGCAACTGCACGACGCGCTCGCGGCCGGCGCGCTCGGGTTCTCGTCGTCGTTGGGCGACGCGCACACCGACGGCGACGGCGCACCGGTTCCGTCGCGTAGTGCGGCGCGGGAAGAGTTTCTCGCCCTCGCCGCGGCAGTACGCGACCACGCGGGTACCACGCTCGAGTTCATCCCGGCGGTCGGCGAGATCAGCACGGACCGCATGGAATTGATGGCCGACATGTCGTTGGCGGCCGGCCGCCCCCTCAACTGGAACCTGCTCGGGAGCCTGTCGCCGGTCGAGATCTACGAACAGCAGTTGCAGGCGTCGGATCTCGCCGCGGCGCGCGGCGCGCAGGTCGTGGCGCTCACGCTGCCCGACCTCATGCGCATGCGTGCGAGCCGTCTACTCGAGTCGCTGCCGGGCTGGAAGGAAGTCGTGCGGATGCCCGACGCCGACCGCCGGGCCGCGGTTCGCGATCCCGAGACGCGTGCCCGGCTGCGCGCCGGTGTCGCCGATGCCGCGAACAATGGGCTCGCGGCGATGGCGCGCTTCGATCTGATCGAGATCGCCGAAGGCCCGCTCGCGGGACGCACCGTCGACGACGTCGCGCGCGACCAGGGTGTGGAACCGGCCGACGTGCTCGTCGACACCGTGCTGCCCGACCGCCTCTCGCTCACGCTGATCCTGCCGTCGCTGGTGCCGAGTCTCGGTGCATCGCAGGAAGGTTGGGAGGCGCGCGCCGCGCTCTGGCACGACCCGCGCGTGTTCCTCGGCGGTTCCGACGCCGGCGCGCACATCGACCTCATGTGTCACGGCAACTACCCGTCGGTGGTCCTCGGGCACGCGGTGCGGGAACGCAACGTGATCGGCCTGGAAGACGCAGTGCACCTCATGACCGACCGGCCGGCGCGCCTGCTGGGGTTGCGGGGCCGGGGCCGGCTCGGAGTCGGCTGGCATGCCGACATGACGATCTTCGACCCGGACCGGATCGCGTCGGGTCCGGCGGAAGTACGCCAGGACCTGCCCGCGGGTGGCGAGCGTCTGCACGCGGACGGGCTGGGTATCGAACACGTCGTCGTCTGCGGGCGCACAGTCGTGCGGGCGGGCGCGTTCACCGGCGACCTTGCCGGAACGCTGCTGCGTTCGGGGCGCGACACCGAGACCGTTACTGTGCCCGGCGCATGACCGACGGGGAGGCACACGTGCAGGCACCGGTCGCATTCGTCACCGGCGCGAGCCGCGGAATCGGGAAGGCGTGCGCGATCAACCTGGCCCGCGCCGGATTCGACGTCGCGTGCACCGCGCGTACGCAACGCGAAGGCGAGGAGCGCGAACACTCGTCGACCGTGCGCAAGAGCGACACGCGGCCCCTCCCGGGCAGCCTCGCCACCACCGCGGGGGCAATCGAAGCCGAGGGCCGGCGCGCACTGACGGTGCCCGCCGATCTCCTTGATCGAACGCAACTCGAACGCGCGGTGAAGACGGTGATCGACACGTGGGGTCGCATCGATCTCCTGCTCAACAACGGCCGCTACATCGGCCCCGGCCACATGGACCGGCTCGTCGACACGCCCCTCGATCTGCTCGACAAGCACCTCCAAGCGAACGTGATGGCGCCGCTCGCGCTCACGAAGTTGGTGCTGCCGCAGATGTTGGAACGGGGCTCGGGTCTGGTGCTGAACATGACTTCCGACGTCGCCTGGACCGATCCGCCCAGCGCGGCCGGCAGCGGCGGCTGGGGTCTGGGCTATGCGATATCGAAGGGCGCGCTCCACCGGATCGCCGGTGTGCTCGCACACGAGGTCGCGGGTACCGGCGTTTCGATCGTCAACATCTCGCCCGGCTTCGTCGCCACCGAACGGATCAGCATCGACATGGCCGAGTTCGGATTCGACGCGTCCAAGGGTGCGTCCCCCGATCTCATCGGACGGGTCGTCGCGTGGTTGGCCACCAGCGGCCACGCCGAAGAATGGAACGGCCGGACCCTCGAAGCCCAACGCATGGCCAAAACCCTCGAACTGTCGTGAGTTAGGTGCGATATACGCACCCAACTCACGACGGTTCGCTGTTTTGGGGTGCGGGGTTTCCGCTAGGTGACGCGGGGCTTTCGCCGATGTCAACGGGGGCGTGCAGTCGCATAGCGTTTTCGGTGAGTGAGACGCGCAGTCGGGCGACACATCACAGGCAACGCGGCGCGCGTCGTTGTTGCATTGCTGATATTCGGCGCGCTCGCGACGTCCAAGCCCGCGGCCGCAGACGCGCAGCGTTGTCTGGCGCATCTGCCCGTCACGGCGGCCGACTACCGCTCGCTCGTAGATTCCCGCGACACGAACTTCGGCGTCGGCGACATCACGTCCGCGGTGCAGTTGCCCGACGGGCGCAACTTCTTCACGCTGGGCGACACGCCGTATTACAACGTGCGCGCCGACGGGAGCGCCGGTCCGCTGCAGGGCTTCGGCAACAACTCGGCATGGGTGCAGTCCGGGAAATGTTTCACGCTCGTGGCCCGCGTCGGCCCGGGTTCGAAGAGCTGGGTGCTCCCGCCGCAACAAGACGGATCGATCTATTGGCCGGGCGCGGCGGTTGTGGTCGGCCCGCGGTTGTACGTCTTCATGCAGCGCCTGGTCCTGAACACGACATTCGGAACGTCACTGGGCGCGGCGGTGGCCGAGTTCGACCTGCCGTCGTTGAACTTGGCCCGCATCACGCCGATCCCGTGGATGCCGCAGCGCGTCTTCGGGGGCGGCGCGGTGTACGACGGCGGCTACGTGTACACGTACGCATCGCAACTCCGCACGTGCGCGTTCTGTTTCGCGAGCGACATGTACGTGGCGCGCGTGCCGGAGAGTCAGCTCATGGTTCCCGGCGCGTGGCAGTACCGCGCCGGTGCACGTTGGGTCAGTGATCCAAACGCGGCAACGTCCGTACTCCCGGCCGCGGTAAGCAACACCGACGTGCAGCCGTACGGCAACGGCTTCTTGTTGATCACGAAGACGATCAGCATCATCGGTCCCCCCGTCGAGGCGTGGTGGGCGCCGAATCCCGAGGGTCCGTGGCAGGACCTGGGGACGATCTTCTCCGTGCCGACGCCACCGCCGGCGCGGGTGGTCGGCGACACCTACCAACAGGCGTACACGTACAACCCGACCGTGCTCGCGACCACCCGCCTCTCGGATGGCGGACTGCTGGGTTGGTACGACGTCAACAGTCTCGATCCCGCCGACGGTCAGATCGACGGACGGATGTACGGGCCGCGATTTCTCTCGGTGACCATCCCGCCTACACCGAGAGCGGCGCCGCGCGCATTGCCACCGCCCGGACCGAATCCGTGGACGCCGACGCTCGCGGTCGACGCGCATGGGCGCGTCCGCACGATCAACGGTGGGACCGGATTCGGTGCGAGCGTCACGACCCACGCGGTCGGCGTCGCGCGTACTCCCACCGCGCGCGGGGGTTGGGTCGTCGCGGCCGACGGCGGCGTCTTCGCGTTCGGCGACGCGCACTACTACGGATCGATGGGCGGGGTTCGGCTCAACCAGCCGATCGTCGGGATCGCGCCGACGCCGACGGGCCAGGGGTATTGGCTCGTCGCGCGTGACGGCGGGATCTTCTCGTTCGGTGACGCACGGTTCTTCGGTTCGACGGGTGCGTTCCGGTTGAACCGGCCGATCGTCGCGATGGCCGCGTCACCGACCGGACGGGGCTATTGGTTCGTCGCATCCGATGGCGGGATCTTCTCGTTCGGCGACGCGCGCTTCGCTGGATCGACGGGTGGCGCGCCGCCCTTCTTCCCGGTGGACGGCATGGCCGCGACGCCCGACGGGCGCGGCTACTGGCTCACCACGATCGCGGGACAGGTGTTCGGCTTCGGCGAAGCGCGCGCGATGGGCAACGCGCCACTCCCGTTGGCGGCGGTGGTCGTCGGCATCGTCGCCGCGCCGGGCGGATACCGACTCGTCGACGCCGCCGGCAACGTCTTCCGCCGGAGCTCGACATCGACCGCGGGTGTGGCCGGATCGGTGACGCAGAGTCAGGCGCGAATTCCGAGCCCGGTACCGCTCGTCGCCGCGGGTTAGCCGAACCGTTACCGCGCGAACACCAGAAGACCCCCGGCCAGCATCGCGATCCCCGCGCCGTACGCGACGGTGAGCGAACGTTCGCGGATACGCAGCGCGGCCTTGGCGCCGAGGGTCGCCAGCGGTACCGAGCCGAGTCCGAACACGAGTGCGAGCGACCAGTCGATGTGGCCGAGCCAGGCGTGCACGATGGTGCCCGGCACTGCGAGCGCGGCCGCGAGCGCGAGTGACGTGCCGAGGGCACGCCGCACGGGCATGTGCAGCACGTTCATGAACAACGGCGCCAGGATGAACCCTCCGCTGTTGCCGAGCAGTCCGGAAACGAGCGCGGCCACCGCGACGACCGCCGCGGTACGCGGGGTCGACGGGCGGGGTGCCGGCGCGTCGGCTTCGTCGTCGTCGCCGGACGGGCTCGCGTGCGCGCCCATCAGCACGCGCAGGCCGAGCACGAGCAGGATCGCATCGGTGGCGAGGACGAGCGATTCGCCGCCGACCCACCGGGTGCACAGCGCGCCGAGCGCGGTCAGGGGCAGACCGATGATCAGACCGAGGCGGAGCACGCCGCGGTCGATGTGGCCCGCACGGGCGTAGCTGCGGCTGGCGAGCAATGTCGACGGGATGGTGGCCGGGAGCGGAGAGGCGATCGCGACGATCGCGGGAACGCCGAGCGTGTGGAGCAGGGGAGTGGAAACTGCGGAGCCGCCCTTGCCGAAGGCGCCGGACAGGAAGCCGACGGCGGCCCCGATCAACAGCGCTCCGAGCAGCAGGTGGATGTCCATACGTCCATTCAACGGCCTCGACCTGGCATCGGGCAAGCCTCTGGTGCCTACTGTTATCATCGGATTTACCTATGGAGCTGCGCCACGTCGAATACGTGCTGGCGGTCATCGACCACGGGAGCTTCACCGCCGGGGCGGCGGAGGTCGGCGTGACGCAACCGTCGTTGTCGGAAGGGGTCCGCCGGCTGGAGGCGGAGCTGGGTGTGCGGCTGTTCGATCGCATCGGGCGCACGGTTGTCGTCACCGACGCCGGCCGCGCCTTCGAAGGGCCGGCCCGCCGGATGATCCGCGAGCGTTCGGTCGTACTCGACGCGGTCGGGGCGGTGCGCGAGCTCGAGACCGGCACGCTCGATCTCGTCGCGCTCCCGACGCTCGCGGTCGATCCGTTGGCCGCGCTCATCGGCCGATTCCGCGCGCTGCACCCCGGAGTTGCCGTGCGCGTCGCCGAACCCGAGGACGCCAGCGCACTCGCGGATCGCGTTGCCGACGGTCACAGCGAGATCGGTCTGGCCGAGCTGCCGGCGCGCCGCGACGACCTCGTCGCCATCACCCTCGCCCGTCAGGAGATCGTCGCGGTGTGCCCGCCGGGTACCGAGCTGCCCGCGCCGGGGCGGTTGCCTGTGGGTCGGCTCGCGGGCATGCCCCTCGTCGCCACGCCGGCGGGCACGTCGACTCGCGACCTGCTCGACCGCGCGCTCGCGGCGGCCGCGGTGCGCCCGGTCATCGCGGTCGAGATCGCGCAACGCGAGGCCATCGCGCCGCTCGTACTGCAGGGCGCGGGCACGTCGTTCCTGCCGTGGTCGATGGCGGAGACGCTCGGCGCGCAAGGTGCCGTCGTCGCCCGGCTCGTTCCGGCCTTGACGCGCACGATCGGGCTCTTGCATCGCGCCAATCCGCTCACGCCGTCGGGCCGCGCCTTTGTGGAGTTGGCCCGCGCCAAGCCGCGCTGACGCGCGGCACCGCACTCGACCGGTCGACCAATCAGCCCAGACGTTCGACCGCGGATACCAGCAACGCGTCGCCGGCGCGGATGAGCGCCGCTTCGTCGATGTCGAACCGACCCGCGTCGTGCCAGCGCCAGGTGCTGAGCTCGCCGAAGCCAACCTGAGTGAGGAGATCGAACCGCGCGAGATCGTTGACCGGGCCGTAGCGGCGCGCGAACTCGTCGGCCACCTCCAGCCCGAACAGCAAGGTCAGGTTGGCGCGGCAGTGCGCGACGTCGGCGGCCGCGGGGCCGCGACACGCATGCGTCCAATCGACGACGCCCGACACCCGACCGTTGTGCCAGAGCACGTTGCCGGGGTGGTAGTCGCGATGGCAGAACACGGTTTCGTACTCCGGCATCGGTCCGTGCGCGATCGAGATCGCGCGTTGCCAGACCGCCGGCTCACGGGTCCACGGCGGCGGCTCGGTCAGATGCTCGAGGCCCCACGGACGGTACGTCTCGAGCTCGACGTCGGCCGGCACCGGAACTGCATGGATCGCGTGCAGCGTGGCGACCAGTCCGTCGAGATACCCGTCGAGATCGATCGGTGCGAGCGCGTCGCGCCCAGCAAGCCGCGTCATCACCAGCGTGGGGACGTCGGCCGAAACCGCATCCGCGTCGGCGACGACGAGCGTGGGCGCGACCACCGCGGCCGCGGCCGACGACTCCAGCAACCGCAGGGCCGAGCTCTCGTTCTCGACCGCGCCGGGATCAGGTGGAGCGTCGGCCCGGACCCACCGCCGCACGACCAGTTCCCGGTGTCCGCCCGCGCCGTCGTCGACGTCGATCGCGTGCATCGCCGCGGCCCAGGCGTTGCGCAACCGGTGCACTCCCACCACCTGCGCGGTCGGTCCGAACTGGCTCGCGACCCAGTCCAACGTCGACTGCGGAGGCATGCGCCGCAGCTCGATCGGTATCTCCATTGCTCGGGAACCTTTTGGGTAGAACGGTGGTTCATTGGACCGTAACCCGCTAAGAAGCAGCTACGACACCAAGAAATGCGTGAGGTGAAACCAATGTTCCTGCGTCGCGACAAGGCCAACTTGATCACCGCCGACAAGGCGCGACCCGGCCGCGCGGAGCGCCCGTTCTCCGTACCCGAGCGCCACTTCGTGCTCGGTTCGCCCCTCGAGCCGCCGTTCCCGGACGGCCTCGAGCGGATCGTCTTCGGCATGGGCTGTTTCTGGGGTGCGGAGCGCAAGTTCTGGACCGCGCCCGGCGTGTACACGACTGCAGTCGGATACGCGGGTGGCTTCACCGCCAACCCCACCTACGAGGAGACGTGCTCGGGGACAACGGGCCACACGGAGGCCGTACTCGTCGTGTTCGATCCCAAGGTCACGTCGCTCGACGAGATGCTCCGCATCTTCTGGGAGAACCACGACCCGACTCAGGGCATGCGGCAGGGCAACGACCGCGGCACGCAGTACCGCAGCGCGATCTACACGTTCGACGACGCGCAGGCCGCGGCGGTCGAGGCGTCACGGAAGATGTTCCAGGAGCAGCTGGACGCCGCGCATCACGGCGAGATCACGACGGAGATCAAGCCCGCCGGAACCTTCTATTACGCCGAGGACTACCACCAGCAGTATCTGGCGAAGAACCCGAACGGCTATTGCGGTCTCGGCGGCACCGGCGTGAGCTGCCCGGTCGGGGCGGCACGCGTCGAGTGACTGAATCCGCAGAAGCCGAGCTCGATCCGTACGTCGACTTCACTCGCGCCGAGTGGAGTCGACTCCGGGCGTCGACTCCGTTGTCGCTCGACGAGGACGATCTCGCGGCGTTCCGCGGGCTCGGCGAGCCGATGCCGATCCGCGAAGTCGAAGAGGTGTATCTCCCGCTGTCGCGACTCCTGAACCTGCGCGTCGCGGCGACGCGGGAGTTGCAATCCGTGACCGAGACGTTTCTCGGTCATCTCCACGTGGGCGCGCCCTACGTGATCGGCATCGCGGGAAGCGTCGCGGCGGGAAAGAGCACGATCGCGCGCATGCTGCAGGCGCTCCTCGCGCGGTGGCCCGATCATCCGCGCGTCGATCTCGTCACCACCGACGGGTTCTTGTTCCCGAACGCCACACTCGAAGCGCGCGGCCTCATGGCGCGCAAGGGATTTCCCGAGAGCTACGACGTGCGTGCGTTGATGCGCTTCCTGGCCGAGTTGAAGGCGGGTGCGCCCAAGGTTCACGCGCCCCGCTATTCGCACCTCACCTACGACATCGTCGACGACGAGGAGACGATCCTCACGTCGCCCGACATCGTCATCGTCGAGGGCGTCAACGTGTTGCAGACGCCGTCGCGCCGGGGTCGGGCGGAGGCGAGCGTGGTGGTGTCGGACTTCTTCGACTTCTCGATCTATGTCGACGCGGACGAGGCCGATCTCGAGCGTTGGTACGTCGACCGGCTCCTGCTCCTGCGGGAGACGTCGTTGCACGACCCGCGCTCGTACTTCAACTTCCTCACCCAGTCGACCGAAGAGGCGACGCGCGACTTCGCGCAGTCGGTGTGGAACTCGGTCAACCTCGTGAACCTCCGCGAGAACATCGCGCCGATGCGCGGCCGAGCGCATCTCGTGCTCGAGAAGAGCGCCGATCACTCGATCGGCCGCGTCCGCCTGCGCAAGCTCTAGTCGGCGATCTGGTGTTCGGTGCGCACGCCGCGCAGGCCGAACCACGCGAGCTCCGAGATCCATTGCGCAAGTTGATCGCTGTCGACGTCGGCGCCGGGATCGCGCAACGCCTTGCGGCCGACCGACTCCGCCATGCCGACGATCGCGTTGGCGAGCATCTGCCGCTGCTGGTCGGGCGCGGGGATCTCGATGAGGGTGGCGATCGTCTCCGCGGCCGCGTCGAGGATCTCTTCGACGATGCGCGCGAACTCCGGATCGGTGCGCAACGACGTTCCGAGCAGCAGCAGGAACGCGCTGCGATTGCCGACCGCGAACCGGAAGTACGCGCGGAACCCGAACTCGACCCGCTCCCGCAGTGAGCCGGCCTGCGCCGTCGCGTCGGCGAGGTTGCCGAGCAATTGGCGGCCGGTCTCCTCGAGCAACTCGACGTAGAGCGCACGCTTGCTCGGGAAGTGCTGGTACAGCACCGGCTTGGTGACTCCGGCCGCTTCCGCGATCTCGTCCATCGAGGTGGCGTGGAAGCCTTGTTGCGCGAAACGTTCGCGCGCGACGTCGAAGAGTTGTTGGCGCCGCTGATCGGCCGGCATCCGCACGGACGGCCGGGCCGAGCTGTCGCCCAGGTCAGACACTCGACTTGAGGGGCATTGCGTAGCGGTCGACGTGGTCGAAGTTGCGGGCGAACAAGTCGTCGACGGCCGCGGCCTCCTCGGCCGAGAACGGAAGGTCGGACGCGGCCGCGTATTCGCGCACTTCGTCGACGGAGAGCACGGTCGGCAGCACCGTCGCGAACGACGGGTTGGCGAGGATGCCCGCGACCGCAGCCTGGCCGATGGTGCGCCCGGTCTCGCCGCCCCAGATGAACCCGAGCGTCTCGGCCTTCTCGAAGTTGTCGAGCATGTTGTCGCGGTTGCGGTGCCCGCGATGGTCGCCGGGCGGGAAGACCGTGTCGAGCGTGATCTTGCCCGAGAGCGTGTCGGAGGCATGGGGGACGCGGGCGATCAGCGAGATTTCGCCGTTGCGCACCCGGTCGCGCGCCGCGAAGGCGAGCCCGGGCTGTTGTTCCAAGATGTTGAAGACGGTTTGCAGCGTGACGATCGGGCGCTCGTCGATCGCGATGTTGCCCTCTTCGACCCAACCGATGGCCGGACCGAGCGCCACGCCGAGCTCCCGCACCTTGCCTTCGGTGCGCAACGCCACGAGTGTTTCCCAGAGCGCGTCGTCGACGATCGGTTCGATGCGCGGGTTGTGGAGCTGCAGCAGGTCGATGTGATCGGTACCGAGCCGGGCGAGTGATGCGTCGACCTGGCGGCGCACCGATGCGCTCTCCCAGTCGTAGGGACGCGCGCCCTGGGTCTCGTTGCGCGCCGCGGAGATGTCGTAACCGACCTTCGTGGTGACGACGAGATCGTCGCGGCCCTTCATGTAGTCGGCGAGGATCGTTTCGCCCGCGCCGTCGGCGCCGTACACGGGCGCGGTGTCGAAGAACGTGATCCCCGCGTCGAGCGCGGCCTTGATCATCTCGTGCGGGTCGTCGGTGCGGCCCCACCAGTCGGTGACGAGCGTCCACGTGCCGAAACCGACCTCGGAGACGACGAGATCGCTGTGACCCAAGCGGCGTTGTTTCATGCCGCGAGGCTACGCCGGGATCGGGTCAGATCCCGTAGTCGACGACGGACCGGGCGACCTCGCCCGCTTCCATCGAGGCGAACGCGTCGTTGATGCCGTCGAGGCCGATCCGGCGGGAAACGAGCTCGTCGAGCTTGAGCGTCCCGTCCTTGTAGAGCGCCACGAGCCGGGGCACGTCCCGCTGCACGTCGGAGGAGCCGTACCACGAGCCCCGGACCTGCTTCTCGTTCACGAGCAGCTCCATGGCGATCGGGATCTCCATGATCTGCTCCATCTTGGGAACGCCCACGATGATCGCCTGACCACCGCGGCGGGCCATGGCGAACGCCTGCTGCACGGTGTCCTTCAGCCCGATGACCTCGAACGACACGTCGACCCCGCGGCCGCCGGTCAGCTCCTGCACCTGGGCGACCGGGTCGCCGTTGCTCGCGTTGACGAGGTCGGTGGCCCCGAACTGCTTGGCCATGTCGAGCTTGGAGTCGAAACGGTCGACGGCGATGATCCGCTCCGCGCCCTTCCACTTCGCGCCCTGGATCGCGTTGAGGCCGACACCGCCGCAACCGATGACGGCCACGGTGTCGCCGGGCTTCAGGTCGGCGGTGTTGGCGGCCGCGCCGAAGCCGGTGAGCACGCCGCAGCCGATGAGCGCGGCGCTCGTGAACGGCACGTCGGCATCGATCTTCACCACGCTGATCTCGGGGCACACCAGCTCTTCGCTGAACGTGCCGAGTGCCGACATCTGGTGCATCGGTGTACCGCCGCGGGAGAAGCGCGGCGTCATGTCGAGCTGCGCACCCAAAGCCATCGCGAGGAATCCGGTCTCGCACATCTCGGGCGTGTCGTGCGTGCACATGTAGCAGTGGCCGCACTGCGGAACGAACGACAGCACCACGTGGTCGCCGGCCTTGACGCGCGTGACGCCTTCACCGACGGAATCGACGATGCCCGCGCCCTCGTGGCCGAGCACCGACGGCAGCGGCGACAACAGGGTGCCGTTCACCACCGACAGGTCGGAGTGGCAAACACCGGAGGCGCCCATGCGCACGCGCACCTCGCCCGCTTTCGGTGCTTCGAGCTCGACGTCGATGACTTCGAGCGGCTCGTTGACGGCGGGACAGAAAGCGGCCTTGGGCATGATGTTCCTCCTCGGCGAAGACCGCGATAGTACCGCCGGTTATTGGAGCCCTCGCTCCCGATCTTCCCGGGCCGCGGCCCGCACGCCGTAGCCGAGCACGATGGGGATCGGGAGCACGATGCTCGATATCGCCAGCCCCGCGATCGTCACGGTGACGGTCCAGGTGGGGAACGACGTAGCCACCCCGACGAAGAACGCAATGATCGCGACCACCAGCGCGAAGTAGCCGATGCGCTTGCCGCGGGCGGCGAAGCGGGCGATCTTCTCGCGCCGGGCCAGTACGGAGTCGTCGTCTACCACGCGATCCACCCGTGTCCGGAGAACGTCTCGTCGATGGTCGGGGGGAGGTCGGTGAGCGAGAAGGAGACGCGGGCGCGTTGCACGTTGGCCTCGAAGTAGCGGTCGCGAACCGCCGGCTGTTCGGCGAGGAACTTCGCGACGCCCTCCGGCTGTTGGGTGGAGAACACGCGGATGCCGGCCGCGACGATCTCCGCGAGCACGGGATAGGGGAACGCCGCGCACGCGCGCCGGTACGCGATCGACTCGACGATCGGGTTGCCGAACCCCTCCCACGTGGAGGGGAACACGACGAGATCCGCGGCCGCGTACGCGTCGGCCGCGGTGGCCGCCCGCCCGAGCGCAACCGGGATCTCGGCGCGCTCGACGATGCGGTCGAGCACCGGCTCGTACCCGTCTTCGGCGGGGCCGGAGATCCAGAGCCGCAGGTCGAGGCCGGGCTGGAGTCCGCTCAGCTGATGCGCGAAGCGCAGCGCGCCGGGGACGTTCTTGCGTTCGATGGCGCGGGCGGGCTGGAAGAGCACGAAGTCGCCGTCGGCGAACCCGAACTGCCGGCGCGTTGCCGCGCGATCTCCCATCGGCGGTTCGAGGTCGAAGAAGTTGTGAATGGTCACCGCGTCGGCGTAGCCCCGCGCGTGCAGCTCGCGGCGGCTGCGCAGATTGATCGTCGCGTGCAGGGCGCCGTCGATGCGCGGCGGGAAATCGTCCTCGAGGTGCTTGAGGTGGCGCCGCTGCCACGGCAGATCGTGGTGGCGGAAGCAGACCCGACCGGTGTGCTCACGCGCGACTCGGGCGACGGCGCGCGCCGCGTCGACGTTGAGCGGGAGCGAACAGATGTTGTCGACGATGACGAGGTCGGCGCCGTCGATGGCGCACCGCAGCGCGTCGATCTCGCGCCCGGCCGCGGCGGCCGCGTCGGCGACGGGTTGGTCGAGCGTGAGCCCGGGCAACTCGATGTCGTCGGGCTCCGGATCGCCTTCGATCGCGCCCGCGACGCGGCGGGTCTCGAAGCCCAATTGCTGCAAGGCCCACGCCCACTTGCGGGCTTCGACCGATACGCCGTCGTCACCGCCGAGCCGGAACGAGACGGTGACCGCCTGCGGCGCCATGGCGCCGACGATAGGGCGAACTAGGGGACGCTGACGTACGCGAGACGCCGGTTGGTGGCGTCGAGCACGGCCCGGGCCACCGCATCGGCCTCCTGCTGGGGCCGCACGATCGCGGACCCCGAGACGAGCTGTTCGGCGGGCGGAATCACGAACACGACGGTGACCACGGCCACGTCGTGCGCCCCTATGCGGACGATCTGCGCGTGATCGACATCGACGCATTCCGCGGCCGGCTCCAGCTGGCGCAACGAGTCGACGGTGGCGAGCGCGACCAGGCGGTGGCGGGCGGTGGTGGCGATGGAGCCTTCGGCGAATCCGACCGCTTCCTGCTCGTCGAGCGCGAGGGTCACGCGTACCAACGAGCGGAGGCCGCTGGCCTCCGCGGTGATCGCGACGATCGAAGGGCGCGGTTCGGGCGCCGCGGTCTCGTCGAGGATGCTGCCGCCGAGCTGGACGACGGAGATGACGCGGCGATCGAGCTCGAGCCCGAACGACGCCAGCGCGATCGATTGCACGTCGCGCACGATCTGCTTGGGGTGCTTGCCCTGGTGCGCGACGACGTGAACCTCGGAAACCCGTCCGTCGGTCTCGGCGACGAGCCGAACGATGGAAACGTCGGGAAGCCGACAGATCTCCCGTTCGACTTCCGCCAGGTCCAGTTCGTCCATGCCCTTGTGCTTTCCGCTCGACCCGCGGCGGTGACAATAGAGCGTGGCGGCGCGGATTTGAGTGACCATCGGCTTTCGCGACGCGCAAGGGCCGGTGAAGTTCAGACGATCGTGAACTTCAAAGCGTCGGTTGCTCGATGAGCTCGACGACTTCGTGGTCGGGTCCGCGGAAGCACACGAAGCGCAACTCCGGCAGGCCGGGACCCATCGCCATCGTCACCGGGGGCGAGATCGTCGCGATTGCGTCGCGGTCGAGCGCGGCGACGGCCGCGTCGATATCGGGGACGAGGAACGCGGCCCGCCACATGCCGAGCGTGTTCGCGGCGCGCGGCGCGCGCCGGTCGGTCGCCGGAGTACGAAACCCGACGAGCATCACGAACACGTCGCCACCACCGGGTGCAGTGAAGACGACTTCTTCCATCGCGACGGGCGCGGCCACGCGCATGTGCTCCCCGTCGGGATTGTCGCTCGAGTAGCGCGCCGACTCGCGTAGCCCGAGTGTGCGGTAGAACGCGGACGACCGTTCGAGATCGGCGCACGTGACCGAGACGAACGACAACGCGGGCTTCCCGCTCTCGATGAGCTCGATCGCAGTGCCGTCGGGATCGTTCACGAGCGCGAGGCGAACCTCGCCCCCGGACGGGATCGCATGGACGAACGGCTCGCTCCACACGGCACCGCCGAGTGCGACGACGCGCTCGAGGGTGGCGTCGAGACCGGCCACGCGCAGCCCGAGTCGTTGGAAACCGGTTTCGAGCACGCTCGTGGGCGGCGCGCCGACCGGTTTGGGCTCGTGCCATTCGAGGAGGTCGATGGCGCCGCCTTCGTAGGCGCGCGGACCGAGCAGGATCGACGCGTCCCAGCGGGCACGGTCGAGGCCGAACGCGGCCCCGGGCTGGGTGGTCTCCGGCGCGGTGTGCGCGCCGATCGCGAGACCGAGACCCTCGGTATAGAAGCGCCGCGACCGTTCGAGGTCGGAACAGTTCACGTTCACGTGGAAGAGCCGCGCGTCGTCCAGAACCGTCGTCGCCACCATGCTCGACACCGTACCGGCGTGCGAGCTTTCCGGCTCAGGGTGGCGTCGGGCGACGATCCACCTTGTTCGGACGGCGCTTCACGCGGTTCGTCGTTGTGGTGGTCGCTCCGCTCATCGGTGCGAGCGCCGCGCCGGTCATCAGATCGACGAGGTTTTCGATGAACGCCTCGCTCTTGAGATGCTGGCGCGCATCGTCTTCGCCGTCGACGAGCCGGGCGTAGTCGGCGCTCGTGTGAACGGAAAGCTGAGCCACCATGATGAGGCGCTCGCGCGCGATGCGCGGGGGTACGGCGGTGCGCAGAATGTCGAAGAGCGCGGCACCGGCGCGCGTGCCGGTTTCCGGAGTGACGAACGCCATGTCCTTGAGGTGCAGGTCGGGCAACGACGCGAGGTCGGCCATGATCTTCACCCATGACCGCTCGCTCTCACCGAGCGTGAGGTACTGGGCGCTCGGTCGGACCAGTACCTCGACCAACGTGCGGGCATCCCGCAACGAGTTCGTGGCGGCGGCGCGTTCGTAGAGTTGAGCCTGGATCGCACCGATGCGCGGCATGTGGCGGGCGATGAGCGCGTCGATCAAACCGTCGCGGTCACGGAAGTGAAACTGCATCGCGGCGGTATTGCGCGCCCCGGCGGCGACCCGGATCTCACGGAGCGAGACCGCGGCCACGCCGCGTCGGCCGTACAGCTGCTCGGCGACGTCGAGAAGGTGCCGTCGGGTTTCCTCACCGCGGGCCGTCACCGCCTCATCGTACCGCCGCCAAGACGCGTGACTGATTTACATGTTTTAAACGGACGAAATCAGACACTTGACTTAACTACCAGTTCCTGCCAGAGTTCCGACGCTGCACAAGTTCGGGGGGCTTCACATGCGTTTGCATCTTTCGCGTTTCGCTTCTATCGGAGCGCTGGTCGCGTTGACGGGCGGGCTCTTGGTCGCCGTCGGTAATCCGGCCGCGGCATCGACCGGTCCGTTCGATACGAACGTCATCACGGTGCACCAGACACCGAGCGTCATTTGTCGCGCGGTACGGCGGTGCTCTCAGTGCGAACAGCGAGGCCGACCAGTACCTCGGTTTCAGCGTCACGTACCCCACGGACGTGCACACGGGCGACACCTTCAACATCAAGATCCGCCCGGACGTGTCCGGGTTCCCGGAAAAGCAGGCCACCGGGAATGGTCTGGCGCCGCAGGCGACGGTCTACAACATCTGGGGCTCTGCTTCGGGCTACCAATTGCCGGCCGGCCTCGCCATCAACAACGTGACCCTGGGCCCGGTCGACGGGAGTGTCGGTACGAACCCCGACGCGGGTTACTACGTCAGCAACACCAACGTGCCCCAGGTGACCAACGGGTACAACGTGGGCCCGGACCCGACCTTCGACCCGCTGACGCTCGCCCCGTCGAAGCTCGTCGCGATCCCCGGTGTCGCGCCCGACGCGTACTGGAACACCTCCACGAACCGCGTGTACACGACGCTGCTCGGTAGCAACGCCGCCGGCACCAGCAGCACCGGCGAGTTCCACGGTGGTTCGATGGTTCAGGGTCCGACGGTCACCGTCAGCGTGACCGCGACCGCCAACCCGGTGACGAACCTGGCCGTGACGCTGGCCGGTTCGCTCCCCGCCGGAAGCTTCACCGGTAGCCAGCCCGGCAACTTCCCGGCGCCCGTGAACGGCAGCACCGGCGGCAGCCTGGCGAGCACGACGGCAACCTCGCCGTGGTCTTCGACCGACGGCAAGCGCTGGGTCTACAGCAACGGCGGTCAGTGGACCGACCCGACCTACACGACGACCGCGACCGCGAATGCGCTCTTGACGGTCTCGGCCGCCGCGGCCTGCGCGCCCGGCTGGGAATCCAACACCGACACGCCGACGGAGCCGAGTTACTACCTCGGTGTGAACGCGATCCCGAACGGCACCTCGCCGCCGCTCAGCAGCACGACGGTCGACGGCATCGGCGTGAACGCGCCGTTCGACGGCGCGCACTATCTCACCGGCCAGAGTGTCAACGCCGACTACTCGTGCCAGGTTTCATCGCAAGTCGGCAACTACGACACCTGTGTCGGTGACCTGGCCGAGGGTGCGGCGATCGACACGTCGACACCGGGTAGCTACACGTTCACCGTCAACGCGAACGGACGCGAACAACGATCCGGTCTCGAGGACCGTCAATTACACGGTCGCCGATCCGCTCCCGCCGGTTGCGAACGCGGGTGCGGCGCAGACCGGGAAGCTGGCCGGCGCGGTGGTGACGCTCGACGGCTCGGGTACCACCGACCCGAACGGGCCGCCGGCTATACCGCTGACGTATACGTGGGCCCAGACATCCGGCCCGACGGTGACGCTCTCCGATGTCCACGCCATCAAGCCGACGTTCACGGTCGCGCCGGTGACGACTTCCACCGGTGACGCGTACCAATTCTCGCTGACGGTCTCCAACGGCTTCCTCAACAACACCGCGAACACGACGGTCACCTCGGCGCCCAGCACGCCGACGGTCACCATTGCGAAGTCGCGGCCCGGAGGCGGCTCGACCTTCTACGAGGGCGACACCGTCACCCTCACACCCACCATCACGAACCCGGACGGCACGAACCCGGCCGACTACACCTACGCCTGGACCCAGGCCGCAGGTATCACGACCCCGTTGTCGAACTCGACTGTCGCGAACCCGACGTTCAAGATCCCGCCGAACGGGACGAGCGTGTGCGCGAGCGGCACGGGTGCGACCAACTGCCCCACCTACAAGGTCGTGGTGACGAAGACGAACACGGCGAAGTCGTCGGCATCGGTGACGCTCGCCAGCTACGCGAGCACGTTGCCGACCACCCCGGTCGCCAACGCGGGGCGAATCAGAACGCGCCGAACGGCGGCAGCGTCGTGACCTTGAACGCTTCGGCGTCCGCGCAGGCGCAGGGTCACTCGCTCAGCTACCAGTGGACGCAAACTGCAGGCCCGGCCGTGACTCTGTCCGACCCCACTGCGCAGATGCCGACATTCACGGCTCCGCCCGGCGGATCGACCTCGACGCAGTACACGTTCTCGCTCGTGGTGAAAGACACCCAGAACGTGTTGACGAGCGGTTCGAACACGAACACCTCGACCGCGGCGACGACGAACGTCTTCGTCGTCCCCGACCACGTCGTCGCAACTGCGACCGGTACTCCGGCGAGCACGGTGGCGGGAACGACCGTGACGCTCGACGGGTCGGCCTCGACTGATCCGAACCTGGCCCCGTTGACGTATGCCTGGACTCAGGTGAGCAACGGTGCACCGACCGTGACCCTGTCGGACCCGACCGCGGCCAAGCCGACGTTCGTCGCGCCCCCGGCCACGGCGTCGGGTGGGTACGTCGCGGAGTTCAACCTGACGGTGACCAACGGTGGCCCGAACCCCGGTGACACCGGGTCGACGGTGACGCCCGTGGGCATCACCGTGGCCGCGTCGACACCGACGGTTGCCGCGCCCACCAAGGCGCGCGGGGGGAGGTACGACGTTCGTCGTCGGCGACCTCAACACCCTGAGCGTCGGTATCACCAACCCCGACGGAACCGCGCCCACCGACTACTCGTACGTGTGGGTGCAGTCCAGCGGCATCCCGACGGCATTGTCGTCGACGACCGCGTCGAACCCCACGTACATCATCCCGCCGCAGAGCAACGGGACGAGCGTGTGCACGAGCGGAACCTCGAGCACCACCGCGAACTGCCCCGAATACAAGGTGACGGTGACGAAGATCAACACCGGTAAGGCTTCGGCGCAGTCGGCCTCGCTCGCGAACTACGCGGCGTCGTTGCCGACCCGCCCGGTGGCCAATGCCGGCGCCGCGCAGAACGTCAGGGTCGGTACCGCGTCGGTGATGCTCGACGGATCGGCCTCGACGCAGGCGCAGGGGCACCCGATCACGTACACCTGGACGCAGACCGGAGGCCCGGCGGTAACGCTGTCGAACATCCACGCGTCGCAGCCGACGTTCGCCGCGCCGGCCAACCCGACGACGTTGAACTTCTCCCTTACCGTCGTCGACTCGCAGAGCGCGATCGCCGGCTCGGGAACGAACGGCAACACGTCGACGGCGAGCACGACGAGCGTCACCGTGACGACCTACACCGCACCGATTGTTTCCGCCGGTGCAGACCAGTCGATCCTCGTCAGCGGCGGAGTGACCCTCGCGGGTTCGGCGTCGCAAGCCGACGGTCACACCCTCGGATTGACGTGGACGCAGACGGCGGGCCCGGCGGTAACGCTTTCCGACCCGACCGCGGCGCAGCCGACGTTCACCGCGCCGACCGACGGTCCCGTCGACCTCTCGTTCACGCTGACGGCCGTCGACACGCAGAACCCCGACAGTGGTTCGAACACGGCGAGCTCGTCGGTGACCGTG
The DNA here is from genome assembly GCA_963701825.1 of uncultured Actinomycetes bacterium. Classification (GTDB taxonomy): domain Bacteria; phylum Actinomycetota; class Acidimicrobiia; order IMCC26256; family PALSA-610; genus PALSA-610. Next base: position 115,212 of record CAVPBG010000005.1, on the reverse strand, counting down.
CACGTCACGAACACCGCTCCGGACGCCGACTCCGGTCCGAATCAGTCGGTTCTGGTCAACACCCCTGTGACGCTGGACGGTTCCGGATCTGTCGACATCGATCCGGGTCAGACCCTCAGCTACGCGTGGCTCCAGACCTCGGGCACCGCGGTGACGCTCTCGGATCCCAGTGCCGTGCAGCCGACGTTCACTGCACCCGCGGCCACGGGAGCCTTGACGTTCCAGCTCACGGTCGACGACGGTCACGGACTCACCTCGACGTCGAGTGTCGAGATCGACGTCTTCGACACGCCGCCGGTCGCGAATGCCGGAACCTCGCAGACGGTCCTGGTGGACACGCCGGTGGCACTGGACGGGTCGGGCTCGTTCGATCCCGACCCCGGACAGACGATCACGTACACGTGGCTCCAGACCTCGGGCACGCCGGTGACGTTGTCGAACGCGCACGCCGTGCAGCCCACGTTCACTGCACCCGCAGCGGACGCGACGCTCACGTTCCAGCTCACGGTCGACGACGGTTTCGGCGGCACGAACACCGCGACCGTGACCGTCACGGTCGGTAACAGCAACCCGATCGCCTACGCCGGACCGGACCAGTCGGGCCGGGTCCCCGGTTCGACGGTCACCCTCGACGGGTCGGGTTCGTACGATCCCGACCCCGGACAGACCGTCACCTACGCCTGGTCGCAGGTGTCCGGGCCCACGGTGGCGTTGTCGAGCGCAACGGCCGCGAAGCCGACGTTCACCGCACCGGTCGGTCCGGCCGCGCTGGTCTTCCAACTGGCGGTCGACGACGGCTTCGGCGGTACGAACACCGACCTCGTCACGATCAACGTGACCGGGACGCCGGGCCTCGACTTCTCCGGTTCGTTGACCGGCACTGTCCGAGGTGACCGGGCCTTCAGCCCGTTCTCGTTCAAGGCGGTGAACTCGCAGACCGTCGTCGAGACGATCAGCCAGGCCGACGTACACGTGACGGTGACAGTGAACGGTGTGCCGGTCGCGCCGGGCGCGATCTCGATCACTGCGCATTCGTTCAAGGCCACTGCGGGCAAGTCCACCGTGTTCCGCTTCAACTGGAACCACGGTGCGACGCTCCACGCGGGCGACATCATCGATGTGAAGGCCTGTATCGACCTGGTCGGCGACTCCGTACCGGCGAACAACTGCGGCGACGTGCTGCAGCCGAGCGGGACGACGACCTTGACGAACACGGTCGTGAACTCCGCGGCGACCATCACTCACCGGGCCGCCAGCAACCGGATCTACGCGACGATCACGAACACGGGCACGGCAATCGTGACGCCGATGAAGAACACCGACGTCACGATCACGGTCACGGTGAACGGTGGTCCGCCGCAGGTTGTCAACACCACCGCTCGGGACGTGACACTGAAGCCCGGTCTGACGGTGCGGCTCGCGGCGACGTGGGCGCACGCGCCCTTGCACATCGGCGACGTCGTCGTACTGCAGAGCTGCGTGAACGTTCCGGGTAACACCGGTACTGCGTGCAGCACCGCCACGTACGTCGTCACATGAGTTGAGAATCCCCCGTTGACGAGGGAACGGGCCGGCCTCGCGCCGGCCCGTTCTTCGTCTCTCACGCGTTGGGGTTCAGGGCTGCAGGACAGAACGGATCTCGTCGACGACGTAGGTGCGCGTCGCGGTGATCGTCGCCGCGCCGAGGTCGATCACGGGGAGGCCGCCGGCGGGGAGGTCCGGACCGGTGGTCGCGGCGATGCCGTGCCACACCGCGCTGATCGCGATCGTGTGCGGGCCCTTGGTCTCGAAGGTGAAGTGGTCGCTCGGCGCGTCGGTGGCGGCGCGGCCGTCGACGCTGATCTCGTAGTGGTCGAGCGTGGCGGTGCCGGTGATCGTGTAGCCGCGGATCGTCGCCGCGATCGCAATCTCGGTCGGCCCACTCGTGCTGATGCGCGTGTCGAGCCCGGTGATGCCGCGGGCCGCGGGATCGAGCACGACCGCGGGCGCGGGCAGTTGCACGCTGTTCCACGCTTCGTCGAACGTGGGGACCGCCGGAATGAGCGGTGCGGGTCGAACGGTCGGGTCGCCGTCGGGGAACGCGATGCACTCGAACCGATCGTCGACGATCGCGCCGGTCGGATCACGCCCGATCAGGTGGTAGAGGAACCCGAACGCGGGCGCCGCCGCGGTGGTCCCGTTCGCCAGGCAGAGCCCGTCGAGGCTCCCGATCTGCGCCGGCGTCGGATCGACCGACCAAGAAACCAAATACTCCACAATCGGCCGCGACCCACCACCCGCCGGCGTTCCCTGCGGTACCCGACCCCGGCGAATTCACCGTGACTCCGACGGTCACTGTGCCCGTCCGTCGAAGATGAACCTTGCTCGTCGACCGAAGCTCGTGCCGGCGTCGCGGAGACAAGCAGCATGAGACCCGACGAGGCATCGAGAGGCGCTTCACGAGAGTCGCTTCGGCGCGTCGAATCGCTTCATTCGCGGCGAAGTACCAACGGGCATTCACTCGAACGACGAGGATGCTAGTAGATGGTTGACGCCACGTAAATCGGCCTCGCTCGTTCGACACCGCCCGCGGTGTTGACCATCACTGTGCAACGTGAATGCTCTGCGTGCAGTCGTGGCGGAGAAGGCGTCGTCGGTATGAGCTGACAATCGACGGACCTCGTCGGCGCCCCGAGCCGTTCCATCAAGCCGCTGCGACTTGTCGCGGAGGATCGCTAGAAGATCCGTGTACGAGCCCGATTAGCAGCGTGCCCGCCTGCAACGAATCCGCGCCGCGAAGGTTCGGATCGGCCGATGCGCCGCCGTCCAGTTTCCGTACGCCTCGAGGGACTTCAGGATGGCGACGTAGTTGGTGCCGGTGTTGACGAGCTTCGGGGGTGGAACGGAGTCGTCGAAGCTGAACTCGGGGGTCGAGGTGGTCGTCGTCGGCGCCGGCCGGGCCGTCGTGACCGTCGACGCTGCGGATTTCGTACCGCGGGCCGTGGTCGGCGACGAACTCGGCGTGTTCGAGGATCCGCTACACGCACAGAGCGCGGCGACACCCGCGATCAGCACCCCGCCCACCCGTTTCCCCACGTCGGAACGTTAGGGGAGCGGGAGGCGATTCGTAACAAGTGAAAAATTCGGGGCTTAGCGGTGTAGATACCGATATGTCCGGATTCTGCGGCATCACACTCTTGCGCAAAGGCCGCAGCAGGGCGAGAATTGGCCGAACACCGGTCATTCCGTGGGAGGATTGGTCGGGGCGGGCGTGGGGCTGCTGTTGTTCGCGTGACGTGTGCGAGCAGCTGTTGCCGCTGAATCGGAGGTTTGCCCATACGGCCGAATGTCTTGGAGACAGACGGCAAGGCCTCGGGCCGGGCTGCACTTCACTCACTGAAAAGGTTCCCTAGCGAAGCGGATGTGCCCCGTCGCCCGTAGCGGTCGTGGCGGAGGTCGTGACGCAAGGGGGAATTCCCTGTGAAGAAGATCGCTGTCCGTGTCGCTGCTGTTGCTGGTGGGCTTGTTGCTGTCCTGCTGGCCGGTGGTGCTGCTTTCGGTCGTGGCTGAGAAGCTGAGAGCCCTGCCCGCGGTCTTGCCGCCTATCTCCAGATCTGCCTGATACTGCCGAAAAGTAGGAGACCATGTCGCCGTTCCCGCGCGAGCTTCGGTGGTTCACCGCCGCCGTGTTCGCGATCGCTGTCTGTGTCGGGGTGTACCTCGCTTGTACCGAGGGGCTACCTCACGCGGGCGCAGTCGCGGTGTTCGGCGCGCTCGTACTGCTGACGGCGCAACTCCCGGTGCGGCTCCGGGGCGGCGTGTTCCTCTCGCCCGGCCTCATGGTGTGCATGGCGGCGATCGTCGTCTTCCGCGACGAGCACTCGTTGCTCGGCGCATTGATCGTGTGCTCGCTCGCCTACCTGCGGGCCGTCCACTTCCACAAGGCGTCGTGGGGCTGGTTGCCGTTCAACGCCGGCCTCTCGGCCCTCTCCTTCCTGGCCGCCGCGCTCACCTACGACCTCCTGCCGTCGGCCACCAAGGTCTCGGCGATCTACTCGGTCGTGGTCGTGCTCCCCGCGGCGCTGGCCTACCTCGCGGTCGCCTGGTCGCTGCTGGTCTTGTCGTACGCGGTCGAGGGCACGTCGTCGTGGCGGCAGGTGCTCGCCGAGCTGCTTCCGGCCGGCGCCGAGGTGTTGCCGTTCGCAGCCCTGGGCTTCCTGCTCGGCCGGCTCTACGTGTCGCTCGGCCCGGCGGTGATGCTGCTGATCATCGTGCCGATCCTGATCGCCCGGGAGATGTTCGCCTCCTACATGCGGGTGAAGGAATCGCACGACGAGACCGTCGGGATGTTGATTCACGCCCTCGAGGCCAAGGACCGTTACACGTCCGGCCATTCGGAGCGGGTCGCCGACTACGCCGAGTACATCGGCGAAGAGCTCAACTTCATGCCCTCGCGGCTCGAGCGCCTGCGGTTCGCGGCACTGATGCACGACATCGGCAAGCTCGTGGTGCCGAACCAGCTGCTGAACAAGCCGGGGCGCCTGACCCCCGACGAATTCGCCCAGGTGCGCGTGCACGAGAAGGTCAGCGTGCAGATGCTGAGCCACATCGACTTCCTGCGCCCGATCGCGGCGGCCTCGCACAGTGACAACACCAAGTTCGACCCCGACGACCTCGACCACCCGATCGAGCCGTACATCGTGATGATCGCCGACGCCTACGACGCCATGACCTCCACCCGGGCCTACCGCAAGGCGCTGTCCCAGGACGTGGCGTTCCAGGAGCTCCGGGACAAAGCGGGCGTCCAGTTCCACCCGGCGTGTGTGGAGGCCCTGATCCATGCGGTCGAGAAGCGGGGCGAGCGCCACGGCGACGGCTTCGAGCGCGACGCCGAATTCGACAATGCGCCGGTCGCGGGCCTGGGTAGTGCCGGCCTGGGCGACCTCCTCGACGCCGACTCCGGGGAGCGTTCGCCGTCGGCCTCATCCTCCTGACCCGGGCAAACGCACGGTTTCGGCGAACGTGCTGACTACGATCGGGTCGACCAAAAAGGGCCGATCACGCCTTTTCCGCCCCGCGAAGGCTGCCGAGTAACAACTGATGCGGCTGGAACTTCGAGATTCGAGCGGAGCGCGGTGAACCGTCGTCGCCGAGTCATCCTCGTGAGCGTGCTGGGTCTGGCCGCGGGAACCGTCGCGCACCTGATCGATCCGCACGGCAGCGCCGATGCCCTGACGTTCCTCGCCGCCGGCCTCGTGCTCGGCGAGCTGTTGTCGTTGCGTCTCGAAGACGGCAGCTCGCTCCCGCTCTCGTACGCGGTGTTGGTCGTGCTCGCGTCGTCGTTCACATTGCGCGAGTACACGATCGCCGTGCTCGGCGCGGAGCTGGTGTCGATCCTGTTCCGGGTCACCGACCGCAACCGCGCCTGGCGGTTGAAGATCTTCGGCGTGCGCATGGCCGTTGCTGCCGCCACCTACGCCGCCTACCAAGGCGCGTGGCATCTCGTCGGCCAGCGCGAGGAAGTCTCGGCCGTGCTGTTCGCGTTGGCGGCGGCCGCGCTCGCGCAGCTCGTCGTCGATGTCACCGCGAGCAAGGTGTTGGGGTTGGGCGCGTCGTTCTCGGCGCGCGGCCGCCTCGCCTGGCTGGCGATCGCATCGTCGGGCATGTTGATGGCGATCGGTTACCGCGGGGTCGACGGCGACGGCCGGGTCGGCATCTGGGGTCCGCTCCTGTTCTCCACGCCGCTGCTCGCGGCTTGGTACGCGTTCGAACGGCTCGACTCGGCAACCCGTTCGTACCGCCAGACGATCGAGGCTCTGGCCATGGCGCCCGAACTCGGGGGCATGGTGCCGCCCGGCCACGCGGAACGGGTTGCGGCGCTGGCGTCGGCGATGGGGGAGCAGCTCGGGCTGAGCGGCTCCGACGTGCGCGACCTCGAGATGGCGGCGCTCCTGCATCACCTCGGGCAGGTCACGCTCGACGATCCGGTCGACGAGCACGGGGTCGACCCGGCCGAAGTGACCGCGGTCACCGGTTCGATGCTGCGCGAGATTCGCCCATTGGTTGCGGCGGGCGAGATCGTCTCCGGTGAGGTCGACGATCCGAAGCGCCGGCTCGCGGTGCAGGCCCTGCGCCTCGCCAGTGAGTACGACGACTTGACGGTGCGCGACAACGTGCCCGGCGAGCTCGCGGTCGAGTCGTTGCGCTCGGCCCCGTCGTACGTCTACGACGATCGGGTCGTGATCGCCCTGGAGCGCGTGCTGCGCGACCGGGTCAGCGCCAACTCCTGACCGGCCGCGGCGTCGTCGGTCGCCGTGCTCACCGCCGCCTCGCGTTCGTCGAGGTCGATACCGCGTGTGCCCGGGGTCTTCTTACGGGTGCCGCGCCGCTTCGGTTTGCGGCTCCCGTTGTACGCGACGTCGCAGAGGCCGACCGCGATGATCAGGTCGCCGAAGCTGAGGACGGAGTCGAACGGTTCCTTCAAGACGATGATGTCGGAGAGGAACCGGAGCTTGTCGTCGGGCTGTTGCGGGTGGTGCTTCACGGTCGGCTGCGCCCACGACTTGCTCTGCCACTCGGCCGGGATCTTCACCGGCATGCCCTGGTTGAGCGTGATGACGAGCGCGTTGCACGCGATACCGATGAGCACGATTCCCATGCCGCGCAGCACGAGATTGCGCGCCGCGAACGCCAAGATGAGCACGTAGGACGCGACGAGCAGGCCGAAGCCCAGGTCGTGCCAGTGCTCCTTCGGGATCGTGACGTACTCGAGGACGATCTGGATCGCGAGCCCGAGGGCCAGTATCGGCCCGAAGTGCCACTCGATCGCCGCCAGGCGGGCGTACGAGCCCCTCGTCACGGCCGGGATCACGAGCGCTACTGCAATTGCGATCGCGTACACGAGCACGGGGCAAAGCGTATGCGAATACGATCCCGAATTGATGCCGGACGAAGTGTTGTACGAGAACACGGCGGGAGTGGCGCGGGTGACGATCAATCGTCCCGAGCGCCGCAACGCGATGTCGTTCGCAGTCATGCAGGGTCTGCGCGACGCGTTCGCGCGCGCTCGGGCCGACGAGTCGGTGCGCGTCATCGTGCTCACGGGTGCGGGCGACAAGGCGTTCTGTGCAGGTGCCGACCTCGGAGGCGGCGGTATCGCCGACAACGCGGCAGCGGCGCACGAAAGCCGAGGACTGCTTGCAGACTTGTTCCGCGACATGTGGGATGTCGGCAAGCCGGTGATCGCACGCGTGCGCGGCTTCGCGCTCGCGGGGGGTTTCGGCCTCGCGTGCGCGTGCGACATCGTCGTCGCGTCCGACGACTCCGTGTTCGGCACGCCCGAGATCAACGTGGGCCTGTGGCCGTACATGATCACGGTTCCGCTGCTGCGTTCGATGCCACCCAAGACCGTGCTCGAGCTGATGATGACCGGGCGGCGGGTCGCGGCCGACGAGGGTGCGCGAATCGGTTTCGTGCAGCGCGTCGTTCCCGCGGCCGAGCTCGATGCAACCGTCGACGCGCTCGCGGCCGAGCTCGCGTCGAAGTCGCCCATCATCATGCGGTGGGGGCGCGAGGCGTTCTACCGGGTTCTCGAGATGGACGCCGACGCCGCGCTCGCGTATCTGCAGAGCATGCTGACGATCACCGCGCAGACCGAGGACTCGGCCGAGGGTGTCGCCGCGTTCGCGGAGAAGCGCGCGCCGCAGTGGAAGGGACGCTGAGCCGATGAGCGAAACCGCGCCGCCGGTCGACCCGCGTCACGACTGGGGCCCGCTCGTCGGTGATCTCGCGACGCGCAAAGCCCACTCGCTCGAGATGGGTGGCGAGAAGCTCGTCGAGCGCCAGCGGTCGCTCGGAAAGCTCACGGTGCGCGAACGACTCGATCTGCTTCTCGATGCGGGTACGTGGGTCGAGTACGGGCTGCTCGCCGACCACATGGACGCCGGGCTCGGCGATCGTTTCCTCGCGGCCGACGGCGCGGTCACGGGCGTGGGCGAGATCGAGGGCCGGCTCGTCGCGGTGGCCGCGTACGACTTCACCGTGATGGCCGGCTCGATGGGTGCGGTCGGCGAAGACAAGATCGCACGCATGCGCGCCCATGCCGTGCGCCAGCGCATCCCGTTCGTGTGGCTGCTTGATTCCGCGGGCGCACGCATCCAGTCGACGAGCGGTTCCAGCTTCGCGGGTATGGGCGCGTTGTTCCGCGAGCAGGTCGCGATGAGCGGCGTCGTGCCAATGGTCGCGGCGATGCTCGGGCACTGCGCGGCCGGCACCGCGTACATCCCCGCGCTCGCCGACTTCGTCCCGATGGTGAAGGGCACGTCGTCGATGGCTTTGGGCGGCCGTCATCTCGTGAAGGCCGCGGTGGGCGAGGACGTGACCGAAGAGGAGATGGGCGGTTCCGCGGTCCACACCAAGATCTCGGGCGTCGCCGATCTCGAAGTCGGCGACGACGCGGAATGCCTGCGTGTCGTCCGTGCGTACCTGTCGTTCTTTCCGCAGAACAACAAAGAGCGTCCGCCGGTACGCGTCACGACCGATCCGGTCGAGCGGCGCACCGAGGAGCTGTACGGCATCGTGCCTACCGCACCCCGGCGCGCCTACGACGTCCGCAAAGTCGTGCACGCGATCGTCGACGACGGCGACGTGTTCTGGATGAAGCCGGAGTGGGCCAAGAACCTCGTCACGGGTCTGGCTCGCGTCGGCGGTCAACCGATCGGCATCGTCGCCAACCAGCCCATGGTGCTCGGCGGTGCACTCGACGTGAATGCGGCCGACAAGGCCGCCCGCTTCGTGTGGCTGTGCGACGCGTTCAACATCCCGCTCGTGTTCCTGCACGACGTCCCGGGATTCATCGTGGGTTCGGCCGTGGAAAAACAGGGCATCATCCGCCACGGCGCCAAGATGTTGTTCGCCGTCAGCGAGGCGACGGTTCCCAAGATCTCCGTCGTGCTCCGCAAGAGCTACGGCGCCGGGTACTTCGTGATGAACGGGCTCGCTTACGAGGCCGACTACATCGTGGCGTGGCCGACCGCGGAGATCGCGGTGATGGGCCCGGACGGCGCGGTCAACATCATCCACCGCAAGGTGCTGGAGGCGATCGAGGACGACGACGAACGCGCGGCCAAGCGCCTCGAGCTGGCCGAGGAGATCCGGGCCAACATCGATCCGTACATCGCGGCCGGTCACGCGCAGGTCGACGACGTCATCGACCCGGCCGACACGCGCGCCGCCATCGCCCGTGGCCTGCGCATCACCGCCGACAAACAGGTCGATCGCCCGTGGCGCAAGCACGGCGTCCTGCCCGTCTGACCCCCAGAACCCCTCCAACTGTCGTGAGTTGGGCCCGCTATGCGGGCCCAACTCACGACAGTTCGGTTGGGGGACGTACGATCCTGGGCATGGCCGAGATCTACGCCGAGATCACTGCGAACGTGTGGCAAGTCACCGCCGAGGTCGGCTCGCTGGTCGCCGAGGGCGACGAGATCTGCATCCTCGAATCCATGAAGATGGAGATACCCGTGGTGACCGAAGTGCCGGGCGTGCTCCGCGAGCTCGACGTCGAGCCCGGGCAGACGGTGCAAGAGGGCGACCGCATCGCGTACATCGACGAGTCCTGAGCGAAGCGACCGGCGCGTGATCCAGTTCGAGGAACGAGGGCAGGTCGGCGTCGCGACGATCGACCGCCAGGAACGCCGCAACGCGCTCAACGGCGAGCTGTGCGAGCAGCTCCGCGAGCATCTCGTGGGCTCCCACAACCTGCGCGCGATCGTGATCACCGGCGCGGGAACGGCCTTTTGTTCCGGCGCCGATCTCGTGACCCGCTTCGCCGCGCACGGCGACACCAACACCGACACGTTCCGGCCCGCGTTCGAACTGATGCTCGACGCGATCGTCGCCCACCCCGCACCCGTCGTCGCCGCGATCAACGGCCCCGCGATCGGCGCGGGGATGCAGCTCGCGGTGGCGTGCGACATCCGGATCGCCGCGCTCGGCGCCCGGCTCGCGATACCGGGCGGAAAGCTCGGCATCCATCTGAGTCCGCGCAACATCTGGCGCCTGGTCGAGCTCGTCGGTCAAGGCGCGGCGCGCGACTTCCTGCTCGCGGGCCGCACCGTCGACGCCGAGGAAGCCCAGCGGCTCGGGCTCGTGCAGTACGTCGAGCACGACGCACTCGGCGCGGCCCTGGCTTGTGCGGGGGAGATTGCAGCGTCGGCGCCCCTGACCGTGCGCGGTCACAAACGGGCCCTCAACCTCGTGGCCGACGCGCAATGGCTCTCCGCCGGCGCCCGGGCCGAGATCGAGGCCGCGGAGGCCGGCGCGTTCGCGAGCAGCGACCTGCAAGAAGGCATGGCCGCCTTCTCGGAGAAGCGCACCCCCAACTTCCAGGGGAAATGCGCGCCCCGGATTGCCCGGCACGGTGTCTCACCGGCAGACGAGACTGTCGGCATGGTCGACGATCTCCAGGATCCCCGCCGCGCGGAGCCACCGTTCATCCTCGACGAACGGCCGATGCTCGAAGGCTGGCTCGAGTTCCACCGCACGACGCTGCTGCTGAAGTGCGAAGGCCTCGACGACGCGGCGCGCAAGGCACGCCCGATCCCCACGTCGTTGCTGTCGCTACACGGCCTCGTGCGCCACATGGCCGATGTGGAGCGCAACTGGTTCCGGCGCACGTTGCTGAGCGAACCAACCGCGCCCCCGATCTTCTACGACCCCGCGATCGACGACAGTGAGCTCGTCCCGCTCGACCACGCCGACTGGGAAGCCGACCTCGCGGCGTGGCACGCGGAGTGCGACGCGGCCCGCGCCGCGGCCGCGGGCCGGAGTCTGGACGACACCGGTGTCCGGCGCGGTGAACCGTGCTCGTTGCGCTGGATCTACAACCACATGATCGAGGAGTACGCGTGCCACAACGGCCACGCCGACCTCATCCGCGAGCTGATCGACGGCGAGGTCGGCTACTAACCCTCGAACCGGCGTGAGTTGGGTGCCATATACGCACCTAACTCACGACAGTTCGCTTCGGGGGGACCTCACCAGGGGAGTGCGTCGAGGTCGACGTTGCCGCCCGACGCGATGATCCCGACGTGTGCCCCGGCCGGAGCCGCGCCGCGTGCCGCCGCGAACGCCACCGCGGAACTGGGCTCGATCATCTGCTTGGTCCGTTCCCATACCGTGCGCATCGCCGCAAGGATGTCGGCCTCGTCGATCGCGACCTGTTCCACGCCGTGATCACGCAGGATCGTTTCGGTGCGCGGCGAGAGCCCCGTGCGCAGGCCGTCGGCGATGGTCGCGGAACGATCACGCGGTGATCCGCCGACGACCCGGATCGGCGCGGCGGCGATGCACGTTCCCGAGCACAGTCCGCCGCCGCCGATCGGCGTGACGATCAGGTCGAGGTCGGGCACCTCGGCGACGAGCTCGAGCGCGGCGGTGCCCGCGCCCGCGATGACGCGCTCGTCGTCGAACGGATGGATCTCGACCGCGCCGGTTCGCGCCACTACCTCGGCCAACCCCGCCCGGCGCGCGTCGATCGTGTTGTCGCATTCGGTGACCTGCGCGCCGTAGCGCTCGACCGCGGCCCGCTTGGCCCGGCTCGCGCCGCGCGGCATCACGACGTATGCGGGGATTCCGCGCGTCGCCGCGGCCAGTGCGAGAGCGGCCGCGTGGTTACCCGACGAGTGCGCGGCCACGCCGTGGCTCGCCTCGCCTTCCGACAGCGACTGCACCGCGTTCGTCGCGCCGCGGAATTTCGAACGCGCCGACCCGTTGCAGATGCTCGGCTTTCACGAACACCTCGGCGCCGACCCATTCGTCGAGTGAACGAGATCGCAACACCGGGGTGCGGTGTACGAACGGCGCGATGCGGGTGGCCGCGCTCTCGATCTGCGCGCGGTCGACGTTCACGACGCGGCCGGCCGCCTAGTAGCCGGCGGGCAGCGCGCGCTCGAGGTACACGTAGAACGGGAAGAGCACGACGAGGAACGGCACGACGCCGATGATCCAGGTGAGCGGGAGGCGCCAACGCCGGAAGCCCCACCACCACGCCAGCCCGACGAGCGCGACGATGAGTCCCCAGACGATGCTCGGCACGAGGCTCTTGCTCGCGCCGGAGAGTCCCTCGGCGAGGCCGTTCTGTTCGCTCGCCCGCGACTTCCCGCCCGCCGCGCCGGCCACGACCGGCTTGGGGAACGACGGGGTGGAACTGTGCGCGATGTCGAGCTTGGCCCGGATGACGATGCGCTGCGCGGCGGACCCCTTCGGGTTGCACGACGTCAGCGTCAGCTCCGCGTCCTTGGTGTTGCTCACGACCGCGATGTCGGTTGGCTTCACGGTGAACGGCGGCTGCGACACCTTGTAGACGAAGTTCCCGGCGAGGGTCGTGATGACGATGTCGTCGCCGGTCTTCAGCTTGTCGACGTTTCCGAACGGGTGCAGGTAGGTGGTGCGGTGCCCGGCGATGGCCGCGTTGCCGATCGTGCCCGGGAGCGGCGTGCCCGGGTAGTGGCCGGGCCCCTTCTTCAGGTCGTCGCGGGACGTGCCTTCGACGATCCAGTAGCTGGCGCCGATGCTCGGGATGTTGATCGCGCCCAGGACCTCGCCCTCGGGCGGGACGGGCGGCGCGGGCCGGGGCGGGTCGTGCACCACCGTCGGCGTGGTGACCGGCGCCGGGCCCTTCTTCACCGTCGTGCTGGTCGAGGTGATGACGGGGTTGTCGGCGTCGGCCTGGGCCTGTTCCTTTTGGAACTGGGTCTTCAGGTTCTCCTGGGCCCGGGCGGTGAAGATGCCGGTGCCCCAGAGCTGGTAGACGACGAAGAGGAGAATCAGGAGGCCCAGGGTGACCAGCGTCCGGCCCACTCCTGCGATCGCGCGTCGCACCCGGTGATCGTACCGGGCGTGCTGGCGTGCCCGCCCGCGGTGGTCGAGTCCGGTTCGCCGCGTTCGCCGGCCTGTCCGTAAGCTTGCCTCGTACCGCACCCCCGGTCCCCGGAGCTCTGGTTGCGCTGCGTTCGCCTTCGGTCGGCCGTCTGCATGCTCGGACGATTTCCCGCGCTCGCCGGCGCCGACCTCGAGGTGGAAGCCGGCGAAATCCTCCTGCTCAGCGGTCCGAACGGTGCGGGCAAGACCACGCTGCTGCGGCTCTGCGCGGGGCTGTTGCCGCTGCGCGCGGGGGAGGCTGAAGTGCTCGGTGTGGATCTCGCGACAGAACCCAAGCGCGTGCGCCGCGCCGTCGCGCTCGTCGGGCACGAGACGTTCTGTTACGACGACCTCACCGTGGCCGAAAACGTCCGCTTCGCGGCGCGGTCGACGGGGCACACCGCGACCGACGGCGACGACGCGCTGGAGCGGGTCGGCCTGCAGCGCGTCGCGCACGTTGCGCACGGGCGCCTGTCGCAGGGCCAACGGCGCCGGCTCTCACTCGCCAACGCCCTCGCCCGCCAACCGCGCCTGCTGCTCCTCGACGAGCCCCACGCAGGACTCGACGAACACGGCCGCGACGTCCTGGAAGAAGTCGTGCGGGCCGCGCCGGCCGCGGGCTGCACGGTGATGATGGCCTCGCACGAGCTCGACCTGGCCCGGCGCCTCGCCACTCGGGAGGTACGCATCGTCGCGGGCCAGGTGCACGCCGTGTCGCCGGCAGCTCCGGCCGACGCAGCTCCGAACGAGCCGATCGCCGAGGTCCCCGTCGATTCGGAAATCCCGGAGATCCCCGACATCCCGAACGTTCCCGACATCGAGGCCCGCACATGAGCTTCTTGCGGGACGCGCTGCTCGTGGCGGGCAAGGACCTGCGGATCGAGCGCCGCTCGCGGGTGGCGCTCCAGCAGATCATCCCGTTCGGCGCCGTCGTCGTGATGTTGTTCGCCTTCGCGCTCGATTCCGACCAGACCCTGCTGCACGCGGCGGCCCCCGGGCTCTTCTGGGCCGCGGTTCTGCTCGCCGTTCTCCTTGCGGTCGGGCGTTCCTTCTCCATCGAAGAGGCGAACCGGGCGCGCGACGGGCTGCGGATGTCGGGGCTCGACGGCGGCTCCATCTTCTTGGGCAAGGCGGCGGCCGTCGCAGTCGAGCTCTTCCTGCTCGAAGTGGTCGTGGGGGGTGCGGTCGTGGTGCTCTACGACGTCTCCGTGCACGGGGCTGTAGTCCTGCTGTGTGCGGCCGTTGCCGCGACCATCGGACTGGCGGCCACCGGTACGGTTTACGGCGTGCTGGCCGGAGGATTGCGTGCCCGCGAGACGCTGGTGCCCCTACTCCTGCTCCCGGCGGTCATGCCGGTGATGCTGGGCGCCACCCGTTCCTTCCAGGCCGGGCTCGCCAACACTCCGGGCGACGCGTGGCCGTGGGTGCAGTTGCTCGTCGCGTTCGCGGTGCTCGCCGTGACCGCCGGGACGGTCGCGTTCGGACCGCTGTTGGAGGAAGCATGAAACGGCTCTTCCTCGCCGCGACCCTCGTCGCCCTCACCGTCACGGTCGTGTTCGCGTTGTGGATCACGCCGTCGCGTCCGAACCAGGGCTTCGACGCAGTCCGCCTCTTGTACCTACACGTGCCCACCGCGTGGGTGGCCTATCTCGCGTTCGGTGTCACCGCGCTGGCCTCGGTGCTGTGGTTGTTCCCGCGCACGCGGTCGACCACATGGGATCTGCTCGCGGGCGCGTCGGCCGAAGTCGGCGTCGTTTTCACCGGGCTCACCCTCGTGCTCGGCTCACTCTGGGGCCGGCCCACATGGGGCACCTGGTGGGAGTGGGACGCGCGGCTCACCACAACCGCGATCCTGTTCTTCCTGTATCTGGGCTACCTCGCGTTGCGGCGCACGGGCGCAACCTCCGACGAGCGCGGCAAGCGGTGCTCGATCGCGGCGATCATCGCGTTCGCCGACGTTCCGATCAGCTACCTGTCGGTCACGTGGTGGCAGACCCTGCATCAGCAGGGGACCATTTTCAACCCGCAGGACAAGGTGCTCATCGACGGGACGATGGCGTTCACCGTCGTCGCCGCGGTGGTCGCGTTCACGATGCTGTACGCCTACCTCGTGCTCGACCGCTTCGAGCTCGCGCAGCTCGAGGAAGGCCGCGAAGAACGCGAGCTCGAGCGGGCCATCGCGGAACGGGTGCGCGCCGAGACCGTGGAAGTGGGGGTGCCGGCGTGAGCAACAACTGGAGCTTCGTGATCGCGGGGTACTCGATCACCGCGGTCGTGCTCGTGAGCTACTTCACCTGGATCAAGCAACGCACGCGTCAGCTTCGGCGCAGCATGCGCGAGGAGAACCGTGACTGACACGTCCTCGGTCGCGCCGCCGCTGCCGCCTCGCAAGCGCAACCGGTTGCGCTATGTCATCGTCGCCGTCCTGTGCCTCGGTGCGGTCGGCTGGATGCTCGTGCTGATGCAGAAGAACGTCGTGTTCTTCAAGACGGTGTCGCAAGCCGTGCACGACGAATCCCATGACGGCGTGCGCACGATGCGCATCGGCGGCGGCGTGCTCCCCGCGAGCATCAAGCAGAACTCGAACGGTGCCGACTTCGACCTGACCGAAGGCGGAGTGACGGTGCACGTGCATCACACCGGCGACGAGCCCGAGCTCTTCAAGGACTGCGCCCCGGTGGTTGCCGAGGGGCACTGGAGTGCGCCGGGCTCCGACGTCTTCGACTCGACGCGGCTGTTGATCAAGCACGGCGCCGACTACACGCCACCCAAGACGGCGACGCAGTGCCCGGCCGATCCCTTCAAGACTTGATGGCTCGTCGGTTGGTGGCATGAGAGGCCAGCTCGGCTACGGACTGCTGACGATCGCGACCGTCGCGTCGGCGCTCGGCGTCGCCACGCTCGCGACCGGTCTCGCCACGGGTCGTCGCACACTGCTCGACATCGGGCGGCGTTACGTCGCGGTGATCCTGGTGGCGGTGATCGCGGCGTTCGTCGTGATGGAGACCGCGCTCTACGGGCACGACTTCACGCTGAAGTACGTCAGCGACAACGTTGCCCGCGCCACGCCGGGTCTCTACACGTTCACGGCCGCATGGGGTGCGCTCGAAGGCTCGATCCTGCTGTGGGCGTTGCTGTTGTCGGTGTACGTCGCGGTCGTGACGTGGCGGTTCCGGAATCGTGCCGACGACCCGCTCGTCGCGTGGGCCACGTTGGTGCAGTACGCGATCCTGCTGTTCTTCTTCGCGCTGATGCTCTTCGCGGCCAACCCGTTCAAGGCGCAACCCGGTTCGATCCCTCTCGACGGTGCGGGCCCGAATCCGCTCTTACAGAACCATCCGCTCGTCGCGATCCATCCACCGTTCCTCTACGCGGGCTACGTCGGCTTCGCGATCCCGTTCTCGTTCGCGCTGGCCGCGCTGATCACGGGGCGCTTCGGCGAGGGTTGGCTCGCGGCGGTGCGCCGCACGACCCTCATCTCGTGGGGCTTCCTCACCGTCGGGATCGTGCTCGGCGCGTGGTGGAGCTACTCGGTGCTCGGCTGGGGCGGCTTCTGGGGCTGGGACCCGGTCGAGAACGCGTCGTTGTTGCCGTGGCTCACCGCCACCGCATTCATTCATTCCGTCATGGTGCAAGAGCGCCGCGGAATGCTGCGCGTCTGGAATCTCTCGCTCGTCTTGTCGACGTTCTGCCTGACGATTCTCGGCACCTTCCTGACGCGCTCCGGGGTGATCAACTCCGTGCACGCGTTCTCGCAATCCGACATCGGCCCGTGGCTGTTGACGTTCCTCGGGATCTGCGTGTTCTTGAGTGTCGGCCTGATCTTCTGGCGGGGCGACCAGTTGCGTTCGCCGGGTCGTATCGACTCCGCGATCTCGCGCGAAGCCGCGTTCCTGTTGAACAACCTGCTGTTCGCCGGGTTCGCGTTGGTGGTGCTGACCGGCACCGTGTTCCCGCTGCTCGTGCAGGCGCTGCAGAACAAGCAGATCACGGTGGGGGAGCCGTACTTCACCCGGCTCGGCGTTCCGATCGGGATCGCGTTGTTGTTCCTCATGGCCGTCGGGCCGGTGCTGCCGTGGCGCGCCGCGAGCGGGCAGCTGTTACGCGACCGCTTGCTGATCCCGGCGTGGGTCGGCGCGATCACACTCGTCGTGCTGCTGATCGCCGGCGCGCACGGCATCGCGAACGTCGGCGCGTTCGCGCTCGGCGCGTTCGCGCTGACGAGTATCGGCCGCACGGTCGTCGTGGGCGTCCGCGCCCGCAAGCGGGCGAGCCACGAGGCCCTCCCGGTGGCCGCGGCGCGCACGGTGCGTTCGAATCCGCGGCTGTACGGCGGCTTGCTCGTACACGTCGGAGTCGTCGTGGTCGCGATCGCGCTCGCGACCACCGGCGGGTACACGACGAAGAAGACCGTCGAGCTCTCGGTCGGTCAGTCGGCGCGGGTCCGCGGTTACACCGTGACGTACCTCGGTCGGCAGATCGACCAGTCGGCGCAGAAGACGACGATCAAGGCGCGGGTGCACGTCAGCGGCGGTGTCGGTGAGCTCGCACCGGCGATCTCGACATTCCCGAACGCGGCCGAGGGCATCGGCACACCGTCGATCAAGACCACGCCGTTCCGCGACTTCTACCTCACGCTGGTGTCGTCGCCGACGTCCGATCGGGTGACGATCGGCGTGCAGATCGGGACCATGGTGATGTTCCTCTGGATCGGCGGGCTGATCATGGCGCTGGGCTGCGCGCTCGCCCTGATCCCGGCGCGCAAGCGCGACGTGCTCCCCCGACCGACGGTCGACGCGGCGGGCGCGGGCGGCGACGACGACGACCCCGATACCGACCCGGCTCCGCTCGCCGAGGCCAACGCCTGATGAAACGGCCGATCCGCTGGATCGCGCTCGCCGTCGGCATCGTTGCGGTGGTGTTCGGGGTTGTGCTCGCGGTACAGCACAAGCCGGATTCGCCGTCGGTGCCGCGGCTCGTCCTGGAGCACCGGCCGGTCCCCACGTTCACGCTGAAGAGCCTCGACGGCACGCCGATCACGTCGACGGCGCTGAAAGGCAAGACGATCGTCGTCAACTTCTTCAACAGCTGGTGCATCCCGTGCCAACAGGAAGCGCCCGCACTGAAGGCGTTCTACGCGGAGCACGCCAAGGACCCCGACTTCGCGATGGTCGGCATCATCATCAACGACGACGCGTCGACGGTGAACACGTACGTACACACGCAGCACATGACCTGGCCCGTCGGCAGCGATCCCAACGGTGCGGCATCACTGAGCTTCGGAACCACGGGCCAGCCCGAGACCTATGTCATCGCACCGGACGGGACGGCAGTGTGCGGCGCGCTCGGCGCGTCGACGCAGGCCGAGCTCGACACGTGGCTCCAAGCCGCGCGCGACGGCCAAGAGTGCACGGGCTGACGTGAGCTCGCGGAAGTTGTTGCCGTGGGTCGCGCTGATCGCGGTCGTGATCGTCGGCGTCGTCGTGTTGATCGGTCGCTCCGGCCCGTCGAACTCGCCCGCCGCGCGCGCCAACCGGCTCGAGCATCAGCTCGCGTGCCCGGTGTGCGAGGGCCAGTCGGTGTTCGACAGCAACTCGTCGCAGTCAGCGGCTATTCGTGACGACATCCCGCGTCGCATCGCCGCGGGCCAGTCGGATCAACAGATCCGCGACTACTACGTGACGTTGTACGGCGAGAAGATGCTGGAGACGCCGTCGAACTCCGGCCTCGGCATCGTTGCGTGGGGTGTCCCGGCGCTGGCGGTCATCCTCGGTGCGGCCGGCATCTTCGTTGCCGTCCGCCGCTGGAGTCACACACCCCGCCTCCCCGCGACCGCGGCCGACGAAGCCATCGTCCGCCGGGCGCGCGGCCAGGAGCCCGAAGATCACGAGGCGGGGGCATGAGCGAGGCCGAAGGGCACGAGAGCCTCGAAGCCGAGCGCGACTTCCTGCTGCGCTCGCTCGACGACCTCGATTCCGAACTGCTCGCAGGCAACATCGATCCCGACACCTACCGCGTCCTGCACGACGACTACACCGCGCGCGCGTCGGCCGTCATCCAGTCGATCGCCGACGGAGTCGAGCGCCGGGAGCCGACGAGTCCGCGGGCGCCGCTGCGGCTCCGCGCGCTGACGATGGGCGGCATCGTCGTGTTCGCGATCCTGGCCGCGATCCTGCTCGCGCACGCCGTCGGTCAACGCAGCCCGAACGGCGAGATCACCGGCGACTCGCAGTCGAGTGGGTCGACCGCAACGACGACCCCGAGCGCCGACCTGGCCGCCGCGAAGACGGCCGCGGCGGCCCAGCCCAGGAGCTACGCCGCGCAGATCGCCTACGCCCGCGCCCTGCTCACCACCGGCGACCCGGCGGCCATTCAGCAGTATCTGCTGGCGTCCCGGCTCGATCCCAAACAAGCCGAGCCCTTCGCCTACGCGGGTTACCTCACCGCCGAGATCGTTCCGCTGTCGCAACCGGCTGACCAGAAGACGTTGATCCCGGCCGCGGCCGGGTATCTCCAACAGGCGATCTCGATTGATCCGACCTACCCTGACTCGTATGCGTTCAAGGGTTTCCTGCTGACGCAGATCGAGAACAAGCAATGCCAGGGCGCGACCGCCTTCCAGCAGTTCCTGACGATCGCCCCCGCCGACCATCCGCTCCGGCCGCAAGTGTTGACCGCGCTGTCGCAGGCGGTGACGGCCGGCAAATGCCCGCAACCCAAGTCGATTCCTCCGACTACCACCAAGCCGTAAGGCGCCAAGCCGTTAGGAGCCCGTCGTGGCCAAGAAGATGCCCGAGCCCCAGACCGACGCGAACAAGATCTACCGCGTGACGATCACGACCGACAAAGGTTCGATCGTCATGGATCTCGACCCGCAGCTCGCGCCGAACACGGTCAACAACTTCATCGGCCTCGCGCGCGACGGCTACTACGACGGCCTCACCTTCCACCGTGTCGTTCCCGAGTTCGTGATCCAGGGTGGTTGCCCCGAGGGCAGTGGCCGCGGTGGTCCCGGTTACAAGTTCGCCGACGAGCCGGTGAAGGGCGAGTACACGCTCGGCGCGGTGGCGATGGCCAACGCCGGTCCCGACACCAACGGTTCGCAGTTCTTCATCTGCATCGACGACTGCACCCGCAAGCTCACCCCGAACTACAACCTCTTCGGTCACGTGGTCGAGGGCATCGACGTCGCGCAAGCCACCAAGGTCGGCGACAAGTTCACCAAGTTCGAAGTCGAAGAACGCGACCGGTAATTCGGCCGCTGCTCTAGCGGGCGGCGTCGACGAGGCCGTAGCGCTTGCGGATCCCGCGCACGATGGTGCCGAACACGAGCGCGTCGACGGTGACTCCGACGACGAAGATCACGATCATCGTCTCGTAGACGCCGATGAAGTCCGCGTTCTGATACGTGTTGTTCAGCAGTGCGCCGATGCCGATGTGGCCCGGGAAGATCGTGATCAGCTCGCCGGCCATGAGGCTGCGCCAGGCGAACGCCCACCCCTGCTTGAGACCGCTCACCACCGACGGCAACGCGGCGGGGATGACGACGTAGCGCAGCGCGGTCCAGCCTCGAGCGCCCAGCACACGCCCGGCGCGCAGCAACAGCGGGGGCACGTTGTCGATGCCGTCGATGATGCCGTTGGCGATCGACGGGGCCGCGCCGAGGATGACGACGAAGAGGATGGCGCGCTCACTGAGCTGGAACAGGACGATCGCGAGCGGTACCCACGCCACCGACGGCATGGTCTGCAAGCCGCTGATCATCGACCCGATCGCGGCCCGGAGAACCGGGACGCGCGCGACGGCGAGACCGATGATGGTGCCGAGCACGATCGATATGGCGAAGCCGAGCGCGGCCCGGCGCATCGTCACGCCCAGCGCGCGCGAGCTCGCCCGCGTCCTCCGGGAAGTGGCGGAGCACGGTGAACGGCGACGGGATGATGTATTCCGGCTTCCAGCCCGACCACACGAGGATCTGCCACGCGCCGACGAAGATCGCGACCGCGAGCAGCTTCGGCCACGCCGCGGGCCAGATCCGGCGGCGGGCCGGCTTCGACGTCGGCTCCGCGACCAGCGCGGTGTCGGCGACATCAACGGCCATTGCCGACCTCCGCCCGCAGGCGATCGGTGATCGTGGCCGCCAGGGTGGCAACCTCGGCCGAGTCGATGCGCCGCGGCCGCGGGATGTCGACGGGGAAGATCTCCGCGACGCGGCCCGGCCGGCTCGCCAGCAGCACCACGCGATCGCCGAGGCGCACGGCCTCGCGCACGTTGTGGGTCACGAACATCACCGTCTTGCCGGTGTTGCGCCAGACCGTCTCGAGCTCGTCGTGCAGGCGGTCGCGGGTCATCGCGTCGAGAGCACCGAAGGGCTCGTCCATCAGGAGCACTTCCGCGTTCTGGGCGAGCGCACGCGCCGAGCGCGACGCGCTGGCGCATACCGCCCGAGAGCTCGTGCGGGCGCTTCTTGGCGAACTCGCCGAGGTGAACCATCTCGAGGAGCTGGTCGGTGCGCGTGCGCCGTTCGTCGCGGCCGACACCGTCGAGCTTCAACGCGAGCTCCACGTTGCCGCGCGCCGTCAGCCACGGGAACAGCGCCGCTTCTTGGAACATCAGCCCCGTGCGGTTCGCACGCACGTCGACTTGACCGGAAGTCGGCTGGTCGAGTCCGGCGACGATGTTGAGCAGCGTGCTCTTCCCGCAGCCCGACGCGCCGAGCAAGCACACGAACTCGCCCGGCGCAACGTCGAGACTGATGTGGTCGAGTGCGACCACGGAGGCGCGACCGTTCCCGAACACCTTCGTCACATCGACGATCGAGACCGCCGCGGGCTGAGTTCGGGGTTCGAGTTCGGTCGTCGCTTTCACGAGGATACGGCCGGCTTCCCCTCCGCCCGCAACACCTGGTTGAGCAGGGTGAGGTCGAAGATCTGTCCGAGGTCACTCGTCTTCAGGAAGCCGAGCGCCTTGGCGTGATCGGCGTTCGTCTGCAACGACGAGGCGATCGGGTCGAGCGTGAAGGCGACGTTCGCGAACGCCGACTTCAGCACCGCCGGCTTCAGCGGCTTGCCCGAGAGTGCCTTGAGACCGTCGTTCACCTCGGTCTGGGCCTTCGCGGGATCCGAGTGGATGAGATCGATCGCATCCGAGAGCGCGCTGATGAGGTTCTTCATGACGTCCTGGTGCGCGCTCAGGTAGTCGGTCTTCACCATGAGCAACGTGGTGACGAACTGGCCCTTCGGCCACAGGCTCGCCTCGTTGACGAGGATCTTGCCGCCGTCCTCGGCGACCAGTCGGCTCGCGTACGGCTCGGGCACCCACGCGCCGTCGATTGCGCCCGACGCGAACGCGGTGAGGGTCACCGAGTTGTCTTCCGGGACGATGGTGACGTCGCCGCCGTCCTTCGTCTCGTGCAGTCCGTTGTTGTTCAGCCACGTGCGGAGCGCGACGTCTTGAGTGTTGCCGAGTTGCGGCGTCGCGATCTTCTTGCCTTTGAGGTCGGCCGCGTTGTTGATGCTCGTCTTCACGACGAGATCGGCGCCGCCCGATGCGGTACCGGAGATGATCCGGACGCCGCCGTTTGTCTTCTGGTACGCGTTGATCGCGGGGTTGGGGCCGACGAACGACGCGTCGATCGCCCCGGCGAGCAGCGCGGTGGTGGCCTCGGTTCCGGAGTTGAACGTCTTGAGCTCGAGCTTCACGTTCGGGCCGAGCTTCGCCGCGAACGAACCGCTCTGCGCGCCGATGATCGCCGGCGCGTGGGTGACGTTGGGGAAGTAGCCGAGCCGCAACGTGACCGTCTTGGTGTCGCCGGAGCCGGTGCCCGTGCTCGGGGATCCGCTCCTCGAGCTACTGCCGCACGCGGCGAGCATCAGAGCCAAAGCGGTGACGGTCGCCAGCGAGAAGGTCATCCGGCGCCGAACGGGTCGGCGGGTTCGGGTGTTCAAGAGGTCCTCCGGTGCAGTAACTCGACTAAAGCAGTCGACAAACTAGAGTAGCGATCCGCCGGCGTCAAGCCGCCCGGGGTCGCGTGCGGGCCGCCCTGGTCAGAGGTGCTGGTCAGAAGGCCCGGGCCGCCCGGCGGAGAAGACTCGGTAAGAATCACCTCCGTGCGCATCACGGCGAAGGCGGACTACGCGGTACGGGCGGCGGTCGAGCTCGCGGCGGCCGAAAAAACGGGCAAACCGGTCAAGGGTGAGTTCCTGGCCCGGTCGCAGGGGATTCCGCAGAACTTCCTCGAGAACATCCTCACCGAGCTCCGCCGGGCCGGGATCATCCGCACCCGCCGCGGCGCCGACGGGGGATACCAGCTCGCCCGGCCCGCCGACGACATCACCGTCGCCGACGTTCTCCGGGCCGTCGAAGGGCCCCTGGCCGCGATCCAGGGCATTCGTCCCGACCAGCTCGAGTACGGGGGCGCGGCCGAGCGGTTGCCGGAGGTGTGGGTCGCGCTGCGGGCCAGCCTGCGCGACGTGCTCGAACACGTGACGCTGGCCGACATCGCCCGGGGAAAGCTGCCGGCCGTTGTGAAGGAGCGCACGCGCCCCAAAGACGCGTGGCGTGCGCGACTAGTCGGCCGAGTCGACGTTCAACGGTTGCTGTGCTGATCCTCGTCCTGTTCGTCGTCGTGTTCGCGGCCGCGGGCATCGCGGTCGTGGTGCAGCAGTACCGGTCGCGCGCCGCGCACGTGTGCGCGCGCTCACCGCACTCGCGGCGCGCATCGGTTTCACGTTCTCCAAGGCCGACGTCGACCGCGTCGTCGACCTGCCGTTCGGCATCTTCCGCCAAGGGAACAAGCGCGCCGTCGAGAATGTCGTGTCGGGCACGCACGAAGGCGTGCCGATGCGCTTGTTCGACTACTGGTACTACGTCAGCGACGGTCGGAGCGGGAGCTACCGCCGATTCACGTGTGCGCTGGCGACGGTCGCGATCGCGTGCCCGGAGTTGCGCATCGGCCACGAGAACGCGCTCACGCGGCTCGGGGGCGACCTCGGCGTCCGCGACATCGAGCTCGAATACGACGACTTCAACCGGCGCTTCCGGGTGAAGTGCGGCGACCAGAAGTTCGCCTTCTCACTGCTCGACGGGAAGATGATGCAGTGGCTGCTCGACGCCGACGCGTTCCAGTCCGTCGAGATCGTGGGCCCGTGGATCTTCGTGGTCACGAACCGTATGGCGCCCGAGCGTTGGCTCGGCCTCGGGAGTTGGCTGCAGCAGTTCGTCCACCAGATCCCGCCGGTCGTGTACTCGTCGTACCCGCCCCGGTGATCACCTACGATTCGCGCGTGATCGGTTCATGAGCGCCCCGATCGTGCTCGGTGTGGTGGCCGTCGTCGTCATCGTGGCCGGGTCCATCATCTTCAACCGCCTCGTCCGTCTCCGGAACCTGACCAGGGAGTCGTGGCGCGATGTCGACGCCGAGCTGCAGCGCCGCTACGACCTCATTCCGAATCTCGTCAACACGGTGAAGGGCTACGCCGCGTACGAGCGCTCGACACTCGACGCCGTCACCGCGGTGCGGGCCGAGGCGATGGAGTCGAGGCGCGCGCCCGACCAACAGGCCGCCCAGGAGCAGGCCCTCGGACGCGGGGTGGAGCGCGTCCTCGCGGTGGCGGAGCGCTATCCGGAGCTGCACGCGAGTCAGCAGTTCCTGAACCTGCAGCAGGAGCTGGCCACGACCGAGGACCGCATCCAGGTGGCGCGGCGCATCTACAACGCCAACGTGCGGGCCTACGACACCCTGATCGCGACGTTCCCGGCCGTGCTCCTCGCCCGGCCCTTCGGATTCACGGCCTCGCCGTACTTCGAGCTGGATCCGATCGTCCGCGATGCGGGCCCGCCGCCGGTGGACTTGTCAGGCCGGACGTAGACAAGTATAATACAGGTCGTGCGCTACCTCGACCTCGCCGATGCACTCCGGGCCCGCATCGCGGCCCGCGACGTCGGGGCCGGGGGTGCGCTGGCCGGCGAGCTGGACCTGGCCCGCGAATACGGCACCAGCCGGGTCACCGTGCGCCGCGCCCTCGATCTGTTGCGCCAGGAAGGCCTGGTCACCAGCCGCCGGGGCGCGGGTTGGTTCGCGGCCGTCGACCCGGTCCGCCAGCCCTTGGGCCGGGTCACCACCGTGGAAGCCGCGGTCGAGGCGGCCGGTGCCCGCCCGGGCCGCGAGATCCTGGCCTTCGGCTTCGTCGACGCGCCCGCAGCCGTCGCCGATGCGCTGCAGGTCGATCGGGGCGCCGACGTGTTGCGCGTCGAGCGGGTCAACCTCGCCGACGACGAACCGTTCGCACTCGTCACGGTGTGGGTGCGCGGCGATGTCGGTGCCGACGTGTCGCGCGCCGATGTCGAACGGTCGCCGTTCTACGACTTGTTGCCGCTGCGGGGCGTCGAGCTCGGGTCGGTGCACCAGACCATCACCGCCGAGATCGCCACTGCCGCGACCGCGCGACTGTTGGCTTGCCCACCCGGTGCGCCATTGTTGTTGTGCCGACGCGTCACGCACGACGCCGCGGGATTGCCGACGCTCTTCTCCGAGCACCGCTATCCCGCCGACCGCACCACGTTCGAGATCGAGTTCTCACTGCGAGCAGGAGTGTTGCAACATGCCTGAGCAAATCGGACCGTCGACTCCGGAGTCGCTCGTCGCCGCCGTGTACGCCGCCTTCCCGGAACGGATCGGGATCGTGCGCGAGCGCCTCGGTCGACCGATGACGTTCGCGGAGAAGATCCTGGCGGTGCATGCCGACGATCCGCGCACCGTCGGGCTGACGCGCGGGGTCGACTACGCCGACTACCGGCCCGACCGTGTCGCGATGCAGGACGCGACCGCGCAGATGGCGCTGTTGCAATTCATGCTCGCGAAGATGCCGTCGGTCGCGGTTCCGACCACCGTGCACTGCGATCACCTGATCCAGGCGCGCGTCGGTGCCGACACCGACATGCGCGTCGCGCTCGACACCAACCGCGAGGTCTACGACTTCCTCGAGTCGGTCTCGTCGAAGTACGGCATCGGGTTCTGGAAGCCGGGCAGCGGGATCATCCATCAGGTCGTGCTCGAGAACTACGCGTTCCCGGGCGGCATGATGATCGGCACCGACTCGCACACGCCCAACGCGGGCGGCCTTTCGATGATCGCGATCGGTGTCGGCGGCGCCGATGCGGTCGACGTGATGGCGGGCTGGCCGTACAACACGCGCGTGCCGAAGCTGATCGGCGTGCGGCTCACCGGAACCCTGTCGGGCTGGACTGCGGCCAAGGACATCATCTTGAAGGTCGCCGGCATCCTCACCGTGAAGGGCGGCACCGGCGCCATCGTGCAGTACTTCGGGCCCGGCGCGCAGACGATCTCCGCCACCGGCAAGGCGACGGTTTGCAACATGGGTGCCGAGATCGGCGCGACCTGTTCGCTGTTCACCTACGACCAGAACACGGCCAAGTACCTGAAGGCGACGGGCCGCGAAGCGCTCGCCGACCTGGCCGATCACAACGCCGAGCACCTCGTCGACGACGCCGAGGTCGAGGCCGATCCCGAGCGCTACTTCGACCGCGTCATCGAGATCGACCTCTCCGCGCTCGAGCCGCACCTCGTCGGTCCGCACACCCCCGATCTCGACCGCCCGGTGTCGGAGATCGCGGCCGAGGCCGAACGCGAGGGCTACCCGCGTGAAGTGTCGGCCGCGCTCGTCGGTTCGTGCACCAACTCGTCGTACGAAGACATCGGCCGCGCCGCGCACCTCGCCCGTCAGGCTTCGGCGCGCGGCATGCGCGTGAAGACCCCGTTGATGATCACGCCCGGTTCCGAGCAGGTCCGCGGACGATCGAACGCGACGGTCTGCTCGCCGACCTCGAAGCGATCGGCGCGACGGTGCTCGCCAACGCGTGCGGCCCGTGCATCGGGCAGTGGCGTCGCGACGACGTGCCGGAGGGCCCGAACGTCATCGTCACGTCGTTCAATCGCAACTTCCCGGCCCGCAACGACGGGAACAAGAACACGCTCGCGTTCATCGGATCGCCGGAGACGGTGGTCGGCATGGCGTTGAGCGGCCGGCTCGACGGTTCGTTCCTCACCGACTTCGATCCGCCCATCGCCGACGACCTGCCCGCGCTCGGCTTCGACCGTGGTGCGAACGGATTCGCGGCGCCGGCCGTCGACCCCGACACGGTCTCGGTCGTGGTCGCGGCCGGATCGGATCGGCTGGAGCTCCTGCAGCCGTTCCCGGCCTGGGACGGCAAGGACATCCACGGCCTTCGGGTGCTCCTGAAGGCGCGGGGGAAGTGCACGACCGATCACGTGTCGCCTGCGGGAAAGTGGCTGACGTATCGCGGCCACCTTACGAACATCTCCCAGAACCTGTTCCTCGGCGCGGTCAACGAGTTCGTGCCCGACGAGCCGGGCCAGGGTGTCGACGCGCGCGACGGTTCGATCAAGCCGTTGCCCGAGCTGGCGCGCGAGTACAAGGCCGCCGGCATCGAGTGGATCGCGATCGGCGACGAGAACTACGGCGAGGGATCGTCCCGTGAGCACGCGGCGATGGAGCCGCGGTACATGGGTGGGCGCGCGGTGTTGGCGCGTTCGTTCGCCCGTATCGCGGAGGCGAACCTGAAGAAGCAAGGTGTGCTCCCGCTCACCTTCGCCGATCCCGCCGACTACGACCGCATCCTCGCCGACGACGTCGTCGACATCATCGGCCTGACCGACCTCGCGCCGGGCAGCACCGTCGAGATCGTGCTCGAGCACGGCGATGGCAGCACCAACGCCTTCCCCGCGAACCACACGCTCTCCGAAGAGCACATCGAGTGGTTCAAGGCCGGCTCCGCCCTCAACCTCCTCGCCGCCAAGCGCTGAGGAGCCCAAGAAAACGCGCAACAGTGGGCACGCTCACGTACCGCACGGGTACGTGAGCGTGCCCACTGATGGACCAATTCCGGGGTCAGCCGTGTTGGGCGAGCTCGGACTGGAGGTCGAGGCGCTTGGTGATGGCCTCGTGCTCCATGGCGCCCCACTGTTCGCGCGGGACCATCCACATCACTTCGAACTCGTTGCCGTCGGGGTCTTTGGCGTACACCGACTTGGTCACGCCGTGATCGCTCTCGCCGACGATCGATCCGAGCTCGACGAGTCGGGCGCGAATCTCGGCCAGGTCGTGGATCGTCTCCACCTGCCAGGCGAGGTGGTACAGGCCGACGCGGCCCTGCTCGGGGAGCGGCGCGTTCGCGCCGATCGAGAACAGCCCGAGGTCGTGATGGTTCTCGGTGCCGGCGGCGCGCATGAACACCGCCGCGCCTTCGCCGTAGTCGGCGAGCACCTCGAATCCGAACGCCTCGGCGTAGAACGCGGCGGAGCGGCGTGCATCGCGCACGTACAACACCGCGTGGTTGAGTCCTCGTACGGTCGCAGTCATACGGCTCGCAACCCCCTCAGTCGTTCGACGATTCCCGGGAACACTTCCACGAAGCGGGCGACGTCGGCCGGAGTCGACGACCAGCCCACCGACACCCGGAGCGACCGGTCGGCCTCCACGCCCATGGCTTCCAACACCGGCGACGGTTCGAGCGTCTCCGACGAGCACGCAGATCCGGAGTGCACGGCCACGCCCTGCTGATCCAGGGCGAGCAGGATCGGCTCGGCCTCGACGCCGCCGACTCCGAGGCACAACACGTTGGGGAGCGACCCGTCGCCGAACCGTTCAACGTCGGGGACCGTGTCGACGACGACCGCGGCCTGCTCGATCAGGGCTCGCTGCGCGGTCGACTCGCGGGGAAGGTCGACGACCGCGCACGCCGCGCCGAAGCCCACCCACGCGGGCACGTTCTCGATACCGCCCCGCCGGGCCCGTTCCTGCGCCCCGCCGAGAATCATCGGAGGCAGCCGCAGCCCGCGGCGTACCAGCAGCGCGCCCGTGCCCAACGGACCACCGAGCTTGTGCGCGGTCACCGAGCAGAGGTCGGCGCCGAGCGCGCCGAAGTCGACCTCGATGTGACCCGCGGCCGCGCACGCGTCGACGTGCACGAGTACGCCCCGCTCGCGCAGAGCCGCGCACACCTCGGCAACCGGTTGCACGGTTCCGACTTCGTGGTTCGCGAGCTGGATGCTGACCAAACCGGTGTCGTCGTGCACCGCGTCGACCACCGCGCCCGCGTCGAACCGTCCGAAACGATCGACACCCACGACCGTCACCGCGGCCGCGCCCCGCGCGACCGCGTCGCGCACGCACGAATGCTCGACCGCGGTGGTGACCACCGATCCGGGAGTGCGCGCCAACGCGCCGAACACCGCGGTGTTGACGGCTTCCGTACCCGACGACGTGAAGACGACCTCGCGCGGCCGCGCCCCGAAAAAGGCGGCAGCCTGTTCGCGCGCCGTCTCCAACGCGACCCGCGTGGCGCGCCCCTCCGCGTGCAACCGCCCCGGGTCGCCGAACGAAGACTCCAGGAACGGGCGCAGCGCGTCGAACGCGGCGGGCCGCAACGGAGAAGTGGAAGCGTGATCGAGGTACGAACGGGTCGCGGCCACGACTCAGACCGGCGCGTCAGATGCGCGTGACGCAGTGCTGGTCGCCGTCGGGGCGGCTCTCCGTCAGTTGCGGCTGCGTCTCGCCGTAGAGGCCCTCGAGCATCCCGCGCACCATGCCGGTGTCGACCGCGCACAACACGTGCGGCCAGCGTTGCGCGGCTTCGCCGAAGGGGCAGTGCTCGGAGACCAGGGTGAGCAGGTTGCCTCGGGCCTCGGCGTGCGCCGCGAATCCGTGGGCCGTCAGGGCGTCGGCGACCGAAGCAACCGCGGCCTTCACCGAACGGTGGCCCTCGGTCGGTTCCATCCGCGCCGCGATCGACCGGCCGTAGTCGTAGCCGACTTCTTCGGCCAGCAGCCGGGCCTCGTCGACGGGCAGCCGTTCCAACGCCCGGGCGAGCAGCGTGGCGAGCAGGTCGTCGCGCTTGGGCGGGAAGGAGAGGTGGTTCTCGCTCGCGGCGGCGCGGTAGCGCTTCGACGGCCGGCCCGCCGACACGTGGCGCTCGAGCTCGACGTCGAGGTAGCTGCCCGCGGCGAGCTTCTCCAGGTGGTGGCGGGCGACGTTCGGGTGCAGCTCGAAGTGCTCGGCCACCTCGGCCGCCTTGGCGCCGTCGGGCGCGGAGCGCACGAAGAGGTAGATGTCGCGGCGGGTGGGGTCGCCGAAGGCGCTCGTGACGGCCGCCACTGCGGCGCCGAACTCGTCCGCAGTGAGATCTTCGTTGGCCACGATCGGTATTGTACCTATGTCGGTAGTGGTAATTCCCGGGAGGCCAGATATGCCCAGTGAGGCCCAGGTACTCGAGGCGCTGCGCCCGGTCGAGGACCCTGAGATCCACCAGTCGATCGTCGATCTGAACATGGTCCGGGGCATCGAGATCAACGGCGGGAACGTGAAGGTGACCGTCGCCCTGACGGTCGCGGGTTGCCCGATGCGCTCCGAGATCATCCGCCTCGTCACCGATGCGGTGGCCCCGCTGGCGGGCGTCGACCACGTCGACGTCGACCTCGGCGTCATGACCGAGCAGGAGCGCGCCGCCCTCGCCCAGCACCTGCAGGGCGGTCACGCCCACGGCGACGACGGGCAGGTGCACCGGCCCAACCCGTTCACCGATTCCAACACTCGCGTGCTCGCGATCTCGTCGGGCAAGGGTGGAGTGGGCAAGTCCTCGGTCACCACGAACCTCGCGGTCGCGCTCGCGCAGCGGGGCCACAAGGTCGCCGCCATCGACGCCGACGTGTGGGGCTTCTCGATGCCGCGCATGCTCGGCATCGACCGCCCGCCGACCGTCATCGACGACGTCATCGTCCCGCCCGACGCCAACGGCGTCACGTTGATCTCGATGGGCTTCTTCGCCCGCGAGGACCAGCCCGTCGTGTGGCGCGGCCCGATGCTGCACAAGGCGCTCGAGCAGTTCCTCACCGACGTGCATTGGGGCGAGCCCGACTACCTCATCGTCGACATGCCCCCCGGCACCGGCGACATCGCGTTGTCGATGGCACAGTTCCTGCCGCGCGCCGAGGTGATCGTCGTCACCACGCCGCAACCGGCCGCGCAGAAGGTTGCGCAACGGGCTGCGTACATGGCGCGCAAGGTGAACCTCTCCGTCGTCGGCGTCATCGAGAACATGTCGTGGTTCGAGTGCGATCACGGCACCGCGTACCGGCTCTTCGGCGAAGGCGGCGGCCAGGAGCTCGCCGACCAGCTCGAGGTCCCGCTGCTCGGTCAGGTCCCGCTCGTGCCCGAGCTGCGGGCCGGTGCCGACAACGGCGAACCGATCGTGGTGTCGCACCCGAACGACCCTGCGTCGCAGGTGTTTGCCGCGATGGCGGAGCGCCTCGACGTCGAGATGGCGCCCAAGCGCATCTACCGAACCCAGCTCAAGATCGTCTGACGGCTAGGGTCAAGGGCATGGAAGTACGGATTGGCGTGGTGTACACGGCCCGCGAGCTCACCGTCGAGACCGACGACTCGGTCGACGGCGTGACCGCCGCCATCGAAGGTGCGATCTCGGCCGGCGACGGCGTGTTGTGGCTCACCGACAAGAAGGACCGTCGGGTCGGCGTGCCGGTCGACAAGATCGCCTACGTCGAGATCGTTACCGACGCCGGTGGTCGCAGGGTCGGCTTCGGCGCGAGCTAGCGCGCACGCCATCGTGAACGGGCCCGCGCCCGAACTGCTCGATCGAAGACTCCTCTTCTTCACGGGTAAGGGTGGCGTGGGCAAGAGCACGATGGCCGCGGCCACCGCGCTCCTGGCCGCGAGCATCGGCAAGCGGGTTTTGCTCGTCGAGGTCGACGCCAAGGGCGACATCCCCGCGGAGTTCGAGCACGCGCCGGTCGGGTTCACACCCAAAGAGATCCACCCCGGGATCCTCGCGCTGGCGATGGACACCGAAGCGTCGCTGCAGGAGTACCTGCGCCTCAACCTGCGCGTCCCGGTGATCGGCCGCATTGGGCCACTGGCGCGGGTGCTCGACTTCGTCGCCACCGCCGCGCCGGGCGTGAAGGAGATCCTCACGATCGGCAAGATCGCGTGGGAAGCGCGCGAGGCGATCGAAGGCCGCGCCGATTTCGATCTCGTGATCGTCGACGCGGCCGCGACCGGTCACATCGTCGCCCAACTCGGCGCGGCCGACGCGATCCGCGAGCTCGTCGACGTTGGTCCGCTCCGCAGTCAGACGCAATGGGTGTCGGAACTGTTGGCCGATCCCGCGATCACCGCGGTCAACGTCGTCACCACCCCCGAGGAGATGCCGGTCGCGGAGACGATCGAGCTCGTCGGCCGCCTGCGCACCGAGGTCAACGTCCCGCTCGGCAGCGTCATCGTGAACCGCGTGCTGCCCGAGCTGTTCACGCGCGCCGACGAGGAGACGTTCGAGGCGTTGCGCGCGCCGGAGCCGCTCGCGGTGTTGAACGCACGGGCCGGCCGCGGCTCCACCGACGTGCTCGACGCGGCGCGCCTCGCGGTCTCGTTGCGCCGCACGCGTGCGACCCACCTCGAGTATCTGCAGCAATCGGTCGACCTGCCGTTGTTGTACGTGCCGTACCTGTTCGTGCGTACGCAAGGCCTGCGGGTGACACGCATGGTCGCCGACGCGCTGGGCGCGGAGCTGGGCCTGTGAGCGCGCGCCGCGCGGAACCCGACGCGCCGGTCACGCTCGAACAGCTGCTCGCGGCCAAGGAGATCATCGTCTTCTGTGGATCGGGCGGTGTCGGAAAGACGTCGGTGGCCGCCGCCGCGGCGCTGGGCGCGGCCGTGCAACTCGGCGGCAAGGTGTTGGTGCTCACGATCGACCCCGCCCGGCGCCTCGCGACCGCGCTCGGCCTGGAGGGATTGGGCAACCGAGCCAACCGCGTCTCGCCGGAAGCGTTGAAGGCGGCCGGTATCGAGCCGCGCGGCGAGCTCTGGGCCGCGATGCTCGACACCAAGCAGTCGTGGGACGATCTCGTCCTGCGCCACGCGCCCGACGAGGAGACCGCGTATCGCATCCTCGAGAATCGGCTGTACCACAACATCACCGCGCGCTTCGTGCAGAGTCACGACTACATCGCGATGGAGCGGTTGTTCGAGATCCACGCGAGCGGCGAGTACGACCTCATCGTGATCGACACCCCGCCCACGCGCAATGCGATCGACTTCCTCGACGCGCCCGCGCGCGCATGGCCGACTTCTTCGGCAGCCGGCTCCTGCGTTGGCTCACGCTCCCGTATCGCGTCGGCGGCCGGCGTGGAACACGCGTGCTGAACGTCGCCAGCCGGCCCTTCTACCAAATGGCCGACCGCATTCTCGGCAGTCAGTTCCTGCAGGACATCGCCGAGTTCTTCCTCAACTTCCAGTCGATGTACGACGGGTTCGTCACCCGGTCCCGCGCGGTCGAACGGTTGCTGCACGACAAACGCACCACCTTCGCGGTCGTCACCACGCTGGAGGCCGCGCCGTTGCACGAAGCGGAGCGTTTCTGTTCCGAGCTCGTGCACCGGAAGTTCCACCTCGGTGCGCTCGTGCTCAACAAGACCCTGCCCGACTCGCTGCGCGATCCCGACGGTGCCGCGGCCGCGACCGTGTGCATCGACGACGCCGGTCCCTTGGCGGCCGCGCTGGTCGAGACCGGCGATCCGGCCCTGACCGAGCGCGATCGCACGGCGCGGGTCCTGCGCACGATCGGGGAGTCGTACCGGAACTTCTCGGTGGTGGCGATGCGCGAGGCCGAGCTGCGGGCCGAGCTGTCGAGCGATTCGCCCGGCGTCGTGATCCGCATCCCCACGTTCGACGACGACATCAGCGACGTCGAGGGGCTCGACAAGATTGGCCAGTACCTGTTCCACGGAGCCCAGGCGTGAGCACGCTCGAAGACCTCGCTCTCGCGCGCACCGCGCTGTCGGGCGCCGATCTCGTCCACATGGAGCGCCTCGGTTCGGCGTGGCGGCCGTTGGCCGACCTCTCGTTCGCCGACCTGTTGCTGCTCGCGCCGATCACCGGTGAAGAGGGCCACCGCTTCGTCGTGCTCGCCCAGGTCCGCCCGGTCACCGGGCAGACGAACTACCCGCAGGACCTCGTCGGCACCGTCGTCGACGAAGTGGAACGCCCGCTGTACGCGCGGTGCTGGCGTTCGGGCGACATCGTGCGGGGCGACACCGCCGCGCTCGGCTCCAAAGACCGGGTGCGCGTGCAGGTGATCCCGGTGCGCAGCGACGACCGGCTCATCGGGCTGGTGACGCGCGAAGAATCGATGACGCTGGCCCGGCGCTCGGGTGAGCTCGAACGCACCTACTTCGACGTGTTCGACCGCTTCGCCCGCATGATCGCCGACGGCACGTTCCCGTTCGACGTCGACGAGGTCGAGATGGAGAGCGCGCCCCGCGTCGGCGACGGTGTCATCGTCATCGACGCCGAGACGCGTGTGAAGTTCGCGAGCCCGAACGCGGTCAGCTCACTGCACCGCATGGGCATCCACGCCTATGCGCAGTCGCAACGCCTGATCGACGTGGGTTTCGACGACACCGCGGCCCGCAGCGCGATGCTCCTGCACCTTCCCGTCGCCGAGGAGATCGAACGCGACGACGTGTCGGTGTTGGTGCGGGTGTTGCCGCTGATGGATCAGCGCCAACCCGCGGGCGCGCTGGTGCTCCTCCGGGATGTCAGCGATCTACGGCGCCGCGACCGATTGCTCCTCTCGAAGGACGCGACGATCCGCGAGATCCACCACCGGGTGAAGAACAACCTGCAGACGATCGCGTCGTTGCTGCGGCTCCAGGGGCGGCGGCTGAAGAGCCCGGAGGCCCGGGCCGCGCTCTCGGAATCGGAGCGTCGGATCCGGTCGATCGCCATCGTGCACGAGACGTTGTCGCGGGAGGCGGGCGACGTCGTGTCGCTCAACGAGATCGTGCGGCCGCTGGCCCGGCTGGTGGAGGACACCGCGTCGACGCCCGAACACACGATCCGGTTCAAGGTCGAAGGCGATGCCGGCGAGCTCCCGGGCGAGGTGGCGACCCCCCTGGCGGTCGTGCTCAACGAGCTCATGCAGAACGCCGTCGATCACGCCTTCCCGCAGGGTTCGAGCGACGCCCTCGTCGAGGTGACGCTGGCCCGCACCGACGGGCATGTGGAAATCGAGGTTCGCGACAACGGCGCGGGCCTCCCCGAACAATTCACGCTCGAGGGTTCGCGGGGCCTCGGACTCTCGATCGTCCAAGCCCTGGTGACGAGCGAACTACAGGGCTCGATCGAGATGCACGACGACCGGGGCACGTCCGTCCGGGTACGGGTACCCGTGGAAATGCCCCGAATCGAGCTCTGACGGGCTAAGCGAGGCGGGTGGCGGTGCCGCTGACGGCGACGTCGAGGCCCTTGCGGAGCCGGCGCCGTTCGTCCTCGGTCGTGCCACCCCATACGCCGGCCTCTTGGTTCGTCGCGAGGGCGAACTCGAGGCACTGGCCCATGACCGGACACTCGGTGCAGACCTGCTTCGCGGCGTCGATCTGGTCGAGCGCGAGGCCGGTGGTCCCGATCGGGAAGAACAGCTCGGGGCTGGTGTCGCGACAAGACGCCTTGTCCCGCCAGTCCTCGGCGTCCCAATCGTGGGTCCGGATCCAAGTCAAAGCCACTGTGTATTCCCCCCTGCTGGGTCGCATAGCCGCGGCAGCGCGCCGCTCGCTTGTGCGCCCGATCACAAACATCCCCACACGCCTCACTCCAAGGCTTCAGCAGGCTAACGGGCCGCACGGCGCGGCGGCAAGGGGCTTGAGCAGGACTTTCGCGCCCCGGAGTGGAACGTGTTCCCGTACGCGCGCTCCGTAGGCTGCAGGGTCATGGCTGGTCGCACACTCGTCCTGGGTCACCGCGGCGCCTCCCGCGCCCGCGCCGAGAACACCCTCGCCGCGTTCGCCAAGGCGCGCGAGATGGGCGCCGACGGCGTCGAGCTCGACGTGCGCCGCACGGCCGATCGCGCCCTCGTCGTGCACCACGATCCGGAGGTCGAAGGGTTCGGGCTCATCGCCGCGCAGCCCTTCTCGATTGTGCGCGCGCAACATCCGGAGATCCCCACGTTGGGCGAAGCACTCGAGACGTGCGCGGGGATGATCGTCAACGTCGAGATCAAATGCCTTCCGTGGGAACCCGATCCCGACACGACGGATCACGAGGTCGTGCGCGCGGTCGCCGAACTGTTGCGCGCCGGCGCGTCGGTGCCCGTGGCCGACGTGATCGTGTCGTCCTTCGACCTCAACGCGGTCGACGCGTGCCGCGCGTTCGCGCCCGAGCTCGCGACCGGCTGGCTGACCAGCAACCAAGAGGTGTCGACCGCGACGCGGCTCGCAGCCGACCACGGTCACGCGTGGCTCAACCCGGATCGCGTCGCCGCGTTGCGCGCGTCCGAGACCGACGTTGCCGCGGCACAACAGCTGGGTGTGCGCGTGAACGTCTGGACGGTCGACGACCGCGACGACATGACGAGGCTCGCGGCGATGGGCGTCGACGCGATCATCACCAACGTTCCCGATGTCGCGGTCGACGTGTTCAAGCCGCGGAGCCGGGCCGAGGGCGGCACTCCCGGCGGCGCGAACGGCGGCGGGTCTAAGGGACGACGACGGTAAGCGCGTCGGGCTCGTACTCGATGTCGAGCTGCTCGGTGTCGCCCACGTCGTCGCCGTCGACCTGATACGCAAACGGCTCACCGCTGCGCACGAGGATGCGGTGGATGTCGTGGCGGTGGTCAATGCCCTTGCGCCGGGCCAGGAACTGTCCGCTGCGCATGGCGGAGGCGGCCCCGCCCAGCAGCGTGAACGCGTCGAGGGCGCGAAACGCGGTGAGGGCCAACGGGCGGTCGAGCCCGGCATCGGGCGCGACGGCCAGGGGGAGCCGGCCGAGGAACGTGTACGGGTCGGTCTTCGAGACGATCGCGAAGCGGGCGTCGTGGATGACCTCGCCGGTGTCGAGCTCGAGCTCGAGCCGGGTACGCGTTCCCTCCTGGCGGAAGAAGGCCTCGAAGGCCGC
Source organism: uncultured Actinomycetes bacterium (assembly GCA_963701825.1). Taxonomy (GTDB): domain Bacteria; phylum Actinomycetota; class Acidimicrobiia; order IMCC26256; family PALSA-610; genus PALSA-610. Next base: position 78,310 of record CAVPBG010000005.1, on the reverse strand, counting down.
GGCGACGTGGAGCGGGTGCGAGAAGTGGCGCTTCAGCTCGCCGTGACGCTCGACGCGGCGGATCACCGCGGCGTCGAAGCCGATGCCCGTGTTGAACAGGAACGGACGGCGGTTCGCGCGGCCTACGCCGATGCGTTTCGTCGCGCCGCCGCGCCAGTGAACGGATCAGCTCGCCGGTCGCGTCGATGGCGTCGGTCGAGAACCCGAGCGTGCGGGCGTACACATTCGTCGAGCCGCCCGGTAGTGGCGCGAGCGCGGTGTCGGTGTGCAGCAACCCGTCGGCGGCTTCGTTGAGCGTGCCGTCGCCCGCGAGTACCACCACGACGTCGAAGTCGTCGTTGGCGGCCGCGTGCGCGAGGCGCGTGGCGTGACCGCGGCGCGAGGTCTCCGCGACCTCGACGTCGTGTTGCGCGGCGAGGAGCTTGCGGATCATCACTCGCTTGCGGGCGGTCACCGACGACGCCGTCGCGTTGACGAGGAGCAGTACGCGCACCGCCGGAGGGTAGCGGCGGCCCGGCCGTAGGCTCGCATGCCGTGTCGACCGCCTCGCCGTCCGCAGATCTCGCCGCGCTCACCGCGGAGATCGTCGAATGCCGGCTGTGTCCGCGGTTGGTGGCGTGGCGGGAAGAGGTGGCCCGTGAGAAGCGGGCCGCGTTCCGGGACGAGGAGTACTGGGGCCGGCCCATTCCCGGATTCGGTGACCCGGCAGCGCGCATGCTGATCGTCGGTCTCGCGCCGGCCGCCCACGGGGGCAATCGCACCGGCCGGGTCTTCACCGGCGATCGTTCGGGCGACTTCCTGTTCGCCTCGTTGCACCGCACCGGCTTTGCGAACCAGGCCGAATCCGTACGCATCGACGACGGGCTCGAGCTCACCGACGCGTACCTCGCGGCCGCGGTGCGCTGCGCGCCTCCCGCGAACAAGCCCACGCCGGAAGAGCGCGACACGTGCATGCCGTACCTCGTGCGCGAGCTGAAGTTGCTCACGAACGTGCGCGTCATCGTCGTGCTCGGCGCCTTCGGTTACCAGGCCACCTGGGCGACGTTGCGGGCCGCCGCGCCACCGGGGCTCGAGCTTCCGGCCCGGCGTCCGCAGTTCGCGCACGGGCTCGAAGTCGCGTGCGGCGCGTTCACCGTGGTGGGCGCGTTCCACCCGAGTCAGCAGAACACGTTCACCGGCAAGCTCACGCCCGCGATGCTCGACGATGTGTTCCGGCGCGCCCGGGCCTTGATCGCCTGATCACCGGAGGGCGAGGATCTCGCCGATCGCGTAGATCACGGCGATGATGCACAGCGCCGCGCCCACGCTGTAACGCAGGATGCGGTCCTCGGCATTGATCGTGAAGCGGGCGCCGATTCGTGCGCCCGGGATCACCCCGATCGACAGCGCGATCGCGAACGTCCAGTCGATGTGACCGAGATACCAGTGCGTCAGCGTGCCCGGGATCGCGAAGATGCCGACGCACGCGAGCGAGCTCGCGATCGTCTCCTTCAACGGGATGCCGACCCACTGCGAGAACAACGGCACCATGAGGATGCCGCCGCCGACGCCGAGCAGACCCGAGAGCGCGCCCGCAGCGACGCCGATGACGGCCAGGCGCCACCACTGGTCTTCGGTCGGCAGGTTCGCGCGCCCGACCGTCCGTTGCGTCGGGAACGCGGTGCGGTAGCCGGTGTACCCCACGAGCGCCGCGGTCAGGATCATCAACGGGTGACCGTTGCCCGGCACCGCGCCCGATAATCGAGAGCCCGCGACCGACGCGGGAACGCCGAACGCGGAGGTGATCACGACCACGCGGCCGATGATCATGTTCTCCCGGCGGTAGCGCAGCGAGCCCGAGATCGACGACGGGAGGATCGACGGCAGGGTCGAGCCGATGGCCTGCAGCGCGGTGGCGCCGAGTACCCGGATCGCGGGGGTGGAGATGACCGCGCCCCCGATGCCGAACATCCCCGAGAGCACGCCGGTCGCGACACCCACCAGGACGGTGATGGGGATCAGCAGCCACAGCGACACCCAAGGAACGTACCGGGGCTGTGCGCATCTCCCCGGAACCGTGCGCCGGCACGAAGTACGATCGCGTCATGACGAGCGACCTCGATCTCCGCGGCGTCTGGGTTCCCCTGATCACGCCGTTCGACGCGCAGGGCGCGGTCGACGTCGGCGCGATCGAACGCCTGTGTGCCGAGTACTCGGCCGCGGGAGTGAGCGGAATCTGTGCGCTGGGCACCACGGGTGAAGCGAGTGCACTCGAGGCCGACGAGAAGCGCATGGTCATCGAGACGGTTCTGCGCGCGTGTGCGGCGGCGGGCACGCGAGTGATCGTCGGGACCGGGACGAACAGCACGCAGGCGACGATCCGCGCCACGGAAGCGCTGCGCGGCACGCCCGGTGTGGTCGGCGCGTTGGTCGTGGTGCCGTACTACGTGCGCCCGTCGGTCGAAGGGATCGTTGCGCACTACAAGGCGGTTGCCGCCGCGAGCCCGGTTCCCGTCATCGCGTACAACGTGCCGACGCGCACCGGTCGCGACATGGGTGCCGCCGGTCTGCTCGAGATCGCGGCCGTGCCGAACATCGCGGGCGTGAAGCAGGCGGTCGCAACGCTCGACGCCGACACGCTGGAGGTGCTCGCGAAGGCGCCGGAAGGATTCGGGGTGCTCGGCGGCGAGGACACGTTGTTGTTCCCGATGATGTGCATGGGCGCGATCGGCACCATCTCCGCGGCCGCGCACCTCTGCACCGAACGGTTCGTCGCGATGATCGAGTGCGGACTCGCGGGCAAGATCGAAGACGGCCGGGCCCACGCCGAGGCGCTACTTCCGGTCATCCGGGCTGCGTACATCGATCCGAACCCGGCGGTCTTCAAGGGCGTGCTGCACGCGCAGGGCCGGATCGCCACCCCCGACGTTCGCCTCCCGCTCACGAACGGATCGGCCGAGGCGGTCGCCCGCTGCCTCGATGCGGTGGCCAACGCGTCGCACCCGTAGCCTCGGTGACGTGTCCCGCCGCGTCGCCTGGTTCCTGGTAGCGCTCTGTGCGTGGACGCTCTACATCTGGATCACGCTGATCGTGATCATCGGCCGCCAAGATCACCCGCTGAGCTTCAAGGTCGTGCACGACACGCTCGCCGTGATCTCGATGGCCTTCGGCATCGGCGCCGGCTACGTCGGCATCCGCGCCTTACGTTCGCGCTAACCCCTTCGAATCAGCTGACGCGGGCGATGAGCTCGATTTCGACGGCGATGCCGAAGGGGAGGGCGGCCATGCCTACGGCGGATCGCGTGTGGCGGCCCTTGGCGCCGAAGACTTCGACGAGGAGGTCGGAGCAGCCGTCGATCACGGCGGGCAGGCGGTCGAAATCACCGCCGACGTTGACCATCCCGAACACCTTGACGATCTGTTCCACGCGGTCGAGCGAACCGAGGTCGGCGCGCATCGTGGCGAGGAGTGAGAGCGCGGTCATGCGGGCTGCTTCCCGGCCCTGTTCCAACGTGAGGTCGGTGCCGACCTGGCCCAGGATCATCGTCGCGCCGTCGACCGGGCCGTGCCCGCCGACGAACAACAGATCACCGGTCAGCGTCGACGACGTGTAGTTCCCCGCGGGCGGAAACGCCTCCGGCAACGTGATGCCCAGCTCCGCCAGCCGCGCGTCGATCTCGCCCATCGACTCGGCCGAACTACGGGGCGGGGGTCATGGCGGCGTCGAGGAGAGCTTTTTGCTCGGCGTCGTGAACGGTGGAGCTGCCGGTGGCGGGGCTCGCGCTCTCGGGGCGGGCGATGACGTCGACGGGGCGGCCGGCCGCGATCTCCTCCAGGCGCCGCCGGGCGAAGTACCGCGCACCCATGTTGCCGGGCTCCTCTTGGGCCCAGAACACGGCCGCGTCGGGGTAGCGCGCCAGCGCGGTCGAGATCTCGGCGCGCGGCCACGGGTAGAGCTGTTCGATCCGGACGACCGCAATGGGTGCTTCGTCGGCGTCGCGCCGGGCGATGAGCTCCTGGCCGAACTTGCCGGTGCAGAAGATGACGCGCTTCACGTCGGCGGGCGGCTTCGGATCGTCGAGTACCGGCTCGAAACCCCCGGTGGTGAACGCGGCAACCGGCGACGCGGTGACGGGCATGCGGAGATAGCGCTTCGGCGTCATCACCACGAGCGGCTTGCGATTCGCGTCGTGCACCTGGCGGCGCAAGACGTGGAAGTACTGCGCCGCGGTCGTGGGGTACACGACGCGGATGTTGTCCTGCGCGCACAGCACGAGAAAACGTTCGAGCCGGGCCGAGGAGTGCTCCGGCCCCTGACCTTCGAAGCCGTGCGGCAGCAGCATGGTGAGCCCGCTGCGTTGGCCCCACTTGTCCTCGGCCGCGACGATGAACTGGTCGATGATCGTCTGCGCGCCGTTGTCGAAGTCGCCGAACTGCGCTTCCCAACACACGAGCGCGTCGGGGTCGGAGACCGAGTAGCCGTACTCGAATCCCAGCGCCGCGAACTCCGACAGCACCGAGTCGTAGATCATGAACGGCGCGGCGTCGGCGCCGAGGTGTTCGAGCGGCGTGTACTCCGCCTCGGTGCGATGGTCGACGATCGTGGCGTGGCGCTGGCTGAAGGTTCCGCGGCGCGTGTCCTGGCCCGCGACCCGCACCGGAGTTCCTTCGAGCAGCAGTGACCCGAACGCCAACGCCTCGGCGAGCGCCCAGTCGACCTGGTCGCCGTCGAACGACGTGCGCCGCGCCGCGAGGATGCGCGCCAACTTGGGGTGCGGTTCGAAGTCGGCGGGGAAGGTCGTGAGCGCGGTGACGATGCGATCGAGTTGGTCGCGCGCCACGCCGGTGTCGACGTGCGACGGCATCGGCTCGGGCGCGCCGGTACCGACTGTTGCCGGCGGCCGTGCGCTCGTCTTCGTCTCGTCGAACGCTTCTTCCATCCGCGACCGGAAGTCGTCGAGCGCGTGTTCGGCGTCTTCGAGGGTGAGGTCGCCGCGGTTGACGAGCAACTCCGTGTAGAGCTTGCGGATCGACCGGCGCTTCCCGATCACCTCGTACATGCGGGGCTGGGTGAACGCGGGCTCGTCGCTCTCGTTGTGCCCGTAGCGGCGGTAACAGACCATGTCGACCACGACGTCTTTGTTGAAGACCTTGCGGAACTCGTTGGCCAACCGGATCGTGCGGATCGACGCTTCCGGGTCGTCGCCGTTGACGTGGAAGATCGGCGCCTGCACGGCCTTGGCGATGTCGGTGGCGTACACGGTCGAGCGCGCGAAACCGGGGGTGGTCGTGAAGCCCACTTGGTTGTTCACGACGATGTGCACGGTGCCGCCGACGTCGTACCCGGGGAGCTCCGACAGGTTGAGCGTCTCCGCGACCACGCCCTGGCCCGCGAACGCGGCGTCGCCGTGGATGAGCACCGACAACACGCGTTCGTGCGCGTGGTCGGCGAGCCGGTCCTGCTTGGCGCGCGCCATGCCTTCGGCGACGGGGTCGACCGCCTCGAGATGGCTCGGGTTCGCGGCGAGCGTGATGCCGGTCGTTGCCCCGGTGGGCGACGTGAACTTGCCCGTCGCGCCGACGTGGTATTTCACGTCGCCGGAACCCTGGGGCACGCTCGGGTCGAGCTCGCCCTCGAACTCGCGGAAGATCTGCTCGTACGACTTGCCGACGACGTTGGCGAGCACGTTGAGTCGGCCGCGGTGCGCCATGCCGATCACGACTTCGTCGACGCTGTCGTCGGCCGCGTCGCCGATGAGGAAGTCGAGCATCGGGATCAGCGTTTCCGCGCCTTCGAGGCTGAAGCGCTTCTGGCCGAGGAACTTCGTGTGCAGGAAGCGTTCGAACGCTTCCGCGCCGTTCAACGCCGACAGGATCCGGCGCTTGTCGTCGAGCGCCGTGTCGCCGTGCACACCCTCGACCTTCTGCTGGATCCACGCCTTCTGATCGGGCTCTTGGATGTGCATGTACTCGACGCCGATCGTGCGCGCGGTACGCGTCGCGCAGCACACCGAGGATGTCGCGCAGCTTCATCGACTCGCGGCCCGCGAGCCCGCCGGTGGGGAACTCCCGGTCGAGGTCCCAGATCGTGAGGCCCCAGTGATTCGGGTCGAGCTCTTCGTGTGTGCGCGGTTCCTTGAGCCCGAGCGGGTCGAGGTTCGCGATGAGATGACCGCGCACGCGGTACATGTTGATGAGTTGCTGGACCGCGATGACCTTGTGCTGCGCCTCGACGGAACCTTCCATCGGGCTGCGGTCGGGCGACCAGCGCGCGGGCTCGTAGGGAACGCCGAAACTCGCGAAGATGTCGTCGTAGAAGCCGTCGCCGCCGAGCAGCAGATCGTGGACCTTGGCCAGGAACTCGCCGCTCTCCGCGCCCTGGATGATGCGGTGGTCGTAGGTACTCGTGAGGGTGACGGTCTTGCTCACGCCGATCTCGGCGAGGGTCTGCGGATCGGCACCTTCGTACTCGGGCGGATACGTGATCGCACCGACACCGACGATCACGCCCTGACCGGGCATCAGCCGCGGAACGGAATGCAGGGTGCCGATCGTGCCCGGGTTCGTCAGCGAAACCGTGGTGCCCGCGAAGTCGTCGACGGTGAGCTTGTTCGTGCGCGCCCGGCGCACGAGGTCTTCGTACGCGGCGTGGAACGCGGCGAAGTCGAGCGTGTCGGCGTTCTTCACGTTCGGCACGAGCAGCGTGCGGCTGCCGTCGGACTTCTGTTGGTCGATCGCGAGCCCGAGGTTCACGTGGTGGTGGCGCACGACGCTTGGCGTTCCGTCGACGACCCCGAAGCTCGAGTTCATCGTCGGCACTTGCTTCAACGCGCGCACGACCGCGAAGCCGATCAGGTGCGTGAAGCTGACCTTGCCGCTGCGATCACGAGCGAGCTGGTTGTTGAGGATCTGCCGGTTGATCTCGAGCAGCTTGGCGGGCAGCGTGCGCACTGACGTTGCGGTCGGAACGCCGAGACTCGCTTCCATGTTCTCGACGATGCGCGCCGACGCGCCCCGCAACGGCTGCGGGACTTCACCGTCGAGCGTGACGGGCGGGCGCGTGCCGTCGGCCTTGGCGGGCGGCGGTGGTGGTGTCGGCGCGGGAACCGCGGCCGGCGGCGCGACCGGAGCGGTCACGTCGGCCCGCGGTTGGTAGTCGGCGAAGAACTCGCGCCAGCCCGCGGATACCGCGTTCGGGTTCTCGCGGTACAGGCGGTACATCTCGTCGATCAGCCCGGCATTGGGGCCGAGCTCCGCGAGGCGAGGCCCGGCAGGCGTCGCGTCGGTCGTCATCGTGAAAACACCTCGTTCCGGAGCGGGTCACCGCTCCTGGTCACCTCGCGAGCGTATGACACTCGATCGGCCGACTTGTGCCCCCGGCGAGCGGGTCAGCGCTGAACGAGCTCGCCGAGCCGGAACGCGAGGTCGAGCGACTGGCGGGCGTTGAGCCGCGGGTCGCAGCGCGTCTCGTACTTGTTCTCCAGCTGCTCGCCCCGCACGTCGTCGCCGCCCCCGAGGCATTCGGTGACGTCGTCGCCGGTCAGTTCCACATGCACTGCGCCCGGCCACACGTCGGCGGCCCGGCACGCCAGAAAGAACTGCTCGACTTCGTGCATGACCGCGTCGAAGTGCCGGGTCTTGTAGCCGCTCTCGTGCGCGTACGTGTTGCCGTGCATCGGGTCGCAGGCCCACACCACCGGGTGGCCGGCGCGCGAGACGGCCCGCAGCAGCGGCGGCAACTTCTCGGCCACGTGGTCGGCGCCCATCCGGCTGACGAGCACCAGGCGGCCGGGTTCGCGGCCCGGGTCGAGGCGACGGCACAACGCCACCGCGTCGTCGGGGGTGGCGTCGGGACCGAGCTTCACGCCGATCGGATTCTGCACCCCGGAAAGGAACTCCACGTGCGCACCGTCGACCTGGCGCGTGCGCTCACCGATCCAAAGGAGGTGCGCGGAGCAGTCGTACCAGTCGCCGGTGAGGCTGTCGCGGCGTGTCAGCGCCTCCTCGAAGCCGAGGATCAACGCCTCGTGCGACGTGTAGAAGTCGACTTCGTGGAGCTGGGCCTCGTGGGCGAGGTCGATGCCACACGCGGCCATGAAGCGGAGGGCGCGCTCGATGCCGTCGGCCACCTCTTCGTAGCGCCGGCCCTCGCGCCGCGAGGCGATGAACTCGAGGTTCCACTGGTGCACGCGGTTGAGGTCGGCGAAGCCGCCCTTGGTGAACGCGCGCAGGAGATTGAGCGTCGCCGCGGCCTGGTTGTAACCGCGCAGCATGCGTTGCGGATCCGGCCGGCGGGCGATCGCGTCGAAGGCGTAGTCGTTGACGATGTCGCCGAAGTACGACGGCAATTCCTGGCCGTCGCGCTTTTCGACCGGTGACGACCGGGGCTTGGCGAACTGCCCGGCGATGCGTCCGACCTTCAATGTCGGGACACCGGTGCTGTAGGTGAGCACCACCGACATCTGCAGGATCACCTTGAGCTTGTCGCGGATGTTGTCGGCCGTGAACTCCGCGAACGATTCCGCGCAGTCGCCGGCGTGCAACAAGAAGCCATCGCCCCGGCTGACCGCGGCGAGCCCTTCGCGAAGCGATCGGGCTTCGCCGGCGAACACGAGCGGCGGCATCCGGCGCAGTTCGTCGGTGACCGACTCGAGCGCGGCCGCGTCGGGCCACGCGGGCTGGTGCGCGGCCGCGCGGCGCCGCCAGCTCGCCGGTTCCCAATCGAAGTTGCCCAACGGGACGGGTGCGGTCATCGGTGACTCGATCTACTGGCTACTGGCTTAGAGGTAGTTGCCCGGCGGGCGTTCGAGCGTGCCGCCGCCCGGCGCTGCGCCTGGCTGCAGGCCGCGCGGGTTGCGCATCTCTTCGAACTGGCGCTGGGCCTGCATCTGCTGGGTGAACAACGTGGCCTGGATGCCGTGGAACAGGCCTTCGAGCCAGCCGACGAGTTGCGCCTGCGCGATGCGCAGCTCGGCGTCGCTCGGGGTGTCGCTCGAGAACGGCAACGTCACGTCGGCGAGCTCTTGGCGCAGGTCGGGGGAGAGGATCTCCTGCAGCTCGTGGATCGAGCGCTCGTGGATCTCCTTCAGCGAGCGCCGCCCGGCTTCGTCGAGCGGCGCCCGGCGGGCCTCGTCGAGGAGGGCGCGAACCATTGCCGCGATCCGGATGAGCTTCGTCGGGCGGGCGACCTGCTCGCCTTCGCCGTCGGCGGAGCCTTCGGGCAGCAACATCGGCATCTCGACGACTTCGGGCGTGACCGGTCCCTCGGCCGAGGGACCGTCGTTACCGGGCTGCATCTGGCTCACGGCGTTGCATGGTACCGGCGCGTCCTGACGCCGATCCGATGGATTAAACGAGCGCCGTCTTGCGCCGCGGGGCCGGACCGTCGAGGTCGACGAGGTTGGCGAGGCGGGGATCGTTCGAGAAGACCTCGATGATCGGCTCCCGCATGCCCAGCCGCCGTTGCAGCCGCTCCACCTCGAGCTCCTGGTTCCACAGGACGAACGTGACGACCATGCCCTCGTTACCGGCCCGGGCGGTGCGGCCCGAACGGTGCACGTACGACTTGTGCTCCTCCGGCGGGTCGTAGTGCACGACCACGTCGACATCGTCGACATGGATCCCGCGCGCGGCCACGTCGGTGGCGACGAGCACGCCGTGTTCGTCGTTCTGGAAGTCCTTGAGTGCCTTCTCGCGTGCCGACTGGCGCAGGTCGCCGTGAATGGCGGCGGCCGAGACGCCCTCGCGCTTGAGTTGCGAGACGAGCTTGTCGGCGCCGCGCTTGGTGCGGACGAAGACCATCGTGCGCGACACGCCTTCGGAGATCGCGGCGAGCACCTTGATCCGGTCGAGCTCGTGCACCTTCAAGAAGCGGTGCAGCATGTCCTCGACGTCTTGTTCCTCCGACACGACTTCGTGCACCACCGGGTCGTGCATGTACCGGCGCACCAACACGTCGACCTCGCGGTCGAGGGTGGCCGAGAAGAGCAACGTCTGACGGTCGTTCGGGACCTTGCGCATAACCCATTCGACCTGGGGCAAAAAGCCCATGTCGGCCATGCGGTCGGCCTCGTCGATGATGAGGATGCCGACCTGATCGAGGTCGAGCTCACCGCGCTCGAGGAGGTCGATCAATCGACCGGGTGTGGCGACGGCGACTTCGATGCGGCGCGAGAGGTTGCGGATCTGGCGGTCCATCGAAGTGCCGCCGTAGAACGCGGCGACGCGCACGCCGATCTGCTTGCCGATCGGGCTCAGCACGTCGACGACCTGCTTGGCGAGCTCACGCGTCGGGACGAGCACGAGTGCGGTCGGGTGGCCCGGCTTCGATGCCTGCGTGGTCTGGATGGCGGGTAGACCGAAGGCGAGCGTCTTGCCCGACCCCGTCTTCGCCTTGCCGCACACGTCGCGGCCGGCGAGCGCGTCTTCGATGGTGACGGCCTGAACCGGGAACGGCTCGTTGATGCCCTGCTCCGCGAGGGCGTCGACGATCTCGGCCCTGAGGCCGAGCTCTTGGAATGTGGTCACGTTTCTCCTCAACCTGTTACGTCGTATCGGAGGCCGATCCTCGGCATCTCCGAACGGAAACAGATGAGGGACGGCCGCGGGCCCCGGCAGGTGTGCATGGGAACCCGAAACACCAGAATAGCTGGTCAGGGCAAATGCCCCGGCCACCCACTCCTATCGGCCGCGGGAGCTGCGCCCATCAGCCCCGCCGCCCACGGGGCCAACAGTGGGCACGCTCACACACCACAGCGGTACGTGAACGTGCCCACTGTTGGGACGGGGCCGGGGCAGTTAGCGTCGCGGCCGTGGCCTATGCGACGCGACCGATGCACGATGCCGACTCGCACATCATGGAGCCGCCCGACTGGCTGCATCCCTACCTCGATGCCCGGACCCGCGAGCGGTTCCCCCTCGTATGGACCGACGCGAACGAGGACACGACTCCGGGCGACGCGGTCGAGCGCGCGACCGCGCTGCACCGCGACGAGTCGTACCGCGCCGAGGACGCCGCCCAGATCACGCTGCGGAAGAACTTCCTCGCGACGGGCTCGTTCCTGAACGACGACCGCCCGAGCGCGCTCGACCTGCTCGGCTTCGCGAGCCAACTCGTCTTCGACACGTTCACGAGCCCGCACGCGCTGCGTTTCGACCGCGACGGCGATCACGATCTCGCGGTCACGATCGCTCGTGCGCAGCAACGTGCGGTCGTCGACTGGTGCTCCGTCGATCCGCGGCTGCTACCGGTAACCGTCGTACCCGTCGGCGACACCGCGGCTGCGGTCGCGTTGACGAACGAAGCGATCGACGCGGGTAGCGCGGCGATCTGGATCGGCCAGTACCCGGCCGGGCATTCGCCGAGTCATGTCGCGCTCGAACCGATGTGGGCCGCGTGCGCGGAGGCGGGGGTGCCCGTCGTGCTGCACGTCGCCGGCGCGGGGGCGAACGTGATGGCGCCCGACTTCTTCGACAACGGCCTGCCTCCGGTACCCGACTTCCACGGCGGCGACACGAACTTCAAGTCGATCGACTACCTGTCGATCCCGTTGCCGGTGATGCAGACGCTGAACGCGTTGATCGTCGACGGTGTGTTGATGCGCTATCCGGCCTTGCGCATCGGCGTTATCGAGCTCGGTGCCACATGGGTCCCGGGTTGGATGCGCCAGCTCGATTCCGCGCACGAGGCGTTCCGCAAGAACGAGCCGCGTCTGCAGGCCATGGACCTGCGACCGAGCGAATACGTGCGACGGCAGGTGCGTGTCACGCCGTACCCGCACGAGGACACGGGCTGGACGATCGCGAACGCGGGCGCTGACGTGTGCATGTTCTCCTCCGACTTCCCCCACGTCGAGGGCGGTCGTAATCCGATCGCCCGTTTCGAGCGCAGCATGGACGACGCGAACATCGGCGCCGATGTTCGCCAACAGTTCTACGTCGACAACTTCGTCGACCTGCTCGGTCCGGTCCTGGACCGCCGGGGCATTCCGACGCTCGTGTAGCTCGCGCGCGTCGCGCTACTCGCGCACGGCGCGCAGGGCGCGGCGCCACACCGCGCGATACGCGTCGAGGCCGTCGGCCGCGAGCGCGCCTTCCGGGCCGGCCGCGATCGAAACGCGTTCGGGGATCGTTCCCCACACGGCCACGTCGGCTTCCGTCCACGCGGCGACGACGTCCTGGTAGTCGCGCGTGTAGGTGCGCGCCGAGGAGATCACGAGCCCGACGGGGGTCTTGCGCGGCACGAGGTCGAGGACCGCCTCGACGCGCGCGGTTTCGACGCCGCCGATGCGGGTCGGCACGACCACGACGTCGGCGCGCTCCATCGCCTTGGCGAGCAGCCTTTCGTTTCCGGGCGGCGTGTCGACGACCGCGACCTCCTCGCCGTCGATCCGATCGAGGGCCTTCACGAGCAGCCGATCCGTCGGCGCCTCGACCAGGGTCACCCGTTCGAGGTACCCGTCTTCGGCGGCCTCGATCCAGTCGGCCGCGCTGGCCTGCGGATCCGAATCGACCAGCGTGGCGGGGCGCCGGGCCGCCGCCAGGGCAGCCAGGTACACGGACGTGGTGGTCTTGCCGACCCCACCTTTGAGTGCCGCGACGACGATGATCATGGCCCCGAACGTATCGAGTCCGGCTCCGGTGCCGACAGCCTGCCTGGTGAACCCGCCCGGATGTGAAAACACCTACCTACGGGTAGGTAGGCTTGGGCCATGACTCTTACGAGCTCCCCGGACCTGGTGGACGTGTTGACGCCCAAGGTCGAGCAACTCTTCGAGCGTCACCTCGCCACCACGAAGTCGTGGCTCCCGCACGAGCTCATCCCGTGGGAGCGCGCGGCCACGTCGGCGCCGTGCGGTCCGTTCGACGAAGCGAGCTCGCCCCTGTCGGCGGGTGTGCGCAGCGCGCTCGTGGTGAACCTGCTCACCGAGGACAACCTGCCGTACTACTTCGAGACCATCAACCGGATGTTCGCCAACGACATCTGGCGCGAGTGGGCCAAGCGGTGGACCGCCGAGGAGATGCGCCACGGCATCGTGATCCGCGACTACATCACCGTCACCCACGCGGTCGATCTCGAAGCGCTCGAACACGCGCGCATGCACCAGGTATGCGGCGGACAGGTACCGCAGCCCGACAGCGCGGTCGACACGCTCGCGTACGTCGCGTTGCAGGAGTTGGCCACCCGCATCTCGCACCGCAACACCGGCAACCTGCTCGACGACGAAGCCGGTTATCGCGTGATGGCGCGCGTCGCGGCGGACGAGAACCTGCACTACCTCTTCTACCGGGATCTGGTGTCGGCCGCGCTCGAGATCGATCCCTCGGGAACGATGTGCGCGATCGAACGCCAGGTGCGCACGTTCGAGATGCCGGGCGCCGGCATCCCCGACTTCACCGCGCACGCCAACGCGATCGCAGCCGCCGGCATCTACGACCTCGTACTGCACCATGACCAAGTGCTTGTGCCCGTCGTGCTGCGCCACTGGGGAGTGGAGACGGTCGAAGGCCTCGACGCGGAAGCCGAGGTCGCCCGCGAGCGGATCGTGCACCACATCGCGCGCATCGGCCGGATCGGGAAGCGGCTCGCCGACCGGCGCGCGGTTCCGGTCGCGTAACTTCCTTTCACCGAGCCCGCCCGCGCCGAAAACGAGGGCGCGGGACGGGGTCGCCCGTGCCAGGATGGCGCGATGAAGGCGATCGAGGTCCGCGGCCTGCGCAAGGCGTACGGCGGTTTGGTCGCCGTGAACGATCTCAGTTTCAGCGTCGAGGAGGGCGAGGTGCTCGCGGTCCTCGGGCCGAACGGCGCGGGCAAGACCACGACCGTCGAGATTCTCGAGGGCTACCGCGACCGCGACGGTGGCGAGGTGACGGTCGTCGGCTTCGATCCCGCGCGGCGGCGCGGATTTCCGGACGCGGATCGGGATCGTGTTGCAGTCGGGCGGTTTCGATCCGTACCTGACGGTGCGCGAGATGCTCACGATGTACGCGGGGTTCTATCCCGCGCCGCGCTCGGTCGACGATGTCATCGAGCTGGTCGATCTCGGGGAGAAGGCCGCGAGTCGCGTGCGTACTTTGTCGGGCGGCCAGCAGCGCCGGCTCGATCTCGCGCTCGGCCTCGTCGGCGATCCCGATCTGTTGTTCCTCGACGAACCGACGACGGGTTTCGATCCTTCGGCCCGCCGCCACGCCTGGGATCTCATCCGTCGCATGTGCGATCTCGGCAAGACGGTTCTGCTGACGACCCACTACATGGAAGAGGCGCAGGCGCTCGCCGACCGCGTCGTGGTGATCGCGGCGGGGGAGAAGGTCGCGGAAGGGACACCGGAATCGATCGGGGGTCGGTCGACGGCGGAGGTCGAGATCCGGTTCGTGCTGCCTACCGCGACGAGCGCGGCCGACGTGCCGATCACGGTCACCGAGGAGAGCGGTGGTGTGGTCGTCACGCGTACCGCGCATCCGACCGCGGTGCTGCACGAGCTCACGACGTGGGCGGTCGCCCGCGGTGCAGAGCTGGAAGGCCTCACCGTGACCCGGCCGTCGCTCGAAGACGTATATCTCCAGTTGACCGGCCGCGACGAGGACTCCACGGCATGAGCTCGGCATCATGACCTCGATCGTCGCGGCCTCGGTTCGCCAGACGCGCTGGGAACGCAAGATGTTCTGGCGCAACCCGCCGCTCGCGGGTTTCACGTTCGCGTTCCCGCTGATGTTCCTCGTGATCTTCGCCGCGATCAACGGCAACTCGACCATTCGCCTCGCGCACGGCACCGCGAAGTACGCGCAGTACTACGTGCCCGCGATCGTCGCGTTCGGACTGATCTCGGCGTGTTACACGAACCTCGCGTTCACGATCTCCGTCCGGCGCGAGCGCGGCGTGTTCAAGCGCGTGCGCGGTACTCCGCTCCCGCCGGTCGCGTATCTCGCGGGCATCGTCGGCAACGCGTTGGTGTCGGCCCTGATACTCACGGTGTTGACGATCGCACTCGGGTTGATCGCGTACGGCGTGACGCTCCCGCATCGCTATCTCGGTCTGGTGCTGACGATCCTGCTCGGCGCGTTCTGCTTCAGTGCGTGCGGCGCGGCCGTCGCCACGTTCATTCCCAACGAAGACGCCGCGCCCGCGATCGTGAACTTCGTCCTGTTCCCGTTGTTGTTCATCTCGGGAACCTTCGGAACCATCGCGAGCACCTCGTTCCTCGGCCGGGTCGCGGCCGTGTTCCCGATCCGCCACCTCGTCCTGCAACTCGAGGCGGTGTTCGATCCGTCGCTGCACGGCACTGGTATCTCCGCGTTCCACGTGGGCGTGCTGCTCGCGTGGGGAGTGGCCGGCATTGCGCTTGCCGCGGCGCGGTTCCGGTGGGAGCCACCGCAGGGGTAGGGCTTCGGATCGCCGGACTCTCCGGGATATACCGGTGCGGCGCGTCGGTAGGCTCGACGAGGATGTTGGCCGAGCGCGCGTCATGACCGCCACCGCCACACCCGCCGCGGGCCTCAACCTGCACTCGGCCATGGGCCGCATCGCACTCACCGCAACGGTCGGCGCGAGTGCGATGGCCGCGCTCGACGCCACGGTCGTCAACGTCGCGTTGCCGCACATCGGTGCCGACTTCGGTGCGAGCGTGAGCGCGCTGCAGTGGGTCTTGACCGGGTACCTCCTCGCGCTGGCGTCGTTGATCCTGCTCGGGGGCGCGCTCGGTGACCGGTTCGGCCGGCGCCGCGTGTTCGTCATCGGCACGGTCTGGTTCGCGGCGGCGTCACTGCTCTGCGGCGCGGCGCCGAACATCGAGGTGCTCGTCGCGGCGCGCGTGCTGCAAGGTGTCGGCGCGGCATTGCTCACGCCGGGGAGCCTGGCGATCATCCAAGCGAGCTTCCGCGCCGACGACCGCGCCGCGGCAGTGGGCGCGTGGTCGGGACTCGGCGGGGTCGCCGGCGCGATCGGCCCGTTCCTCGGGGGCTGGTTGGTCGACGGCCCGGGCTGGCGCTGGGCGTTCCTCATCAACGTTCCCGTTGCCGCGCTCGTCATCGTCTGTACGCGCGTGGCCGTGCCCGAGACGCGCGATCCACATGCGGCGCGGGGTCTCGATCTCGTCGGCGCCGCGATCGCGGTCGTCACCCTGGGCGCGGCGACCTGGTCGCTGACGGAAGCCGGCCCGAGAGGTTGGACCGACCCCGCGGTGATGATCGCGGGCGCGATCGCGGCGCTGGGCGTCGCCGCGTTCGTCTGGCGCATGCTCCACACGCACGATCCGCTCGTGCCGCCCGCACTGTTCGAGAGTCGCGCCTTCACCGTCACGAACCTGGCCACCGTGCTGCTGTACAGCTCGATCGGGGTGTCGTTCTTCCTGGTCGCCTATCAGTTGCAGGTGGCCGCGGGTTGGTCTGCGTTACGCGCCGGAACCGCGTTGCTCCCGGCGACGTTGTTGATGTTTGCGTTGTCGGCCCGATCGGGCGCGCTCGCGCAGCGCATCGGACCGCGCCTGCAACTCACGGTCGGTCCGCTGCTCGCGGGCGCGGGACTCCTGCTCCTCACGCGCATCGGGCCGGACACGACATGGATCACCGATGTGTTTCCCGGCTCGGTCGTGTTCGGGCTCGGACTCGTCACGTTCGTGGCGCCGCTGACCGCGACGGTCATGGGTTCGGTCGATCCCGACCACGTCAGTGTCGCGTCGGGTGTGAACAACGCGATCGCCCGCACCGCGAGCCTCGCGTCGCTGGCGGTCGTCCCCGTCGTTTCCGGTCTCGCGGTTGCATCGGGCGCCGACGCGGTGACGCACGCGTTTCGGGTCGCGCTCGTCATCTCCGCGGTCGTGGCCGCCGCGGCCGCGCCCTTGAGCTTCATCGGCCTGCGTGCGCACGTCCGGGCGCGGCAGAGCGCGCGGCGCACGTATTGCGCGGTCGACGGTCCGCCGTTGCAACCCGACCCCACCCGATGTCCGCCGGTCGGGCTCGCGCCCGCCTGACGCCTCCGTCCGCCTACGTGCGGTCGGCCTCGAGCTCGGCGCGATCCCAGCTCGCCGATTCGGCGGCCGCTTCGTACGTGCTCTGCAGGAAGGCGAGGAGCAGCGCGTCGGGATCGGTCGCGGTGCGCACCGCGCGGTACGGCAACACGAACTCGCCGAGCGCTTCGTCATAGGAGGCGGCCGCGGGCACGAGCGGCCACGTCCGGAAGCCCTCCGGTTCCGGATACGCGTACGCGTAGAAGGAACCTTCCTCGCTGCCGCCCGGCCAGAAACCGCAGCTGCTCACTTCGTGGCTGTACGCCTCCTGCATGACCCAGTCGGCGCAGTTCGGCGCGCCACCCGGGTGCAGCGGCGCGCGACGTCCGGAGAAACGCGTCGTGGCGAGGTCGAACGCGCCCCAGAAGAAGTGCACGGGACTGTTCTTGCCGATGAACCGGCCCCGGAACTCGCGAAGGACTCGGTCGGATTGCACCAGCGCGAGCCAGAACCGGTGCATGGCCGCCGCGTCGTAGGAGTGGTGCCCGACGTCGTCGGCGAACGGTGTCGCGTCCGGCACCTCGACCGGCCGCGCCAGGATCGAGACGTGCACGCCGAGCTCGTCGAGCGCGGCGATCGTCGCCCCGTAGAAATCGGCGACGGAACGCGGTTGCAACGCGACGCGGCGCCGCAGCCCGTCGGTGGTGCGGAACGCGAGCACGTGGTCGACGAAGTCGAACTCGATCTCGATGCCCCGGCTCCCCGCGTGCATGAGCGAAGTCGTGAGCCCGCGCGCCGAGACGTAGAACGGGATCTGCCACCAGTGGTTCACCGGCGGCTCGAGCGCGAGGCGGACCTTGCCGACGATCTGCGTCCACATGTGCACGGTGGCGCGGGTGTCGTCCCAGTCGGCGATGGTGATCTCGGGCCACGGAGTCCCGGCCCCCGGCGTAACAGGGTCGTCAGACGGCATCGCCCGCCGTTCTACTACGGGGAACGCGGGGCTACTACGGGCAACGCGACGCCCCCTATGGTGACGGCTGCGATGAGTGATCCCGACCCGATCGAGCCCGCGGAAGCGAGCATCGCCGCGGAGGCGGCGTGGCCACTGCTCGACGAGCGCACGCTCGCCGACCTCGCGCCGTTCGGCGAGATCCGCGATGTCGCACCCGGCGAGTTCCTGTATCGCGCCGGCGACCCGACTCCCGATTTCTTCGTGGTGCTGGAAGGCGAGGCGCAGATCGTCCGCCTCGACGACAACGCCGCCGAAGTGGTCGTCGCCACCCACGGCGCCCGTCGTTTCCTCGGCGAGCTCAACCTACTGACCGGACAGCGCGCGTACTTGTCGGCGCGCATTTCACAACCCGGACGCGTCCTGGTGATCCCGCTGCCCACGCTGCGGCAGCTGATGAGCACCCGGCCCGACTTCTCCGATGTCGTGTTCCGTGCGCTCGTCGCGCGGCGCGAGATCCTGCGCGCCGGCGAAGGCGCGGGCGCGATCCGCATCATCGGTTCGCGCTACTCGTCCGAGGCGATGGCATTGCGTGCGTTCGCGAATCGGTCGCGGCTGCCGCACCAGTGGGTCGATCTCGAAGACGTCGACGACGCGCCGGTCTATCTCGCGACGCTGGGAGCACGACCGATCGATGTGCCCGTCGTCGTCACGCCGACCGCGATGTTGCGCAAGCCGTCGGTAGGGGAGTTCGCCGAGCTCCTCGGTCTGACGTATCGCAACATCCCCGGGTATCTGAGCGATCTCGTCGTGGTCGGCACCGGCCCCGCCGGTTTGGCGGCGTCGGTCTACGGCGCGTCGGAAGGGCTCGAGACGCTCGCGCTCGACGCAGTCGGCGCGGGCGGCCAAGCCGGCGCGAGCTCGCGCATCGAGAACTACGTGGGCTTCCCGAACGGCGTGTCGGGCGACGATCTCGTCGCCCGTGCTTCTATTCAGGCGATCCGCCTCGGCGCCCGGCTCAACTCGCCGTGCGAGGTCGCGGGGTTGCGACTCGAGGACGGATTCCATGTGGTGGTTCTGGCCGACGGCAGCGAGATCCCGACCCGTGCCATCATCGTCGCGACCGGCGCTCGGTATCGCCGGCTCGAGGTCGAAGATCTCGAACGCTTCGAGGGTTCCGGTGTCTATTACGCGGCGACCGAGCTCGAAGCGCGAGTGTGTCGCGGGTTCAACACCGTCGTCGTCGGCGGTGGTAACTCGGCCGGGCAGGCTGCGATCTTCATGGCGCAACAGGGAAGCCCGGTGTCGCTCATCGTGCGGCGCCGCGCGCTCGTGGAGACGATGTCGCAATACCTGATCTCGCGCATCGAGGCCGACGATCGCATCCAGGTGTTGCAGCACACCGAGGTGCGCGGACTCGCCGGTGCGGATCACCTCGAGGAAGTGACGCTCGAAGACAACGAGACGGGCGAACGGCGCGTGGTCCCGTGCCAGGGACTGTTCTGCTTCATCGGCGCGATCCCCGCGACCGCGTGGCTCGGCGGATGCGTGTTGCTCGATCGTTCGGGGTTCGTCGTCACCGATCGGTCGCTTCCGGAGGCGATCGCCACCGGCTCGGATTTCGGCGGACGGGACCCGTTGCCGTTCGAGACGTCGATCCCCGGGGTGTTCGCGGTCGGCGACGTGCGCAGCGGTTCGCTGAAGCGTGTTGCCGCGGCGGTCGGCGAAGGCTCCAGCGCGGTGCGCCAGGTCCACGAGTACCTGACGACGCACATCTAAGGAGCACGTGATGGCGAGATTCACACGAGGTTTCGCGGGTCGGTTGCACGGAGAACGCGACCCTCGGCTCCCGCCCGGGCAATATGACACCGGTAAGAGCTGGCCCGTCCTCACCGCCGAAGCGACGCCGCGGCTCGACACCTCGACCTGGACGTTCAAGATCGAAGGCCTCGTCGACCGGCCGACCACATGGACTTGGGACGAGATCCACGCGCTCCCACCGTCGACGTATGCCGGCGACATCCACTGCGTCACCACGTGGTCGAAGCTCGGCGTCAACTTCACGGGTGTCTCCGTCGACACGTTGCTCGAGGCCGCGGGAGTTCAGCCGACCGCTACGCACGTGCTCGCCTTCTCGCACACGATGTACACGACGAACCTCCCGCTCGCGGACGTTACGAACGGTCAGGCGTGGGTGGTCTGGGACTACGACGGCCGGCCCCTCGAAACGGTGCACGGCGGCCCGGCGCGGCTACTCGTACCGCATCTCTACTTCTGGAAGAGCGCAAAGTTCATAGCCGGCCTCCGGCTGCTCGACCACGACGAACCTGGCTTCTGGGAACAGAACGGGTACCACGACCGGGGCGACCCCTGGCTCGAACAGCGGTACCAGGGCGACTGAATGAGCTCGCCGTGGCAGATGGCGAAGGTGATCGCCGTCAAACCCGAAACGCCGCGCACGAAGACGTTTCGCCTCGCGTTGTCCCAACCCGCGCCGTACCGCGCCGGTCAACATTGCATAGTCCGGCTCACCGCGCCCGACGGATACACCGCTTCGCGCTCGTACTCGATCGCGTCGCCGCCCACGACCGATGCCCGCGAGATCGAGATCACCGTCGAGCGGCTCGAAGGTGGCGAAGTGTCGACGTTTCTGCACGACGAGGCCGCCGTCGGCGACCAGTTGGAGGTGCGCGGACCGATCGGCGGTTGGTTCGTCTGGGACGGCGTTGTTCCCGCGCTGCTGCTCGGCGGTGGTTCGGGCGTCGTTCCTCTCATGGCCATGCTGCGCCTGGCGCGGACCGCGGGCACTGCCGATCTGCTCCGGCTCGTCGTGTCGGTCCGCACTGCCGACGACCTCTACTACGCCGACGAGATCGTCGGGCCGCAGACGACTCTCGTTTACACGCGTGCCGCGCCGCCGTCGTTCGCAGCGTCCGCCGGGTCGCCTCGCTCCCACCGACATTCCTCAGCCCCTCGCCGCCGGATCGCGCGCCTACATATGCGGGTCCTCGGGTTTCGCAGACGCAGCAACGGAGATCGTCGTCGCGCTCGGAATCGAGACCGACCAGATCCGGGTCGAGCGATTCGGCCCGTCGGGCTGAGGTCGGTCGGCGCGCACTCTCGGAAGCGTTGCCTACCAGGTAAGACCGAGAGTCGCGCGCATCGTGTGCTCGAAGGCCGCGTCGTCGAGTTGCGCGCGCGTGGCCAGGATCAGCTCCGCGTCGGCGCCGACGGTGTAACGCAGGCGCGGGTTCGGAGTGGTGATCGCGTCCCAGATCGCCTCGCCGACGATCGCGGGATCGGGCCGGCCGCCGTCGCCCAACAACTTCTCGTCGGCGCCGAACCACTGCGCGCCGAGCTCGTCGTAGGGCGCCTCCATCCCGTGCCGCGGCGCCGACTTCATGCCGGGCGCGATGTACCCGGGCTCGATGATCACGACGCGGATACCGAAGTGACCGAGCTCGTAGTGGAGCGTCTCGCTCATCGCCTCGAGCGCGAACTTGGACGCGGCGTACGCGCCTTCGAGCGGCGCGCTCACCCGCCCGTTCACCGAGCTGACGTTCACGATCGCGCCCCGGCCGTTCGTGCGCATGGCGGGCACCACGGCCTGGACCATGCGCAACGCACCGACAGTGTTCGTCTCGAAGCACGCGCGCAGGCGGTCGAGGGGATACCGCTCCAACGGACCGGCGGCGTTGATCGCGGCGTTGTTCACCAGCACGTCGATGTCGCCCGCGGCGGCCAGGCACGCGGCGACGGAATCGTCGTCGGTGACGTCGAGCGGGAGCCGGAGCGTCGCCGGAACCGATGCGAGGAGCTCGGGCTGGCGCGCCGTGGCTACGACCTCGCAGCCCTTCGCGTCGAGCACGCGCGCGGTCGCCGCGCCGATTCCACCCGCCGCGCCCGTGATTAATACGCGCATCGGTGGAGCGTACGCCTGTCGTTTTCCGTGGTCTCAGCACACCGGTGGGGCGAAAGTCGCGATTTCCTGCGCTATTTCTGAGGTTCAGCTTGTCTGGCTCGCCCCGGAACGTCTATTTTGCGACTGGGACTTGCGTCTTACGGCGTGGGTGGGTGGAGCGACAACCGGTGGAGTCGGCAGGAGTACCTGTTGGCGGTTGTCGGAGAAGGGCGAGACGTGATGGACGCTGTTGGTTCTGCGTGGACGCAGGCCGTCGACCGCGACGAGATGTTGCGCGCCCCGACCGCCGGCGTGGCTTTCCTGCCCGGCCTCGTTCGCAGCGAACGCCGCGATCGGGCGCATGGGTCGCGCCTCGCCAAACCGCTGGTCATCGGGGCGGACATCGTCGCGATTGCCGCGGGAATGGCACTGGCCGCCCTGATCCGCGACAGCGCGCGGCACGACCTGCACACCACTCATGAATCGATCTTCTTGACCGCCGCGGTCTCGATCCCGATCTGGCTCTTTCTGTTCGCCCGCTACAAGCTCTATTCCGCGGCCGCGGTCGCGAGTGCCGCCGCCGAGTTGCGGCGCATCGTTCACGCCACCGCGGCGGCCGTGGCGTGCACCGCGCTCGTGGCGATCGTGCTGCACGAGAAAACCCCCCGCGGTTGGGTAATTCTCACGTTTTTCACGGCTTTGGTGACCGTTGTCGCGGAGCGGACGTTGGTTCGTCGAGCGTTCAGCCGGGTCCGCGCCGGTGGCCGCATGCGCCGCCGCGTCGTGATCATCGGCGCCAATGCGGAGGCGCTCGGGTTCGCGCAGATGCTGCAAGCCAACGTCACCCTCGGTTACAACGTGCTGGGCGTGCTCGAGTGTGAAGGCGGCAGCCATCCCGCGGCCGGCGAGCGGTCACCGATCCCGGTGCTCGGCAACTGCCGCGACACGCTCGACATCGTCAAAGCCCTCGATGTCACGGGCGTGATCATCGCCACGAGTGCCGTCGACGTCCCCACTGCGAATCGTCTCGCCCGCGCGCTGCTCGAGTTGGAGTACCACGTCGAGCTCACGTCGGGTCTCGTCGACATCCCCGCCGACCGCTTGCTCGCCCGCCCTCTCGGACGGCGTCCGGTCGTGTACATCCCGCCGACCCGACGCCCCGTAGTGCGCGTCGGCCGCGCGGTCGGCTCCAAGCCCGCCTAACCCCCCAAAACCCTGCCATCAGATGGCAGGGAAATTGCTTCCATGAAGCGGGAACCCTGCCATCTGATGGCAGGGAAATCGTCTCTATGAAGCAGAAAGCCTGCCAACGCGGGATCTGAGAACGGGTTGCTTCTTCGCGGCGCGGGTTGGCGCGGTTTTTGGCGCGGGGACGCGTTGGAGACGCGTTGGAGACGCGGACGCGACAGCGCGCGGACGGGTGAAGCGACGGCGGTGCGTGCGCGGGGCGACGGAGAAACGACGCGAACGCACTCGCGACTGCGACGGCCCTACGACGGCACATCCCCCACGATGGGCGCGGGGTTCGGGAGGCGTGCCGCGTCGATGCGTGTCGTGGCGGTCTCGGTCGGAGAGGGGCAGAGCGATGTCGAACGTCGACGGTGGCCAATGGCGTGGCCGTACGGCCTTGATAACCGGGATCGGCGGATTCGTCGGTAGCGGGCTGGCCGAGGAACTCGTGCACCGGGGTGCGCACGTCGTCGGCATCTTGCGCGACTCGCCCGGATCGCGGCTCCTGCAGCACCGCGAGATCGCCGACTCGGTCGACATCGTGCGGGGCAGCATCGTCGAGCCGGGTCTGGTCGAGCGGGCCGTCAACGAGTACGCGGTCGACACGATCTTCCACCTCGCCGCGCAGGCGATCGTGACGGTCGCCAACGCGAATCCGGTGTCGACGTTCGAGTCGAACATCGTCGGTACGTGGCAGGTGCTCGAAGCCGCGCGGCGTTCGCCGTCGGTGACGCGGGCCGTGGTTGCATCGAGCGACAAGGCCTACGGGAACCAGGCGATCCTCCCGTACACCGAGGACACCGAGCTGGCCGGCATCTTCCCGTACGACGCGTCGAAGGTGTGCACCGACGTGCTCGCCCGTAGCTACGCGACGGCGTTCGGCCTGCCGATCGCGGTCACGCGGTGCGCCAACATCTACGGGCCCGGCGACCTGAACTGGAACCGGCTCATCCCGGGGACGATCCGTTCGGTGCTCGACGGCGAGGACCCGCTCATCCGTAGCGACGGCACGCTCGAGCGCGACTACCTCTACCTCGGCGACGCGGTGGAGGCGTACCTCGCCGTCGCCGACCACTTGCCCGACGTAACCGGCGAAGCGTTCAACTTCGGCACCGAGTTGCCGGTCTCGGTGTTGTCCGTCGTCGAGAAGATCATCACCGCGGTGGGCGACACGAACGTGAAGCCGCAAGTGCTCGGGGTCGCGACGAACGAGATCGACAAGCAGTCGCTCGCGTCGGCCAAAGCGGCCGACCGGTTGGGCTGGACGCCGAACGTCGATCTCGACGAGGGCTTGCGCCGTTCGGTCGACTGGTATCGCCGTCATCTCGCGCACGAGCTCGACATCCGCGAGGGGGTGCTCGCGTGAAGGTCGTGATCCTGTGCGGCGGGCTTGGCACCCGCGCGTACCCGTATACGAAGCGGATGCCCAAGGCGCTCATGCCCGTCTCGGGGTTGCCCGTGCTCGAGCAGGTGATGCGCATCTACGCGTCGCAGGGCTTCGACGAGTTCGTGCTCGCGGTCGGTTACCTGAAAGAGGACATCGCGCGGTACTTCGACGCGGCGGAGCGTTGGCAGGTTGACATCGTCGACACCGGCGATACGACCGACACCGGCGGACGCGTTCGGCAGTGCCTCGATCTCGTCGGCGATCACTTCCACGCCACCTACTGCGACGGTCTCGGCGACGTCGACCTCGACGCGCTGACGCAGGCGCATCTTGCCCGCGGCGGCGCGACGATGACGACGGTTCAACTCCGTTCGCAGTACGGCATCATCGAATCCGACGACCGCGGTCGCATCGTGGGCTTCCAGGAGAAGCCGGTGCTGCCGGACTATTGGATCAACGCCGGCTTCTTCGTCTTCGAACGCGAAGCGTTCGCGTCGGCGTCGGGCGAGAACCTCGAGCGCGATGTGCTGCCGCAGCTCGCGAGCGCCGACGTGTTGCACGCCCATCGCCACTTCGGGTTCTGGCGTTCGATGGACACGTTCAAGGACCAACAGGAGCTCGACCGGCTCTGGGCACCATTCTCCGAGAGTCTCGACGAGCGTCTCGGTTACGACGAGCCGGAATCCGCACCGGACTGGCTCATGCAGCGTTACCAACTCGTTTCGGAGGGAACATGACCGCGCCCGGACTACGACGTCAACGCCGTATCAGCCTCGGACCCGTCGATGTGACGGTGGCAGTGCCGCCCGAACTGGCCGACCGCGTGCGGGTGAACTCGGTGTATCGCCACATGGTCAAGCCCGCGTTCGATCGCCTCTCGCGCTCGAACGGCAACGGTCACGCGAATGGAAATGGCAACGGTCATGTCGACATCGACTTGTCGGCGGTCACCGTTCCCGCGGTCGTACCGGATCCCGAATCGCTCGACGCCGAGGGCCGCGAGCTGATCGAGAAGGTCGCGCGCCGGCAGTGGTACCACACGATCGATCTCGGTCACGGCGTGGTCACCCCCGGCTTCGTCGACCATCGCGAACAGTTGCCGTACTACGCGATCCCCGCGTCGCTCGAAGGACTGCGGGTGCTCGACGTCGCGACGTTCGACGGTTACTGGGCGTTCGAATTCGAGCGTAGGGGCGCAGAGGTCGTGGCCGCCGACATCCCACGGTGGAGTGATGTCGACGTGCCACGGCTGATGCTCAAGTACGCGAAGGAGTTCGGTCTCGACCGGCCGACCGGCGACGGGTTCAAGATCGCGCACGACGCGTTGAACTCGAAGGTCGAGCGGGTCGAGTGCAGCGTGTACGACCTCGATCCGGCCAAGCTCGGGACGTTCGACATCGTGTTCATCAGCGACCTGCTCGTGCACTTGCGCGACCCGCAGCTCGCGCTCGAGCGGGCGTTCTCGGTGTGTCACGGTGAAGTGGTCGTGGCCGACGTGTACACGCCGCAGCTCGACGGTTTCGGCGACCTCTCCCTCGCGCAGTTCACCGCGCCCGGCGAAACGTGGTGGCTCCCGAACGCGGAGGCGTTGCGGGCGATGATGGTCGTGGCCGGCTTCGAGCCGATCGACGAGATCTCGCGCTTCACGTTGCAGGCGACGGCCGAGGACACGATCCACAAGGTCGTGTTGCGGGGCCGCGCGCCGGAACAGCCGAGTTGGGTGCGAATGGCACTCGACTACCGCGCCGCCACGCTGGCGCAGGAAAACCAGGCGGTCGCGCCGGAGCGCGAAGCCCTCGTTGGTGCCACGACCGCGGCGGTTGCCGCAACAAAGGAGCAGTCATGACCGACGCCCTGCGCAAGGAACGGCGCGTGAACGTCGGCCCGCTGGAGGTCACGGTCTCGATGCCGCCCGAGCTCGCCGAGCGCGTGCGCTCGAACCCGGTCTACCGGCGCGCCTTCCGGCCCGCGCTGGAACGCCTGGGTCGGAGCTCGCGGGCCGCCGATCACAGCGGCGCCGGCGGCGACGTCGTGACGAAGCCGAAGTTGGCGTTCCCGGATCCGGCGACCCTCGACGCCGAAGGCCGGGCCATTCTCGAGCGCGTCCGCGACTACGACTGGTACCACACCATCGATCTCGGTCACGGCGTGGTCGTACCCGGACTCGTCGACCATCGCGCGCAGCTGCCGTACTACGGGCTGCCCGAGTCGATGAAGGGCATGCGGGTCCTCGACATCGCAACCTTCGACGGGTTCTGGGCGTTCGAGTTCGAGCGGCGTGGTGCCGAGGTGGTGGCGGCCGACATCGCGTCGTGGAGCGACGTCGACATCCCGCGCCGCATGGTTCCGTACGCCGGCGAGCTCGGTCTCGACCGGCCGACCGGTGAGGGCTTCAAGCTCGCGCATGACATCCTCGGCTCGAATGTCGAGCGGCTCGAGAGCAGCGTGTACGACCTCGATCCCGAGGAGATCGGCAAGTTCGATCTCGTGTTCATCAGCGACGTGCTGTTGCACCTCCGTTGCCCACAACTCGCGATCGAACACGCGGCTTCGGTGTGCCGCGGCAACCTGCTGATCGCCGACGTGTACACGCCGATGCTCGAAGGCTTCGGCGACATGCGGCTCGCCCAGCTGACCGCGCCGAGTCAGACGTGGTGGCTCCCCAACATCGAGACGCTGCGCACGATGATGCTCGTGGCCGGGTGCGAACCGATCGAAGAGGTCTCGCGTTTCGTCCTCGACTGGGCCATGGATGCCCCGATGCACAAGGTCGTGCTCCGGGGCGAGGTGCCCGAGGTGCCGTCGTGGTTGCGCGAGTCGCTCGGTTGGGCCGCGCTGAGCACGCCGAAGTGGGACACGCTCGACGAGCCGAGCCTCGAGCGCGCGGTCATCGACGGCAACGGTGTGAGAGCCCACGCGTGAAGATTGCCTTCCCGTACCCGTCGTACTGGCCCTACGTGCGGCGCGGCGCGGAGCGCTGCATCCACGACATTGCCGGCTACCTCGCGGTGCGGGGCCACGAGGTCGAGATCATCACCTCGACTCCGGGGCGGGCGCGTGTCGCGAACGACGAGCACGGCGTCAAGATCACGTACCTGGAGCAGGTCAGTCACCCGCTCATGTACCGGTACACGCCGTGGGTCCGACAGGCCGCGTTCGGTATCGAGGCGTCGCGGCACATGATGCGCGAGCGGCCGGATGTCGCGCACTTGTGGAGCTTCTCCAACATCAACTTCGCGCCGTTGCTGCGCGAGATGCTCGACATGCCCTACCTCGTGCACATCATCATGCGGAACCACTACTGGCGTACGCGTTACGGCCGCATGGTGTTCGCGAATCTCGTGCGCAACGCCGACGAGGTCGTCGCATTGACACGCGGCGGCGCCGACGCGGTGCAGGACGAGTACGGGGTGCCATGCGACGTGTTGTCGCCGCCCGTCGACATGGGGCACTTCCACCCGGTCGCGCCGCGGGACCCGAAACATCCGGTCGTGCTGTTCCCGGCCGACCTGGCCGACGAGCGCAAGGGCGGCGCACTGCTCTTCAAAGCCTGGAACCGCGTGCATCGCGAGATCCCGGGCGCAGTGCTCGCGCTCGCCGGTCCGGTTGGGCTGGCGGGATATCACCAGGACCACGGTTCGAAGATGTTGGCGCAGATGGATCTCGTGCACGATCCCGCGGCCCGCGCCCAGATCGAGTTCCGCGGTCCGGGCGACAGCCACGTGCTTCCGTACTGGTACTCACAGGCGGCGGTGACGGTCCTTCCGTCGGTCGAAGAAGCGTTCGGGATGGTGCTCGTCGAGAGCTTGGCGTGTGGAACGCCGGTTGTGGGCAGCGCCTACGACGGCCCGGGCGAGATCATCACCGACCCGCGGATCGGTGCGACGGTCGAGCTCCGGGAATGGTCCGATCTCGACGACACCAAACTCGTCGACGACCTCGCCGACGCGATCATCGAAGCGATCGAGCTCTCACGCCTGCCCGAGACCACCGGGCACTGTCGGGAATGGGCGAGCCAGTGGGGCCTCGAACGCGTCGGCCAACGGGCCGAGAACATGCTCGAGTCGATCGTCGCGGCGCACACCGGTGGTTCCTGCCCGCGCCGGCCGCTCGTCCCCGTAGGCGCATGAGCGCGGCCACGACGTCCGTCGGCCTCGTCCGCGACACCCTCGACGACCTCGAGGTCACCGACACGGTCTTCCACGACCTGGCCTTCACGTTGCCGCTGGCCGCGATCCTGATCGACAAGATCAGCACACGTCCGCCGAACGACCGCGTGCTGTTGATCGGGCCGAACGTCGCGCTGGCCAAAGTGTTGGTCGCGCAGGGCCGAGACGTCTCCATCTGGCACGTGCCCGGCGTCGCGTTGACCGAAGACCTCCGCGACCGCGTGACGCGCAAGGGGACGCTCGACGCGCTGCTCGAGCCGGGAGACGACGGCGTCGACGGCGCCGCTTCGTTCGACGTGATCGTCGCGCCCTACGTGCTCGACGCGACGACGGCCGAACCCGCGGTCGCGCTCGGGACATTGCACGGGCTCGTCGCGCCGACGGGAGTGATCCTCGTCGCGGTGCGCCGGGCCGGATCGTTGGCGTCCCGGTTCGACGCGGTGCGAGGCCGCTCGGCCCTGCCCGACGCCGCGGTCGCCGCGGCGCGGCACTCGTGGAGCTGGCCGATGGCCACACCGCGGCGACTCGTCGACCCGAAGTCGTTACGGGCATCCGCGCGCCGCGCCGGACTGCGCATGGTGGAGTGCGAAGACGTGATCGACACGACCGGAGTGGTCGAGGTCAACGCGCTGCCCGTCGGTCAGTGGGTCTCGGCCCGGCTCGCGCATTCGGCCAAGGCGTTGTTCCCGACGCTGCGCGACACGATGGTGTCGACCCTCGTTCCGCTCACGGTGGGCCGGGCCGATGCCGCCCTCGGCTCCGACATCACCAAGCTGCCGACGGTGACCGTCGTGGTCGACAGCCGCGACGCGGCGCGCACTGCGCGCCTGATCGGCGATCTCGACGGCCAGACCTACCCGCGCGAGCTCATCGAAGTGATCGTCGCCTGCCCGCCCGATGCCGGGTTCCTGCCCGCCGACGCGGAGACGGAGGCGCCTCGGATCCGGCGCCAACGGGTCGACACGTTCGATGCCGAAGCCGCGAACACGTTGGTACGCAGGGCGCGGGGGAGCGTGGTGGCGTTCACCGACGATGCGTGCCGCCTGCCCGCGGGTTGGGTCGAGAGCGGGTTGCGCGCGATGGGGCAGTACACGACCGCGCTCTCGGGCGGCGTGCTCGCCGACACGACGAGCGCGGCGCCGTTCCTCGCGCTGCCCGGCCGGCGCCGCAAGAACTCCGGCTCCGGCCTGTTCCTCGCCGCGAACTCGTTCTACGTCCGGGAGGCGTTGCTCCAGGTCGGCGGCTTCGACGAGAACGCGCACGCCGATTGGGGTTGGGACAGCACCGCGTCGGCGCGGCTGGCTGCGGCGGGCTTTCCCGTTTCCCAGGACGCGACCGCGTTCGTGTTCCGCCACTTCGCGTTCGCGCCGAGCCGGGCGTGGATCCGCGAGGAATTCGATTTCGCGGCCGCGATTCCGAGTGGCGTGCGGCGGATGCCGGGACTCCGTTCGACCGCGCTGCATCACGGTGTGTTCGCGTCGGAGCGCACCTTGGCGTTCGACGTGCTGGTCGCGGGGCTCGCGGTCGCCGCGATCCGGCGGAATCCCTGGTACGCGGTCGCGGGCTCGATCCCGTGGCTGCGGACCGTCGGGGAGTTCGTCGACTTCTGGCCGCCGGCCGAATGGCGCACGTCGCTGCGGCATGTTCGCGGTGCCGGCGTACGCAGCGCGGTGTGGGCCGCCGGTCTGGCGGTCGGTTCGGTGCGGGCGCGGAGGGTCGTGTTGTGACGCCGCGCCGGAGTGGGGTGCGACCGCGATGAACGCGGTCGAGGTGCGCGACGTCCACAAGTCGTTCCGGCGCGTCAACGGCTGGCGTGATCTGTTGCGGCGTTCGCAGTTCGAGGTCGCGCTCGCGGGCGTCGACCTGACGATCGGCGAAGGCGAGATCTTCGGTCTCCTCGGCCCGAACGGCGCGGGCAAGACGACGCTGATCAAGATCCTGTGCGGGCTCATCATCCCCGACAGTGGGGAAGTCCGCCTGGCCGGGCTCGACGTGTTCGCCGCGGGCCCGGTGGCCCGGCGCGCGATCGGCGTGGTCTACGGCGACGAGCGCAGTTTCCACTGGCGCCTGTCCGTGCGCGAGAACCTCCGCTTCTTCGCGACCCTCTACGGCCTCAAACGCTCGGTCGCCGACAAGCGCATCACCGAGCTCATCGAGCTCGTCGGCCTCGGCCACGCCGGCGATCGACGCATGCTCGGTTTCTCGTCGGGCATGAAGCAACGCGCGTCGATCGCCCGGGGGATGCTGCACGACCCGTTCGTGATCCTCATGGACGAACCCACGCGCATGCTCGACCCGATCGGCGCGCACGACCTCCAGGCCCTGATCCGCGAGCGCATCGCCGCCGACGGGCGCACTGTGCTCGTCGCCACGAACGTGATGGCCGAGGCCGAGGGCCTCTGCGATCGGCTGATGCTCATCGACCACGGCACTTCGGTGATGACGGGAACCGTCGCGGAGTTCCGCGCCGCGTACAGCCCGGAGATCCTCTACCGCTTCATCGTCGACGGCGCGAGCGCGCCGAACGTCGCCGCGCTGCGGCGGCTGGGCGGTGTGCTCGACGTGCGGGTCGAACAGCAGGGTGTCGGTTCCGCGGAGCTCGTCGTGGTCTTCGACGGCGAATGTGCGGCGCTCGCGACCGTCATCCGGAGCCTGGTCGAGGAGGGGCTCCAGATCATGAGCTGTCAGAAGGAAGCGGCCTCCCTGGATCAGGTGTTCCGGACAGTCGTCGGAGGCCGCAACGAGCGGGTGGTCGCATGAGGAACGCGATGAACGCGTACCTGCGGCGCGACTGGCTCGTATGGGCGAGCTACCGGCTCAACGCGTTCTGGCAGTTCGTGGGCGTGTTCATCCTGGTGGTCGGCGTCGTCATGGTCGGCAACTCCCTCGGCACGCGCAGCGACCTCCTCGGCGGATCCAAGGACTACGCGTCGTTCGTGTTCGCCGGTCTCGCGTTCACCGACGCGTTGTTCTCCGGTCTCACGGGACCGCCCCGCGCACTGCGCGACGGGCAGACCTCGGGCACGCTCGAACCCGTCCTGCTCACTCCCATCCGGACGTGGCAGTTGTTGACCGCGTCGACCGCGTTCTTCGTGTTCCTCGCCTTCGTGCGCGCCGCGCTCCTCATCGCGGCCGCCGTGGTGTTGCTCGGCTACTGGCACAACGCCAACGTGCTCGGTGTGTTGCTGGTGTTCGTCCCGGGCTTTCTCACCTTCCTCGGGCTCGGACTCATGGCCGCCGCGTTCGTGATGGTGATCAAGCAGGGCGACCCGATCGTGGTCGGCTACATCGCACTGTCGGGCGTGCTCGGGGGAACGGTCATCCCCGTCGCGTCCCTGCCGCCGTGGTTGCAGGACATCGCGCAGCTGTTGCCGCTCACGCACGCGCTCAACGGCCTTCGCCTCGCCCTCGACGGCGCGAGCCTCTCGGGCATCGCCTCGGAGGTCGCGGTCCTGACCTTGAGCGCGGCGATCGTGCTCCCGCTCGGGCTCTACGCGGGCTATATGGCGACACAACGCGCGCGGCGGGAGGGTTCCCTTGTCCACTATTGAGGAGACCCCGCCTCCGGAGACCGCGGCGGTCGGAGTCGCCAACGACCTGCCGTCGGTGACGGTGATCATCCCGACGTACATGCGCGCGTCGTATCTGCCCCACCTGTTCGGCGCGCTGGCCCGGCAGGTCTATCCGGCCGACCGGCTCGAGGTGGTCGTCGTCGACAACTCTTCGACCGACGACACCGAGGCTGTGGTCGCGGCGTGGGCCAAGTCGATGCCGTTCCCGCTCCGCTTTCACCGCAAGGACAACAAGGGCCCCGCCGCGTCGCGCAACGCCGGGGCGCGCCTGGCGACGGGCGAGATCCTCGCGTTCACCGACAGCGACTGCATCCCCGGTCCGCACTGGATCCAGAACACCGTGCGCGAGCTGCGCGCCGGCGCCGGGATCGTGTGCGGACCGATGTTCGGCATGCAACGTGAGTCGGACGGGGTCGTGCAGTACAAGCAGACCAAGCGCGACGACGGCACGTATCCCTCCGGCAACATGACGATGTGGCGGCGCTGGTTCGACGCGCTCGGTGGTTTCGACGAGCAGTTCGGCATCTACCCCTGGGGCGGGCTCGTCGTGGGCGAGGACACTGACCTCGCGTGGCGCGGGCGCCGAGCCGGTGCCGATCTGCGGTGGGTCGACACGGCCGCGGTCGGGCATCAACCCGCGGCGCCGCCGACCGCGCTCGAGGCGTTCCTGCAACCGGTGATCGTGCAGATCGTGCCCCGCCTGGTGCGGTCGATCCCCGAGCTGCGCCGGACGCGCCTGTGGGGCCGGTACTTCCTCGACGAGGAACACTTCCGGTTCGATCTCGCGATCGTGGGCATTGCCCTGGCGCGCGTTTCGCATCGCCGCGCGCCGTTGCTGCTCGTCGTGCCGTGGTTGGCCGCGATCCGCCCCGGCTTCGTCGCGCAATGGCGTATCGGCCGGGCGCGCGGCGTGGCCAAGTACGCGGTGTTGAAGCTCCACGGTTCGGTCGGCGACGCGGTGGTGCTCGTGTACGCGAGCGCGC
Source organism: uncultured Actinomycetes bacterium (assembly GCA_963701825.1). GTDB lineage: Bacteria > Actinomycetota > Acidimicrobiia > IMCC26256 > PALSA-610 > PALSA-610. The sequence continues at coordinate 45,197 of CAVPBG010000005.1, read as the reverse complement.
GGCAACGGCGGGTGGTGTTGTGAGCGCCGCGGTAGCGCTCGATCTCGCCGCCAACCAGGTGGAGGCGCGGCCACGGGTCTCGGTGGTGGTCTCGACGCGGAATCACGCGCGGTATCTCGGCGACACCCTCCGGGGCTTCGAAGCGCAGGCGTTCGCCGATGCCGATCTCGTCGTCGTCGACAACGCGTCGACCGACGACACGCAGTCGGTGATGACGGAGTTTCTCGCCCGAACCACGCGTCCCGTCCGGTACGTCCGCTTCGCCGCTGATCAAGGGCCCGCGAACGGCCGCAACCATGGGCTCGGTCTCGCCCGCGGTGAGTACGTCGCGTTCACCGACTCCGACTGTGTCCCGAGCCCGCAGTGGTTGAGGACCGCGCTCGACGCCTTCACGAGCGCCGAGATCGGCATCGTCCAGGGGCGCACGGAATGCGCGGGCGACAACGCACCGATGTTCAGTCACTTCATCGAGACCCGCCGCTTCGACGGATCGTTCTCCACGTCGAACGTCGTCTACCGGCGCCGGGCGCTGGGGGACCACGCCTTCGATCGCGCGTGTGCGTACTGGGAAGACACCGATCTCGGGTGTCGCGTGCGCGCCGACGGCTGGGACGTCGTGTTCGCGCCCGACGCGCTCGTGCACCACCAGATCGTTCCGCAGTCGCCGCTGCGCTGGTTGTTGTGGCCGACGCGCTACGCGAACTGGCCCGCGAAGGCGGCCCGGTATCCCGCGTTCCGGGAAACGCTGTTTCTCGGCGTGTGGGTGCGGCCGCTGCACGCGCTGTTCGATATGGCGCTCGTAGGAACCGGGCTCACCCTGCTCGGCCGGCGCCGGGTGGGCCTGGCGCTGGTCGCGCCCTACGCAGTTGCGTTCGCCCGGACGCGTGGCCTCCAGGGCCGGGCGCCGGTGGCCAAGGCCGGTATGTACGTCGCGCGCGACGCGGTCGCGCTCTGTTCGCTCGTCGCGGGCAGCATTCGAAATCGGACGGTGGTGCTCTGATGGAACCCGGATCCTTCTCGGCCGCGCTGAAGCGCGTATGGCCGGTGGCAATCCTGCTCTTCGTGGCCGCGATCTTCGGGTCGGCGATCTACGCGCAGAAACGCATCATGCCGACCGCGCAGGCATCGGTGGCGGTACGCGACCCGCTCACGATCAACCCCGCGCAGTACCACAACGCCGAGGTCTCGTTCGACTCGATCGTCAAGAGCGATCAGCTCGCGGTGAACGTCGGCAAGGTGCTCGGCTACCCGGTGAAGGGGAAGCTCTCGGTCTCCGTGCAGCTGCCCGCGACGGGTATCAACCTGAGTCCGTTGTACGTCGTGCGGGCCCAAGACCCCAACCCGGCGCGCGCGATGACGATCGTCAACACCGCGGTGACCGAAGCCCGCAAGCTCTACGGTCAGCTCAACGGGGTGAAGTCGTCGGAGGTGGCCGCGTCGATCGCGCCGCAGAAGGCCGCGGCCGACGCCGCGCTCGCCACCGCGACGAAGGCGTACAACGACTTCGCCGCGCAATACGGCGGTGATCCGGCGGCCGCGGTCTCGGCGGCGCGCGACCAGGTGACGGCGCTGAACTCGCAGCTCGCGGAAGCGCAGGTCGATCTCAGCTCGGCGCGCGGCATCAGTGCGGCCGCCGCCCGCGCCGCCCAGGATCGGGTCGACGCGTACCAGACGCAGTTGATCGATGCGACGCAGCAGTTGCAGCCGCTGGCCGCCGCGCAGCCGGAGTTCCAGCAGCTCACGGTGAACCTCACCCAGGCGCGGAACAACGAGCAACAACTCGCCGCGCTGCAACAGCAGTTGGTGGTCAGTCAGATCGTCTCGATCTCCGACCAGGTGAAGACGCTCGACACGGCGTCGATGGCGAGCAAGACGTTGTTGAAGATCCTCGTCTACATGCTGGGAGTGATCGTGGGTCTGCTCGCGGCGTTGACCGCGGTGTACGTGCAAGCGGCGCGGCAGCGCCGCAAGGAGACGGCGGCCGGGGTGGTCGGCGCGCTCGGCGTGCCGGCGCTCGTGCACATCCCGCGCCGCGCGGTCGTAGGAGCGAGGTGATGGATCCGATGATGGAACGCAGTGATCCTGGAGATCGGCGGAGCGTTACCGCGCTGATCTCGAATCGGGGTACCGAGGCGCCGACCGATCCCGGAACGCGGACACCGAGCACCAACGCGTTCGCGGGCGCGCAGCCGATGCCGTCTCCGCTCGCGATCGAGGCGTTTCGCACGCTGGCGTTGACGATCGAGCGCACGTCCCCCGACAAACCGATCCGATCGATCGCCGTGCTCAGCGCGCGGGCGCGGGAAGGCCGTTCGTTCACCGCGCAGATGCTGGCGCGGGCGTTGAGCGAGCTCCGCACGCCGGTCCGGCTGCTCGAGGTCGTTCCGACGGACTCCGTCGCGCCGACCCGCAGTGGGTTGCGAGGCCTCTCGGACCGGTTGCGTTCGCGGCCGGCGCCGCCCGACATCGTGCTCGACGACGACGCCGACGCCTCCGACCTCGCCGCTCCCGATGCAGGCGTTCCGTTCTCCCGCATGCGCCTGCGGCCTGATTCCTTCGCGAATCAACGTGAGTTCCTGCGGGCGATTCAGTCGCTCATCTTGGCGGAGACGGGCACGACCGTCATCGACGTGCCGCCGTGCAGCACGAGCAGCCTCAGCTTCTACGTCGGCTCCTTGGCGCACGCCGCGATCTACGTCGTGCGGCCGAGCGGCGAGACGTCGACGGTGCACACCGACATCCGGAACCGGCTCGACGTCCTCGGCGCGCGACTGCTCGGTGTCGTCGTGAACGAAGGCTGATGTGCTGATCGCGGTTGTCGTCGTGAACTGGAACGACACCGCGTCGAGCCTCCGCGCGCTCGAGTCGATCCAGGTTCGCCCCGACGTGCTGCGGGTGCTGCTCGACAATCACTCCGACGACGATCCGACGGCCGAGGTGAGCCGGGCGTTGCCCGACGTCGTGGTCGAGCGACTGCCTACGAACGTGGGCTACGCGGCCGCCTGCAACGACGGAGTGCGGGTCGGTGTCGAGCACGGCGCCACGCACGTTCTCGTCATGAACAACGACGCCGAGCTCGACGCCGACGCGCTCGACGCACTCGCGGCCGCCGACGCCGACCATCCCAGCTCGATCCTCGCGCCCGTCATCGTGTTCGCCGAAGACCCGGGTGAAGTCTGGTCGGCGGGGGGGTACCTCGAGCCGCCGTGCGTGCGCAACCACCACCTCGGCCTGGGGGAGAAGCTCGACCGACAGGGCGCCGCGCGCCGGGTGGAGTGGGCGACGGGCTGTGCCCTGTGGTTCTCGATCGACACCTTCCGCCGGGTGGGTCCACTCGACGAAGCGTTCTTCTTGTACCTGGAAGACGTCGACTGGTGCCTGCGCGCCCGCCGGGCCGGCGTCGACACGTGGGTGATTCCCGCGGCGGTCGTTCGGCACGAGGTGTCACGCACGACCGGCGAGCTCCCCACCGAGACGATTCGTTACTACGCGTACCGCAATCACTTCCGGCTCGCCTTCCGCCACGCCCGCGGCGCGGGTCGGGTCGCGGTGACGGGGGAGCTCGTGTGGACGTTGGCGAAGATCGGGATGCGAACCGTCGCGTCTTCCGACTTCCGGCACGACCAGTGGTATCACGCCCGCACGCGCGCGGTGCGCGACTTCATGATCGGCCGGTGGGGACCGATGCCGATCGAGGCCGCGGCGCGCCCGACCGTGAGTGCGCCGTCGTGACCGTCGCGCTCACGCCGCCGAAGGTGCGCCGCCTTCCGCGCACGCGCTCGCTCCTGTGGGCGCTGCTCGTGGCGTTCTTGTTGTTCGGCGCGAGCAGCGCGCTCGGCGCGGTGCTCGGTGTGCTCGCGCTGCTCGGCGCCACTGCGGTCCTGGTGTGGCGCAAGCCCGCGTGGGCGGCGGTGACATTGGTGGCCCTCGTACCGATCAACCGCTTCCTCATCCTGCTCGTGTTCCACTTCGGCCATTCCGCGTCGTTGACGGTGCTCGCGCAGGCCTGGAAAGACCTCCTGATCGGGCTGCTGTTCCTGCGCGCCATCGACGAGGCGATCCTGCGCCGGCGGCCCAAGTTGCACTACGTCGACCTGCTCGTCGCCGCGTATCTCGCGATCAGCGTGCTCTATCTCTTCTATCCGGGCAGCCTCGGGCAGGTGTCGTTCACCGACCGGCTCCTCGGCTTCCGCGCCGACTCGTACTTCATGGTCGCCTACTTCGTCGGCCGCTGGCTCGTGTTCGAGCGCCGCCACATCCGCTGGTTCCTGCTGAGCCTCCTGCCCGGCACCGCGCTCGTCTCGATCATCGCGGCCGCGCAGTTCGCCAAACCCAACTGGTTCAACCGATTCTTCAACAAGCTCGGCTTCTCCGCGTTCATCAACACCCAGAGCGCATTGGGCGGCGACATCGACGTCATCCGGGAGCGCGGCATCGCGGGCGTGAACCTCCCGCGCGCGAGCTCGCTGCTCCTCGGTGATCTGGCCCTCGCGTTCTATTCGGTGATGGCGGTCGCGGTCGCGGCGGCGATCTTCTTCACCGCCCGGCGCACGGTCACCCGTTGGGTGTCGGGCGCGGTCGTCGTGCTCGGCGTCGCCGCCATCGGGTTCTCCATCACCCGCAGCGCGGTGATCGCGGTGTTCGTGATGCTCGTCGTGATGGCGGTGATGACACGCGGCATGTTCCGCATGAGCGTGATCGCCGGCGTGCTGGTCACCGCAGGCTTGTTCGCGCTGGTGAGCGGCGCGATATCGGTCGAGGCCGTACAAGCGCTTACGAACCCGCACGAAGCGTCGATCCAGGGCCACGGCGGCGCGATCCAGCGGGCGGTCGACACGGTCGACTCGGAGCCGCTCGGGCAGGGCCTCGGCACCTCGGGAACCATTGGTCAACGTGTGCTCGGCGCGCAGGCGATCACGACCGAGAACTGGTACCTCCAGATCGCGACCGAGCTGGGCATCGTCGCCGGACTCGTGTTCGTCGCGTTCTCCATCGCGGTTGCGATCGACGCGCTGCGCTCGTTCTTGCGCGTCCGCGACCTCGCCCTCCGACGGCTCTGCCTCGCGGTCGTCGGCGCGAGTGTCGGAACGTTCATCGTCGGCAACACGCTCAGCGTGTGGGAGGTCCCCGCAATCGCGATGGCGTTCTGGTTGCTGGCCGGCATCGCCGTGGGCGCGCGGGAGACCGACGTCGATCCCGAGTACCAGGCGTCGCGGGCATGAGGATCGCCGTGTTCCACAATCAGCCCTCCGGGGGCGCGCGGCGCGCGTTGCACGGCTTCTGCCGCGAGTTGCGTTCCGACGACTCGCGCTTCGGCAATTCGATCGACGTGTTCACGCTCTCGACGGCCGACTCGGAATGGCTGCGCGACCAGGACATCGCCGACAACGTCTTCGTGCACGAGCTCAAGCGGGAGAAGCCCGTTCGTTTCGGCCTGTACGTCAACGATCTGTTGCGGCGCCGCGACCTCACCGAGCTCGAGCGGGTCAACGCCGAGGTGGCCCGGGCGATCGACGCGGGTGGATACGACGTCGTGCTCGTCGACATCTGCCAGTTCACCCTCGTTCCCGCGATCCTCTCTTCGTTGCGCACGCCGAGCGTCTTCTACGCGCACAACGGCCCGGCCCGGCTCGAAGCCGGCGAGTGGGACTCACCGCAGACGCGCTGGGCGGCATTGCGCGACCTGTGGCACCGGCCTTTCCTGCGTGCGCACGAGCGCCGGATCGCGGGAATCCAGGCGGCGGGTGCCCGCGCCGCGACCCAGGTGGTGGCGAATTCGCAACACACCGCCCGCCGTATGCGCATCGCGTTCGGCGTCGACGCCGTCGCGTGCCCACCCGGTGTCGAGGTCCCGCCGACGTCGTGCTTCCCGCGCGACACCAACGCCGGAGCGCCGCCGATCCCGGCGCCGTATGTGCTGTCCGTCGGCGAAGTCGAGCCCCGCAAGGGGTTCATGTTCCTGGTCGACGCGATCGGACGCGTCCCCGCGGAGATCCGGCCCCGGTTGCGGATCCTCGCGAACCGCGCCAACCCCGTCGAGCGCGACCGCCTCGAGGCGCGCAGTCGGGAGTTGGGCGTGCAGTTGGACCTGGTCGTCGACCCGCCCCAACGCGAGCTCTGGCGCACGTACGAACAGGCGCAGGTGTTCGTCTACGCCGCGCACAACGAGGCCCTCGGGCTCGCGCCGCTGGAGGCGATGGCGCGCTCGGTTCCCGTCGTCGCGGTCGCCGAGGGCGGCGTCACCGAGACCGTCACCGACTCGTCGGGGTTCCTGACGCGCCGCGATGCCGGCGACTTCGCGCGCCACGTCACCGAGCTCCTGGCCGCGCCGGACCAGCGCGCCCGTCTGGGTCGGGGCGGCCGGCAACTGGTCGAGCAACGGTGGTCGTGGCCGGAACGCGCCGCCGCGCTCGACGATGTGTTGGCGACAGTGGCCGACACCGTCAGTGGGCGGGCCCGATGAAGGTCGCGCTGATGGGACGGTCGCTGCGGGGAAACATGTCGGGCGTCGTGCGGTACACGCACGAGCTCGTCTCCGCGTTGTCGCAGCGGGTGCCCGACGACGTGACCGTGTTCGTCACGCAGGCCGACGACGGACTCGACGGCCTGCCCATCCGGCGTATCCGTGCGCCGTTCCGGACGCGCTCGGAATACAGCCGCGCGTTCTGGGAACAGACGGTCGTTCCGTTCGAGGTCGCCCGGCTGCGACCCGACGTGTATCACTCGCCCAACTACATCCTGCCCCTCGGCGTGCGCTGCCCGACGGTTGTCACCGTGCACGACATGGCGTTCCGCGACGCGTCCCTGCACCGGATGCGTTCGCACCTGTACATCCAGACGCTCACCGCACTGGCGGCCCGCAAGGCCGATCGCATCATCTGCGTCTCGCGTCACACCTTCGACCAATTCGTCGAACATTGCCCGCACGCAGCCGCGCGGGCCCGGCTCGTGACCGAAGGCGTGAACCCGAGCTTCGCGCCAACCGGGGCCGAGATCGTCGAGCGGTTCCGGCAGCACCACGCCGTGCCGGAGCGCTACGTGCTCTTCGTCGGCACGTTCGAGCCCCGCAAGAACCTGGCCCGGCTCGTGCAGGCGTTCGACCGGGCGATCGACAAGACCGACGCGCCCGATCATCTCGTTCTCGTGGGCGGTACGGGTTGGAAGAACGACGACCTGTTCGCGGCCGTGGCGCGCTCGCCCCGCCGTGACCGCATCCACGTGCTCGGCTATCTCGACGACCGGGATCTGGCCGCGGCCTACTCGGGTTGCACGGTGTTCGCCTACCCGTCGATCAGCGAGGGCTTCGGATTGCCGCCCCTGGAAGCGATGGCCTGCGGCGCGCCGGTTCTCACCTCCGACACCACGTCGCTGCCGGAGACGGTCGGCGATGCCGCGGTGACCGTTGATCCCCACGACGTCGACGCGATCGCGGGCGGTCTCGCCCAGTTGCTCGACGACATCGGGCTGCGGGAGCAGCTGATCGCGGCGGGCCTCGAACGGGCTGCCGGCTTCAGCTGGGATTCGGTCGCGCAACGAACACTCGACATATATCGCGAGGTCGCATGAAGATTGCCGCGTACTACCCGTGGATCTACCTCAAGGGCGGCGCGGAGCGCGCGCTCCTCGAGACCGTGACGCGCAGCCGGCACGAGTGGACGTTGTACACGAACCACTTCGAGCCGGACGCGACGTTCCCCGAGTTCTCCGACCTGCGCGTGGTGCCGCTCACCGACGTGCCGGTGCGGCGCGGGATCGTCGACGTCGCGACCGTGGCGGTGACGGTCGCGACCCAGCGGGTGGACTTCGCCGGTCACGATCGCGCGGTGGTGTTCAGCGAGGGTCTCGGAAACCTCATGGCGCGCCGTATGAACGCGCCCACGTCGTGCGTCTGCCTGACGCCACTCAAGGTCGCGTACGACGAAGTCACGAACGCGCGCTTCTTCCACGACTCCGCGCGCCGGCACTACCGCGCCGCGTTCGCGACCTTCCGCATGGTCGACCGGCGCACGTGGCGCCATTACGACCGCGTGTTCTGCATCAGCAAGGGTGTCCGGCAACGCCTCATCACGCACCGGCTCGTCGATCCGAACCGGATCGAGGTCGTGTACCCGGGCGTCGATTTCGTACGCTTCGCCCCGAGCGGCATCGCCGCGCCGTACTTCTTGTTGCCGGGCCGGATCATGTGGCAGAAGCAGATCGAGCTCGCGCTCGATGCCTGGCGACTGTTCAAGCCGCACCCGGCCGACAGCCCGTTCGAGCTCGTGATCAGCGGCATGGTCGACGAGAAGAGCCGCGGCTACCTCGAGTCGTTACGCAAGTCGGTGGCGTGGCGCGACGACGTGCGGTTCGTCACGACACCCTCCGACGACGAGCTCCGCGCGTTGTATCAAGGCTGTCACGCGGTGTTGTTCACCGCGCCGAACGAGGACTTCGGTCTCGTACCGCTCGAGGCGATGGCGTGCGGCAAGACGGTGATCGCGCCCGCCCGCGGCGGCCCGACCGAGACCATCGTCAACCATCACACTGGTTTCCTCGTGCCGAGTGAGCCGCGGGCCTTCGCGGAGATGATGCACCACATCGTCGACATGGACGACGACGACCGGCGCCATATGGAGCGCAAGGCGCGGGCGCGGGCGATGGAGTTCGCATGGTCCCGTTTCGTCGGCCGGCTCGACGATCACTTCGACGTGTCGGAGCGGTTGCCGATCCCGTTGCCCGAGCTCGTGCACAGCAAGGTGTCGTGACGGCACTGCGAGTTGGCATCGACGCTTGGGGGATCGGGGGGTCCGGATTGGCCACGGGGATGGGTCAGTACACGGGCGCGCTCGTGAAGTGGCTTCCGTCGGTTGGCGATATCGACGTGGTGGCCTACGGCGCGCCGGGCGAACCCCGGCCCGAGTGGTTGCCGGGCGCAGTGGAGTGGCGGGCGCCCGGAACCGCTCGAGCCGGGAAGCTCGCCGCGATCCATTCCCGCCTGTTCGCGATGGCGCCCGCGGTTGCGGCGGACGGCGTCGACGTGTTCCACAGCCCGGCGGTGCACGTGCGGCCGTCGTTCCCACCCGTCGCGCGCGTGCACTGCGCGTGGGTCGCAACGATTCACGACGTGATCCCGCTGTCGCACTACGGCGCCGCGTTGCCACCGCGCGTTCGCGCGTTCTATCGCTGGAATCTCCGGCGGGCGGCCGGCGCCGATCGTCGGCTCACGGTGTCGCAGCACGCCCGCCGGGAGATCGCCACGCACACGGGCATCGCGTGCTCCGCCATCGAAGTGGTGTCGTCGGCGATCGAATTCGAGCCCCTCGTCGACGAGAACGCGCTGCAGCGGAACGGCGCCGTCCGTCCGTATCTGTTGTTCGCGGGCTCGTACGAGCCGCGCAAAAATCTCGTCGGCACGTTGCGCGCGTTCGAGAAGTACGTCGCCGCGGGCGGCCCCGCCGATCTCCTGGCGATCACGGAGGCCTCCTCCGGCCACGCGCGCGCCGCACACGAGGTGCTCGACGGTCTGGCCGCGCCCGCTCGCGATCGGATCCGACTCGTGCACGACGTCAGCCAGCAAGACCTGCGCGCGCTCTACACCGCGGCCGACGCGGTCGTGTTCCCGAGCTTCGCCGAGGGGCTCGGTCTGCCGCCGCTGCAGGCCGCCGCGTGCGGAGTACCGGTGATCGTGTCGGACCTTCCGGTCTTCACCGAGACGGTCGGCGAGATCGCGATCGTGGCGGATGCCGGCGATCCGGCGGACCTCGCCGCGGCGATGCAACGGATCGCCTCCGAGCCCGGCATCCGCGCCACGGCCGCGGGGCGCGGCCCGGAGATCGCGGCGGGTTTTCGGCCCCGGCGCTGCGCCGAGAGCCACGCCGAGATATACCGGTCGTGTGTCGAGGAGCGAGATGCGCGCGTCTAGTGCTTCGGTCGCGGCTCGGCCCCGATCCACGCGCGCCCACGCGGTACGAGCGCTGGGCGTCAGCGTGCTGCTCGTCGCGGCCGCCGCCTGCTCGTCGTCGTCGACCGCGTTCCCACCGACAACGAAGACCGGCACCGTCCCCGGTCCGCCCCCTTCGGCCGCGGTCGTGCGCTCGATCCTCCCGCCGGGCGCGGTCGCACCCCTGGTCGCGACGTACTTCTTCTACTGGTACGACGCGGCCACCAAGTTGCATCTGCGCCCGCAGGACGGCTTGCCCACTCACCTCCCCGCGCAACCGTCGCCGTCGTGGCACTCGACGGCCTGGTACCGACAGCAACTCCTCGACATGGACGATGCGGGCGTCAACGTCGCGTTGCCGGTGTTCTGGGGCGTGAGTCAGAGCCAACCGTGGAGCGGCGGCGGGATTCCGTATCTCGTCTCGGCCCGTGACCAACTCGTGAAGAGCGGCCGGCCTGCGCCGCTCATCGGCATGTTCTACGACACGACGATCGTGCGCGGGCTCGACCTCACGCGGGCCGCAGGCATCGACACCTTCTATTCGAACATCTCGAAGTTCTTCCACCTCGTTCCCCAACGCGACTGGGCCCGGCTGCACGGGAGCCCGATCGTGTGGTTGTTCCTGCCGCAGGACAACCGCTTCGACCAACGCGTCTTCGACGCCGTGTACAGCCGGTTCCAGAAGGAGTTCGGCGTGCGTCCGTACATCGTGCGCGCGACCGGTTGGGACTGCGCGACCACCGCGGCGAACTGCAAGCAGCCGATCGATACCGACGCGAACTACGTGTGGGGAACGGCGCAAGACGGCGCCCAGATCACCCCGCTCGTCGCCAGCGTCGGCCCCGGGTACGACGAACGCCAGATCGCCGGGCGCAACGGCACGTACGTTTCGCGCGCCGGTGGCGCGTACTACCGCAAGAACCTCGGCATCGCGCTCGCGTCGGGTCGACCGATCCTCGCGATCGAGACCTGGAACGAGATCCACGAGGCGAGCGGCATCGGGCAGACCGTCGAGTACGGACGCACGTACGTCGACATCACGCGCACGATGCTCGACGCGGCGAGGAAACCCTGATGGCCGCGGGCGATCACACCCCCCGGCGCCGACGCGTCGAGACACCGGCCGGCGGCGTGTTCGTGCTGCGCGTCTGGACGGGACCCGACGGTGACTTGATGGGTCGGGCGCAATGGTCGACCGCCCGCGGCGACACCCATGCCGCGGTGCTGGGCCGGAGTACCGCGATCCTCGCCGAACTGCAGGCGTTCTGTGCCGAGGCGATCGTCCCGCAGGCCGACATCGACGTCGAAATCGACGGGGACCTCGACGGCACGATCGGAGCCCCCGCCGAGAACGAGCTCGGTGTCGGGCCGGAGTCCGAGGTTCGCTGACGACCGAGTTATCTCAGTTGTCGTGGGCGGTTGCCCGGTGCGACGCGCAGACGAGCTCGGTGTAGCCGGCCGACGGTTCGATCGACAGCTCGTCGGCAAGCAGCTCGCGGTACTGGCGGTACTGGCGCCGAGCTTCGGCGACATTACCTTCCGCGAGGTGTGCACGAGACACGGCGCGATGCGCGCTCTCCCGCATGGGTTCGAGCTTGACGGCCAACAGTGCAGTATCGATCGCGGCCGCGTACGCGCGGGCTTCGAGGTGACGGGCCGAGAGCGCTTCCAACGCGTGAACGCAAAGTTGCTTCAGTCGTTCGCGCTCGAACAGCGCCCAGTCGGTATCCCAGTCCTGCAGGAGCTGGTTGCCGAAGAGCTCGGGTCGGGGCAGCGCACCCATCTCGGTCGAGATGTCGATCACGCGTTCGGCGGCATCGCGCACGGTCGTGACGTCGACCTCGACGTCGGAAGCGAGGCTGATCATCTCTCCGACGCACACGACGATGTCGGGGCCCGTCGCGTTCGTCTTCCACATCGCATGGCGGAGGTTGGCGCGAGCGCGCAACTCGTTGACCTCGGGCCAGATCTGCCCGGCGACGTGCCAGCGCTGTTGCGGTCCCGGGTGTAGCGAGAGGAAGGCGACGAGGCGCTTGCCGGCGCCCGGGATCGAGACCCTCTGTCCGTCGCGACATACGTCGAAACGACCCATCAGCTGGATCGTCAGCTCACCGACCGGTTGGCTCTGTCGGCGCGGGGTCGACGGGGCGATTGCGCGGTCGGCATGTCGCGCACCTAAAGCGCGTGCATCCATAACTGTCTCCACCCATGCAGCACCCCGCCCGCGCCGTCAGCATGGCCGAGGCCCGTTCCGACCGCAAGGGGTGGTGGGCCAGTTCACACTGCGTTTCCAAACATTGCCAGCATTCGGGCCGTGTCATCGGCGTCATACGACGGTGCGTGACCGCGCGCGGTCGGCGCGTGTCGCCGGGTCGGACGGATCGTCGACCAGGCCGGGCGCAGACGGCAACCCGTATGGTTGCGACGTGCATGACTCTGTGACTGTCCACATCGCCGCACCGCCGGAAAAGATCTGGGACCTCGTGAGCGACGTGACGAAGATCGGCCGCTACAGCCCGGAGACGTTCGAGGCCGAGTGGCTGGACGGTGCGACCGGTCCCGCGGTCGGCGCGCGCTTCCGTGGCCACGTCAAACGCAACGGCAAGGGCCCGATCTACTGGACGACGTGCACGGTGATGGCCAGTGATCCCGGGCGCGAGTTCGCCTTCGGGGTGGGCTCGGCCGACAAGCCCTTGAACGTGTGGCGTTACCGACTGGAGCCGGCCGGCGACGGTACCGACGTGACCGAGTCGTTCGAGCTCGCGCCCACCGCACCGCTGCGGCTCTACTGGACGTTGTTCGGCTGGTCGCGCGGCCGCACGAATCGCAATGGCATGCGCACGACGCTCGAGCGCGTCAAAGCGGAGGTGGAATGACAATGGAACTTGCCCCGGCCATCGAGTTCGCCCGCACCACCCATCATTCGGTGCTCACGACCATTCGCGGCAACGGTCGCCCCCAGTTGTCGAATGTCGCTCACGATGTCGACGCGAGCGGACTGATCCGCATCTCGATCACGGCTGATCGGGCGAAGTACCACAACCTTCGGCGGGAGCCGTGGGCCGCGCTCCACGTGACGCGCGCCGACTTCTTCGCGTACGCAGTGCTCGAAGGCGATGTGGAGCTCACGCCGGTCGCCACGCGTCCCGACGACCCGACGGTCGATCAGCTGGTCGAGTACTACCGATCCGTCTCCGGTGAGCACGACAACTGGGACGACTACCGTGCCGCGATGGTCGCGGACCGGCGCGTCATGGTGCGGTTCACGCCGACGCGTGCCTACGGCATGCTCGGCGGCGCGTAGACCGCGCTCGCGCGTTACTGGTTCTCGTCGATATCGCGGTAGTCGCGCCGGAGGTCGTGTTCGGTCGCGTCGACCGTCCCCTCTGCCGGCTTGTGGCCGCTTTCCGCTTCCAGCTTCGCTTTGGCTTCCGAGTGACGGTCGCCCGCCGCCTTCGCGTAGGGGCGTACCAACTTGCCCTTGAGCCGGACGAGAGGATTCTCCGACGATGTCATGACAACCACCTCTTCTTGTCCTCGACGAATCGCGTACCCCAAACCGCGCGTTCGCGAATCACGGGGGAACCGCACCGTCTGACGTCGAGATTTTTGGGTTTGGCGCGCTTGTCCGCACAGGTACAACGCAGGACACGAAATCGAACCACTGGAAGGGGAGACCATGTACATCGGAATCGGAACGGTCGTCTTGATTCTCGTAATCCTGTTGTTGGTCGGCGTTCTCCGCTGACGCGATCGTCGGGGTCCCGATGGGTGTTGATTGCGCGCCGCGCCCTAGTTCGTAGTCGGACTTGCCTCGTCGGTAGAGGGGCTTGGAGGTGCGCCGGCGGCGCGCAGTCGTTCCACGACGGCGTCGGGAACGACGATGCGCCAATCGGCGCGCGCCAAGTCCGCCTTCGCGACCTGCACCTCTCCGCCGTCTTCGCCCTGGGCGGTGAAGTGCAGTATCCAGCGATCACCCTGGTCGATGACGTGCTCGAACTCGGTGGTCGATCGGTTCGGGGCCGCGCCGATCGCCAGGCGGCCATCGCGATTCGCGCCGGTGAGATCGACGTTGACGTCGTAGGGCGAATTGTTGACGATCGTGATGTGATCGACCGTCGTCGGTGACGGCCGTACGATCCGCGACACCACCACTCCCGCGACCACGATCGCGATCCCGATCAGCAGCCAGGTGGCGCGCGGTCGGATGCGGCGGGCGTCGGCCGCGGGGTTTGTCTCTCGGTCTGCAATTCGATTCGTCATCGATGCTCCTCCTCGAGCGGATCGGATCCGAAGGTGTGGGCCGACGCGCGGTCGGCCCACACCGTCAATCCGAATAGACGATCATGGTGAGAAACGCGAGCAACGTCCCCATGGCCGCGGTCGCAACGACGCAAAGGATCACGTAGTTGCGGCGGGCGCGGCGGGCGACAGGAGCGCGCGTCAGTGACGCGTGTTCCACGTTCGAACTCCCTCGCGGAAGGCGGAATGCTTTAGCGGGGAAGCAACGCGGGCGGACCGCGGGTGCGGTCGTCGCCGCGTGCCGACTCGTGCACCGGCAGCCACAACCGCGAGCGGAGCCGGCCTACTCCGGGCAGGGCGAGCGTGAGCGCGGCCGCCAACAGAGCGAACGTCGCGCCCGGAGGCACGCGGCGCGCCGGAATCGACGGAACCACCGCGGCCGTCGCGTGCTCGAGAACTACGAGCGACGCGAAGCTCGGTGCGGTCGAGCGCCCGGCCGCCGTCGGATCCGCGTGCGCGGCGGTGGCACCGAAGGCCCACACCAGACACGCGGCCGTGAGGCTCAGCGCTACGAAGAGACGCCGCACGGGGACAACCCTACCGGCGCGTCTGCCGAACGAGGTTTCGGTGATCTGGCGCCCTCGGCAGGATTCGAACCTGCGCACACGCCTCCGGAGGGCGATGCTCTATCCCCTGAGCTACGAGGGCAACGGGGAAGCGATGGTAGCGGAGCGGCAGCGGAGCATCGGCCAACGCCCGCGCAGCCGCACTTGGCAGAGGCGCAGCGCGAGCGACCCGTAGCTATCGCGACAGTCGGCGGTTGAGGGCGTCGAGGGTGGCGCGGGCGGTCGCGTCGATGAGGCTCGCGCCCGCGGCGAGTCCGTAGTGCAGCGGTGAGCGGGTGTCGACGCCTTCGAGCGCGACGGCCACGACTACCTGGTCGACCTCGCCCGCGTCGTCGAGGGCGCGCGCCCACCGGACCCGGGCCTGAACGCCGGTACCGAGGTCGCGTACCGCGTCGATCGTGGCCACCGCGGCCGACTCGATTCCCTTGCTGACCGGCGCGCGGCCGATGGTGCGTTTGCCGTCGAGCACGAGATGTACCTCGAGCTCGTCGGTGTCGGGGAACGCGAGGACCGCGAGCAACCGCGCGCGACTCGCGGGTTGGGGCTCGGCGGCCGGGTCGACGTCGATGTCGACGTCGATCGTGACCGTCTCGACGACCAGGTCGATTTCGGCGGCGGCCGCAACCGCGCTCTCGATGCGCGATGCGGCGATACGCGATTCCGCACCGCTCGGCTCGGCGGGGGCTTCGTTCGAGATGTCGACCTCCGCCGACGCGGGCGCGCCCGCGCTGAGCGGTACGAACGGCGGCGGCGTGCCCGGCGCGGAACGCCAGCGCACGACCTCGACCGCGACGGGGCGGTCGGAGTGCCGGGCCGCGATCCGCGATGCCGACACGGGAACGGGTTGATCGTTGCGATCGGAGCGGTCGATGCGTTCTGCGCTGTCGGCGACATGCAGCTGAACCAACAACATGTCGTCGAGGTCGTCGAAACCGGCCGCGCGCACACCGGGCAGCCGGCGCAGCTCGAGCTCGAGGTCGTCGATCGACCAGACCGCGTCGCTGCGCGTGGGGCGGGTCATCGCTTCGCCTCCTTCGCCTCGTAGAGCCGGGAGTCGGCGAGTTGTACGAGCTTGTCGAATTCCGTCGCTTCGTCGGGGCACTGGGCCACGCCGAACGAGAACGCCGGACACGCACTTTCCACACCTTCGGCGCGGCGCACGCGGTCGAGCAACGCGGGGACGAGATCGGCTTCGGTGTTGGGAAGGATCATCGCGAACTCGTCGCCGCCGATGCGCCCGGCGTTGTCGCCGAAACGAAGTGCACTACGGAAGCGTTCGCCGAGATCGCGCAGCGCCGCGTCGCCCGCCTGATGGCCCTGCTCGTCGTTCAGCGTCTTGAAGTGGTCGAGGTCGAGCAGCACGAGCGTGAACGGCCAGCCGTAACGCGTGCTGCGCGCGATCGCCATCTCGAGCAGGCGGTCGAAGCTGCGGCGGTCGTACAAACCCGTCAGCGCGTCGTGCCACGCGTCGTAGCGCAGCACGTCGAGGCGCAACGCGAGGATGCAGAGCGTCAGCATGAGCGAACGGTCGAAGCTGCGATCGTCGAGCGCGGGGCGCGTGTAGAGGCCGGGCGGCGAGACGAGCAGTTCCTCGTCGTCGGTGGCGAGCGGGCGCCGACCCGCACAGAAGACCTGGTGCCCGAGGTGAGCCTCGTCGATCACGACAGCCGCATCGTCGAGCTCGAACTGCTCCACCAGCGCGTCGAGCGCCTTGTAAATGACCGCGATGCCCGACTCGCTCGTCGCAACCAAGTGCGCAAAATCGTCGCCGAGGGCGTTCATCCGGTTCACCCCGCTGGGAGCGCTCGCGCCGGAAGTGGTCGCGCTCTCGACAGATCCGGGGAAAAGTGCCCCGAGTCCACGAGCGATACCCGGCTGCTGCGACACGTATGCCCTCCTTGGCCCATCGCAACGGCCCCCCGACCCTTTTGGTGCGCCGCCCCCTTATGAAACCGCCATTTCACCTGCACACGCAGCATAGTGAGGTGCGCGCCTCGCGTGAAAATGGGACAAGGCGGACGGCAAGCGGCAATGTACGATCTGCGCACCCCAGAACGATCCTCGTGCCCGATCTCGTGAGCTCGTCCCAATGATTCGAGACGACCTTTGTACGGCGATCAGTCGCGCACTCGAGCGGGCCGATCTGCCGGAGCCGGCGGGGGGCGTCGCGCTGGAGCCCGCCCGCAGCCGTGACCACGGCGATTGGGCCTCGAATGTCGCGCTGCAATTGAAAGGTGCGGTCGGCGCGCCGCCCCGCGAGATCGCCGAGCGCATCAAGCAGCAGTTGGAAGCCGACTCCGTCCCGCATCTGGCCAAGATCGAGATCGCGGGGCCCGGTTTCCTGAACCTGTTCCTGGCGCCCTCGTGGCTCCATGACGTGTTGCGCAGCGTGGTCGACGCGGGTGATCGCTACGGCCGTTCCGAGGCGCTGGTCGGGCGGCGGATCAACCTCGAATTCGTGTCGGCGAACCCGACGGGTCCCCTGCACGCGGGCGGTGGGCGCTGGGTCGCCGTCGGCGACGCGATCGCGAATCTCCTGGCCGCGCAGGGTGCCGCGGTTCACCGCGAGTACTACCTCAACGACGCCGGCGCGCAGCTCGACAAATTCCGTGACTCGCTCTACGCGCGCTACCGCGGCGAGCAGCCGCCCGAGGACGGCTACCAGGGCAACTACCTCGTCGACATGGCCGCGCAGCTGCAGGCCGAGCTCGGCGACGACGTCACCCCCGCCGACGCCTGCGAGTGGGGTTACCGCCGGATCGTGCAGGGCCTCCACGACGACCTCGCACGCGTCGGGGTGCACTTCGACACCTGGTTCTCGGAGCGCACGTTGCACGAACGCGGCGACGTCACCGACGTGCTCGAACAGCTCAGCGCGCAGGGCTTCGTCTACGAGAACGACGGCGCGCGCTGGTTGCGGTCGACCGACTTCGGCGACCAGCGCGACCGCGTGCTCGTGCGCACCGACGGCAGCACGACGTATCTCTGCAACGACCTTGCGTATCACCGCGACAAGTTCCGGCGCGGCTTCACGCATCTCATCGACATCTGGGGCGCCGACCATCACGGTCAGGTGAAGTCGTTGCAGTCGGGCATGGAAGCGCTCGGCTTCGACGCGGGCGAACCCGAGATCATCCTCGGCCAGTTCGTGCGGGTCGTGAAGGACGGTCGGGAGGTGTCGATGTCGAAGCGCGCCGGTGCGATCGTCGCGCTGGCCGACATTCTCGACGAGGTCGATCCCGATGTGGCCCGCATGACGTTCCTGTTGCAGGGCATCGACACCGCGCAGACCTTCGACCTCGATGTCGTGACCCAGCAGTCGCGCGAGAACCCCGTGTATTACGTGCAGTACGCGCACGCCCGCATCGCGTCGATCGGGCGCAAGGCCGCGAGCGCCGGGGTCGTGCGGGCGCCGCTCGCCGATGTCGACCTCTCGCTTCTCGTCCACGAACGCGAAGACGCACTGCTACGCGCACTGGCGAACTACCCGGACGCGATCCACGAAGCCGCCGAGATGCGCGCGCCGCAGAAGGTCAGCACGTGGGTGCGCGATTTCGCCGGCGAGTTCCACGGCTTCTACCGCGACTGCAAAGTGCTCTCCGACGACGCCGCGCTCACCCAGGCGCGCCTGTGGCTCACCGATGCCTGCGGGATCGGGTTGGCGAACGCGCTCGCGGTACTCGGGGTGAACGCCCCCGACGAGATGTCGCGCATCGACCCCGATGCCGACGATGTCGACGACGCCGACGAGGCGCTCGAGCGGTGAGCACGTTCGATCTCTCGCTGCTCCCGGCTTCGGCGACCGTCGACGGCGCGGGGCGGGTCTCGATCGCGGGCGTCGACCTCGAGTCGATCGCGCAGCGCTTCGGCACGCCGCTGTACGTCTACGACGAGGCCGACATCCGGGCCCGGTGCCGCGCGTACCGCGCCGCATTCGGCGACGGGGTGGCGTACGCGAGCAAGGCGTTCCTCTGTGTCGCGATGGCGCGCCTGGTGAACGAAGAGGGCCTGCACCTCGACGTCGCGACCGGAGGCGAGCTCTTCGTCGCGCTCACCGCGGGCTTCCCGCCCGAACGGATCGTGTTCCACGGCAACAACAAGTCGACGGACGAGCTCCGCGCGGCTCTACTCGCGGGGGTGGGTCGCATCGCGGTCGACTCCACCGACGAGCTCGAACGTCTCGAATCGTTGGCCGCCGAAGGCCTCCCCGCCGCACGCGTGCACATCCGGGTGACGCCGGGCGTCGAGGCGCACACGCACGAGTTCATCGAGACCGGAACCGAAGACTCCAAGTTCGGATTCGGCCTCGACAGTGGGGCCGCGCTCGCGGCGGCCACGCGAGTCGTCGACCGCGGCCTGCTGCAGCTCGCGGGGATCCACTGCCACATCGGCTCGCAGGTGTTCAGGCTCGACTCGTTCGAGCGCGCGGTCGAGAAGATGGTCGGCCTCGTGCGCGCGATCGAGGTCGGGACCGGCGCCGCGGTCGACGAGCTCAACCTGGGCGGCGGTCTCGGTGTGCGCTACCTGCCCGAAGACGATCCGCCGTCGATCGAGCAGTACGCCACCACCATGCGCGAGGCGGTCGGCAAGGCGCTCGCCGAAGCGGGCGTGCAATCTCGGCCGCGGCTTCTCACCGAACCGGGGCGGTCGATCGTCGCGCCGGCCGGCATCACGCTCTACACCGTCGGCACGATCAAGCCGATCGACGGCATACGTACCTATGTGGCGGTCGACGGCGGCATGAGCGACAACCTGCGCCCGGTCACCTACGGCGCGCGGTACGAGACGTTCCTGCCGGGCCGCGCCACGGCCGAGCAGTCGGCGCTCGTGACCATCGCGGGGAAGCACTGCGAACAGGGCGACATCATCGTGCGCGACACGCAGCTGCCCGGCGATCTGGCCATCGGCGAGATTCTCGCGACTCCGGTCACCGGTGCGTACTGCCACTCCATGGCATCGAACTACAACAAGGTGACCAAGCCCGCGGTCGTGTTCGTGCACGACGGCGAGGCGCGGGTCGTGGTTCGGCGCGAGACCCCCGCCGATCTCGTTCGCCTCGACACCGAAACGGATACGTAGTCCGCTAACTCGGTACTCCAGTTCTCTTCCCCCACTCGTACGACAGTCCGGGGAGAGCGATGTCGAGTTCCGGCGCCGTGCGGTTGCCCGATGCGCAATTGGCGACGACCGCGGTTGCCCAGCACGGCGTGTTCACGCGCGTGCAGGCCACGGCGGCGGGATTCAGTGCCGGGCAGATCGACCGGCGCGTCCGCACCGGGATGTGGATCCGGGTGCTCCCGCGCGTCTACCGGTACGCAGCCTCACCGGTGACGGCCGCGCTGTCGCGCTGGGCCGCGGTGTCGTGGGCCGGCCCCGACTGCGCGCTCTCGCACCTGACCGCGGCCTCGATCTGGCGACTGCATCCGCAAGCGAGCGCGGGGTCGCCCGCCGCGCTCCCCGTGGAACTGCTCGTGCCGATGTCGCGCTCGCCCCGCGCCCCGGGAGTTGCGGTGCACCGCGCCGCGACGATCGAACCCGCCGACGTGATCCGCGTCGCGGGACTGCCGGTGACCACGCCGGCCCGCACGATCATCGACCTCGCGGGCGTGCTCGACCCGCACGACCTCCGAGCCGTCGTGGAACGGGCCCGGGCCCGACCCGTCGTCACTATCCGCGCGGTTTGCCTGCGCCTCGACGAGATCGGTGGGTGTGGTCGTCCCGGTATCGCCCGGCTGCGGGCACTCCTCGTGGCGGTCGGTTCGGGTCCGGTCGAACCATCCGCAAGAATGACGGGGTGACCGACGTCGTGCGAGTGGGACTACTGGGCTGTGGGAACGTGGGCGCGGCGTTGGTGCGCCTGCTCGACGCCAATGCCGACCTCATCACGCAACGCTCCGGCGTCCGGCTCGAGGTGGGCCGGGTCGCGGTGCACAACGTCGCCAAGGAACGCGACGTCGAGCTCGCCGACGGTGTGCTCACCAACGATGCCGACGCGGTCGTCAGCGACCCGAACATCGACGTCGTGGTCGAGGTCATCGGCGGAGTCGAGCCCGCCCGGCGCTTGATCCTCACCGCGCTGAAGTCGGGCAAGCCGGTCGTGACCGCGAACAAGGAGCTGCTCGCGAACTTCGGCGAGGAGCTGTTCGACGCGGCGGAGACGGCCGGCGTCGACCTGCTGTTCGAAGCGTCGGTCGCGGGCGGTATCCCGCTGATGCGGCCGCTGCGCGAATCGTTGGCCGGCGAACGCATCACGCCGCGTGATGGGCATCGTCAACGGCACGACGAACTACGTGCTCACGCAGATGACCGAGGAAGGTTCGAGCTTCTCCGAAGCGGTGGCCGAAGCGCAGGAGCTCGGCTACGCGGAACGCGACCCGACCGCCGATGTCGAGGGCCTCGACGCGGCGGCCAAGGCCGCGATCATCGCGAGCGATCGCGTTCGGCGCGCGGATCGTCGCGGGCGACGTGTACCGCGAGGGCATCACGCAAGATCACCGCCGACGACATCGCGCGCGGCCAAGAGCTCGGCTACGTCGTGAAGCTGCTGGCCGTCGCCGAGGAGAACGACGGCGGCGTCGGTGTCCGCGTGCACCCGGCGATGGTTCCGGTCGCGCACCCGCTCGCGTCGGTGCGCGGCTCGTACAACGCGGTGTTCATCGAGGGCGAAGCGGTCGGACAGCTGATGCTGCTCGGTCGGGGCGCCGGTGGCGGCCCGACCGCGAGCGCGGTGCTGGGCGACCTGATCGACGCGGCCAAGAACGTGCAGCCGGGCGCGCGCGGCGCGACGATCGGCGATCTCGAACGCAAGCCGATCCGCCCGATCGACGAGACGGCGTCGCAGTTCTACGTCTCGCTCGACGTCGCCGACCAGCCCGGTGTGCTCGCCACGATCGCGGGCGTGTTCGGCGATCACGAAGTCTCGATCCAGTCGATGCAGCAGAAGGGCCAGGGCGACGGCGCCCGCCTGATCTTCGTGACGCACCTCGCGCGCGAAGCTGCGCTGACCGCGACCATTCACGCCGTGCGCGAGCTCGACGTGGTGCTGCGCATCGGTTCGGTGCTGCGGGTCGTCGGCGGCGAGGAATGAGTCCCGTGCGGATGCGCACCAAAGGAGCTCTCGATGGCGCGTTGGCCGGGAATCATCGAGGCGTACCGCGACCGCTTGCCGGTCACGGACACGACCCCGTCGTCACGCTTGTGCGAAGGCAACACGCCGTTGGTCGACGCGCCGCGCCTCTCCGACGCGGTCGGCGCGCGGGTGATGCTGAAGGTCGAAGGCTCGAACCCGACCGGTTCGTTCAAGGACCGCGGCATGACGATGGCGATCTCGAAGGCGGCCGAAGACGGCGCCAAGGTCGTGGTGTGCGCGTCGACGGGGAACACGTCGGCGTCGCGCGGCCGCGTACGCGGCACGCGCGCGGGATGCTCGCGGCCGTCATCATCCCCGACGGTCACGTCGCGCTGGGCAAGCTCGCGCAGGCGTTGATCCACGGCGCGAAGGTCGTGTCGATCCGCGGCAGCTTCGACGACGCGTTGCGCGTCGTGCGCGAGCTGGGGGAGCGGGGCGGGGTCACGGTCGTCAACTCGATCAACCCGTTCCGCATCGAAGGTCAGAAGACCGCCGCGTTCGAGATCTGCGACGCGCTCGGCGACGCGCCCGACGTGCACTGCATCCCCGTCGGGCAACGCGGGCAACATCACCGCGTACTGGAAGGGCTACGGCGAGTACGCGCGCGACGGCCTCGTCACGAAGCGGCCGCGGATGCTCGGCTGGCAGGCGGCCGGCTCGGCGCCGCTCGTGCTCGGCGAGCCCGTCGCTGCACCCGGAGACGATCGCCACCGCGATCCGGATCGGCAATCCGGCCAGCTGGGACGCGGCGATCGCCGCCCGCGACGAGTCGCGGCGGCCACATCGGGGCGGTCACCGACGCCCAGATCCTCGAGGCGTACCGGATGCTGGCCTCGCAGGAGGGCGTGTTCGTCGAGCCCGCCTCGGCCGCGTCGGTGGCCGGGCTGCTCCAGGCGCGCCGCGGAGGGTTTGGTCGAGCGAGGTGAGACAATCGTGTGCACGGTCACCGGGCACGGGTTGAAGGACCCGAACCGGGCGATCGCGCGAGATCGAGGCGCGGCCGGCCGTCGACGCGTACGTCGAGCATCGTGCTGGAGGAGCTCGGGCTCTGAGCCAGTCCGGGCGAGTTGCAGGGTCGGAACCAGGATCGGGACGAGGTGGAGCCGATGACGACGAAGCGATGGATCGCACTCGTCAGTCGTGCTCGGCATCGTGATCGCGGCCGCGCTGACGACCGCGGCCGTGATGAATCACGGCAGCGACCGCGCCGACGACGACTCGCCGCTCCTCGTTCCGTCGACCACCGCGACCACCGTGCCCCGCACGACCACTACCCGCTCGACGTCGACCACGTTCGATCTGAGCAAGCTGCCCGCAGCCCGAAGCGCCGCCCGCCGACCCGTACGCGAACGCGCCGATCGTGCAGTTCGGGAGATCCAGATCCCGAAGATCGGGCTCCTGCAGTCCGATCTTCGAGGGCATCACGCTGACCGTCATCAACCACGGTCCCGGTCACTGGCCCGGTTCGGCCATGCCGTGTCAGGCCGGCAACACCGTGTTCCCGGGGCACCGGGTCACGCACAGCATCCGTTCCTCAACCTCGACCTCCTTTCTCCGGGCGACCAGATCATGTTCCACATGCCGGGCCGCGACTGCATCTACAAGGTGACCGGCACACAGATCGTGTTGCCCGAGCGCTCTCTACGTCACCGAATCCCACGCGACGCCGACGGTGACGCTCATCGCGTGCAACCCCAAGCACAGCGCCGCGCAGCGCATCGTCGTCAAGGGCAACCTCGTCGCCGACATCCCCCGCCCGGCCTGATCTCGACCCGCAGAGCATCCGTTCACACGACGGAGGCAGGTGCGCATGAGCAATCCGGTCGCGTTGATCACGGGTGCGTCGGCGGGCATCGGCGAGCAGTTCGCGCGCGCAGCTGGCGGAGCGGGGTCACGACCTCGTGCTCGTCGCGCGCGATGCGGCGCGGCTCGACGCGCTCGCCAAGGAGATCGAAGGCGCGAGCGGCGACGCGCGCCGAGGTGCTCGCGGCCGACCTCACCGACGCCGCGCAGCTCGCGCACGGTCGAGGACGCTGCGTGCCGCGTCCGGTCGACATCTCGTGAACAACGCGGGCTTCGGCACGTTCGGGCCGTTCCACACGCTCGACGTCGACACCGAGGTGCGCGAGATCGACCTCAACGTGATCGCGCTCGTCCGGCTCACCCACGCCGCGGCCGCGGCGGATGGCCGAGCGCGGGCGCGGCGGCATCCTCAACGTGTCGTCGCTCGCGGGATTCCAGCCCGGACCGTCGAACGCGACCTACGGCGCGACGAAGGCGTTCGTCACGTCGTTCACCGAAGCGGTGCACGAAGAGTTGAAGGGCACGGGCGTGTCCGTCACCGCGCTGTGCCCCGGTTTCACGCACACGGAGTTCCAGGAGCGCGCCAACGCGCCGGCGACATCGGTTCCCGGCTTCATGTGGCAGGAGGCGCCCGAGGTCGCGCGCGCCGGCCTCGACGGTCTCGCCAAGAACCGCGCCATCGTCATTCCCGGTGCGACCAACAAGGTGCTGGGCAACCTCTCGGCCGTCATGCCCCACGCGATCACCCGCCGCGTCGGCGCGGCCGTGCTCAAGCGCGCCGATCACTGATCGATATCAGCCCGCAGTGATCTTGTAGATCGTGCCGCCGCGCGACCGCGTAGAGCTCGCCGTCAGATCTTCGCCGAACGTCGTGAGCTGCGACACGCTCGGACCCGAGTCGCGTTGCGCGATCACGCGTCCGTTCGTCGCTGCACGACGCCCATCGAGATTCGGGCGGCAGTCGTCGCCGAAGATGTACACGCCGTCGAGCGCCGGGATCGCAGTGCCGCGGTACACGTAGCCGCCGACGATCGCGCAGCTACCCGTCGGAGTGCGGCGTCTCGACGATGCGGGTCGCGCGCGTCGCTCGGAGCCGCGCCCCGGAACGCGTGGAAACCCTCCCGCGCGCTCCAGCCCCAGTTGATGCCCTTCTGCCCGCGCGGCGCGTAGTCGATCTCTTCGTACTTGTCCTGGCCGACGTCGCCGATCCACACGTCGCCCGTCTTGCGCGTCGAACGAGAAGCGCCACGGGTTGCGCAGTCCCCACATCCAGGTTTCGGGACGGGCCCCGGCCCGGCCGACGAACGGATTGTCGGCGGGCACGCGAGTAGGGCGCGGATCCGCTCGGCGTCGGGATTGATGCGCAGGATCTTCGAGAGCAGCGTCGCCGAGGTTCTGGCCGTTGTGATTCGGATCGTCCTCGCTGCCGCCGTCGCCGAGGCCGATGTAGAGCATTCCGTCGGGGCCGATGACGACCTCGCCGCCGTTGTGGTTCGAGTACGGCTGCTGCACGACGAGCAACTGCCGGCGCGTGACGCGGGCACGGCCAGCTCGCCGCGCATCGTGTACTCGTCGACGTTGCGTGTTGTTCGACGGGTCGGTGTAGTCGACGTAGAGCTTCGTGCCGTCGGGGGAGAACGTGATGCCGAGCAGACCTTCCTCGTTGCCGTGCGACAGCGGGCTGATGGTCAGCACGGGAGTCGAGGAGAGTTGGCCGTCGGGCGTGACGATGCGGACGCGGCCCGGTTGTTCGGCGACGAACATGTTCGGGTCGTGCACGCGCCAGGCCACGGCGATCGGGCTGTCGAGGCCGGCGACGACCCGCGTGAGCGCGATGTGCACCGCGCCCAGGTTGGGCGGAGACGCGGGCCGCGTCGTCGACGTCGAGGACCCCCGGCGCAGGGTCGTGGGGGTGGTGCTCGTCGCGGTGGTGCTCGGCGCGGGACTCGTCGGCGGGATGGGCGGCGCCGGCGCGGACTTGGGTGCCGAGCTGCTGCATGCCGCGAGCGTGAGCACGAGTGCGAGTCGCGAGCGCACCGGCACCCCGGAAGACCCACGCGCGCCGCACCGCCGGAGGCTAGGGCGTGAGGCGTCACCGTATGATGCGCGCCGTGAAGTACGTCGTGTTCGTTCCCGACGGTTGCGCCGACGTCCCGCTGCCCGAGCTCGACGGCCGCACGCCGCTCGAGGCGGCGCGCATGCCGCGCCTGGCCGCGCTCGCGGCGCGCGGCGAGGTCGGGCGCGCCGAGGTGATCCCGCCCGGGCTGCCGCCCGGGCAGCGACGTCGGCAACATGTCGATCCTCGGCTTCGACCCCGCCCGCTACCACACCGGCCGGGCGCCGATCGAGGCCGCGGCGATGGGTGTCGAGCTCGCGCCCGGCGAAGTCGCGTACCGGTGCAACCTCGTGACGCTCTCCGACGACGCCCAGCCGGTCATGGTCGACTTCGCGGCCGGGCCATCCCACCAACGAGCAGAGCCACCCGATCGTCGCCGCGCTCGACGCGGCGCTCGGCGGCGGACGCGACGGCGTGCGCTTCCATCCCGGCGTCGAGTACCGCCACCTGTGCGTCGTGCCCGCGACTCGTGGACCGACGCCGAGTGCACGCCGCCGCACGATCTCACCGGCCAGGCCGCCGTGTTCCCGACCGGTCCCGCGGCGCGCGAAGCGTGAACGCGCTGATGGACGCGTCGCGCGCGGTCGTCCGCGACGCGGCGCGCGCGCGTCGGCTCACCGGCGACCCAGATCTGGTTGTGGGGACAGGGCGTGAAGCCCGCGCTCCCGTCGTTCGACGACGACCTACGGCGTGCCGGCGCGCATGTCGTCGGCCGTCGATCTCGTGCAGGGTCTCGGTGTGCTGACCGGCATCGAGGTCGTCGACGTTCCCGGGCGCGACCGCGGGCTTCGACAACGACTACGGCGCGCAGGCCGCGGCGTGCCTCACGTCGCTCGGCGATCGCGACCTGTTCGTGTTGCACATCGAAGCGACCGACGAGGCCGGGCACCAGGGCTCGCTCCGACATCAAGGTCGACGCGCTCGAACGTTGGGACACCGACGTGATCGGTCCGATCGTCGACGCGCTCGACGCCGGTCCGGAGCCGTACCGGATCCTGCTGCTGCCCGACCACGCCACGCCGTGCAACATCAAGACGCACAGCGCCGACTCGGTGCCGTACCTCCTGTTCGACTCGACGCGCGCCGGCGCGGGCGGCCGCTACACCGAGCCCGCGACGGAACAGTGCGCGCCCGTTCCCGGGCACGCGCTGATGGCACGCCTGCTCGAGCAGTAGCGCAACGGTCTTTCGGAAAAGCGCGCCCAAAGGTTCAGGAATCGATCACGCGGGCCGAGTGTTCTCTGGGGAGCATGCGACCGGAGCGCCCGTGGGTATAGGGTGTCTCTGATCCCTCGAGACCTCGCCCGGAGAACGTTTCTCGGAGCCGGGGGCCGGGTCACCTCACTTTTTCTTCCGTGTTCGGCACGCTCGACGAAGAGGGTGCGCGACCGTCCGAGGGCATCGCCCGCCGGCACTGCTTTCCAACGCGTCGGCTCTTGGCATATCGCATCTGGGCACACCGGATCACCGGATCAATCTCCGGCGGCTGTAGGCAGGGCCACAGCCGGTCGGTAGGAGCAGAACATGAGTGAGACCTTCGACCGTTCACAGCTGGACGGGAAGGATCGCGAACAACTCTCCGAGATCGCCGTCGGCGCTCGGCGTGAAGTCGGTCAGCCGCATGCGCAAGGCCGATCTCGTCGAGGCGATCGTCACCGCCGCGACCGGTCCGAGCGACGCCGCTTCGAACGACGCCGCCAAGCCCGCCCTGCGCAAGGTCCGCTCGACCCGCGGCGCGGGCGACGACGACTTCGCCTCGATCGCCGAAGAAGAGAACGCACTCGCCGGCGGCCAGGAGCCGGCCGACGACATGGCGCTCATCCGGCCGCGGCGCCGCTCGTCGACCGAGTCCGTCGGCGGTGGCAGCTCGGGCGCATCCGACGACGCCCAGTCGAGCAACGGGAACGGCAACGGCCACAGCGATCACGCAGTGGTGACGGCCGCGTACCCGACCACCGCGGCCCGCGCCGAGCACGAGGCTTCCGAGCACGACTCCGCCGACCACGACACGGACGCCGATTCCGACTCCGATTCGGGGTCCGGCGACCAGTCGAACGGCGGCCAGCAACCGTGGCGTGACGACGACGGATCCGCGAACAAGCGCCGCCGCCGTCGGCGCGGCCGCGACCGTGAGCGCACCCCCGGCGACGGTCGCGTGGAGCGCGACGCGCCCGCGGGAAGGGCGCGTGGAACGCGGCGACGAGTTCGCCGGCGACCTGATCGAGATCGAGGGGCTGCTCGACCTCCGCGACGAGGGCTACGGCTTCCTGCGCACGTCGGGCTATCTCGCCGGCCGCAACGACGCGTACGTGTCCGCGTCGCAGGTGCGCCGCTTCGGCCTGCGCAAGGGCGACTACGTCAAGGGCGCGACCCGTCCGCCGGCGAGCAGCGAGAAGTACCCGGCGCTCGTGCGCGTCGACCTCATCAACGAGCATGACGCCCGACGAAGCCCGCCACCGCGTGCGCTTCGAAGACCTCACGCCGCTGTTCCCCGACTCGCAGCCTCCGGCTCGAGCTCGCCGACAACCCCGCGCGAGATCACCGGCCGGATCATCGACCTCATCGCGCCGATCGGGAAGGGTCAGCGCGGGATGATCGTGTCGCCGCCCGAAGGCGGGCAAGACCACGATCATCAAGCAGATCGTGTACTCGATCGAGCGCAACAACCCCGAGTGTCACGTGATCGTGCTCCTCGTCGACGAGCGGCCCGAAGAGGTCACCGACATGCGCCGCCACGTGCTGCGCGCCGAGGTCGTCGCCTCGACGTTCGACCGTCCGTCCGACGAGCACTGCCACGTCGCCGAGCTCACGATCGAGCGCGCCAAGCGTCTCGTCGAGTGCGGCAAGGACGTCGTGATCATCCTCGACGGCATCACCCGCCTGGCCCGGGCCTACAACCTCGCGGCGCCCGCGTCGGGCCGGATCATGTCGGGTGGCATCGACGCCGGTGCGCTCTACCCGCCGAAGAAGTTCTTCGGGGCGGCCCGCAACGTCGAAGAAGGCGGATCGCTCACGATCCTCGCCACCGCGCTCGTCGAGACCAACTCCAAGATGGACGAGCACATCTTCGAGGAGTTCAAGGGCACCGGGAACATGGAGCTGCGCCTCGACCGGCGCACCGCCGACCGCCGGATCTACCCGGCGATCGACGTCGAGCAGTCGAGCACCCGCCACGAGGAGCTGCTGTTCGACCGCACACGACCTCCAGCAGGTCTGGAAGCTGCGCCGGGTGCTCGGCGCCCTCGAAGGCGGCTCCGGGCTCGAGCTGCTGATCGACAAGCTGCGCAGCACGAAGAGCAACACCCAGTTCCTCATGGAGATCGCCAAGGCCCCGACGGGAATGGGAACCTGACCTCGTTGGGTTACAGGGCGTGCCTGCCCCTAGACTGGATCCATCATGAAGACCGACATTCACCCCGAATACGTCGAGTGCCAGGTGCACTGCTCCTGCGGGAACGAGTTCACGACCCGCTCGACCGCCTCCGAGCTGCGCGTCGAGCTCTGCTCCGAGTGCCACCCCTTCTACACGGGCAAGCAGAAGCTCGTCGACACCGGTGGTCGGGTCGAGCGCTTCCAGCGCCGCGCCGCGAAGGCCAAGGTCCAAGAAGGCGTAACCCTCGTGCCCTCGGCCAAAGCCGCCAACAGGGCCGAACCCCGGTACATGGGCGGCCAGGCGGTGCTCGAGGGCGTCATGATGCGCGGCGCGTCGACGTGGGCGTCGCGGTGCGCGAACCCGACGGCTCGATCGCGGTCGACGTGCGCGAGGTTCCCGGCTGGGCGGAGCGCTATCGCGACGTTCCGGTCCTCCGCGGCGTCATGGGTCTCGGCGAGTCCCTGGGGCTCGGGTACCGCGCGCTCACCTGGTCGGCGAACCAGCAGGTACCCGAAGAAGAGCAGGTCTCCGAGAAGGTGATCGGCTGGTCGGTCGGCGTCGCCGCGATCGTGTTCAGCGCGCTGTTCATCGTCCTGCCCGCGTTCGCCGGCCGGTCTCTCGGTCACCTGTTCCACGGTTCGTTCCCCGTCGTCGAAGGCGTCGCCCGGCTCGCGCTCTTCGTCGTGCTACCTGCTCGCGATCGGGCGCCTCAGCGACATCCGGCGCGTGTTCCAGTACCACGGCGCGGAGCACAAGGCGATCGCCGCGTACGAGAACGACGTCGAGCTCACGCCCGAGACCGCGCAGCAGTTCTCGACCGCGCACGTTCGCTGCGGCACGAACTTCCTGCTGACCGTGATGGTCGTCGCGATCCTCGTGTACTCGGTGATCCCGCGGCCCAATCTCCTGGTTCGTCATCGGGTCGCGCATCGTGCTGATCCCGCTGATCGCGGGCCTGAGCTACGAGGTGATCCGGCTGGTCGGCCAAGAACATGCAACCACGCTGGGTGCGGGCGCTGATGCGGCCCGGGCTGTTGCTGCAGAAGCTCACGACACGTGAGCCCGACCTCGATCAGCTCGAGGTCGCGATCACGTCGCTGCGTGCGGTGATGACCGCCGAGCAGCTCGCCGAGGTCGACGCCCGCGTCGGTCGGCGCGTCCCGGCGATCGCACCCGCGGTCTGGCTTAGGCGCGGCGCGCCGTCGACGTGGCGGCCCACGCCGCGACGGTCGCCTGGATGGCCGCCGTCTCGAGCGCGATGAAGTCGTCGTCGTACGCGGCCGAGCCGTGGTCGAGCCAGTCGAGGACCGCGTCGACGAGGTGGTCGAACAATGCCTGCGCGGCCCACTCCGCGAGCTCGGGGGCGACCAGGGGAGTGACGACTCCGCGTGCCGCGTTCACGGCCACGTCGCGCAGCGAGAGCGCGTATTCGCCGAACTGCGGCTCGCGGGCCGCGTGGCGCCACAGGAGGCGGAAGCCGTCGGGCCATTCGCGCGCCACTCCGAGCAGTGCGCGCGTGCTGCCGCCGGCTTCGAGGCCCTGGGCGATGTTGGCGAGGAACAACTCCACCTGGCGGTCGAACACCTGCTCGAGCACCGCCCGGTACAGCGTTTCCTTGTTCTGGAAGTGCCGGTAGACGATGAGCTTCGTGATGCCGGCGGTCGCCGCGATCTCGTCCATCGACGTGGCCGCGTAGCCCGCGTGCGCGAACGCCTCCGCGGCGGCCTGCAACAGCGCGAGCCGGCGTTCCGGGCTGCGCCGGGGCGCGGTCGGGGCACTGGGAATCGCGCTTGCCATGGGTGTAACTCTAGCGTATACACTCGTGCCCGTGAGCAATCTTCAGCTGACATGGACCGAGGCCGAGCTGCTCGCGAACGACGTCGTGGCCGAGCCACTCGTCGCCGGCGGCGTGCGTTGCCACGGCGGTTTCACCGACGACGGGCGTTACGTGTCGCCCCGCACGAAGAACCGCGTGCCCGCGATCGAAGGCGTGGCAGCAGTCGCACCGCGAGCAGTTCGGCACGCGAGATCCTCGACGCGCCGCTCGAGCTGTGGCCCGAGGTGTTCCCGAACGTCGCGCAGACGAAGTACCTGCTCCGCGAGGGAGTGCGCGAGCCGACGATCTGCGTCGCTGACGCGCATCGGCACGGTCGAAGGCTTCGGCTCGATGATCCGCCCGGTGCAGCGTCGAGAAGATGCAGTCGCACTTCGACGAGAGCGATCGCCGGCACCGCGATCGAGCATCTGCAGAGCGGGCTCTTCGAGGCGCACGCGCGTGACGAAGCCGGATGGGAAGAAGAAGGCGGGCCACAAGCAGATGTGGTTCGCGGCGCGCGACATCGCGTTCGAGCACGCCGGTCACCGACGACATGACGCAGACGATGCTCGTGCGCATGGGGATCGTGCGCCGCCGACGGCAAGCCGCCCACGCCGGAAGAGGTTCGCCGCAACGCGGAGGCGCTGCGCCGGTTCCCCGACATCGACCTCTCGCTCGAGATGATGGTGCGCCGCATGGTCGGCCTGCTCTTCATCGAGGTGTCGGCGTTCCACACGTTCGCGTGGGCCGAGGAAGTGCTCGCCGACACGCGATCTCGTCGCCGGCGACGGCGACGCGGCCGCGTCTCGTCAGCTACGTCCGCGCCGACGAGACGCCGCACGTCGACTACCTCCGCACCGCGCTCACCGAGATGCGCGACCGCACGTTCGTCGGGGAGTCGGGCGCGAAGATCGCCGGCACCGAAGTGATCGGGACGATCTGGGACGCCGCGCTCGAGCTGTCGCTCGGCGCCAACCGCGAGGGTTTCGTGCGCCAGGCGATGGGCGAAGTCGAGCACGCGCTCGCCGCGCACCCGCGACGCGACGACGTCCTCGAGGGCTTCGTGGCACTCGGTGCAGGCGTCGAGGTATCGGGCGTGAAGTTCGGGATCTTCTACGAGCACCAGTTGCCGCGCCCGTGGGACGGACGACTCCGAGTACCGCCTGATCCAGGACGCGCTCGAGCAGATCGAGTACGCCGACTCGCATCGGCATCGACTACGCGTGGGAGGTCGAGCACCACTTCCTCGAGGAGTACTCGCACTCGAGCGCGCCCGAGGTGTTCCTCGCGGCCGCGTCGCAACGCACGAAGAGCATCCGCCTCGGGCACGGCATCGTGCAGACCCCGCCGCCGTTCAACCATCCCGCGCGCATCGCCGAGCGCATCGCGATGCTCGACCTCGTAGTCGAACGGCCGCGCCGACTTCGGGACCGGCGAGTCGTCGTCGGAGGCCGAGCTCGGCGGCTTCATGGTCGATCCCGACCGACAAGCGCGCGATGTGGGAAGAGGGGCTGCGCGTCGCGGTGCGGTGCATGACCGAGGAGCCGTTCACCGGTCACTCGGGCGAGTTCGTCACGATGCCGCCGCGCAACGTCGTGCCCAAGCCGCGCCAGAAGCCGCACCCGCCGTTGTGGGTCGCGTGCAGCCGGCGCGACACGATTCACCTCGCCGCGCAGAACGGCATCGGCGCGCTCGCGTTCGCGTTCGTCGATCCCGAAGAAGCGAAGTACTGGGTCGACGACTACTACGCGACGCTCGCCAACGGAAGGCGTGCCGATCGGCGACGCGGTGAACGCCAACGTCGCGTGCGTCACCACGTTCATGTGTCACGAGGACGAAGACGAAGCGCTGCGCCGCGGCATCGAAGGCGCGAACTTCTTCGGCTACTCGCTCGCGCACTACTACGTGTTCGGCCGGCACCAGCCGGCGCGTGACCGAGCGTGTGGGACGAGTTCCAGCAGCGCCGGGCCGAGCACGGCTACGACCCCGAAGCGGTGCATCGCCGCGTCGGAGAACGAAGATCGCCTCGGCGCCAAGGTCGTCGAGCAGGGCGATCGGCGGGCTGCGGGGCGCGGTCGGCACGCCCGACCAGATCCGCGAGTACCTCGCGGCGCTACGAGGAGTGCGGCGTCGACCAGGTGATCTTCTGCTTCCAGGCGGGCAAGAACCGCCACGAGCACATCATGGAGGCGCTCGAGCTGTTCGGCCGCGAGGTGCTGCCCGAGTTCGCGGACCGCGACGAGCGAGCTGCACGCGCGACAAGGAGCAGCGGCTCGCGCCGATCGTCGACGCGGTGATGGCGCGCAAGCCCGCCGAGCGATCACCCGCCGCTGCCGACGCGCCGACTACGCGTTCCCGGCCATGCCCGCGGGCGATGGCCGACCGCGCCGGCAACGACGACTTCCACCAGATGCTCGACGACTTCGCCGAACAGTCCGCCGTCGGCCCCGGCGGCCTCGAGGGCCTCATCTCCAACCGCTAACCCCGCCGAAGACCCCCAACCCCACCAACTGTGGGCACGCTCACCTACCGCAGCGGTACGTGAGCGTGCCCGACAGTCGGTCGGGCCGACAGTTGGTCGGGCCGACAGTTGGTCGGGGTTGCTAACTGTTGGTGGCCTTGGCGGGGGCGATGTCGGGGGCGGCGTTGCCGGTCGTGGCGACGCCCGTCGACGCCGGCGGTGCACCGACGGCATTGGCGGTCACGGTGTCGACGGCGGGCGGACCCGAACCGGGGAGCGGAACCGTCGTGTTCGTCGGCGCACCCGCGACCGCGACCGGCGCGGCTGCGGCTTGGCCGTAGCGCTGATACGAACCGACGGCGCGGTTCGTCTGTGCCGCGTTCCCCGGACCGGTTCCGATCGGCTTGTCGCCGACCATGTGGGCGTGCGCCGAGCGCGACGCCCGCGGGTTGGTGACCGCGCGTGGAGTACGTCGGGAGATCGACTTCGTGCGTGGGGACGAGCAGCGTCGCGTCGCCGCCGGAGTCGGCGCTGCGCGGATCGATGCGACCGTCACCGTTGACGTCGAACCAGGCGACAGCGGTCAACGAGATCCCCGTCCGCGCCGCGTGCGCCCCGTTGCGCCGCGGGTGACCCCGCTGCGGCCGGGGGCGTGGTTTCGCCGCCGGAGCCTGTCCGCGACAGCGTGGTGACGCTCCCCGGACTCTGCAGGATGTTCGGTACGTTCATGCTGCCGTCCCTGGCAGACATCGTTCCCAGCCCGTACCTGCCGGTGTATTCGACCCGTTGCGCGTTGGGCTTGAGCAGAAATCGCGCTCTGGGTGAATGGCCGGGAGGTCCGGAGCGGGGCCGGTACCCTCCGACGATGTTCGAACAGCTCGCAGAGCTCGCCGAGAGCTCGATCGCCTCGAGGCCGACCTTCCCCGCATCCACGCCGCGGGTGACCGGCGCGCGTCCCGAGACGCGGGGCGCCGGCATGCAGAGCTGAAGCCGGTCGTCGAGGCGTACGACGACTGGAAGGCCGCGCAACGAAGATGTCGCCGACGCCCGCGAGCTGCTCGACGCGGTCGACCGACCCCGACGAGCGTGATGCCTGGCGCGAGGAGTTGGCCGACAAGGAAGCGCAGGTCGACGCGCTCGAAGGCCGGATCAAGGAATTGCTGCTGCCGCACGACCCGAACGAGGGCCGCAACGTGATCGTCGAGATCCAGGGAACCGAAGGCGGCGAGGAGGCCAACCTCTGGGCCGGCGACCTCTACCGCATGTACCAGCGCTTCGCCGAGCGCAACGCGGCTGAAGATCGAGGTGCTGTCGAGCCAGCCGTCGGAGCACGGCGGCTACCGCGACGTCACGTTCCTCGTGAAGGGCGACGACGCGTGGAGCCGATTCAAGTACGAGGGCGGTCCGCACCGGGTGCAGCGCGTGCCCGAGACCGAGAGCCAGGGGCGCATCCACACGAGCGCGGCGACGGTCGCGGTGCTGCCCGAGGCCGAGGAGATCGACGTCGAGGTCGATCCGAACGATCTCGAGATCGACGTGTTCCGCGTCGACCGGTCCCGGTGGCCAGTCGGTCAACACCACCGACTCCGCCGTGCGCATCACGCACAAGCCCACCGGCCTCGTCGTGTCGTGCCAGGACGAGAAGAGCCAGCTCCAGAACAAGGACAAGGCGATGCGGATCCTGCGCGCCCGCCTGTTGCAGGCCGAGCAGGATCGCCAGCACGCCGAGGTGAGCGCGGCGCGGCGCGACCAGGTGAAGGGCGGCGGTCGCTCCGAGAAGATCCGCACCTACAACTTCAAGGAGAACCGGGTCACCGATCACCGGATCCCGCTCACGTTGCACTCCCTCGACCGGGTGCTCGACGGCGAGCTCGACGAGTCATCGACGCGCTCGCCGCCGACGAACGCGCACGGCAGCTCGGCGGCGAGTGACGCGCGCGACTACGGGCGCTCGATGACGTGGCGTGAGCTGCGGACAGTTGCCGTCCGCGCGTTGGCCGATGCCGGGCATCGGTCCCGCCGACGCCGAAGCGCGGTTCATGGTCGAGGAGGTGTCGGGCTACGACGCGGGCGAGTGGCTCGACATCGCCGAAGCAACGCCCACCGAGCGCGCGCGAGCAGTCGCTCCGGGAGATGGTCGCGCCGCCGCGTCGCGGGCGAGCCGTTGCAGTACGTGTTGGGCGGCTGTGGTCGTTCCGCGGCCTCGATCTGTTGGTCGACCGGCGGGTGCTCATCCCACGTCCGGAGACCGAATAGGTCGTCGAGGTCGCGCTGGAGGAGGCGGCGCCGTCGGGTCTGCGGCGCACGCGGCGGCGCTTGTCGCTGGTCGACGTCGAGCGCGGTCGCGCCGGTCGCCGACATCGGCACCGGCTCGGGTGCGATCGCGCTCGCCCTCGAGGCCGAGCTGCCCGACGTCGAGGTGTGGGCCACCGACGTGAGTGACGACGCGCTCGACGTCGGCGCGGGCGAACATCGCCGGCTGCGCGGCGACGCGCGGTCGCGTGACGCGGCGCGGGCGATGGTTCGACCCGCTGCCCGGCGACGCTGCGCGGCGCGCTCGCGCTCATCGTCTCGAACCCGCCGTACGTCGCCGAGCACGAGGTCGCGGAGCTGCCGGAAGAGGTCGCGGAGTACGAGCCGCGGCTCGCCCTCGTTTCGGGACCGACGGGGACCGAAGCGCTCGAGCACCTGCTCGAGCTCGCGCCCGACTGGCTCGCGCCGGATGGCGCGCTCGTGTGCGAGATCGCGCCGCACCAGGCCGAGTCGATGAGCGAGCACGCCCGCGCGCTCGGCTATCGCCGAGGTGTTCGTGCGCGACGATCTCACCGGCCGGGCCCGCGTCCTCGTGGCGCGCACGCGGTAGCGTTCGTGGTCATGGCTGCCGACGACGAGCTCGACGTCGACGCGATGCTCGAGCGCTTCCGCGAACGGGCCGCCGCCGTGAAGCACCGGCCGCTGCCGCCGGTTGCGGGCCGGAACGGCAGCAGTTCCTCGAGCAGGCCGCAACTCGACTTCCAGGACTTCGCGATCGTCGGCGACGCCACGTGGACGTTCGTCGACGGTGTGCTGACGCTCACGGTCGACCTGCGCCCGAGCTGAGCGCAGCGCGGCCCGCCGCGTCGGAGGTGTGCCGACGGTCAGAGGTGCGCGAGGAACGCGCGATCGATCGCGACCCAGAGCGTCTTCGAGAACGGGTAGAACACGATCGGTCCGAGCGCCATGAGCGGGATCTCGAGCAACAGCAGCGTGACCCACGGGACGTCGGGGACCGTCGCCGCGCTGAACGCGACGAGAACGCACCGCGAACAGGAATCCGATCACGGCGGTGTTGATCGCGACCGCGCCGATCCAGTAGCCCGGCTTCGCGCTCGAAATGCAGACCGCAGTGCGGGCAGTCGGCGGCCATCGAGAACCAGCGGTGGAACAGCTTCCCCTGCCCGCACCGCGGGCATTTCTTGCGCAGGCCCCGCCACAACATCAGGCCGCGCGACGGTTGCAGCGTGCGGTTCGCCATCAGCCCGCCACCGTGTTCGTCGACCCGTCGTTCGTGAACTTCACGCGGCGTCCTTCCCAGGCTTCGTTGACCATGTCGCCCAGTGTGTCGCCGTCGCGGGCGTTGGCCAGCACGCGCCGGCCGTCGGCGGCGAGCGCGGTGACGATCCCGACCGACGGGTTGCCGTCGCGCTCGAACGCGACCGACGTCGCCTCGATCGTTGCTTCGGTCGTCGACCAGACCGGCCGCGCCCGCGCCGCGGCTGCGCGTCGACCGTGGCTTGCACGATCGATCCGGCGGAACGGCTGCGCGGGCGGACGGGCCGACCACACCGCGGCCGCGTGCTTCGTGATGTACCAACCGAGCGCGGTCGTGCAGCCCGAGCGTCGTCGGGGTCGCGCACGCAGGACGTCGACCATGCGTCGCGATCCCGTGGGTCGGGTAGTTGTTCACCGGACCGCCGGCGAAGCCGAGCCCGCCGGTGACGGTGAGCGGCCGCGGGTCGTCGCGGCCGATCCCGAGCGCGTCACGCCCGATCTGCACGGCCGAAGGGAAGCACGAGTAGAGGTCGATGTGCGCGATGTCGTCGATGCGTCGCACCGGCGGCAGCCAGTGCGGCCGGTCCGGTCGCCGCGATCGCCGGCGATTCCGCGAGCGACCACGCGTTCGGTGACGAACCAATGGTCGTGCGCTTCGGCGGCCGAGTGCAGGAACACCATTCGGTCGTCGGGTACGCCGGCGGCTCGCGCCGCTTCGTACGAGCACAGCAACACCGCCGCGCCCTGGTCGACGTCGATGTTGGCGCACATGCGCTTCGGGTACGGGAAGCACACCATGCGGTTGTCGGCGCGAGATCGTGCGGATCTCTTCGGGCGAGTACGCGGTACGCGACCACGCGTGCGGGTTCTCGGCCGCGACCGCGGCGAAGCCGCGACCAGAGCTCGCTGACGTGCGCGTTGGTGCTCGTCGACGCTGTGGCCGAGCGCGGCGCGCAGCGCGGTCTCGAACAGCGGGTAGACCATCGTGCGGCGCGACCGCCAGGTGCGCGGTCTCGTATTCGCTCGCGCCGGGCGTGTCGTCGCCGATCACCAACGCGCAGGGCTGGTCGTCGCCGGTCTCCCAGGTGAGCTCGACGCGCGGCTCCGCGCCGCGCGCGCCAGCGCGTGTGCATGCTCTCGGCCCCGCCGACGAGCACGACGTCGAGCTCGCCGCGCTGGATCCGGGTCGCGATCTCGTTCGATCAGGAGCTGCGGGCTGTTGCCCCCGACGGTCGACACCGCGGTGGCGCGCGGCGCGATGCCGAGCTTGCGGGCCGAGCAGCGCGCCGGGATCGGGATAGCGCCACGACACCGATCGCGACGACGGCGAGCACGTCGGCGCGCGTCGAGCAGCGACGAACGGTGCGCCGGCTGTCGGCGTCGGCGAGCCGGGCCGCGTCGGCGAGCAGCTCGATCGGCGGCTGGGCCTGGTCGGCCGCGACGCGTTGATTCGTCTGCCCGACGCCCACGATGACGGGGGCACGACCATCGATTTCAGCCACCGAGTCACCCTACCGGTCGAGGTTCTTATCGATCCGCTCCGGGTGCGTCGATGCTGAGGACGGGCCAGGCCGGTTCGCCGGGCGCGGCGCTGTCGCGACAGATCGACCGGTACGCGACACGTGCGACACACGTCGATCGTCGGCGACGCCGCGCCATTCCTCCTGCTTCCACATGCGTTCGACCGCGGCCCGAAGCTCTTCCTCGATCGCGACCAATGTCTTCGTCGTCGAGCTCCCACGGCTCTGGGTCTTCGTCGACTTCGGGTTGGAGGTACTCGTAGCGCAGCCGCAGTCGGAGCCCGCGCGACTGCGGCCTGCGCGGCCGAGACGTAAGCCTGCACGTGGGCGGCGGGGATCGTCGGCGACCGTGTCGACGAAGCGGCCGCCCGTCTTGTAGTCGCGTGCGTCGAGCATGCCGTCGTGGATCCACACCGCGTCGATGCGCGCGGTGGCCATGAACATCGGTGGCGGGAGACGGTGGAAGCGGGCGACGTCGTACCTCGTGCGCGGCGCCGTCGACGTCGCGCGACGGGCAGCGCCGGGCGTGGCGCGCGACGATCTCGCGCACGGTCGGTCGGTGTCGATGCCGTGCGCGCCGAGCACGTCGGCGACGTGCGCGACGTCGTGGCATTCGACCATCGGCGTGGATCTTGCGCAGCATGTCGTGCACGAGCAGACCCTGGTCGGTCGACGGCGCCGGGATCGCTCGCGGGCAGGCCGAGGAGCGCGGTGCAGTAGAAGCAGGCGCGGGCAGCTGCGTGAAAGTCGTCGTAGTTGCGGGTGTGAACGAGACGATGTCGGAGAGCAGGCGTTTGGCGCTCATGGCATCTCGACGTTCGCGCCGCGGCTAACCGGAGTGCTTCGTGCAGCCGGAGATGAACGCGCAACCCGGGCAGTCGCGGCCGGCTTGCGGTCGGGCGTCGGCCGCGAGCTCGAGAACCGTGGCGACGCGTTCGCCGATCCACTCGTGCGCGGCCGCGCGTTCCGTGTCGAGGTCGGGCACATAGGTGGTGCGCCGTTGTTCGATCACGTCGGCGGCGACGATCTCGAGTTGCACCGGCGCCCACTCCTCGGTGCGCACGAGCGCAATCCGGATGTCGACGGGATCGAGCAACTGCGCGTCGCGGCGCGCGCCGACCGAGATCCGGCGCAGCTCGCGGCCGCCGTCGGCGAGCTCGGCCGCGAGGCCGAGGTTCGACGACAGTTCGACGCCGAGCTCGGGTAGATGCGTGCGCCAGCCGAGGTCGACGATCGCGCGCTCCGGGCGTCGCCGAACGCGTCGAGATAGCCGCGGGTCGCGGCGCGGTAGAGCGCCTGCTGTTCGGGCTCGAGCTCGCCGGGGCTCGACGAACGCCTCGGCGCGCGGCGGCCCGAGCTCGGCCTGCGCGAGCCGGGCGTCGGCTTCGCATGCGATTCGACACCGCGAATCGCATGTCGCCGGCTTTGTTCGCGTTGCGCTTGCCCCCGCGGACCTCGCGGGCCAGGCGGCGGCGGCACATGTCGTCGGCCCGGCGCAGATGCGCGGGCGTGATCTGCGGCAGATCCTCGCCGTCCACGAAGAGGACGCTAGTTGGGCCGTGCGACAGCACATCGGGAGCGGCAGTGGAGGCTCTGCCACTCGCTCGCGAAGCCGCTCGGCAGAGGCGCAGCGCGAGCGACCCATAAATAGGACCCACAGGTACACTCGCCGGGTGCGCATCGCGATCGGCAGCGACCACGCCGGGTTCCCGCTCAAGCAGCATCTCATCGGGGTGCTGAAGGAGCTGGGGCCACGACGTCGACGACCTCGGGACCGACTCCGAGGAGCCGGTCGACTACCCGATCTACTGCGCGGCCGTCGGCGCGCGCGGTCGTGCCGACGGCGACGCCGAGATGGGCATCGTGCTCGGCGGCAGCGGCCAGGGCGAGCAGATCTCGGCCAACAAGGTCCGCGGCGTCCGCGCCGCGCTCTGCAACGACCTCTACACCGCCCGCATGGCCCGCGAGCACAACAACGCCAACGTGCTTGTCGATCGGCGCCCGCATCGTGGCCGCCGAGCTCGCCGACGAGATCACGCAGATCTTCCTGACGACGCCGTTCGAGGGCGGTCGCCACCAACGCCGGATCGACGAGATCACCGCCATCGAGACCGAGGAGTCAGGTCGATGACGTCACCACTGGAACGCACCGATCCCGAGATCGCGGGCATCATCGAGCG
This sequence comes from uncultured Actinomycetes bacterium, assembly GCA_963701825.1. Lineage (GTDB taxonomy): Bacteria > Actinomycetota > Acidimicrobiia > IMCC26256 > PALSA-610 > PALSA-610. The sequence goes on along the minus strand of CAVPBG010000005.1, from coordinate 4,482 downwards.
CGAGCTCGAGCGCCAGAACACCACGATCCAGCTCATCGCGTCGGAGAACTTCACGTCGCCGCGCGGTGCTCGAGGCGCAGGGTTCGGTGCTCACCAACAAGTACTCCGAGGGTTACCCGGCCAAGCGCTACTACGGCGGCAACTTCGTCGTCGACGACGCCGAGAACCTGGCGCGCGACTCGTGCGTGCGAGCTGTTCGGCGCCGAGCACGCGAACGTGCAGCCGCACTCGGGCGCCAACGCCAACCAGGCCGCGTTCATGGCGCTGCTCGAGCCGGGCGACAAGGTGATGGGGATGCGCCTCGACCAGGGCGGCCACCTCACGCACGGTTCGCCGGTCAACTTCAGCGGCCGCATGTACGACTTCGTCGCGTACGGCGTCGACGACGACGACCGAGGTGCTCGACTACGACGAGATCCGCGACCTCGCGGTGCGCGAGCGGCCGCGGATGATCATCGCGGGCGCCACCGCGTACCCGCGCATCATCGACTTCGAGGCGTTCCGGGCGATCGCCGACGAGGTCGGCGCGCTGCTGCTCGTCGACGCCGCGCACATCGCCGGTCTCGTCGCCGGCGGTGCGCACCCGTCGCCGGTTCCGTACGCCGACGTCGTGACGTTCACGACGCACAAGACGCTGCGCGGTCCGCGCGGCCGGCGCGATCCTCGTGCCGCGAGCAGTACGCGGCCGCGATCGACAAGGCCGTGTTCCCCGGTCTGCAGGGCGGTCCGCTGATGCACGTGATCGCGGCCAAGGCGGTCGCGTTCCGCGAGGCGAGCGAGCCGGCGTTCCGCCAGTACGCGGCCGACGTCGTGACGAACGCGCAGGCGCTGGCGGCCGGGCTCGACCGAAGAGGGTTTCCGCATCGTGTCGGGCGGCACCGACAACCACCTGATGCTCGTCGACCTCCGGCCGTTCGGCGTGACCGGCAAGGTCGCGCAGGAGGCGCTCGACCGGGCCGGGATCACGTGCAACAAGAACGCGATCCCGAACGACCCCGAGAAGCCGTTCGTCACGAGCGGTCTGCGGCTCGGCACCGCGTCGGTCACGACCGCGGGCATGGGCCCCGACCGAGATGCGCGAGATCGCGGCGCTGATCGGCACGCGTGCTGCGGGCCGTCGACGACGACGCCGTCGCGGCCGACGTGCGCGAGCAGGCCAACCGGCTCTGCTCGAAGTTCACCCCGTATCCCGAAGGCGCGTGACGCCGGCCTGCGCGGCGCACGGCGTCGAAGGGCCGCAGCGTGACAGGGCTACGCCGGTCGTCCTGCGCCGTCGCGCTCGGCACCACGCTGCTCCTGACGCCGGTGGTGCGGCTGGCTCGCGATCCGCTTCGGCGCGGTGGTCGCGCCGTCGTCCGACGCCCGGCACGTGCACACCCGGCCCGACCCCGACGCTCGGCGGACGCGGCGATGTTCGTCGGCTTCCTCGCGGCGATGGCCGTGGCGTCGCAGATGCACGCAGTTCCACGAGATGTTCAGCCGACAACTCCGAGCCGTTCGGGCTGATGCTCGGCGCGGGCGTGATGTTCGTCGTCGGCGCGCTCGACGACCTCATCGACGTGTCGCCGCCGGCCAAAGTCGCGGGCCAGGTGCTCGCCGCGAGCCTGCTCGCGTTGCTACGGCGTCGTGATGTTCTACTTCCGGATGCCGTTCAACCTGTTCCACACCGACACGGTGGTGCTCGTCGCCAGATCTCGCGCCGCTCGTCACCGCGCTGTGGGTCGTGTTGATGACGAACGCGGTCAACCTGATCGACGGCCTCGACGGCTTGGCGGTCGGCATCGTCGCGATCGCGGGCGGCGCGCTGTTCCTCTTCGCCGACCGGCTGTTCAAGGCCGGCTTCATCGACGGCTACGAACATCGGCCCGCTCGTCGCGATCATCGCGGTGGGCGTGTGCGTCGGCTTCCTGCCGTTCAACTGGCATCCCGTCGAAGATCATGATGGGCGACGCGGGCGCGCTGTTCCTCGGCGTGCTGCTCGCCGTCCCGACGATCACGATCGGCGGACGGACCGACCACGCGTTCTCGGGCAACACGTTCTTCTTCTTCGCGCCCGCTCGCTGATCCCGGTGGTGATCCTCGGCGTGCCGATCCTCGACACCGTGTTCTCGTTCCTGCGGCGCATGGTCAAGCGCCAGCGTTGGCATCAGGCCGACGCGGGCCACCTCCATCACCGGCTCATGCGGCTCGGTCACGGACCGCGGCGAACCGTCGTGATCCTGTGGGCGTGGACGGCGTTGTTGTCGGGCGTCGCGCTGGTGCCGACGTATTTCCCCAAGAGCGGGAGCAACGCGCTCGTGCCGTTCGTGGTCGGCGGCGTTGGCGCTCTTGCTGCTCGCCTGGTTCCACCCCGGAATCCGGACGCGGCGTACACAACAAGAACGGGCCCGGCATCCCACGGGCCATACCGGCACCGATCCGGGTGAGGCTGTCGTTCCGGTTGTCGACGAGGTCGTCGACCTCGCCGAACGCCGCCGGCGCCGGGCGTGATCGGTTGCCGGCGAACGCCGTAATGAACGCCGTAATTATCGGGCGCTCCGGTTTGACTCTTTCTTCACGCCGCCCATAGATTGCGAATGGATTCACAAGCGCCCTCCGGCAACGGTGGCGGAGGCCCGGACGCTCGGGATCCAGAAGGGGCTTCGGCGTGGTTCCGGCAGGGGAGCGTCGCGACCAGCGAGACACATGGCACGGATTCTCGAACGCGTTGTCACACGCGTTCGAGCTCGTCGCCACGACCGTCATCTTCGTGCTGCTCGGTCTCTGGATCGACGGCCGCTTCGGTACTCGGCCCGCTCTTCACCGTTGTTCTCGGGCTGCTCGCAGTCATCGGCCTCGGCATGCGCGCCTACTACACGTACATGAACCAGATCGCCCGCGACGAGGAAGGGAAGCCGTGGCTGAACAAGAACCGGTGATCCCGTTCGTCGAACGCGAGGTCGCCCTCGACATCGTGCGCCGTGGGCTCATGGTCTCGCCGTTGATCGTCCTGGTCGCCGGCTTGATCCGCGGCTGGGACGGTGCCGCGAGCGCAGCCATCGCGCTTGGCATCGTGCTCGTCAACTTCCTCGCGGCCGCCGCGATCATGACGCGCGCCGCGAAGAGTGGTCCCACGGCAATCGGAGCCGCCGCGCTCGGCGGTTACATCGTTCGCCTCGCCGTGATCCTCGTCGCACTCGTATTGTTGCGCCACCAACCCTGCATCGATCTGCAGACGCTCGGCATCACGATCGTCGGCTCTCACCTCGGGTTGCTCGTCTGGGAAATGAAGTACGTGAGTCTCACGCTCGCTGCGCCGGGGTTGAAGCCGGCACGACCTACCGGAGACCAATGAACCTCCTGCTCGCGGTCGATGTACCGCCGATCAGCAACGTCACGATCTGGGGAAGCGGACCGCTCGGTTTCAACAAGACCGCGGCCATCTACGTCTTCGCCGCGATCGCGACGATGCTCGTCTTCTACTTCGGCACTCGCCGCAAGGACGCGCTCGTGCCCTCGGGGATCCTGCAGAACACGGCCGAGTCGGGCGTCGGGTTCGTCCGCAACCAGATCATCATGCAGACGATGGGCACGGACGGCCTGCGGTACCTGCCGTACCTGACCGCGCTGTTCTTCTTCATCTTCTTCAGCAACATCACCGAGATCATCCCGTTCGTGCAGTTCCCGGCGAACGCACGCTTCGGCGATGCCGCTCACGCTCGCCCTGCTCACGTGGATCATCTTCAACGTGGTCGGCGTCGTGAAGCAGGGACCGCGGCACTACCTGAAGAACTCGCTCGATCCCGCCGGGTGTGCCGAAGCCGATCCTCGTCCTCGTCATCCCGATCGAGTTCGTCTCCACGTTCATCGTGCGGCCGTTCTCGCTGATGGTCCGACTCTTCGCCAACATGCTCGCCGGCCACTTGATCCTGGTGACGTTCGCGTCGCTCTGCGCGGCGCTGTGGGCGGCCAAGATCACGGTCGTCATCCTGCCGTTCTCGTTCGCGCTGCTCGTCGCGATGACCGGCTTCGAGATCCTGGTCGCGCTTCCTGCAGGCGTTCATCTTCACGATCCTCACGGCTGTCTACATCGACAGCTCGATGCACCCGTCGCACTGACAAGTAACTGTTCGCAATAACCGGAAAACCGTTCGTACTACCGGAAAGAAACAAGGGAGAACCCACGTGGCTCTGCTCCATCTCCTCCTCGCCGCAGGCAGCTGCCGACCCCACCAAGGGGTTGACCGCGATCGGCCGAGGCATCGTCTACGGCGGCGCCGCCATCGGCCCCGGCATCGGCATCGGTCTCGTGGTCGGTAACGCGATCACGGCCATGGCGCGCCAGCCCGAGTCGGCCGGCACCGTCCGAACCACGATGTTCCTCGGGATCGCGTTCACCGAGGCGCTCGCGCTGTTCGGCTTCGTTCTCGCGTTCATCATCTCCGGGTAGGGGGCAAGGTGCGAAAGCGCATTCACGCACTCATCGCAGTGCTGGGCATGGTG
>CAVPBG010000004.1:0-1174485 GCA_963701825.1 uncultured Actinomycetes bacterium | reverse complement strand
GGCAGTTCTGCGCTTCCACGGTGTCTATGGAGAGAGAAGCCGTCTACCGTGAGAGCTCTGCTCGCGATGCCGAAGGAGGACCTCCTGGGCGCCCTCACCCTCCTGCCTCTTGTGGTGCTCGCCGTCTTCCTCGCCGTCGACACCTGGGTCTACTTCGACGCGCGAGCACAGGCACAGCGCGGCACGCCGGTCGTCTTCTCGTTCGGCGCGTTCGTCGTTAACACGCCGGAAGTGTGGTTCGCCTGTTGCCTCGTTCTGTTCGTGATCTTCGTGCCGTTGTATCTCGCGGGCCGCGCTCGATAGCTGCCACACCGAGAGCACCCCGATCGGCAGATATGGCGCTGGTCTCTACCGTGGGTCGCGCCCGTGCAGCATACGAACCAGCGCACCGGGCACACGACGCCAGTTACGTCGCGTCGGAGGCATCGACTTCGCTTCGACTCCGATTCCCCATTCGCGAGCAAAGTCCGCTGCGTCGAGGCGATCGAGACCGCCGTCTGCGTCGACAGCTAGCAGGCGCGCCACGTCGGGTTGTGCTTTTCGGGTGAAGACGACCTGTTCCGTCTTTCGGTCAACAATCTGGACTTCGACGTGAGCTGGCAACAAGTCCCACGTACCGGTGTGAGCGGTGAGCAGGCTTACGAGGAGCGTCTTGGCTGCTGCGCGGTTGTGCTCGATTGCCGAAGGATCGATCACCCGCAGTTCGTAGATGGACCTCGCTGCCTCTGTAACCACGCACGCATATTGCCCGATCTCGCACCGCGCGCCCACTCGGGCAAGCGCACGCAAGGTGCGCGATCAGTCGCTTTCCGAACAGCGCCGATCGGCTGCGATTTGGTCAAGCGCTCCGCGATCGGGCACCGCGTACGAGCGGCCGCACACGACGCTCACTACCTGCTTCGCAACCGGCGAACGGTTTGTCGCGACGCTTCGACCGGGACGCGAGGTGCCCACGCGAACGCCTGGGCGAGGCTCCACCCCCGATCGCTTCAACTGCTCACGAAGATCTGCGAGATCGACGAATGCGATGTCATCCAGTCCGGCAACTATGAACCAGTGACAACCGTTACGGCCTCCCGTCCACCACGCCGCGTCTGTTTCGAGGAGACCGCCGGCGTTAGTAGGGATGGGAGTAGGGATGCGCCACCAGTTGTGGCAGGCCCGCGCAGTCAATCGAAATCAAGGAATGTGCAGGCCAGAGATACTGCGAGCCACGACGAGCCGCTGAATCTCCGAAGTCCCCTCAAATATCGTGTAGATCTTCGAGTCGCGGTGCCATTGCTCGACGGGGTGTTCGCGCACGTAGCCCGCGCCGCCGAGAACCTGGATCGCGTCCTCGGTGACCTTGACCGCGGTCTCCCCCGCGTACAGCTTCGACATCGAGCCTTCGCCGGCTTCGAAGTGCTTGCCGTTCGCGGCCATCCAGCACGCGCGCCACACGAGGAGACGGGCGGCGTCGATGTGCATCTTCATGTCGGCGAGCTTGAACGCGATCGCCTGGTTCATGATGATCGGCCGACCGAACGCTTCCCGCGTCTTGGCGTACTCGAGTGAGTATTCGTAGGCGGCCCGCGCGATGCCGAGCGCCTGCGCGCCGACCATCGGACGCGACGCTTCGAACGTGCTCATCGCGGCCTGCACCTTGGAGCTGGTTCCCTGCTTGGCGCGCGCGCAGCCGCGAATCGAGCTTCTCCTTGCCGCCGAGCAGACACGAGCCGGGAATGCGTACGTCGTCGAACACCACTTCCGCGGTGTGCGACGCGCGGATGCCCATCTTCTTGAACTTCTGGCCCATCGTCACACCCGCAGTTCCCGCGGGAACGACGAACGCGGCGTGGCCGCGGCTCTTGAGCTCGGGGTCGACCGTCGCGACCACGACGTGAATCGTGGGCACCTTCGTGATGCCGCCGTTCGTGATCCACGTCTTGGCGCCGTTGATGACCCACTCGTCCTTGGCTTCGTCGTAAACCGCGCGCGTACGCAGGCCGGAGACGTCGGAACCGGCATCGGGCTCGCTCACCGCGAACGCGGCGAGGTGGATGTCGTCGGCGGTACCGAAGCACTGCGGCACCCACTCCGCGATCTGCTCCGGCGTACCACTACCGACGATGCCCGACACGCCGAGGCTGGTGCCGAGCAGCGCGAGCGTGATGCCGGCGTCGCCCCAGGCGAGCTCTTCCGAAACGAGCGCGAGCGTGAGGCCCGTCTTGTCGCTGAACGCGTTGGCGAGGAACTCCCACGAGTAGAGGCCGATGCGCGCGGCCTCCTCGATGATCGGCCACGGCGTCTCTTCGCGCTCGTCCCACTCGGGTCCGGCGGGCCGGATGACGTTCGCGGCGAAGTCGTGGACCCATTTCTGGATCTGGAGCTGGTCTTCGTTGAGATCCAGCGTGAAGTCGGCCATGACGATTCCCTTCGACCCGACGGTCCCCCGACCAAATGTTACCGATCAGTAAGGGGAGCATACCAGCCTGCAGACCGCCGCCACCCTCAGGCGTAACGGTTCGCCGGATGCATCAAGCGGCGCGGTCGCGCGTCCGAAAGGGAGGTGTCGAAACCGCCGGGTCGGGTCACTCGAACGGGTGAGCCGGCGCCGCGGTCCCGAGGTCCAGGTTCCAGGGGGAACGAGTTGATTCGCCGATTGTTCGTGGTCGTGTTCGCGGCCGCCGTGCTGTTGACGTGCGCGGCGCCCAGCGCGCACGCCGCCGTCACCCCGAACGGCACCGAGTACCACCCGTTGTTGTTCCCGGTGCGCGAGACCGTGCACTACTTCGACGACTTCGGTGGTGTGCGCCAACACCCGGGCAACGACCTCATGGGCGCGAAACTCGACCACGAGCTCGCGGCCAACGACGGCACGATCACGTTCGTGCGCGGCGACTCGAGCGGTCACTCCGGCAACATGCTCATCCTCACCGGGACCGACGGCTGGAAGTACTGGTATCTGCACATCAACAACGACACGCCCGGCACCGACGACGGGCTGAATCCGGCCCGGTGGCGTTTCGCGCCGGGCATCGTGCAGGGCGCGCACGTCACGCGCGGGCAGTTCATCGCGTACATGGGCGACAGCGGTGAAGCGGAGACGACCGATCCTCATCTGCACTTCGAGCTCCACCGCCCCGACGACACGTTCATCGATCCCTACACGTCGCTGCGCCTCGCGCAGGGGGCCGGCGCGAACGGTCTCTGTTCGTATCCGACGAATCCCCTGCGCCACCCGAATCCGGCGGCCGGGCCGGGCTTTTGGACGTTGAACGCCGACGGAACGGTGCTCGGCTTCGGCACGGTTCCCAAGCTCGGGAGCGCGCCCAAGCCGTCGGCCGGCGATCCCTACGTCGCGCTCGCGGCGACGCCTTCCGGCGCGGGCTACTGGACGGTCAACGCGCACGGCGCGGTGCACGCGTTCGGCAACGCGCACAACTACGGCGGCGCCGACACGTTGCACCTGAACCAACCGATGCTCGGCATCGCGCCGACGACCGACGGCAAGGGCTATTGGTTGCTGGCGCGCGACGGCGGGATCTTCTCGTACGGCGACGCGGAGTTCTACGGGTCGACCGGCGCGATGGCTCTCAACGCGCCGGTGATCTCGATGGCCTCGACGCCGTCCGGTCACGGCTATTGGCTGCTCGCGGCCGACGGCGGTGTCTTCAGCTTCGGCAACGCCACGTTCCTCGGCTCCACGGGTTCGATCAAGCTCGCGGCGCCGGTCACGTCGATGATCGCGACGGCGACGGGCCGCGGCTACCTGTTGCTGGCCCGCGACGGTGGTCTCTTCAGCTTCGGCGACTCGAAGTTCCTGGGCTCGTTGCCGGGCCTGGGCTGGTGCCCGGGACCGACCGCGCTCGCGTTCGTGGCGACGCCGGCCGCGCCCGGCTACTGGATGCTGCTCTCCGACGGTGAGGTCATCGCGTTCGGCGACGCCAAGACCTACGGCGGCCCGATCACGAGCCACACCACCGCCGTCGCCCTGGCCGCCGCCCGCTAGATCGCAGCCCGCGAGATCGATGTGACAGGGGTCACGGAAACTCACGTCGGCCGGGCATGGCGTCCGATGCTGTGTGCGGTTCCGCCCCTCAGCGGACGCGCACGAGCAGGAACGGCCTCCGCAGTGTCGCGGGGGCCGTTTCTGTCGTCCGGCGCCCCGACCTTCCGGGCCTCTAGCGGCTGACGCCCCGGATGATCCGCTTCAACACCAGCGGTCCGGGCCACTTGAAGAACGGGGCGTCGCCGAAGTTGAACACGCCCCCGTCGCCCGCCGCGAGCCAATACCCGTGCCGGCTCGCGGTCGACGCGATGCCCATGATCGGCAGCCGCAGCCCGCTCAACGCGCCCTTGCTGAACGGCGCCGCGTCGCCGAACGAGAACACCTGACCGTTCGCCATTGCGATCCAATAGCCGTGTCCCGAGCTCGTCGACGCCATGCCGACGATCGGCCGCGTCGCGTGCCCCGATGCCGAGCCGAAGAAGTGTGCGTCGCCGAAGGCGAACAGACCGCCGTCGGCCGCGACGAACCAATAGCCGTGCGCGGACGCGGTCGAGGTCATACCGACGATCGGCTGGTTCAACTTGATGTTGCCGGTCGAGCCGTAGAAGTGCGCGTCGCCGAACGAGAAGATTCCGCCATCGGTCGCGACGAGCCAATACCCGTGACCCGACGGCGTCGACGCGATCCCGACGATCGGTTTGTTCAGCCGCACGCCCGCCATCGACCCGTACGACTTCGCGTCGCCGAACGCGTACACACTCCCGCCGACGGTCACGAGCCAGTAGCCCTTGTTGTCGCGCGTCGTGGCCATCCCGATGACGAGCGAGTGCGCGAGCCCGGCCGCCGATCCGTAGTACGCCGACGCGCCGAACACGAAGACGCCACCGTCGCCGGAGAACAAACGGAAGCCCTTGCCGAACGGGACAACCGACGCCGACGGCAACGACTGCGCGCCCTCGCCCTTGGCGTTCGTCGCCGAGATCGTGCACGTGTACGTGAAGCCGTTGCTCAGGTTCGGGACCGTGATCGGCGTACGCGTGCCGGCCACTCCGTGCGTGACCCCGCCGTCGCTCGAGAAGCAGCGGGCCGTGTAGGAGGTGATCGCGGAGCCGGTGTTCGCGGGCGCGGAGAACGCGACGGCGATCAGCCCGTTCCCGGCCGTGATCGCGGGCGCCGCGGGCCGGCCCGGCAGCGCGTTCGGCACGACCGCAGCCGACGCCGGCGACGACGGGCCGGGACCGTTGCCGTTCGTCGCGCTCACCTTGCACGTGTACGACTTGCCGTTCGTCAACCCGGTCACCGTGATCGGCGACGAAGCACCGACCACGCTCGCGCTCGCGACGCCACCGTTCGACGACACGCACTTCACCGTGAATCCGGTTATCGCCGAACCGCCGTCGGACGGCGCCACGAACGACACGACGATCTGCCCGGCCGTGGCGACGACGGTCGGTGCAGCGGGCGCAGCCGGCAGTGAACCGAGCACGACCGCGGCTGACGGGGAGGAGGCCGGACCGTCACCGTTGACGTTCGACGCCAACACCGTGCACGTGTAGGTGTTGCCCGTCGTCAACGCCGAGACCGTGATCGGCGACGACGTCCCGGGGGCGTCGCCGGGTGCGCCGCCGTCGGACGACACACAACTCGCGGTGTAGCCGGTGATCGCCGAGCCGCCGTCGAACGGCGGCGAGAACGAAACCGCGATGCTCGTACTGCCCGGCGCCAAGGTCGGTTGCGCGGGCGCACTGGGTGTGGTGTTCGGGACGGCCGCAACCGATGCCGGCGAAGCCGGGCCGTCGCCGTCGACATTCGTCGCCAGGACCGTGCACGTGTACGTGTTGCCGTTCGACAGGCTCGACACCGTGATCGGCGACGAAACTCCGAACGCGCTGCCCGTCGCACCACCGTCGGAAGACGAACACTGGGCGGTGTACCCGCTGATCGCGGAACCGCCGTTGAACGGCGGACTGAACGAGACCACCACTGACGCGTTCAGCGCGACCACCGACGGCTGGGCGGGCGCGTCGGGCACCGTGTTCGGAACTACTGCAACGGAAGCGGGCGAGGGCGCACTCGTCCCGTCGCCGTTCGTGGCGGTAACCGTGCAGGTGTAGCTCTTGCCGTTCGTCACGCCCGACACGGTGACGGGCGAGCTCACGCCGAAGCCCGTTCCTTCGACGCCACCGTCGGACGACACGCAGTCGGCGTTGTAACCGGAGATGGGCGAGCCGCCGTCGGCGGGTGGGGTGAAGGTGACCACGATCGCGGCGTTCAAGGCCGCCACGCTGGGTTGCGCGGGCGCCGACGGCGCGGCCGCCCAGGCCGGGCCGGCCGCCACGATCCCGACCACACCGGTCGTGACCGCGCACGCCGTGACGAGCAGCGCGCGGGCGCGCAAAATCCTGCGCGAATGCCCCGAACGCTCACGCCACGTCAATCAAGTCCCCCCAACGACTTCGCCGCCGGGGAAATGGTAGCGACCGGCCTTTCCGGAGGCGACGCGGGACCGCAGGCTAGGTTCCGCACTTCGTGGACGAGCACGCGAACGGCTTCGGTGGGCGGGCGGCGATCGCAGGTATCGCCGAAACGGACTATGTGCGCGGCGCGCCCTTCACGCCGGTCGAGCTGATCCTCCAGGCCGCCGACGCGGCCATCGCCGATGCCGGGCTCGTCGCCACCGATATCGACGGCATCATCCCGCCCCCGGGCTACACGACGAGCGAGGAGCTCGCCGCGAACCTCGGCCTCGACACGCTGCGACTCGCCACCACCGTGCACATGGGTGGTGCGAGCCCCGTCGCCTCCCTGCAGCACGCGGCGATGGCGGTCGCCGCGGGAGTGGCGCGCAACGTGCTGGTCGTGGTCGGCTGGAATGGCTACTCCGCCTTCCGCCCCCGCGAAGGAATTCCGCGACCGCGCCGCGGCATGGACGCCAGCGCGGTCGGCGACGTCGTTCTCGACTACTACCTGCCGTACGGCGCGCGCTCGGCCGCGCAGTTCTATTCGTGGATCGCGATGCGTTACAAACATCTCTACGACGTGCGCGAGACCGACACCGGCGAGATCGCAACGACGTTCCGTGCGCACGCGCAACTGAACGAGCGCGCGCTGATGCGCGGCACGCCACTCACGATGGACGACTACCTGGAGTCGCGCTGGGTGTCGGAACCGTTCCGGCTCTTCGACTGCTGCCTCGAGACCGACTGCGCGGCGGCCGTGGTTGTCACCTCCGTCGACCGGGCGCGCGACCTCCCGCACTCTCCTGCGGTGATCCTCGCCGGCGCCGAAGGTCATCCGTATCCCGCCGACGACATCGCGAACCGGCCCGACATGTTCCGCATCGGTTTGACCGATGCCGCGCCCCGCGCGCTGAGCACCGCCGGCGTTCGGGCCGACGAGCTCGACTTCATGGAGATCTACGACTGCTTCACCTACGTGGTGTTGCTGCAACTCGAGGCGCTCGGTCTGTGCGGCCGGGGCGAAGCGGGCGCGTTCGTGCGCGACGGTGTGTTGCGGCTCGACGGTGGTGCGCTGCCGACGAACACTCACGGCGGGCTGTTGTCGCAGGGGCATATGTGGGGGATGAACCACGTCGTCGAAGCGGTCCGCCAATTGCGCGGCGCCGCCGGCCCGGCGCAGGTTGCCGACGCCGAGATCGGCTGCGTCACGGGTTGGGGCGATTTCGGTGACGGCAGCATCGTCGTGTTGGGGAACGAACGATGAGCGATCGGCTGCTTCCGTCCGCAGTCGGGCTCAACGGTGAGTTCTACGCGTTCCTCGCGCAAGGTGAACTGCATCTGCAACGGTGCACGGCGTGCGGAACGTGGCGCCATCCACCACGACACCGCTGCGCGCACTGCGGTTCCATCGAGTACCAGTGGGCGCCGGCATCAGGACGGGGACGCGTCTACTCGTGGACCGTGACACACCGCGCGATCGATCCCGCATTCACGCCGCCGTACGCGATCCTCGTCGTGGAGCTCGACGAAGGTCCGCGCCTCGTCGGCAACCTCCGCGGTCTCGAACCGTCCGAATTGGTGCTCGATCTCCCCGTGATCGTCGAGATCGAGCACGCATCCGACACCGTCGGCCTCCTTTGGTTCAGGCCGGCCTAGCGTCCGCCGATCAGGAAGTGCCGCGGAAGGATCCGCGGTGCAAGTCGCTCCCAGGACGGGAGCAGGATTCAAGGATGAGGTGGCCATGGACGGCCGTCGCGCACGCATTGTGCTCGGCGTCGGCAACGACGCTCGACCCGACGAGATTCGCCGCGCCTTTCGCGCCCGGGCGCTCGTCACCCACCCCGACCACGGCGGTGACCGCCACGCGTTCGCCGAGCTCGTCGACGCGCTCGGCACGCTCGACTCGCTCTTCATGCCGGTCGCGGAGCCGGTTGTCCCCGCGGCCCGCCCCGCAGTTGCCGCGCCCATCGTCCGCGCCCGCTTCGACGCCTACGACTCCCCGGCCCGCCCCGCGCCGCGCCGCACCTTCGCCGACGCGCTCCAAGCCGCCACCGCCCGCCTGCACTGAAACCCCCCCCCCGAACTGTCGTGAGTTGGGCCCACATAGGGGGCCTAAGTCACGACAGTTCGAGTTGGTGGGTAGCGTCACCGGCCGTGGAGCTTTGGGAAGTGAGTGCGCGGGAAGCCGTGCGGCACACGATCGCGTCGTACACGTACGCGGCGGACAACGGGCGGTTCGCCGATGTCGCGGCGCTCTTCGCGGTCGGCGGGGTGTTGGAAGTGCAAGGCACGGGCGGCGCGCAGGCTGAAGGCCGCGCCGCGATCCTGGACTTCTTCCAGGGAGTCAACGGCGACGTGGTCACTGCGGCGCCGCCCGGGCGCATGCAACATCACGTCACCAGCGTGCGCGTCGACGTGGTGTCGCCGACCGAGGCCACCGCGACGAGTTACTTCACCGTGATGACGGGCGCGGGCGTCGACCATTGGGGCCGCTACAAGGACCGGCTCACCCCGGCGCCCGACGGAGAGCGCTGGGAGTTCGCGCACCGGCTGGTCCGCACCGACGGGCGCACGCCCGGCGGTTGGGCCGACGCGCGTTAACTATTCGTACGCCTCGACGGGCGGGCAGCTGCAGAACACGTTGCGGTCGCCGTACACGCCGTCGATGCGCCCGACCGGCGGCCAGTACTTCGTGTGCCGCAACGACGCGACCGGGAACGCGGCGAGCTCACGCGGGTACGGCCGGGTCCACGCGTCGCGCGTCACGTCTTCGGCGGTGTGCGGTGCATGGTGGAGCGGGTTGTCGTCGGCCGGCCATTCGCCCGCCGCGACGCGATCGATCTCGGCCCGGATCGCGATCATCGCGTCGACGAAGCGATCGAGCTCGCCGAGGTCTTCGGACTCCGTCGGTTCGATCATCAGCGTCCCCGCCACCGGGAACGACATCGTCGGCGCGTGGAAGCCGTAGTCGACGAGGCGCTTGGCGACATCGTCGACACTCACCCCCGTGTCGCGCGCGATCGGCCGCAGGTCGATGATGCACTCGTGCGCGACCAGGCCGTTCGATCCCGTGTAGAGGACCGGATAGTGCGGCGCGAGCCGCTGGGCGAGGTAGTTCGCGTTCAGGATCGCGACGTGGGTGGCCCGCGTGAGACCGGCGCCGCCCATCATGCGCACGTACATCCACGGAATCGGCAGGATCCCGGCCGAGCCCCACGGCGCGGCACTGATCGCGCCGACACCAGTTGCCGGACCGGCCTCGGCGCGCAGCGGGTTGTTCGGCAGGAACGGCGCGAGGTGTTCGCGCACGCCGATCGGACCGACCCCGGGTCCGCCGCCGCCGTGCGGGATGCAGAACGTCTTGTGCAAGTTGAGGTGCGACACGTCGGCGCCGAACTTGCCCGGCCGCGCCACGCCCACGAGCGCGTTGAGGTTCGCGCCGTCGAGGTACACCTGGCCGCCCTGTTCGTGCACGACCGCGCAGATATCGCGGATCTGCTCCTCGTACACGCCGTGCGTCGACGGGTAGGTCGCCATCAACGCCGCGAGCCGGTCACCGTGCTCGACCGCCTTGGCCTTCAGGTCGTCGAGGTCGACATTGCCGTCGTCGTCGCACTTGACCACGACGACCTTCATGCCGGCCATCGCGGCCGACGCCGCGTTCGTGCCGTGGGCGGACGCGGGAATGAGGCAGACCTCACGACCCGATTCACCGCGCGCCACGTGATACTTCCGAATCGCGAGCAGCCCCGCGTATTCACCTTGCGAACCCGCGTTGGGTTGCAACGAGACCGCGTCGTAACCCGTGATCTCCGCGAGCCAGCGTTCGAGATCGTCGAACAGCTCCACGTAGCCACGGGCCTGTTCGATGGGTGCGTACGGATGCATGCGCCCGAACTCAGGCCACGTGATCGGTTCCATCTCCGCGGTGGCGTTGAGCTTCATCGTGCAAGAACCGAGCGGAATCATCGTGCGGTCGAGCGCGAGATCGCGATCGGCGAGCCGGCGCAGGTAGCGCAGCATCTGGTGTTCGGAGCGGTGGGAGGTGAACGCCGGATGCGTGAGGAATTCCGACGTGCGCCGCAACGCCGACGGGATCGCGGCGTCGTGATCGTCGCCCGACGCCGAAGGCGCCACGCCGAACGCGGTCAACACCGCCGACAGCACCGCGGGCGTGGTCGTCTCGTCGAGCGCGATGCCGAGGGTGTCGGCGTCGACCAACCGGAGGTTGATTCGTTGTGCAGCCGCGGCCGCGAGCACCTCGGCCGCGCGTCCGGGGACGCGCACCGTCACCGTGTCGAAGAACTGATCGTGCACGACCTCGACACCGCCGGCGCGTAACGAGGCCGCGAGGCCGACCGTCGACCGGTGGACCCGACCCGCGATCGCGCGCAGCCCGTCGGCACCGTGATACGCCGCGTACAGACCGGCGATGACCGCGAGCAGGACCTGCGCGGTGCAGATGTTGCTCGTCGCCTTCTCGCGGCGGATGTGCTGCTCGCGCGTCTGCAGTGCGAGCCGGAACGCGGTGCGGCCTTCGGCGTCGATCGACACCCCGACGAGTCGACCGGGCAACGTTCGACGGTGCTCGTCGCGCACCGCGAGGTACGCGGCGTGCGGACCACCAAAGCCGAGAGGCACACCGAAACGCTGCGTCGTGCCGACAACCGCGTCGGCACCGACCTCGCCCGGCGGCGTCACCAGCGTCAACGCCAAGAGATCGGCGGCAACCACGACGAGCGCGCCGCCCGCGTGCGCCCGCTGCACCACCGGTGCCAGATCGCGCAGCCGGCCGCTGCTGCCCGGATACTGGACGAGCACGCCGAAGCACCCGACACCCAAATCGGCGGCGTCGAGATCGCCGACGACAACCTCGATGCCCAACGGTTCGGCCCGGGTGCGCACGACGTCGATCGTCTGCGGGTGCGTGTCGGCGTCGACGAAGAAGACCGGAGCGGCCTTCACGTTGATGCGGTGCAGCATCGCCATCGCCTCGGCCGCGGCCGTTCCCTCGTCGAGCAGCGACGCGTTGGCGAGGTCCATCCCGGTGAGGTCGGCGACCATCGTCTGGAAGTTCAAGAGCGCTTCGAGCCGGCCCTGGCTGATCTCGGGTTGGTAGGGCGTGTACGCCGTGTACCAGGCCGGGTTCTCCAACACGTTGCGCAAGATCACGGGCGGAGTGACGGTGTCGTGGTAGCCGAGACCGATCAGGGAGGTGAAGACCTCGTTCCGATCGGCGAACGTGCGCAGCGCGGCCAACGCCTCGGTCTCGGTCAAGGGATCCGGCAACGAGAGCGGGAGCGGCTCCCGGATGATCGCGGGGACGGCCGCACCCACGAGCTCGTCGAGGGAGCCGTATCCGAGCGCGGCAAGCATCGTGGCCTGTTCGTCGGAACGCGGTCCGATGTGGCGATCGACGAATGCGTCCGGATTCCCGGCGTCGGCGTTGGATTTCTCAGGGGAATTCTCGGGGGCCAGCTGGTCGGGCACGGCTGGAGTCCTCTCGTTCCGCGGTGAAGTTGCGGGCCTCGTTCGACCCGACTCCCCCTCTGTCGCGGAACTCCAGAGTTGCCTGACTCCGACGGTTCGGGTGCCTGAGAGATTCCGGGGAGTGGTTGCTCCTTCGGCGCCCGGCTCACTCTCGACGAGCGTCCGGGCTCTCCCGTCAGAGGTCGACGGCCTTGCTCACTCCACGGTAGCCGGTCGTCATGCGCGAAGCTGCAGGGCGATGAGCGAAAAAGAGACCTCAAAACCGACGGCCAAAGCGCCCGCCAAGAAGGCCCCGGCCAAGAAGGCGACTGCCCAGAAGGCGACTGCGGAGAAGACCGCCGCCAAGAAGGCGACTGAGCCGGCGGCCAAGAAGGCGCCCGCCAAGAAGGCGCCGGCGAAGAAGGCCACGAAAGCCACCGCGGCCGAGCCGCAGGAAGCTGTCGTCGCCGAGGTCGAGCACGACCACGACCACGACGGGCACGACCACGACCACGAGGGGCACGACCACGACCACGAGGGGCACGACCACGGGGAGCTGACCGAGGAGGAGCAGGCCGAGGCCGAAGCGGACGTCGCCCGCATGAACCAGGCCCTCGCCGCCCTCAGCGACGACACGCTGCGGCAGGCACTCGCCGACATGAGCGAGAAGTCGCGGCTCGAGGTCGCGGCCCAGCTGCAGATGCCCCGGGCCACGATGCGCCTCGGCGACGCGCTCATCCCGCTGTTGCGCCGCAAGCTGCAGACCGCGGGGCCCGACCACCAGTTGCAGGTGCTGTTCGCGCTCGCCCAGCACGTCAACGACCAGACCGTCGAGGCCCTGGGTCCGCGCTCCGAGGACCCGACCCGCGACGACCTCCTCGAGGTGTTGCCCGAGGTCATCGAGGAACAGGGCATCGACCTCGTCACCTTGATGCTCGCGGGCTACGCCGCGAGCGATGCGGTGTGCCGGCCCGCGATGCGCGAGCTCCTCGAGACCGACGACCGTTTCGTCATCGGCGAACCCGTCGTGGTCGAGGCCAAGCCCGAGCTCGCCGCGCCCACCGCGCCCGTGCTCGACAAGGCCGCCCTCGAAGCCAAGCGCGAGCAGCGCAAGGCCGCCAAGGAGGCCAAGCGCGCCGCCGAACTGCGCGAACGCGAGGCCCGCGCCACCGCCCAAGCCAAGCGCCGGGAAGCCGTGCACGCGGCCAAGCGCAAAGGTCACTGAGGAGGACTGATGCTCGACACCGTCATTCGCGGGGGCAATGTCGTCGACGGAACCGGCGCGCCCGCGCGGCAGGCCGACGTCGGCATTCGTGACGGCCAGATCGTCGAGATCGGAAAGATCAGCGAGGAAGCGGCGGAGACCATCGACGCCGACGGCCTCGTCGTCGCGCCGGGCTTCGTCGATCCGCACACGCACTACGACGCGCAGCTGTTCTGGGATCCGGCGGCCACCCCGTCGAACCTTCACGGTGTCACGAGCATGATCGCGGGCAACTGCGGCTTCACGCTCGCGCCGGTGAATCCCGAAGACGCCGACTACCTGCGCCGCATGATGGCGAAGGTCGAAGGCATGCCGCTGCCCGCGCTCGAGTCGGGCGTGCCGTGGTCGTGGCATTCGTTCGGCGACTACCTCGACGCGGTCGACAATCGCGTCGGCATGAACGTGGGTTTCCTCGTCGGCCACTGCGCGATCCGGCGCAACGTGATGGGACTCGACGCGATCGGCAAGGAAGCAACTCCCGACCAGCTCGCGGCGATGACGCGCCTGCTCGAGGAATCGATCGCGGCCGGCGGTCTGGGCTTCTCCACGACGCTTTCGTTCACGCACTCCGACGGCGACGGCGAACCGGTGGGCTCCCGTTGGGCTACGGGCGACGAGGTTCTCGAACTGTGCCGCGCGGTGTCGCGCCACGAGGGCACCACGCTCGAATACGTAACGAGCGGTTGCCTACGCGGCTTCAGCGACGACGAAGTCGACCAGATGGCGGCGATGACGCTGGCCGGTCGCCGCCCGTTGAACTGGAACGTGCTGACGATCGACTCGCGCGAGCCACAGCGCTACCACGACCAGGTCGGCGCGTGTGAGCACGCGCGGGCCCAGGGTGGAACCGCGATCGCGTTGACGATGCCGACCCTCGTCGAGATGAACATGTCGTTCAAGAATTACTGCGCGCTGTTCATGCTGCCGGGCTGGTCGGAGATCATGAGCCTGCCGGTGCCGGAACGGATCGCGAAACTGCGCGACCCGGCCGTGCGCAAGTGGATGAACGAGAAGGCGCGCTCCCCCGAGGCGGGCGTGTTCTCCCGGCTCGCATCGTGGGGCCGCTACCAGATCGGCGACACGTACTCCGCGGCGAACGACGGCTTGAAGGGCCGGGTCGTGGCCGATCTCGCCGAGCGCGCCAACCAGGGCACGTTCGACACGTTGCTCGACATCGTCATCAACGACGACCTGGCAACGATTCTCTGGCCGTTGCCGTCCGACAGCGACTTGAAGTCGTGGCAGATGCGCGCCGAGGCGTGGGATCACCCGCTCGTGCTCGTCGGCGGCAGCGACGCCGGCGCGCACCTCGACCGCATGTGCGGCGCGCCGTACACCACATCATTCCTCGCCGACACGCTGCGCGGCCGGCAACTGATTTCGCTCGAGCGGTGCGTGCAACTCATGACGCAAGCGCCTGCCCAGCTCTTCGGACTGCGCGAGCGGGGCGAGTTGCGCGAGGGCTTCCACGCCGACGTCGTGATGTTCGATCCCGACACCGTTGCCACCGACGAGGTCAAGCTCGTCAGCGACCTCCCCGGCGGCAGTGCGCGTCTGTTCGCCGACGCGATCGGCGTGCAACGCGTGATCGTGAACGGCACCACGATCGTGAGCGAGGGCAAGCAGACCGGCGCGCTCCCCGGCAAGGTCCTGCGCTCCGGCCGCGACACCTACACCGTCCCCATCCCCGCCGACCTCTAACTCGCTCGACCGGCGCGCCGGGCGCTCCGGGGCTGGACTTGGACAAGCACACCGGCGATGTCCGGCGCGGCCGCATAGAAACAGTTGGTCACCTCACGGTCGAAGTCGACCTCGTTACGCGAATTGCGGGATGACGTGCTTGCCCATCAGATCGATCGTCTGCATCACGGTGGCGTGATCGATCTTGTAGGGATTCACGAGACACAAAAGGAGGTCGACGCCCGCGGCCTCGTAACGCTTGCACGCGTCGAGACATTGTTCCGGAGTTCCCAACACGCACGCACCGGAGTCGACGAGGTACTCGAGCGAGAGCAGGTCGAGCGAGCCGTCGTCGGAGTGCGCGCGCATCGCGGCCGCGTAGTCGTAGTTGCCCAGCTCCTGCTTCCGTTCTTCCATCCACTCGGCAACCTGCGCGATCTGGCGCGCGCCGACCTTCGGGTACCACTCGAAGGATTCTCGCGCCGCGCTCCACGCTTCGTCCTGCGACGGCGCGCACAACGCCATCGTGAACGTGGCGGCCTGGTTGTTCACGAACTTTCCGATCGGCGTCGTGCAGTTCGCCACCGCACCCCGATAGATGTCGATCTTCTTCTTCACGTCTTCGGGCGACACACCGACCGCGAACGAGCACAAGCCGAGCCCGAGCTCACCTACCTGGGCGTGGCCGTCGTCGCTGGTGGTCGCGCCCCAGATCGGCGGGTGCGGTTGCTGCAACGGCTTCGGTTGCACGCGGCGATCGGCGAGCGTCCAGTACTTGCTGTCGATCGAGTACCGCTCGTTGGTCCAACAACCGACGACGTGCTCGATCGCCTCGCGCCACATCTCGCGGGTGTCCTTGGGATCGACCCCGAAGCCTTCGAGCTCGATGCGCGTCGCCGACCGTCCCGTGCCCATGTCGACGCGACCGTCGCTCAACAGGTCGAGCACCGCGACCGACTCCGCCGTGCGCACCGGATGGTTGTACGGCTTGGGCATGAGCCGCACGCCGTAGCCGAGCCGCATCTTCGTGGTGCGGCTCGCGATCGCGCCGTACAAGACCTCGGGATTCGAGCAGTGCGAGTACTCCTCGAGGAAGTGATGCTCGACGGTCCAGAACGCGTGGAAGCCCGCGGCTTCGCCCGCGATCGCCTGTTCGAGCGTGTTCTTGTAGGCGATGTGCTCGCTGTCGGGGCCCCACGGGCGGGCGACGGGGATCTCGTAGAAGAGCGGCGAATTTCATGACGCCGACGCTACGTGATCCGGCGCCGATCCTGCAGGAAGGGATACTCGCGGCGCACGGTGCGGACGCGTTCGGGGTCGACTTCCGCGGTCAGCGTCATCTCGCCGTGGCCGGCCTCGACGACGTCGCCGAACGGGTCGACGATCATCGAGTCGCCTTCGTAGTGCAGGCGCCCGCCGGTGCCGACCCGATTCACGCCCACCACATAGGCCTGGTTCTCGATCGCGCGGGCCCGCAGCAGGGTCTTCCAATGGTGGGCGCGGACCGCGGGCCAGTTCGCGGGTACGACATAGCAGTCGGTCTGCGCGGCGAGCGCCCAGAACTCGTCACCGAAGCGCAGGTCGTAACAGACGAAGAAGGAGCAGCGCACGCCCTCGACGTCGACGGTCAGGAAGTTGGTTCCGGTGGCGAAGTGCTCGTGTTCGCGTCCGTAGGTGAACGGGTGGATCTTGGCGTAGCGATGCGTCGTGCCGTCGGGCGCAGCCAGGATGAGCTGGTTGTACGGGTGCGCGTCGTCGGAATCGGTTGATTGCTCCGGCACGGATGCGCATACCCACACGCGGTGTGTTCGGGCCTGGTCGACGAGGAACTGCGCGCTCGGGCCGTCGACGGGCTCCGCCGTGCGTTCGGTGTGCATCGAGAAGCCGGTCGAATACATCTCCGACAACACGACGAGTCGCGCACCATCCGCGGCGGCGCGGGCGATCTTCGGCGCGAGCCGCACGAAGTTCTCCGCGGGCTGCTCCCACACGATGTCGTGCTGGACGGCGGCAACGATCATGCGAATGCGATCATTTCGCCAGGCTCTTCAGTCGAGTGCACGCCTCGTCGAGCACCTCGGTGCGTTTGCAGCACGCGAACCGCACGAGCGGGGCGCCGGCCTCGACATCGTCATAGAAGACGACACTCGGGACCGCGACGACTCCGCAGCGGTGCGGCAGCGATCGGCAGAAGGCGAGTCCGTCGGTCTCACCGAACGCGCGGATGTCGACGGTTGCGAAGTACGTGCCTTGCGGCGGAACAACGTCGAAGCCGGCATCGGCCAGACCCGCGCAGAGCCGATCGCGTTTGTCGAGCATCTCGGCACGAAACGCGGCGTAATAGTCGTCGCCGAGCTCGAGGCCGACCGCGATCGCGTACTGGAACGGGCCGCTGCTGACGTACGTGAGGAACTGCTTCGCGGTCTTCACCGCGCCGACCAGCTCCGGGCTTGCGCAGACCCAACCGACCTTCCAACCCGTAAACGAGAACGTCTTGCCGCCGGAGCTGATCGTGATCGTGCGGTCGCGCATGCCAGGCAGAGTGGCCAGCGGAACGTGCTCGCCGTCGTACACGAGGTGCTCGTAGACCTCGTCGGTGACGACGAGGAGGTCGTGGTCGCGCGCAACCGCCGCGATCTGTTCGAGCTCCGCCCGGTCGAACACCTTGCCGGTCGGATTGTGCGGCGAGTTGAGCAGGATGAGGTTCGTGCGCGGCGTGATCGCCGCCCGCAACTCAGCTGGGTCGAACCGGTAGTCCGGCGTGCGCAATGTGACGACGCGGCGTGCCGCGCCCGCCATCGCCACGCACGCCGCGTAGGAGTCGTAGTACGGCTCGAACATCACGACTTCGTCGCCGGGTCCGCACAACGCGAGCATTGTGGCCGCGACGGCCTCCGTTGCACCCGCGGTCACGAGCACTTCGGTGTCGGCGTCGTACTCCAGTCCGTAGAAGCGCTGCTGGTGCGCACGAATCGCGGCGCGCAGCTCGGGGATACCGATGCCGGGCGGATACTGATTGTGCCCGGCCCGGATGGCATCGACGGCGGCCTGGCGGACGACCGCGGGACCGTCAGCGTCGGGAAAGCCTTGACCGAGGTTGATCGCGCCGGTCGCGACGGCGAGGGCCGACATCTCCGCGAAGATCGTGGTGCCGAACGGTTGCAGGCGCTCGACGAGGTACGGGTTCACGCCATCGATCCTAGGAGTCGCCCGCGCTCGGCCCGGCCAGCTCGTAATCTCGGCCCGTGCCCCGCCGACCCCTCACCTCGCGCCCGCCGCGCTCGGCCGTCGCCGACCCGAAAGCCTTCGTCGAGGATTGCTACCGCCGACTCCTCGGCCGCGCGCCCGATCCGACCGGCCTCGCGTTCTTCGTGAGCCAGCTCGAACAGGGAATCTCACCCGCGGAGATCGTCATGAGCCTGGCGACTTCGGTGGAATACGAGCAGCGGATCATCGCGACCTCCACACCGCGGCGCCGCGAACCCGAGCGCTACCGGCTCGCACCCGACCTGTCGGGAACGAGCCCGTTCGTTGCCTTCGACGTGCGCGACGACTCCGACTTCGACTGGCTCGAGCAGGCCATCGTCGACGACGGCTACTACGAACACGGCGGCGTCTGGAGCCTCGAGCCCGACGACGACAAGCGCATCATGGGTGAGCTGCTCGCGAGCCTGGGGCCGAAACGCGCGCTCGAGATCGGCTGCTCGTCGGGAACCGTCCTGCAGGTGTTGGCCAAGCACGATGTCGACGCGGACGGGGTCGACGTCAGCCGCATGGCCTACGACCGGGCCAGCCCCGAGGCGCAGGCGCACATCCACGTGGGCGACCTGCTCGAGCTCGATCTCCCGTCGGACTACGACCTCGTGTACGGCCTCGACATCTTCGAGCACCTCAATCCGAATCGTCTGCCGCAGTACTGCGCGGCACTTCGTGCCCACGTGCGCGACGGCGGCTGGTTCTGCGCGAACATCCCGGCGTACGGCTACGACGACGTGTTCGGCGAGGTGTTCCCGATCTACGTCGCCGATTGGCACGACGACATCGCCGCGAACCGGCCGTTCCGCGTTCTGCACTGCGACGACGACGGCTACCCCGTGAACGGTCACCTGATCTGGGCGCACACCAACTGGTGGGTCGAGCAGTTCGAAGCGGTCGGCTTCGTGCGCCAACCCGATGTCGAGCGCGATATCCAGGAGCGCTACGCCGAGCACTTCCGTAACGCACCGGCGCGCAAGTCGTTCTACGTGTTCCGCGCCAACTGACGGGCCCGGGTCCGGGCGCGGTTGCGCACGATCAGGCCCGCGTACGACACGACGATGCAGGCCGCGAAGAAGAGCTGCACCGCCCAGTCGTAACCGTGCGGATAGACGTGCCCGGTGAGGTAGTGGTCGACGAAGCCGTCGGCGTACGGCCGCTGCCCGCCCCGCCGCCGTAGCGACTGTTCCCATGTCGTGAGCGGGCAGTCGAAGCCGATCGTGATGCTGAAGACACCGATCGCGATCGCGACACCGTGCGCCCATATGACTCGCGGCCACCGCCACGCGAGGAAGCCGCCGAGCGGGATGAACGCGAGGAACAGCAGGTGCCCGACGAGCACGAGATCCGCCAACGCGACGTAGAAGTTCACGGTCCTTCCTGGCCCGGGCAACGCGCAATG
Source organism: uncultured Actinomycetes bacterium (assembly GCA_963701825.1). Lineage (GTDB taxonomy): Bacteria > Actinomycetota > Acidimicrobiia > IMCC26256 > PALSA-610 > PALSA-610. The sequence goes on along the minus strand of CAVPBG010000004.1, from coordinate 1,154,965 downwards.
TCGGCGACGTTTCGGCTGCACAACTGCGGATTGAGCGGCGCGAACACGCCCCACACGTTCGCGGCGCCCGGTACCACCCACGCGTGCAACATCCAGATGTCGCCACCATTGAGATAGACGCCGTTGCAGGTCGTGGGATCGTTCACGTCCTCGCGTTCGAGCAGGCCGGTCTGCCGCGAAGCACAACCCGTAGTGCCGGTGCCATTGGTCGGCCGACCCGGTGAAGCCGCCGGGCCCGTCGGGATCGGAGGTGCGGACCCAATACGAGAACCCGACCAGTTGCGTGACACCGAGGCGCGGGCCGTACAGCAACATCGACGGCCGCGTCGCGTCGAACGGTGCGTCGACGAGATTCCAGTTGGTCCAGTGCGAGCCGACACCCTGGTCGAAGTTCGCGGAGAGGACGTAGCCCGCTCGCTGCGCGTCGGCCGGTGTGCGAAGCTCACACGCGACGAGTGACGCGGCGCGCAGCTCGCTCGCCAGTGCTTTTTCGTCGGCACCCCGAACGGTGATCGCGGGCGCGGGTCCGGCCTTTCCGTGCCCCGAATGCACGATCAGCCCATCGAGCGGCGCCCGTTCCTTGGAACCGAGCTCCGTCAGCGCGGCCAAACTCGACGGCTGGGTGGCGGCGTGCGCACTTTCGGAACAGTGCAGGGCATTGATGTCGGGCAGAGTGACGGCGCTCGCCGACGAGCACGCACTGGCCCCGACCAGTGCCACCAACGCGAGTGCGAGAACGAGCGGCCGCGGCACTCCTCGATTCTTGCCGCGTCGACCGCTAATTACGGGCCGGCTCCGGCGCGACGTCCGACCACACGCCGGGATCGCGCACGTCCACCACGGCGTCCGGGAGTTGGGCCTGGTCGAACAGGATGATGAACCCGGCAATCACGGGTACCGAGAGCGAGGTGATCATCGCCACCTTGTCGAAGCCGGGCATTGCCATCGTGAGGTGCCGCAGGTGGTACACGAGGTGCAGCACCGAGAACACGATCCACGAAAGCGCGGTGATGCGCGTGATCGCCCGCGTGCCCACGACGATCGCACCGATCGTCAGCACCAGCAACGCCAGGTTGAGCGCGCCGAAGTCGCGGATCAGGTGTTCGTTGTAGCGGCCGTCCATCGCGACCCAGCCCCGCCCGAACGGGAAGTCGTCGTAGAACGAGCGCGGGAAGAACTCGGCCTGCACGCCCAGCGCGAATGCGCTGATCGCCAGCACCCAGAGGCTCAGGCGCACGCGCAACGGCAGGACGGGTTCGATGCCCTGGGCGCGAACCAGCTTGCTGAATCCCTCGCGCACGCTGCGCGAGCGCGGACTCCAGTCCGTTGCCGCGCGGAACGCGCGGTTCGAAACGCGCTGGGATTGGGTGAGGTAGTGCGCCCGCTTGGGTGCCATCCAACCCGGCGCACCCCACAACCGGCGCCGCCCGACCGCGGCCGCGAGCGCACTCCGGCGCTCGGCGAGGGTCAGCGGTTCGTCGTCGACGATGTCGTACGTCGCGGTCGGCGCTCCGAGCGCGGCCACGACCGCCGCCGCGGCATCGTCGACGTCGATCATCGGCGAGTACACGTCGGCCGTGCCCGCGTCCATGAGCACGCCGCGGCGCGCCATGCCGACCATCGCTTCGGCCTGATCGCTGTCGGGCGCGTAGAAGCGGCCGAACCGCAACACCACTCCCCGACCGCCGTGCGCGCGGAATCGGTCGACGTTCGCCTCGGCCGCCGCGATCGCGCCGGAGAAGTCGGACGAGGCCAAGGCGGTCGAGCCCGCGTCGATCCATTCCGAGCCGTGATCGCCGTACATGAACGCCAGGGACTCCTGGACGAACACCGTCGCGCCGGCCGCGATGGCGCCATCGACGAGGTTGCCCGACGCCTCCCGCCGGATGCGCTCGTTCTCTTCCCAGGCGCTCGCGAGCGTCATGTCGGCGATCGGCGGGATGCTGGTGGCGATGTTCACGACCGCGTCGTGACCGGCGACCGCGGCGCGGACCGCGCCCGCGTCGAAGAGGTCGACCCGCACGGGGTGGGCCCCCAGCGTCTCGAGCTGCGCCGCCTTCTCCGGCGTGCGCGCGACGCCACTGACGTGGTGTCCGGCGGCGACCAGGCGGACGACTGCGCGCCGGCCGAGCACACCGGTGGCTCCGGCAACGAACACTCGCATAGTGGTCTCCTCTCGGTTGCCGTTAATCCGGATACTACATATCCGGATTCGATCCGTCCAGGCGCGCGGGCAGAATGCAGGCCGAACCCCTATGAGTACGGGCATCACGCCGCCGGCGCGCATCGATCTCGACAACGGCACCTATCTGCGTTGGCTGACGATCGACGATGCCGACGCGGTGGCGCGGGCAGTCGGTGAAAGTCTCGAGCACCTGAAGCCGTGGATGCCCTGGGCCGATCGGGAGTCGGCCGAACCGCGCTTCCAGCGGGGCCGGCTCCGGGGCCAGGCCGCGCAACGCGCCCGCGAAGAGGAATGGCAATACGGACTCTTCGATGCCGCCGACGAGTCGTTCCGCGGCGCGTTCGGCCTCATGACGCGCCGGGGGCCGCGCACCCTCGAGATCGGCTACTGGCTGTGCGTCGACACCGGTGGTCGCGGCTACGCAACTGCCGCGGCACGCGCGCTGACCACGGCCGGCCTGACACTCGGCGGCGTCGACCGAATGATCATCGTGTGCGACGAGGCCAACGTGCGCAGCGCCGCCATACCGCAGCGCCTCGGCTACCGATTGGAGCGCGTCGAAGCCCGTACGCCGGAAGCACCGGGTGAGACGGGACGCATGCAGATGTGGGTCGTGGAGCGCGACCCGCCGCCGGTTACGCCGTGAACGGAACGGCTTCCTCGATACGAGCCATCACGTCTCGGTCGAGGAGCTTGGCCACTTCGAGGGCGGCCATGTTCTCGTGCACCTGCGACGCCTTGCTCGCGCCCGTGATCACAGTGGACACCCGCTTGTTCTTCGTGCACCACGCGAGTGAGAGCTGCGCCAGGGTGCAACCGAGATCGTCGGCTACGGTCTTCAGCTTGCGCACCTTCTCGTTGGTGCGCGGATCGGTGAGCATTCCGGCCAACCATTCGTAACCGGGGAGCTTGGCGCGGGAGTCGTCGGGCGTTCCGTCGAGGTACTTGCCCGTGAGCAGACCCGACGCGAGCGGGCTCCAGATGGTCGTGCCCAGACCGATGTCCTCGTAGAGCCGCGCGTACTCGAACTCGACGCGCATGCGGTGCAACAAGTTGTACTGCGGCTGCTCCATCACGGGCTTGTGCAGGTGATGGCGGTCGGCGATCTCCCACGCGGCGCGGATCTCGTCGGCCGTCCATTCCGACGTGCCCCAGTAGAGCGCCTTGCCGCTCGAGACGATGTCGCTCATCGCCCACACGGTCTCTTCGATCGGCGTCTGCGGGTCGGCGCGGTGGCAGAACAACAGGTCGACGAAGTCAAGGCCGAGGCGCTCGAGCGAACCGTCGATCGCCTGCGTGAGGTACTTGCGGTTCAAGGTGTTCTTCATGTTGGGTTCGTCGTAGAGACCCCAGAACACCTTGGTCGAGATCACGTAGCTGTGGCGCGCCCAACCGAGCTTGGAAATTGCCTCGCCCATGATGCTCTCCGACTTGCCGCCCGCGTACGACTCGGCGTTGTCGTAGAAGTTCACGCCCGCCTGATGCGCGGCGTCGAGGCATTCCATCGCGGTGTCGACGCCGAGCTGGTCGCCGAACGAGACCCACGAACCGAAGGACAACACACTGACTTGGAGGCCGCTGCGGCCGAGGCGTCGATATTCCATGACGCCGACCGTACCCTGACCAACGTGCTGCTTGCCGTCGTCGTCGAGACCTCACGGGCCGTGGGCGCGAAACGTTCGCGCAAGGCGAAGATCGACGCGCTCGCGACGGTGCTGCGCGAGTGCACGAACGACGAGGTCGCGACGGTCGTCTGCCTGTTGACGGGTGAGCCGCGCCAGGGCCGGATCGGGGTCGGCTGGTCGACGCTGTCGACCGTGCGCGACCAGGAGCGATCCGTGACCCAGCCGACCGTGACGATCGCCGAGCTCGATCACGCGCTCGACGAGATCGAAGCCACGAGCGGCGCGGGATCGACTGCAGGGCGGCAGGCGATCCTGCGCGGGCTCTTCGATCGTTCGACCGCCGCGGAAGCCGATTTCGTGGTGCGCCTGCTCACCGGTGAGCTCCGCCAGGGCGCGCTGGCCGGGCTGATGGCCGACGCGATCGCCCGCGCCGCCGACGTCCCGGCCGACGCCGTTCGCCGCGCCGCCATGCTCGGCGGCGACCTCGCCGCCACTGCGCAGCGCGCGCTCGTGGGTGGTGTGGATGCGCTGGCCGAAGTCGGGTTGGAGGTGCTCCGGCCGGTGCAGCCGATGCTCGCCGCGAGCTCGGCGTCGGTCGGCGAAGCGCTCACCGCGACGGGACCCGCCTCGGTGGAATGGAAGCTCGACGGCGCGCGCATCCAGGTGCACCGGCGCGGCGAGCAGGTGCGCGTGTTCACGCGCAACCTGAACGACGTGACGGAGCGCGTGCCGGAGGTCGTCGCGATCGCGCGCTCGTTCGCGGGTCAACAGTTCGTGCTCGACGGTGAAGCCATCGGGGTTGCCGAGGACACGCTGCCCCGCCGGTTCCAGGACACGATGAGTCGCTTCGGCAGTGACGACGCAGCCGCGCACGCGCTCACGCTGACCGCGTTCTTCTTCGACATCCTGCATCTCGACGGTGAGGATCTGCTCGACCGTCCGTTACGCGAGCGCGCCGAGATCCTGACACGACTCGTCGGCGAGACGCGCGTGCCCGCGGTCGAGACCGACGACCGCGAAGTCGGCGCCGCGTTCCTGGCCGACGCACTCGCGCGGGCACGAAGGCGTGATGGTGAAGGCGCTCGAGTCGCGCTACGACGCGGGCCGACGGGGCTCGTCGTGGCGAAAAGTCAAGCCGGTGCGCACGCTCGACCTCGTCGTGCTCGCCGCGGAATGGGGTCACGGCCGGCGCCGGGGCTGGCTCTCGAACCTGCACCTCGGCGCCCGCGATCCCGACACCGGCGAGTTCGTCATGGTCGGCAAGACGTTCAAAGGACTCACCGACGAGCTGTTGACATGGCAGACCGCCCGCTTGCAGGAGATCGCGGAGCGATCCGACGACTACGTCGTCTACGTACGGCCGGAGCTCGTCGTCGAGATCGCGCTCGACGGCGTGCAGGCGTCGAAGCGCTATGCCGGCGGCGTCGCGCTGCGCTTCGCGCGCGTGCGCCGCTATCGCCCCGACAAGGCGGCCGCCGACGCCGACACCATCGACGCGGTACGCGACCTGCTTGCGCCTTAGGACAACTGGCTCATGTATTGGTTGAGGTCGAAGTAGTCGCGCCACTTCGCGATCTTGCCGCCGCGGATCTCGAAGGTCCCCATGACCGGCAGCTCGATCGTGACGTTCGGCAACACGAACACGTCGACGCGTTCCGTCAGCACCACGTCGCCGTCGGCCGCGATGTTCAGGATGCGGAACTCGATGCGTTCCACGCCCGTCGTGAACATCGCGAAGGTCGCCTTGATCGCGTCCTTCCCGACCGCGGGATCGACGGGGATGTTGTGGTACACCGCGTCGTCGGTGAAATAGTCGACGATCTCGTCGACACTCGCGCCCTTTCCCCAGTCGTCGCAGAACCGCCGAATCAAATCAATCGCGTCGCTCATAACGACCGACGATAATGACCGGCGGTGGGTACGTCACTGTTCAGCCGGGCAACTGCGATCGAATCGGTCCGCGCCGGCCTGTACGCGGCCGATCTGGGCGAGGAGTGGAACTGCCCGATCGTGCCGCAGGGCGGCATCGTCGCCGCGACCGCGGCGCGGGCGATGGAGGTCGCGCTGGGCAATCCCGGCCAGACGCTCCGCAGCTTGAACGGGGTGTTCGCGGGCCCGGTGCAGCACGGACCGGTGGAGATGGAAGTCGTGGTGCTGAGGCAGGGTCGGTCGATGTCGCAGCTGCGGTGTTCCCTACGGAACCCGGGCGCGGCCGCAGGCTTCGACGCCCTGGGCGCGTTCGGCGCGGTGCGCGAGGGCTTCACGTTCACGGATGCCGTGCTGCCCGAAGGCGTACCCGCGCCGCTCGATTGCCCCTCGTACCGCGATCCGGGACCCGACGACTTCCCGGCCGAGCCCTGGTTCAACTTCTGGGAGCACGTCGAAGGCCGCGCCGCGCTCGGTCACGCGCCCTGGGACGAATACGAACCGGTCTCGTCGCTCCGCGGGGCCTGGTATCGCTTCGACGATCCGCCCCGCGCCGACGACGGCACCTGGGATCCGTATGCCGTGCTCGCGCTCTGCGACACGATGCCGGGCGCGGTGGGCGAGAAGCTCGGCAACGCCGAACGCCAACGCCGTTGGCTGCCGCCGAGCGTCGACCTCACCGTTCACATGCTCGATGTCGCACGCGGCGACTGGCTCCTCGGCGTGAACCGCGCCCGCCACGCGGCCGCCGGGTATGCGTCGGCCGACATGGAGATGTGGGACCTCGACGGCCCCGAACCCAAGCTCGTGGCGTACGCCACCCAGACCATGGTGTTCAGCTTCCCGAAATAGGCCGGTTCAGCCGTTCTCGAAACCGGTACGCCGGCGTCCGAAAATTCCCGCGCGCCCCTTGCCACACAGAGTGACGTGGGTGTTCACTCGGGCACGGGGAAGGGGCTCGGAGGCGGCCCTCGGCGCGACGGATTGCCAGGCGCGCCGGGGACTGCCCGCCCCTCCCCTCAAGTCGGGAGAAACGGGCGGCGTGCGGTGGCGAGATCTACCGCATGCCGAAGAACTTGCCGAGCTTGCGCTGTCGACCGGAGCGAGTGAGCGGAATGCCCGTCGCCCGCGAGATCTTGCGCTTCGCCTTGGTCACGCCGAATTGGCGCTTCCAACTCCAGCCGCCTTTGTTCACGACACCCCGCCCTTTGGTTGTCGATTGGAGTACCGGTCACACTGCACACAGAAGAGGCGGCTGCGCAAATGCCGACTCATTCTGTGGCGTCTGAGTGGCTAGTTCTCCCGCGGCGGAATGGACCCGAGCTGTCCGCTCTCGAAGAGGTCGAACGACTCGAGCAGCTCTTGTTTCGTGTTCATCACGAACGGTCCGTACCACGCAACCGGTTCGCGCAGCGGACGACCGCCGAGCAGGATCACATCTGAGTCCTCGTCGGCCTCGATGACGAGCGTGTCGCCTTCACGCCCAAGTACCGCGACCTGATGTGCGTGGACGGTGCGCGTGTCATCGCCGATCCGCACCCGACCGCGCAGCACGTAGACGAGCGCATTGAAATCGGCCGGCCACGCGACCGAGACCTTGCCGGCTGCTTCCAGTGTTGCGTGGGCGTAGACGATCGGCGTGTGCGTGGCACCCGGTCCCGCGAGTCCGCCGAGCTCGCCCGCAACGAGGCGAACGAGAACGCGACCGTCGACACTCCGAGCGAGCGTCAGCTTGTCGCCGCTCAGGTCTTGGTAACGCGGCGGGGTGAGCTTGTCGGCGCGCGGCAGGTTGACCCACAACTGCAGGCCGTGCACGAGTCCGCCGTCGCGCAACAGTTCCGCAGTCGGCATCTCCGAGTGCACGAGTCCCGCGCCGGCCGTCATCCACTGCGTATCGCCGCCGCGGAGCAACCCGCCGCCGCCCGTCGAGTCGCGGTGTTCGACCTCGCCGTCGAAGAGATAAGTGACGGTCTCGAAACCGCGGTGCGGGTGATCGGGCGCGCCGGTGGCTTCGCCGGGGCCGTATTGGATCGGGCCCATCTCGTCGAGCATCAAGAACGGGTCGGTGGCCGTGATGTCGGCGCCGGGCTGCGGGAACGGCCGGTACACGGGGAAGCCGCCGCCCTCCAGCGTCTGTTGCGCGGTCACGATCGACTGCACCGGTCGCGGCGTTCCGTGGGTCTCGGTCAACTCCGGGAAAACCGACGGATCTACGGGCGTGACGGCGGGCATGAGCATCCTCCTGCAAGACACCCCGGACTGGCACCGGGCTGAGCGAGGATCCAGAACCCTTGCGGTCGCAACTATATTCCTCGCAGGCCGTCCAGGACCGACGGTTCGAAGGCGTAGGCGAACATCGCAGTCGGGTCGATCCGCGCGTACGGCGGTGTCGTGTCGGCGTACCACTCGTCCCATTCCGGATAGATCTCGTGCACGTACGCGAAGAATTCGCGCTGCTCCGGCGCGCGGCACGTCGATCTCGACTGCGCGCCCGTGCACGATCGCCGCGAACGTCTCGCCGATCGTGTGACACGCGCTCACCTGCGGGCGTGCCCGGATATGACGGAAGCGCATCGAGTCTTCGCCCGAACCGAAATAGAAACGGCCCTTGAAGAACAAACCGTCGACGGGACTGACGCGCGGTTCGCACGATTTGGTAACTGTTGCCAGGTCGAGCACGCGTACGCCGCGCAACACGCGCGCCAGGTCGGAGGCGGCCACGCGGCGGTCGGGTGTGTGAATGCTGCGCATGTGCGCACCGATGCGCGCGTAGGAAGTGTCGAGCAGTTGCTGCAATTCGGCGGTCTCGGCGGCCGTCTCGTGCATGCCAAAGAGGCTACCGATGGCAACCTGAGGTTCGCGGCGACGACACGCCCCTGTTACATGCGCAGCCGACACTGATGACGATGCCACCTACGGAGGCAGATCATGAGAGCAGACATGCGACTGCAGATCAACGAAATGCAAACGAGTGAAGCCGAGGCGCTGCGTTGGCTGCGGCGCCGGCTCGAGTGGGAGCAGATTCTCTCCGAGCTCCGTGACACCGGATCCGGGCACGAGCGCGAACCGAAGCGTGTCGATCGGGAGCCCGCCGCCGCCTGACGGCGATTCCGGCTGACGACGATTCAGGAATCGAAGCCCCGGGTACGGCGTTAACGACTGCCGGAAGGCCGTCGTGGGTCGAAGGGGGACGCAGTGAGCAGTGCGCTCGCGGTGATCTTCGCACTCGGGGCCGCGTCGCTCTACGGGTTGGGCAACGCGTTGGAACATCGCGTCGTCAGCGAGACGACGACTGATCCCACTGCGCAGGGTGGCCTTCTCCGTCGGGTCATCCGGGAACCGCTCTGGATCTTCGGCATGGTCGGCGACGTCGGCGCGTACGGCTTCCAAGCTGCCGCGCTCGTGTTCGGTTCACTCGTGCTCGTGCAACCGTTGCTCGTGTGCGGCCTGTTGGTCGCGCTGCCGCTGAACGCGCGCTGGACGCATCGTCGCATTCGGCCGCGCGAATGGATCGCGGCGATCGTGTTGTGCGCGAGCCTCGCGACGTTCCTCATCGAAGCGGCGCCGACCGGCGGCACCGCGCACGCGCCGATCGGAAGCTGGTTGCGTGTCGGCGGGACCGTCGTGGTGCTCATCGCGATTGCGGTCGGTGTCGCGGCGCTGACGAGTGGCCACGCGCGTGCCGCACTGTTGGGCTTCGCGGCGGGCGGATTGTTCGGCATGACGGCTGCACTCACGAAGACGTTCGTCGACCAGATCCAGCACGGCGTTCCGTACACCGCGTCGCACTGGGAGGTCTACGCACTCGCGGTGATGTCGATCGTCGGCATCGTGTTCACCCAACACGGATTCCAATCGTCGTGGCTCTCGGCTTCGTTGCCCGCGCTCGAGGCGACGGAACCGGTCGTCGCCGTAACTGTCGGCATCGTGTTGCTGCACGAGCGGCTCAACGGCAACACGCGCTTCGACAACGCGCTCATCGGCCTGTCGATCGCGGCCGCGCTCGTATGTGTCGTCACGCTGGCGACGATCGCGGGCCACGACGCGGCGGTGGTCTCGGAGCCCGACATCGATCTCGTCGCCGTGCCGCAATCCCGAGCGGCGCGGCCACGCGAACGCCGGAGTCACACCCCGTTCGTCACGCGTCGGGCGAGCCAGGACGCGTGCGCGCGGACAACGACCGCGCGCCGCGAGTAGCGCGTCATCGATCCCGCACCGGCCTAACGGTCGGTAAAGTCGGTGTTACGAACACCGGGGAGTGGCGCAGCGGTAGCGCACGTGCTTTGGGAGCACGAGGTCGGGGGTTCAAATCCCCCCTCCCCGACTAATCTGAGGGTCTTTCACTTCTGCGAAGCCGGCTGGATCGCTGATGGACAAGTCGCAGGCCTTCGGGGAGCAACTCGACTCGTTGCTTTCCATTTCGACCGAGATCGCGTCGGTTCGCGAGTTGGCGGACGTCCAAGATCGGGCGTTGGCTTACTGCCTCGAGCTGACCGGTTCGGAGTTCGGGTTCATCGGGCTCCTCGACGAGAGCGGCGAGAACGTGGTGGTCGCCGCGATCAAGGGCTTCGAGCCCACGGCCCCGGGGTTCGTGGAGCGGAACCGCTTTATGTCCGTGCGGCCGAGCGTATTCGCGATCGTCTTGCTCGAGGATCGACCGTACATTTCGAATGACGTCGAGAATGACCCCTTGAGCGTGGGGCAACCTCCCGGCCATCCGCCGGTGCGCGCGTTCATCGGCGTTCCGCTCCGGGTCGGCGCGACGTTGATCGGTGTACTCGGTGCGGCAAACAAGCCCGGTGGATACGACCGCGACGACCAGCGGTTGCTGTCGACCTTTGCGAACCAGGTCGCCGTGGCGATCGACAACGCGCGCCTGTATGAACAGCAACGTCAGATGATCAAAGGACTGGTCTCGGTCGTAGACCTCGCGACGTCGGGACCCCGCTTGGGCCAGAGCCGCGGACGCCCCGAGTTCGCGCCGTTCAACGCGGAGCGCGAGCCGACAGGGTCAGGGTTTGCTGATTCCGGCAAGGGTCTCGGAGCCCTGAGTGATGGCCAGCGCGAGATCCTGACGCTTGTCAGCCAGGGGCATTCAAACCGCGAGATCGCGAACCGCGTTCAGCTGAGCGAGAACACCGTGAAGACGCACCTCCAGGAGATCTTCCGCAAGCTCGGCGTTCGCAACCGGGTCGAGGCCGCGATCCGAGCCGTGCGCGAGGGACTTCTCTGAACCGTCTCACCCGATCGAGTGCCGACTTCACCTAGTCGGCCCGATGTCAACCACACACTTCGGTGATGACAGCACCCGGTCGGTTTCGACAGGCTGTTGTTCGCGCGTGACGCACAGGATCGGAGTGATCTTCGAGCTGGCGTGTCGCGGCGACATCACACCGTCACGTGGATCGGTACTGCCATCGACACCGAGGATCAGCAGCGACTCGCCCAGAGCTTGGAGCGGGCTCGGCGTGAGGCGGCCGAAAACCTTGCGCTGGTCGAGACACTCCATTCGGCGTCGCCGGTCGGCTTCGGCTTCGTCGATCGCGACCTGCGGGTCGTAAGCCTGAATGCGGCGCTCGCCAGCGTCAACGGCACACCGATCGACAGCCAGCTTGGCCGGCGGGTCGCGGACTTGGTCCCGGAGCTGTGGCCCCAGCTCGACCCGGTCCTTCGAGGCGTGCTTGACACCGGAACGAGCGTCATCAACATCGAATTGAACGGGCCGGCCGCCGGCGACCCCGCAACGGTCCACCACTGGCTTGCGAGCTACTACCCGGTGCGTATGGATGACGAGATCATCGGGATCGGCATCGTTGCGGTCGACACCACCGAGCGCAGGCAGGCCGAAGCGCTCCGGGCCACCATCGTGGACAACATGGCCGAGGGCCTCTACACGCTCGATGGCGACGGATGTCTCACGTTGCTCAACACGTCAGGCGCCGAGATCCTGGGCTGGACCGAGGCAGAGCTGCGCGGCCGCTCGATGCACTCCGTAGTTCACAACCAGCATGCTGACGGCTCACCGCACCCCGAGGACGAATGCGAGCTCCTGAAGGTTCGATCGCAGCGCCGCACGATACGCGTCACCGGCGACGTCTTCACTCGCAAGGACGGAACCATCGTGCCGGTCGCCTATTCGGCCGCGCCGCTGGTCGACGAATCGACAGTCGTCGGCGTTGTCGTCGTTTTTCGTGACACGAGCGAGGAACGCGTGGCCGAGGAACGGATCCAGCGCGAGCTCGCCGCGCTGGCCTGGGTCGGTCGAATCCGCGAAGCACTCGACGAAGACCGACTCACCTTGTACTCGCAGCCCATCGTCCCGCTCCAAGGCGGCGATACAAGCGAAGAGCTCCTGGTCCGGATGATCGGACGTCGTGGGGACATCATCCTTCCGGGAAGCTTCATACCCATCGCCGAGCGGTACGGGATGATCGGCGAAATCGACCGTTGGGTCATCACGCAGGCCATCCACTATGCCGCACGAGGACACCGGGTGGAGGTCAACATCTCAGCCCAGTCGATTGCGCCCGTCTATGTCCTGCCCGTGATCGAACGGGAACTCCGCGAGACCGGTGCCGACCCAGCCAACCTTGTGGTCGAGATCACCGAGACTGCCCTGATGCAGGATCTCCACGCCGGGGAGATCTTCGCGCAGGGACTGGCCGACATCGGCTGCGGACTCAGTCTCGACGACTTCGGCACCGGCTTTGCGAGCTTCACCTATCTCAAGCGACTCCCCCTGCGATCACTCAAGATCGACATCGAGTTCGTGCGGTCGCTGACAACGAACCGCGCGAACCAGCACATCGTGCAGTCGATCGTCCACCTCGCGCGAGGTTTCGGCTACGACACGATCGCGGAGGGCATCGAAGACGACGACACACTCGCGCTCCTCCGAATGTACGGCGTCGATTACGGGCAGGGATACCTCCTGGGCAGGCCCGCCCCACTCGCCGACGCGTGACGGGCGCGCTCGCGACATCTTTGACAAGGAGTGCGTAGCGACTTGCCCCTGCACCTCGGACTGGAGACATCACCCGTTCTGACCGCTCGCCGCATCGACGTAGTTCTCGTCGAAAGCCGCGCGCTGATGCGAGAGGGCTTGCGCGCGGTGATCGAGCGGGAGTCCGATCTCTTCGTCGTCGCGCAGGCGGCGACCGTGCGTGACGCCGGTAGCCTCACGGTCGCACCCGACGTTGTTATCACCGACATTCACTTGCCCGATGCGAAATACGGCGACGTGATAGTCGGGCTCCGTGAATCGTTCCCGCAGAGTTCCATTCTCGCGTTTACGCCCGTCGGCGATCCCGCCGAGGTCCAAGCCGTTCTTGCCGCTGGTGCCGACGGCTATCTGCTCGAAACCGCGGAACCGACAGACCTGTTAACCGCGATACGCACCGTCGCCGACGACACGTCCTACCTGCAGCCCGCGCTAGGGGTGCAGCTTGCGTTGTCGCACCGACCTGCTGAGACGACGCTCGCACTCTCGCCCCGGGAGCAGCACGTGCTCCTGTTGCTCGTGCTCGGTCATACGAACGTCGCCGTCGCGCGACTGTGCAATATCAGCCTGCGCGCAGCCGAAACGCACCGCGCGCACATTCAGCGCAAGCTCGATCGGCACACGCGAGCCGAACTCGTCGAGTACGCGCGCGAAACCGGCCTCGCTCCATTCGGTCCGCCATGACAAGGTAGACACGACAGCTACTTTGCGCCCATTCCGCGGCGAGCGATTCACATTCCGAAGTGCGTGCGCTGAACCGCCGCCACCGCCTCCGACGGCCCGGCCAATTCAACGTGCGCAGCACTTTGGCGCCCGAACAGATACAGGAGTAGTTCGCCGGGTGATCCGCGGAGCCGCGCCGTCGGGCCACCCTGCCGCACGGTGGCGTGCTCGGACGTACCGGCCCATTCGATCTCGAGCCCGGCGTCGCGGCAATCGCCGTCCGAGGTAACGGCTACCTCGACGCACGTTTCGCCACAACGCGGCCTCTATGTCGGGCGCGAGTTGGCGCGGATTCATTTCGTTTGCCCTCCGCACGTCTTCGTGATGAACGAAGAACTCGTTCAGGTTGGCCAACGAGCGCACCCAACCGATACGAAAGAACCCGAGTGGTGGGCCCGATCGGATCCGCGCCACGAGCTCCGGAAAGTCGCGGCGTTTCGCCAACTTCGCTCGCCGATCCTCGGCGAAGCGCGCGAAGGGACCCGGGAGCACGAGGCACGGAGCGCCGACCAGATCGTGCTCGCGCATCACGAGGTGCGCGGCGAGGTCGTGCGCGGTCCATCCCGTGAGAAGCGTGGGGGCGGACGGCCCGACGTCGTCGAATACGTCGCAAAGTCCGCGTCGCTCCTGCGCGTCGAGCGCGAGATCAGTCATTCGCCCGCAATCTAGAACCCGTGATCACGCGCTGACGGGTACGGCCGGAGATCCCGCCGGAGATCCCAGATGGCGGTGTCGTCGACGGGCGACGATGTTCAGCTCGGAACGCGATATGGGGCCGGCGCGGGACCCTCGATCATGTAGCGCCAGAAGTTGCGCGGTTCGCCGACGGGGAAGTCGCCGCTGGCTTTGTGTTGAACAGCAGAGTTGTCCCAGACGAGCACGTCGTGCGGGAGCCAGTCGTGCGCGTAGCGGGGTGCGTCCGATTCGGCGTGGTCCTGCAGTTGCTGGAGGAGCGCACGGCCGTCAGCCACGGGAAGACCGTCGACGTGGGTGGCACGGTCGAGATCGAAGTACAACGCGGGCTCACCCGTCACGTGGTGCGCGCGCACGACGGGATGCACGACGTCGACGAGCGCTTCAAACGGCCCTTCGGCCGGAACACGCGGTGGGAACGCGCCGCGATTGTTGTACGTATGTATCGCCCGGAGACCGTCGAGTCGGGCTCGTGTCTCCTCATCGAGAGAACGGTACGCGGCACGCATGTCGAGAAAGCGCGTCGCACCACCGCCCGACGACGGAAGCTCCCGCGCGAACAGCACGGTGGCGACCGCGGGACGTTCCGTGTAGGTGTCGTCGGTGTGGAAGGTCTCGAACAGGCCGGGCCGCAAGGTGTCACCCCCGAACGACAGATCACCGAGCTCGGCGCGCAGCTCGGGCGTCAGAACGAACCCCGCGTCGACGATCTGACGTTCGTCGCTGTAGCGCAGCTCGCCGCCGTCGCGGGTACGGCCGATCGGGTCTTTCACCGGCCCGAACATCATCGCCAACGCACGCGCCTCGGACTCGTCCCACTGCCTGTCGCCGCGCACGCAGACGAGCGTGTTGCTCCACAGCGCAGCCTGTAGCGCGGCGGATGCGTCAGGGTCTTCCAAGTCGGTCGGGGCCAAGCCCTCGACGATCGCGAGGCCGAATTCCGCACTCGCCGCCAGGGTGAACGACCGACCCGAGGTCACGCGTCGATCGTAATCGCCGTCATGGCGAGGTCACCGGGAGACCGCGGCGGGCGAGCTCGACCAGGATCGAGGGTTTGGACTCCCACACGTTCCGCGCCGCGTACGGCCACGCGTAGGTCAGAGCCCCCTCGTGGACGCAGTCCAACAGGTCGGGCGCGTCGAGTTCGCGGGCCGACCATTCGTAGACCTGGGCGAGGCGCGGGAAAATCACGCCGAAATCGAGGAGACGTCCGAACGTGAGCTCGTCCGAGAGGTAGGCGCCGACGTCGTCGGTGAGCGGATACTCGGCGGGCAGCACCCGCGACAGTGACAAGAAGATCCCGGTCATGCCCAGCCGCGGATCGCCGAGAAACGGCGCGACCGGCCGCATCCAGCCGAGCGAGATCTTCGGCGCGGCGACGAGCGTGTGCGTATAGAGCACGCGGCACAACACGACGTTCATGAAGAACCGTTCAGCCGCGTTCTCCTTCTCGGCCAGATCGCGATTCTCGAGATACGCGTCGACCACGCTCGCGTTGTGGGCGCGGTACCAGTGCTTGGCCGTCGGGTCATCGGCGAACGCGACCCAGTACTCGACAGTGCGCGACGACGGCGAGCCGGTGTGATCGCCGCTCAACGCCACTGCCTCGCAGCCGTCGCGCAACACGCGCTCGTTCACCGCGCGCCACCACGGGCTCCCCGGTCGCGCGCCGTGATCCGGTTCCAGTACACCGCGCCGGAGCTGCCAGCGCATGAACGAGATCGCGGCGCGGCGATAGGGCAAGTGTCGGGGCGCGTCGCCGAAGGGCCCGTAGTAGCAGCGTTCCATCAACGAGATCCGACCGGCCGGGTCGTCGCGCACCGCCGCGACCTGCCGCTCCGCCCACGCCGCCGCGACCTCGGTACCCACCCGCCCATTGTTCCAGGCGTGTATCCGCCGAAAACCCCGCCACCGAACCCGCACGTCACCTCGGTTTCACCGAGCCGTTGTCGGCCGGCCGCTCAACGAACACCCGCACCTGCGACAGTCACGTTGGTCATGGACGACCTTCGCGGGGCCGCGTACGCCGCACGGACGTGGCGCACACAACGATCGGGTCGTCCGCAATGCTCCCGCGCTGGCGGACGACCCGAAGTGTGTGCCCCCGGGGCAAGGGTCATGGCGCCTGACGGCAATGTGGCTTACCCTTCGCGGCCATGACCTCGCCTGAGAGCACGCCCCGCCGGCGATCGAAGGGGGTTGCCGTCGCGGCAGCCGTCGCGGTCGGTCTGATCGTGACGGGAGTCGTCGGCTACGCCGCGGGTTCTTCGGGGACCAAGACGAAGACCACGACCGTGGTGAAGGTCGTACCCGCACAGAGCGCGGCCGCCAAACCGGCCCTCGCCAAGCCGCTCTCGTGCATCCCCGGCGCGGCACCCGGTTCGTGCAACACCGACGAAGCCTTGGAGGCCGCGATTCCCGACAAGCCGCTCGACGCTGCGACCCGTTCAGTGCTCGCGGCCCAGCTCGTCGCGGCGCGTGGCGCGGCCATGAAGTACCCGACGGTCGCCGACGCGCAACGCGCGGGCTTTGTCATCGCGGGCGGCTTCTCGCCGCTGACGGGCGCGCACTATATGGACTTCGCGCACGCGGTCGGACCGTTCGATCCCGCGCATCCCGGCGCGTACATCTACAGCGGAACCAGCCCGACTTCGAAGATCATCGGCCTGATGTATCTGGGCTCCGCGGTGAATCCGCCGGAAGGTTTCGCGGGGCCGAACGATCACTGGCACCGGCACTCGAACACCTGCGTCATCTTCAAGTCGACGGGACTCGTCGTTCCCTTCCCGGCCGACTCGAGCGTCACCCTGCCGCAGTGCACCGCGGTGCACGGCACGTTCATGCGCCGCACGACCTGGATGGTGCACGCGTGGGTCGTTCCCGGTTGGGAGAGTCCTTCGGGCGTCTTCTCCCACGACAACACCGATGTGCTCTGCGTCAACGGAACGAAGAAGACCGACGGCGCCGGCTTCTGCCAAGGCACCTGAACCCCTCCGAACCGTCGTGAGTTAGGTGCGATATACGCCCACAACTCACGCCGGTTCGGATTGCTTGGTGCCGACGAGGAGGGCGAAGCCGCGCCAGCGCCAGAGGCAGTCGACCTGGTCGAGGCCGGCGGTGCGCATCCACGCGAGTTGGGTCTCGACGTCGACGAGCTGATCCTCGGGATCGTCGGCGGCGCGTCCGATCGCCGCGCGGAACTCGGCGTGCAACTCCGGGGTGGCCGACTGCACGACCTCCAGATTCACGAACACGCCGCCGGGCCGGAGCCGGCCGACAACCTCGCCGAACAGCGCGCGCTTGCGGGAGTCGTCGAGATGATGGATCGCGAATCCGGAGACGACGAGATCGAAGTCGCCGAGCGCACGGATGTCGTCGCGCAGGTCGCCCTCGACCACGCGCACGCGCCCGTCGGCGCGGAACCGTTCGCGCGCCTTGGCCAACATCGGCGGTGACGCGTCGACCGCGACGATCTCCTTGACTTGCGGGCACGCGTCGAGCACGAGCGCGGCCAGGCGCCCGTCGCCACAGCCGAGATCCGCGGCGCGCTCCACATGCTCCGGGATGACCTCGACGAGAACCGCTTCGCCGGCGAGTCGGGGCGCGAGACCACCGACGCGCGTGAGGTACTCGTCGACCTGGGCGTGGTCGTGCCACCCTTGCCCGGTCACCTCGGGCGCCGCGCCTTTTCCTTCAGGTACGCGCTGCTGCGAAACACGCGTGTGCGCAGCCAGTAGCGGCCGCCGCTGTACGGCAACTGCGTGACGACCTTGCCCGCGGCCGTGCGGAAGTAGTTCGTGCAGCCCGCCGTCCAGACCGTGCCCGGCATCGCGGCCTGGATCTTGCGGTTGTAACGGTCCATGACGTGCCGCTTCACGTCGAGCGCGGTGATCCCGCGCCGGCGCATCGTGCGCAGCGCGCCCATCACGTAGTTCACCTGCGCCTCGTGCATGAAGATGACCGAGTTCACACCGTTGGTGTTCGGCCCGTAGAGCAGGAACAGGTTCGGGTACCCCGAGACGGTGAGGCCGAGGTAGGCCTCCGCGCCGTCGTGCCAGTCTTCGCAGAGACGGCGGTCGTCGCGGCCGTAGAAGTCCACCGCGGTCAGGTATTCGTTCGCGCGGAAGCCGGTGCCGTAGATGATCGTGTCGACCGCGTGCTCCTCACCGTCGGCCGTGCGAATTCCGCGTTCGGTGATCTCCGCGATCGGGTCGGTGACGAGCCGGACGTTCGGACGCGTCAGCGCCGGGAACCACTCGCGCGAGATCAGCGGCCGCTTGCAGCCGACGGGATAGTCCGGCGTGAGCTTCGCCCGCAGCTCAGGGTCGGTGATCTTGCGCTCGAGGTACGACTGCGCGAGCGCGGTCATCGTCGTGGTCTGATCCGCGCTCGCGTCGAACGTGGCGCGTTCGTAGGTCCACCAGATCTTCCAGCGCTGGAGGCGTGCCGCGCCCGGTACGCGCGCGAATCGACGTTGTTCCACGGCGGTGTACGGCCGGTCGAGGCGCGGCGTGATCCAGATCGGTGAACGTTGGAACACCGTGACGTGCTCGACGGTCGGTGCGATCGCGGGGACGTACTGGATCGCACTTGCGCCGGTCCCGATCGACGCGACCCGCTCCCCTTCCAGCGACTTCGTGTGATCCCATTGCGACGAGTGGAACGCGCGGCCGCGGAATCGATCCGCGCCGGGGAACTCGGGAACGACCGGCACGTTCAACATCCCGAGCCCGCTCACCACGACCTCGGCCGCGAACTCCTCACCGGTCGTCGAGGTCAGGTTCCAATGCTGCAGATCCTCGTTCCAACGCGCTTCTCGAATCCCGACGTTCGTGCGGAGGTGCGGTCGCAAGCCGAACTGGTCGGTGCAGCGCTCGAGGTAGGCGAGGATCTCGGGCTGCGTCGCGTACGTGCGGCTCCACCACGGATTCAGCTCGAAGGAGAACGAGTAGAGGTGCGAAGGAACGTCGCAGGCGGCGCCCGGATAGGTGTTGTAGCGCCAGGTCCCGCCGACACCATCGGACTTCTCGTAGATCGTGAAGTCGTAGCCGGCGCGCTTGAGCTTGGCGCCCATTGCGATCCCGCCCGCGCCGGCACCGATGATCGCCACCGTGGGCGGGGCCGCGCGTTCGGGCTCGGGCATCGCCAGACCCTAACGAAATCGGCGCACCTCAGCCCAGGAGAATCAGCGCGCGGAATCAGGCGAAGCGTTGTCGATCGGCCACGCGAGCACGGAGCCGTGCGCCCGGAGCGTCACCACGGCGTCGACCGCGAAGATCCGGGTGCCTTCGACGCGCGCCACGATCACCTCGTCGGAGCCGGGTCCCTCGGGCCGCACGGTGACGAGCACGTCGTGCCCGTGGTAGTCGCTGCGCACGACTCGACCCACGACCCCGGTGGCGTCGCCGTCGAGCAGCTCGACCTGTTCGGGCCGCACGAGCACGGTCGCCGGTCCGCGCTCGGCCACATCGCCGCGAATCGGCAAGGGGCCGAGGACCGTCGTGGCGCACGGGCCGTCGATCGAGCCGCTGAGCAGGTTCGCCTCGCCCACGAACGCGGCCATGTCGGGATCGAGCGGATGCGAGTAAAAGGTCTGCGGCGGCGCAGTCGGCGTGATGCGTCCGGCGCGGATGATGGCGACCCGGTCGGCCATCGAGAACGCTTCCTCTTGGTCGTGCGTGACGAGCACGGCGGTGGTGCCCGCGGCGCGCAGGATCCGCGCCACGTCGTCGCGAACCGTCGACCGCAGACTCGCGTCGAGGGAAGCAAACGGCTCGTCGAGCAACACGAGTTGTGGGTCGACGGTCAACGCCCGCGCCAGCGCGACGCGCTGTTGTTGACCGCCCGACAGTTGATGCGGATAGCGGCGCTCGAGCCCGCCGAGACCGACCATCGTGATGAGGCGTTGCACCGCCTCTCCCCCACGCTCGCGGCGGGGCAGGCCGAAGCCGATGTTGCCGAGCACGGTGAGATGCGGGAACAACGCGCCTTCTTGCGGCACGTAACCGATGCGCCGGCGTTCGGGTGGGAGGTAACGACCGTCGCCGTCGACGATCGTCTCGCCGATCCGCACCGTGCCCCGATCGGAGCGTTCGAACCCGGCGATGATGCGAAGCAGCGTTGTCTTGCCGCTTCCCGACGGGCCGAGGATCGCCGTGAGCGAACCCTCTTGCGCGTCGAGGCTGACGTCGCGCAGCACTTCCAGCGATCCGAACGACTTGCAGACGTGCGCGATCGAGAGGTCGGTCACGAGGACGTTCGGCTGGGAAGCCGTTCGAACCAACGCCCGAGCACATAGGTGGGGAGTGCGGCGATGCCCACGAGGAGAGCAGCGTAGGGCGCGGCCGCGCCGTAGGACAGGTTCGTGGTGTAGGCCCAGAACTGCGTGGCCAGTGTGTGCACGCCGGTCGGCGCCAGAACGAGGGTGGCGGTGAGCTCCGTCACGGCCGAGAGGAAGACCAGCGAGAACGCGGCCGCGAGCCCGGGTGCGACCAACGGCAGCGTGACGCGCCACAGCACCTCGATGGGCGGCCGGCCCAACGACCGGGCGACGTCTTCGAGCCCGATCGGGGCGCGGGCCACCGAGGCCTTTACCGCGACGAGCGCGAGCGGGAAGAACAACACCGCGTACGCGGCGACGAGGAGCTGCGGAGTCTGGTAGAGGAACGGCGCGTATCGCACCGAGAAGAACACGAGCGCGAGGGCGATGACGAGGCCCGGCAACGCCTGCACGATGTAGGTACCGCGCTCCAACACGATCGATGTGCGACGGCGCTGACGCACGGCGGTGAGCGCGACCGGAAGCGCGAGGATCGTCGAGAGGCCCGCCGCGAACGCGCTGTAGATCGCCGTGTGCCACGCCGCGCTCGCGATCGACGCCGGGGGCAGTGTGCTCGAGCTTCCCCGCACGATCCAGTAGACGAGGGTGCCGATCGGCACACCCAGCGCGACGGCCGTCAGCCCGACGAAGCCGAACAGCGTCGGGAGCATGGCCCGGCCGAGCCGTTTGCGCGGCAGCACGCGCGTCGAGCTCCGGATGGATCGGTTCGTGCGCGTCCGACCGCGCGCCCCCGCCTCCGCGACGAGCACGACCAAGCTGATCAGCACCAGCACGAGGGACAGCGCGCACGCGGCCGGCGCGTCGAAGCCCACGTGGAACTCGGTGAAGATCGTCGTGGTGAACGTACGGAATCCGAGGATCTCGAACGCGCCGTACTCCGCGAGCGCGGCCAACGCGACGAGCAGTGAACCCCCGAGGATCGCGGTACGGCACTCGGCGAGCGTCACGCGGATGAACGTTGCGACCGGTCCGAGACCGAGGCCCCGCGCGACTTCTTCCATCGCGGGATCCGCGCCGCGCAGGCTCGCGGCGACGGGGAGGTACACGAGCGGGTACAACGCGAGCGTCATCACCAGGACCGCGCCGCGAAAACCGCGCACGCTCGGCGCAACCGACACCCATCCGTAGCTGACGACGAAGTCCGGGATCGCGACGGGCAGCACGACGAGCACCGCCCACACGTGCCGACCGGGCAGGTTCGTCCGCTCGATGCACCACGCGGTGGCGGTGCCGATGATGGCGCACGCGATGCTCACCGCGACGAGCAAGCGAATCGTGTTCCACAACAGCGTGGCCGTGAGCTGGCGGAAGATCAGGCTCGAGAGCTCCGACCAACCGACCTGCGCGGCCTGGATGAGCAGGAACAGCAACGGCAGGAGCACGACCGCGGCGATGACCGCGCTGAGCGCGACGAGTCCGTTGCCGCGACGCGACCTACGACGTGCCGAGTCTGCGCCCGGGCGCGGCGCAGATTCGGCGATCGTCGCAGGAACAACCACAGCCGATGCCTAGATCAGTTGCGCCTGTTGGAGCAGCGCGACTGCCGCCGCGCCGTCGCCGAGATCGGCCAGGCTGAGGTTGTTGGGTTGCAATTCGTCGAAGGGCTTCAGCGGCTTGGCGGTGACGACCCCCGAACCGATCGGGTACTCGTAGCTCTCGCTGTGGGCGAGCACTTCCTGGCCCGGCTTGCTCACGAGGAACGCAACCAGTGCTTGGGCTTCAGCTTGGTGCTTGCTCGACGCGAGAACGCCGGCGCCGGACACGTCGAGGATGTAGCCCGGATCCTTCGCCGCGAAGAACCCGATCGCGGAGTTCACCTTCGACGCGCCGACCTCGTCCTTTTCGCGGTACCAGTAGTAGTGGTTGATCAGTCCGATCTGGACCTGCCCCCCGTTCACCATGTTGGTGAGCGTTTCGTTGTCGGGGTAGTTGTGGTCGCTGCCGGCGTTCGACTTCAGGCCCTGCAACCACTTCAACGCGGCCGACTGTCCGTACGTCTTGATCATCGAGGTGACGATCGGCTGGAAGTCGGTCTCGCCCGGCGCGATACCGATCTTGCCCTTCCACGCGGGCGACGCGAGATCCATGACCGACGTCGGGAGCTGCTGCGCGGTGAGGTCTTTGGTGTTGTAGACCATCACGCTCACGCGGGCCGACACGCCGACCCAATCGCCTTGCACGGAGTTGTACTTCGAGTCGACGTCGGCGAGCGTCGACGGCGTGATCGGCGACAGCAGATTCTTCTCACGCAGGAACTCGAGCGGCGGTGTGTTCTCGGTGAAGAACACGTCAGCCGGCGACCTCGAACCTTCTTGCGCGATCTGGTTCGCGAGCTCGGCCTCGTCGTCGGAGCGCACCTTGACCTTGATGCCGGTCTGCTTCGTGAATGCGGAGACGAGTTGCGCGGTCGTCTGCTCGTGCTGGCCGCTGTAGAGCGTCAGCGTGACGTTCGACGACGGTCCCGCGTCACCCTTCGACGAGCTGCCACACCCGGCCACTGCAACGGCCACCGCGACCGCGGCAATGGCGAGTGATCCTCGACCTATCCCTGACTTCACGAACCCGTCCTCCCGACATCAGTTCAGACGCCTTTACTAAGGGCAGCCTAACCTAACTGGGTCGTTCCGGATCCGGCAAGCCGGGGACGCGCCAACCGCTTGGTCTGCGATGTGACATGTGGCGGTGGAGGGGGACGCGGCGGCTGGGTCATGTCAACCTGAGTCGTCGACCACTACCAGGGCAGGGGAGCTACACCGGTGACGCGCAGCAGAACGAAGACCAACGGCCAGACGCGGCCGACGGCAGCAACAACGCGGGCGACCACCGCCGTGCCGACGACGGCCGGGACCGACGAGCTCACCGGGGTGTGGAACCGGCCCGGCTTCGTCGCGGCCGCCACCCCGCTGTTCGTGTCGTGCCAACGCCGGGGCACTCCCGTCGCGCTGGCGTACTTCGACTTCCACACCAACGCCGCCGCCGTACCGGACGCGGCCGGCGTCGACCGGGTACTGATCACCATGGCCGGCCTCATGCGCAGGGCGTTCCGGGCCAGCGACGTCATCGGCCGCGTCGACACGCTCCGATTCGCGGTGCTGCTCACCGACTGCACCGACGACGCGCTCGCGGCCGTCGACGGGGTACGGGCGCTCACCGACGACGCGACCTCACCGCCGCAGCTGACGCTCACCGCGGGCATGGTTCACGGTGTTCCCGGCGAGTCGCTGGAAGACCTGATGCGCGCGGCCGACGTCCGAACCAGCGGCCTCAAGAACGACGACGACCGGTAACTGCGGGGCGACGCGGGGCGCCGTGCCCGACACCGGAGGCGGGTTCTCGGCTCATAAGCTCCGTCGTTGTGACAACCGCGGATGGTGGCGACGGCGCCCAGGTGAAGCCGACGGTACTGAAGTCGGAACGGCCGCGTCGCCGGGGCACCTATCTGATCGTGGGGGTCGTCGTGGCCGCGATCGCGCTCGCGAGTGTGGCGTTCGCGGCCAAGTCGAATCCGTCGTCGATCGCGGGACCGGTCGACCCCACGAACCTCCCGAACAAGGGTCCCGTCCCGGCGCTGCAGGCCAAAGGCTGGATCAACACTCCCCCGCTCACGCCCGCGAGCTTGAAGGGCAAGGTCGTTCTCTACGACTTCTGGACCTACTCGTGCATCAACTGTGTACGTACGTTTCCGTACGTGCGGGCCTGGTACGACCGGTACAAGGCCGACGGGCTCGTCGTCATCGGCGTTCACTCGCCCGAGTTCGATTTCGAGAAGGTGCACGCGAACGTGCAGGGCGCGGTCAAGCGCCTCGACGTGACGTGGCCCGTCGCGCTCGACGACGACATGACGATCTGGACCGCGTTCAACAACCAGTACTGGCCCGCCGACTATGTCGCCGATCGCAATGGCGACCTTCGCTACACGCACTTCGGTGAGGGCGACTACAACGACACCGAGAACGTCCTGCGCCAACTGCTCGGGGTTGCCAGCTCGTCACCGCGCGCCGACAAGGGCGTGCGGGCGGAGACGGCGTCGGGGCAGCAAGTGAACCAGGAGACGTACCTCGACGTGCAGCACGGGCAGGTCGGCGCCAAAGCGGGCACGAACACCTACCCGGCGTCGGGCACAGTGCCCCTCGGAGAGGCGGTGCTCGAGGGCCCATGGACCGGCTCCGACGAGAAGGTCACCGCGGCCGCAACCGGCTCGACCATCCTGCTCGGTGTGCACGCGCAGTCCGTCAACCTGGTGCTCGCGACCGCCGACGGGAAACCGGCCGACGTCGTCGTCGCGCTCGACGGCAAACCGATCCCGGTGAACGAGCGCGGCTCCGACGTGAAGCTCGACGCCGCCGGTCAGACGATCGTCACCGTCACCGCGCCCGACATGTACCGGCTCGTCCTCGCGCCGGGCGTCGAAGACCATCAACTCACTGTGGTTGCGAAGCAGCCCGGTATCGAGGCGTACGACTTCACCTTCGGATGACACACTCATCCGATGGGCAAGACCCCGGCGCGCGATGAGTAACACCGCGGCGCAGGTTGTCGCGCTGTTCGGCGCGGGCGTCGCGTCGTTCCTCGCGCCGTGCATCGTGCCACTCGTGCCCGCGTATCTCGGGATCATCGTCGGCGAGGTCGGCGACGCCCACGATCCCGCGCGCGCCGTCCCCGCCACGTTGCTGTTCATCGCGGGGTTCACGACGGTGTTCGCGGGGCTCGGCGCGACGGCGGGCCTGCTCGGATCGTCGCTGTCGACCTTCCAGACGTGGGTCCGGATCGGCGGCGGCTTCGTCATCATCGTCATGGGTTTCGCGCTGCTCGGCGTTCTGCGCGGCCCGTTGTCACGCGAGCGCCGGTTGATCCCGACCCTCCCCAAGGTCACCGGTGTGCTGCGGCCCTACATCGTCGGCATCGCGTTCGGCGCCGGATGGAGCCCGTGCGTCGGACCGTTGCTCGCGGCGGCCTTGACCATCGCCGCACGGTCTCAGGAGATCGGACGGGGAACGCTGCTCCTCAGCGCGTACGCGGCCGGTATCGGCGTGCCGTTCCTGCTCGCCGCGCTCGGGCTCGCATCGTCGCCGAGCCTGGCCGCGCGCTTGCGTAGAGCCGGACCCACACTCGAACGCATCGCCGGCTTCCTCCTCGTCGGCCTCGGCGTCCTGCTCGTCAGCGACACCTACGTGCACCTGACGTCGTACCTCGCCCGCTTCGTCCCCGCCGTACACGGGCTCTAATTACTGGTCGCCAGGAGCGGCAGCGGAGCCGATCAGACTCCTCGGCGAAGCCCTGTCTCGGGTCGGCGCAGCGCGAGCGACCAATACAAGTCGCTTCTAGCCTTTGACGTACGAGAGTTTGCCGGCGACTTTGTTGTCGCGGAATGCGAAGACGTCGACGCCGCGCACGTGACCGTCGGCCCAGGTGTAGGTCCAGGTCTGAAAGGCGCGGTCGCCCAGGATCACGAGCTCTTCCCCGTCGAAGTGCGCGGCGGTGTCGGCGAGGATCGGTTGCCACGCGCCGCGTACCGCGTCCTGGCCGACGAAGCGCTCGCCGTCGGGCGCGGGACCGGTGCCCTCGAACACGACGTCGGCGGTGCACAGTGCGAGCGCGGCGTCGAGATCGTGCTCGTTCCAGGCCGCCCCGAACTCGTCGAGCAGCGCGAGCGTCGCGGACTCGTCCATCGACCGCGGAGATTACCAAGGCGCCGTCGGAGGCGCCACGGTCAAGCCCGGCGCAACGCGTCGGATCTCCGGCCGAAGCGGATCGTCGTGGGCGACCACGATGTCGGCCGCGCGCTCGGGGTCGACCTCGTCGACATACCGGCGGCCGGCGGCGTGGTAGCGAATGTCGAGCAGCCGGTCGGCGGCTTCGACCGATCCGAGCAGGTCGGCGTCGCGCGCGGCACCGCGCGCCCGGGCGATCGCGAAACCGCACTGCAGGAACACGACCGCATCCCACGCGTCGCCGAGCTCGGGGCGCTGAAGGAACGACCCGTCGACGACCAGCACGAGATCGGGCGCGGCAACGACAGCCGGTAGATCGAGCGGCACGTCGTTCGCCAGATCGAGGATGCCGACGCGGAAGGCGCGGTCACCACCCGGTCCGAGCGGATCGAGCAACACCCGGCGCAGCGCGGCGAAGTCGTACGCATCCTCGTAGTAACCGGCCGCTGATTCGCGACCCTGGCGGTAGCGGACGGCACGCGGATTGTGGAAGCCGTCCATCGTGACGTGCAAACAGGTACGCCCGCGGGCGCGCACGGCCTCGGCAACGTCGTCGGCGAACGTGGTCTTGCCCGACGCGGTGATGCCGTCGACCGCGACACGAGTCGGATGAGCGACCGGTATCGCGACCAGCAGATCGGCCACCCGCCCGACAACCTCTGATCGTGCGCTCATCGAACCCGTTCATTCGTCGGAAAAGAGGTGCGGGGCGTGACTAATCTCCCACGGACCAGACCGCGTTTCGGGACACGGAGGTTATGCGTTGTATCTCTATGCCGCGTATCTCGGAGGTGATCTCGCCGACGGGCGCATGGGCGAAGATCACGAGGTTGTGTTCGTCGTCGGAACCGACACGGCCGACGTCCGGCGCCGGGCCCGCGCCAAGTGGTCGGGACACGGTTCCGCGCACATCGATGCCATCCAACGGCTCGATCGCATCGACGGCTTCGAGGTCGGGCTGCACGAAGTCGGTGGCGAGGATCAGCTGACACTCGACAACAACTACGAACCCGCGGCCGACGACGAGTGACCGAAGGACCCTCGCGCGCGAGGGCCACGTATTGACGCTCGGGATCAGCCCGTCGGCGTGAGAACGTGCTCCGAGACGCCGTCAACTCCCCCGTCGGCCTGGAAGCGCAGTCCGAGGCCCGGAACCGTGACGAAGTACCGGGGCCGAGCCGGATCGGGTTCCACCTTCTGGCGGATGCTCGCCATGTGTACTCGGAGGTACTGGGTCTTTGCGGCGGCTCGTGGCCCCCAGACCGACACGAGGAGCTCCTCGCGGGTGACGAGATGCCCGGCGTGCCGGACGAGGACCTCGATGAGCCGCCACTCCGTCGGCGACATCGTCGCCTCGGTTCCGTCGGACCGTGTGAGGCGGCAGTCGACGAGGTTCATCGTGAAATCCGGAGTGACGATCGGTCGCTCCTCCTCCAACCGCGCGACCCGGCGTGCGACCGCGCGGATGCGCGCGAGCAACTCCTCGGCGTCGAAAGGCAGAGTCACGTAGTCGTCGGCACCGGCGTCGAGCAGCGGCACCTTGTACGCCGGTTCGTCGTGCGCTGACACCACGATCATCGGTGCGTCGGTCCGGGCGCGGAGCTCCTCGATGGGGAGCGACGGGGTGGCTCCCACGCCCGGATCGACGACAAGCGCGACGTAACGATTGCGCCGCAACAACCGGCACGCCTGGTCGAGTGTCCGTGCGGTTTCGGACTGCATGCCGCCGTAGCGGATCGCGGAGATGGTCCGCCGACGCGTGTCGCGGTCGGCGTCGAGGATCAGCACCGTGTCCATTGTCGTGCGGCCTTCTCTCTGTCAGTGGCCGAGCCGGTCGAGCGCGAGATTGAGGTCGAGCACGTTGACCGCCTTCTCCCCGAGAAATCCGAGATCTCGCCCGCCCGTGTGCGCTTTGATCTGCGCCATGACTGTGGCGAGCGAGAGATGGCGTGCCGTCGCGACGCGCTGCGCCTGCAGGTCGGCGTTCGCAATGGTGATGTCCGGATCCAAGCCGGACGCCGACGCAGTCACGGCGTCGACCGGGACCTTGGCGTTCGAGGCGAGTCCGTTGAAGGTGCGATACGCAATCGCCCGTTCCGGAACAGTGTTCGGATCGCATGTATACGAGCCGTCCTTGTTCTTCTCGTACACGGGGTTGCCGGCCTTGTCGGTGATGTCGTTCCCGCTCGAGTCGGTGGCTTGCACCGGAACGCAGTACGGGTCGGTCGGCGTCGCGTAAGGGTTGGTGTTGCCGGCGATGCCCACTCCGGGGATGTTGCCGATGAGGTTCGGGTTCGACGGCCCGAGGTTCGACGCACTGCTCGAGCTCGCGTCGTACCCGTCGGTACCGGCTGCCGACGGACGCGGCTGGAAGTACTTCGGCAGTGGGTTGCCGTCCTTGTCGGTGAAGTTCTGACCGAGCAACGACGATCCGACGACCTTGCCGTCGACCTTCACGAGCGAGTCGTTGGCCTTGTGGTGGAACGCGACCTGCGAAATGCCGGTTACGACCATCGGATATACGAAGCCGAGCATCACGGTCATGACGACCATGACGATGAGGGCGGTAAGGAGCTGGCGGCGAATCATCAGTGAACTCCGAGCGCGCTGACAATGAGGTCGATGAGCTTTATGCCGACGAACGGAGCGATGATGCCGCCGACGCCGTAGATCAGGATGTTGCGCCGCAGAACGGCACTGGCCGACATCGCCCGGAACTTCACGCCCCGCAGTGCGAGCGGGATCAGGAAGACGATGATGACGGCGTTGAAGATGACCGCACTCAGGATCGCCGAGTGCGGGTTGTCGAGCTTCATGATGTTGATGGTGCGTAACTGCGGGAACACGCCTTGGAACATCGCCGGGATGATGGCGAAGTACTTGGCCACGTCGTTCGCAACCGAGAACGTGGTGAGCGAACCGCGGGTGATCAGGAGCTGCTTGCCGATTTCGACGACCTCGATGAGCTTCGTCGGATTCGAGTCGAGGTCGACCATGTTCCCGGCCTCTTTGGCGGCCTGCGTTCCCGTGTTCATCGCGACACCGACGTCGGCTTGCGCCAGCGCGGGCGCGTCGTTGGTCCCGTCACCGGTCATCGCGACGAGGAACCCGCCGCGCTGCTCCTTCTTGATGTAGGCGAGCTTGTCCTCGGGCGTCGCCTCGGCGAGGAAGTCGTCGACACCGGCCTCTTTGGCGATCGCCGCGGCGGTGAGCGGGTTGTCGCCGGTGATCATCACCGTGCGGATGCCCATCTGCCGCAGCTCTTCGAACCGGGCTGCGATGCCCTCCTTCACGATGTCCTTGAGGTGAATAACTCCGAGGACGCGCGTCCCGTCCGCCACGACGAGGGGGGTGCCGCCGGCGCGTGCGATGCGTTCGACGATCGGCTCGAGCGCGTCGGGAACGAAACCGCCCTCCTCGACGACCCACCGTTGGACCGCGTCGGCCGCGCCTTTGCGGACGACGCGGCCCTCGGTGTCGATGCCCGACATGCGGGTCTGGGCCGTGAACGGTACGAGCTCGGCGTCGCCGAGCTCGCGCTCGTGCAGGTCGAAACGCTCTCTGGCGAGCGTCACGATGGAGCGGCCCTCCGGCGTCTCGTCCGCCAGGCTCGACAGCTGCGCGGCCTCGGCGAGCTCCCGCTCCTCGACGCCGGGGACTGGGAGAAACTCGGTGGCTTCGCGGTTGCCGATCGTGATCGTGCCGGTCTTGTCGAGCAGGAGCGTCGAGCAGTCGCCCGCGGCCTCGACCGCGCGCCCGCTCATCGCCAGGACGTTGTGCTGCACGAGCCGGTCCATGCCCGCGATACCGATCGCCGACAACAGCGCGCCGATCGTCGTCGGAATCAGGCACACGAGGAGCCCGACCAGGACGATGATCGACTGGGGCGCGGTGGAGTAGATCGCGAACGGCTGCAGCGTGACGACTGCCAGCATGAAGATGATGGTCAGTCCGGCGAGCAGGATGTTGAGCGCGATCTCGTTCGGCGTCTTCTGCCGCTCGGCCCCCTCGACCAACGCGATCATGCGGTCGAGAAACGTCTCGCCGGGCTTCGACGTGATCTTCACGACGATCTCGTCGGACAACACCTTGGTGCCGCCGGTCACTGCCGAGCGGTCACCGCCCGATTCGCGAATGACCGGCGCGGACTCGCCGGTGATCGCCGATTCGTCGACCGAGGCAATGCCCTCGACGACGTCGCCGTCGCCGGGAATGATCTGTCCAGGTCGCACCACGCACAGATCATCGACCTGCAGATCGCTCGACCGCGTCTCGACGAGACTGCCGTCGGCTTGCCGCACGTAGGCGACGGTCTCGGCGCGGGTCTTGCGCAACGTCTCGGCCTGCGCCTTGCCGCGGCCTTCGGCCATCGCTTCCGCGAAGTTTGCGAAGAGCACAGTGAACCACAGGAAAGCCGCGACGAGACCGGAGAACCAATCCGTAGCCGATCCGACCCGATTCAGATCGCGGAAGAACAGGAACGTCGTGAGAACACTGCCGACCTCGACCACGAACATGACCGGGTTTCTGGCCTGCAGCCGCGGGTCGAGCTTGACGAAGCTGTCGACTACCGACCGTCGCACGATGGCCGGCTCGAACATCGAACGGCTGTTGCGCTTGGAGTGTTGCGGGTTCGTCTCGGGCCCGTGGGGCTCGAGGGTCGAAAGTCCCGAGGGAACATCTGACACTGACACGTCACCTGCTCCTTAAAAGTGGCCGACGAGGTGCTCGACGATGGGGCCGAGCGCCAATACGGGGAAGAACGTGAGACCCGCGACGATCACGACGATCGCGGTGAGCAGACCGCCGAACAACGGCGTATCGGTCGGGAACGTCCCGAGGTTCGCCGGAGTCGGCTGCTTGCGGACGAGCGAACCCGCGATCGCGAGCATCGGGATGATCAGGAAGAACCGCCCGACGAGCATCGTGATGCCCATCGTCGTGTTGTACCAGTTCGTGTTCGAACCGAAGCCGGCGAACGCGGAGCCGTTGTTGCCCGCCGACGACGCGAACGCGTACACCGTTTCCGACAGTCCGTGCGGTCCGGAGTTGAAGATTGCATGCGACGCGGTCGTCAACACAACCGAAGCGGCCGAGAAGCCGAGAATCACCAGCGGCGCGAACAGGATGTGCAGCACCACCATCTTCATCTCCGCGCCCTGGATCTTCTTGCCCAAGAACTCCGGCGTCCGGCCGACCATCAATCCTGCGATGAACACCGTGAGGATCGCGAGGACGAGCATGCCCGTGAGACCGACGCCGAGCCCGCCCGGCGTGACCTCGCCCAGCAGGAGGTTCGTAAGCGGCACCAGACCGCCGAGCGGCGTGAAGCTGTCGTGGAAGGAGTTGACGGAACCATTCGATGAGCCCGTCGTGGCGCCCGCCCACGTGGCCGACGCGGATGGCCCGAGGCGAACCTCCTTGCCCTCCAGGTTGCCGCCCGGTTGAGCTGCACTCACCGTCTGCGTGACGCCAGCCTTGTTCAACTGGACGTTGCCGTGGGATTCCGCCGTTACGGCGATACCGATCGACAATGTCATCAACAAGAACATCGTTCCGAAGATGACCCAACCGAACCGCTTGTTCCTCACCAAGACACCGAGCGCAAAGGTCGCGCCGAACGGGATCATGATCGTGAAGAACATCTCGAGCATATTCGTGAATCCGTTCGGGTTCTCGAACGGGTGCGCAGAGTTCGTGTTGAAGAAACCGCCACCATTCGTACCGAGCTGCTTGATCGCCTCCTGACTGGCGACCGGTCCACCCGGGATCGTCTGCGTCGCGCCCGCGACGGTGGTCACGTGAGTCGAAGCGTGGAAGTTCTGGATCACACCCTGACTCGCGAACACAATCGCGAAAACGAACGCGAGCGGCACCAAGATCCGCAAGGTCGTGCGGATGAGGTCGACCCAGAAGTTACCGATCGTGTGCTTGCGACTCCGGGTCAGACCACGAATCAACGCCACCATGACCGCCAGCCCGGCCGCCGCGGACGCAAAGTTCTGCACCGTCAGCCCGGCCATCTGGGTGAGATGACTCATCGTCGACTCGCCGCCGTAACTCTGCCAGTTCGTATTCGTGATGAAACTCGCCGCGGTGTTCCACGCGAGATCGGGGTGGACCGCGGCCAGGTGATCCGGGTTGAACGGCAAGTGCGACTGCAAGCGCTCGAACCCGTACACGAACAGCAGCGAGACCGCGCTGAACGCCAGCAGCGCGAACGTGTATGTCGTCCACCGCTGCTCGCTCTCAGGATCGACACCGCACACGCGATACGCGAGCCGTTCGATCGGACCGAAGACCCGATCGCCCGGCGCCTTGCCCCCCGCCCACACCTTCGCCATGTAACCGCCGAGAAATGGCGTGACGGCAAGGACGAGCCCGAGGAAGACGATGAGTTGGATCCAGCCTGCGGTGGTCATTACAACTTCTCCGGGAAGACGAGGGCGTAGACGAGGTATGCAGTCAGGGCGACCGCCAGGATGAGACCGAGCCCGTTGTCGTAACTCATGCCGCGACCGGCTCGTCGGTGGTCTCGATCTCGTCCTCGTCCTCGTCCGCGATCGGGTCCGGTCCGATGATGCGATCGCACGCGACTGTCAACAGTCCGGCGAGTACGAAAAACACGATCGTCAGCGCGATGAACGCGAAATCGTTATGCACGGGTCCTCCCGCATGACCGACGCCCGCATTTCGGGCGTGCTCGTTCACAATGCGGCAAACAGCACGGCTACACGACCTCGTTTGACGCGTCCGTGACGCGCGGTGGCCCGTGTTGACGCGGCGCGTACGCCGCACGACCGCTGGACATGAAGCGTGTTCGGAAACACGCCGGAAACAACTCCGAAAAGGCCGTGCAACCGACGTCACATCGGCGCCCTTTGCGCGTCTCATCCGCGTCAAGAGGGTTCCCATCCGTTCGCCTTCTCCGTACAACCCTCATCACAGAGCCGCTCGGTGCGGCGAGAGGAGCGACTGTGTACGACATCATCAGCGTCGCGTTCGTCGTGGGCTTCTTCGCGTTGTGCGTCGCCTACACGCACGCGTGCGACCGGATTCTCGGGCCCGAGGAACCAGACCTCGCCGACGAGCATGCTTCCGATCCGTCGGGCCCGGCCGACGAGGCGGTCGCGGCGTGACACCGGTTCTCGCAACATCGGGCGCCGACAACTGGACGGCGATGGTGCTGGCGGTCGGTCTCGTGATCTTCCTGTTCTTCGCCCTCGTCTTCCCGGAGAAGCTGTAATGCGCGCGACCGAATGGATCCAGTTCCTCGCCCTCGCGGCGCTGCTGATCGTCAGCACCCCCATCGCGGGGTCCTACATGGCGAAGGTGTACGCCAACGACAAGGCGCCGGGCGACCGCGTCTTCGGTCCGATCGAGCGGTTGATCTACCGCGTCTGCAGGATCGACGGCCGGGGCGAGCAGCGTTGGAAGACCTACACGATTTCGCTGCTCTCCTTCAACGCGGTCGCGGTGCTCGCCGTCTACGCGTTCCAACGGATCCAGGCGCACTTGCCGCTCAACCCGACGCATGTCGCGGCGGTGCCCCCGTTCATGGCGCTCAACACCTCCGTGAGCTTCGTCACCAACACCGACTGGCAGAGCTATGTGCCCGAGGTCACTGTGTCGCACCTGACCCAGATGGCCGTGCTCGGCGTCGAGAACTTCCTGTCGGCCGCGATCGGCCTGACCGTCGCGGTCGCGCTGATCCGTGGCCTCGCCCGACGGCGGTCGAGCACGATCGGCAGCTTTTGGGTCGACCTGGTGCGCAGTTCTGTGCGGATCCTCCTGCCGCTCTCGCTGATCCTGGCGGTCGTCTTCCTGAGCCAGGGCGTGATCGACAACTTCCACGGGAACACCCCGTACAAGCCCGTCGACAGTGCGCTCGTGCAGGCCAAGGACTCGAGCGGCCAGCCGGCGGGGTCAGCCGTCGTTCCCGGCGGACCCGTCGCATCGCAGGAGGCGATCAAGGAGCTCGGCACCAACGGCGGCGGTTTCTACAACGCCAACTCGGGCCACCCGTTCGAGAACCCGAGCGGTCTCACCAACTTCCTGCAGATGTACTTCGCCGCCCTCATCGGTTTCGGGTTGACGTACACCTTCGGGAAGATGGTCGGCGACAAACGGCAAGGTTGGGCGATCTTCGCGGTGATGCTCGCGTTCTGGGCGTTGCCGATGCTCGGGACGCAGTTGTTGGAGACGCACGGGAATCCGCAACTCACCGCGGCCGGTGCATCGCAGACAGCCACGTCCACGAATCCCGGCGGGAACATGGAAGGAAAGGAGGTGCGCTTCGGCGCCGCCGCCAGCGCCATGCACGGTTCGAACTCGACGAGCACGACGACGGGCTCGGTGAACTCGTCCCATGATTCGTGGACGGCGTTGGGCGGTGGCATCGTGCTCACCAACATCCTGCTCGGCGAGTACGGGCCGGGTGGCATCGGCTCCGGCCTCTACGGGATCCTCATCCTGGCGCTCGTCTCAGTCTTCATCGCCGGTCTCATGGTCGGCCGAACACCCGAGTACCTGGGCAAGAAGATCCGAGCCCCCGACGTGAAGCTCGCGACGCTGTACGTCCTCGCAGTCCCGACGGTCACGCTCGTGCTGGCCGGCATGGCGGCGGTGATGTCGACGGCGGTGAGCCAGCTCGGTAACACCGGGCCGCACGGACTCTCGGAGATCCTCTACTCGTACGCGTCCGCGGCGAACGGCAACGGGTCGGCCTTCCCGGGCATCACCGTAACCTCGCATTGGTACGAGCTGACGCTGGCGTTCTCGATCCTCGTCGGCCGGTACGTCTTGATCGTCCCCGTGCTCGCGATCGCGGGTGGATCGGCGCGCAAGCAACCGTCCCCGCCCTCGGCGGGAACGTTCCCAACCCACGGTCCGCTGTTCGCGGGACTGCTGTTCTCCGTGATCCTGATCCTCGTCGGGCTCACGTACTTCCCCGTGCTCTCGCTCGGGCCCATCGTCGAGCACCTGAAGCTGTAGGAGTCCAGTGACAGTCACCGATCTCAATCCCGAACCGGCCGACGTCTCGTCAGTGCACGAACCGGGTCAGGGCGCGTCGCGGCGCGGCGCGCTCCTCAGCCCCCAGATCGTGCGCCGCGCGATGGTCGACGCGGTCAAGAAGCTTCACCCGCGTACCGAAGTCCGTAACCCGGTGATGTTCGTGGTGTTCATCGGGAGCCTGCTCACGACGTACCTCTTCGTGCGCGATCTCCCGACGGCGTCGGCGGCCGACAGCGTGTTCACCGGCCTCGTCGCGATCTGGCTCTGGTTCACGGTGTTGTTCGCCAACTTCGCCGAAGCCGTCGCCGAAGGCCGCGGCAAGGCGCAGGCGGACACGCTGCGCAAGACCCGGTCCGACACCGTCGCCCATGTCTTGCAAGAGGACGGCTCGACGATCGAACGGCAGTCGTCCGAGTTGCACGTCGGCGATCGCGTCGTCGTCGTGGCCGGCGACCTCATCCCCGGCGACGGCGACGTGATCGAGGGCATCGCGTCGGTCGACGAGTCGGCGATCACCGGCGAGTCGGCCCCGGTCATCCGCGAATCCGGTGGCGACCGCTCCGCAGTCACCGGCGGCACTCGCGTGCTCTCCGACCGCATCGTCGTGAAGATCCTCGCCGAGCCCGGTGAGAGCTTCATCGACCGGATGATCGCGTTGGTCGAAGGCGCGAACCGGCAGAAGACTCCGAACGAGATCGCGCTCAACATCCTGCTCGCCGGGCTCAGCATTGTTCTCATGCTGGCGACGGCGACGATCCAGCCGTTCGCCAAGTACTCGAGCGGCGAGCAGGCGATCACGGTGCTCGTCGCCTTGTTGGTGTGCCTCATCCCTACGACCATCGGCGCGCTGCTCTCGGCAATCGGGATCGCAGGCATGGATCGACTCGTGCAACGCAACGTGCTCGCGATGTCGGGACGGGCCGTCGAAGCCGCGGGCGACGTCGCCACCCTTCTGCTCGACAAAACCGGCACGATCACCTACGGGAACCGCATGGCGGCCGCGTTCATCCCGGTGCGCGGCGTCGACGAACGGGAGGTCGCCGCAGTTGCGCTCCTCTCGAGCCTCGCCGACGAAACCCCCGAGGGCCGCTCGATCGTCTCGCTTGCCGAAGACCGCTACGCGTTGCCGCCGGAACGGATCGACGACGCCGAGCTCGTGCCGTTCACCGCCCAGACCCGCATGAGCGGCATCGAGTGGCACAACCGGTCGATCCGCAAAGGCGCGGCCGACTCCGTCGTGCGTTGGGTCGAGGAACGCAATGGGCACGTCCCCGACGATCTCACCGGCATCGTCGAAGGCATCGCGCAAGGCGGAGGCACTCCCCTCGTCGTGGCCGAGGGCACGCACGTGCTCGGTGTCATCCACCTCAAGGACACGGTAAAGACCGGTATCGCCGAGCGCTTCGCCGAGATGCGCGCGATCGGCATCCGCACGGTGATGATCACCGGCGACAACCCGTTGACCGCGGCGGCGATCGCCGCCGAAGCCGGCGTCGACGACTTCATGGCGGAGGCGACGCCCGAGGACAAGCTCGCCCGCATCCGCGCCGAGCAGGCCGGCGGCTGCCTCGTCGCGATGACCGGTGACGGCACCAACGACGCGCCCGCGCTCGCGCAGGCCGACGTCGGCGTCGCGATGAACACCGGCACGCAGGCCGCCAAGGAGGCCGGCAACATGGTCGACCTCGACTCGGATCCGACGAAGCTCATGGACATCGTCGAGATCGGCAAGCAGATGCTGATCACCCGGGGGTCCTTGACGACGTTCTCGATCGCGAACGACGTCGCGAAGTACTTCGCGATCATCCCCGCCATGTTCGTCGGCGTGTTCCCTGAGCTCAAGACGCTCAACATCATGCATCTGGCCAATCCGCACTCGGCGATCCTGAGCGCGGTCATCTTCAACGCCATCGTCATCGTCGCCCTGATCCCGCTGGCACTGCGGGGCGTCAAGTTCCGGGCGATGAGCGCCGCGTCGATCCTGCGCCGCAACCTCATGATCTACGGCGTCGGGGGCGTCGTCGCTCCTTTCATAGCCATCAAACTGATCGACCTCGTGGTATCGGGTCTGGGAGTCCACTGATGCGGCGTCAACTACTCACCTCGATCGTCATGTTCGTCGCGCTGACGGTGTTGCTCGGGTTGATCTACCCGCTCGCCGTCTACGCGATCGGGCAGGTCGGCTTCAAGAAGCAGGCCGAGGGCTCGCTGATCAAGGTCGACGGCCAGGTCGTCGGCTCCAAGCTCATCGCCGAGGACTTCACCAGCACGAAGTACTTCCAGCCGCGCCCGTCGAAGGCCGGCGTCGGGTACGACGGCAACGGCTACGACGCGGGCGCGAGCGCGGCGTCGAACCAGGGCCCGACCAACGCAAACCTCATCGGCAACGTTCCCGGCGTGAACATCGACGGGACGAAGAACCCGTACGCGACACCGGACGATCCGCGCTGCGTGCCCGTACAGGCCACCGACAAGGACGGCAACGACGTCACCGACAAGGGCGGCAACGCGGTCTACGAGAAGAACAAGGACGGCACCTACGTCTGTAACCCCGACACCGTGCCCGAGCGCGTGCTCGCCTACCGCGCCGCGAACAACCTCGCGGCGTCCGTGAAGGTCCCCGTCGACGCCGTGACTGCTTCGTTTTCCGGGCTCGACCCCGACATCAGCGTCGCGAACGCGCGGCTGCAAGCCCCCCGCGTGGCGCGTGTTCGCCATATGACTCTCGCGGCGGTGCTCGCACTGGTGTCGAAGCACACCGACGGTCGCGGCCTCGGGTTCATGGGCGAACCCGGCGTGAACGTCCTCGAGCTCAATCTGGCACTCGACCACTCGGCGCAATGACGAGCTCGGCATCGAACTCGGGGCTCGGGACGAACCGAACCCCCATGCCCGGTTCGGTCAGGAAGTACCGCGGGCGTGCGGGCTCGGGCTCGAACTTCTGCCGGAGCTGGGCCATGAACTGGCGCAGGTAGTTCGTCTGTGTCACGTAGCTCGGACCCCAGACCTCCTCGAGCAACTTCCGCTGGCTCACGAGGCGATCGGGGTTGCGCACGAGGATCTCGACCAGATGCCACTGCGTCGGCGTGAGACGGATCTCTTCACCCGACGCGTTCGCGGCCCGCTTCATGCCGAGGTCGATCCGGAAGTCGGGCGTCTCCACGATCGGGAGATCCTCGTCGCCCGGCTTGGCCCGCCGGAGCGCGGCCCGCAGCCGTGCGAGGAGCTCGCGCATGCTGAACGGTTTCGTGACGTAGTCATCGGCGCCGGCGTCGAACGCGAGGATCTTCATCGCCTCCTGGTGGCGCGCGGAGAGCACGATGATCGGGATCGACGTCCAACCGCGCAGACCGTGAACGACCTCGATACCGTCGATGCCGGGCAGCCCGAGGTCGACGATCGCGGCGTCGTGCGCGCTCGTCGCGGCGCGCGAGAGCGCCGCCTCACCGCTCTCGACGAGGTCGACCTCGTACCCGCGGGCGCGCAGATGCGCACCCAAGGCGCGCAGCATCGGACGCTCGTCATCAACGACAAGAATGCAGCTCATCGGTCACGCTCCAATACGGACGTAGCGACTGGGAGGCTGAGCACCATCGTGATGCCGCCGCCCGGAGTGTCTTCCACCAAGATCTCGCCGCGCACGGCTTCGACGAACCCTTTCGAAACCGCGAGACCCAAACCGATCCCCGTGCTCGAATCAGTGTCGCCGAGTCGTTGGAACGGTTGGAATAAGCGTGCCCGGTGCGCACGCGGGATGCCGCGGCCGCGGTCGACGATGCGGAGGTCGACGCGTTCGCCGATGACTCCGGCCTCGATCCGAACCGGATACTCGCCGGTCGAGTGCCGCACCGCATTGTCGACGATGTTCGCGACCGCGCGCTCCACCAGCGCGGCGTCGACTTCGACGCGTGGGAGAGAGTCCGACACGTTGACGACGACATCGCGAGCGCGGTCCCCGAGACCGGCCAGCGCGGCGGGAACGATCTCGTCGACGCCGACCGTCCGCGTGTCGAGGTGGATCGCACCCGCTTGGATGCGGCTCATGTCGAGGAGGTTCTCGACGAGGCGGTTCAGGCGATCCGCGTCGGCGTCGATGGCAGACATGAACTCGTGCGTGTCAGCCGATGACCACGTCACGTCCGGCTCCAACCAGCCGCTGGCCTGCGCCTTGATCGAGGCGAGCGGAGTGCGGAGATCGTGGCTTACCGCCGCGAGGAGTGCGTTGCGAAGATCGTTGGTGCGCGAGAGATCACCGGCGGCGCTGGCCTCTGACTCCAGTCGGCGGATGGCCATCACGGCTTCGAGGTACGAAAGCAGTGCTCCGATGAGCCGGTGCGCGTCCGCGGCGAGTGGCGCGCCGTCCATAACCAGCACGTGGCCGTCGCGCAGGTCGTACCGTTCACCGTCACCGGGATGGGTGATCCCAGGGTCTCCTGCGCTCGCCTCGACGATCCATTCGTCACCGACGGGTGCCAACAAGGCGACCGAAACGCGGTCGAGCGTGGAGTGGATCTCCTCGACGACAACCTGCGGCGGGTTCGGTTGTGCAAGCCGCTCCGACAACGCGAGCACGATGTCGGCCTCGTCGCGCGCCCGCAGCGCCTCGACGCGGCGTTGCGCCGCGCGCTCGACGACGACCGCGACGATCGACGCCGAAGCAATGAACGCGACGAGGTACACCGCGTCCGAACCGCGCGCGATCGACAGCGACCGGTACGGAGGTATCAAGTACACGTCGACGACGAGCAACGCGCTCAGCATCGTCACGAGCGCCGGGAGGCGGCCTCCAATGGACGCGACCAACACGACGACGGCGAGGAAGATCAAGAGCCCGGCGCTCGACGTCACGGCGCCCGCGTGAGCGGGCTGCAGCGCCGAGAAGTGCGCCACGAAAGCTGTGAGCACCGTCATCGCCACCGCTGCGACGGCGAACGCGGTGTAGAGGCGACCCCGGGGATGCGCGAAGTGGAGCGGCACGCGCGGCAGCGCGCGCTTCGATTCGCGCAGATCCCCATCGGTGGAGATCACATGCACGTCGATGTCACGTGAAGCGCGTACGACACGATTCACGACGGAACCGTGCGTCAGCTCGGTCCAGCGCGAGCGCCGACTGGTTCCCAAGACGAGCTGTGTAACTCGGCGCGCCGAGGCGAAGCCGATCAGCGTGGCCGGCACGTCGGAGCCGGCAACCGCGTGGTAACTGCCGCCGAGCTCCTCCAACAATGCGCGATGGCGGCCCAGAAGTTCCGACATCTCCCGCTTCAAACCGTCGTCGTTGACGACGTGCACGCCGACGAGGTCGCCGTGCGACCGCCGCGCCATGCGCGCCGCGCGCCGGATCACCTGGTCGTTCCCGGGCGCCCCGGTGAGCGCGACCATCACCCGCTCGCGCGTCTCCCACGGCCCGGCGATGTCGTGCTGGCCCATATAGGCCTGGAGTGAGTCCTCGACCCGGTCGGCGACCCAGAGCAGGGCGAGCTCGCGCAGCGCGCCCAAGTTCCCGATTCGGAAGTAGTTGCCCAGCGCGGCGTCGACCTTCTCGGGCGTGTAGATGTTCCCGTGCGCCATCCGCCGCTGGAGTGACTCCGGGCTCATGTCAACGAGCTCGATCTGATCGGCCCGACGGACGACGACGTCGGGAACTGTTTCGCGCTGCATCACACCGGTGATCCGATTCACGACGTCGTTCACGCTCTCGAGATGCTGGATGTTCACCGTCGAGATCACCTCGATGCCGGACGCGAGCAGAGTCTCGATGTCCTGCCACCGCTTCTCATTGTCAGAACCGACGACATTGCTGTGCGCGAGCTCGTCGATGAGGACAACCTGCGGCCGACGGGCGAGGATCGCGTCGACGTCGACCTCGTCCCAGAAACGCCCGCGGTATTCGATACGACGCGGCGCCATGACCTCGAGATCACGGATCTGGGCGATCGTCTTGGTCCGGCCGTGTGTCACCACCAGGCCGACGACGACGTCGGTTCCCCGTTGGCGTCGACGCCATCCCTCGTCGAGCATTGCAAACGTCTTGCCCACTCCGGGAGCGGGTCCGAGATAGATACGAAATCTGCCGCGCATGGTGTCAGCTCCTGACATTCGTCAAGGTGCCGACCAGGCTTCCCGGCGCTCCAAGTCCAATATACGGGCGCGTTACGCCAATCTGATCTTCTTGACGCGAACGATGCGCGTCCTGACGTGGAATTGACGCGCCCCGAGGCGGCTGTGAGCGATGCAGACGTGACCGAGCCCGGCAGGCGCACGATCGTGGTGGGCGTCGACGGCTCGGATGCGAGCGTTCGCGCGCTGACGTTCGCGGCGGAGCTCGTGCGGGACCTCACCGACGCTCGACTCGTCGTGGCGCACGCGCGGTACGTGCCGTATCTCTGGGCTCCGAAACATGTCGCAGAGCGGGAGTTCGAAGACCTGCTCGACGAGGTGGAGCGGTTCGTCGCCGAGCTCGCGGCGCGCGAGCTCGATCGCTACGACCTGGTGTGGTCGCTCGAGTGCCGCGAAGGCGAACCATCCCAGGTGCTCGGCGACATCGCCCGCGAGACCGACGCAAGCTTCCTCGTGGTCGGGCGGCGGGGTTGGTCGTCGATCGAGCAGTTGCTGCTCGGGTCCGTTTCTAACCGGCTCGTCCACCGGTCCGAGTTGCGACTCCTGCTCATCCGTTGATCGGCGCGGTGCCGCACTTGGTCAGAACGTCGTGGCGCGGACGGGTCGCAACGCGTGGGCGCGATCGCCGACCGCCACGATCTCGAGCCCGAGCCGGCCGAGCCGCCGGTTGAGCCGGTGCAGGCTGTGGAGCAGTGTGCGCCACGTGGCTCCTTCGGGCCATACCCGGCCGAGCAGTTCGGTGTCGGTCAGCTCCGACTCGAAGTGGAACACCAGCACGCTCGCAAGCAGCGCGTCGCGCTCACTGAGGAACGCCGTACGGTCCCCGTAGTGGATCTCGCCCCGGGGCCCGATCGTCGGTACG
The DNA here is from genome assembly GCA_963701825.1 of uncultured Actinomycetes bacterium. Taxonomy (GTDB): domain Bacteria; phylum Actinomycetota; class Acidimicrobiia; order IMCC26256; family PALSA-610; genus PALSA-610. The sequence goes on along the minus strand of CAVPBG010000004.1, from coordinate 1,112,768 downwards.
TCCTCGGCATCGGAGACGTGCTCGGCTCGCACGGCGACGTCGATCGCAAAAGGCCGGTCGGCACCCGTCAGTGCTCTCTGCCAGTTCATCGGAACTGCTTTCCCTCCGCTCGAGGTTCATGACCCAACCGTCGCGGAACTGGAGCACGGCTCAGACTCCGCGAGCGATGAGGTAACGCATCGGGACGGCCGTTCCCAACTCCGTGATCATCTCGACCATGTACGCACCATCCAATCGCCGGGAACGCCTCCGCGCATCCTGCCTTGACGCACTTTCTACGCGCTTGCGACGAGTTCTACGGCGTCTTAGCGCGGTCGGCAGCGCCTGCGGCCTACGCCGTCTCGACTAGAAATGCGAGAGCAGCTCGGCGAAGCGGTCGATGCGGAGCAGGCGGTCGGCATCGTCGTCGAGCTCGTCGTGCTCGAGCGCCCACGTGTTGACGTTCGGGATGAACACCGCGCCGAGACCGGCCGCGAGCGCGGGCCGGATATCCGACTTGGGTGAGTTGCCGATCATCCAGGTCGACCGCGCGATCGAGCGCCTCTCCCTCGACCAGGTTCACATAGACGTCGGTGGTCTTCTCGGGAACGATGAAGATGCGGCGGAAGTGACCGGCGAAGCCCGAGAGATCGATCTTGTTCTGCTGCTCGGTGTTGTCGCCTTTGGTGAGGAGCAGGAGATCGTGGCGCGTCCCGAGCGCGGTGAGGGTGGCGTCGACATCGGCGATGGGCTCTATCGCGTGCGCGAGAAGCGGTGCCGCGAGCGCTTCGATGCGCGCCTGATCGGCGGCGGTCGGCGGGCGCTCGAGCAGCGCTTCGAAACAGTCGTGCAAGCTCTGGAGGAACACGCGCGTGCCGTAGCCGAGTGCAACCGAGTTCGCGGCCTCGATGTCGTGCAAGGTGGCTCGGACCGCGTCACGGTCGAGCGTCGGGTGCTCGATCCAGGTGATGAAGTCGTTGATCGCCCGCTCGAAGAGGATGTTCGCCTCCCAGAGCGTGTCGTCGGCGTCGAAGATCAGGTGCAGGCGCGGCGAATCCACGCACCAGTATCGCGCTCGGCTATTCGTCGAGCTCGACGACAAGGCCTTCCCAGCCCCGCACGGCCAACGAATCGGCGAACGACTCGCCGTCGCGACTTCGGTCGGTTCCGATCAACACCCGACCCGCGATGTCGTCCACGGCTGCGGAACGGTCGGAGTAGTTGACGACAACCGCGTGCCGCGATCCGCGCCGCCACGCCCAAACCCCTTCCGGCGCGCGCAATGCCTCGTACGCGCCGATCGCGAGGTCGGGGACCTGCTTGCGCCGCGCGAGGAGATCCCGCGTCAGGTTCAGCATCGACTCGGGGTCGGTGCGCTGGGCCGCGACATTGATGCTCGTATCGCCGACCGGCAACCACGGCCGCACCTCGGGTTCGGTGAACCCCGCACCCGGCTCGTCACGCCACGGCATGGGCGTGCGGCCCGCGTCGCGGCCCGCGTACGCGGGCCAGTACTTCACGCCCAACGGGTCGCGCAGATCGGGTCCGTCGACCGCGACGTCACGCAGACCGATCTCGTCGCCCTGGTACAGCACGGGCGTACCGCGGAGTCCGAGCAGCATCACCAGCGCGGCCCGCGCCTTCTGCGGGTCGTCGTGCGCCCAGCGGGTCGCGAACCGGAACATGTCGTGGTTCGATCCCGTCCACGCCGGCCACGCGCCCGGCGGCAGCATCGCCTCGATCCCCTCCACCACCGCCCGCATCGCAGGTGCTTCGAGCGGCGCGTTGATGAACGGGAAGTTGAACGCGAGCTGCAACTCGTCGAGGTTCGCCCCGTAATACGACGCGAGGGTCGCGGCATCGTCGACCGGGGTCTCGCCGAGCAGCAACCGGGGTGGATCGTACGAGTCGGCGATCTTCCGCCAGCGGCGCAGGATCTCGTGCAACTCGGGACGGTTTGCGCTGTACACCGCGCGCTGCCCGAACATCTGCTCGTCGATCGGGTCGTCGGCGGTCGCGGGCGGGTTGTCGCGCAACTGCGCGTCCTTGATGATGATGTTGCACACATCGATCCGGAAACCGTCGACACCACGGTCGAACCAGAACCGCACGATGTCGTCGAAGGTGTCGCGCACCTCTTCGTTCCACCAGTTGAGGTCGGGTTGCTCGCGCAGGTGGTTGTGCATGTAGTACTGGCCGGTGCGCGCGTCGAGCGTCCAGCCCGGGCCGCCGAAACTGCTGACCCAGTTGTTCGGCGTCGAGCCGCCGGGCCGGCCGTCGGCCCAGACGTACCAGTCGCGATGACGCGCCGTCTTCGACGAGCGGGAATCGACGAACCACGGGTGCTCTTCGCTCGTGTGGTTCGGGACGAAGTCGAGCACGACGCGAATACCGCGACGATGCGCCTCGGCGATCAGTCCGTCGAACGCGTCGAGCGTTCCCATCTCGGGTTGCACTCCGCAATAGTCGGAGACGTCGTAACCCCAGTCGGCGTTGGGCGACGACGTGATCGGGCTGAGCCAGATGGCGTCGATGCCCAACCACTCGAGGTGGTCGAGATGATCGGCGATGCCCTGCAGATCGCCGTATCCGTCGGCGTTCGAATCCGCGAACGACAACGGATAGATCTGGTACAGCACGCCCGACATCCACCAAGGCGTGTCGGGTCCCGCTTCACTTGCATGCGATTCGCCCACCATCCGGGAGACTACGGGCCGCTCCGGTTACCCGCCCAGACCGCTGCGCGTTCCCCCGGTGATCGCGTTCGCGATCCGCGAGCTCGTGTTCGACGACGGCACGGCCGCGTGCAGGTCGGCGAGCACGACGACCTGACCCACCTTGAGTCCCGACGTGATCTGCGTGGCGGTCGCGCCGACGACACCGACCTGCACCGCAACCGTGCTCGCCTTGCCGTTCGCGAGCACGGTCACGGTGTGAAAACCATTCGTGGTGTGCACGGCCGACGTCGGAACAGTGATCGCCGATGTCTGCGAGTGCGCGAGCTCGATCGAGGTCGACGCCATCGCGCCGTTGCGCAACCCTGCGGTCGAGCCGGTCAGCCCGATGACAACGGGATAGGTGGTGGAACTCGACGATCCCGACGCGGCACCGATCCACGACACCTTGCCCACGATCGATTCACTCGTGGCGTCGGGTACGACCGTCGCCGCGTCGCCGACCTTGAGCTTGGCGATGTCGTTGACGCTCACCGTCGTCGAGATCTCGTATCCGCCCCCGCCGACCACGACGATGGTCGCGGTCGTCGACGACGCCGTGACCTGATGGCCGACCTGGATACCGACCGCCGCGACAGTGCCGGCGACGGGGCTCGTGATCGTGGCCTGCTCGACGGTCTCCTGCGCGGCGAGGACCTGGGTCGCGGCCGCGTCGACCGCGGCCTGATCGGCGACCAGTTCCGCGGCGCTCGGCGCGGACGACGTGGACGACGCCGCGGCGTTGGCCGACGACCCACCGGACGACGCGGCCCGGTTCGACGAGCCACTGTTCGACGACGACGCCAGATCCCGTTCGAGATCCTGTTCGGCGCGGGCCAGCGACTGCTGCGCGGCAGAGAGGTTCTGCTCTCGAGTGAGGAGTTGCTGTTGCGCGGCGAGGCATGCCGCGGTTCCGAAGCCGACCGTCGTCGGTGTCTTCGTCGCGGCCGGAACGCTCGTAGACGTCGTCGTGCTCGCGGTCGCCCCGGCGGACCGCCCGGTTCCCGGTGCATGCGTCGGCCCGGACGGTGTCGTGCCCGACGAGGCCCCGCACGCACTCGACGCGGTCTGCAATGCGGTCTGCACCGGCGCGGTCGCGGCGTCGACCGCCTTCTGCGCGGCGAGTAGGGCTTGCTGCGCGCTCGCGATCGCAGAGGACGAACCGCCGGACGTCGGGCTCGTGACTGCCGCCGTCGTGGTCGCAGTCGTCGCGGGGCGTGCTCCGCTGCCACTGCTCCCGGAGGAGTCCGATTCGCCGTTGAGCGCCTTGTACAACTTCAGTTGGGCCGCCGCGAGCGACGCCTGGTCCGTCAGCACGGTGCGTTCGAGCGCGGTTGCATCGAGGGTCGCGAGTTTCTGCCCGGCGGTCACGTGGGACCCCACCGAGACGTCGACGGCGGTAACGGTTCCCGAGATCGGGAACGCGACCGAGGCCTGCGCGACGGGTTGGATGATGCCGGTTCCGTGCAACTGCGCGGCGACGGCACCCGAAGTGACCGTCGCGGTGCGGTACGCGTGCCCATCGGGCGAGTTCAGCGCGAAGGCCGCACTGGCACCGACACCGGCAACGAGGATGACCGCACCGACCGCAACGAACGGTCGTACGCGACGACGAGAGCGCGATGCCATCGGTTACTCCGTCCTGAGCGCGTCGATGGGAGCGAGACGCGCGGCGCGCGCCGCGGGATACACGCCGAAGCCCACGCCGATCGCGATTGCAATGGCGATCGCCCCGATCGACGCGGTCGGCGACAAGGTCACGCTCGACGAGACGAAATGGGGCAGGATCTCGGCGCCGACGAGCCCGACGAGAACTCCGAGTACGCCGCCCGCCAGACCGAGGACCGATGCCTCGACGAGGAACTGGCGCCGGATCACGCGGGGCCGGGCGCCGAGTGCCTTGCGCAGCCCGATCTCGCGGACGCGCTCCGTCACCGAGACCAACATGATGTTCATCACGCCGATGCCGCCGACGAGCAGCGAGATCGCGGCGATTCCCGCGAGCAACACGGTCAAGGTCTTGTCGACCGACGTTGCCGCGGTGAGCAGCGACTGCTGCGTGGTGATCGTGAAGTCGGCGCTCGTCGTCGTCGAGATGCTGTGCAGTGCGAGCAATTCGGTCTGCGCTTCCTGATATGCCGCGGACAGCGTCGACGGCGATGCCGCCTCGACGTAGATCGTGGACACGCCGGTGCGCGCGGTGCCGCCGAACAACTGCTGGGCCGCGACCCGCAGCGGAACGAGGGCGACGTCGTCGTCGTTGGAGCTGCCCGATGATCCGGTCGACTGCAGCACACCGACCACCTGGAGCTCGACACTGTCGACCGTCACCGTTTGTCCGACCGCGTTCCCGCCGCCGAACAGTTCATCGGCGGTAGTCGAACCCAGGACCGTGACCGCGTTCCCGTTCGTCTCGTCGGCGTTCGTCAGGAACCGGCCGCTCTCGAGTTTGCGGGCGCGCACCTGGAGCCATGACGCGTTGGTACCGACGACGCTGGTCGTCCAGTTCGTCGACGACGCGGTCAGCGACGCGGAGGTGGATGTCGTCGGCGCGACCGCGGCGATGTCGGGCGCAACGAACTTCGAGGCCAGCGCGGTCGCGTCGGATGTGGTGAGCGTCGACGCGGACCCGAATCCGCCGCGCACGCCGCCGCTGCTGGTCGAGCTGCCGGGCGAGATGATGAGCAGGTTGCTGCCGAGGGAGTTGATCTGCGCACTGACGTCGCTCTGCGCGCCTTCGCCGAGCCCGACCGTGAGGATCACGGCCGCGATCCCGATGAGGATGCCCAACACCGTCAGTCCGGAACGCAACCGGTGCAGCCGGACCGCTTCGAGCCCGGTGCGGAACGTGTCGAACCAGTTCACTGCGCCACCGCTTCGAGCTCGTCACTGAGGCGACCGTCGAAGATGCGCACCCGGCGCTCCGCGGTCTCGGCGATGTCGCGATCGTGTGTGATCAACACGATCGTGCGGCCCGCGGAATGCAGATCGTTGAGCAGCGCGAGGATCTCGGTCGACGACGCGGAGTCGAGGTTTCCGGTCGGTTCGTCGGCGAGTATCAGCGCGGGTTCGGTGACGAGCGCGCGGGCCACCGCGACGCGCTGCTGTTGCCCACCCGACAGCTCGCCCGGCCGATGGTCGACCCGATCCGCCAGACCGACCTGCGCCAACGCCGCGAGCGCCCGTTCGCGTCGTTCCCGGCGTTGCATGCCCGAGTACGCCAACGGGAGTTCGACGTTGCGCCACGCGGGGAGCGACGGGAGCAGGTTGAACTGTTGGAACACGAAGCCGATCTGGCGGTTACGAATTTCCGCGAGCCGGTCTTCGTCGAGGGTCGACACGTCTTCGCCGCCGAGCAGGTACGCGCCCGAGGTCGGGACGTCGAGGCAACCGATGATGTGCATCAAGGTCGACTTGCCCGAACCCGACGGCCCGACGATGGCGACGAATTCGCCGACGTCGATCGTCAGGTTCACGTCCTGCAGCGCCTGCACCGAGAGCGTGCCGGAGCGATACGCCTTGTTCACGTCGATCAGATCGATGACGGGCGTGCTCATGGGGTTGCACCACCCGGGCCGACGCCGCCGCCGGGGAACGCGCCGCCGCCGGGGAACTGCGACGCCCCGCCACTGCCCGTCGAACCCGTGCGCGCCGTGGTGCGCCGCGCGGGAACCGTGACCACAACCTGGTCACCGGCATTGAGTCCGCTCGTGATCTGGATCTGCGCGCCGCTCGAGATCCCGGTCGTCACGACTTGCGACCGCGTCTTCCCGTTCGTCGACACCGTCACCGTCGACTCACCGTTCGTCCGCGTGATCGCGTTGACGGGCACCGCGAGGACGTTGGTCAGTTGGTGATAGGTGATGACCGTCGACGCACTGGCGCCGACATGGAATCCTGCGGGCGTGCCGTCGACCGTCACGACCACGGGGAAGGTCGCGACCCCCGAGCTCGAAGCGGCGATCGTCCCGACCGACGTGACCTTGCCGGTCGTAGCCGCCGCCGTCGCCGTCGCCGTGGACGTGCTCGACCGATTCGTGGAACCGCTCGCGCTGGTCTGACCGCCTCCACCCGCAGCCGCGAAGCCGCCCGGGAACGCGCCGCCACCGGGCCCGAATCCACCACCGCCGGAGTTGCTCGACGTGCTCGAGCTACTCGTCGGGGTGACCGTCGCGGTCTGGCCGTCCTTCAGGTTGCCGATCGTCGTCGTGTCGACGCTGAGGTTCACGACGAACGCCGAGCTGACGACTTCGATCTGTGCAGTGCTCGAGCCCGTCGCCGCGCTACTCGCCGCGCTGTTGGCGGCCGAGCTGCTCGACGAGCTCGCGGCGGCGTTGCGCCCCGAGCCCGTTCCCGTCCCGCTGAGGTTGGTGCCCGTCGCGCCCGACGAACCGAGGACCTCGCCGACGGTCAGGTCAACTGTCGCGACGGTGCCGGCAATCGGCGATGTCAGCGTGGCGCCACTGAGATCGTCCTGCGCCGAGACCAGGCTCGCGAACGCGGTCGCGAGTTGCGCGTTGTCATTCGTGATCTGCGCGGCCGACGCGCCCGCGCTCTCGTCGTCGGACAGCGTGGCCTGGGCGGAGGCAAGCGTCGCCTGCGCGGATGCGACGTCGCTCAGCAGTGCTGCGGAGCCGATGGTCGCGAGGACCTGCCCCTTCTTGACCGACTGGCCCGCCTTCACCGCAACCGTCTCGACGGTTCCACTGACCGCGAAGCTCAGGTCTTCGGTGTCGGCCGCAGCCACGGTTCCCGATTCGGACACGGTCTGGCTCAACGTCGTCGGCGACACGGTGAACAGTTGCTGAGTCGACGTTGCGGCGGTTGCCGCGCCGCTGCTGCCCGACCGGACGCCGAGCCAGATGGCGGCGCCCGCGACCACGACGACGAGCGGCACGATCACGACCGGCCGGAAGATCTGGGCGCGGGTCATCTCAGGCTCCCGCGCCGTTCGGCGGGTTGCCGCCCGGACCGAAGCCGGGCCCGCCGCCGAAGCCGCCGAAACCACCGGTGCCGGTACTGATCGACATGGCCGCCACCGAACCGTCGCTCGCCTTCGTACCGATGACGCGAACCGTGTCACCGACCTTGAGCGAGCTCACCGTGCTCTCGACGTTCTTTGTCACCGTGGTCGACGCCGACACCGCGACCGTCTTGGTCGTGCCGTCGGCCTCGGTGAGGACGATCGTTCCCGTCGTCACGCTCGAGACCGTTCCCGTCGTGAAGCCACCGCCGTTGGCGTTCCGTTGACCGCCGGCTTGACCGCCGGCTTGACCGCTGCCGGCCGCCCCACCACTTCCGGGGGGAGGTCCGAACTCGCCGCCGCCGGGCGGCCCGCCGTTCGCACCGGACGGGACCCCGTTCGCACCGCTCGGGATCTGCGCGCTCGCGGCGCCGAGATCGCTGATTCGTGTGGCGGTGATGGTCGATCCGGAATCGGTGCCGGTCACGAAGATGCGGTCGCCCTTGGCAATCGACGAGATCGCGACGGTCTGCGAACTCGTCACGCGCGTGCTGCTCGACGTCGTGACCTTCACGCTCGTGTTCGAAGCGGTGTCGGCGATCGTCAACGTGCTGCCGTCGATGGCGGTGATCTTCCCGGAGGTTCCCGGCATGTTCCCGCGGCGGTTGCCAGTCGCGCCCGTGCCCGAGTTGCCGTTGCTCCCCGTCGCCGCGGCACCGGTCGTGGACGCGGCCGCGTCCGACTTGTGCGAGAGCGCCTTGGCGCCGAAGAAACCCCCGACGACCAGCACAATCGCGCCGACGGTCGACGCGGCCACAACCCACGCCGGACGTTTCTTGACGGGCGCGGGTTCTTCGAGAGAGGGCAGGGGTTCGGGCGTATCGCTCATAGGCGCATTCTCGGGCGACCCCCTGGGAGCTACAGCACGGCAGTGCTATAGCCAGGTAAGAAAACCGCCGGGTCCAAACTTGACGGCCGGTACTCGGTGTGTTGTATGCGGGCGCATATATCGGTACGCTCGGCGCATGACCTCCACCGACACCATCTGGGTCCGGCGCCCGACCGCACCGCCCGCGGGCGACGTCGCCGCGCCGACCTTCCGTCTCGACCGGCCGCTCACCGGGCTCACGATCGGATTGCGCACCGACCGCGCCTGGCGCTCGTGGCAGCTGATCGCGAGCATCTGGGACGAGTACCTGCGGCGCGACGGCGCGCAGACCATCTCGGTCGAGACCGGCGCGCAGATCGGTCAGCCTGCGTCGAGCGATCGCAAGGAGATCGACGAGCTGGCGGTGCAGGTCGACGCGGCGATCGTCGGGCTCGGCACGTGCGGATCGTGCACGACATTCACGATCAAGGATTCGGTCGCGGTCGAAGAGCACGAGAAGCCCGTCGTCGCGATCGTGTGTGAAGAGTTCACCGTGCACGCGCACAACGTCGCGCGCCACGTCGGGCACGGCGATCTCAGCGTGTTGGTGCTCCCCTATCCCCTCGAGGCGCGTCCGACCGAAGAGCTGGAGCAGATCGCCCGCGACTACTACCCGCAGGTGCTCGAGCTGCTGGGCGTGACCGCGTGACCCTCGCCAGCGAACGCGTAGAAGTTCCCGCCGACCCGCGCGCTCTACGAGCTGGCCCTCGAAGAGCACTGGAGCGACGGCGTTCCCCAGTTGCCGGCCACCGACGACGCGATCGAGGCCCTCCTCGCCGCGTCCCCGTACCCGGCGGACCACGTCGTGTGCGTTCTCCCGCCTGTCAACGGCGTGGCCACGGTCGAGCTGGTCGCGATCAACTCCGCGCTCGCCGGCGTAGAACCGGCCGCGTTCGGGCACGTCCTCGCCGCGCTCGAAGCGCTGTCCGAACCGGAGTGGAACGCGTTCGGCCTCACGACCACGACCTCGAGCGTGTTCCCGATGCTGATCGTCAACGGTCCGAGTCGCGACGACCTCGCAATCGACTACCGCGCGAGTTGCATGGGCGGCGCCGCGGGTCGAGGATCGATGACGATCGGGCGCGCGGTCGCGCTCTGCCTGCGCAACATCGGCGGTCAACGCGCCGGCGAAACAACGAAGTCCGTGTTCGGCCAGCCCGCGCGCTTCGGCTTCTGCATCGGCGAATGGGAGGAGCGGTCGCCCTGGCCGTCGCTCGCGCAACGGCGCGGCTTCTCCGTCGACGACGACGTCGTCACCGTGCACGGCGGCAAGGGCACCTTCCCGATGGCCGACATTCACAACGACGACGCCCGCGACCTGCTCTACCTGATCGCCAAGAGCATGGCGTACCCGCTCGCGAACATGTTCCTCGGCAACGTCGGCAACGGCGAAGTGGTGGTCGCGTTCAATCCGATGTGGGCGGAGCGTTTCGGCGCCGCGTTCCCGGACGCCGACGACCTTGCCGAATACCTGCGCGACAACGCGTGGCAACCGATCGATCTCTGGCCGGAAGGCAACGCCAAGATGCTCCGCGCCCGGGGCCGGGTCGACAGCCGCGATCGCGTGCACCTCGTCGAGCGCCCCGACCAGATCGTCCCCATCGTGTGCGGCGGCCTCGGCAGCCTGCACGCAATCGGTCTCCCGAGCTTCGGCGAGAGCACGATGCAGAGCAAGCCCGTCGTGAAGGCCTGACCGTGGATCCCGCCGCGGTCGCGACCGCTGTCGACGAGCTCGCCGGTTTCCTGCGCGCCGACGGCGCCGACCTGCTCCTGCGCGACGCCAACCCGAAGACCGCGCGCGTGCACCTCACGTTGGTGCTCGAGAGCGTCAGTTGCGCCGACTGCATCCTCCCGCCCGACGACCTGCGCGACACGATCAACGATGCGTTGTCGCGCCGCATCGCGGGTGAGTTCGAGCTCGTGCTCGACGATCCGCGCCGCGGCTAATGCCCGGAGATTCCGAGGAACCGGTCCCCAGTTGGAGCGCGCTCGTCGGCGTGTACCAATCGGTGTTGCACGACGTCGTGGCCGCGCTCGACCAGCAGGCGGGCATGGACTCCGGCGTCTTCTCCGCACTGTCCTACCTGGAACGGGCCGAACCTCCGCACCAGATGCCGATGGGCGAGCTGCAGCGTGCGATGCATCCCCGCTACAGCCAACCCGGATTCAGCCGCCTCGTGCAGCGGATGGAAGCCGACGAGCTGGTCGAACGGCGGCCCGATCCCGACGACCGCCGGGCGAGCATCGTCGTGACGACGCGTGCCGGCCGCCGGCAGTTCCGCGCCGCGAACGCGGTCTACGGCGCCGCGCTCCAGGAATCGTTCGGCCGCCACCTCCGCCCCGCCGACCACGACCGCCTGACCGCATTGCTCACCCAAGTCGCGGCAAAGCGGTCACTAGATGGCCAGTTATCAGGCGGATACTCGTAGCTGCGGTGGCGATACGCCATCGCTCCGACGCCACGAGAGGAAGCACGAAGATGGACTGGAAACTGGAATTGGTCGCGATCCCGGTCACCGATGTCGACCGGGCCAAGGCGTTCTATACGGACCAGGTCGGGTTCGTCGCCGACCAAGACCACACGGTCAGCGACGACATCCGATTCGTACAGCTGACACCGCCCGGTTCGGGATGCTCCATCGCGTTCGGCAAGGGCATCACCCCGGCCGCGCCGGGCACGGTGCAAGGCGTGCAACTGGTCGTCGCCGACATCGACGAAGCGCGGGCCGCACTCGTCGCGGGCAAGGTCGACGTGAGCGACGTGCAGGACTTCCCGTGGGGCCGGTTCGTGTTCTTCAACGACCCCGACGGCAACGGCTGGGCCGTCCAGCAAGTCCCCGTCCGAGCCTGAGATCGCCGGCCACCGACGAAGTTCGTCGTTCGGCGCGCGTCACACCACGTCGAGCCATAGCGCGAGCGATAGCGCGGGTGATAGCGCGGGTGATAGCGCCGGTGCTATCACCCGCCCTGACCTCAGGGGGCGACGAACTGCAGGTCGAGCTCGACCTTGATCTTGTCGCCGAGCATCAGCTTCTCGGCCCCGGGAATGATGCCGAAGTCGATGCCGAAGTCGCTGCGCTTGATCTGGCCGGTCGCGGAGAAGCCCGCGTGCGCTATGCCCAGGCTCAGCATGAATTGACCGAATAGGCAGCGTTCTCCGGCGATCGGCGTCAAGCCGACCTACCGCGAGTCCGATCCTCCTAGGGAGGTAGTCGGCCAAGGAGGGACGGCGTGCGCAAGCTGGGAGGTCGCGTCAACCTTCTCGCGCGCTTCGGCTTGATCACGCTCGTCCTCGTCGCGGTGCTGGGCATCGTGCTCGGATCGCTGGTGCAGGCATCGTTGAAGAACCGGACTGTCGGCGACGCGGTTCGTACCGCCGAAGTCGCGGCCAACATCGGTGTACGGCCGGTGTTGCGCCCCAGCGATCTCCAACACGACTTCCTGCCACTCCCCGCGGCTCGGCGCGCCGAGCTCGATGCCGCGCTCCTCGACAACTTGTCGCGCAACAACATCGTGCGGGTCAAGATCTGGAACGCGCAGCACTTCGTCGTGTGGTCCGACAACGCCCGCTTGCTGCAGCGCTGGTTCCCGGGCGACGACGAGCTGAACGAGAGCTTCCAAGGGAAGGTCGCGGCCGAGGTCACCGACCTGCGGTCACCGGAAGAGCTCGACGACCGCGCCAACCAGCGTCTCCTCTCGGTGTATCTGCCGCTGCGGGTCGGCACCGACGGCCATTTCACCGATGACCCCAACGCGAAGATCATCGGTGCCTTCGAGATCTACCTTGCGTACCAACCGATCGCGCACGCCATCGACCACGACACGCGCCGCTTGTATCTCACGCTCGCGATCGGCCTCGCACTCCTGTACCTGGTGGTGTTCCGCATCGTCGCCCGGGCGTCGCGCGATCTGCGCCGCCAAGCCGCCACGAACCGCCACCAGGCGCTGTACGACATCCTCACCGACCTCCCCAACCGCACGCTTTTCACCGACCGGCTCGACCAGGTCGCGCGGCAGTCGTTGCGCAACGGAACGGTCGCGGCCGCGCTGCTGCTCGACCTCGACCGCTTCAAGGAGATCAACGACGCGTTGGGGCACGAGTCGGGCGACCAACTCCTCCAACAGATCGGTGCTCGGATCGCCAAGCGGCTCCGCGCCCAGGACACCGTCGCCCGGCTCGGCGGCGACGAGTTCGGCATCGTGTTGCCGGGCCTGGCGCACGCGCAGGACGCGGTGGTGGTTGCCGAAGACATCGCGTTCGCGCTGGAAGAGACGTTCGAGATCGACGGGATCGAGATCGACGTGCGCGCGAGCATCGGCGTGGCCTGCACCGACGACGACGACGGCGCCGACGCGGCCGCACTGCTCCGCCACGCCGACGTCGCGATGTACGTGGCGAAGCGGGCCCGCTCCGGCATCGAGAAATACTCCGTCGAACACGATCTGTTCAGCGTCGAGCGGCTCGCACTGGCGTCCGAGATCCGCCGGGCGATCGAACAGCACGAGCTCGTCCTGCACTACCAGCCGAAGATCGATCTGCGCACGGGTCGCGCCGACGCGGTCGAGGCGCTCGTTCGTTGGCAGCACCCCACGCGAGGGCTGCTCGGCCCCGGCGAGTTCCTTCCGGTCGTCGAGTCGACGCACCTCATCAAGCCGCTCACCCTGTACGTGCTCGACGAGGCACTGCGCCAGGTGCGCGCCTGGCTCGACGCCGGTGACCGCGTACCGCGTCGCCGTCAACCTGGCCGCGGCGTACGCCGGCGACACGCGGCTCCCCAGCTACGTCGCGGAGATGCTCGCCCGCCACGACGTCGATCCCGCGCTGTTGGAGATCGAGCTCACCGAAACCGCGGTGCTCGACGACCCGGCCCGCACGAAACAGGTTCTGAACGCGCTCTCGGAACTCGGGGTTCGTTCGAGCGTCGACGACTTCGGGACCGGCTACGCGTCGGTCGCGTATCTCACCGGGCTGCCGATCAGCACACTCAAGATCGACCAGTCGTTCATCTTGGATCTCGCACGGCCGGGCAACCTCGCGGTCACGCGCTACTCCATCGACCTCGCCCGCACGCTCGGGCTCACCACCGTCGCCGAGGGTGTCGAGGACGAAGCGAACCTCCGGGTGCTGCAGGAACTCGGGTGCGACGAGGCGCAGGGATTCTTCTTCGCCCGACCGACGCCGCCCGACGTGTGCATCGCGTGGATCCGGTCGCGCAACGAGATCGAGGCCACGCTATGAACCTCGCACCCGTGCGCCGGTTCGCGGCCGCGGCGTTGCTCGTCACGTTGACGGGCACGATCCTCACCGCGTGCGGGTCGAGCTCCAACGACAACGCCACGTCACCGGTCACGGTCTTCAACGTCTCCGCCGATCCCAGCCAGATCGTGCCGACCGCTACCCCGGGCCACCATGCGCCGTTGACGGTGGCCGCGTTGCATTCTGCCCTCGACTCGCTGCTCGCGACCCACGCGACCCTCATCGCCGTGCTGATGCACGAGGTTGGCGCGGGCAACGAGCACCCGACCACCGCAGTCAACGCGCTCGCCGCGAACACCCAAGGCCTCATCGACGCCATCGACGCCGTATACGGAGCCGACGGCGCCCGGGCATTCGCGCAGCTCTGGGAGCAGCACACCCAGTTCTTCATCGACTACTCGCAGGCCGCTCGTGATCACGACAATGGCGCGAAGAAAGAGGCGATCAGCCGCCTCACCGACTACCAGAACGATTTCGCGAGCTTCGTCACGACGGCGACCGGGGGCGGCGCGCCGCTCGTCGCGGTCACCGGGCTGTTGCACACCCACGTCGACGACCTGACGAACTACATCAACGCCGATGTCGACGGTCGCGCTGCGGCAGCCCGGGATCTCCTCGCACAGGCGATCGCCCACATGCACGTGATCGCCAAGGCGATTGCCGACGCGATCGCACTGCAGCACCTCAAGACCGTCGCTCCGTAGCGCGCAAAGACCCCGTAGGTGTCGTCAGGTTCCGTCGCGATCGAGACGCGATCCACGATCGGCGGCGATCGCGACGACGGCGTCGAAGCTTCGCCGTACGTCGTCGCGATCCAGGACCTCCGGAACTGACTCGTCGCACGAACGCATGATCATCTCCGCCTGCCGCAGCAAGACACCGCGTTGGGTCGATGTGGTCGTGTACTCCATGATCTTGGCGAGCGCGTCGAGCTGGCGGATCATCACCGCGGGCATTCCCCGGCCGGCCTGTCGGATCTTGTCGAACGCACGGTCGACGAGCCGCTCGTAACTCGGCTCCGCCGCGATGAGCCTCACCTCGCCCGCGTCGTCGCGAAACACGCGACGCGACCGCCAGCGAGCGGTGATCTTGGAGAGCGCGTCGCTGAGCCAGTCGATACAGGTGAGCGCGCTGAACGTGTCGTTGACCGCCGGTGACAGCGCGCGGATCGCGATCTCGACGAGCTGATCGATGGCGAAGGCGAGATCCTGGCGCAGCGTCCGGTTTGCTCCCGTGACGTGCGCGCGATCGAGACGAAGCGCGATCTCGGGCGCGGCTGCGGGCGGCCATACGCGTGCGAGCGGCAGGCCTTCGACCACGAAGTGACCGGGGCGATTCAACAACTCGATGACCGCGTGGTGCTCGACGGCGATATCCACCAGGGTGGGGAACGCGACGAACTGCAGATAGCCGCTGCGGCTCACGGGAATCGGTGCGCCGGGCGTTTCGAGCAACTCGGGCAAGGTGTCGGCGGAGGCCACCGATGTCGGGGCTTGCGAGCGGTTCGGATCGAACTCGACATCGATCGCCACCGAGAGGTCGCGCGCGATTCCCGCGATGACCTCCGGCAGTTGGATCGACCGCGCGATATGCGAGATGAAGTACACGAGCACGCCCAGATCGACCAGGGTCAGGGCCAGCGTGACTGTGATGGACAGATGCGGGACGAAGTCGCCGCGCGATCCGTGCGAGATCGATCCCAGGGTGAGGATGGCGAAGAGGAACGACGCGACGAACGTGCCGAGCGTCACCTGCACGCCGCGGTCGCGGATGAAGTTGCGCAACATACGCGGACCGAACTGAGTCGAGGCGAGTGTCAATGCGACGATGACGATGGAGAAGACGAGACCGACGACCGTGATGATCGCGGCCGCCAGCGCGGTCAGAATCTGGCGGGCTGCATCCGCCGAACCGTTGTCCACCCAGGCCGGCAGGTTGATGTCGCCGTGATACGCGGCGCGGTCGAGCGAATACGTGATCACGAACAGCAATAACGCGGCCACCAACTCCGCGGTCGGGATGACCCAGAGCGAGGTGCGCAGAGACTCGATGCGCCAATCGGAGAGGCGACGGGCGCGCCGCTTCCGATCCTCGGTGCTAGCTCCTTGCATTTCCGCGGTCACGGCGCCTCTCGGGAATTGATCGGACGATTGCCGACCAGGCTTCCCGGCTCACCAACCTCCAGTTTACCCGACAGACGAGCGGCGCAGGCCGCCTCCAGTGAGTACATGGGCATCATGAAGGTGCGGACGACCACCCCGTAGACGATCAGCACGGCGTGCGCAGTCGTTCGATGAGCGGCGCGATCAGATCGAGGGCGCCCGCGCGCACGACGTAGGAGGTGATGCCCCACCGTTCGCGGTGCATCTCGACCTCGTCCGCGAGTTGATCGATCGTGCCGACGAGCGCGTAGGGCGCGGCGATCACCGACGCCGCGTCGAGACCGGGCGCGATGCCGGCGACGCGTTGCGCGGCTTCGTCGCGGTCGTCGGTGATCTCGACGTGTTGCACCAGGGCGTCGAAGCCGACGTCGGCGTCCGGTCGCGCCGCCGCCGCGCGGCGGGCGATTCCCACCCGCTCGTCGATCGACGCGGGTTGCCAATCGACTTCGTGGCGATGACCGTCGGAGAGGGTGCGGCCCAGCCCGGTCAGACCGACGATGTCGGCGTGCTCACCCGCGAGCTGCAGAACAGTCGGACCGTTGCCACCGATCAGAAGCGGGATCTTCGTCTGTACCGGCCGGGGCGCGTCGACCGCGGCCTCGTCGAGGTCGAGGTGACGGCCGTGGTGCGTCACCGTTTCGCCGGCGAGGAGTCGCGTGACCACGTCGATCATCTCCGCGAGCCGGGCAACCCGTGCGCGGGCCGAGGGATAGGCGTGGCCGGCCATCGTCCATTCGTTCGGCGTGTGCCCCGCTCCGAGGCCGAGCACGACGCGCCCGCCCGACAGTTGATCGAGCGTGGCCGCGTCGCTCGCGATCGCGAGGGGATCGCGCACACCACAGTTGAGGACGTAGGTGCCCAGGCGCAGCGTCGACGTGATGGCCGCGACCGCGGCGAGCGCGACGAACGGCGACGGCGTGAGCCCGGGATGGTCGGCGACGTACAGCGCGTCGAAGCCGAGGTCTTCGAGCTTGGTCCCGAGGTCGAGGAACTCCCCGGCATCGGGATCGTTCCCCGCCCCGAAACTCGCCTGCACCCCGAAGCGGATCATCCCCGGACCGGCCATTCCCGAACGCTACCCACCCTCAACTACGGCAAGATGTTGCCGTGACCGACATTCCGAATGGTGAGCCGAGCGCGTTCATGCGCGCCGCGGGGCTACAACTCGACGACATCGGTCCCACGCTCGTGACCGGCTGGATCGATCTCGGCCCCGAGCACCACCAGCCCTGGGGTCTCGTGCACGGCGGCGTGTACACGAGCGCGGTCGAGACGGCGGCGAGTGTCGGCGCGTCGACCGCGGCCGCCGAGCTCGGGCTCGTGGCAGTCGGCGTCAACAACAACACGAACTTCGTGCGTTCCGCGGTATCGGGCCGCGTCGACGTGCGCGCGGTCGCGATCCAGCAAGGGCAGACCGCGCAACTCTGGGAAGTGCGCATCACCGACGCCGACGATCGACTCGTCGTCATCGGTCAGGTGCGCCTCCAGAACGTCACGCCCCGGGCGTGACCGCCGTCGCCCGCCGGCGATACGCCGTCGGTGTCTCGCCGGTCAGCCGCCGGAACGCGCGCGTGAACGCGCTGACGCTGTCGAACCCGACCGCAGTCGAGACCGAGAGGACGGTGCGATTCGGATCGGTGAGCAAACCCATGGCGCGCAGAAGGCGGCTCTGGAGCAGGTACTCGCGCCACGTCAGGCCGGTCGCGGCGAAGAACTTCCGGCGCAGACTGCGTTCGGAGACGCCGACGCTCGCGCACACCGCACTCCGCGTGACGTCGGCGAGGTGCGCGTCGGTGTACTGCATGACGGCCCGCACGATCGGGTCGGTACTCGTCGGAAGCGAAAGCGGCGCCTCGTGTTCCAACCACTCGCGCACGAGCGCGGCCAGGGCGTCGAAGTAAACGTCGGCAACGGGATCACTTTCCGGCCGCGTGATCGGCCAGCGCGTCGCGAAGACGATCATCTCGCGCAGCAACGGAGTTGCCGCGAGCACACGTACGCGATCGTCGGCGCCGCGCACCATCGCCGGATCGAAGAACACCGCGACCGACCGCACGCGCTGCAACGTCGTGCAGTGCTCGAGGCCGGCGGGAATCCAGACCGCCTGTTGGGGTGGCAGGAGATGGTGGGTCGACACGGTCTCGACCTCGGCGATGCCTTCGAGCGCGTATTCGATCTGGTGCATGTCGTGCGAGTGCCAGCCCGTCACGAGGTCGACGCCTTCGTAGGAGAACGTCCCGGCCCGCACCGGTGCGCCCTCTCGCATGTCGATGAAGCCGAGCTCGAGCGAGCGCGCGGGCCTGGCCGCGGCGGGCTGATCTTTGGCCGAACGCGCAGAGACGGTCACGACCGAAACTGTAACCGTGGAGACGTGACCTCGGACCAGGAAAAGCACAACGACGTCGTCCGCGACTCGTTCACCCAACAGGTCCGCTTGTTCACGGGCGAGAACTCGCCGTTCGCCCGGCGCTTCGCGTCGCCGCTCGCGTGGATCGAGCCGTTGGACGAGTCGATGATCGTGCTCGATGTCGCGTGCGGTGCCGGCCACGCGTCGGAGCAGGCCGCGCCGTTCGTGCGCCAGGTCGTCGGGGTCGACATCACGCCCGCGTTGCTCGCGTCGGGCTCGGCGCGCCTGCAGGCCGCCGGGCTCCGCAACGTGTTGCTGCAGGAAGGCGACGCGACCGCACTGCCGTTCGTCGACGATTCGTTCGACCTGGTCGTCTGCCGTAGCTCGTTGCACCACTTCCCTGATCCCGCGCTCGCGCTGAACGAGATGGCGCGGGTGTGCCGGCCGAACGGTCGGGTCGTGATCTCCGACATGGTCGCGCCGAGCGTCGACGTTCGGGATGCGTTCGA
The DNA here is from genome assembly GCA_963701825.1 of uncultured Actinomycetes bacterium. Taxonomy (GTDB): domain Bacteria; phylum Actinomycetota; class Acidimicrobiia; order IMCC26256; family PALSA-610; genus PALSA-610. The sequence goes on along the minus strand of CAVPBG010000004.1, from coordinate 1,093,909 downwards.
CGAGTTGCACAAGAACATCGATCCTTCGCACGTACGGGCTTTGGTCGAGCGCGAGATCGCCGACCTGCTGCGCGACACGGTCGGCCCGATCACCTACGGCGATACGAACTCGGTATCACTGCCGATCGAGGCGATCCTGACGAGTGCGGCCGATCGGGCGACCACGCAAGCGACGCTCGAAGCCGAGCTCGCGGGCGGTACTGCGACGGGATTCGACCCGGTGCGCGCGGGCGACGACGTGCTGGTCACGTTCGTCGGCACCGTCGCGCACGCAACGGTCCCCGGCTGACTGCCCGCGCTCGTTCGGTCCTGCGGTTTCGGCCGTTCTCGGAGCCACCCGTACTCCTATGCGGTACGGAGCGCTACGAGAATGCCCGACCGCCTAGTCTTGCCCTGCGCACGCGGGTGTAGCTCAATGGCAGAGCCCCAGCCTTCCAAGCTGGCCATGCCGGTTCGATCCCGGTCACCCGCTCTCGACATAGACGCAGGTCACCGACATGCACCGACCTCAACGAGCGTCCGCGCCGATCCGGCGAGCGCTGTTCGTGCCCTCCACGTGCCCTAAGTGCCGAGTCCCGGGCTGGCAACAACCCGGGACGAGGTTGTTCCGATGTCCGCCAACCCGCGCAAAGATCAGCACGTGGCCATGGGCGAAGCGGAAGCCGTGATGACGGCACATCGAAGAGATGCTCGCGATGTCTCGGTCTTCTCGACCGTCTGTCATCGACGAGTCGCGGAGCGGACGTGGCACAGCGGACGCTCGGCTTGGTCTCGCAGTTCGCCAGAACTGACGCTCTCGTATCGCTTCTGCGTTCGGACGACCTTGCAACTCGGCGCTCCGCCGCCGCAATCATCGTTGAGACGGGGCATTCCTCGGACGCGCTCGAGACCGCAATGCGCCAATCGGATCCCAGGACGCTGCGGATCCTCGCGGAGGCAGCGCTCTCAGGAGCAAGCGGCGACCAGCGTGACCAGCTGCTGCGCCGCCTGCTCTCCGTTCGTTCGGCGTATCTCGCCGAGCTCGCGCTCTGGACACTGCTTCGGGAGGCGCCGGACGCTGATTCTCTGGCTCTGGAATTTCTACGCGATCGGCGTGGCGGACTGCGCTGGTTGGCCCGTCACCACCTACACGCCCAGGGTTTCGACGTGTTCGGCTTCTATCGAAGCCTTGTGCAGCGCGAGCCGGCTGTCGCCTTGCGTGGACTAGGCGAGTCGGGAGCCGCTGCCGACGCAGCGCTTGCCCGGGAATACCTCTCCGATGAGGATCCGGGAGTGCGGCGCGGCGGCGGTCGAAGCCGTGGCTCGGCTCGACGCTGCGACATACAGCTCGCTTCTGCTCGCGTGCATGACCGACGACGTCGCCGGCGTTGCGGCGACAGCCGCGCGTTGGCTGGCGAGGGCCGGCCTACCTGCCGCGGCGACCGACCAACTCTGGAACACGATGATTTCCGACCGTCGAGAACACGTGACACGCGTGTGTGCCCGTGCGGCACGAGGCTTACCTCGGTGGTCGCGATCGCTCATCGCACTGCGATTGGTCGAGACGAACGACCAAAGGCTGGCTGAGATCGGTATCCACACCGTCGACGACCTATTGCTCATCTGGAACCGGTCGTACACCGCGCCAACATCCGCGGAGACGGACGAGCTCACAACACTCCTCGACTCGAGCCGGATCGGCTTGAGCCAAGCACGATACGAGTCGCTCGTGTTGGCCATGAGCTCGTACGGCGTAGCCTCAACTGCAGCAGCCGACCTGAAGCTGAGCCGCGCCGAACCGCACAAGGCCGAGGCTCGCGGACTGTTCCAACGACTTGCCGGTGGACTCCTCTCTACCTTCAGGCATCCTGGCGACAATGGTCGACGTTGACCGCGAGGACGTCATCCTTGGTATGGCCCTGCCATACCTCGGGCCGTTCACGGCCCGACCGCGACGTGTGCGGGAGCAGGTCGACCCGGAGCACCGCGGTCGATACGTTCGATTTCGCGGGTCAGCGACCCGACGGACAGTGGGTGGCCATCGAGATCACTGAGGGAACCTCGCACGGATTCCGGCAGGTCGGAGACGCTGCTTGAACGCTGGCAGGAAACGGTAGAGGAAGCTCTACGCAGCGCGCGTGTCGGTCCGGGCACTTACGCCCTATCGAAGCGGTCACGAACATCGCCGCGAATGAAGGACCTCGTCGATTGAGGACCTGATCGAGGGCGTCGACCGAGCCGCCGCTCGGCTTCGCTGGCTGCGAGTCTCAGCGGCGGGCGAACGAACCGAACGCGAAACGCTCGACATCGTGCGGATTCGCGACCGTAAGGCCGTCGAGCACTGGGGCCGCGAGCAGCGTTACCGAAGTGCAATGACTCCTCAGCCGACGCGTCGTGTGGCTACGACGCAAGGAGTTGCTGCACGCGTTGGTGGGAGATGCCGAGGACGTCGGCGGTGTCGCGACGGCTGAGGCCCATGCGGTCGAGCTTCTTTGCCGCCTTCACGGTTGCCGAGCCGGCAGTCTGTGCAGACTTCGCCGCGCGCGAACCGGCTTGTGACACTTCAGTTGCCAGCATGGCGACGTCCGCCGGCCACTCCGGCGTGATCTCCAAGGCTTCCGGTTCGCGGTCGAGCCACGCGGCGAGCGCTTCGCGGATACGGACTTCGGCCTGGCGCAGGGTGCGGCCGTAGGTGTGGCAACCGGGGATGCCCTTGATGCTGACGAGCCAGGCGTCGCTTTCGGGATCTCGCTCGTACACGGCGACGTAGTTCCTCGTTCTCGTCATCGCAGCCATCCTTCTTCGAGGCACGGGGTCAGCAATCGCTCGATGCTGCGGAGCGTGCCGGTTGCCACGTCCTCGCCTCGATGTATCGGGATCACGGTCTGACATCCTCCTGGGCAACGCACGATCACGTGCGAGCCGCGTTGGCGGACTCGCCCGCATCCGAGTCGCTCGGCTCTGCGCAGAACCTCGCTCCCCTTCATTCGTCTATCTCGCTAGACACTTTAGCAGGTGCCGCTTCGATCAGGTCGCTGAGCGCGGCCGCGATCACGTCGTCGCGTTCACGGGTGGCGTGCTGGTAGCGCAGCGCAGCCCTCGCGCGAGGCGTGACCCATGCGGTGCATCAGCTCGCGGGTGCTCGCTCCGTCGCGGCGGTCAGCGTGTTACAGGTGTGGCGGAGGTCGTGGAGGCGCAGACCTTCGACGCCGACTCTTCTCGTCGCCTTCTCTCCACAGGACCGACCAGTTCGAGCGGCGCAGGCGCGCTGCCCTTCGCTCCCACGAAGACCAGCGCGTCGTCACGCTGTTCGACGTACTCGTCGAGATGGGCGGCAAGTTCGGGCACAGCGCCGCGGGATCGTGAAGGTGCGGCGGCCGGCTTCGCGCTTGGGCGGCCCGAGCTGTCAGGTTCCGTCATCACGCTCAACGAGCGCACGGCGGACAGTGATCGTGCCCGCGGTGAGGTCGACGCAATCCGCGTCAGGCCGCGAGCTCACCGAAGCGGAGCCCGCCGAACGCGGCCGTGAGCACGAGCGCACGGAAGTCGCGGTCGACCGCGTCGGCCAACGCCCAGACCTGGCCGAGCGTCGCGAACGGGCGCTCGGCGCTGCGCTCGATGCCGGCACCGACGATCGCGCACGGGTTCCGCGCGATGACGTCCATCGGCAACGCGGTGTTCAGGATCGTCCGTAAGAGCCGGTAGCTCTTGGCCGGAGTCAGCGATCCCGGCCGCTTCGCCGGACGAGCTGCGAGTACCAGCGACGGACGGTCCCCGCGGAGCGTGCCGACCTCGTGATTGTCCGAGCGCCGAGACGATGTGGTGCTCGAGCAGAGACTCGTACAGGTCGATCGGTGCGCGGTCGCAGGTTCGGCGCGGGTCTCGACCCAACCGCGCGCGTACCCCTCGAGCGACGCGGCCGGCGTCGGATCGGTCCACGTGCCTCGCGCGAACTCCGTCTCGATCGTCGCGAGCCATTGACTCGCTTCGGCCTTGGTCGCGAAACTGCGGGCGCACGATGGCGAACGCCGTCGGCGACGTGTAGCGCGCTTGGTAACGGCCGGAGGACAACGTACGAATGGAACCGAACGTGCGGCGCCTGCTCATCGTTCGGCTCCCATGCCGGTCGACGTGACGAGGCGCCTCAGCGGCGCGATACGGAGGTTGCGGCGTGGGATCGCGCCGAGCCGAACTCCGGTTCGATCATATTGCAGCGGGTGTGTCAGCGAACACTGCACTACGCGCAGCGGTGATCCAGTCGATCGAGCGTCGGACAAATCGGGTTGTCGCTCTAACTTCGCGGTGCTAGTACGGCCGTATGGTCGACGATTTCCGGTGGCCCGGTCGCACGAGTCTCGTTCTGAAGTTCAGCGTGCGCGGCCCGGTCGTTTCTCCGGAACGAATCACGGAATCGACGGGGATCGTGTCATCGCGCTCGTTCAAGGTTGGTGAAGGTCGCGGTCGCTCCGCGGCGTCCGCCTTCTGGCAATGGGAGAGTGATTCTTGGACGGACTACGACACGGACCCGCTGTTCGCATCCGCGCTCTCCATCCTCGGGCCGCACGAGGCGGTCTTCGCCCGGTGTTCCGCCGAGGGAGCCGAGGTCACGTTGAGTGTCGTCGGATACATCTACGGTGAGGTCATCGCTACGTTCGAAGAGGCCGAGAGGCGACGGTTTGAAGTCGGCGGTCCGGACCGCTTCAAGCCTTTCTTCTCTGGCGACCGCGTCGGCATCTCCCTCGACCCCCCGTTAATGGGATTTCTCAGTCGCATCGGAGCCGGCTTCGAAACACACATCGACGCGGAACTCGACGACGAGGCTGGGTGAGGGGATCAGGACTGCTGTACCGAGAGCTTTTGTGCTCTCTCCGCGCAGTAACCATCGGGGTACGGGTGGGTCGCCCGCTCTCTTCTCGATCAGCCCTACCCGCTGGAGTGGCCGAGGTCGGGGGGCTTCAGGATGTCGATGAAGCCGTTGCTCAGGACGTTGTACTTCCCGTCCTCGATCTGCAGCACCGCGACGGTGCGCGTGAACACACGGAAGCCCGCGAGCTCGGGAACTTCGGGGATGGCGTTCTGGCGGAAGTCGTAGGCGGCGGTCTCGGGCCGGTCGATGGGATGGTTCACCACCGCGCTCACGACACTCTTCGAGTCGAGCGACGCGATCACCGCGGGCCCGGCCGCGAGCAGCGCGCCTTCGAGCTTCTTCACGTTCGACCATGACGTGACGGTGCTGAAGTCGACGTTGGGGTCGTCGGGGTTCTTGCCGTCCGCCTTCATGTCGGCGCGGAACTCCGCGATCCCCTTGTTGCTCGTCTCCGTCGGCGGCATCGCCTCGCTCACAACGAGCATGCCGTTCGCCGCGCCGCCGAGCTGCTTCAACGAGTCGGGCGTGAGCACGCCGCCCGGTATGACCATGTCGTGGTTGTCGGGCGTGATGCCCTCCTGCGCGAGCGCGTTCACCACGACGACAGGATTCAGCGGCAGCATGCCGACCGCCTCGTCGTTGGTCTGCGAGATCTGCGCCGCGACCGGCGCGAAGTCGGTCGTGTCCTGTGGGTAGTAGATCGGGTCGACCTTGACATTCAAGCAGCCCCGCCATCTTCACGATCAAGCTGGCCGGCGAACTGGAGCGTCGGAGTGTCGGGAAGCAGCAGCGTCGACGACTTCCGGCCGCGCGCCTTGATCGCCGACGTCGCCGGAGATGCCGAGCGCGATGCCGTTCACCGACGAGTAGGCGTTCTTGTTCGTCAGCTCGAACGGCGACGTGCCGTTCACGAAGATGGCCGGCAGCTTCGACGCGGTGACGCCGTCGTCGAAGCTTCCGATCGAGCCGAGGATCGCGAGCGAGCCGTCGGAGCCGGCCTTGCGGCCGCACGCGAGGTTGGCGTTCGTGTCGTCCTTGTCGTCGCAGACTGTCACCTGCAACGGGCGGCCGAGCGCGCACGTGCGGTTCACGCCGTCGACGGCGGCGTCGAGGCCGGCCTTCGACCGATCACCGCCGGTGCCGAGCGGACCCGACAACGCGATGATCGACGTGAACTTCATCGGCGTGCCCGGACACGGCTTCGAGGGCGCGGTCGTGCCCGACCCGCCGCTCGCGCCGTTCGCTCCCTTGGAGCTGCCGGCGCACGCCGCGACCGTCAGTGCGAATGCCGTGATGACACAGCACGTATCCGCGCGCGTGCACTCCGAGTCCGTCGATTCATGAGCTTGTTCCCCCGGGTGCTTCGTTGTCGGCGTGGTTGGTGTGATCGGCGTCCGCGTCGGTGCCGGACCGCAGGTAGGCATCCTGGATGTCGTCGAGACGGGCGACGAGATCGCTCGCCCGGCCTTCGAGGGCGATCCTCCCCCTCGTCATCACCAGCACGCGGTCGGCGACCTGCAATGCCTTGTGAATGTGTTGTTCGACGAGCAGCACGGCCATGCCTTCGTCGGCGGCCGTGCGCACGGCGCGCAGCAGGCGGTCGACGATCATCGGCGCGAGACCGAGCGACAGCTCGTCGACGAGCAGGACGCGACACTGGCGGGCCAGGCACCGCGCCAGCGCGAGCATCTGCTGCTGGCCGCCCGACAGCAGGCCGACGCGGCGTTCGAGATGCGGCTCGAGCTCGGGGAACAGCGCCAGCGCACGATCGAGGTCGCACCGGCCGACGCGCAGGTTCTCGCGCGTCGTGAGGTCCATCAGCACGGCCCGCTCCTGCGACACCACGCCGAGACCCTTGCGCGCGCGCACGTGCAGCGGTGCGTCGGTGCGCGCGCCGAACAACCGAACGTCGCCGCCGAGCGCGCGCAGCTCGCCCGAGAGCGTCGAGATCGTCGTGGTCTTGCCCGCGCCGTTCGGCCCGAGGAGCGCGACGACTTCGCCCGCGTCGACATGCAGGTGCGAGATCACGCACGATCTCGACCTTGCCGTAGCCGGCGGAGAGGCCGTCGGCCTCCAGGTACGTGGTCATGCCGCGGGCCCGGGCGGGGCCGTCGGTTGCAGGCTCGTCGCCGAGTCCGTGCCGAGGTAGGCCTCGATGACGCTGGGCGTCGTGGCTGATCGCGTCGGGCGTTCCCTCCGCGATCGTGTGCCCGAAGTCGAGCGCGACGATGCGGTCGCAGGTCTGCAGGATCAGCGGCACGTCGTGCTCGACGACGAGCACACCGATGCCGCGGCGCTGGGCGACTCCACGGATGATGCCGCCGAGCTCGCGCCGACTCGTTGGTGTCGAGGCCCGCGGCCGGCTCGTCGAGCAGGAGCACGGCCGGCTCGGTCACGAGCGCGCGGGCGATGCCGACGAGGCGTGCGACACCGTGGGGCAACGACGACGGCCGCGCGTCGAGCACAGCGCCGAGCTGCAGCTCGTCGACGACCTCGTGCACGAGCGCGGTCGGTGCCGGGCGCCCGGGCCGGATCAGATCGGTGAGGTATGGCCGACGCGACTGGTCGTCGGCCGCGACGAGCAGGTTCTCGCGCACCGTCATCTCTTCGAACAGCTCGACGGCCTGCCACGACCGCACGATGCCGGCGCGGGCCCGCCGTTCCACCGACCAACGATCGATGGTCGCATCCCCGAAGCGCACCGATCCGCTCGACGGCGTCGTGAAGCCGGTGACGACGTCGAGGATGGTCGTCTTGCCCGCGCCGTTCGGGACCGATGAGCCCGACGACTTCGCCGGGCTCGATCGCGAAGCTCACGCCGTCGACCGCAACGACGCCACCGAACTTCACGACGAGATCGCTGACCGCGAGCGTCACCGCCGGACGCCGCACCGTGCGGACCGGCGCGACCGCGGTCCGCGGCGACGACGCGCGGGAAGCGCAGCCCCTCGGTCGACGCGCCGCAGCGCCGCCGACCGTTCCTCGGCCTGGCCGAGCGCGCGCGACCACAACGCGGCGATGCCGTCGGGCGCCTGCCGCAACACCAGGATCGCGCCGAGGCCCGAGATCACCGCGAGCCACGACACGATGTCGGTGCCCGACGGAACGATGTGCTGGAAGACGACGTTGCCGAGCGCGGTCGGCGCGCCGGTCGCGCTGACGATGCCCGACACCCACGCGATGCCGCCGACGACCGCGTACTGGATCAACAGCACCGATCCGAAGACGTTGTATTGCGAGAACTCGACGTTCGTCTGGCGCATCGAGAGCAACACGCCGCCCGAGCGCGGCCAGCGCCGCGGCAACCGCGAACGCGTACACCTTCGCGGCGATGACGTTGATGCCGAGCGACGCGGCGGCGCGCTCGTTGCTGCGGACCGCGAGGAGACGCGCGCCGGCACGGCCGCGCCGCAGGTTCGCGACGAGCAGGGCGACGATCACGAGCACGACGAGCACGAACCCGCCGTAGCGCTGCGGATGTCCGAGCGGATCGAGGTTGATGCCCGCGAACGAGACGCGTCTTGATCGGCAGACCCGACCACGCCGCCGGTGACGGAGCTGTTCGTGAAGATGAGCGCGTTGAACATCAACGCGATCGCGAGCGTGGCGACGGCGAGGCTCGTTCCGCGCGTGCGGATCGCGGGCAGCGCGACGATCACCCCGACGATCGTCGTACCCACCACCGCGGCAACGAGTGCCGCTTCGAACGGCCATCCGTCGGCCGACACGAGCCGCGCCGCCATCCACGCGCCGAGTCCCGCCAGCGCGAACTGGCACAAGGAGAGTTGCCCCGCGTAACCGGCGACGACGACGACCGAGCAGCAGGATGATCGCGATGGCAAACGTCGTGATGAGCGCGTCGGCCCACGAGTTCACACCGACGAGCAGAGCTACCGACAGGACGACCCCGCCCACGACCGGCAGGAGCGAGACCCGGCCGCTGCCCGGCAGGGGCAGACGGGCGAGCGTCTCACCGCGCTGCAGGCGCGACCGGCCCGGTCGCGATCAGGAACATCGAGGATGATCGCGAGCGGGACCGCCTGCGCGAGCCCCGTCAGCGACGGCGTGCTCATGCCGAACGCCTTGGCGATGTCGGGTTGGAACAGCGAGATCTCGCTCTGCACGATGCCTATGCCCAGCGCGGCCAGCACCGTGATCCCGAACGACGAGAAGCGCCCGACGAGCGCGGCCGCGAGCGCCGGGAGGACCGCGAGCGAAAGGACCGCCGCGTTCAAGCGTGACGATCGGGGCGAGCAGGATCGCGGCGAGGGCCGACAACCCGCCCGCGATCGCGAAGTTCGCCATCTCGATCCGGTCCGGCGACCATCCCGAACTCGCCGCGACCCGGCGGTTCTCGGCGACTGCGGAAGTCGCGAGACCGAACAGCGTGCCCGAGTAGACAAGGTGCAGCACGACCGCGCACACGAGCGCGACCCCGATGAGCATGAGCCGGTCACGCCCGATGATGAGGTCGCCGAAGAGGGTCACGTTCCTCGACGGCAACAGCGAGCGTGGTTGGGTGACATCGATACCCCATCGCAACACCATGAACGACTCGAAGACACTGAAGAGACCGAGGGTGGCGATGAGCCGCGCGAGGCGGGACGCGTCGCGGAGCAACGCCATCACCAGGTACGTGAGCAAACCGAGCCCGACGCCGACGAGGAGCCCGAGCGTGACGGCCAGCGGCGTCGGGCATGCCCCCGTCCCGCATGTCGTAACAGACGTAGGCGGCGATGCCACCGAGCGCGCCGGCACTGAAGTTGAGGACGCCCGACGTCCGGTAGACGAGCACGATCCCGAGGGCGACGAGCGCGGTGAGCGATCCGGTCGCGGCCCCGAGCAGCACGAAGCGCAACGCCGACTGGCTCCACAGCGCCGTAGCGAGCATCACGACGCGTTCACCTCGCTCCCCCGAGTCGGTGCCGCCCGGCGAGAACATATCGTTGCTATTGCTCAGTAGCCAGGGATGCCCACCGTCCGGCCAACTGGCCCCGACGTTCGTCAGAAATTGTTGACGATTGGGCGTTGACGCCCTATTGCTCGACGGAGCGTTCGCGCAGCACTTGGCGCACCCGCTCGTGCGACACGCCGGCCGCGGCTCCGACCTGGCGGAGACTGTGGCCGGCCTCGACGGCTTCCACGATGCTGTCGTACAACGCGCGCTGCGCGCGTTCAGCCGTCGTGGACCGGGCCCGGACGCGCGCGAGCTGGGCCGGTTGACCCTCGTGCCCGTCGACGTCGGCCGACTGCAGCAGCAGATCGGTGAAACGCCGGAACGCTTCGTCGGAAGGCGGTGGCTCGTCGAGCGCCGCGAACACGATCCGTCCGAAGGTGAGCAGCGCGAAGAGACGCGCGAGCTCGTCGGTACGCAGCGCCGGGTCGATCGCGCCGAGCGCGACACCCTTGTCGTTCGCGATCTTCATCGCATCGATATAGGTCTGCAGGCCTCGGCGCAGGATGCGCGCGACGTGCGGATCGCGGCGCGCCACGACGATCACGTCGAGCAGAAGCCGCGTCCCGCGATCCGGCGGAGTTGCGAGCCCGTGGCTCATGATCCGCGACGCCTCACTCCACGGCCGGGCGACCGTGTCGACGATGTTGTCGACGACCTCGTCGGCGGGAGTGAGCGCGACGGTTGCGAGCAGGAGATCGAGCTTGCCCGCGAAGTGCGCGTAGAGCGCGCCGGTGGTAACACCGGCGCGCTCGGCGATGCCCGCGACGGTCGCCTCCTCGTATCCCTTCGTCGAGAACTCCTCGAGCGCGGCATCGATGAGCGCGGCGCGCGAGTTCGCACGCGGACTCTCGTTCGCCCGCGGCGGCCGGTGAACCGGATCGAGGTCGGGACCCGGTTTCGTCGCTTCGACGTCACCCATAGCCCCGCACCGTACCGGCGGGGCGCGGCCGTGCCTACGCCGGCGCCCGACCGCCGTAACGCGCCAGCGCGTAGACGACGACGACCGCCATGGCGATGTAGAGCAACGACCAGACCGGGTAGTAGGGGATGAACGTGATCGCGCTGAGCGCCGCGATCGCGGCGGCGAACATCCCGATCCAACGCGCGATCTGCGACTGAAAGAACACGAGCATGCTGGCGCCGATCAGAACGACACCGACGCCGAGCCACACCCACGCGTAGGTCGTGAGATCCGAACCTAGGGAACCGCCCTGCAGGTTCTCGGGCAGCGGGCCTTGATACCGGAACGCCCAGATCGAGTCGATGACTCGCATGAATCCGGCCAAACCGAGGAGCAGCCCGGCGAACAAGAGCATGCCGCTCCCGGACTCTTCGTCGGCGTGCGCCACAGTCATACGGCCCTCCACACGGTCGGCCGGATGGCCGTCGAAGAATCCGAACGGCTGATCCTTGCGCCGAGCGCGCGTCCCGACCTCCTCCCGAGCGGGTGAACCGGCGGCGGCGATGCCGACCGACCGGGCGAAACCTAAGCTCGAAGCGTGCCGACACCGGTCGGGCCGCTCGGCCCGGGTGAGTTCGATCCCAACGACCCCGATCTCTGGGACTGGGATGCGGAACCCGTGTCGTTGCGCCGGCCCCTTTGGATACGCGTGACCGCGTGGGTGGTCGGGATCACGTTCCTTTTGCTCGTGCTCTTGTCGGTCTTCCGCTGACGCGTCTTGCGCGGACGCGACGATCGCGCGCTAACGCGGCTGTGGGCGATCGAGGTTCCAGTGCCGCGAGCTGGAAGCGATCCATCCGTCACTCTGGGTCGAAGGTGCCAGCCCGAAACGGCTGATCATGCGCTGACCGCCTTCGAAGTCGGCGTACAACAGATCGATGGTGAACGGTTCACGCGCTTCGATCGTGGAGCGCATCGGCTTGAAGATGGGCTCGTCCTGATCGCGCAACGCGCCCTGCCAGAAACCGTGATCGGCCGAAGGCACATAGAGGTCGCGCGTCAGCCGCCGGAACTTCTCGATCGGTTTGTACCCGGCGTCGCCCAGTAGCCGTTCCGGATACACGAACCAACGATCGAGAACCGCAATTCCCGTGCCCACGTTCCGGAGCGCCAGCGCGAGGTAGATGTTGTCGTCGGCGACCTCCACGACCGCGCCACCGCCGGGAATGTGGAACCAACGCTCGTCCATGAACCCGACCTTTTCGGCCGGGTCCTCGAGGCGCGAGGGAACGAGGAGCGGGCGGAGCCCGACGAGCAGCGACTCCTCGGCCGCACGCGCCGCCCGGTTCGCCGAGCGCACCGAACTGAACGTGGCCACGGCGAGCACGAGCGTCCCGACCGCGGTCGAGAGCGACGCGATGGGGTATCGTGAGTTGACGTTGACGTTGACGTCAATGACCTGCGGACATGCGGGCGCGGGCCGAAAGGAGTCCCGAACCATGGCAGCCATCACCGCAGATGCGCCGACCGCTCCGCCGGACGACGGCTACAAGTGGGTCGCGCTGTCGAACACGACGCTCGGCGTGTTCATGGCGTCGCTCGACTCGTCGATCGTCCTGATCTCGCTCCCGGCGATCTTCCGTGGCATCCGCCTGGACCCGCTGCAGCCGGCGAACGTCGGTTACCTGCTCTGGATGTTGATGGGCTACCTCGTCGTGACGGCGGTGCTCGTCGTCACGTTCGGACGGCTCGGCGACATGTACGGGCGCGTGCGCATGTACAACGCCGGGTTCGCAGTGTTCAGCGCGGCGTCGCTCGCGTTGTCGCTGTGTCCGTGGTACGGCTCCAAGGGCGCGATGTGGTTGATCGTCTTCCGCGTGGTGCAGGGCATCGGCGGCGCGCTCCTCACCGCGAACTCCGCCGCGATCCTCACCGACGCGTTCCCCGCGACGCAGCGCGGGTTCGCGATCGGCGTCAGCGTGATCGCGGGCATGGCCGGCGCGTTCATCGGCCTCGTCGTCGGCGGCGTTCTGGCCGACATCGACTGGCGCGCCGTCTTCTGGGTCAACGTTCCGATCGGCGTGTTCGGAACGATCTGGGCCTACCTCAAGCTGCGCGAAGTCGGCATCAAGAACACGGCGAAGATCGACTGGTGGGGCAACGTCACGTTCGGCGCGGGGCTCGTCATGATCCTGGTCGGTCTGACCTACGGCCTGTTGCCGCACGGCGGCAGCAACATGGGCTGGACGGGCCCGTGGGTGTTGTTCGAACTGATCGGCGGCGCGGTGCTGCTGGTCATCTTCGGATTCATCGAGACGCGCGTGGAAGAGCCGATGTTCCAGCTCGACCTCTTCCGGATCCGTGCGTTCGCGATGGGAAACCTCGCGGGCCTGTTGTCGTCGATCGGACGAGGCGGCATGCAGTTCGTGCTCATCATCTGGCTGCAGGGCATCTGGCTCCCGCTGCACGGTTACAGCTTCGAGCGCACCCCGTTGTGGGCCGGCATCTACATGCTCCCGCTCACCGGCGGATTCCTGTTGGCGGGCCCGCTCGCGGGCTGGCTCTCCGACAAGTACGGTGCGCGTCCGTTCGCGACGGGCGGCATGCTCGTGGCGGCCGCGAGCTTCTTCCTGCTCACGTTCCTGCCCGCCAACTTCGAGTTCCCGGTGTTCGCCGCGCTCTTGTTGATGAACGGCATCGGCATGGGGCTCTTCGCCGCACCGAACATGACCGGCATCATGAACAGCGTCCCGCCCGAGAACCGCGGCGCGGCATCGGGCATGCGCGCCACGTTCCAGAACGGCGGGATGGTCCTGTCGGTCGGCGTGTTCTTCTCGCTGCTGATCGTCGGGCTTTCGGCCACGCTCCCCCACTCGATGGCGACGGCGTTGCAGTCGAACGGCGTTGCGCCCGCCAAGGCGCACACGATCGCGTCGGCACCGCCCGTCGGCAGCCTGTTCTCCGCGTTCCTCGGCTACAACCCGATGCAGAAGCTGTTGGGCAGCGCGTCGCAGGCCGGGGTGACGCACGCGCAGTTCGCGCAGATCACCGGCAAGACATTCTTCCCCCACCTGATCGCCGACCCGTTCATGAACGGGCTGCGCATCGCGTTCATCGCGTCGATGTTCATGTGCATCATCGCGGCGCTGGCCTCGTGGCTGCGGGGCGGGAAGTACGTGGCCGGTGGCGCGCCGGCCGATGCCGAGCGGGTCGGACCGTTCGGCGCGCCGCTCGAGCCGGGCGAACACGGCGCCGAGGCGCCCGAGCCGGAAGAATGGGTACCGGCATGAGCGACGCGGTGATCAGCGAAGCATTCCCGGTCGAGGAAACTCTCCTTGCCATCGGCGGTGTCGCCAAGCGGGCCGGTGTGACAACCCGCACGTTGCGCTACTACCAGGAGATGGGGTTGCTGCAACCGTCGGGCGTGACACGGCGCGGCAATCGCCTCTACTCCGCGGCCGACGTCGAGCGCCTGCAACGCATCCTCGAACTGCGCGACGTCATGGGCTTCGACCTCGAACGCATCGGCCTCATCCTCGCCACCGAAGATCGCCTCGCCGAGCTACGCGCCGAAGCGCAACGCGGAATCTCGACGGCCCGCCGCCGCGAGATGGTCACCGAGGCCATGGAACTGAACGCACGCATGCAGCACGAGGTGAATCAGAAGCTCGGCATCCTCGCCGGATTCCTGGCCGAGCTCCAAGCCAAAGCGAGCCACTACCGCGACATCGCCGCCGAGATCGGCCTCACCGACGCCGTGAACGACGCCTAGTCACGCGAACCCTCAGCCGTTCGAGTAGACGCGGACGGGGGTGAGGAATACCGCGGTGCGGCGTTCGCGGGCCATGACGCGGTCGTATTCGTCCCAGTCGTCGTGGCTACCGCCCGCGGCCGTGAACACCGAACGCAGCACGACGCGCAGGGCTTCGGCGTCGAGTCCCGCCATCGGATCGTCGGGACCGAAGAGCTCTACCGCGCCTTCGACCGCGACCCATTCCCAACCCGACTTCGCCACGAGCGTTGCGCGCGGCCGGCGCCGGAAGTTCGCGAGTTTTCGGGATCCGCCGATCGCAACGAGGCCCACGACCGAAACCCCCGACACCGGATGCTCGAGCACGCCGGCATTGACCACCGACGCTTGCACGGTCGAGTCGTCCCGCAGCGTCGCAACGACGCATAGACCACTATCGGCACGACTGATACGGGTGAAGTCGCCGAGATCACTCATCCATACGAACACTAATGGGTAAAGACTTTTTAGGACACTTCGTATGCCGAAGATAGATATTTCGTGTGCTACTACTGTCGGTGCTGTTTTAAAGCCCGCCCCCCGAAAGGTTCGAAGAATGCCGCGCAAAGCAGTCGCCAAGACCGAGATCCGGGTTTCCGCATCGGAAGACGCAGAGCGCGCCGTAAAGGAGTATCTGTCGACTCTCGGGACGCCCAAGCCCCGGGGCCGCCAGGCCCGTCCGAAGCCTGATTTCGAGGCGGCGACCAAAGGCATTACCGATCCCTTGGCCAAGCTCGCGGCGATCAAGGCAGAACGCGAACGCGTCGCCAATATCGTCGTCGGCGACTCCGCCGAGGATGGCTTCATCCAGTACGGAAAGGTATGGGCGAAGATCCACGATTACAGCCGAGAAGACTTTGCCGCGCTGGGCATTTCCCGGCGCGTTCTCGACGCAGTATTCGGGGGTGGCACACCGCGCGTGAAGGCCAGCACCTCAACTCGTGCCCCGCGCGTGAGCACCGCCGACCTCGCCGACGCGATCACCGCGAAATCGCCCGGCACCTGGCTGACGGTTTCGGGCCTGATGCGCGAAGTCGGCGGATCGCCGGCAACCGTGCGCAAGGTGCTCGACGAGCTCTCGGCGGCGGGCACGGTGACCGACCCGATCGACGACCCGAAGCACTCCGGCAAAGGCCGGGCCGCCAAGGTCTGGGAGCGCAACTAGCGCGGGACCGGAGCGCGGGCGCGCGCCCGTCAGCGGGCCGCGTCCCGCAAGCGGACCACGACATCGCGCCACTGCTCGACCACCGGTCCGCTCCGCTCGCGCAACTCCACCTCCGTCCGCCACAGCTGATCGGCGCGCCGGCAACTCACGACACGCCCACCGAGCTTCATCTCGGTGCGGCCGACGTTGACGACGACACCGATCGCCTTGCCCGGCGGCACCGGGTTCGCCAACAGCACGCGCACGAAGGTCGGTGAGCATTCCTCCGTCGCGCCCTCGAACTCCGCGCTCTCCCGCTCGATCTGACACCGCAGCGAATACATGATCGAGACCGTCGGCAATCGAAGGCGTTCGCGGCTCGTGATGAACCGCACGAGCCGCGACGTCATGGCCCCGTCGATGTCGGTGAACGAAACCCCGATCCCGGCGCCGAACTCGTCCGCGCTCACATGTGCGACGTTTCCGACCAGCTCGACCGGCGTATTGTCGAGCGCGAACTTGACCGTCAGCGGCGTATCGCGGGCCACGACGACCGGGGCCCGGAAGCGGAGCCCACCCGCGGAGACGTCCTCGCTAACGGTCGAGAGCAGGCGCGCCGCGCCGCCATCGGCGCGCGGCCAGGTCTCGGTGCCCTTCGGTGTACCGACACTGCGCACGCGCACGTCCAACGCAGTCGCCAGACGGAACGCGGTCCGTCGATTCGAGCCCCCCAAGCCCTCCATCGGGTCAGAGCCTACGAGTCCGGCCGGGCCGGTTCGAGCTACACCAGCGCGCCGGCGATGATCTCGCCGATGGCTTCGTGCTCGGTGAGGAAGCCGTCGTGCCCCGCCGACGACCGCACGACCTCGACGCCCTTGTTACGGGGAATGTGATCGGCGAGCTCGTACTGCAACCGCAGCGGGTAGAGCCAATCGCTCGAGATACCGGCGATCGTCACCTCGGCCGTGACGCGTCCGAGCGCGGCGGCCACACCACCGCGCGCCCGGCCGATGTCGTGATGGCTCATGGCTCGCGACAACCCGATGTACGTGTTGGCGTCGAAGCGGTGCGCGAGCTTCTCGCCGTGATACTCGAGGTACGACTCGACGGTGTACAGGCCACCTTCGAACGGGTGCTCGTCGTTCTCGTGACCGCGATTGAAACGCTGCTCCAGCTCGAGCTCCGAGCGGTACGACACCTGACCGATCCCACGCGCGATCGACATGCCGCGCCACGGCCCTTCGGCCGACGCGTAGTAGTCGCCGCCCGCGAAATGCGGATCGGCCTCGATCGACCGGATCTGCAGCGAACACAGTGCGATCTGTTCCGCGGTCGCCGCCGCACCGCAGGCGATCACCACCGCGCGCGGCACCCGTTCGGGGTACTTGACCGCCCACTCCAGCGCGCGCATGCCACCCATCGAACCGCCGACGACGGAGTGCCAGCGTTCGATCCCGAGATGGTCGGCGAGCGCGGCTTCGACGTCGACGTGGTCGCGAATCGTCGTGGTCGGAAACGAGGAACCGAACGGCTCGCCCGTGGCCGGATCGATCGAGGACGGACCGGTCGTGCCCTGGCAGCCGCCGAGCACGTTCGGGCACACGACGAAGAACCGGTCGGTATCGATCGGCCGTCCCGGTCCGATGATCGGGTTCCACCATCCGAGTTGCGAGTGTCCCGGTCCGGGTGGCCCGGCGGCATGACTGTCGAGCGTCAACGCGTGCAGCACCAGGAGCGCGTTCGACGCGTCGGCGTTCAGGCTCCCCCACGTTTCGTACGCGACGGTGACCGACGACAACCCGGCCCCGGCGCGCAACGCGAGCGGCCGCTCGGTGAAGAGCGTCGCGAACTGCCGCCGGCCGGCCGGATCGCCGACCCGCCACGCACCCGTGGCCGCCGGCGCGTCCGTCACGAGGTCGCGCCGGTCACGACGATTTCGCGGCGCGCAACCCGGCGTCGAGATCGGCGAGGATGTCGTCGAGGGTCTCGATACCGACCGAGATGCGCACGAGCCCGGGCGTCACGCCCGTCGTCAACTGCTCGCCGACCTCGAGTTGGCTGTGCGTCGTGCTCGCGGGATGGATCGCCAGGCTGCGCACGTCGCCGACGTTGGCGAGGTGACTGAACAGCTCGAGGCTGTCGATGAAGTTCTTGCCCGCTTCAACGCCGCCCTTGAGCTCGAACGCGATGATCGCGCCCTGTCCGTTCGGCAGGTACTTCTGCGCCCGCGCATTCCACTTGCTCGACTTCAGCCCCGGGTACGCGACCCACTCGACCTCGTCGCGCCCCTCGAGCCACTGCGCCACCGCGAGCGCGTTCTGCGAGTGCCGTTCCATCCGGAGGCTCAACGTTTGCAGACCCTGGAGGAACAAGAAGGTGTTGAACGGCGCACTCGACGCGCCGAGGTCGCGCATGTACTGCAGCCGGCACTTCAAGATGTACATCGCGGGCCGCAGTTCGGGCGGCAGCTCCGCGAACACGAGGCCGTGGTAGCTCGGGTCGGGCTCGGTGAAACCGGGGAAGCGACCGCTACCGGGGTAGTCGAACGCGCCCCCGTCGACGATGACGCCGCCGATCGACGTGCCGTGACCGCCGATGAACTTCGTCGCGCTGTGCACCACCACATCGGCGCCGTGCTTCAACGGTTGCAACAACGCGGGACTCGCGAGTGTGTTGTCGATGACGAGCGGGATGTTGTTGTCGTGCGCGATCTTCGACACACCCTCGAAGTCGAAGACGTCGCCCTTCGGGTTGCCGATGCTCTCGCCGTAGAACGCCTTGGTGTTCGGGCGGATAGCGGCCTTCCACGCGTCGAGATCGTCGGGGTCGTCGACGAACGTGACCGAGATGCCCATCTTCGGGAACGTGTAGTGCAGCTGGCTGTAGGTGCCGCCGTAGAGGGACGCGCTGGAGACGATGTGTCCGCCGTTTTCGGCGAGGTTCAGCAGCGCGATCGTCTGCGCGGCCTGACCGCTCGACGTCGCGAGCGCGCCGACCCCACCTTCCAGAGACGTCATGCGTTGCTCGAACGCGTCCTGAGTCGGATTCATGATCCGGCTGTAGATCATCCCGAGCTCTTGCAGACCGAACAGCGCGGCCGCGTGTTCGGTGTCGCGGAACACGAACGACGACGTCTGGTAGATCGGCGTGACGCGTGCGCCCGTAGCGGGGTCCGGCACCTCGGCACCGGCGTGGACGAGGCGGGTCTCGAGACCCCAGGATTCGTTCGACATGCTCGTCATCTTCCTTTGCGCACCCGGCGCGTCGGGGGGCTGATCAGCGAATTGCCTCAGTGATTGCCACGGTAGGGCTCGATTCCCGACGAGTCCAGTAGGGATTTACGGGCGGACGCGCCGCGGCCCGGATACGGCGACCCCTCCAGTACGTCGGAGACGACTCCGCGGTTCTCGGAAATTTCTGTGTTTCGCCGTTCGGGCGCGGGGGTACTGCAATTTCGAGTCCAAGGGCACCGCCCCCCCGCACGGTGTGCTCGGACTCCCTGCAGCACCGGTTCGGGAACGTCGAGGATCGCCGCCCGGCCTCGACGTTCCCCCCGGAGCAGCCTCTCTTCGGAAGTGGCGCTTCACTACGGTGACGCCGATGGCGCGCAAGCGTGACCTCGCGGAGTACGAAGCCAAACGCGACTTCGACGCGACCCCCGAGCCGCCCGCCAAACCGAAGCGCGCCCGAGCAGGAGCGCGCCCGTCCGCCGAAGGCGCGTCCGAGCCGCGCTTTGTCGTGCAGGAGCATCACGCCCGCGCCCTGCACTGGGACCTGCGGCTCGAGCGCAGCGGTGTGCTCGCCTCCTGGGCGGTTCCGAAGGGCATTCCCGTCGACCCGAAGAAGAATCATCTCGCGGTCCAGACCGAAGACCACCCGCTCGAATACCTCACGTTCAAGGGCGAGATCCCAGCCGGCGAATACGGCGGCGGATCGATGGGCGTGTGGGACACCGGCACGTTCGAGACCCACAAGTGGGACGAGCGCGAGGTCATGATCACGTTCCACGGCGAACGTGTCCGCGGCAAGTACGTGCTGTTCCGCACCGGTGGGAAGCAGTGGATGATCCACCGCATGGATCCGCCCGCCGATCCCGACGCGCGCCGCGCCGCCCGCCGACCTGCGGCCCATGTTGGCGACGCTCGCCGAGCACGGCCCGACCACCGACGGGTGGGCGTGGGAGTTGAAGTGGGACGGCATCCGCGCGCTCGGGTACGTCGACGGCGGTCGCATCCGGCTCGTGAGCCGGAACGGCAACGACGTCACGCGGCGCTACCCGGAACTGCGCCGCCTGGGCGAAGTGCTCGGAACCCGCGAGGTGGTGCTCGACGGCGAGATCGTCGCGTTCGACGAATCCGGGCGGCCGAGCTTCGAGTTGCTGCAACGCCGCATGCACGTGGAGAGCGAATCCACGATCCGCCGCCTCGTGGCCGAGGTGCCGGTCACATACGTGTTGTTCGACATGTTGTGGCACGACGGTCATTCCACGATGGAGATGCCGTACGCCGAACGGCGCGCGCGGCTGCGCGGACTCGAGCTCACCGGTCCGTCGTGGCAGACGCCGCCGCACGAGGAAGGCGACGGCGCGACCACCGTCGAGGTCAGCAAACGCTTCGGCCTGGAAGGCATCGTCGCCAAGCGGCTCGACAGTCGTTACGACCCCGGCCGCCGGTCACCCGCATGGGTGAAGGTGAAGAACCACCTGCGCCAGGAGTTCGTCGTGGGTGGTTGGCAGCCGGGCGAGAAGGGGCGCGCCGGCAGCATCGGTTCGCTCCTCGTCGGTTATTACGACGGCGAGACCTTGCACTACGCGGGCAAGGTCGGCAGCGGACTGTCCGGGACGGTCATCGCCGACCTCGAAAAGCTGTTCGCCCGGTCGGCCCGCACCGACAGCCCGTTCACCGGCGGGCGCATCCCGAAGGGTGTGAAGTTCGTCGAGCCGCGGCTCGTGGTCGAGGTCCGCTTCACCGAGTGGACCAACTCCGGCAACATCCGCCACCCCACCTTCTTGGGCACCCGTACCGACAAAGACCCGCGCGATGTCGCCGCGAGAGCGTCGGCTAGTCCGACGGCCCGCGCGCGGCGGGTTCGCACCCGTTTCGCACGTTTTTGCGGTCGATCAACCGCAATCGGTGCGGGTTTGAGCGCGCCGAGCACACGGGTACGTTGCACCGAGGGGCAGGAACGGCAGCGGAAGCTGTGGCACGACGCGCGAAGGCCCTCTGGCACAGGTGCAGCGCGAGCGACCAATAGAACGAATAGAGCAGCCGAACTACATGAAGGACGGGACAAGGGATGGAAGATCAGGTGGTAGGACCCGATCTGCTTTTGACGACCGAGCGAGCCGGGGTGCGCGCGGTGGTCGCGATCCGCGGCGAGCTCGACGCGTACTCCGCGCCGAGCCTCGAAGAGGAGGTCTCCAAACTCCTCGCCGACGAGGTTTCCGACCTCGTTTTCGACCTCTCCGAAACCCGGTTCCTCGACTCTTCGGGCCTGCGCGCAATCCTGACTGCGCAACGCCGGCTCGCCGATCGTGAAGGCCGGCTCGCACTGCGCGGCCCGAGCGAACCCGTCCGCCGGCTCCTCGACATCACGGGGCTCACCGACCACTTCATCATCGAGTCGTAGACCATGACCACTGCAGAACCGCGAGAAGACACAGTCCGGCTGACCGTTCCGGCCGCGCTCGAATACGTGCGCATCGTCCGGCTGACGGGCTCCGGCGTCGCGAGCCGGCTCGGATTCGACATCGAAGAGATCGAGAACCTGCGCGTCGCGCTCGACGAGCTCGCGAGCATGGTGATCGATGCCGCCACCGACGGCGAGCTCGAGATCACGTTCTTCACGACCGACACGGAGCTGCGCATCACGGGCCGCGCGCCGGTCGCGCCGGGCGTCGACGTCACCGTCGAAGCGTTGACCGCGCAGATCCTGAAGGCCGTGATCGACGACTACGAGCTCCGGACCAGCGACGGTCACGTCTGTTTCTCGTGCGTCACCCGACGGCCCACGCTCTGAGATGCCGCTGTCGCCGGAAGAGCGCGCCGCGTCGCGTGCCAAATTCGTCGAGTACCGGCGAACGGGCGACCGCAAACTGCGCAACGAGCTGATCGAAGCGCACAAGTCGCTCGCCTCGCACCTGGCGCGCCGCTACGCGAATCGAGGCGAGCCCTTCGACGACCTGTTGCAGGTCGCGTACCTCGGCATGCTGAAGGCCGTCGAGCGTTTCGACCCCGAACGCAACCTCGAGTTCTCGACGTACGCCACCGTGACGGTCGAAGGCGAGCTCAAGCGCCACTTCCGCGACAAGACCTGGTCGGTGCGCGTGCCGCGCCGGCCGCAGGAATTGCACCTCCGCCTCGGCAACGTGATCAACGAGATGTCGCAACGGCTGGCGCGCGCACCGCGAGTTCCCGAAGTTGCAGCCGAGCTCGGAGTGGCCGAGGAAGAAGTGTTGGAAGCGATGGAAGTCGGGGGCGCGTACCGTTCGTCGTCACTCGACACGCGGCCGGGCGAGAACACCGAACCCACCGCGCTGGAGCGTCGGCTCGGCACCGAAGACCACGGCTTCGATATCGCCGAGCATCGCGTGCTGCTGGAAGCGGTGCTGTCCGATCTGTCGGAACGCGAGCGCATGATCGTGCAGCTGCGCTTCTTCGAGGACAAGACGCAGACGGAGATCGCCCAAGAAGTCGGCATCAGCCAGATGCACGTTTCGCGCCTGTTGGCCCGCACCCTCATCCAACTCCGCGAACGCCTGGAGACCCTGGACGCATAACCCGCCAACCCGGGCGTCAGTGGACGCGCGGCGTTGGGGTCGCAGTTGCGTGGTCGTGTTCTTCGTCGTCGAGGCAGGCGTGGCACTCGACCTCGAGGGTCGAGTGCTCGATGCCGAACGTCGACGCGAGCATCCGTTTCAACTCGCCCGCCCGTAGCTGCGCGTCGTGCAGGCTGATCGGACCACCGAGCACCACATGCGCGGAGAGCGCGGCCTGTTCGCTGCCCGTCGTCCAGAGGTGGAGGTGATGCACCGCCTCGACGCCGTCCTCGGCCGCGAGCGCATCGCGCACCGCACCGACCTCGAGGTTCTTCGGCACCGATTCGAGCAGTACTCGACCCGCGTCGCGCAACAGTTGCCACGCCGCGCCGATCACGAGGATCGAGATGACGATCGACGCGACCGGATCGAGCCACTCCGCGCCGAAGATCCCGACGCCGATCGCGGCGATGATCACCGCGATCGAGCCGAGAGCATCGGCGAACAGATGCCAGAACGCGCCGCGCATGTTCATGTTGCCGTGCGCGTTGCGAAGCAATGCCGTCGCGCTCACGACGTTGACCACGAGGCCGAGTAGGCCGACGACGAGGACGCCGCCCGCGGAGATGTCGTGCGGCGACCCGAGGCGGCGGACAGCTTCGATGATGACGACCACCGCGCCCGCGAACAGCAGGAGCCCGTTCACCTGCGCGACGAGAACTTCGGTGCGGGCGAAGCCGAACGTGTGGCGTTCGGTGGGCGGCTTCTGACTCATCCGCAGTGCGGCGAACGCCACCGCGAGCACTACTACGTCGGTCGCCATGTGGGCCGCGTCGGCCAGGAGCGCGAGCGACCCGAACGCGATCCCGCCCGCGACCTCGACCGCGAGAAAGCCGGCGTTCGCCACCAGGGCGAACACCAGGGCGCGGCCACGGGCGTGTCCCAACGAATCGATGCCGGAATTCTATGTGCGCCCGGAGGTCACGGATGCCCGGGCCCGAGGCGTTCGGCGCGGGCGGCTTCCCGCTGGAACAGCTCCTCGACATCCGCCCGCAGCTTCTCTTCGTTGGGCGGCCAACCGTTGGGGCTGACGCGGCCGTCGATCGACGACAGGTCGACCGGCCGCCGCTCGTTCGACGCCTGATACACCGCGAAGCAGAGCTGCAGCGCGCGGGTCGCCATCTCCGGATCGAGGTCGGGCGGCTCCCCGGAGAGCAGGCCGTCGACGAAGGCAGTCGCCGAGCGGCGGAAGGATCCGTCGTAGGACGCGTCGAGCTCCGCGAACGACGTCTGCCGACCGTCTTCCTCGTACAGCACAACCGGCGCCAGCCCGATGTGCAGGTTGCCGCACAGGCGAGTCACCCAGATGAATCCGCGCGTTCCCTGGATCTCGAAGAACTCGTCGGCGCCGTAGTAGTCGCTGCGGATGAACATGTCGGGCGCGTATGACACCTCCATCATCCCGAGCAGATCGTTGCGCGCGTATTCGAAGAGCGCGACGGTCGGCGCCTCGAAGAACAGCGGTCCCTGGCGGACGACTGATTGCACGGACGTGATGTCGGTGTCGACGAGCCACAGTGCCATCGCGTACTTGTGCATGACGTCGTCGAAGAGATGGCCGCCCGGGCTCTCCGCGTTGAATCGCCACGTGTAGCCGGCCGGATCGAGGCTCGCTTGAAACCGCGATTCGGTGCGCCCGACAACCGTCTTGATGCGGACGACGGTTGGCGTGCCGATCGCGCCTTCCCGCACGAGGTCGCGCGCCTTGCGCAGCGGCGGGTAGTGGCAGCAGTTCTCGGTGACCCGGAACACCCGATCGGATTCACGTGCGGCCGCGATCATCCGCCGCGCGTCGCCGACGTCGTTCGCGATCGGCTTCTGGCACGACACGTGCTTGCCCGCGCGCAGCGCGGCGATCGTGTGCTCGGCGTGCAGCGGCGTGGGGCTCAGGATCTCGACCGCGTTGATGTCGTCGTCGGCGAGTAACGCGTCGACGTCGGTGTATCCCCGCTCCACTCCCCACTCGGCCATGCGCCGCTCGAGCACCTCGGGTCGCGGGTCGCATACGGCCACCACGTCGCACTGCTCGTGTTCGAGATAGCCGGGCACATTGAGCGTCGCGATGTTGCCCGTCCCCACAATGCCCATACGCACACGATTGGTCGTCATGTCGTCACTCTCGCACAGCAGCCGCGAAATACGCTCGCCGGAGCCGGCCCATCCCCCTACCGTTGGGCCATGCAGATCACGCCGACCGACCGCACCACGGTTCGCCGCCAGGCCAAACGCGGGAGCCACGAACGGCGCCTGGTCGAGACGATCATCGACGAAGCGCTCACCTGCCATGTCGGCTTCGCGATCGACGGGCGGCCGTGGGTCATCCCCACCATCCACACCCGGATCGACGACCGCCTCTACCTGCACGGCGCACCCGCGAACCACATGTTGCGCTCGCTGGCCGGGTCGATCGAAGCGTGCGTCACCATCACGCTGATCGATGCGCTCGTGCTCGCCCGCTCCGCGTTCCACCACTCGATGAACTACCGGTCGGTGATGGTGTTCGGGCCGATGAGCGCGGTCACCGATGTCGACGAGAAGCGCGCCGCCCTGCACGCGCTCGTCGAGCACATCGTGCTCGGGCGCACCGCCGACGCTCGCCCTCCCTCGGAAAGCGAGATCCGCAGCACGTCGGTACTTGCGCTGGCGATCGACGAGGCCTCGGCCAAGGTGCGCGTCGGTGGCCCGATCGACGACGAGCCCGATCTCACCCTGCCCGTATGGGCCGGACAGCTACCGGTCGTCACCACCTTCGGCACGCCGATCCCCGAGCCCGACATGGGAGAGAAGGTCCCGGCGTACCTGACCGGCTATCGCCGCCCGTAAGGAGCGACAGCGGAGTTGGTGTCACTACCCGCGGAGCCGCTCTGACACCGGCGCCGCGCGAGCGACCAATAGTTACGCCACGAGGCCGACGGTGGGTTCCCTGCGCACCTCGTGGTTCATGGTCTCGTCGAGCAATGCGAGCAGGTCCGACCGGATCGACGCGTACGCGGGATCGTCGTAGCGATTGACGACCTCGCCGGGATCCTCGCCGAGGTCGTACAACTCGCCGAAGGGCGCTTCCATGTAGCGGTGCAACTTGAAACGCGCGGTCGTGATCGTGCGCATCGGGATCGACGCGACGATGTTGAAGTCGTTCTCGGTCAGCACGTACTCGCGCGGCGGACGCGCGAGTGAGCTGCCTTCCATCCAATCCGGCGTCGGCAGGCCGACCGCGTCGAGCATCGTCGGCGCGAGATCGATCGTGCCGACGGGTTCGGCCACGACCCGGCCCGCTTCAACGCCCGGACCGCGCACCAGCAACGGCACGCGCAGCAACGAGTCGTAACCGAACGGGCCCTTGAAGATCAGTTGGTGCTCGCCGAGGAACTCGCCGTGATCGCTGGTGACGATCACGAGCGTGTCGTCGGCGAGGCCGCGTTCGTCGAGCACATCGAGCACGCGACCGATCGCGTGGTCGAGCTGTGCAACCATGCCGTAGTAGCCCGCGGTCATCCGCGCGAGCTCGGCGCGGGTCAGCGTTCCGCCGCCGGGATTCGCCCATTCGAGCTGGCGGCCCCGCAGACCTTCCGACAGCACCTTCTGAAACGGCGGCTTGTTCGAGAACTCGTCGGGATGGATTTCGGGCAGGACCTCGAGGGTGTCCTCGGGCGTATAGCGATCGCTCCAGGGCGCGGGCGGATCCATCGGATGATGCGGATCGGTGAAGCTCACCCAGCCGAAGAACGGACCGTCGACATTCTTCAACCAGTCGACGGCACGATCCGCAACCCACGTGGTGGGATGGTCCTCTTCGGGCAGCGCGTTGCGCCAGGTCTGGGTGTGATCCCACGCCGCACCGACTGCTTCCGGTTGCATCAGCCGTAAGCGTTCGACGCCGCGCTCGAAGCCGTCGCGGAACAGGTAGCGCGCGTAGTGCAGCCCGAACGGCGGCGGCCCGTAGATCCAGTTCCACTTGCCCATCAAGTCCGCGATGCGCAGGTTGTGGCCGAAGAGCAGCAACTCCGCGTGCTCGAAACCGAAGTACGGGCCGTTCCACTCCGGGTCGACGCGGGCTGAGCCGTCGACCGATTCGATGCGCCCGGTCGGCAGGAACGGGAACGCGGTTGCGAAATGGGCTTTGCCGATGATGGCGGTGGAGTAACCGGCCCGGCCGAGGATGGTCGCGATCGACCGGTCGGCCGCGTCGGGCGGAAGGTCGACCCCGTTGCACGTGACGCCGTGTGTCGACGGATACGTGCCGGTGAGAATCGTGGCGCGCGCGGGCTGGCAGAGCGGGTTCTGGGTGCGGGCGCCGGAATAGCGCGTGCCCTGCGCCGCGAGCGCGTCGAGGCGCGGCGTGGCGTTCAGCGGGCTGCCCTCGACACCAAGCGTGTCGGCGCGTTGCTGGTCGGTGGTGATGAGCAGTACGTTCATGCGCCCTTCTCAGTACGTCGGGCGCATCGTACGTCGACGATCCAGGAGCCGCTCCATGAAGGCGCTGCGCACGCCCGACGAACGTTTCGTCGGCCTCCCCGACTTCCCGTTCGCACCGCACTATGTCGACATCGACGACGGTGACGCAGGCGCGCTCCGCGTCCACTACCTCGACGAGGGGCCGACCACGGGACCGGTCGTTCTGTTGATGCACGGCGAGCCGTCGTGGTGCTTCCTGTATCGCAAGATGATCCCGGTTCTCACTGCCGCGGGGCTGCGCTGCATCGCGCCCGACCTCGTGGGTTTCGGGCGCTCCGACAAGCCCACCGAGCGCACCGATTACACGTACGCCCGGCACGTCGAGTGGATGCGGGCCACGCTGTTCGACGAGCTCGACCTGCACGACGTCACGCTCGTGGGCCAGGACTGGGGTGGGCTCATCGGCCTCCGTCTCGTCGGCGAACATCCCGAACGCTTCGGGCGCGTCGTCACCGCGAACACGTTCCTGCCGACGGGCGACACACCGCCCGGCGACGCGTTCCTCGGTTGGCAGCGGTTCTCCCAGACCGTCGAAGACTTCGCGGTCGGCTTCATCGTCAGCAGCGGATGTCACACGCCTCCCGGCGCGGAGGTCTCGGCCGCGTACGACGCACCGTTCCCCGACGACACGTACAAGGCCGGTGCTCGGCAGTTCCCGATGCTCGTCCCGACTTCGCCCGACGATCCCGCGTCGGACGCGAACCGGGCCGCCTGGGACACGTTGCGCGCCTGGAAGAAGCCGTTCCTGACCGCGTTCTCCGACCAGGACGCGATCACGCGCGGCGGCGATCACGTCTTCCAGCGCGAGGTTCCCGGTTGCGCGGGTCAGCCGCACACCACGATCGAAGGCGGCGGCCACTTCCTGCAAGAGGATGTCGGTGCCGAGCTCGCGCGCGTGATCGTCGACTGGCTCGCGGCCGCGCCGACGTGACCGACCCTTTGGACGACGCGCAACCGCTCGACGTCTTCGCACTGCTCGACGAGGTGCAGGCGATCGCGCGCACCGGGTTGCACTACAGCACCGACCCGTTCGATCGCGAGCGCTACACCCGGCTGCTCGTGACCGCGGCGCGGGGCTACGCCGCGGACTCCGAGCTCGGCGCGGACGCGGTCCGCGAGCGCTTCGCGGCCGAGACCGGGTACGTCACCGCCAAGGTCGGCGCGGACGCGGCCGTGTTCGACGACGACGATCGCATCCTCCTCACGCACCGCGCCGACGACGGGAAGTGGGGACTCATCTCGGGCTGGGTCGACCCGAACGAGTCGCCCGCGGAAACGGTGGTGCGCGAGCTGGGCGAGGAAGCCGGAGTGCAGGCACGAGTCGACGGTCTCGTCGGGCGTGTTCTTCCGTCCACGCGCGCGGGCGAACATCCGCACGGCACCGTCTCGATCGTCTACCTCTGTTCGATCGTCGCCGGTCGGCCCACGCCGCAACTGCACGAGGTGACGGAGCTCGCGTGGTGGGCGATCGACGCGGTGCCCGCCCCGGACTGGCACCACAACCACGGCGACCTCGCCCGCGCCGCGCTCGATGCGCACTGGCGGCGGCGCGCCGGTATCTAGGCTCACACGATGCGCGGGCTGACCATCGAACGGGTAGTGATCGACGGCGTTCCCGCGTACGTCGGCAACCAACCGGGACCGGTCGTCGCGGGTATCACGTTTCGGGTCGGCACCGCCGACGAAGGGGCGCTCGACCGCGGGTTGACCGCACTCGTCGCCGAGCTCGCGGCCATCGACGTCGAGAACGTGGAGTTCGACGTCGGCGCCACCCTGACCACCTTCGTCGCGAAGGGTGACGCCCGGAGTGTCGCCGACACGCTCGCGGCACTGTGTCGCGGCCTTCCTACGTTCGACGACGACGATCTCACGCAACTCGCGGACACGATCCTCGACGACCCGCAGGACATCCCGTCCCTGCAGGCCACGATGCTCGGGCTCCGCTTCGGCGCGCAGACGTACGGCATGGTCGCGATGCCGCCGCTCGGCTTGCTACGCGTCGACGGGCCGCACGCGCGAGCGTGGGTCGCGCGCTACTTCACCGCGCGGGCACCGTGCTCTGGTCGAGCGGACCGCTCGCGCCGGACATCGCCGTCCCGCTGCCCGCCGGGGATCGGATCGATCCACCCGGTCGGACCGCGGCCGAATGCGCGGTCCCGAGCTGGAGTCCGAACGCGTGGCTCGGCGCGTTGTTCCGCGACTCGGTCGACTGCTCGATCGTCGCGCCCGGAACCGACGCGACCCGGGTCGCGCTGCGCGCGCTGGCGTCGGAGATCGCCGAACGCCTCGCCGACACCCCGATACGCGGCTTCGACGCGCACCTCGACGTCGAGATGTGGAGCAACGACGTCACCCACGCCGCGCTCTCGTTGCCGACGGTCGCGCACGGCAACGACGGCGTCGAGTGCATTCTCGGTTCGATCGACGATTTCGCCGACCTCGGGCCCGATCCCGACGAGCTCACCCAGGCCATTTTCGACATCGAGAAGTGGAGCACGACGGCCGACAACGCGGCCGCGGTCACGGAGATGCTCGCCGATGAAGAGCTCCGCACGGGTCGGCCCCGCACGCTCGACGAGTTTCTCGGCGCGGTCCGGTCCGTGACGGGCGAACAGGTCGCGGCCGCGTTCGACGAGATGCGCGACGAGATCATGGTCGCCACACCGTCGGATGCGGAGATCGTCGATCCCCGATTCTCGATCCTCCAACGAGCCGGCGGATTCGCGCTCGACGGCACCCGGTATCGCCGCGCCCGAACGACGGGCAGCCCGTTCGACGACGCGCGCCTCACCGTCGGCACCGAAGGCGTCACCTACGCGACCGCCGACGAACTGTTGACCGCCTGCTTCGACGACTGCGTGGCCGTCGTCGTGTATCCCGACGCCGCGATCGCGCTCTACGACATCGACGGCACGACGATCGAGCTCGCGGCGGCCGACTGGCGCGACGGCGAAAAGGCCTTCGCCGCGATCGAAGCCGCGATCCCCGAAGCGGTCACGATCACCGCCCGCCGCCCCTTCAACCCCACCCCACCCGTCGAACCGGCGTGAGCGTGGCATCAGATAGATGCCACAGCCACGCCGGTACGCGGTGAACTAGTCGAGAGCGGCGTCGCAGCCGCCGGCGGCGCGCTGCTCGTCGATGTCGATCGACGCGAGTGCGGCGCCCAGCTGGGCGAGTTCGTCGATCGAGAGCCGGTCGACGAAGTGCTCACGCACGCCCCGCACATGGGTCGGCGCCGCGGTGCGCAGGGTCTTGAGCCCGAGCGGCGTCAGCACCGCGTTCGATCCCCGCCGATCGCTCGGGCAGGGGCGCCGCTCGACCAGGCCGCTCTTCACGAGGCCGTCGATCCGGCGGGTGATCCCGCTGGGCGACAGGCGCAGGCTCTCGGCGAGCTCGCTCATGCGGACCGCGTTGTCGGGGCCCTCGGAAAGGTGGACCA
Organism: uncultured Actinomycetes bacterium; assembly: GCA_963701825.1. Lineage (GTDB taxonomy): Bacteria > Actinomycetota > Acidimicrobiia > IMCC26256 > PALSA-610 > PALSA-610. Next base: position 1,063,557 of record CAVPBG010000004.1, on the reverse strand, counting down.
GCACCTCGTAGTCGCCGAGCGTGATTCCGTGCTCGGCCTGCAGCTCGTTGTCGAGGAGCGCCAAGACCCCGGTGGTCGAGCGGACAAGGCCCCGCCAGGCGAGCATCTCCGGCTCGGTGAGCCAGCGCACCTCGGGCTCGGGCATGCAGGAATCTTACTCAGCCGGGAATGTTCTTGCGATCGCAAGCATTGCACCTTCTGTTGCGACAGCAACCATTGCGCCAGACACCTTCTTCGGAGGACTTCTCATGACCAGCACCAACCAAGCAATCCGCAACGCACCGGCCGCCGGCTCGTACAACCTGGACACCACGCACTCGTACGTGTCGTTCAGCGCCCGGCACCTCATGGTCACCAAGGTCCGGGGCCGTTTCCCGGTCACCGAGGGCAAGCTCGTCATCGGCGAGAACCCGACGCAGTCGTCCGTCGAGGCGACGATCGACGTATCGGCGGTAGAGAGCGGCGACCCGAAGCGTGACGAGCACCTGCGCTCGGCCGACTTCTTCGACGTCGAGAACCACCGCACCGTGACCTTCGTCTCGACCAAGGTCGACGACCACGGCGACGGCGAGTTCACGCTCGAGGGCGACCTCACCGTCCGCGGCGTCACCAAGCCCGTCAGCTTGAAGGGCGAGTACCTCGGTACCGAGGCCTCCCCGTGGGGCGACACCCGTGTCGGCTTCAGTGCCGAGACCGAGATCAGCCGCAAGGACTGGGGCCTCGAGTGGAATGTTGCGCTCGAGACCGGCGGTGTCCTCGTGGGCGACAAGGTCAAGCTCACCATCGACGCCGAGTGGATCCAGGCGTAACTGTCCCGGCGCAACGGGAGGGCGTCGGAGTCGCAAGACTCCGGCGCCCCTTTTTGCGCGCCGCAACAACCCAACTGTGGGCACGCTCACGTACCGCTGCGGTACGTGAGCGTGCCCACTGTTGGTTGTGCGACGTAGCCTTCGCGCGCATGGCGGAGACGATCCGGCTCAACTGGCGCAAGAGCGAGACGCACGGACTGGAAGACGATCCGGAGCCGCGCGAGATCCGCTACACGCTGTTCTCCACCGACGACCATCTCGTCGAGCCGCCCGGCATGTTCGACGGGCGGTTGCCGGCCAAGTTCGCCGACCTCGCGCCGAAGGTCGTCGAGACCGAAGAAGGCCACGAGGTCTGGCACTTCGACGGCCAGGTCTTCTTCCAGGTCGGGCTGAACGCGGTCGTCGGCCGCAAACGCGAAGACTGGAAGGTCGAGCCGACGCGTTTCGAAGAGATGCGCCCCGGCTGTTACGACGTCGACGAGCGCGTCCGCGACATGGACATCAACGGTGTGTGGGCGTCGGTGAATTTCCCGTCGCAGATCACCGGATTCTGCGGATCGGTGTTCTCGCGCTGCAGTGATCCCGAGCTCGGCCTCGCGGTGACGCGCGCCTGGAACGACTGGTTCCACGACGAGTGGTTCGCCCAGCACCCCGACCGCATCGTGCCGATGGGCATCACGTACCTCGCCGACGCCGACGAGGCCGCCAACGAGATCCGCCGCAACGCAGATCGCGGCTTCACTGCCGTCACGCTGCCCGAGATGCCGCATCGCATCGGCATGGAACCCATCTTCTCCAAGTGGTGGGACCCGGTCATCGCCGCGTGCGCGGAGACCGGCACGGTCGTGTGCCTGCACGTGGGTTCGACTGGTGTGGCCGACATGCCGCCCGGCGCGCCGATGGTGCCGCTCGGCGCCACGCTGTTCGGTCAACTGTCGCTCAGCGCGTGCGCGGAATGGCTCTGGTCGCCGTACCCCGCGCAATATCCGGACCTCAAGATCATCATGAGCGAAGGCGGCATCGGGTGGGTTGCCATGCTGCTCGACCGGCTCGAGAACATCGTCGATCGCTCGGGCTACGGCAGCTACTTCCGCGGCGACCTGCGCCCCGCCGAAGTGTTGCGCCGCAACTTCTGGTTCTCGACGATCGACGACCCGTCCACGCTCTGCACGCGCGACACCATCGGCGTCGAGAACATCACCTTCGAATCGGACTACCCGCACGGCGACGGCACCTGGCCCGACACCCAACAGGTCTTCGCCGACGTCTTCGGCGGACTGACCGCCGACGAGATCGCCAAGATCAGCCACGAGAATGCGGCCGCGCTGTTCCGCCACCCGCTCCCGACGCCCGGCAACCCGCACACGGTCGGAGTCCGGCGATGACCGACACGCTGTATCGCGGCAAGCACGTACAACTCGAGATCGTCTCCCTCGGCGCAGGCGACTCGTGGGTCGTCACGCCGCCCGACGGACAAGAAGCCGCACTCGTGCTGCTGCAGGGGCACGTGGAGTTCGACGGTGAATTTGCGAGCCGCACCTCGGTGTTCGACGAGCGCGCGTCGGCCGCCTACCTGCCACCCGACTCCACGATCGTGGTCGACGTGACGCACGACTCCGAGGTCGCCCTCGTCACGACCATTGGCTACGACTTGGACTCGACCGACGACAACACACTGGTCGGGCCCGAGAACGTCGTGGTGCAGGCGCGCGGAAAGCCCGGTTGGCAACGCGACGTGCACGACGTGATCGCCGAAGCGGTACCGGCGCGCTGTCTGCTCGTGGGCGAGACGTTCAACGAACCCGGCCAGTGGTCGTCGTTCCCACCGCACAAGCACGACGGCGGCGACGGGGAACCCGCACTGGAAGAGGTCTACTACTACCGCTTCGACCGTCCCGAGGGCTTCGGCTTCCAAGGCCTGTACGAAACCGACGGCGTCGCCGAAGCGGTGTTCCTCAAGCACGGCAGCATCGTCGGCATCCCGCGCGGCTACCACCCGGTGTGCGCCGCGCCCGGCTACCGCCTCTATTACCTGTGGGCGCTGGTCGGTGAACCCCGCCAGCTCGCCATGCACGAAGACCCCGTCCACCAATGGCTCGACAACGGTTTCCCGCCCAACAGTTAGGGCAACCGGTGGCCGCTTTGGGCGGGCACGCGTAGGGTTGCCAGGTGGCGGGAACTCGGCGGCGGGTCGTGCTTGTCGGCGGTCTGATGATCGTGCTCGCGGCCTGCAGTTCGGGGGCGAAAGGCGCGAGTTCGACATCGACATCACCGACATCGGTTGTGCGCGTCTCGTCGACCGCGGCGCCTCTCTCGTTTCGCGAGGTACTCGCGACGAACGCGTGTGCCGGCAGTCCTCCGGTCACACCCGTCGCACGACAAGCGGCGGGGGCAAGGGTCGTACTTTCCGACCCGCAGAAGAAGACGTGTTACACGCTCGGGCCGATTCTGCTGATGACGCGCAATATCGATCGCGCGGATGCCGCGGTCGACCCGACGTCGAGTGCGTGGGTGGTCAATGTTCACTTCACGAACAACGACTTCGTCACGAACGTCGCCGGGCCCGAAGTCGGCCGGCAGGTCGCGATCATCCTCGACGGCGTCGTCCAATCTGCGCCCAGGATCAACGACGGCATCACGGGTCAAGACGTGACCATCTCCGGCGTGTGGGACGAGCCGACCGCCCGCGCCATCGCGGCACGGATCGACCCGTCGAGCGCGTCACGCGTTCCGGAAACACCGACCACGACGGCAGCCGACAAGGAGCGTGATGCGCTGAGTCGGCGCTGCACCGCGGTGGCGCCCAGGCTCGGCTTCTCCCCCGAAACATCGATATCGAGCACGATCACGGCTGCGAATGCGCGCTCGGCTCTCCAGCGCGGACACGAACCTGTACCCGTGGCATTGAGTGCGATCGCCGCTGACGAACGTCTGGCGCTGTGCTATCTGACGTCGGCGCCCTTCCCGGACCCGACATCGCCGACGACCGTGTGCCCCAACGGAGATCCCGCCGAAATCGGATCAGCTCCGGAAACCATGTACGCAGTCGACGCGCACCTGAACACGTTCAAGCTCCCCGGGCTGCAATACCTCATCCCGCCGGGCATGACCGTCCCCACGACACCCGGCCCCTGCGCGGGCCTCGGCGGTTAAACGGCGAGTTGGGGCTGGACTTCCGACGCGACGAGCTCGAGGGACTGCCACGCGAGCTCGGGGGGCATACCGCCGCACAGTGGGTGCAGCGCGAGCGAACCGTGCGCGCGCACGAGCTCGACGCATTCCGCGGGCGTGAGGATCGAGTAGACGCCGTTGGCGCGCAGCTCGTCGACGGTGGTTGCCGTGTCGAGCGCGGCGGAGTCCATGTTCGCATCGATCTGCCATTGCGCGTAGCTGCGCGCGTCGTGCAGCAGGTTCTCGCCGATGAGCGCCCACGTGCGATCGGGATCGTTCGACACGAACACGTTCAGCGGGCCCTCGCCGGGCCCGATGACGAAGCCGGGCGGGAGGCCGAGGCGCGCCCGCTCCGACTCGTACTCCTCGACGAGACGATCGGAACGGATCTGAGGGAAGAACGGCATGTCGAGCCGGGCCGCGCGCTTGGCCGCGGCGCGTGATCCGCCGCCGTAACAGATCAGCGGATGCGGTTGGGAACACGGGGTCGGGCGCACGAGCACCCGGCGCCCTTCGTGCTCGAACGGTTCGCCCGTCCACGCTTTGCGCATGAGCGCGATCGCGGATTCCATGTCGCGCGCTCGATTCGCGAACACGCGCCCCAGCGATTCGTACTCTGCGGGTCGGTACCCGATCCCGGCCACGTACGACACGCGCCCCGCGCTCACGTGGTCGAGGACGGCGATGTCCTCGGCGAGCTTCACCGGGTCGTACAGCGGAACGAGCAACGCCGCGACACTGATCGCGATCGTCTTCGTCCGCGCCGCGATCGCCGACGCCACGATCAACGGCGAAGGCAGGTAGCCGTCGTCGGCCGCGTGGTGCTCCGAAACAACCGCCGCCGCGAAGCCGTGCTCCTCGCCCCACGCCGCCATATCGAGCGCGGTCGAATAGAGGTCGGCGATCGGCGCGCCCGTTGCAGGAGCGCGCAGATCGAATCGCAGGACGAACGTTCCGAGCGTTGCCATTCGTCGACCCTACGCGACACCGGCCCGCGCTCGCCCGGGGTTCGGGGTGAGATCGTCGAAGCGACCGGTCGGCCGAATCGCACGATACGCATCCACGACGGGGGCGAGCTCGGTCGGGGTCGCGCCGTGCATGATCACGCCGTCGACCCCGAGGTCGAACTGGCGCAGCACCCGCTCCGCGCAGCGTTGCGCATCACCGGTTGCCGCGGGCTCGAGCCACTCGTCAGGCAGCAGCGTCGCCACGTGTTCGAGTACGGCGGTGTCGGCTTTCGTGTCGAGCGCCCCCGGGAACGTGGACACCACTTCGTCGGCCCGGAAGCGAGCGAGCACTTCGGGATCCCAGCCGTTCGTCTCGACGAGCAGGTCGCCGTAGCCCTGCAGATACGTCCCCAACCGGCCTACCGTCTTCTTGAGCCGCAACGGCTCGGGGAGGTAATCGCCGATCGTGGCATAGCACGACCAGATGCGTACCGACGCGGGGTCGCGGCCCGCTTCCTCGGCCGCCCGGCGCACCGTGGCGACACAGCGCTCGACGGTCTCGTCGGTGAAGAAGGTGTGCAGCACCACGGCGTCGAAGCAACGGCCCGCGAGCGCGAGCGAGTTGGGACCGAACGCGACGAAGCCCAGCGGGATGTCCTCGTCGTACGACGCATCGATGTGCAACACGGGGAACTTTCCCGCGGGGCCGTCGTGGCCGAACACGACTTCGCCGTGCCAGAGCCGGCGCATCAGCCCGACGAAGTCCTCGATCTGCGCGGTCGTGATCCGCGGGATCCCGTAGGCGTCGAACAACGGTGCAATGCCCCGCCCGAGCCCGAGCGTGAAACGCCCGTTGGTGAGGCGATGCATCGTCGTGGCGTGCGCGGCGGTCACCATCGGATGGCGCGTGTTGTGGTTCGTCGCCGCGGTCGCGATACCCAGCGTCGACGAGACCGCGCCGACCGCCCCGGAGAGCGTGAACGCCTCCTTGATGTTGAACCGCTCGGAGATGAATGTCGAGCCGAGCCGCAGCGCTTCGCCCGCCTTCACCTCGTCGATCAATTCCACCGGTGACTGCGGCGCACCGGCCAACACGTAGAAACCCAACTCGTTCAACTGCATGTCCTCAGTATCTCCCGAACGCACTCGCTCCCGACAATGCGCGCCGGTATCGTGACTTTTTCCGTGACCGTTCTCCACGATCTCGAACACCCGATCGTCCAGGCGCCGATGGCCGGCGGCCCGTCGACATCCGACCTCGCGGCGGCGGTGTCGAACGCCGGGGCGCTCGGTTTCGTCGCGGCCGGTTACCTCACTGCCGATGGGTTCGCCGGACAACTCCGCGCCGTGCGGCGCATGACTTCACACCCGTTCGGCGTCAACGTGTTCGTCCCCGCGAACGCGCCCGGCGACGCAGCCGCGGTCGCGGCGTTCGCGAAACGGCTCGCACCGCTCGCGGCGGCGAACGGCGTCGAGCTGGGTGCACCGCGTTTCGAAGACGACGCCTACGCGGCCAAGCTCGAGGTCATCCTCGACGCGCGTCCCGCCGTCGTGTCGTTCGCGTTCGGGTGCCCCAGCCCGGAGACCATCGCCGCGCTGCGGGCCGCCGGGATCGAAGTGTGGATCACGGTCACCGATGTCGACGAAGCCCGCACCGGGCACGCGGCGGGCGCCGACGGCGTGGTCGCGCAGGGCGCCGAGGCCGGCGGGCATCGCAGCTCGTTCATCGACGACGACCGGATGCACCTACCTCTCGCGCAGCTGCTGGCCGGCATCCGCACCGAGTTCGCGGACTCGACGAACGCGCCGGTCGTCGTCGGCGCAGGGGCGGTGATGACCGGTACCGATGCGCGGGCCGTTCTCGCGGCGGGCGCGGCGGCCGTGCAGATGGGAACCGCATTCCTGCTGTGCGCGGAAGCCGGAACCCACCCCGCGCACCGTCGTGCACTGCGCGAAGACCGCGCAACCATCGTGACGCGGGCCTTCACCGGCCGACTGGCGCGGGGCCTGGTGAACGTGTGGACCGAACAGTTCGATGCCGGCGCCCCGAGTGCGTATCCCGAGGTCCACCACGTCACCGCGCCGTTGCGCGCGTACGGACGATCCGTCGGCAACGCCGACTTGTTCAACCTGTGGGCCGGTACCGGTTACCGCTCGGCGCGTGAGCTTCCGGCCGCCGAGCTGGTCGCCGCCATCGGGCGCGAGCTCCGCACCTGACCTGATCAGAGATCGATCGTCGTGGTGTCGATCGGGGCCGCAGCACTAGTCACAACCGGACCGGGCACCAACGTCGCGCCGTTCGGACCACGCGTGGTGAAGCGGTTCCGCACACCGGCGCGGTCGAGCGCGCTCAACAACGCGGGCGCGGGCGCTTCGAGCACCACCGCCAAGCCGCGGCGCCGCGCGTTGCGGGTGAGCCACACCAACATCCCGATCGTGGGATCGTCGACCGTGTTGACGAACGAGCAGTCGACCTCGATCTGATCGGTCGCGTGTTCGATCATCCGACTCGCCGCGGTGGTGAATTCCTGGCGCTCGGCAAAGTCGAGATCGCCGCGGACAACAAGACGGTCGGGCATGCGGTCCCCTCTCGACACAGTCCTCACGAGAAGAACCGGGCCACGCTGCTCGAGCCCGAAGCGCTGTCGCTCCCAAAGCGGGGAAGGCGCAAAGGAGCTGCGCAGAGGTATAGCGAAGGGTTGCGCGACGGCGCAAGCCGACCGGCCGGACCCTTTGGGTTGCCTGAGTTTGCCCTCCGGGGTGGCGGGTAGCCTCGCCAGCAGACGCATCGACGTCACGGACTGACCGCCGCGTCGTCACCCACAACCGTCGCCTCACGGCGGCACCGGTCAAGGAGAGCGGCGGCCGTGTCGACGTTGCGCATATCTCTCCCACGCGATCCGGCCAGCGTGGGCGAGGCGCGACACCAGTTGAGTCGATTCGCCGACGACAACGACCTCGGTGACAACGAGACGATGTTGTTGGTCGTGAGCGAGCTCGTGACCAACGCCGTCCTGCACGGCGCCGACCCCATCGAAGTGTGCGTCAGTTGCGCGTCCCGGAGCGTCCGCATCGAGGTCACCGATCGCGATCCGGACACGTCCGCGGTTGCGATCCGCGCCCGCCGACCCGACCTCCCCGGCGGCTGGGGGCTCGAGATCGTCGGCGCGTTGACGCGGCGGTGGGGCACTGTGGGGCACGGCAACGCCAAGACCGTCTGGGCCGAGCTCGATCGGGATGATCCCGACGCCCACGCGCCCACCAGCTCGATGCGCTGAGCCCGACCCGGGCGATCTCACACCGGCTCCGGCTCGGAGATGCGCTCGGCTTCGGCGGCGGTATCGGGCCCGTCGTCGGGCGACTCCTTGGAGAGATCGCGACACCACTTCCACGCGATCAGCCCGACCACCACGGGCGCGACCACGAGGAGAACGCGGAACGTCCGGTCGACCGCCGCGATCGAGACATTCAGGTGTTGGGCGAAGATGTCCTGCGAACCCGCACCGAACAACACGATGTAGAAGGTCAGTACCGCGGATCCGAATGCCGTCCGCAGCGGGCGATTGCGGGGTCGGTCGAGGAGCTCGTGCGGCTCGTGATCGTGCGTGAGACGCGCCTCGAGGAACGGCCATACGTAGAGCGCGGCGAAGGTCAGCCCGGGCAGCACGACTCCAGGCCAGAACAGCTCCGGGATCGTGTGACCGAAGACGTGAATGCGCCACGCGGGAAATATGCGCAGCGCACCTTCGAGCCAACCCATGTACCAGTCGGGTTGCGCGGCGGTCGTGACCGCGCCGGTGCGATAGGGCCCGTACAACCACAATGGATTGATCTGCGCGAGCCCGCCGAGTGCGGCCGTGACCGCGACGACGGCCGCGAACAGACCCGCCGACTTGGCTGCGTACGTCGGCCAGAGCCGCAGACCCACGACGTTGTGCTCGGTGCGGCCCGGACCGGGGAACTGCGAGTGCTTCTGGCGCCACACGATCGAGAGGTGCACACCCAGGAGCACCGCGATGAGCGCGGGCAGTATCAGCACGTGGATGATGAACAATCGGTCGATCGTCGCCGGGCCCGGATACGCGCCGCCGAAGAACAGTGACGCGAGCCAGGTTCCGATGAACGGGATCGAGAGCACGATCGAATACCCGATGCGGAGCCCGGTCGCGGAGAGCAGATCATCAGGGAGCGAATAGCCCGCGAACCCGTTGAAGATGACGAGGATGAACAGGCTGACGCCGATGATCCAGTTGATCTCGCGTGGGCGCCGGAACCCACCGGTGAAGAAGATCCGGCACAGATGGACGATGACCGCACCCGCGAAGATGTTCGCGGTCCAGTGATGGATCTGGCGCACGACCAACCCGGCGCGCACGTCGAAACTGATGGCAATCGTCGACTCGTACGCCTCCGACATGTGCACGCCCCGCAGCGGCCCGTAGCTCCCTTCGTAGACGACGTCGCGGCTGCCCGGGTGGAAGAAGAACGTGAGGTACAGCCCCGTCAGCACGAGGATGACGAAGCAGTACATCGCGATCTCGCCGAGCAGGAACGACCAGTTGTCGGGAAAGACGTGGGTGAGCACGCTGTCGGCGAAGCTCGATACCCGCAGCCGATCGTCGACCCAGCGTTCGGCCGCGCCCACGATCGGTCCCGCGACGGGATCCGCGTCGTGAACGACGACGGGCTCGGTCTTGCGGGTCACGGTGTTCCCACCCGGGCCAGCGGCACGATGCGGACTGCCGATTCGTGCCCGTCGCCGGCCAACCACGACGCGAACAACGCCGCACCCGCGATCACAGCTGCCATGCCGCCGAACGCCCACATGATGACGCCCGCGAGTTGCTGACTCGACAGCGCCGCGGCCGCGTTCGTGCCGACGTACGACGGGTACCACGGGTGTGGCGCGAGCACCATCGCCACTCCGAGCGCCATGCCCGGAACGGATCCGATGAGCGCGGCGATCGCAGCGGCACCACGCAGGCTGCGGCGTCCGTTGGTGACCGACCACCACGCGATACTCGAGACGAGTAGGAAGCTCGCGTGCTCTACGGCGTGCAGCGCGGGATTGCGCAACGCCGCCTCGTACGCGGCCGGAACGTGCCAGCCCCACATCACGACCGCTTCCACGACGAGCGCAGCCGCGATCCACGACGCGAAATGGCGATCGTGGGCGCGGGCCACGTGCCTCGTCACTGCGACGCCGCGCCGGCGCAGCCGCGCCGGGAACGCCCAGAGCAGGGTCGGGAACGGCATGCCGAAGGCGAGCAGCGGCCCGGCCACCGCCAGCAGCAGCACGTGTTGGGTCATGTGCGCGGGCAGCGAGGTAGAAGCCGCGGTGTCGAGCGGGGACGCGAGCGCGACCGCCACCGTCAGCAGGCCGGCGAAGAAGAGCAACGCGGTACCCGTCCCGACGAGGGGTCGACCCGCGACGCGAGTCCAGCGCTCGCGTCCGAACGCGTACGCGGTGCCGACAGCCACGACGAGCAACAGCGCGGCCGGACTGGCGATCTCAGGCACGGGGAATGAACAGCACGTAGCTGCCCTCCAACAGGACCAGCGCCAGACTGATCGCGCCCACGAGCAAGCCGAGTTGTGCGAGGAACAGCAACTGCCCGGCGTCGTCGTTCGACGCGGGGTCACTGCCTTCCGCGATGCGGAACAGGCGCCACGAGAGCGCCAGCGCGGCGACCGTCGCGAGCGCGCAGATCACCGTGGCGGCGTGCAGTGTCCAGCGATACTCCGAATGCAGGTAACTCCAGTGCTCGGCCGACACGACGAACACGAGGTGCACGGTCCAGATCGCGATGCCGCCGAACGCGGCGAACCACACCTCGACCCCCCGGCGCAGCGCCGAGGCATTCTCGATCCGCTCGACCTGGGCGAGCCGGTCCACCTCTTGGGCGGTCATCGCCACGCCTCCGAGAGGAAGAGCGCGAGGAACACGAAGATCCACACCGCGTCGACGAAGTGCCAATAGAGGCCGAAGACCTCGACGCTGGTGTGGTGCGTGGCACTGAACTTGCCCTGCCACGCTTTGATCTCGACGACTCCGTTCATGAACAAGCCGATCAACACGTGCAGCGCGTGCAACCCGACGATCAGGTAGAAGATCGAGGCGTACGCGTTGTCACGCCAGCCGAACGTCAGGTCGTTGAAGTCCTTGACGGTGAACGCGAGGAACGCCAGGCCCATGATCCCGCTCACGAGCAGGCCGATGCGCAGGCCGCGCTGCGAGCCGCGCCGGATCGCGGCCTCCGCGTAGAAGATCGGGATGCTGCTCCCCCACAGCACGAAGCTGAACGGCACCGCCCACCTCAACTCCGGCGCGGAGATGCCGGTCGGCAGCCACTGCGCCGACGACGCGCGCAGGAAGAAGTACGCGCCGAACAGGATCACGAACACCATTGACTCGGTCGCGATGAGCGTCGCCATCCCCCACCACGCGGTGGAGTGCACCGGCTTCGTCGTCGGCTCGACGAGGTCGGGCAACGGAGCCGGGCCCGGGCTTGCGTCGGTGCGCGTGTCGGCGGTCGCGCGGGTCGCGCTGTCGCTCACGCGGCGGTCCATCTCGGTCGTCCAGAGCCAGCGCACGACGGCGACGACGGCGAGGGCCACCCCGACGACACCGACGACCACCGCGTCGATCAACAGCCCGATGAAGAAGACGAACAAACCGAACGCGACCGCGAGCGGGACGACCGTCTGTTCCGGGATCTCGAGGACGTCGGAGGGGCGCGTGTCGCGACCACTCGTGATCGTCGACGTCTTCTCCAGCGCCCCTTCGAGTGCGAGCGAACGCACCGACGGCTCGACGGGTCCGGGCGTGTCGTCGAGCGCCGGCAACGCGGGCGGCGCACCCCCTTCCCACAGCGGGTGCCGGCTCGACACGACCGGGATCTCGGAGAAGTTGTATTCGGGCGGCGGTGAAGCGATCGACCATTCGAGGCTGTCGGCGCCCCACGGGTTCGCGGGCGCGAGCTTCCCTCGCCGCAGGCTGAGCGCCCAGTTGAGCAACGTGATGCCGGTGCCGAGCCCGAACACGATCGAGCCGATGCTGACGATCTCGTTCAGCGTGTCCCAACCGAGCCCGTTGCTGTACGTCCACACGCGGCGGGGCATGCCGAGCACGCCGAGGATGTGCATCGGGAAGAACGTGAGGTTGAACCCGATGAACATGACCCAGAAGCTGATCTTGCCGAGCCGCTCGTCGAGCATGCGGCCCGTCATCTTGGGCATCCAGTAATAGATCGCGCCGAAGATCGGGAACACGACCGCGCCGTTCAACACGTAGTGCAGATGCGCCACGATGAAGTAGCTGTCGGTCACGGCCCAGTCGAAGGGAAGGATCGACACCATCACGCCGGTGATGCCGCCGAGCAGGAAGATGAGCAGGAAGCCGACGACGAAGAGCATCGGCACGGTCAGCTCGACCTTGCCTTTCCACATCGTCGCGATCCACGCGAAGAACTGCACCCCGCTCGGGATGGTGATGAGCAGGCTCACCGCGGAGAAGAACGCGAGCGCGAGCGGCGGCAGGCCCGTGGCGAACATGTGGTGGACCCACACGCCGAAGCTGATGAACCCGACCGCGACGAGCGAAGTGGCGATCCACACGTAGCCCGCGAGCGCGCGGCGCGAGAACACCGACACCATCATCGAAACCATGCCGGTGGCCGGGACGAAGAGGATGTACACCTCGGGGTGACCCCAGAACCAGAACAGGTGTTGGTAGAGCAGCGCGCTGCCGCCGGCGGTCGTCGTGTAGAAGGCGGTGCCGAAGAGTCGGTCGAGCTCGAGCAGCGCGGCTGCGATCGTCACCGCGGGCACCGCGAAGATCACCATGAACGAGAAGACGAGCATCGACCACACGAAGATCGGCATGCGGTTGAAGGTCATGCCCGGCGCGCGGAACTTGAAGATCGTCACGATGAAGTTGACGGCGCCGACCGTGGTCGAGATGCCGACGAAGATGATCGCCAGGCCCCAGAAGTCGATGTTGATGCCGGGCGAAAACGCCTTGCCGGTGAGCGGCACGTACGCGAACCAACCGCCGTCGGGCGGGTGACCGACGAACACGCTCGAATACAGCAACAATCCGGCGAACAGGAACACCCAGTAGCTGAAGGCGTTGAGCCGCGGGAACGCCATGTCGCGGCTGCCGATCTGCAACGGGATGCAGGTAGTTCCCGAAGCCCGCGAGCACCGGCGTGTTGAACAGGAAGATCATCGTCGTGCCGTGCAACGTGAACAACATGTTGTACGTCTCGGGCGCGAGGATGTTGTTGTTCGACGACGCGAGCTGATCGCGCATCGCCAGCGCGGCCAGGCCCGCGATGAAGAAGAAGATGAACGACGTGTAGATGTACCGCACGCCGATGCGCTTGTGATCGACGGTGGTGAAGAAGCCCGGGATGCCGGGCGCGTCGCGCCACTTGTGCTCGAGTCGTTCGACGAGCTCGGGATCGTCGGGCGGCCGCTCGATGACGGCCACTACTTCAACCCCTCGAGATAGGTCACGATGTTCTTGACGTCGTTCGAGCTCAGCTCCAACGGCGGCATCAACACGCCCGGCTTCATGCTCGGCGCGTTCGACGATCCACTTGGCGAGGTTCGAGGGCGTGTTCTCGACAGTGCGCGCGCCGATCGTGCTCCGCGCGCCGAAGTCGGTGAGGTCGGGACCGACCGTGCCCTGCGCGGGTGTGCCCCGAATGGTGTGGCAACCCGCGCAGGCCTGTTTCATGAACGCGACCTCGCCCTCGGTTGCCGCCTCGCCGTCGGGGGCCGACGGCGTGAGCTCCACGCGCGCCAGCCAGCGGTCGAAGTCGGTGACCGTCTGCACGATCACGACGAAGCCCATGCGCGCGTGCTCGACCCCGCAGAACTCCGCGCACTCGCCGATGTACGTGCCCGGAGTCTTCGGCGTGAACCGCAAGACGTTGTGTTGGCCGGGTATGAGGTCGACCTTGCCCGCGAGCTCCGGCACCCAGAAGCTGTGGATCACGTTGTCGGAATCGAGATGGATCTCCACCGGCCGGCCCGCGGGCAGGTGGATCTCGTTGGCCGTCGTGTACTGCGTCCCGGGATAGCTGACCGCCCACCACCAGCGCTGGCCGACGACCTGGACCTGGAGCGCGTTCGCCTCGGGCTTGCGCAATTCGGAAGTCGCCTGCACGGTCACGATTGCGAGCACGCCGAGAATGACCACCGGAATGACGACCCCGCCCCACACGATCCACGCGTTGTCGCTCACCGGGCCTTCGCGCTTCTCGTGGCCGCGGCCGCGCACGATCGCCCAGACGATGAAGAACGCGACGATCGCGTACACGGCCGCGCCCAGCCCGAACATGAGCCACCAGATGCCGGCGATGCGTTCGGCTTCGGATCCGTGCGTGTGCAGGATCGACGGCGAGCCGTGACTGCAGCCGGCCGCGACGAGACACGACGCGACGACCAGCACGCACGCGCGGCGCCGGTTCATTGCGTTCCGTCCTCGAAGGCCGTCACTGTTTTCTGTCCCAGAAGGAAGGGCCGGGCGGAGCGCTGAAATCGCCGGTCGCGATGATGAAGCCGTTCGTGTCGATCGCGAGCGGAAGCTGGGGCAACATCGTCGCCGCGGGACCGAACACGGGCCGCGCGCCGTCCAACACGTCGAATGTCGACTGGTGGCACGGACACAACAGTTGGTGTGACGCGGCTTCGTAGAGCCCGACCGGGCAACCGGCGTGCGTGCACACCTTCGAGTACGCGACGAGCCCGTCGGGCGTCCACGACTCCCGCCCCGGCAACGGTTGGATCAGGCCCGGATCGACGCGCACCAACACCGCCTGACCTGATTCGGAGTCGACCGCGCCGTCGGGAAAGATCGTGACGAGACCGTCGGTCGGAACTTCGGCGGCGCGTACGGGCTGGCCCGCTTCGGTCACGACGCGCAGGCCGTCCCGCCACGGCGTCGCGTCGAGCGCACTGTCACTCGGGCGCGGACCGAGCGAGCGCAACGGGAAGAGGAACGCGCCGCCGATCGCGACGAGCGACGTGTACAAGAACCGCCGCAGCACGCGGCGCCGCGACAACAAGTGCTCGTCGCCGCGCAGATCTTCGTTGAACGCGGAACGGGTGGCGAGCTCGCTCGCCGCGTCGGGACGATCCTCGACCTCCTCCGCGTTCGGAAGGAGCCGATGCGACCAGGTGATCAACGCCACCGCGACGCTGCCCGCCACGACCGCGATGAGCGTGCCTTCGAGTTGTGGTTGCCCGCCACGCCAGTAGACGATCCCGAGGCCGATCGCGCCCAGGATCGAGAGCGTGAACGCGAGCTTGATGATGACTTCGCCCGCGTGCTCGCCCCGCGTCTCCCGGACGTCGGGCGCGGCGGAAGCCTCGGGTGCGCCGGGTACGTCGGGCGCGCTCATCCGCGGGTTCCGATCCAACGACTCGCGAGCAGGAGCGCGCCCAGCCCGAGCACGAGCGCGACCGCGCCCTCCGCGACCGGCCCGAGATACCAGAGCGGTTGCCCGCCGCGGTTGGTCGGGTGCGCGAGATAGCGGACGTAGCCGACGACATCGTCAAGCTGCCCGGGCGGCACCGCGGCGGCTCCGAAGACCGGCATCTGCCCCGGACCGGTGCGCATCGCCTCCGCGATCTGGACCGGAGTAGCCGACCGCAACGGCGGCGCGGCGCGTTGATAGAGCGCGCCGCCCACACCCGACCACGCGTGGCAGGCCGCGCACTGCAACCGGTAGATCTGGCCGCCGGCGGCGAGATTCGCGCGCGCGATGTTCACGTTCGGGATGCGGCTGACCGCCGGGCGCGATCGTCGCCACGTAGTCGACCAACGCCGCGATCATCTCCGGCGAGTACGCCGGCGGCCGGCGCGAGATCTGCGCGTTCGGATCGGCCACCAGTTGCCCGGGAGGTGCTTGACCCTGGGGCGACTTGGGCGGCCGGAAGTTCCCGACGAGGGGCATGCGCCCCGTCGAAACCCAGAAGTCGACGGCGGCCGGGCCGACGCCCTGGAGTGTGGGCGCGACCGACGTGCCGTTCGCGTCGGCGCCGTGACACGTCGCGCAGTCGCGCAGGTAGACCTGGCGGGCCGCGGCGGTGTCGGGCGGCGGCGCCGGGAGCGGCGGCGAGCTACCCGCCGCCGCCGCGGCGGCGGCCGGGGCGCGGCCGGCGTGCAGGAAGCCGGCGAGCCCGGCGGCGGCGATGATCACGAACGGCACGAGTCGCGCGAAGCGTTGCACCGGTCGCCGCCGCGCGTTCACAACCCGGCCTCAGCTCGCCTCTGCCCGCGAACTCACCGTCGTCCCATACCCACCGGCGCCCCTGCGAAACGGCCGAATTCGCGGACCCACATGCGAACGGGCGTGAGTTGGGTCCCTATACGGGACCGAACTCACGCCCGTTCGGGATTGGGGAGGTCGGGGGCGACGGGGCGAACTGATAAACCGTGCGCAGGAACCGCCTGGAGGGGTTATATGCCTGATCAGATCCCGTTGGTCGACTACCTGGCGCTGGGCCCGGAGCCCCACCTGGTCGCCCACGAATGCACGGCGTGCGGAGCGCGCTACTTCGACCGCCGCAACGCCTGCGCCAACTGCTTCGCGACCGAGTTCCGCGACGCTTCGATCGCCACTACCGGTGAGGTGCGGGCCTTCACGATCGTGTCGCTGGCGGCGCCGGGAATCCCGGTCCCGTTCGTGGCCGCTCTCGTCGACTGCGAGGGCACGAGCGTGCGGGCGAACCTCGTCAACGTGGCGCCCGACGCCGACCACGTGCATGTAGGCATGAAGGTCCGGCTCACCACGCAACCCGTCGGCGCCGACGCCGCGGGCACCGAAGCAATCGGGTTCGGTTTCGAACCGCTGGAAGGAGCACTCGATGGCCGCTGAAGACGTCTGGATCCTCGGGATCAACATGACGAAGTTCGGGAAGCACCCCGACAAGGACACCGTCGACCTCGCGGCCGAAGCCACCATGGGTGCGCTCGCCGACGGCGGAGTGACGATGCGCGACATCGGCATCCTCGCGGCCGGCAACCTCATGGGCGGCGCGGGCGGCATCGGCCAGTCGCTGCAGAAGCAGGTCGGCCAGACGGGAATCCCCGTCTACAACGTCGCCAACGCGTGCGCGACGGGTGCAACCGCGCTGCGCACGGCGATCATGGCCGTGAAGGCCGGCGAGTGCGACATGGGTCTTGCCGTGGGAGTCGAGAAGCTCGCGGGCGCGGGCCTGTTGGCCGGCGGCGCGCGCGGCCAGGACTCCGACACGTGGACACCGAAGGGTCGGTACGGCGCGGTCGCGCCGGTCGACGGCCGGATCGGCACCGAGACCATGCCGGGCGTGTTCGCGCAGATCGGCATGGAGTACGGCCACAAGTACGGCGGCGTCGACTTCGAGCTGTTCGCCAAGATCTCCGAGAAGAACCACGCGCACTCCACCCTCAACCCGCTCGCGAGCTACCAGAAGCGGTTCACGCTCGACGAGATCATGAACGACGTGATGATCGCGTACCCGAATACGCGGCCGATGTGCTCGGCCAACTGTGACGGTGCGGCCGCGGCAGTTGTGGTGAGCAACGCGAAGCTGAAGACGCTCTCGCTCGAGCAGCAGAAGCGCGCGGTCAAAGTCGCGGCGTCGATCCTCACGACCGACCCGTGGGAAGAGGCCTGCCAAATCCTGCCCAACGTCAACACGCTCACGCGCAACGCGGCGAAGCAGGCGTACGAGCAGGCCGGCGTCGGGCCCGACGATCTCGACCTCGTCGAACTACACGACTGCTTCGCGACGGCCGAGCTCGTCCACTACGACAACCTCGGCCTGTGCGAGCCCGGCGGCGCGGCCGACTACTTCCGTTCCGGCGCAACGTGGCGCGACGGCTCGACCCCGGTGAACGTGTCGGGCGGCCTCGAGTCGAAGGGTCACCCGATCGCGGCAACCGGAATCGCCAACGTGTGGGAGATCTGCCATCACCTGCGCGGCGAGGCCGGCGATCGCCAGATCGAAGGCGCACGCGTCGGGCTCGCGCATGTCATCGGTCTCGGCTCGGCCTGCGGCGTACACATCCTGGAACGCTCCGCCGCGTGATCGAACTCGTCGGCCGCGACGGGAACAAACTCGCGGCCGACGTCGCGGGTAACCCCGCGGATCCCCCCGCAATCCTCCTGCACGGTGGCGGCCAGACGCGCCACTCGTGGGGCACGACGCTCGGCGCGCTCGCCGACAAGGGCTGGTGCGCGTACGCGGTCGACCTGCGGGGTCACGGCGACAGCGACTGGGCCGACGACGGCGACTACACGCTCGACGCGTTCGCCGGTGACGTGGTTGCGATCTCGCGTGCGCTCGACCAGCCGCCTGCGCTCGTGGGTGCCTCGCTCGGTGGCCTCTCGGCCCTGGCCGCGATCGGCGAACATCCCGACGAGGCCATCGGCCGCGCGCTCGTGCTCGTCGATGTGGCGCCCACCACCGAGGAGAAGGGCCGCGAGCGCATCGGTTCGTTCATGATGGAACACATGGACGACGGCTTCGCCTCGCTCGACGACGTGGCCGACGCGATCCAGCGCTACAACCCGCACCGGCCGCGGCCCACGAATCTCAGCGGGCTCGAGAAGAACCTCCGCCAACGCGACGGTCGTTGGTACTGGCACTGGGACCCACGTTTCATCGGCGGCCGGCTCGGCAGTACCGACGAAACACGCGTCTCGCTCACCGATCCGACGCGTCTGCAAGCCGCGGCGCGCGCGATCACCGTGCCGACGCTGCTCGTGCGCGGTCGCGTCAGCGATCTCCTCAGCGAAGCCGGCGCGCAAGAGCTCCTCGAGCTGGTGCCGCACGCGCAGCTCGTCGACGTCGCGGGCGCGGGACACATGGTTGCCGGTGACCGCAACGACCTGTTCAACGACGCGGTCGTCTCGTTCCTGTCGACCGTCCGCTAGTCACTGCTTTCCGCTTTACCGCTTCGGGCGCGCGGTCGCGACGACCTGAGGCATGAGCCACCGCGCCTGCACCGCGGCCGCGGTCGGCGTGAAGTGGCGACCGTCGGGGCGCATACGAATGCCGTCGACCGTCTCCGGGCACGGCGGCCCCTTCGGGCAGAGCTGATGCGCGAGGTCGACCAGTGTGACGACGCCGGGATGTTCCTGCGCGAACACGCGGTCGATGGTGTCGAGCCGCGCGTACCCCGCGTCGTCGACCGCGCTGCTCACGGTGCTCGTCCCCTGCGCGTCGTTCGGCGCGGGGGCGGCAATGGTGACCAGCACCACCTTGGCGCCGAACGCGGTGACCCGTGCGAGCTCGGCGTTCATCCGGCGCAACATCTCGGCTTTCCACGGCGCAGTACCGGAGACCAGGGTCTGCCCGTTGGCGATGATGTCGGACTTCTCCCAGAGGCTCATCCACACCACGACATCCGGCCGCATCTCGCTCACGGCCGGAACCTGCGCGGCCTCGACCATGGCCGGGCAGCGTTCGGAATGCGGCGTTATCTGTTCGCCACGCGTCGTGGTGATCTGTCCGCTCGCCATCCCGCAACCGAACACGGCCGCTTGTGCGACCGACACGCCGACCTGATCGCCGACCGCCTTCATGCCGGGGAACAGGCTGCACGCGGTGGAGTCACCGAGTACGAGAACGCGCAGCCCGGTCGCGGGTTTCACGAGCGACGGCGCGCCGAGCTTGTGCGCCTCGGTCACGGCTTCGTTCGTCTCGTCCGGGCGGGGCGCGCCGCAGAACAGCGGGTCACCGAACGCCCAGATGAAGTTGATCTTGGGTATCGCGAACGTCACCGGCGACGTTGCAGTAGCGCGCGTCGACCCGGGAACGGGACCGCCGGGATTCGAGAAGGTCGGCGTCTGCGATCCGCTCAGGTAACTCGGCGCCGCGGTCGCGCCGGTGCTCGATGCGAGCACGATCAGGAACGTGAGTCCGACCGCGGGCAACGCCAGTCCGCGCATCAGGTCGCGACGCGGAGCATGCGGTCGACGCTCGGCGGTGGCGGCGCGTCGCCACGGCAGCGTCGGTCGGCGGCGCTCGCGGATCGGGAGCTCGATCAAATAGAACGAAAGCGTCGCCGCGAGGAATGTCAGCGCGAGCCGCAGCGCGTTCAACGGCAGCCCGGTCAGGTGCACGCGCGAGGGCACGAGCCACACGATCAGCGGCCAGTGGAAGAGATAGATGCCGTACGACAGACGTCCGATCCACGCCAGGGGCCCGAATCCCAACGCCCGGCGTAGGAGGCCGGGCTGCAGTGCGCCGGCGATTGCGACACACGCGAGGACGGCATAGAGGACGGAACCGCCGTGGTAGTAGCGCGAGCTCGTTCCGGTCGCGACATGCCACGCGTACATCATCACGATGAAGGCCGCGATGCCGACGGCTTGCAGACGCCGTTTCGCGACCGCGCTCGGGGTCCAGGTGGTGAGCAGGATCGCGAGGAGTGCGCCGATGAGGATCGTGTGCGCCCGCGCGTCGGTGCCGTAGTACGCGCGCAGGGGATCGCCGGGTCCGTACGTGATCGTCATCACGGCCACCGAGACGACGACGCCGACGCCGCACACGGCCGCGAGCGCGCGCAGCGAGCCGCGGCTCACGCGCAGAACGGCGAACACCACCAGCGGCCACACCAGATAGAACTGTTCCTCGATGGCCAGCGTCCACATATGACGGAGGGGCGACGCGGCCGAGAACAGCTCGAAGTACCCCTGCTTGTCGGCGATGAAGCGCCAGTTCGCGACGTAGAAGAGGCTGGCGATCCCGTCGCCGCGAATCGTGGCGCGGTTCCATGGCTCGGCGACGAAACGCGTGAAGACGGCGACGAACACCAACAGCACGAGCAAGGCGGGTAGTAGCCGGCGCGCCCGCCGACCCCAGAACGCGCGCAGATGGATCGTGCTGCTGCGCCGCCACTCCATGATCAGCAGCGTCGTGATCAGGAAGCCCGACAAGATGAAGAACAGGTCGACCGAGAGGTACGCGCCGCGCGCCCACCCGTAGTTGAAGTGGTACGCGATGATGGCCAGCACCGCCAGCGCGCGCAGGCCGTCGAGCGCCGGTTCGTACCGGAACTTCACTGCGTTCCGTGCCGACACCGGCTCCGCGTCGGCGTCCACAACTTTGCTCAATTCGCCTCGCGGTCCGTAGCATTTCGGCCGCACCGGCCGACCGAATCCGCGAAGGCTACCCGTCGGTCGAATCCCGTCCGAGGCGGCCCACCGGCGTCCCAGAGGAGCAATCGTGAAGGACGTAAAGGGCAAGGTCGCAGTCGTCACCGGCGGCGGACAGGGCATCGGCCGGGCGCTGGTCGAACGCTTCACCACCGAAGGGATGAAGGCGGTCATCGCCGACGTCGTGCCCGAGCTGGTCGAACGCACGACGAGCGAGCTGCAGGCCGAGGGACGCGATGTCGTCGGTGTCGTCACCGACGTCACCTCACTGGAGTCGGTCGAGGCGCTGCGCGACGCGACGCTGGCGGCGTACGGCGCCGTGCACGTCGTATGTAACAACGCCGGCATCGGGTCGGGCTCCGAGGGCCAGATGTGGGAGCACCACGTCAACGACTGGCGTTGGTCGCTCGACGTCAACGTGATGGGGGTCGTGAACGGCATCAACGCGTTCGTACCGGTGCTGTTGGAACAAGACGTCGAAGGTCACGTCGTGAACACCACGTCGGGGAACGGCGGCTTCACCCCGCTGATCAACAGCGCGGTGTACGCAACGACGAAGGCCGCGGTCACGACGATCACGGAATGTCTCTGGGGCCAGCTGCGCGAAGTCGGCGCCAAGGTGAGCGCGTCGCTCCTCTACCCGTCGACCCGTTCGCCGGGGATGCTCAACACCGGGATCTGGCGTCCGGGCGCGAACCGTCCGTCGCGCTACGACCGACCCGGCGCGCCGCCCAAAGAAGGCCGCGACGCACTCGGCATGTATCTCGCGCGCATGGAAGCGGCGGGGATGCCGGTCGAGTTCGCGCCGCTCTCCGAGGTCGCCGACATCTGCTTGGAGGGAATCCGGAACGACACGTTCTGGATCACCGCGCCGAGTGAGCTGCAACAGGAGAAGATCCGCGACCGCGCGACGTCGCAGATCGAGATGACGCCGCCCGAATACCTGCTGACCGCGAATCTCATGGCGGCCCGACCGTCCACCACCGACGACTGATCGCTTCAGTCGCGGCCGCGCCGCGCTAACGCTTCAGGGATTTCGGCGCGCCGACCGGGCACACGTAGTCGTGGTCGAAGTCAGTGGTCCACTGACTGAGCCAGGTGAGGCCACCACCGAATGCGTGACTCGGAGCGCAATACGCCTGCGCTTCGGCGAGCGTCGACGCGCCCGCCACCCACGTCGGAGTGCGGGGCTGATAGCCGCCGGCGATGACACCCCACTGATAGTTCGTCGAATAGATGCCGACCGCCCGTCCGTGCGCGCGCAGGCCGTCGATGACGCCGCGGATGACGTCGGCGTTCGAGGCGACGTCGGTCGCGCGCCAGATCGGCTCCATCTCGACATCGAGCCACCAGATCGGCGAGCTCAAGCCGTAGTGCTTGACGTAGGCCTCGTCGTAGGCGACCGAGTTACGCCCGTAGTTGTAGGAGCGGCAGCGAATGTCGGTCGCGACGCACGCGCCCGCCGGCCCCGCCAATCCACTCGTGGCATCGTTGGGCAGCCCGTCGACATTGACGTAGAGCGACAACGCCTTCCCGGCCCACTCCGCCTGTTCTCCGAGGCAGGGATTGCGGCTGTACATGTGGCCGTTGTTGACGCCTACCACCGCGACTTCACCCGTCTCGGCCGGGAGCGGTCGACCACATTGCGGCCACGACACGTCGTAACCGAGCGCGTCGGGCCGGTACGCGGTCACGACGGGATTGGCGGGGGCCTCGACCGGCATCGGCCGGACCGGCGCCTCGTAGGTACGCGCGTCGCCGTACGCGAACACACCGCCGTCCGCGCCGACGAGCCAATAGCCGCGTCCGGTCGGCGTCGCCACGATGCCCGCGACCGGCGCGTTGAAATGGATCCCGACACCGGAACCGTAGAAGTGCGCGTCGCCGTACGCGAACACGCCGCCGTCCGCGCCGACCAGCCAGTAGCCGCGCCCGGTCGGCGTCGCGGCAATACCGGCCACCGCGGCGCGGAGGTGCTTACCCGCGCTCGCACCGAAGAAGTGGGCGTCGCCGTACGCGAACACGCCGCCGTCTTCGCCCGCCAACCAATAGCCGCGCCCGCTGGGCGTTGCCGCGATGGCGGTGACCGCAGCGTTCAGATGTTTGCCGCCGCCGGAACCGAAGAACCCGGCTTCGCCGTACGCGAACACGCCGCCATCGGTACCGAAGCGCCATTCGCCCTTCCGCGTCGGCGTGAATGCCTTACCCGCGACGGAGTCTCGCAACCGAATAACCGGCAGCCGTTTGACTGCGGTCTCCGCGCCCGCCGTCGAGGCATTCGACGCGACAACACAACCGCTCGCGCACACGCACACGGCGAGCGCCGTCACGGCGCGCGCCGCTAGAGATTTCAACACGAACCAACGCCTCCCGAGCGTTTCCCTACAGCACCGTCAGAGTCGCGCAGGGAATCGAAATTTTCGGGGACGGCCCTGGGCATATTGGGCGCGCTCGCTCCGAATGTCGGTGTTGCCGGGGCCGAACATTTGCGGATGAGCAGACCACATGTTCGACGCGCTCACAGGCGGTTCGACGCCTACCGCGAAGCGCGCGGTCGACGAGCTCAGGGGATGTAGCCGTCCTGCTTTGCCGTCTGGAACTGGTTGCCGGCGACGTCGTGTGTGTTCACGGGCACCTGCAGGCCCGAGGACGGGGCCGGCGCGATCGTCGACGGAGGCGGAGGCAGCGCGGGCCCACACCCCACGACCTTGGGCGGGTTCGCGGTGAAGTCGATCTGCGTGCTGTCGCCGGCCGGGCACGCGGTCGACGGCGGCGTCGTGGCGCGTGGTGTCGTGGTCGGCGGTGTGGTCGCCCGCACGGGCCGCGGAGTGGTCGCCGCGGGCGACGTGTCCGACGAACCGCCCGTGCCCACGTTGTTGTCGTTGCTCGAGCTCCCCCCGCAGCCGGCGACGAGAATCAGCGCGACGCCCAACGCGGCCGTCGCCGCGACAACTCGGCCGATCACCCTCGCGCGCCCGTTCCGGATCACGATTCCCTCCACGTATCAGCGATGTCGGCGGCCTTGCGCTCGGCGATCTGCACGAGCGGCCTGACGGCTTCGGCCTCGATGCCGACACAATCGGCGATCAGGTTGTCGTCGGCGCCGATCTGATCGAGCCGCAAGACGAGCGCGTGGGTTCGGTCGAGCTGGTCAGTGATTTCCCGTGGATACACATTCGTGAACGTAACGAGACGGACAAATCTCCACCCGCGTAGTCACTACCTGTTTTCAGAAGCGTTGCTATCGTCGCCGACGTGCTGGGTACGGGCGCCGGCCTCGGTGAATGGCCGTTGGTGGGTCGCAAGCAAGAGCTCGAATATCTGCTCGAGCTATTGAACGCGGGCTCCGGTGTCCTCATCGCGGGCGGTGCCGGAGTCGGGAAGAGCCGGCTCGCGGCGGAGGTCGTGGCGGTCGTCGGCGGCGATCCCGCATGGGTGCGCGCGACACGATCGGCCTCGGCCATTCCTCTGGGTGCCGTCGCGCACTACCTCTCCGCGATCAACGCCGCTGCGACGAACCCGGCCGAGCCCGACGATGTCGACGCACCGCGTTGGCTGGCCCAGCTCGCCGAAGCGTTCGCCGGCCCCGTGGGTTCCGATCCGCGCGTGCTCGTGGTCGACGACGCGCAGTGGCTCGACGACACGACCGCGACGCTCCTGCACCAGCTCTGCGCGCATGGATCGATACGCCTGCTCGCCACGATCCGCACGGGCGAGCCGGCCCCGGACGCGATCGTCTCGCTGTGGAAGGACCACCTCGTCCAGCGCATCGAGCTCCAACCGTTGTCGTTCGGGGAGACGCTCGCGCTGTTGGAATCGGCGCTCGGTCCGCTCGACCCGACCACCGCGCAGCGGCTCTGGTCGGCGACGCGCGGGAACGTGTTGTATCTGCGCGAGTTCGTCGCGGACGCGTCGGCGTCCGGGAGTCTGCGCGACGTCGACGGTCGATGGCGTTGGACCAACCCATCGTCGCCGGTGGCCGGTCGGCTCGCCGATCTCGTTGCCCATCGCCTACAGGGCCTGGGCGACGACGAGCGCACCGCGCTCGCCATGGTCGCCCTCGGCGAACCCGTGCCCGCCCACGGATTGTCCCGTCTGATACCGAGCGCCGACCTGCGTTCGATGGAACAGCGCGGCCTGTTGCGGTCGGACGTCTCCCACGAGATCGTGGAGCTGAGCCTCGGGCACCCGATCTACGGCGAGGTCGCGCGTTCGGGCCTCGGAGAGCTCGAGAAGCGCAGACTCTGGCAGGACCTGGCCGGCATCTTCGGTGATCACTGCCCGCCACGCGAACAGGCGCGGGTCACCTACTGGCAGTTGCAGAGCGGTACCGCCCCCGACGCGACCGCGCTCGAACGGGCGGCGGCCCACGCGTCGGCGATCGCCGACGGGCGGCGGGCCGAGCGGCTCGCCCGCGCCGCGCTCCGGCAGCGCCCGAGCATCGCGACGGAGCTGGCGCTCGCCGAAGGACTCGTACTGCAGGGCCGGTCCGCGGAAGCCGAGGCGGTACTGGCCCGCCTCGCCCGGGAATGTCGGGACGACGCGACGCAATACCGCATCGCAATGGCCCGAGCTCGCGCGCTCGGCGGAAGCGCCGGCCTCGACTCGGTGGTCGCCGCGATCGACGAATCACGGGTGCGCACGAGCACCGAGCGCGGCCGCCAGGCACTCGAGACCGTGCGCGTCGGCGCGCTCGCCGCCGCCGGTCGGACCGCCGACGCCATCGTGACCGGGCTCGCGCTCGTCGATGCCGCGCTCGACGCCGAGATCTTGATACTCGCGGTCGGGGCGGTGGTTCCCGCGCTGACGGTCAGCGGACGAACGACGACATCGCTCGCACTCGTGCAACGGGCCGAGGCCGAGATCATGGAACGCCCGGGCGCCTTCCCCGGGATCGCGACCGCGGCAATTCTCTCTGCCCACGTGTTCGCGCTGCTCTCGAACGGATCACTCGACGAGTGCGACGCGCTGATCGAGCTCGTGTCGGCCCTCCCCAGTGCGGCGTCCGGCGTCGTGTTCCGAACCGGCTATCTCGACCTCGCCCAAGGGCGGATCGCACTCGCGCGCGGGCGCCCGAGCGCGGCGATCGCGTTTCTCACGACCGCGGCCGCGGGCCTCAGTGGAGCCGATCACCTCGGCGGGCACGCATGGGCGCTGGCGTTGCTGGGTGAGGCGTACGCGTTGCTCGGCCGACGCGCCGACGCACAGCGCGTCGGCGCGGAATCGCAGTCAGCCGCACAGCAACATCTACAGCGCTACGAGAGCGACCGCCAACGGGCTCTCAGTTGGATCGACGCGTGCGCCGGACGCCTCTCCGCGGCCGAGCAGCGGCTGCGCGCAGCCGCTACCACGTGCGCGGCGCGCGAAGAGTTCGGACTCGAAGCTCATCTCCACAGTGATCTCATGCGTCTGGGTGATCGCCGGCTCGCGCCACAACGGCTCGTCGAACTTGCCGATGTCGTCGACGGCCCACTGGCCGCGGGCGCGCACCGATCTCGCGCGCGCCGTCGGCTCCGACGACCCGAGCGGTTGCGAGGCTGCCGGTCGCGAGCTCTTCGAGCTCGGAATGTCGCTCGAAGCCGTTGACGCCACGTTCATCGCCGCCGCGTTGTTCAGTTCGGCCGGTCTCCGGTCGAAATCCAACGCCGCTCGACGCGCCGCGGATCGCTACGCCGAACAGTGCGGAGGCGCGCGGACACCGGCGTTCGCCACTGCGGCCGGAGTCACGCCGCTGACGAAGCGGGAGCGCGAAGTCGCGCAGCTCGCGGCTGACGGCCTCAGCAATCGCGATATCGCGAACGAGCTCACGATCTCGGTCCGAACCGCCGAGGGACATCTCGCGCAGGCCTTCATCAAGCTCGGCGTCTCGGATCGCGACGAGCTCAAGGCAGTGCTGCAGGACTGAACGGGCCTACGTGATGCGGCGCCCAGATGTGCAGGTTGCCGGGACCGCATTGTTTCGCCACGTACATCGCACCGTCGGCGCGGCGGATGAGCTCGTCGGCGTCTTCGTCCGCCATGGCCGTCGTAATCCCGATGCTCACCGCGACCGCGACACTCGTCTTGTCCGTCGAGACGCCCGTGGCCAGGAGTGCGCTGATCCGTTGCGCGAGCGCGACGAGGTTCCGCGCGTCGAGATCAGGGTTTTCGCACAAGATCACGAACTCATCGCCGCCGAAACGGGCGACCGTGTCGCTCGCGCGTGCCGCGGTCACCAGACTCTGCGCGGTCGCGACCAAGACCTGATCGCCGACTCGATGGCCGTGCTCGTCGTTGATGGCCTTGAACGAGTCGACGTCGACGAACAAGAGTCCGATGCCGCTGCGCTGACGGCGCTGTAGCTCCAACGCGTGCGAAAGGCGATCGAAGAACAGCCGCCGGTTCGGAAGCCCCGTCAGCGCGTCGTGATACGCAAGGTGCGAGAGCCGGGCCTGCTCCGTCGACAACTCGTCCTGCAGCCGCATGCGTTCGGCGTCGAACTGCTTGGTCATCTGCACGATGCTTCGATCCGACGCGCCGCGCACAACGGCGATCGCGTAGTCGAGCTCGCGTTCGCCGATTGCATTGCGGCGGGCTTCCTCGATGAGCGTCGCGATGACGATCTCTCGCCAATAGAGGTACAGCTTCGTCAGTTCCGCCAGGGCGATCGTGTCCCGGAGTGGCGCTTTTCCGGTTGCCGCGATAGCACGCGCTTGTTCGCGGCTCTGCGACTCGTGATGCAGCAGATACTCGACCAACGCGGCCGTCGACAGCGACGTGGTCGAAAGGATGTCCTCTTCGACGCGCGGGGTGGCGGCCGAGGCCGCGGCCGGAGACCGCTCCCGCCACATCAGCAGCACGCGCTGCGAGATCTCGTCCACCCGGCCGGCCAGCTCCGAACCGAGGAACTCGCCGGGGCGCGCGGTAGTCGCCGCGGGCACAGCGACCGAGCCGTCGAGCGAAGCTGACACAACTTCCCATCGGTCACCCGACACAGGGCCTGTAGGCGCACGCTCGGAGGTGCCTCAGGTCACATCCGCCGGGAGGCGCGCCCGCGGCCTGATGAGTCATGCCCGCGGCCGACGCGCCTGACCCGACTGCCCCTTCGCCCGCATCTTGGGAGGGCATGGCAGGATTCCCGCGGTCGGAGAGCACGCTTGACGAGACTGCGGGGTGATCGGATGACGGAGCACGAGACGCGCATTCCCACGGCCGACCCGGGGGTGCTGCGCGATGACGTCGCGCAGTTGTTGCCGCTGATCGCGCCGCCCGGCCGGGATCCGGCGCGCACCATGGAGTTACTCGCGCGTCAGCCGGACCTGCTCAGTCCGTTCCTCGGCTGGGCCGCCGCGCTCGCGCTGCACGGAGTGCTTCCCCACCGCAGCCATGAACTGCTGGCGCTGCGGGCCGCATCGAACTGCCGCTCGGAATTCGAGTGGGTCGAACACGTCGAGTACCGCGCGCACCGCCGGCCTCGACGACGACGAGATCATGGCGGCCGGACAGCCGATCGAGACCTACGACTGGAGCGAGCCGGAACGAGCACTGTTGCAGGCAGCCGACGAGTTGCATGCACAACACGACGTCACGGATTCGACTTGGGAGGTGCTCGCGCAGCACTTCGAAGTGCCCGCACTGGTCGAGATCTTGTTCGTCGTCGGTCAATACACCATGTTGTCGATGGTTGCGAACGCGGCAGGGATCCCGGCGTGAGCAGAAGGGTCAGTGCAGCCGTCGTCGGCACTGGATTCGGTTGTCTGACGCATGTGCGAGCGCTCCGCGCCGCCGGCTTCGAAGTCCGCGCTCTGGTCGGACGTGACGTCGAGAAGACGTCGGCGCGTGCCGCCCGGTTCGAAATTCCCGACGCGTACACATCGCTCGCAGACGCGCTCGCGCGGAGCGACGTCGATGCGGTGACGATCGCGACGCCGCCGCACACCCACGCGGCGCTCGTGTTGCAGGCCGTCCGCGCCGGGAAGCACGTCTTGTGCGAGAAGCCGTTCACGCGCGACGCCACCGAGGCGCGAAGCCTCCTCGAGGCGGCCGACGCAGCCGGTGTCGTGCATCTGCTCGGCTGTGAGTTCCGCTTCGCGCCCGGCCAGGCGTTGCTCCGGCGGACGGTGCGCGAAGGAATGATCGGCGCGCCTCGACTGGCGACCTTCATGCTCCATATCCCCCTGCTCGCGGATCCGGAAGCCGAGGTGCCGTCGTGGTGGAGCGATGCCGCGCAAGGCGGCGGTTGGCTGGGCGCGCACGCTTCGCATGTCATCGACCAGATACGCACGACGCTCGGCGAGTTCGACACCGTGAGCGCGAGCCTCCCTCATGTTGGTAACCATGGGTGGACGGCCGAGGATGCCTATCTCGTCCAATTCCGTCTCCGCGGCGGCGCCGTCGGCGCGATGCAGAGCGTCGCGAGCGATCGGGGACCGATGCTGTTCGCGACGCGCATCGCCGGGACTGCAGGCACGGCGTGGGCGGAAGGCGACCGTGTGCAGATCGCCGATGCCGACGGGACACGCGACATTCCATGCCCCACCGAGCTCGCGGTCCCCGCCCCCGACCCGCCGCCCGCCGACCTCATCGTCAGCGCGTACGACCTCCTGCACTCCACCGGCCTGGACCTCGGCCCGTACACCCGGCTGGCCGAGCGGTTCCGTGACCTGATCCTGGGTGACGAAGTGGCGGACGATCCCGCCGCCGCGACGTTCGTGGACGGAGTCGCGAACATGGAGGTCCTCGACGCGATCCGTCGTTCGGCGGCGGAAGGCCTCACCGTCACGGTGTCACCGTGACCGGCGTAGCCGTTGCCGGCACAGGGTTCGGCTGCTTTACCCACGTGCGCGCATTACGCGCGGCCGGCTTCGACGTACGAGCGTTGATCGGCCGGGATCCGGTGAAGACGAAGGCACGCGCACGCATGTTCGACGTTCCGCACGCGTCTACGTCGTTCACCGACGCGCTGGCACTGCCGGACATTGCCGCGGTGACGGTTGCAACGCCGCCGCACACCCATGCCGCCCTGGTGCTCGAAGCGTTGCACAGCGGCAAACACGTGTTGTGCGAGAAACCCTTCGCTCGTGACCCCGCAGAAGCGGAGCAGCTGCTCGCGGCCGCGGAGCGGGCCGGTGTCGTGCATCTCCTTGGAACCGAGTTCCGCTTTGACACCGGCCAGGCACTCCTCGCACGCGCCGTGCACGACGGTGTCATCGGCGTGCCGAGAATGGCAACCTTCGTGCTGCACGTGCCGGTACTGGCGGAGCGGTCTGCGGAGTTGCCGGAATGGTGGGCTGGAGCCGAACACGGTGGCGGTTGGCTCGGTGCGCACGGCTCACAGGTGATCGACCAGGTGCGCGTGACACTCGGCGAATTCGTCGGGGTGAGCGCGGCGCTCGTGAACCTCGCAGATCGCCCGACGACGGCCGACGATGGATTCGTCGTGCACTTCCGAACGGCGTCCGGTGTAGCGGGCCTGATGCAGAGCACCGCCGCTGATCGCGGACCGCTGTTCATCGAAACGCGCATCGTCGGGACCGGCGGGTCGATCTGGATCGACGGCCTCGGTCACGCGGTCTCGGTCACGGACGCGCACGGGACACGCCGGCTCGAGATTCCGTACGACCTGCGTACATCCGCGGGATCGCCGCCCCCGCCCGACGCACTGACAACAACGTATGAACGCATGATCGGTCATGGTCTCGACCTGGGGCCGTACACGCGACTTGCCGAACACTTCCCGCGCGGATCGAGGGGCAAGATCCGCCCGCCGGCCCGAACCCGGCGACGTTCGCCGACGGCGTGGCCGACATGGTCGTCCTCGACGCGATACGACGC
Organism: uncultured Actinomycetes bacterium; assembly: GCA_963701825.1. Taxonomy (GTDB): domain Bacteria; phylum Actinomycetota; class Acidimicrobiia; order IMCC26256; family PALSA-610; genus PALSA-610. The sequence goes on along the minus strand of CAVPBG010000004.1, from coordinate 1,032,657 downwards.
TCGGTCGTCGAGGCCCGGACCATCGCCATCGAGACCTAAGGGTTCGTCGCCCCGCTTCAGGGCCAGCAGGACCGAGGGTACGAGCTCCAGGTTTGCGGAGCGCGTCTGCGGGGAAGGGCTTCGCGGATTACACAGCGAATGCGGGGGCATGCCCAGGTGGTCGAGTTCCTGCGTTGGCCGGATGTGGCGCAGACAAAGGCGGGACTCCTATGAACCCACGACCCACTGGTGCGGTTGGGGTCGGGTCGACCCGCAACGGACGGGCTCGTCGGCTGTGGGCCCTTGCCCTGATCGCGAGCTCGGCGCTGGTCGTCGGCGCAGTCGACCGTGCGATCCCTGCGCATGCTGCCGCGCCCGACCTGAGCGCCGTGCAACTGGCGCTCACTCCGGTCGCATCCGGACTCTCCGAACCGGTGGCAATCGCGTGGCGGTCGGGTGATCAACGCATGTACGTGGCTGAGCACACCGGCACGGTGCGCCTCGTCGAAACGAACGGCGTCGCGGCAACGACGCCGGTGCTCTCGCTCACGGTCGCGCAAGGCGACGCCGAGCAGGGCCTGAACGGTCTTGTGTTTTCGCCGGACGGGACGAAGCTGTACGTCGACTACACCGACACGACCGGCTCGATTCGAGTATCCGAATTCACGATGGCCGGCGATATCGCGGACCCGTCGACGCGCCGCGATCTCTTGACGATTCCGCATCCCACCTACACGAACCATGACGGTGGCGATCTGGTCTTCGGACCTGACGGTGATCTTTACATCGGAACCGGCGACGGAGGCGGCAGCGGCGATCCGAACGGCAACGCGCAGAACCTGGACGTGTTGTTGGGAAAGATCCTGCGTATCAATCCCGCGCCGAGCGCGGGCTTGCCGTACACGATCCCTTCCGACAATCCATTTGTCGGCCAAGCAGGCAAGCGCGGCGAGATCTGGATGTACGGGCTCCGTAACCCGTGGCGGTTCTCGTTCGACCGGACAACCGGGGAAATGTGGATCGGTGACGTCGGGCAGAGCCTCTACGAGGAAGTCGACCTCGCGCCGGCGGGCCAAGGCGGCCAGAACTGGGGTTGGCCGTTGCGGGAAGGCTTTCACCCGTACAACGGCGGCGCCGAGCCGCCGGGCGCAAAGGACCCGCTGTTCGAGGAGCCGCATTCGAGCGGTTGGTGTGCGCTCATCGGTGGCTACGTCTACCGCGGGACTGCGATCGCGAATCTCGCCGGCGCGTACGTGCTGGGTGACAATTGCCGGACGAACCTGGTCGGCGTGGTCGAGAGTGGAGGCGTCGTCATCGACCAGCGCGATCTCGGAGTCAACGTCACCCAGCTGTCGAGCTTCGCCGAGGATCCGAGCGGCGAGCTGTACGCGTTGTCGCTCACCGGGACGATCTACGAGTTGACGCAGGGCGGGACAACTTCGACGTCGACGAGCACGACGACGACTACCGCTCCCGCGAGCGGCTGTCCTTGCACGCTGTTCGGTACCACTGCACCCGCGGTCGCCGATAGCGGCGACGCGAACGCCAATGTCGAGCTCGGCGTCAGATTCACGAGCGACACCAGCGGATCCGTCATCGGCGTCCGGTTCTACAAATCCGCCGCCAACACCGGAACCCACACAGGCAGTCTTTGGACCAACACCGGCACCCTGCTCGCCACGGGCACCTTCACCAACGAAACCGCGACCGGGTGGCAGACGCTTTTGTTCAACACACCCGTCGGTATCACCGCCGGGACTACCTACGTCGCGTCGTACCACACCACCGCCGGCCACTACGCGGCCACTCATAACGAGTTCGCCACCGCGTACAACAACCCGCCATTGCACGCCCCCGCGAGCGGAGCCAGCGGCAATGGCGTCTACCGATACGGCACCAGCGCCTTCCCCAACCAGACCTACCTCGCATCCAACTACTGGGTCGACCCCGAGATCGTGGTGCCCTGAGCCCGCGACCGGGTCGCATGCCCAACCGATAAGGACATGCCGATGCTCGGGTAGTTTTCTGCCGGGTTTCTACAACCCTCGCGCCCGTAGCTCAGTTGGATAGAGCGACGGCCTTCTAAGCCGTGGGTCGCAGGTTCGAATCCTGCCGGGCGCGCATTCGAGATTCTTCGAAGCTGCGGAGGACCGCGGCCTCGTCAGCGGATCCAGACTCCCAGAGACCGGGGGACGCATGCCGGAGGAGTTCGAAGGTGACCTGACCGGCGCCGTGTTCTGGGGCGCCGATCTCAGTGGCGCACTGTTCCGCGACGTCGACCTCACCGACGCGACGATCAGCCACGCTCGGTTGGTCAACGTCGACATCGACGCGCACGTCGAGACCGTGATCATCAACGGCGTCGATGTAACCGAATACGTGAACGAGCGCGACCCCTGGTATCCGTTGCGCACGATGCTCCGGCCCGCGAGCTCGGATGACATGCGCGCGACATGGGCGGCGCTCGAACACGAGTGGGCCCGGACTATCGCCAAAGCACGCGCACTCCCGGACGCCGCGCTGTCCGAGTCGGTCAACGGCGAGTTCTCCTTCGTCGAGACGCTGCGTCATCTGGTGTTTGCGATGGACAAGTGGTTCACGGCTCCGATACTCGGCGGAACCTTCGATCCGATCGGCTTGCCGAATCGCGGCTCCCTCGACTTTCCCTGGCCCGGTCTCGACTACGACCTGACGCCATCGGTTGCGGACGCGCTGGCCGCACGAGCGGATCGCGCTGCGCGCTTTCGCGACTTTCTCGCATCGGTTACGACACCGGAGCTCACGCGACCGGTCGATGTGCTCGAGAACGGTACGAACCCATTGCAGGAGTGCATTTATACGGTCCTCGAGGAAGAGTTCTGGCACAACCGCTACGCCCAGCGCGACCTTGCCCTGCTGGAAGCGAACCTTGACAGGTGACTATTTGGTCACCTATCCTGAGGGCGTGGACGACGTGTTCAAAGCCCTGGCCGACCCCACCCGGCGGAGCCTGCTCGACGAGCTCTTCCGCGAAGACGGCCAGACCCTGAGCGCGCTCGAGGCCCGCTTTCCCATCTCGCGCTTCGGCGTGATGAAACACCTCAACGTCCTCGAAGAAGCCGGCCTCGTGGTCACCAAACGCCGCGGCCGGGAGAAGCTCCACTTCCTCAATCCCGTTCCCATCCGGCTCGTCCACGACCGCTGGGTGAGCAAGTTCGCCGAACCCTGGGCCGCCGGGCTCAGCGACCTCAAGCAACGATTGGAGAGTCCCATGGAGAAGGTCTTCGAGATCTACATCCGCACCACGCCCGAGCGCCTCTGGGAGGCGATCACCGACAGCGAGACGCGCGCGAAGTACATGTTCGGCAACCGCGTCACCTCCGACTGGACGCCGGGATCGCGCTTCGAGATGGGCAACCCGAAGGCGCCCGTTCTCCTCGGCGAAGGCGTGAACCTCGAGGTCGATCCGCCCCGCCGGCTCGTGCAGACGATGGTCGCGCTGTGGAGCGACGACGTGAAGGCCGAAGGCACGTCGCGCATCACGTGGGAGATCGAGCCGGTCGCCGACTCCTGCCGCCTCACCCTGACGCACGATCAGATGCGCGAAGGCGCGAACCCGGAGATCTACGGCGGTTGGCCGATGATCCTGTCCGGTTTGAAGACGTGGATCGAGACCGGCGAAGTGCTGACGACGCCGGGCTCTCTCATGTACAGCTGAACCATTCCCCCACACTCGACGCCACGCAGACGTCCGTATACGGTGCGCGCCTTATGGCGGAACGCATCGCATGCGGACGTCTGTGTCGTCGGTGGCGGCTACGCCGGGCTCACCACGGCGCGCCGATTGAGTGCGAGCGGGAAATCGGTTGTCGTCCTCGAGGCGCGGGACCGCGTCGGCGGCCGCATCTGGACGCAGAACCTCGCCGACGGTTCGCCGGTCGACCGGGGCGGCGCGTGGCTGGCGCCGTATCACGATCGGGCGTTCGCGCTCGCGGGCGAAGTCGGCGTGTCGACGTACAAGACGTGGGTCAAGGGCGCGCACCTGCTCATCGACGGCGATCGCACGCGCCGGTATACGGGGCTCATACCGAAGATCAGTCCGCTCGCCGTCGGTACGATCGCCCTCGCGCAGGCGCGGGTCGACTGGATGGCGAAGAAGATCCCGATCGACGCGCCGTGGAACGCGAAGCGTGCAGAGGAATGGGATGCGCGGACCGTCGGCGATTTCGTCGCCCACTCCGGCATCCGCACGAAGATCGGCCGCGACCTCTTCGAGATGGCGGTGCGCGGTCTCTTCACCGGCGATCTGAACGACACGTCGTTTCTGCACCTGCTGTTCCTTGTACGCGCGCACCACAGCCTCAACAACCTCTTTTCGATCGAGAAGGGCTCGCAGGAGAACCTGGTCGTGGGGGGCGCGGGCTCGATCGCGTACCGCGTGGCCGACGATCTCGGTGACGCGGTTCACTTGAACGCGCCGGTGCGGTCGATCACGCAGAACGCCGATCACGTGGTTGTCGACGCGGGCGACATCGTCGTGGATGCCCGACACGCGGTCGTCACGGTTCCGCCCGCGCTCGCGGCGGAGATCACCTTCGACCCGGTACTTCCCGCCGATCGCCTGGCCCTGTACCGCGCCGCGGTCGCCGGGCCCGAGAGCAAGACACTCGTCGTCTACGACGAACCCTTCTGGCGCGCCGACGGCTTTAGCGGCCAGACCGCGGAACCGGGTTCGGCCGCGGAGGTGACGCTCGACGCGTCGCCGGTCTCCGGCACACCCGGCGTGATCGCCTCGTTCACGTTCGGACCGATCGCCACGAAGTTCGACGCCCTCGCGCCGGCCGAACGGCGCAAGCTCGTCGTCGACGCGTTGACCGCGCGCCTCGGGCCGCGCGCCGCGTCACCCGTCGACTTCATCGAGACCGCGTGGTGGACCGAGCAATACACACGCGGTTGCTCGATGGCGCATCTCCCGCCCGGCATCCTCACGCGGTACGGACCGCTGTTGCGCCAACCCATGGGGCGCGTCCATTGGGCCGGCACGGAAACGTCCACCACGTCACACGGTGCGATCGACGGCGCCATCCGTTCCGGCGAACGCGCCGCCGCCGAAATCCTCGACCGCGCGTAAGCGAACCGGCGTGACTTGGGACCCGCATAGGGCACAACACCTAACTCACGCCGGTTCGTGGATCGCGCGGATAACTGCGTCGGCTCCACCGCCCGCGGCGCGGGTGCGGTCTTCGGCCACGACGATGGACCACTCGTTCGCGTCGAGTGCTTCGACGGCGGCCTCGACGGTTACCTGGACCTGGCCCGCGGCGGGCGACGGTTCGCCGGTCGCGGGATCGACCGGGAGATGGCCGACCAGGAAGAGCGTTCCACCGGGTGCGACGCCGGCCGCGAGCCGCGTCACCATCTCGCGCACCGATCCCGCGACGTGGACGTACAACGAACTCACCAGGTCGAAGCGACCGGCGGGCGGAAACCAACTCCCGAGATCGCCTTTAACCCACTCGATGCGTTCGGCGACATCCGCACCGACCGCTTCGGCCGTCGCCCACGCGTGTTCGAGCGCGGTCGTCGAGAAGTCGACCGCGGTGACTCGCCATCCGGACGCGGCGAGCCAGATCGTTTCTGCGCCGTGGCCACAGCCCGCGTCGAGTGCTCGACCCGGCGCAAGATCGGCAATCTCCGCGACGAGGTGAGCGTTCGGTGGACGGCTCGCGACCGCGTCCGGGTGTTCCCGCAGCGCCTGCGCCCAGCGCGTCTCCCAGAAATCCCGATCGAATATCTCGTCGGCCACGCGGCAACACCTGATCCATCGTGAGTCATCCGGCAACGCATGATGCCTGATGCCCGGTTCCCGATGCTCGAGTGGGTGTCGCCCGGGGTTCAGCGTTGGTCGGGTCGAATGGCTTCGGTGAACAATGCGCCCTGCGCGGCACCGGAGCCTGACTGCCCTCCGCCCGCGCCGCGCAAGATGTACGCCACGCCCACCGCGAGGGCAGCTCCGACGAGCGGCCCGACGACGTAGACCCAGTACTGGGTGAAGTCGGCTCCGACGAGGTTCGGTCCGAACGTGCGGGCGGGATTCATCGACGCGCCGGAGATCGGGCTTCCCCAGAGACCGGCCAGCGCGATGTAACCGCCGACCCCGAGCGCGCCGAAGACGCCGAGGTTCTGCGCGCCGGATGCGGTTCCGAGAATGACGCTGACGAGCCCGAAGGTGAGGACGGCCTCCATCAAGAACGCGTCGCGGCCGGTGAACGCGGCGGCCGGATAGTTCGAACCGTAGGTCGCGGAGACGTGGATGACCGCTTGCAGGAACCAGGCGGCGAGCGCGGCGCCGCCCAACTGAACGACGATGTAACCGGGAACGCGGCGCCAGGGAAAGTCACGTCGCAGCGCGAACGCAATGCTGACCGCGGGGTTCAGGTGCGCGCCGGAGACTTTGCCCATGAACAAGATGATCGCCATCACCATGAGCGCCGGCGCGACCACCGCCGCGGTACGACTGATCGTGTCCGGGAACGCCTGACTCATCATCCCGCCGCCGGCCGCGACGAGTACCAAGAAGAACGTCCCGAGCAGTTCCGAGAAGAGGCGCCGCCACTCTTGCGACGGATCGTTGAAGTCATCCGAGATCCGGCGGATGTAATGCTCCAGCGACAGCGGACCCCGCTGCGCGGCGGTCAACGCGTTGTCCGGCACTGACTCCGTATCGTCGTCGCTCACGAACCACTCCTCGCCCGCCCGCGGTGCCGCGAGCCTAGAACTTGACCCCAACGAGCTCATCACCCCGGTCGGGTGGTTGGCCGCTGAGGCCGGCGCGGGTGCCGGCCGCGCACGCACCGGGCCGTCAACGAGCACTGCGACTCACGCCCACCGAAGGCGGAGGTGCAGACTGGATCTCGATGAAACACGCAGGGGACTCGGCGTTGGATCGGCTCGAACCGTTGTTGGGTTCGCTGCGCCAAATGCCGCCGCTGCGGGAGAAATCCCGCGGGACGTTCTATCGAGGTGGGCGCGCGTTCGTGCACTTCCACGAAGACCCTGCGGGCTTGTTCGCGGATGTCCGCTTCGGTGACGACTTCGAACGCATCGACGTCACAACTACGGCGAAGCAACACGCGCTCGCCCGCAAAATCAGTGCGGACCTCGAGTCTCGCACCGATCGGTGAACGCAAAGTCGTGACCTCGCGTCAGTTGCGCGAGAGCTGGGTCCAGACGAGGTGCGCGAATGCGGCGGCACCTTCTCCGCCGACGGCCATGTGCACGCCGTCCTGACCGAACCAGGCCGGATGCGCGGCAGCCAGCGTGTCCCAGTCGGCAACGAAACAGTTACGTGCTCGGGTGCAGGCAACGCGCATCACCGCGTTCCCGGCCGTCGTCCAGCTGCAGTAGCCGCAATGGCTCGTGACCATCACGACGCGACGTCCCGCGGCGACGTCCAACATCTGCCCGATGATCGACGCGCTGACGCCGCCGTTCGTGCCGAGCTCGACGATGATCGACGAGCCCAGTCGGCCCGACCGCGCCCGCGCGAGCAGTATCGCCGGTCCCGGAATCGCGGAGCGGTCCACCGCGGCGTCGATCGTGACCTCGGGAAGTGTCGTGCGCAGCGCGGGCGCGGCGTCGATCATCACCGAATCGCCAATCGCAGTCACAGGTCCCTTGACGACGAGGACCACGGCGGGCCGGGCCGGGCGCGTAACCCGACGGCGGATGGTCGTTGTCGTGACGCTCGACGACGTCGCCGGCGCAACGCTCCACGACGATGTCGTCGCCGCGCCCTGCGTTCGCGCCGGGCCCGAAGAGCACGCGGCCGCGATCACGCACAAGGCGCCGACGCTGAGAACTCGAAACCGCTCGCCGACTGCCACTCCGTCATTCTGCTGATCCATGACCAACGCGACGAACCGGCGTGACTGTGGCATCGAATAGATGCCACAGTCACGCCGGTTCGGGGGGTTCTAGTAGCCGTAACCGCCGGTGGATGCGGCGGTGGTCGGCGTCGTGACGGGCGCCGCGGTCGCGGGGGTCGTCGCGGCAGCGGTGCTCGAGGTGGTCTTGGCCGCGTGCCACACGCCACCGAACGCCATGATGCCTTCGCCGTTGGTGTCGCCGGGCGCAGTGTCGTGCGCGAAGCGGTACAGCGGGTCACCGTTCTGGGTGACCTGCGTGCCGCCCATCTGCATCGAGACCGAGAGCCCGGTCACGCCCGCGGTCGCGGTCGGAGTGGTCGTGCCTGCGGGCAGGTAGAGCGGCGGCCAAACCGTCAGGCACTGACCCGTACACGCGACGGGCGCACCGGCGTTCGTCAACGTATAGAGCGTCATCCCGTTGCTGTCGGTCAGGACGGCGCCGAGCTTCGGCGACGTTCCCGTCTTCACGACGGTCTTGGCCGAAGTGGATGTGGCCGGCGCGGTCGTCGGGGCTGCGATCGCCGACGGTTGCGCGCCGGGCGACACACTCGCCTTCGACGACGATCCGCACGCCGACAGTGCAACCAGCGCAATGACACCGAGCACCACGGGTGCGCCGCGCTTCGCGGTCTTGCTTTTCATCGATTTCGTCATTGACTTCATACGTCTCACCGTTCGTCTGCGGCCGACGCATTGGTGCGCGGCCGGGGCTTCGTGAACTCCCCGATATACGGATGCGAGGCGGCCGCGGTTCACTCGACGTGCGCCAACCGAGCGGGGACCGAGACGAATTTGCACAGTTCTAACCTGCTCCCGTGCAACCGATTCATCTCCTCCTCGTGTCCGGAAGCCTGCAACGCGTCTCTACGAACCGGGCGCTGCTCGATGTCGCGACGCAGTGCGCGCGCGGCGTCGCGCACGTGTCGCAGTCGGAACACATCGGCACGCTCCCCCACTTCAATCCCGACATCGCCGACGACGATCAACCCGCGCTCACCGAATGGCGCAACGCACTGGCGACGGCCGACGGCGTCATCATCGCGAGCCCGGAGTACGCGCACTCGTTACCCGGATCACTGAAGAACGCGCTCGACTGGATCGTCGGATCGGGCGAGCTCTACGACAAGCCCGTCGCCTTGATGAGCGCGGGCACGAGCGGCGGCGAACGCGCGTTGGACGCGCTCGCGCAGACCCTGCGTGCCCAGGGCGCAAACGTCGTGGGGCGCGTATCGGTCGCGGGCGTCCGGCCCAAGCTCGACGAGCACGGCAACATCGCCGATCCCGACACGATCACCGAGATATGCGGGCTCGTTGCCGACCTGGTGGCGGCGGCAAACACGGCTCGGAGCGGGCCGACGACCGAGCGCTCGCACAAACGCTGACATAATCGGCGCGCGATGACAGCCGCGATCCGCGCCGAAGGTCTGACGAAACGCTTCGGCGACGCCGAAGTACTGCACGCGCTCGACCTCGAAGTCGCAACCGGCGAAACCCTCGGCTATCTCGGGCCCAACGGCGCGGGCAAGACCGTGACGATTCGCCTGCTCCTCGGCCTCCTCCGTGCGAGCGCGGGGCGCGCGGAGATCTTCGGCCTCGACGCGCACCGCGACACGATGGCCGCGCACGAGCGCCTCGCATACGTGCCCGGCGAGATGTCGCTGTGGCCCGCGTTGACGGGCGCCGAGACACTGCACCTGCTCGGGCGCGTCCAGGGCCGGGTCGACGAGAAATACCGCGCCGAGTTGATCGAGCGGTTCGCACTCGAACCGGACAAGAAGGTCCGCGCCTATTCCAAGGGCAACAAACAGAAGATCGGATTGATCGCCGCGTTCGCGTCCCGCGCCGATCTGCTGATCCTCGACGAGCCGACGAGTGGGCTCGATCCACTGATGGAGCGCGAGTTCCGGCGGTGCGTCGACACCGCGCGCGCCAACGGTCAGACCATCTTCCTCTCGTCGCACATACTGAGCGAGGTCGAAGCGCTGTGCGACCGCGTCGCGATCCTGCGCCACGGCCGCATCGTCGAGATCGGCACGCTCGGCGACCTCCGCCATCTCTCGTCGCTCTCGATCGAAGCCGTGTTCAACTCCGCCCCACCCGATCTCTCGGGTGTTCCCGGCGTGCACGACATCGAGATCCAAGGCAATCGGCTGCGCTGCCAAGTGTCCGGGCCCGTCGAGCCGCTCCTGAAGCGGTTGAGCGCAGTCGGCGTCACCCAGCTCCTCAGCCGTGAGCCGTCACTCGAAGAGCTGTTCCTGGCGCACTACGGCGCCGAACCCGACGCGCCTGATGCACCCGGTGCAACCACCGAGAACGGGCCCGATGCCGACGAGCACTGACCTCGTCACCACCGACGCGTCGCTCGTGATCTTCCGGCGCTTCGCCCGCACGACGGCGCGCACGGGTGCGATCTGGGGCGCGGTGTTCGGGATCTACGTCGTCGCGTCGGTCGAAGGTTTCATCTCCACGTATCCCACCGTCGCGTCGCGTGCCGATCTCGCGCAGTCGCTCGGTTCGAACGCCGGTCTCCAGGCGCTGTTCGGGAGCGCGACGCGCATCGACACCGTGGCCGGCTTCACTGCGTGGCGCACACTCGCGGTTCTCGTCATCGTCGGCGCGGTCTGGGGGATCCTCACCTCCACGAAGCTCCTCCGCGGTGAGGAGGACGCGGGCCGCTGGGAGTTGCTGCTCGCGGGCCCGACGACGCGCGGCCGCGCCACTGCGGGCGCGCTCGCCGGCACCGGAGTCGGTGTGACGACGTTGTGGGCCATCACCGCGGCAACATCATTCGCCGCGGGCCGCGCGCACGACGCGCAGTTCACGCTCACCGCCTCACTGTTCTTCGCCATCGCGCTCACGGCGGCGGCCGCGCTGTTCACGGCCGTCGGCGCGTTGTGCAGTCAGCTCGCCGCGACCCGACGCCAGGCCGCCGGGCTCGCCGCCGCGCTCCTCGGCATTGCGTTCGTGCTCCGCATGGTCGCCGACAGCGGGACGACGTTGCGTTGGGTCCGATGGACAACTCCGCTCGGTTGGATCGAAGCGCTCCGCCCGCTCATCGGCACCAACCCGTGGCCGTTGCTGCCGATCTTCGCAGCCACGCTCGCAACCGGGGGCGTCGCCATCGCGCTCGCCGCCCAACGTGACATCGACGGGAGCGTGCTCCCCGACCGCGACCACGCCGAACCGCGCACGCGGCTGTTGGGTGGTCCGTTCGGCCTCGCGATCCGACTGACGCGGGGGACGACGATCGCGTGGGCGATCGGTACGAGCGCCGGTGCACTGTTGATCGGGCTCGTCGCTCGCGCCGCGGGCGACGCCATAGCGAAGTCCAACACCTTCGCCCAGATCCAGGCGAGCCTCGGTGGCCACGCCGCGGGCGCGGCCGCCTATCTCGGCATCGCGTTCGTCACGGTGTCGACGCTCATCGGGCTGCAAGCCGCGGCCCAGGCATCGGCCACGCGCGAAGAAGAGGCCCAAGGCCATCTCGACAACCTGCTGGTCCGCCGGGTCGGCCGGATCAAATGGTTGATCGCCCGCGTCTCGATCGGCGTGCTCGCCCTCGTCGCGGTCGGGCTGGCGAGCGGATTCGCGGCGTGGGTCGGCGCGGCAACTCAGAACACGGGCGTCTCGTTCGCGACGATGATCGGCGCAGGTGCCAACGTCGTCCCGACCGGCATCCTCGTGCTGGGCCTCGGGACGGCCGCGCAGGCGTTCGTGCCCCGCGCCACGTCGGCGGTCGTCTACGCGGTAGTGGTCGGGTCGTTCCTGATCGAGATCGTCGGCGGCGTCGTGCGCGCCAACCACTGGCTGCTCGACCTATCGCTGTTCCACCACATCGCACCTGCACCCGCGGCCGACCCACGTTGGGTCGCCAACGGCGTGCAGGTGCTCATCGGTATCGCCTTGGTCGCGTTGGGCGCATTGCGATTCGCCCAACGCGACGTCTCGACGGCCTAGCCCCGACGTTGACGACCGCGAGCGCGGTCGCGTGCGCCTTGACCGGCGCGGCGGGCAGGGGCACCGTTCTCGGGACGGCGGGCCGAGTGGCGCGCCGGGCGGGAGTCGGTGCGCCGCGGCGCGGTGTCGGCCGGTGCGGCGATGGGCTCACGCGTGCTCGCGGGCGCACGGCCCACACGCTCGAGCTCGCCCGACAGGCCCACTTCCTTCTGCAACCGGCGCACGTCGCGCACGACCGAGTCGGAGACGAGAGTCACCACGACACCCGTCGCGCCGGCGCGCCCGGTACGACCGGAGCGGTGCAGGTACGCCTTGGCGTCTTCGGCCAGGTCGAAGTGCACGACGCACTCCACCCCGTCGACGTGGATACCGCGGGCGGCAACGTCGGTGGCGACGAGCGCTTCGACATCGCCGCGCTTGAACGACTGCAACGCGCGATCGCGCTGACTCTGCGAACGACCACCGTGGATCGAGGCCGCGGAAACGCCGGCCGCCGACAGCTGCTTCACGAGCCGGTCGGCGCCGTGGCGCGTGCGGCAGAAGACGATGGTGGAACCGTGCTTGTTGATCAGCGTGGCCGTGTGGCGCGGACGATCAGTGGCCTCGATGTGCCAGAACGCGTGCGTGGAAGCGTCGAGGTTCGGTTCGACCTCGCCGACCTCACACCGGACCGGGTCGTTCTGGTACTCACGGGTGAGCGCACCGATGTCGCCGTCGAGCGTGGCCGAGAAGAGGATCGTCTGGCGGGTGTCCGGGACGAGGTCGAGCAGCTTGCGGACCTGGGGCAAGAAGCCCATGTCGGCCATGCGGTCGGCTTCGTCGATCACGACGATCTCGATGCCGTCGAGCTCGACTGCCCGGCGCTCGACGAGGTCGATGAGCCGGCCCGGGCACGCGACCAACACGTCGACACCGCGGCGCAACTCTCGGATCTGGGTGTCGTAGCCGACGCCGCCGTACACCGCGATCACGCGGCGGCCGCGGGTCTTGGCCAGCGGGAGAAGGTCCTTTTGGATCTGCGCGGCGAGCTCACGCGTGGGGGCGAGGATGAGGGCGCCCGGACGCAAACGGCGGGCGCGCGGCACCCGCTCGATCGTCGGGATGCCGAAGGCGAGGGTCTTGCCCGAGCCGGTGGGGGCCCGGCCGGAGATGTCGCGGCCGGCGAGGGCGTCGGGGATGGCCGCCACCTGGATGGGGAACGGCTCGGTGATACGTCGTTGGGTAAGCGCGTCGATGAGGTCGGCGGACACGCCGAGATCGGCAAAGCTGGTTGACACTGTGCTCCTGATTCGGGACGGCACCGCGCACGAAAGTTTCGAATATCGCGAAGTCGCCGGGGAGCGATCTCACGCTCGCAGAGGACCGTGCTGATGTGCAGCGGACAGACCCGGCGGTGCGGTGCAGAGGCCAGGGTAGCCGAAACCCGGTCTCTGACCTGGTTCATGGCCGAAAGTGGTACTCGTCACAGTTGGCCCACTGTTGTGATATCTCGTCAGGCGGGCGCCGATAGATCTGTTGTCGCAGCAGCTTCTCCCCCCTGAGCCACTGTGACCAGGCCGGAAACGGTCCACAACCGAACATCAAGAGTGCGGCCCCCGGGACTTCGGACGGGGGCCGTTCTCTTTGTGATCGCCCGTCCGTAACATGTGACCATGAGCGCGGACGAAACTCGCAGGGTCGTTCTGGTCGACTTTCCGCTGCGGGTCGCGGGACGGGCCTATCAGCACCGCGCCGAGTTGTTGCGCGAGTTCGCGATCATCTCGTTCGGCGGGGGCGAGCAGGCCGACGTTCCGAAGCGGCTCGTGGAGATCGCGACGATTCTCGACGAGCGCTATGCGGGCCTCAACCCCGAAGCCGACGACGTGCTCGACGCGGCCCAGGCTCGCCGTTCCGAATTCGTCGACCTCGAGCTGGTCGTACCGCCGCGCGTCAAAGGCGACACGATGGATCTCGCGCCGCTGCTGTTGGAAGCCGACGAGTACTGCCGCACCGGCGGCCTGCTGACCCTCGCACCCACCGCAGAGATGCGCACGTTCTGGATGTGGTTCCTGACTGAATTCGTCCGCCAGGCCGACGGCCAACCGCCGCGCTCCTGGTGCGACTACTCGGCCGCCCAATAGGCGTCCCGATACGTCTCGGGCAAGCGGCGCGTTCTCGCGCGTCGGCGCACCCCCGTCGTACTCTGTCGGCATGCGCACCCAACCCGTCGTGCTCGTGCACGGACTCGGCTCGTCGTTCGAACACGGTTGGCGCTCGACGGGCTGGACCGACCTTCTCGCCGACGCCGACCGGCCCGTCATCGGCGTCGACCTCCTCGGGCATGGAACTGCCGAAACGCCCCACGATCCCGCGGCGTACGCGCACCTCGAATCGTCGATCGAGCGCGCGCTGCCCGACGGTGAAGTCGACGCGATCGGTTTCTCGCTCGGCGCGCTCACACTCCTGCGGATCGCGGCCCGAACACCCGAACGCTTCGGTCGCCTGGTGCTCATCGGTGCGGGCGAGAACGCGTTCCGCACCGACGACACGCACGGCGCGCTCGCCGACTCGTTCGAAAAAGGCAGTGCCGATGACGACGACGTGTTGACGCGTCTGTTCGTTCAACTGGCACAGACCGCGGGGAACGATCCGCTCGCGATGTCCGCATGCATCCGCCGGCCCGCCGATCCCTTCACTCCTGCCGACGCGGCCCGGGTCACCTGCCCCACGTTGGTGATCATCGGCGACCGTGACTTCGCCGGGCCGCCCGAGCCCCTCGTCGACGCACTCCCCGATGCGCAATTGGTCGTGCTGAAAGGCGTCGACCATTTCCGCACGCCGAGCGAATTCGACTGCATCGATGCCGCCCTGGAGTTCGTGGAAGCGGTCCCACCCGCGCTCTGACCGGGACTTCGGCCTCCGTTAGTCTCACCGGATGCGCCTGTTCAGGGGAAAGTCGTGGTGCCTTTTCGCGGTCTGCGCGATCGCGGTCGCCGGTTGCGGGGGCAATAGCTCGAAGCCCGCGGCCTCGGCGGGATCCGGGTCGGCGTCGACATCGACGATCCCGACCGTCACCCCGGCCACCCAGATCATCTCCGACACCGTGCCCGCCGGCGCGACGCGCCTGCACTTCGAGACGGGGCCGTTCCCGATCACACCCGGCCAGAACAACATCGGCATCACGCGGTCGATCCCGCAACCGAAGCAGGACGGCTACATCGTCGGGATCAGCACCAACCTCCGGCTCGCCGACGGCAGCATCCCGCCCGTCGACGTCATCCACCTGCACCACGGGGTCTGGCTGAACATCAGCGCGCCCGACGCGACGACGCCGGGCCTCCCCCAGCGCTTCTTCGCGGCCGGCGAAGAGAAGACGCGCACGATACTGCCGGCGGGCTACGGCTACGTCTACAAGACGACCGACCACTGGCTGCTCAACTACATGTTGCACAACCAGCTGTCGAAGCCGAGCCAGGTGTGGATCACGTACGACATCGACTTCATCCCCGCCACCGCGCCCGGCGCGAACGCGATCAAGCCTGCGATCCCGATCTGGATGGACGTGCAGAACGGCGAGACGTACCCGGTCTTCGACGTCATCCAGGGCACCGGCAAGAACGGCGAGTACACCTATCCCGACGACGCCGAGAACCCGTACCCGGCGGCGCCCAAGAACGAGTGGACGTCCACCTACGACGGCACGCTGCTCGCGACCGCCGGTCACGTGCACCCCGGCGGCCTGCACGATGATCTGTGGCTGACGCGCCCGGGCGCGACCGGCCTGCCCGGTCACATCAAGCCCGGTTCGCCCGACACCGCGCATCTCTTCTCGTCGGTCGCGACGTACTTCGAACCTGCCGGCGGCGTCTCCTGGGACGTTGCGATGTCGGCGACTCCCGACAATTGGAGGGTCGCGATCAAGAAGGGCGACGTCCTCTCGATCAACACGACCTACAACTCCAAGGACGCGTCGTGGTACGAGTCGATGGGGATCATGGTCGTGTGGCTCGCGCCGAACGACACGACGGGCCAGAACCCGTTCACCACCGCGGTCGACGTGAAGGGCGTGTTGACGCACGGCCACCTCGCCGAGAACGACAACCACGGCGGCGCACCCGATCCGAAGAACTACGAAGACATGATGAGCCTGCCGTCGCACGTGCTCCCGTCGGGCAGCGTGTTGCCGATCGCCGACTTCGCGTACGAAGGCGACATGAGCGAAGCGGCGACGATCCCCACGGTCGTGCAGGGCGGATACCTCACCTTCCGCAACGACGACGCGATGAAGGGCATCCCGCACACGATCACCGCGTGCAAGGCGCCGTGCGACGGATCCACGGGTATCGCGTTCCCGCTCGCCAACGGCCAACCGCAGTTCGACTCCGGTGAGCTTGCCCGCTATGGGCCACCGTCGAACGGCAAGATCACGTGGTCGACGCCCACCGATCTGCCGCCCGGGACGTACACCTACTTCTGCCGGATCCACCCGTTCATGCGCGGTGCGTTCCGGGTCATCGCGAAGTCCCAGTAGAAGCCGCGAACCGTGCGTCTTCGTTGGTTGATCGGCGGGCTCGTCGTCGTCGTGCTCGCGGTGGTGGGCTTCGGCGCGTGGTACGTGTTCGGCGGTAGCTCACCGGCGAAACCGACGTTGAGCACCGATGCCCCGGCCCCTGATACCGGCGGCCCGGCGACGCCCGTCGGCTCGTGGAAGGTCGTGCGCGGCGACAACGTGTACGTCGGCTACCGCATCACCGAGGTCTTCGCCGGCGATGTGGTGCACAAGACAGCCGTCGGCCGGACGCCCGCGGTCGACGGATCGATGACGATCAGCGGTAGCGCGGTGACGATCACCCAAGTCACGGCCGACATGCAACAGCTGACGAGCGACCGTGCGAACCGCGACAACTACATCCACACCCACGCGATCGAGAGCGACAAGTTCCCCCACGCGCAGTTCACGTTGACGAAGCCGATCACGTTGCCCGCGCCGCTCACCAAGGGAACGCTCGAAAAGCTCGCCGCAACCGGCACGCTCACCTTGCACGGCGTGACCCGCACGATCCAGGTGCCCCTCGAAGCCCGCTGGAACGGTCCGACGATCGACGTCGACGCATCCGACATCCCGATCGTCCTCGCCGACTACGACATCACGCCCCCCGACACCGGCGTCACCAAGGTCGACAACCACGGCTCGCTCGAGTTCGCGCTGCGAATTCGCGCCCGCGTAACTATTCGTCGCTCGCGCTGCTCCGCCGCCAGAGCGGCTGCGCGGGTGAGTGGCAGCGATTCCGCTGCCGCTCCTCTAGATACCGAGCAAGCGACGGCGCACGGGCTTCGGGATGAAGAACCAGTCGTGCGCGTCGACGTCGTACAGCCGCGTCTCGATCTCCGCCCGGCGCCGAACCACGCGCGGGTCGAGTTGCTTCGACGCGATGGCGAAGGTCCAGAACGCGCCCGGATAGGTCGCGATCGCGCCCCACAACAGATCGGTGTACTCGAACCGGTTCGCGAGCGTGGTGAAACAGCTGCGCACGACCTCGGGATGGAAGTGCACCGACTCGGTCTGCGCGACGAGCATGCCGTCGGGCCGCAGCGACTGTTCGCACAGCGCGTAGAACTCGTCTTCGAAGAGGCGCGCCGCGGGACCGATCGGGTCGGTGAGGTCGACCATGATCACGTCGAGCTCGCCGCGCGAGCTCGGCAATCGTCTCGAACGCGTCGCTGGGCCGGACTTCGACGCGCGGGTCGGCGAGCGTCTCGCGCGCGACGTCGTAGTGCTTGCGCGCGACCTGGACCACTTCTTCGTCGAGCTCGAGCAGGAACACACGCTCGATGCCCGGGTGCTTCAAGACCTCGGCGACGAGGTGCACGTCGCCGCCGCCGACCACCGCGACGTCGCGCGGGTTCGGGTGCGAGAACAGCGCCGGGTGCGCCAGCATCTCGTGGTACACGTACGTGTCGAGGTCGGTCATCTGCACGATGCCGTCGAGCGCCAGCACGCGGCCGAGCCGCGGCGACTCGAACAGCACGACCTCCTGGAACTCGGTGCGGCGCTGCTCGAGCACCGTGGTCATGTCGTAGGAAGCGTGCGACGCACTACCGGGCTCGAACTCCTCGAACCGGCGCTCGGTGAGCTCGGGCGGCACCCCGCGCACGAGGTAGCGGACAGTCGACCTGTTCGGCCTCGAACGAGTCGCGGAGCACGCCGATGATGGCGTCCATGTCGACGTGCTCGACCGCAGGTGAAGAAGTCGGCGGCGACGTAGCCGAACTCGGGCCAGGTGTGGAGGGCGAGATGGCTCTCGGCGATCACCGCAATCCCCGGAAACGCCGTGCGGAGTGAACTGGTGCACGAACACGTCGATGAGCGTGACCTGGCCCGCGGCGGCCGCGGCGCGCAGCGCCCGTTCGGCAACCTCCGACCGAGTCGAGGTGCGTGGCACCCCAGAACTCGCAGATCGCGTGCCGACCGACCCCAGTTGCGTCCAACTGTCACCTCCGCCCCAGGATGCGAAGGGGCCACGCTACAAGGAGGTTGGCGGCCTTGGGGCACCGGGCGGGTGAACAATCTCGAACGGCCCGGCGTGGCGCCCGACCTCTACAATGCCGTCTCCGAGAAATGTTTGGCTCCCGGACGGGCTCGCAACGGCCGGGAGATGCATGGTGGCTGTAGCTCAGTTGGTTAGAGCGCCGGTTGTGGTCCCGGAGGTCGCGGGTTCGAATCCCGTCAGTCACCCTCAGACGCGAGCGTGCGCATCTGCGCGCGTGTCACGTCACTGTTCACATAGGCAACGACATGCTGGAGCGGGCCGTGAACCGACGCCCGCATCGTGCCGTCGGGCTCGATCTGCAGCCGGCGCTCCTCCATGCGGCCCACCTTGTCGCCGAGGGCCACGAAGAGTGCGGCGACGTCGTGCAGGACGAGCGGTAGGTCGCCGTTCGCCTTGCGCCAGCTGACGAGCTGCTCCCGGAACCCGGGGATCGCCTTGACGAGCACCTTCTCGTCGTGAGGGGTCGCGTGCAGGCGGGCGGTCGCGTCGAGCGGCAACACGATGAGGTTCCCCGTCGACCCGATCAGCCGGGCCGCCGACGCGGGATCGGCGCCGACGTTGTGCTCGATGCGGGAGATCTCGCCGCGGTGCTTGATCGGCGCCAGCGCACCGCCCATCAGCACGACCCGACGCGGAAGCGCACCCTTGTCGGCCAGTTCGGCCAGGTGGGTCCAGGGCCCGATTCCGAGCAGCACGTCGACGTTCTCGACCCGATCGGCCGGTGGGGGTCCGGCCACGACGTCGACGTCGGGAAGCAGCCGGCGCACGAACGCGGCCCGCTGCTCGACATTGCCGTCGACCGTGCTGACTCCGGCGAGGTCGACCTCGGCCGCCTGCGCCGCGCACCACAGGGCAATCGTGTCGTCGGGATTGTCACCGGCGTCGGTGTCGATCCAGAGGCGCATTCAGTCGCCGCGCAGGATCGCTTCGAGGGCCGGTTGCAGGACGGGATAGCGGAACGGGAACGAGACCGCTTCGAGCTTCTTCGGCAGCACGCGTTGACCCTCGAGCAGCAGCGTCTCGACCAACTCTCCTCCGAAGCGGAGCTTCAACGGGAACATCGGCGTGGGTAACACGGTAGGCCGGTGGAGCACGCGACCGAGCGCGTGGGCGAACTCGGCGTTGGTGACGGGATTGGGCGCGGTGAGGTCGACGGGGCCGTGCAGGCGCTCGTCGTCGATCGCGGCACGGATGGCCGCGATCTCGTCGTCGAGCGCGATCCAGCTCATCCACTGCTTGCCGTTGCCCTGGCGGCCCCCGAGGCCGAGCCGGAACGGGAGGAGCATCTGTTGCAGTGCACCGCCGTGCCGGGCGAGCACGATGCCGGTGCGGACGACGACGGTGCGGACGCCGGCATCGGCCGCGGGGCGGGTCTCGGCTTCCCAGGCTTTGCACGATGTCGGCGAGAAAGCCGGTGCCCGGCGCGCTGTCCTCGGAGAGGATCTCGTCGCCGCGGTTGCCGTAGTAACCGATCGCCGAGGCCGACACGAGCACGCGAGGCTTGTGCTCACGGCTCGCCACGGCCGCAGCCAGCGCGGAGGTTCCCTTGACGCGGCTGTCGACGATGCGGCGTTTCTGCTCGGGCGTCCAGCGCTGCTCGCCGATGCCCTCCCCCGCCAGATGGACCACGGCGTCGAGGCCCTCGAGCGCCGGCGCGTCGATGCGGCCCGCGTCCGGATCCCAGCCGATCTCGTCGTTGCCGGTGATCCCGCCGCGCACGAAGCGCAGGACGTTGTGCCCGTCGGCCAGCAGCGATGCCGACAGCGCCGAGCCCAGTAGACCGCTCGCCCCGCTGATCGCTACGTCCACATGAGGAATGTACGGGCTCGTGGGTTACGATGTGCGCTCCCTGCGCCCCTAGCTCAACTGGTTAGAGCGTCAGACTCTTAATCTGCAGGTTCCGGGTTCGAGTCCCGGGGGGCGTACTCATCATCCGGTCTTCCCCCGTCCGGCATTCGGTCGTCCCGTTCATGGGACAACCAATGACGGCTGGGTCAACCGGTCGTTGCAATGAGTTCGGTGAGTCGTTCGGTGGGAGTTTGCCAGTTGAGGGTCTCGCGGGGGCCGGCCGCTCGGCGGCCGAAACCTACGGACTCGAGGGTGTGCGCGCCGCACGCCCGGAGATCGTGGTTCCGCGCAAGCTGCGGCTGCGCTCCGAGCTGGTTGTGGTGCACCGGACGGAGAACCGGGCGTCGTCGATGATTCGCCCGCACAACGGGATCGCGGTGACCGGGATCGAACCGACGCTCGTCGCGCTCGCGGCGGCACTCGACGCGGAGGGATTCGAGATCGCGTGTGAGGACGCTCGGCGCCGTCGTCTCACCTCGATCGCGTCGTTACGCGCGTACGTCGACCAGTTCGCCCACCGTTCCGGTATCGCCGACATGCGGGGCGTCCTCGACGACCTCGATCCCGTGCATCCGGCCCGCTCCACGTTGGAAGCGAAGACGCGTCGGCTTCTCGTGGCGAACGGGCTCACCGACTTCGAGCGCGAGTTCGCGCTCACCTGGAACGATCGCACCTACCGGATCATCTTCGCGACCTGGGACAAGGTGACACACCACCCCGACCGACTGCTGTCGGAGCTCACCACAACTCTCGCGGCCGCGTAGGGCTAACCGGCGGCTCCCGTTGGGAGCGGAGCGTTCGCCAGTTGGGCGAGGTCGCCCTGCAGTGTCTTCAGATCGAAACCGACGGGCGCGGTCATGCCCGAGAACCAGTCGGGACTGAGCACGGCGTACGCCTCGTCGCAATACGCGTCGAAGAACGCCCACGTCATGTGCTTGAGCGCGCCCCACGTCACACACGTGACGCGCCGCGAGTTGTACGCGACCACCGCCACCGCGTGCCCACCCCACGAGGCGGGCGCACCGGTTCCGTGCGCGCCACCGGGCGGAATCTTCCAGGTCACCTGCGATTGCGCGGAGAGCGGCATCGCCAAACCGATGTAGCAACCCCCGAACAGGTTGACCGCGTCGCGCACGTGATCGCGATTGCCGGGCTCGAGCGCGACGTACGCGTCGATCGAATGGCCCGCAATGCCGTTGTGGCGCCAGTAGTTCAACACGTCGGTCTCGACCGCGCCGGTGTCGTTCTTGCCCGTGGTCGGGTCGTATCCCGTCAGCGCTTCGTACGCGGCCAGGATCAGCGGATCTCCCACCGTCACCGTGCCCTTGTTGTTCGACGTCCAGCCCTGCACGAGGTGCGCAGCCGCCGCGCACGTGCAGTCGCCAATGTGATCGTTCAGCATCATTCCCCAGTCGGCGCCGATGTGCTCGCCCCAGTCGCGCGAGGAAGGCGCGGGCGGGAGAAGCGTGCTGTCGATGTAGTCGGCGAGCTGCAGCGTGCGGGGATCGTGGCGGGCGCGCTGCTTCCCGAGCTTCATGGCCGAGTGGTCGATCGTCATTCCCGCTGTCTACGCGCATGCGGTAAAACCCCGGTAAAACACGGACTATTCGCAACCCGCACCCGACACCGACCGCGCTGATCACTACCCTCGGAGGTATGACCGCCGTCGAGATGTACGTGGATCCGAGCTGTCCGTGGGCGTGGCTCACCGGCCGCTGGCTGGTCGAGATTGCGCCGCAGCGAGACCTGACCGTCACCTGGCAGTCGCACTGCATCGAGATCCGGGACGACTACGGCGTGGCGCCGACCATGCCCGAGGAGATGCGCGAAATCGCGCTCGCCGGGCACGCGCTCTCGCACCGGATGCTGCGCGTCTTCGAGGCCGCCCGCGCCGCACACGGCGAAGCCGCGGTCGACGCGCTCTACACCGAGTGGGGTCGCCGGTTCTTCGTCCGCGGTTCGGCCCGCGACGACTCACTCCTGGCCGAGTGCATCGCGGCGTGCGATCTCGACGCCGGCCTCCTCGACGCGGCGGGCAACGAGAAGTGGGACGCGCCGATCATGGAGGCGATGGAGGTCGCGTACGCATTCGGCGGTCCCAAGACGCAGACCCCGACGATCGTCGTGCGCGCCGATCCGCCGCACGGATTCAAGGGTCCCGTCATGGCCCCCGCGCCGACGGGCGCGGCCGCACTCGAGTTGTGGGACGCGATCGAGGTAATCGCCCGGGAACCCGGGTTCTTCGAGATCACGCGGCCGCGGGTGAATCGTCCGAGGCCGTGAACTAGCCCGACGTCCGGTTCGGGCGAGGGCGACCGGAACGAGCGAGCAGATCCGACCACGCGTCGCCGGTCAGTTCGGCCTCGTGGTTCCACGGCGAATCACTCGTGCTGCGCAGCAGCCGCGCACACATCTCGGCGGGCGGATCGAACGAAACGCCCAGCCCGGAGCACACGTCGTGCGCGTGCAGGATCAGCTCGAGGCCGCCCCGGCCGGCGAAGTCGATCGGTCGCCCGACCGCGACGCTCGGCGTACGCCGGATCACCGCAGTTGTATCGGGATCGGCGGTGACGATCACGGACCACAGCATCGTCGTCATCGCCCGCACGCCCTCGATGAAGTCGGCCGGACCCGCGCCGGGCAACGCGTGCACCTCGCCGAAGTTCGGATAGTCGTCCTGCTTGCCCGACGCGAGGAACAGCGCGTACGAGAACACGCAGTCGACGACGTGGTCTGCGGTGTATCCACACGACCACTCGAGCGTGCCGGCCGGCACATCCCAATCGCGATCGATACCTGCGGTCCAACGTTCGATGACGTAGTCGCCGAGCGCGCGCAGATCCTCGGCGCTAAATAGTCCGCTATCCGTTTCGGAACCCATGCCGAGATCGTACGATCACGCCGCGGATCACGAAAACCGCCGGGGCTGGGGGTTTCCATGAATGCGGACACGGGCGGTATCGCGCCGACACCCACGACGTTCGACGCGACGGGCGAAGTTCGCTTCGCGGTCGTGCTCTACGGCGGCGTCTCATTGGCGATCTACATGAACGGCATCGTGCAGGAGCTCTTCGCGTTGGTGCGCGCCACCGCGCCCGAGATCGGCGTCGACGGCCGGATGCACGTCACCAAGCTGACGCCCGTGGAAGAGGTCTACCGCGAGCTCGCGTGCCAACTCGACGGGACCGCACTCCTGCCCGCGCCCGGCACCGCAGTGAAGACGCGCTTCGTCGTCGACATCCTGACCGGCACATCGGCGGGCGGCATCAACGGCGTGTTCCTGGCGAAGGCGCTGGCGAACGACCAACTGATCGATCAGTTGACCGATCTCTGGATCAACGAGGGCGACATCTCGAAGTTGCTGAACGACAAGAACGCGTACGCCGATCTCGGCGATCTCCCCCACGAGAAGCCGCCGGAGTCGTTGCTGAGCGGCCAGTTCATGCTCTTCAAGTTGCTCGCCGCGCTCGACGGTATGAGCAACCCGCCGACGGGAAAGACCCGAGCCGACACGGAAGCCAAGATCTCGCCGTACGCCGATCAGATCGATCTCTGGGTCACGGCGACCGACCTCAACGGACGACCCGAGCCCATAGCGCTGAGCGATCAAGCCCGCCTGGGCAAGGAGCGCGAGGTCGATCATCACACCCGCTTCCACTTCATCTATGACGCGACCGGCTTCGATACGCCGATCAGCATGTTCCAGAACGGCTACGACCCGCTGCTTGCGTTCGCGGCGCGCGCGACGTCGTCGTTCCCGGCCGCGTTCCGCCCCGTCCAACCGATCGATCTCACGTCGGTGCAGGACGCCTACGCCGGGATCCGCCCGAATCCGAAACGCGATTGGCACGCCCTCGACAGCACCGAGACGCGGCAACTGTTCCAGCGCTACGGCGAGCCGCCCAACTACGAATCCGTGTCGTTCGCCGACGGTGGCTATCTCGACAACCAGCCGATCGACCTCGTCATGGAGACGCTCCCCAAGCGCAGTGCCGATCTTCCGGTTCGGCGCCGGGTATTGCTGGTCGACCCGGATCCCGGCGCGGAACCCCCCGAACACGAACCGGAGCATGCGGCGCGCGTCGACCTTCTGTCGACGCTGCTGAAAGTCGTGACCTTGCCGCGCGAGGAGACGATCGGATCCGAGGTCGACCGCATCGAAGCGCTCGCGGGTCCGATCGCGACGCGCACGTCGATCTACGCCGCGGTCGAAGCCTCGATCGCGGCGGGCAACACCGACGCGACGACTTCCCCGACCTACGCGGGCTACCTCGCTCTTCGCGTCGGCAACACCATCGCCGACATCACCGACGCGATCGCGCGCATCGGATTCCGCGACCGCGCCTACGACGTCGACTCGCAGGAGTTCCGCCTGGCCCGCGCGGTGGTGCAGCAGTGGTACGCAAAGAACGCGCCCGCGGACTTCCTCGAGAAATTGGATCTCGCGTTCGTTCTGCGCCGCATCAACTTCGTCAAGCATGGCCTCGACGGCGGCACGAGCGCGATGAAGGAGCTCGACTACATCCGCCAACAGTTGATCCGCGATGGGCGGCAGCTCCGCTCGCGGGAACCGACGACGCCGGCCGTCGATGCACTGCGCGCCGCGCTCGGCACCTTTCGCACGCTGTCAAGTGACTCCGACGCCCTGCCGGCCGCACGACACGCGGCCTGCGCCGCCGCGGCCACCGCACTGCCGCCCGTGCTCGAGGCGTTCGCGCACGTGCTCTCGCTGGCGAACGAAACGGACTACGCCGAAGTGGTCGTACGGAGCTTGAACGACCCGACCGTCGCCCGACGTTGGGATCACTTCGATTCGTACGACGACGCGACCCTCGCATTGCGCCAACTCATTCCCGGCGAGAACGACGATATCGGTGTCGTCCGGGTCAGCCCGGCCGACGCACAGACCGTTTTCTGTCAACAGCCGGGCCGACCGAAGCTCGCGGGGGTCGCCGTCCATCACTTCGGCGGCTTCTTCGACGCCGACTGGCGCCGGACCGACATCATGTGGGGTCGCCTCGACGCGTGCGAGCGACTGATCACCGTCGTGCTCGACGAAGAGACACAGACGGCGCGGCGCGACGAGCTGATCCGGAACGGACAGCGGGCGATCATTGCCGAGCTCCTCGACGACACGGAGTACGCGCGCCTGTTCACGGTCATCGCGCCGGGCTGCGACAAGCCCCAGCCGGGTGACTCCGGTATGGAAGCCGACGGCTCGCCCCGCACCTACCCGAGCCCGGAGAGCGTGCTCGCCGCGCTCCAGAACTACGTCGCGCCGCCGGGCCCGAGTCGGGAGAAGGTGCTCGAGCTCGCCACGCGCGCTTCCCGCGTGACCGACGCGCTCGTCGGCGGGCTACCCGAACCCGCGGGGCCGATGGCCCAGGTGCGCAAGTGGGTCAGCGTCGTGCTCCGGCCCGCGTCGCAGTTCGGTGAGCTCGTGCTCGATCGCAGCGTGAAGTCCGCGATCACGCGTCATCTCCTTGACATCGTGATTCTCGCCGCGATCCTGATGATCATCGTCGGTCCGTTCCTCGGCGGCGCCGGTGTCGCCGGATTCGGCTGGACCGTGCTCGCGATCGCGATCGGCACGAAGCTCGTCATCAACCTCGGGCGCGACTGGGTCCGCCACGAAGGCCACATCGTGCTGGCGCTCGTGGTCGTCGGCGCCATCCTGACCCTCGCCGCGCTCGAGGGGCTACAACTCGCGAGTGGGCTCGTTCGGTGGACCGGTCTGTTTGCGCTCGGCGCCGCCGCCGGCTTCCTGTTCGCGGCGTGCAAGCCGGGCGCCAAGACCGCACGGCCCATCGTGTCGATCTGTCTGGCCGGCGCGATCCTCGTGGGGTGCACTGCAATCGGGATCGCCGAGCTCGCGTCGCACCCGGTCGCGAAGCTGTGTCACCAGAGCAGGTGGGAACACGACGTGATCGACAAGTGGGTGCCGAGTACGAATTGTCCGACGCGGTGACACACGCGGGCGAGATCGTAGGATCGCCGCGATGCCGCTCGATGCGTCGAAGACCCGCGAGAAGCTGATCGACGAAGCCGCGCGCGCCTTCGCCGCGAACGGCGTATACGGAGCCTCGCTCATCGACATCACGCGCCGGGCCGGACAACGGAACCGGGGCGCGCTGCACTATCACTTCGGCTCGCGGGCCGGTGTGCTCTGCGCGGTGCTCGAACGGCACGTCGACTTCCTGGCCCGCCGGGAAGGCGAGCTGCTCGAGATCGCGCTGGCTCGCCCGGCCACCGACGTGAAATCCGTGGTCGAGGCGATCGTGCGCCCCGCGACGGAGTTGGCGGAGAGCGGCTGGCGGGGCCGCTGCTTCCTCGTGATCCTCGCCGAGCTCATCGAGGAGGATCCGTCGGAGCTCGAACCCGAGGTCGCCGACGCGCTCGCCCGTACCGGCGGCTACGCCGTGTACGACCTGTTGGCGACGCGCATGGCCGACGTGAGTGACGAGGTGCGGGCCGAACGCTTCGCGCTCGCTACGGGTTTCATCCTGCGCGCGGTCGCGGACCGCGCCCGGGTGCTCGGTCGGCGCGGGCGCCGCGGCCGCCCGCAGTTGGAGCAGGACGACTTCGTCGAGAACCTGTTGACGATGGTCGCGGCCGCGATGTCGGCCCCGCTCGACGGGCGCGGAGCGCGGCGAGATCTTTGACATAAGCAGGGCTCCTTAGTACCTTCGGGCTGTGAGCGACCTGGTCGTCGACGAGCTGATCGCCGAAGCATGCGGGGCGACGGGCCTCGACGACTTCGGGCCCGACACCTTCCGCGCAGGCCTCGCCGTGTACTGCGGATCGGTGAACGACGAGGCTCAGCTCAGCGAGTTGGGTGACGCCGCGATCCGCGGCAACATCGTCGGCAGCCTGGCCAACCGGCTCAAGATCGTCGACTGGGTCACCCAACATCCCGACGTCGCCGCGGAACGTATCGACACACCGCTCGTCGTGATCGGCATGTTCCGCGCCGGCACCACCTTCCTCAGCTATCTCCTCGAACAGGATCCGGCCAACCGCGCGCTGCTGCGCTGGGAAACCGCCGACAGCGTCCCGCCGCCGACCGCGGAGAACCTCCACAGTGGGCCGCGCGTCGAAGCGTCCCGCATCGGCAACGACATGCTCGAACAGATCAACCCGCGCATCCGGGCGATCCATCACGAAGAACCCGACGGCCCGACGGAATGCATCTCGGTGATGAGTCAGGACTTCAAGAGCCTGACCTGGGAGGCCATCGCCAACGTTCCGACCTACGGGGAATGGCTGCTCCAGGTCGACCAACGCTCCGTGTACGAATACCACCGGCGCGCGTTGCAGGTGCTCCAGAGCGGCGGTGTACGGGGCCGCTGGACTCTGAAGAGCCCGCACCATGCGCTCAACCTCGAAGCGCTCACCGCGGTGTACCCCGACGCCCAACTCGTGTTGCTGCACCGCGATCCGGTCGTGCTCTGCGCATCCGTGTGCAGCCTGATCTCCACGCTGTCGGGAACGTTCACCGACGCCGATCACCGCGCCTACATCGCCGACCACTGGGTCAAGATGCTCGAGGAATCAGTCCGGCGGATCGACGCGTTCCGCGCCGCGCATCCCGAACACCCGGTCGTCGACGTGCAGTACGACGACCTCATGCGCGATCCGGTCGGGGTGGTCTCGGTTATCTACGACTCGGTCCAGGGCCCCGCGCTCGGCGATTCCGCCCGCGCCGCGATGGCCGCGTACGTGGCCGCGCACCCGAAGGACGGCCTGGGCGTGCACGGCTACGACCTGGCCGAGTACGGCCTCAACGGTGCGGAGCTGGCGGAGCGATTCTCGGGTTACATCGACCGGTACGCGATACCGGTCACACCCCGCGTCTCGCCGGGCGCCTAACCCCGACCCGCGGACGCTTCGTCGATCGCGGCGCGCTGCTCGTACACCTGGCGCAGCAACCAGAAGCGCAGGAACTTCGCCAACGAGTAGCGCAGGAACAAGAACCCACCGCAAATGCTGATCGCCAGGCCCGCGATCGCGAGCGGCGTGTACGAGTTCGAGTTGAGGATGTCGACGTTCGACGCGGTCGTGGTGACGTTCAACGACGCCGTGTACGCGACGAACGCGAGCACGACGCCGCCGACCATGAGGATCACACCGAGCCACTGCAGCATGTTCTCCGCGCGCACCCGGCCCGTCTTGAGCTTCATGTCGGCGATCTCCGCCTTGAACTGCTCGGCGCGGTCGGTCGATTGACTCATCATGTTGCGTCTCTCATTCGCCCAGGTATGCGGTCGACAACTCGGCTTCCATCGCGGCCGGCGTCCCGAAGTTCGAGACGCGGCCGCGGACCATGATCCCCACCCAGTCGACAATGCCGAGTACGGCACGTGCAAACTGCTCCACCACCAGGATCGAGACGCCTTCCTTGGCGATCTGCGCGACGAGCTCGTAGAGCTGTTCGACCACGATCGGGGCCAGGCCCATCGAGAGCTCGTCGAGCAACAACAACGCCGGATTCGTGGCCAACGCGCGCGCCATGGCAAGCATCTGCTGCTCGCCGCCCGACAACGTGCCCGCCAACTGCTTGCGGCGCTGACCGAGCTGCGGAAACCGCGTGTACGCGACGGATTCGATCTCCTTCAGCGGCGCGCCCAGATGGGTCGCCATCCAGAGGTTCTCGCGCACGGAGAGGTTCGGGAAGATGCCCTTGCCTTCCGGGATCAAGCACACGCCGCGGCGCGCGAGCTCGTCGGGCGCGGCGCCGTTGACGCGGCGGCCGGCGACGAAGACGTCGCCGCTCGCGACGGGCAGCTGCCCGCTGATCACGCGCAGGGTCGTGGACTTGCCGCCACCGTTCGGTCCGAGCAGCGCGACCAGGCCGCCGTAGGGAACGACGAGGTCGACGCCGCGTAGCACGGTGATGGTGCCGTACGCGGCTTCGACGCCGCGTAGCTCGAGGGCAAGATCGGGCCGGCCGGAGTCGCCGTCGGCTTCGAGCTCGGTGACCGCGCTCACGTTGCGGTCCCCAGATACGCGTTCCGCACGCGCGGATCGGCCCGCACGTCGTCGGGCGAACCGACCGCGATGACCTCACCGAAGTCGAGCACGTGGATGCGGTCGCACACTTCCATGACCAGGGCCATGTCGTGTTCCACGAGGAGAATCGTCAAACCGTCCTCGCGGACGAGGCGGCGCAGCAGCGCCTCGAACGCGCGCGTCTCGTCGTCGGATTGTCCGGAAGCGGGTTCGTCGAGCAGCAGGACGCGCGGTTGGATCATCAACGCCCGGCCGAGCTCGACGACACGCGCGGTGCCCGTCGGGATCGTCGACACGTCGGCGTCGGCGAGGTCGGCCAGGCCGATGAGATCGAGCACATGCTCGGTCTGCTGCGTCACGTTGACGTGGCGCGCGCCGCGACCGAACAGGCTCCCCACGCCGCCCCACGTGTTGCGAATCTCGCCGGCCACGCGCAGGTTGTCGCGGACGGTCAGATCGTTGAACAGCTCGAGCCGTTGGAACGTGCGCGCGATCCCCAGCCGGGCCCGGCGGTAGGTGTCGAGACGGCTGACGTCGTGCCCCGCGAAGAGGATGCGGCCCGCGGTCGGCGTGAGTAGGCCGGTGATGGCATTGAACAGCGTGGTCTTGCCTGCGCCGTTGGGACCGATGAGACCGGTGATCTCCCCCTGCCGCACCTCGAGGTCGACGTCGGAGAGCGCGCGGTTCCCGCCGAACTTCACGGTGACCTGCTCGGTGACGAGCAGGTTCTCGCCCGTCACGAGTGCAACTCCTCGAGGTGGCCGTCGAGGCCGCGGGCGAGACCGATCCCGCGGTCGATCGCCCGGAGATCAGCCGCGGTGAACGGGCGATCGATACCGATCAGCTCGATCGGCGTGGGGTCGTCGCCGATGCCCTCACTCGGCGCGGGCCGCAGGCGCGCCGACGGATACACGGCCGCCGCGATCCTGGGCAGCGCGAGCAGCAACGTGAACGTGAAGATTGCAAACGTCCAGTTGTTGATGATCTTCTGGAACGCCAGGAACCACGCGAGCACCTCGATCGCGATACCGGTGAAGAACACCGGCTTGGCGTTGCGGATCGTCAGCGCCCATTGTTGGAACGCGTCGCCGAGAAAGCCGCTCGGGTTGCGACCCAGCGCGATACCGATCAACGCCGGCAACAGCGCGGTGAAATTCACGAGCCACGCGGTGAGCCCTTGGATCGCGGTGAACTCCGCCCCGAGCTTCGTGAAGATGTTCTCGAGCGCGACGAACACCGCGCCGTAGAGCAGACCCGCGGTGAGGCCGCCCGACACGTAGCCCGCGCCCGCCACGACGAGCAGCATCAACATCGTCATCGACTGGAACAGATCGAACCGGTCGCTCGTGACCGCACCGATCTCCATCGCGAACAGGCAACCACCGAGACCGGCGACCGCGGCCGACATCATGAACACCGAGAGCTTGAGGCTCACGACGTTCATACCGAGCGTCGCACACGCGGCCGGACTGTTCTTCATCGCCGTGAGCCGGCGCCCGTAGGCGCTGCGCCGCAACGCGATCATCCCGACACCGAGAATCGCGAACACGACCGTCAAGAGCAGCAGGAAGTTGTGCTGCGGGTCGAAGTCGATGCCGAACAGCTTCGGCCGCGGCACCTGCAGGTCGCCGTTCGGGAAGATCGGGCTCCAGCGCTCGGTCTGCAACCACGAGTTGCTCGCCGCCAACGCGATCACGATCACCGTCACGACACCGGCGACGACCGCGCCGCGCACGCGGTATTGCTTGAACGCGCGGTACATCGCGCCGATGCCGACCGCGATCAGCAGGATCAGCGTGGCCGGATAGATCCGGCGCGAGATCGTGAACTCGGTGAACAGCATCTGCTCGACCGCGAGAGAGAACGCGGCTGTGGCGAGCGCGAGGTAGAGCCCACGGAGTCGCAGCGCGGGCAGTGCGATGAGCGCGCCGACCAGCGCGGTCACGACCATGGCGATGACGAACGACATCACCCCGGCGCGGCTGTTCGCGTCGTGCCCGACGTGGTGGAACAGCACGGTCGCACCGATGCCCGCGAACGCCATCGTCGCCAGGCTCACCTCGCCCGCATACCCCACGAGCAGGACGAGCGAGAGGATGATGATCGATGCCGCGATCGCGTCGCTCAACGTGAGGAGCGGCGTTGGGGTCATGATCCGGGAGAGCATGAAGATGCTCACCACGAACGCGGCCGCGACGATGTAGGTGTTCTTCATCGTCGGCATCGCGAAGCGTTCTCGAGTGCGCAATGCGACCGCGCCGCGCAGGCGGTCCTGAGGCAGCACGAGCAGCACGAGGAACAGCAACAGCATCGGCACCGCGAGGCGGAGGTTGCCGCCCCAGTCGAAGCTCGTGGGAATGAGGCCCGTCGGCCTCTGGAACGCGGCGCGCGTCGCGAAGCCGAGCGCCAGCGCGCCGACGAAGGTGAGCGGCAAGCTGCGCAGCCGCCCGAACATCGCGGCCGCGAACGCATTGATGACCAACAGCGTGAGCAGGGTCGAGCTCAGCGACCCGCCCTCGAACGGCGTGATGAGGATCCCGGCCAACGCCGACAGACTCACGCCGAGCATCCAGCTGATCAGCGACACGCGATCGGGCCGGGCGCCGTTCAGCTCGAGCAGCGGCCGATCGTCGACGACGCCGCGCATCGACACGCCGACTCGCGTGCGGTACAAGAGCAGACGGAGCCCGATCGCGAGCAGGATCGCGACAACGAGGATCGTCAGGTCGTGCCACAGGAGCACCACACCGAACCAGGTGACCTTGTGATCGGCGCCGAAGAACGGCTGGATGGAGTGCGAGACGGTGGGCTTCCAGATCCAGTTGGCGAGCCCGATCGCGGCGAGCAGCACGGAGATCGGGACGACGAGCTTGACGATCTCCGACGTGTCCTGGAGCCCGCGGATCACCACGCGATACAGGAGCGCCCCGATGAGCGGCGCGAACACGAGCAGCACGAACGCGAGCGCGAGCGGCGCGGGCCAACTCCCGTGCGGCAGGAGCGGCCACTTGTGGTTGTCGTTCACGCGCAGGTCCCAGTAGACGTACGCGCAGAGCATCCCCAACGCGCCGTGGGCGAAGTTGAAGACCCCCGAGGTGGAATACGTCACGACCAGACCACTGGCGGCGATCGCGAACACCGCACCAGTGATCAGACCGTTGATCAACAGGTTCATTCGGGTCCTCGATGCACCGCCGGGCTTCGGGTGACGCCCGTTACTTCGGCGTGAAGGTACCGAACGCGGTGGCGATTCCCTGGGCGTTTATCTTCGCCGCCTTGGTCGCGCTCGTCACGAGGCCCGTGGCGAGGTACTTGGGGTTGCAGTCGAACAGCTCGCTTCCGGTCGGTGCGACCTTGACCCACTTGGGTCCCTGGAGCTTCAACAAGATGCCGCAGTCGGGCGCATGGTTGGTGCCGGGGTTGGTGGGGATGTGCAATCCACCGCCGGTCCAGTTCTTCTGCGTGGCCGCGTCGTCGAGGACACACTTGGCGGTCACGGCGGATCCGCACGACTTGACCGCAGTGGCCCACAGAAGGAACGCCGACGCGGCCTGCTCGCCGAGCAGCCCGATGGTGCCGTGCGACTTGGCGACGAGC
Source organism: uncultured Actinomycetes bacterium (assembly GCA_963701825.1). Classification (GTDB taxonomy): domain Bacteria; phylum Actinomycetota; class Acidimicrobiia; order IMCC26256; family PALSA-610; genus PALSA-610. The sequence goes on along the minus strand of CAVPBG010000004.1, from coordinate 999,830 downwards.
GCCATGTACTGCTGCACCGCGGGCGACGAGCTCGCGAGCTCGAAGGGAACGCCGGTCATGCGCACGTAGACGTTGTTGCCGGCGCCGCCGTTCTGTCCGTTCCACGTGGCGAACGCGGCGGTGTAGCCGTTGGGGTCGGTGACCCAGACCGGGTTGAAACCAACCTGCTTCGACGCGTTGAGGAAGTTCTCCATGTTGGGATCGGGCGACCCGACCCAGACAACGGCCGTAACCCCGCACGCCTTCAGGTTGCTCGCGAACGGCTTCCAATCCGACTCACCGGAGATGTTGTAGATCTGGTCGCAGTTGACGAACTTCCAGCCCGCCTGCGGGTAGGAAGCGGCGGCCTTGTCGCGCGTCTCCTGCGTGGCCGGGAAGCTGGCGTACGCGAACGCGGCCTTCGTGACCGCGGCGGGGAACAACTTCGCGACCTGGTACGCCGACGAGAGCGCTTGGTCGGTGCCCGGGTTCGGGATGGGCTGTTGCATGCCGGAGCCGCTCGCGAACGCAGTACCGACCGCGAAGCCGGGGATCGTCGAGAGCTGACACTGGATGCGTGTCGTCTCCTGGTTCGCGTCGAGCACGAAGCCCTGGCCCACGAGCATGAAGATCTTGTCGTTGCACGCTTGCGTCATCGCCTGGGTGACCTGCAGGACCTGGGCGTCGTAGTAGTTGCCGATGATCTTGCGACCGTTGATGCCGCCCTGCCGCGTTGCACCAGGCGATCATCGGCTTCACCGCGTCCGACATCTCCTTGTCGAGCCCGGGCGCGGCGGCGTATCCCGCGTCGTCGCCGTAACCGATCTTGATCGATGTGTTCGTCACCCCGGTCGCGGTTGCACCGGTCGCGGTGCCGGGTCCGCACGGAGAGACGAGCGAACCGAACTTGGCGACGGCCGGTGCCGCGCTGGTCGGCGGGGTGCTGCTACTTGCGCCACCGCCCGTCGAACTGCCGTGACCCGAACCGCATGCGGCGGCGATCACTGCGATGACGGCTGCAATCGCTACGCCACTCGCGCGCGACTTCAACAACGGTTTCCGCGACAACATGCGACCCCCCGGTCACGGCGATTTTGGGTCAATCTAAACACATCTCTCTACATCCGCAAGCAGATGCTGGCCTCGTCCCACCTCGGCTGTTAGACACGACCAACGTGTCGGCCAGACGGCGGAGAGGTGGAGCGCATGAGTAACGATGATGGCACGATGCGAGCGTGGAGACTGCACACCTACGGTCGGCCGACCGAGGTGCTCCAACTCGACACGATTCCGATCCCCGCGCCGGAGGCGGGTGAGGTCCGGGTCAAGGTGCAAGCCATCCCGTTCAACTTGAACGACCTGGAAAGAATTACCGGGGGCAACATGATGGTGCGGCCCGAACTGCCGTACAGCCCGGGCATGGAGGTCATGGGCGTCGTCGATGCATGCGGCGCCGGCACCGAAGAGTGGCAGGGCCGCCGCGTCGTCGCGATGCCGAAGGGCGCGAACGGCGGCTTCGCGGAGTACGCGACCTGTCCGATCGTGTCGGCATTCGAGATGCCCGAGAGCGTCCCGCTCCCCGGCGCGGCGGCTCTCTACTTCCCGTTCCACCTCGCCTGGCTCGGTCTCTACGACCGCGCCGAGCTCCAAGCCGGCGAGAGCGTGCTCATCCACGCGGCCGCCGGTGGCTCCGGCTCGGCCGCGATTCAGCTCGCCAAACACGTCGGTGCGCGCGTGTTCGCGACCGCGGGAACCGACGCCAAGGTTCAGCTCTGCCAAGACCTCGGCGCCGACGTGGCGATCAACTACAACGACGCCGACTTCGCCGAGATCGTTCTCGCCGAGACGGGTAACAAGGGCGTCGAAGTCGTGTTCGACAATGTCGGCGAAGCGGTGATGGAGAAGTCGTTCCAGTGCACCGCGTACAACGGCCGCTATCTGATGATGGGCTTCGCTTCGAACAAGCTCGTCGCCGACGAGCCGTTCATCGTGCCCCGGCGGATCTGCCTCGCGAATTTCAAATTGTGCGGTGTCCTGTTGGCGTATCAGGCCCCGGAGATGGCCGAGATGCTCAAGACTGCGATGGGTTGGAACTTCGCGACCAGTGCGCTCGGCGCCAAGATCACGCGCGAGATCGTCGAGCTCGTGAATGCCGGCGCGATCAAACCGGTCGTCGGCCGGACCATCACCTTCGACGAGATCCCCGCCGCGATCGAAGCGATGGAGAATCGCGAGACCGTCGGCCGCACGATCGTCGTGCTGTAGGCGTCAGACGGGAACGATCTTGCTCTTGAGTCGTTGGAACTCGGCGTCGTCGATGACGCCCTTGTCCTTCAACGCGGCGAGCTTCTCGAGCTCGTCGGCGGGGCTGGTGCCCGCGGTCTGGCGGATGTAGTTCTGCATCGCCGCTTCGTTCTGCTGCGCGGCGGCGAGTGCGTGCTCGGTCATCTTGTGCCCGCGGATGATCAGGTACGCCAGCACACCGAGGTACGGGAACACGATGATGAACACCAGCCACAGGGCCTTGGCCCAGCCGCTCAGGTCATGGCTGCGGAACAGGTCCGTAAACACGTTGAGCAACAGCATGATCCAGATGACGAACAACGCAATCCAGATGACGCTGAGCAGAACCTGCCCAACTCCCCAATCAGTGCCCACCATTGCCAAATCCTCCTGAGCCGTGTCCCGTCCGCACATTTGGACACATACTGGAGCCCAAAAGCAAGCATCACCGCAGAGCGTGACGGGCCGGTGACGACCGAACCGGAGGCTTGACGCATGAGCATTGTGCTGGTGAATCAGTCGAAGTCGATGACCGATGCCGACGTCAAACGGATCGCGGAGGCCTGCGACGAGCAGCTGCAGAAACACGTCGCCGCGGCATGGAGCATCAAGGATCCACTACACGTCACGACGGAGAAGAGCGCGACCGCGTACCCGTTCTTCCTCGTCGACGAGATCACCGACGCGCCGGGCGCGCTCGCGTATCACTACGTGCAGGACAACGGGATCCCGGCCGGAAAGATCGGTGTGAAGACGACCCTCGACGCGGGCGAGTCCGTTTCGAGCGCGACGAGCCACGAAGCGGTCGAGTTGCAGTGCGACATCTTCTGCGCGTCATGGTCGTACAGCGACCGGTTGCGGTGCCTCGTCGCCACCGAAGCGTGCGACCCGGTTCAGGACGACACGTACAAGATCAAGACCGCCGACGGCACGGAGATCGAAGTCAGCAACTTCGTCACGCCGTACTACTTCACCGAAGATCCGCTCGGGCATCCGCTCGACCATCTCGGAAAGCTCGACCAGACGTTCTCGATCGCCAAGGGCGGCTACCAGATCCGCATGAAGGGCGGGAAGGTCACCAACGTGTTCGGCGAAGATTTCTCCGCCAAGGTGCGCGCCGGCAAGGAAGCGAGCCAGGGCCGCACGTTCTGGCGCAACGTGACGATGGCGCTCGCCATGTCGCCCGACTGACCGAAACCCACCAAAACCCTGCCATCAGATGGCAGGGTTTTCGTCTCCATGAAGCGATTTTCCTGCCAACTGTTGGCAGGGATTAGGAACGGATGTCCTTGCGCCGGAACCATGCGAGCGCGATGGCACCGAACACGACGAGATAGGCGAGCTGGACGACGATGCCCGCGATCATGTCGTGGGAGAAGCGATTGTCGGTGAACATCGACTGCCAGGAATCGAGGTAGTGCGTCGGGAATCCGTACCGCACCCGGCCGAACTGGCTGATGCCGTCGAGGATCTCGGAGACGATGTACACCCCGATGGTTGCGCCGATCGCACTCGCGGCGGTGTCGGTGAGGGTGGAGAAGAGCGTGCCCATCGCGAGCAGCGCGGTGAAGCCGAACGCAACGTACGCCGTCGCGATACCGACGCGTTCGAGCAGCACGCTGCGACTCAGTTCGAACCCGGGCGCGAGATTGCCCACGCCGGCGAGCGCGCCGAATCCCGGGACCCGAATCGAGTGCGCACCGAAGAGGATGACTCCGGCAACGAGCGCGGCCACGGCGACGAGGATCGTCGCCGCCCAGATCAGCACGGCCGAGACGATCGCCTTCGCCACGAGCAGCCGGCCGCGCGGCACGGGCCGCATCAGGAGATAACGCAGGTTGCCCCACGCCGCGTCGCCCGCGACCGAGTCGCCGGCGAAGGTGCCGGCGATCACGACGAGCAAGAACCCGCTCATCACACTCAACACGGCCGCGGGAACGAGGAAACCGCTGAGCTGGGCGAGGCGGAACAGCCCGACGCCCTCGTCGACGGCGCGGCGCCGGCCGTGCGCCTTGATCGCAAAGACGATCAACGTGGGGAGCCCGATGAGCAGCGCGGCGATGATCAACGAGCGGGCGCGAACTGCCGCCTTGGAGAATTCCGTTCGGACGAGGGCGATCACGATTCAGTTCCAATGTCGTTCCGCGCGGCCTCGCCCGCGGCAAGGAGGTCGAGGAACGCGTCTTCGAGGCGCTGGGTCGGCATGATCGTCTCGAGCCGGAGTCCGGCCTGCACGAGCGCGGTCGCGATATCGGACCGGCTCCCCGACGGCATCTCGATCACGAGACCGTCGCCCTGGGTCTGCACCCGACTCACGTTCGCGAGTGCGGTCAACAACGTGCGCGCCCGCTCGCGGTCGTCGACCTCGACATAGACCGAACCGGTCGTGCCGATCAGCTCACTGACGGTCCCGTCCGCGACCAACCGACCGCGGTTCATCACGAGCACGTGGCTGCAGACCTGCTCGACCTCGCTCAGGTGGTGGCTCGACAACAACACCGTCGATCCCTGCGCGGTCAGCCGCGCGATCAGCTCGCGGATCTCGCGGATCTCGCCGGGATCGAGGCCGTTCGTCGGCTCGTCGAGCACCAGCAATTCCGGACGGCCGAGCAGGAGCCGGGCAAACCCCAGCCGTTGTTTCATTCCCTGCGAGTACGTCTTCACCTTGCGGTTGATCGAGTTGCCGAGGCCCGCGATCGCGAGCGCGCCGTCGAGATCGGCATCCTTCATGCGGGCGCCGCCCGCTTCCCACCACAGCCGCAGGTTGCGCATACCGGAAAGGTGCGGCACGAACGCGGCCTGCTCCACCAGCGCGCCGACGCGCACCAGCTGGGAGCTTCCCGGCTTCACCCGTTCGCCGAAGAGCCGTGTCGTCCCGCGTGTTCCCCGCTCGAGTCCCATCAGGACCCGCAGCGTCGTGGTCTTCCCCGCGCCGTTCGGGCCGAGCAAGCCGTAGACCTGGCCCCGCTCGACCGTGAAGGAAAGGTCTTCGACCGCGCTGACCTCTCCGAACGTCTTCCAAAGGCCATCGACCTCGACGATCGGATCGGTCATGCGCCCCGCAGGCTACGCAGGACGCGGCGCCGATGTTGCGCGGAGCGCGCCGATGTCTGTGGCCGCCGTGTAGTGGCAGAGGGCGCGGGTGACGAGACCCGCGTCGTCGACGAGGAGGGTCTCCACCGCGAGCAGCCGCTCGACGCTCCGGTACACGAGCGTGACGCTGCCCGCGCCGGTCGCGACCACGATCTCCGGACCGAAGTAGAGGTCGGGGTACCGCTCGAGCGCGGCCGCCGCGTAGTCGCGAAAGGCGCGGCGCCCGCGCAGCATCCCCGCGTCGGCGATGCGCGCCACGAATGGCGAGTAGTACTCGACGTCGTCGTGGTAGTGCGCCGCCACCCGGTCGGGATCGTGCGAGTTCCACGCCGCCAACCACGACTGCGCGAAGGCGTCGGCCTCGTCCTGGGCCATCACGTTGCTGATCACGGAATCGCTCATAGGAGGACTGTGCCGGAATTGGACTTGAACGTCACGGTCCAATCACCGAGAATTGGACCGTGGTCGCACAGACAACGACCGTCGGGCCCACCCGGTTCGGGTTGCTCGTCGAAGGATGGGAGGAGAACGGTCACGGGCCGCTCGCGCGCCGGCTCGCGCAACTCGTGCGCTCCCGCATCGGCAGCGGGCTACTGCCCGCGGGGACGTTCCTGCCGCCCGAGCGCGCGATCGCAAGCGTGCTCGGCGTCAGCCGCGCCACGGTGGTCGGCGCGCTCGACGAGCTCCGCGCCGAGGGCCTGCTCACCTCGCGACAGGGTCGCGGTACGTGGGTGACCGCGTCGGATATCGATGCCGGACCGGACGACACGACCGCGCGGCGGCTCCTGCTCGGGACCAACCACATCAATCTCGCGGCGTCGGTGCCGACCGACGCGTCGCACCTCCCGCCCCTTGCCCTCGACGGGGCCGACCTCACCGCGATCGCGCCCGCGCACGGATACGCGCCGGCCGGGCTGCCCGCGTTGCGCGACACCATCGCCGCGCGCCACACCGCCCGCGGCGACCGGACCACCGCCGACGAGGTACACGTGACCAACGGTGCGCAGCATGCGCTGCATCTCGCGCTCGGGGCCGTGACCCGCCGCGGTGACGTCGTCGCGATCGAGGATCCCACGTACGTCGGCGTCTTCGATCTCCTCGAGGCCCGTGGGCTCCGACCGCTCCCGCTCCCCCTCGATGTCGTCGGCGACGCGACCGACGCCATGGCCAAACTCGTCCGCGCCGGCGGCGCCCGGGCGATCGTGCTGGTGCCCGCGGTGCACAGCCCGACCGGGCGTGTCCGCCGGCGCTCCGACATGGTGCGCCTCGCCGATCGGCTCGACCGCCTGAACCTGCCGGTGATCGAGGACAACACCGTTGCCGATCTCACCTTTCGCGTTTCGCGCCCGCCGTCGCTTTCGGTTCTCTGCGAACGCGCGCCGGTCATCGCGGTCGAGAGCACGAGCAAAGTCGCATGGGGCGGCCTGCGGGTCGGTTGGCTGCGCGCGTCGAAGAGCCTCGTGGAGGCAACCGTTCAGGAGCGCGAGCGCACCGACTTCGGGACGAGCGTTCCCGCGCAGATCCTGGCCGGCCGGCTCCTCGAGCAGTACGACGAGGTCATCGACCGGCGCCGGGCGCTGCTCGCCGAGCGCGCCCGGTTCTTCGTCCGTCTCCTGCGCCGTCAGCTCCCGGATTGGCAGGTCGAAGCCCCGGCCGGCGGTCTGTCGCTGTGGATCGACACCGGCGTCGACGCGCCCACGTTCGCTCGCCTGGCGCGCCAACACGGCGTCACCGTGGCGATCGGCGCGTCGGCGTCGCGGCACGCAACCGCGCGCACGCATCTCCGCGTGTGTTTCGACCGACCGTTGCTCGAGCTCGAAGCCGCGGCCGAACGGCTGACGCATGCGTTCGCCGACGTGCGGCGCGGCCGCTGAGGTCAGCCGCGTACGAGGAATTCGGACGCGCGCCGCATCTGCAACGTGAAGAACGCGTCGTAGTCGTGGATCACGTTGTTGAGGTGGCCGAACAGCTCGAGGTTGATCGTCCCGAGCACTTCGGCCCACACGAGGAGGCCGCGCGACAACACCGCGTCGGGCACCGCGGGCGCGGCCGTACGCCGGAGCTCGGCAAAGTCGGAGCGAATCGACCGCGTCATAGCCGGCGTTTCGCCGGTGACGATCTCGTCGTGCGCGACGGCCGCCGCGAGTATGCGTAGCAACACCAACGGAACGCGGCTCGCGGGAACGATCGTCGCCTCTGGCGCGGCGTAACCCGGAACCGGGCTGCCGTAGATGAGCGCGTATTCGTGTGCGTTGGCGAGCGCCCACGCCCGCACGGCTTCGCACACGGCCAACCACCGTGCCTCCGCCGTCCGGGCGCGGCCCCCGTTCTCGACCGCCTCGGCGCGTTCGCCGACCGCGTCGTAGGCGTCGATGATCAACGCGGTCAGCAGGTCGTCGCGACTCGGGAAGTACCGATAGACGGCCGACGACACCATCCCGACCTCGCGGGCGACCGCCCGCAACGACAGCGCGGAGGAACCCTGCTCGGCGAGGTGCCGGCGGGCGACCCGCTTGATCTCCTCCGTCAGCTCGGTGCGAGCACGATCGCGGGCCGTGCGGGAGATGCCGGTGGTTGCCACGGGCCCAGTCTGACCCATTTCGAGAGCAGTGACAAGAAACGAGAGCAGTGCTCTTGACACGCCCGGCCGAGAGGTCCATGCTGAGGTCACACCGAGAGCAGTGCTCTCGCTTTACCAAGGAGCCCGAGATGGACGCAACCCAGACCGACATCACCACCCACTACCAGCAGCCGGGTTGGTTCACCCGGAACGTCTTCAACCGGGCCGTCGCCGTCGCCACCCGGCTCGGCATCAGCGTGTGGGGCTCCCGGGAACTCCGGGTCGTGGGCCGCAAGAGCGGCGCCGTCCGCACGACCCCGGTCAACCTGCTCGAGATCGAAGGAACGCAGTACCTCGTCGCGCCGCGCGGCACGACGCAGTGGGTCCGCAACATGCGGGCCGCAGGGGGCGGTGAGCTGCGCCTGGGCCGCCGGGTCGAGGCCTTCCGCGCCGTCGAGATCGCCGACGACGACAAGGTCGCGGTCCTGCGTTCGTACCTGCGGCGCTGGAAGATGGAAGTCGGTGTGTTCTTCCAGGGTGTCGGCCCCGACTCGACCGACGACGAGTTGCGCGCCATCGCCGACCAACACCCGGTGTTCCGGGTCGAGGCTGCCTGAGCAAAATCCCCCCAACAGTGGGCACGGTCACGTACCGCCTCGGTGCGTGAGCGTGCCCACAGTTGGGTGTTCGGGAACGTCAGCTCGTCAGCTGGCGGGCTCGCCGCCGGCTTCTTCCAGCAGCCGCGCCGCGGCCTGCGCGGCGCCGTCGGCCGCGTTCTTCGCATCGAAGCCGAGTCGCACGAGGCGCGGGATGCGCCACGGCTTGGTGACGAGATAGCGAATCGAAGCGCCGACATTGGGACTGCCGTCGGGTTGGGCGAGCCCGATCACGTCGCCGGGTGTGACGCCGACGAGGTCGCTGATCGCCCTGACCGCCGACCATTTCACGCCCCGGCCTTCGCACACCCCCGCGACCGCGGCCGTCTCCATGTCGACCGCGACGAATCCGTCGGCGACGAGTGCATCGCGTTCGGTCGGCTGCATGTCGAAGTCGTCGTGGGTGACGAGCCGCCCGCGCGACTCGACCGGGCCGAGCGGCGACGGTCGATACTCCGTTCCCGACGCCTTGTCGACGACCACCTCCGGGAAGATCAACTCGCCGACGACGCTCGGGCCCATCCCGCCCGCGATCCCGACGACCATCACGTGATCGACCGCCGACGCGTCGAGCAGCCGCGCGGTCGCTTCGGCCGCCCGCTGCGTCCCGATCCCGGTCTTGGCCGCCACGAGCTCGATGGATCCGGCCTTCCCTTGGTACTGCACACCGGCCTGCTGGAGCGCGAGGGCCCGGACGAGCGGACCGAACTCCGACGGCATCGGCGCCAGGAGCCCGACCCGACGTGGGCGATCGCCAGTGCTCATGGCCGCATCATGCCGCAATGCGACGCGAGCCGGGGCGCGTGTGTCAGCATCTCCCGACCGAATTCGCAACGGAGGACCACCGTGATCGCAGTTGTCGGCTCGGGTCTGTACAAGACCCTGCTCGTGCTCCACATCCTGTCGGCCATCGTCGGTCTCGGCGCGGTGATGCTGAACGGCCTGTACGCGGCGCAGGCGCAGAAGCGTCCGGGTCCCGCCGGTCGTGCGGTTTCCGAGGCGAACTTCTGCGGTGTCGAACATCGCGGAGAAGTTCATCTACCGATCCCGGTCTTCGGCATCCTGCTCGTGCTCGACAGCGACAAGGGCATCGAAGTTCTCGCAGACGTGGGTCTGGCTCGCGCTCGTTGATCTACGTCGTGGCGATCGGGATCTCGCACAGCGATCCTCATCCCCGGGCACAAGAAGATCAACGCGCTGCTGCTCGAGATGGAGCAGGGCCCGCGCGCCCGTCGGCGGCCCGCCGCCGCAGGCGCGCAGAGTGTCAGGCGATCGGAAAGCGGCATGGCCGCGGCCGGCGCCACGCTCAACGTCTTCGTCGTGGTGTTCCTCGTCCTGATGATCTGGAAGCCCGGCTACTGACGCGTCAGCGCGCGCCGCGGAGCAGCTCGGCCCGGGCGCGCGCCCTGGTCGTCGCCGTCGCACAGGATGACCTGTGCCGCGACTTGACGGTCGTGACGTAGCCCCGAGCCCGTTGCACGAAGCGACGGGCGTCGCCGGGCAGGTCGTGCACCATCACCGGCGTCTCGAGCTGCAGCGTGGTCGAAGTCGATGACGTTCACGTCGCCGATCTTGCCGGGCTGCAGCACGCCGCGGTCACCGAGGCCGTAGAGCGACGCGGTCTCGGCGGTCATCTTGTTCACGATCCACTCGAGCGGGAGCCGGTCGTGCGCGCGGTCGCGGGCCCAGTGCGTGAGCATGAACGTGGGCGTGCTCGCGTCGCAGGTGGTGCCGCAGTGCGCGCCGCCGTCGCCGAGACCCCACGCGGTGGTCGGGTGCGACAGCATCTCGCGCACCGCGTCGAGGGAGAAGTCCGGTGTAGTTGAGCAACGGCCGCATGCACGAGACTCGAGGCCGTCGTCGTGCATCAGCACGTCGTAGAACACTTCCATCTCCGCCGCGGTTCTGACGCGCGGGCGATTCCGGCCACGCTGTTCTCGGGCGACGGCTCGTAGTCGGGCGTGGTCACCGATCGGGAACGCGCGCTCGGGATCGAGGAACTGGCGCATCGGCGCGATCGCGGCGTCGACCTCGGCCAGCAGCTTCGCCGCGCAGCTCGGGATCGCGCATCGCCGCGACCTTCTCCGCGAGCGGCGCGCGCGCCGATCGGCGCCCACGACGGGCAGTACGCGAACGGGTGGAACGTCTGCAGCCCGAGCAGCAGGCTCACCGGCCGGCCCGCGACCTGCGGCGTCACCTGCGCGCCTTCGGCGGCGGCCTCCGCGCAGAGCTCGAGCATGCGCTGCCACGAGTCGGGGTCGTGGTCGTTCTGGGTCAGCGCGAACGTGACCGGGCGGCTCGATCGCCGCCGACAGCTTGCGCATCCACGCCATCTCGAGCTCGGGCGCGGCGAGGTCTTCGCCGAGCGCGCCGGCCGGCGCGAGCTCGAACACGCCGGTGCCGAGCTCGCCGAGCACGCGGCCGATGCCGAACAGCTCGTCTTCGCGCCGCGAACGTGCCGGGCACGGGCTCGCCGTCGATCGCCATGTGCGCGATCGTGCGGCTGGTCGAGAAGCCGAGCGCGCCGGCCTCGATGCCTTCGCTTCACGATGCGCGGCCATCGCCTCGATGTCGGTCGGCGGTCGCGGGCTCGTTCTTCGCGCCGCGCTCCCCCATCACGTAGCCGCGCACCGCGCCGTGCGGCACCTGCGCGCCGACGTCGAGCAGCTTCGGCGTGCGCTCGACCGCGTCGAGATACTCGGGGAACGTCTCCCACTCCCACTGGATGCCTGCCGACAACGCGGCGCCGGGGATGTCCTCGACACCTTCCATCAGACCGATCAGCCACTCGTGGCTTGTCGGGCTGCACCGGCGCGAAACCGACGCCGCAGTTGCCCATCACGACCGTGGTCACGCCGTGCCAGCACGTCGGGCGTCAGCAGCGGATCCCAGGTGACCTGACCGTCGAAGTGCGTGTGCACGTCGACGAAGCCGGGCGTGACGAGCGCGCCGTCGGCGTCGACCGTCTCGCGGGCGCAGCCGGTTGACCGCGCCGACCTCGGTGATCGACGCCGTCGGTGATCGCCACGTCGGCGGTTCGCGCCGGGCGTGCCGGTGCCGTCGACGACCGAGCCGCCCTTGATCACGAGATCGTGCATGTCCTCACCGCAGCTCGCTTGAAGAAGGCTCCCGTGACGTCATCTGACCAGCAGGTCGGGCTCCTCGAGCGCGGCGAAGTGGCCGCCCCGGTCGAAGCGGGTGTAGCGGACGAGGTTGAACCGCGTCTCCGCGTACGCCTCGCGGGATCCGGAAGATCTCCTTGGGGAACACCGCCGCCGCAGTGGGGACCGTGATGTACTCGCCGGTAGGCCCGAACCGGCCCGTCCGCGACGACTCGCAGTACAGGCGGATCGACGAGTTGATCGTCTTCGTCACCCAGTAGACGGTGAGGTTCGTGAGCAGCTGGTCGCGGGTGACCGCGTCTTCCGGGCTGCCGTTGTTGTCGGTCCAGACGAGGAACTTCTCGACGATCCACCCGGCGAGCCCGGCCGGCGAGTCGGTGAGGCCGTAGCCGAGCGTCTGCGGGTTCTTGCCCTGGATCTCCTGGTAGGCCGCGCCCGTCGTCATGAACTCGCCGGCCGCGGCGAGGTCGGCGACCTCGTTGCTCGGTGAGCGTGATGCCGCTCGCGTCGTCGGGGAAGGCGAGCAGCATGTTGCGAGTGCAGCCCGATCATGTGCTCGGCGTCGATCGCCGCGAGGCGCGCCGACACCATCGCACCCCAGTCGCCACCCTGCGCGCCGTAGCGGTCGTACCCGAGGCGCGCCATCAGCATCGCCCACGTCTCGGCGACGCGCTGCACGTCCCAACCCGGCTCGCGTCGTCGGCGCCCGACCAGCCGTAGCCGGGCAGCGACGGCGCCACCACGTGGAAGTTCGTCGCGCAGCGGTTCGATCACGTCGAGGAACTCGGCCACCGAACCCGGCCAGCCGTGCGTGATGATCAACGGCAGCGCGTCGGGATTGTCGGAACGCGCGTGGATGAAGTGGATCTGCTGGCCGTCGATGTCGGTGAGGAAGTGCGGCCAGCGATTGAACCGCGCCTCCTGCGCGCGCCAGTCGAACGTGTTCTGCCACGTGTCGCAGAGATCCTGCAGGTACGCGAGATCGGTGCCGTAGTCCCAACCCGCTGCCGGGAATCTGGTCGGGCCAACGTGTGCGGGCAAGCCGATCGCGCAGATCGTCGAGCACCGCTTCGGGAACCTCGACTCGGAACGGCCGGATGTCGTCGCTCGCCATGCCGGCGACGCTATCGCCTGATGTCGCTAGATTCCCAGGCCGTGACGCTCGATCCCTTCGCCCCCTTCCGCCTCGACGACAAAGTCGTCATCGTGACCGGCGCCAGTGCCGGGCTCGGCGCACGCTTCGCGCGCGTGCTCGACGCGGCGGGCGCCCGGGTCGTGATCGCGGCCCGCCGCGTCGGAGCGACTCGAAGCATTGGCGGCGGAGTTGCGCGACGCGCACGTCGTGGCGTGCGACCTCTCGTTGGAAGGTGCCCCCGAATCGTTGGTCGCGGCCACGCTCGCGCACTACGGCCGCGTCGACGTCTTGGTCAACAACGCGGGTACGAGCACACCCACTCCCGCCTTCGACGAGAGCACCGAACAGTTCGCGGCGACATTGCGCGTCAACCTCGTCGCGCCGTTCGAACTGGCGCGGGAGTGCGCGCGGGCGATGGTGGCCGCGGAGACGGGCGGCGCGATCGTCAACGTCGCGTCGATCTGGGGCATCGTCGGCGTCGGTCAGATCCCCGAGGCGGGGTACGCGGCGTCGAAGGGCGGACTCATCAACCTGACGCGCGAGCTCAGTGCGCAGTGGGCCCGACGCGGGGTGCGCGTCAACTGTCTCGCGCCCGGGTGGTTCCGCAGCGAGATGACCGAGACTGATGTTCGGCGAGGAGCGGTCGGAACGCTGGATGCGCCAACGCACGCCCATGGGCCGCGGTGGCGAGGAACACGAGCTCGACGGCGCGCTGCTCTTCCTCGCCAGCAACGCGAGCAGCTTCCTCACCGGCCAGGTCGTCTGCGTAGACGGCGGCTGGACCAGCATCTAACCCGCCCCCCCGCCTCCGCCAACAGTGGGCACGCTCACGTACCGCTGCGGTGGGTGAGCGTGCCCACCTGGCAGGATTTCGAGGCGAAGGTGCGAAGATGGGGCGCGCGAGCGTGGCGGAACTGGCAGACGCGCCGGGTTTAGGTCCCGGTCTCGAAAGAGGTGGGAGTTCGAGTCTCCCCGCTCGCACCCTTGGACCGGCGCGCGAGTGTGCGCGACACGAGCTGGCGGGAGAAGCCCCACGCGTGGGCGATCTGGGCGTTGGTCATGCCTTCGACGGCCTGCATCCGCCACAGCGTCATGCGGGTCGCGCTGCGAGCCTTCTCGATGTTGTTGAGGCGCTCGGAGAAGCTCGACGCCACGAGTCCGACGTCGAAGAGGCCGGGCATGTCGGAGGCCTGACCGCCCTCGCGCAGACTGCGCCGGGTCTTCTCCAGCGCCGCCTGGTACGACCGCATGTAGGTGCGCGCCTCGACGACGGTCCGGTGAATGTCGTCGAGCTGTTCCAGGGCCTGCACCCGGAGCGCTTCGTGCTCGGCGTCGACCGGGCCGGCATCGGGAACGGGCTTCGGGCGGGGCATGCGGTCGAGGCTACGTCGCAGGCTCGAAGCGGAGGCGGCGCTCGACGGTGGCCAGCGCGAGGTCGTCGAGGCTCTCACCGGTGGCGGCGGCCCGCTCGCGCAGGATGAGCAGCGCCTCGTCGGTGGTGCATCCGGCCTGGACGGAGATCATGCCCGCGGCCTGGTTCACGCGGGGGTGGTGGAAGTCTTTTTGTGTCATGCCCTCTGTCACTCGGCTTGGTGGACCGCCCGGGCGACGCTACCAGCGTCAACACCTGTTGCGCACCTCATGTTGACGCGTTGTCGCAAAGTTGACTCGGAGCACTCAGCCCGCGCTCAGGTTGGCGCGACGGGGTCGGGCACGTCGTGCTCGACGTGTTCGAGCTCGGGGCCGCGCGTCACGCCCCAGAGTGAACCGACCACCGCCGCCGCGCCGACCCCTTGCAGCACCGTGATCGACTCACCGAAGAAGATCCACGCCCCGCCCGCGACGAGCGGCGTCTCCCCCAACAACATCGGCGACGACACGGACGTGGCTACGTGGCGATGCGCCCAGATCATCAACACGTGGGCGGTGGTGCCCGCGACCATCGTGCACAGCGCGAAGACGAGTCCCCGGCGACTGATGCCGAGTGAGCCGTGGGCGACGAGCGCGATCGGCGTCATCAGCAGCGCGGCGGCGGTCAGCGTGCCGAGCATGAACGCGAATGGATCGATGACGATCCGCGTGCGCAATACGCGCCCGTAGAGGAACCACCCCGCGTTGAACACGAGGCTCACGACCGCGACGATGTCGCCCGTCAGGCTCCACGAACCGCTGCCCGACGCGGCGACGGCAACCAGGATCGTGCCCGTGATCGCGACCGCGGCGCGGATCAGGTGTGTACGCGCGACGTGTTCACCGAGAAACGCGACGGCGAACCCGATGATCAGGACGGGTTGCAGCGAACCGATCAAGGTGACGTCGAGCAGCCGGGTCTCCCCGACGGCCACGAACGTGGTCGCGGCGCCGGCGACGAAGAACGCGCCGGCGCCGATGAGCAACAGCGTCCAGCGCACGCGGGTCAGATCGTCAGGCCAGAACGGAGCGGCCTCCGCGTGCTTCGACCGCCAGAAGACGATCGCGGCCAGCGGCGGCAACGCCGACCACAACCGGTACGTGGTGAACACCAACGCGTCGGAGTGTCCGGCGCGGACGAACAACGACGTGGCCGACCACAGCGCGACCGCGATGAGCACTGCACCGACAGCCCGCTGCTCGACGGGTGCCGCGCGCCGACGAGCCGCGATACTCACGTCGGGAAACTATCGGTCGACCGGTCAGCGCTTCTTACGTTTACGGAACATGCCTTTGCGCTGCGCATTCCGCTTCGCCTCTTTGGCGAGGAGGTCGGCGCCGGCCGCGTTCACGATGCTCTCGGTTTCGTCGAGCAACGCCGCGATGTCGTCGTTCATCGCGATCTCGGGCTCGGCCGCCGCGGGCTCGGCGCTGTTCGCGAGCGACCCGTACTGCCAGCCCGCGTCGATCTTGCGGCGCTCGTAGCGCGGGCAGTCGGCCGGGCAGTTCCACGGCGCTTCGGGCGCAAGGTCGAGCAGGCACTTGCGCACGGCTTCACCCGACGCGTACGTGCGGCTCTCGTAGTGCCGGCAGTCGGTGCGCATTGCCACGCGCCCATTCTACCGAGGGCCTGGAATCAGATTCTGCTGTGATTCCGGCGGCAACTTCAGGCGTGTGGTCAGTCGAGCCAGCCGACCGCTTGCTCGAGCAGGTAGCGGCTGACCGCGAGGCAGGCTTCGAGCGTGTCGCACGGCACCTCCTCGCCCCGGCGGATGCCGATGAGCGAGACGCGTCTGGTGGGCGACGATGCGCAGCGATCGCTCCGGCGCGTCGGTGGCCGACGGGTACGAATCGGTGGCCGAGACGTCGAGGGGAAGATCGCGACCGCCGACGCCGGCCAGATCGGTGGCGAGCACGAGCAGATCGGGGCCGTGCGCGAGCGGCGGCAGCGCCCAGGTGAAGCTCAGCGGGAAGTGGAATGCGTCGTCGGGTTCGGCAGTCGTCGCCGACCTCGATCACCGCGTCCTCGAAGCCGAGCAGCACCCGCGGGATCGATCTCGAGCGAGAGGTACAGGTCGACGGGCCCCTCGCAGCCTTCCTCGGGATGCAGGTCGACCTCCCAGGTCTGGCGCAGCGAGTAGCTCTCGACGAAGTGACGTTCGTCGTGCACGTGGAAGCCGTGCTCGACGGCGTGGTCTTTGAGATCGGCGACGAACCCGGCGACGTCGAGTACTGCCATTCAGTCGGAGAGCGTACCGAACGCGCGCGCGCAAATCGGTGCTGACACGTTGCAATGCATCGCGGCTCGCGTCGAAGACGGCCGGACAGGCCGAAGAAGGCGTGGATCATGCCGTCGTACGCGGTGATAGCGCGACCTCGACCCCCGCCTCGACGAGCCGCTCGGCGTACGCCTCGCCCTCGTCCCGCAGTGGGTCGTACTCCGCGGTGATGACGACGGCGGGCGCGACGCCTTTGAGATCGGGCGCGCGCAACGGCGAGATGCGCCAGTCGGAACGATCGGCGTCGGCGCCCGCGTAGCAGGCGAAGAACCACTTCATGTCGTGCTCGGCTCGAGCAGGTAACCCGCGCCGTTCTCTTGGTACGACGCGGTCTCGAAGTCGCAATCGACGACGGGGTACACGAGCACCTGCAGCGCCAACGCCGGACCACCCGCGTCGCGGGCCGACAACGCGCACACCGCGGCGAGGTTGCCGCCGGCGCTGTCGCCCATCACCGCGAGGCGCGTCGCGTCGCCGCCGAACGTCGCCGCGTTCTTCGCCGTCCACTGACGAGCGCCTGCCAGCAGTCGTCGAGCGGCGCCGGAAACGGATGCTCGGGTGCGAGCCGGTAGTCGACCGACACGACGATCGCGTCCGTCGCGTTCGCGACCTGGCGCGTGATGCGGTCGAATTGCTCGACGCTGCCGATCGTCCAGCCACCTCCGTGGAAGTACACGATCACCGGCAGATCGGGATCGGGCGCCGGGCGGTACACGCGCACCGGAACGCCGTCGGCGTCGGCGTCTTCGATCGCGAAGACGGCTTCCGGTTCGCCCGCCGCGCAAGGTGACCAGCGTGCCGAATCCGGTACGGATCTCTTCCACCCGCGCGTCGCTCGGCGCAAGGTACGGCGCGGCGTTCACCGCAGTCCAAGAACACCTGGGCCTGCGGATGCAGCGGCATCAGACGGTACCGAGCTCGGCCCGCAGCGCGGCGACGGATACGTCCCACGCTTCTTGGCCGGGCGGCATGAACGTCGTGCATACCGAAGAAGCCGTGGATCAGACCGTCGGCGCGCACGACCTCGGTCGGGACCCGCGCGTCGCGGCAGGCGCGCGCCGTACGCCTCGCCCTGATCGCGCAGCGGGTCGTACTCGGCCGTCACCACCACGGCGCGGGCGAGCCCCGACGAGATCGGTGGCGCGCATCGGCGACAAGCGCGGTCGGCGAAGTCGGCGGGCGTCCGGGCGTAGTGATCCCAGAACCAGCGCATCGTGTCGGCTTCGAGGAAGTAGCCCTTGGCGTTGTCGATCATCGACGCGCTGTCGAGCTCGTAGTCGGTGACCGGATACACGAGCAGCTGCAGCTTCGGCTGCGGCAGCCCGCGCTCGCGCGCGTCGAGCGCGACGACGGCCGCGAGGTTCCCGCCCGCGCTGTCGCCGCCGATCGCGACGCGTGCCGGATCCGCACCGACTTCGTCGGCGTGCGCGAGCGCCCACTCGTACGCGGCGAGGCAGTCGTCGGCCGCGGCGGGGAACTTGGCCTCGGGGGCGAGCCGGTAGTCGACCGAGACCACGACCGCGCCGACGGCGTCGGCCAGCAGTCGCCCGAGCTGGTCGTGCGTATCGAGGTTGCCCGTCACCCAACCGCCGCCGTGGAACCACAACAGCAACGGGCAGCCCGCTCGCGGCGCTCGGGCGGAACACGCGGACGGGGATGTCGCCGGCCGGCCCCGGGATCGTGCGATCGACGACGTCGTGCACGGGATGCTTGGGGAACAGCGGATTGGTCGTGGCGGCGATCATCGCGGCGCGACGAGTCTCCGGGGTGGCGTCGGGCCCGAAGGTGAGGCCCGAGTCGTTGAGCACCTGGACCATCATCTCCGCCGACGGGTGCAACGCCATGCCAACTCCTCTAGTGCGCCGGGCCGGTCAGCCGCGCCGCGAGCGCCCGAAACGCCCGGCCGCGGTGTGAGACCGCATGTTTCTCTTCCGGCGCCATCTCCGCAAACGTGCGGCCGTCGCCCTCGACCGGCACGAACACCGGGTCGTACCCGAAGCCGCCCTCACCCGCGGGCGCGCCGCGATCACACCTTCGACCTCGCCGCGGGCCACCACCTCGTCGCCCGTCGGGCCAGCGGGCGATGGCGACGGTGGCGAAGCGGGCCGTCCGCAGCGCGGATAGTCGACGCCGTCGAGCTCGCGCGAGCAGCTTGGCGACGTTGTCGGCGTAGGTCGCGTCGCTCACCCGCGTAGCGCGCCGAGTAGACGCCCGGCGCGCCGTTCGAGCGCGTCGACCTCGAGCCCGGTGTCGTCGGCGACCGCGAGCAGCCCGAGCGCGTCGGCCAGCGCCGACGGCCTTGATCCGCGCGTTCTCCTCGAGGGTGGCGCCGGTCTCTTCGACATCGGGCGCGCTCGGCGGGCAGCGCGAGCGGCGGCCACCGACGCCGCGATCCCGTCGGGCGCGTCGACGAGGAACGCCGATCGTCCGTCGATCGAGATACGCGACGAGCGGCAGGTCGCGTGAGCGCGACGAAGATCTCGACGATCTCGCGCGCCTTGTCGGCGTTCCGCGTCGCGAGGACGAACGGGAGCGGCAGGTGTCACCGAACGCGGGGCGCGGGCGACTCCGCGACCATCTCCCGCTGCGCGCGCGATGATCTCCTGCGATGCCGTTCTCGGCGAGGCCGAGCAACGCGTCGAGCTCGGCGCGCGTGAACGCCACACCCTCGGCGGTTCCCTGCACCTCGACGAAGCGACCGTCGCCCGTCATCACGACGTTCATGTCGACCTCGGCGCGCACGTCTTCGGAGTACTCGAGGTCGAGCATCGGCGTGCCGTCGATCACGCCGACCGAGATCGCGGCGCACGGGCTGCAGGATCGGGTGCCGGGCGAGCACGTCCTTCGGTCGACGAGCCGGCTGCACGCGTCGTGCAGCGCGATCCAGCCGCCGCAGATCGACGCGGTGCGCGTGCCGCCGTCGGCCTGCAGCACGTCGCAGTCGACGGTGATCTGCACGTCGGGCATCAGCCGCAGGTCGGTGGCGGCGCGCAGCGAACGACCGATCAGGCGTTGGATCTCCTGCGTGCGGCCGCTCTGCTTGCCCTTGCGCGGCCTCGCGGCCGACGCGCTCGGGCGACGAGCCCGGCAGCATCGAGTACTCGGCCGTGACCCAGCCCTTGCCCGAGCCCTTCAGCCACGGCGGGACGCGCGCTCTCGACCGACGCGGTGCAGAGCACGCGCGTGCGCCCGAACTCGACGAGCACCGAACCGTCGGCCATCTCGGTGTAGTCGCGCACGAACGTGACGTTCCGCAGATCGTCGGGCTGCGCGGCCGGATGCACGTGTGGTCAAGGCGACTCCTTCGACGACTTGCGTCCCGGCGAATGCCGGCCGGGATCTAGATGTGGGTGACGAGGTGCGGCGCCGCGAGCGTCACCGCGCGCCCGAACGCTTCCGAGCCCTCTTCGACGGAGGCTACCGGGTCGAGCGTCGGCCACAAATGGGTGAGCATCAGCCGGCGCGCCTTGGCCTCGCGCGCCGCCTCACCGGCCTGGCGGGCCGACAGATGGATCGGCGCGCGGATGTCGTCGTGCTGATACGTCGCCTCGGAGAGCACGAGATCGGCGCCCGGGCCGAACGCGTCGACGCTCCACTCCGGACCGGTGTCGGCGGTGTACACGAGCCGCTTGCCGTCGTGCTCGAGCTCGACCGCGACCGTCGGCAGCGGATGATCGGTGCGCGAGAACCGCAGCTGCGTGTCGCCGATCGTCGGCGCGGTCGCCGTCGCCGACGAGCCGCCAGTCGAAGGTGTCGGTCCAGTCGCCCACGAGGTCCTCGAGCACCTTCTCGACACCTTCGGGCGCGTACACCGGAAGGCCGCGGCGCTCGAGCCCGTACTTGTACAGCACGTGCAGCCCGTAGATGTCGACGCAGTGATCGGGGTGCGCGTGGGTGATCACGACCGCGGTGAGGTCGGCCGGGTTCGCGTGCTGTTGCAGGTTCGCGAACGAGCCGTTGCCGCAGTCCATCCAGATGACCGCGTCGCCGGCGCGCACGAGATAGCCGCTGCACGCGCCGCCGGCCGGCGAGCCGTAGCTGCCGGAGCACCCGAGAACGGTCAGCTCCACGACCACGCCTCCACCTGCTCGACTTCCGGGCCGAGGAACCGCGCGCCCAGCTCGCGAAACGTGCCGAATCCCCACTCGTCATGAACTTGACTCGTCGGTCGATACGTCGGCCGGCCTCATTCAGTTCGGCGAGTTCGGCCCGCACCTCGAACGCGGTCTCGTCCGCGCTCGAGACCAGCACGACCTCGGGCCCCATGACGTCGGCGATCGTGCGGGCGAGCAAGCGGGTAGTGCGTGCAACCGAGCACGAGGGTGTCGACGTCGCGCCGCGCACCGGCGCGAGCAGCCGTTCGGCGAGCACGTGCACCTGATCGGAATCGACGTCGCCCTGCTTCCACGAACTCGACGAAGCCCGGGACACGCGGCGCACGTGAGCTCCGAGGTTCGGGTCGAGCTCGGCCGCCGCCCGCTGGTACGCGCCCGACGCGATCGTGCCGACCGTGCCGATCACGCCGACGCGGCCCGTGCGCGTCGCGCGCGCGCGCGGCGCGCAGGCCGGGCTCGATCACGCCGACGACGGGGACGTCGAGCTGCGTCGCGCAGGTGGTCGAGCGCCGCGGCCGCGGCGCTGTTGCAGGCGACCACGACCATGCGCACGTCGTGCTCGAGCAGCAGGTCGACGATCTCGAGCGAGTACTTCAGGACCTCGTCGGGCGGCTTCGGGCCGTAGGGAAATCGGCCGGTGTCGCCGAAGTAGACGACGTCGGTCGTCGGGCACGAGATCGAGCAGCGCCCGCACGACGGTGAGCCCGCCGAGGCCGCTGTCGAAGACGCCGATCGGCCGGTCGTCGAGCACGATCGCCACGGCCGAACGCTAGTGGCCGGTCGCGGCCCGCCGGAGACGGTCGGCAACCGCGGCGCCGATGCCGTCGGCGTCGGCGTCGGCGGGCACGACGGCCAGGATCACGTCGACGCCCGGCCCGTCGAGCCGCGCGCAGCCGGTCGTAGAGGACGCGGGCGTATTCGGCCGGCGTCGGCGCGGCGCCTCGAGCACGCCGACGGTCAGGCCGCCGGCGCGCGAGCTGCCGCCGCGCCGCTCGTCGATGCTCGGCGCGCGGCTCACGAGCTCGACCCGGGCCGCGGGCGCGTAGTGCGAAGCGAGCGTGCCCGGCGCCGCGATCTCGCCACTCGTGCGACCCGGGCGAGCGGGGCGCCGACCACCGCGGCCAGGCGTTCCGCGCCGACGCCGCCGACGCGGAGCACGACCGGCGCGGCTCCGGTCACGTCGACGATCGTCGACTCCACGCCGACCGCGCACGGACCGCCGTCGAGCACGAGCGTCGACGTCGGTCGCCGAGATCGGCGCGCACGTGCTGCGCGGTCGTCGGGCTGACGCGGCCGAAACGGTTCGCCGACGGCGCGGCGATGCCGCCGCCGAACGCGTCGAGCAACTCGAGCGCGACCGGATGGTCGGGCACGCGGATCCCGACGGTGTCGCGCCCGCCGGTGACCTCGGCAGCGACGCGATCCGGGTTGCGCCGCACGACGAGCGTCAGCGGCCCGGGCCAGAACGCGTCGGCGAGCGCGTGCGCGAGCGTCGGGTACGTCGCGACCGAGCTCGTCGAGCTGCGCGGCGCGACGCCGACGTGCACGATCACGGGATGATCGGCCGGGCGGCCCTTGACCGCGAAGAGCCGATGCACCGCGTCGGGGTTCGCGGCGTCGGCACCGAGTCCGTAGACGGTCTCGGTCGGGAACGCGACGAGACCGCCGGCGCGCAGACATCTCGACCGCGTGCGACGCGCGCGATCACCAGTAGTTGATGCGCGTCGCGCGCTCGACGACCTCGTCGATCGGATCGGTCCACGCGCCCGACGACAGGTACTTCCAACCACCGTCGGGCAGCAGCGTGACGATCGTGCCGCGCGTCCATCTGCTGCGGCGGCCTTCACCGCGCCCGCCATCGCCGCGCCCGACGAGATGCCGGCGAACACGCCGCACTCGTTGAGCAGGCGCCGCGTCCACTTCGATCGACTCCGCGGGGCCGCACGATCAGCTTCCGGTCGAGCACCGCGGGATCGAAGATCGGCGGAACGAAGCCGTCGTCGAGGTTGCGCAGACCCTGCACGAGCTCACCCGCGGGCGGCTCGACCGCGATGATCTTCACGTCGGGCTTGTGCTCCTTCAGGTAACGGCCCACGCCCATCAGCGTGCCGCTCGTGCCGAGGCCGGCGACGAACACGTCGATCTCGGGGCAGTCGCGCAGGATCTCGGGACCGGTGCCCTCGTAGTGCGCGAGCGGGTTGGCCGGGTTGCCGTACTGGAAGAGGAACACGTAGCGCTCGGGCTCGTCGGCGTGCGATCTTCTCGGCCATGCGGATCGCGCCGTTGCTGCCCTCTTCGCCGGGCGACGGCGTGATCTCGGCGCCGAAGATCTCGAGCAGCTGGCGGCGCTCGACCGACACGTTCTCGGGCATGATCACGCGCAGCTTGTAGCCGCGCAGCTTCGCGACCAGCGCGAGGCCGATGCCGGTGTTGCCCGACGACGGTTCGAGGATCGTTGCGCCGGGCGTGAGCGCGCCGTCGTGCTCGGCGAGGTCGATCATCTTGAGCGCGATGCGGTCCTTCGACGAACCGCCCGGGTTCTGGCCTTCGAGCTTGGCCCAGATGCGCACGTCGGGATTCGGGCGAAAGCTGGTGCACGCCGACGAGCGGCGTGTCGCCGATCAGCCCGAGGATGCTCGTCGTGCTTCGGCACGCGTCACGCGCCGCCGGCGACCGCAGGCAGGATCGAGAGCACGTCGCCGTCGGCGAGCTTGGTGTCGAGGCCGTCGAGGTAGCGGATGTCGTCGTCGTCCTTGTAGACGTTCACGAACTTGTGGAGCGCGCCCGTCGTCGTCGAGCAGGTTGCCCCGCAGGCCGGGATAGCGCTCGACGAGCGATGCCGAACACCTCGCCGACGGTCGCGCCGTCGACCGCGACGGTCGCCTGACCGTCGGCCTGGGGCCGCAACACCGTGGGCAGCTTGATCTCGACGGCCATACCGCCAGGTTACAACCCGACCCGATCAGTCGGGATTCCCGCCTCGGACGGCCTTCGGGAAAGGGCCGCCGTGGCTGGGGGCGCCGGTACCTAGCCGCGGTCGAGCTCGACGGCGACTTCGGCGATCTCGTCGGCGCGGATGCGATACGAGCGCAGCATGGGCGCCTGGTCGCGCAGCGACACGATGACGTACAGCCACGCCGGGTCCGCGGCCTGACGTACGTCGGTCGGCGACGGGTAGCCCTCGGTGTGCGTATGTGAATGCCAGACGCCCACGATCTCGTGCCCCGCCGCTTCCGCGGCGCGCATCGCGGCCAGCATGTCGCGCGGATCGATGGTGTACGTCACGGCCGACGCGTCGGCGTTCCGGCACGGTCGGGCGTCCGAGATCGCTCCCGTCGGCTCGCCGTTGTCGCCGAGCGGGCCGATCAACAGGCCGCACGCTTCGTTCGGCAGACCGTCGTAGCAGTTGCCGATGATCGCCGCGTACTGCGATTCGGTAAGGCGCAACGTGGGTTGTGCGAACGCGGCACTCATGCCCGGAGATTAGCGGTGAGAGAATGCGGCCATGCGTGCCGTTCGTGGTTTCGAAGGTGTCATCCGGGTCGTCGACGTGCCCGTGCCCGATGGTCCGGGGACGCGCGTGCGCATCCGCAGCGCGGGTATCTGCGGCTCCGACATCGAGATGGTGCGGACCGGGCTCGCGGCGGGAACGCTCGGTCACGAGATGGCGGGCGTGCTCGACGACGGAACCGAAGTGGCCGTCCATCCGTTCGTTCCGTGCGGTGCCTGCGAGCAGTGTGTCAACGGTCGGACGAATCTCTGTAACGACACGACCGCGACCATGCTCGGCGTCTTCACCGACGGCGGGATGGCCGAAGAAGTCGTCGTTCCCGAGTCGTGCCTTGTACCACTGCCGCCGGGTATCGACGCGAACAGCGCGTCGATCGTCGAACCGCTGGCGGTCGCGCTGCACGCGTGCAATCGCGTCGGTATCGAGCCGGGAATGCGCGTCGGCATCGTCGGCGCGGGAACTATTGGGCTCCTGAGCGGCGCGGTCGCGCGACATCTCGGCGCCGACGTTTCGATCGTCGCGCGCCACGACGCGCAACGCCGCGCCGCGGAAACGCTCGGACTTTCGCTCGATGCGGGCCGCGACTGCGACGTGGTCTTCGAGGCCGCGGGAACCGCGTCGGGGTTCGACGACGCGGTGCGCGCCTGCCGCCGCGCCGGCACCATCGCGCTCGTGTCGACCACCTGGGAACCGATCTCGATCTCGTTCATGAACGCGCAGATGCGCGAGGTCACGATCGTCCCCGCGTTCGTCTACGGCGAGTTGCACGGGCACCGCGAGTTCGACGCCGCGGCCGCGATCTCGGGCGCCCACCCGGAGATCGTCCCCGCGGTCATCACCCATCGCTTCGCCCTCGCCGACGCCCCCGAGGCCTTCGCCGTGGCCACCGACCGCGCCCACGGTGCCATCAAGGTCGTCCTCCACCCCTAATTCCCTGCCATCAGATGGCAGGGTTTTCGCTTCATGGAGTCAATTTCCCTGCCATCTGATGGCAGGGTTTTGGGGTTCCCTTCACCGCCGGCGCGGGTGGTCGATGAGGTGGGATGGACGGGATCGCTGCAGTACAGGCGCGCATCCAGGAGATCCAGAGCCAGTTCGGGCTGGGGACGACCACTCCGGGCGGGGTGCTGGGCGCTTCGGACCCGACGGCGACGGCCTCGGACCCGACCTCGGTCGGCGCCGATTCCACCTCGAGCACGGGGTCGTTCGCCGATGCCCTCGCGTCCGCGCAGAGCACCACGGCCACCTCCGGCAGCGTCCCGACGAGTTCGGGTTCGTTGAACAGGGCGGGCGTCGACTCGGTCCAGTGGGCCCGCGACTTCCTCACCAAGCTGAACATGCCGATCACGTCGGAGAACGTGAAGGCCATCACTGCGTGGGAGCAGGCCGAGGGCACGAAGGCCTCGTTCAACCCGTTGGCCACGACGCAGGGGGGCTTCAGCGGTGAGACGCAGTTCAACAGCGTCGGCGTGAAGAACTACGCGACGTACGCAGAACGGCATCGACGCCAACGTCCACGCGCTCACCAACGGCCGCTACTCGAACATCCTCTCCGCGCTCAGCGCGGGGAACAGTGCGACCGCGGTGGCCGAGGCGATCAAGAACTCGCCGTGGGGCACGGGTGCGGGCGTCCTGCGCGTACTGCAGTCTCAGCAGTAGCGCGCGCGCTCACCTCGCTCAGCACCGACTCGCAATCGGCGACCGTCTCCCGCAGGATCTGCTCAACGGGCAGCACCTCGTATGATGCGGCCCGCGACCTGTCCGCTGAACGCGAACGAGGCCTCGAGGTTGCCGCCGAAGTAGAGGTCGTGCACCGCCTCCAGACTCGGGATGACCGCCCGGTCCTCGGTCTCGGCGCTCTCACTGAAGCCGGTACGCAGCACGCGGAACGCGGGCGGCGAGTGCCGGTTGAGCAGCAACGTGTCGCCCTCGTTCGAAGAACAGATCAGTTGCTTCCAGTTGTCGTGCACGGGCGATTCGGCCGCGCTCACCATGCGCGTTCCCATCTGCACGCCCTCCGCGCCGAGCACGAACGCGGCTGCCATCGAACGCCCGTCGCACACCCCGCCCGCGGCGATGATCGGGACGTCGACGCGTGACGCGATGAGCGGCAACAGCACCATCGTCGACGCGCCGGTCGGCGCCTTGAAACCGCCGCCCTCGTTGCCTTCCACGACCAGCCCGTCGACACCCGCGTCGACCGCCTTCAGCGCGCCGCGCAACGACGGCACCACGTGGAAGACGGTGATGCCCGCGTCCTTCAGCGCCCGGGTGAACTTCGTGGGGTCGCCGGCGGAAGTGGTCACGAAGGTCACGCCGTTCTCGGCGACGAACTCGACGATCGACGGGTCGCGCACGAACAGCTGCGCGATGTTCACACCGAACGGTTTGTCGGTGAGCGCGCGCATCTTGACGATCTCGGCGCGCACCTCCTCGAGCCGACCCGACGACGTCTCGATTATCCCGAGGCCGCCCGCGTTCGACACCGCCGACGCGAGCTGCGCCGCGGGCGATGTATCCCATCGGCGCCTGAACGATCGGGTGTTCGATTCCGAGGAGCTCTGTGATTCTGGTGCGCACGCGTGCCACGCTATACAGATGACCGACAACGACGCCCCGGTGATCATCGAAGCCGCGCTCAACGGAGTCACGAGTCGGGCGCGCAACGCGAACGTCCCGGCCACCGCCGACGAACAGGCGGCCGACGCGCTCGCCGCGGTCGACGGCGGGCGCGACCGTCATCCACACCCACGCCCCCGACATCGCGGTGCCGCCCGCGGCGGCCGCGGAGCAATACGCGATCGCCTACCGGCCCGTGGTCGAAACCTTCCCCGGCATCATCTGTTACCCCACCACCGGCATCGGCGCGACCATCGAGGAGCGGTACGGGCACGTCGAGTTGCTCGACGACATGGGCGTGATCCGCGCCGGCTTCGTCGACACCGGCTCGGTGAACCTCGGTGGCACCGGTGCCGACGGCCTTCCGCCCGACAGCCGCTACGTCTACACGAACACGTTCGCCGACATCGCGTACAAGATGGACGTGTGCCGCGCGCGTGGCCTCGGTCCGAGCGTCGCGATCTTCGAACCCGGTTTCCTGCGGGTCGTGCGCGCCTACTACGACGCCGGCGCGCTACCCGCGGGAACGTTGGTCAAGTTCTATTTCTCCGCGGGCGGCTATCTCGGCGGTGGCGACCCGCTGTGGGGCGCGCCGCCGATCATCGAAGCGCTCGATCTCTATCTCGCAATGCTCGGCGACGCCAAGATCCCCTGGGCAGTTGCGGTGTTGGGTGGGTCACTCCTCGAAACGCCGATCGCCCGCGCCGCGTTGGAGCGCGGCGGACACCTTCGCGTCGGTCTCGAAGACTGGGACGCGGGACCGACGAACGAAGAGCAGATCACAGACGCAGCACAGCTGTGTCGCAGTGTGGGACGCAACGTGGCCGGCATTGTCGACGCAGCGCGCGTACTCGGGCTTCCCGGCTGAGAAAGGCCTGGGCATTCGATAGGGCTTTCATGAGGTAGTGCAGATCCGCGTTCACGGTTCCGATGTGTGTCATGGCCAAGAACAAGGGAGCCAGACATGAGCATCAACCCGATCGGGATCACCAATCCGAACCAAGCGACCGCACCGAATTCGATTCAGACGCAAATGCAGCAGGCGATGGCACCGGTTGCCTCGCTCTTCGGCGAGACCGCCGACCAGTTGATGCAGCAGCTCAACTCGGGCAGCACCAGCTTGAGCCAGCTCGCGTCCCAGAAGGGCATCTCGCAGACCGACCTCGTCAACGCGATCAAGCAGGGCTTGCAGCAGACGGCGTCGGCGAACGGGCAATCGCCTTCCGACACGCAGCTGACGAACATCGCGAACCGCATCGCGAACCACAAGCACGGCGGGCATCACCACCACGGTGGTGGCGGTGGCGCGGCGGCCGTGGGCAGCACGCCTTCTACGACCGACCCGTCCGCGACGTCGTCGACGAGTTCCACGTCGCCGACCGACGAACTGTTGCAGTTGCTCGAGTCGCAGAGTCAGGCGACGAACCAGGCGCTCTGATCTGCGCCCGGATACCTACGCCCGATTGAGTGCTTCGGTCGGGGTTCGGAGTGGGAGCTCGCGCATGAGCGTGGGCGAGATCCCACTCCGCCCGATGAAGCGCTTCACATCGGCACGAATCGCGGCCTTGCCGGCCTCGGAGTCGTAGAACCGTTCCTCGAAGTCGGTCCTCGTACGAAACCGGAGTTCGGCAACGCCGTCGATTCCCGCCCCACCGGGCGTAAAGGTGCTGCGCACGACGTTCTGTGTGTAACCGGCCAGCCCGACGTGGTGCAGACGCGCGAGCGGCGCGTGCACCTCGCCCCAGTGGCGCACGAACTGTTGGTGTGACAGCGCATCGGCCCGACGGACGAGAGATACGTACTTCACCCCGGGTGCGTACTCCCCGTCGGGCCAGGTGCGGTCCCAGACGATCACCGGGTTCACGTCGACACGGAACACGTTCACCTCGCGCGCGACCGCGTAGAGAACATCGCGGCCGGGCACGTCGTCGAGGTCTTGGGCGCGTTCGAGGCCGAGCGCGATCAGCGCGTCGCAGGGCGGTCCGGGAAAACTGCCCTGATCGGGATCGGCGAAGCTGATCGTGCACATCTGCACGCCGGGGTCGGCAAGAGTTGCCGGGACCCACGAATCGAGCAGCGACTCGACGTTCGCCTCGGGAGTGCTCCACAGCGCGATCAGCAGGTTCTCCACGGGACGGAGGCTACCGAGGGCGGGCGACTTACCGATGCACGAACCGGCGCACGACCGGCAAGGTCGTCAGGTACTCCGACACGCTCCCGAACGTCTCGTACAGGACCGCGTCGAGCTCCATCGAGATGGAGATCGCGCGGCCGAGGATGAAGAACCAGCCGAGAGTCACGATCGTCGTGCCGATCGCGCCGTACAGCTCGCTCGCGCGCCCGATGTAGGGCGGTAGGTAGAACTGGCTGATCGCCTGCATCGCGGCCACCGTCAACGCCAAGAGCGCGGCGCCCGGCAGCGATGCGATCGGATCATTGGTAGCGCGCGGCAGCCTCGTCGCCGTGAGCAGGATCACGCCGAAGTAGACAAGGAACACGCCGATGAACGACACCGATGCCAGCGCGATACCCGCCTGCTCGCGCAACCGGTTCTCCAACACCATGATGAGACCGACCCCGCACACGAGGCCGAGGAGCACGCCGATCGCCCGGAAGGGCGCGCCGCGTTCCTCTCGGCAAACCCCACGCCGACGCGCTCGCGGCCCACAACGCTTTGCTGAGCGAACGGCCGGCCGTGATCATGCCCAGCAGGCCCAACAGCACCGCGAACCAGCGGGTGGCTCCCGGTTGATTGAACGCGGTGCGGATCTGTACGGCCAGGCCGCCGGAAACGCCGGTCACGCGGTCGACCTCGTCGCCGGTCACGAACCCGGAGATGAACCCCGCGACCCCGACGGTGAACACCAGCAGCGGGGCAAAGAAGAGAAACAGCCGGAACGCGATCGCGCTGCCGACCACCGATCCCTGACACTCCCGATCGCGGCGGTACAGGCGAAACGCGATGCCGACGACCGGCACGTCTTCGTGCTCGTCGAGCCAGGTCTTCCGGCGCTCGAGGCGTTCCCGGATACGCGAGACATTCATCCGTGCGCCCTCGATCTCGACGACCTCGGCCCCATGCTCGCGCAGCTTTCGGCTCGTGAGTTGGTTCTTTTGGAAGTCGACACTCGAGTTTGATGCAATGATCCCAGCGACACCGGAGGAGAACCATGTCTGCGTCGGCGACCGATCCGATCATTCTCTGCGTCGACGGCTCCGAGGAGTCGGTCGACGCGATCCGCGCCGGCCTGGCGCTGCTCGGCCCCGATCCGCGCGTGCTCATCGTGACCGTCATCGAGGCCGGCGACCTGTCGCTCGTGACCGGTGGCGGTCACGCAGGCGGGGTGATGTCGGGCGAGGAATTCGACGAGATGGAGCGCGCACTCGACGCGGCCGGAAGCGAGCTCGTGCAACACGCGGCTGACGAGATCGCAATTGCCGGAGCCGAGGTGCGCGTCGTACGCGGCGACCCCGGCCGCGCGCTGTGCGAGCTCGCGACCGAGTTGCCGGCGCGGGGAATCGTGATGGGTACGCGCGGGCGGGGCGGCATCAAGCGCGCGTTGCTCGGCTCGGTCTCCGACTACGTCGTGCGCAACGCGCCGTGCCCGGTGATCATCACTCCGCGCGCGTAGCCACGACCCGGACGTCGCCGCCCAGCTCGTTGGTGTCGAGCACCAACGCGTGATCGGTGACGATCGCGTGTTCACGCGGCTCGCTGATCGCATTCCGGTCGAGACGCGGCGCGTCCGCGCCCCATACGAAGATGCCGACCCGGCAATCGTGGAACCACGAATCATTGATCACCGTTTCCGACGCGCCGCCCTCTACCACCACGCCGCTGTCGCAGTGTTCGACGAGATGCTTCTCCACCCGGTTGCCGGTGCCACCCTCGACGGTGACCGCGCGCATCGTGTCGTAGGCCCGGTTGCGGTAGAGCACCGACGCGCGGGCGTTGAGGAGATGGATGCCGAACCAGCGCGTCTCGTAACGATTGCGTTCGATGCGCACGCCGTCGGTCTCGGTGCACTTGATCGCGCAGAGATCGTCGCGGCATTCGTTCTCGGCGATCACATGGTCGGCGCCGCCACTGATCTCGATGCCCGCACCCCACCGCAGCCCGTGTTGATAGTTGGCTCGCACGTCGCAACCCGACGCGCCGATGAGCCACACCTTGCCGCCCGCCACGACGTTGCGCGCGACCACGTGGCCTCGCCCGCCGGCAATCGCAATCGACTCGACGTGACAATCACGCACGACGATCCCGTCGCCGCCCTGACCGGTGACGCACGTCGGTGGGATCATCATGTAGCCCGGGGAACCGCCGGTGACGGTCACACCTTCGAGCGTCGCACCGGCGCCGTTGAGCACCACGCCGACGTTGCCGCCCGCGTCGATCGTGACGTGCGCGGCGCCCGCGCCGCGCAAGGTCACGCCGGCGGGAACCGTGATCGGAAAGCTCTCGGCGTCGTAGCGACCGGCGGGCACGTCGACAATCGTCCCCGCGACCGCGCCCTCGAGCAGGCGCGCCAACGCGCCCGGCGGCGGAGCTTCCGCCCGAACGCGGATCGACTCACGATCCGCGCCGAGCCGAAGGCAATACCGCGTCCCGAATGGGTGCCGTTCGACGGCGCGCGCGTCGACGAGCAGGCCGCCGTTCGATGCGCGGAACGGCAGTGCGTCGCCCGCGGGTGTGGTCACACTCGCCACGCCGGCGAGCGCGGCGAAGTACGGTTCGGCCGCCGACGAGAGGTCGAAGGCGTGCACGGTGTCGTCGGTGCGCGTGTACCAGTGAACGCGTTCGCCGGGGACGTCGAACGGGGCGGAGCCGTGAATGGCGTCGGCGTGGGTGCGCACCCACTCCCCCGACTCGCGCAGGAGCCGCACCTGGACGTCGGGAATCGTCCCGTCGGCGTTCGGCCCGACGTTGAGCAACAGGTTGCCGCCCTTGGCCACCGTCTCCACGAGCATCGCGACGATCTCGCCCGCGGTCATGAAATCGGCGACGGTCTCGTTGCGGTTCACGCAGAACGACGCGCCCAATCCGCGGCAGACCTCCCAGGGCCGGTCGGGCGGTACCAGGGGAACGTCGTACTCGAACGTGACGAAGTCGGGTTCCGACGCGAAGAAGCGGTCGTTCAAGACGATCTCGAACCCGTGCGCGGCGGCGTAGGTGCGGGCCTCTTCGAAGATGGCATCGGCGCGCCAGTGGCCGCCGGGATGACCCCAGTGCCCGTCGCCCCAGAGCATTGCCGGCTCGAACCGCTCGACGAGCTCGCGGATCTGCGGGCGCATGAACTCGTCGACGTAACGCGTCGCGTCCGGGTAGTCGGCGTGGCTCCAGTCGAGGAGCGAGTAGTAGCAACCGAAGATGTGACCGTGCCGCCGGACGGCGTCGGCGAGCTCGGCCGTCACGTCCCGGCGCGGCCCGAGCGCCACGGAATTCCGACTCGTGTGCGCGGTGTCCCACCAACAGAACCCGTCGTGATGCTTGGTGACATGCACGAGGTAGCGCATGCCGGCGTCGTCGAGCAGCTGCGCGTACTCGTCGGCGTCGAAGCGCTCGAAGGTGAGATCGGGGATGAAACCGTCGAACGGCAAGTCCCCGTAGTGCTCCTGATGCCAGGCCACGATCTCGGGCATGGGGCACGACGGGTGCAGCACGATGTCGGGCTTGGTCTCGAGAAAACCCCAATACCAGTCGGCGTATTCGTGCTGCGGCGCGAAGGCGGGAACGGTGGCGATGTTCGCGTGGACGAACATCCCGTAGCGGGACTGCCCGAACCAACTCGAGCGACCGAGGGGTGCGGGCGTGCCAATAGGGGCGGGCATGGCGTGCAGTCTGCACTACCGTCGCAGGCCGATGTCTCGACGCGGCGACCAGGTCGTCATCACCAATCGGAAGGCCCGGCACGACTACTTCGTGCTGGATTCCTACGAGTGCGGGGTGATGCTCAAGGGGCCCGAGGTGAAATCGATCCGCAACGGGCGCGCCAACCTGCAGGACTCGTACGCCCACGTCGACGACGGCGAGGTCTGGCTCTACGGCATGCACATCTCGCCCTACGAGTTCTCCCGCGGCGAGCTCGACCCGGTGCGCAAGCGCAAGCTGCTCCTGCACGCCCGGGAGATCGCCGAGATCTCCCGAGCCACCGACGAGAAGGGCATCACGCTCGTGCCCTTGCGGGTGTACTTCAAGGACGGCCGCTGCAAGGTCGAGATCGCGACCGCCCGCGGTAAGGCGCGCTACGACAAGCGGCAGGCGATCGCGACGCGCGACGCGAACCGCGATACCGAACGCACCCTCAAAGAGATGGGTCGCTAGCTCTAGTTGCCGAGCGCGGGCTCGGGTTCGCGCACGGGCTCGTCGATCTCCAGGCGGGAAGTGCCCTCTACCTGGATGCGAGGCATCCACTCGAGCATCTTCGGGAACCACCAGTTGCGATCGCCGAGCAACTCCATGGTGGCGGGCACGAGCACGAGCCGCACGACGGTGGCGTCGATGAACACCGCGAACGCGAGGCCGAAGCCGATGAGCTTCAACACGCGGAGGTCGGAGAGCACGAAGCTGCCGAACACGCAGATCATGATCGCGGCTGCCGCGGTGATGAGGCGCGCCGTCTTGGCCAGACCGTGCGAGACCGCGGTGGCGTTGTCGTGGTCGCGGTCGTACTCCTCCTTGATCCGCGACAGCAGGAAGACCTCGTAGTCCATGGAGAGGCCGAAGACGATGGCGAAGAGCATCATCGGCACCCACGCCTCGATCGGTCCTTCCTTACCGATCCCGACGAGGTTCTTCAGCCAGCCGTGCTGGAAGATCGCGACGATCACGCCGTAGGCCGCGCCGATCGACAACAGGTTCATGATGACGGCTTTGAGCGGCACGAGGATCGATCGGAACACGAGCATGAGCAGCACGAAGCTGAGCAGCAGGATCGCAAGGAACATGTAGGGCAGGCGCGAACCCATGGTGTCGGCCAGGTCGACACCGACCGCGGTCTGGCCGCCGACATGTACGTCGAGCGTGCTGCCCGCCGCGTTCTGGGGGATGACGTGATCGCGTAAGAGGTGCACGAGGCTGGTCGTGCTCTGGTCCTGTGGTGAACCGGTCGGCACCACCTGCATCAGGACGGCCTTGCCGTTCTGGCTGGGGATGACCGGGGTGACCGCGGCGACGCCCGGAGTGGCCTTGATGGCGGCCGCGACCTTGTTCATGGCCGCGGTGTCGCCCGGCGAATGCACTTCGCTGGCCACGATCAGGGGGCCGTTGAAGCCGGGCCCGAAGCCCTGGCTCAACAGGTCGTAGGCACGGCGGGTCGTGAGCTTGGTGGGGTCGTTGCCCGCGTCGGCGACGCCGAGGCGCAGCCCGGCGGCCGGTACCGCGAGGATCAGCAGGACGGCGAGGCCCGCGATGGCCACCGGCCACGGCCGGCGCTGAATCGTGCGGCTCCAACGGGCCCAGACGGTCTGTTCCGGGTCCTTGGGCTGCTTCGCAGTGGGGAGTGACCACTTGTCGATCGTGTGGCCGACGAATCCGAGCACTGCCGGCAGCAATGTGACGGCCGCGGCCATGACCAACAGCACCGCGAGCGCGGCGCCGACCGATAGACCCCGGATGAACGCAATGCCGATCAGGAACAGACCGAGCAACGAGATCACGACGGTGGTGCCCGCGAACAGCACCGCCCGACCGCTCGTGTCGATGGCGTGCACGACCGCGGCTTCGGGCTCCGCGCCTTCGTGTAACGCCTCGCGATAACGCGTGCTGATGAACAGCGCGTAGTCGATGCCGACGCCGATCCCGATCATCGCGGTGACCTCGGGCGCGAACGACGGGACACTGAGCCAGTTGGCCAGGATCGTGACGAACGCGAGCCCGATACCGATGCCGAAGAGTGCGGTCATGATCGGCAGGCCCATCGCGAGCACCGACCCGAATGCGATCAACAGGATGAAGACCGCGGCCAGGATTCCGATCGCCTCGCTCGACGGCTGCGTCTGGTCGGTGAACATCGAGCCGCCGAGCTCGACCTGCAGATCGTGCGTGTTCGCGGCCTTCACCTGGCTGCGCATGTGCGTGGCGAGATCGACGGGGACGTCGTTGGCCTGCACGTCGAACTGGATCTCGGCGTAGGCGATCGTGCCGTCCTTGGAGACGAAGCTCTCTCCGCCTTTGTCGTACGGCGAGACGATCGACGCGACGTGGGGCTGTGTGCGCAGCGCGGGCACGAGGTTGTTCTGGATCTCGTCGCGTACCGCGGGCGCTTGTACGCCGCCGGGCGCGGTCGACTTGAACACGAGGTAACCGGTGTCGCCGCCGCGCGAGAAGTCGGCCTTCAACACGTCGAACGTGCGCTGCGACTCGGTGCCCGGCAGCGACAACGTCTTCAGCAGATCGCCGCCCTCGGTCTTGGCGAGCACGTTGACGCCGATGAGCGCAACGATCCAACAGACGACGACCAAACGCCGACGTCGGTAACACCAAGCGGCAAGGCGAGGAAGCATGAGCGCAGGCTAACCCCCGAGTGCGCCAATCAAACTGGCCAGTTGAAACTGGTCAGTGCGCGTGATCGTGATCGTGACCGGCGTGGTCGTGGTCGTGGTCGTGGTCGTGGTCGTGCGCGTGCGACTGCTCGGCGACGGCCTTGTGCACCTCGTCCATGTCGAGCGCCGCGCACCTGACCGATGAGGTCCTCGAGCGACTCGGCCGGGAGCGCGCCGGGCTGGGAGAACACGAGCACCTTCTCGCGGAACACCATGAGCGTCGGGATCGACATGATCCCGAACGTCGCGGCGAGCTGCTGCTGGTCTTCGGTGTCGACCTTGCCGAACACGAGGTCCGGGTTGTTCTCCGCCGCCTGCTCGAACACCGGGCCGAACATCCGGCAGGGGCCACACCACGAGGCCCAGAAGTCGAGGAGCACGATGTCGTTCTCGAGGATCGTCTGCTCGAAGTTGTCGGTGGTCAAAGGGATCGTCGCCATGCCAAACCCTAACGATTGGGGCACGCGAGCTATTCCTTGGGTGGATCCGACCTCACGATGATGCGGATGGGGCGCTCGAGGAAGACGTAATACCAGCCCCAGCGCAGCAGGACCCGGAGGCGGTTGTCGAAGCCGACCAGGTAATAGAGGTGGACGACCAGCCAGACGACCCAGCCCGGGAAACCCGTGAAGCGCAGCGGCCCGACCTGGCCCACGGCCGAGCGCCTTCCGATCGTGGCGAGGGTGCCTTTGTCGTGGTAGCGGAAGGGCCGTCGGCGCTTGCGGTCGAGACCGCCGTTCGGGCCGCCGTCGAGGATGCGCTTGGCGACATAGCGTCCGGCCTGCATCGCGGGCGGTGACACCATCGGCAGGTCGCGACCGTGCTTGTCGTGCGCGGCGGCGACATCGCCGATCGCGAACACGTTCTCGGCGCCGATGACCCGCAGGTGGTCGTCGACCGCGAGGCGCTGCGGCGTCTCGTGCAGCGGGTCGTTCGGGATCACGCCCGCGGTCCACACGATCGACGCGGTCAGGATCTCGGTGCCGTCGTTCAACACGACTCCCCGATCGTCGGCCGACGCGACGAACGTGTTGGTGCGCACGTCGACGCCGCGCCGTTCGAGCTCGCCGCGCGCGTACGTCGACAGCTTCGGGACGAACATCGTGAGGAGACGATCACCGCCCTCGAGCAGGAGGATGCGCAGGCACGACGGCGGGAGCTCCGGGTACTCCTCGGGCAGGATCAAACGGGCGAGCTCGCCGAGCGCGCCCGCGTACTCCACGCCCGTAGGGCCGCCGCCGACGATGCAGAACGTCAGCAGGCGTTCCCGCTCGGCGTCGTCGGTGGTGTCGGCCGCGCGATCGAGACACTCCAACACGTGGTTGCGGAGTTCGAGCGCCTCGCCGAGATCTTTCAGGCCGAGCGCTCGGTCCCGCACGCTGTCGTTGCCGTAGTAGTTCGTCTCGCTGCCCGTCGCGAGCACGAGGTAGTCGTACGCGAGCTCGCCGTCGGCGAGCTGCACGACTTTCTTCTCGAAGTCGACGCCGGTGACGTCGCCGGCGCGGTAACGGACGTTCGCGCGCGCCGCGGAACACCTTGCGCAACGGCGCGGTGATCTCCGACGGGTTCAGCAGGCAGCTGGCGACTTGATACAGCAGTGGCGTGAAGAGGTGGTAGTTGCGGCGGTCGACGAGCACGACGTCGACGGGCCTGTCGCGCAGCGCCTTCGCGCACTGCAGACCGCCGAAGCCTCCGCCCACGATCACCACCCGGGGATACGGACGCACGGCCGGAACCTACCCACGATCGGGCCCGGTACACTCGAACTCCCGCAGACGGCCAACCAACACGCACCGGCCCGAAGCGGATTGACATGGGGGTGCGTGGCTTCGATCTCGAGGATCGAGGTGGGGGAAGCGAGCCGACGT
The DNA here is from genome assembly GCA_963701825.1 of uncultured Actinomycetes bacterium. Classification (GTDB taxonomy): domain Bacteria; phylum Actinomycetota; class Acidimicrobiia; order IMCC26256; family PALSA-610; genus PALSA-610. The sequence goes on along the minus strand of CAVPBG010000004.1, from coordinate 962,659 downwards.
TGCCGGAACGTCGTTAAAAAGTCGGCACAAACCAATACACGCCAATAACCAAATGGCAATGGCTGCCTAGAAATAGGTATCCCGCCCGGATGGGATTCGTCATTCGTCCCGCCGACGCGTCATCCAGGATGGCTCACCGGTAAGCAAGGCCTCGGGGCTTATCGGAACACCAAAACGAGGATGGCCTGCCTACGGGGTGCCGTTGACCTGTAGGTAGGTGACATCTCCCAACGGCTGCGCTCGGAGAAGTCCCACCAACAGCTCGGGAGACGCGGGTTCGACTCCCGCCACCTCCAAGAGTGCTCAGGGTTCGTCCGTGAGCACTGTTGGAGGTGCGCCAGCACCCTCAGCGCGTCAACCATTCGCCGAGCATCCGGCGACGGTCGAGACCTCGTCAGCGAGACGGAGCGGAGCCGGTCACCGGCGACGCCGTCCCGCCGATGTCATCGATCGCGAGACAGTCCCATTGATGACTCGTTTCCTGGATCACGAACACGATCCGCGTAGCCGACTCCGCAGAGAAGCCCACGATCTTCGTGGTCGCCTGCGCGACAGGGCCGTAGGTCGTCTGTGCGACTTGATCTTCGAGATCCCCGGCAGTCACGCGGCGAAAGTCGTTCGATCCATCGCCACCGACGTCGAGCATTCTCGCGGCTTGGAGCGAGGCCTCGAGCACGTCGCTGACCTGTTGAGCTCGATCCTCACCGCCGCCGACACTCGTGGAGGTCGTCGCTGCGGATGACGTCGGCGGCCGGCTCGACGATGTCTGCGGCGCGGCCGCGGGCTTGCTCGATGAGCCACACGCCGCCACGAGCCCGGTCAGCAAGACGACGATAGATACAGAACGAGCAACGCTCATCGTGCCGGGCCCCCATGACTCCACGCGATGTTCCTCGAAAGCGAAGCGAGACCATATGCCCCCGGCGCACGGAAGCCGCGACCGATCACCTCTCTCGGCCGTTGACAACGACCGCTTTCGCGGAAGTCTTCGTCCTGCTAGGAAGCACGGTCATCACCGGGCGAGGCGGGGATCAGACACCGCCGACGAGAGGACAGAAGATGGAAATCCAGGGCAAGAAGGCGGTCGTCGTCGGCGGGGCCTCGGGGATGGCGCGCGCGTCCGCGGAGATGCTGCACGCCAAGGGCGCGTCGATCGCGATCCTCGACCTTCCGACATCGGCCGGTGCCGAAGTCGCGACCGCGCTCGGGGGCTCGTTCCACCCGGTCGACGTCATGGACGAGGTCAGCGTGCAGCTCGCGCTCGAGGATGCCGCGCAGACGCTCGGCGCAATCCACATCGCGGTCAACACCGCGGGCGGTGGAACCGCGATGCGCACGCTCGGCAAGAACGGCCCGCATCCCCTGGACGAGTTCCGGCGCGTGATCGAGCTCAACCTGATCGCGACGTTCAACCTCAACCGTCTGCAGGCCCAGCACATGTCGCGCAACCAGCCCGAGGACGGCGAGCGCGGCGTGATCATCGACACCGCGTCGATCGCCGCGTTCGAAGGCCAGATCGGTCAGGTGGCGTACACGGCCGCCAAGGCGGGCATCGCGGGAATGATGCTGACCATGGCGCGCGACCTCGGGAGCCTCGGGATCCGTTCGGTGGCAATCGCGCCGAGTCTGTTCAGCACCGGCATCACCGCGGGCATCCCCGACGAGTTCGCGGAGATGCTGACGAAGGATGCCGCGTTCCCGAAGCGCATGGGCCGCCCCGAGGAATACGGCCGGCTCGTGATCGCGATCGTCGAGACGCCGATGCTCAACGGATCGACCATTCGCCTCGACGCGGGCCAGCGCTTCGCACCCAAGTAACCCGGTAGCCCGCTTGGCTCCGCCACTCGGCGCGGGCCGCCACTTACTGCGACAGCCGCCACTTGGTGCGCGACGACCATGCCAGCTTCGAGTTCAGGCGCCACTGCGGCATCTCGTCGCCGTTGTGTTGCTCTTCTTTGCCCTCGGACGCGAACACCATGTATCCGGTCTTCAGGCACGTGAAGGGCTGGGCGACCTGGTTGCACTTGTCGAACGCCTTCTTCTTCTTGCTCGTCGCGGCCAGCGGGTCGAACCACGCCGGCGTGACGAAGTTCGAAACGGAGACACCGTCGACCACGTAGGTCGGCGCCTCGACCGGGTCGCAGACCTCGAGGCTGTACACCGTGCCCTTGCCGTCGCTCGCCCACAGATTGCAGTTCGGGTCGACGAACATCTCGAGCACCTCGTGTGAGAGGACACTCGACACGCTCCAGTCGCCGGTGAGGGCTTGCGCACCGTTGTCGAGTGACGGAGACGCGGCCACGACGCCCCAGATCTTCCCGCCCTCGTCCTCGGTGTGGTAGCCGAGCACTCCGGACGGTTGATCGGGAATGCTGTCGACGATCGTGATGCCGTGCGCGTCCGCGGGGACCGTCCTCGGCATCTCCTTCTCGTCGGGCGCGAACGTCCCGTAGTAGATGATCGACGCCGGCGCCTTGTCCCATATCGGGGCCGCGTCGACGCGAACCTGCTTCGCGATCGCCTGGGTCATCCGGATCGCCTGCGGTTCCGTGATCTTGGTCGACTGATTCAGGATCGCAATGAGCATGACGAGTTCCTCTCGATAGGTCTTGCCGAAATGAATGCGGTGAAACCGCACACGCGCCGCGTCATCGCGTGCGCCAGGCGATGCCGAAGCCGTGTGCGAGCTCGTGCAGGTCGTATTCGTGACCCGCGGCGAGGTCGAAGTCGAGAACGACCGGGCGCGTCAACGAGACGGCCGCCGCGACGGTCGCTTCGACGCCGAACACCGTGAAGTCGACGTAGACGTCTTTGGTCTCGGGTTGCGCGTGGACCTCGATGCGCTCGGCGCCCGCGTGAAACACGTGGGCCAGATCACCGACCGTCGGTGTCACGTCGGGGGCGACGCGAACGACGCCCGGCGCGACCCCGCTCCGCGTCGTCTGCACCTTGACCTGAATACCGTTGCCGACCTGACGTCCGTGGTCGTAGACCGTCACGTCGGAAACCGCCACGTTCACCGGAACGAACACGGCCTTGACATCGCCCGGCCCGACGGCCACGGCGGCGGATGTGGTGACGTGACACACCGCTCCGTTCCCACCGCCCGCGCCACCGAGAGTGACGCGACCCGATAGCGCCGTCGGCGCAATGCCGATTGGACGCAGTTCGCCGCGGCAACCGGCGACTGCGGGGGCCGCGACGACGAAGAGCGGAACCCGCACCTCGACCGTCGTCGTTGCATGTACGTCAAAGCGCCGGGCCGCGAACCAGTCGCTCAAGCGCTGGAGCGCGGCCCGGCGCCGCTCGGCGATCGCGATCGCTTCGGGGGGACACGTAAAGCGATACGACGCTCGCGCGATCACGGCATAGTGGTCGTCGAGTACCCGGACTTCGTCGGCAACCTCGTCGCGCAGTCGGAGCGCTTCGTCGCGGTCGCCGCTTCCCAGCCCGAGCTGGGTCAACGTCTCGGCGAACGCGGCCCGGTTCGACAGGGACAGCTCGGTTGCGGATGCGGGGCGAAGCCGAGCCGTGCCCGCCACGGGCTCGGCTTCGCCCCGCAGTCCGCCGCGGCTCACCGACACAGACGACTGCGTCACGCCCATTCAGATTCTCCCGACCCTTGTGCCGCGACTGTGTCGCCACACTTGAAGCTGAGCTGGACGAGGTCCGGGACTGAGTGCAGACACGCTTTGTGAGGAGCCACCGCCGCAAGGTGCGCTCCGGTCTTCGACGCTCGTTCGACTGGCGCTCGACTGGCGATATTTCCGCTGGACGCCCTGTACGAAGGCGTGCTTACGATGACCTCTACCAGGGAGGTGGCGCCGATGGACTTCCGAGTCCTAGGCCCGTTCGAGGTTCAGACCGCATCCGGGCCGGTCGATCTGCGAGGCGATAAGCGTCGCGGTCTGCTCGCATACCTCGTCGTGCACTGCGGCGAACTGTGCCGCACCGACGAGGTCATCGAAGCGCTCTGGAACGACAGCACGACGCCCGGCGCACTCGGCACGATCCAGACGTACGTCTCCCAGCTCCGCAAGCTCCTCGACGCCGACGCGGCAATTCTCACCCGCCCCGGCGGTTACGTGCTGGAGGCGCCCGCGACATCGATCGACGCGGGACGTTTCGAGCAACTCCTCGACCGCGCCCTGGCCGAACCCGATGCGACGGCGCGACTCGAGGTACTCAATGCTGCGCTCGCGCTCTACCGCGGTCGTCCGCTGGCGGGAATTCGCCGGTGCATTGTGGGCGGAGGAGGCGGCACACCGGTGGGATCGTCTTTATCTCGTCGGGATCGAGCACGTCGCCGACGTTCTCCTCGAACTCGATCGCGAACGCGAGGCGCAGCCCGTGTTCGAGCGCGCGGTCGCGAGCCATCCGCTCCACGAGCGTTTCTGGGAGCAGTTGGCGATCGCGCGCTATCGCGCCGGCGACACGGTGCGCGCGCTCGCCGCATGTCGCGACGCCCGGCACGCGCTGGTCGAAGCGCTCGGTGTCGATCCCGGTCCGGGACTGCAGGAGCTCGAGCGGCGGATCCTCGATCACGATCCCGAGCTGGATCCGCGCCTGTCGCTCCGCGCGGGTTCGCGACACACGGTTGCGCTTCCTTCCGGTGTCGTGACCTTCCTCATCACCGACATCGACCGCAGCGTCCGGCTCTGGGAGAACGATCCGCACCAGATGGCCGACGCGCTCGCCGCGCCACGACCGCATCATCGAGGACGCGGTCATCGCCGGGGGCGGCCGCGTCTTCAAGCGGGCCGGCGACGGACTCCTCGCCGCATTCTCGTCGCCGACCGCGGCGATCGGGGCGGCCGTCGACTCGCAGCGCGCGCTTCTCGCCGAACGGTGGACCACGACCGAGCCGATCCGGGCGCGGATGGCGTTGCACACCGGCGAAGCCGTCGTGGAACGCGACGGCGACTATTTCGGGCCGGTCCTCAACCGCTGCGCGCGTGTACTCGCACTCGCGAACGGCGCCCAGATCCTCGTTACCGGCACGGTCGCCGACGCGTTGCGTGACCGTCCCCTGGAGGCGGTAACGATCGAGCCGTTGGGCGAGCACCGACTGCGCGACCTCGCGCAATCCGAACGCCTCGGGCAGGTACTGCACGTCGACCTCCCCCGCCACGAGGTTCCGTTGCGGTCGCTCGAAACGGCGGGCAATCTGCCGGTGCAGCTCACGAGCTTCATCGGGCGCGACGACGAACGCGAGCGCCTGGCCGCCAGCGTCGCCCAGAACGCGCTGACGACGCTCGTCGGTCCGGGCGGGATCGGCAAGACGCGTCTGGCCGTCTGTGTCGCGGCCCAGCTCGCCGACGACTATGCCGGCGGTGCGTGGTTCGTCGACCTCGCGTCGGTATCGGAGAACTCGCTGGTCGCGGGCGACTTCGCGTCGGTGCTCGGGATCAACGCCGGACTCGGCCACGACGCGATCGACACCGTCGTGCAGCATCTCGCCGACCGTGAGCTGCTCATCGTGCTCGACAACTGCGAGCATGTGATCGACGGTGTCGTCGAGATCGCGGCCGCGCTGCTGCGGGGCGTGCCCGGCCTCCGGTTGGTCGCGACCAGTCGCCAGCCGCTCGAACTCACGGGCGAAGCCGTGCTGCGCATCGGACCGCTGCCGTGCGAGACCGATGACGCGTTCGGACACCCGAGCCCGGCGGCGCGTCTGTTCGTCGAACGGGCGCGGGCGGCGTCGCGGACCTTCGACATCGACGAGCGCAACGCGGACGCGATCCACGAGCTCGCCGCCCGCCTCGAAGGGATCCCACTCGCGCTCGAGCTCGCGGCCGCGCGCGTGCGGCTCCTGCAGCCCGCCGAGCTCCTGGCGCGCCTCGATGATCGATTCCGGTTGCTGCGCGGAACGCACCGCGATCAGAGCTCGCGCCACGTCACCCTGGAGGCGGCCATCGACTGGAGCTACGACCTGCTGAGCGACGACGAACGCTCGTTCTTCGCCCGGCTTTCGGTGTTCAACGGCGGGTTCGAGCTCGACGCCGCCGGCGCGATGTGCGTGGATATCGACGGCGACGTCCTCGACCTGCTCGAACGGCTCGTGAGTCGGTCGTTCGTCGTGACCGACGTTCGGGCCACCCCCACCCGCTACCGGCTCCTCGAGACCCTCCGCGAATACGGCACCGAGCGACTCGACGGAAGCGGCCGCGCCGACGAGATGCGGAAGCGCCATGCCCGCTGGTATCTCGCGCGGGCCGACGTAGCGAGCGACGACATCGACAACCTCCGCGCCGCGATCGACTGGCAGGTCCTGCACGAACCCGACGACGCGGCACGCACGGTCTTCGAACGCTGGAACGACTTCGCGCCGGCGCGGCTCCTCCTGCTGCAGCACTGGCTCGAGGCGCTGGTCGATCGGATCGATCCCGCCGACGACGCGCTGGTCGCGCGGCTGCTCGAGCGGCTCGGCGATGCGTGCTTCCAGACCGGCGTGCACATCGAAGACGCGATCGCGTGGCTCGATCGGGCCCTCGCGATCCGCGAGAAGCGCGGCGAGACGATCCGGGTCGCGCGGGTCCACGTCCGCCTCGCGCGGAACCTGTCGGGATACCCGCAGTTCATGGATATCGAGCGGGCGTTGGACAACGCGAGCCGCGCGGAAGCCATCCTGCGCGAGGCCGGCAACGAGCGGCTCCTGGCCGAAGTGCACATCATGCAGGCGTCGACCGCGTTGTACGGGCGGCACAATCGCGACGGCGTGAAGGCCGCACGATCGGCGATGGTTCTGGCCGAACGCCAAGGTCTCGAGCCGATCCGGCTCCATGCGCTCGCCGAGCTCGGGGTCCACCTCGGCTACTGCGGCGAGGTCGAACAGGGCTTCACGCTGTTGGAGCACGCCTGGGAATGCGCGGACCTGGCCCGTGACCACTTCGCCCAGTTCGTCGCCGCGTGGATGCGCGGCTTCGGCGCGCTCTTGCTCTGGGATCCGGCCGACGCGCTCGTGTGGTGGGAGCGCGAGCGGGCGCGGGCCGAGGCGGAAGAGGCGCCCTTGCAGGCCCGCACGCTCGACTCGATGCTCGCGCTCGCGTACTTGCGCACCGGCGACGCGCGCGCCGCGCTCGCGATCCCCGCCGACGACGTGCTCAACGCGCCACAGCTCGTGCCCTTCGCCGCGGTTGTGACCGGCGACTGGAACCGGGCGATCAGCCTGCTCACCGCCGGATCCGAAGCGGCGCGCCGACGCGGCAACCGCAACGAGTGGACGCAGCTCGTCGTGGTGCTCGCGACCACGCACGCGCGGCTGAAGGACCGGCAAACCGCGAGCCGCCTGGCGCGCGAAGTGCTCGAGACCATGGTCGACGATCCCGCGCCGTACTACGAGCTGCCGATGCGTTCCCTGTTGGCGCGCCTCGACGTCGACGCCGACGTCCACCTCGACGCGTGCGCAGAGATCTGCCGTGATCACGACTATCGCGGCCTCACCGGCGCCGTGGCGCTCGCATCGGCCGAGACGCTGGCGCGCGCGGGTGAGCACGAGCGCGCCCAGGCCGCGTACGCGGAGGCGAGCGGCATCTTTCGCTCGTACTCACTGCGCATCGACGAGGCCGACACGCTGGCGTCGTGGTCGCGGGCGCTGGCCACCGCCGGCGACGCCGCCGGAGCCGAAGAACGCGCCGAGCAGTGCGGAGCACAGCTCGACGAAATCAACGCGCCCCGATGGCGCGCAGTGCTGCTCGGAGGAGCCTCATGATTCACGTTCTGCGCCGCGCGCGCTGGATCTACGGCATCGGCGGAATCCTCAACTTCATCGTCACGATCCCGGCGTTCTTCGCCTACCACTGGTACGTCGACCAATTCACGAACACGCGGCCGAACTATCCGTTCCTGGTCTGGATCTGGGCGGGGATGGCGTTCCTGTGGGGCGTCAGCTTCATCGAGATCGCCAGGAACCCCATCCGCTCTCTCCCGCTGATGAAGTACTCGTGGCTCGAGAAGTGCATCACGTCGCTGAGTGTGCTCATCGCGTTCGTCATCGGCGACGTGCCCGGGCGCTTCCTCGTCGCCATCTGCTTCACCGACGCGATCTGGATTCCGCTCTTCATCTCCGTTCACGTCGGGCTGCTCGCCGCGCTGCGAACGCCCGAGAGGAGCCCCCATGAAACACACGTCTGAACCCCGTTCGTTGAATTTCAAGGAGCGCATGTCGGGCCACGTCGTGTTCAACGACCTCGACGACCTCGTCACGGTCAACGACGACGGAACCGGCTGGGCTTGTCTGAAACTCGAGATGCACATGCATATCGACGACGTCGACGCGTTCTGGAGCGGCGACCGCATCGGTACCGCGACGGGCACCGTCAAGTGCGAAGGCCTGGGCGGCAGTCTCCCGATCCACGACGGACACTTCCAACTCATGGTCGCCGAGGTGAAAGACGGCGACATGCACATGACCTACTTGATCGAATTCGAAGACGTGAAGGGTCGACACCTGACGCTCCACGGCTACAAGGATGTCGTCCCGGGCGGATTCGGTCCGTGGGAAGACACGACCACGACGCTGTGTCGCATCCAGCACGACTGGATCACCGACTTTCGCAAGTGGCAACCCGATGCCGCCGGGTCCGGCGTGCTGCGCATCCGGCTGCGCGACTTCATCTGGCAGGAGTTCACGTTCCGGGCCAACCCGGACGCGCCCCGGGCCACCCGGATCCGCACGCGCTTCACGTTCCCCGAGCGGTTCCTCAACGCGTTGTGGCAGAACTACCGGCCGGGCGCGCGCCGCCCCGCGGGACCCGAGGAGTGATTCCGGTGCCCAAGCTCTCCTCCGATATCAGCGAACTGCGCTCGCACTACGAGATCGTCGTGGTCGGCTCCGGCTACGGCGGCGCGATCGCCGCGTCCCGACTCGCACGCGCCGGTCGCGACGTCTGTCTCCTGGAACGCGGCCGCGAGCGCTGGCCCGGTGAGTATCCCGAGACAGCGTGGGAGGGCGTCCGGGACCTCCAGGTGCACGGCCCCGGAGGACAGCACGGCAACGCCACTGCGCTCTTCGACATCCGGCTGGGCGCGGTCGGTGCACTCGTCGGTTGCGGCCTCGGGGGCACGTCACTGATCAACGCGAACGTCTCCAAGGAACCCGACGAACGCACGTGGAACCAACCGTGCTGGCCGCCTGCGCTCGTCGCCGATCGCAACGGTGGTTTGGAGGCCGGTTACGAACGCGCCCGACAGATGCTCCGCCCGAAACCGACACCCGGCGCCCCGACCCGCAAGCTCGCGGCGCTGCAGAAGGGCGCGGTCGAAGCCGGCATGGGCGCCCGGTTCGAGCGCGCACCCATCAACGTCGCCTTCGATGAAGGCATCAATGCGGCCGGCGTGATGCAACCCGCGTGCAGCATGTGCGGCGATTGCTGTTCGGGTTGCAATGTCGGCGCGAAGACCACGACATTGATGACGTATCTGCCTGACGCGTGGCATCACGGCGCGAAGATCTTCACCGAGATCGCCGTGCGCAATCTCGAACGAAGCGGCGACGAATGGATCGTGCACTACGACCTCGTCGGCGTCGGTCGGGGCCGATTCAACGGCAGTGACACCTTCGTACGGGCCGACCGCGTGATCCTCGCGGCCGGCACCTACGGCTCGACGGAGATCATGCTGCGTTCGCAGCGGGAAGGCCTTGCGGTTTCGGAACGCCTCGGCCACTCCTACAGCGGCAACGGCGACGTCCTCGGGTTCGCCTACGACTGCGACGACGAGATCAACGGTGTCGGTTTCGGTGCGCACCACGACGATCACGAGGAACCGGTCGGGCCGTGTATCCAGGGGATCATCGACCTACGCGACGAGAGCGCGCCCCTCGTCAACGGGCATGTCGTCGAAGAAGGGTCGATCCCGGGCGCGATGGCGATCGCGATGCCGGAAGCACTGACGGCATTCACGCTGTTCCACGTCGACCGCGCGCCCGGTCAACGTCACCACAACCTGCACGGCGCGCTCGACGCGGCCAAGTCGGTTCTCGGTGGGCCCCGACGGGGTGCGATCGCGAAGACACTGACCTACCTCGTACAAGGCCACGACGACGCGGCCGGGTTGCTCGAGCTCGACGACCATGACCAACTGCACATGCGGTGGCCGCATCCCGGCCTCGAGCCCACCTTCGACGAAACCGACCTGCTGCTGCAGGACATCACGAAACCGCTCGGCGGGTTGTACAGCCGCAATCCCCTGTGGAGTGACCCCCTGAAATGGCGGCTCATGACCACGCATCCCCTCGGCGGCTGCCCCATGGGCGAGACCGCCGAACAGGGCGTCGTCGACGACAGCTGCCGCGTCTTCGACGGGACGTCGGGCGCGAGCGTCTACGACTCGCTCTATGTGATGGACGGCTCGGTGATACCGATGAGTCTCGGGATCAACCCGCTGCTCACCATCTCCGCCGTCGCCGAGCGCGCGTGCAAGCAACTTTGCGATCGCGCCGGTTGGCCGTTCGACGATTCGACCACCACGGAACGGATCGACCTGCCCGCGTCGGACACAATGCTGCTGCGCTTCACGGAGACGATGCACGGGACGATCACGCTCGACAACACGCGACAGCCGATCTCGTTGCTCGTCACGATCGAGATCGGCGACATGGCCGCGCTGAAGCACAACCGCGGCATGAGTCACCCGCTCGCGGGCACGGTGTCGGCGGCTGCGCTCGACCAACACCCCCTCACGATCGAAGGTGGAACCTTCTGCCTGTTCGTCAACGACCCGGCGCGCATCGACGTCGACTACATGGAATATCGGCTGCCGCTCGTCGCCCAGGACGGCCGCCGGTGGCTGCTCGTCGGGCGCAAGACCATCGCCGACCACAGCGTCGTCCACGCCTGGCACGACACGACCACACTCGCGGTGGAGTTGCACGACGGAAGCTCCGACACCGTGGAGCCATTGGCCGAGGGGACCATGCGCCTCGACCCCGTCGACTTCGCCCATCAGATGCGCACGATGGAGGTGGTGGGCGCGAAGGACGCCGCCCAGCGCCTCGAGATGCTCACGGAGTTCGGTCGGCTGTTCGCGGGCGAACTGTTCGACCACTACGGCTCGGTCGCGGCGCCGAATTGGGTCTTCGATCCCGACAAACCGCCGCGTAAGCGGCGCGCGCTCACCGCGCCCGTACGCGAGATGTACGACGTGCCGACCGCCGACGGGGTGACCGTGCGGCTCACGCGCTTCAACGGTGGGTCGTACGGTCCCGTGCTGCTCGCGCACGGTCTCGCGGTGTCGAGCGAGATCTTCTGGACCGACCTCATCGAGACGAACCTCGTCGAGTACCTCACTGCGCACGGCTACGACGTATGGCTGGTCGACCTGCGCGTCAGCATCGCGCTCGATTCGTCGAAGACGCAGTCCAGCGCCGATCAGGTTGCGCGCTTCGACCATCCGGCCGCCGTCGACTTCGTTCTCGAGAAGACCGGCGCGCGGTCATTGCAGGCAGTAGTGCACTGCTACGGCTCGAACACATTCGTCATGTCGATGCTGGCCGGCTACATCCGCCGGGAGAAGGTGCGGTCGATCGTGTGCTCGCAGGTCGCCGCCCACCTGAAGACGGGCACACTGGCCCGGTTCGAAGCCGGGCTCCACCTTCCCGGTCTGCTCGACAAGCTCGGTATCGAGTCGCTGACGGCGTACGTCGACACACACGCGGACTGGAAAGACCGCTTCTTCGACCAGGCGCTACGGCTCGAGCATGTTCCACCCCACCAGCACTGCCACAGCGCCGTATGTCATCGAGTGACATTCATGTTCGGCCTGCTGTACCAACACGAGAATCTCGACGCGCTGCTCCACGACAACCTGCACGAGCTGTTCGGCATCGCGAACATCACGAGCTTCGAGCAGCTCACCGCCATGGTTCGCAAGGGGCACGTCGTCGACCAGCAGGGCGCCGACGCGTACATCTCGCCGAAGACGAACCTCGAGCGGCTGAAGCTGCCGATGCGGTTCATCTCCGGATCGGAGAATCACTGTTACCTACCCGTGGGCACCGCGGAGACCCTCGAACTGCTCGTTGCCGCGAACGGCGCCGACCTGTACGACCGCGTTGTCATCGAAGGCTACGGACATATCGACAGCATCTTCGGTGCGAATGCCGTTCGCGACGTCTATCCGAAGATCCTCGAACACCTCGAGAAGACGAGCGAGTCGAAGGAGGGTTGAACCGGCGTGGAGCGCCAATCGAACCGGGGAGCGCATCGTGATCGCCGAGAGAGCGTCCACGATGGAAGAGGAACAGCCATGTCCCACACCACTCTCGTCCGACTCGGTTCGATCGAACTGTTCGCCGGCTGCCGGCGCGCCCAGCTCGAGGCCATCGATCGCCTCGGGGTCACCCTCGACGTTCCCTCCGGCCGCCCGCTCTGCAACGAAGGCATGCCCGGATCCGAGTTCTTCGTGTTGCTCGCCGGACTCGTCGATGTGCGCGCCGCATCCGGATTCGCGGTGCTGCGGCCCGGCGCATGGTTCGGAGAAGTGGCCTTGCTCGATCAGGCGCCCCGACGCGCGAACGTCACGACCCGGACGGCGGTGACGTTGCTCGTGTTCGGGAAGCGCGAGTTCGAGCGCGCTGCTCGCGATCGAGCCTCGCGTGCGAGCCCGACTCGAGCGGACCGCGGCGCTCGTTGTCGCGGGCGACGGTCCGATCAGCGAGCCGTGGTATCAACCTCTGCCCTTCGATCTGCCGATCATGTCCCTGTAGACGATCCCGGAAGGCGATCAATTCGTGAAAAGCAATTCGTGAAGGCTCAGGCGGACCTCGTTCTCGAAGGCGGCGGCGTCAAAGGCATCGGGCTCATCGGTGCAGTGGCTCGTCTCGACCGCGACCTCCGATTCGAGCGCATCGCCGGCAGTTCTGTCGGCGCGATCGTCGCCGCGCTCGTGGCGGCCGGATTCAGTGGCGACGAGTTACGCGCCGTGCTCGCCGACTTCCCGTTCGCGCAGGTTCGCCGGAGGAAGGGACTCGCGAAGATCCCCGTCGTCGGCCGAGCTTCGGCGCTGCTCTTCTCCCGGGGGATCTACGACACCGGCTTTGTGCGCGATTGGCTCTTCGACCTGCTCGAAAGTCGAGGCATCCGGACCTTTGCCAACCTGCCGCACGACGACCCGGATTCGTCGCTGCCGGAGGAACGTCGCTATCGACTCGTGGTCACCGCGACCGACGTCACGAGTGGCGAGCTCCTCTATCTTCCGTGGGACTACCGGTCGCACTTCGGACTCGACCCCGACACGCAGCTCGTCGCCGACGCCGTCACCGCGTCGTTCGCGATCCCTTTCTACTTCGCGCCGGTCCAACTCACCGACGTGCGCACGAAGCAAACCCACGTGCTGGTCGACGGCGGCGTGCTGTCGAACTATCCGATCACCGTCTTCGACCGCACCGACGACGAGACCCCACGCTGGCCGACCTTCGGTGTGAAGATCGTGCCGCAGCTCCCGAGTCACGACGCGGAGATGCTCCCGATCGCCGGACGCCTCCGCCTCGCGGGTCTACGCCAGCTCGAGGCCGTGCTCGCGACGATGATCGCGGGGCGCGACCAGACCTACCTCGAACGCCCGTGCGTCGCGATGCGGACCATGCGGGTCGATACCCACGAGGTGAACATTGTCGACTTCGGCGTTGACGACGCCACGAGGCAACGGGTGTTCGCGAACGGCTGGAACGAAGCCGATCGCTTCCTCGCGAACTGGGACGACGCGCGCTACCGCGCGTGCTGCGGTGGTAGTCGGCGCGAATAACGCGTCTTGTGTGTAGGCCGTCGGCGAGCTAGCCATTGTCCATGAGCGAACTCACCATGACGAAGTCGCAACGTGAAGCGTTCCTGGCCGATCTTCACGTCGGCATCGTCGGCATCACTCGTGACGGCGGTGAGGCACCCCCGCTTACGGCACCGATCTGGTACAGCTACGAGCCCGGTGGCGACGTGCTGTTCGTCTTCGAATCGGAGAGCGAGAAGATCAAGCTGCTGCGCGCCGCGGGCGAGGCGAGCCTCTGCGTGCAGACCGAGACGATGCCCTACCAGTACGTGACCGTCGAGGGACCGACCGTTGTCGGCGAGCCCGACGACGACATCGAGCGTTCACTCGCGTACCGCTACCTCGGGCAGGAGATCGGCGACATCTACCTACAGGCGATCGCCGAGAGCGTCAGTCTGCTCGTTCGGCTCACGCCCACGCGTTGGCGCACCGTCGACTACACCGCGTTCGTGAATCGCGTCCTCGCGGGCTAACACCAGATGACGAACCGTCGTGAGTTGGGCCCGCATATCGGGCCCAACTCACGACAGTTCGCAGGTTTGGGGGTTACTTGATCAGGGGGTCGCGCGGGAGACCGAGGATGCGTTCGCCGATCTGGTTGCGCTTGATCTCACTCGTGCCACCGGCGATCGACATGCCGCGGTGCATGAGCACCAACATGTTGCTTATCCCCGCCGCGCCTTCCATGAACACGGCGTCGTCGCCGTTCAGCTCGGTGAGGATCGCGGCCGCTTCGTGACCGATCTCGGAGAGCACGAGCTTGGTCATCGCACCTTCGGGGCCGGGTCCGCCACCTGACACCGCGCGGTTCGCGCTGCGGAGGTTCAAGAGCCCCATCGCCTGGTGTTCGGCGATGTAACGACCGACCCGTCCCGCGCCGCCCGAGAGGCGTTCGGGATGCGCGTCGAACGGCTCGATGAGCGCGGAGCCGGGCATCGACATTCCGCCCTGTCCGCCGCCGATGCTCACGCTCTCGTTGCCGAGCGTGGCGCGGGCCACGGTCCAGCCGCCGTCGACCGGACCGACGACGTCGTCGTCGGGGACGAACACGTCGTTGAAGAAGACCTCGTTGAACTCGGAGTTGCCCGTCGTCATCTTCAACGGCCGGACTTCCACACCGTCGGCGTGCATGTCGATCACCATCGTGGTGATGCCGTCGTGCTTGGGCACGTCAGGGTTGGTGCGCACGGTTGCGAAACCCATCCCCGCCACGTGCGCGCCGCTCGTCCACACCTTCTGGCCGTTGATCTTCCAACCGCCGTCGACCTTCGTGGCGCGCGTCTTCACGCCCGCGGCATCGGAACCGGCGTCGGGCTCACTGAACAGCTGGCACCAGATGACGTCCTGGTTCAGCGCGGGCTTGACCCAGCGCGCAGTCTGATCGTCGGTGGCGTATTGAATGATCGTGAGGATGTTCCAACCGGTGATGCCGTACGCGGGACGGGTGACGCCGGCCTTGTTGAATTCCTCTTCGATGACGAGCTGCTCGACCGCGCCGGCGTCGCGACCCCACGGCGCGGGCCAGTGCGGCATGACGTACCCGGTGTCGATGAGGCGCGTGCGCTGCTCCTCGGCCGAAAGCCCGGCGATGCTTTCCGCGAACGCCTTGACCTCCTCGCGGATGGGCTCGGCTTCGGGCGGGAGGTCGACGGCCTTGGCGCGACCGACGCCCTTGCGCGTGAGCGCGGTCAGGTCTTCGGCGGCCTGCTCGGGGTCGAGGAACGTGAGCAGGGTCGTGGCGCGCCGCATGAAGAGGTGCGCGTCGTGCTCCCACGTGATCGCGATGCCGCCGTGGACCTGGGTGTTGAGGTTGGCGCACAAGTCGGCGGCCGGCGCGGCCAGAGTCGCGGCAACCGCGGCCGCGTAACTCAGTTGGTCGCCGCCGTGAGCCGCGGCGCGCGCCGCGTCCCAGACCGCGCTCGTCGCGAGCTCGGAGGCGACGGCCATGTTGGCGCAGTGGTGTTTCACGGCCTGGTACATCGCGATGACGCGGCCGAACTGCACGCGCTCCTTGGCGTACGCGGCCGCCGACTCGGTGCACTCCTGCGCGATACCGACCGCTTCCGCCGACAGGATCACCCGGGCCAGGTCGACCAGCGTCTGCTTGGCGCCGGGCAGGATCGTGGCCGGCGCGCCGTCGAGTGCGATGCGTGCGGTACGCCGGGTCGGGTCGAGGTTGCGCGGGGTCGTCACGGTCACACCGGAACCGACTTCCACGACCGCCACATCGTCGCCGACCGCGACGAGCAACAGCTGCGCGAGCCCGCCGCCGAGCACGGAACCGGCCGACCCCGAAGCCTTACCGCCGGAAACCGTGACCGACCCACGGAGCGCAACCGCACCGGTGACCGATCCGTCGGCGAGCCCGGGCAGGAATCGCTTTTGCACGGTGTCGTCGCCCGCCGCCGCGAGCACCGCGCTCGCAATCACCGTCGGGACGAACGGGCCCGGCGCATCGGCGCGGCCCATCTCCTCCACCACGACCACGAGCTCCTCGAGCCCGTAGCCCGAGCCGCCGAACGCCTCCGGCACGTGCAACCCGAGCCACCCGAGGTTGACGAGCTCGCCCCAGAACTCGGGCATCCCCTCGGTCGGCGCCTCGAGCAACGCGCGGGCCGCACCGCGCGCGTTCCGCTTCGCCAGGAAGTCGGAGGCGGTTTCCGCCAGCGCGCGATGGTCGTCGGTGATGGCGATCGACATGTGCAGACTCCCTGGTACTTACCGGCCGACTCTGGCCGTCGGTGTGAACTTCACGGGCAGGCGTTTGATGCCGCCGACGAGCGGGATGCCCATCGCCTCGAGCGGCACGGGATCGCCGGTCACTTCGATGTCGGGCAGACGCGTCAGCAGTTGGCGGAACGCAACCGACACCTCGCGGCGCGCGAGGTGCGCGCCCAGACAGAAGTGCGGCCCGGGACCGCCGAAACCCACGTGCGGGTTCGGATCGCGCCGAACGTCGAATCGCTCCGGGTTGTCGAACACACGCGGGTCGCGGTTGGCGGCGCCGTAGAGCAACACCACCTTGTCGCCTTCGGCGAACTGGTGGTCGCCGACCGCGGTGTCGTGGGTCGCGGTGCGACGCATGAACGTGACCGGCGACGCGACCCGCACGATCTCTTCGACCGCGGTCGGCGTGAGTCCGTCGAGATCGTTCTGCCATGCCGCGCGCTGGTCGGGGTTCTGCGACAGCAGATGCATGCCGTGACTGATCGCCGTGCGGGTCGTGTCGTTGCCCGCGACCGCGAGCAGGATGAAGAACGGCGCAATCTCGTGCGGCGCGAGCATGTCCTCGCCGAGATCGTTGTGCACCAGCGCGGAGGTGAGATCGTCGGTCGGTTCGGCGCGCCGCTTCTCCGCGAGCTCGCCCATCAACGTCGAGAGCTGGATACCCGCGTCGAACATCGCCTCGAACGGATCGCGGCCACCCAACATCTCGGGGTCGCCCGCGCCGAGGATGATGTTCGTCGCGTCGAGAACCGTCTGGAAGTCGCTACGCGGGATCCCCATCATGTCGCAGATGACCAACAACGGGAACGGCTGCGAGAGCGCCTCGACGAGATCGACGCTGCCGCGTTCGCACATGTCGTCGATGACCTCGGTGCAGATCGTTTCGACCGAGTCGAGCACGCCTTGCAGCTGCCGGGGCGTGAACGACCGCGCGACGATCCCCCGCTGACGCGCGTGGCGCGGGTCGTCCATGTTGATGAACGAACCGAAGAACTCCATCGCCTCGGCGGGCATGTCCGGGATCGAGACCGCGCCCTGCCCGGAACAGAAGTCGTTGGGCCGACGGCTGATGTCGACCAACTCCGCGTACCGGACGACGGCCTGGAATCGCTCGCTCATGCCCGACATCGGGTTGTCGAACTCGACCGGTAGGAACGCGCTCGTCTCGCGCAACTCGGCGAAGGTCGCCATGCGGTCGGCGAGCGGTTGCCGCCAGAAGTCAGGATCGACGAGCGGCGATGCGGGTTCGGGCACGGTTCCCCCAAGTGACGGTGGACCGCAAACTACTCAGCCGCGGCGCCCCGCCCGCAAGACGGAGCCCGACAGCCGGCATTGCATCGAACGGTACGGCCAACTCCGTACGAGTTGCGAGCGCGAACCGCGCCGTCGCCGAGCGTCTAGCGCACGACGCGGTACCAGAGATTGGTCGCGAGCGGTGCCTGCGTCACCTTGATGCGTTCCAGCGCGACGTTCGCTCCGCCGGGGTGATCGAACAGCCGGACACCGGTGCCGAGCATCACCGGGACGACCGACACGAGGATCTCGTCGAGCGCACTTTCGTCGAGACACTGCCGGGCGACGCTCGCCCCGAGCACGTTGACGTACTTGTCGCCCGCCTCGGCCTGCGCCGCCGCGACGGCGATGTCGAGGTCGTCGACGAACGTGACGCGCGGCGGCGGTTCCTCGACGGGGAGGCTGTGCGTCAACACGAACTGTGGGCCGCTCCAGGCCCCGCCGAACGGTTCCCCCTCGTGCACCGTGCCCTTGTACGGATCGTCGCCGCGGAACGTGCGATGACCGACGAGCAGCGCGCCGATGTCGTCGACGAGCTCGTCGACCGTCGGATTCGGTCCGAGGTATCCGGCGAGCCAGGACATGTCGCCACCATGACCGGCGATGAACCCGTCGAGCGACATCGCCGCGGAATACAGCAGTTTCGCCATGACCTACCTCCACGCCTGCGTGTCCCGGTTCCTACCCGCTACCTACCCCGACGATGCCCTCGTTCAGACCTTCAGCCACACGTCGGCCGGGCCCGTGGTCCGGGCAAAGTGAACATGCCAACAGCCGCTCGTGGTGAATCGAAATGCCGTTCCCCATTCGTCGCCGGGCCGGTCGTAGCTGCTGCTCGCGTGCGCCTCGGGCCCGAACACCAGCGGTTGCCGAACGCCCGCGGGCGACGTGAAGGAGATATGCAAGGGTCCGGCGCCGGTCATGCGCCAGACGACCTTCAACTCGTCGCCGACGCGCGGCGGGACGTGTCCCGGCCCGAGCGCGAGTCCCCACAGCTGCGCGTCGGTGCCGACGCCGCGCACTTCATTCGGCCTGCCCCCCAGACCGAATCGTGACGCCGCCGCGCACGCAGGGCGCGACAACACGCTGGTGCTCGCGACAGGCGGAACGGGCGCGGACCGGTGCGCGCGCGCCGACGAACAGCCGGACGCCGCGAGGCCGATCATGAGCACGAGGAGTACGCAACCGCGTGTTGCCCGCACACCGCTTCGTACCACCGAACCGCGGAAGAGGTTCCGCTCCACAACGCTCATTCGCCGACCCCTTGACTTTCCTGGTGGGAAAGTGTTCAATAGTTTCCTACTAGGAAAGTGAAGGTGACACGGATGACGAAGCACATGACCGCCGATGACGCGCGAGGCGCGCTGGCCCAGGTCGAACAAGGCCGGCAATACGTGATCGACGAATTCGGCATGCCCCGCTGGTACTGGTGGAGCCTGGCGCTGGGATGGATCGTGCTGGCCGTGCTCACCGATCTCCGGATCGCGTGGCTCACGCTGGTCGCGACGGTGGCGTTCGGCGCCGCGCACTCGACGATCTTCAACTACCTCGCGGCCGGACGGCATCGCACCCGACAGCTCTCGGTGCGCTTCGACACCGTCACCCGCTTCGCGCAATTCGCCGTGGTCGGCGCCTTGATCGGGCTCGGCGTCGTCACGATCATCGGCGCACTGCTCGCCCACGCCGACGGCGCGGGGCACCCGGTCACGATCGCGAGCATCCCCGTGGCCGTCGCGATCGTGCTCGGCGGTCCGACCTTGATGGACACGATCCGCCGGCACGCGGCGCGCCCGTACGACGCAGCGTGACGACCAGCACTCCGGAGCCCGACGTCGCAACCGTCGCCGGTCCGAAGTCGGATGCTCCGCGGTTCGACGAACTCATCCATCCGAGCACGCGTCTGTCGATCGTTGCACTCCTCGCGGCGGCCGACTGGGCCGACTTCTCGTTCATCCGCGATCGCCTCGCGCTGTCCGACTCCGCACTCTCGAAGCAGCTCTCGACGCTCGAGGACGCGGGCTATCTCGTGATCGAGCGGCCGGTCAACGACCGGCGCCGGCGCGTGCGCACTCGCCTCACCCCCGCGGGCCGGCGGGCGTTCCGGGGCCACGTCGCCGCGCTCCAGCAGATCGTCGGCACCCCGCCGGTACCCGCGGGCGAGGAGCGGGGCGGCTGACACCCGTTTGCTTCAGAGTTCCGCCCGCGCACCGATCATTCCGTATGAGGCGGTTTCTGGTTCTCCCGATCGTCGTGCCCGCGATCGTCATCGCCGCGGTGGTTGGCATCGTGCTCGCCGGCCGTACGGGAACGGGCGTGGGGAATTCGGCGCACGCCCAGAACGACTTCCCGACGACGAACAATTGCCCGGCCGGCGAGCCGAACAACTGCCGCGACCTCATCGCGCGGACGGTGCATCTCGATGCGGCCGTAGTTCCGACGATCGACACGCACACGGCGGGGCTGCGCTTTCAGAACGGCGCGGTGGTGATTCCGAAGGACGGGAATCCCCCGACGACCCGGTTCACCTTCGCGGCGACCGGTCCGGCGCGTGTCTACGACGTTCTCGTCACACCGCGCGCCGCTCCGAAGACGGACGCGCGATCCGTCGGTACTACTCCCGGCGGTCACCGTTACCGCATCTCCCGCACCACCGCGGGCACGACCGGGCTCGTCTTCTTCGACGCCCACTTCAGCTACCTCGTGGTCGACGATTCGGGCGCACTGCTCACGAAGGCGTCGGGCGGGTTGACGTTGGCGCAGCAACTCGTCGACGCGGTGCATCCCGCGACCCCGCTCGTCGATCCCTGACCCGTCGTCCTAAGCGGTCGCGAGCCGTACCCGCGCTTCGTGCAGGTATGCAGACGTTGCGCCGTCGTCGCGACAGCGCTCGGAGACCTGGGCGCCGCAGACGCTGCACGCGAAGAAGTTGCGGATCATCAGCGCGGACTCGGTCGGGAGATCGGTGCGAATCTCGTGCGGCTCGAACGATGCCGCACCGTCCGCCGACGCGCCGTCCTTGGCGCTCGTACCCTGCGTCCCTGAGACCTCCTCGAGGAACGCGCACGCCTCCGCGAGATCGATGCTGCGGCGCAGCGGCGGCATCGCGGCCAACAGTTGGGCGCGATATGCCTGCTTGGCCAGACGCGGGTCGAGGACGGCCACGACACCCCGGTCGTGCTTGGTACGAATGAGCCGGCCCGCGCCCTGCGCGAGCACGAGGGCCGCGACGGGGAGGTCGACCGCGACGAATGCGTCCAGACCCGCGCGCTGCGCCCGACCGCGGCGCGCCGCGTGCAGAGGTTCGTCGGGCACGGGGAAAGGGATCTTGTCGATAACGACGAGCACGCACGACGCTCCCGCGGCATCGATGCCCGCCCAAAACGAGCGCGTTCCCACGAGCACCGACGTTTCGTCTTCGACGAACTCCTTCATCAGCCGCCCGGAGTCGCGGTCACCCTGCATCAACACGTCATGATCGGTCCGCGCCCGTAACACCTCGCCGAGCTTGGCGACGTTGGCATGCGACGTGCAGAGCACGAGTGCCCGGCCGCCCGCCGCGTTGACCAGATCGCAGAGCCGATCGGCCGATTGCGCCGACCAGGCTTCGCGCTCGCGCGCCGGGTCGGGCAGATCCTTGCCCACGTACAGAACGCCTTGCGTCTTCCAGTCGAACGACGACGGGGTTTGCACCGATGCGTAACCCCGACCCGCGTTCGAGATCCAATGCCCGTCGTCTTCGTCCTGTCCACCCCACGAGCCGGGCGCGGTGTCGGCGTGCAGCCCCATCTGTCGGGCGAGCGCCGGGAACGGCGGGTCGCCGCCCAGCGTCGCCGACACGCCGACGACCGGTCGCCACGCGAGCAGCGCGTGCGCGATCGTCTCCCCCGCCGCGACCGGCGCGATGCGCAGGCGTCGGTTGCGGCCGACCCGCTCGACCCAGACGACATCGTCGGCGTCGGGACTGGCGAGCCGGCGCAACACGTCGAGGCGGCCCGACGCGATCCGCGCCGTGAGCTTGGCCTGATCGTCGCCGGCGGTCACGAGCTTGGCACTCACCTGCGCAAGCCGCTCGGCCGCGCGCAGCAGCGCGTCGTCCATCTCCCGGTCGTGCCCGATACGGATCGTGCCCTCGCGGTCTTCGATCACGTCACCGAGCGTGCGTCCCGCTTCGCTCAGCTTGTTGATCGCGGCGGAGTCGGCTCCCGCCCGGAGAAGCATGCCGCTGAGCCGCGTCGAGCGCGTCGCCGGTGATGTCGCCCGCGAACGCGTTCGTCGCGTTCTCGGGGAAGGCGTGGGCCTCGTCGAGGATCACGACGTCGTGATCGGGAAGTACACGCCCTTCCGACGCCAGGTGCGCGCAGTAGAGCGCGTGGTTCACCACGAGGATCGACGCCTCTTGGGCACGGTCGCGCGCCCGCTCCGCGAAGCACTCGCCCCCGTCGCTGCAGTCGGCCTTGCCCGGGCACTCGATGCTCGTGGAGGCGACGGCCTTCCAGGTCGTGTCGTTCACTTCGTGGTCGAACTCGGCGCGGTCGCCGGTCTCCGATCCGGCGGCGAACGTGCGCAGGTATTCGAGTTGGCGGGGAAAGCCCGGCCCGACGGGCGTCTCGAACAATGCGTCGGGCGCCGCGGCCGCACCCAGTTTCGCGAGGCACAGGTAGTTCGCCCGACCCTTCAGCAACGCGAACGAGAAGCGCAGGTTGCCGTGTTCCTGCAGCGCGGGGAGGTCCTTCCCGGTGAGCTGGCTCTGCAGCGCGATGGTCGAAGTGGCAATGACGACCTTGAGCCCGGACGCGACCGCGGCGACGAGATAGGCGAGGCTCTTGCCCGAGCCGGTCGGCGCTTCGGCCAGGAGATGATGCCCCCCGTCGAGCGCGTCGGCGACCGCGCTCGTCAGCTGGTGTTGACCCTCGCGCCGCTCCCCGCCCATGCCGTCTACGGCCGCGTCGAGCAGCGCGTGCGGGTCGGTCCGCCACTGCACTCGCTCCTGCGGACTCGCGCTCACCCGCCAACGGTAGGCGCCGGGAGCGCCGGCGTCGGTTACGCGGGCGCGACCTGGAGCCGGGCGTCGTACTCGTCGGCCAGTGCGAGCAGCGCTTTCGCGCAGTCGCCGTTGTACGACGAGCCGTGCATGATCGCGAGCGTCCGCGGTTCGAGCTCCGCCAACCGCCGAATCGTCGGCGCGGTGTTCGGCGTCAGGCAGGTCGAGCCGAACATGTCCTCGGCCCCGGCCGCGGCATCGAGGATGTCGCCGTCGGTGAGCGCGGCCCCGTCGCCGACCTGGGTGAAGAGGTCACCGCAGAACAACGTGCCCGTGGTCTCCTCGTAGAGGACGTGCGCGTCCCAACCGTGCGGCACGTGCGGCGTGTCGATGTTGCGGATCCGCTTGCCCCCGAGGTCGAACACCTGCCCCGGTCCCATCGGCTCCGGCGCGCGGTCGGCGAGATCGTCCACCGACACCATGCAACCGAGCGCGCCGTGCGCGACCTGCGCGCGGTCCGACGCGGCGAGGAAGAGATTCATCGCGCCGCACTCGTCGGCCTCCACGTGACCAAACGTGATCCAGCGCAGGCGTTCGAGAGGCATGACCGTTGCGATCGCGGCGGACACGGAGGGGAACATCCCCCGCGCGCCGGTGTGGAACAGCAATGGCATCTCGGCGTCGATCAGGAACTGATTGAAGCCGAATCCCGTCGGGCCGATGTCGGGGACGTGGGTCGAGAACCGGTAGATGTGGTCGGCGATTTCGTCGACGCGGGTTTCCATGCTGATGCCTCTTTCTCAGATCTCTCAGAGCGGAAGGGGGTTGGCGAGAACGCCGGAGCCGGGGCGGCGCCCCGACAGGACCTGAACGAATTCGATGGCATCGATCTCGACGCGCTCCCCACCGACGCCCTGACTGAACTTGCCCCCGGCCGGACCCTCGAGCACGAGCTCGAACGGTTGGCCGTGAATCGCGCCCCACTCGAGGACGATGTCGGCGACGAGCCGCCCGTCGTGTTCGGCGGTAAGGCCCAAGTCACGTCCGGTGGCCGCGCCGATGTCGATGCGGTGCGCCCACACGTCGCGGGTGAAACCGACGTCGAGGAGATACTTCAGACCGACCCAACCGATCGGCGGCCCGAACGGGATCGGCAGATAACGCATCGGGAGCGGCGTGCGCCAGCGCCCTTTGACCGCGCCGGGCCCGACCGCGCGCAGCTGCGCGACGAGCTCGTCGTTCGACAGGTGCGAACGCTCGCGGATCTGCAGCTCGTTCATGCCGTCGACCCAGTGGTGCGAGTCGATCTCCTTGTTCAGCGGATATCCGCGCCGGAGCTGATGCACGAACTGCGGGAACGACGCTTGCGCGTCGCCGGAGCCGAGCACATGCAACGCGACCTGGCGTACATCCCAGGCGTCACAGTCGGTCGGTCGCGTCCACTCGTCGGCCGAGAGCTCGGCGACGAGCGCACCGAAGCGCACGAACTCTTCCTCGGCGAGGGTTCGCGCTTCCGGTCGGGCAATACGAGTTGCGCTCATCGGCGCGTCCTCCCACGGTTGAGGTTGCTCGGGCGATTCGGGCTCGGCCGGTTCGGCTTCTTGACCGCACGCGTGAATTGGTCGAGATACATGTCGACGAGGCGATCGAGGTGGCGCGTCCAGCGGTCGCCCTCGGGATCGTTGCTCATCTGCGCGTCGATGAGACCGCCGACCATCGCGATCACGCAGTCGACGTCGCCTTGGTTCTCGACGCCGGCGGCGTGCAACAGATCGACGGCGCGCGTGAGCACATCTTCGGCGAGCTCGTAGGAAGCGGCCGACGGCTCGAAGCCCGGAATCGGACGTTGGAAGAGCAGTGCGCACCGGGCGGTGTCGTCGAGCGCGAAGTCGATGAACTCGCGCATGAGCATCTTCACGGCGGCGCGGGGATCAGTGGGCAACTCGAGGGAGTCGAGGCGCTCGGCCAGACGGCGATTGCCGTCCGCGAACATCGCGTCGTACAACGCGATCTTCGAGTCGAAGTAGGCGTAGAGCGACGGTTGGCGGATCCCGACCTCACGGGCCAGGGCGTGGAGCGAGAGCCCCCCGATCCCGTTGACCCGCGCCAGTTCCCAGGCCGCGGCGACGATCTCCGCCGTCCGCGATTCCCGGCGCTGCGCGACGTTCCCTATCACTGATAGGCAGTTTACCTATCAGTGATAGGAAGTCAAGCGCGGCCCACAGAGCGATCGCGTTTCGCAAGCGACCGGGGTGATCTCCGTCCGAGTCGGATGCACGCTTTCCGAAGCCTTCGATCTGCTCCGCGAACGAGCGTTCGCACTCGGTCAGAACCTGCAGGACACCGCGCTCGACACGATCGACCACATCATCCGGTTCAACCGGACCGAGTAGAGCAGAGACTCGAGCCCGGCGTTACGCCTTGACCGCGATCGGCGCCGGATCGACCGGGTTGGGTGCAGTCACGCCGAACGCGCACTCCCCGGCTGCGCCTCCGTGCACCAGGTTCGGCGAACCACCGGAGTCACCGAACTGCACGGCCGGGCTGTTACCGGAACAGACCAACGACGACTGGATCACGTTGGAGGTGATCTCCATCGCGTCCGGGTCGGCCATCGTGTTGTTCCGCACGACGACGCTGCCGCCGACATGGTTACGGATCGCGCCGAGCCAGCACGATTGGATGCCGGTCAACACCACGCTTCCACCGATCGTGCTGTCTTCGTAGGTTGTGAACGCGGGCGAGTCCTCGAGCATGAACGGTCCGACCGGCGCACACGTCGCGCCGCCACCTCCGCCGGTCTGGGTGACACTGCCCCCGACGAACATGTTGTGCGCAACGACTCCGAGCGCGCTCGTCGACACGAGTGAACCGGTGATGTGCGGCGCCATCGAGAGCGTCGGGTTCGTCTGCGCATTGGGGTCGTCCTCACAGGGCGAGCTCGACGGCAGGCAACCGAGCAGCGCCGTCGCGCCGTTGCGTACGACGACGTTTCCATTGACGGTGAGGCTCGACACACCGCTTCCGCCCCGGTCGTTCAACGCGAAGGTCGCATGCAGGAAGGCGCCGGGCGCCAAGGTGAGCGTTCCCTCCACGACGGCCGGCCCGCCGTTGACCTCGCACACCCCGGTGACAGTCACCCCCGACGGGTAGGTACCGGCGAGCACTCCCGGCGCGGCTTGCGTGCCGGAACACGTCCGCGCGGTCGCGGCGCCCGCGGGAATCGCCGCCGCTCCGGCGCCGACGAGACCGACCACGAGGGCACAGCCTCCGAGCAGAGCCAACATCTTGCGAGGGGTCGTTTTCATGTGGACGCCACCTTTCGGGTTCCGAAGCTCGCTTCCGATCTCCGGACTTCGCAGTCGGATAACCGATCCCGTCTCCTGTCCGTGCCTCGCGAACGCGAAACACGGCGACGCGCGTACCCACCGGAGGCACGGATCACACCGCCCATGCGCGAGGATTCCGGCCCATGGCGCGGACCCTGATCGTCACGATCCTCTTCTGCGACCTCGTGGCGTCGACGGAACGCCGGGCCCGCCTCGGCGACGACGCCTTCGACGAGTTCTCGGCGCGCTACATCGCGGCCCTCGACCAGACCATCACCGAGAACAACGGCCGCAACATCGCCAGCGCCGGCGACGGGCTGATGGTGGTGTTCCCGGAGAGCGTCGCCGACGCAATCGCGTGCGCCACCGACATGCACCGCGTCGCAGCTGCACTCGACCCGCGCGATCCCCCGCTGCTGCGCATCGGCATCAGCTCGGGCGAGGTCGCGGTCGAGGGCGACGGCTACTCCGGCATGCCGATCGTCGAAGCGGCCCGACTCGAGTCGGCGGCCGCGCCGGGTCAGACGCTCGCACACTCGATCGTGCGCACGCTGGTGGGAACGCGCCGCGCGTTCCGGTTCCGCGATGTCGGCGCGCTGGCGCTGAAGGGGATCCCGCTCCCGGTCTCGACGGTCGAGGTGATCGACGACGAAGTGCTCGAGGCGCCGGACCCGGCGGGTGGCCATCCGCCCGCGGCGCGGCACCCGCTCGCCCAGTCCGAGCCGCCGCCATCGAAGACCGATGCTCCGCCGCGCTCGGCCCGGCGGTGGGCGCTCGTCGGCGGCGCGATCGTTCTCGTCGTCGCGCTCGTCGCAGTCGGCATCGTGGCGAGCCAATCGCACTCGCCGTCCCACGCCGCCCCCGTCGTGTTCCCGCCCGTACCCGCCGCAACCGGTTACACGCCGCAGTACACGGCGTCGGCGTGCCCGGCAACGGTGCGCGCGGTGGCGAGCGACGCGCAGTGCGGGCATCTGGTCGTGCCCGAAGACCGCAGCAAGCCCAACGGTAAACACGTGAGCCTGCTCGTCACGAGCGCGCCGCCGCGCATCCCGGGGCCCGCGGCCGATCCCACCATCGACGTGTGCGGTTGCGAGAACCTCGGCAGCTCGTTGGCCCGCGACCACTCCGAGCTGCTGCACGTGGCGATCCGCGGCTTCACCGACAGCGACCCCGAGCTGACGTGCCCGGAGATGGCGAAAGCGCGCATCGCGGCTCTTACGAAGACGGCGTTCGATCCCACCGAGGTCGCGCGCGGCACCAACGCGCTGCAGGCGTGTCACACCCGACTCGTCGCGAGTGGGATCGATCCGGCCCAGTACAACTCGGATACCGCCGCGCAGGATCTCCTCGACCTGATGCGCGTCATGAAGATCAACCGCGCGAACTTCGTCGCGTTCGAGAGCACCGACACCGAGGTCTTCGACGTGCTGCGCCGATTCCCGAGCGGGGTGCGCAGCATCACGCTCGACAACCCGCCGCCGCCCGGAACAACGCTGCTGAGCGATCCCATCGGCGATCTCTCCGGCGCGTTCGACCGTTTCGTCGCGCTGTGCAAGTCGGATTCGATCTGTGTCAAGGCCTATCCCGATCTCGGACAGGGCTGGATAACTGCTTTCGACAACGTCGAGGTCGAACCGCCGATCATCGACGTCGCGAACCCCGACAACGCGAACGCGAAGCCGGTACCGATGCTGCTCGACGGGACGCGCGGTGCCGACGGCCTCGCGGTGGCGCTCGGCGATCCCAGCACCTACCCGCTGATCCCCGCCGCGATCACCCAGACGACGGGGCAACCGGAAGCCGCGGCGGAGGCGATCAAGGCCGACTACTCGGAACCGAGCGATCCGTGGGGCGCGGCTGCATCCTTCAATTGTTCGTACGACATCAGCACGCTCGACCGGCAGGCGCAGATCCTCGAAGCGCGCACCCTCCCCCAGTTCGCCGCGCTCCGACCGGATCTCGTGGGCGCAGTGGTGCACGGTATGGAAGGTCCCGAGCATCGCGGCCGCGGTTTCGCAGCCCGTCGTGAGCAACGTCCCCGCGCTGCTCTTCCGGGGCAACCTCTCTCCCGACGGCAATCCCACCTGGATCCCGACGATCGCACGCGGTCTGGCGAACGCGCAGACGGTGATCTTTCCGACTCTCGGCAACGATCTCTTGGAGAACGGTCCGCCGTGCCTGAGCGCGTTGCGGCGCCTGTTCCTCGCCAATCCGCTCGCCCCGCTCGACACCACGGGCTGCGCGAAGCAGTCGCCGTCGATCCAGTTCGTCGCGCCCCCTTCCTAGGAGCGACAGCGGAGCCGCGGCCAACACCCGCGCAGCCGCACTTGGCTGCGGCGCAGCGCGAGCGACCAGGAAGAATGGCAGGATGCAGTCATGACGACTGAACGCCTGGAAGTGCAGCGCACGATTCCCGCCGACGCGGCCTCGATCTTCCGCGTGGTCTCCGATCCCCGCGGCCATGTCGCGATCGACAGCTCCGGAATGCTGATGTCGTCGACGGGTGAGGCGGCAACGGCAGCGGGTGACAGCTTCGTCATCCACATGGACCGCGAGGGCCTGAACGACTTCCCGATGGGCAAGTACGACGTGACCGTCGTGATCACGAAGTTCGAGCCCGACCGCTTGATCGAGTGGACGATCGAAGGCCAGATCAAGCCGCAGATCGGTCACGTGTACGGGTACACGCTCGAACCGGCCGACGACGGCACGCTCGTCACCTCGTACTACGACTGGTCGGGAATCGACGAGACGTGGCGGGAAGCGAACATCTTCCCGATCATCCCCGAATCCGCGCTGCGCGCGACGCTCGGCATCCTCGACCGCACCGTTTCCGGCGGCGGCCTCGACCTCTCGCGCTGAGGTTGAGCATGCCTCTCCCGACGCGAACGTTGGGCGCCGACGGACCCACCGTCGGTGCAATCGGTCTTGGCTGCATGAGCTTCAGCCCGAGCTACGGCGGTCTCGACGGCGTCGATCCGACCGACGTGATCCTGCGCGCCATCGACCTCGGTGTCACGTTGTTCGACACCGCCGACGTGTACGGCCCGCACACCAGTGAGCTCGCGCTCGGCAAGGCGCTCGCGGGCCGGCGATCCGAGGTCGTGATCGCGACGAAGTTCGGGATCATCTCCGCGCCGACCGGCGGACGATCGGCGGAGGTCGACGGCACACCGGAGTACGTGCGGTCGTCGGTCGAGGGTTCACTGACGCGCCTCGGTACCGACTACATCGACATCTACTACCAACACCGCGCCGACCTGAACACACCGATCGAGGAGACGATCGGCGCGATGGCGGAACTCGTGGCCGAGGGCAAGGTGCGCTACCTCGGGCTGTCGGAGGCTTCGGTCGACACGATCCGGCGCGCCGCCGCGGTCCACCCGATCGCCGCGCTGCAGAGTGAATGGTCACTCTGGAGCCGCGACATCGAGGACGACATCGTCCCGACGTGCCGGGAGCTCGGCATCGGCCTCGTACCGTTCAGCCCCCTCGGCCGCGGGTTCCTGACCGGGCGCATCACGTCGGTCGACGACCTCGGCGAGCGCGACATGCGCCGCGCGCACCCGCGCTTTCTCAACGAGGCGTTCGATGCCAACCGGACCTCGGTCGACGTCGTGCGCGAGATCGCCGACGCGCACGGGGCCGCGCCGGGCCAGGTCGCACTGGCGTGGGTGCTCGCCCAGGGCCCGGACGTGGTGCCCATCCCGGGCACCAAGCGCGTGACATACCTCGAAGAGAATCTCGGTGCGGCCACCGTCCAGCTCTCCGCGGGCGACATCACCCGGCTCGACGCGCTCACGGTGGTCGGAGAACGCACGCTCGATCCCGGGTGGATCAACCGGAGCACGCCACCTCTCGCGAGTTAGCGGTCGCGAGTCAGGACTCGCGAGTTGGGCATCATCCTCCGGGATGAGCGCGAGGGGGCGATGTGTGTTCGCCGCCGTGCCGTCCTAAGTTGCCCTCGACCGACTCGAGAGGCCCGACCGTGCGACGCAGCGGCATTTGGTCCCATAAGTCGGGCGGAATCGTCGTCGCGATCGCGGCGTGCGCGTTCTGCGCCGGCATTGGTATGGCATTCGCCGACGCCGCGCGCTCGTCTTCGTCGTCGTCAGCTTCGAGCACCCACGCGGCAACGGTCGCGGTCGAATCTGCGAGCGCGCGCCGCGCCGCGCTCGGAGCGGCGATCACGTTCAGTCCCGCGCCCGGCTCCACCGCGATCCCACCGAATGCAACGGTCGGCGTCAAAGCGGGCCTCGGGGCCCTGTCGTCCGTGCGCGTCACGACTCCGTCCGGCGCAAGCGTCGCGGGTGCGTTCACCGCCGGTCGGAAGCAGTGGCTGTCGACCGGCCATCTCGCCGTCGCCACGACGTACCGCATCGACGCGACCGCGGCGGAGGCCGGACTCTCCGCCCAGTCGTCGTCGTCGTTCACGACGCTCACACCCATCGGGCTCATGAGCGCGACGATCTTCCCGAACAGCAGCCTGTCGGTCGGCGTCGCGCAGCCGATCGTCATCCGCTTCAATCACTACGTCACGAGCGCGGTCGCGCGCGCCTCGGTCGAACACCGGTTCACGATCACGGAGTCGATCCCGGTCGCCGGTGGCTGGCACTGGTTCAGCAACCTCGAGCTCCACTTCCGCCCGCAATCGTTGTGGCCGACCGGCGAGCAGGTTTCGGTTGCAGCCGACTTCGACGGTTGGGACGCGGGCAACGGACTCTGGGGCGCGGGCCAGACGAGCGCGAACTTCAGCATCGGCGACGCGCGCATCTCGACCGCCAACCTCGCGACCGACCAGATGACCGTCACCGACAACGGCAAGGTCGTCGCGACGTATCCCTTCAGCGGGGGCAAGGTCACCGACCCGACGATGAACGGCATCCACATCGTGCTCGACCGCTCGAGCGTCGTGCGGATGATCTCGTCTTCGAACGGCGTCCCCGTCAACTCGCCCGACGGGTACGACGAGCTCGTCTATTCCGACGTGCACATCAGCGACAGCGGTGAATACGTCCATGCCGCGCCGTGGTCGGTCACCAGTCAGGGTCATCGCAACGTCTCGCACGGCTGCATCAACCTGAGCCCGGCCGACGCGTTGCAATTCCTCGGCTTCAGCCGGGTCGGCGACGTGGTCATCGTGACCGGCGGACCGCGGCCGCCCGCGCCCGGCGATCACGGGGTCATGGACTGGGACACGCCGTGGACCCAGTGGACGCCCGCCGTGGTGCACAGCAGCGCGCCGCCGGCCAAGCCCAAGCCCGTGGCCCACAAGGCGACGACCGCCCCGCACGCGGGCTGAACCCACAACCGTCCGCGAACGCGTTACCGAACGCCGTCCGGCGTGACGAGCGTCAGCCGCTTCTCCGAGGAGAGCACTCCGGGCGCCTCGCCGACGAACGATCCCGACGTCGGCGCGACATCGGCGTAGTCGCGGCCGACGGCAACGGTGAGATACCCGCGGTCGGCCCGCCGGTTGTGCGTCGGATCGAACGCGGCCGCGACGACCCGGCCGGTCGCGGCCTCCGACGTGTCGGTCACCACGACCTCGACCCACGCGTGCGAGCCGCCCTCGCCCACGAGGTGTCCCGACACATAACGGGCCGGCAGCCCGGCGGCGCGGCACAGGGCCAACATGATGTGCGCGTAGTCCTGGCACACACCGCGCCCACCGGCCACTGCGTCAGCCGCCGTCGTGTGCACGCCCGTGACACCGAACTCGTACGTCAACGATTCGTGCGCCCACGCACACGCGCGTTCCGCCAACTCGATCCCGTGCAGACCCGACTGCGAGAGCTCGCGCGCCACATCGGCCAACGGGCCGTCGGGCCGCGTCAACGGGGTCGCCGAGTACAGCCGCCGATCGCCGACGACCGCGGGCGACAACGCGGTGATCGCACCCGGCCCCCGGCGCCCGATGAGCGACCAGGCGCGGAACTCGATCCATTCGTCGACGACCGGCGCCCGCAACTCGACGACGTGATTCGCGAACTCGTCGGTGGTGACCGAGACGTGTGCCGCGCTGCCTTCGACCGTCAGACCGTGATCGAAGCGGCACTGGTTGCCGTGAACCGCGCGCGGGACCACGACCAAGCGGTGCTGCAAGCGGCGGGCAGGCGCGGCGTACGAGTACCGGAAGCTCTGTTCGAGCAGGTACGTATTCGCGTCGGCCGCGACCTGCGTATCAGTCGGCATCGTGCACTTCGTCGGCCCACACCGTCATAGTTTGCAGCGGCGCCGCGCCCCAAGTGGTGACCATCGCACCGTCGAGCGCGTCCCGACCGCGGGCGATGACGACGCGGCCGATGCGCGGAATGTTATTGCGGGGGTCGAACGTCCACCAGCGACCGTCGAGCCACGCCTCGAACCAGGAGCAGAAATCCATCGGGAGATCGGGCTGGACGACCCCGATATCAGGGATGTATCCCGCGATGTAGCGGGCCGGGATGTTGAGCGCGCGGCACATCGTGACCCCGAGCTGCGTGAAGTCGCGACACACGCCGGTGCGCGTCTCCCACACGTCGTTCGCGGTCGTGAACGCGCTGCTCGCGCCGACCTCGTACGTGATGTTGTCGTGGATCCAGTCGCACACCGCCTGCACGCGCCCCCAGCCCGGTTGGGTCGAACCGAACAGATCCCAGGCCGCGTCGTGCAAGAGATCGGGCCAGCAGTATCGACTCGCGAGCAGATACACGAACGCCTCGCTCGGCAGGCGATCGATCTCGGTCTCGCGCGCCGCGGGGTCGACCTCGTCGGCCGTCGCCGCCACCGCGACGGTGGCGTCGTACCGGCACACCGACGATCCCGCGGGCAGCGTGAGACGATCGCAGATGTTGCCGTAGACGTCGAGGTAGGTGCGCGCCGGCGCCGGCGGCAGCCAGGTCTCGGCCACGATCCGGTGTTCGCCGTCCGGATGGGGCCGCACCTGCCACAGGGATGCCACCCGCTCGGGAATCTCGTAGCCGAATTGGCAGCCGATCCGTACCAGCATCCCGCCAGGCTCGCCGACCGCCGTGAACGCGGCGGTGCCGGTGTATGTCGGCAGTGTGAACACGCTCGAACTGCGGATCGCACGAGTGGTAGACGACGAGGGATGGAATGAACGGCGAGCCCGGTTGGGTACGTAACCGGCACATCGACCCTGGAGCTGCACTATGAAGGTTCTGCTGTTCGGCGCTTCCGGAAACATCGGCACCGCGATCGCGCGCGAGTTGGTCAGTCGCGGTCACACGGTCACCGCCGCGACCCGCAGCGGCGCCGCGGTCGAAGACCTGGACGTGGAAGCGCGCGCGGCCGACGCGACGGACGCGGAGCAGGTGGCTGCGGCCGCCGCCGGACAGGACGCGATCGTCTCCGCGGTCGGGCCGCGGCACGGCGTCGACAATGACGAGGACACGCTCGTCGGTGCCGCGCAGGGTCTCATCGAAGGTGCGCGCCAGGCGGGCGTCGATCGACTGTTGATTCTCGGTGGCGCGGGCAGCCTCGAGGTCGCGCCCGGTATCCGCCTCGTCGACACCCCGGAGTTCCAAGACGCATGGAAGCCGAACGCACTCGCGCAAGCCGCCGCGCTCGGTGTGTACCGCCTGTGCGACGACCTCGACTGGACGTACATCAGTCCCGCGGCGTTGATCGAGGCCGGCGAGCGCACCGGCAGCTATCGCGTCGGCGGCGACGAGCTCCTCACCGACGACAAAGGCCGGAGTCGCATCACCTATGCCGACTACGCCATTGCGTTGGTCGACGAACTCGAGCAGAACAATGCATTGCAGTGCCGCATCACTGTCGCACACTGACGCGTGCGCGGACGCGTGCACTAGCGCGGAACGCACGATTGGCGGAATAGCCGCACGAGAACCCGTGGAACGCCGCACTATCCCGCGCGACCGCGCCGCTTGCGGACGCAATATCGCGGTTACTATCGGGTTACCTCTTCATGGTCGGGCATGAAGCGGCGTTAAGCCGTTTCACTCGCGTCCACTCTGCAGACGCCGAGAATAGAGAAGAGGTGCAGGTGGCGGTCCATGGACTTGAGCCCGAGCGATTCGCGTACGTCGTCGCCACCCGCGTCAAAGAAGATCGCGACCCGATCAGCTCGCTGTGTCTCGCGTGCACTGACGTGCTGGGCGTGACGGGCGCCGGGCTGATGTTGATCTCCGGCAACAAGTCCTTGAGTTGCATCGGCGTCTCCGACGACATCGCGCGTGCGGTCGAGGATGTCGAGTACACGCTCGGCGAGGGTCCCTGCATTGCTGCGTTCAACGACAAGATTCCAGTATTCGAGCCCGACCTCAACGCCGGCGGCGGACGCTGGCCCGAATTCCGCAAGGGTGCGCTCGCGGTCGGCGTCGGCGCCGCCTTCGGCTTCCCGCTCCTCGTCGATCAGGTGTGCATCGGCGCACTGAACCTCTACCAGGACCGCGCCGGTCCGCTCACCGCGCAGCAGGTCGACGACGCGTTGGTCGCGGCCGACATCGCGAGCCGCACGCTGCTCACGTGGCAAGCCGTTGCGCCGCCGGGAATGATCGCCTGGCAGCTCGAAGCAGTTCCGAACAACCGCGTCGAGGTGCACCAGGCCGCGGGGAGAATCTCGGTACAAGCAGGAGTTCCCGTCGACGATGCCATCGTATTGTTACGCGCGTACGCCTTCTCCCAGGATCGCCTCATCAGTGATGTCGCGCGCGACGTCGCCGAGGGGCACCTGCGCTTCGACTGAAAGAGCGTTGAACCCGCCTCGCACCAAGATCCTGTGCCGAACCCGCGAAAGGGGCCACTGAGATGGCCAGAGAACGCGAACTGCTCACGACGTTCATCGAGTTTGCCGACACGCTCATCGACGAA
Organism: uncultured Actinomycetes bacterium; assembly: GCA_963701825.1. Lineage (GTDB taxonomy): Bacteria > Actinomycetota > Acidimicrobiia > IMCC26256 > PALSA-610 > PALSA-610. The sequence goes on along the minus strand of CAVPBG010000004.1, from coordinate 927,730 downwards.
TACGACGTCGTCGAGTTCCTGCACCGGCTGGCCGCGCGTTGTGTCGAGTTGGTCGACGCCTCGGAGGCGGGAATCATGCTCAGCGACCGCGACGGCGAGCTCCGCTATGTCGCCTCGTCGAGCGAACGTATGCGGCTCATCGAGCTCTTCGAGCTCCAGCATGAACAGGGCCCTTGCCTCGACGCGTTCCGCGACGGCATTGCCGTGCACAGCTCACTCGGCGACGACGCCGACACCCGGTGGCCGCGCTTCGCACCCCACGCGCGCGAAGTCGGCTTCGAGTCGGTATCGGCGTTGCCCATGCGACTCCGCAACGAGGTCATCGGCGCGCTCAACCTCTTCTCGTCGTCGTCGCAGCTGCTCACCGACGAGGACCGGCAAGTCGTCCAGGCGCTCGCCGACATCGCGACGATCGGCATCTTGCAGGAGCGCACGCTCAGCGACGCGCGGGTGGTTACCTCGCAGCTCGAGGTGGCGCTCGAGTCCCGGGTCGTGATCGAGCAGGCCAAGGGCATCGTCGCCGAGCGGAACAGTGTGAGCATCGACATGGCGTTCACCTTGCTGCGCTCGTACACCCGGGCCCACAACGCGCTCCTCAGCCAGACCGCGCACGAGATCATCGACGGAAGCCTCGCGGCATCGGCCCTGACCGATTCGAATCGCACCCCGCCGAGCTGACCGCGGCGTCAGTCGGGGAGCATGGGCATCGGTTCGCCGGAGTGCTTGCCGAGCAGGACTGCTCGAGTGACTGCGCCGCGGCCGAACCGGTCGTGCACACCGTCGAGCGCGGTGTCGAGCGCACCGCCGCTCGAGCGGTCGAACGGCAACGCGAGCTGAACCACCGCGTCGTCGGAGAGATTCGCGACCGCGATGCCGACGAGAGTGAGCCCCTCGTGCGCGATCTTCGGCATCACGGCCGCGACGAGCTCGCGCGCAGTTGCGAGCACGGTCGCGGTGTGGGCCGTGGCTCGGGGAAGCGTGTGCGAGCGCGTCGCCCGGGTGAAGTCGTCGAACCGCAGGCGCAGCACCACGGTCCGGCCCACGCGTGACGCGGCGCGCATCCGCCGGGTGACGCGGTCGACGAGGGCCACGACGACCTCGTCTATCGCCTCCGGCGATCGCGAGCTGCGGGCGCGTCCGAGCGCGTGTTGGGAGCCGATCGAGCCTCGCCGCCGTCCGACCTGAACCGGTCGGGGATCGCGATTGTGCGCGAGCGCATGTAGATGGCGGCCCGATCCGCGGCCGAGCATCGCGATCAACACCGTCTCGTCGAGGCGCGCGACGTCGGCGACGGTGCGGATTCCCCGCTCGTGCAGCTTGCGCGCGGTCACCGCGCCGACGCCCCAGAGCCGTTCGACCGGGAGTGGATGCAGGAACGCCAGCTCTCGGTCGGGCTCGACGACGAGCAGACCGTCGGGTTTCGCCACGCCGCTCGCGACCTTGGCCAGGAACTTGGTGCGCGCGATCCCGACCGTGATGCGCAGGCCCACGAGATCCCAGACCTCCCGGCGCAAGTGGGCGGCGATCTCGACCGGAGTACCCGAGACCCGCAGCAGGCCGCCCACGTCGAGGAATGCTTCGTCGATGGAGAGTCCCTCGACGAGTGGTGTCGTGTTGTGGAACACGTCGAACACCGCGCGGCTCGCGTCGACGTAGGCGGAGAAACGGGGCGCGACGGTTACCGCCCACGGGCACAGGCGGCGCGCCTGCGCGCCGCCCATCGCGGTGCGGATCCCGAACGCCTTCGCCTCGTAGCTCGCGGCGAGCACGACTCCCCCGCCCACGATCACGGGTCGCCCCCGGAGGTGCGGGTCGTCGCGTTGCTCGACCGACGCGTAGAAGGCGTCGAGGTCGGCATGCATGATCGTGGCCCCGGTCGACACGAACATATGTTCGCACTTCGGAGCGCCGAGAGCCAAGCGGTCCCAGAGCAGCCATCCGAGGCCACGCGGTTGGGGCGTTCGGGCGCCTGCGAAGCTGCCCCGATGCGCTACCGCCGAATGCCGATCGAGGTCGAGTCGCCCGAGCAACTCGGATACGACACCATCACCAACAACCTCTCCGAGAGCTCCGTCGCCGATCGCCGGCTCTCCGACCTGGGCATCACCCTCGCGGACGCAGGCCCGGGGACCGGGACCGCGCTCGACGAGCTGCTCCTCTGCTACGGCGACCACCTCGGCGACCCCGTCCTGCGGGAGGCCGTAGCCGCGGGCGGCGCGGGCCTCCACGCCGACAACGTGATCGTCACGCCCGGTGCCGCGGCCGCGCTCTTCGCCACCGCGACCTCGCTGCTCGACCCGGGCGACCACGTGGTCGTGGTCCGCACCAACTACGCGACCAATCTCGAGACGCCGCGCGCGATCGGCGCCGATCTCGATGTTGTCGACCTGGCGTTCGACAACGGTTGGCGCCTCGACATCGAGCGCGTCGCCGCGCTGGTCCGCCCGGGAACGACGCGCCTCATCTCGGTGACATGCCCGCACAACCCCACCGGCACCATGCTCGATCTCGCGTCGCTGCACGCGCTGGTCGAGCTGGCCGAGAGCTCGGGTGCGGTACTCCTCGTCGACGAGACCTACCGCGAGCTCACGCACGGTTCCCCGCTGCCGCTCGCGGCCTCGCTCTCGCGGCGCGTGATCAGCGTTTCGTCGATGTCGAAGGCGTTCGGGCTGCCGGGGCTCCGCGTCGGCTGGGCGGTGTGCCGCGATCCGCAACTCGCGGAGACGTTGCTGGCCGCCAAGGAACAGATCGTCATCTGCGGGCCGACGATCGACGAGGCGATCGCGGGCCGCGTGCTGTCGGATCGAGAACGCGTCCTCGCGCCGATCCTCGCCGACGTGCGCGCGCGGCTCGCCGTCGTACGCGAATGGATGGCGGGCCAGGCCGTGTTCGAGTGGGTCGAACCCGCGGGCGGGGTGGTCGGCCTCGTTCGTTTCCGCGCCGAGATCGCGTGCGATACCGCGCGGTTCTACGACCAGCTGCTGGCGGAATACGGCACGTACGTCGGCCCGGGCCACTGGTTCGAGGTCGACGACCGGTACTTCCGGCTCGGATTCGGTTGGCCGACGCCCGCCGAACTGCGCGCCGGGCTGGCCGCGCTGTCGGCGGCGGCCGCCGACGCGCGAACCTGACCCCGTGGCAATCTTCAGTGGAATAAGCCGTTGTCTCGAGGCCGTTGCGGGGTAGGTGAGTCCGGTGGCCGACACATCACACGCTGCTGACCGGGGAGATGCCGCTGACCGGGGCGGAACCGAGCCGGTCCTGGTCACCGGCGCATCCGGCTTCATCGGTTCGGCGGTGGTGCGGGCGCTCCTGCGGGCCGGTTATCCGGTCCGGGCGCTGTGCGAGCCGGGCCGAGCCGACGACAACCTGGCCGGGCTGAACGTCGAACGCATCGTCGGCGACATCCGCGATCCCGCCACGCTCGATCGCGCCGCCGACGGTATGTCGACGATCTTTCATCTCGCCGCGATCTACCGCTTCTGGGCGGCCGATCCCGAGCTCTTCTACGACGTCAACATCGGCGGGACGACGAACGTCGTGCGCGCCGCGGAACGCGCCGGGTGTCGGCGGCTCGTCTACACGAGCACGGTCGGGACCATCGGCGTCGCGGCCGCGGACCAACCCGCGTCCGAGGAATCGCTGGTGCATTTCGAACACCTCTTCGGGCACTACAAACGTTCGAAGTATCTGGCCGAGCACGAAGTGCTGCGAGCCGGCGCGACGGGCCTCCCGGTCGTACTCGTGCACCCGACGTTTCCCGTCGGTGAGGGCGACACCGCGCCCACGCCAACCGGGCGCACGATCGTCGAGTTCCTGAACGGGCGTATCCCCGCCTACGTCGACACCGCGCTGAACGTCGTGCACGTCGACGACGTCGCCCGCGGACACGTGCTCGCCGCGCAACGCGGTGCACCCGGTCGGAGCTACATCCTCGGGGGCGACAACATGTCGCTGCAGGAGATGCTCGCGACCCTCGCCGACGTGTGCGGGCTCCCCGCGCCACGTGTCCGCCTCTCGCCGTACACCGTGCTCCCGATCGTGCGCAGCGCGGAGTGGTTCCAGTCGCGCGTGATGCACAGCGAGCCGACGTTGCCGTCGGAGCCGGTGCGCATGGCGACGACCCGGATGGAGTACGACACCAGTCGGGCGCGCGCGGAGCTCGGCTACACGAGCATGCCCGCACGCACTGCGCTGATGCGGGCCGCGCGTTGGTTCGTCGACAACGGCTGCGTGAAACCGTCGCAGGTGGAGCGCATTCGCCGGTCCGGCCAGCTCGCTTCACTCGTCATCGACGACGACGGCATCGACCGGCAAGCGCCCGAGACAATCGCGTCGACCGAGGCGCCGACGGCGGAGGCCCGATGAACCGCGCCGCCGGCGACCGGGAGAACCCACGGTTCGACGTCGGGGCGCTGCTCGCCGAACGCGGTCCGGAAGCGTTCGCACTGCACGAGCGCTACATGAATCCGCAGATGCCACGCATCCTGCGCACGATCGGTTTCGACGCCGACTACGTGCGCGCCGACGGCGCGTACCTCTTCGACCGCGACGGCCGCCGCTACCTCGACTTCCTCTCCGGGTTCGGTGTCTTCGCGCTGGGACGCTGTCATCCCGGTATCGAACAGGCACTGCGCGACGCCATGGATCTCGACCTGCCGAACCTCGTGCAGATGGAATGCGGTCCGCTGTCGGGTCTGCTCGCCGAAGCCCTCGTGCAGCGCATGCCGCACGACGGCTACCGCTGCTTCTTCACCAACAGCGGCGCGGAATCGGTGGAGACCGCGATCAAGTACGTGCGCTGCGCGACCGGCCGGTCCCGCATCCTCTTCGCCGACCACGCGTTCCACGGTCTGACGGTCGGCGCGCTGTCGCTCAACGGCGCGCACGAGTTCCGCGACCGCTTCGGAACGCTCCTCCCGGGGTGCCAGAGCATCCCGTTCGGTGACCTCGACGCGTTGCGCCGCGAGCTCGCCGCGGGCGACGTCGCCTCGTTCGTCGTCGAACCCATTCAGGGCAAGGGCGTGTTCGTCGCACCGGAGGGTTATCTGCGGGCCGCGTCCGAGCTCTGCCACCAATACGGCGCGCTGCTCACGATCGACGAGGTGCAGACCGGCCTGGGTCGCACCGGAACGTTCTTCGCCTTCGAGCAGTCGGAGGTCGAACCCGACGTCGTGACCGTGGCCAAGGCACTATCGGGCGGCTACGTACCGGTCGGCGCGGTGATCGCGACGACCGCGGTCGTCGAGCGCGTGTTCGACAAGCTCGACCGGGCCGTCGTGCACAGCTCCACCTTCGGTCAGAACGTGCTCGCGATGACGGCCGGCCTCGCGACGTTGCACACGATCGACACCGAATCGATCGTCGACCGCGCGTCGACGATCGGCGCCGTACTCATGTCGGGCCTCGAGACGGTGGCCAAACGCCACGAGCTCGTGCACGAGATCCGGGGCCGCGGACTCATGATCGGCATCGAGTTCAGCCGGCCCCGGTCGATGCGACTGCGCGCGCAGTGGGCGCTGCTCGAGTCGATGCGGACCGGACTGTTCACGCAGATGGTCGTCGTACCGTTGTTCCGCGATCACAGCATCCTCACGCAGGTCGCGGGCGACCATCAGAACGTGTTGAAGATCCTGCCGCCCCTCATCACGACCGAGGACCAGGCCGAAGACTTCGTCGAGGCGATCGACGACGTGCTCGGCGAGCTCGAACGGTCGCTCGGTCTGTTGTGGGGCGTAGGGAGTTCCCTGGCGTTGCCCGCGCTACGCGCCCGCAGCTGAAGGAGATCGAATGCCCCTCGACCCGAACGTCGTCCGGCTCGCGACCGGACCGAACCTCGCCACCGTCGTCACGTTGATGCCGAGCGGGCAGCCGCAGGCGCTTCTCACGTGGGTCGACACCGACGGCGAATACCTGCTCGTCAACACCGAGCCGCAGCGGCAACGAGCGAAGAACGTCGCCCGCGATCCGCGCATCACCGTGCTCATCCACAGCGCCGAGAACCCGTGGGATTGGGCCGAGGTGCGCGGCCGAGTCGTCGAGGTGATCGACGGCCAAGAGGCGCGCGACCACATCGACAAGTTGTCGCGCAAGTACGTCGGGCACGACTACGCCAACCCCATCGGTCCGGGCGGCCGCATCATCCTGCGCATCGCCGCCGACAAGACCAACACCCCCACCCACTGATTCGAACTGTCGTGACTGAGGCCCGTATATCGGGCCCAACTCACGACAGTTCGGGATTTTGGACGACTAGGGGGCGGAGAGCGGGAGGATCTCGGCGCCGAGGGGGCCGGGCGTCTCGAGCAGCGCGTTGATCTCCGACGCGCCCACGGGGTGGCTGTAGAGGAAGCCCTGCGCGAATCCGTAGTCGAGGCCCACGAGGTCGGCGGCCTCCTCGTCGGTCTCGACACCTTCGGCGATGCTCGTGTAACCCATGACCGACGAGATCGCGGCCATGCTCTTCACCACCGCGCGCATGCCGTCCTCGTTCAACCGCGACACGAAGCTGCGATCGATCTTCACGACGTTCACGGGGAAACGTTGTAGGTACGCGAGCGACGAATAGCCCGTACCGAAGTCGTCGATCGCAATGCCGACGCCGAGCGGCGCGACGCGGTCGACGAGGTTCTGGCCCGCAACCTCGTCGATCAACACCGACTCCGTCAGCTCGAGCATCAGCTTCTTCGGGTCGAGCCCCGACGCCTCGAGCGCGGCGGCAATCTCGTCGGCGAAGCCGACCTCGCGCAACTGTCGGGCCGACACGTTCACGCTCACGTACAGGCTGCGATCGCCGCGGTTCCATAGGGCCGCCTGCATGCACGCCTGTTGCAGGACCCAACGCCCGATGACGGTGATGAGCGCGCTCTCTTCGGCGATCGGGATGAACTCCGCCGGGGAGAGCGTGCCGAGCTTGGGGTGCTCCCATCGGATCAGCGCCTCGACGCCGACGATCTCGCGTGACCCCAGCGAGATGATCGGCTGGAACAACACGCGCAGCTCTTCGTTCTCGATCGCCGACTCGAGCTGCGTGCGCAACCGCAAACGCGAGTACGCCTCCCAACCCATCGACGCGTCGAACACCGCGATGCGGTTCTTGCCCTGTTCCTTGGCGCGATACAGCGCAATGTCGGCGTCGCGCATGAGGTTGCTGTGCGCGTAACCCTGCTCCGCGATCGCCACGCCGATGCTCGCAGGAACGGTGACCGACAACTCGTCGATCTCGACCGGGAGCTGCAGCACCTCGAGCAGCCGTTGCGCGACGTTCATGACTTCGGCGACGTCCTGGACCCCGTCGAGCAACACCGCGAACTCGTCGCCGCCGAGCCGGGCGATCGTGTCGCTGGGCCGGAGGCATTCGCTGAACCGACCCGACACCGCACACAACAACGTGTCGCCGGCCGCGTGGCCGAGGCCGTCGTTCACGGCCTTGAAGTCGTCGAGGTCGACGAACATGACCGCGATCCCCGACCCCGTGCGCCGGCTGCGGAGGCGCGCCTGGTCGAGACGGTCCATGAACAGCGAGCGATTCGCGAGCTTGGTGAGGTCGTCGCGGAACACGCGCTGCTCGAGCTCGCGTGCCAGCTCCCGCTTCACCGTCACGTCGCGCATCGTGACCACGAGACCGGCGACATCCTTGTCGCCGAGCATGTTCACGATGCTCATCTCGAAGTCGCGCGGCTGACCGTTGCCGTCCGCGAACACCCCGACGAGCTCCTCGTGCGCGCCGAGCGGCAACGCGCCCGCGCCGGTCAGCTGGCGGGCGACGCGGTCCGACTCCTCCGCTCCCAGGGATTCGTCGAACCGCCGCCCGACCAGCGCCTCGGCCTCCAGGCCGAGGATCGCACTCGCACGCGGACTCGCGTACGAAATCACGCCCGCCCGGTCGACCACGAAGATCGCGTCGTTCAGGCCTTGCACCAGCGCGCCGAGACGACGCAGACCCTGGCGAACACCCGCAGCACGCGCGCCGGCTGCGAGGTGCCACAACCGCAACGCGACGAGCCCGAACATCACGATCGCACACGCGCCGGGAACGAGCGTGGAGGCGTCACGGTGACCCGACGACCACGCGTCGGCGAGCGGAATCGCAGAGCACAGCGCGACCGAGGTCAGCACGCACAAGATGCGGAGCCGGTTCGCGGGGTCGATGTCGATGCGGGGTTTGTCGGCCGCATTCGATCGCCGCGCCGCGATCGCGATCAGCGACAACGTGACCAGCACGCTGACCTCGAGCACGCCCCGGCCCGTGCCCGTGGAGCGGGTGATCCCCGCGCCCTCGATCAGGTCGGCGGCCGCGAGCGGAACGATGCCGAAGAACAGGGTGCGCGACGCGGCTTCGTGCCGGAACAACAACCGGATGCCGACCGCGCAGAGAACGATCGCCAGCATCGGACGCGCGACACCGAGCCAACCGCCCGACACCTCCGCCGACCGCGACAGCGCCGACGGGAACGCCAACATCGGCCAGCAGGTCGCGAACAACGCGCAACCGACGATCGCACCATCGAGCACCGACGCGCGGCCGTTCTCGCCGTCGGAATGCCGGACGATCGAACCGAAGCTGACGATGAGAACCAGATAGCCCGCGATGCGCAGCCCGTCCGCGCCGTGCAGGAACGCGACCTGACCCGACGTGACGAACAGGGTGCGCGCCACTTCGCCGAGGACGACCAGTCCGGTTCCGACGGCCACGCCCGCCCAGTGGCGCCGCCGGCTGACGATCGCGCGCACGAGGAACGCCCACACCACGACCAGCGCCGCCAGGTAGAGCACCCGACGCACCGCGGGGTCCACCGGCGCGAGCGTGACGACCAGCGGCGCGAGCACCGCGCCCACGAACACGCGCACCCGCGACAGATGCAGACGCGTTTCGCGAGCAGCCCCAGGGACGAATTCGTCCGAAGGCCGCGCCGACTTTCCGCCGGCCGGGTGACTCGCGTTGGGGAGCATGAATTTGTGTCTTCGTCGGGGTGACGGACCCCCTTGAGGGCCCTGCGCACCCCGAGACCTTGGTCACAGCCGGGATACAGGCTGGGATCCAGCCGGGCTCCCGGTCGGCCTGATGCCGGGGTCGCCGTGGGGATGGTCTTACGAGGCCCGGACGGCCATTCCGACCACGGCCCCGGTCGCAGACGCGGGCGAAGCCGCCAACGACCCGTAGAACCGTGCGTCGCCGAAGCTGAAGACGCCGCCGTCAGCCGCGACGAACCAGTAGCCGCCCGCGGTCGGCGAGGCCGCCATGCCCACGATCGGCTGATTCAGGTGGATCGCACCGGTCGACCCGTAGAAGCGCGCGTCGCCGAAACCGAAGATGCCGCCGTCGCGCGCCACCATCCAGTAGCCGTGACCCCTGGGCGATGCGGTCATACCGACGACCGGCTGGTTCAGGTGGGTCGCGCCCATGGAACCGTAGAAACGGGCGTCGCCGAAGCTGAACAGCCCGCCGTCGGCCGCGACGAACCAGTAGCCGTGGCCGCTCGGCGTCGCGGTCATGCCGACGATCGATTCGTTCAGCCGGATCGAGCCCGTCGAGCCGTAGAAGTGCGCGTCGCCGAAGCCGAAGATCCCGCCGTCGGTCGCCACGAGCCAGTACCCGCGACCGTCGGGGGTGGCCGCGATGCCCACGATCGGCCGGGTCAACGGCTTGCCGAACATCGAACCGTAGGAACGCGCGTCGCCGAACGGTCGCACCGCGCCGTGCGCACTCGCGAGCCAGTAGCCCTTGCCCGACGGCGTGTCGGCGATACCGACCACCCGATCGCCGGCGCCGACGCTGTCGGTCGTGGTGCTCGTGGCCGCGGCGCCACCGAACCCGACGACCCGACCGGTCGTGGTCGCGAACCAATACCCGTTCGCCCGGCGCACATGCGGCGTACCGGTCGAGCCGGTGTGTTCGGGGACGGTGGTCGTGGTGGTCACCGTCGAGGTGGAACCGTCGTCAGTTGTCGTCGTTGTCGAGCCGTCGGCGCCGACCGTCGTGGTCGTAGCGCCGGAATCGACGGTCGTCGTCGTGTCGCTCGGGTCGATCGTGGTTGTCGTGTCACCGGGATCGCCCGGATCGAGCGTCGTGGTCGTGTCACCCGGATCGACCGTCGTGGTCGTGTCACCCGGATCGACCGTGGTCGTCGTCCCGTCGGGGTCGACGGTGGTCGTCGTGTCACCCGGATCGACGGTCGTCGTGTCACCCGGATCGACCGTGGTCGTCGTCCCGTCGGGATCAACGGTCGTCGTCGTTGCCCCGCCGACGGTCGTGGTCGAGCCGACCGCGATCGTGGTGGTGGTCGAGCCCGACGGATCGGTGGTCGTGGTCGTGAACACCGATCCGGTCGTGGAGCTCGGGGTCGTGCTCGGCGTCGTCGGGACGGTCGGACCGGTGTCGGGTGGCGTGTCGGACACAACCGTGAACGCGCCCGGGTAGCCCAGCGCGGCCCAGTCGCTCGCACCGAGGTGGCCGACGTTGCCGGCCGCGTCGGTGGGCCACGCGTCGGTCATCGTCCAGCTCCCCGGTTCCGCGTGCGCGGGAACGACCGCGCTGACCGAGTAGCTGCCGTCGAGATTGGTGCCGGACACGCGTTGCGATGCACCGAACGGCACGGACAGGTGTTGACGACCGGACGGCGAGGTGAACACGACACTGGTCGGCGAGTCGACGAGGCCGTCGGCCACGCCCGAACGATCGTCGACGATCCGGGCCTGCATCAAGATCGACGCGGATGACGTACGCACGTCGGCGTTCGTCGTCGACATCGAGAACGAGCGGATCTGTGGCGCCGACGTGTCGCCCAGACCGATCTGGGTGAAGGTGACACCCGGCGCGGTCAGCGTCGTCTGATTGCCGACCTGGTCGATCAGCGTGACGCTCTCGACCGTCCAGATGCCCTGCTCCGACCAACGCGGCAACGTGGTGGGCACGACGTACGTCGCATCCAACGGATTACCCGAAGTGCGACGGTCGACGCTCAACGTCACGCGCACGTGATGCGCGCCGCTGGGGCCGCGCAGCACGACCTGGCCGGCGGCCGTCGTGACTCCGTCCGAGACACCACTCAGGTCGTCGACGACGTGCACGCTGACTGTGAGGGTCGCGGGCTGCAGCGAGGTGTCGACACTGGCCGGCGAGACACCGAGCGCGACGAGTTGGGGCGGGGTCGTGTCCCCCGGGCCCGTCTCGGTGACCACCGAAGGGAAGCCCGCCGCCGCGAGCGCGGCGGTCGTGAGCGTGCTCGTGTTGCCGGAGAGATCGACGAGTACGGCCGACGCCGTCCATGGGCCGGGCGCGGCATGCCACGGGATGCTCAACGTCGAGCGATACACGCCGTCGGTCGGTCCGCCCGAGATGCGCTGCGCCTGCGACAGGTATGCGATCGCCTGCTGTTGGCCGCCGGGACCGGTCAGGATGACGCGGCTGAGCGGCGCGGTTCCGCCGATCGACGGGCTGTGCTCGTCGGTGAGCTCGGCCGTGATCGTGACGACGGCGGGCCCACCCGACGTGTCGACGCTCGTCGGCGTCATCGCGAGTGACACGAGGACGGGCGCGCTCGTGTCGACCGCCGCCCCGCTGCGCCCGATCGCCCCGAAGGTCACGACCGCGACGAGGCAGAGGGCTGTCGAGATCGCCACAACGACCGACCGCCGGCTCCGCGCCACCATCGCTTCCCGATCGGCCCGAAACGCCCGATTCTGAGCCCCACCCCTGCGAACCGGCGTGACTTAGGCCGCTATATCGGGCCCAACTCACGCCAGTTCGAGGGCTGGGGGGTTAGAGGGCTTCGGCGACGAGGGTGGGGTCGACGTCGAGGGGTTCGACGGGCTCGAACTCGTTGGCGGCGCGGGCGCCGGGTGCCGCGACCCGCGGGATGAGGAACGACACGGCTGCGCTGATCAGCACGATCGTGGCCGCGAACACGAGCGCGGCGCGGGTGCCGCTCGCCACGCTCGTGCGCAGCGCGTGCTCGAGGATGGCCGTGTAGTGGGGATTCGTCGAGGCGGGGGGCTGGTAGAAGGCGCCGCTCGCGTGCACGCCGGCCAGGGCTTGCACCTTCAGCACGGCCGGAAGCGCGGCCGCGTGGATGCGGGTGACGGAGTGGCTCAGGATCTGCGCGCTCAACAGCGACCCGATCATCGCGACGCCGAGCGCGGCGCCGACCTGGCGCACGGTCGTGTTCGCGCCACTCGCCACGCCCGAGCTCTCGGCCGGGATCTCCGACATCACGACATTCGTGAGCTGCGCGCCCGCGAACCCGATGCCGATGCCGTAGAACGCGAGGCCGGGAAGGAGTCGGAGCGCGGTGATCTCGAGAGACACGGCGTGCCAGATGAGCACCATGCCGGCCGCGTACGAGAACAATCCGATCCGCACGACGATCGTCACGCCGAACTTGCGGATCAGGCGCCCGCCGACCTGCGCACCGATGATGATGAACACTCCGGTCGGGAACTGCCACCACCCGTTCTGCTCGGGCGTCAGCTGGCGCGCGCCCTGCAGGAACACGGGGAGAACGAAGCTCAATCCGAACTGCCCCATCGCGAGCAAGAGTCCGGTGAGGAGGCCGTACCGGTAGGTCTTGATCTTGAGGTGCGCGAACGGGAACAGCGGATGCTCGGCGCGTCGTTCCTTGGCGCGTTCGACGTAATAGAAGCCGACGAGGATCGCGACCGCGACCAGGAGGACGATCGGCATGATCGACACGGGCATCGATGCGGGCCACACCACGTGCCCCCCTACCGAGAAGTCCTTGAGCGGCTTCCACCAGCCGTACGTGCTGCCTTCGCTCAGCGCGAACACGAGCAGGAACATGCCGACCGCGATGAACGCCGCGCCCGCCGCGTCGAGCGGGATGCGCTTGCGGTCGCGTGAGTCGCGCGCCATGAAGAAGATCGCGCCGAGGATCGCGAGCGGGGCGATGATCACGTTGATGCGGAACGACCACCGCCACGAGTAGTTCGACGTCAGGAAGCCGCCCACCACCGGGCCGAATGCCGCGGCCACGCCCGCCGTCGCGCCCCAGGCCGCGAACGCGGTGGCCCGCTCCCGGCCCTGGAACGTCGTCGACAGGATCGCGAGCGTCGACGGCAGCATCAACGATGCGCCGATGCCTTCGATGATCGCCTCGCCGAGGACGAGCTGCGGGACCGAGGTGGAGATCGACGCGACGAAGGAGCCGAGGCCGAACAGCGCGGCACCGATGATGAAGATGCGCCGGTGCCCGTAGATGTCGCCGAGCCGCCCGCCGATGACGAGCAGCGTGGCGAAGGTGAGCGCGTAGCCGGTGACGACCCACAGCAGCGACGGCAGCGTGGTGTGGAAGTCGGCGCGGATCGTGGGGATCGCGACGTTGAGCACCGTGTTGTCGAGCACCACGATGAACGCGGCCATCAACACGACGAGGAGCGCGACCCAACGCCGCGGATCGAGATGCGGAGGCGGCGCCAGGCCGGGTTCGGTAACGGTCACTTGGCGCGGCGCTGCTTCATGCGGCGCAGCTGCGCAAAATCGAACGGCGAGCCGGGCAACGCAGTGGGGTTGTCGGCGCGCAAGCCGTCGAGGATGATGCGGATGAAGCGTTCGCGCAGGACGGGCTGGAGCTCGCCCGCGACCGCGGTGGCGTGCGCGACGCCCGCGAACAACATCGACACGTCGCCCGGACCGATGTCGGCCCGGATCGCACCCGCGGCCTGCGCCCGCGCGACGAGCTCGGAGATCGCGCGCACCACCTGATCGCGCGGGCTCGCGGCCGACGCCAACATGCTCTCGTTCGCCATCTGGTCGGCGAGCGCGCGGTGGCGATCCTGGAACACGGGCAGCCCGACGACGAAGCGCTCGAAGCCGCGGGCCGGATCGGGATCGCTCGCGGCCTCTTCCACCTCGGCGAGCAACGACTCGTACATCGCGCCGACCACGGCCTCGACCAGGGCCTGCTTGGTCGGGAAGTTGCGGCACACCGTGCCCACGCCGACCCCGGCGCGGCGGGCGACCTCTTCCACGGGCGCCTTCACGCCCGATTCCGCGAACACCGCTTCGGCCGCCGCCAGCACCAGCTCGCGGTTACGCCGGGCGTCGGCGCGGCGCGGCCCGTCGGCGGGGACGGGTTTTTCAAGCGGAAGCATGGTTCCGATTATAGTAGGGTTCCGGAAGGAAGATTCCACTTCTCGCCCCCACGCCCCTCGCGCACGAAGCTCGCCCCCCGAAACCCCCCCACGGAGCCCACCATGGAAGCCGAGACCAAGAGCCCGGCCGATCTCGCTTTCGACCGCCGCTGGTGGACGCTCGCGGTCCTCTGCCTGAGCCTGCTGATCGTCTTCGTCGGCAACTCGAGCCTGAACGTCGCGATCCCCACCCTCTCCCGCGAACTTCACGCCACCGAATCACAGCTGCAGTGGGTCGTCGCCATCTACTCGTTGGTCTTCGCCGGTCTCTTGTTCTCGACTGGCGCGCTCGGCGACAAGTACGGCCGCAAGGGTGCGCTACAGCTCGGTCTCGGACTCTTCTTCATCGGGGCGTTGCTCGCTTCGCAGTCGACGAACATGACCCAACTGATCGCGTGCTCGCGCGGTCATGGGTATCGCCGGCGCGTTGATCATGCCCTCGACGTTGTCGATCATCATCAACGTCTTCCCCGCGCCCGAGCGCCCCAAGGCCATCGCGATCTGGGCCAGCGTCACCGGCGCGGCCGGCGCGTTCGGGCCCGTGGCGAGCGGCCTCCTGCTCGGTCACTTCTGGTACGGCTCGATCTTCCTCATCAACGTGCCGGTCATCGTGTTGGCGCTCATCGCCGGGAAGTTCCTCGTTCCCAAGTCGCGCGACCCCGAAGAATCGCAGTTCGACCCGATGGGCGCGGTTCTGTCGATCATCGGCATCGTCGCGCTCGTCTACGGGCTCATCGAAGCGCCGGACAAAGGCTGGTTCAGCGTCGGCACCATGGCCGCGTTCCTGATCGCGATCGTCGTGCTCGCCCTGTTCGTGGCGTGGGAGTTGCACACGCCCGAGCCCATGCTCGACATGCACTACTTCAAGCGTCCGGCCTTCAGCACCGGCACCGGCGGCATGATCCTCGTGTTCGTGGCGATGTACGGCGTCATGTTCCTCATCACGCAGTACTTCCAGCTCGTGCTCGGCTACACCGCACTTTCGGCGGCACTACGCCTGATGCCGATCGCGGCGATCATGATGCTCGTCGCACCGATGACACCGAAGCTCAGCGCGCGGTTCGGCGCACACCGCACCGTCGCCTTCGGCATGCTCGCCATCAGCCTGGGCTTGTTCCTGCTCGTCGCGCTCTCCACGCATACGCCGTACGCGTACGTGGTGCTCTGCCTCGTTCCGCTGACGACCGGCATCGCACTGTCGATGTCGCCGATGACCGCGTCGATCATGTCGGCGGTACCGCCCCGGCGGGCGGGTGCGGGATCGGCGATGAACGACGCCACGCGCGAGCTCGGAGCTGCGCTCGGCATCGCGGTGCTCGGCAGCATCGCCGCGTCGCGCTACGCCGGATCGATCGCGCCCGCGCTGCGCGGGCTCAGCGCGGCCGACCAGGCGAGTGCGCGCACCTCGATCGCGGGGGCATTGCACGTCGCCGCCGGCCTGCCGACCGCGGCGGGCGATGCGCTGGCCCTCGAGCGCGTCGCACGCATTCATCAGCGGCATCCACCTCGCCGTCCTGGTCGGCTCCGCGCTGGCGCTGATCAGCGCCGGGATCGTCTACCGCAAGCTCCCCCACTCCCTGGTCCAGCAGTCCGGGGCACTGCACGGCACGACCGAAGCCCTGGAAGAGGTCGCGGCGATGGGGCTCGGAGGCGTGCCGCCGGTCTTCGGCGACGTGGAGAACGACGTCGAGCGCGAGCGCGAGCCCGACACCGTCATCCCGCTCCGCCGAGACCAGGAACGATCGGCCTAGAAGCCGCATCTCGACGTGCCGCCCGGGATTTTCGGGCGGCTCGCCGGACGAACT
The DNA here is from genome assembly GCA_963701825.1 of uncultured Actinomycetes bacterium. Taxonomy (GTDB): domain Bacteria; phylum Actinomycetota; class Acidimicrobiia; order IMCC26256; family PALSA-610; genus PALSA-610. Next base: position 911,777 of record CAVPBG010000004.1, on the reverse strand, counting down.
TGGCCCGGTTTTCGCCTACGGGTGGCCCGGCCCTCTATGTTTCCGGCATGGCAGCACCTCGCAAGCCGGCGCGTACCGCCGGTGCGCCACCGAAACGCCCGACCGATCTCGAAGCGGCCGCTGCTCGTCAACGCGCTCGGGAACGGGCCGGCGAAGACGAACATCCCCGCAAGAGCGGACCCGCACGGGGCGGCAAGGGCTGATCTCGGGGGCTCGCCGTTTCGGCGTCCGCCCACCAGGCCTGCCGTTCCCAGAGTCCCGGACGCCCGGGGTCAGGCCGCGGACGCTCCCGGCCGCACGATGTAGTCGTCGGCTGCGTCGTCCCAGTCCATCTCGATCAGTCCGCGCGCCCGTGCCGCCTTGCAGAACTGCAAGAAGCCGCCGTAGCCGAAGCGCTTTTCGCTGAAGTCGGGCTCGACCTTGCGCAGCTGGGTCTTGAGCCCCGAAAGGTGCGGCGGGCCGCTCTTGGCGGTGAGCCGGTCGACGACGGTGCGCAGCAGCGAGAACGCGACCTGCTCGTCGCCGACCTCGGCCGGGAAGCTGACCTCGGGATCACCCTGACCCGGTCCGGGCGTGAGCGCGACGAGCTCCTGGTCGGCGAGGTGGCGCAGGAGCTCGGAGAATCCGCGGAAGCCGTAGGTGGTCTCGCTGAAGGTCGGGTCCTTGCGCAAGATCGCACGCTTCAACATCGACGCGAGCACCGGACCGCTGGCGCTGCGGGACAGGCCCGACAACGTCTGCGTCACGAGCACACCGAGATCGGCCTCTTCGCCGCGCGCCGCGGGCTGCTCCTCTTCGGCGGGAACTTCCTCGACGGCCGGCGCGCGCTTGGTCGCGCGTCGATCGCGAAGGCGCACGCCGCGGCTCCGCGGGTTCGATGCCCTCGAGTCGTTCGTAGAACAGGAACTCGTCACACGCGGGCGGGAGCAGGGCCGAGGTGGAGGCTTCCACGCCGATACCGATCACGCGGCGGTTCAACTCCCGCAGCTTGTGCACGAGCGGCGTGAAGTCGCTGTCGCCGGTGCCGAGCACGAACGTGGTGATGTAGTCGCGCTCGAAGCAGAGCTCGATCGCGTCGACGGCCATCTTGATGTCGGCCGCGTTCTTGCGGACGCTGCCCATGCGCTGCGGGATCTCGATCAGCTCCACGTGGTTGCGCGTGAGCATGCGCCGGTCTTCGTCGAAGCGGGACCAGTCGGCGTAGGCCCGGCGGACCACCACCCGCCCCCGTTCCGCCAGCGCATCGGCGATCGGGCGGAAGTTGAACTCGCTCAGGTGGAGCTGTTCCCGCGCCCCGATCGCGAGGTTCTCGTAGTCGAGGAACAGTGCGATGCGTTCTTCTTCGTTGTTCAAGCAGTCGCGACCATATCGGCAACCGCCCGCCGGCGACGCCGCGTGAAGAGCGGCCCCGCCACGCGGCTGGCGAGATAGATGCCGAAACTGATGAACGTGACGAAGACGCTGGGCTTGATGCTGCTGTCGAGACTGAGCAGGATCCCGCCGTCGGCGGCCAGCAACGCGAACACGATCGACAGACCGGTCACCACGAGCGGATTCGGCGACCAGCGTTGGGCGGCGGCCGCGGGCGTGATCGCGAGGCTCAGCACGAGCAAGGTCCCGACGACCTGCGCGGCCGCGGTGACGGTCAGCGCGAGCACGAGCAGGAAGACCATGCCGAGCAGCCGTACGGGAACCCCCCGCGCGGTGGCGACATCGGCGTCGATGGAGGCGAACAGAAGCGGCCGGTAGATCACACCCATCACCACGACCGCACCGATTCCGATCGCGAGCAGCGCCAGTAGCTGGTCGGCGCTGACGCCGAAGATGTCGCCGAACAAGATGTTCGTCGCCGCGGTGGCGAAGCCGTGGTAGTAGCTCAGCAACAGCACACCGACGCCGAGACCGAAGGCGAGGATCACTCCGATCACGGAATCGCGCTCGCGTGCGCTCTCACCCAACGCGCCGATCACGGCCGCCACGATCAACGCGCCGATCAGCGCGCCGCCGATCGGGTTGTTGTCGATGAGGAGTCCCGCGGCCGCGCCCGTGAACGCCAGCTCGCTCGTCCCGTGCACCGCGAACGCGAGTCCGCGCGTCACGACGAACGGCCCGATCAGGCCGCACATGACCGCGACGAGGCCGCCCGCGATCAGCGCGTGCTGGGCGAACGGCTGGGTGAGGTCGATGGTGGCGAGCATCAGTACCGCTCCGGCGAATGCGGCTGCGGATGGTCGTGGTGATGGTGGTGATGCCCGCCGGGCTCCGTCGGGCCCGTCTCGTCGGACCCGACGACGATGATGCGGCCGCGCACGTGCAACACGTCGACGTCGGTGCCGTAGAGATCACTCAGACCCTCGCTCGTGAGCACTTCGTCGGGCGTGCCCACCGACCAACGCCCGCCGACGAGATAGAGCACGCGGTCGACGTAGGGCAGGATCGGATTGATCTCGTGCGTCACGAACACCACCGCGCTATCGGCGTCACGGCGCCGGTCGTCGATGAGCTCGACCACGGCTTGCTGATGCGAGAGGTCGAGCGACAACAAGGGTTCGTCGCAGAGCAACACCTTCGGGTCGCCGATCAGCGCCTGCGCGATGCGGAGGCGCTGTTGCTCACCGCCCGACAACATCCCGATCGGCGCGTCGGCATACGCCTGCGCGCCGACGGAACGGATCGCGTCATCGACGCGCGCCCGGCCCCGCGCGTTGCCGAACGGCAGCCCGCGACGGTGACCGTCGAGCCCGAACCGTACGAGGTCGCGGCCGCGGATCGGCAGCGACCGGTCGAACGCGTGCTGCTGCGGGACATATCCGACGTCGTGGCTCCCCCGTTTCGGCGTTCGGCCGTCGATCTCGACGTGGCCGTCCGACAGGTGGGTGAGGCCGAGCAGCACGCGCAGCAACGTGGTCTTGCCTGCGCCGTTCGGGCCGAGCACCGCGACGAACTCGCCCGGCGCGATGTCGAGATCGAGATGTTCGAACAGCGTGCGCGCGCCGTAGCGCATCGTCGCGTCCTGGAGCCGCACGACACCCATCGTCAGCTCCCCGACACGGTAGATCCCAACGCAGTCAACAGTGCCTGGAGCTGATGCTGCTGCCAGGCCTGGTAGCTCGGTTCCTGGGTCGGCTGGGTCTCGGTGACCGGCACCACAGGGATGCCGGCCGCGCGGGCCAGGTCCTGCACGTGCTGCGTGACCGGGCTCGTCGCCTGGGCGTTGTACAGCAGGGCCCGGATCTGATGGTTCGTGACGAGGTCGTCCATCGCGGACCGGTCGCTCGCGCTCGGCTCGTTGCCGTCTTCGATCGCCTGCGCGAAGCCGGGCGGTGTCTTCACCGTGAGGCCGGCAGCGGCGAGGAGATAGCCCGGTACGCGTTCGGTGTATGCAACCGGCGCACCGGGATACTTCGACTTGATCTGCGCGACGAGCGCATTCAACGGCGCGAGCGACGCGTCGAAGACTTTCAGGTTCGCGGCGAACCCGGCCGCGTCGGGCGGATCCGCGGCGGCCAGCGCCGACTCGATCGCGGCCGCGACGGTCGGGATGCGCGGCAGGTCGTACCAGAGATGCGGGTTCACGTCGGCGCCCGTCGCGTGCAGCACCTTCGCCACCGACAACACCACCCGCCCCGACTTCGAGGTGGCCGACAGGAGCTTGGCGACGAAGTCGTCGTAGCCCGCCCCGTTCTCGACCACCACGTCGGCCGCGGCAACTGCCTCTGCGTCGTGGGCATCCGATTCGTACTGGTGCGGATCGGCAGTCGGGTCGGTGATGATCGACGTCACCGCAACGTGCGCGCCGCCGAGTTGTTGCGTGACGTTGCCCCAGAAGTTCTCGCCCGCGACGACCTTCACCACGCCGGTAGCTGCGGGTTTCGCCGAGGAGCCGCACCCTGCGAGCGCAAACACGACGACAAGCGGGACGACCAGATTCCGAGGTCTCATCTCATAATGAGAACGGTTCTCGTTCTCAAAGTCAAGTCGACCCGGAATTACCCAGGTTCAGCGGCAAAGATGGCGCCGATGGACCAGCTCGACGACACGCCTCGGCCGGTCGGGCCCGATCCTCTGACCGGCGCGGCCCGGACGACGCTCGCCGTCGCGGCCCCGCTGGGATTCCTGTTCGCAGCTTCGGCCGATCCGTACCTGAACCACGCCGTCGATCTCTTCGTCATCGCGATCGCGTTGGCGGTCGGCTTCGTCGCCGCGCGCTACCTCCCGGCCAACCGGACCCTCGCGGTGGCCGGCGGCGCGATCGCGTGTACGGCGGTGTGGCTCCTCGGCCAGCGCGACGACATCGGAACCGTCGCGATCATCGCGTTTCTCTTCGCGCTCGGCGCGGGCCCCGCGCTCGGTGTCGGCGAGAAGCGACCCGACGTCGGACGCCCCGCAATCGTCGGCACGCTGGGCGCGCTCGGCGCGTTGCTGCTGCTACGCATATTCGCAACCGAAGCCGCGCTCGTCGCGGTCGTGGTGTCGATCGTCGCCGCCGCGACCGTCCTCACCGCGTTCGGCCGGTTCCCGACCCGCCGCGCACGACGAGGGCGCGCGATCGCGTTCGGAACGATCTTCGTCGCGACCATGCTCGTGTTCACGGGCTACATCGGCGCGGAGACGCCGGACACGACATGGTTCGGAGGCGGCGCGGTGCACGGCCCGACGAACGGGCACGACGTCGCGTTGACCTTCGACGACGGCCCGAACATCGGCGCGACCGAGAAAGTCATGGCGATCCTCGACGCGAACGGCATCAAGGGCACGTTCTTCGAGGTCGGCAAAGCCATCGACAAGGAGCCGCAGATAACCCGCGCGCTCTACGCCGACGGGCAACTCCTCGGAAACCACTCGTACCAGCACGACCAGTGGCGCTGGCTCGATCCGCGCTATCCGGAACTGCAGCGCACCCAGGACGCGTTCCAACGCGCCATCGGCACGTGCCCGGTGCTGTATCGCCCCCCGCACGGCGACCGAACACCGTTCCTCGCACACGTCGTGCGCGACCACCACATGCACATGGTGTTGTGGAGCGCGTCGGCCGGAGACTGGGCGACCAACGACGCGCAACTCGTCGCCCGGCGCATCCTCGCCGGCGCCCGCCCCGGCGCGATCCTCTTGTTGCACGACGGACTCGACGGCAACCCGACCGCCAACCGCCAAGTGCTCGTGCGCGCGCTGCCGATCATCATCGCGGGCCTCCGCGCCAAGGGCCTCACGCCCGTGCGTCTCGATCAGCTGCTCGGTACCGGCGCGTTCCAGAGCTGCTGAGAGGCGCGCGGAAGTGTCCGGACGCGAAAGAGCCGCCGGCATGGTGTGCCGACGGCTCCCGCGAAGTGACTGAACGTCAGATAACTCGGACGTTCTGCGCCTCTTGACCCTTGCGACCCTGCGCGACGTCGAATTCGACGCGCTGGCCCTCGTCGAGGGTCTTGTATCCGTCACCCTGGATTGCGGAGAAGTGAACGAACACGTCGTCACCTTGCTCGCGGGAGATGAAGCCGTAACCCTTTTCAGCATTGAAGAACTTGACCGTGCCTTGTGCCACGAAATACTCGTTTCTGATCCGCGACCGGTCGACCAATTCGACCGGCTCGCCATCAGGCAGTGTATGGGGCCGTGCGCTCCACCGGTACCCTTGACCGCGAAACAGCCCACACCGTGTTGGCCCACACCATGTAGGGGGTGCGTCCGTGCCCGAACTCTCGTTTTTCCTCTTCCTTGCCTTCTTCGGCTTCTGGGTCTGGGCGTTGCTCGATGTGCTGGCCACCGATACCGAGGAATGCCGCAACCTGCCGAAGGTCGCGTGGCTCCTCATCGTGTTCTTCCTCGGCCCGCTCGGCGGTGCGATCTGGACGCTCTTCGGCCGGCCGCCGAAGGGCAGCTGGATGCCGCGCCCGACCGACCTGAGCCGGCCGCGGCGTCCGGTCGGTTACGAGGACGAGCCCACGTTCGCGTCGCGTCCCGAGATCACGGATCGTCGGTCCCAAGAGCTCGACCGGCGCCTCGACGAATGGGAAGCCGAGCAGCGCGCCAAGCGCGAGCACGAGTCCGACACGTAGCGGTCAGGCCCGTCCGGCCTTCCGGATCGTGCGAGATCAGGCTTTGCCGATCGAGTGCCGTCAGGCTTTGGTCGTACGGGCCCGGAGCAACGCTTCGTTCGGGTGCTCCGGGAGCTCGAGCAACGGCTCCGACAGCTCGGCGCGCGTCGGACCGAACTGATCGGCGAGCGGTTTCAGCGCGGCAACATCGAAGTCGTACAGCTTGGCGACGTTGTCGGTGAGGATCTTCTGCATGTCGTCGGGACTCCAGTCGGAGAAGACCTGACGCAACGCCTCGCGCGAGAACGGGTACGTCCCCTCGTCGTGCGGGTAGTCCGAGCCCCACATGAACTTGTCGATGCCGACCGTCGCCTTCGCGGCGCGGGCATCGGCCGGACCGGGGAAGCTCACGCCCAGCCACACGTTCTGCTGGAAGTACTCCGTCGCCGACTTCGGCAGGATGTGCTCGGGCTGGAACCGCAGCTCGCCGATCGCCCCGTGCTTCTTCACCCGGGCCAACACGTCGTCCATCTGGGCGAGGAACGGCGGGATCCACGCGCAACCCTGCTCGGTCATCACGAACTTGAGGTTCGGGAAGCGCTCGAACACGCCGGAGAGCAACATGAACACCAGCGGCCGGCGGGAATAGCCGCCGAGCTCGGTGATCTGGATGAGCGCGGAACTGGGCTGTTTGATGTACGACGGGCCGCCGACGCCGCCGTGGCAGTTGAGCGGCACGCCGAGATCCTCGGCCACGGCCCACAGTCGGTCGTAGTCGGGGTGGTTGAGCGGCTTCAACCAGGTCGCGTCGGGCGGAACCGACGGGAGCAGTGCGCCACCGCGCAGGTTGTGCTCCTTGATCCACTTGATGTCTTCGATCGCGTCGTCGATGTCGTTCACGAAGAACTGACCGATACCGGCGCGGCGCTCGGGGAACTGTCCGCAGAAGTCTTCGAGCCAGCGGTTGTGCGCCCGCACGCCCGCGAGCCGGTGCTCGTACTGCTCGGCCGTGGGCGGCGCCGCGAACAACACGAAGCTCGGGAAGAACGGCGGCACGGTGTTCGGGAAGATCACCTCGCCGACGATCCCGTCAGTGTCCTGTTGGCCGTTGCGCATGTCGTTGTCCCAGTTGCGCAACCGACGGTCGTCACCGAGGTCCTTGAACGGGTTCTTGTACTTCTCGCGCCACGCGTCGAAGTCGTCGAGGTACTTCTTCTCGAGGAACTCGCGGTACTGGGCGTGACTCCCGCCCGCGTGCGTGTCGGACGAGATGATCGTGTAGCGCTGATCGGTCACGGTCGCGGTCGCCACGGATCCTCCTGGAGAAGCGGTAACTAGAATGAGATTCTAGTATAGTGACGGCGATGACCGACGCCAAGTCGACGCTCCCCGCGACCCGTACGCCGGCGCAGCAAGCCCGCCGCGATCGCATCGTCGACGCCGGCCTCACGCTCCTGGGCGAGCGCGACTTCGACAAGATCCAGGTGAAAGACGTCGCCGAGGAGGCGAACGTCGCGCTCGGGACGCTGTACCACTACTTCTCGTCGAAGGATCACCTGTTCGCCGAGGTGCTCGTCCGGTGGGCGGGCACGCTGCGCACCAACATCTCGCGCAATCCGTTGCGCGGCGTCACCGACGCGCAACGACTCACGCAGGTCATCGGCCGTTCCGTGCGGGCGTTCCAACGACAACCGTCTCTCGCGCGCCTCATCGCCACGCTCGAAACATCGTCGGATCCGTTCGCGACCGAGATCCTGGCGCGCCTCGCGCAGACCACGAACGACATCTACGTCGAGGCGATCAAAGATGTCGACCGCGCAACCGCGCAGCGCATCGTGAATGTCGTCGACGCCGTGCTCGCGGCGCGCTTGCGCGCGTGGGTCGCGGGTCGGATCTCGATCACGACCGTGTTCGACGACCTGGCCGACTCGATCGGCCTGTTGCTCGAACCCGACCGGCAACCCGTCGGTCAGCCCGCGCGTTCGTAATAGACCGGCGCCTCGGTCTCTACGTCGAAGTACACGCGGCCGCGTCGCTGGGCGAGAACTTGCCCGGAACGCGCCGACACGAGCACGTCGTCGCGCTCGACCGCCCACAACTCTCGGTCGCTCGCGCGGATGAACTCGTGGCCGTTGTCGACGTACGCAAACATCGCGCCATCGTCGAACCGGCACAGAGTGCGGACGGCCGTGGGCTGCTCGCCCAGGTATTGAACGGTCGGGAGATCGGTCTGCAAAGCCATGAGGCCCCCTTACCCGCCACCACAGTGTCCTTAAGCCTACCGGCGACGCGGCGTCCGGACCAGGGCCGAAAGGCCCGGTCAGACCAGCGGTTTTTCCGCCGATTCCCTGCGCGGCGAAGAGCGCGGCCGCCGTCGCGGAATCGGCGGGTAGGAACGTCTCGAGGGTGAGCTCCGCGAGGGTGATGTCGAGCGCGGTGCCGAAGGTCGCGATCATGGTCATCAGCGCGAGTTCGCCGAGGTCGGTACGCAACCGCATGGGCATCGCGACCGCGCGTGGTGATTCGGTCGACGCGGGAACGGACACTCCCATGCCCTCCGCGTAACCCACCAGTTCTCGTTCGAGCTCGCGCAGCTCGTCGTCACCCGTGACCGCGATCTGGCGCCGAACGTTGTCGATGATGTGCGCGCTCCACGGCGCGAGGTTCACGATGCGCGGCGCGAGCCCGCGCGGGTGCAGGCTCGTACGCAAGACGTTGCACGACGGCGCGAGCAGGTCGGGATCGACGCCGTCGACCAGAACCGCGGCCGCGCGATTCGCGGTGACCAATTGCCAACGCCGATCGACGAGGATCGCGGGATAGGGCTCGTGCGCAGCGAGCAACCGGCCGACCACATCGCGTACGGCCTGCATCTCGGGCGCGTCGAAGTCGGTGGCCTGGTACGTCGGCGCGTAACCCGCGGCGAGCAGCAACGGATTGCGTTCGCGCAGCGGCACGTCGAGGTACTCGGCCAGGTGCAACACCATCGCCCGACTCGGACGCGACCGGCCCGTCTCCACGAAGCTGAGGTGCCGGGCCGAGATCCCCGCCTCCGACGCGAGGTCGAGTTGGCTCATCCGGCGCCGGAGACGCCAATCCCGCAGCAGTTGTCCGGCGGGCGGCGCGTTCGGTTCGAGCATCACGGTCACCGTACCGACGCCCCCGCACCGGGACCATTACCTCCGGGGTAACCGTCGGCCGAGCATCACGCACGCGCGCGCTCCCCCGGGGTGGGTGAGGCGCGGAATCGTCGTCGGTTCGTAGGGTCGGTTCCCCGGGGCGGTGTTCGACATCGCCGACGACGCGTACATCGACCTCGAAGCGCACTACGCGGCAGCCATGGCCCGCGACTGACACGCGGGGCAACTGGGAGCGCTGACTACCTCCGAGGGAATCGACGCCGCGCGCGTCGAAGATCACCATCGGGGCATGACAAAGACATTGCTCTCCCGCACCCAGGTAGCCAACGGATGCCTTGCCGAGTACGACGCGTTCGCGTCGCTCGTGGAAGGCCTGAGCGAATCGCAATGGAACGCCGGCGCGCGCTGCGCCGGTTGGCAGGTACGAGACGTCGCCGGACACGTCATCGGCCTGGCCGAAGACACCGCGGCCGGCGTCCCCGGCAGCCGCAACTCCGAAGAGGAAGCGGCTTCGGTGCGCCACGAGTCGGCGATCGGCGCGGCGGCGCGTCTGCGCGTCGCGCTCGGCACGTTGCACGCGCTGTTCGGAGCCGTCAACGACGCCATGTGGGCGGGGCCGAGTGGCGTACCCGACCTGACGCTCGGCGAAGGTGTGCTCACGCTTTGGTACGACACGTACGTGCACGCCGACGACATCCGCGCCGCGATCGGCCAGGAGTCGGAGCGCGGCGACGGCCTCGAGGCTTCGGTCGCGTATCTGGCGGCGGAGTTGACCAAGAAGAGCTGGGGCCCGGCCACGCTCGCGCTGGCCGGCGTCGACCGCTACGACGTGCGCGGCGGCGGTCCCGCGATCACCGGCGACCCGCTGCAGTTCGTGCTCGCCGCGACCGGTCGCATCGACGCCGCCACCGTCGGCCTCGACCCGGACGTCAACATCTACTGATCCGCAACCCAGACGCCGCGGTCGCGATAAATGTTATCGGATCCGATAATCTACCCGCTATCGGATCCGATAACATCGGTACATGGACGCAGCCACTGCCATTCGCCGAGCCCGCCAGATGGCGAACCTGTCCAAGCGGGAGCTGGCCCGCCGGGCCCGGACCTCACCGGCGGCGATCGTCTTCTACGAGACGGGGAAACGAGAACCTTCGTACGCGACGCTCACCCGAATCCTCGAGGCCGCCGGGTACCGACCCCGCCTTTCCGTACTGCCCGCGAGTGGCCCGGATCGGGCTCTCTCCGGGCGCCGCCTGCTCGAGGTCCTCGAGCTCGCCGAGCACCTCCCCCACCGACGCGCTCCCCGCCACATGGCCTTCCCGCCCTTCGCCCGATGACCGCGCTCGCCGACAAGGCGCTCGCGCTCGAAGCCGCTCTGTCCGAAGCCGGTACTCCCCACGCGTTCGGCGGCGCGTTGGCGCTGGCATTCCACATCGCCGAGCCCCGCGGCACGCGCGACATCGACCTCAACATCTTCGTGCCCTCGCTCGAAGCGGGCGCCGTGCTCAGTTCACTTCCGAGCGAGGTGGTATGGGGAGCCCGCGACCTCGATGAGATAGAGCGCAACGGACAGGTCCGACTGTTCTGGGACGACACTCCCGTCGATCTCTTCTTCGACACCCACCGTTTTCACGAGAACGCCGCGACCCACGTCGAGCGCGTTCCGTTCGCCGGCCAACAGATCCCGATTCTCGCCGCCGACGATCTCGCAGTCTTCAAAGCGTTCTTCGATCGAACCAAGGACTGGGCTGACATCGAGGCGATGATCGACGCGCACTCGCTCGACGTTCACTCGGTACTCGGTTGGCTCGTCGACCTTCTCGGTGGCGACGATCACCGCGTATCGCGCCTCCGAGGTCTCGTCGAACACGAATCGCCGTCGGGTGACCCGCGCTTTTCGCCCTGATCCGACTACGAGTACCGTGCGCGCATGGCCCGGGGCGACGACGCGATCGAGCTCGAGATCGACGGCCGGGCGGTGCGCATCTCGAGCCCGGGCAAGGTCCTGTTCCCGGAGCGAGGCGAGACCAAGCTCGACCTCGTGAACTACTACCTCGCGGTCGCGGAGCCGATCACCCGCACGATCGGCGGTCGGCCCGTGCTCATGCAGCGGTTCCCGCACGGCGCAGGCGGCTCGTCGTTCTTCCAAAAGCGTGTGCCCGACAACGCGCCGCCCTGGCTCGAGACCACCATCGTCAGCACCCCGAACGGCACCACATCGCGGGCGCTGGTGGCGGCCGATCTCGCGCACATCGCGTGGGCCGTGAACCTCGGGTGCCTGGGCTTCCACGTGTGGCCGTCACAGGCCTCCGATCCCGAGCACGCCGACGAGCTGCGCATCGACCTCGACCCGCAACCGGGCACCGGTTTCGACCAAGCCCGCGCCGCCGCGCACGACGTGCGGGCGCTGTTCGACGAGCTCGGCATCGTCGCCCACCCGAAGACCACGGGGAACCGCGGCATCCACGTGTACGTCCGGCTGCTCCCGCAATGGGATTCGATCCAGGTGCGCCGGGCCGCGGTCGCGGCCGCGCGCGAGCTCGCGCGCCGCAATCCGGTGCTGATCACCGACGCGTGGTGGAAGGAAGAGCGCGGCGAACGCATCTTCATCGACTTCAACCAGAACGCGCCGCACAAGACGATCTTCGGCGCGTGGTGTGTGCGGGCGCGCGAAGGTGCGCAGGTGTCGACGCCGTTCGACTGGAGCGAGCTCGACACCATCGTCGCCGACGACCAGACGATCGCGACCGTGCCGGCCCGCGTCGCCGAGCGCGGCGATCCGTGGGCCGACATGCCGGCAGAGCCGCAGTCGATCGAACCGCTGCTGGCGATGTTCCAACGCGATCTCGACAACGGGCTGACCGACGCGCCCTGGCCACCCGTGTATCCCAAGATGCCCGGCGAACCGCCGCGCGTCGCGCCGAGCCGCGCCAAGAAGGCGAGTCCGACCAAGAAGAAGAGCAAGGACGCGTGACGTTCAAGGGTTGGCCGGACGCGGCCCTCGAATTCTTCGTCGGGCTCGAGGCCGACAACTCGAAGGCGTACTGGCTCGCGCACAAGGCGACCTACGAGAAGTGCGTGAAGGCGCCGTTCGTCGAGCTCTCGGAACTCGTCGAGAAGGAGTTCGGTCCGCTGCACGTGTTCCGGCCCTACCGCGACACGCGCTTCTCGAAGGACAAGACCCCGTACAAGACCTCGGCCGCGGCGGTCACCGAGAGCGAAGGCGGCGCGTCGTACTACGTGCAGGTTTCGGCCGGAGGCCTCTTCGCGGGCAGCGGCTACTACCACCTGCAGACCGACCAGCTGCAACGATTCCGCGCCGCGGTCGCCGACAATCGGACCGGTCCCAAGTTCGCGAGCGCGGTCGACGCGGTGCGGAAGCAGAAGTACGAAGTCGGTGCGCGCGAATCGCTGAAACGGGTACCACGCGGCATCGATCCCGTTCACCCCCGTGCCGATCTCCTGCGCCTCAAGGGCATCCATGTCGGTCGCACGTTCGGATCGCCGCGTTGGATGCACACGACCGCAGCCGCCGGTCGGGTGATCACGGCATGGCGCGACGCCGCGCCGGTCAACCGCTGGCTCGACCGCAACGTCGGCCCGAGCACCCTCGCGCCACCTGAGCCCGACTGACGGGCGGCGCCGCCCGTAGGCTGAGCCTCGATGTGTGGCATCGTCGGCTTCGCCGGCTCCGACCCCGAACTACTGGAACGCATGTTGCGTTCGATCGTGCACCGTGGCCCCGACGGCCAGGGCACCGACATCGGCCGCCACTTCTCGATCGGCATGCGCCGGCTCGCGATCATCGACGTCGCGACCGGCGATCAACCGCTCTACAGCGACGACGGCAACCTCGCGCTCGTCTACAACGGCGAGATCTACAACCACGCCGAGCTCCGGCGCGAGCTGGAGCAACGGGGCCGACGTTTCGTCACCGATCACTCCGACACCGAGGTAGTCCTGCGCGGCTTCGAGGAATGGGGCCGCAACGTGGTCGACCACCTCACCGGAATGTTCGCGTTCGCGGTTTCCGACCACGAGCGCGGTGAGCTCTTCCTCGCCCGCGACCGACTCGGCATCAAGCCGCTCTACTACGTCGACACGCCGAACGGATTCGCGTTCGCGTCGGAGCTGAAGGCGCTGTTCCAGAACTCGCGCGTGCCGCGCCGCCCCGACGTCGACGCGCTGCGCCGGTTCTTGCTGTTCCGCGTGCACGACGACGGTGAGGACACCTTCTTCGACGGCGTCAAGCGGTTGCTGCCCGCACACACGATGCTCGTCCGGCCCGACGGCATCGTGAAGATCGAGCGGTACTGGAACCCGCCGGTCAACCCCGAGTTCGCGTCGACACGCAGCGACGACGACTACGCGCAGGAATTCGCCGGCCGCTGGGACGACGTGGTGCGCCGCCACCTCATCTCCGACGTTCCCGTCGGCGTGCCGCTGTCGGGCGGGCTCGATTCGAGCGGTGTCGTCACCACGATGGCGCGCCTGCGGGCCGAAGGAACCGACACGCACACGCAGGGTCTGTACACGTTCTCGGCGTTGTACCCGGGCGAGAGCATCGACGAGAGCGAATACATCCACGAGATCGAACGCGCGGTCGGCAGCATCCCGCACTACGCGTACCCGACGCTCGACGACTTCTGGAACGAGATCGACGAATGGATCTGGTACCAGGAAGAGCCGACCATCGCGTCGGCGCCGTACGCGTACTACTCGGTGTACCGGCTCGCGGGAAAGCACGTGAAGGTGATGTTGAGCGGCAACGGTGGCGACGAGCTGCTGGCCGGTTACATCCCGTACTTCCGCGCCTACTTGAGCTCCGCGATCGCGCAGCGCCACTATCTCGCGGCTGCGCGCGAGGTGATCAAGGGCCGCGACCTCTACAAGAAGTACGCCGGTGAGCTCATCCGCTCCAAGCTGCCGGAGCGCGGTACGGCCCCGGTGAACGCACGCGAGCTCCTGCAGCCCGGCGCGGCGGCCGCGCACTTCGAATCGCACAAGAACCTGAACGAACGCCTCGCCAGCGACGTGCTGCGCTACTCCACGCCCGATCTCCTGCGCTACGAAGACAAGAACTCGATGGCGTTCTCGGTCGAGTCACGCGTTCCGTTCCTCGACCACGAGCTCGTCGAGTTCATCTTCTCACTGCCGATCGACCAGAAGATCAAGGGCGGGTGGAACCGCGCCGTGTACCGCAACGCGATGAAGGGCCGCATGCCGGAGAAGAATCGGTTGCGGCGATCGAAGATCGGTTTCACCAACCCGGACATCACGTGGATGAAGGAGAAGGCGCGCGAGATACGCGCCCTATTCGCATCGCCGGAGCTCGCGTCGCGCGACCTCTACAACCCGACCCAACTCGTGACCGCCTGGGACGAATACCTCGCGGGCCGACCCGGCGACGGCTTGATCTTCTGGCGCGTCCTCGTGACCGAGCTCTGGATGCGCCGCTACATGGACCAGGCGGTCGCGGTATGAATATCAGGTCCGCCGACGGCGTCGACTACGAACGGATCGCGGTGCAGACGCACCTCATCCACATCAAGGAGTCGCTCGACCCGGTCTTCGACGAGTACGTGAAGCCCGTGCTGCAACCGGGCGACTGGCTGGCGGTGTCGGAGAAGTTCGTCACGATCTCGCAGGGTCGGGTGATCCATCACTCGGTCGTGCGCCCGGGACTCCTCGCCAAGCTGCTCGTGAAGGGCGTGACGAAGCACCCCGACGACGTCGGGTACTCCGACCCGAAGAAGATGCAGGTCGCGATCATGCAGGCCGGTTGGTGGCGCATGTTGTTCGCGATGATCGGCGGTTCGTTCACGCGGCTGGTGTTCCGCCGGCGGGGCGACTTCTACCGCATTGCCGGCCATCGCATCTCGGAGATCGACGGCTTCAGCCCGGCCACCGTGAAGCCGTTCGACGAGTTCGCGATGCTCGGCCCGGCCGACCCCGACGCCGCCGCCCGCGAGATCGCGGCCCATATCGGATTTCCGGTGGCAATCGTCGACGCGAACAACATCAACGTCGAGGTTCTCGGCACGAGCGACGGTTTTCCGGTCGACCGCAAGATCGTGCGCGAGGTGCTCCTCGACAATCCGCTCGGTCAGAACGACGAGCTCACCCCGATCATCGTCGTGCGCCGCACGCCGTAGGGATCGTGCGCCGCACGCCATAAGCGTCGTACGCGCATTGTGAACTGACCTGACAATTCGGCCTTGCCCCTTGAGGTCGACCCCGCGAAATGCCGATGGTCTGGGCGACCAGTCGTTCGCAGTGCAGTGGGGGAAGCAGGATGGACCGGAGCCGTGCGGCCGCGGCAGAGCGCGCGGTCGCGTGACCGAACCGGCCGATCTCGACGAACGGTTGGCGCGGCTCGCTTCGCGGCGCGCGCCGAAATCCGGCGCGCCGGAATCGGGCGCGCCGGAATCGGCGGTGCCCGGCGGCGTGGCGTGGCGCCGGCGCCGCCACCCCGCGGCCGCGACCCGCGTCCTCGTCGCGGGCCTGAGCATCTCGGGGTTCCTCTCGATCATCGCTTCGATCGGCACGACCGCCCCGGCATCGGGCGCGTCGACCGCGAGCGTGGTCGGCGGCGGAACCGCGACTGCCACGGGTGCGCCGCCCCGGCCCGCGCCGCCGAAGCCCAAGCCAAAAGCGAAGCCCGCATCGGCGAAGCCCCCGAAGCCGTCCGCGTCCGACCCGACCACAACGAGCATCGCCTCCCGGGCGTCGTCGGTTCCGGTCCCCCCGCAGACGTTGCCGCGTTCTGCCGGCGCACACATCGGGTCGGCCCCGCCGCCGTCCCTGCAACCGACGACACCGATCAGCGCAGCACCTGCTGCACCCGCGGCTCCGGCACCCACAACCGTGCACCCCGGACCGCCGGTCACTGCGCCTCCCGCGCCGACGCCACCGGTAAAGACCCCGCCCCCGACGACACCGACGACGGTCTTCACGCCGCCACCGCCTCCGCCCCCGCCTCCCTGCTACGGCAGCCGGTGCCACTGACGGGGCGCGAGCTAAGTCGACGCTAAGACCCGGACAAAGGTTCGGCCCCCCGCTTGAGCCGCAGCCGGGATTCGTCGATGTTGCAGGTGAGCCGACACGAGCAATACCACGCGAGCCGGAGGGGGCCGATGGAACGTAGGAAAGCGCTCGCAGCCGCAACCGCCGCGACTCTCGCACTCGGTAGCGGGATCGTCGTCGCGGCGTCTTTGAGCGGCGTGTCGATCCTCGGCTTCGGCGGCGGAGCCCCGCACCGGGTCGCGCTGACCGCCGACAGCAAACCCGAGGTGACACAACGGGTCGTCGTGCGCCGCCGCGACGTGTACGACCGCCGGGTTGTCGACACGACCAGTCCGCCCGCGGACCTGCAGTCGTCGATCGATACCGGCGAGGTCACGCGGCCGACATCGACGGCAACCACGAGCGCGAGCGAACCGACGCCTACCGCGCCGACCACTGCTCCGCCGGTCCCGATCACCTCTCCGCGCTCGCCGAGCCCGACCAGTCCGACGACGGTCGATGACGAAGACCCACCGTCGGTCTCGCCGACCACGCAACCGGCGTCGTCGTCGACCCTGCCGACCACGACGCCGACGACCCGACCGCGCGGCGTCCCGTCGGACTGGCCGCCGGGCGAACCGATCCCGCCCGAGCCGGCGAACTGTCGCGAGGCGCGCCTCAGTCTGAGCGGCGTGTGGCACTGCGACGACTGAGCCGAATCCGATGACGGAACCCACACCCGATCTCGACGAACGTCTGGCCCGCCTCGCGGCGCGCAAGGCCGGCGCGCCGCGCGTTCCGTCGGAGCCGGCAAGCACGGACGCCGGTGTTCCCGGCCCGCCCCGGCAACGACGCAAGCATCCCGCGGCCGCCGGACGCATCCTCAGCCTGGGGCTCTCGGCGTCGGCGTTCCTTGCCATCATCGGCGCGATGGGCACGCACACGTCGGCGCCGCACAAGCCCGTTGCAGCCGCGGCGCCACCCGTCGACAACCGGCGCCCGGTGGTGATCACGAAGGTCATCGTCCGCGAGGTGCACCACGTGGAGTTCGTCGACCAATACGGCCGTCCCGTGCCGTCGGCGTTGCTGGCGAAGAGCGCGGCCGCCGGAACGACGACCGCGTCTCCCGGCGCGGCGGCCGCGCCATCCGCCCGCTCGGGAACCGCGCCTTCCTCTGGGGGCTCGACGTACATACCGACGGCCGGCGCGCCGGCACCTTCGCCGCAAGCACCGGTGCCGGCGCCGGTGGCACCGGGCTTGCCGCCTGCGACGGTGCACCAGTCGCCCCCGCCGAGCCCGACACCGGTAACCAACCCTCCGGTTACCGCGCCGCCGACCGTCGTGACCACACCGCCGCCGCCGCCTCCGCCCGCGTGCAGTGGCACCAAGTGCCCGTGATGGATCTGCTTCAGCTCGACCGCCGCGACACCTATTGGTCGGAGCGGCACGTCACCGCGATGGGCAGCCGCGCCCATGTCGTCGTCGGTGATGCGCCGGACGGCGTCGTCGACTGGGCCGCGACAGAGTTGGAGCGACTCGAACAATGCTGGAGCCGGTTCCGCGCCGACAGTGAGCTGTCGCGTTTGAACGCGAGGGCGGGCGCATGGACCGACGTCAGCGCGTCGATGCTGCTCATCCTCACGTGCGCGGCGGATCTGCACCGCGCCACCGGCCGCCGATTCGATCCCGCGATTCTCGCGGCGCTCGAACGCGTCGGTTACGACCGCACGTTCGCGTCCGTCGCGCCGGAGAGCGACGCCGACGTCACCGCGGCACCAGCTTCGCCGTCGTCGGCGTTCTCCGCAATGGAGGTCGACTCCGACCTGTCACGCGTGCGTCTCCCCCACGGCGTGCGCATCGACCTCGGCGGCGTCGGCAAGGGTCTCGCCGCTGATCTCGTCGCCCGCGGTCTCGTCGATCGGGGCGCGCGCACGGCGCTCGTCGGGATGGGTGGCGATCTCCGCGCGCGCGGCGAACCGCCCCCGCAGGGGTGCTGGGACGTTCCCGTGCTCGACCCGTTCGACGACACACGCGTCGCGTTCACAGTCCCGCTCGCGCACGGCGCGATCGTGACGAGCACGACTCGAATGCGCACATGGACCCGCGGTGGACGCCGGTATCACCACCTCATCGACCCCGCCACGGCCGACTCGGCGCGTACGGGCGTCGTCGCCGTCGTGGCCCAAGCCCGCGACGCCTGGTGGGCCGAAGGGATTGCCAAGGCGGTGGTCGTCGCCGGCGCCGAAACCGGACGAGAGCTCGCGGAGTCGAGCGCCGTGCGGGCGTGGATATTTCTCGACGACGGTCAGATGCTCGAGACCGGCCCGCGGCCATGATCGCCGCGCTCGATCCGCAGCTGTCGTGGTACGCGGCGCGGGCGTCCGGACTGGTCGCGTGGGCGGTCGTGACGTTGAGCATCCTCTGGGGGCTGGCGCTCTCGACCCGTTTGATCCGGCGGCGCGGCGTGCCCGCGTGGCTCCTCGATCTACACAAGTTCCTCGGCACGCTTTCGGTCGTATTCGTCGCGGTGCATCTCGTCGCGTTGTGGGCCGACAACTTCGTCTACTTCGGACCGCGGGAGCTCTTCCTTCCGTTCGCATCCGCGTGGCGCCCGGGCGCGGTCGCGTGGGGCATCGCGGCCACGTACTTACTGGTCGCGATTCAGCTCACGTCGTGGACGATGAAGCGGATGCCGCGCAAGGTGTGGCATTCCGTGCACCTCCTCAGCTTTCCGATGTTCGCGTTCGCGACCGTCCACGGCTTCACGTCCGGCGCCGACAACCGGAATCTCGCCGTCCAATGGATCGCGCTGACGGGCGGGTTGTTCGTGTTCCTGTTGCTCACCTTCCGGCTCCTTGCACCGAGACGCGCCGCTCCGAGACGCGCCGCGCCCGCCCGCGGCGCGGCACCGCGCGACGGCGGGCCCGACGCCCGGCCGGTCGAACCGAGCGAAGCCGGGTTGCGGGGCAAGCGCGCAGACCGGCCCGCGATCGCGGCCGACGATCCCGTACGCGCCGGGCGATCCCGCGCGTAGGCTCTCACCGATTCACTTCGGCGGGAGACACACATGACATTGCGCGTCGTAGGGGCCGGTCTCGGCCGCACCGGAACGCATTCCTTGAAGATCGCGCTCGAACAACTGCTCGGCACGCCGTGCTTCCACATGATCGAGGTCTTCGCTCACCCAGAGCTCATCTCGGGCTGGCAGGAGGCCGCCGACGGCAAGACCGTCGACTGGGACGCCTTGATGACCGGCTACGGCGCGACCGTCGACTGGCCCGCGGCATCGTTCTGGCCCGAGTTGTCCGCGGCGAACCCCGACGCAATCGTGTTGCTGTCGACCCGTTCCAGTCCCGCGGCCTGGTGGAAGAGCGCAAACGACACGATCTTCGCAATCGGCCGGCGCGGTACACCCCCGGATCCCGTCATGGCCGAGCAGATGAACATGGTCACGACCATCTTCGAGAAGCGCTTCACGCCCGACTGGTCGGATGCGGCGGCGGCCCAACTCGCGTACGAGCGCCACAACGAAGCCGTGCGCGCCGCGGTCCCGAAGGAGCGACTGGTCGAGTGGCAGCCCGGCGCCGGCTGGGGGCCGCTGTGCAACGCGCTCTCGGTTCCGGTGCCCGACGTGCCGTTCCCGCACGCCAACACCACAGACGAATTCCGCGCCATGGCGGGACTCGACCAATAGCTCCGTGCGGTAGCTCGTCCCGCCCATAGCCGCCCGGCGGCCGCGCAAACGGCTTTTGACACCTTCTTGACGGGCTCCGATGCGTTCCTGATACCGCATTTACGGGTGTCCTGGTGTGATCAATAGGCGGTCATCCGATCGCGATCGCGCCCCGCGGGAGACACCTTGCTCACCGAGCCGACCCCGGCAACCGAAACGGCTCCCACCGTCACCGAAGGCATCGAGACGATGCCGATGCCGGTTCCGACGGTCCCGGGCCTCGAGCTGCCCCCGGACAGCGCCCGCTATCGGCTGAAGAACAAGCTCCTCGGGCCACCGCTCCACACCGAAGAGCTCGAGCACGAGCGCCTCGGGAAGCCCACCGCGCTGGCGGTCTTCGCGTCCGACAACTTGTCGTCGTCCGCGTACGCCACCGAGGAAATGCTGCGGGTGCTGATCCCGGTCATCGGACTCGGCGCATTTGCGCTCGTCGTCCCGATCACCACCGCGCTGCTCGTCGTCCTGTTCTTCTTGATCCTCTCGTACCGCCAGACCATCAAGGCCTACCCCACCGCCGGTGGCGCGTACATGGTCACCCGCGACAACTTCGGTCTCCTGCCGGCCCAGGTCGCTGGAGTCGCGCTGCTCACCGACTACGTGTTGACCGTGTCGGTTTCGGTCGCGGCCGGCACCGCGGCGCTCGCGTCGGCGTTCTCCGTGTTCACGCCGTGGATCCTGCCGATCTCGATCACGTTCGTCGTGATCATCGCGTGGGGGAACCTGCGCGGCGTGCGCGAGTCGGGCAAGCTCTTCGCGGTCCCCACGTACTTCTTCATCCTGAACATGGCGATCCTGATCTCCGTCGGCGTCTACCGGGCGATGGCCGGAACACTCCACCAGGCCAACTACGCGACGGCATCCGGAGTGATGGCGTTCGGGTCGAAGGGTCAAGGTCTCCTCGTCGGCGCGGGCCTCGCAGTGGTGTTGCACTCGTTCGCATCGGGCGGCGCCGCGGTGACCGGCGTGGAGGCGATCTCCAACGGCGTGCCCGCGTTCAAGAAACCGGAGTGGCAGAACGCGCGGCAGACGCTCGTGATCATGGGCTCGCTGCTCGGCGTGATGTTCCTCGGGCTGTCGATCATGGACGCCCACATGCACGTGGCGCCGTACATCAACGGCACGCCGACCGTGATCTCCCAGATCGGGAAGCTCGCCTACGGCCCGAGCTTCGGCGGGAACATCCTCTTCTATTGCCTCCAGGCCGGGACGATGCTCATCCTGGTGCTCGCGGCCAACACAAGCTTCGCCGACTTCCCGCGGCTCGCGTCGTTCCACGCCGGTGACAACTTCATGCCGCGCCAGCTCACCAAACGCGGTCACCGGCTCGTGTTCTCGAACGGCATCATCTTCTTGGCCATCGCCGCGATCGTGTTGCTCCTCGCGACCGACGCCAAGGTCGACCGGCTCATTCCGCTCTACGCCATCGGCGTGTTTACGTCGTTCACGCTCTCGCAAGCAGGCATGGCCAAGCACCACATCCGCGAGAAGGAACAGGGGTGGCGTTGGGGCCTGTTCGTCAACGGCACCGGCGCGTTCCTGTCGCTCGTGGTCGACGCGATCATCATTCGCTACAAGTTCATGGAAGGCGCCTGGGTCATCGTGATCTTCGTGCCCGTCATGGTCTTCTTCCTGATGCGATTGGCCAAGCAGTACAAGACCGAGGACGACGCACTGAAGTACGACGTCCCGAAAGCCGTCGCGGCACCGGTCCGCAAGCGGCTCGTGGTGATGGTGTTCGTCGACCGCCTCGACCTCGCGGTTGCCCGCGCCATGCAGTTCGGACGCGCCCTGCGCCCCGACGAGCTGCGCGCGGTGCACTTCGTGATCGACAGCCAGCACGCAGAAGATCTCGCGGCGGAATGGCGCGAACACGGCCTGACCAACCTCGGGCTCGAGCTCATCGACTGTCCGGATCGCCGACTCACGCGCTCGGCCGTCGAGACCGTGGCCTACGAGTTGACCTCGGGTGAGTCCGAAGTGTGCGTGCTCTTGCCGGAACGCAAGTTCAACGCCACTTCGCACCGCATCCTGCACGACCGGACCGCGGAGTCACTGGCCCGGGAGATCTCCCGGCTGCCGCACGCCAACGTGACGATCGTTCCGTTCCACTTCGACGAGCGGGGCGATATCGAAGTCGCGATCGACGAGCCCGGGGTGAGCCCGAACGGCAACGGGAAAGCGGCGACGAACGGCAAGGCTTCGACGAACGGGCACGCCAAGAACGGGAACAACGGTCACGGTAACGGCAAGGCGAAGAAGGCGGGCAAACCGCTGGCCGACACGATCGTCATCGACCGGCCCGAAGGCACGACCCCCATCGGCGAAGTGCGCTGCCGCCAGCAGGTGAAGGTGCACGGTCGGGTGCAGGCCGTTCGCGTCGAGCCGTTGGGCGGTGCGCCGAGTCTCGAATGCACGCTCGCCGACGAGACCGGTGGCGTGTCGGTCGTGTTCTTCGGACGCCGTCAGATCGAGGGCATCGCGATCGGGGCGACGATCACCGTCGAAGGCATGGCGATCGACCACCACGGCCGGCTCGCGATCGTCAACCCCCTATACGAGCTCCGCTGATCACGTACGAGCTGCGCTGATCTTCAGTCGCCGGCGCTGATCTCCGGCAACAACACGTTGGGGTTCAGTATCCCGGTCGGGTCGAACGCGGTCTTGATCGCGCGGTACACGGCGATCTCGGCCGGGCTGCGTACGAGGTGCAGGTAGCGGCGCTTGGCCGAACCGATTCCGTGCTCGGCGCTGATCGAACCGTGCATCGCCGCGACCAAGGTGAACACGTCGGCGGTGACCGCCTCCGCGTCGGGCGGCACGCCGGTGACGTTCACGTGCACGTTCCCGTCGCCCGCGTGACCGAAGAGCCACGTTGTCGCGTCGGGTGCGCGCAGGCTGACGACACCCGGGACGGCGCGGATGAACTCCGCGAGCAGTTCGGCCGGTAGCGACACGTCGAGCTTCAGCGGCGCGCCGAGCAGATTGATCGCCTCGGAGTGTCCTTCCCGGTAGCGCCAAAGTGCCCGCTGCGCGGTCGGCTCGGCCCCGACCGCAACGTCGGCCACGCCGACACAGCCGTCGACCGCGCCCGCCAATGCCGCGGTCGGGTCGATGTTGGCCGCAGCCTCGACCAACACGTACGCGTTGTGCGACTCCGGAAAGGGCCGGGCGAGACCGAGCCGATCGCAGACGAGGTCGAGCCCGTTCTGGAAGAACAACTCGATCGCATTCACGCAGTCGAGATCGCGCCGCAACGTACCCACCGCGTCCAGTGCGGGATCGAGATCGTCGAACGCGCACAGGGCCACGACGGAGTAGCGCGTGCCGCGCGTGCAGGCGGAAGCGCGCCGCGGTCACGACCGCGAGCGTTCCCTCGCTCCCGCACAACAAGCCCGCCAGATCGAATCCGGAGTTGTCCTTCTCCAACCCGTCGAGGCGTCGGATCACCCGACCGTCGGCGAGCACCGCCTCGATACCGACGAGCTGGCGGCGCGTCGATCCGTAGCGCAATACGTGTACGCCACCCGCGTTCGTGGCCACGGTCCCGCCGACCGTCGCCACATCGCGCGCGCCGAGATCGACTCCGTATTGCCAGCCCGCATCGCGCGCCTGTGCTTGCAAGCGCGCGAGCGTCACGCCCGCCTGCGCGGTGACCTGGCCCGGGCGCGGGTCGACCGGCCCGATCTCGTCGAGGCGCCGGAGATCGAGGACGAGCTCTCCGTGCAACGGCACCGATCCGCCGACGAGGCCGGTGTTGCCGCCCTGGGGAACGACGGCCGTACCGGCGGTCCGGCACAGACGCATGACCGCGGAGACTTCGTCGGTGCTCGCGGGGCGAACGACCGCGTCGGTCGTGCCGCGGAACCGGCCGGTCCAGTCGACGACGTTCTCGGCGACGACGTCCGGATCCGTACGCACGTGCGCCGCGCCGACCACGTCGCGCAGGGCCACGATCAGATCGGGCGAAGCGGGCATCGACGCGATGCTAGGGCGGCTCCGGGCGCGAGCAGCTCGCCCGGAGAACCGGCGCGCACACCCGGCGTGCCATGATCATTGTCGTGTCTGAGCCGCAATCGCTCCGCGGACGGTTGCTCGTCGCGGCACCGCCCCTGGTCGATCCCAACTTCGACCGGTCCGTCGTGCTCATGGTCGAACATGGCGACGACGGCGGACTCGGCATCGTGTTGAACCGCCCGAGCGCCACGACCGTGACCGACGTGTTCCCGGAGTGGCACGAGCTCGTGTCGCCGCCCGAGGTCGTGTTCTCCGGCGGTCCGGTGTCGACCGAAGCGGTCATCGCGCTCGCGCGCCGGCGCCGCCGCGACATCGAAGGTTTCGTGCAGATCCTCGACGACCTCGGCACGATCGACCTGGCCGACGATCCCCTCGAGCTCGGCGTGTCGCTCCAGGCGCTGCGCGTGTTCGCGGGCTACGCGGGTTGGGCGCCCGGCCAATTGGAAAACGAGCTCGCGGAGGGCGCATGGTTCGTGGTCGACCTGGAAGCGGGCGACCCGTTCTCGGCCTCGCCCGAACGGTTGTGGCGCGACATCCTGCGCCGCCAACGCGGTCGGCTCGCACTGTTCTCGAACTATCCCGAGGACGCGACGGTCAACTAGTGCCGGAGCCGACCGAGATCCCGGGTCCTCCCATCGCGCGGGGCGAGGTTCGTGCGATCCGGGTGGAATCCGAAACCGGGGCCGACGACTTCGTCGTCTGGCGTGGTGCCGACGGCGCGCTGCGCGGCGTTCCGCGCTGGTGCCCGCATCTCGACCACGATCTCGCCGAGGGATACGTCACCGGCGACGAGCTCGTGTGCCCCGGGCATGCCTGGGCCTTCGACGGCGTGGGTCATGCGTACAAGCGCAACGAGTTCGGCCGCGTCGACCCGAAGGGCACCGTCGCGACTCTGGCGATACGCGAGCACGACGGGATCGCGGCCGTCGAATCAAGCTGACGGCGCCCGGTTCGGTACCGTCCCGGTTTCCATGACGACCGTCTATCCGCCCGAACATCATCTCCTCCGCGAGCTGCGGTTCTCCTTCGAGCACGATGCCGAGGGCCGCCGGAGTCGCGCGTGGATGCCGGTGGTGCCCGAGATCTGCACCGATCGCGGCTCCGCCCACGCCGGCGCGCTCGCCACCCTCGTCGACGTGATCGGCGGCGGGTTGGCTGCGAGCGCGGCCGCGCCAGGTTGGATCGCGACAGCCGACCTCACGCTCCATATCGTCCGCGGCGCGCGTCCGGGATCGGTCGTCGAAGCCCGCGCCGATGTCGTGCGCGCGGGCCGCACGACCGTCGTGATCGAGGTCGCGCTCCTGGACGAACAGGAACAGCACCTCGGCCTGGCCACGATGAGCTTCGCGGTGTTGCCCCGCCGCGACACCAACCCGGAGATCACGAGCATCCGGCAGAGCTCGTCGACGATGGCGCTCCCGGAGTCGCGGCTCACGCGGCCGTTGCTGGAGGAGCTCGGCGTCGAGATCGTCGACGCGGCCGCGGGAGTCATCGCCGTTCCTGTCGACGACTGGTGCCGCAACTCGATGGGCGCGATGCAAGGCGGTGTCGTCGCGACGGTCGCCGAGGTCGCGGCCGAGAATGCGTTGCGCGCCGCGACCGGTGAGCCGCTCGTCGTGACCGATCTCTCCGTGACCTATCTCGGCTTCGGCCGCGTCGGTCCGATCCAGTCGATCGTCGACGTGCTCGCCGTCGCCGACGGTCACGCGACCAGCGCGGGCCGAGCTCGTCGACACCGGTTCCGAGAACCGGCAGATGACCGTGGTGCACACGGTCGCAACCCGGGATCTCCCGTGAACCTCGACGGGTCGGCGACCGGCCGCGAAGTCGGCTACTACATGGGCGTCACGATGCGCGAGACCGCCGAGCTCCGCCTCGAAGGACGCGCCCCGGTCGCGCCGCATCTCCTCGGGCCCGGCGGCGGCGTGCGCACCGGCGCGTTGCTCACGATGCTCGACAACGTGGGTGGTCTGAACGGGGGCCTCGCGGCGTTGCCCGACGGCTGGGTGGTCACGACCAACCTCGCGGCTCGCGTCGTCGATCTCGTCCACGTGGGCCCCTTGCGGCTCGACTCGAAAGTGCTGCGCCGCGGCCGCAACAGCGTCGTGACCGACGTGCAGATCTACGACGAAGGCGCGCCGAATGACGACGCCAAGGAAGGAACGGGCGAGCTGCTCGTCGCGAGTGGCATCCTCACCTCGGCGATCCTCGTCCCGGAAAACGGTCCGCCGCAGTGGGAGCGCCCGCTGGTCCTCGACGGCAATCACTTCACCGCGCCGGGTTTGCCCTTGATACCGGAATGGCTCGGCGTGCGCACGGCCGGCGACCACGCGGTCGAGATCGATCTCGTCGACGAGTTGCGCAACCCGTGGGGAATCCTGCACGGCGGGGTCGTCGCCACGCTGGTCGACCTCGCGGCCGAGCACGCGACCGGCGGCGGCTTCACGACCGACGTCGTGCTGCACTACCTCGCACCGAACCGCGTGGGCCCGGTGCGCGCCGAGGCGCGTCTGGTCGGCCCGCGCGCCGACGGCACCGTGCTGCGCGTCGAGGTCCGCGACATCGGTGCCGAGCGCACGACCGCCTTGGCGATCGTCACCTGCACCGCCGAGCTCAGGCTTTCGTGAACTCCACCGGGAGATGCTGAATCGTCGTGACGAGCGCGTTGGCGCCCCGCTCGGCGTCGACACCTTCGGGAACGTGGATGTCGGGGAGCCGGGTGAACAGCTCCTGCAACAGGATCCGGATCTCGGTGCGGGCCAGGTTGGCGCCCAGGCAGAAGTGCGGCCCGGTACCGAACGCGAGGTGCAGGTTCGGCGCACGGTCGACGAGGAACAGGTCGGGGTTCGCGAACACGTCGATGTCGCGGTTCGCACTCGGGTACACGTTCAGCAGCACGTCGCCGGTCTTCAGTGAACGGCCGCGCAGTTCCGTGTCGCGCGTGACGGTCCGCGAGAAGCTGATCACCGGCGACACGTAGCGCAGGATCTCTTCGGTCGCACTGTTGACGAGGCCCATGTCGGCGACGAGCTTGTCGCGCTCACCGGGGAAGTTCGACAACGCGAGCATTCCGCCCGAGAGCGCGTTGCGGGTGGTCTCGTTACCGGCGACCAACAACAGCACCAAGAACGCGAGCAGGTCGTCGGAGCCGAGGCCGAGACCGTCGCTCACCGCGCCTTCCTCGACCCGGCTCTGCAGCGCGGCGTGGTCGAACGCGATCTCGCCCGCGTCGGCCGACGACAGCAACACCGAGATGAGGTCGTCCTGCGGGTGCGCGCGCCGCTCTTCGAGCAGCCCGACCAGATACGTGATGTATTCGCCCCACGCTTCGCCCGCCGCGGCCTGCCGCGGATCGTCGGCATCGGCACCTTCGCCGGCCATCATCGTGTCGGACCAGTGCGCGAGCTGGTCGCGCTGGTCGGTCTGCAGGCCGAGCATCTCCGCGATCACGATCAGCGGCAACTGCTTGGCGATGTCGTCGACGAAGTCGCACTCACCGCGCGCCGCGACGTTGTCGACGAGCTCGCGCGCCAGGTCGCGGATGTGATCCACGAGTTGGGTGATGCGACCGCCGGTGAAACCACGGCTGATGAGCTTGCGCTGCCGGGCGTGCTCCGGGTCGTCCATCGACACGATCGAGAGCGCGTCGGCGCCGCCGCCCTTGGGCCGAACGCCCTGGCCACTGCAGAACAATTCGGGCTGGCGCTCGACGTACGAGATGTCCTCGTACTTCGACACCACCCAGATCCCGTTGATCTCGTCGCGATGGACCGGATCGTTCTCGCGCATCCAGCGGAACGTGTCGTGCGCGACGCCCCGGACGTACAACGTCGGGTCGAGGGCATCCGGTTCGAACGGTGCGGCGGGCGCGGTCATTACTCCTCCACGGAAGTAGTCGTAGACGCCGGGACGTACGCATACGACCCTGCGGTTTCATCGGCAATCGGATCGGTCGACTGACCCGAAGAAATACGGGCGAAAACGTGCGCGAGTTCGCGGGCGCGGCCCTCGAGCGCGGCGCGCCGCCCCTCGGACTGCGGGAGATGCTCCACGAGCACGCCGATGATCGCGTTCCGAATCGCGCGAATCACCGCCGCATCGTGCAACGCGGGCGCATCGGGACAAAGCTCGACCAGCCAGCCCGCGAGCGCGTGCTCGAAGGCGTTGGCGGTCTCGAGCAGCGGCTGGAAGACGTCGTCGTCGCCGAGGATCGCGTCGGCGATCAGCGTGCGCCAGAGATCTTCGTCGGCGGTCATCCCCACGAAGAGATGGTCGAGCAGCGCCCCGAGCCGGTCTTCGACGCTGCCGGCTAGGCCTTCGGGGAACGGCGACGGCGGGAAGTCGGCGGCCCGGCGATGGGCGATCGCGGCCTGCAGCAGGTCGCGCTTCGAGGGGAAGTAGTGGTACAGCGTGGCGACGTTCAGGTCGCAGGCGCCGGCCACGGCCCGCATGCTCGTGCCGTGCGCGCCGCTGCGCGCCATCAGCGTGAGCGTCGCTTCGAGAATGCGGTCGCGCTGGCTGGGCACGGCCGTAAATCTATCAAACGTTCGTTTGGGTGACCAGGACCGAACGACCCTTGCTCCTTATGCTCAGTGCGAGTAAAAGGGGATGGTGCCTGATCAGGAGCCCGACGAGCGCGGCCCGGAAATGGGCGACGCCCAGACGAGTGATGAAGGCGAGTTCCTCGCCGCGTACGACCCGGGCCGGTATCCACCACTCGCGGTCACGGTCGACGTGGTGCTGCTCACGGTCCGGTCGGGCCGGCTGTCGGTGTTGCTCGTCGAGCGCCGCCGCCACCCGTTCCGGGGCAGCTGGGCGCTACCGGGCGGGTTCGTCGAGCCCGACGACGACCTCGACGGAGCCGCCCGCCGCGAGCTCGAGGAGGAGACCGGCGTGCTGGTCTCCGGCTTCGGCGAGTCGGTCGCGCTCGGCCACCTCGAACAACTCCGGTCCTACGGAACGCCGGGCCGCGACCCGCGCATGCGCGTCATCTCGGTCGCGTACGTGGGCTTCACCACGCAGAACGAGCCGGCCGCGGCCGGCTCCGACGCGGCCGACGTGCGGCTCTGGGCGATCGACGACCTCGCGATCCCCGAAGCCGGGAGCACCGACGGCGTTCCCCTCGCGTTCGACCACGCGCAGATCATCGCCGACGGCATCGAGCGCTCCCGCGCCAAGCTCGAGTACACGACACTGGCCACCGCGTTCCTCGACGAACCGTTCACCCTCGGCGAGCTACGCCGGGTCTACGAAGCGGTGTGGGGCGAGACGCTCCACGAAGGCAACTTCCGCCGCAAGGTGCTGTCGACGCCCGGATTCGTCGAGCCCACCGGCGGCACCGCGCCGACCGACGGCCGGCCCGCGGCGCTGTATCGCCGCGGGAAGGCAACGCGCCTGCACCCGCCGATCCTCCGCCCGTGAGCCCGTGTGTCAACGCGCCCGTAATCGGTGTGTATCCCGGTTCGTTCGACCCGCTGACGATCGCGCATCTCGCCGTCGCGGAAGCGGCGGTGAAAGCCGCGCAACTCGAACGCATCGATCTCGCGCTCTCGAACGTCGCCCTCGGCAAGGAGCACGGCGCACATTCGAGCGTCGAGGCTCGCGCCGCCGCGATCCGGCGGGCGGCGGCGACGCGGCCGTGGCTCGGCGTGACGATCACCGACGCGCAGCTGATCGCCGACATCGCCGCGGGTTACACGGCCGTGGTGATGGGCGCCGACAAGTGGGCCCAGGTTCGCGATCCGGCCTGGTACAGCAACGACCCCGTGGCCCGCGACGCGGCCGTCGGTGCACTCCCCCGCGTCCTGGTCGCACCCCGGCCCGGCTTCGACGTCGTGGGCGCCGAAGTGCTCGACATCGCACCGGAGCACGCGCACGTGTCGTCGACGCGCGCCCGGGCCGGTGAACATCATCTCCTCGTACCCGACGCGCGTCGCCGGCTGCGTGGTCGACGGGAACAACGTGATGGGGAGTCGGCCCGACGGTTGGTGGCGCGACCGTCCCGGCGCGATGCGGCGCCTCGTCGCCGAACTGCAGGCCCTCGCCGCGCGCACCGGCGCCGATGTCACCGTCGTGTTCGACGGTCGGCCGCAAGCCACCCTCGCCGAAGGTACGCACGACGGCGTGCGCGTCGCGTACGCGCGTCGCGCGGGCCGCGACGCGGGTGACGACCGTATCGTCGAGGAAATCCGCGCCGA
The DNA here is from genome assembly GCA_963701825.1 of uncultured Actinomycetes bacterium. Classification (GTDB taxonomy): domain Bacteria; phylum Actinomycetota; class Acidimicrobiia; order IMCC26256; family PALSA-610; genus PALSA-610. The sequence goes on along the minus strand of CAVPBG010000004.1, from coordinate 881,656 downwards.
CACTGCGCCGACAACCCTCGTCGTGATCACGTCGGATCGCGCGCTCGCCGAACGCGCCCGCGCCCTCGGCGCGGCAGTAGAAGGCGCGGCGACGCTTACTCGCGAGTTGGAATCGGGACGCCCGTGACGTTGTCGTCGCGTTCGGCGCGGAACGCGTTGAGCGCCATCGACACCAAGTGGTACTGGCCGACTGTGAACACGAGGTCGAGCAGGTTCTGCACGCCGTAGCGCGCTTCGAGCGCGGCGTACGTCGGGTCGGTGATGCTCTGGTCGGCGTGCAGTTCGTCGGCCGCCCGGAGCAGCAGCGCGTCGGCTTCCGACCAGCCCGCGGCATCGGGACCTTCGGTGACACGCGTGATCTCGGCGTCGGTGATCCCGACGGTGCGGGCGATCGCAACGTGTTGGGCCCACTCGTACGGCGCTCGGCAATTCCAACCCGTCCGCAGGATGAGGAGCTCGCGGTCGCGCGCGGGCAACGAGCTCTTGGCGAGCACGTGGTTGGCGAACACCAGCCACCGCTTCATGAGCTTGGGGTGGTGCGCGAAGGTCGCGAAGACGTTGAGCGCGCTGTCACCGAGCAGGGCCCGGGTCTCGTCGTCCCAATCTTCTTGCGGTAGCGGCTTCAAGCGAGGTTCCATGAGGCGAGAGCGTAGGCTGACCCGATGCCTCGCGACATCCGCCCTCGCGACATTCGGGACGACACCGCGCTCACCGCCGACGCCGACCGCCCCGGGCGTTTCCACGGGAGCATCCCCGACGTGTGGAAGGTCGTCTACATCTTCGGCGGCGTATCGATGTACGCGGCGTTGCGCGCCATGGACGAGCATCTCGGCCGTTCCGATCTCTCGCTCGTCACCGCGAACGCGATCTTCTTGTCGCCGGTTCCGCCCGGACCGATCACGATCGACGTCGACGTGTTGCGCGACGGGCGCCGCGCGTCGCAGGTCGCCGCGGATCTCCGCGTCCCGGGGGTCGACGGACCCGCGCTACGCGTGCACGGAGTGTTCGGGGCCGCGCACGACACCGAGCTCGCGCATCAAGAGGTGCGGTTCCCCGAGGTGCCGCGCCCGGCCGACATCGCGCTTCCGCCCGACCGCCCGAACCCCTTCGGCCAGATCAATTTCCACGAACAGACCGAATGGCGCCCGGCCAGCCCGCTCGACGATCCGGGCAAGGGCCACTTCCTTTCGTGGGTGCGCTTGCGGGAGAGCGAGCCGCACCTTCTCAGCCTGGCGGTGCACGGCGACGTCCTGGGCCCGGCCGTGGGCCGCGCCCTCGGCCCGCCCGACAAGCACGGCATGTTCATGGTGTTGTCGCTCGAGATCGGCATCCGCTTCGTGCAGGCGCCGGTGACGTCGTGGGTGCTGCAGGAGATCGAGGCCTGGCACATCGGCGAGGGCTACGCGACCGGCCCGGCGCGCCTCTGGGACGAAGCCGGCAACCTCTGCGCCATCGCCACCCAGACCGCCAACCTCCGCCGCCACATCCCCCAATGAGCCACTGACGATGCGCCGCGTCCTCGCGCTCGTCGCCGCGCTGACATTGCTCGGAGCGTGCGGCGGGAAAACGCATACCGTCAAGGAACTGTCGCCGACGCCGTCGTTCTCGGCGAAGATGATCTGCGAGACGGAAGTGGCCGGCGACCTCTACGCGCAGGCGACCGGCGTGAGGACGATTGCGCCGTTGAAACCGTCGTGGACCGACCACGTGTACGCGTGCAGCTACGTGTATCCGCACGGCGCGGTCATGCGGCTGTCGGTCGAAGACGACGGCGCGACCGCCGCGACCTCCTATTTCGACACGCTGGCCTCGAGGCTGCACAAGACCCAGCCCCTGACCATGGGCGACGCCGCCTTCCAGGTCGCCGACGGGTCCGTGGTGATGCGCAAGGACGACAAGGTGCTGCTGGTCGACGTGTCGAAGCTCCCCGCCCAGTTCGGCAAACCTCCGGCGAGCCGCGGCGACTTCGCCGTGAACGTCACCGAAGTCATCCTCCAGTGCTGGACGGGCGCGTAACCCCCGCGCCATGGGCTGGACCGTCCGGAGCGGCGACGTAGGGCCGTCGTGGTCTCCCGGGAGCAAGCAGCCCGTGACGCGTCATGGTCTCCCGGGAGCGACAGCGGAGCCTCGGCCAACACCGGCGAAGCCCCTCTTGGCCGAGACGCAGCGCGAGCGACCAAGAAACGAGGAAAAGCAGCCTCGGCGCGGCTCCACCCGTGCGGCACGCCGAGGACTGCCTCCCATTCCCCGCTTCCCCCTGCATCAGAGTAAACACCGATACCACTCTCCGTGGCAAGGGGTTTCTCACGGAGCGTCACTAGGGTGACGGACACCACTTGCTGAGGTTTCCCCGCAGTTCGGGCTCAGGCCGGGGCCCCCGGCCGCCGTTGATTCGGCGTGACCATCCCGACTCGGGCCGATCCGGCCCGCGCCGTCGACGCTCGACGTCCGCCCATCGGTCACCCGGACGCGTTCCATTCCCTGCACGACTTCTTGTTCTCGGTCGTCAGCCGGTCCCGGGACGTCATCATCATCGCCGGCGACGACGGCAAGATCGTCTTCGCCACCGGCGCGATCGACGAGATCACGGGTTGGGCGGCCGCCGACCTGATCGGGACCGACGGGCTCCACCTCATTCACCCCGAGGACGCGCCCGCGTTCGGTGAGCACCTGACCCGGCTGTTCGAGCACCCAGACGAACCGAGCACGACCCAGGCCCGGATCCGGCGCCCGGACGGCGGCTGGGTGTGGACCGAGGTCGTGGCGCTGAACCTGCTTGCCGACCCGAACGTGCGCGGGCTCGTCGGCCACTTCCGGGTCATCACCGACCGCAAGCTCGCCGAGCTCGCCCTCAAACAGAGCGAGGAACGGTTCCGCGCCCTCGTACAGAGCGGCTTCGAGTTGCTCGCGATCGTCGGGCGCGACGGCGAGATGACCTATCTGTCGCCGTCGCACGAACGGATCCTCGGCCATCCGTTGTCGTTGTGGGCGAACGGCGGCGGACGCTCGATCGTCCATCCCGACGACCTCGACGAGCTGCGCGCGACGTTGAAGGTCGTGCGCGCCACACCCGGGATGTGGGCCCGGGTGCGTTGTCGGCAACGGCACGCGAACGGATCGTGGCGATCGTTCGAGCACGTGTTCACCAACCTGTTCGACGACCCCGCGGTCGAGGGCATCGTCTCGAACTCACGCGACACCACCGATGCCGAGGCCGCGATCGACACGTTGCGCCGCACATCGGAACGATTCCGCGCGCTCGTGCGGCATTCCTCCGACGTGATCATCGTCGTCGACAGCAAGGGCCTTCCGTCGTACGTGAGCCCGGCGATCGAGCACGTCCTGGGTTACCGCGTCGACGATCTGCTGACCGGCACTCTGATCACGCTCGTTCATCCCGAGGACCGCCCGATCTGCCAGGCGCACTTCGAGACCGTCCTGGGCGACCCGACCCAGGAACACGCGGTCGAGGTGCGCGGCCGCCATGTCGACGGTCGTTGGCGTTGGTTCGAGCTCCGCACCCGCAACCTGTTGCACGAGCCCGGCGTGCAGGGTGTCGTCGCGCACGTGCGCGACGTCACCGATCGGCGCATGGCCGAGGTCGCGCTCGAGTACCGCGCCCTGCACGACCCGCTCACCGGACTCCCGAACCGCGCGCTGGTGATCGACCGGTTGAGCCAGACGTTCGCGAGCGCACGCCGGCACGGCCTGAGCACCGCGGTGTTGTTCATCGACCTCGACCGGTTCAAGTCGGTAAACGACTCGCTCGGGCACTCGGCCGGCGACGAACTGTTGGTGGAGGTCGCGAGCCGGTTGGGCACCGGTCGTCGGGCTGTCGACACCGTCGCGCGCCTCGGTGGCGACGAGTTCGTCGTGGTGCTGCACGACGTGGCCGACGACGACGCCGCCGTCGACATCGCGCGCACGATCGTCGAGCAGCTCCGCCAGCCGTTCCAGATCCATGGCCGCGAGCTCATCGTGACCGCGAGCATCGGTCTCGCGATCGCGTCGGGCTCCACCGAGATCGACGCGGAGACGTTGCTCCACGAGGCCGACGCCGCGATGTACGACGCGAAATCGAACGGCGGCGACCGCGTCTCGATGTTCGACAAAGAGGTCTGGACGCGCACGGTGCGCCGCATCGAGACCGAACAGGCACTGCGCCATGCGATCGAACACGACGAGCTGTTCCTCGAGTACCAGCCCGTCTACGACCTCGTGACATCGCGCATCGTCGGCGTGGAAGCACTGATCCGGTGGCGGCATCCCGAGCGCGGCCTCGTACCGCCGTCGGAATTCATTCCGATCGCCGAGAGCACCGAGCTCATCGTGCCGATCGGCGAATGGGTCCTCGACGCGGTGTGCGCGCAGGTCGGCGCGTGGCAGGCGCTCGATCCCACCGGCGCATTCCGCAGCGCGTGGGTGAACGTCTCCGGGCGCCAACTCGCGCGGCCGCACTTTCCCAAGGTCGTGGAAGCCGCACTGCAGCGCCACCAGGTGCCGCCGACGGCCCTAGGCCTCGAATTGACCGAAAGCACGCTCATCGACGAAGCCGAAGCGCCCGGTACCGAACTGCGCGACATCGAAGCGCTCGGCGTACGCGTCGCGATCGACGACTTCGGTACGGGCTACTCGTCGTTGCTGTATCTCCTGCGGTTCCGCGTCGACATCTTGAAGATCGACCGCACGTTCGTGTCCGGATTGGGCACCAGCGACGAGTCGACCGCCATCGTCGAAGCAGTCATCGGGCTCGCGCACACCCTCGGCATGACCGTCAGTGCCGAAGGCGTGGAGACCCATCGACAGCTGGAGGAACTGCGTCGCCTCCAATGCGATTCGGCGTGCGGATTCCTCCTGAGCCGACCTGTGTCCGCGGAGGAGATCTCCGCATTGTTGACCGCCACCACGGCGGACGGACAGCAGGCGCTCGACGCCCGAGTGTGGAATCCGTAACACGAGCGCGCCGACCGCACGGACCCGTCAGGTTGTCCACTTCGCGACCCGATACATCTCTTGTGAAACGGATCGACGGCGTGTGGCGAATCATCGGGGCATCGGTCCTCGTGTTTGCGTCCGGACCAGCCGCCATTGTCGCGATCCCTTGGTTGCAGAATGCACACTTAATCGCGCAGACGCCGCTGTGGCTGCTCATCTCGCTGCTGATGGCGTGCAGCATCGCCAACATCGCGGTCATCGCCGTCGAGGGGCGACTCTCGCCGATGTGGGGATTGCAGCTACGCGCCGCGGTCGCTGCGATCAGCACCGCGTGGGTGATCTACGCGACGGGCTGGGGATCGCTGCTCGTCATCGCGTACGCGATTGCCATCGCCGACGCGATGCGGGTGCACGGATCCCGCGCCTGGCGACCGGGGCTCGCGTGGAGTCTGCTCGCCGTCTTCTGCGGTGAGGTCGCGATCCAGGTCGGAATCGCGCCGTCGATCATGCCGCGCTCGACTTCGCACGCGATCGCCGGCGCGACAACGTGCTGCCTGATCCTCATCGCCCGCACCCTCGGCTCGTCGTCGAAGAATGCCGAGGACGCCGCCGTCCGCATCGAGGAAGGCCGCTCCTACTTCCGCGACCTCGTGCAACACGCGGCCGACGTCATCGCGCTGGTCAGCGAAGACCTGGAGATCGGATACGTCAGCCCCGGAATCGAGTCGATGGTCGGGTGCAGCGCCGCCGCGTGCATCGGTCGGCACATCAGCGAAGTGCTCGGGCGAGACGCGGCCTCCGACATCGCGAGCGCGCACGAGACCTTGACGCTCTCCGACTACGTGAGTTGCGAGTGGCGTCTCACGAACGAGTTGCGCGGGCAGCGCCAGGTGTTCGCCCGCCTCACGCTGCGCTCCGACAAGTCGCTGGTGCTCAACCTCCGCGACGTGACCGAACAGCGCGCCCTCGAAGCGCAGCTGCAACGGCGGGCGAACATCGACGAGCTCACGGGACTCCCGAACCGCGCCGCCCTCACCGAGACGCTCGGTCAGCGCGACCGTGTCGACGTGACTGTGTTGTTCATCGACCTCGACGGCTTCAAGGAAGTGAACGACTCGCTCGGCCACGAACAGGGCGACCGCGTGCTCCGCGACGTCGCGTCGCGCATCGCATCGGTCGTGCGCACGGGCGTGACGGTCGGGCGCCTCGGCGGCGACGAGTTCCTCGCGATCATGCAAGGTTCCGACATCAACGCCGCGCAGGCGGTGGCAACCCGGATCATCGACGGGATCGTGAAGGTCGGATCGATCCTCACCCAGTTCCCGCTCAGCGCGAGCGTCGGCATCGCGACCGGTACGCCGCTCGACTCCGCCGAGCAGATCCTACGCCGCGCCGACCAGGCGATGTACGAAGCCAAGGCCCAGGGTCCCGGCCGCATCCGCGTCGCGGCGGTCGACGAGCTCCCCGACCCGCGCGTCCTGATCTCCCGCTTGATCTAGGAGTTACGCGGGGCGTTCGACCTTCAAAACGTTGCGTTCGCTCGGCAAGCTCGTCGTAGAGATCGGCGACGAGGTCTTCCCGAAACGCCTTGTGCGCGGGATCGTCCCAGCGGTTCTCCCACTGGTGCGGATCGTTCTCCAGGTCGTACAACTCGCCTTCGGTGCCGTCGTAGGCCACCGAGCTGACGGGCCCGATCCCGCCACCGAACATGCCGGACGCGGCGAAGAACTCCTCCAACCCGTTCGGTTCGCCGACCGTCGACGGTTCGTACGCGGTGCACAGCCAGCCGTCGCGGTAGATCGAACGCATGTGCATGCCGTAGCCGGGGAACTGCGAGTCCCACTCGCACAGCACGCGTTCGCGGCCCGAACCTGATTCGGTCGGCAGCGGCGCGCCCTGCATCCACTCCGCCGGCTCGAGCCCGGCGATCTCACAGAACGTCGGCGCGAGGTCGAGCTGGCCGACGGGTTCGGTGATCTCCTGGCCCCCGGCAACGCCGGCCGACGGCGCGGGCCGCCAGACCATCGGCAACCGCATGAGCGAGTCGGTGTGGAAAGGCCCTTTGAAGATCAGCCCGTAGTCGCCCTGCAGCTCGCCGTGGTCGGTCGTGAAGAACACATCGGTGTCGTCCTTCCAACCGCGCGCCGCGACTCGGGCCAGCACGCGCCCGCACGCCTCGTCGATGAGCTCGTTCATGATGTGCGTCATCGCGTTGATCTCGCGGATGTTGTCGTGCGTGAGCAGTTGCGGCCGGTAGGTCGCCGGGCCGCCTTCGGCGTTGACGAACGAGCCTTCCCAGAGCGCCAACCAGTGCGCGGGCTTCTGCGCGAGCACGCGCTCGATCTCTGCGGTGCTCCCCGGGTGGCCGGGCGGAAGATCGAGGTCGCGCCAGTTGCACCGGTGCTGTTCACTCGCGGGCGGATCCCACGGATGGTGCGGATCCGGGAACGACATCCAGACGAACCAGTCGGCGTCGGCGGGCAACGAATCGAGGTAGGCGATCGTGCGATCGGCGACCCAGTCGGTGTGGTACCACTCGCGCGGGATCGGGTTGATGCGCGTCTCCGGCGCGTCGGTCTCGCCACCCGGTTGCGCGGCGAGCAACGGCGAGAATCCCTTCGTCGCCGCGAGACCGTGCGTGTCGACCAACCAGCGCCCGTAGTGCTGCAGCGGATGATCCCCGAAGGCCGGTACGTGCACGGCCAACTCGGCGTGATCGAAGCCGCGGTACGGACCGGTCTCGCCCTTCTGCGCCATCCGGTTCTCCTGCCAGTCGAGGCGCAGGTCGAAGCCCGGTTCGAAGTGGGCTTTGCCCAACAACGCGGTGTGGTAGCCGGCGTGATCGTGGAGGTACGCGGCGACACTCGGCGCGTCGACGGGGAGCGGAACGCCGTTGGCGACGACGCCGTGCGTGCGCACGTACTGGCCGGTGAGCATCGTCGAACGCGCCGGCATGCACACGGTGTTCTGGTTGTACGCGCGCCGGTAGTTGACGCCGTCGCGGGCGAGCGCGTCGACGACGGGTGTACGCGCGATCGTGCCGCCGTTGCAGCCCAGCGAGTCGTAGCGCTGCTGGTCGGTGGTGATGAAGAGGATCTTGCGGCCCATCAGATGGAACCGCCGCCGCGGGGTGCAGGCCAACAGCACCGTGCGCTCCAGGCCCGACTCGCGGTGCTCGTGCGCGGCGTCGTACTCCTTCGACGTCGTCATCTCGATGAACGCCTTGCGACTCGGGTATTGCACGAGCGCGATCGCGTCCCAGTCGTCCGCCGCGAGGTCGCCGATGAGCGTCTGGTCGACCTTGCCCATCCACAGCACTTTGCCCCCGCGCGCCTCGACCATCTGCACCACCGAGCCGCCGTACTTGTTGTATTCCGACGCGCCTTCGCGCGCCTTGAACTTCAACAGGTTCAGCATCACCACCGGACCCTCGTCGGGCGCGTTCATGAGCTCGATGAACTGTTCCTTGTTGGGCCGGATCCCGCTCATCCGAGTGCTCCTTGCGTCAGTTGGCGAATGGCTACGAGCATCACGGCGCGGGCGCGCTCGGCGCTGCAGCCCTGCGCGGTGCGCAGTCGATTCCAGGCGTCCCAGCTCGTGACGAGCTCGAGCGCGTCGAGATTTGCCGGCGCGAGCCCGGGGAAGAGGTCCTCGAGTTGTCGGCGCAGCATGTGATCGGCCCGCGCGAGATTGCTGGCGATCATCGGCGAGTCGTGCACCGTGAGCAGCGCGGCGCGGCGCACCGGCGCGATCGCCTCGTACACATCGGCCCGCGTGTCGACGAGCTCTTCGACCGTCGTCACCGCCCGCATGCGCGGGGCGTACCGCTGCCACTGCCGTTGCGCGACTTCGCCCCGCAACGTCTCGACGTCGTCGAAGTGGTTGTGCACCGAGCGCACCGACACGCCCGCCCGGGCCGCGACCTCGGGGACGCTCGGCCGGAGCTCGCCCGCTTCGTAACAGGCGATGACGGCGTCGATGATCGCCGTGCGGTTGCGTGCGCCCCGCGTCACCCGCCCGTCCGCGATGGTCACGGGGCGCAGTGTCGCACTAGTTGCAGGGGTCCTGCAACTAATCTCCGACACGCGATCCGGAAGTTTGTGACGGATGTCACGTCGGCGGCCGTCGGACGAAGGCGTACGGTCCGGGCGTGACGACGAGCGAAACGCCCGATACCGGCTACCTGCCGGTGATGCTCAACCCGTACGAGCCCGGCTTCTTTGCCGACCCCTACGCCCAGTACCGCCTGGTGCGCGAGCAGGACCCGGTGCACCTGAGCCCGATCGGGAGCATCGCCCTGTTCCGCTACGACGACGTGCACCGCGTGCTGCGCGACCCGAGCCTGAGCGTCGAGGAACGGCACATGAAGCCGCTGGCGGTCGAGGCCGCCATCGATCCCGACATCGCGGCGATGCTCGAGGAACGCCGCGACGGCGGCACCCACACGATGCTCAACCTGGATCCGCCGGACCATCACCGGCTGCGCCGCCTCGTCTCCAAGGTGTTCACTCCCCGCACGATCGAAGAGCTCCGGCCGCGCATTCAGCAACTCGTCGACGAGCACCTCGACCTCGCGTTGGCATCGGGTACCGAGGTCGATCTCATCGCCGGCCTCGCGTTCCCGCTGCCGTTCATCGTGATCTCGGAAATGCTCGGGATCCCCGAGGGCCGCGACCGCTCGCAGTTGCGCGACTGGTCGGGCGCGGTCGTGAAGACGTTCGACCCGATCCTCACCCGCGAGGAGACTCTCGCCGCGTTCGCGGCGATCGACGGCATTCACGCGTACCTCGACGAGGTGATCGCGTGGAAGCGCGAGAACCCGAGCGACGACCTGCTCACCGCGCTCGTCGCGGCCGAGGACGAAGGCGATCGGCTGAGTGAGATCGAGCTCATCGAGCAGGTGCTGTTGCTGTACGTCGCCGGCCATGAGACAACGGTGAACCTCGTCGGCAACGGGACGCTCGCGCTCTTGCGCAATCACGACCAGCTCGAGCTGCTGGCGAACGAGACCACTGCCGACGCAACGTTCGTCGACGAGCTGTTGCGTTACGACTCACCGGTCCAGATGTCGCGGCGCGTCACGATGGCGCCGTACGAGATCGGCGAGCGGACGATCGAACCCGGCACGATCCTCATGACGTGCCTCGGCTCCGCGAACCGCGACCCGGCCAAGTGGGGACCGACCGCCGACGCGCTCGACCTGCGCCGCGCCGACGCGCGCGATCACATGTCGTTCGGTGGAGGGTTCCACTCGTGTCTCGGCGCGCACCTCGCCCGGCTCGAAGGACAGGTCGCGATCACCACCCTCGTGCGCCGCTTCCCGCGCGTCGAGCTCGCGACCGACGACCTCGAATACAACGGCCGCATCGTGCTGCGCGGCCTCTCCGCGCTCCCCGTCACCCTGAACTGAGCTCGTCCAGAACGACGATGAGTTCAGCGGCCGGAACCGACCGTCTGCGTTTCTGACGCGCGGCGCGCCTTCGGCGACGTACCGTTCCACGATGGATTTGGAGATCCCGCAGAACTGGGACGCCGTCGCGCGGGAGTGGATGACGGTGGCATTGCAGGACGCGTTCCCGGGCGTCGAGGTGAGCAGGGTCGACGTTGCGCTCGTCGACGACGGCACGAATCGGCGCGCTCGCCTGGCGCTCTCGTACGCCAAGGGCTCGGGTCCGGCGACCGTATTCGTGAAGGCTTCGGATCCGGAGCACGCGGCAGTGAACGCTTCCACGGGTGGCGTGTTCAACGAGGCTCGACTCTTCGCGTCGGACGTTTCGTTGCCGGTCGACCACCCGGCCGTGCACTTCACGCTCATCGACGAGCCGCATCTCGATTTCATCATGGTCATGGAGGACCTCGTCGCGCGCGGCTGCGACCCGCGCGACGCGACGCGTCCGATGACCATCGAGCAGGTCACGAACGGGGTGCGCAGTCTGGCCCGCCTTCACCGCGTCTTCTGGGGTGACCGGCTCGCGGGGTACCCGCAGCTCTCCTGGGTCGAACCGTTCGTCTCGTGGAGGGGGATGGCAACCGGAATCGACATCGGTCTCGAACGGGCGGGCGACCGCCTTCCGCCGCCGGTACGGCAGCTCACCGGAAAATCGATCATGCGAGACGTCTGGGCGCCGTTCATCGGAACCCTGACGACCGGAGCACAAACCCTGCTCCACGGTGATCCGCACATCGGCAACACTTACGTCACACCCGACAACGGCGTCGGCTTCCTCGACTGGCAGGTCGTGCGACGCGGCAACCCGTCCGTCGACCTCGGCTATTTCCTGCAGGGCGCGTGCACGATCGAGGACCGCCGCCGAGCCGAGCGCGGTCTGCTCGAGGAATACATCGCCGCCCTCGAGCTCCCCACCGAAGAACGCCCGTCGTACGACGACGTCTGGCTTCGTTACCGAGCATCCGTCGCTCACGGATTGACCATGTGGCTCGTGACTGCGGCGTCCGAATGGCAGCGCCCGGAGATCTCATTCACGCTCGCCGAACGCTACGCCGCCGCGTTCATCGACCTCGACGCAGCCGCTGCCATCGAGGAAGTCGTCGGCCGCACCGGCGCGTAGCCGCCGACGAGCGGCCGCGTGCGCGTGCGCGTCAGCCGAAGGCACGGCCCGCGTGGGAGAGCGCGCAGAGGTCCATCGTGATCGCGATCGAGATGTGGATCGCCGCGCCCCACCAGATCGACTTCGTCTTCAGGCTCAGGTGGCCGAGCGCGATCCCGCCCACGATCGCGGCGAGCGCCTCGGGCATCGGCTTGCCGTAATGCAGCATGTTGTACGGCAGCGCCATCGCGAAGATCGAGGCCCAGCCCAGGCGCGGCGCGATCCCGTGGAGCAGGAATCCGCGGAAGAAGAACTCGAGCGCGCAGAACTGCAGGAAGTACAGCGCCCACCACACGTACATGTACGGCCAGAGCGAATGGTTCGCGGCGGGATGGAAGAACGGATACCGATCCTGGAACGACGGTATGAACGACGCCGCGATGATCAGTGGCGCGGCGATCGCGTACACCGCCGCGTACACGCGAACGTGCGAAAGCATCCCGGTCACCCGGACCCCGTAGTCGCGCAGGTGTTCGTGGAACACCACCTTGATGACGAACACCCCGGGCAGCACGTAGAAAGAGATCACCACGACAGCCCAGAACGCGAGCTGGTTGAAGTCGCGATGGGTCGACACGAGCATGGCGTCGTTCAACCGCGTCGCCAGCCCCTGGAGCCCGATCGTGCGCAGGATCCGCTCCAGCCATTGCGGCTGCGCGCCGTCGGACAGGAAGTTCCCACACGTGAGCGCGAGCGCGGCGGTGACGAAGACGATGACCATCTTGCGATCGGTCGCCCGCGTCGTCGACGCGTGCGCGTCGGCATCGGCGCGCACGTCGGTCACGTAGCTGCGCCAGATCCGGCGCGGAAACGACTCGCGCCCGACGACGGTGGGCGCGGGGTCGGGGTCGAGTGCGAGCGGCGTCAAGGTCGGCGCGGCCGGTTGGTCCACCCACCCTCCTCCGTCGGAAACCATCCGCCCGCCGCGAACGTACCGCCGTCGGCGTGCACGGTGGTACCGGTCACGAAGCCCGACAACTCCGAAGCGAGGAACACCGCGACGCCCGCGATGTCGCTCGGCCCACCGAACCGGCCGAGCGGCACCCACGTGGGGATCAGGTGCTGTTCCTCGGGCCCGACCCATTTCGAATAGGGAACCTGCGGCGTCTCCGTGACGTCGGGCGCGATCGCGTTCACGCGCACCCCCGCGTACGCGTACTCGACCGCGAGCGAACGCGTGAACCCGGTGATCGCGGCTTTGAACGCGGAGTACACGGCCCGCGTCGGGATGGCCCGGAACGCCTCGATCGTCGAGACGTTGACGATGCTTCCGCCGTCTCCCTGCGCGACGAGCACGGGCAGCACCGCCCGCGAGCACGCGAAGACGTGCGCGAGGTTGACCTGGTAGAGCGCGTCCCATTCCGCGTCGGTCTGCTCGTGGAACGCGGCGCGCCGACCGCCGAAGTGGCCGACGTTGTTGACCAGGATGTCGACCCGGCCGAAGTTGTCGCGCGCCGCGGTAACCAGCGCCTCGGCCGTCCCCGCCTCCCGCACGTCGCACACAACTCCGGCGACGCGCTCGCCGACCGCGACCTGCGTATCGCGGGCGCGATCCGCGTCGATCTCCGCGAACAGCACCGACGCGCCTTCGGCCGCGAACCGTTCGACGATCCCGCGTCCGATCCCTCCCCCTCCGCCGGTGACGATCGCGACCTTCGCTTCCAACAGCCCCGGCACGCCGCCTCGATCAGACCGGCGCCGCGTGCCGGCGGAGCTGCTGCAAGCGCTCCGAGAGCGGAACGCCGGGAAAGTGGACGACGAACGGCGCGGGCGACGGGTCGTCGGGAATGCTGTTCCACGCCCGGTCGAGGAAGCCGACCCGCGCCCGCCAACGCGACGGGATCACCGGGCGGACTCCGCGGAGCTTCCGATAGCCGAGCTTGTGGTTCACGGCCGCGTTCTCCCACCAGCGATCGTGGACGAAGCGTTGCATCGACCAGACGTCGTCGAGGAACCGCTGCGAACGGGCGCCGCCGCGCAGCGCGAGCACACCCGTGTTCGGGACGCGACCATGCTCGCTGCGGTGCTCCACGAGATGCAGGAACCGGTCGGCCGCGAGCTCGTCGGCGATGTCGGGCGCGTGATCGAGCACGAGTGCATCGCAGTCGACCCACACGACGAGATCGTTCTGCGCGACCAGCGAGTGCAGCAGCACGACCTTGTCCCACGCCGCGGGCCGACCGCGCGACAACCGTTCGTGCAACACGACGAGCTCGTAACCGTGCGTATTCGCGTACCGTTCGAGCGCGGGCCCGGTTACGTCGAACAGATCCATGTGCGCACCGTGCGCCGAGGTACACAGCACGCGCTTGCTCACGCTTCGCCCCGGCGATCCCGCGCCCGTCGGCGCACCCGCTCGGCGATCGCACTCTCCACTCCCGACGCGCGGGCGACCACAGTCACGCGATCGGGAACGTCGCTGTAATAGTGCACGGCGATCGCGGGCAGTTCGAGCGGCTCGCAGTCGTCGGTGAGTTGGAGCATCAGGTCCCAGTCGGTGAAATGATCACCGGTCTCGTCGAGACGCGCCGGCGAAGGACGATGCGCGATCACGTTCTGGTCGACCCGGTTCGACTGCAGCATCGCTTCACGGTCCCAGGCCAGGAACTGCACCATCGGCATCGAGCGACCCGGGAGTCCCTGGTGACGAATGTCGTCGTCGACAACCCGCGCGCCGTACGCCACGCGCGTGTCGGGATACTCCGTGAACGCCCACGCCACCGCACGCACCCAGTCGGGATCGAAGCGGTTGTCGTCGTCGAGATAGACGACGACGTCACCTCGGGCGGCGTCGAGGGCGTGATTGCGGGCCCGCGACGACCCGCCCTGCCGCTCGAACCGGAACGTACGGATGCGCGGGTCGTTCGTGGCGAGCTTCTGCAGCCGGGGCCAGGTGTCGTCGTCGGAAGCGTCGTCGACGACCAGTAACTCCCAGTTCTCGTATGTCTGCTTGCGGACCGATTCGATCGCTCGCTCGAGCCGCGCGGCGCGATTGCGCGTCGGCAGCACTACGGAGACGAGCAGTTCATCGGGGACCTCGACGTGCGCGAGCCACGCCGACAACTCCGCGATCTTCGCCATCCGTTCGACGTCTTCGACGCGACCGTCGACGGCCGAGAGGTCAGCGCGCAGATCGACGAGTTGGCTGTGCTCGCCGTGCAACGCCTGCGACAGCCCCACCGCGTAGCGCTGGAGCCACACGTCCGGTCGGACGTCGAGCGAGCGACGCGAGTACGGCCGGTTCCCCGCCGGCCGTAGTCCCCGATCGCTCAGCAGCGGACGCGACAGCGACGCGGACGGGCGCACGGGCATATCCCGACGAGCCGGATCGGGAACGAGGTCGGCACGGGCGATCCCGTCGATCGCGGGCGCTTCGACGCCGAGCGAGGCCGCGAGCGTCGGCGCGACGTCCATGACCGATATGGCGCCCGGCCGGCGGCCCGCTTCGATGCCGGGACCCGTAACCAGCAACAGACCGGCCCGGTGGTGGTCGCCACTGCGCCACTGGAGGTACGGCGCGGTGACGACACCCGTCGCGGGCGACCACACAGTGTCGATGACGGCATCGCGATTCCACTCGACCAGCAGGTCGCCGAGGGGATCACCTTCGACGCGCTCGTAGTGATCGTCGGTGAAGTACACCGCGGTCACGGCGGCTGCGCCGGTGTCGACGTTGATGAGCTCGAGGAGCCGTTCCGCGAGCCACTCCGCGACCTCGCGTTTGCGCCCGGCCTGGATCTTGCCGTTGGGCTCGCGCCCGTCGAGGTTGATGCGCACCGAACCGAACACCGAATCGTTCGGCTGCATCCACCAGCGACGTTCGCCGACCCACGCCGGGAGCTCGACGCCACGACCGTCGGTCCCGATCGGCCCGCTCTTCGGAACGAGCCGGCGGCGCACGTCGATCAAGGCCGCCAACGCCTGGCGCCGGGCCGAGCGCGGGATGGCGTTCGCAACCGTGTCGACGGCGCGGGTGAACGTGCCGCGCAGGTCGGTCCGGCCGGCGTACTCGTCGAGCCGCCACAAGACGGGGTTCAGTAGACACGTGCCGTCGTAGTGCGCGCGCGCATTCCGTGCGACATGTGCACGTACACGGCCGTCTCGGGACCGGCGTGCTCGATCAGCTCGCCGAGTGCGGCGTCGAGGGCCGAATAGATCGTCCGGATCGGATCTCCGCCGAGCGCGGCGCGCTCCGCGCCGTCGAACCAGGGATGCGACTCGTCGTGCATCTTCCAGAACTGATGACCGCCGCAATGCGACTCGCCGAACACCGTGTAGACGAGGTCGGAGTCGTTGCGGTCGACGAGGTCGAGCGACAGCGCGAGCTTCCGCCGCAGACCCTCCAGGATGTCGTCGAGCATCTCCTGGTTCTCGGCGAGGGTCCGGTGCTCGCCGGCGCGGTGCGACGTGTCGCACGGCGCGTGGTGTGGGAACGGCGACGTGCGGGTCCCGAGCGGGTGCGGACCGTATTTCGCGTTCACTTCGTCCAGGAACGCGGCGGGGTAGGAGCACGTCGCCGCGTGACGATCGTGACAGCCCCACTCCACGAGCTGCACGCCGTTCAGCTCGCCCTCCCGAGCCACGGCCGCGTGGGGCGCGTCGATGACCGCGACACGATGGCCGGCGTCGGAAACCCAACGCCAGACCGGCTGCGGGCATCCCGGTCGATCTCCGTAGGGGCCGATCCAGACCGGCTCGTACGTGCCGCCCCGCACCTGCCCGGAGCAGAGGAACTGATGGTGCGACGGTGACGCCCCGGTATAGGCGGTCACCCAATTCGCGCCGACGAGAAACCCGAGCGGACCGGCCGTCTCCTGTAACGCCGCGGTCCGGAGCAGCCGCGCGAGGTTCGGCATCGCGCCATCGGCGGCGAACCCCTGGGCGATGTCGAGGTCGCACGCGTCGAGGCCGACGAACAAGGTCCGCGGCTTCGCGCTGCTCCCGTCCATCCCCAGCGGCACGGGCGGCAGCATAAAGGCCGCCGACCCGTGCGCGCTGCGGGGAAGGTCAGGAAAGTGCGATCGCGAGGACCTCGCGCACGTCCCGCACCGGGTGCACGTTCAACAGCGTGCGCACCTGCTCGGGCACGTCGTCGAGATCCGGTTCGTTGTCGATCGGGATCACGACGTCGGTGAGTCCGGCCCGGTGTGCCGCCAGCAGCTTCTGCTTCAGGCCACCGATCGGCAACACGCGTCCCTGCAACGTCACCTCGCCGGTCATCCCGACGTTGGGCTTCACCGGACGGCCGGTGACCAGCGACGCGAGCGCCGTGGTCATCGTGATGCCGGCCGACGGGCCGTCCTTCGGGATCGCGCCCGACGGAACGTGCAGGTGGAACTGGCGGTGCTCGAACGCACCCGGCAACACGCCGAGCTCGTTCGCATTCGCCCGCACGAACGACAACGCAATCTGCGCCGACTCCGACATGACGTCGCCGAGCTGACCGGTCACTTGCAGACCGGGCTCGCCGTCCATGGCGGTCACCTCGATCGTCAGCACGTCGCCACCGGCTCCGGTCACGGCCAGACCCGTTGCGAGCCCGGGGATCGCCGCCCGCTCCGCGTCGTCGTGACGGAAGCGCGCCCGGCCCACGTACTCCTTCAGGTCAGGTTCGTCGACCACGATCGCCGTGGCCTCCTTACCGGCGATCTTGCGCACGGTCTTGCGCGCGATCTTGCCGATCTGGCGCTCGAGTCCGCGCACACCGGCCTCACGCGTCCATCCGTCGACGAGTGCGTGGAACGCGGCATCGGTGATGTCGAGCTCGTCCTCACGCAACCCGGCCTTCGAACGTTGGCGCGGGAACAGGTGGTGCTTGGCGATGGCGACCTTCTCGTCTTCGGTGTAACCGTCGAGCGTGACGATCTCCATACGGTCGAGCAACGGTCCGGGGATCGTGTCGAGTTGGTTCGCAGTCGCGAGGAACAACACGTCGGACAGATCGAGATCCAGTTCCAGGAAGTGGTCGCGGAACGTGTGGTTCTGCGCCGGGTCGAGCACCTCCAGCAATGCGCTGGCGGGATCGCCGGACCAACCACCGGCCTGCAACTTGTCAATCTCGTCGATCAGCACGACGGGGTTCATCGCCTTCGCCTCGGTCAGCGCCCGGACGATACGACCGGGACGCGAACCCACGTAGGTACGACGGTGACCGCGGATCTCGGCCTCGTCGCGCACACCGCCGACGGCGACGCGCACGAACGGACGACCCAATGCCCGCGCGACCGACTCGCCCAGCGACGTCTTGCCGACGCCGGGGGGACCGACCAACGCGAGGATCGCACCGGAACCACGACCGCTCTCCGCGCCGAGTCCGCGCTCGCGGCGCAGCACGCGCACCGACAAGAACTCGAGGATGCGATCCTTCACGTCGCCGAGCCCTTCGTGATCGGCGTCCATGACCTCACGCGCACCCGGGATGTCGTTGCTCTCGGTGGCGAACTCGCCCCACGGCAGGTCGATGACCGCGTCGAGCCAGTTGCGCACCCAAGCCTGCTCGGGATTCTGCTCACCCATGCGCTCCAGCCGGTCGAGCTCTTTGTCGACCGCAACCAGAACCGCGTCGGGCAGGTCCTTCTCGGCAACCTTGGCGCGGTACTCCGCGACGATGTCGTCGTCGCCCTCACCGAGCTCCTTGCGGATCTCGTTCATCTGGCGGCGCAGCAACAGCTCGCGCTGCTGCTTGTCGAGGCCGTCGGTGACGTTGGTGCGGATCTCGGCCTTCAGCTCGAGGTCGGCCAAGGTCTCACGCATCCAGCCCAACACGAGCTCGAGGCGCGCTTCCACGTCGACGGTCTCCAGCAGCTCGACGCGCTGGTCCATCGTGTAATCGGGTGAGTACGCGGCGGTGTCGGCGAGTTGACCCGGGTCTTCGACCCCGGCCAGCACGTCGGCGATCCGGCGCGCACCACGGTGCTCGAGAATGGTTTCGACCACCGCGCGGTATTCACGCGCGAGCTCCCGGGCCCGGGGGGTGGGCGCGGGCTCGTCGATCTCCTCGACCTGCACGTGCAGTGCACCGTGCGCGCCGAGCTCGCCGGTCCCGACGCGCCCACGGTTGACGCCGCGGATGACGAGGGCCCGGGTTCCGTTGGGAAGGTCACCGGCACTTTCGATGGCTGCGATGGTCCCGACACGCGCGAACCGGCCGTCGACCCGCGGGACGAGCACGATCCGGTCGCCGGCATCGGCGGCCGCCGCGCCCGCCCGCTTCGCCTCGTCCGTCTCGAGCGCGATCGTGACCACCATCTGCGGCAGCACGACGCCTTGAGTGAGGGGCAACAGGGGCAGGAGTTGAGTCTTGGTGTCTGACATAGTGCCGGGTGTAACCGTGGAGAGAGATTCCCGATTCCCACGGTCGGTTTTCCGGCGGTATTCCATGGCTCCCGAGACAAACGTCCTGTTCATCACCGCCGACCAGTGGCGCGGCGACTGCCTCGGCGCGGCCGGGCACCCCGTCGTGCGCACCCCGAACCTCGACCGGCTGGCCGCGGGCGGGGTCTCGTTCCGCCGCCATTTCGCCCAGGCCGCGCCCTGCGGGCCGAGCCGGGCGGCGCTGTACACGGGCATGTACCAGATGAACAACCGGTCGGTGCTGAACGGCACGCCGCTCGACGCCCGCCACGACAACGTGGCCCGGGTGGCACGGCGCCTGGGCTACGAACCGGCGCTGTTCGGCTACACCGACACGAGCATCGATCCCCGCACCGTTTCGGCCGGCGATCCCCGGTTGTCGCGCTACGAGGGCGTGCTCCCCGGCTTCGACCCGGTGTGCCACCTGCCCGAGGGCGAGCCGTTGGAATGGCTCGAGTGGATGCGCGCCGAAGGGATCGCGGTGCCCGACGACTGGCGCACGTTCGTCGATCGCCCGGCCGACGGATCAGGGTGGCGGACCCAATACGACGCGGCCCATTCGCAGACGACGTTCCTGACCGACCGTTTCACCGAGTGGGTAGAGCGACGGCCGGTCGGTTCAGGTACCGGTTCGGACTCGGTGCCGTGGTTCGCCCACATCTCGTTCTTGCGTCCGCACCCGCCGTTCCTCGCGCCCGCGCCCTACGACACGATGTTCGATCCCGCGTCGGTGCCCGCGCCGGTGCGGGCCGAGTCCCGGGCGGCCGAGGGCGCGCAGCATCCGCTGCTCGGCGTGATGATCGACCACCCATTCCTGAAGTCGCCCGACGACGACCAGGAACAGCGCGAGCTCCAGGCCACGTACTACGGGATGATCGCCGAGGTCGACCACCACATCGGCCGCCTGCTCGACTGGCTCGACGCGACCGGCCAGGCCGAGCGCACGCTCGTGATCTTCACGAGCGATCACGGCGAGAACCTCGGCGATCACTACATGCTGCACAAGCTCGGCTGGTTCGACCAGTCGTACAACGTGCCGCTGATCGTGCGCGGTCCCGGCGTCGTCGGTGACGCCGTGGTCGAGGCGTTCACCGAACACGTCGACGTGCTGCCCACCATCTGCGAGCTGCTCGGCGCCGACGTTCCTCTGCAATGCGACGGACGCGCGCTCACGCCGTGGCTGCACGGTTCCGTTCCCGACGACTGGCGACCGGATACGCACTGGGAGTTCGACTTCCGTGATCCCGACAGCGCACTGATCGAAGAGGTGTTCGGGATCACGTTGGAAGAGTGCGCGCTCGCAGTTCTGCGCGACGCGCACGGGAAGTACGTGCAGTTCTCCGGCTTCCCCACGCTGCCGTCGATCTTCTTCGACATCGACGCCGACCCCGCGCAGATTCGCAACGTCGCCGCCGACCCTGAGTACGCGCCACGCGTGTTGGAGTACGCGCAGCGGATGCTGGCCTGGCGCATGAGTCACACCGAACGAACACTGACCGGAATGAAGTTGACGATGCACGCCGGTCTCGTCGAGCGCAACGCCGCGCGCCGCTGACGTGATGACGTGATGAAGACCGCCTAGATGGACGCGCGTACGTTCTTCGGTTTGCAGCAGGTCGCAGGTGTCAGCCCGCGCTGGACCATGGAGGTCGTGCGCGAGCTCACCTCGGGCACGGGCGCGCTGTTCGGCGGCGCCGGTCTGGGCGCGGCGATCGAGGTGATGGAAGAGCTGACCGGTCGCCCGTGCATCTGGGCGACCGCGCAATACCTCTCGTTCGCGCGCCCGCCCGCAACGCTCGACCTCGACGTGACCGAGGTCGTGCGCGGCCATCAGATCTCGCAGGCCCGCGTCATCGCGCGCGTCGGTGACAACGAGATCCTCACCGTGCTCGGCGCGTTGGGGCACCGGCCGCTCCCCTTCGAAGGTCAGTGGGCGGTGATGCCCGACGTGCCCGGCCCCGACGACTGCCCGCCCCGCCCGATGATGGATCGACACTCGGGCACGATCAGCAGCCGCCTCGACGCCAAGCTCGCGAGCGGCCGCGCGCCGTGGGAGTTCCCCGGGCCCGAGGGATCGGGGAACTCCGCGCTCTGGATCCGGATGCCGGAGCTGCTGGAGATGTCGGCGTCCGCGCTGGCGATCATCGGCGACTTCGTGCCGTTCGGTATCGGCCAGGCGCTCGGTAAACGCGCGGGCGGGAACAGCCTCGACAACACGCTGCGCATCGCGCACCGCGTAGCGACGGAGTGGGTCTTGGCCGACGTTCGGGTGCACGCCGTCGCCGACGGCTTCGGTCACGGACTCGTGCACCTCTGGACCGAAACCGGAACCTTGCTCGGCACCGCGAGCCAGTCCTCCATCGTCCGCGCCTGGCGCGAAGACCCTGAACCCGCGCCCCCCAACGAACTGTCGTGAGTTGTGGGCGCATATGGCGCCCAACTCACGACAGTTCCAGGGGTGGCAGGATGTCGGCATGAGCATTCCGCAGCGTTACGGCATCACCTTTCCGTTCGACGGCATGCCGCTGCTCGCGCAGCGCGACCTCGTGCGCGAGCTCGTCGACCTCGGCTACACCGATCTCTGGTCGGCGGAATCGGGGGGCTACGACGCGTTCATCCCGCTCGCGGTGGCCGCGCAGTGGGCGCCGGAGTTACGGCTCGGTACCGCCATCGTGCCCGCGTACACGCGCGGTGCACACACGCTCGCGTCGACGGTCGCGTCGATGTGCCAGGCCGCGCCCGGCCAGTTCGCGCTGGGCCTCGGCACATCGTCCGATGTGATCGTCGAACGGTGGAACGGCATGCAGTTCGACAAGCCGTACCAACGGGTGCGCGACACGATCCGCTTCCTGCGCGCCGCGCTGACCGGCGAGAAGGTCACCGAGGAATACGAGACGTTCAGCGTGCGCGGCTTCCGGCTCGGCATCTCCGTGCCGGAACAGCCGCCCATCCTCGTCGCCGCGCTGCGCGAGGGCATGCTGCGCCTCGCGGGCCGCGAAGGCGACGGCGCGATCATCAACTGGCTGTCGGCCGACGACGTGAAGACGGTCGCCCCGCACGTCGGCCCCGACAAGGAGATCGCGGCGCGCATCTTCGTGCTGCCGGTCGACGACGCGGGCTTGGCCCGGTCGGTCGGCAAGCGCGCGATCGCGTCGTATCTCACCGTGCCGGTCTACGCCGCGTTCCATGAGTGGCTCGGCCGGGGCGACGAGCTGAAGGACTTGTGGCGCCTCTGGAAAGAGGGTGACCGCAAGGCGGCCGCGGAGTCCATCCCCGACTCCGTCGTCGACGACCTGCTCGTATGGGGCGCACCGGAGAAGTGCAAGGAGCACATCGCGCGCTACATGGAGAACGGGGTGACCACTCCCGCGCCCGCGCTCTTCTGCGGCCCCGACCAACTGCACGATGTGATTCGAGCACTGGCGCGCTAGCTGTCGGCCAAGCGCCCGCGCGCGAGCGGTCACGCGCCGGTGGCGCCGTCGATGCTCTGGCGGATGATGTCGGCGTGGCCCGCGTGTCGCGCGACCTCCTCGATCAGGTGCAGCAGCACCCAACGCCGGTTCAGGCCGTTGACCGACAGTGAATCGAGATCGGTTTCAGCGGCGATGATCTCGCGGTTCTCCGCGATGACGCCCTCGTAAAGCGCGCGCACCGACGCGACCGTGTCGCCGGGCTCGATCTCGAGCTCCCGATTGTCGGGCGGCGGCCACAGGCCCTCGATGTCGCGCCGCGCGACCTCGAGCTGGAACCAACGCCGCTCGACGAACGCCACGTGCTTGACGAGCGTCAGCATGCAGAACTCGCTGACGGTCGGCTGCGCAACGGCCTGCTCGTCCGTGAGTCCGTCGAGCTTGCGCAGGAGCGCGGCCCGTTGCTCGTCGAGGAACATCGTGAGGCCGGTGCGCTCGTCGGGCGGTCCCTCGAACGCGATCGGCATCGGGCGTGGTTCCGAAGGAAGAGCGCTACGCGGCGGTCTTGAGGTGCACGTCTTCGTGGCGCACCTGCGCGAGGTGCAACGCCACGAGCACACGTACCAGCCACCAACCGGGATCGATCTCCGCCTTGTTCAGCGCGAAGCGGGCCGACGTCGGCGCGGCGTGATGGTTGTTGTGGAGTCCTTCGCCCGCGGTGATGAACGCGAGGGCTTGCAGGTTCGTGGCGGAGTTCTCGTACGGCTGTTTGCCCGTGGTGTGACCGATCGCGTTGATCGCACCCGAGAGCATCACGTAGAACACTGCGTGCAGGCCGGCGGCGAGAAATCCGGTGAGCAGGCCGAAGCCGAGCGCCCACATCGTCACGACGAGAATCGCCGTGCCGCCACCGAGACCCACGAGCGAGTAGTCGAACGCGAGCCGGTCGAGCCGGTCGGGCGGGAGGTCACGCGCGTACTTGTTGGTGTTCGCCTGGTCGGCGGCGACCTTCTTGTACAGCCCGACGTTCCCGAGCTGCACCCGCCAGAACCCGACCTGCATCGGGCTGTGCGGATCCTCGGGCGTGTCGGTCGCGGCGTGGTGCTTGCGATGCACGGCAACCCACTCGCGCGGGCGCATGCCGGTCGTCATCCAGATGACGGTCCGGAACGGAATCGCCGCGCCGCCCTGGATGGTCAGGGCCCGGTGGGAAAGGGCACGGTGCAGATAGACGGTCGTGGTGAAGATCGCGAGCTGCGTCACAATGAATGCGGCGACGACTGCGGCGATCACATTGGTAATCGGCACCGCGGAAGGTTACTACCGACCGGTCGGTAGGCAAGTGTCGGTACCATGACGAAGTGGCACTGCCCACCGATTCCGGATCGACGAAAGACATCATCCTCGAGGTCGCGCTCCGGCGCTTCGCCGATCATGGCTTCGCGGGCACGAGCCTGAACGATATCGCCGACGAGGTCGGTATCCGCCGGCCGAGCCTGCTGCATCACTTCCCGTCGAAGGAAGCGCTCTACCGCGCGGTGCTGTTCGCGTCGTTCGCCGACTGGACCCAACTCGTCGACGACGCGATCGAAGGAACGCGCGAGGGCTGGCCCCAGGTCGAGCGGATGCTGCGCGCCGCGTTCACGTTCTTCGAGGACCACCCCGAGTTCGTGCGGCTCGTGCGCTGGGAAGCACTGGAAGGTGGCCCGGTGCTGCGCGACGAGCTGACGGTGTTGTTGCGCCCGCTGTTCGACCGCGGCGCCGACTTCCTCGAACGGGAGATGGACGCGGGCCGGCTCCGGCGCTACGACGCGCGCCAACTGTTGTTGACGGGTTACGGCGCGGTGCTCTCCTACCTCTCCGACGGCCAGCTCATGACCGGCCTGCTCGACATCGACCCGCTCTCCCACGAAGCGCTCGCGATCCGGCGTGAGCACGTCATCGACGTGTTACGTACCGCCGTCGCGCTCGTAGTCCAACATCGCTACCAGGACGCGAGCTCGCGCCAACGCTGCGAGCAACGCCGCGTCGCCGGACACGTCGAGCGCGTCGACCGGGCCGCGGCCGTAGAGGAACAGCAGAAGATCCGATGCGCGGCCCGCGTGCGGCAACCGTCGGCCGGCGCGTGCTCGCGAGTCATGGTCAAACCGTCGGGAGTAAGGCGGGCGAGCCATTCGCCGTCGGCGTCGGTGCAGTGCAGGTGCACGGTTTCGCCGTTCCCCCGGAGGCGATCCCGGCCCGCCCAGAACGGGATCAGGTCGAAGAACTCGTCGATACCGTCGACCGCGAGCGCCCGTTCGATCGGCTCGCTGCCGTCCGCCGAGAGCTGCGCGTCGACGCGGTGCATCGCGGTCTCGTGCGCTTGGCGCCGCGCCCAGAATCCGCTGCTCTGATCGGAGGTCCACGACCAGACCTCGACGCCGGGCCCGGCCGCCGCGAGCGCGTCAGCCGAGGAGCGGCACACCGGCCGCGAACCACTCGACCCGTTCCGCGTCCGGCGGCGGTTCCGCCTCGGACCAATGGGCGCCGCGTTCGGTCACGCGGTCGGCCACGATGGCCGCGACCCATCGGTGCAACCGGCCGATGTGGCCGAGCAGATCGGCGACCGTCCATTCCGGGCACGACGGAACCGGGGCGTCGACGCCCGCCTTCGCCGCCGCGGCCGCGAGCGCGGCTCCGTTGGTACGGATCGCGTCGACGTAGACGTCGTGTTCGAGCGGGTACTTCATCGGGCCCGTTGGCGCAACGCTTTGATCAGCTCCGGGCCATTGTTGACGGGCTTGTTGACGAGTGTGGTCACCGGCCACCGTTCCAGTTCCTCCGACGGCGCGGGAACGAGCAGCTGCCCGAGCGCGTCGACGTCGTGGTTCTCGGGATCGAGCCAAGTGTCCCAGGTCGACTCGGCCAACATCACCGGCATCCGGTCGTGGATCTCGCGCGATGAGGTCGTTGGGCTCGGTCGTGATGATGGTGCACGAGCGGATGCGCGGCGCGTCGTCGCCCAGCTTCTTGTCGTGCCAGATCGACCAGAGCCCGGCGAACGCGATCGGCTCGCCGTCGCGGCGGCGGATGAACCAGGGCTGGCGCACCTTCTGGCCCTCGATCGTCTGCCATTCGTAGAAGCCGTCGGCCGGGACGATGCAGCGCCGGCGTTCGAACGGGCGCTTGTAGGCATTGCTCGTGAGGAGCGCTCTCGGCCCGGGCGTTGATCATCCGGTCGCCGACCGCGACCGATTTGGCCCACGCCGGCACCAACCCCCACCGCAGCACGTCGAGCACCCGTTGCCCGTGGTTCTCGGCCACGACCGGCACGTCGGCCCGGGGCGTGACGTTGTAGTTGGCCTCCAGGGCCTCCGTCCGCACGTCTTCCACGTGGAAGCGCTCGGCGAGGATCGTCGGGGAAGACACCGAGACGTAGCGGCCGCACATGCTCCCGACGGTACCGGCCTTGACACTGCCAACCGGTAGGCTCACAATCAGACCGACCGGTCGGTTTTTTACGGAGCTCGGTTTGGAGTCCCCGAGGAAGCACCGCCAAGGAGTCGCAATGGTGACGAACTCGACGTTGGCCAAGGCCAAGACCAAAGGCGAGCGCACCCGCGAGCGCATCGTCGAGCTGGCCGCGCCGGTGTTCAACCGCCAGGGCTTCGCCGGTGCCTCGCTGCGGGACCTCATCGAGGCCACCGGGCTGGAGAAGGGCGGGATCTACAACCACTTCGGCTCCAAGGAGCAGCTCGCACTCGAGGCCTACGACTACGCCATGGCCCGGGTCACCGAGCGCCTGGCCCGGTCCCAGGACGGTGCCGGCGACGCCATCGACCGCCTGAACCGGATGATCGAGGCGTTCGCGGTCAACGCCCGCCGGCCCGCGGTCGACGGCGGCTGCCCGATGATGAACACCGCCATCGAGGCCGACGACACCCACTCCGAGCTGAGCGACCGGGCCCGGGAGTCGATGACGCTCTGGCACCGCCTCGTCGGCCGCATCGTGAAGGACGGGAAAGCCGCAGGCACGCTCGCCCTCGACCTCGACCCGTACGCACTCGCGTCGACGATCACCGCGTCGCTCGAGGGTGCGCTGATGCTCTCCCGGCTCTACGACGACCCCACGCACATGGACCGCGTCGTCGACCATCTGCTGGCCCACGTCGCCACGCTTCGCACCGACGGCGTGCGCCACGACGGACAGGAAACGCGATGAGCTCCCTCGACACCGCGACCGACGCCGACACGCGCTCGCGCACGATTACGTGGACCGATCCGGCCCGCGACCGCGCTCGACTGCGCGGCCTCGACGGTTACGAACGACTCGAGGCCATCAAACAGGGTGACGCGTCTCCCCCGCCGGCCGCGGCGTTGCTCGGGATGTCGCTCGACGAGCTCGAGCGGGGCCGGACGGTCTTCTCGATCGTCGCCGAGGAGCTCCACGAGAATCCGATGGGCACGATGCACGGTGGGATCGTGTCGACGTTGGTCGACACCGCGATGGGTTGCGCGGTGTCCTCGACATTGCCCGCCGACGCGGGATTCACGACGCTCGAGCTCAGCACGAACTTCGTCCGCGCGATCACGACGGCTACCGGACGCGTGTACGCCGAAGGTCGCGTCGTTCACGGCGGCGGCCGCGTCGTCACCACCGAAGCGCGCGTCTACGACGACGCGGGAACCTTGTACGCGCACGCGAAGTCGACATGCCTGGTTCTGAGGAGGGCACGATGACCGACACCGGGAACGAGACGACGACCGAGACGCTGCACATCGACGACACCGAGTTGACCATCCGGCCGATCACCATCGCCGATGCCGAACGCCTGGCGCGACTCTTCGGACGACTGTCGCCGTCGAGTGTGCACTTCCGTTTCTTCTCGCCGATCACGCGTCCGCCGCGCGCCGCGCTCTTGCGCCTGGCCGACGTCGACCACGCGCGCCGCGACGCGTTGGTAGCCCTCGATGGCGACGAGATCGTGGCCGTCGCCCGCTACGACGGCCGCCTCAACGACGACCGCTCCCCCGCCGGCCAGGCCGAGATCGCGATCACGGTCGAGGACGACTGGCAGCGCCGGGGCCTGGGAAAACGCCTGGCCAAGCGGCTCGGGGCCCTGGCCTCGGCACGGGGTTACGACAGCTTCGTGGCGACGATGCTGCCCGACAACCGGGCCGCCCTCGGCCTCGTCCGCAATCTCGTTCCCGACGCAACCGTGCGCTGGGCCGGCGGCGAGTACGAAGCCGACATGCCCCTCGTACACGCGAGCTGACGGGAGCGACAGCGGAGGCTCTGCCACCGCCCGCGAAGCCGCTCTGACAGAGCCGCAGCGCGAGCGACCAATGAGAGTCGCGAGCTAGTGCGACTTGCCGTTGCGCGCCGGACGGTCGACGAGCCGGAACACGAAGCGGAGCCCCGACCACGTGTCGTCGACCGCGCACACCTTGTTGTCGACGAGACCGTGCGCGAGCCCGAGCTCGCGCACGATGCCCTCGCGCAAATCGGTCGCGACACACGCGGTCTTCTTCGGCCACGCGATCCACAAACCGCCCGCGGGGGCGACGCTGCGCGCCAGTCCGTCGAAGCGTCGTTCGAGTTCCGCGCGACGCGTCGCGAAGAAGAGAACCACATCTTGCGCGCCCCGGGCCTGTGTCCGCAGTCGTACACCTTCCGGCAACGGATTGAGCTCGCGCTCGAACCCTTCCGGAGCGCGCACAAGCGCGAGACGTGCCCCCGGCTTGATGCCGAGCTTTTGGGGAAGGGGCGTCCCCGAGTACCCCGCCACAACCGCAGTCAATCGCGGTTGGACCGCTCGGTCAATCGGGCGGGTCGCCGATGCGCCAACGCGCGAACTGTGGCACCCTCGCCGCGATCACTCCAACGCCCGCGAGACACAACAGTCCGCCGGATACAACCGAGATCGTCGGCGTAAAGATCGCCGCGACCGCGCCACCCTCGAAGTCGCCGAGACGTGGTCCGCCCGCGACGACGAAGATGTTCAGTGACGAGATCCGTCCGCGCAATCCGTCGGGGACGGTGAGTTGTTGCACCGTGTTGCGGAACACCGCGGAGATCACGTCGGCCGCGCCCGCGATCGCAAGGAAGACGAGCGCGAGACCGAGGTTGCCTCCGACCAGCCCGAACGCCGTGATCGCGGCACCCCACACCACGACCGATATGAGGATCGCGAGCCCGAGCCGGCGGATCCGCCCGATCCAGCCCGACGAGACCGCGCCGATGAACGCCCCGAGCGCGGGTGCCGCGACCAGTAGCCCGACCACGCCCGCGCCGCCGTGGAACTTCGCGTGGGCGAGCTCCGGGAAGAGCACGCGCGGCATCCCGAAGACCATCGCCACGATGTCGACGGTGAACGTCGACTGCAGGACCCGCTTGCCCTTCACGTAGCGGAGTCCGGCGAACACTGCCTTCATGCCGACGTCGGTCTCGTCGACGGCCGCGGTCGGGAGCGGGAGCTGCGAATGCACCAGGAAGGCCGCCGCGAGCGCCGCCACGTAGCTCAGCAGGTCGATGCCGTAGGCCCACGTGACGCCGGCGACGGCCACGACCAGACCGCCCAGCGCAGGCCCGATCACGGCCGCCCCGTTCCACATCACCTGGTTGAGGGCCGCGGCCTGCGGGAGCAGTTCGGGCGACACCAGGCGGGGCGTCATCGCCGAACGGGTGGGCATCGACACCGACAAGAAGGCCGCACTCAGGGCCGCGGCGCCGTAGATCAAGGCGAGCGGCGGATGCCCGAGCCGGGAGCCGAAGAACAACAGCGCCGAGGCCGACATCAGCCCGGCCTGCGCGACGAGGAGGATCCGCCGCCGGTCCCGCCGGTCGAGCTGCGGGCCGAAGCCGATCGAGACGAGCAACATCGGCCCGAGCTGGCAGAGCCCGATAACACCGACCGCGAACGACGAGTGCGTCAGCTGGAACACCTGGTAGAGCAGCGCCACCATCGTGAACTGGCTGCCGACCTGCGAGATCATCTCGCCGCCCCACAGCAGACGGAAATCGCGCGACTCGCGCAGCGGCGTGATGTCGATCGCAAGCCCCCGCACCCGACCCGAGAGGGCGCGGCGCCGGCCCGGTTCAGGTGCGGTCACAGGACGCGGAACATTACCGAGGCACCGCGGGTTGCTAATCCCGACTGCACTGCTGGCTTTTGCGCGGGCGGGCGACATAGCCTGCCCGTTGGAACCCCACAAGATCCATAGAGAACGATCCCCTCGAAGCACAACGAAAGAGGAACGACATGGCGCTGCGCCTGGGCGACGAAGCCCCGAACTTCACGGCCGAGACCACCGAAGGCACGATCAACCTCTACGACTACCTCGGCGACAGCTGGGGTGTGTTGTTCTCGCACCCCAAGGACTTCACGCCGGTCTGCACGACCGAGCTCGGTGAGGTCGCCCGGCTGAAGCCGGAGTTCGACAAGCGCAACGTGAAGGTGCTCGGCCTCTCGGTCGACGAGCTCGGCAACCACAAGGGTTGGGCCGACGACATCGAAGAGACGCAGGGTTCGAAGTTGAACTTCCCGCTCATCTCCGATGTCGACCACAAGGTCTCCGACCTCTACGACATGATCCACCCGAACGCGAACGACACGATGACCGTGCGTTCGGTGTTCATCATCGGTGCCGACAAGAAGGTGAAGCTGATCATCACCTACCCGGCATCGACGGGCCGCAACTTCGACGAGATCCTCCGCGTGATCGACTCGCTGCAGCTCACCGCGAAGTACAGCGTGGCCACGCCGGTGAACTGGAAGGACGGCGACGACGTCATTATCGGGGGCGCCGTCTCCGACGAGGACGCCAAGACCAAGTTCCCGAAGGGTTGGAAGGCGCCGAAGCCGTACCTGCGCATCACGCCGCAGCCCAACAAGTAGGCCGCCGAGAAAGTAGGGCTGGTCTTCTCAGTCTCGGACGTACTCCCAGCCCTCGTCCCGCAGATTCAGGCGGTGACGGGGGCCGGGGGCGTCGAGCTTCGCGAGGTCGTCGTACGCGACGTCGTCGGGATACACACAGACCGCGCCGCCGCCTTCGATGAAGTGGAAGCGCGGCAGGTAGTCGACCGGCGTGGCCGCGTCGATCGCGGCCATCGCGTCGGCGACGTTCTCCGACGCCCGTAGGTCGAGCAGTGTGACGTACTGCGGCGGGGCGAGCTCGATCTCGCCGGCTGCCCGCGCGGCCAGTGCTTCCTCGGGCGTGAACCAGTGAACCGCGTCCATCTCCGAACCGTCGGCGACTTCGTCGCCGCCCGCGACCGGGCCCACGAAGAACCACGTGGCGAACCGCTTCGGCGAACCCTCCGGGGTGGTCCAGTTGGAGAGATGGATCAACGTGTCGGGATCGACGTCGACCCCTGCTTCTTCCTTCGCCTCGCGCGCCGCGGCTTGGCGCGCGGCGCGCACGAGGTCGTGGGGCGCGTCGCCGTAGTCGTCGGGGTCGATGCGCCCGCCCGGGAACACCCACGCGCCACCGTGGAACGCGAGCTTCGACGAACGGCGGGCGAGCAAGACCTCGAGGCCGCTTGCGCCGTCCCGCAGCAACACGACAGTTGCCGCGGGCGCGGCGACGACACCGCTCGCTACCGCGCTCGTACCGGCGTCGCCCCGCGACCGCCGTTCCTCAATCCAGTTGTTCAATGCGGAGCTCACCCTTTTCGTGACGTGCGCGCAGCACTTTCTTGTCGAACTTACCCACCGACGTCTTCGGCACTTCGTCGATGAAGCTCCACCGCTCGGGGACCTGCCATTTCGCGACGTGATCGGCCAGGTAGGCCGAGAGCGCGGCCGCGTCGACCGTGTCGGCGCGCTTGCGCACGACGCACGCGAGCGGACGTTCGCCCCAACGCGCGTCGGGAACGCCGATGACGCTGGCCTCGATCACGTCCGGATGACCCATCAGGATGTTCTCGAGCTCGACGGAGCTGATCCATTCGCCGCCCGACTTGATGACGTCCTTCGTGCGGTCGGTGATCTGGATGTAGCCCTCGGGCGAGACGCTGCCGACATCGCCGGTGCGCAACCAACCGTCGTCGAACTTCTCGGGCGCGGGGTCGCGGTAGTACGAACCCGTGATCCACGGACCGCGCACCTGGATCTCGCCGACCGCGACTCCGTCCCAAGGCAGCGGCATACCGCGGTCGTCGACGATCCGCAGTTCGACGCCGCCCACGACCCGACCGGTGCGCGCCCGCCAGTTCATCTCCTCGGGCGAACCGAGCTCGACCGCGGCCGGGGGATGCGCGACCGCGGCGAGGGGCGACGTCTCGGTCATGCCCCACGCCTGGATGATCCGCACGCCGTACTTCTGCTCGAAGTTCTCCATCAGTGAACGCGGAACGGCCGACCCGCCACAGATGATCGAACGAATGCTCGACAGGTCGATCTCGTGCTCTTCGCCGAAACGGTAGATGTCGGCCCAGATCGTGGGCACCGCGCCCGCGAACGTGACGCGCTCCTCTTTCACCATGCGCGTGACCGGTTCGGCCTGCATGAAACGGCCGGGCATGACGAGCGACGCACCGCACAGGAACGCCGCGTACGGAATCCCCCAGGCGTTGGCGTGGAACATCGGCACGATCATCAGCACGCGGTCGCGTTCCGACAGGTTCAACGCGTTGGGCGTCGTCGCCGCGAACGAGTGCAGGAACGACGAACGGTGCGAGTAGACGACGCCCTTCGGATTCCCGGTGGTACCCGACGTGTAACACATCGCCGACGCTTGCCGTTCGTCGATCTCGGGCCACGCGAAGTCGGGCGACTCCTGCGCGAGCAATTCCGCGTAGCGCAACACCGGGCGATCGGTGCCGAGCAGCGAGACGTCGCATTCGCCGTCGCCCACGACGACGAAGAACTCGACCGTCGTGAGCTCGGAGACGACTTTGGCGAGCACCGGTACGAGCGAATCGTCGACGAAGACGACGCGGTCCTCACCATGGTTGATGACGTACGCGAGCTGCTCGGGGAACAGCCGGATGTTGAGCGTGTGCACGACCGCGCCCATCGAAGGGATCGCGAGGTACACCTCGAGGTGTTCCTGCGTGTTCCACATGAACGTGCCGACGCGATCGCCCGGCCGGATGCCGAGCCGAGCGAGCGCGTTCGCGGCGCGGCCCGCGTTGTCGGCGACCGTCGCGTAGCTGGCGCGGCGCGGACCGGACTCGGTCCAGGTCACGCATTCGGCGTCGCCGTATACCGCCCGGCCGTGGCGGAGCACCGCACCGATCGTCAGCGGGAAGTCCTGCATCGTGCTCGGGATCACAGCGCCCTCCTCCGACTGTCCAGTTGGCGCGAAGCGTAACGTCAGATTGACGGAGGGACTACGGCGGCCGGGCCGATCACCAGCCGAGAGATGTCACCAGCCGAGGATCGCGCCGATGACGAGACCGATCACGAACAGCCCGCCCGCGCGCCGCGTCACGAGAAACGACAGCGCCGCGAACCACAGCGGCCAGACCGGGTTCGGCATCGGCGACACCGCGGGCTTGGGCTGCGAGTAATACGCAAAGGTGCGCCGGAGCACCGGGAACGACAGCAGCACGAGCAGCGACGCGACGGGAAGCGTGCGCGCGATCACCAGCCCGATGATCGACAGGTAGAACACGACGAACATGCCCTGGGTGAGCCGCCGGGCCGCGGCCTCGCCCATGATCACGGGCAGCGTGTGGGTGCCGTCGGGGCCGTCCCACGGGATCTTGTCGATGTGCTTGCCCATCAGCACCGTCGTGCAGAGCAGCGCGTAGGGAAGCGAGGCCAGCACGATCGCGCCCGGGATCGTGCCCGTCGCCGCGTAGTACGTGCCGCCGACCATCAGCGGGCCCCACACCACGAGCACGGTCGGTTCGCCGAGCCCGTGCTTCTTCAGCCGCAGCGGCGGCGCGGTGTAGGCGGCCGACAAGAGGAAGCCGCCCAGCGCGAAGCCGACGATCGGCCAGCCCCGCGCCACTGTCAGCACGATCATGATCACCAGGCACAGCGCGTTGACCGCGAGCGCGCAGATCGCGAGGCCCTTGCGGGTGATCACGCCGGAAAGCACCGGATGGGGCGAATAGAGATTGCGGGGGTAATCCTCCCGGTCGGTCCCGACCCGGAGGTCGAACAGGTCGTTCATCAAGTTGTTGGCCATGTGCGCCAGGACGATCCCGAGAGCCGCGAGCGCGAACCAGCCCCACGTGACGTCGGCGCCGCGGTAAATCGCCAGCAATCCGGCGATTGCGCCCGACACGAGGGTCATCGGAAGTACCCCAGCCCGGGTCAAATACAGCCATTTCGACACGGGATCGAGCCGTCCGGGGGGCGGGTTCGTCGTGGCCAACACGTAACGCCAACTGTGAAAAAGGCCACTGGAAGACGCACTCTTCGCGGATTGCGCTGCAGAAGTGTCTGCCATATGGCCGAAGCCTAGAAGGCAGACGGAACGTGCGACTTCGATCCCGGCATCGGGCCGGGTCGAGGCGGAAACGCCGGCGAGGAGGAAAAGCGGGTGACGATGACGACCATGGAGCCCGGACAGGTGCAGGTGCTGCCGCTTTCGGTCAGCACCGCCGAGGTCCGCCTCTCCACCGGCGGCGCCGGCACCAGCATCGGCAAAGTCTCCTCGCGGGACGGGCGCTGGTACTGGCAACACCGTGACGGTGAGCAGAGCTCGCCGATCGCCGAGAACCGCACCGCCGCCGCCAACGCGCTCGCCGAATACCACCGGGCCTTCAAGGCGGTCGCCGCACCCGCGGCTCCGGTACGGCGCCTGCTGTTCGGCTAGCCGCCGTAGTTCATTCGGGTGTCCTCCATGCGGAGGATCTCGGTGTCCTCGTCCTTCAAGAACGCGCTGTTGACGATCTCGCCGAGGAACAGCGTGTGGTTGCCGACCGTCACCGGCTGGCGCACCTCGCACTCCACGTAGGCGACGGATTGCGCGAGGACGGGTGCGCTCGTGACCGGCCCGTCGATGTACGGGAATCCGTTCAACGTGTGCGCGGCGAGATCCACGTCGACGGGCTTGGTGAACTTGCGGACGATGGCCCGGTCTTCGCGGTCGATCATGCAGAGGCTGAACACACCGCTCGCTTCGATGAGCTGATGGGTGAGCGCCTCGTGCTCCACGCCGATCCCGATCCACTTCGGGTCGAACGAGACCTGCGTCGCCCAGTTCAGGATCATCCCGTTGCGGCGCTCGCCCTTGTCGGTCGAGCCGATCACGTACAGACCGCTCGGCATCTTCCAGAGCACCCGGCGCCGCAGCCGGTCGTACTCGTCGGGATCCGCGCCCTGCGGAAACGGCGGAACAGGTCCATCTCTACCGGCCATGACCCGAGGGTACGGCGCGCCGCGCACTGAGGTGCGCACTCGTTCTCGCATCCATGTGCCATTCAATGCCCGGTGGGGGTACCGAAGGGCACATGAACCCACGCGCAACTCCGCCGGTCAGGGGGTGGGTTTGGCGGGGACGGTGATCGTGGTGATGTCGGTGGCGGCGGGGCCGGTCGTGGCGGCGGGGACGGCGGGCGCGTTCTGCGCGTCGGGCATGCCGGGGAGGTCGGGCGGCGGCGGGAGCACGACCTTGCGGTAATCGACGCTCGGCGGCTTCGTCGCGGTCAGCAGCTGCACGAACTTGGCCAGGTCGGTCTCGAATGCGGGCGACGCGGGACCGGTGCACGGCACGAGCTTCTCCAATTGCGCGGGCAACGAGGTGGAGAACGTGTTGCCCGAGAAGCAGTTGCCGCCCGCATCCTTCGGATTGTCGATCGACGTCACCAGCGCGAGGTCGGCGGAACGACTGTCGCTCACGTCGTTGGCCTCGACCTTGTTGTGCCGGGCGTCGAAGTTCATGGCCTTGGTATCGGAAGGCGTGATGACCTTCTCCGGGAGCGGGATCACGCCGATGCCGACCAGGTCGTGGTCGTACACGAGATTGCGCTCCACGACATCGTCGTTGCCGCCGGCAATGAGGATCCCGGAACCGATCGCCAGCTGCGCGATCGAGATGGCCGCGGTCTTGTCGTTATTGTTCGAGTACACCGTGTTGCCGACGATCGTGATGCCGTGCTGCGGTGGATTCTCCTCTTCGGTCCCGCTGTTCGGCACGATGCCGACCCGGTTGTGGCGCCACACCGAGCTCACGACGTACAGGCTTCCGCCCGCGTTCGTGCCGGAGTAGCCGATGCCGTTCCACTCCGAGATGGAGTCGGTGATCACCGCGTCACAGGGGAAGCACTGACCGATGTAGAAGCCCGCGTCAGGACTCCCCGCGCCGTAGTCGTGGTCGAACTGCCCGTGTGTGGAGCCGAACGCGTAGATGCCGTAGTCGCCGTTGCGAATCGCGCTCGAGGTACGAACCGCGGTACCCGGTGACACCCGTCCAGAAGAAGCCGTTGCTCTTGTAGTCGCGGGCGGTCATGTTCTCGATCGCAACGCCGTCGGCGAGAACCTTGATCCCGTTGTCGAGTGCGAATCCACCCTCGAGCACCGTGCCGGTTCGGTCGAGACCGCGGATGACGATGTTCGGATTCGTGACGGTGACGGCTTCTTTGTAGACGCCGGGCGCGACGAGCACGAGGCTGCCGGGCTCGGCCGCGTTCACGGCCTTTTGGATCGTCGGGTAGTCCTGCGGGACGCGTAGCGTTCCCGCGCGCTGACCGGTCGTCGGCGCGGCGGCCACCCCACCGTTCGCGGCGACATCGCCGACGACGACCTCGCCGATCATCCCCTTGGTCGGCGAGCCGTGCAGCGAGCAGTAGTAGCCGTACACACCCGGCGTGTCGAAGCGGAATTCGTAACTCGCACCCACTCCGAACGCGGCGGCGGAGATACCGAACTTCTTGCCGAAGTTCTGCTTCGGATCGGCAGGCGCGAGGTCGTGCGGACCACGACCGCCGTTCTTCCAGTGCACCGTCGTGCCCGGGTTGATACGGATGGCGGCCGGGACGAAGTCGTTGTCGACGACGGCGACGTTCACCTCCGGATACGAACCGGTCGCCTTGTCGCGGAGGTCGACGACGTTCGGGAACGCCGCCGGTTGCGCGCTCTTCGGCGCGCCACCGCTACTGCCGCACGCGGCAGTGAGAACGATCAGACCCAGGACTGCAATGCATCGGACTCGCACGCGCCGGACGCTATACGCCCTACCGCCACCCGCACCGCAGCTTCAGTCGGTCCGACCGAAATCATCCTCGAGGCGCACAATGTCGTCTTCGCCGAAATACTCACCGTGCTGCACCTCGACGAACACCAGGTTCTCGGGGCCGGTGTTCTCGATCCGATGCGACGCACCGAGCGCGATGTCGACTGCCGAACCCGGCTTCACCTCGACCCGAGCGTCGTTCAACGTGACCGCACCCGTACCGCTCACGATGAACCAGTGTTCCGAGCGGCGCGCGTGGACCTGATAGCTCAGCCGCTTACCGGGCAGCACCACGATCTCTTTGACCTTGTGATCGGGTGCGTCGAGCAGCACCTCGTAACTTCCCCACGGCCGGTCGTCTCGTTCCAGAGGCATCTCGGCATTCTGCCCTCTCGCCGGCGAATTTGCTGTCACGACGGACAGCCGACCAGTGGGCCGCCGTTCTTGTCGACGGGCACGAACAGTGTGTTCACCGTGGTGGCCGGAAGGGTCGTGGTGGTGGTGCTGGTCGCCGCAGTCGTCGATGTCGACTTCGGCGCGGTGGTGGACGCAGTCGGGCCCGTTGATGTCGACGTGTAGCCGTGCTTCAGGTTGTCGTAGTCGCGACCGACGACCACGAGCACGTCGGCGTTCAACGTGTTCTGTCGCGAGATGGCGGGCACGAGGTTCAGCGTTCCGATGGCGGGCGCGAGTGTCACGGCCTCCGCATACTTGCCCGGCGCGTAACGGATCTGCGTCTGCACATAATCGCTGCGATCGGCGTCGGCCGGAGTCCCGATCACCTGGAACCCGGCCGCCTTGAACGCGTCGGCCACCTTCTCCGCCTCACCCGATATACCGGAACCGTTGACGATGCGCACGCTCACCTGCGCGGGCGGCAACGGCTTCGGCAACGGCGGGGAGGCGGTCTGGCCGAAGTCCATGAGCCGGTCGGCGACGGTGACCGCGGCATCCGTGGCGACCACACGGCCCGCGTCCTTGCCCGACGTGATTCCGACGACGGGCAGTGTCAGCATCTCGACCTTCGACGGCTTCAGCCCGCGGAACGTGCGGATCAACGCTTGAAGCTCGCTGTACTTCAACGTGTCGTCGCGCGTGAAGTTGCCCTTGACCGCGTCGAGCAGCGAGATGAGCTTGGTCGGATCCGACGCGGTCTTGCTGATCGCGTATTCGCTGATGGTGCGCAGGAAATACTGCTGGCGGGGAATGCGATCCAGGTCGCTCCCCGTCGAGACCCAACCGTCGCCACCTCGGCTGCGGTTCTTGGGAAAGTTCGGGTCGTAGTTCCAGTGCCACACCGCGGGGTTCTGCAGATTCTTCGGTATGAAGTAGTCGCGCGACCGCGCGTAGGCGAGCGCCGTCGCGCCGTCGACCTCGACACAACCGGCCTTCTCGACGTCGAGTCCGACCTGGGGATCATGAACAGGAGTCGGGAACCAGAGCGGGATATGGCCGATCGCGTTGACGATGTCCTTGAAGCCCTCGAAGTTGATCTCGATGTAGTGGTTGATCTTGAGCGGCGGGAAGTTCGCCTCGAGCGTTTCGACCGCGAGGTTCGGGCCACCGTCGCTGAACGCGGCATTGAGCAGGTCGCGGCCGTGACCGGGGATCTGCACGAGGGTGTCGCGCGGGAACGAGACGAGCATGCCCGTGGCCGTTGCCGGCTCGACGTGCAAGACCATCATCACGTCGGCCCGCTGACCCTCGACGCCGCTGTTCGCGAATTCCGGATCGCCGAGCTGGCGCGTATCGGAACCGATCAACAGGTAATTCGCCGGCTGACCGGGATCGACCTTGATGAGGTTGGGAACGTTGACCGAGCGCGTCCCTTGGAACTTCTTCTGCGCGACGGAGTTGCCGACCGCGATGCAGACTCCCGCGATCACCGCGACGACAAGGCACGCAATCGCCAACCGGCGCGCGAACACAAAGAGGCTTGCCGTCGTCGCTCGTCGCATGCTCGGCGCCGAGGCTACCGAGACGTACCCCGCGAGTACCGGTCGGGTGCGTACGGCGGGGAACGCCGGCGACTCAGACGCGCTCGAGCACCACGACGGGGATCTTGCGGGTCGTTGCCTTCTCGTACTCCGCGAAGTTCGGCATCAACGCGGCCTGCGCGCGGTACAGACGCTCGCGCTCCGGCTCCTCGGCGACCCGCGCCCGGGCCTCGAACTTCTCGGTCGGGAGCTCGACGGTCACCTCCGGGTTCGCGACCAGGTTGTGGAACCAGTCCGGGCTCGTCGGCGCGCCGGCCTTGGACGCAATGATCACGACGTTGTCGCCGTCGGTGGTGTACACGATCGGCGTCGTGCGCAGCTTCCCGGACTTGGCGCCCTTGGTCGTGATGAGCACCAGCGGTGCGCCGGCAAACATCCCGGTGACCTGGCCCGCGTTGGCGCGGAACTCCTCGATCAAGGCTTGGTTGAACGCAGCGAAGTCATTGTTGAAGTCTTCGATATTCGGCATGGCAACGAGAGTAGCGTCGCCGGCCGTGGCCCAGATCCCGCCGGATGTCGACCTCACCGACCTCGACCTCTTCGCCGCCGGCTTCCCCCACGACGTGTTCACCCGGCTGCGGGCGATCGCCCCCGTGCTCTGGCACGCGCCGACCGAGCACACGCCCGACGGCGACGGGTTCTGGTCGGTGCACTCCCACGCCGCGTGCATGACCGTGGTGCACGACCCGGGCGCATTCTCGTCGGAGACGGGCGGGAGCCGTCCGTACGGCGGCACGACGCTCAACGACCTGCCGATGGCCGGGCTGATGTTGAACATGATGGACGACCCACGTCACCAACGGGTCAGGCTCCTCGTCAGCAAGGGCCTCACCCCGCGCACGATCGCCCGGCTCGACGACGAGCTCCGGCGCCGCACCACGACCTTGATCGACGCCGCGCTCGAGCGCGGCGAATGTGACTTCGTGAACGATGTCGCGGGCGAACTCCCCATGCAGGCGATCTGCATGCTCATGGGCATCCCCGAGTCGGACCGCCACCAGCTGTTCCGATGGATCGAGCACGTGTTCGACTTCAAGGGCGGGCGCGAGGCGTTCGAGAGCACCGGCGAAGCCGCCGAGGCCGCGGCCGCGATGTTCGAGTACGGCGCCGCGCTCATCGCGGAGAAGCGCGCGCACCCGGGCGACGACATGCTCTCGGTGGTCTGTCACGCGCGCATGGAAGGAGAGGATCCGCCCGAGCTCGCCGACCAGGAGGTGCAGTTCTTCTTCTCGCTGCTCTGGGCCGCGGGCGCCGACACCACCCGCAATGCCATCGCGGGAGCCGTCGTCGCGCTCGACGGGTTCCCCGACCAATGGCGCGCGCTACGCGCCGCCGACGCGACGAGCCCGACCGCGGTCGAAGAGATCGTGCGCTGGACCCATCCCGCCGCGTACAACCGCCGAACGGCGACCCGGGAGCTCGAACTGTGCGGCGAAGTCGTGCATGCGGGCGACAAGGTCGTGTTCTGGGAGGCGTCGGCGAATCGCGACGAGGACGTGTTCGCCGAGCCATTCCGTTTCGACATCGCCCGCGATCCGAATCCCCATCTCGGGTTCGGTCACGGCGTGCACCACTGCCTCGGCGCCAACCTGGCCCGCCTGGAGATTCGGGTCGTTCTCGACGAGCTCCGGGCGCGCGTCGGCGCGATCGAGCTCACCGGGCCGGTCGTTTGGAACCGCAGCAACAAGCACACCGGAATCCGCCACCTTCCGGCGCGGCTCACACCGGCCTAGGGCTTCGCGGGGCCTGGTTTCGCGGCCGCGGGCTTACCCGCCGCCGGAGTCGTGGGCGTCTTCGGCGGCGTCGGGTCGAGCAGCGAGAACGCGACCATCTTCTCGTAGATGTCGTACACGCGTTGGCCGTAGAGCGCGCCGGTCGCCCAGGTTCCCCAGAGGTCCCACCACGTCTGCACCTTGCCCCGGAAGCCGAGCTTCAGGGTTCCCGGCAACAGGATCGGGTCCTTGTACGACGCGTCGGGGAAGTTCGGGTCGACGTAGATGCGCAGCAACTGCAGTTGTGCGCGCACACCGGTGCGCGCGTCGGGGAAGTCGAAGCCGTGCTTGCACGAGTCGCACCAGCCGATCCCGGCGAAGTTGTTGTCGGTCGCCGCGCTGCCCGGATTCGCGAAGCCACCGGTTTCGAGGATCGACTGCGCGAACGCGACGTCGCCGCGCACACCGGTCTTGGCGCCCTCGTCGAGATAGTCCTGCGCCAGCTCCTGGATCGGAACCGTGATGTGGGTCGTGTAGTGCTGCTCGAGGATGTAGTCGGCCATCTGCTTCGCGGTGAGGCGGCTCGGTCCGAGGATCGGGCTCGTTGCGCTCGTGGCCGCAGTCTCGAAGTCGTGCATACCGGCCAGCGCGACCGCGATCGTCGTGCGCGCGTCACTGATCTGCTTGCGCAGCGCGGTCAAGTGGTTCGCCGCGGTTCGCACCGACTCCGTGGCCTGCGTCGAGACTGCCTGAATCTGTTCGAGCTGGCCGTCGACCTGTTCCTTGAGACCGACGTACTGGTCGACGAGCTCTTTCTCGTCCGAGCCGAAGGTGCCGAGCACGTGCAGTTGACTGCCCGCTTCGACGATCGACGTGGTGTTCAAGAAGCCCGAGATCGCGCTCGATGATCTGCGCGTCGCCGGCGTGGATGTACGCCTCGGCCGCGGCCTGGCGCAACAGCGTGCGCGTCTTGTCGAGCTGCAGCTGCGTCTGACGCGAGACGCCCTGGAGCGTCTTCAGCTGCCGACGCGCCGCGGCGGCTTTCTTCTGCCGCGGTCCCGACCGCCGTCTGCGCTTTCGCGAGCCCGGCCGTGCCCGCCTTCAGGATGAGCTCCGCGTGCTGCATGCTCTGCAACAGCTGGAGGCCGGAATCGGTGGGGAGCCCGAACGCGGGCATCGCCGCGGGCGGCGGCGGGATCGTCGTGGTGGTCGTGGGACCGGGAACAGTGGTCGTGCTCGACCCGGGCGGGGCCGTCACAGGCGGCCCGCCCACCGTGGTGGGAGGTGTGGTCGTCGAGGTCACGCCGTAGGCGGCCGCAGGCGCCGCGACCG
The DNA here is from genome assembly GCA_963701825.1 of uncultured Actinomycetes bacterium. Taxonomy (GTDB): domain Bacteria; phylum Actinomycetota; class Acidimicrobiia; order IMCC26256; family PALSA-610; genus PALSA-610. The sequence continues at coordinate 840,197 of CAVPBG010000004.1, read as the reverse complement.
AAGCGACGATGGCCGCGACGACGGCAACCCGCGCGGGAGAATCCGAACATCAGCTATCAACTCGGCATCCGAGCCGGGGATCTTCAGGAAGGGGGGACAAACCCCTCTCGTACCCGGCCCCGGAGGCGCCCATTCGGGCTTTTCGTCAGCTTCGGGGAACTTGGCTCCAGGGCAGACCCTTGTCGGGCCGGGGCTCGCCCGGCAGCCCGAGCACCCGCTCGCCGAGGATGTTCTTCATGATGTTCGTGGTGCCACCCTCGATGGAATTGGCCTGGACGCGCAGGAATGCCTTCTGCGCATTCGACAGATCCATTGCACTGCGGGGGCGCTCGAACGTGTACCCGCTCGGGTAGAGCATCGCGTCGGGGCCCATGAGATCCATCACGAAACTCATGATGCGCTGGTTGAGCCCGGCCATCGCGAGCTTGCCGACCGAACCTTCCGGACCGGGCGTTCCCTTGCGCCGCGACTGACTGGCGCGCGATGTTGGTGAGGCGGTTGACCTCGGCGTCGGTCCAGAGCTTGAGCAACGCGTCGCGGGCGACCGCGTCCTGGCGTTGCACGTTCTGCTTCCACGCGTTCACCGCAACTGCGATCACACCCGAACCGCGCGGGTTCACCTGGCCGCCGATCGACACGCGCTCGTTCATCAGCGTCGTGAGCGAAACGCCCCACCCTTCGCCGATGTCGCCGAGCCGTTCACTGTCGGGGATACGAACGTCGGTCATGTAGACCTCGTTGAATTCCGCGTCGCCGGTGGCCTGCACGAGCGGACGAACCTCGACGCCGGGCGCGTGCATGTCGATGACGAACATCGTCAGGCCCTTGTGCTTCACCTGTTCCGGATCCGTGCGCGCCAGCACGATGCCGAACGCGGCGACATGCGCGAGCGTGGTCCACACCTTCTGGCCGTTGAGCACCCACTCGTCGCCGTCGCGGATCGCGCGCGTCGACAGGCCGGCAACGTCGGAGCCCGCGCCGGGCTCGCTGAACATCTGGCACCAGATCTCTTCACCGGCGAACAACGGCCGCAGGTAACGCTGCTTCTGCGCGTCGGAACCGTGCGTCACGATCGTCGGCGCGCACATGCCGGTACCGATCGGGTTGCGCGCATACGGGATCGGCGCGCCGGCCGCGAAGAGTTTGCTGTTGATCGTGTTCTGCAACTTCGGCGAGAGCCCGAGACCGCCGACACCTTCGGGGTAGTGCACCCAACCGAGACCCAGGTCGTACTGCGCGCCGAGGAACTCCGCGGCGGGCGTCGTCTTGGGATCGAGCTTCGCCAGAAGCTCGTCGCACAACTGGGTCACGCGCTGTTCGTCCGTCGTCACCGGAGACTCCTTCTCAGAACTTGACCGATCGGTCAAGTGTAGCGGTCGGCGGCCCGGGATTCCCCGTTAGCCTCGGGCCGTGACGGCCGGAGCGTGCGTGCAACTCCAATCCGCCGATGGCATCACCCGGTTGGCACTGAACCGGCCCGAGCGCCGCAACGCGTTGTCGCTCGAAGTCATGAACGCGATGCTCGTGGCGCTCGACACCGTCGCCGCCGACGACTCCACGCGCGTTCTCGTGATCGAAGGACGCGGTCCGGCGTTCTCCGCGGGCCACGATCTGACGGAGATGACCGCAGGCCACGACGCCGCGTTCTACGAGGCCCTCTTCTCCACGTGCGTGCGCGTGATGACGCGCGTGCAGGAGCTCCCGCAACCGGTAATCGCCAAAGTCCACGGGGTGGCCACGGCGGCGGGCTGCCAACTCGTCGCCGCGTGTGATCTCGCGGTCGCGTCCACGGCGGCGCGCTTCGCCACGCCGGGAGTGAACATCGGCCTGTTCTGCAGCACCCCGATGGTTCCGGTCGCGCGCACGATCGGACGCAAGCGCGCGCTCGAGATGTTGTTCACCGGCGAGATGATCGACGCCGACACTGCAGTCGACTGGGGTCTCGTCAACCGGGTCGTCGCGCCGGAGCAGCTCGACGCGGAGGTCGACGCGCTCGCGCGCCGGATCGCGTCGGCGAGCGCGTACGTACTGGCGCTCGGCAAACGCGCGTTCTACGCGCAGGACCAGCTTCCGGAAGGCGCGGCGTACGACATCGCGGGGCCGATCATGGTCGCCAACGCGCAGGCCGACGACGCGAACGAGGGCATGCGCGCGTTTCTCGAGAAGCGGGCGCCGCAATGGCGGAACCGATAGCCGAGAAACGCACGCGCCGCCGCTTCGACGCGTTCGCGCCGCTCCGTCACCCCGCGTACGCGCGCCTCTGGGCGGGCGCGTTCGTCTCCAACATCGGCACCTGGATGGAGACGCTGGCGCTCGGGATCTACGTCACCAAGACCACGCACCAGGCCGCCTGGACCGGGACGATCGCGGCCGCCGCGTTCGTGCCGATCGCGTTCTTCGGCCCGATCGGCGGCGCGCTCGCCGACCGGATACCCCGCAAACGGCTGCTCATGGCCACCACCGTCGTGCAAACCGCGCTCGCGACCTTGCTGGCCGTGTTGTTCGCGGTCGGGCACCCGTCGCCGCTCACGCTGACGATCATCGTGTTCGGCAACGGGATCTGCGCCGGGCTCGGTTTCCCCGCGTTCCAGGCGATCCTCCCGGATCTCGTTCCCGTCGAGGATCTCGCCGGCGCGATCGCGCTGTCGTCGGCGCAGTACAACCTCGGTCGCGTGATCGGGCCCGCGATCGCCGGCATCGTGATCGCGCTCGGGGGTTACGCAGCGGCCGAGGCCGTCAACGCCGCGAGCTTCTTCGCGGTCATCGCGGTGTTGTTCACCCTCACTTTGCCCAATCCCCGCGCCGACGCTCGCGATCAGAAACTGTTCCGCTCGATCGCCGACGGGTTCCGCTTCGTACGGCGTGAGCCCGGGCTCCGCATCAACGCCGCGGCAATGTGCCTCAACACGTTCCTCGCCGCGCCGTTCATCGCGTTGGTACCGGCCATGGCGGTGAACGTGCTCGGCAACGGCGCGGCCGGTACGACGGTGCTCATCACCGCGCAGGGAATCGGCGCGGTCTCGATGGCACTCGTGCTCGGTTCGTTGGTCGACGCGGCTCGGGCCGCGCCGGCTGCTCGTCACCCTCATGGCTGCGCTTCCGGTCGCGCTCGCGGCCTACGCCTACGCGCCGAATCTCGCGGTGTCGGCGGTCGCGCTGCTCGTCGTGGGCGCGCTCTATCTGGGCGCGCTGTCGACGTTCTCGACCATTGCCCAGCTGCGCGCGCCGGCGGCAATCCGGGGCCGCGTCGTGTCGGTGAACACGATGATCCTCGGCGCGCTCTATCCGCTCGGCGCAGTGCTGCAGGGCAAGATCGCCGACAGTGCCGGGCTCCGGCAGACGACGTTCGCGGCGGCCGCGATCATGGCCGCGGTGATGATCGCGGCGCGCATCATCCGGCCCGGCATCACCGCCCCACTCGACACTTCTCCCGATATCGACGAACGGTTAGGGTCCGATCCATGGCCGTAGTCGAACTGGAACGTCGAGGTGCGATCGCGATCGTCACGCTGAATCGTCCCGAAGCCCGTAATGCCGTGAGTCCCGAGGTGAGCCAGACGATGGCCACGCTCCTCGACGAGATCGAGGCCGACGCCGCCTTGCGCGCCGTCGTGCTGACCGGACGAGGCGAGGTGTTCTCGGCCGGAGCCGATCTCAAGGTCGTCGCGTCCGGACGCGCCAACGACATCGCCCGGGGCAAGGGCGGCTTCGCGGGCATCGTGACGCGCAACTTCCCCAAGCCGATCATCGCGGCCGTGAACGGACCCGCGCTCGCGGGGGGTTTCGAGATCGTGTTGTCGTGCGACCTGGTGGTGGCCGCCGAGAGCGCCCGCTTCGGCATCCCCGAGGTCAAGCGGGGCCTCATGGCCGCAGCCGGCGGTCTCATCCGGCTGCCCAAGCGCATCCCGCTGGCGATGGCGCTCGAGCTCGCGATGACGGGCGACCCGATCGACGCGGAACGGGCGCTCCAACTCGGGCTCGTGAATCGCGTCGTTCCCGCGGCCGCCGTCGTCGACGAGGCGATCGCGCTGGCCGAGCGCATCGGGGAGAACTCCCCCATCGCGGTCCGCAATTCGCGCCAACTCGTGCTCGAAGCTGCCGACCTCACCGAGGACGAGGGCTGGGCCCGCACCCTCGAGCTGATGATGCCGGTCTTCGAGAGCGGCGACGCGGTCGAGGGCGCCACCGCCTTCGCCGAGAAACGCCCCCCGGTCTGGCGCAGCACCTAGCCAGACCCCCGGCCGCGAAAGCCCCCAACAGTTGGTGGCCAAATCGTTCCCGGGCACCGTTTTTCCCACCAACTGTTGGGGGGATCGAGGCCGGTGGGGACCTTGGGAGTGAATGCTCCTAGAATCGGGGCATGACGGCCGGGCCGATCGAGCAGTGGCGAGTTGAGGACCTGGCCCGCCGGGCCGACCTCTCCGTCGACACGATCCGCTTCTACCAAAAGCGACGCCTGCTCCCGCCGCCCGAGCGTTCCGGGCGGGTCGCCTGGTACGGCCCCGAGCACCTCGAACGCCTGGGGCGCATCCGCGAGCTGCAGGGCCGGGGCCTCACGCTCGCGCTCATCGGCCGCATCCTCGACGGCGATCTCGACGCCACCGACGCGCCGCTCGCGGCCGCGGTCGCCCGGGCCGACGCCGAGGGTCCCGAGGAGTTCCTCACCCTCGGCCAGCTCGCGGCGCGCTCCGGCGTTCCCGTCGATCTGCTCGAGGCCGTCGCCCGCGAGAACCTCCTCGTGGCGCGCGTCCACGACGGCGAGGCCCGCTTCACCACCGCCGACATCGCCATCGTGCAACAGGGCCTCGGTCTGCTCCAACAGGGCCTGCCCCTCCCCGATCTGCTCGCGCTCGCGCACGCGCATCACGAAACGACGCGCGAGGTCGCCGAGACCGCCGTGGAGCTGTTCGATCGTTACGTGCGCGCGCCGCTGCGCGCGTCCGACCTCCCCGACGACGAGAAGGCAGAACGGCTCGTCGAAGCCTTCCGCGCGCTTCTGCCCGCGGTCACCACGCTCGTCGCGCACCACTTCCGGCGAGTGCTGCTCGAGGTTGCGCAGGAGCACCTGGAGTCGGTCGGCGAAGACATCGAGCTCGCGGCGGTCAACGTCGCGGCCGCGAGCCGACTCGAGAGTTGGCCCACATGAGCCCCACGTTCTCCGACCCCGACGCTCCCGGATGCCGACGACAAACCCCGCGTCGTCGAGGAGATGTTCGACCGCATCGCGCCCCGTTACGACGCGCTGAACCGCGTGCTCACGTTCCGCATGGATGTCGGGTGGCGCCGTGACGCGGTGCGCACGCTCGGCCTGAGTGCCGGCGCGCGAGTGCTCGACCTCGCGTGCGGCACGGGCGACTTGTGCCGCACGCTCACCGACGCCGGACACGAGCCCGTCGGTGTCGACTTCTCCGCGGGCATGTTGCGCGCCGCGCACACGAACGCTCCACTCGTGCGCGCCGACGCGATGCAGCTGCCGTTCGCCTCGGAAACCTTCGACGGGCTCACGTGTGGTTTCGCGCTGCGTAACTTCGCCGCACTCGCGCCGATGCTCGCCGAGTGCAGCCGCGTGCTGCGTCCGGGCGGCAGAGTGGCGCTGCTCGACGTGGCCGAGCCCGCGAGCCCGCTCGTTCGTTCGGTGCACGGCGCCTGGTTCCGGCACGTCGTGCCGTTCGTCGGCGGGCTCGTCTCCGACCGCGCCGCGTACCGCTATCTCCCCGCGTCGACTGCATACCTGCCGCCGCTGCCCGAGCTGCTCGGGATCATCGTGGACGCCGGCATCGTCGACGTCAGCCGCCGCACGCTCGGCTTCGGTGCCGCGCAACTCATCACCGGAACGCGCTCGTGACCACGTCCGACGTCTCGCTCCGTTCCGGGTCCCGGCTCGCGGCGCACAGCGTCGCGATCGCGGAACCCTTCGATCTCCTCGACGCGTACGCACCGGGCGGCTTCGCCTGGCTCGACGGCGAAACGGGCTTCGTCACCTCCGGCGTCGCCGCGGTCGTGGAGGTCTCGGCCGCGCACGCGTTCCTGGCGACGATCACCCATTGGTCCGACGACGCGGTCCCCGTCGGTGCGGGTCCACGCGCGGTCGGTGCGCTGCCGTTCCGCGGCGCGGGGCACCTCGCCGTTCCGGCCCGGATCGTCGGTCGTGACGCCGACGGACGGATGTGGCGCACGGTCATCGAGACGGTCGACGCGCCGTCGACGAACCGTTCATCGGCGCACCCGGCGCCTGCGGAGTTCCGCGTGACGTCGAACACCACCCCCGAGCGGTGGCACACGATGGTCGAGCAGACGCTGGCCGACATCGACGCGGGTCTGCTCGAGAAGGTCGTGCTCGCCCGGGCCGTCCACGTCGACGCCGATCGTCCCTTCGACATCGCCGGCATCGTGGCCTACCTCCGCCAGTCGCAGCCCGGCTGCACGGTGTACGCCGACGGCGGTTTCGTCGGTGCGAGCCCCGAGCTCCTCGTCCGCAAGGTCGGGGCCGACGTGACCGCGCGACCGCTCGCCGGTACCGGCACCGACACCGCCGCGCTCGTGCGTTCGGCCAAGGACGCCCACGAGCATCGCCTCGTCGTCGACGCGGTCGTGCGACGCGCTGCGCGGCCCGTGCACCGACGTGCGCGCCGACGGCACCGCGCCACTCGAGCTCGCCGACGTGAGCCATCTGGCCACCAAGATCACCGCTCGCACCGACGACGAGAACACGACGATCACCGATCTGGTCGCGCTCCTCCACCCCACTCCCGCGGTTGCCGGTGCGCCGCGCGCGCTGGCGCTCGACACCATCGCGGGCGCGAAGTTGCACCGCGCGGCCGCTACGCGGGCCCGTGCGGATGGATCGACCGCAACGGCGACGGCGAGTTCGTCGTCGCGCTACGGGGCGGCGAGATCGACGGCGCGCACGCGGTGATCTACGCCGGTGCGGGGATCGTCGCCGGATCCGACCCGGCCGCGGAATGGGCCGAGACGCAGCAGAAGCTCACGCCGATGCTGCAAGCCTTGGTTCGGCCGTAATCGGCGCCGCGACCCGCGGTGTCGTCGAGCTCGCCGGCCAACACGTCGCGCGGCCGGAACACGACCACGATCACGCAGCACGCCGAACGCGGCGATCGGCAGCAGGTTCTGCAACACCTGATGGCCGAGTGACCCGACGGCCCCGGCCGAGAGCGACGGGTACTGCTCGCCCAGCAACACCAACGACGAGTAGAGCGCGACGGTCCAGCTCAACAAGTTGGGGCGGCGGAGTGCGAGCAGCGGCAGCGCGGTGAACGCGTACCACGGCATCACCCACGAGCTCGCGACGAGGAACGACGCGAGCCCGGCCGCGATCGCGAGCTCGGGCGTTCCGCGCGACGTATGCCGGACCGCGATGACGAGCAACAACGCGCCCGCGATGATCGTGGTTCCGTTCGACGCCAGCGTCCGCAGCAGGTCGGGATTGGAGATGCCGCTCCCGATCGCGTTCCAGATCGACTGCCGGCTGATGAGACCCGAGTGTTGGTGCGCGTTCTGCAGCCATCCCGACAACAACAGGTACGGCAGTACACCGACGACCCCGACGATCGCCGCGAACTTCACCACTTCGCCGCGGGTCCAGCGGCGGTAGGCCCACACGCAGAGAACTCCGGCGCCGACCAACGCGGTGAAGTTGACCGACGCCGCGAGCCCGAACGCCAGTCCCGCGGCAACCGGTCGCCGGTCGATGGCGAGCAGCACCGCGACCAACACGCCGAGCGCGACCAGCGCGTCGGGATGACCGCCGTTGACGACACTGATCGCGACGAGCGGGTTGAGGCCGACGAACGCGAGTGAAGCGGGGTTCCGCGTTCGCTTCCAGAGCAACCACAACATCGCGCCGACGGCGGCCGAGCGCGATGAGTTGGTAGGAGAAGTGCACGAGGAAATTCGACTGGCCGATCACCGGCGCGAGCCCGGCCATGATGACCGTGAACCCGAGCCCGTAGATGTCGGGGGTGCGCTGCCACAACGCGTTGACGTGGCGGCGCATGGGGTCGCCCTCGAAATGCATCGGATACGACGCGAACGGATTCGCGTGGTGCTCGGTCACGATGCGCCCGTACATCGCGTAGGAGTAGACGTCGCCCGACTGGTTCGACGGCGTGACGACTGCGAACGCGAGTGTGATGCCGATCGCCGCGAGCAGGGGCTTCAGTGGCAGCGTGCCGCGGGTCCAGCCCAACGCGACGATCAGCACCCACGCGCCGAGCGCGATGCCGATCAACCAGGCCCGCTCCGGCGGCGTGAGCGACGTCACCGCGAGCAGCAACGTGGAGATGCAAACGGTCGAGGCTACGAGCGCTCCGTATACGAGCACTCGTCCTAAGGGTTCGGACCGGGCGAGGTTCGTCCATCGTTCGCGCAACGCGCCCGATGTTAGGCGGATCCCTTATCCGATCGAAGTCGCGACGGCCGCCCAGATCCGGGCGTGCTGCTCGCGGGCCGCGCCGCGATCGACGGGCACGACCAGCACGCGCGCCTCGGTCGGGGTCTCGGCCAGGAGCCCGGGGAGCGCCGAGTACTCGACGCGGCCTGCGGCCACCCCGTGCGCCCGCGCCACCGCCACGAGATCGACCGACTGGGGCGTCGCGAACAGCATCTCGAACTCGGGAAGGTGCTGCTGGGGGAGGTACGCGAAGATGCCGCCGCCGTCGTTGTCGACGACAACGATTGTGACCGCCGGTCGGCGCGCCGACGCCGAGGAGCCCATTCGTATCGTGCAGGAAGCAGAGATCGCCGGTAGGGCCACGACGGGGCCGGGGTGCGCGCTCGCGACACCGATCACGGTCGAGACGAACCCGTCGATCCCGTTCGCGCCGCGGTTGGCGAGTACCTGCACGCCGGACCGGGGCGCCATGCACCACTCGAGCGCGCGCACGGGCAGGCTCGACGCGACGACGCAGCGCGCCACCGGCGGGGATCGCCGCCGCGACGTCGCGGGCGATGCGCGCTTCGCACGCAACGTCGGTCGTCGACGACTGCGTCGAGCGCGGTGCGGGCCCGGCGTTCTGCGTCGGTCCACGCGGTGGTCCAGGGCCCGGACTCCAGCGAGATCACGTCGGCCAGCGCGCCGAGCAGCGGATCGGCGTCGGCCCGCACGCGCTCGACCGCGGCGTGGTCGGGGTCGAGCCAGGCGTCGTCGGGATCGACGACACGGTCGGCACCGCCGTCGAGCCATGCGTTCGCGACCTTGCTCGTGAGCGGCGCGCCGACCCGAACGACGAGATCGGGTCGGTGCGCGGCGGCAAACGTGTCGACGCGCAGCAAGCGCCTCGTACGTCGATACGGCCGCGGGGCCACTGCGGAGTTGCGAGAGCGGATCGGCCAGGATCGGCCAGCCCGTCGCGGCCGCGAACCGGGCCGCCGACCTCCGGCGTCACGTGCGCGCCCCAGCCCGCGACCAGCACGCCGCGCGGATGCGTGCGCGACGAGCTCGGCCAAGCGGGTGACGTCGGCCGGATCGACCACGCCGCGCCGCGGGCGGTGGAACGGATCCAGGGACGCCCGTCGTCGCGACCTGGCGGCGACGAGGAGCGGCGCCGCCGGTGGGGAGGAGCGGCTCGCGGAACGGGAGATTGAGATGCACCGGTCCGGCCGGCGGACCGGTGGCTTCCGCGACCGCGCGGCTGGCGAGCGCGACCGCCAACGATCGCCCGCGCCGGACGCGTCGCTTCGGGCGGACCGGGATCGTGGAACCAGCGCACCGCGCCGCCGTAGAGGCGGGCCTGGTCGATGGTCTGGCCGGCGCCCCAGTCGCGCAGCTCTGGCGGACGGTCGGCGGTGCACACGAGCAGCGGCACACGCGCATGATGCGCCTCGACCACCGCGGGATGCAGGTTGACCGCCGCGGTACCCGAGGTGCAGCACACGATGGCGGGCCGGCCCGTCGCGAGCCCGACGCCGAGCGCCCGGAAGCCGGCCGAGCGCTCGTCGAGCACGACGTCGACCCGCAGGCGTCGGATCGCGCACCAACGCCAGCGTGAGCGGCGTGTTCCGCGATCCCCGGCGACACGACCGCCGCGGTCATCCCGGCGCGGACCCACTCGTCGACGAGCGTCAGCGCGAACGAGGTCGTCACGTCGAGGTCGGTCACCGCGCCACAATTCCCGTATGACCACGCCGCGGACCGAGAGTGGTGCTCGTTCCCGGCTTCACCCAGACCGTCGGCGTCGTGGCGCGGCGTGCGCCGCATCCTCGAAGAGTCGTGCGAGGTTGTGACGCTCGACGTGCCCGAGCGCGCCACGTTCGCCGCGACTGCAGCGGCGATCGGCGATGCAGGGCAAGCGCGCCATCTACGTCGGGTACTCGATGGGCGGCCGCCTGGCGCTGCGCCTCGCGCTCGACCGCCCCGACCTCGTGTCGGCCCTCGTGCTGGTCAGTTCGACTGCCGGGCATCGCCGACCGAAGCGGCGCGCCGGGCCCGAGTCGAATCCGACGAAGCGCTCGCGGAGTCGGTCGAACGCGACGGCGTCGCGGTGTTCCTCGAACGCTGGCTCGCGCAACCGCTGTTCGCGACCGTTCCTCCCGACGCGCCCGGGCTCAGCGAACGCCGCGGCCTGACCGCGAGCTACCTCGCCGCACTGCCTGCGTGTGCTCGGTGCGGGCGCGATGGAGCCGATGTGGGACGACGCTGGCGCGAGCTCGAGATGCCGGTCGCGCTCGTCACGGGCACGGAGCGACGCGAAGTACGAGAAGCTCGCGCTCGCAATGCTCGAACGCATCCGCGGCGACGTGGTGCACATCCGCCTCGACGGCGGGCACGCGTTGCCGCTCGAAGCAGCCGGCCGTGCTCGGCGGCTTCATCGCGTCGTTCGCCGCTCGCCACAGCTGACCCGCACACGGTCAACCGGCCCACAGGCCGATCGCGAGCAGCGCCGCGAGCACGAGTTGGAAGCGGACCGTCCCGACCAGCGCGGCGATGAGCCCGGGCGGATCGTGGCGCGTCAACATCGCCCGCACCGGCGCGATCGCGAGCGGCAACGCCAGAATCGCGAGCAACGCCGCTCGGGCACGAACGCGCCGCACGCCACGACCGCGACCATCGACCCGGCGACGCACGCCACGTAAAGACCCCGGGCCCGCGGTGCACCGATGCGGACGGCCAGCGTGCGCTTGCCCGTGACGCGGTCGGTGTCGACGTCGCGGACGTTGTTCGCGAGCAGGATTCCGCAGGCCGGGTAGCCCGGCCGCGAGCGCGCGCCACCCACGCGACACCGGGCAGCGACGCGTGCTGCACGTACGCGCTGCCGACCGTCGCGACGAAGCCGAAGAACACGAGCACCATGACCTCGCCGAGACCGATGTAGCCGTACGGCTTCGGCCCGCCGGTGTAGGTGACCGCGGCGATGATCGCAGCGACGCCGACGAGCAACAGCCACGGATTGACGACCAGCGAAAGGATCGCCGCCCACCACCGCCGCGACCGCGAACGAGATCGATCGCCGCGTTGCGTCACCGCGCGCGGGTGAGGCGAGTCCGGTCGCCGTGAGGCGCACCGGGCCGCGGCGTTCGGCGTCGGTGCCGCGCACGCCGTCGGAGTAGTCGTTGGCGAAGTTGACGCCGATCTGCAACGCGACCGCGACGACCCCGGCCGCAACCGCACGCGGCCAGTTGATCGCCCCGTCGAGCGAGCCCGCGGCCGTGCCGACCAGCACCGGCGAGATCGCCGCGCCCAGCGTCTTCGGCCGCGCGCCTTGGTACCAGAGCGCCGGTTTCGTCATCGGGGTGTCGTCACGGGCGCTTCGGGAACCGCTCGAACTCCGGCCGGCGCTTCTCGAGGTACGCGTTCTTGCCCTCCTGCGCCTCTTCGGTCATGTAGTAGAGGAGCGTGGCGTCGCCGGCGAGTTGCTGGATGCCGGCGAGGCCGTCGTCGGCCGCGTTCATCGACGCCTTCAACATGCGCAACGCGAGCGGCGAGTGCTGCAGCATCTTGCGCGACCACGCGACCGTCTCGACCTCGAGGTCGGCGAGCGGCACCACCTTGTTGACGAGACCCATGTCGAGCCGCGGCCTGCGCGTCGTACTGCTCGCACAGGTACCAGATCTCGCGCGCCTTCTTCTGGCCGACGATGCGCGCCAACAGGCCGGAGCCGAAGCCGCCGTCGAACGAACCGACGCGTCGGACCGGTCTGCCCGAAGCGCGCGTTGTCGGCCGCGATCGTCAGGTCGCACACGATGTGCAACACGTGGCCGCCGCCGATCGCGTAACCCGCCACCATCGCGACGACCGGCTTCGGCAACCGCCGGATCTGGACCTGCAGATCGAGAACGTTGAGCCGGCCGATGCCCTTGTCGTCGCGGTACCCGTCGTCGCCGCGCACGCGCTGGTCGCCGCCCGAGCAGAACGCGTCGGGGCCCTCGCCCGTGAAGATGATCACTCCGACTTCGGGATCGTCGCGCGCGATCTCGAAGGCGTCCCGCAGCTCGAACAGCGTGCGGGGGCGGAACGCGTTGCGCACCTCCGGCCGGCGGATCGTGATCTTGGCGATTCCGTCGGAGGTCTCGTACGACACGTCGGTGAAACCGTCGGGGGTGGCCGGCTTCCAGTCGGCGCCGGGTCGGATCACAGGCTCCATGCGGACTCCAGAGTGGGCAAAAGGATTCTGGGAGCGATCACTCCTATGGTTAGGGTATCCAGGGTGTCCGCCGGTGACGAAACTGGGGTTGTGGCCGTGGTGGCGGCCGGCACGACCCTCGCCGACTGGGTCCGGCGAGCCTGGGACGAGGGCCGCGCGGTCCTGCCGGTGAACCCCGCCTACACCCGGAGCGAGGTCACGAACCTGCTCGACCGCCTCCGCCCGACGCACGTCGTGGGGGCCGATGGTGGCGAACCCACGCCGTTCCCGGGCGGCGTGCCGGCGCCGGCCGGAACCGCGGCGATCGTCGTGACGAGCGGTACGTCGGGCCTGCCCAAAGGCGTCGAGCTCACCCGTGCCGGCATGGACGCCATGGGCCACGCCTACTCCGACGGGTTGGCCGCGGGCCCCGCCGACCGGTGGCTCGCGTGTCTCCCGCTGCATCACGTGGCCAGTCTGGGTGTGCTCGCCCGCTCGTACGTGACCGGCGTTCCGTACACGGTGCACGACGGCTTCGACATCGACCGCGTCGCGCGCTCGCCGCGCACCGAAGGCACGACAATCGTCTCGCTCGTTCCCACCACGCTGCGCCGCCTGCTCGATGCGGGCGCGCCGCTGCACGAGTTCCGCCTCATCGTCTTCGGCGGCGCGCCCTGCCCGCCCGCGTTGCGCGCCCGAGCCGAGGCCGCCGACGTGGGTGTCGTCGACGCGTACGGGCTCTCGGAAACCTGGGGCGGCTTCGCCCTCGACGGTGTTCCCATCGCGCACGCGGCGGTGACGCGAGCCGTTGACGGCGCCGAGATACTCGTGCGCGGTCCGATGGTGATGCGCGGGTATCGCCTCGACCCGGAACGCACCGCATCCGTCTTCGACGCCGACGGCTGGTTCCACACCGGCGACGTCGGCGAGATCGATGTCGACGCCGACGGAACTCGCCGCGTGCGTGTCGTCGACCGGCTCCACGATCTCGTCATCACCGGTGGGGTCAACGTGAGCCCGACCGAGGTCGAAGGTGTGCTGGCGCGCCATCCCGCGGTCGACGACGTGTGCGTCATCGGCCTGCCCGACGACGAGTGGGGGGAGACCGTCACTGCCTTCCTCGTGCCCCGCGCCGGATCGACTGCGCCCACACTCGACGAGCTGCGCGCGTACGCACGCGAACACCTCAGCGGACCCAAGCTCCCCCGCGCGGTTCGCATCGTCGACGCGATCCCCCGCACCGCGAGCGGCAAGCCGCTCCGCCGGGTGTTGCGCGAGCGCGCGACGGAACCCTCCGACAACGCCTGATCGAACCGCGCCGCGCTCATGCCGCGCGTTCGGCGGGTGGGTGCAGTTTGGGTTTGCCGGTGATCGGGTCCGGTGGACCGAATCGCCAGCCGTCGGTTTTTTGTCGGTGGTGGCGGTAACACAACCAGCGCAAATTCCAGAACGCGGTCGCTCCACCTTCGGCGTAGGCCTGGGTGTGATCCCGTTCGAGATAGCCGCGGTGATAACACCCCTCGACGTCGCACTCCCGGCCCCGCACCAACAAGGCGGTTTGGATCTCGACCGGGACATGACGGCCCAGATGCGCGACCGTGCGGATGTCTTTGCCTTTGCGGATCACCGTGGTCAGGAACGCCGAACCCAACAATGACCGGACCCACGACACGTCGACCGGCCCGACGCCGGGGATCTCGCACACCTCACCGTCGCCCACATGGCCGGCGACGAGCGCGTCGTGATCGATCAGGATGTGCACGGTCGCATCCGCACCCTTCGCCGGCGTGACACCGTCGGCGTCGCCGAGCACGAATCCGGCGAGCGCGTCGGCGGCGTAGGCCTCGTGCGGTTCGTGATCTGTGCCTTCGTGTTCGCGGAACCGTTTCTGGACCTGTGCGTCGATCACGGCTTTGATCCGGGCGCCGACCTCGGGCGGATAGGCGAACCGGCCCGCGAGCATCCCGTCGCCGTTCATCCACGTCCGCAAGAACCGCGCCGCATGTTGCCGTTTGCCCCGCGCGCCGGAATCCTCTACCGCGGCCCGGGCGCGGATACACGCGTCCTTCAAGGGCACCAACCCGAACGCGGCCGCGGCCAACAACTCCTCTTCCGCGGCGGGATTGAGGGTCGCCGCGTCCGCGACCATCTGCGCCTCACGGGCCGAGAGCTCACCGGCCCGGACCGCCGCATCCGTCACCGGCAACGCTTCCAGCTTCTTCGCGGTGCCAACGACAACGCGGGCTTCGGTCCGGGTGGTCCCCAACGCCAGGGCGACGACTTCGGCTCCGTCCCGTCCGTGTGTCGCCGAATCAGCAACCTGCTTCGCCGCCTTGGCGATCATCCCGTCGACCAGCCGCCGGATCGCGCCCAACTCCTCCAACCCGCGCACCGCGTCGCCCTGCGTCAACACGGTCGCGTCGAACGCCCCGGCGAGGGCGTGCAACTGACGACGGATCGAACGAAGCGTAGCGAACATGTGTTCGTACCGTAGTCGAGGGGTGCGACAACTACGCAGTTTTTCTCGAGGGCCGCGAACTCGTCGACTCGCGCCCCGATTCAGGCGTCGTCCCGCAGCGCTTCCTTCCAGGTGCGAAAACGCGTGTGCACTGCCCCGTCCGGCCCGATCCCCTCGCCCGTGCCGTCGGGATACAAGCGATACGTGAACCGTCGATCGAGGTCGTGCGCGGCAATAGCCATGTAGATCGCGTCGGCGTGCACCGCGGGCCCGACGCGCCACAACAGGTAGCCGTGGATGCGGCGTTTGTACGCGACGAGATCGATGCCCAGATCGGCGCCCAGCTCACGGAGTGCGGCGGGCGCCTCGATCCAGCGGGTCGCGGGGATCAGATAGTCGCGTTGCGGAGTGGGCGGCAGCTCGTCGGTGTGCCAGTCGCGTTCTGTCGGCGGCCGTTCTTCGGCAGGAGTGGGCATGCCGTGCCATGCTCGCACGCGTGACCGTCGTTGCCGACCTCGCCACCCCCGCGCTCGTCGTGGACACCACCGCGTTCGAGCACAATCTCGAGACCATGACCGCCGCGCTCCCGGGTGCGCGCCTGCGGCCGCACGTCAAAGCGCACAAGTGCACCGCGCTCGCCCGCGAACAGGCGCGCCGGGGGCACACGAACTTCACCGCCGCGACGCCGCGGGAGATCCTCGGCCTGGCTCGCGTCGGGCTCGGCGACGACCTGCTCCTCGCCAACGAATCCGTCGATCCGGGCCGGCTCCGAGCGATGGCCGAGTGCGGCGCCCGCGTCACCGTCGCGGTCGACAGCGACGCGACGGTCGACGCCGCGGCGGCGAACGGAATTCGCGAAGTGCTCATCGACATCAACGTCTACATGCCGCGTTGTGGGTGCCTGGCCGCCGACGCGCCCCGGCTCGCGGACCGAGCCCGCGCCGCCGGGCTCGAAGTGCGCGGTGTGATGGGTTACGAAGGTCACGCGGTGTTGATCGCGGCCCGCGCCGAACGGGCGGCGGTGACCGCGAAGGCGATGGAACGACTGGCGCGCGTCGCGGAATCGATCGGCGCCGAGGTCGTGTCGGCCGGCGGTACCGGCACCTACGACCTCAACTCGGCCGCGACCGAGATCCAGGCCGGCTCGTACGCGCTGATGGACGGCGACTACGGCCGGCTCGATCTGCCGTTCCGCCGCGCGCTCGCGATCGCGGCAACCGTGATTCACGTCAACGACCGGTGGTGCGTCGCTGACTGTGGGCTGAAAGCCATGGGCATGGATCACGGCAACCCGACGATCGACGGTGCCGACGTGTTGTTCTGCTCCGACGAGCACGTCACGTTCACTTCGACGCAACCGACGCGTGTCGGTGGTCGCGTGTTGGTGTGGCCGTCGCACGTCGACCCGACGGTCGCGTACCACGAGCGCATGCATCTCGCCGACGGGCCGGGCACCGACGCGCAGATCGTCGACCAGTGGGCCGTCGACCTCCGCGGCTGGGACGCCACGAGCGAATAGACGCCCGGCGGAGATAGCGTCGGTCACCGGCGCAACGCTCCGAAGGGGTCTCAGAATCATGACCGATCTTTCACTTCTCGACGCCACCACCCAGGCGGAGCTCGTGCGCACCGGCGACGCGTCGGCGGCCGAGTTGGTCGACCGCGCGATCGAGCGCGTCGAGAAGGTGAACGGCGAGTTGAACGCGGTCATCCATCCGCTGTTCGACCGGGCGCGGGCCGCGGTCGGCAACGGTCTGCCCGCCGGACCGTTCACCGGCGTTCCGATCGTCATCAAGGATCTCGACGGCACGTTGGCCGGCGCGCCGTATCACGCCGGGAACAAGGCGCTCAAGGAAGCGAAGAACGTCGCGACGACCACGAGCTACATCTTCGAGAAGCTCGAGCACGCCGGGTTCGTGATCATCGGCAAGACCAACACGCCCGAGTTCGGGCTGATGCCGACCACCGAGCCGCAGGCCTACGGGCCCACGCACAATCCGTGGAATCTCGCGCACAGCTCCGGCGGATCGAGCGGCGGTACCGCGGCCGCGGTCGCGAGCGGGATGGTGCCGCTCGGCCACGCCGGCGACGGCGGTGGTTCGATCCGCATCCCGTCGAGCATGTGCGGCCTGTTCGGTTTGAAACCCACCCGCGGCCGGATCTCACTCGGACCGCGCGAACACGAGAGTTGGGCGGGCCTGGTGATGCGCCACGTCCTGACGCGCACCGTGCGCGACAGCGCGGCCGTGCTCGACGTGTTGCAGGGCTACATGACCGGCGACTGGTACACCGCGCCGATACCCGAGCGCGCGTACGCGGCCGAAGTCGGTGCCGCGCCCGGCAAGCTGCGGATCGGGGTGCGCACCGGCGCGCCGCTCGGGCTGGCGACCGTCGACGCGGAGTGCGTCGCCGCGGTCGAGGACGCGGCCCGGTTGTTGGAGTCGCTCGGGCACTCGGTCGTCGAAGCCGGTCCGGCCGCGCTCGACGACGGCGAGCTCCTCGACACGTTCGTCACCGTGATGGTCTCGTCGCTGCGCGCCGACCTCGCCGACGTCGAGACCGTCATCGGCCGGAAGATCACCGCGGCCGATGTCGAGCCCGGCACGTGGGCGAACTACGAACTGGGCGCGGCCATCGACGCGGGAACGTATGTCGGCGCGCTGCAGAAGATGCAGGGTTGGGCCCGGCGCGCCATCGCGTGGTGGTGCGACGACGGTTTCGACCTCCTGCTGACACCGACGATCGCCGAACCGCCGCCGCTGCTCGGCGACATGACCGATCCCGAAACCGGTGGTGGTCGCCTGCTGACGTTCGCGCTCTTCGGGGCGCCCTTCAACGTCACCGGCCAGCCCGCGATGTCGGTTCCGCTCGGCCTGTCGAAGTCGGGGCTGCCGATCGGCGTGCAACTCGTCGGCGCGCCGTACCGCGAGGGCCTGTTGTTCCGCGTCGCCGCCCAACTCGAAGAAGCTGCGCCGTGGGCCGGACGCCGGCCCGCAGTGCACGCGTAACAAGGGAGCCGACATGGCCGACACGTTCCTCGACGCGACCGCCCAGGCCGAGCTCATCCGGTCGGGCGAAGCGTCGGCGCTCGAGCTCGTCGACGACGCGATCGCGCGGGTCGAGAAGCTCGACGCCGAACTGAACGCGGTGATCCATCCGCGTTTCGAACAAGCCCGCACCGAAGCAGCCGGCGTGCTGCCCGACGGACCGTTCCGCGGCGTGCCGCTGGTTCTCAAAGACCTCTTGGCCGGGATCGAGGGCGATCCGCACCACGAGGGCATGAAGTTCCTGCGTGACGCGCAGCACCACGCCGATCACACCGACGCGCTCGCGCAGCGTTATCTCGACGCGGGTTTCGTGTGCGTCGGCCGCACCAACACCCCCGAGCTCGGCATCGTCCCCACGACCGAACCCGAGGCGTACGGGCCGAGCCGCAACCCCTGGGACACGAAGCGCACGACCGGCGGATCGAGTGGCGGATCGGCCGCGGCGGTCGCGAGCGGGATGGTCGCGGTCGGGCACGCGAACGACGGTGGCGGATCGATCCGCATCCCCGCGAGCTGTTGCGGCCTCGTCGGGCTCAAGCCGTCGCGCGGCCGCACGTCGTTGATGCCCGACTACAGCGTCGTCGACGATCTCCTCATCGTCGAGCTGTGCGTGACGCGCACCGTCCGCGACACCGCGGGGGTTCTCGACGTGCTGCAGGGTGCCGCGGTCGGCGACACCGTGCGCGCGCCGGTGCCGAGCCGGCCCTACCGCGCCGAAGTCGCCACTGATCCCGGGAAACTCCGCATCGGGCTGCTCACGCAAAACCCGCTCGAAACCGGTCAACCCGTCCACCCCGACTGTGTCGCGGCCGCGCAACGCACCGCGCAGCTGCTCGAGTCGCTCGGCCACACCGTCGTCGAGGCGTTCCCGAGCGCGCTCGCCGATCCGGCACTCGTCGGGCACTTCACCACGTTGTGGGCGACCACGCTCGTGTACAACCTCCGTTACTGGGAACGGAAAGTCGGTCGGGCGATCACCGCCGGCCGACGTCGAGCCACTCACCTGGACGCTCGCCGAGATCGGCCGTTCGATCGCGGCGCCCGACTACGTGGAGGCGCAGCACGCCGCGCTCGAGCTCGGGCGCAACGTGGAGGAGTGGTACGCCTCGGGATTCGATCTCCTGCTGACGCCGACGCTCGGCGAACCGCCGGTCGAGCTCGGCACGTTCAGCACGCCCGACGAGCCGCTGCTCGGTTTCATCCGCGCCGCCACCTTCGTTCCGTACACACCGCTCGCGAACATGACGGGCGAGCCCGCGATCTCGCTGCCGATGCACTGGAACGCCGACAACCTCCCGATCGGCATTCAGCTCATGGGCGCGTACGGCCGCGAAGACCTGCTCCTGCAGGTCGCCGGGCAACTCGAGGTCGCGCAGCCGTGGGCCGACCGGCGCCCGCCTGTCCATGCCTGACCGACACACTGCCGATGTCGTTGTCGCGGGCGGGCAGGGCTTCTACGGTGACACGCCGACCGCGGTCGACGCGCTGCTCGCCGAAGGCGTCGACTACCTGTGCCTCGAAGCGCTCGCCGAGCTGACGCTCGCGATCCTGCAGAAGGACCGCCAGCGCGACGAGACGCGCGGCTACACCCGCGACCTTCCGGCGTACCTCGCGCGCGCACTGCCGTTCGTCGCGACGGCCGCACCAAGGTGATCACCAACGCCGGCGGCATCAATCCGACCGCGGCCGCACAGCGCCGCGATCGACACCGCGCAGAAGCTGGGCGTGAGCGGGATCACGATCGCGACCGTTGTCGGCGACGACGTGCTCGACCCGCCTCGCCGCAGTTGCACGCCGACGCGGGTCAGTCGTTCGCGCACCTCGACACCGGCGAGTCGTTCGCCGACTTCCCCGGCCAACCGTTGTTCGCGGCCGCGTACCTCGGCGCGCGGCCGATCGTCGACGCGCTCGCGCAGGGCGCCGACGTCGTGATCACCGGCCGCGTCGCCGATGCCTCGCTGTTCCTCGCGCCGCTCGTGTACGAGCACGGTTGGAGCCTGGGACGACTGGGACCGCCTCGCGGCGGGCATCCTCGTCGGCCATCTGCTCGAGTGCTCCGGCCAGAGCCTCGGCGGCAACTACTCCGGCGACTGGTGGGCGCTTCCGCACCCGTGGGACCTGCCGTATCCGATCGCGACCGTCGAGCGCCGACGGCACCGCGGTGATCTCGAAGCCCGCGGGTTCGGGCGGCCGGGTCTCGACCGACACGCTGCGCCACCAGTTGCTGTACGAGGTGCACGACCCGGCAGCGCTACCTGTCGCCCGACGTGGTCGCCGACTTCACCTCGGCCCACTTCGAAGACCTCGCGTGACGATCGCGTGCGCATCACCGGCGTGCGCGGCACGCCCGGCCACCGACACGTACAAGCTGCTGCTCTCGCGCGCACGCGGGCTGGTCGGGCGAGGCGCGGGTCGCGTTCTCGTGGCCCGACGCGTACGAGAAGGCGAAGGCCACGGCCGCGATCCTGCGCAAGCGCGTGGAGATGGCCGAGCTCGAGGTCGACGAGTGGCTCGTCGAGTACTGGGGCGTCGACGCGCTCGGCGGCCCGACCGTGCCGCCGACAACCCACGAGCCGCCAGAGTGCGTGCTGCGCGTCGCGTGGCGCTGCGCCGACCAACGGACGGCCGGGCTCGTCGGCCGCGAGCTGGTGCCGCTCACGCTGTCGGCGCCGCCCGCGGGCCTGACCGGCGCGGGCCGGCGGCGCGCGGAGCAGCGCGACCGAGCTGCTCGTCGATCTGGCCGACGCTGATCGACAAGTCGGTCGTCGACGCCGAGGTGCGCGTCGTGCTCGAAGAGGTGAAGTAACGATGGCGCGCCTCGCGCTCCGGGAGATCTGCGGATACCGCGCCGGCGACAAGGGCGACATCGCGAACGTCGCGATCTTCGCCGACGACGACGAGACGTACGCGCTCATCGTCCGCGAGGTCACCGCGGAGCGCGTGAAGGAACACTTCGGCGCAATGGTGCACGGACGCGTCGATCGCTACGAGGCCGCCAACGTGCGCGCCCTCAACTTCGTGATGCAGGGCGCGCTCGGCGGCGGCGGCCCGAGGACGCTGCGCGCCGACAGCCTGGGCAAGACGCTCGGCGGCGCGCTCGTGCGGCATGGAGATCGACGTTCCCGACGCGCATGGCCGGCCGGCGCCGCGCCCGCCCCGACGTGTCGTGGGCCGACGAGATCCTCGACGGCTGACGGAAGCCCTCTAGCGAACGGTGAGGAAGCCGGCCAGGTTGTCCTGGTCGGCGCGCACCTCGGCGAGCAGCGACTCGCCCGCGTCGGCCGGCATCTCGAGCGCCTCGAGCGCTTCGTCGAGCGGCGCGTTCTGCTCCGACGTCACCTGGTCGATCTCGATCGCAACCGAGTCGGCCGCGATGAGCACGCGACCGAGGGTCGACGTCACCTGCGCGGGCGGCGTGTGGTGCGAACCGATCGCCTCGACCATCTCGGCCGGGAAGCGCATCACCGACAGCGCGGCGGCACCGACTTCGGCGTGGGTCATGCCGAACTCCATGCGCTCGGCGTCGAGCCGCGAGAGCGTCGGGTCGCCGGCGAGCAGTTCGAGCACCGCGTCGTAACGGCGGGGCGCCCGGCGGAACACGAGCGCGCTCCCGAGGTCGTGGAGCAGGCCCGAGCTGAACGCGTCGTTGGGCTGGATGCCGACCCGGCGCGCGATCGCGGCCGCGGCGGCCGCGGTCGTGACCGAGTGCGGCCAGAAGTCGTCGGGCACCGAGCGGCCCTTCTCCGAGAACAGGTCGAAGGCGGCGGTCGTCGCGATGGCGCGCACGGTTGCGAGGCCGAGCACGGTGACGGCGCGCCACGCGCTCGAGACCTTGCCCGACAGCCCGTAGAACGCGGTGTTCGCGAGCCGGATCACCTGCGTCGAAAGCGCGGGGTCGGACTCGATGAGCCGGCCGAGATCGGCCGCGGACGTGCGCGGGTCCTCGAGCATCCAGAGGAGTCGCATCGCGGCACCCGGCTGCACCGGCAGCTGGGTGACTTCGGTGATCAGGTCGTTTGCTTCGGCTGTCGCCATTGTTTCCGCCCCCGTTGAGGCCCGCGCCGGGCACCTCCGTATGCGTCCCGGACCATTCGTATATCGGTCGGATCGGCCAACCCCTGAGTGCGATCTCCGCGGGCCCTACGCTTCGGCCCCGATGAGCCATCCCTGGCCGACTCCCCGAAAACCACCCGCCCCCGGCGCTACGAGCTGCTGATCGACCCCGATCTGCCGACGCCTCCACGTTCTCCGGCGAGGTGGTGATCGCGCTCGAGCTGACCGAGCCGACCGACACGATCGTCCTCAACGCCAAGGGCCTCGACGTCGCCCTCGTCGAGCTCCGCCAGGGCGGTGCACCGGTGCGCCGCGCAGCTGGCGGTCGACGCGGAGCGGGAACAGCTCGTGATCACCGCCGAACGCCCTGTCCAGGCCGGTGACGCCGTGCTGGAGCTGCAGTTCGACGGCGCCGATCAGCCACGGGCTGCTCGGCTTCTACCGCAGCACCTACGTCGACGAAGCCGGCGCGCGAGCAGGTGCTCGCGGCGACCCAGTTCGAGGCGCCGCACGCCCGCGCCGCGTTCCCGTGCTTCGACGAGCCCGAGTTCAAGGCGATCTTCGCGATCACGCTCGTGGTGGCCGACGGTCTGCTCGCGCTCTCGAACGGCCCCGAGATCGATCGCGCGCAGTTGCCCGACGGCAACGTGCGTGTCCGATTCGCGCGAGACGATCCCGATGTCGACGTATCTCGTCGCGTGGGTGGTCGGCCCGCTCGAGGTGACCGAGCCGGTCGACGCGGGCGGAGTCGCGGTGCGCGTCGCGCACGTGCCCGGCCGCGGCCACCTCACACCGTTCGCGCTCGAGGTCGGCGCGTTCGCGATCCAGTTCTTCGCCGACTACTACGGCATCCCGTATCCCGGCGAGAAGTGCGACCTCGTCGCGCTCCCCGACTTCTCGTTCGGCGCGATGGAGAACCTCGGCTGCGTGACGTTCCGCGAAACGCGGCTGCTCCTCGATCCCGACGCAGGTGACGCTCGACGAGATGTCGGACGCCGCGCTCACGATCGTGCACGAGATCGCGCACATGTGGTTCGGCGACCTCGTCACGATGAAGTGGTGGAACGGCATCTGGCTCAACGAAGCGTTCGCCACGTTCATGGAGCACCTCGGAGTCGACGCGTACCAGCCCGAGTGGAAGACCTGGGACGAGTTCGCGCTCGGCCGGGCCGCCGCGCTCGACGTCGACGCGCTGGAGAACACGCGCACCGTCGAGTACGAGGTCGTCACGCCCGAAGACGCCGACGGCATGTTCGACCTCCTGACCTACCAAAAGGGCGGTTCCGTCCTGCGCATGCTCGAGCGCTGGCTCGGCGCCGACGCGTTCCGCGCCGGCGTGCGCCACTACCTCGACCGCTACCAACTCGCGAACACCGAGACCACCGATCTCTGGGACGCGCTCGAAGAAGCGACCGGGCAAGCCCGTGCGCCGCATCATGGACACGTGGATCTTCCAACCCGGCTTCCCGACCGTGATCGTCGACGACGGTCAGCTCGAGCAACGACGCTTCGCGTACGCGCCCGGATCGCACGACGAGCAGTGGGTGCTCCCGGTCCTGGCGCGCATTCACACGGGTTCGGCATCGGAGACGCGTTCGCTGCTCTCCGACGCGAAGACCATGCCGCTCGACGTCCCCGCCGACGCGCTCGTGGTGCTCAACGCGGGCGGCGAGGGCTTCTACCGCGTCGCACTATCCGGTCGCGTGGCGCGACCGTCTGCTCGACGGCGGAGTGCTCGCAGCCGCTCGAACGGTTCGCGCTCGTCGACGACCTCTGGGCATCGGTGCTCGCCGGCGACGCGACCGCGGCCGAGTACCTCGAGTGCGCGCGCCGGTTCGCCGCCGAGACCGATCCCGTCGTGTGGCGCGCAGTTGTGGGGCACCTGCGCGCCGCGGCCCGACTCGTCGAGGGCGACGCGCTCGAGCGCATGCGCGCGCGAGATCGGGGCGATCGTCGGGACCCACGCTGCAACGGCTCGGCTGCGACGGGCGCGCCGACGACGACCGCACGCGACAGCTGCGCGGTCTGTTGGTCAACGTGATGGGATCGAACGCGGCCGACCCGGGCACGATCGCCCGGGCCCGCGAGGTGTACGAGCGCGGCGGCGGCGACGCCGACGTGGAAGCGGCCGCGATCAGTGTGATGGCGAGCATCGGCACCGCCGACGACTTCGACGAGTTCCGGCAACGCTCGGCGAGCACCGCGAACCCGCAGGAGGAGCTGCGCTACCTCTACTCACTCGGCGATTTCCCCGACGAGGAACTGGTGCTGCGCGCCGCCGATCTCGCGCTCTCCGACGAGCGTCCGCGCCCAGAACGGGCCGTTCGTGATCCAGCGGGCGCTACGTAACCGCGAACACGGTGCGGTGGTGTGGGCGTTCGTCCGCGACAACTGGGACCGCGTCCTGAGCCGCTTCAGCCCGTCGCTGCTTCCCCGCGTGATCGAAGGCACCACGTGGCTGGTCGAGCCGGCCGTCGCCGATGACGTCACCGCGTTCGTCGACACCCATCCCTTGGCGTCCGGAGCGCGCACGGTCGCGCAACACATGGAACGCCTCCGCGTGCATCGGGCCACCGTCGCGCGCGAGCGCGACCGTTTCTCGGCCGCGCTGCTCGAATCACCCGCGCGCTAGCGGAACGCAGTACTCAGTTCGCCCGGCGTCAGCCGAACGCGGCGTGGTAGTGCGCGCTGATCTGCGCCGGTGTCAGCGCGGCCGAATACAGGGCGAACCCGGCCATCGAACCGTGCCAGTCCTGCTTGGTCGTCGCGGCCGCGTTCCACGCACCGAGGAGCACCATCGTGTGCGTGTTCGGTGAGAGCACGTACTTCATGCCGAGGGAGACCGGTCCGCCGATGAGCACGCCGTCGCGGTAGAGGCTGATCCGGCTCTGGTTGTTCACGACCTCGAGCACCCACACCCAGTCGTGCCAGCCGGTGTCCCACTTGACCGGCATGGCGCGAACGATCCCGTGCCCGCCGTCCTGGTTGTTGGAGAAGAGCTCGATGTTCGCGGTGTTCGGACCACCGCCGCCGTTCGCGTACATCGCGTAGCCGTGCAGGCTCAGCGTGCTGCCGTCGTTGGCGAAGTCCTGCGCGGTCATCCAGTCGGGCGGTGACGCGACATCCGACTTGAGGATCGCCTCGTACGACATCGACGTCGCGCCGGCGAGCTGGAACTGCGCGTTGTTCGGCACCTGGATGTAGCCGGTGGCATCGGAGCGCACGGCCAGACGATGGCCCGGGCCCGCCGCACCGAGGGTGATGCCGGAACCCGCGATGGTTCCGGAGATCGCGCCGCCGCTGACGGAGTCGCGCACGGTGGATCCCGATGCTTCCTGCATGCCGAAGACGAGGACGGGGGAGCCGTCGGCCCGGGCCAGCGCGTCCCATGACGCGCCGCCGGCCGGCATCGTCGTCGTGGTCGTCGGCGCGGTGGTCGTCGTCGGTGCGACGGTGGTCGTCGTCGTGGCGGTGGTGGTCGTCGATCTACTCGTCGACGTCGTGGTCGCGCCACTGGTCGTTGTCGTCGCCGCGGCCGCGGTGGTCGTGGTCGCCGCGGTCGACGGCGTGAACGTGATGTCGACCCAGTAGTTCGACGCGAGGTACGTCTGGTTCGGGAACGCGCTCGCGCCGTATTGGTAGACGCCGTTGCCGCCCGCCGAGCCGCTCGCCATTGCGTGCAACGGCGGCGCGTCGACAGCCGACGCCAGACCCTGATGCGCGGCCGCGTAGTGGCCGACGTTGGTGTGGTACGAGGCGACGTAGGTGGTTCCGGCTACGACTGCGACCGGCGCCGCGAAGGCGACCTGCTGCCAGCCCGACGCCGACTCCGTAGTGAACGTTGCGGTGGCGAGCTTGGCGCCACTTGCCGACCACAACGTTCCGGTGTGCACGCCGGTGTTCGCGGCCGACTTGTAGAAACGCACGCCGGTCACCTGACCGGAGACGTCGGCGGTGAACTTCACGCCCAACTCGACGCTTGCGGCATCACCGCCGTCGACGATCGCAGGAACCGTAGAACCGAACACGGTGCACGGACACGAATACGACGCCCCGGGCGCGGCACCGGCGCCCGCCAGTGCACCGCCCGCGAGCGCAACCGCCGCGCAGACGCCACCGAACTGCACCCACCAGACTCGAGCCCGGTGAATTCGGGCGCGACTATCCAGGACTGCAATTCGTTTCCCCATGCAAGAAAGGGTCCCCGCCCGCCGCAATCCGCAAACGAGAAACCTGTACACCTATAAGAGATGTAAAACCGGAGACCGGTTTGTCGCACACCGGCGATACCGTGATCCCGATGCCCAAGCCGACTCCGCTCGAGCGCTTCTCTGCGCCCGTCCGGGCCTGGTTCGAGACCAGTTTCGCCGCGCCCACCGACGCGCAGGCGAAGGGTTGGCCCGCGATCGCGAACGGCGATCACACACTGCTGCTGGCACCGACCGGTTCGGGCAAGACGCTCGCCGCGTTCCTCTGGGCGATCGATCGGCTCGGCGTCAGCTCTCGGCCGGCCAAGGACCGTCGGTGCCGCGTTCTCTACATCTCGCCGCTGCGCGCCCTCGCGTTCGACGTCGAGAAGAACCTGCGGTCGCCGCTCGCGGGCATCACGCTGGCCGCCGAGCGCCTCGGCGACTCCTTCGTCGCGCCCGACCGTCGCCATGCGCACCGGCGACACGTCCGGCAAGGAGCGCCAGCAACTGGTCCGCGAACCCCCCGGACATCCTGATCACGACCCCCGAGTCGCTCTACCTCATGCTCACGTCGCGGGCCCGCGAGACGCTGCGCGGCGTCGAGACCGTGATCATCGACGAGATCCACGCGCTCGCGCCGACGAAGCGCGGCGCGCACCTGATGCTCTCGCTCGAACGCCTCGAGGCGATCACCGACACGCCGCCGCAACGCATCGGGCTGTCGGCCACGCAACGCCCGCTCGACGAGATCGCGCGCTTCCTCGGCGGTTTCGGTCCGCACGGCGTCAGCGGCCGGTGACGGTCGTCGACGCGGGCTCGCGCAAGACGCTCGACGTCGAGGTGATCGTTCCCGTCGACGACATGAACGAGCCCGGTGCGCATTCGGCCGCGTCCGGCGCGACCGCGGGCGTGCTCGGGCTCGACGAGCCCGAGCCGAACCACAGCATCTGGCCGCACGTGCACCCGCGCATCCTCGAGCTGATCCGCGCGCACCGCACCACGATCGTGTTCTGCAACGCGCGCCGGCTCGCCGAACGGCTCGCGGCGAGCCTCAACGAGCTCGCCGGCGAAGAGCTCGTGCGCGCGCACCACGGCTCGCTGGCGCGCGAGCAGCGCGTGCAGGTCGAGTCGGAGCTCAAGGAGGGGCGGTTGCGCGGCATCGTCGCCACGCTCGAGCCTCGAGCTCGGCATCGACATGGGCACGGTCGATCTCGTCGTGCTCGTCGAGTCGCCGGGCTCGGTCGCGCGCGGCATCCAACGCGTCGGGCGCGCCGGCCACCAGGTCGGCGAGCCGAGCACCGGCAAGATCTTTCCCGAAGTACCGCGGCGATCTCCTCGAAGCGGCGATCGTCGTCCGCCGCATGCGCGAGGGGCTCGTCGAGGAGATGCGCTACCCGCGCAATCCGCTCGACGTGCTCGCGCAGCAGATCGTCGCGGCCTGCGCGGTCGACGAGTGGAACGTCGACGATCTGTACGCGCTCGTGCGGCGGTGCGCGAACTTCTCCGAGCTGTCCGAGGACGCGTTCCGCGAGACGCTCGACATGCTCGCGGGCCGCTACCCCTCCGACCGATTCGCGGGCCTGCGGCCGCGCGTCGTGTGGGACCGCGTCGAGGGTCGGGTGCGCGCCCGCGAAGGCGCGCAGCGGGTCGCGGTGCAGAGCGGCGGCACGATCCCCGACCGCGGCCTGTTCGGCGTGTTCCTGCCCGACGGCGGGCGCGTCGGCGAGCTCGACGAGGAGATGGTCTACGAGAGCCGCGTCGGCGAGTGCTTCGTGCTCGGCGCGTCGACGTGGCGGATCGAGGAGATCACCGTCGACCGGGTGGTGGTCACCCCCGCGCCCGGCGAGCCGGCCAAGACGCCGTTCTGGAAGGGCGACCGGCCGGGCCGGCCGCTCGAGCTCGGCCGCGCGCTGGGCGCGGTTGGTGCGCGAGCTGCGCGGGCTCGACCGGCACCGAGGCGGAGGCCGCGCTGCTGGAGTTCGGGGCTCGACGCGCGCGCCGCGTCGAACCTGCGCATGTACCTCGACGAGCAGGCCGAGGCGACCGGCGCGGTCCCCGACGACCGCACGATCGTCATCGAGCGCTTCCCCGACGAGATCGGCGACTGGCGCGTCTGCATCCTCACGCCGTTCGGTTCGCGCGTGCACGCGCCCTGGGCGCTCGCGATCGAGGAGCGGCTGGCGCGCGCCGATCTGCCCGGTGCAGGTGCTGTGGAGCGACGACGGCATCATCCTGCGGCTCCCGGAGTCGCTCGACGACATCGCCACCGACCTCCTCCTCGCCCGATCCCGACGAGATCGACGAGCTCCTCGTCGCGGGCCTCCCGAACACGTCGCTGTTCGCGTCGAAGTTCCGGGAGAACGCGGCGCGGGCGCTGCTGCTCCCCCGCCGCCGGCCCGGGCGAGCGCACGCCGCTGTGGCAGCAGCGCCAGCGCGCCGCCGACCTGCTCGAGGTCGCGAGCGGCTTCCCGTCGTTCCCGATGTTGTTGGAGACCACGCGCGAGTGCCTGCGCGACGTGTTCGACGTGCCCGCGCTGCGCGAGGTGCTCACCGAGATCCGGTCGCGCAAGATCCGAGTCGTGCCGGTCGAGACACGCCGCGCGTCGCCGTTCGCGCAGTCGCTGCTGTTCGGCTGGATCGCGGTCTACATGTACGAGGGCGACGCGCCGCTCGCCGAGCGCCGCGCCACCGCGCTCGCGCTCGACCGCGACCTGTTGCGCGATCTCCTGGGCGCCGAGGAGCTGCGCGAGCTGCTCGACCCCGAGGCGCTCGCCGAGCTCGAGCTGGAGCTGCAACGGCTCGTCCCGGCGCGCCACGCCCGCCACGCCGACGACCTGCACGACCTGCTCGTCGACCTCGGGCCGCTCTCGCTCGCCGAGATCACGGGCCCGGTGCGCGGGCGACCCGCAGCCGTGGCTCGACGCGTTGCGGGGCGAACGCCGCGTGATCGAGATCGGCGGCCGCCTCGCCGCGGCCGAGGACGCGGCCCGCCTGCGCGACGCGCTCGGTTGGGCGATCCCGCCAGGGTCTGCCCGCGGCCTTCACCGACTCCGGTCGAACGGCCACTCGACGACCTCGTCGCCCGCTACGCGCGCACCCACGTGCCGTTCACGATCGAAGAGCTCACGGCTCGCTTCGACATTCCCGTCGAACGTGCCCGCGACGCGCTCACCCGACTCGAGGGCGAGGGCCGGGTCGTGTTCGGCGAGTTCCGGCCGGGCGGGGTCGAGCGGGAGTGGTGCGACACCAACGTGCTGCGCATCCTGCGCCGCCGCTCGCTCGCCGCGCTGCGCCACGAGATCGAGCCGGTCGACGCGCCGACGTACGCGCGCTTCCTGGCCGCGTGGCAGGGCGTCGGCCGCGGCCGGCGCGGCACCGACGCGCTCGTCGAGGCGCTCGAGCAGCTGCAGGGCGTGGCCATCCCCGCGTCGGTCCTCGAACGCGACGTGCTGCCGGCGCGCGTCGACGGCTACCGGCCGGGCATGCTCGACGAGCTGTGCGCGGCGGGTGAGCTCGTGTGGATCGGCGCAGGCCCGCTGGGCGCCGACGACGGCCGCGTCCGCCTGTTCTTCCGCGACCGGGTGCGGCTGCTCGCGACGCCGGCCGGCGATCGACGGCGCGCCCGACGGCGAGATCCACGACGCGATCCGCGACCGTCTCGCTGCGGGCGGGCGCGAGCTTCTGGCCCGACCTCGTCGCGGCGACGGGCATCGCCGACGACGCGGTGCGTGCTCACCGCGCTCTGGGATCTCGTGTGGGCGGGCGAGGTCACGAACGACACGTTCGGGCCGCTGCGGGTCCCGCGCCGTTCGTCGGCCAAGCGCTCGAGCGCCGCGCGGCCCGGCCGCATCCGGGCCGGCTCTCGCGCCTCGGTCCGCCCGCGGGCGCGGGACGCTGGTCGCTGGTCGTTCCGCTGCTCGAGCCCGAGCCGACCCCAACCGAACGGGCGCACGCGGCCGCGCTGCAACTGCTCGAACGGCAAGGAGTCGTCACCCGCGAGGCCGTGCGCGCCGAGGGTGCGGCGGGCGGCTTCGCGGGCGTGTACCCGGTGCTGCGGGCGCTTGGAGGAGTCGGGCCGGGCCCGGCGGGGCTGGTTCGTCGCCGGGCTCGGCGCGGCGCAGTTCGCGCTGCCCGGCGCGGTCGATCGCCTGCGCGCGCACCGCACCATCGACGACCGAGAGCCGGCGCCGCGTGCTCGTGCTCGCGGCCACCGATCCCGCGCAGCCGTACGGCGCCGCGTTGTCGTGGCCCGAGCGATCCAACGCGCCGTCGGCACGGCCGTCGCGATCGGCCGGCGCATTCGTCGTGCTCGTCGACGGCGAGTGCGCCGCGTACCTCGAGCGCGGCGGCAAGGGCTCGTCACCTTCGCGATCGGTGAGGCTCGCCGACGACACCGAGCGGTCGGCCGTTGGGTCGAAGCACTCGTCGAGGCGCACAAGCAGGGCCGGCTCGGCCGCGCGTCCAGATCGAGCGCATCGACGACGAACCGGCGCGCACCTCGCCGCTCGCGCCGCGCGCTGCGCGCCGCGGGTTTCGCAGACGGCTACAAGGGCCTCACGCTCCGGTAGCCTCAATGCTCCGGTAGCTGTTCCGGTAACTGTCGCGGCGGAGGTCGACATGGGTTTTCTCGACAAGGTGAAGGAAACGGCGGGCAAGGCCGCCGATCAGGCCAAGCACGCCACCGCGGTCGGCAAGGAGAAGTTCGAGGACGTGCGGCTGCAGAAGAAGATCAACGACCTGTGCCAGGAGATCGGCGCGCTCGTCGTGGCGCAGCGGCGCAACGAGGCACCCGACGACGCGCCCGCGCAGATCGACGCCAAGATCGCCGAGATCGCCGAGATCGAGAAGCAGATGGAAGCGAACGACTCCGCCGACGCCGACACTGCCGCCGGGACGCCGCGCCACCGAGACGCCCGCCGCCGAATAACCGTCCGCCGGACGATTCAGGGCAGGACGACTTCGACTTCGGAGTCGGCGGCCAACATGTCGCAGTCGCGGCCCGCGGCCTTGGCCGCGTAGAGCGCGGCATCGGCGAGGCGCAACGTCTCGCGCGGCGAACGGCCGGCCTCGTGGCGGGCGATGCCCGGCCGAGAACGTCGTCTTGGGCTTCTCCGCCGCCCACGCGTGGCGGAAACGACTGAGCATCGCCTGCGCGCCTTCGATGCCGGCCTCGGGCAGCACGACCGCGAACTCCTCGCCGCCGTAGCGGGCGACACAGTCGACCTGGCGCGCGGTGTCGCGCAGGTCGCGGGCCAGGAGGCGCAGCGTCTCGTCACCGGCCTGGTGGCCGTAACGATCGTTCACCGCCTTGAAGTGATCGAGGTCGACGAGCACCAGCGCGTCGCCCGGCCTGCATCGTGGACAGCGCCCGGGCGAAGGTCCGGCGGTTCGCGAGTTGGGTGAGCGGATCGGTCTCCGCGTCGTGGGTCAGCGCGGCCGACTCGCGCAGGCGGCGGAACATCCGGCCGGCCTCCTCCGACAACAGCTCCGCGGCCTGGCGTCGCCGACGGGTGCAGCCGGCGCCGGGGCGTGGTCCACATCGCGATGACCACGTCCGATGGGCGCCGGGCCCGGACCGGGCAGCGGGACGGTCGATACGGCGCGCACGCACGCCGCCGACGGCGCGAGCGCACGCACCCGTTCGGGATCGGCGATGAAGCGGGTGGCGTGGGCGTCGAACACACCCGGGCCGAGCGCGTCGACGAGGAGGGGCGTGGCGTCGGCGAGCGCGGGGTGACCGAAGAACGCACGGTTCAACAGGCGTCGGGATCCGGGCCGGTCGGCGAGCAGCACCGCGACCGCGTCGGCGCCGAGGAGCTCGGCCGCGAGCGAAGCCACGAGCTGCGCGCCGGTGCGTTGGTCGTCGACCCGGGCCAGGATGCGCACCGCTTCCAAGAGCCGCTCCACGCGGGCCTCGGCCTTGGTGCGGCGGGCCTGGGCGAACGCGAGCGCTTCGCCCACGAGGACGAGCATCGGCAGCGCGAACACGAGCGTCGACATCAAGGTGGCGTCGAAGCGGAAGCGATCGGCGACGATGAGGGCGATCGCGGCGACCGGCGCGAGGAGCGCTGGCGGTGCCGGGCCGTTGCGTGATCCCGACGAAGACGAACGGCAGCGGCAGCATGCGAGGTAGGGCTCGGGGGTGCTGCGCGCCATCGCGCCACCCGCGGCGAAGAGCACGAAGGCGAAGCCGGGATCACGAGCTCCGTGCGCAGGCTGAACCGCTGCCACGGGAACGACCGCGGCCGCGGCGCCGAAGCCGGCGGCCACGCTCGCGATCAGGCCCATCGAGAGCTGGTCTCGGAAGCCCGGGACGAGCGTGTCGAGGGCGAGGGCCAGGAGGCCACCGATCAGGAAGACGAGCGCGGCGACCCGCGGGGCGAGCACATCGGGTTCGAGCTCGCGCACGTAGAGGAGCACCTCGTGCGACACGCCGGAGGCTCGATTGCGCACTCGCGGCCAAAGCGACGGCACGGACATCCCCTCCCAAGTCAATACCTGCGCCCGACCGGCTTATCGGCACGTCCCCGGGTCAAGTTGAGAGGAAGATCTGAAATTTCTTGCGCACCTAGTATCCGGGCTTCTTCGGAGGAGGGTCGATGACGGGTCTGTTCGACATCGCGGGTAAGTCAGCCCTGGTCACGGGCGGGAGCCGGGGCATCGGGCTGATGATCGCCCGGGGCTTCGTCGAGGCGGGCGCGACCGTCTACATCTCGTCCCGGAAGGCCGAGGTCTGCGACGCGGTGGCGGCCGAGCTCTCCGAGCTCGGCCCGTGCGTGAGCATCCCCGCCGACCTGTCCCTCGACGACGAGGTGCACCGGCTGGCCGCCGAGGTCGTGGGCCGCGCGCCGCGCTCGACATCCTCGTCAACAACGCGGGCGCCACCTGGGGCGCGCCGCTCGCCGAGTACCCCGCCGACGCCTGGGACAAGGTGATGACCCTCAACACCAAGGCGCCGTTCCTGCTGACGCAAGCTCTGGTCCCCGCGCTCGAAGCCGCGGGCACCGCCGACGATCCGGCCCGGGTCATCAACATCGGCTCGATCGACGGCATCCAGGTTCCCCTCATGGAGACCTACGCGTACTCCACGAGCAAGGCCGCCATCCACCAGCTGACCCGCCATCTCGCGCGCCAACTCGGGCGCAAGCACATCACCGTCAACGCGATCGCACCGGGGCCGTTCGAGTCGAAGATGATGGCCGCGACCCTGCGCGAGTTCGGCGCCGACATCGCCCGCTCGTCGCCGCTGGGCCGGATCGGCCGACCCGACGACATGGCCGGCGCCGCGATCTTCCTCTCCAGCCGCGCCGGCGCGTACGTCACCGGCGCCGTCATCCCCGTCGACGGCGGCATTGCAACGACCAAATAGGTCGCTCGCGCGGCGCCTCCGCCGGCACGCCCCGCACGGCCGGACGTTACGCTCAACCCATGGCCGACACCGACCTCGCCCTCGTCGATCCCTTGATCGACGACCTCCTCGCGCAACACGACCCGAAGAACACCAAGCCGACCGAGTTCCGCGGACAGCAATACGACCGCGGCTTGGCGTGGGTGCATTTCCCCGAGGGCTTCGGCGGCCTCAACCTGCCCCCGATCGTGCAACGCCACATCGATCGCCGTTTGCGCGAAGCCGGCGTCAAGCCGCCCGCGGGCAACCTGTTCTTCGGGCTCTCGCTCGCGGGCCCCACCATGGTCACGCACGGCCGCGACGACCTGCGCCGACGATCACTGCGCCCGATGTTCACGGGCGAAGAGATCTGGTGTCAGCTCTTCTCCGAACCGGGCGCGGGCTCCGACCTCGCGGGGTTGGCGACGCGCGCCGTACGCGACGGCGAGGAGTGGGTCGTCAACGGGCAGAAGGTGTGGAACACGCTCGCCCATCTCGCCGACCGCGGCATGCTCGTGGCGCGCACCGATCCGGAGCTGCCGAAGCACAAGGGCCTGACGTACTTCATGGTCGACATGCACGCGCCGGGCGTCGAGGTCCGGCCGCTGCGCCAGATCACCGGTGAAGCCGAGTTCAACGAGGTGTACTTCACCGACGCGCGCATCGCCGACGCCGATCGCATCGGTGCCATCGGCGACGGTTGGCGCGTCTCGATGACGACGCTGATGAACGAGCGGACGACGATCGGCGCCGCGAGCAGTGGCGGTGGCACCAATTCGAAGCGCGTGTCAGGCATTCAAGAGGCGCTCGACCTGTGGAGCCGCAAGCCTGTGGCCGATCGCGACCCGATCATGCGCGACCGCATCGCGCAGCTGTGGATCGAGAGCGAAGTGCTGCGCTACACGAACCAGCGTGCCGCGGCCAAGGCGCGCGCCGGTAACCCCGGGCCCGAAGGCTCGATCGCGAAGCTCGCGCTCGCCAGCATGAACAAGGCCACCTACGAGTTGTGCATCGACCTGCTCGGCGCCGACGGCATCGTCGGCTACGACTACACGTTCACCCGCCCGGACGAAACCGGCCTCGAGGCGCCGCTCGGATCGTCGCGCAAGATGTTCCTGCGGGCTCGGGCGAACTCGATCGAGGGTGGCACCTCGGAGATCATGCGCAACATTCTCGGCGAGCGCATCCTCGGCCTCCCGGGCGAACCCCGCGTCGACCGTGACCTCCCCTGGTCGCAGGTGCCGAGGAACTAGTTCCGTGAGCGACCAATACCAATGAGCGAGCTCGCGGTGAAGGGGTTTCGGGCGGAGCGCGATTCGATCCTGAACGTCGCGAAGAGCCTTACCGATGAGGAGTGGACGCGGCCGTCGGCGTGCGCGGGTTGGTCGACCCGCGACGTGATGGGGCACATGGCGTGCACGCTGCACGGCGTCGTCGACCCCACGGTGCTGCCCGACCGCTCGCAGGCAACGGAACGGAGCGCGGAGCCGACCGTGATCGAACGGCGGAGTTGGCCGATCGAAGCCGTCGTCGACGAGTACGCGACGTACGGTGTGCGGGCCGCGGACGTGTTCGCGAGTTTGCAGACCGGTTCGCGTCGCCGACCGGCTGATCTCGATGGGCGACTTCGGGACGCATCCGATGTCGATCCTGCCGAGCCTGTACCTGTTCGACGCCTACACGCATCTGCGCAACGACATCCTCGCGCCGAGCGGCCCCATCGACCGCGTGGATCCGCCCCGCGACGAGATGCGGCTCCGCCCCACGGTCGAATGGATGCTGGCCCAACTCCCGTGGATGTGCGAGGCGGCACTGGCCCCGGTCGTCGACCGCCCGCTCACGTTGATCCTCGACGGTCCCGGCGGCGGAACGTGGACGATCGCAGCCGGCGGCGACGACGGCCGGGTCTCGGTCACCGAAGGTGCAGTCGGAGATCCGGCGGCCACGGTCGCCGGCACCGACCACGACTTCGCGATGTGGGGTACCAAGCGCGCACCCTGGCGCGGGCTCGTGAAGGTCGAAGGCGACGAGTCTTACGCGGCCCGCGTGCTCGACGCGGTACAGCTCTACGAGTTGCGTAATTAGGCAACCGCGATGCGGGCGCGGCCTTCGCGCTTGCTCTCGTACAGCGCGCGGTCGGCGTCGGCGAACGTGATCTGCGGATCGATTCCGGCGCGATGGGCGGCGATGCCCACACTGAAAGTCGGGACGTCGCCGGTCGCGATCCAACTGTCGAGCAAACGCTGCGCGATCCCGTGCGAGTCGCCGTCGTTGTCGTGCAACCGCACGACGAACTCGTCACCGCCGAAACGCGCGACGCTGTCGTGATCGCGCAGGCCGTTCCGCAGATGCGCGCCCAGCTGCTCCAGGAGCCGGTCACCACCCAGGTGACCGCGGGTGTCGTTCACATCCTTGAAGTGGTCGACGTCGATCAAGAGGAGAGAGTCGCCGGGCTGCAGACCGTCGACGAGTGCGTCGGCGTGGCGTCGGCTCCCGACACCGGTCAGCGCGTCGCGCAGTGTCTGCTCGCCGAGCGCTTCGAGGAGGCGAAGCTGTTCGAGCCGACCGCCGAACTCGCTCGACAACAACTGCACGATCTGGTCCGTCACCGGATCGCTCGACACCCCGAACGCGATCGTCACCGCGATCACGCCCGACGGCCCGATGAGCGGGATGGCGAGCGCGTCACCGTCGGCGGCCCGCTGCGGTTCGCCCGTCTGCGCAGCCGAGGTCGCGAGCGCGAAGAGCTTCTCGGTGAGCCGACCCGTCGGCACCGCGCCCGATTCGAGCACCAGGAGATCGACGCGCTTGGCGTGCAGCACGGCGCGCGCCGACTCCGCGGCGACCGCGGCGCCCTCGGCGAGATTCAACACTTCGCGCAGGTCGGACGACGCCGACACGAGCATGCGCAGGTCGTCGGCGTTGCGGTTGCTGCGCGCCATGGCCCAGGCGATCACTTCCGCAATGAGCACCGACGTACAGATCGCGATCACGAGACCCGCGAACGAAACGCTCACGTCGGGGGTCGTGACGGTCAACCACGCGCACCCGATTGCCACCACCGGTGCGAACAGGAGCGCTGTGCCGCGCGGGTGGGTCAGCCCGAGCCAGGCGAAGATCAACAGGAAGAAGGCGGGATACGCGACGCGCGCCTGATCGGTTGCCGCGTACCCGGTCCACTGGCCCGAGGCCAACAACAACGCGAGGCCCAGGACGGCCAGCATGATCGAGGCCCGGCGCGGCGAGACGTGCCCACGGGACGAACAGCACGACAACCGCCGAAAGCAGGCTCAGCGCGGCGAGCACGCGCATGCGTTCGGCATCGACACCGACGACACCCAGCAGGCGCAGGGCGAAGGTGTTGGCGAGCGCGAGGAGGCCGGCGCCGAGGAACAGCATCGCTCCCGAGCGCGCCACGAGTCGCGCCTCGCCCAGATTGTCCACGTCATCGTGTCGGTAGACACCGTCCCCCGATTGAGGCGATGTCGCAATGATCACTCCGGGATCACGCCCCACCGGGCGCCATGACGTCCGATTTACGGTTTCCGGGCTTCTCGTCAGCCGCCGGAGACGTCCTGGACGCGCTGCTTGCCCGCCGCGATCCACGGCATCATCGCCCGGAGCTCGGCGCCGACCTTCTCGATCGGGTGCGCCGCGGCTGCCTTGCGCATGCGGTCGAAGTTCGGCCGGCCGTTCTCGTTCTCGGCGATCCACTCCTTGGCGAACTCGCCCGACTGGATCTCGCCGAGGATCTTCTTCATCTCGGCCTTCGTCTGCGGCGTGACGACCCGCGGGCCCCGCGACATCTCGCCGTACTCCGCGGTGTCGCAGATCGAGTAGTTCATCGCCGCGATGCCACCTTCGTAGATGAGGTCGACGATGAGCTTCACCTCGTGCAGCGTCTCGAAGTACGCGCTCTCGGGCTGGTAGCCCGCCTCGACGAGCGTCTCGTAACCGTTGCGGATCAACTCGACGAGCCCGCCGCACAACACGACCTGCTCACCGAAGAGGTCGGTCTCGGTCTCCTCCTGGAACGTGGTGTCGAGCACGCCGGCCCGCGTGCCGCCGATGCCGCGTCGCGTACGCGAGCGCGGTCTGCTTGGCCTTGCCGGTCGCGTCGTTGTGCACCGCGACGAGACACGGCACGCCGCCGCCCTCGTCGTAGGTGCGGCGCACGAGGTGACCCGGGCCCTTCGGCGCGATCATCCACACGTCGACGCCGGCCGGCGGCGTGATCTGGTCGAAGTGGATGTTGAAGCCGTGCGCGAACGCGAGCGAGTTGCCGTCGGCGAGGTTCGGCTGCGATGTCGGCCTCGTAGACCTTCTTCTGCTCGGTGTCGGGCAGCAGCACCATGATGATGTCGGCCTCGCGCACCGCGTCGGCGGTCGGCAGCACGCGCAGCCCGGCAGCCTCGGCCTTGGCCTGCGACTTCGAGCCCGCGCGCAGACCGACCACCACGTCGATGCCCGAGTCCTTCAGGTTCAGCGCGTGCGCGTGACCCTGCGAGCCGTAGCCGAGGATCGCGACCAGCTTGTCGGCGATCAGGCCGAGATCGGCGTCGTTGTCGTAGTACACGGTGGCGGGCATTCGCACGATCTCCTCAGTGTGGGCAGCGGACTGCAGACCGATGTGTCGCTAGTAGTCGTCGCACATTGTCGGGTCCGCACGGACGTATCGGGGGACGGAAATCAGCGCGCGGGCGGTCTTGACCGACCGCAGCCGGGTCGACTCCCGGGCCAGCTTCGGGCAGGGCGATGCGCCCGGTGCGCTGCAGCTCGATGATGCCGAACGGCTTGACCAGGTCGCTGAACGCGTCGAGCTTCTCGGGCTCGCCCACGACCATGATCGTCATCGCCTCGTAGCCGACGTCGACGATCTTGGCCGTCGAAGATCGCAGTGAGCTCGGTCACCTGGCTGCGGGTCTCGGCCGCGGCCTTCACGATCACGAGCATGAGCTCGCGCTCGACGCCTTCGGCCGGCGCGACCTCGGTGATCTTGATCACCGGGATCAGCTTGTTGAGCTGCTTCACGACCTGCTCGAGCGGCGCCGACTCCGCGTCGACGACGATCGTCATGCGGCGAGAAGCGCTCGTCGTCGGTCGGGCTGACCGCGAGCGAGACGATGTTGAACGCGCGCCGCGAGAACAGACCCGCGACGCGCGACGAGCACACCGGGCTTGTTCTCGACGGTGACGGTGAGGATGTGGTGCGGACCTCAGCGAGTGTCATCGTCCACCCTCGCCGAACTCGGGGCCGAGGATGATGTCGTCGTTCGACGACCCGGCGGGCACCATCGGGTACACCTTCTCGCGCCAGTCGGTGCGGAAGTCGATCACCACCGGCCGGTCGTCGATCGCGTTGGCCTTCTCGATCGTGGCGACGACGTCGTCGGCGTTGTCGACGCGCATGCCGACGCAACCCATCGCCTCGGCCCACTTCACGTAGTCGGGCAGGTCGGGCGACAGGTACACCTCGCTGTAGCGCTCCTCGTAGAAGAGCTCCTGCCACTGGCGGACCATGCCGAGGTACGCGTTGTTCAGGATCGCGATCTTCACCGGGATCCGTTCCGCCGCCGCGGTCACGAGCTCCTGCGCGGTCATCTGGAAGCAGCCGTCGCCGTCGATCGCCCACACCATCCGGTCGGGACGGCCGACCTTGGCGCCGACCGCCGCCGGCACCGCGTAGCCCATCGTGCCGAGCCCGCCGGAGTTGACCCAGGTGTTGGGCTGTTTGAACTTCCACAGCTGGCTCGCCCACATCTGGTGCTGGCCGACACCGGCCACGAGGATGCAGTCGTCGGGCGTGTTGTCGCGCAGACGCTCGATCACGAACTGCGGCTTGAGCGGACCGCCCTCTTCCTGCGGTGTACTTGTAGCGGGTAGCGGCTCCTGCCAGTCGTGGAGCGTGCGCCATCCACGGCGCGAGGTCGGGCGGCGCCGTGCTTGGCCTGCTCCGCCTTCACGGCCTTGATCAGCTCCTCGATCACCGTGCGCACGTCGCCGACGATCGGCACGTCGGCGCGGCGCACCTTGCCGAGCTCGGCGGGATCGATGTCGACGTGGATGACCTTGGCGTCGGGCGCGAACGTCGTCGACCTTGCCGGTGACGCGGTCGTCGAAGCGGGCGCCCAGCGTGATGAGCAGGTCGGCCTTCTGCATCGCGGTGACCGCGGTGTAGTTGCCGTGCATGCCCGGCATGCCGAGGCACAGCGGGTGCTCGTCGGGCAACGCGCCGCGGCCCATCAGCGTGGTGACGACGGGAACGCCGGTGAGCTCGGCGAGCTCGCGCAGCTCGCTTCGACGCGCTCGGCCTTGAGGATCAGCCGCCGCCCGCGTAGATCACGGGCTGGCGCGCCTCGTTGATCAGCCGCGCCGCGTCCTTGATCTGGCTTCGGGTGGCCCTTCACGTTCGGCTTGTAGCCGGGCAGGTCGACCTTCTCCGGCCAGTACCACTCCATCGTGCTGGTTGGCGACGTCCTTCGGGAAGTCGATCGAGCACCGGACCGGGCCGGCCGGTCGTCGCGACGTGGAACGCCTCGCGCACCACTCGCGGGATGTCGCTGGGCGTCGCTGATCAACCAGTTGTGCTTGGTGACCGGCATCGTGATGCCGACGGTGTCGGCCTCCTGGAACGCGTCGGTGCCGATCACCGTGTACGGCGACCTGACCGGTGATCACGACGATCGGGATCGAGTCCATGTAGGCGTCGCACAGCGGCGGTGACGATGTTGGTCGCACCGGGCCCGCTCGTGACCATCGCGACGCCGGGCCGGCCGGTCGCGTGCGCGTAGCCGCTCGCCATGTGGCCCGCGCCCTGCTCGTGGCGCACGAGGATGTGGCGGATCGACGAGTCGATGAGCGGGTCGTATACGGGGAGGATCGCTCCGCCCGGGAGGCCGAACATGACCTCCACCTGCTCCATCTCGAGGCTCTTGATGAGGGCCTGGGCTCCGGTCAGCTTCATGGTTTCCTCTTCGGACGATGAAGGATTCTGCGAACAATTCTGAACATGAAAAACCCCTCGCAGCTGCGAGGGGCGAGGTAGCGCTCGGCGCGCGACGGCGTGCCGGGCGCTACGTAACTACTACGAGAATGTAGGAGGCGGACATCGGGACGAATGTTAACACCGATCCCGGGGGTGGGGTGCAAGTCGTTTTCGCCGGGCCGGCGAGACGCTCACGCATCGTGGCGCAGGGTGTAGACGACGGCGACGACGAGCAGCACGGCCGCCAGCCCCAAGAAGATGCCCGACTCGATCCACTGGAACGGCCAGTAGTGGCTCGCGGGCTGGTAGGTCACGATGTTGTGGTAGCCGAGCTTGGCCAGGCATTGCGTGGCGTCCTTGACGATCGGACGGCACGACACGGGCACCGGTATCCGCCCGTCGCTGCTCTTGCCCGCGGCATCGACGAAGCGCTCCTTCAAGATCCACGATCCCGACGGCACCGAGGAGTCGGAATTCAACGGGAACGGCCGGGTGAGCGGCTTGAGGTAGTGCGGTCGGAGGTAGACCGAGACGAGCACGCGCGCGCCGACGTAGACGGCAACGGTCGTCGCCAACGCCGGAAGGGTTCGCCGCAACACGCACCCGGCCGCGATGCCGAGCGCGACCGCGAACAGGGCGAGCGCGATGGGGAGAACGTTCTGCGTATCGAACTGCGCGCCTTCGAAGCGGTTGCCGTCGAGCGCGTTGGGCGTTCCCGACCACCAGGTGACGAGCGCGCTCACCGCCGCGCTCGCGACCAGAGTGCCGACGAGCACGGTCGCGATCTTGGTGTACAGCCAACGCCGACGAGTGACCGTTTGTGTCCACACGAGGACGTTGGTCGCGTGCTCGCGTTCGCGCGCGACCAAGGTTGCGCCGACAAATGCACCGAGTACGACAGGAAGCGCAATGCTCAGGTGGACGAGGTCGATGATCGCGCCGTAGCCGCTGAACAGATTGCCGACGAGGTTGCACGTGCCGTTGCTCGTGCACGCCGCGAGCGAGCTCTTGTAGATGTGCGCCATGTGCACGCCGGTGAGCGCAACGGCGATGGCGAAGAGCCCGAGCCCGACGGCGGTCACGAGCGCCTGCATCCGATGCTGGCGCCACAACAGCCAGCTCATCGGACGCCTTCGACCACGGCGCGCGCCGACGCCGCGTGCTGTCCGAGATACGCGAGCACGATTTCTTCGAGGCCGAGATCGTCGACCTGCCAACCGGGATCGATCACCGGACCCGTGAGCTCGACGGTGAGCGTCACTTCGCGCGGGGTGCGCGTCTTCATGATGACGTGATGCTCGTGCTCGATCGCAGTCGTGTCACGTGCCGGCGCGGTCAGCAGCTTGTGCCGCGCGAGCAGCGCGTCGATGTCGCCACAGATGACGGGCTGTGCTTCGGCGATCAGGATCAGGTGGTCGCACACCCGCTCGAGATCGGGCAGCAGGTGACTCGACAACAGCACCGTGACCCCGCCGTCGGCGACTGCGGCCGCGAGCGACGCGAGGAATTCGTGGCGGGCCAACGGGTCGAGCGCGGCCACCGGCTCGTCGAGCAACAACAGCCGCGGCCGCTTCCCGAGAGCCAACGCCAACGCCACCTGGGCGCGCATGCCCCCCGACAGCGACTCCATCGGGCGATCGAGCGGAATCTGCAGCCGGCGGAGACGATCGACGGTGAGCGACTCGTCCCAGGTGGGATTCATGTGCGCACCGAGCGCAAGGTGGTCGGCCGCGTTCCAGCGCCGGTAGAGCGGCACTTCCTGGGCGAGGTAGCCGATCTCGCGCAGGAAGTCGGGGCTGTCAGCCGGCGCTCGACCGGCGATCAAGGCCTGACCCGTCGTCGGGCGGCTCAGGCCGGCGAGCATGCGCATCAGCGTCGTCTTGCCCGCACCGTTCGCGCCGACGAGACCGGAAACGCGTCCGGTCGGCACTTCGATCGAGCAGTTCCGCAGCGCCCAGACCTTGCCGTAGCGCTTGCCGAGATCGATGGTCCGGATCGCGGGATCGGTCACGCGATCTCCTCGGCGTTCTCCGCGTGGAGGGTCTCGCGCAGGAGCGACTCGATCGAACGATCGTCGAGGCCGGCGGCGCGTGCCCGCTCGACCCAGCGGGCCAGACCGCGCGCGAGCGTGGCATGGGTGCCCGGTGCGGGCCCCGGCGGGCGGCGCAGCACGAAGGTGCCCGCGCCCGGTCGCCCCTCGACCAGGCCCTCGCGCTCCAACTCCCGGTAGCCCTTGAAGACCGTGTTGGGATTGATCGCCAGGCGGGTCACCACCTCTTTGACCGTGGGGAGCTGGTCGCCGGGCACCAGCACGCCGGCCACGAGCGCTTGGCGAACCTGTTGGGCGATCTGCAGGTACGGCGGCACGCCCGACTTCGGATCGAGCCGCAGCGAGATCACGAAACCGTCAAATCACTAGGCATCTAGGTATTTGAGCACGACTCCCGAATCGCGTCAACCACGGGCGCGCCGGCGTTCGGCCCGCTGCCGCGTGATCGTGAGGCAACCGACCAGGACCACGATCACGATCCCGAGCACCACACTGATCGGGCCGGTGCCGTATCCGAGTCCGCCGCGTGCG
Source organism: uncultured Actinomycetes bacterium (assembly GCA_963701825.1). Classification (GTDB taxonomy): domain Bacteria; phylum Actinomycetota; class Acidimicrobiia; order IMCC26256; family PALSA-610; genus PALSA-610. The sequence continues at coordinate 796,918 of CAVPBG010000004.1, read as the reverse complement.
GCCGGCACTGCCATCCAGTCGGCGAACGAGGCGCCCAGCGGCCGGGTCAGGACGTACGCCGACCAGAACGCCACGATCGCGTTCAGACCGAACCAGCGATAGCCGATCGCGGGCACGGCGATGAGGCCCGCGAACAGGAGACCCGACGAGAAGTAACCCAGGTGCAGCGTGACCGCGGTGAGATCGCCGGCCGCGGTGCCGAGCGCGAAGGTCGTGAGGACGGTGGCCCAGTAGAAGACCTCGCGGCGCGGTGTGTTGATGCTGTGGATCGAGAGTGTCTTCTCCGTCGAGTACCAGACCGAGAACACCACCGCGAGGGCAACCGCGAAGAACGCAGTCGATACCGCGTAGGGAATCCCGAGCTGCACGTGCAGCACGTCGGCGGCCATCGTGCCGAAGATGGCGACCATCACGACGGCCAACCAGTAGATCCACTCGATGTAACGGCGCGCCGCGAATTGCAGCGCGAGCGCGGCCGCGAATCCGATCGCGCCGAGTGCGACCGCGAGCGGTCGGTCGATGCGATTGACGAGATAGTCGGACGTCGTCTCGCCCATGCCCGTCGTCAACACCTTGATGATCCAGAAGAGTGCGGTCGCTTCCGGAACCTTCGTCAGCGCGATCCGTGCGACCGACGGCGGCGGTGCCGATTCCTCGGTCGTCATCGCCGACGCGCAACCTCGACGACCGACGCGGTCAACACGCCCGCGACGGCCAGCGGAAGGAACCACCACCAGTTCAGGCCGTGGTGCGCGGCGACCGTCACGATCGCGATCGAGACGATGACCACGACCGCGACCCGCCAGTCGTCACCGATGACGAAGTCGTACCAGAAGCGCCCGAAGCTCAGCAGCGCCTTCATGCGGGCGCCGCCTCGACCGCGGGCTGCATGCGCCGGAGCAACGCGACGAGCCCGAACGACAACAGCGCAACGAACGCGATCACGCCGAGTAGCGACGCGTCCGAGCCCGGCCAGTGCACGCCCGCACCCTCGGCGCTCCAAAACGTTCCGAACGACGTGAGCATGATGCCGACGCCGAACTTCAACGTGTTCTCCGGTACGCGCGACAACGGAGCGTGGACGATCAGGCCGACGCTGAGCACCACGACGAGCGCGGCCGCCGCTCCCAACGCCGCCAGTCCGACGTTGTGTTGCGCGCCGCCGAACGTGACGACGATGAACGCGACCTCGAGCCCCTCGAGGAACACGCCCTTGAACGCGACGGTGAACGCGTACCAGTCGTGGGCCGCCCGCGCGCCGCCGGCCTGTGCCTCGTCCGCCTCCAGCGCCGCGACCTCCGCCTGGAAGATCGCGTCCTCGTCGTGGAGTGCCTTCAGGCCGCTCGCGCGCAGGACCGCCTTGCGCAACCATTGCAGTCCGAACACCAACAAGATGGCGCCGATGACGACGCGCAGCGAATCGATCGGGACCTTGGCGATCGCCGGCCCGAGCGCGGCGACGATCACGGTCAGCGCGCCCAAGGCGGCCGCGACGCCCCACGCCGCCGCGCGCCAGCCCCGCGTCACGGCCACCGCGAGCACGATCGTGAGGGCTTCCACCATCTCGACCGACGAGGCGAGGAACGCGGACGCGACGAGCAGGAAATTGTGCATCCGTGCCCTCCTCGCGCCGGCGGTCGATGGTCTCGGTAGCGTATACTACGGATGTGCTCGACACCGTAGCGTCTGCTACCGAGACCTTCGCCGATCGGGTCGAAGCCCGCATCGGGGATCTCGCGCCCGCCGAACGCCGCGTCGCCGACCAGCTCGTCGACCTCGACCCGCAGGCGTCGCTGCTCTCGGCCGCCGCGCTCGCCGACCGGCTGGGCACGAGCGACGCCACGATCGTGCGCACGGCCAAGGCGCTCGGTTACTCCGGCCTCCCCGAGCTCCGGCGCGCCCTCCTCGCCCGCTCCGATCCGCCCGAGCTGGGCGAGCGGCTCCGGCGCACCCTCGACCAGGCGCCGTCCGAGGAACTGTTCTCGGCCGTGATCACCAACCACCTCGCGGCGCTGGAAACCCTCACCCGCAACGTGTCGGCCACGGACTTCGCGCGGGCCGTCGAGGTGTTGGCCGCGAGCCGGCGGGTCGTGTGGCGCGGGGTCGGGCCGTCGGGCCACCTCGCCGCCTACGGGCAACTCCTCGCGGAACGGATCGGGAAGCCCAGCAGTGCGCTGGTCCACTCCGGCACGTCGTTCGCCGACGAGCTCCTCAGCCTCGAGCCCGGCGACGCAATCGTGTTGTTCGCGTACGGCCGGTTGCAGTCGCACGTGCGCGTGCTCGTCAACCGCGCGCAGGCGATCGGCGCGCCGGTCGTGCTCGTCACCGACACACTCGCACCCCGCCTCGCGGCCGACGTGCACACCACGTTGGAATGCGGACGCGGCGCGCCGGGACTCTTCGCCAGCCACAGCGCCACGCTCGTCGTGGTCGAAGCCCTCGTGCTCGCGCTCGCCGCCACCGATCGCGCCGCCGCCGAAGCCAGCCTCGTCGAGCTCAACGAGTTGCGCGCCGCCCTCGCCGGCCGTCGCATCGACGTCGACGCCCCCTAGACACACGATCCGTCGTGAGTTGTGGGCGCATAACGCCTACAGCTCACGACAGTTCGAGATCTAGAGCTGATGGACGGGGCACCAATAGGTGGTGCGGCCGCCGACGGTGGAGCGGAGCAACGGTGCGCCGTCGCGGGGGCAGACTGCGTCGGTGCCGCGCGGCATGTCGCCGGTGTGCGATCCACCGCGGCGATCAAGCGTGCGCAGCGTCGTTGCGGATCGCCTTGTGCAACACCTTGCGCGTCGCGGTATCGATGTCGGCTGCGGGTCGGGTCGGCGCAATGCCGGCGCGCCACAGCGTCTCGTCGACGAGCAGATTGCCCAGGCCCGCGATCCGGTGCTGGTCCATCAACACGGCCTTGATCGGCGCGTTCCGCATCGCCGAGCGCGTGGTCGAGCTCCGCGAACGAGAGGGTCAACGCGTCGGGGCCGAGCCGGCTCTCGTCGGGGTCGAGCTCGACCGCGCCGAGGCGGCGCGGATCGCGCAGCATGAAGTCGCCGCCGTCGTCGAAATAGACCCCGAATCGGTGCCACTTCGCCACGCGGCGATTGCTCGCGTAGACGAACGGATCGCCGGCCTCTTCGTCGTCGACGAGCACGCGGCCACTCATGCCGAGATGTACCCCGATGCGCACGTCGGGATCGCGGGTATCGAGGATGATCTGCTTCCCCCGGCGCCGGGCGGCCGTGAACGCGTTGCCGACGAGCGCGTGCCGCAGCGCGGGTGCGGTAGTGCCCCGCTTCATGAACCACGTATCGGGTGCGTACACCTTGACGATCTCACGATCGACCGCGTGCGCTTCGAGCACCTTCCGCGCCGCTTCGACTTCCAGAATTTCCGGCACGCGAGGTGTTCGCTACTCAGATGTTGGTGATCGCGCCCGTCTCGGCCCCTTGGGCGAGACGCGGCGTACTTGGCGAGGAAGCCGCTCGTGTAGCGCGGCTCGGGCAACTTCCAGTTCGCCTTGCGCTTGGCGATCTCGGCGTCGTCGACGAGCAGGTCGATCGTGTGCGTGTCGGCGTCGATCACGATGCGGTCGCCTTCGGCGACGAACGCGATCGGACCGCCGTCGACGGCTTCCGGCGCGACGTGGCCGACGCAGAAACCGTGCGTGCCCGCCCGAGAACCGACCGTCGGTGATCGAGCGCGGCAATCGGCGCCCCGACCGACGCCCTTCATCGCGCCGGTGACCGCGAGCATCTCCCGCATGCCCGGGCCGCCCTTCGGGTCCCTCGTAGCGGATGACGACGATGTCGCCGGGTTCGATCTTGCTCCGCGAGGATCGCGGCCATCGCGAGATCTTCGCCGTCGAACACGCGGGCCCGGCCCTCGAAGCGCATCTGATCGAGACCGGCGACCTTCACGACCGCGCCCTTCGGCGCGAGCGAGCCCCGCAGGATCGCGATACCACCCTGCACGTGCACCGGATTCGACAGCGGGTGCACGACTTCGCCGTCGGGCGCGGGCGGCGCGAGGTCGGTCGAGGTTCTCGGCGATGGTCTTGCCCGTCACCGTGAGGCAGTCGCCGTGCAGCAGCCCGGCGTCGAGCAGCTCCTTCATCACGACCTGCACGCCGCCGACGCGGTCGAGGTCGGCCATGTGGTACTTGCCGTGCGGCTTCATGTCGGCGAGGTGCGCAACGCGTGCGCCGACGCGGTTGAAGTCGTCGAGCTCGAGCTCGACGCGCGCCTCGTTGGCGATCGCCAGGAGGTGCAAGACCGCGTTGGTCGATCCACCGAGCGCCATGGTGATCGCGATCGCGTTCTCGAACGCTTCCTTCGTCATGATCTGGCGCGGGCGCAGGTCGAGCTCGAGCAGGTGCATGACCGCGCGACCCGATTCGTACGCGTAGTCGTCGCGGCGCCGGTCGACGGCCGGCGGCGAGGCCGAGCCCGGGAGCGCCATGCCGATCGCCTCCGCGATCGACGACATCGTGTTCGCGGTGAACATCCCCGCGCACGACCCTTCGGTCGGGCACGCCCGCTTCTCGATCTCACCGAGCTCGTTCTCGGTGATCGTGCCGGCCGCGCACGCGCCGACGGCCTCGAACACGCGAGACGATGTCGAGCGCCTGGTCCTTGTAGTGGCCGGGCAGGATCGAGCCGCCGTAGAGGAACGCCGACGGCAGGTTGCAGCGCGCCGCGGCCATGAGCATGCCGGGCAGGCTCTTGTCGCAGCCCGCGAACGTGACGAGCGCGTCGAGGCGCTCCGAGTGCATCACGCACTCGACGGAGTCGGCGATGATCTCGCGCGAGACGAGCGAGCCGCGCATGCCCTCGTGGCCCATCGAGATGCCGTCGGAGACCGCGATCGTCACGAACTCGAGCGGGAAACCGCCCGCGTCGCGCACGCCCTGCTTGGCCCGCTTGGCCAGCCGGTCGAGCGGCATGTTGCACGGCGTCACTTCGTTCCAGCTCGAGGCGACACCTACCTGCGCCTTGCCCCAGTCGGCGTCGGTCATACCGACGGCGCGCAGCATCGCCCGGGCGGGGGCGCGCTCCATTCCGTCGGTGACCTCGTGCGAGCGCGGCTTCATGTCGGGCGACTTCATCTCGGACATAGCCGCAAGGGTAGCGTCGGCTCCGTGTCCGAACCCCTGGCAATTGGGCTGATCGGCGCCGGTCCCTGGGCGCGCATGTTCACCGGCCCACTGCTCGCGGCCGGCCCCCAGACCCGGGTCACGGGGATCTGGTCGCGCACTCCCGGACACGCGACCGAGCTCGGGGAGACGCTGCACGCACCCGCCTTCGCCGACCTCGACGCGCTCTTCGACGCGTGCGAGGCGGTGGCCATCGCGGTCACGCCCGACACGCAGCCCGCGCTCGCGATCCGGGCCGCCCGCGCGGGCAAGACGCTCCTCCTCGAAAAACCCCTCGGCGCCGATGTGGCTGCGGCCCAGTCGGTCGTCGACGCCGTCGCCGAGACCGGCGTGGGCAACCTCGTGATGCTCACCAACCGCTTCGACCCCGCCCTCCCCGCGTTCCTGGCCGAGGCGAGCCGGATCGAGCCGACCGGCGGCCGGGCGTGCTTCATCTCGGGCGCGTTCCTCGACGGACCGTTCGCACACGGCTGGCGGCTCGAGCGGGGTGCGGTGCTCGACATCGGGCCACATGTGCTCGACCTGATCGAGGCCGCCATGGGCGGGATCGTGGAGGTCCGGGCCGCCGGCGATCTGCTCGGCTGGGTCTCGACCATCTGCACGCACGAATCCGGGGCGACGAGCAACGTGTCGATGTGTTCCAGCGTGGCGACCGAGGGCCGGACCCAGGTCGAGGTGTACTCGGCCCACGGATCGGCCTTCTACGACGCGCGGGCCGTCGACCACCGGGCCCGGGCCGACCGGATCCGCGCTGATCTCGTGGCGGTTGCGGGCGGCGCCGCGCATCCGGCCGAACGTCGCGGCGCGCGCTGCACCTGCAACACCTCATCGCCGACATCGAATCCCAACTCGGCGCCTGAGCGGCACAATGGGTCTGTGACGCCCCCCGATTCGGTCGACGACCTCCTCGCCCTCATCGGCCGGGGCGCGGGCGTGTACGACGAACCCGAGGTCGACGGCCTCTCGCACGCGCTGCAGTGCGGCACCAACCTGCGGGGCTCGCATCCCGACGATCTGGAGCTCGCGGTCGCCGGACTCGTGCACGACATCGCCGACATCGCGTACCCGGACGACCACGGCGACCATGCGACGCGCGGCGCCGAGCTCGTCGAACCGTTGTTCGGCACGCGCGTGGCGCGGCTCGTCGGCGCGCACGTCGAGGCGAAGCGCTATCTCGTTGCGACCGATCCGTCGTACCGCGCCCAGCTCAGCCCGCGCAGTGTCGAGACGCTGCTCCAACAGGGCGACGCGCTCGACACGTTCACGATCGCCGAGTTCACCGCCGATCCCGACCTCGACGCGATCCTCGCGCTCCGGCGCGCCGACGAAGCGGCCAAGGAACCGAACGCACGGCCGCGCGGCGTCGAGTCGTGGCGCCGCCTCGTCGAGATGGTCGCCGCCACCAACGGATCCCGATGAGCGCGGCATCACGGAGCAACACCTTCGACGTCGTGGTCGTGGGCGGCGGTCACAACGGTCTCGTCGCGGCCGGCTTGCTCGCGCGGCGCGGCGCGCGCGTGACGGTGCTGGAACGGCGCGCGAACGTGGGCGGCGCGGCAACCACCGAACAACCGTGGGGACCGGACGTTCAACGTCACTGCGCTCTCCTACGTCGTCAGCCTCATGCCGCCGACGATCGTGCAGGAGCTCGAGCTCGCCAAGCACGGCTACAAGGTCTATCCGCAGAACGGCTACTTCGTCCCGTATCGCGACGGGCGCGCGTTGCAGCTCCCCGACAACGACCCCGCGCGCCGCCGCGAACAGATCGCCCAGTTCTCGAAGGCCGACGCCGACGCGTACGACCGTTGGGACGCATGGCTGGGCAGCCTGGCCGACGTGCTCGGTCCGCTGCTCACGACGATTCCGCCGCGCGTCGGATCGCGGCGACCGCGCGACCTGATCGAACAACTGCAGCTCGCGTGGAAACTGCGCGGACTCGGTGTTACCGGCAGCGCCGATGTCACACGCCTGTTCACGATGAGCATCGCCGATCTCCTCGACGAGTACTTCGAGTCGCCCCAGATGACACGGCGTGCTCGCCGTGAGCGGCGTGATCGGCACGTGGGCGGGCCCGCGCTCGGCCGGCACCGCGTACGTGATGGCGCACCACAAGATCGGCGACGTCGGCGAGGGACAGCTCGGCTCGTGGGGCTTCCCCGAGGGCGGGATGGGCGCGGTGAGCCGGGCGTTGCGTGATGCCGCGATCGCCAACGGCGCAACCGTGCGCACCGATGCGGCCGTCGCCCGGATCGACGTGCGCGGCGCGCAGGTGCGCGGCGTCACGCTGGAGTCCGGCGAGGAACTGCGCGCCGACGTGGTCGTGGCCGCGACGCATCCGCAGATCACGTTCCTGGAACACCTCGACGCCCGCGACCTGCCGGATGATTTCGTACGCCGCATCGAAGCGTTGGCGCTCGCGCAGCGGAACCGTGAAGGTGAACGTCGCCGTCGACCGGCTCCCGGAGTTCTCGGCCAAGCCCGGGTTCGATCCCGAGGTGCACGGCGGCACGATCGTGCTCGCAGAATCCCTCGACGACATCGAGGGCGCGTTCCAGGACGCGGTGGCCGGCCGCCCGGCCGAGTTGCCGTTCGCCGACATCTGCATCCCGAGCGTGTTCGACCCGACCCTCGCACCCGAGGGCAAGCACGTGATGTCGATGTTCACGCAATGGGTTCCGCACACGTTCGCCGGGGAACCGAATCAGGCCGAGCTCGACGCGTACGCCGACCGGGTGATCGCGCGCGTCGAAGCGGTCGCGCCGGGCTTCACGAGCTCGGTCCTGCACCGCCAGGTGATCGGGCCGTACGAGATGGAGCACGAGTACGGGCTCGTCGGCGGCAACATCTTCCACGGCGAGCTCTCCCCCGACCAGATGTTCCACATGCGGCCCGCGCCGGGCTACGCCGACTTCCGCACGCCGATCGCCGGTCTGTATCAGGCGAGCAGCGCGACGCACGGCGGCGGCGGCGTGACCGGCATCCCCGGGCTGCACGCGACGCGCCAGATCATGCGCGATAGACGGAAACCTGGAACACGCTTTCGCCGCTGAAGGCCTGCTTGTCGAAGGTGGACCAGCGGTTCTCGAGTGTGAGGCCGGCCAGGCGCGCCATGAGGTCGAGCTCGGGCGGCCACGCGAACCGCATCTTGGCGTGCACGAGCCGGATGCCGGCTTCGGTGATGCGGATCTGCGTGGTGTCGAGGCGTTGCGTATGCGCGTCGAACACGCTCGTATCCAAACGCACCCGATCGAGTCCGGCCTCGCGCACGGAAACGTCCTGACCGGCTTCGATGCGCGACGTGTCGGGCACGAAGGTGTGCACGAGAAAGAGGCCGCCCGCGGGCAGATGCCGGGCCACGTTCGCGAAGCAGCGCACCTGCGCGTCCTGCGAATAGAGCTGGAAGAACGTGTTGAACACCACGAACACGAGCGCGAACTCACCGTCGACCGGAACTTCGGCCATGTCGCCGATCGTGACCGGGATCGCCTCGCCACCCGGTTTCGCGCGCAGCCGCTCGACCATTGCCGGTGAAGCCTCGATGCCGTGCACCTCGACGCCGTTCGCCGCCAACGGAATGGCGACGCGGCCCGTTCCGATGCCCAGCTCGAGGGCCCGCCCGCCGGCCGCGAGCTCGGTGAGCAACGCGACTTCGGCCGCGGGATCGACAGGCTTGTACCAGTCGTCGTAGACGTCGGCGACGCGCTCGCCATAGGTTTCCGGTCCGAACGGTTCCATAGATCAATCGTAGGGATGACCCATGCTCGTCGATGCCGCATTAACGACCACCGATCTGCACGAGGTTCCCGCAGCGGCGCGCGGCATCGAGGCGGCCGGATACGACGGCATCTTCTCGTTCGAAGGCGCGCACGACGGCTTCTTCCCGTTGCTGCTCGCGGCCGAGCACACCGAACGGGTGCAGCTGACGACCGCGGTGGTGATCGCGTTCGCCCGTAACCCGATGACGCTCGCGCAATCCGCGTACGACCTGCAGCTCGCGTCGCGTGGTCGTTTCAACCTCGGCCTCGGCACGCAGATCAAGCCGCACATCGAGAAGCGATTCTCGATGGAGTGGTCGAAGCCCGTCGAGCGCATGCGCGAGATGGTGCTGGCGATTCGTGCGATCTGGGCCCGTTGGCACGAGGGAACGAAGCTCGACTTCCAGGGCGAGTTCTACCGGCACACGCTCATGACGCCGTTCTTCGATCCCGGCCCCAACCCGTTCGGCGTACCGCGCATCTTCCTCGGTGGCGTGGGGCCGCGCATGACCGAAGTGGCGGGCGAGGTCGCCGACGGTTTCATGATCCACCCGTTCTCGACGGAGAAGTTCATGCGGGAGACGACGCTCCCTGCGCTCGAACGTGGGCTCGTGTTGAGCGGCCGTTCGCGCTCCGACCTGGAGATCGCGTTCCCGTCGATGGTGATCGTCGCGGAGACCGACGAGGAGCTCGCCAAGGGCCGCGACGCGATGCGCCCACGGCTCGCGTTCTACGGTTCCACGCCCGCGTACAAGGTCGTGCTCGACGCGCACGGTTGGGGCGGGATGCAGGCCGAGCTCAACCGGCTCTCCAAGACCGGCGACTGGGCGACGATGGCCGCGATGATCACCGACGAGATCGTCGACACGTTCGTCGTGTCGGGCACCCCCGAGCAGATCGGCCCCCGCCTCCACGAGCGCTACGGCGACATCGCCCAACGCGTCTCGTTCGACACTCCCGCCAAACTCGGCGCCGACCGCGTGGCCCGCGTCCTCGAGGGTTGCCGGCAGGTCTGATCGAGAACTCTCAGGGGCCGGTAGTACCGTCTTTCCATGATTTTGATCGCGGGAATCCGGGCTCGGGCGAAGACCATCGCGACGGGCGAATTCTTCTGTGCGAACTGCGGCGCCGACCGCTCGTACGTGCTCCAGCAGATCCGTCGTTGGTTCACGTTCTTCTTCATCCCGCTGTTCCCGCTCGGCAAGCCCGTGGGCGAGCATGTGGTGTGCACAACGTGCGGCACGAGGTTTGCGCCCAAGGTCCTGGATGCCCCCACCTCGGCGGCGTTCAGCCAGAACCTGCGCGGCGCGATGCGGGTTGCCGCGGTATCGATGCTCGCCGCGGGCGGCGGGGCGAACACCGCGGCCCGGGAAGCGGCCATCGCCGCGGCTCGCCAGACCGGCTCCGAGAACTACGACGAAACCTGGCTGGCCAACGACCTCGACGCGCTCGACTCGACGCACCTCCACGACTACCTCGCGCCGCTGGCGACCGGCCTCGACCCGCAAGGCAAAGAGACGTTCGTGCAGCAGGTCGCGCGCATCGGTCTCGCCGACGGCCCGCTCACCCCGCCGGAAACCCAGATCCTGGAGTCGCTCAGCTCCGCCCTCGGCCTCAGCGCCGCGCACCTTCGCGGCATCGTCGTGTCGACCCCGGCCGGCCCCGGAATCACGTCGACCGGCGACGGCGACGAACACCACCTCGGGTAGCGAACCCCGCCTGGCGTTGCCCGGGTTCCCACACGTGGGTCAGCAGAACCGCGGCGACGACACAGAGGGCCCATAGCGGCACGACGAGGAACACGTTCGCGAGGCGGTAGCTCGCGCTCATGAGCCCGAGCAGACAAAGCAGGATCGGGATCACGAGCGCCGCCGTTATCCCGATCTTCGCCGTCGGTCCCAGCGTCGTCACTGTCGCTTCCCACCGCGTATGGATGCCCATCAACCGCGCCGGAGTCATCTCCGGCGCGTCGCACCGCGGACAGTCCCTCATCGACGGATACCCGTGCCGACACCCCCGCGGCGCCACTCGATCGTTGGGACTCTCGTACCGGCCGTCCATCGGCGGTATATCGGCGGAGGCCTGCACATCCCTGAGCCCGCACCTCGGGCTGACACAGTGTGAGCGTGGGACTGCGCTTTGGCCCGGCAACCGAATCAGACCTGGCCGCGATGCTGCGGCGCGCGGCGTCCGACGAACTCACGTATGGGCCGACCGGCTGCTCGCTGGGAGGGCCGACTCCGCCCGGGCTCGACCGGCGAACCTGGTCCACGACTCTCGAAGGCGTGGACGCCTTCGCTCGTGCACGCGAAGCAATCCGGGGATGGAAGGTCCATCGTGGGGCGGGTCTGGCGTTGGAAGCAGACGGCGCAATCGCCATCGGTACCAATGTCGCGTTCAGGGCGCCGTTGCCACTCGGCTTCGTTGACGGCACCTGCCGCATCGTGGCCGTCGTCGACGAGCCAACGCGCTTCGGCTTCGCGTACGGAACGCTCGCGCTGCATCCCGAACGAGGCGAAGAATCGTTCATCGTCGCCCGCGACGAGTCGGGCACCGTGCGATTCAACGTCGAAGGCGTTTCCCGACCCACCCAACCCATCGCACGACTCCTTCCGCAGCTCGGAAACTGGCTGCAGGACGCGGCTGTACGCCGTTACCTCCAGGCGATGACACGCGCCGTCTCGATGCGATAGGCGCCACATCAGCTCACGGAGGCGGCCGGTTGCGGGGATGGCGGGGGTCTTTGGGGCCGACGAATGCGCGGCGGCCTTTGCCCGGCACGAGGGACCAGCCCTGCTCGGTTTTGAGCTTGTGGTGGTGCGGGCACAGCGGGTCGAGCTCGTGCAGGACGGTGTGGTGGGTTGTCGCCCACGGTTCACGGTGATCGATCTGCACGAACCGACTTGAACACGCGATGTCCGTGCACTTTGGTTTCGACCACAGCAACGCCACCCGCTGCGCTGCGGTCGCGCCGCGTCCGAGGTGCACGACGTTCACAACGTCGACCCCTTTGGTGATCACCAACTTCAGGATCGCGTCGCCGAGCAGTTCGCGGGCGATCCGTACCGGGATCGGTCCGACGCCCGCGATCTCACAAAGCTCTTCGCCGTCGACCGCGCCGCGGGTCAAGGCCTCGAGACTGGCCTGGAGAATCCCGTAGTACCGCGGCTTAGGCGTCGGCGTCGGCGCGTCGTTGGTCTCGGGTTGTCGGCCGAGCAGCATCAGCGCGTCGAACGCATACGCGTTGCGCGGTTCGCGTTTCCCGGCGGCCTGGGCTGCTTTGAACAGCTGGTCGATGATCGGCTCCAACCGGCTCTCGAACACGCCCAGCTGATCTGCCGTCCCGTATACGCCCATATGCCGGGCACCCTGACCATCCGTGTACGAACGCACATGCCGGTTCGCGTGAATCCGGCGATGCCGCGCTTCGGGATCGGGATCCGCGGCCGCAGTCTTCCGCAAACATCGCTCCCGTAACTCGGTCAGGTTCGTCTCGCCGGCGAGAGCGATCAGCTCGGCTTGCGCGCCGGGATCCGCCGCCACCGCCGGCGCGATCACCTCGACCTGCGCCGACGACAACACCCCCGACCGCACCGCCGCCGCCAACACCGGCAACTTCTCCAGGTGCGCCGACGTTTCCAACCCCCGCCGCGCCACTGCCGTCGACGTGCCACTCACCTGCGCCAAATGCGATGCCGCGGAACGCGCTCCCGCCCGCTTCCATTCCCCCGCCGCAGCAACCCGCGCCGCCAACAACACCTTCGCGTTCGCGGCACGCCGTTCGACGCGGTCATATGCCGCCCACACCGCAGTCACGTCCCGCAACAACACATCCGCCGGATCGCGATCCCCGAACTCGGTCAGGACACGCTCGACCAAACCCAGCGCCTCGACCAACCCGCACGTTCGGACGTCTTCCATGACTGCCACTCACACATCATGACAATGAGGTGAGACAACTACGCCGACAACAACGTCGACCACAACGAAACTTCAGTCGAGCGAAATGATGCGCGTCCGGACCCGACCACGGTCGATGCGCAACTCACCGATCGTCCGCCGCGGTTGCGCGCGTCGTTGCGTCGCCGACCCCGGATTGAAGAGCCGTTGCCCGCCGACTCCGACCGCGTCCCACGGGATGTGGCTGTGACCGAACACCACAACATCGGCCGCAGGGAACCGTCGCCGCATGCGCGCTTCCCGCCCACGACGCGCACCGCTGTCGTGAATCATCGCGACGCGCACGCCGTCGAGCTCGAACTCCACCTGCTCCGGTAACACACCCACCAGATCGTGATCGTTGTTACCGAGCACGGCACGTAGCGGCGCGAGCACCCGCAGCTCTTCGAGGAACGGAGCCGCAACCACGTCGCCGGAGTGCAGGATCACGTCGGCCGAGCGCAACAACTTCCACGCACCTTCGGGCAACCGGCCCACACCCGATCCGGCGAGGTGGGTATCGGCGAGCACGACCACTTTCATCGGCGCGCGGAAGCCATTCGGTGACTGCGGACGACCTACGGCGTCGGCGCCCTACGACAGGCGATCGTCGAGGAGTTTGTTGATCACCTGCGGGTTGCCCTGACCCTTGAGCTCGCCCATGACCCGCCCCATCAAGAAGCTCCGCTTCTTCTTGCGCGCCCCTTCGTCGCCGGCGCGGTACTCGTCGACGACACCGGGATTCGCGCCCGAGACGCGGTCGACGACCTCCGCGATCGCGCTCTCGTCGCTGACCTGCGAAATGCCGCGCGCCTCCACGATGTCGCGCGGCCACTTCTCCTCGCGCAACGACTCGGAGAGAACGTCACTCGCCTGCTGCCGGGAGATCGTTCCCTTCGTGACGAGCCCGACCAGCTCCGCGAGCATCTCCGGCGGAAAGGACCGCGGGCGACAGACCGGTCTCGTTGAGGTACGCCAACACGTCCTGGCGCACCCAGTTCACGACGTCCTTGGCCGAGCCCGCGCCTTCACCGAGTGCGGCAACCGCGCGTTCCGCGTACTCCGCGAGGCCCGGCACTTCGACGAGGATGCGCGCGTCCTCGGCACCGATGCCCCACTGCTCGATGTAGCGGGTGCGCTGCGCGGCGGGCAGCTCCGGCATCGACGCGTGCACACGGTCGCGCATCTCCTGCGTCGGCTCGACCGGAACGAGGTCGGGCTCGGGGAAATAGCGGTAGTCGTGCGCCTCTTCCTTCGAGCGGCCCGAGATCGTGCGGCCCTGCTCTTCGTCCCAGTGGCGCGTCTCCTGCACCACCTTCTCACCGGCCTGCGTCAACGCCCACTGCCGTTCGGCTTCGTAATCGACGGCGCGCAGCAACGATCGCAACGAGTTCAGGTTCTTGATCTCGGCCCGGTTTCCGAACTCCGACGCGCCGGGTTCGCGCACCGACACGTTGGCGTCGATGCGCAGCGATCCCTCTTCCATCTTCACGTCGGACACGCCCACTGCGAGCAACGTGGCCCGCAGCTCTTCGACGTAACGCTTGGCCTGTTCCGCGGAACGCATGTCGGGCTCGGAGACGATCTCGAGCAACGGCACGCCGGCGCGGTTGTAGTCGACGAGCGAGAAGTCGGCGTCGTGGATCCGACCGCCGACACCGACGTGTTGCGACTTCCCCGTGTCCTCCTCCAAGTGCGCACGCGTGATGCCGACGCGTACTCCGTCGATCTCGAGCCACCCGTCGATCGTGATGGGTTCGTCGTACTGCGAGATCTGATAGTCCTTCGGCATGTCGGGATAGAAGTAGTTCTTGCGCGAGAACACCGAGCGCTCGGGCACGCGCAGATGCAACGCCTCGGCCACGCGCAACGCGTACTCCACCGCCGTGCCGTTGAGTACCGGCAGCGAACCGGGCAGGCCCAGGCACACCGGGCACACGTTCGTGTTCGGCTCGTCGCCGAACTCGTTCGGGCACGCCGCAGAACATCTTGCTCGCCGTCGCGAGCTCGCAGTGCACCTCGAGCCCGATCACGATCTCGTATTCCGCGGTTTTGGGGGCCGTCATCGCATCCGTCACGACTGCCAGACTACGCAACGTGACGAACGCACCCAGCCCGAATGATTTCGCCGTCTACCACGCCCACGTCCGCAACGACGTCACGATCGCCTACGTGCGGGAGGGGATCGGCGGCACTCCCCTGCTCCTCCTGCACGGCTATCCCGAGACGAAGCGGATCTGGTGGCGGAACATCGCCGCGCTGGCCGCCGCCGGCTTCGAGGTCATCGCCCCCGACTTCCGCGGCCACGGCGATTCCGGGCTCGCCCCCGACGACTTCTACGACATCGCGGCCTATTCGATCGACTGTTACACGCTCGTGCACGACGTGCTCGGTCACGAACACAGTGCAGTTGCGGGTGGCGATGTCGGCGGCGTCGTGCTGTTCGACCTCGGCCTGCGCTTTCCCGGCTTCGTCACCCGCCAGGTCCTGTTCAACACCGTTCCACCGCCGCTCGACGAGGTCTACGCGGCGGCCGGCCTCCCACCCGACGACGTGCGCGAACGCCGCGCCCAGAGCGACTACTTCGTGCGCCAGGCCAACGACCCCGAGGGGCTCCTCGCCGAGCTCGACACGCCCGAACGCCGGCGCACGTACGTGGCCGGCATGTACGGCCACCGGCTCTGGGGCACGCCGAATGCGTTCACCTCCGAAGAGGTCGCGTTCCACACCGAGCCGTACGGCGACGCGGCCAAACTGCGTGCGAGCTGGGGCGTGTACGAGCAGTCGGCCGGCAAGCGCGCGATGGAAGACGTGCCGCGCCTCTTCGAACGAACACCGGTGCCGACCCTTGTGTTGTACGGGCCGGAAGATCACGTCGTGCTGCCGTCGTTCCCGTGGAAGGCGGCGGCCGCGTGCATCGATTGCACCGGCCCGCTGTTCGTGCCGAACGCCGGCCACTTCCTCCAATGGGAGCAAGCCGAAACGTTCAACAAGATCACGGCCGCGTTCTGCCGACCGCCGTCCCTATAGCGACACGCGACGCCCGCGCTACGACGCGCTCTGCTCGATCGCGCGCGGCGCGGAACATCGTCGCCTCGCCGAGCGCGGGGGCGAGCACCTGCACGCCGATCGGAAGGCCACCGTCGCCGGTACCGAACGGCACCGACATCCCGGGATGTCCGGCCAGGTTCACGGGAACCGTGCAGACGTCGCAGAGGTACATCGCGAGCGGGTCGGCCGTCTTCGCGCCGAGCTCGAACGCGACCGTCGGCGACGTCGCGCGCGATCAGCACGTCGAACTGCTCGTAGACACGTTCGAAGTCGCGGAGGATCAACGTGCGCACCCGCTGGGCCTGGCCGTAGTACGCGTCGTAGTAGCCGGCCGACAGCGCGTACGTGCCGAGCATGATCCGGCGCTTCACCTCGCGCGCCGAAACCCGCTTCGCGCGTGTCGGCGTTCATGTGCGCCACGTCTTCGCGCGTCGACCCGTAGTCCGTAACGCACGCCGTCGTAACGCGCGAGGTTCGACGACGCTTCCGCCGGCGCGATCAGGTAGTACGCGGAGATGCCGTAGGTCGACGACGGGACCGAAACGGTGTCGACCTTCGCGCCGGCCGCCTCGAGCGCCGACGCCGCGGCGCGCACCGCGGCGCGCACGCCCGGTTCGATGCCGTCGATCTCCGTCATCTCGTCGACGATCCCGACGCGCAGACCCGACACGCCTTCGTTCGAGCCCGGCGAGCAGTTCCGGCGCGGGCCGCGCGATCGACGTGGAGTCGCAGGGATCGTGGCCGCCGATCACTTCGAGCAGCAACGCCGCGTCTTCGACCGTCGCCGCGAACGGCCCGATCTGGTCGAGCGACGAGGCGAACGCGATGAGCCCGTAGCGCGACACGACGCCGTACGTGGGCTTCACGCCCACCACACCGCAGAGCGCGGCGGGCTGGCGGATGGAGCCGCCGGTGTCGGAACCCAGCGCCAGCGGTGCGAATCCCGGCCGCGACGGCGGCCGCCGAACCACCGCTCGAACCGCCGGGTACGCGCGTGAGATCGTGCGGATTGCGCGTGGGCCCGAAGGCCGAGTTCTCCGTCGAGGAACCCATCGCGAACTCGTCGAGGTTGGTCTTGCCCACGACGATCGCGCCGGCGTCGCGGACGCGCTGCACGACGGTCGCGTCGTACGGCGGCCGCCAGCCTTCGAGGATGCGCGACGAACACGTGGTGGGGATGCCGCGCGTGCACATGTTGTCCTTGAGCGCGAGCGGAACGCCGGCGAGCGGCCCGGGATCTTCGCCCGCGCGCGACCGCGGCGTCGACCGCGTCGGCCGCGGCCCGCGCCTCGTCGGCCAGCACCAGGTTGAACGCGTGGATGTCGGCCTCGCGGGCGCCGATTGCGTCGAGGTGCTCTTCGAGCACGTCGCGGGCCGACCGGTCTCCGGAACGGACGGCGGCCGCGATCTCACGAGCGGTGCTCACGGCTCCTCGCCGAGGATGCGCGGAACCCGGAAGCGGTTCTCCTGCGCCTGCGGCGCGGCCGCGAGCACCTCGTCGCGATCGAGACACGGGCGCGCTTCGTCGGCGCGGAACACGTTCACGATCGGCAGCGGATGCGCGGTCGGCGGGACGTCGTGCGTGTCGAGCGCCGACACCTGCGCGGCGTGATCGAGGATCGCGCCGAGCTCTTCGGTGAGCGACACGATCTCGGTCTCGTCGAGCGCGAGCCGGGCGAGCTGCGCGACGTGCTCGACTTCGGCTCGGGTGATGCGTTCGGCCATCGGCGAGAGGCTACTTGTACGGGTCGAGCCGGCTGAGCGGCAATTCCCACCAGTCGTCGGGCGCGGGGTCCACTCGCGGATCGGGATAGATGCAGTCGACCGGGACACGCCGGCAGACACTTGTCGCAACCGCTGCACAGCTCGGGCACGATCACCACGTCGGCGCCGTGGTTGAAGATCGCACCGAACTGCGACGGGCAATGGCGCAGGCAGGCATCGCAGTTGATGCACTCCGACATCTCGATGCGCAACGGCGGGTTCTTCCACTTCGCGTTGCGCTCGTGATCCGCGATGCGCTCGAGCCTCGTCGTTCCGGCCACGACGTCAGGGTAGACGGAGGCCCCGCAGCCTCAGCTACGATCCGCGCGATACCCAGGCAGATCGCCAAGTCGTGTTTTGCGGCACACCCTCAGGAGGCACCCGTGGCCGACAAGTACGAATTCCTCTCCGACCCCTGGTTCGATGCAGCCGAGGCGCTCATCCGCGAGCACCAGCCCGAAGTTCCGCCCGCGAACCTCGTGATGAACCTCGAGGTCGCCAACGGCGGCGACACCGTCAAGTTCTTCATGGGCTGCGAAGAACGGCGAGGTGCTGTTCGGCAAGGGCACGACCGACGGCGCCGACCTCACGTTGTCGACCGACATCGACACGGCCCGCGCGGTGTTCGTCTCCGGCGATCAGCAGGCCGGCATGCAGGCATTCATGGCGGGCAAGGTCCGCGTGCAGGGCGACATGACGAAGCTGATGATGCAGGGTGGCGGCGGCGCGCAACCCGGCAGCTCACCGCCGCGCTGCAAGAGATCACCGCCTAGCGGCTACTCGCCTCGGTGGCGCGGTAGCGGCTACTTCGCCTTGGCGGGCGGCGCGAGCTTGGCCGCCTCGGTCACGAGCTCGGCCACGGTCCAGCGGTCGTCCTTGTCGATCGTCTCCGCGGCCTTCCACGACTGCGCGCGCTGAACCTTGCCGCCCTGGACGAGGAAGCACTCGCCGGTGATCGGGCAGTCGGCAGTGGCCAGGTACGCGACGAACGGCGAGACGTTGCCCGGGTGCCACACGTCGAACCCCTCGTCGGGCGCCTTCACCGCGTCGCCGAGGCCGGGCGTGGCCTCGGTGAGGCGCGTGCGCGCGCCGGGCGCGATCGCGTTCGAGCGCACGCCGTAGCGCACGAGCTCCTTGGCGCAGACCTGCGAGAGCGTTGCGATCCCGCTCTTCGCGGCGTCGTAGTTGGCCTGGCCGGGATTCGAGAACAGGCCCGACGTCGAGGTCGTGTGGATGATCGACGCGTTGCACTTCCCGGCCCGCCTTCGTCTGCTCCCGCCAGTACACGGCCGCGTGATGCGTCGGGCACGAAGTGGCCCTTCAGGTGCACGTTGATGACGGAGTCCCACTCCGCCTCGGTCATGTTGATGATCACGCGGTCGCGCAGGATGCCGGCGTTGTTCACGAGAATGTGCGAGGTCGCCGAACGTGTCGACGGCCTGTTGCACCAGCCGCTGCGCGCCGTCCCAGTCGGCGACGTTCTCGCCGTTGACGACGGCCTCGCCGCCCGGCCGCCTTGATCTCCTCGACGACCTGCATCGCCGCGCTCGGGTCGCCGCCCTCGCCGTGCATGTCGCCGCCGAGGTCGTTGACCACGACCTTGGCGCCCTCGCTCGCGAACAGCAGCGCGTGCTCGCGGCCCAAGCCGCGGCCCGCGCCGGTGATGATCGCAACGCGTCCGTCGAGTGCACCCATGATTCGTTCTCCCGGTGTGTAGCGGTCCGGGGCGGATCGTATGGCGACTAGCGGCCGATCGTCACACGTCGAGCCGCGCGGAGCCTTGGTGTTGCCCTGGGGGCTCTGTTGGCCGACCCGATCGCGGGGCCGGAAGCCGCCGACGATCGAGGTCAGGAAACCCTGGGCCGCGAGAGCGTCCTGCCGCGGCAGTGAACGATTCGCCGGTCACGTCGGGTACGAGGACGAGGTCGGGGCCCTTCGATACCTGCACGAGGATCGTCGAACCGTACGGAGCGTTCTGGCCGATGGCAGGGCTCGTCCCGATCACGAAGCCCTTGGCGACGGAATCGGAGAACGCGTCGGTGTCGCGCTGCACGAGGAAGTGGTCGCCGACGAGCTCTTGCGACGCGGTCGGCGTACGGTCAGACCGGAAACGTCCGGGACCGGGACCGGCGCGTGGCCCGAGCTCACGACCACGGTGACCTTCGTGTCGGGCGCGACGTTCTTGCCGGCGCCGGGCGTCACCGAGATCACCGTTCCCGCGGGGATGCTCTCGCTCGTGTGCGTGGCGGGAGTCGCGGGGTAGATGAGCCCCGCGGTATCGAGCTCCTGCTTCGCCTGCGCCCACGGCAGGTTGACGATGCTCGGCACGGCGACGTCGGCCGGACCACTCGACACGACCAGCGAGACGCGCCGGCTCCCGCTGAATGCGCCCGCGGCCGGGCTCTGGGCGATCACCGTTCCGTCGGGATCGGGCGCGGCCTCGTGCTTGGCGACCACGACGTCGAGCCCCGACGCCTTCGCCGCGAGGGTGGCGTTCGCCACCGTCAGGCCGCGGAGGCCGGGCACCGAGATCGCCTTCGCCGTACCCACCTGCGCGAGCGCGGCCGCGGCGAGGCCGACGGTCAGGATCAGCACGGCCGCGACGATCCACGGCACCATCCGCCGTTCGCCGGGTGTGCGTTGTCGCGGCGGTTCGCCGTCGTTCTTCGCCTTGCGCCCCGAGGGGTCCGGCACGACCTCGACCGCGTCCTGGTCGAACAGCGGCGCGGTGCGATCCATCACGGCGCGGGTCGGGTGCGGATCGGCCCGGTCGACCATGCCCGCGAGCAAGAGCGGGCCGGGCGGCGGGAGCGAGTCGGCCGCGTCGGACAAGGCCTGGCGCATCGTGGCCGCGTCGGGATAGCGCTCGTCGGGATCGATGGCGCCGACGCGGTCGATCACCGATTCGAGCGGCCCGAGCTCTTCGGTCGCGACGATCGGTTGCAAGGTGCGCGCGGTGAGCATGCCGAGGGTGGTGTCGGACGCGAACGGGAGCCGTCCGGTCACGCTCTCGACGAGGACGAGCGCGAGCGAATAGAGGTCGGAGCGCGCGTCGAGCTGCACGCCGCGTCGCCTGCTCGGGCGACGCGTACCGCGCGGTGCCGAACACCGCGCCGGCGGGCTCGGTCCAGCTCGCTTCGGCCAGCGCGCGGGCGAGGCCGAAGTCGGCGACGCGCACGATGCCGTGCTCGTCGAACAGCAGGTTCGCGGGCTTGATGTCGCGGTGCAGCACGCCGCGCGCGTGCGCGTACTCGAGCGCCGAGGCAACGTCGCGGCCGACGCGCGCAGCCTGCGACACCGTCAGGAGCGTGTCCTGGTCGAGCATCGAGCGCAGCGATCCGCCCTCGAGCAGCTCGAGCACCATGAACGGCACGTCGTCGTCGCCCCAGTCGTGGACGGTGACGATGTGGGGATGGTGCAGCGAGGCGGCCAGCTGCGCCTCGGCCCGGAAGCGGCGCAGGAAGGCGGCGTCCTCGGCCAGCGCCGCGTGCAGCACCTTCACCGCCACCCGGCGACGCAGGCGGGTGTCGTCGGCGACGTAGACGCGACCGCTCGCGCCGGTGCCGACGGCGCCGTGCAGCAGGTACCGACCCGCGAGCACACGGCCCGCGAGGTCGCTCACCGCACTGCCGGGCATGGGTTCAACGGTAGTGGCCGCCCACGCGCGACACGGGTCACGAGCGCCTCGAGCCCGTTCCCCCGGGTCGGCCCGCCGACCGGTAACTTCATTTGCGTGTCGTTGACCCGCCCCAAGAACCCGATGCGAGTCGGCGATCGTCGTCGCCATCGTCTGTCGTCGGCGTCAACGTCCTGATCTTCGCCGGTCGGGCCCAGGTGAACGGTCCGGCAACCATCCAGCGGCCGGCCGAGATCGTCACGCTGGAGCCGAACGAGAGTGACGAGCTGCTCCCGCAGGGTGAGGTCGGCGCCCAGCTCCGGGCGAACTTCGCCGGGCAGATCACCATCGACGGTCACGTCATCCCGCAGGACCAGACCACGAGCACCCCGGCGATCGGGTCGATCACGTTCGATCCCGGACCGGGCAAGGACATCCAGAAGTTCTCCAAAGGTGGCCACACGGCGGTCTTGGAGTGGTGGCCGAGCACGTTCACGACCGCGGAAGCGGCGCGGGCCAAGAAGCAGCTCCGCAGCTACACCTGGTCGTTCAACGTCGGCTGACCGTTCTCGAGGAGGGCTGCGAAACCCGCCTCGTCGAGGACGGTGACGCCGAGCTCCTCGGCCTTGGCGAGCTTCGATCCCGGGCTCTCGCCGACCACGACGTAGCTCGTCTTCTTCGACACGCTCGACGTGACCTTGCCGCCCCGCGCGCCGATCTCGGCCGCGGCTTCGTCGCGCGTGCGGCGCTCGAGCGAACCGGTGAGCACGAAGGTCAGCCCCGCGAACGACTCGTCGACGGCTCGACGCGGCGCGCCCGCGCTCGCCGCGGAAGTTGACCCCGGCGTCGCCGCAGCCGCTTCGACCAGCCGGCGGTTGCGGTCGATCGAGAACCACGTGCGCGATGCTCTGCGCGATCGTCGGCCCGACACCGTCGATCGCGGTGAGCTCTTCCGCGCTCGCGGCCATGATCGCGTCGAGGTCGTCGAACGATCGGGCGAGCGCCTGCGCGGCGGTGGGACCGACGTGGTTGATGCCGAGCCCGACGAGGACACGCCACAGCGGCTGCTGTTTCGACTTCTCGATCGCCGTCGACGAGCAGCTGCGCGGAACGCTCGCCGATCCGATCGAGCGGCACGAGCGCGTCGACGGTGAGCGAGTAGACGTCGGCCGCGTCCTCGAGGAGCCCCGCCTCGACGAACTGGCGCACGCGTTCCTCGCCGAGTCCTTCGATGTCCATCGCGCCGCGGCTCGCCCAGTGCACGAGGCGCTGCACGCGCTGCGCCGGGCAGTCGACGTTGACGCAGTGATGGTTCGCCTCGCCCTCGACGCGCACGAGCGGCTGGCCGCACACCGGGCACTTCTTCGGGAACTTCCACGGCTTCGTCTTCGGCGGTCGCTTGGCCAGCACCGGCCCGACGACCTCGGGGATGACGTCGCCCGCCCGCCGCACGATCACGGTGTCGCCGGGGCGGACGTCCTTGCGGGCGACGTCGTCTTCGTTGTGCAGCGTGGCCATCCCGACGTTCGCGCCACCGACGAACACCGGCTCGAGCACCGCGAACGGCGTCGCCCGGCCGGTGCGGCCGATGCTCACCATGATGTCGCGGAGGATGCGTGGTCTTCTCCTCGGGCGGGAACTTGTACGCGATCGCCCAGCGCGGCGCCCGCGACGTGGTGCCCATCTCCGCGCGCTGGCCGAGGTCGTCGACCTTCGCGACCGACGCCGTCGATCTCGTAGCCGAGCGAGTGCCGGCTCGCCTCCATCCGCTCGCAGAACGTCGAACACCGCCGTCGAGATCGTCGAGCGGCTCGATGTGCGGGTTCACCGGGAAACCGAGCTCCCGCAGCCAGTCCAGCGTCTCCTGGTGCGTCCGCAGGCGCGGGCCGCCCTCTTTCGCACCGAGCTGGTAGCATGAACAGCGTCAGGTCGCGCGTGGCGGTGATGCCCGGATCCTTCTGCCGCAGGCTGCCCGCGGCCGCGTTGCGCGGGCTCGTGAACAAGCGCTCGCCGGCCGCGCCCTGGCGCCGGTTCAACGCCTCGAACGCCGGCAGCGGCATGAACACCTCGCCCCGCACCTCGAGCAGTGCCGGGAGGTCTTTGGCCTTGCCCTTGAGCTTCTGCGGGACGGCGCCGATCGTGCGCAGGTTCTCGGTGACGTCCTCGCCCGTGACGCCCGTCGCCGCGGGTCGCGCCCACGGTGAAGCGGCCGTCGACGTACTGCAGCGAGATCGCGAGCCCGTCGAGCTTCGGCTCGGCGACGAAGCGGATCGGCTCGGTGATCAGCCGCTGGATGCGCGTCGCCCCACGCGATGAGCTCGTCGCGCGAGAACGCGTTGTCGAGCGACAGCATCGGCATCGCGGTGCGTCGACCGGTGCGAACGTCGACGCCGGTCGACCGCCCGGGCGTTGCGTCGGCGAGTCGGGAGTGACGAGCGACGGGTTCTGCGTTTCGAGCTCGCGCAGCTCGCGACGAGCGCGTCGAACTCGGCGTCGGCGACCTCGGGCTCGTCGAAGACGAAGTACCGCTCGTTGTGGTAGTCGATGGCCTCGCGCAGCTGCGCGACGCGTTCGGCGACTTCCTGCGGACGGGCGATCAGCCACGCCCGAAATCTAGGCGCCGACGGCGAGCTTCGTCGCGGCGGCGTGATCGTGCACGCGATCGCCGATCTCGCGAGCGAGCAACATCGCCCGCTCGGCCTGGCTCGCGCCGTGGCCGGCGAGCCCGCACGCCGGTGCGACCAGCGCCTGACCGCGTAGCTGCACGGGATCGCAGCCGCGGCGGGTCAACTCGCACCACACGTCGAGCAGTGCCTTCCACAACGGCTGCGGGCTGCTCGCCGACCGGACGGTGCGTTGGGATCGCACCCCAAGCGATCCAGCCGCCGCCGTCGAGGAATCGCGAGAGCGCGGTCGGCGTCGTCGAGATCGAGGGCGCCGACGTCGAAGTGCGCGATCTGGGGGCCGGCATCGAGCGCGAGGCGGAGGTCGCCCTCGCCGCACACGTGCACGCCCGACACACCACCGCAGGCGGCGAGCGCGGTCGACAGGACGTCGGTTGCCTCTTCCCGCTCGATCGGGCCTTCGGCGTTGCGCCACAGCACGAGGGCGGGCTCGTCGAGGAAGCAGACCAGCGCCGCGTCGGGCAGTTGGGCGGTGACGAGCTCGGCGATCGCACCGGCCCAGCGCGCGCGCGACGCGTGCACCGAGCGGGAACGCGAGATCGACATCCATCCCCGCGTCGACGAACGCGACACCGAGTGTCAGCGGTCCGGCGATCTGAACCTTGACGCTGCTGCGGCGGGCGCGGCTGACGTCGCCGCGACCTCGAGGAACGTCAGGAGTCCGGCGTGGGTCTCGGCATCGAAGTTCGTCTGCAGCTGACCGAGCGGGTCGAGCGCCGAGGTGACCTCGATCGCGCCGTCGTCGTGCACGACCACGCCGGGTACCGCACCGGCCCACTGCGCGACGACACCCTCGCGCTTCGAACGGAACGGCAGCTGCGGAGCCGCGGGCAACTCCGGCAGGCAACGCAGGGTGAGTGCCGCCGCGGCCTGCGCGTCGCGGTGCGGAAGGCTGCCGATGGCAGTCGCCATTCCTGCGCCGATGGCCCCGCCGAGCACTGGTTCGCCCATGAAGATTCGTAGGATAGGCCGACGCCGGCACACACGACGAAGCGGAGTGCACGTTGATCTGGCTGTGGTGCACACGCGTGGCATGGGCGCTCTTACCCGTGACCACCGGAACTGCACTGGGAGACGCAACGGCCGGTTGGTCGACGGCTCCCGCCCGTTGTGCAGCTGTTCTTCTGTGGTTGGTCTGGGCCGCGGGATTGTTCGCGTTGTTCGCGCCCCGACCGTGGGGTCTCACACTGTTGCGCGTCGCCGCGCCGTGCGGATTCCTGTGTGTGATCTTTTCGGTCACGTCGACCAGCGCCGCGTCTGCGGTGCTCGCAATCGTAGGAAGCGGATTTGCCGCAGTCCTCGCGCTGTCGGCGCCGACTGCGGCGGCCACCGCGAACGCGCTCGCCTACGGCGACGAACAGCGATACTCGTTGCGCATCCCGATGCCGCTGCTGCTCGGACCGGTCCCGATCGCGGTGCTGCTCGCGGGCGCAGGTGTCGCGACGGGCCCGCTGCTCCTCGCCGACGGCCGCTACGTCGTCGGCGTTATCGCGGTCGTGATCGGCTTCCCGCTGACCGGACTCATCGCGCGGGCACTGCATCCGTTGTCGTGTCGTTGGTTCGTCCTGATTCCCGCGGGCATCGCGATCGCCGACCCGCTCACGTTGACCGAACCGGTATTGGTACGCCGCGAGCACATCGCGTCGGTGCGCCGCACCGCGTCGGCCTCACTCCCGCAGGACGCGCTGGACCTCCGACTGGGCACACTCGTCGGCGGTGTGGAGCTCGACCTCTCCGACACCGTCGAGTTCGGCCGCCGTCGCGGCCGCGCCAACGCGGAGATCATCACACCCCGGGTCGTGTCCGTCGCCGTCGTGCGGGCCGACGCCGCGCTCGAACGGGCCCGCAGCCGCCGTATAAGGGCATAACTACTGGTCGCTCGCGCTGCGTCTCGTCCAGAGCGGCTCCGCGGGTCGTGGCCGAGCCTCCGCTGCCGCTCCTAGTGCATGACGATGCCGCCGCCGCAGCAGATGTCGGTGTCGTAGAACGCCACGATCTGGCCGGCGGCGACCCGCGACTGCGGCGACGCGAACACCAACTCGTCGCCGTCGAGCGTCGCGGGAGCCGGCGCACCGTGCGCACGCGACTGGATGAGCATCGGGCGCGGCAGCGCGCGGTGACACTGGATGTCGCGCAGGCGAACGCGATCGTGCAGGAGCGCGGCGCGCGGCCCGACACTGACAGTTCCGGTGCCGAGCTCGATGTCGGTCACGTACCGGCGCTCGCCGACCGCGACACCGAGTCCTCGGCGCTGGCCGATCGTGAACGCGTCGATCCCGTCGTGCGCGCCGACGATGTCGCCGTGCTCGTCGACGATCGTGCCCGCGCGGCGCGGGATGCGTGCGCCGAGGAACGCTTCGCGTCCGCCGCGCTTGATGAAGCACACGTCCATGCTCTCGCGCTTGTCGGCGGTACGCAGACCCAGCTCGCGTGCGTGCACGCGCACCTCGGCCTTCGTCAACTCCCCGACCGGTAAGAGCGTGCGCGACAACTGCTCCGCACCGAGCATGTAGAGGACGTACGACTGATCCTTGGCCGGATCGACCGCCCGGGCGATGGCGGGACCCGTTCGGGTCTCCACGATGCGCGCGTGGTGCCCGGTTGCGACGAAGTCGTAGTCGAGCTGGCGCGCCCGCTCGAACACGCGCCCGAACTTCATCGCTCCGATTGCATTCGACGCACGGGTTCGGTGTCTCGCCGACCGCGTAGGCGTTCACATACGGGTCGACGACATTGGCGTCGAACTCGTCGGAGAAGTTGAAGACGTAGTGCGGGATGTCGAGCTGCGCGGCCACGCGGCGCGCGTCCTCGACGTCGGACACGCTGCAACACCCGCTGTCGCTCTCGCCGCCCCACAGCTTCAACGTGACGCCGGTGACATCGTGACCCTGGTCGCGCAGCAACGCCGCCGCGACCGACGAGTCGACGCCGCCGCTCATCATCACCATGACCCGAGCCATCAGGCCGCCCGTGTCCGGAGCTTGGCCACGACCTCGGGCACGATCGTGAGCGCCGCGTCGATGTCGGCGCGCGTCGACGCGTAACCGAGGGAGAAGCGAACCGACGAGAGGGCCTGCTCGCGCGGCATACCCATCGCCAACAACACGTGCGACGGGTCGATCGCACCCGAGCTGCACGCCGAGCCCGACGCGGCCATGACGCCGCGCTGATCGAGTGCGACGCAGAACTGTCTCCGCCTCGACTCCGGCGAACGTGCAGTGCAGCGCGCCCGGAACGCGCTCCGCCGCGGCACCGTTGACCGTAAAGCCGTCGATGCCGCGCCGCGAGGCCGTGCTCGAGCTCGTCGCGCAAGGCACGGATGCGCGCGATCTCCGCGGTGCGGTTCTCGTCGGTGATGCGCAAAGCGGTGGCGAACGCGACGATGCCGGCCACGTTCTGAGTCCCGGCGCGCAACCCGCGTTCGTGACCGCCGCCGTCGATGAGCGGGACGACGGCCGTGTCGTCGCGCACAACAAGCGCGCCGACACCCTTGGGGCCCCCGAACTTGTGCCCGGAGATCGCGATCAACGCAACCTCCGCGACCGCGGTACGCAGGTCGAGCCATTGCGGGGCTTGCACCGCGTCGGTGTGGAATCGTGCCTGCGGTGCGCGCTCGCGGACGAGCCGGGCGATCTCGTCGACCGGCTGGACGACCCCGGTCTCGTTGTTGACGAGCATCACCGAGACGAGTGCGGTGTGCGCGTCGACCGCGCCGCACAACGCGTCGACGTCGACAACGCCGTCGGCATGCGCGGCGATCCGCTCGACGCGAAAGCCCTCCCGCGCCAACCGATCGACCGAGCCGAGCACCGCCTTGTGCTCGATCGCGGTGGTGACGACCCCGTCGAGAGTCGAGTCGTGCTGACGCGCGGCGCGGGCCGCGCCCTTCACTCCGAGATTGTCGGCCTCGCTGCCGCTGCCGGTGAACACGACCTCGTTCGGCCGGCACCCGCACACCGCAGCAACCGTTTCGCGGGCCTCTTCGAGCGCGGTTTTCGTGGCCCGCGCGCCGGCGTGCGTACCCGACGGGTTGGCCGGATGATCGGCGAGAAACGGTGTCATCGCGGCGATCGCCTCGGGCCGCATGGGCGTGGAGGCGGCGTGGTCGAGGTAGGCGTGGATCTCGTCGGAGCGGGCCGGCACCCCTCCAGGCTAGGGCCGCCACCCCGCCGGTCCGGTCCCGGGAAGACCCCGCCCCCGGACGGGGTTGTGACTGAAGACCGGCGCAGTAGGGACTGACGTCGGGTGTAGTTGTCACACCCGAGGGAGATACTTCGAACATGAGCAAGCGGAGTAGGACCAACACCGAAGCGGAGACCAGCGAGCACCAGCTGCGGTTGCTCCCGGGAGGGTCGGCACCGCGCCGTCCCGACTGGCAGCTCGATGAGCGCACACGTTCCGTCGGACGCCTCGGGGTCGCGCAGGCCCGCGAGGTGCTCCGTCGGGCGCGCCCACCGGAACCGAAGCGTCCGGAGCCGATCCGGATCGCAAGCTAGGAAGCGATCTACGAAGCGGTCGGCGACGACTCTTCGTCCGCGAGTCGTTTTCCCATGCTGATCACCTCGTCGAACCGATAGCCGAGCCGTTCGTAGAACGAAACGGCGGCGTGGTTCGTCGTCCGGATCTGAAGATTGATCTTGGGGCACCCTCGAGCGACGAGTCGGCGCTCGGCCTCGTCCATCAGTTCGCGTGCAAACCCCCGCCGCCGGTACCGATCGGCGACCGCGAGATAGTTGATCCAGCCGCGGTGGCCCTCGTAGCCGGCCATGACCGTCGCCACGATCCCGTCGCCCTCGAGACCGACGAGAAACAGGTCGTCGCCGAGCGCGGTCTTGCGCTCGATGTCCTTGTGCGGATCGTTCCACGGCCGGGTGAGGTCGCACTCTCGCCACAGCGCGACGACGGCCGGCGCGTCGGCCGACGCGAAGCTGCGAATATCCATGGCAGCAGTCTGGGGCATCCATCTCGGAGCCGAGGAGCACGATGACCATCACCGCCGCCGACGTCGAAACCGTCCGCCGCTTCTACGGCGCTTTTCCGAGCCGTGATTTCGAGACCATGGAGGCCTGCTTCACGCCCGACGCGATCTGGCATCTTCCCGGCCGGGGGGCCATCGCCGGCGACCATCGCGGTTGGGACGCGATCCGCGCCGACTTCCTCGCCCGGACCGGCCCGCTTTCGGGCTTCACGCTGGAAGCGGGCCTCGTCGACGTCGCCGCGGGCACCGACTATGTCGTCGCGATCCAGCACGCCACCGCCGACCACAACGGCCGCCGGCTCGACGTGACCGGCTGCCAGCTGATCCGCATGGAAGGTGGGCTCATCGCCGAGGTCACCGGCCACTACTCCGACCAGTACGCCTTCGACGCCTTCTGGCAGGCCGAGTAGCCGAAGTCACCCGCACCGGCCTTCAGCGTCTTCGTCGCGGCGCCGAAACTCCCCTGTGCCGAGATCTGGATTCGGGGGTTTGGTCGTAGGAGCTGCGCTCGCGCTCGGGTTGAGCGCCTGCGGCGGCCAGCAGTGGGACGCGTCGGGCGCGCCCGGTGCGGCCCGGACCTCGAACCCTTCCGTGCCGAACTCCACGCCCGGCGGCCAGGCCCAGCTTCCGACGACGCCCGCGACTACTGCCCAACCTAAGTCGACGGCACCTGCGCCCGCGGCGAGCGCCGCGCCCACGACGAGCGGCGCGGCCGAGGACATCGCGCAGTGCCGGAACGCGATCGCCGCACTCCGACCCGCGCCGCAGCACACGACCACCGACGACATCCTGCTCGACATCCCGAGCGGTGATCTGCCCGCGCTCCCCGAGCCCGGGTACGAGTACGTGCCGCCGAGCGGCGCGGGGAACTACTCGACCGTCGACAACTACATCTACAACACTCCGCTCGACGATCCCGCCGCCAACGCGGCCCTGATGCAGAAGGACGGATTCGTCGAGGCCGAGGGGGCCGGGTTCGATCTCGGTCCCAGCCACTACGGCGCGGAGGCGTTGCGCTTCGCCTCCCCCGCCCAAGCCGCCGACTTCAACCGCGGCGCGCTTTCGATCACCTGCAGCCGCGACTCGATGAGGTACACGCGCCTGATCCCGGGCGTGCCGAACGGCCTGACCTATCTCCGCCTCGACGGTCTCTCGCGGTACCGCGCCGTCCTCGTCATGGGCAACGTCGTGGTGCACCTCAACATCTGCTCGTGCCTCACCGTGTCCGACCCGCTCGCGCTCGTCGGGAAGTGGGCCGCGGACGTCAACGCCCGCTACGCGGCGGGATCAACTCCGGGAACGGTCGAGTAGTTCCCGCGCGGCCGCCGTCGGCGAGGTGCGGCCGGCCACGACATCGGCTTCCAAGCGGTCGACCTCGGCGCGAACGTGCGCATCGGAGCGCAGCCGCTCGAGCAGTGTTTCGCTCACCTCGGACCACATCCATTCCCGCGCCTGTTCGCCCCGCCGCGCGGCCAACCCACCCGACGCGCGCGCCATCGTCATGAACTCCTCGACCACCGACCAGACCTCGGCGATGCCCTCCCCGAGCAACGCGGAGCACGACAGCACCCGCGCCGACCAACCGTCGGTGCGCAGCGCGCAGCAGGTGCAGCGCGTTGCGCGTAGTCGCCCGCGGTGTGCCGGGCGAGATCGGCGAGCGCACCGTCGGCCTTGTTGACGACGACGAGGTCGGCGAGCTCGACGATGCCGCGCTTCACGCCCTGCAGCTCGTCGCCGGCACCCGGCGCGAGCAGCAGCACGAACAGCGTCGACCATGCCCGCGACCGCGACCTCCGACTGGCCGACGCCGACGGTCTCGACGAGCACCACGTCGAAGCCCGCGGCCTCGCACACCAGCATCGCCTCGCGCGTGCGCCGCGCGACACCACCGAGCGTGCCCCCCGACGGCGACGGCCGGATGAACGCGTGCGGGTCGCCGCGACAGCTGCTCCATGCGCGTCTTGTCGCCGAGGATCGAGCCGCCGCTGCGCGCGCTCGACGGGTCGACGGCGAGCACCGCGACCCGTGGCCCGGCGTCGACGAGGTGCAGTGCCGAGCGCCTCGATGAACGTCGACTTCCCCGCGCCCGGGCGCGCCGCTGATCCCGACGCGCGTCGAGCCGCCGGTCTCCGGGAGGAGCTCGTCGAGCAACGCCGACGGCTTCGTCGCGGTGATCGGCGCGCGTCGACTCGACGAGCGTGATCGCGCGGGCCAGCGCGCGGCGATCGCCGGCGCGCACCGCGTCGGCGAGCGCAGCTCACGGTCGCGAGCGTGATCGTCACGCGGCCGGGTTGCGCCGGCGGACCAACGCGAGGATCTCCGACGCGGCGTGCGGGATGTTGCTGCCCGGCCCGAAGATCGCGCGCGACCCCGGCGTCGTGCAGGAAGTCGTAGTCGTGCGCCGGGATGACCCCGCCGCACGACCACCACGATCTCGTTCGCGCCCTGCGGCGCGCAGCGCCTCGATCAGCTGGGGCACGAGCGTCTTGTGCCCGGCGGCCTGGCTCGAGACGCCGACGACGTGCACGTCGTTCTCGATCGCGTCGCTGCGCCGCCTCCTCGGGCGTCTGGAACAGCGGGCCGATGTCGACGTCGAAGCCGAGGTCGGCGAACGCGGTGGCGATCACCTTGGCGCCGCGGTCGTGACCGTCCTGGCCGAGCTTGGCCACGAGGATGCGCGGGCGGCGGCCCTCTTCGTGTCGCGAACGCGTCGACCTCCTTGCGGATCCGCTGGAACTCCTCGTCGTCCGCGTACGCGCCGCCGTACACGCCGGAGATCGTACGGATGTCGGCGCGGTAGCCGGCCGAACACCGACTCCAGCGCGTCGGAGATCTCGCCGACGGTCGCCCGCGCCCGCGACGCCTCGATCGACAGCGCGAGCAGGTTGCCGTCGCCCTTGGCGCCCTCGGTCAGCGCGTCGAGCGCGGCCTGCACCCGCTGCGGATCGCGCGTCGGCCTTGATCTGCTCGAGGCGCGCGATCTGCTGGCGCCGCACCTCGGTGTTGTCGATGCTCGCGCGTGTCGATCGGCGACTCCGTCGTCGAGGCGGTACTTGTTGACGCCGACGATCGCCTCCTCGCCGCGGTCGACGCGCGCCTGGCGGCGGGCCGCGGCCTCCTCGATGCGCAGCTTCGGCATGCCCGACTCGACCGCCTTGGTCATGCCGCCGAGCCCCTCGACCTCCTGGATCAGCTTCCACGCCTCGTTGGCGAGCGATCTGCGTGAGCGCCTCGACGTAGTACGAGCCGCCGAGCGGATCGATCACGTGGGTGACGCCCGTCTCCTCGGCGAGGATCAGCTGCGTGTTGCGGGCGATGCGCGCCGCGAAGTCGGAGGGCAGCGCGATCGCCTCGTCGAAGCTGTTGGTGTGCAGGCTCTGCGTGCCGCCGAGCACCGCGGCCAGCGCCTCGTACGCGGTGCGCACGATGTTGTTGTACGGGTCCTGCTCGGTGAGCGACACGCCCGACGTCTGGCAGTGCGTGCGCAGCATCTTCGAGCCGGGCTTCTGCGCGCCGAGGTCGGTCATGATGCGCGCCCACAGCAGCCGCGCCGCGCGCAGCTTCGCCACCTCCATGAAGAAGTTCATGCCGATCGCGAAGAAGAACGACAGGCGGCCGGCGAACTCGTCGACGACGAGCCCGCGCGACGCGGCGTAGCGCGCGTACTCCAGGCCGTCGGCGAGCGTGAAGCCGAGCTCCTGCACCGCGGTCGCGCCCGCTTCTTGCATGTGGTAGCCGGAGATCGAGATCGAGTTGAACTTCGGCATGTGCTGCGGCGGTGTACTGCGATGATGTCGGCCACGATCCGCATGCTCGGCTCGGGCGGATAGATGTAGGTGTTGCGGACCATGAACTCTTTGAGGATGTCGTTCTGGATGGTCCCGCTGAGCTTGCTCCTGGCTCGACGCCCTGCTCCTCGGCGGCGACGACGTAACCCGCGAGCACCGGCAGCACCGCGCCGTTCATCGTCATCGACACCGACATCTTGTCGAGCGGGATGCCGTCGAAGAGGATCTTCATGTCCTCGACCGAGTCGATCGCGACGCCGGCCTTGCCGACGTCGCCGACGACGCGCGGGTGGTCGCTGTCGTAGCCGCGGTGCGTCGCGAGGTCGAACGCGACCGACAGGCCCATCTGCCCGGCCGCGAGGTTCTGGCGGTAGAACGCGTTCGACTCCTCGGCGGTCGAGAAGCCCGCGTACTGGCGGATCGTCCACGGCCGGTTCGCGTACATCGTCGCCCGCGGCCCGCGCACGAACGGCTCGACGCCCGGGCAGCCCGCCGACGGTCTCGAGCGCCTCGAGGTCGGCCGCGGTGTAGAGCGGCTTGACCGCGATGCCCTCGGGCGTCTCCCAGGTCAGCGAGTCGGGGTCGGCGCCCTTCAGCTCCTTTGCCGCGAGTTCACGCCACCGATCGAGATCCGGCTCCGTCATGTGGATTAGTGAACCACGCACGCGGCCCGGAGGCCGAGCCGACTACCGGCTAGAAGCGCGACTCGGTGTCGATCGTGACCGACTGACCCTTGGGGTCGACGCCCACACGACACGTGGGGCACGCAGTCGGCGTGGATCCGTCCTTGAACGTGCCGGCCTTGAACAGGGCCTGGCATTGATCACACGTGACGTACGTAGCGCGCTCCAGTTTCATCCCTTGAAGGTACTCACATTCGTCACGTCTTCTTGCACTGTCATTCACGGCCTCCGCCATTGTGTCCCAGTCCAACGTCGTGCTATACATCTCTACACAACTTCACACGATTCCTGACGTTCTGGAGGCTGCGATGACCGGTGCGATACGGGTAATGCCCTGGCCCGATCCGGTGCTCGACGCGATCGGCCACGATCCGCGCAGCTGGTATGTGGAGACGTTCTGGTTGCCCACGCTCGGGCCGACCGCGCTTCTGCTCATGCGCCACCTCGCCGACCGCTTCGAGACGAACCCGAAGGGCGTCGACCTGCCCGTGGCCGACACCGCGGCCGCGCTCGGTCTCGGTCCGCGGGAGGGCCAGCAGTCGCCGCTCATGCGCAGCCTCACGCGGCTCCAACAGTTCGAGCTCGCGTGCTCCGACGGCGACGTGACGATCGCGGTCCGCAAGACGTTGCCGCCGGTGCATCGCCGCCACGTGCGCCGGCTACCGACCGGTTTGCAGGCACGGCACGCGGAGTGGGTCGAGGAGCAGGCGATCAAGCCGGTCGACATCGCACGTCGGCGCGCCCGTCGCTTCGCGCTCACCTTGCTCGTGCAGAACGAACCGATCGACGCGGTCGAGCGCGCGCTGCACGCCGGTGGCTTCCATCCCGCGCTCGCGCACGAAGCCGTGCGCTGGGCGCGCGAACAAGCGGTGACGATGAACGAGGGATCGTTCGAGGACGCACCGCTACCCGAGGCCTCGTAAACGCGACCAAGAAGTCGTTGCCGGCACCGCTCCGCCCCCCGCCGGTAACGCATCGCCGGGGCGGAGCGCGCCATGGACTGCGCGCTCCGCCCTGCTGCGAACACCTTCGATCTCCCGGGAGATCCGTACACGCCGAGACCCATCGGCAAACCCAACGGAGAATCATGCGTGCACTTGGTGTTGTGTTCCTCGCGGCGTTCGTCGTGGTCGGCGGTTTCGCCTTCCTCGACCAGCCCGCGCACGCGGCGACGCTCGGCTATCCCGCCGCGAACGCCGTGACCTACCGCGTCGGCAAGCCGTATCCTGAGTGGTGGATCGACGAGAACGCCGACGGGCGCAAGCAGGTCCCCGGCGAACTGTTCTCGAGCCGCGGCTACCCGTACCGCAACAGCGCCGACTACGTCGCCTGGTTGCTCCGTACGTTGGGCGTGCCCTCGGGCACGACCCGCGACCTCCACAGCCCGAGCGAGTGGGCCGCGTCCGCCGCGGGTCGCGCCGGCATCGCGGTGCGCGACACACCCGTGCGTTTCGGAGTCGCGGTCGAGGTGCGCAGTCCCGGACACGTCGCGTTCGTCGACGACGTACTCCCCGACGGGCGCATCACCGTCGACGAATACAACGCCGACGACACCGGCCGGGGCCGCACCTGGACGGGAACGCCCGAGAGCCGCGGCTTCGCCAAGTATCTCGACTTCGGACTGTCGACCGGTCGCGTCCCGGGATCGCCGATTGCGATCGCCCGCAATGCCGACGGCCGCCTCGAGGCGTTCGGGGTTGCGAACGACGGATCCGCGTTGCACAAGTGGCAGCTGAATCCCGGTGGCCTCTGGTCGGGCTGGGCGTCGTTCCACGGCAACTTCTCGTCGATCGCGGCGGAGACGAACGCCGACGGCCGCATCGAGGTGACCGCCATCGGGACAAACGGCATCGTGTCCGACAAACGGCAGAACACTCCGGGCGGCGCGTGGTCGGCGTGGGCGACGGCGCCCGGCCGACTCACGAGCATCGCGCTCACACGCGGCTACGACGGCCGGCTCGTTGCGTTCGGCACCAACGCCGCGCAGGTCGCGTACCAGCGCACCCAACTCACGGTCGACGGTTCCTGGTCGGCGTGGACGGTGATCGGACGGGGCTTCACGAACATCGCGGCGGACACGAACGCCGACGGCCGCGTCGAAGTGTTCGGCGTGGGCCTGAACGGCGCGTTCTCACACATGTGGCAGGCGACTCCGGGTGGCGCCTGGTCGCCCTGGACGCCGATCGTCGGCGGGCTCACGAGCGTGGCCGTCGCTCGCAACTACGACGGCCGGCTGCAGCTGTTCGGCACGATTGCCAGCGGCGTGGTCTACACGAAGACGCAGACGGTCGCCGGCGGCGAATGGTCGCCGTGGACGCGTCTGACCGGACGCCTCGACAACGTCGCCGCCGAGATGGGTGCCGACGGCCGTATCGAGGTGTTCGGCGTCACAACCAACGGCGTGGTGTACCGCGCGACGCAAACCAGTCCCGGCGCCGGGTTGTCGCCGTGGGCGAAGATCGACGGCACGCTCCGCCCGTAACCGGACCGAGCGCGAGACGTACGACGACGTGGGCAGCACCTACGACGCGCAACTCGAGAAGATCGGGGTCTGCTTGCTCGGTCGGCGCGTTCTGGCTCGCCCCACGGGCCGTTGAGCCGCCGCTCCTGCTCGGACGGTTCTCGGTGCGGCGGTCGAAGCTGCTCTAGGTAGGCCTTCGCCGCGAGCCAGTACTCACGCTGTGCCTCGGGCGACGAAGCTGCTCTCGCCAGGCCTATGCGCCGGCTGAACGTACGACGTGTCCGTGAGACTTAAGCCCAGCCTCGACGTCGTCGGCGATCTCGGACGGCACCGACATGCTCCCGACCCGGGAGCTGTGGCTCCCGTCGTTCAGCACCGCGGCGACGCTATGAAGCCGGGCGGGTTCTGTGTTGTGGATTTTGATACCAGCAGACGCGGCGATGAGCCCAAACTCTTCTATGAGCTCGTCCTCGTCGTGGGATTCCAAAACAGGGATCTCGAAATGCACACGACCGTTCGATGCTGGACGACGCGTGAACTCGGCCATGCGACCAATCAGACATCACGTCCGGACGTCGGTCAAGCGCAAGGACCTTGCACCCTGACTTCGCATGTGGAAGACCCGTAACGCGGAGTTTTGCCCTAACTCCTGGAGATCAGCGTCGTGGCTGCATGGCAAGAATTCGGCACCGCTACCGCGCCGAAGCAAACGCCGAGCGTCGGCTCGAAGTGTTCGCCATCGACCGGAGCGGATCGCGCCGAACCATCGATAAGCCCGTAACCGGCGCTCCACCGGCGACGAATATCCTCGGCGCCTTGACGGCAACGCCCGACGCGCAACTCGCGAAGATCGCCGGCTGGCTCCGTGACGCGCAGTACGTCACGGTGCTCACCGGCGCGGGCATCTCGACCGAGTCGGGGATCCCCGACTTCCGCGGCCCGAACGGCGTGTGGACGAAGAATCCGGCGGCGGAGAAGACCGCGACGCTCGAGTACTACATGTCCGATCCCGACGTGCGCCGCCAGGCCTGGCAGAACCGGGTCAACAGCGAGATGTGGACCGCGGAACCGAACGCCGCGCACCACGCCCTCGTCGACCTCGAACGCAAAGGCGCGCTGCAGCTCGCTCGTCACCCAGAACATCGACGGGCTGCACCACGCGGCGGGCCAGTCGCGCGAGCATCGTCGTCGAGATCCACGGCAACGTGCGCGAAGCCAAGTGCATGGCGTGCGGCTGGCGCGGCCCGATGCACGAGACGCTCGAACGGGTGCGCGCCGGCGAGGCCGATCCCGCCTGCGTCGAGTGCGGCGGCATCCTGAAGTCGGCGACGATCAGCTTCGGCGAGAACCTCGTGGCCGCCGACCTCCACCGCGCCCAGCTCGCGGCGGGCCGGGCCGACGTGTTCCTCGCGATCGGCACGTCGCTCGGCGTGTATCCCGCCGCCGCGCTGCCCGAGATCGCCCTCCGCAACGGCGCCCGCCTCGTGATCCTGAACGCGGAGGAGACGCCGTTCGATCCGGTCGCCGACGTGGTGGTGCGGGACCAGCTGGGCGAGGTGCTCCCCGCCCTGGCCGCGCTCGTCTAGCCGTTGGGAATATCCGACCGCTGCAGTAGCATTTAGCACGACGTAGTGGCCCGTTCTGGGCGACCTCTTTGGAGTTGTCATGGCGAGCTTTCGCGAGCTTCTGAAGAACACGAAGTCCGAGATCAGCGAGATCTCGCCCGCCGACGCCGAACCGCGTGTCGGCGCGGCGACCTTCCTCGACGTCCGCGAGCTCGACGAGTTCGAGCAGGGCATGATCCCCGGCTCGGTGTTCATCCCCCGCGGCCACCTCGAGAGCCAGGTCGAGAACAAGATCCCCGACCACGACACCCCGGTCGTCATCTACTGCGCGGGCGGCACCCGTTCCGCGTTCGCGGCCAAGACGCTGCAGGAGCTCGGCTACACCGACGTGGTGTCGATGGCCGGCGGCTTCGGGCGCTGGAAGAACGAGGGCCGCGACTGGATCACGCCCAACAGCGCTCACCCCCGAGCAGCGCGACCGCTACGGCCGCCACCTCCTCCTTGCCCGAGGTCGGCGAAGAGGGCCAGCAGAAGCTGCTCGGCGCCAAGGTGCTGCTGCTCGGCGCGGGCGGCCTCGGCTCCCCCGCCGCGCTCTACCTCGCGGCCGCGGGCGTCGGCACGCTCGGCATCGTCGACATGGACGTGGTCGACGCGTCGAACCTGCAGCGCCAGATCCTGCACAACCTGGAGCGCATCGGCGACCGCAAGGTCGACTCCGCCAAGAAGACGCTCACCGCGTTGAACCCCGACGTCGACGTCGTCACCTACGACGTCCGCCTCGGCGCCGACAACATCCTCGACATCATCGACGGCTACGACGTCATCGTCGACGGCACCGACAACTTCCCCACCCGCTATCTGCTCAACGACGCGTCGCTGCTGAAGCGCATCCCGGTGGTGCACGGGTCGATCTTCCGCTTCGAGGGCCAGGTCACGGTGTTCGATCCGTACAACGGACCGTGCTACCGCTGCCTGCTGCCCGAGCCGCCGCCGCCGGAGCTCGCGCCGTCGTGCTCGGAAGCGGGCGTGCTCGGCGTGCTGCCCGGCATCATCGGCTCGATCCAGGCGCTCGAGGCGATCAAGCTCATCCTCGACCTCGGTGAGCCGCTCCGCGGCCGGTTGCTCGCGTACGACGCGCTCGAGGAGACGTTCCGCAACTTCAAGGTGCGGCGCGACCCGCAGCTGCCCGGCGTGCGGTGAAGGCGCGCAGATCGTCATCGCCGAGTACGACGACCTCTGCATGCCGCACGCGGTGCTGGCCGACGGCACCGTCGCCGGCCACTGAAGACCCACTGCCGCACGCTCTCCGCGTTAGGCGGCGACGACCTCGATCTTGCCGGTCATCGCGGCGTGGATCGTGCACGCGTACGGGTACGTGCCGGCCTTCGTGAACGTGAACGAGTAGGTCTGGCCCGGCGCGAACGAATCGGTGCCGAACTTGGCGCCGAAGTCGACGCTGTCGGACGACTTCTTGATGTTGTGCGTCACCGCGTCGGTGTTGTGCCACGTGACCTTGGTGCCGACCGTGACGATGACGTCGTCCGGCGACCACTGATTGTTCTTGGCGTCGATGTCGACCGTCGGCTTGCCCCGCAGGTCGGTCGGCGCGGGCACCGCCTTGGGCTTGGACGATCCGCCGCACGCGGCCACTCCGAGGAGCGCGCACGCGACGAGGGTGACGACGACAAGGCTTCGCTTCATTGGTCGCGGCATGGGGTTCCTCACTTGGCCGGGTTGCGGAACGTCGATGGCGAGCTCGACGAGCGTGCGCACGCCGTAGCCGGTGCCGCCCTTCGTCGTCTCCGCGTCGTCGGACGACGAACGGGCGGTGCCGGCGATGTCGAGATGCGCCCACGGCGCGTCGCCGGTGAACTCCTTCAAGAACAGTCCCGCGGTCAGCGTGCCCGCGCCGCCGCCCGACGAGATGTTGCGCAGGTCGGCGATCTCGGAGTCGAGGTTGCGGCGGTAGTCCTCGGGCAACGGCAGTTGCCACACCTTCTCTCCCGCACGCTCCGCCGCGTCCTGCACCTGCGCGAGCCAGGCCGTCGTCGCTGCCCATGAGGCCGGCGATCTTGTCGCCGAACGCCATGACGACCGCACCGGTGAGCGTGGCGAGGTCGATGATCGCGTCGGCGCCCTCTTCGGTCGCGAGCGACAGCGCGTCGGCGAGGATGAGCCGGCCTTCGGCGTCGGTGTTCAGCACCTCGACCGTCTTGCCGTTGCGCATCGTCAGCACGTCGCCGGGACGCATCGCGGTGCCGCTCGGCATGTTCTCGACCAGCGGCACGTAGCCGATGACCTTCGCCTTCACGCCGAGGTCGCGCAGCGTCGACATCGCCGCGATCACCGCCGCCGCGCCCGACATGTCGGTCTTCATCGTCTCCATGCCGCCCGCGGTCTTGAGCGAGAGGCCGCCGGAGTCGAACACCACGCCCTTGCCGACGAGGGCGAGCGTGCCCTGCGGCTTGGGCGGCGAGTACTCGAGACGCAGGAAGCGGGGCGGGCGATCGGAACCGTTACCGACACCGAGCACGCCACCCATGCGGGCCCGCACCAGCTGCTCCCCCGCGTAGACCTTCACCTTCAGGCCCGACGCCCGGGCCACGACCTTGGCGAGATCGGCGACGTCGGCGGGCGACTTCGCGGCGGCCGGTTCGTTGATGAGGTCGCGGGCCCAGGCCACCGCTTCGGCGATGCGCGCGCCGCGGGTCAAGCCGTTGCGCACCTTCGCGTTCGCCTTGCCCGACCACGAGCACCCGCTCGAGCCGCGAGGCCTTGCCCTCCGACTTGTACCGCAGGAACTGGTAGCGACCGAGGCACACGCCTTCCGCGAACGCCTGCGCGGCCAGGCCCGGATCGACATCGGCCGACGCCGCGTCGAGCAGCGTGGTCGCGACCGAGGCGACGCTGCGCTGCCCGCCGGGCGAGCACCGCGCCCGCGCGCCGCAGCGCGGCCGCGTCGAACGTCTCCTCGTCGCCGACGCCGAGCAACAACGCGGCGCGGGCACCGAGACGACCACCGGTCGGCACCGCGAGCACCTCGCCGCGCTTGCCCTCGAAGTCGGTCTCCTGCATGAACTCGGCGAGCGTTCCGCCGATCGCGTCGTCGACCAGCTCCGCACCCGGGCCCAAGCGCGCGCCGGAGAAGACGGCACCACGAAGAGGTCGGCTTTGGGCGCGCCGGTAACGAGCTTGAACGTGGGGGCCATGCGGATCCTTACGGTTTGCGCGAGGGACGGAACTCGCCTTCTTGCCAGCGGGAGAGCGTGTAGGCGAGATCGGCGAGGCGATTCAGGTAGGGCACGACCTGGCTCTCGGCGCCGAGCCATTCGAGGCGGGTCGCCGCCACCGAGACGCGCTCGGCGCGGCGGATGACCGTGCGGGCGAAGTCGAGCGTGGCCGCGATCCGGTTCTGGCCGGGCAGCACGAACTCCTTCGGCGCCTCGAACCGGCCGGTGATGTCGTCGATGATCGGCTCGAGCCGGCTGACCATCTCCAGGGTCACCCGCGAGACCTCGGGCTGCAGCTTGTGGCGGTTCTCGGGTGCGGTCGCGAGCTCGGCCCCCACCACGAACAACTCGCGCTGCAGCTGCACGAGCAGCTCGTGCAGCTCCGCATCGCGTTCGGAATCGGGGTCGAGCTCGGCCCGGGCCAGACCGAGCGCGCTGACCGGCCTCGTCGACCGCGCCGTACGCCTCGGGCCCGACGTCGTCCTTGCCGACCCGACCTCCGTAGAGGAGACCGGTCGTCCCGTCGTCACCGGTGCGCGTATAGACCTTCATGCCGAAGCGGCAGCCTATGACGCCCGCACCGGGCGAACGGCCCACGGAATCGGGCCGACAATCCGGTAGGAGCGTTTCGCGCACGGCACGTAACCTGGTGTGATGTCCGATCCCAGGGGAATCGCCGCGCCCGTTGGCAGCGGAGCCGTGCATCCGTTCCTCGACGCGCTCCACGAACGCGTGCTCGTGTTCGACGGCGCGTTCGGCACCTGGATGCAGGGCCAGGACCTCGGCCCCGACGACTTCGGCGGCGAGGCGCTCGAAGGCTGCAACGAGACAGCTCGTGCTCGACCCGCCCCGACCTCGTCGCCCAGATGCACGACGAGTTCTTCGCGGCCGGCGTCGACGGGTCGAGACCGCCACCTTCGGCGCGTTCCCGCTCGTGCTCAACGAGTACGGGCTCGCCGACCAGACGTTCGAGATCAACCGCCACGCGGCCGAGCTCGCCCGCGAGGTCGCGTCCGGGTTCTCGCACGCCGACGGCCGGCCCCGCTTCGTGATCGGCTCGATCGGGCCCGGGCACCCGGCTGCCCGTCGCTCGGCCAGATCACGTACGACGACGCTGCGCGACGACTACGAGCTCCAGGTCGACGGGCTGATCGCGGGCGGCGTCGACGTGCTGCTCGATCGAGACCGTCTACGACCTGCTCCAGGCCAAGGCCGCGATCAACGGCGCGCGCGCCGCGATGCGCGCGCGCCGGCGTGTCGATGCCGATCCCGATCATGGTGCAGGTGACGGTCGAGACGACCGGCCGCATGCTCGTCGGCACCGAGATCGGCGCCGCGCTCACCGCGCTCGAAGCGATGCAGCCCGACGTCATCGGCATGAACTGCGCGACCGGTCCGGTCGAGATGACCGAGCACCTGCGCTACCTCGCGCAG
This sequence comes from uncultured Actinomycetes bacterium, assembly GCA_963701825.1. Classification (GTDB taxonomy): domain Bacteria; phylum Actinomycetota; class Acidimicrobiia; order IMCC26256; family PALSA-610; genus PALSA-610. The sequence goes on along the minus strand of CAVPBG010000004.1, from coordinate 754,818 downwards.
CACGCGCGCACGTTCCTCTCGGCGCTTCCCAACGCGGGCCTGCCGTCGGTCGTCGACGGCCACACGCACTACGACCTCACGCCCGACGATGCTCGCCGAGGCGCACGAGCGCTTCGTCGACGAGTTCGGGCTCAACGTCGTCGGCGGTTGCTGCGGCACGACGCCCGAGCACCTCCGGCAGGTCGTCGAGCGGCTCGGCACCGACCGCGCGCCGGTGCTGCGCGCGCCCGAGTTCGAGCCCGGCTGCTCGTCGATCTACTCGCACGTGCCGTTCCAGCAGGAGCTCGCGTACCTCGCGATCGGCGAGCGCACGAACGCGAACGGCTCGCGGAAGTTCCGCGACGCGATGCTCGAAGCCGACTACGACACGCTGCGTGCAGATGGCGCGCGAGCAGGTGAAGGAAGGCGCGCACGTGCTCGACGTGTGCGTCGACTACGTCGGCCGCGACGGCACCGCTCGACATGGACGAGATCGCGGGCCGGTTCGCGACCCAGGCGTCGCTGCCCGCTCGTGTTCGACTCGACCGAGCCGCCGGTGCTCGAAGCCGGCCTGCAGCACCACGGCGGCAAGGCGCATCCTCAACTCGGCCAACCTCGAAGAAGGCGAGGACGAGGGCAAGCGCATGGACCGCGTGTTCCGCCTCGCCCGCGAGTACGGCGCGGCGGTCATCTGCCTCACGATCGACGAAGAGGGTCAGGCCCGCACCGCCGAATGGAAGCTGCGCGTCGCCAAGCGCATCTACGACATCGCGATCGAGCGCTACGGCCTCGAGCCCACCGACCTGATCTTCGACGCGCTCACCTTCCCGCTCTCGACCGGCGACGACGACCTGCGCCGCGACGCGATGGAGACCATCGAGGCGATCCGCCGCATCAAGGCCGAGCTGCCCGGGCGCGTCGCACCGATCCTCGGCCTGTCGAACGTGTCGTTCGGGCTCAAGCCCGCGGCCCGCCACGTGCTCAACAGCGTGTTCCTGCACGAGTGCCGCGAGGCCGGGCTCGACGCCGCCATCGTGCACGCGGCGCGCATCATGCCGCTGCACCGCATCGACGAACGCGCAGAAGGAAGTCGCGCTCGACCTCATCTACGACCGCCGCCGCGACGAACTACGACCCGCTCACCGAGTTCATGGCGCTGTTCGAGGACGTCGAAGCCGGCGCGATCGAGAAGGAAGACCGCTCGGGCTGGCCGGTCGTCGGAGCGCCTGAAGCACCGCATCATCGACGGCGACCGCGACGGCCTCGAAGCCGACCTCGACGAAGCAGCTCGACGACGCTGACGCGCGCTCGAGATCGTGAACGACGTGCTGCTCGACGGCATGAAGGTCGTCGGCGAGCTGTTCGGCAGCGGGCGAGATGCAGCTGCCGTTCGTGCTGCAGTCGGCCGAGACGATGAAGGCCGCGGTCGCCTACCTCGAGCCGCTCATGGAGAAGGCCGACGCCGGCGGCAAGGGCGTGGTCGTGCTCGCCACGGTGAAGGGCGACGTGCACGACATCGGCAAGAACCTCGTCGACATCATCCTCACGAACAACGGCTACATCGTCTACAACCTCGGCATCAAGATCGCGATCACCGAGATGATCGAGAAGGCGCTCGAGGTGAACGCCGACGCGATCGGCATGAGCGGCCTGCTCGTGAAGTCGACGATCATCATGCGCGAGAACCTCGAGGAGCTGAACACCCGCGGGCTCGCCGACACGGTGCCCGTGCTGCTCGGCGGCGCCGCGCTGACGCGCACCTACGTGGAGCGCGACCTGCGCGAGGTCTACGAAGGCCGCGTGTTCTACGGCAAGGACGCGTTCGAAGGCCTGCGCACGATGGACGCGCTCGTGCAGGGCCGGCAAGAACGGGCAACGCTCGACCCGACGTTCGGCCGCGAGCCGGGCGGGCGCAACCTGCCGCCCCGCAAGTCGCGAGCACGACGCGGTCGAGCCGCCGTCGAGATCCCGGCCCGCTCCGACGTCGCCACCGACGCGACGATCTTCACGCCGCCGTTCGTCGGGTCGCGCGTCGCGAAGGGCATCTCGATCGACGACATCGCCGGCTACGTGAACGAGACCGCGCTGTTCCGCAACCAGTGGCAGTTCCGGCCCGAGACAGGGCGAGTCCGACGCACGACTTCAAGGCGCGGATCCGGCCCGACGTTGCGCGCCCAACTCGCGGTCGCCAAGCAGGAGGGCCTGCTCGTGCCCGCCGCGGCGTGGGGCTACTTCCCGGTGAACAGCGAGGGCAACGACCTCGTCGTGTGGAAGGACGACACGCGCACGCAGGAGTGGCTGCGCTTCCACTACCCGCGCCAGCGCAAGGCGCCGTTCCTGTGCATCGCCGACTTCTTCCGGCCGGTCGAATCGGGCGAGCCCGACTACGCCGCGTTCCACGTGGTGACGATGGGCACCGCGGCGCAGTCGAGCGCGAGAAGGAGCTGTTCGCCGCCGACAAGTACCAGGACTACCTGCTGTTGCACGGGCTCTCGGTCGAGATGACCGAAGCGCTCGCCGAGCTGTGGCACCGCCGCATCCGCGAGGAGTGGGGCTTCGCCGACGAGGACGGCCCGACGCTCGCCGGGCTGTTCCGCCAGCAGTACCGCGGCTCGCGCTACTCGTGGGGCTACCCCGCGTGCCCCGACCTCGACGACCAGACGAAGGTCGCCGAGCTGCTCGAGATCGACCGCATCGGCGTGTCGACTCACCGAGGAGTTCCACCTCGTGCCCGAGCAGTCGACCTCGCGCGATCATCGTCCCCCACCCCGAAGCGAAGTACTTCGTCGTGTAATTCCCTGCCAACAGATGGCAGGGAAACTGTCTCCATAAAGCAGAAACGCTGCCATCTGATGGCAGGGTTCAGGGGCGGAGCACGGCTCGGGCGACGAGGTCGGTGCCGAAGGCGGTGAGGATCGCGAGGTAGAGCAGGCCGGTCGCGGCCATGACCGCGGAGTAGTAGCGCTCCTGCAGCGCCGCCCAGGTCATGCCGACGAGGCCGATCGTCATCACCGCGCAGCCGATCCAGATCCAGCCGAGCAGGCCGTGGTAGCCGTCGTCGATCACGCCGTTCAGCACCTGCACCATGCCGATCGGCCACAGAAACACCGCGATCTCGAACGGCCACACGGCCGCCGTCCACGCGCACGAGCTCCTTCACCGGGTCGCGCGGCAGGCCGGGCTGCACGAGATACCAGTGGCCGAGCAGCATCGCGTCGCTGACGCTGCCGAGGAACACCGCGCCGACGAGCAGGCGCGCCGCCGCGAGCAGGTACGGACCACCCGCGAACTGCGCGGCGGCGAGCAGCCCGATCGCGCCGAGGATCGGTGCGACGAGATCGAGTACCGGCGGGAACTCGGGCCCGCGTTCCAGCGTGTCGTCGCCGGCCCGGCCGATCATCGCCGAGACTCGCGCCCGGCGCGCGGCCCGCACCTCTTCCCGGCCGACCACCCCCGCCTTGCGGCGCTGCACCGACACTGCGAGCGCGGTCACCGTTGCCGCCACGCACGCAATCGATGCGCTCGCGGCGACGATGCGCGCCGGGCCGAGGTCGCCGGTGAGGAACACGACCGCACCGCCCGCGGCCAACGTGCCGAACACGATGCGGATCAGCCAGCCGTAACCGAGGCTGACCTCGCGGCGGCGCGTCGTGACCCAGCCGAACAGGAGCCCGCCCGTGGCCCACTGCAGGAGAAACGTCGCGGCGTCGAGCTTCACGCAACGATCGCGATATCGCGCGGCGCAACGTTGAGCCGCGAGGGACCGTCGTCGGTTGCGACCACGATGTCTTCGAGGCGCATGCCGAAGCGGCCGGGGAAATAGATGCCCGGCTCCACGCTGAACGCGTGGCCCGGTTCCGAGCAGCTGCTCGTTGCCGGCGACCATGTACGGGTCTTCGTGCGCCTCGGTACCGATGCCGTGGCCGACCCGGTGCACGAAGTTCTCACCGAATCCGGCGTGGTCGATCACGACGCGGGCCGCGGCGTCGACGTCCTGGCACGGCGTGCCCGACCGTCGCCGCGCGCACGCCGGCCTCCTGCGCGGCGGTCAGCACCTCGTAGACGTCGCGCACCTCGGTCGACGGCTCGCCGACGCTGGAACATGCGCGTGATGTCGGAGCAGTAGCCGTCCATCGTCCCGCCGAAGTCGCACAGAACGAGGTCGCCCGCCTCGATGACGCGCGCCGCGCGTCGGTTCGTGGTGCGGGCTCGCGGCGTTGGCGCCCGCGGCGACGATCGCGAAGTTCGCCTTCTCGTGACCGGCGGCCAACATCCGTTCGACCAGCTCGCGGTGCACCTCGAGCTCGCTGCGCCCCGCGAACGGGGCGTTGCGCATGTCGGCCGCGATGGCGTCGACCGCGTGCGCGGCGCGGGCGAGCGCGGCGATCTCGTCGGCGTCCTTGACCATGCGGATCGGGCCGACCACGTCGGTGGCGCGCATGAACACGCACGACGGCACCGCGTGCTGCAGGTCGAGGACGAAACGGGCCCAGGTGTGGTCACCGATCGCGACCCGCCGGGCCGAGCGCCGGATCATCCCCGCAACCAGTGCGATCGGATCCTCGGTCTCCTCCCACGTCACGATCTCGTAGAGCTCCTGGCGGCGCTCGACGCGCGGCGCCTCGAGCCGCGGCACCACGAGTTGGATGTCGCCGGTGCGCGGCAGTACCAGCATCGTCAGCCGTTCGAGCGGCATCGCCTCGTAGCCGGTGAAGTACGGCAGGTCGGGCCCGACCGACAGCAGCAGCACGTCGACCGCGATCTCGGCCATGCGCGCCCGGACACGCGCGATTCGGTCGGCGTGCGTCACGCGTCGATCCCGGTGCAGCCGTGGGTGCTCGACACGTTCCGCGCGTTGTGGGCCATGGGCCCATTATCTCAGTGCGGTGCCGCAACCAACCGATCAGCGCCTTCGCGGGCGTGGTAGCTGGAGCGCACGAGCGGCCCGGACTCGACGTGCGCGAAGCCGATCGCCTCTCCGTACTCGCGGAGCGCGGCGAACTCGTCGGGGTGCCAGAACTTCACCACCGGAACGTGGTCGGCCGACGGCCGCAGGTACTGGCCGATCGTCAGGATCTCGACGCCGACGGCGCGGAGGTCGTCCATCGCGGCTCGCACCTCGCCCACGGTCTCGCCCATGCCCAGGATCAAGCCCGACTTGGTCACGAGCCCGGCCGCGCGAGCGCGCCCGAGCACTGCGAGCGAGCGTGCGTATCCCGCCGACGGCCGGACCGCGCGCTGGAGCCGGGCCACGGTCTCGAGGTTGTGGTTCAACACGTCGGGCCGGGCGTCGAAGATCGTCGCGAGCGACGGCCGCGTCGCCCTTGCAGTCGGCGATGAGCAGTTCGACCGCGGTTCCCGGGCTCGACGGCGCGGATCGCGTCGACGGTCGCCGCGAAATCCGGATGCGCCGCCGTCGGGCAGGTCGTCGCGTGCCACACACGTGATGACCGCGTGCGCGAGGCCGAGGGCGAGCACCGCGTCGGCAACCCGCTGGGGCTCGTCGAGATCGAGCGCCAGGGGCTTGCGGGTGTCGACCTGGCAGAAGCCGCACGCCCGCGTGCACCGATCGCCGTTGATCATGAACGTGGCGGTGCGATCGGCCCAGCATTCGTAGATGTTGGGGCAGCCCGCCTCTTCGCACACGGTGTGCAGATCGAGGCCGCGCGCCAGCTGCTTCAGCTCGAGGTAGCCGTCGTCGAAGTGGGCGCGCACCTTCATCCAGTCGGGGCGCTTGCCGCGTCGAGCGCGACCTCGACCCCGGTGGCGCGTACCGGCCGTGTCCACGCGACATCCTGCCGATCGACTTCGTGATCCGATTCGTGATCCGATTCGTGATCCGATTCGTGATCGCCGTCGTGATCGTCGTCGCGCTCGACCTCGTGCCCGAACACCTCGGCGAACCGGGTCACGACACTGTCGACGACCGCGTGCATCTCGACCGGACGGCCGAGGAGCTGCGCCATCGACGTGACGCCCCGGTCGGGTATCCCGCACGGGACGATGTGATCGAACATCGAGAGGTCGGGATCGACGTTGAGCGCGAAGCCGTGCCGGGTTCGGCCCCGCGCGACGCGCACGCCGATCGCGGCGATCTTCTCGTCGCCGACCCAGACTCCGGTGAAGCCGTTCGACACGACCGGCGGTGATCCCGAAGTCGGCGCACACCGCGATCAGCACTGTCTTCGAGCCGGCGGACGTACGCGACGACATCGCGCTGGCCGGCCCGCCACTCCGCGAGCGAGATGATCGGGTACCCGACGAGTTGGCCCGGGCCCGTGATACGTCACGTCGCCACCGCGGTCGGCCTTGACCAGGTCGGCACCGACGGACGCCGGGTCGCGCAACACGTGCTCGAGCTTGGCGCTCGACCCGAGCGTGTAGACGTGCGGATGTTCCTGCAGCAGCAGGTAGTCGGCCGCCGTGCTCGTGACCGCGCTGCAATGCCTCCGCTTCGGCGTAGGGAACCGTCCGAGCCACGCGCCCGCAAGGCCACGCTCATGCGGCTACGACCTCCGGTCTCGATCGCCCGAGCCACTGGAAAACGTCCGAGCTCCAGTCTGCGCCTGGGACGGGCTCATGCGAGCTCGGCTTCCCAGTCGTGGGTCTCGAGCTCGACCCGCAACGCGTTCAGGAACGACGCCGCGTACGCGCCGTCGAAGGCGCGGTGGTCCCAGGCCAGCGACAGGAACCCGACGTGGTGCACCGCGATCGCGTCGTCGCCGTCGGGGCCTTCGACCACGACCGGCTCCTTGCGGATGCCGTCGGTGGCCATGATCGCGACCTGGGGCTGGTTGATGATCGGCGAACGTCTGCGTAGTGCCGAACGGACCCATGTTGGTGATCGTGAACGTTCCGCCGACGACCTCGTCGGGGCTCGAGCTGCTTCGACTTCGCCCGGGCCGCGAGATCGCGGATCTCCCGCGCGATCAGGCGCAGGCGCTTGCCGTCGGCGCTGCGGATGACCGGCGCGATCAAGCCCTTGAACTCGAGGTCGACCGCGATCCCGAGGTGGATGTCGCGGTGCACGATCAACGTCTCGCCCTCGACGCTCGCGTTCACGTTCGGGTAGTCGTGCACGACGTCGCAGAACGCGCGGACGATGAACGGCAGGTACGTGAGCGCGAAGCCCTCCTCGGCCGTCCACGCCGCCTGGTGCGCGCGCCGGACGCGCTCGACGCGCTCGAAGTCGACGCGCACCGACGTGTAGACGTGCGCGCTCGTGGCGAGCGACCGCACCATGTGCTCGGCGGTGCGGCGGCGGATGTTGTCGAACGGAACGATCTCGTCGCCGACGCCCCGGGCCGCGGGCGGTGCGGCCGATGCGGCGGGCGCGGGAGCCGCCGTCGGTGCGGACGCGGGAGCCGCGGGCGCGGCCGGAGCCGGGCCCCGGGCGCGCGCCGCGTCGAGCACGTCGTTGCGCGTGATGCGGCCGCCCTCGCCGGTGCCCCGGATCGCCTGGGGATCGAGGCCCTGCTCCGCGATCAGCCGTCGCACGAGCGGCGAGGTGACGGACCCACCGCCGTTCGGCGCGGGCGGGGCGGGAGTAGGCGCCGGCACAGGCGCAGGCGCGGCGGCGGGTGGTGCCGGGGGAGCAGCTGCGGGAGCCGCAGCCGGTGCGGGTGCCGGCGGAACGGGCGGCGCAGGCGCGGGCGCCGGCGGAGCGGCGGCGGGCGCAGGCGCGGGTGCCGCCTCGGCCGCGGGCGCGGTCGGCGCGGAAGCCGCCCCGCCACCTTGTTCGGAGATCACCGCGAGGCGCGCGCCGACGGGCACGGTCTCGCCCTCCTGCACGACGATCTCGGTGACGAAGCCGCGCTGCGGCGCGGGCACCTCGGAGTCGACCTTGTCGGTCGACACCTCGAACAAGGGCTCGTCGGCGTCGATCTTCTCGCCGACCTGCTTGAACCACTTCGTGATCGTGCCCTCGGTGACCGTCTCACCCAGCTGCGGCATCGTGACGTCCATGAGCTCCTCGATCTTGTAACCGTCGTGCGTCGATGTTCTACCCGTGTAAGGAACGCCCGGTCAGCGCGAGCACCGACTCACCGAACAGCTCCGACAGCGTCGGGTGCGCGTGGATCAGCAGACCCACATCGGCCGGCGTCGCCTCCCAGTTGACGGAGAGGTACGCCTCGGCGATCAGCTCGGTCGCCCACGGGCCCGCGATGTGCACACCGAGGATCGCGCCGCCGCGCTCCGCGACGATCTTCATCATTCCGTCGGTCTCGCCCACGATGAGCGCGCGGCCGTTGCCCATCCAGCGGTGCACCGACGTCTCGACGTCGTAGCCACGCTCTTTGGCCTGCGCCTCGGTGAGCCCGCAGAACGCGACCTCGGGATGGCAATAGATGCCCCACGGAACCTTGTCGTAGTCGATCGGCAACGGGTTCTCGCCGAGCATCGTCTTGATCGCGACGATCGCCTCGGAGAACGCGACGTGCGCGAGCTGCGGAGTGGCGACGACGTCGCCGACCGCGTAAACACCGTCGACGCTCGTGCGCATGTTGCCGTCGACGGCGACGAAGCCGCGCTCGTCGACCTTCACGCCCGCGCCGTCGAGCCCGATGTTCTCCGAGCGCGGGCGGCGCCCGACGCGACACGACGACCTTGTCGACCGCGCAGCTGCTCCTCGCCGTTCTTGCCCTCGAAGCGCGACCGCCGGCGCCGTCGAAGCCGAGGACCCGCACGCCGGTGTGCATCTTGATCCCGCGCTTTTGAAACGCGCGCACGACCGTCTGCGCGACCTGTTGGTCGACGCCGGCGAGGATCTGCGGCAGCGCCTCGAGGATCGTGACCTCCGCGCCCGACGTCGACGAGGAACGACGCGAACTCGCAACCGATCGCGCCGCCGCCGATCACCGCGACCCGCGCCGGCACCTCGGTCGAGCTGCAGCACGTCGTCCGACGACAGCACGCGTTGCGCCGTCGAACTCGAGACCGTCGACGGCGAGCTCGCGCGGCGCCGAGCCGGTCGCGATCAACACGTTGCGGCCGCGGATCATCGGTGCCGTCGGAGACGCTCAGCGTGCGGCCGTCGGGCTCGAGCACGCCCGTGCCGGCGACGACGGTGACCTTGCGGCCCTTCAGCAGCGATCTCGAGGCCGCCGGTGAGCCGATCGACGACGCCCTGCTTGCGGGCTCTGCGAGGTCGGCGAGCTCGCAGCGTCGGGATCGCGACGTGACCACGCCGAACTCGGCCGCGCCCCGCACCGTGCGCAGCACCTCGGCCGTCTGCAGCAGCTCCTTGGCCGGGATGCACCCGCGGTGGAGGCAGGTGCCGCCGACGCGCTGCTCCTCGACGATGGCGATGCGCAGGCCCGCCGCACGCGCCGTAGAGCGCGGCCGCGTACCCGCCCGGGCCGCCGCCGAGGACGACGAGATCGAAGTCGTCAGGCATATCGTCGAATCCTCTCTCCGGAGATCTTCATCGGTTCACGAGGATGACCTGGAAGGCGAACGCGACCAGGATCACCAATCCGGTGAGCGCAGCGAGGACGATGTAGGTCCGGGTGCTCATCGCACACCGAGGTTACCTTCAGCCCCAGGCGCATCACGCCGGCCACACCTGCTCGCGCACACAGTCGGCGGTAGGCCTCTCCGCGCGACCCGAGTAACCTTTCTCGTTCGTGGTCGAGCGTGTTCAGCGGCTGGTCGGGCGCGGCCAAAAAGCTCCCGGTACCGGAAGGGACCTGGTCCATCGGCGCCGGCCTCGCTCATCGTCGGCCTCAGCGCGTACGGGTTCCAGATCATCGCGGCCAAGCGACTGTCGAGCAGCGACTACGACTCCCTCAACGTGCTCTGGGCGATGGTCTTCGTGTTCTGCCCCGGGCTGTTCCAACCCCTCGAACAAGAGATCGGCCGCGCGGTGTCGGCCCGGCGGGCCCGGAAGGTGGGTGGCGGGCCGGTCGTGAAGCGCGCCGCGTTGCTCGGCGGGCTGCTCGCCCTCGCGGTTGCCTTGATCGCGGCGGGCGCGGCCGTACCGATCGTCGATCATCTCTTCAAGGGCCAGGCGGTCCTGCTGGTCGGCCTGTTCATCGCGATCGGCTGCTATTACGTCGCGTACATCGCCCGGGGTGCACTGTCGGGCAATGGCCGCTTCGGCGCCTACGGCCTGATGCTCGGGTCCGAAGGCACAGTGCGCCTCGTCCTGTGTCTCGTTCTGTTCGTGGTCGGCTCGACCGTCGGTCGGCCTCTACGGGCTCGCGCTCGCCGCGCCGCCGATCTTCGCGGTCGCGATCTCGCTGCGCGGACAACACAACCTCATGCTGCCCGGGGCCGCAGGCGCCCTACTCGGAGCTCTCCGGCGCGCTCGCGTGGCTGCTGCTCGGCTCGGTGCTCGCGCAGTTGTTGTCGTACGCGAGCGTCTTCGGCGTCAACCTGCTGGCGACGAAGGACCAGAGCGATCTCGCGTCGCACTTCATCACCGGGCTGTTCATCGCCCGCATCCCGCTGCTGTTGTTCCAGGCGGTGCAGGCCGCGCTGCTGCCGAAGCTCGCGGCGCAGGCGAGCGCGGGCGAGTACGACGAGTTCCGCTCCGGGATGCGCGAGCTTGATCGCGGTGGTCATCGGATTGTGCAGCGCGGGCAGTCGTCGCCGCGACACTCATCGGGCCGTGGTTCGGCAAGAAGCTGTTCGCCGACAAATGGGACCTCGGCCACCGCGACCTCTTCCTGTTGACCCTCGCCGCGACTGCATTCATCCTGGCGCTCACGCTCGCGCAGGGCCTGATCGCGTTGAAGGCGTACAAGGAGAGTGCGTGCGCGTGGATCGTCGGCATCGTCGCGTTCGTGATCACGGTGGCGCTCGGCACCGACCTGATCCTGCGCAACGAGCTCGGCTTCCTGGCCGGAGGGGCCGCCGCCGCCCTCGTGATGGGGGCGCTCCTGATCCGGCGGATGCAGACCGGAAGTGCGAGCCTGCAGGACCTGACGCAGGTCGTCGCCCACGAACCCCTCGAGATCTGAGAAGGCCGCCCCGATGAGTGCGACGCGATGAGCGCGATACGAGAGGAGGTGCCGAAGAGCGAGCCGCCGCGTCGGCTCCCGGCCCTCGTGCGCCTGGCGCGACCGAAGCAATGGGTCAAGAACGTCCTCGTCGTCGCGGCGCCCGGCGCGGCCGGCGTGCTCGGCGACCGCACCGCGCTCTTTCGCACGGTCATCGCGTTCGTGTGCTTCTGCCTCGCCGCGAGCGGCACGTACTTCCTCAACGACGCGCTCGACGTCGAGGCCGACCGGCGCCATCCCACGAAACGGCATCGACCCGATCGCGTCGGGCGAAGTCTCGGTGCAGCACCGCGGTTACCGGCGGCGTGTTGTTGATCGCGTCGCGCGATCGCGCTGTCGTTCGCGGCGCGCTGGCAGCTCTCGCTCGTCGTCGGCGGGTACGTGTTGCAGACCATCGCTGTACAGCGTGTGGCTGAAGCACGAAGCCGTGCTCGATCTCGCGTGCGTCGCTTCGGGATTCGTGCTGCGCACGATCGCGGGCGGTGTCGCGGTCGGCGTCACGATCTCACCGTGGTTCCTGATCGTCGCGGGCTCGGCGTCGCTGTTCATGGTCACCGGCAAGCGCCACGCGGAGATGATCGAGCTCGGCGACGAGCGCGGGCAGCCACCGGCTGACCCTGACGAAGTACTCCCGCGAGTTCCTCGGCTACGTCCGCGCGGTCGTCGTCGAGCGTGACGATCCTCGCGTACTGCCTCTGGGCGTTCGAGAAGTCGTCGACGGTCGGCAACCCCGTGTGGTTCGAGCTGTCGATCGTTCCGTTCGTGCTCGGCATCCTGCGCTACGCGCTGCATGCTCGAACAGGGCCGCGGCGGCGCGCCGGAGGATCTCGTGCTCGCCGATCGCGTTCTCCTGCTGATGGGTTTGCTGTGGGCGGTCTTCTTCGCCCTCGCGGTGCGCGGGTCGCGTGATGACCGTCGCCGACCCCGCCCGTCCCGAACTGCTCTCCGGTTGGGGGCGCACCGCGCCCACGCTCGCGACCGTGCGCCGACCGGAATCGCTCGAGCACATCGTCGCCCAGGTCACCGCGCCGGGCGCGCGCGGTGTGATCGCGCGGGGCCTCGGTCGTTCCTACGGCGACGCCGCGCAGAACGCCGGCGGCGACGTGTTGTCGTGCAGCAACCTCGACTCGCATCCTCGCGATCGACGTCGACAAGGGCACTGTCACCGTCGAGAGCGGCGTGAGCCTCGACACGCTGTTGCGCGTCCTGCTCCCGCTCGGTTGGTTCCCGATGGTGATCCCGGGCACGAGCTACGTCACGGTCGGCGGCGCGATCGCCTCCGACATCCACGGCAAGTTCCGCCACGGATCGTTCGCCGACTACGTCGAGCGGATGCGGATCGTCACGCCCGGCGCAGGGCGCGCGCACGCTCGATCCCGACACCGACGCCGAGGCGTTCTGGGCGACGAGCGGCGGCATGGGTCTCACCGGCGTCATCACCGACGCGACCCTCCGGCTGCAACCGGTCGAGACCTCGCGGATCGTGTGCGACACGGAACGCACGACCGACGTCGACGACTGCATGGCGCGCATGCTCGACGGCGACCAGCGACTACCAGTACTCGGTCGCGTGGATCGACTGCCTCGCGACCGGCGCGTCACCTCGGGCGGGCGGTGCTGACCCGCGGCAACCACGCCACGCTCGACGACCTCCCGGCCGCGCGACCGCACGACCGCACGCGGATACGCGCCGCACACGCTGCTCGGCGCGCCGCCGTGGCTGCCGAACGGCCTCATCAACCTCGCTGAGCGTCCGGCGTTCAACGAAACCTGGTTCCGCAAGGCGCCGCGCGACCCGTCGGCGGCACGTCGAGGGCATCAAGCCGTTCTTCTTCCCGCTCGACGGCGTGCGCGACTGGAACCGCGTCTACGGCTCGCGCGGTTTCGTGCAGTACCAGTTCGTGGTGCCGTTCGGCGCCGAGCACGTCGTGCGCACCGCGCTCGAGCGCTTCAGCGCGGCACGCGTCCCCACCGTTCCTCGCGGTGCTCAAGCGCTTCGAGCACGACAGCCGCTCGCTGATCGGGTTCCCGATATCGGGCTGGACGCTCGCGCTCGACATGCCGGCCTCACCGGGCCTGGTACCGCTGCTCGACGGGCTCGACGAGCTCGTCGTGCAAGCCGGCGGACGCGTGTACCTCACCAAGGATTCCCGCCTGCGCCCGGAGCTGCTCGCGGCGATGTACCCGCGCCTCGACGATTGGCGCACCACCCGCGCCACGCTCGATCCCGAACAGCTGTTGCGCAGCGACATGGACCGCCGCCTCGATCTCCGCGGCGACCGGAGGAGACAGGTATGACACGGCGATTGGGCATGACGGGGCGATTCGTATGAAAGACGCGTTGGGCGAAGTGCAATCGGTGTTGGTGCTCGGCGGCACGTCCGACATCGCACTCGCGACCGTGCGCAAGATCGTGGCGCGCCGGGCGGCGCGGGTCGTGCTCGCGGCGCGCAAGCCCGAGTCGTGCGACGCCGCCGCGGGCGAGTTGCGAGCCGCGGGCGCGTCGGAGGTGCATGCGGTCGCGTTCGACGCCACCGACTTCACCTCGCACGAGAACTTCGTGCGTTCCACGTTCGATCGCTTCGGCGACTTCGATCTCGTGCTCGTCGCGTTCGGCGTTCTGGGCGACCAGGCCCGGGCCGAGCACGACCCGGCCGCGGCGGTGGAGATCGTCCAGACCAACTTCACCGGAACGGTTTCGGTCACGGTCCCGCTCGTCGAACGGCTCCGCGCGCAGGGCCACGGCACCCTCGTCCTGCTCTCGTCCGTCGCGGGCGAGCGCGTGCGGCGCTCGAACTTCGTGTACGGATCGTCGAAGGCGGGGATCGACGGCTACTACCAAGGGCTCGCGGCATCGCTCGCCGCGAGCGGCGTGCACGTGCTCATCGTCCGCCCCGGCTTCGTCCACACCAAGATGACCGAGGGCATGAAGGCGGCGCCGCTCTCGGTCTCCGCCGACGCGGTGGCCGACGCGGTCGTCCGGGGCATCGCGCGCGGCCGCGACGTCGTGTGGGTACCGCCGGCGATGCGCTACGTCATGTCTGCGCTCCGGCACGTCCCAACGGCGGTGTTCCGCCGGCTGCCGGTCTGATCGAAGTCATCGAAGTGGTAACCACACGCACGTTTGCCGCGTTCGATTTCGACGGCACCCTGACCAGGCGGGACACGGTCGTCCCGTTCCTCACCACCGTCGTCGGTCGGGTCGCGGTCGCCCGCGCCCTCGCGTCGGAGTCGGTCGGCCTCGCACGCGTCGCGGCCGGACGCGGCGATCGCGACGTCATGAAGGAACGTTTTCTCGGACGCGTGCTCGCGCGGCCGTCCGTACTCCGATGTGCAGACGCGCGGGCCGCGACGTTCGGCACCGAGCTCGCGCGTTCCGGGATAACGAAGGAAGCCCGCGACCGGATCGCGTGGCACCGCCGCGAGGGCCACGAAGTCGTGATCGTCTCCGCCTCACTCGACGTGTACCTCGACGAGGTCGCGCGGCGCCTCGGAGTCGTGCACGTCTTGTGCACCACGCTCGAACACGACGAGAACGATCTGTGCACCGGGCGCCTGCTCGGTGCGAATTGCCGCGGGGCCGAGAAGGCGACGCGGTTGCGCGCGTTGATCGACACGGATGCAGCACGAGATGCCGGCGAGGCGGGCGCCGCGGACAACGTCGGTCTGTGGGCCTACGGCAACAGTCACGGCGACGACGAGATGCTCGCCATGGCGCAGCATCCGGTGCGGGCGCGCCGCGGTCAGCTCCGCCCTCCGGCGGTCACCGGTAGCATCCGCTCGTGAACCTGGACGAACTCCAGCGCCATTGGAACGAGTGGGGTCGTCGTGACCCGTACTGGGCGATCATCTCGCGTCCCGACCGCCGCGGGAACCGCTGGGATATCGACGAATTCCTGCGCACCGGCGTCGACGAGATCGACGCGTTGCTCGCCTGGCTCGAAGAGCTGCACGTTCCCGTTCGGCTCGAACGAGCGCTCGACTTCGGGTGCGGAGTCGGACGCCTGACGCAGGGCTTGGCCCGCAAGTTCGCGACGTGCGACGGCGTCGACATCGCGCCGTCGATGATCGAACGGGCGAACGAGCTGAATCAGTTCGGCGAGCGCGTCCACTACCACGTCAACGACCGCGACGATCTGTCGCTGTTCGCCGACGACACGTTCGCGCTCATCTATTCGGTCATCGTCCTGCAGCACATCGCGCCCGAGTTCAGCGCCGCGTACCTCCGAGAGTTCACCCGCGTACTCGCGCCGGGCGGCGTGTTGGTGTTCCAGCTTCCGAGCGAACCCCTCGGCGTGGACGAAGAGGGCTATCGCCTCCCGTCGATCGCCGACGACGCCTTCCGGGCCGAGATCGTTCCCGAGGTGACGATCCTCGAGATCGAAGCCGGCGCGATCACGAAGATCGTCACTCAAGTGCGCAACACCAGTAGCGCGCCGTGGGCGAGCGAGATCGCGATGACGCTCGGCAACCACTGGCGCACCACCGACGGCACCATGCTGCGCGTCGACGACGGCCGCGCGCCGATGGGCGCGTCGGTGGATGCCGGTACCGCGATCACCACGACGCTCGAGGTGCAGGCGCCGGTCGAGCCCGGCGAGTACCTCCTCGAGCTCGACCTCGTGGTCGAAGGCGTCGCCTGGTTCGCCGATCGCGGTTCACCCACAACGACGATCCCGGTTCACGTCGTGCCCAGCACCGCCGCCCCCGATGCCGAACCCGAGCTGGTCCCCGTCATGGAGATCCACGGCATTCCCCGCCCGGACGTGGAAGCGCTCCTGCGCGCGGGCGGTATGGACATCGTGTTGGTGCAGGACACCGACAAGGCCTCGGGCTGGCGCGACTACTGGTACGTCGCGGTGAAGCGCGGAGCACGGAATCGTCGCGGCGCCGCATGCGCGATCGCTTCACCCGGCGCTGAGCCGTCTACAGCGGCTTCAGTTTTCCGGCGATCCCGATGGCCGCGCCGAACATGTGCCCGGCCCCGTCGCCGAGGCTCGGCGCGTCGCCGAACGCCGCGACACCACCGTCGGCCCGGAGCATGACGTAGCCCTTGCCGGTCGTCGACGGGAGCATCGCCACGTACGGCGCGGCCGAGTGAAAGGTGGCGCCGGAACCCTCGAACGGTGCCTGACCGAAGGCGAAGAGCCCACCGTCGCGGGCAATCATCCAGTACCCGTCGCCCTGGGGCCGCGCCGCCATCGACACGATCGGCTGGTTGAGGCGGATATTGCCGGTCGAGCCGTGGAACACAGCGTCGCCGAAGCTGAAGATGCCGCCGTCGCGCGCGTACAGCCAGTAGCCGCGCCCGGTGTGCGTCGGCGTCATGCCGAGGACCGGTGCGTTGAGCCGCATGCCGCCCGTCGAGCCGTAGAAGCGCGCGTCACCGAACGAGAAGATCCCACCGTCTGCGGCGACGAGCCAGTAGCCGTTCCCCGACGGGGTGACGGCCATGCCGACGATCGGCGCGGCGAGCGAATTTCCCGTGCATTCCGCCGTGGTAAGCGGCGCTCACCGAACCCGTAGACGCTGCCGTCGCCCGCGAACAACCAGTAGCCCGCGCCGCTCGGATGACCGGCGATACCGGCGATCAGGCTCGTGAGGCGGAATCCGGAGATCGACACGCTCGGCGCGCCGCCGAACGGCAGCACCTGGCCGAGGTTCGACGCGATCCAGTAGCCCGCGCCGGTCAGGCGCGCTGGCCACGCTGGGCCCGGATCGCGGGCAGCATCGGCTCGACCTGCGAGCCGGGACAATCCGTCGCCGAGGTGTCGCGGTGGCCGCAGATGTTGAAGATGTTCTCGACGACGCCATTCGACGCGGGATACGTGCCGCGCGCGTTCGGATCGATCCCCCAGCGCGCGCACTTCCACGCGAGCAGCTGACCAGCGAGTTGAGCATGGCGGGCGACGGGTCGATGTTGTCGTAGGTGCCCATCAGCGCGATGCCGATGGTGTGCGAATTGTTGTAGATCGCGTGCGCGCCGCGCACGTTCGCGCCCGTTGCGCTCGCCGGTGTGCGCGGCGCCGGCCGGGTAGTTCTGCGCCCACCGACCTTCGTAGATGCGGCCCGTCGGGATCGATCAGCCAGTTGTACGCGATGTCGATGTATTCGCCCGACGTCTCGTTCGCGAGGATGCCGCGGCAGAGCCCGGCGTAGTCGGTGATGTCGTTCGGCGTTCCCGTGTGGTGGACGATGAGTCTTCGCGACCGGCGCGTCGTACAACTGCCCGGCTGTGCGCAACGCTTCGTTCGCACCCCATTGCGTGCGGGTGACGATGGGCGGCACCGGCCAATCGCGCACAGCCGCGAACGCGGGACGCGCATCGGAGAGGTCCACCGCGCGCGCCTCGCCGCGCGAGAACCGGGCGACGTACGGCGCGGCGATCGCCGCGACCCCGGTACCGGCGCCGATCTGCAGTGCGGCGCGGCGCGTCACGCGCCGCGAAACGTCAGATCGGGAAACGTCGTTTTGGCTGTCGTCGTGCTCCACTGACCTCCCCCAGCTCTCGACCAGGGTCATCGGCACTCAGCCCGCGTTCGAAGCTACAGCGTAACGGGCGATGTGTGGTAGCAACCTGCAGTGGCTCCGACGGCGCGTCCGACCGTAGCGATCGACGTCACACCGCTGCTGGGCGCGCGCTCGCGGCATCGGCGCCGCGGTCGCGGAGATCGTTGTCGCGCTGCGCGCGCTCGAGGCCGGTCCCGACCTCGTTCCGTACACACTCAGCACCCGGGCCCGCCTGCATCGCGACGCCGTTCCCCCCGACACGCACTTCGTCCCCATCCCCGCCCGCGTCCTGCTCAACTCGTGGGTCCGCGCCGACGCGCCGCGCATCGATCGGTGGCTCCGCCCGGCATCAGGTCGTGCACGCGACGAACTATCTCGCGCCGCCGAGTCGGCTGCCGACACTCGTCAGCGTGTACGACTGTTCGTTCGTGCGCTACCCCGAGCTGTGCACTCCCGAGGTGCGCGCCTTCGATCCCGTCATCCGCCGCGCGGTCGCCCGCGGCGCGACCTTGCACACGGGATCCGAGTTCGTCGCCGACGAGATCGAGGAGATCTTCGGGCCGGGGCTCCGCGCCGCGGGCCGCTTGGTCGTCATCCCGCTCGGCATCCCGCCGCTCGGCGACGCGGCGCAGTTACCGCCCGAGATCGAGGCCAAGCTCGGCGGCGCGCCGTTCGTCGTCGCGATCGGCACGCTCGAGCCCCGCAAGAACTTCGCCCATCTCGTCGGCGCGTTCGGTGAGCTGTCGAGCCGCCATCCCGACCTCTTTCTCGTGATCGCGGGCCACGACGGTCCCGCCCGGCCCGAGATCGACGCGGCGATCGCGCGGCTGCCGGCGGCGCCCCGTGAACGCGTGATCCTGGCCGGCGCGGTGTCCGACGCCGGGCGGCGCGCGCTGCTTGGAAGGCGCGACCCTGCTCGCGTATCCGTCGATCTACGAAGGCTTCGGCTTCCCGGTACTCGAAGCCATGACTGCGGGTGTCCCCGTGGTCGCGGCGCGCGCCGGCTCGATCCCCGAGGTCGCGGGCGACGCGGCACTCCTGGTCGAACCCACGAACGAACAGGCCCTCGCCGACCAGATGGACCGCGTCATCTCCGACGACCACGACCCGGACCGAGCTCATTGCCCGCGGCCGCGATCGGGTACATGCCTTCTCGTGGGACCACACCGCTCGCGCCCTCGCGTCGTGCTACCGCCGGATCTCGGAGTCGCGGTAGTGCGCGTCGCGGTGCACGCCGGCCAACTGCTGCAACCCGTCCCGGGCGGGATCGGCCGCTACGAGATCGCTCTGCTCCGGTATCTGCCCGAAGTCGGGGTCACCCCGATCGCGTTCGCGGCGGGAGCCCGCCCGCGTGGCGTCGCGGCCCGCGTCCCCTGGATCGATCTCGGTCCGCCGCGCGGCAGCCTGCGGTACGAGCTCTGGCACCGTTTGCACCGACCCCGGCTCCGGCTCGAGGCCGATGTCGTGCACGCGCCGAGTCTCGCGGTCCCACCGGTCGACGAACAGCCGCTCGTCGTCACGGTGCACGACATCGCGTTCCGCCGGCTCCCGGAGGTCACGACGAAACGCGGCGTCACCTTCCATACCCGCGGTCTCGAGCTCGCGCGCCGCCACGCGAACCTCATCGTCGTGCCGTCGGAGTTCACCGCGGGCGAGCTCGACGCGCGAAGGATTCGACCGCGACCGCATCGAGGTCGTGCCGTTCGGGGTCGACCCACCCGCGCCCCGCGACCCCGACGAGATCGATCGCACTGTCGCGCGCGGTCGGCGTCGAGCGCGCCGTACGTGCTCACGGTCGGAACCGTCGAACCACGCAAGGACCTCCCGACGATCGTGCGCGCCGTCGAGCGACTCCGGCGCACGCGCCCCGATCTCACGCTCGTCGTGGTCGGCCCGCGCGGCTGGGGTGAGGTGCAAGGGCCTCGACCGTCCCTTCGTGCACGTTGTCGGCGCGCAACCGTGGTCGGCGCTCGACGCGCTCTACCGCCGGGCCGACGCGTTCTGCCTCGCGTCGCTGTACGAAGGTTTCGGGCTACCCGTAGTCGAAGCGATGGCTCGCGGCGTTCCGACCATCGCCACGACGGGTTCGGCGCTCGAGGAGGTCGTGCGGGGCGCGGGCGCGCTCTTCCCGCCCGGCGATGTCGACGGGTGCGCACGACAGATCGGGCACGTGCTCGACGACGACCGGCTGCGCGCCGATCTCGAGCGCGCCGGCCTGGCGCGAGCCGCGGAGCTGAACTGGCTCCGCGCGGCCGAAGGCCACAGTCGCGCGTACACGCGGGCTCGTGACCTCCGGCCGTCTTCGTAGACTCCCCGCCGTGCGCGTCCTGCTCGACGTCTCGGCTGTTCCCGCCCGCCCGGTCGGCGCGGGCGTGTACACGATCGCCGTCGCCAAAGGCGTTGCGGCGCGCCCCGACGTCGAGCTGCATCTGCTGACCCGGCGCGGCGACACCGCACGTTGGGCCGATCTCGCGCCGGCCGCCGACGGTTCATCCGGCTCGCACCGAACCGCCGACCGCTCCGGCTCGTCTGGGAGCAGGCCGCGGGCGCGAAGGTGGCCCGGCGGATCCGGCCCGACGTCTGGCACGCGCCGCACTACACGATGCCGCTGCGCGCCAACGTGGCCACCGTTGTGGCCATGCACGACCTGACGTTCTTCGACCATCCGGAATGGCACGAGCGTTCGAAGGTCGTGTACTTCCGGCGCATGATCCGCGCCGCGGCGCGCCGCGCCGACGTGATCGTGACCGGGAGCAACGACGCGGCCCGCGGCCTGAAGGCGCGGTTCCGAACCGGCGGGCGAGATCGTGGTGGTGCACCACGGCGTCGATCACGCCCGTTTCTCGACCGTCGGCGATCCCGCCACCGACTTCGCCGCGCTCGACCGCCACGGCATCACGAGCCCATTCGTCGCGTTCGCCAGCACGATCGAACCGCGCAAGGACGTACCGACCCTCGTGCGCGCGTTCGCGCGCATCGCGGCCGCGCACCCCGACCTCCGCCTCGTGCTCGCGGGCGGCGACGGCTGGGGCGTGGCCGACGCCCGCGCCGCGATCGAAGCCAGCGGCGTCGCCACCCGCGTCATCCGGCCCGGGCTACCTCCCCGACGCCACCCTCGCGCGCGCTCTTCCGCCGGGCCGAGGTCATCGCGTACCCGTCGTTCGTCGAGGGATTCGGCATGCCCGCGCTCGAGGCGCTCGCCAGCGGAACCCCGCTCGTCACCACGACGGGATCCTCGCTCGAGGAGGTCGTCGGCGACGCCGCACTCCTCGTTCCGCCCGCCGACACCGAGGCCCTCGCCCGCGCGCTGGCATCGGTGCTCGACGACCCCGCGCGTCGCGGCGCGGCTGCGCGCCGCCGGGCCCGCCGCGCGCCGCGACCTTCACGTGGGAGCGCTCGATCGACGCGCACATCGACGCCTACCGCCGGGCCATCGAACACCACGCCCACCGCGCCCCCGTGTCCGGATGAAGGCACTCGTCACCGGCGCGACCGGCTTCGTCGGCCCGCACCTCTTGGCTCACCTGCAGGACTGCGGTGACGACGTCGTGCTGCCGGGCGACGCGAGCGGGAACTTCGACATCACCAACCGGTCGGCCGTCCAGGCGGTGTTCGAGGCCGAACGGCCCGAGGTCGTGTACCACCTCGCGGCGTGGTCCGACGTCGGCGCGTCGTGGATCGATCCCGACTGCGTGCCTGCGCGTGAACGTCGAGGGCACCGCGCACGTCCTCGACGCGGCCCGGGCGTGCGGGAGCCGGCGGGTGCTCGTAGTCGGGAGCTCGGAGGAGTACGGCAAGATCGATCGCCGACGCGCGCGCGACTGCGCGAAGACGCTCCGCTGCGCCCGATCACGCCGTACGGCGCGAGCAAGGTCGCGGCGTCGTTCCTCGCGCTGCAGGCGTGGCTGGGAGCGGGCTCGAGACGGTGCGCGTGCGGGCGTTCTCGCACACCGGCGCGGGACAATCCGACCGGTTCGTCGTTCCCGCGCTGGCGCGGCGCATCGTCGACGCGCGAGCGCGGCCGGCGATCCGACGATCGGCGTCGGCAACCAGTCACCGGTACGCGACCTCTCCGATGTACGCGACGTCGTGCGCGCGTACCGACTCCTGATGGAGCACGGTGCCGCGGGCGAGGCTACAACGTGTGTCGCGGCGAAGGCGTGTCGATCGGTGCCATCGCCGACGGGCTGATCGCCCACGCGGGCGGCAACCTCCAATGTGTCGTCGACGAAACCCTCGTGCGGCCCGTCGACGTACCCCGCCTCGTCGGCGATCCCACCAAGCTCGTCGCGGCGACGGGCTGGTCGCCGAAGTACTCACTCGACGACACCCTCGCCGCCGTGCTGGAGTACGCGCGGGCTCAGGGTTCCTGACGGTCGAGCCAACCGAGCAGCGCGGCGATGGCCCGGGGGTCGTGCCGCAGCCGGTGCGGACCGTTGGCCACGATGCGCATGTCGACGCCGTCGCCGCCCGCCTCGCGAGGCGTCGCGCGTCGTCGACCGGCACGACGTCGTCGGCGCTGCCGTGAACGAGCAGCCACGGACGCGGCGCGATGCGCTCGGCCGCGGCGATCGGGTCCAGGTTGGCGATCGCCCGGATCCACGCGTCGGGATCGGGCGGGTACTCCGGCGTGCGCAACACGCCGGTGCGCCGCGCGTACTCGAGGAACCACTCGGGCTCGCGCACCCATGTGCGCAGCGACGCCGGCGCCGCGAACGTGGCGATCCCGCGCACGCGCTCGTCGTCGGCCGCGACGACGATCGCGAGCGTGCCGCCGAGACGGAAGCCCGCGATCCACACGCCGGTGATGTCGGTGCGGGCGTGCAGCGCGTCGACGGCGGCGCGCACGTCGGCGAGCCAGCCTTCGATCGAGAAGTCGCCCTCGGACGGTCCGGTCCCGCGGAAGGTGAACGTGAGCCCGGCCCAACCCGACTCGCGCGCGATCCGGTCGCACAGCGTCTGATCGGTGTTCCCGAGCGCGGCCGCGCCGCCGGCGCCCCGCGGAAAGCCCGGCAGCACGAGCAGACCGGGGACCCGCGTCATGCCCGCCGGCCGCGCGAAATGCGCCCCCAGGCGCAATCCCTCCGAGACGAGCTCCTCCATGTCGGTGGTTATCCTGGCTCGCGTGACCGCCTCGACCACGAACCAGGGCACTTCCGCGTCGACGACCCCCGCGCTGAAGGAGTGGGCCGCGATCGTGCACGCGCTGCTCGAGGGCGAGCAGATCGTCGACGTGCGCAAGGGCGGGCTGCACGAGGACGGCCGGCATTTCGGCGTCGAACGACCGGCGGTGTTGGCTCTCACCCGACGGCCGAACACCAAAAGGCGGAGCTGCTCAAGCCCGCGTACGCGCACTGGGTCGACCTCGCCGACGCGTCGCCGGTCGGCCAACCGATCACGGTGCACGGCTGGGCCGACATCGTCGACGTCGCGACCATCACCGAGCCCGAGCAGGTCGACGCGCTCGACTCGAAGCTCGATCTGGGCGCGCGACTACGTGGAGTCGCGATTCACGTGGAAGTCGCGCGACCCGCTCTGGGTGCTCGTGCTGCGGGTGCACCGGCTCGCCGAGCCCCTCACCGTCCCGTGGAACGACGCCTATGGCGGTTGCACCTCGTGGGTCGACTACGACGGCCTGCCCGCCACCCCGCCTCGGTCCCGGCCGAGGTCGTGCTCTCCGACGTCGCGTTCGAGTCGAAGCGCAAAGGCATCCGCGAGGCGCTCCCCGCGGAGTGCTGGAGCCCCGCCCCTTAAGCTCGAAGCGCGGATCGAACGGTCCGGGCGATACCCCCGGTTGCGCGCCTCGGCGAGGGTCTGCGGCGAGATGGCGATGAACCGCTCCGAGGCGACCAACTCGTCGACCTTGGTGGTCACCGTGGGGTCGACCCCGTAGAGCTCGAGGTCGTACACGACCTGGTTCCGCTTGTCCCCCAGGTACCGATAGTGCTCGAAGTGCGCGACAGAACTCATCGGACGGAATTTACAGGCCGGACGGAGCGGCATTCGCAGCCCGGGAGCGACAGCGGAGCATCGGCGAACCCTCGCGAAGCCGCTCTTGGCCGAGGCGCAGAGCGAGCGACCCATCAGAAGAGTGAAGTGGGGGTGCGTAAGCACCCCCACTTCGTTCGACTGATTCGGACCCGTCGTCGCCTACGTGCCGGTGGGACCATTCCCAGCAGCTCCGACGGTGGTGCAGCGGTTTGGATTCCGCAAGGTGGTCCAGTCGAGAACTGACGGCCTAGCGGCCGTGCACCTCCGAAGTCCCAGATTTATCGTGCATCTGATGGACCACCTCCTTTCTCCGGTAACCAAATTTGTAGCAGATCCCACCGGCGAGGGGAACTCATTCCCGAGCGTCAGATGGCTGGTCCTTCGTCGGCCGGCCGCCCGACGGCACCGATCTCCCGGAGGTACGCGAGCTGCGTCTCGATGACGGCGTGGATCTGCTCGGGGAGGTATTCCTCGCCGGCCACCCGGGCCCGCTCGAGGATGTAGTCGACCGTCTCGGTCCCTCCGACCACGACGTCGCCGGGCGGGTGCGACGACGAGCCGTTGCCGGTCACACCCTTGCGCCGGAAGTACTCGAGTTGGAGGTCGAGGATCCGGCGGACGTCGTCCGGGGTGAGCGTGGCCGCGACGTCGTCGGGTACGTGTTCGACGACCCACTCGTACGCCTCTTCGGGGTCGAAGACGGGCGGCGGTGGTTCCGCGGCCATACGCCCGGCCTCGCGAATGACGAACCACGCCGCGATTGCGCACGCGATCCCGATGACGAGCAATGCGGTCAACAAGGCCACGGGCCGACGCTAGTGCCGGGCCCACGACGGGCACGATTGCAATGGGACTACGACAGCGCGTACACGTCGAAATGGAACGCGATGTGCTGCCACTGCGCCGGCGTGCGCTTCACCGAGCGGCTCAGGGTCGGGCTCACGTAGTCGACCGTGCCGATGTAGCGCGTGTGGGCGCCGTCGGCGACCGGCGCCGCGCCCGGCGCGCGCAGCGCCACGAGGTACCCCTGCTTGAAGCCGTCGCGCTGCAGCTTGGCGAGCGCGGCCGCGGGCGTCAGCTGTACGTCCTTGCCGAACGGGTTGCTCGGGATGCCGACGACGATGCGATTGAACGTGAGCCCGAGCGGGAGCGCGAACGCCCGGAACGTGTTCTCGAAGAACCATCCCGCGGGCGGTACCGGCGACGCCGAATACACGACCGCGCCACCTTTCCCGTTCGAGGTCGTGAGCACATCGAGACGGTGCAGCGTCTGGTACGAGTCGCCGAACAGCGGGTAGCGCGTGATGCGGTGCGTTTCCTTGAGGTTGGGGACGATGGCAACGAGCGCGACGACACCAACTGCAACGACCGCGACGCGCGTCGCGCGCGTGACGGCCTTTGACCGGGTCGCGTTCACGAACGCTTCGACGAAGAAGTGGAACCCGACCGCGGCCAGGACGAGCGCGGCCGGCAACACCTCACTGAAGAGGTAGCGGTCGTAGTAGAGGTAGTACGCGTGGGGTTTCGACGCCGGTACGCGGCCCGCGAACAACAGCGTGTAGAAGCAGACGACGAGCAACAGCATCCAACCGTCGACGCCGTCGATGTAACGCCCGGGCCGGAACACGAGGCACAGCAAACCGGTGATCGAGACCGCGACGAGCACCAGTCCCCAGCGCGCGCAGCGTGTCGACCAGACCCGCCCGATGGATGAACACGAGCGCGAGCAGCGTTACCACGAGCACCGCGCCGTACGCGATCCGCCAGAGTTTCTGCGGTTGCTCGGCGACACGCGGTCGCATGTATCGCGTGACGAGAACCGCGAGACGCAGCACCACCACGACGGAGATCACGACCGCGAGCAACAACGGAATCGACACGCGCAGCAGGTCGAGCTTGTCGGCGATCCGGAAAACGCTCGCGGGCAGGATGCTGTGGAGCTGCGTCTGCACGAAGTAGGTGCGCGGGTAGTAGACGTCGTACGCGTAGGCCGCGGAGAGGGCGAACAGTGCGACGATCGTGAACATGCGCTGGATGCGCAGCACGCGATCGTTGTCGACGGCCGCCGAACCGAAGAAGCCCAGTACCACGATGGGTGCGAGCAACATCGCGTTCCCGCGCACGAGCAACATGAGTCCGAGGATCAGTCCGGCAACGACCGCGCACCCGATCGACGAGTCGGCCCGGGCCCGGAGCACGAAGTACAACGCCGCGATCAGCAGCGTCGCGTACAACGTCTCCGACACGGGGAACATCGAGAACCACACCGTCACCGGGAGCACCGCCACGAGCGCGGCGGCACCCAGGGCCGCGAAGGGATGGAGCCGGGCGAAGCGCGCGTACGCGAACACACCGAGCAGGAGCAGCACTCCGAGCGCGGGCAGGCCGGCGACCGTGTGCGCGCGACCGAGCAGCAGGTTCGTGTTCGCGAGGAAGAAGACGAAGCCGTGCGGGAAGCCCGACGAGAGCTTCCCCGCGTTCACGACGATGTTGGCCCGGTTGACGTATTCGCCCATGTCGCCGGTCTGGAAGATGAAGTACGACGGGCCCTGGCGCAGCACCAGCGCGACCGCGACGACCACGAGGAGTCCGACCGAGGTGATCGCCGTCACCCGGGCCGACGGGGCGGCCGGCGCCGCGCCCTCCGGTTCGAGTTCAGGACCGGCGTCCGGACCGGAATCAGGATCCGCCTCGGCGGCCACCGCGGCGGCCGCCGTTCGGGTGGGGATCAGGAACCAGGCCGCGAACGACACCACGACCACGAGCAGTGTGAGCACGAACACCGTCAGACGCGAGTAGTGGCCGGTGCGCACCGCCATCAACGCAATCGCCTCTTGCACCACGAGGCCGATGACCATCGCCTCGAAGGCGAAGCCGACCCAACCGCGCCGACCGCGGGGTAGGCACAGCGCGATGCCGGCGCCGCTGATCGCCAGGGCGACCAGCACGGCGAGAGCCAGGAGCACGCCGCTCACGAGAACACAGTGGTCGTGAAATTCTCACGACTCGAAGCCGTCATGCTCGCCCGACGCCTCCACGGTCTCGGTCCCGGGCAGCATATTCGGGGTCCGGCCCGAATCTGCCGTCACACGAGCGGTCGGGACAACCGCGCTATCCGGACACCGGAACCTTCGCCACGGAGAACTGCAGCGATTGCGATCCGTACGCGTCCGGGCGGTGCGTGAGCGTCGGGGCCAGCAGCTTGTCGTCGACGACGTGGCGCGTCGACATCACCTCGGCGGTGGGCAGCAGCGTTCGGATGTAGTCGGGCGAGCTCGACACGACGTACAGGTCGCGACCTTCGGCCGACCACTCCTGGGCGAGCCGTTGCAAGTCCTCGGGCTTGGTTCCGCTCGAGATGCCGACGATGGATCCGCACCAACTGCGGATGGCTTGCGGAGCCGCATTCTCCGGGTTCTGCATCGGCGTCTGTTCGAGGACGATGACGGCCGCCTTCGGACCGACGTCGTGGCAGAGATCGTGGACGACGCCGAGATATCCGGACTCTTCGGACATCGAGCGGATACCGATCAATGTGTACGCGGGATACACGAACGACCCGATCGCCGCCACGATCGCGGCGATACGCAACGGTCGGCTCCAACGCGCGGACGCGGGCCGGCTCGCGACGTAGGCCAAGAGTCCGAGCGCGAGCAGGATCAACGTCGGGAAGGAGCTGACGAGGAACCGGCGGGTCACCCACACGTGATCGGGAACTGCCTGGGCCTTGTAGAGGTAGATGAGCGAACCCGGGCCCAGGATGGCGAGCGCGCCGAGGGTGCGCAGCTTGCGGCCCCGCAACAGCGCGAAGACGATCAACCCGGCACCGATGATCGACAAGGCGAGCGTGAGCGGACCGAGATACCACGCCATCCACGACATCGAGCGTTCGAAGTACAGACGCGTGGGATCGATCGCCAGGTGCTCGGTCTGCTGGAGCCCGACGATCGCGCGGCCGTCGCCGCGCACGATCTGGAAGCGCGGCCGGAGAGCCCACACCGCGAATCCCACGAACACGATGCTGCCGGCCGCCGCCCACGACAACACGTTCCACGGGAGCCGACGGATGAACGGGAACACGAACTTCCACAACGCGACCGCGACGATGGACAGGACCGTCGTCGCCACGGTCAGCTTCATCAGCTGGTGCACGTTGCCCGAGAGCGTCGGGTAGTAGCTCCCGCTGTGGCGAACGAGATCGATCAGGCCGAGCGCCAGGCCGGGCACGATGCCGAGCGCGAACGCGACGATCGCGGGAAGCACGACCCGACGGCGATCCTCGCGGTCGGCGCGCAGCCACGCGACCGCACACACCACCGGCACCCCGACGAGGAACACGATCGCGTCGATGCGGGTTGCTTCCAGCGCACCGAGGAACAGGCCGGCGGCGAACGCGATGCGCCAACGCGGAAGGACGCGCGGCGTCACGAGTAATGCGAGTGCCGTGAACAACAGGATCTGCGACGGGATCTCGGAGTACGAGTCGCGCGAGAACGCGACCTGGGGAATGATCAACGCCAACGCGAGCATCGCCGACAGCGCGAACAACGGTCGGCGAAAGAGGCGCCAGGCGAGGACGAAGAACGCGAGGAGCGCGAACCCGCCGAGCAACTCCGGCGTGTGGAACAGCCCGGGATCGCCGGCCACCGCGTGCCCCTCGGCGAGCAGCACCGGAAGGAAGTGCGCGAACTGGAACTGCAGCTTCCCGCCCGGCACCTCGAAGACCGCGGAGGAGTCGAAGCCGACCGGCGCCTGCGCGAACGGACCGACGCGCGCGTCGACGGTGAGCGAACCGTCGCGTGCGATCCACCGCGCGGTGTTGGCGTACGAACCGCCGTCGCGATCGATCAGCACGTGCGTCGACGCGTTCGCCATGTTCCAGCCCGTGATCAGCACGATGGCCCCGACCCCGAGGACGGCGTAAATGTGGGTCGCTCGCGCGGCGTCGCTTCCCTTTGCGGCTTCGCGAGGGAGGGAATCGACTCCGCGGTCGCTCCCGATCCCGGCCGCGGGCGTGTCTCGCGTCACGGCGGGCCAGGCGAGGGCGACGAGAGCGAGCCAGACGACGGCGCCGATCGGGAACGCGAGCGCGGGGCGATACCAGCCGTTGATCGCCAGCACGAGGCCGACGGAACCGAACGCGAGCACTGCGGCCGCGGGCACGAAGGCCGTCACCCGGAGCCACACGGGCGGCTCGATGCCGGTGGATGCTGCTGGGGCGGGCATCTCCGGACCCGGCGCGGCATCCGTTTCGAGACGGAGACGACTCGTCATGTAACGGCGCGCCCGCCCGGCGGGAAGCCGCATTTACCGAGCTGCAAGCGTCCTCCCGGCCAGGTCATCACGTAGGCTGATCGTCCATGACCCAGCATGTGTCATCGGTCGCCGCGAGCGGTCCCAACTCGCTCGACGTGTCGATCATCCTGCCCGTGTACAACGAGGTCGAGCACCTCCGGCAGGAAGTCGATCGCGTTCGGGCTGCAATGGACGCGTCGGATTACAGCTACGAGATTATCATCGTCGACGACGGGTCTTCGGACGGTTCCGGCGAGCTCGCGCTGTCTCTTCCCGACGTTCGCGTCATCCGTCTCCTGCAGAACCGGGGCTCCGGTTCGGCGCGCAAAGCCGGCACTGCTGCGGCCCGCGGACGCGTGACGGTCTGGACCGACGTCGACATGACGTACCCGAACGACACGATCCCGGTGCTCGTCAAAGAGCTCGAGGGATACGACCAGGTCGTCGGCGCGCGGACCACCGAAGAAGGCACGATGAAGGGCCTGCGCGTGCCGGCCAAGTGGTTCATCCGCAAACTCGCGAG
Organism: uncultured Actinomycetes bacterium; assembly: GCA_963701825.1. Lineage (GTDB taxonomy): Bacteria > Actinomycetota > Acidimicrobiia > IMCC26256 > PALSA-610 > PALSA-610. Next base: position 725,517 of record CAVPBG010000004.1, on the reverse strand, counting down.
CTTCCTCACCAAGACGAAGATCCCCGACCTCAACTCGGGCTTCCGTGCGTTCCGCACCGACGTCGCCCGTCAGTACCTGAAGAACCTCCCGCCCGGCTTCTCGTGCGTCACCACGATGACGATGTCATTCCTGTCCGGCGGCTACTCGGTCAAGTACATCCCGATCGAATACGGCAAGCGCGCGGGCAAGTCGAAGTTCCACCCGATCAACGACACGCGGCGCTACGGCGTGCAGGTCGTGCGGATGGTGCTCTCGTACAACCCGCTGCGCCTGTTCCTGCCGACCGGCTTCACACTGCTCTTCCTCGGTATCGCCAAGCTGGTCTACGACCTCGCGCGCTACGACTTCCGCGTCACCACGAACACGCTGCTCATCCTGTTCGCCGCGTTCCAGGTGTTCGCGATCGGTCTGCTCGCCGACCTCGTGGTGCGGGTGTCGCGCGATCGTGACGAGGTACCGATCGCGGCGGAGACCAACACCGGATTCATGTGATGACGCCGGAGCTCAGCCGGCTCCGGTCGCGCATCGACGACCGTACGGCGAAGATCGTCGTCGTGGGGCAGGGCTATGTCGGCCTGCCGCTCGCGATGCGCGTGGCCGAGGTCGGGTACACCGTTGTCGGCTACGACATCTCGCCGCCCCGCATCGACGGGCTCAAAGCGGGCCGTTCCTACGTCGAGGATGTCAGCGACGACCAGCTCCAGGCCGCCCTGCGCGCGGGCTACCTGCCGTCGTACGACGCCGCCGATCTCGCCGACTTCGACGTGGCCGTCATCACGGTGCAGACCCCGCTGCGCGAAGGAACGCCCGACCTGTCGTACATCGAGGCGGCCGGCGCCGACCTCGCCCGTTACATCTCGCCCGGCGCGCTCGTCGTGCTCGAGTCGACCACGTATCCCGGCACCACCGACGAGCTGTTGCGGCCGATCCTCGAGGCGGGCGGCCTGCGCTGCGAGACCGACCTCTTCGTCGGCTACTCCCCCGAGCGCATCGACCCCGGCAACACCACCTGGACCTTCACGAGCACGGCCAAGGTCGTGTCGGGCATCGGTCCCAACTCGCTCTCGGTCGTCGAGGCGTTCTACGGGAGCCTCGTCGACAAGATCGTCCCCGTCTCCTCCACCGGCGAGGCCGAGCTCACCAAGCTGCTCGAGAACACCTTCCGGCACGTCAACATCGCGCTCGTCAACGAGCTCGCGATGTTCGCCCGCGATCTCGGCGTCGACATCTGGTCGGCCATCGACGCGGCGGCCACCAAGCCCTACGGCTTCATGCGTTTCACCCCCGGGCCGGGCGTCGGCGGCCACTGCCTCCCGATCGATCCGTCGTATCTCGCCTGGCGCGTCGAACGCGAGCTCGGGCACCGCTTCCGTTTCGTCGAGCTCGCCAACGAGGTCAACCGAGGCATGCCCGAGTACGTCGTCGGGCGCGTCATCTCGATGTTGAACAAGGAAAAGCGTTCGGTCAACGGATCGCGCATCTTGTTGCTCGGGCTCGCGTACAAGCCCGGCACCAGCGACTGGCGCGAGTCGCCGGCCATGACGATCGCCGAGCAACTGCTCGCGCTCGGCGCCGACCTCCGCGCCCACGACGTCCATGTCCCCGCCGACGCGCGCCTCGGGCCCCCGATCACGCGCGTCGAGTGCTCGGTCGAGGAGATCGCGGCCGCCGACCTCGTGTTGTTGTGCGTCGACCATCCCGACCTGCCGTACCTCGACATCGCCGAGCACGGCCGGCTGGTGCTCGACACGCGCGGTCGCCTGCGCGACACCGATTTCACCGGCGAGACGCTCTAGCGGGAATGCCCACCGCCGACGAGACCGCGCGCTACTTCGACGAGAACGCCGTCGCGTTGCGCCGCGCGGGGCTCGTCGACAAGTGGTCGGCGCTGGCGCCGTTGTTCGCGGGTGTGCCCGCGGGCGCGTCGGTCGTGGAGTGCGGCGCGGGAACGGGCCTCTACACGCTCCCTCTCGCCCGCGCCGGCTATTCCATGATGGCGGTCGACCTGTCGGCATCGAGCCTGGGCGAGCTGCGCGACGCGGCCGATCGGGAAGGGGTCGGCGGCCTCGTGGAGTGCCTCCCCGGCGACTTCCGCACGGTCGCCCGCGAACTCGACGAACCCGTCGACGTCGTGACCTTCATCAAGGTGCTCCACCACTTCCCCGATCACGACGCGATGCGCGACGCGATCGCCTCGGCGTGGGCGGCGCTGCGACCGGGGGGCCGGTTGGTGTTGTTCGAGCCCAACGGGACGAGCCCGATGTGGCCCGTGGTGTTCGCGGCACGCGGGCGCACGTTCTGGCGGGCCGAGCGCAACACGTTCCTCATCCACGCCCGCTTCTTCGACCGGGTGTTCGCGGCGTTGCCGGGCAACACCACCACGCGCGGGTACCGCTACCTGATCCCCGGCACGATCGCCACGCGTACTCCGTTCCTCGACCGCGCCGATCGCGCGCTCGTCACGGTCCCGGGGCTACGCGCCCTCTCCGCGAACCTCTGGTACGTGGTCGAGAAGCGCACGTAGCTCGGCGCGGAACTAGCGCGAGAGCTGGTCGAGCAGGCCGCGGTACCACGACGTCAGCTCGACCTTGTCGGCGAGCATGCGGGTCCGCCGGCCCTGCCACGTGCGCGCGAGCTCGGCATCGGGACACATCGAGCGCAGGCGCTTGTGCAGCAAAGGCGCGTCGATGGGCCGGAACGATTCGAGCAACGAGTACTTGTGCTCGAGCTCTTCGAGGTACGCGAGCCGGCCCACGAACGTCGAACACCGCAACGCGGGCACCCCGAGCAACGCCGCCTCCGCGGCCATGGTCTGACTGTCGCCGACACAGATCCACGCCTGCGCGAGTGCGTCGTGCATCAGGTGCGGCGGCACGGAGAAGCGCAGGTCCGCGAACTCGGCCGGCATGGGACCTTCGCAGCTGACGAACACCCGACCGTGCTTGGCGACTTCCTCGATGACCCGGCGTTTGTCGTCGATCGTCATGCCCGACTCATCTCGGTCGTGCGACGCCGACATCTCGACGAAGCGCACGATCGCATACGGATCGTCGCCGACGCCCAGCACCGAGCGGATCTTCGGATCGGGCGTGAAGCGCGCCGGGTGCAGGTACGCGAGCGCCTTGTAACTCGCGTAGCGATGGTGCTTGCGCCCGTAGTTCTCGGTCATGCAGTCGGGCGTGGTGATGACGTCGGCGAACGGCGCCGCGGCGCGGAAGTGGATGCCGGCGGCGCGGCCGTCGTCGGTGTCGAACACGCCGGTCGCGCCGGGCAGGAGCCGCGCCACCTGCGCACCGGCCGGGTTACGGGTCAGGACGAAGTCGGGTCGGAAGCCTCGGGCCGCGCGGTAGAGCGTGATATCGCGCTCGATCAGTTCCCGGGCCTGACCCAGGCGATCGGTTCGCCCCGATCGACCGACGGTCGTGTACGGAATCCGGTACTCGTCGAGGAGCGCGAGCGTGACGTCCTTCTCGCGCGCGATCACCAGCGTCTCGTGTCCTTCGGCGACGAGATCGGCGTGCAGATACTTGAAGAAGTGCACGTGCGCCGGGTGCACGATGTCGAACAAGACCCGCACGACGGCCCTCAGGAGCTCCGCTCGGAGGCCGTGGGCAGATCCGTGGGCCGCAGCCGGTCCTTCGCAGTTCCGCCTTCCATCAGCACCCGCGCGATGCGGGGCGCGGCGAGACCGTCCCAGAGGGCCGGGCAGCGCTTCTCGACCTCGCCGCGCAAGACCGCGTGCGCGGCCGCGACGATCGCGTCGGGATCGGTGCCGACGAGCTGATTCGTGCCCTCGGTGACCGTGATCGGCCGTTCCGTCGTCTCCCGCAACGTCAGGCACGGCACGCCCAACGCGGTGGTCTCTTCCTGGATCCCACCCGAGTCGGTGAGCACGACCGCCGCGTCGGCCTGTAGCGCGAGGAAGTCGAGGTAGCCGCGCGGCTCGGTGAGCACGATGCCCGCGGGTACACCCATGCCGGTGAGCCGTTCCCGGGTGCGGGGATGCGCCGGGAAGATGATCGGGATCTCGCGGGCGACCTCGCCCAGCGCGCCCAACAGCCGGGCCAACGTGGCCGAGTCGTCGACGTTGCTCGGCCGGTGCAGCGTGAGCAGCGCGTAGCCCTTCGGTTGCAACCCGAGCTCGGGCGGGAGTCCGCGGGCGCGGGCGCGCTCGACGTTGTGCAACAGCGTGTCGACCATCACGTTGCCGACGAGGTGGATCTGGTCTTCGCGATAGCCCTCGGCCCGCAGATTGTCGACCGCGTCGGCGGACGGCGCGAAGAGGTAGTCGCTGACGCGGTCGGTCACGACCCGATTGACCTCTTCGGGCATGCCCCAGTCGCGGCTGCGCAGGCCCGCTTCCACGTGGGCGACGAGCAGCCCCGACTTGGCCGCGACGATCGAGCAGGCGAGCGTCGAGTTGACGTCGCCGACGACCACCACGACGTCGGCCGGGACGCGGCCGACGAGGGCCTCGAACGCGACCATCACCCGCGCCGTCTGCTCCGCGTGAGAGCCCGAGCCGACCTCGAGGTGCTCGTCGGGCGCGCGGATGTCGAGCTCGTCGAAGAAGACCTGGCTCATCGCCTCGTCGTAGTGCTGACCCGTGTGCACCAACACCGTCTCGGCCCCGGCGTCGTCGAGCGCGACGAGCACCGGGGCGATCTTCATGAAGTTCGGGCGTGCGCCGGCGATGAGGATTACGCGCACGGTGCTCCGATCTCGGCCGTCCGTTCGAGCAGGGCTTCGTAGCGGTCGAGAACGGTATCCCATGTGTACTCACGTTCGACATAGGCGCGTCCGGCCGCGCCCATCGCGTCGGCGAGGGCGGGGTCTTCCACCAGCATCTCGACAGCCGCCTCGAACTCGGCGAAGTCGTCGTACGGGATCGCGGCGTTGCTCCGCCGGGCATGCCCGCGGAGCACCTCGCAGCGCCCCTGCACGATCGCGGGGCGCCCGAACGCGAACGCCTCGGTCAGGATCATCGAGAAGCTCTCGAAGAACGACGGCTGGGCCAGCGCGAGCGCGCCGGAGATCGCGTCGTCGCGGGTTTGGTAGTCGACGAATCCGGTCACCAGCACGTCGTCGCGCTCGGGGAGCTCGAGCAGATCGTCACCGACGAGCGCGAGCACCAGGTCGTCGCCCGGATGGCGCTCCTTGTACGCGACGAAGAACTCGAAGAGCGCCAGCGCACCCTTGCCCTCGTCGATCCGGCCGACGTACAGCAGGTACGGCTTGTTCCCGAGGTGGTACGCGGCCCGAAAGCGCGCCGGGTTGCCCACGCCGACCTCGACCCCGATACCCACGACCGCACCCGCGGGATCGACATGGAACCGATCGCGAATGAGCTCGACCTCTTCCGGCGCCGACAGCGCGAACGCGTCGGGGGCACGGAACTCGCGGTCGAACAGCGACAGGCGCAACGGCGGTTCGTCGTGCACGGTCGGGTGCAACACCAACGGCACGAGACCGCGCAACGCGTCGAGCGCGGCCCACGTGGTCCAGTAGAGATACGTGAACGGGATGACACAGTCGAAGCGCGCACCGTTGCGCTGCAGCCAGGTGACGAGGTCGGGCGACCACGGGCCCTGTTCGCGCATCCATTCCTCCTGCACGAACATCGGACGCGACCCGCGACCACACACCATGCGCCGGTTCAACTCGTTGAAGCGCAAATTGTCGCGGGGCGCGGCGACCCGAAAGCGGTTGCACGACAACGCCCGCGATGGTCGACCGGCCCGGCTCGTAGAAGTCGGCCCAGTCGACGTACGACTTCGCACACGTGGTGGCGACCTCGACGTGATGCCCGCGCGCGGCCATGCGCTCGGCCATCTCGCGGCAGTGCTGTTCGGCACCACCGGCGATCGTCTCGCCGTAGCGCTGCACGACGTAGAGAAGACGCATCAGACGACCTCGAGCAGAGCTTCGACGACGGCGACGTCGGGGGGTCGGGTCCCGAGCTCGGCCAACCGGCGCCGCCCGCCTTCGACCAGTGTGCGTTGCGAGCGGCACGCTGCTCGAGCAATTCGGTCACCGCCTCGGCGAAGAACGTGGGGCCCAGCTCGGGCGGGAGCAACAGCGCGCCCTCGCCGACCGTCTCCGGGATGGCCGCGAACGAGCGGGCGATGATCGGCTTCTCGAAGGTCATCGCCTCGAGCAACGGCAGGCAGAACCCTTCGTGCTCGCTCGCGGTGACCACCGCGTCGGCGGAGCGGAACATCGCCGCGAGATCGGCCTCGTCGACCGCGCCCACGACATGGACCCCGGCCAGGTTGAGCTCTTGCACCTGCTCGCGTATCGCGCGCGTGTACCGGTCGAGCCGCTGGTGGCCCACCAACATGAGGTAGCCGCGCATCCCGAGATAGGTCTCGGCCACGTGCATCATCTTGACGAGGAAGTCGGGGCGTTTGTGCGGCATCAGCTGACCGACCGACAAGAGAATCGGGGCTTTGAACGCGGCGAGGTGTTTCATCGTCGACTCGCGCGGCTTCACCTTCGAGAGCCGGTACGGATTCACCACCGGCGGGACCACGCGCACGTTGCGATACCCCATCGTCTCCAACTCCGCGGCGTTGTAGTTGGAGTCGGCGATCGCACACACGACGCGCGGCAGCAGTCGTTCGACCTCGTGCCGGCCGAGCGCGAGGAGGTCGGCGAACACCGCGTCGTACGACTCGAAGAACCGACCGGGCGTGATGTTGTGGTACACGAGCACGAGCGGTTCCGAACGCGACACGAGGAATTCGTGCACCTCGGCCTGACCGATCGACGCGTGGAAGATCAGTACGTTCTTCGAGTGCCGGGGTCGGTAGGTGCTCGTCGGCAGCACGTCGCCGAGGAGCTCGGGCGAGATGTGGTGCGCGTAGATCTCCGACGGCCCGACCCGGCGCAGGAGCCGGCGCGTGCCGATGGCGAGGTTGGTGATCGCGTCGCCGGGCGACGCCGCGACCAACACCTGATGGAAGCCGACCGCGCTGATCGGTCATCGCCGCGCGCTCCGGGGGCCGATACTCACCGCGTCGCCGAGCTCAACGCGTCGCAACGATGGCGTAGTCCTGCGGACCGAACAGCAGCGAGTTGATCCGATCGAAGTTCGCGTTGAGGCGCTTCGAGAGCTCGTCGTCGCCCGGGATCTGTTCGAGGCTCTCGTCGGCGGGAACGGGCGAACGATCGACTCGCTCGACCGTGGCGAAGCCGGCCTCCGCGAACAAGAACCCGAGGTAGTTCGGGTGCACCGGGCGCACGTGGTCGGGGTCGACCCAGAACGCATGCGCGTAGGTGTACAGCGACGTGGGGTTCACGGTCTCGACGATGACCCGGCCGCCGGGGCGTACCTTCTCCGCCGCGAGGCGGACCACGTCGATCACGTGTTGCGGCGATAGGTGCTCGATGACCTGGATCATCACGAGTCCGCCGAGGCTGTCGTCGTCGAGCCCCGACAAGTACTCGACACCGCGGCCGACATCGGCCGCGAGACCTCGCGAACGCGCCCATTCGACGAGCCGGGGTTCCGTCTCGATGCCGCGCGCGCTCGACGTCGAGGTCGCGCAAGCAGTTCCAGGAACTCGCCGCGGCCGAAACCGATATCGAGGACGGGATCGCAACCCACGAAGCGGGCCGCGAGGTCGCGGTAGCGGTTCGTGATGTCGTCGGCGTCGCCGCGGAAGTGCGCGTTGAACGCGTCGGCCTCGTACCACGGGTCGAGACCCGCGCCCGGAACCCGCGCCGCGATCTCGGAGACGCGCAGCAGGATCTGCTGCATCTGCGCCTGTTCGTCGCGCGAGCTCGGTTTGGAGATCGTCGAGCTGTTGGATCACACGCGTGTCGTACGCGTCGGCGAGCATGTTCGTGGCCTGGGCCATCAGTGCGATCGTGCGCGCGACCCGGTGCGACTGATCCTGCGCCTGTTCGAGCACGCCCTGGATCTGGCGTCCGACACCCTTGGCGATCGCGCGGTGCATCGTCGATCCGCCGGGCAGCCGGCTCTCGACAGGGATGGCGTCGCGCCGGTATTCGAAGTGATCGAGGCGCGCCACGGCCTCCTCGAGGTCGGCGAGCACGAACGAAGGCGTCGGCGCGCGATCGCCGGTGACCCGGGCGAAGTGCCCGTCGAGCTGCGCTTCGAGACCGGGCGGGTACCCGCCATCGAGCCGGCGGCGCTCGACCCGGTCCCGCAGCGTTGCGAGGAGGCGGTCGAGATCGGGCGGGCTCGGGTCGGGCGAGGACGTCGTCTGGTCGTCGGCCACGGCGTCGAATGTAGCGGCATCCGGCCGTAACGGCCGGATGCCCGATACCGATCGTCGGCCGCGAAAAGCCCTACGGGCGGATCGCGAGGTCGACCGCGAAGCTGAATCCGCCGAGCGGCGGCGCCGACGCACCACCCTGCGCGTCACCGAACGGGAAGACACGCCCGTCGACGGCGAGCACGTAATACCCGTGCCCGGTGAGCGTCGGGCGGATCTGCACGCCTTGCACCGGCTGGCACAGGCCCTTGCCCGGCAGGCTTCCGTAGAACGGAACGCCGAAGCTGAAGATGCCGCCGTCGCTCGCCACGAGCCAGTAGCCGCGCCCGGAGGCGGCCGTCGCCATCGAGATCACCGGCGAGTTCAGGTGGATGTTGCCGGTCGAACCGTGGAAGCGCGCGTCGCCGAAGCTGAACACACCACCGTCGGAAGCCAACAACCAGTAGCCCCGACCACTCTGCGTTGCCGCGATCGAGATCACCGGCGCGTTGAGATGCGCGGCGCCCATCGATCCGTAGAAGCGCGCGTCGCCGAAGCTGAACACACCACCGTCGGAAGCCATCAGCCAATAGCCCCGGCCCGACGGTGTCGGCGCGAGCGCGATGATCGGCTTGTTCAGCCGCACACCCGCCATCGACCCGAACGAGTGCGCGTCACCGAACGGGAAGATGTCGCCGCTGTTGTCGAGCACGTAGTAGCCGCTGCCGGAGTGTGTGGCCGCGAGTGCAACCGCAGTACCGCGGATGTGGCCGACCGCGCTGCCGTGGAACGGCGCACCCTTCAACGCGTAGATGGCACCGTTCGCGCCTGCGACCCAATAGCCCTGCGACGACGCCGCGACGGGACGCGCCGCGGGATTGCTCGCGGCGCGGCATTGACCCGCGGGGAGGAGGTGCAGCGCGACCGGGCCCGCGTGGTGGAGCGCGTCGCGGCGGAACATCCCCCACGGCACAACTGCACCCGGCGTCGGCATCGCGAACGCCTGTAGGCGGCTCGTATGCGCGGGAGTGTTGAAGCCGGCGACGATGAGCCGCCAACCGACACCCGGGCCGAAGTTGCCGACCGCGCCCGCGCTTTCGTGCGACTGCAGCTTGTCGACCACGGTCATGATCGCGCCGGTCTGACCGTTCAGGATGAAGTACGCGTAGTTGTTCCCGGCGGCCACGTCGTTGCGACCGTCGCCGTTCAGGTCGGCGATGATCGGCGATGCGATCGGTCCCCCGGCCTGAGCGGGCGTGAACGCCCACGGATGGGTCGCCCAGCGCAGCGAGCCGTTGCCGTTGTAGGCGCGCACCCAACCGTCGGCGCTCGACGCGACGACCTCGGGAATCCCGTTGCCGGTCAGGTCGCCGAGCGCGGGCGACGGCATCGTCGATCCGCCGGTCGTGACCGGCCAACCCGGCACCGTGGAACCGTCGTCGACGTGCCACGCGAACACCTTGTGCCCGTCGGAGCGGTTGTAGAAGTTGCCGCCGCCGACCACGACCTCGGGCCGGCCGTCACCGTCGATGTCGCCGACCGCGGGGCTCGACCACATCGTGTCGTTCAGCTGGTGCTTCCAGATCTCTTTGCAGTTCGTGCACGCGCCGTTGTTGCCGGCCGTCCATTCGATGGCGCGGAACTCGCCGCCCGACCAGTTGATCGCGCCGCCGGCCGTCTGGTCGCCGCCGATCAGGATGTCGAGGCGGCCGTCACCGTTGATGTCGTACAGCGCGGGCGACGACCACGTCGTGTCCTCGATGTTGTCGAGCATGATCTGGTGGCAGTTGCGGTCGATCGCGTGGATGTGGAGGTCGAAGCCCCCGAACACGACGTCGGGGTAGCCGTCGCCGTTGATGTCGCCGATCGCGGGCGACGAGTACACGCCGTCGGCGTAACCGTCCGGGTGCCCGTTGCCGGTCCAGATGTTGAAGTAATCCGCAGTGCGGAAGATGCAGTGCAGCGCGCCGTTGGCGTTGTAGATCGCGACGCCACCCTGCTGGTTCGGCACCCACGTCGAGCCGAGCCCCACGACGACGTTCTCGTGGCCGCTCTTGAAGAGGTCGCCGACGGCCGGGGTGCTGTCGATCGCGGTTCCGGTCTGCTGGGGCCAACCCGCGATGTCTTGACCGGTCGCGGCGTTGATGACGTGCAAGAGCCCGTTCTGGTGCCCGATGACGATGTCGTTCCGGCCGTCGCCGTTGACGTCGGCGATGGTCGGCGAGGAGCTGCGGTCCCAGCCGGCCGAGTTGTCAGTCCACGATGGCGTTGTCGAAACGGCGCCGGCCGCGGCGACGGGCGGCGCGGTCGCCAATCCGAGGATCGGCGCGACGAGCGCGACGGTCATGAACACGAAAAAGATGCGAGTGCGCACGGGGAGAAGCCTCTGTTCGCGGGTGCACCCATTGATATCGGCAAGCCTTCGACAGCGCTTGATGCGCGCCGGGCCGAAGCGGGGATACTCCGCCAAGGCGCACATACGGTGTCTGAGGGGATGTTTCGGCGGACCACCAGGTCGGCCCTCGGTCGGATGCCCGAACCTGTGAGTCACGCCGTACGTCAAACTTGGGTCAACCTGTGAAACACGGGGCCGCTCGGCGCCCTGCCGGTCGGGCGATACTGTCCGGCGTCCGGAGGGATCGCACGTGACCGACGACGACGTCGACATCCACAAGCTGGCGGCCGAGATCGAGGCGGAGGTCCGGGCGCGCCGGGCCGCGGGCGAGTACCCGCCCGGCTTCGAGCGCGAGCTCGACCGGCTTTTCGATCGATTCGCGCCCCCCGAGGTGAGCAACGACTTCGACGCCGCGCTCGAACGGTCCGAGGATCTCGTGATCGTCGACCCGGTGATCCCGGTCGCGTCGAACAGCCCCGCGCTCGGCATCGTCAAGCGCGTCATGTCGAAACTGCTCGGCTGGTACCACGTCTGGCTCGCCCAGCAGATCACCGCGCTGGCCACCGCGATCAACACCGCGCTGCGGCTGCTGGGCGGACGCGTCGTCGAGCTCGAGCACATCACCGGCGACGCGGCTCGCGCCCGGGGCGTCGGCGCGCGGGTGGTCGCCCATCGCGACGACACGGTCTGGCAGGACCACGTGACCAAGGCGCTGCGCGGCTGCGCGGGGCGGGTCGCGGTCGTCGAGTGCGGCGACGGCGCACTGCTCGCGGCTCTGGTGCGCACGGGTGTCGACGCGTACGGGGTCGAGCCGCACGCATCGGTCGCCGAGGCCGCGCTGGCCCGCGGCCTCGAAGTGCGTATCGACGACGGCTCCGCGCATCTGCACGCCGTCGGCGCCGACGCGTTGGGTGGGCTGGTGGTACGCGGCATCGCCGAGCGCGCGCCGCTCGGCGAGCTGCTGCTGTTGATCGACGCGGCCGCGAGCAACTCGCACCCGGCGGCCGGCTCGTTATCTGCTCGCTGCGGCGCGAAGTGTGGGGGAACGAAGGAACGGCCGCCGAGGCCGACCTCGTCGCCGGCCATCCGCTCAATCCCGAAACCTGGACGACGGTCCTTCCCGAACAGGGATTTGCCGACGTGCAGATCCACGCGGCCGGCGCCGCGGCATACGTGGTCGTCGCAACCCGCGCCGACGAATGACCGCGGTTCACCAGTTCGTCCCCACCCTCGCGCCGCGCGACGCGGTCGGGCGGCACTACCTCGCGGTGCAGGCCGCGCTGCGCGCCGCGGGCTACGACTCCGACATCTACTCCTACGAAGCCAAAGAGGAGTACAAACGCCTGGCGCGCCCGTTCATGTCGTTCGACAACTCGGCGCCCGCGGGATCGACCTGGCTGATGTACCACTCGTCGGTCGGCTCACCCGTGGCCGACTTCGTCGGCGCCCGCGACGAGCCGCTGATCGTCGATTACCACAACATCACGCCCGCGCCCTTCTTCGCGCGGTGGGAGCCGGCGATCGCGGGCGCGCTCATGAAGGGCCGGCGCCAGCTCGCCGAGCTCGAGGTCCGGGCCGAGCTCGGCCTGGCCGACTCCGCGTTCAACGCCCAGGAGCTGACCGACCTCGGCTACGCCAGGACCGCGGTGGTACCGATCCTGCTCGACGTCGCCACGCTCGACGACGCGCCCGCCGACCCGGCCACCCTCGCCCGCCTCTCCGACCGCAAGGCGCGGGGCGGGATCGACTGGCTGTTCGTCGGCCGGCTCGCCCCGAACAAGGCCCAGCAGGACCTCGTGAAGGCGTTCGCCGCGTACCGGCGCCTCTACGACGACCGCGCCCGCCTGCACCTCGTCGGCGGGTCGTCGTCGCACCAGTACGAGACCGCGCTCATCGCGTTCATCGAAGCGCTCGACCTGGGCGACGCGGTCAAGCTGGCGGGCGGCGTGAGTGCCGGTGCACTCACCGCGTACTTCGAGACCGCCGACGTCTACGTGACGGCGAGCGAGCACGAAGGCTTCTGCGTACCGATCCTCGAGGCCATGCACCACCGCATACCGATCGTCGCGTATTCCGCGGCGGCCGTACCCGAGACGCTCGGCGACGCGGGGCTGCTGCTCGACGCCAAGGACGCGTACACGATCGCGGCCGCGGTGCAACGCGTGGCGAGCGACGCGCCGCTGCGCGCCCAACTCGTCGCGGCCGGTACCGAACGCCTCCGCGACTTCGACATCGACAAGTCGCGGCGCAAGCTCCTCGACGCGATCTCCTCCGTCGTCGGGCCCCCGCAATGACAGGCCCGACGCGATGATCGTCCACCAGTTCGTCCCCACGCTCGAACCCGGCGCGGTCGGCGCGCACACGCTGATGGTGCGCGACGTCCTGCGCGCCGCGGGCCACGACTCCGAGGTCTTCGCGTCGGAGATCGAGCCGGCCTGGGCCGATCGCGGCGGCCTCTTGTTGCGCGACGCGCGCGCCCGCGCCGACGTGATCGTGTACCAGATGGCCATCGGCTCGATCGTCGCCGACGCGGTCCTGGCCCGCACCGAACCGATCGTCGTCAACCATCACAACCTCACCCCGATGCGCTACATCGCCGGTTGGCAGCCCGTGGCCGCGCACGGCGTTGTGTGGGGGCGCGGGCAGCTCCGGGAGCTGGCCGAACGGGCCCGGCTCGGTATCGCCGACTCCGGCTACAACGAGCGCGACCTCATCGAGTCGGGATTCACGCGCACCACCGTCGTGCCGATTCTGCTCGACCTCTCCACCCTGGATGTCGAAACGGCAGCCGAACCGAAGCGCACCGCGGCGGTCACCTGGCTGTTCGTCGGCCGCCTCGCGCCGAACAAGGCCCAGCACGACATCGTCAAGGCGTTCGCGGCGTACCGGCGCTTCCACAACCCCGACGCGCGCTTGCACCTTGTCGGCGGCGGACGCGAAGAGGGCTACGCGCGGACGCTCGGGCGCTTCATCCACGCGCTCGGCCTCGACGACGCGGTGACCCTGACCGGCGGAGTCTCACCGGCCGAGCTCGTCGCGTACTACCGCGCCGCCGACGTGTTCGTCGTCTGCAGCGAACACGAAGGCTTCTGCGTGCCGCTGCTGGAAGCCATGCACCACCGCGTTCCGATCGTCGCCTTTGCATCCACCGCGGTTCCGGAGACACTCGGCGACGCAGGATTGCTGCTCGACGTCAAAGACCCCTGCACGGTCGCGGCGGCCGTCGACCGCGTCGTCACCGACGCCCCGTTGCGCAAGCAGTTGGTGGACGCGGGCGCGCACCGGGTGCGCGAGTTCGACGTGACGCGTACGGGACCGGCCTTCGTCGAAGCCGTCACGTCGGGCGCCACGGCGTGAAGCTCGCGGTCGTCACGCCGCGCTACGGCGCCGAGGTGCCGGGGGCGCGGAAACGGCCGCCCGGTTGCTTGCCACGCGTCTCGCCGCGGAACCCGGCTTCGCAGTCGAAGCGCTCACCACGTGCGCGCTCGACGCCACCACGTGGGTCGATCACTATCCGCCCGGTTCCACGGAGCTCGACGGCGTGCGCGTTCACCGCTTCCCCGTGACCGGCGGGCGTTCGGCCGACTTCGACACCCGCACCGACCTCGTCGTGCGCCGCGGGCGCCGAGTGGGCGAGACCGAGCAGCGGGAATGGATCGACAGTCAGGGGCCGGTCGCGCCCGGCCTCATCGACGCGATCGCGCAGACCGACGCCGACGCGATCGCCTTTCACCCGTTCCTGTTCCACCCCACGGTCGTCGGGCTGCCGCGCGTCGCGGCGCGCTCCATCCTGCATCCGGCCGCGCACGACGAGCCCGTGTTACGGCTCCCCATTTACAAGGACGTGTTCGGTGCGGCGGCCGGGCTTGCTTACTGGAGCGAACCGGAACGGGAAGTGGTCGAGCACCGGTTCGCGATCGCGTCGAAACCCGCGGTCGTGGTCGGGCTCGGCGTCGATGCCGCTCCGGGAAAACCCAACGCGGCCCGCAAGGCGATCGGCCTCGATCAGCGCCCGTACGTGTTGTGTCTCGGGCGCGTCGACGACGGCAAGGGAGCCCGCCTTCTCGCGGAGTGCTTCACCCGTTACAAGGCGCGCCGGGGCGGGCCGCTGCAACTCGTCTTCGCGGGCCCGATCAGCAACGAACCGCCCGCTCATCCCGACATCGTCGTGACCGGCGTCGTCGACGAGTCGGTCAAGTGGGGATTGCTGCGCGGCGCCGACGCGCTGGTGTCGCCGAGCGCGTTCGAGTCGTTCTCGGTGGTGCTGATGGAAGCGTGGGCGGTCGGCACGCCCGTGCTCGTGAACCGCCGGTGTGCGGTGACCCTCGACCACGTGCAACGTTCCGGCGGCGGGCTCGCGTTCGGCGACTACGCCGAGCTCGAGGTCGAGCTCGATCGCCTGTCGGAGTCGCCCGGGCTGCGAACCGCGCTGGGCCGGGCCGGACAGGCGTACGTCGACCGCCACTACCACTGGCACGACGTGATCAACCGCTACGCGACCTTCGTCGAGGCGGTCGCAACCCGCGCCGTTCGATCCCTCCACAACGAGGCACGACTCGGCACAACTGCGCACGATTAGTCTCGGCCACCGCGGCCCGGAGGTTCCCGAGAGATGGACAAGCACGTCGACGTCTTGGTGCCGAACAGCCCGACGCCGCTTTCGATCACCGGATCGGCCGACGATTTCGGGGTGATCGGCGCGATCGAACGCGCGCAGGGCAACTACGAGCCCCAGGTGATGAACGTCTTGAGCCGCGTCGTGCAACCCGCCGACGTGTGTGTCGACATCGGCGCGAACATCGGGATCCTCGCGCTCCTCATGGCACGCCTGGCATTCGACGGAACCGTGTACGCGTTCGAGCCCGGCGACACGAGCTACGCGTATCTCGCCCAGAACGTCGAGACTGCGCATGCGGCCAACGTCGTCGCCGCGCAGATGGGCGTGTACGACATCACCGGCACATTGGAGCTCCAGGTCGCGCAGTCGCACCCCGGTGGCGCGTACATCTCGCAAACGGCGGCGCACGAGGCGTCGAGCGAGAAGATCCACGTCACTCGGCTCGACGATTGGGCCGAGACGCTCGAGCTCACGCACGTCGACGTCATCAAGCTCGACATCGAAGGGGCCGAGCTCCGGGTCATCGAAGGCGCGCGCCGGACCCTCGAACGCTTCCGGCCCTTCCTCGTAGTGGAGTGCAATCCGGTCGCGCTCGAACGCTTCCAGAAGGCGGGCCCCGACGACCTCGTCGGCGTGCTGCGCGACATCTACGGCAAGGTCTTCTACATCGACGGCTCCGCGGTGCGCGAGATCACCACCAACGAGCAGATCGAACGCGAGCTGCGCCGGCTGGGCATCGTCGACCTCGTATGCGGAACGCGCGCGGAACAGATGGTCGAACAGCCGGCGAAGCCCACCGTCGCCGACATCGTGCCCCGGTTGCGCCACGTGGCCGGGCGCGCACTACGCCGTACGCGCCGGACCCCGCCGCCGCTGAACTACATCCACTCGCCTTCCTACGAAGCGCGCTTCGACGTGAACCGCCTCGTCTCGACCGAGAAGGCCACCGTCACGCTCCCAGTGGTGATCAAGAACACGGGCGAGGATTGGTTCTCGAGCACGTTCCCCAACCACCCCGTCTGCGCGTCGTACCGCTTCCGGACCGCGAGCGGCGAGATGTACGAGCCCGACGGCATCCGGTCGTTCTTCCGCGAGCCCCTCGGCCCCGGCGCCACCACGGTGTTGCCGCTGATGGTCGCGATGCCCGATCAGCCCGGCGAATACGTGCTGGAGTTCGCGCTCGTGCAGGAAGCGTTCGCCTGGCTCGACCACCTGCGGCCCGGCCTCACGCTCCGGCTGCCCGTGACCGTCCGCTAGACCCGTTCGTCAGACAACGTCGCCGAGGACGGCGCGCACCCGTTCGAGATCTTCGGGATCGGCGGTGCGTTCTGTGAAGCCGAGACGCTTCTCGACGTCGGCGATCTCGGACGCGCTGCGGTGTTCGCGGCCGAGCGCGGGCTCGTCGGGCACCCGCAGCACGTAGAGGTTCCAGTACTTCGTGAGCCCGAGCTGGGCGAGGTGCGGATGGATCCGCCGTTCGATGTCGGCGTCGCGCACGAACCCCGCTTCTTCGAACTGTCGCGTCCACCACGCAAACGACGCGATGGTCAGGTGGCCCATGATCGGCGCACCGTCGGCGTCGCGGTACAGGTCGTCGTACGCGACCGGGCCGTCGTAGCTCTCGCCGAGCGACCGGTAGTAGTCGAGCCGTTCGGGGCGCACCTTCACGTCGAACCAACCGCCCGGTCCGTTGGGGTTGTCACCGAACGACGGGATGGTGGCGATGACGTACTTCTTCGTCATGCGCCGCACCTCGCGCAACGCACGCGGGATCACTTCCGGCGGGAGGTGTTCGAGCGTCTCGAACAACGACACGCCGTCGAACGAGTCGCGGCCGAACGGCAACCGGTGCAACAGGTTTCCGTAGCGCACGTGACCGCGCGCGCCGAGCGCGGCATGGTCGAGCGCGTACTGACTCACGTCGACCCCGAACGCGTCGAGCCCGAGCTCGCGTTCCGCCTCGACCAGGAACCCGAACGCGCACCCGATGTCGAGCGTGCGCTGAACCGGCAGGAACCGCCACACGAGATACGCGCCTTCGTCGGCGTGGGTGGCGCTGCGTGTGTATTCCTCGGTCCCGATGCCCGTGGCCGACAGCGGGCCACCGGCCTCGCCGTAGTAACCCTCGGTGTAGAGGTCGTCGTGCAGCGCGCGTTCCAACTCGCGTGCCCCGACCTGCACCACCTTGCGGAACAGCGGCCAGCGGGCCGCACCGTCGTGCAATGCCCGGCGGATCGGGGCCGCGATCAGGCTCCGGACCGTCACGCCCCGGTGCCCTCGGCCAGACCGACGCCGGGCAGGCCGAACTTGACGTCGACGGGGAACGCGACGAGGCCGCTGGTACGGGACGGGTTCATCACCTCGAAGTGCGTACTGCTGTTCCCGCCAGTCGTAGACCGTGCCCTCGTCTGGTCGACTGGATCGCGAGCGTGACGAGGTACGTGCCGTCGAGCAGCGGGATGCGCTGGAACTCGAAGCGACATCTCGCCGTCGCCGTCGGCGGGCGGGACGTCGACACCGAGGATGTCGGTGTTCGTGCCGTAGAGATGCCTGCCGTTCTGGTCGTGGATGGCGATGCCGAACAGCAGGTCGTCGGTGCGCTCGGTCGCGTGGTACTGCACCCGGATCGTCATCGGCTTCGTCGGGCAACAGCCAGGTGCGGCTGAGGCGCTGACCCGGGTGCTCGATCGCCACGTTGGTGATCTGCACCCGGTGGGTGGCTTCGGGAGTGGTGCTCCCCGCGTCGGCCGACTCGTCGGCGTCCGACTCCGCTTCCGGTTCGTGGTCGTTCAGCTCCCCGCCGGTGAGCGTCTCCCGGAAGACCCGGACGGCCTCGCCCGGCGCGGCGTCGATCACCATCTGGCCGTGGTCGAGCACGATGGCCGCGGTCGCAGATCTTGCGCACGAGGTCGGCCGCGTGCGTGACGAACAGGATCGTGCGGCCTTCTTTTTGGAACTGCTTGACCCGCTCGATGCACTTGCGCTGGAACGCCTCGTCGCCGACGGCCAGCACTTCGTCGACGAGGAGGATGTCGGGGTCGACGTTCACGGCGACCGCGAAGCCGAGCCGCACGTACATGCCCGACGAGTAGTGCCGCACCTGCATGTCGATGAACTTCTCGAGCTCGGCGAAGGCGACGATCTCGTCGAAGATCGCCGTGGTGTCCCGCTTCGACAGACCGAGGATCGACGCGTTCATGAAGACGTTCTCGCGGCCGGTGAGCTCGTGGTTGAAGCCCGCGCCGAGCTCGAGCAGCGCGGCCAGCCGGCCCCGGGTGACGATCTCGCCCCGCGTTCGGCTGGAGGATGCCGGCGACGCACTTGAGCAGCGTCGACTTGCCCGAGCCGTTGTGGCCGAGGATGCCGACGGTCGAGCCCTCTTCGATGTCGAAGTCGACGTCTTCGAGGGCCATGAACGGCTCGTAGGGGATGCGCCCGAAGTTGACGACCCGCTCCTTCAGCGACGTGTAGTGCTCGTGGTACAGCCGGAACTGCTTGGAGACGCTGCGGACCTCGATCGCGGCCGCCATCTAGAGCTCCTCCGCGAAGTTCGCCTCCGAGCGACCGAACACCCGGATCGCGATCGCAAGGAAGATCCACGCCGAACACGAACGAGTACCCGAGATACGCGACGTAGCGCCCAGTACGGCCAGTGCGGCAGCAGCTGGTGACCGGATGACCGGCGGACGATCTTCGGGTTGTCGAGCTTGGCGTAGATCGCGCGTTGGAACGATCGAGCACGATCGGCGTGACCGGGTTCGCCAGCCAGACGTCTTGAACCAGCCCCCGTGGCGGCGGTTCGCATCGTCATGGAACGCGTACACGATCGGCGTGACCCAGAACCACGCCAGCAGCGCGAGCTCGAGGAAGTGCTGACGTGTCGCGCAGGTACACGTTGATCGCGGAGAGCAGGATGCCCAGCGCGCCGGTGACGAGCAGCAGCGCGAGCCAGCGCGAACGGGATGAGCGGGATGTACGCCCACGCGACGTGCCAGCGCACGATGGCGAGCACGGTGAACAGCACCGAGCTCTGCAGGAAGAAGTGCACGAGCATGCTGCCGACCGCGGCGATGGGCAGGATCTCGCGCGGGAACGACGACCTTCTTCACGAGCCCGGCGTTGCCGACGACCGAACCGGTCGCGCCGCCGAGGCCGGTCGAGAAGAGGTTCCACACGAGCAGGCCCGAGAGCAGGTAGATCGGGAACGCGGGGATACCCGACCTCAAGATGATCGTGAACGCGATGTAGAAGACGACCAGGTACAGCAGCGGGTTCAGCAACGACCACGCGAACCCGAGGACGCTGTTCTTGTACTTGACCTTGAGCTCGTTGCGGATCATCCCGACGCAGAAGCTCGCGGCGCTGGACGATCCGCGCGAGTCGCTCGCGGACCGGTCATGCGGGGCCGGACGATCGTTTCGCCCGAGGCGCGCGGCACTCGAATGGGCGGCGCCGACATGGGCGTTACGTTACCCCGCCCCGCCGTTGTTACCGGGTTCGGATAGGCGCAACCGGGTTCGGATCGGGCGGTGATCCGACGGAGTCTCGGGCAGGACCTCGCCGCCGAGCCCCTCGATGCCACCCCGCACGAGCATATGATCGATCTGGCTGTGCGGGCGGTGCGAGGGATAGGTGCGGCCGCGGACGGGACGCTGCCAGCCGTGCATCGCCGCGCCGACGCCCGGGCCCCAGAAGTTGAAGTCGCCGGCGAGGATCTGCGGACCGTTCGCCGTCAGCCCGCCCCGCAGGTTCAACAGGTGCTTGACCGGGGCGAGCCGCCAGACCTTCGACGACACGTGCAGGCCGATCATCTCCACGGGAGTCCCGGCGATCGAGACCGTGAGCGCGAGCGCGTTGCGAAAGCCCGCGGCGTCGTCGCGCGACCGCTGCCCATCGGGATCAGGCGGCGCTGCAGCACCGGAAAGCGCGAGCAGACCGCCGAGCTCCCACGCGCCGTCGCAGGGCACGGAGTCGCGGTCGACGCTGCGCGTGCGCGGCCGGTGCTCGAGGCGCATGAACTCGATCGTCTCGACGTGATAGCCGTCGTCGCGCGAGCTCGTCGAGCACGCCGACCCCGTCGACGCCGCGCCACGACTCCGGGACCACGACGAGGTCGGCGTCGAAGCCGCGGACGACGTCGCGCGACGTCGAAACGCACGCCGCGGAGGCGCCGAACCGGCCGACTCCCCAGTGTGCGTTGAACGCCGCGACGGTGAAGTCGCGATCCAAGCCGGGTTCAGATCCCGATGCGTTGGGCAAGCAGCTCGCGGTGGTACGTGGGGTCACCGAGGTAGATCTCGGAGCTCTTCGCGCGCTTGAAGTAGAGGTGCGCGGGGTGCTCCCAGGTGAACCCGATGCCACCGTGGATCTGGATGTTCTCGGCGGTCGGCGTGGAAGTACGCCTCCGAGCAGTACGCCTTCGACAGCGCGGCGACGACCGGCAGCTCGTCGTTGTCCTCGGCCGCGGCCCACGACGCGTAGTACGCGGCCGACTTGCCCGACTCGACCTCGAGCAGCATGTCGGCGCACTTGTGCTTGATCGCCTGGAACGACCCGATCGGCCGGCCGAACTGCACGCGCACCTTGGCGTACTCGACCGACATCTCGAGCACCTTCTGCGCGCCGCCCATCATCTCGTTGGAGAGCGCGACCGCGGCCTGGTCGAGCGTCTTGGAGAACGCGGGCCAACCCGATCCCGGCGCGCCGAGCGGCTCGGCCACGACCTTGTTGAACTCGAGCTTCGCCTGCTTGCGCGTCATGTCCATCGTCGGAGAGCGGCGTGCGGGTCAGGCCCTTGGCGTCGCCGGCGACGGTGAAGAACGAGATGCCGTCGGTCCCGGTCGTGCCCGCGCGTGCGGGCGACGACGACGATCAGGTCGGCGATGTGGCCGTCGATCACGAACATCTTCTCGCCCGAGAGCGTGAAGTCGTCGCCTTCGCGGCGTGGCCTCGAGCGTGATGCCGGCCGCGTCCCACTTGCCGGACGGCTCGGTGAACGCGAGCGTCGGCGATCGTGTCGCCGGTCGCGATGCCGGGCAGCAGCGCCGCCTTCTGCGCGTCGGTGCCCGCGTTCGAGGATCGCGTTGGCGGCGAGCACCACCGACGAGAAGTACGGCGCGCACAGCAGCACGCGGCCCATCTCCTCGAGCACGATGCCGAGCTCGATGAACGTGAAGCCCTGGCCGCCGTACTCCTCGGGGATCGCGAGGCCCTGCAGGCCGAGCTCTTGGCCCATCTGCTTCCACACCGACGGGGTCGTAGCCCTCGGTCGTCTCCATCAGCCGGCGGACTTCGGTCTCGGGCGACTTGGCCTCGAGGAACTGCCGCACCGTGCGCCGCAGCTCTTCTTGCTCCTCGGAGAAGGCGAAGTTCACGTTGCTCTGCTCTCCTGTTCAGCGGGGCTCGCGTGGAAGCCCAGAACTCGTTCACCGATGATGTTGCGTTGGATCTCGCTCGCGCCGGCGTAGATGGTCTCCGCGCGGCTCGCCATGAAGATGTATTGCAGGTCGTCGAGCTCGTACTCGCCCGCCGGCGAACGCTGCACCGTAAGCGCGTCGGCGCCGAGGACGTCGCATCGCCGTCTCGCCGAAGCGCTTGTGCCATGTGGTCCAGAACAGCTTGCCGATGCTCGCCTCCGGGCCGACCGCACCCGTCTTCACGAGGTTGGTCAGCATGCGCATGCCGTTGTACTTCATGACCTGGAGGCCCACGTAGCGCGTCGGCCAGCTCGTCGCGCAGCGCCGGATCGCTCGGCGGCGCCGTTCTTGTGCGCGGTCGTCGAGCAGCTCCGTGAACTCGCCCTCGAACGCGAGCTGCGACGACATGAAGGCAGTTCCCCGCTCGAAGCCGAGGGTCGCCATCGCGACCTTCCAGCCCTCGCCGACCGGGCCGAGCACGTTCTCCTTCGCGGTGCGGGCGCCGTCGAAGAAGACCTCGTTGAACTCCGCGCTGCCCGTCATCTGGCGCAGCGGCCGCACCTCGATGCCGGGCTGGTCCATCGGGCACAACAGGTACGAGAGGCCGTGGTGCGAGGTCGACTCCGGGATCGGTGCGGCACACGACGAAGCACCAGTCGGCGCGGTGCGCGAGCGTGGTCCACACCTTCTGACCGGTGATCACCCACTCGTCGCCGTCGAGCACGGCGCGGGTCTGGATGTTCGCGAGGTCGCTGCCCGGCGTTGGGCTCGGAGAATCCCTGGCACCACATCTCGTCGACCGTGTTGGATCTTCGGCAGGAAGCGCTGCTTCTGCTCGTCGGTGCCGAACTGGATCAGGGTCGGGGCGAAGAGGCCCTCGCCGAAGAACGACAAGCGCGTCGGCGCGTTGGCGCGGGTGTACTCCTCGTTGAAGATGATCTGCTCGGCCGTGTTCGCGGCGCGGCCCGCCGTACTCGATCGGCCAGTGAGGCCGACCCAGCGGTCGGCGCCGAGCACCTTCTCCCACTCGACGCGGACGTCCCAGCCGCGTCTCGTCGGCTGGGCCGTTGCCCGGCCCGAGCGCGGCGAACTCGCCCACGAGGTGCTCGTCGAGCCAGGCGCGCACCTCCGCTCGGAAGGCCGCTTCCGCGGGCGTGTCGACGAAATCCATGGCGAGCCGACGCTACTTGACCGACCGGTCATGTTTCCAGGTCAACCCCGCCGGTCGGTCCCGGGACCTGCAGCTCGGGGACCCCAACTACGCTCGAAACAATGGCCGGCACGCTCACTCGCCCCGCGCACTACGAGACCTCCGACGTCCGGATCGACAAGCTCGTCGTCGGGCCGTTCGAGAACAACGTCTTCATCCTGCGCGACAAGGCGACGGGCGAGGCGGTCCTGCTCGACGCCGCCAACGAGCACGAATTGCTGCTCGAGGTGTCGAAGGCCACCGGAGTGCGCCGGGTCCTCACGACCCACGGCCACTTCGACCACATCCAGGCCGTCACCCAGATGCGCGACGCCGGCATCGACGTGGGGATCGCCACCGACGACGCCGCGATGCTCCCGGGCTACGACTTCACGATCCCCGACGACGAGGTGATCCAGGTCGGCGACCTGCGGCTGCGGACGATCCACACGCCCGGGCACACTCCCGGGCTCCACCTGCTTCTTGCTCGAGGGCCACCCCGTGCTGTTCAGCGGCGACACGCTGTTCCCGGGCGGCGTCGGCAACACCACGTTCGATGGCGGCGACTTCCCGACCATCATCCGGTCGGTCGACGGTCGGCTGTTCACCCTGCCCGGTCGGAGACGCTCGTTCTCCCCGGTCACGGGCTCGACACGACCATCGGCAGCGAGCGCCCGCACCTCGACGAGTGGGTCGACCGGGGCTGGTGACCGGGGCGATCCGTACGGGTCGCCCGCGTCGGGGAAAGCGCGACGTAAGCGTCGCACCACCTGGGTAGGTTGAAATCCGCGGCGGGACATCCACCCGAAGTGCCAACTTCGAACTCTTTTGTAACGCGCGGCATGAACCCGAGGACGACGTTGTTCCGTACTCACGTCCACGGGGAGAGAGGGGAGCCCGATGATCAGCATCGTGGAATGGACCGCTCCGGTTCGTAACTGCGCTTGGGTCGCAGCCTGTTTCGGGTCGCTCGGCGCATGACCGCACTCGCCACCAACGCTTCCCTCGACGCGGCCGATCGCGTCGCTCTGCACGAGCACTACCGCCGGGTCCGGACTCACACCGACGACCTCGCCGCACCGCTCTCCGACGAAGACCAAGTCGTCCAGTCGATGCCCGACGTGAGCCCGACGAAATGGCATCGGGCGCACACCACGTGGTTCTTCGAGACGTTCCTGCTCTCGCCCCGCAGCTCGCGGCTACGACGCCGTTCGATCCCGCGTACGCGTACCTCTTCAACTCGTACTACGAGGCCGTCGGCCCGCGGCATCCGCGTCCGCAACGCGGCCTGCTCTCCCGCCCGTCGGTCGACGAGGTCGCGAACTACCGCGTGCACGTCGACGACGCGATGCACGAGCTCATCGACGAGTGCGACGCCGAGGCCGCGGCGCTCGTCGTGCTCGGACTGCATCACGAACAACAGCATCAAGAGCTGCTTGCTGATGGACATCAAGCACGTGCTTGCACTGCAATCCGACCGATCCCGTCTACCTCGACGCGCCGTACGTGCCGGCGGTCGCCGACGCCGCTGGGCTACGCACCCGTGCACGGCGGCAACACCGAGATCGGTCACGAGGACGCGGGCTTCTCGTTCGACAACGAGAGTCCGCGTCATGTCGTGCACCTCGAGCCGATCGGCATCGCCGACCGTCTCGTGACCGCGCGGCGAGTGGCTCGAGTTCATCGCCGACGACGGTTACCGCCGTCCCGAGCTGTGGCTCTCCGACGGTTGGTACGCGGTGCAGGACGAACGGTTGGGAGGCACCGCTCTACTGGCGCGACGACGGTGCCGATGGTTGGAGCATCTTCACGCTCGGCGGCCGGCGCGCGCTCGACCCGAACGAACCCGTCGTGCACGTGAGCCACTACGAAGCCGACGCGTACGCGCGTTGGCGCGACGCGCGCCTGCCCACCGAGTTCGAGTGGGAGCACGCGGCGCAGTGCCTCGCGCCGGGCACGTTGCGCGAGATCGAACGACGTCGCCTGGCAGTGGACGTCGAGCGCGTACCTCCCCTACCCGCGCTTCCGGCCCGCGGCCGGAGCCGTCGGTGAGTACAACGGCAAGTTCATGAGCGGGCAGATGACGCTGCGCGGCGGCGCGCGCGACACCCCCGCCGGCCACACCCGGGTCACCTACCGCAACTTCTTCCCGCCCGCGAGCCGCTGGATGTTCGGCGGCGTGCGCCTCGCCCAGGACCTCACATCGTGAGCACCATCGAAGAAGACGTCGAACGCGGCCTGACCGCCGCACCCCAAGGACATCCCGCCGAAGTGGTTCTACGACGACCGCGGCTCGGAGCTGTTCGACGAGATCACGCGCGTCGAGGAGTACTACCCGACGCGCTGCGAGCGGGCGATCCTCGAGGCGCGGGCCGACACCATCGCCCGGCGCACCAACGCCGACACGCTCGTCGAGCTCGGATCGGGAACCTCGGAGAAGACCCGTGTCCTGCTCGACGGGATGCGCGGCGCGGGCACGCTCCGGCGCTTCGTCCCGTTCGACGTCAGCAAGCGCACGTTGCACGACGCGGCCGCCGCGATCGAGACACGAGTACGCGGGCATCGACGTGCAACCCGTCGTCGGCGACTTCACCCTCGACCTCGACACGATCCCGCGCGGCGGGCGCCGGCTCGTCGTGTTCCTCGGCGGCACGATCGGCAACCTGCTCCCCGAGGCGCGGTCGGTGTTCCTGCGCGATGTCGCCGCCGATGCTCGGGCCCGACGACTACCTCCTGCTCGGCACCGACCTCGTCAAGGACGTCGCCCGCCTCGAGGCCGCGTACGACGACGCGCAGGGCGTCACCGCCGAGTTCAACAAGAACGTGCTGCACGTGATGAACCGCGAGCTCGGCGCCGACTTCGACGTCGACGCGTTCGATCACGTCGCGGTCTTCGACACCGAACGCGAATGGATCGAGATGCGCCTGCGTTCGACGCGCGCGCAGACGGTGCAGGTGCGGGCGCTCGAGCTCGAGGTGCAGTTCGACGGCGGGCGAGGAGATGCGCACCGAGGTCAGCGCCAAGTTCACCCGCGAACGCGTCGAGCGCGAGCTGCGCGCGGCCGGGCATGGAGCTCGTCGAGTGGTGGACCGACCCCGCCGGCGACTTCGCCCTGCTCGCTCGCCCGGCGCGCCGGACTGAGCGCGGGCGTCGTAGGCCGGCGGGGATCGGAGACGATCGTCAGGTCCTCCGGCACCTCGAGCACCTTCACGACCTCGCCCGTCACCTCGACCGCCGAGCTGACCACCCATGATCGGGATGCGCTCGAGCCGCAGCGTGCCGATCCAGTCGGGCACCGCGGGCGCGAGGTGCAGCTTGTTGTTGCGGATGTCGGGCTCGAACCGCAAGCAGCGTGCGCAGGAACAGCAACGGCGACGCCGCGGCCCACGCCTGCGGTGAGCACGAGGTGGGATAGCTCACCGGGAAGCTGAGCGCCGGCGCGGTCGCATGCCCGCGAACAGCTCGGGCAGCAGGTCGCCGAACCAGCGGCGACGCGTCGACCATGCCCGCGCATGACGCGGTGCGCTTCGTCGGCGAAGCCGTAGCGCATGAGGCCCGCGGCGCAGCAGCGCGTTGTCGTGCGGCCACACGCTCCCGCAGTGATACGAGATCGGGTTGTAGCCCGCGTTCGCCGACGACAGCGTGCGCACGCCCCACCCACTGAACATGCCTTCCGACACGCAGCACCTGCGCGACGAGCGGCGCCTTCTCCTCGTCGACGATGCCCGTCCAGAGGCAGTGGCCCATGTTCGAGCCGATGCCGTCGATGCGCTTCTTGTCGCGGTCGAGGCCGAGCGCGAAGTAGCCGCCGTCGTTCGTGTCGACCCAGAAGTCTTCGTTGAACCGGCGCTTCAGCTCGGCGGCCCGTGCGCGTCAGCGACGCGGCGCAGCTCGTGGTCGCCGGCCTCGGTCGCGCAGTGCGACCGCGCGCGACGAGCGCCGCGTACACGTAGCCCTGCACCTCGCACAGCGCGATCGGCGGTGTCGGCGAGCGAACCGTCGGCGAAGCGCATCGAGTCCCAGGAGTCCTTCCAACCCTGGTTCTGCAGCCCGTGGTCGGTGGTGCGCTGGTACTCGACGTAACCGTCGCCGTCGCGGTCGCCGTAGTCGGTGATCCATTGCAGCGCCGCGTCGGCCGCCGGCAGCAACGCGTCGACCTCGTCGCGCCGTGAACCCCAACGCGACAACTCGCCGACGAGCATGACGAACAGCGGCGTCGCGTCGACGGTGCCGTAGTAGACCCGGCCGCCGCCGAGCGCGAGCGACGCGGTCTCGCCGAACCGCATCTCGTGCAGGATCCGGCCCGGCTCCTCCTCGGTGCGCGGGTCGACCTCTTGGCCCTGGAAGCGCGCGAGCGTCTGCAGCGTGCCCGAGCGCGAGATCGGGATCGACGAGCATCGTCATCCACGACGTGATCAGCGAGTCGCGCCCGAACAGCGTCATGAACCACGGCGCGCCGGCGGCGACGACCGCGCGGTCGGGGAACTCGGGATCGAAGATGCGCAACCCGGCGAGGTCGCGGGTCGAGCGGTCGAGCAGCGCGCGGAACTGATCGTCGTCGCTCGTCACGACGGGCATCCGCGCCCGCCATTCCTCGAGCCGGGCGACCGGCGTGGAACGCTCGACCGGCTGGCCGCACTGATACCGCGGCGTGACCTCCAGATCGCCGATCACCGGCGTCACCTCGATGCACGCCGACCAGCGCCCGCGCGGCGGAACGACCATCTCGTACACGACGTGCGATGCCCGAGATGCGCGGCGACCCGCTGAAGTCGACGTGCGTCGCGCGTTGGAAGGAGTGCCGCTTGTACCGGAACGTGAGCCGCGAGCCCTCGTTGGCGACATCCGAGCTCGCCCTGCTTGCTGACCCGCCCTTCCTTGACCTCGAACAGGTCGGCGAAGTCGGCGTCGATCAACGAGCTCGATCGAGCAGAACGCGGCCTCCTCGCCGTAGTTCTCGATCTCGAGGTCTTCGCGCATCCCGCGCCCGACGTAGCGGCGACGGAACAGCACGAGATGCGAGTCGGCATGGCCCTTGCGACGGATGCCCGCGCAGCACGAACACGCCGCTGAACGGGTCGGGCGCGGTCGCCGCCAGCGGTTCGGGCGTGACGCCGTTCAGCGTGCAGCCGCAGCTCCGAGATGAAGCGGGTGTCGCGGAAGAACAGTCCCTGCGGGCGGGCCGGGTCGATCTCGCCCGACCGGCTCGAGATGCAGAACGCCGAGCCCTCGACGAGGGTCACGATGCCGTCGGCCCCGATGCTCGCGCTGGCGCTGGTCGTCCAGGGCTCCGGCATCGTCGAGAAACTACTACCGGCAATTCGACCGCTTCTCGCCCCTGATTTCCGTCGCTTCGCCGCGGATCGCCCCTACCCGCACGGGGTCGCATTAGCCTCCGCGCCCGATGCGTATCGCGGTCGTCGCCCCGGTCTGGTTCCCCGTCCCCCCGAAGGGATACGGCGGGATCGAGCTCGTCGTGTCGCTGCTCGCCGACGGCCTGGTCGACGCCGGCCACGACGTCACGCTGTTCGCCAGCGGCGGCTCCGAGACGAAGGCCAAGCTCATCTCGCCGATGGCGGAGCCGCCCGACCCGCGCGAGCTCGGCAACGCCTGGTACGACGGCTTCCACGCGCTGTCGGCGTACCTGCAGGTGGACGGGTTCGACGTCGTCCACGACCACGCCGGGATCGTCGGCCCGATCTGCGGTGCGCATGCTGCACGGGCCGACCGCCGGTCGTGCACACGCTGCACGGGCCGTGGACCGCCGCAGACGCGGCTGCTTCTACAGCATCGCCGGTCGGCACGTGCACCTCGTCGCGATCAGCGACGCGCAGCGGGCCGACAACTCCGACATCCGCCGTACATCGGCACCGTGCACAACGGCATCGACCTCGAGCTCGTATCCCTTCCGCGAGAAGAAGGACGACGTGCTCGTGTACATCGGGCGCGTCGAATCCCGACAAGGGCCCGAAGGAGGCGATCAACATCGCCCGCCGGGCCGGCCTGCCGCTGCAGATGCTGCTGAAGCGCAGCGAGCAACCCGAGCGCGAGTACTTCGAGCACGAGATCGAGCCGCTGCTGGCGAGCGACATCGAGCTGTACGAGAACGTCTCGCACGAGAAGAAGGTCGACATGCTCGGCCGGGCCTGCGCCATGATCTTCCCGATCCGCTGGCCCGAGCCGTTCGGCCTCGTGATGGTCGAAGCCATGGCGTGCGGTACTCCCGTCGTCACGACGAACTGGGGCGCGGCGCCCGAGCTGGTCGACGACGGCGTGACCGGGCTTTCGCCGCGACGGCGACGACGACCTCGTGGACGCGATCGGCGCGGCCCGCAACTTGTCGCCCGCCGACTGCCGGGCCCGGGTCGAGAAGCTGTTCTCGGCCCAGGCCATGGTGCGGGGCTACGAAGCCGTCTACGAAAAGGCGATAAGCAGCACGCCGTAACCCCGGAAATTGTCGGGAACCGGATTTCCACTACGGCCGTAGTGTTATTACAATGACCGACGTGGCTCCCCCCGAAACTGCCGTCCCCCAAGGCGTTACCCCTGCGCTCGAGATCGACGACCTGCACGTCTCCGTCGACGACCGGGAGATCCTGCGGGGCGTCAGCCTCGCAGGTCGAGCCGGGTTCGCTGCACGCCCTCATGGGCCCGAACGGCTCCGGCAAGTCGACCCTCGCCAACACGCTCCTCGCCAACCCCGCCTACCTCGTCACCGCGCGGTCGCATCCTGCTCGACGGCGAGGACATCACCGCACCTCCCGACCGACGAACGGGCCGCAGCGGGGCCTGTTCCTCGGCTTCCAGCATCCCGAGGAGATCCCCGGGCGTGTCGGTGCTCAACTTCTTGCGCCAGGCGATCGCCAAGCGCAAGGGCATCGACGACTTCTCGGTGCTCGAAGTGCGCATGCAGCCTCATCGACTGGACCAAGCGCCTGGGCATGGACACCCGCTTCCAGGAGCGCTACCTGAACGAGGGCTTCTCCGGCGGCGAGAAGAAGCGCAACGAGATCCTGCAGATGGCGATGCTCGAACCCGATGTCGCGGTGCTCGACGAGACCGACTCCGGGCTCGACATCGACGCGCTGCGCCAGGTCGCAGCCGGCATCGCCGAGGTGCGCACGGCGCGCCCGCACCTCGGGCATCCTCGCTGATCACGCACTACCAGCGCATCCTCGACCACCTCGTCCCCGACGTCGTGCACGTGCTGGTCGACGGCCGCATCGTCGCGACCGGCGGCCCCGAGATCTCGCTCGACGGTCGAGGCCCGAGGGCTTCGACAGCTTCCGCGCCGAAGTCGCGCGCATGAGGAGGCGCCGGCATGACCGCCCTCGACGTCGCCACGATCAAGCGCGACTTCCCGATCCTCGAGCGCGAGGTCAACGGCAAGCGCCTCGTCTACCTCGACTCCGCGTCGTCGTCGCAGAAGCCGCTCGCCGTGCTCGACGCGATGGACGACTGCTACCGGAACCACTACGCGAACATCCACCGCGGCGTGTACACGATCGCCGAGGAGGCGACCGCCGCGTTCGAGGACGCGCGCGCGCAAGGTCGCGCCGCTTCGTCAACGCGCCGCACACCGAAGAGATCGTCTTCACCCGCAACGCGACCGAGTCGATCAACCTCGTCGCGTACACGTGGGCCCGGGCGAACCTGCACGCCGGCGACGTCGATCGTGCTCTCGCACATGGAGCACCACGCCAACGTCGTGCCGTGGCAGATCCTCGCGGCCGAGCGCGGCATCGAGCTGCGCTGGATCCCGCTGACCGCCGACTTCCGGCTCGACCTCACGAATCTCGACGCGCTGCTCGACGGCGCCAAGCTCCTCGCGATCACGCGCGATGTCGAACGTGCTCGGCACGATCAACGACATCCGCCCGCTCGCCGACGCCGCCCACGCGCACGGCGCGCTCGTGCTGGTCGACGCGTGCCAGTACGTCCCGCACGTCGCGACCGACGTGCAGGCCTGGGACGCCGACTTCGTCGCCTTCTCGTCGCACAAGATGCTCGGGCCCACCGGGATCGGCGCGCTGTGGGCCCGGCGTCGAGCTGCTCGAGGCGATGCCCCCGTTCCTCGGCGGCGGCGAGATGATCCGCGACGTCCGCCTCGACGGTTTCACCACCAACGACGTCCCGTGGAAGTTCGAGGCCGGCACGCCGGCGATCGTCGAGGCCGTCGGCTTCGGCGCCGCGATCGACTACATCGACCGCGATCGGCATGGACGCCGTCCGCGCCCACGAGACGCGCTCATCACCAGCTACGCGCTCGAGGCGCTCCACGAGCGCTTCGGCGACAGCCTCACGATCTACGGTCCGCACGACGTCGACCGTCCGCGGCGGCGCAGTCTCGTTCCTGTTCGACGGCATCCACGCGCACGACATCAGCCAGGTGCTCGACGAAGACGCGGTGTGCGTGCGGGCCGGCCACCACTGCGCCAAGCCGCTGATGCGCCAGCTCGGCGTCCCGGCCACCACCCGGGCCTCGTTCTACGTGTACAACGACGAAGCCGACGTCGACGCGCTGATCGAAGCGCTGGCGAAGGCCCAGAAGTTCTTCGCGGTTTAGGATCGCAGCAGATGGCCGGCCTCGAAGACCTCTACCGCGAGATCATCCTCGACCACTACCGCTCGCCCCGGAACCGCGGCGAGCTGCCGGTGCCGCCCGCGCACAAGGTCGAGGGCTTCAACCCGCTCTGCGGCGACGAGGTCGTGCTCTACCTCGACGTCGACCCCGACACCGACACCGTGCGCGACGTGAAGATCGCCGGGCAGGGCTGTTCGATCAGCCAGGCCTCCACGTCGATGATGAGCGCGGCGGTGAAGGGCAAGCCGCTCGCCGAGGTCCGCCAGCTCATCCGCGCGTTCAAGGCGCTGATGTCGATCCACGAGTCGAAGCTCGAAGGCGACGGCGGCGACGGCAGCGACCTCGCCGCCGAGCTCGACGGGGTCCGCCTGGGCGACCTCGAGGCGCTCCAGGGCGTCGTGAAGTTCCCGGTGCGCATCAAGTGCGCGACGCTGGCGTGGAACACGCTCCAGCAGGCCCTCGACGAAACTGCCCAAACCCAGGCGTGAGCAGCCATTCGGGACCCGGTCCGAGTGGCGTGGGTCACATGGGTGTAGAGAATGATCGCTTTCCGGGAACCGGACCGCTCAACTGAACGTTGCACGTACGTAGGTGACGGGCGGCTACGCTGACCGTTCAGAGCAGGAGGACCCACGTGGACCAGGCTGGGATCGTCACGATCATCGACGAGGCACTCGAGCGCTTCGCGTCCCGGGATCTGATCGGCTCGTCCGAGGTCGTCGACTTCCTCCTCGACCTGCGTACCGCAGTCGTCTCGGATGCCGCGATCGCCGCGCTCATCGAATCCGAGACCGAACCCGCGCACTGACGGCGGGAACGCGACCGCACGCCGGTCGCGGACCAGGCGTCCGGCGCGGGAGAGATGATGCGCACCCGCGCGCAGTTCGACTGAATCGTCCGGTACCATCCGACGCCGGTGGGAGCTGACGAAACGGGCGCCGAAGGCGCCACAGACGAGATCGACCGCGCGACTCGTCTCGCTCGGAACCGCGGCAGCTGGAAACGACGCGCCGCGGTCACCTCGATCGCGGTCGTCGTAGTCGTCGCGGCCGGAGCCGGCACCTACGCTGCGGTCGCGAGCTCGCAGAAGGCATCCGGCGCCCCGCAGACCAGCGCCAGCGTCGTGACCGACCCGCCCACCACGGCGCGGCCCACCACGACGGCCAAGACCGTCCCTCCCACCACGATGCCGGCCATCCCGCCGGTCGTCCAGCCCCCGGACCAGTCGCTGCCCAACCCGGGCAACGGCATCGGTTACGGCGCCCGCGGCCCGGCCGTGCTGGCCTACGAAGCGCGCATGAAGGCGTTGCACTTCGATCCGGGCCCGGTCGACGGCGTGTTCGACCAGGACACCCAGTACGCGGTCATCACGGTGCAGAAGTACTTCGGGCTGCCCCGCACCGGGGTCATCGACGCCCGGACCGACATCGTGCTCACCCACTTCCTGTGCACGCCGGCCGAGGCCACGCGAGCCTGACCGCGTCGAGATCGATCTCGACCGCCAGGTGCTCACGCTCTACACGAACTGGCAACCGAATTGCTCACCACGACCTCCACCGGGAGCGGCGAGCACTTCTGCGGCGGTGTCGACGGCTGCCAGTACGCGATCACGCCCACCGGGCACTTCCACTTCTACGAGCTCGCACAAGGGCTGGCAGAACGGCAAGCTCGGCACGATGTGGAATCCGTACTACTTCAACGGCAGCGACGCGGTGCACGGACTCGCTTCGGTGCCGGCGTACCCGGCGTCGCACGGGTGCGCCCGCATCCCGATGCACATCGCCGACTACTTCTACACACTCGTGCACCAGGGCGAGTCCGTCTTCGTCGTCGGGCACGCCGAAGAAGGCGGGCAACGGCTACGTCGGCCCCACGCCCACGACGGCGCCCAAGACCACGACGACCACCGTCGCGCCGAAGACCTCGACGACCGCACCGAAGACCACCAGCACGGTCCCGCACAAGACCTCGACGACGATCGCCACGACGGGCACGACGAAGCCCACGACGCCGACCACCAAGAAGCCGTAACTCCCCCGGGCCCGCCGAATGGGCGGACCTCCAGGGAGTTACGAGCGGGCGTTACGAGCGGGCGTTACGAGCTGAACGCCGCGAGCCCGATGATCGGCGCGGCGGAGAGGCTTGCCTCCGAGGCTGCCATCGAAGGCCTTGTTCGAGAAGTCGAAGATCCCGCCGTCGGACGCGGCCATCAGGTAGCCGTTGCCGAACGCGACCAGACCGTCGACCGGGCGGTTGAGGTGGGCGGCGCCCATCGAGCCCCGGAACGGCGCCGAGAACGCGAACACGCCGCCGTCGGAACCAACCAGCCAGTAGCCCTTGCCGTCGGTGGTCGGTGAGATCCCGACGATCGGCTTGTTCAGGTGCAGATTCGCCGGTCGAGCCGTGGAACTTGGCGTCGCCGAAGCTGAAGATGCCGCCGTCGGAACCGACGAGGTAGTAGCCCTTGCCGGTCGACGTGGCCACCGACGCGACGATCGGGCCGTTCAGGTGTGCGGCCGACATGTCGCCGGAGAACGCGGCGTTCCCGAACGGGAACACCCGGCCCTGGTTGGTGAACAACCAGTAACCGCCCCCGCTCGGGGTCGCGAGAGAGTGCTCGAGATGAACTCGCCCGCACCGCAGCGCGGGCGAACCGCCGAAGAAGCCGGCCGTACCGTACGAGAACACGTGCCCGGCGCGGTCGACGACCCAGTAGCCCGTGCCGTCGTGGCGCGGCGCCATCGCCGTCGCGTTCGGCAACCGTGCCGGGGAAGCCCGTGCGCGTCGCCGAACGGGTACACTGGCCGTCGGCGCCCAGCATCCAGTAACCCGTGCCGTGCACCGGCTGCTGGACGGCGATCGGCGGGCTGAGGGCGTCGTCGGGCGCGAGGTCGACGGGCGGATTCATGTCGGCCGGTGTCGTCGTAGATCATCCCGACGCCGAAGCGGACCTTGGTCAGGTGTGGCAGGAGGCAGCTGGAGGGCGCGGTGGCGCGGTACCCGACGTGCGGCACGAAGCTCGCGAAACGCCTCACACAGCAGGTTGTCGCCGGTGCTATCGGTCAACAGACGCGATCAACGTCTGCTGATGTCGACTCCCCGAGGATCATCTGGTAGTCGATGTTGCCGTCGTCGTTCGTGTCGAGGAACCACACGACGATCGCACCACCGCCTTGCCAGTCCGCGTCGAGTGGCGGGGTTGGCCGGCGTCACGACCGACACGCTGAAGCGCCGTGCCGGACGAGTTCTGGAGAACGCCCGACGCCGGTGAGGTCGCCCTGCGGGAACAGCGTGTCGCCGTTGGGGTCGATGCATCGAGTCTCTGGGCGATGGGCGCGGCGTTGGCGACCGCGTGCGGCTGCGCCGCATGCGCCTCGAACGTGCGCAAGCGGGCGCGGGCCGCGTTCGACAGCGCGCCGAGCTCCGCGGTGGCGACCGGCTGGGCCGGCGCGGGGGTCGGTGCCGGAGTTGCCCCGGCCGAGCCCGCATCGCGGCGGACGACACACCCGCCGACAATGAAGCAGCGATTGCCGCTGCGATAATCCGCCCCCGTCGCACTGCGCCCCCTCGTGATTTCTGAGGGCCGAACGATAGCCGTGTCCTTGCACGCGACAAAGAGGTGACCCCGAAGAATTCACGCGCCGATCCGGCCAAATCGGTCGGCAACGATCAACGAGAACAGCGGCTGCGGGAAGACCACACCGCGCCGTGCCGACCGGGTCGGCGCGCGGTTATGCGAACGGGTCGGCGAACGGATTCGAGCCGATCGGTCGGATCCCCGAACGGGTCGGCGTCGAGCGGTCGACCCACGGTGAGGTCGTCGATCCCCAGCTCGGCGGCGATGCCTTCGTAGCCGGTGCGTTCCAGCTCGTCGGCCAGCTCCGGGCCGCCGCTCTTCACGATGCGCCCGGCGAGGAACACGTGCACGCGGTCGGGCCGCAGCTCCGCGAGCAGCCGCGCGTAGTGCGTGATCGCGAGCACGCCGACCTCGACGGTCCTTGGCGAGCGCGTAGACGCGCCGGGCGACGTCGCGCAGCGCGTCGACGTCGAGGCCGGAGTCGATCTCGTCGAGCACGCGCGAACTTCGGTTCGAGCACGGCCAGCTGCACGCGTCTCCGCCCGCTTCTTCTCGCCGCCGGAGAACTCGGTGTTCACCCCGCGGCCGAGGAGCTCGTCGGGTACGCCGAGCGGTGCGGGCCTCGGCGGCGATGCGCGTCGTGCAGATCGGCGCGCGCCGCGCCGCGTGCTTCGCAGCGCCGCGCCGACGACGCGCCTCGAGCGGGACGCCCGGGCACCTCGACCGGGTACTGCATCGCGAGGAACAGCCCGCGCTGCGCCCGCTGCCACGTGGGCAGGCCGAGCAGCTCTTCGCCGTCGATGGTGACCGACCCGCCGGTCACGTCGTAGTCGCGCGCTGCCCATCAGCGCGTGCGAGAGCGTCGACTTGCCCGGAGCCGTTCGGGCCCATCAGCGCGTGCACCTCGCCGGTGCGCACCTCGAGATCGACGCCGCGCAGGATCTCGTGCCGAGCCACGGTCGCCTGCAGATCGGCGATGCGCAGTACGTGATCGTGGTCGGTCACGGCAGGACCACCGAGACGTCGTCGCCGTCGACCTGGATCACGTACACCGGGACCGGCTGCGTCGCGGGCAAGCGTCTGCGGCTCGCCCGGTGGTCAGCGAGAAGGTCGAGCCGTGCTTCGGGCACTCGATCTCGAGCTCGTCCTCCCACACGTCGCCCTCGGAGAGCGAGAAGTCGGCGTGCGAGCAGCGATCGCCGAGCGCGTAGAAGTCGTCGCCGATGCGCACGAGCGCGATCCGGTGCCCGTCGACGTCGAAGCGGCCGGCGGTGCCCGGCGCGATGTCGTTCGCGGACACAGAGCCGGACGAGCGAACCCATCAACGCCTCGCCCGCGCGTGCTCGAGCTTGTCGACGACCGAGCGGCGCAGGCCGCGCGGTGAGCGCGCCGACCGGGAGCCGCTCGAACACGTCGTCGAAGAAGCCGAGCACGATCAGGCGCTCCGCTTCTTCGGGCGGGATGCCGCGCGATCTCGAGGTAGTAGAGCTGCTCGTCGTCGATCGGGCCGACGGTCGACGCGTGCGAGCAGCGGACGTCGTTGGCCTCGATCTCGAGGTTCGGGATCGACTCCGCGCTCGCGCCTTCGGTCAGCACGAGGTTGCGGTTCGTCTGCGACGCGTTCGCCTTCTGCGCGTCGGGCCGCAGGTGGACGAGGCCCGAGTACACCGAACGGGCGGTGTCCTCGACCGCGCCCTTGAACAACAGGTCGCTGCGCGTGTTGGGCGCGTCGTGGTCCTGGAGGGTGCGGAAGTCGAGCATCTGCGCGCCGTCGCCGAAGTACACCGCGAGCTGGTCGCTCTCCGCGCCCTGGCCCGTGAGCAGCGCCTCGCTGCGCAGCCGGGCGTAGTCGCCGCCGAGCGCGACCGCCGAGGTGCGCAAGGTCGCGTCGCGGCCGACGTGCGCGCGCTGCAAACCGAGGTGCCACGTGCGCGAGCCGTGCTCCTGCACCGTGAGGTAGCGCAGGTGCGCGTTGTCGTCGACGAGCAGCTCGGTGACCGCGTCGACGAGATGGTCGGTCTGCGGCGAGCCGAACCGGTCGAGCACGGTGGCCTCGCGCGCCCTCGCCCAGCGAGACCAACGTGTGCGGGAACGATGCGCGCCCGTCGCCCTCGCACCAGTGCAGGACGAGGATCGGGTTCTTCGACGACCACTCCCGCGGGGACGTGCACGAAGGCGCCGCCCGCGAGGAACGCGTCGTGCAGGACCGTGAAGGCGTCCTCCGACGCGCTCGACGCGCGTCCGATGCAGCGATCGCGACGAGCTCGTCTTCACAGGTGGCGATCCCGCAGGCCCGCACGCCCTTGGCCTCGAGCGCGGGATCGAGCTCGTGGTGCACGACCCGCCCGTCGCGCACGACGATCATGCCCGCGTGCTTGCCCGCTTCCGCGGCCCACGGGCCGCCGCCGGGCGCCCGCTCGTCGCCGGCGCCGACCGAGCTCGTCGGCCGTGAACGGCCGGTAACTGTCGAGGTCGAGCTCGATCGATCCGCGAGTAGCGCCAGATCTCCTCGGCGGGCGTGGGCCACTCGACGTCGGCGAGGCGTTCGACCGCGGCGAGGCGCCGGCGAACCAGCCACTCGGGCCCGCCGAGCGCGCGCGCAGCATCGGCCGTGAACGCGGCGGTCATGCGGTCTTAACCGACCGCGCCTTCCATGTTCAGCTCGATGAGGCGCGACAGCTCGACCGCGTACTCCATCGGCAGCGTCTTCGTGATCGGCTCGATGAAGCCGTTCACGATCATCGCGGTGGCCTGCTGCTCGCTCAGCCCGCGGCTGTGCAGGTAGAAGAGCTGGTCGTCGCCGACCTTCGAGACGGTCGCCTCGTGGCCGATGCGCGCGTCCTTCTCTTCGATCTCCATGTACGGGTAGGTGTCGCTGCGCGACTCCTCGTCGAGGATCAGCGCGTCGCAGCGCACGTGACTCTTCACGTTGTGCGCGCCTTCTTCGACCCGGACGAGTCCGCGGTAGGTGGTGCGCCCGCCGTCCTTGCTGATCGACTTCGAGTCGATGATCGACGTGGTCTCGGGCGCGGCGTGCGTCATCTTGGCGCCCGCGTCCTGGTGCTGACCCGTGCCCGCGTACGCGACCGACAGCACTTCGCCGTGCGCCTTCGGGCCCGTCATCACGACGGCCGGGTACTTCATCGTGAGCTTCGAGCCGAGGTTGCCGTCGATCCACTCGACGGTCGCTTCGGTCTCGGCCCGCGCCCGCTTGGTGACGAGGTTGTAGACGTTCGGCGACCAGTTCTGGATGGTCGTGTAACGGATGCGCGCCCCGGGCTTGGCGATGAGCTCCACCACCGCCGAGTGCAACGAGTCGTTGGTGTACACCGGCGCCGAGCAACCCTCGACGTAGTGCACCGACGCGCCTTCGTCGGCGATGATCAACGTGCGCTCGAACTGGCCGGCGCTCTCCGCGTTGATGCGGAAGTACGCCTGCAGCGGCATGTCGACGTGCACGCCCGGCGGCACGTAGATGAACGAGCCGCCCGACCACACCGCGGAGTTGAGCGCGGCGAACTTGTTGTCGCCGGGCGGGATCACCGTGCCGAAGTACTTCTGCACGATCTCCGGGTAGTCGATGAGCGCCTGGTCCATGCTCGTGAAGAGGATGCCCTTGCGCTCCAGGTCTTCGCGGTTCTTGTGGTACACGACCTCGGAGTCGTACTGGCTCGTGACGCCGGCGAGGAACTTGCGCTCGGCTTCGGGGATGCCGAGCTTCTCGTAGGTCGCCTTCATCTCCTCCGGGAGCATGTCCCAGTCGTCGACGGCGCCCTCGTGCTTCGGCTTCAAGTAGTAGTAGATGTCGTCGAAGTCGATGGTCGGCATGTTCTTCGAGAACCACTCGAGCATCGGCTTGCGCTCGAAGCGCTTCAACGAGTTGAGGCGGAACTTCGTCATCCACTCGGGCTCGGACTTGTGGTACGAGATGTCGCGGACGACCTGCTCGTTCAGCCCCTTCTTCGGGCGTGACGGCATAGCTCTCGGTGTCGTGCCAGCCGAGCTTGTACTTGCCCAGATCGATGCCCTGAACGGCCATCGGCACACGCCTCCTCGGATCCCGGTCGGATCAGATCCCGATCGGAGTGCGAGCCTGGCGGGAGCCGGGCCCGGCGACCGGGCAATTAACACTACGGCCATAGTAACAATCCCGGGGGGCCGGGCCAAGCCCGGCCCCCTGCGGGATCACGGCTTCGCAGTTGTGGTGGTCACCGGGGCTTTGGTCGTCGTCGTGTGCGGCACGGTCGTGGTGGTCGTGACGACGCCCGACTTGACCAGCGCCGCCTGCACGTCGGCCTGGGCCTGCGCGTTGTGCGACTGGTAACCGGCGAGATCCTTGTTGACCAGAGCCTGCTGGGCCAACGCGAACTGGTCGGACGCGTCCTGGAGCAGCTGGCGCACCGACGCGCCCACGGGCGGCTGGGTGGTCGGCGTCCCCGGCAGCGTCGTGGTCGTGGTCGTGCTCCCGTTCCCGCCCGGCGTCGTGACCGGCACCGTTGTTGCGGTGTTGCACGGGTTGGTCCGGTTCTGCGAGGCCTGGAGCCGCGTCGGCGTGTTACCGATGAGCGCGGTGACCGCGTCGGTGATGTCGCACCCGAGCACCGCGTGTTGGCCCACCGCAGCCGCGACCGCGAGATCGAGCGCGGGAACGTTGTGGTTCCTTCGCCGAGGATCCAGACCGGCCGGAGTACATGATCGCGTTGCCGATCGGGATCAGCTGCACGTTGCCCTGGATGACGCGCGAGCCCGCGCTGCCCGAGCAGCGTGAATTGGCTGCTGATGAACTGATCGGACTGGATGAGCGTCGCGGCCTGGCTCGGCGACGGGGCCGACGTGTTCGGCACCTGATACAGCACGAGCTTGCCGTAGTTGTCGCCGTCGGATTCCGCGAACACGAACGCCGACAGGATGCCGCCCTTCAAACGGGGCGTGAACGATCTCTCGAGGACGAACTGTTGTGGGTTCGCCGGTTTACCGGGGTCGTTCGGTAACGCCATCGTGAGATAGAGCGGATCGATCGGGCTGCCCGACGCGGGGAGCGTCGTGTTGCGCCCGCCGTTGTTGCCGCTCGCAACCGCGGTGGCGACCGGCGCCGCGCTCGACGTGTCGGGGCTCGGCGCGACGTCCCAGATGGCCTGCTTGTTGAAGTACTGGACCGGATCGGTGATGTGGTACAGCGCGTACTGCTCGGTCTGCGCACTGAAGATGTCTTCCGGGTAGCGCATGTGCGCCCGCAGGTCGGCCGGCATCGACGAGATGTCCTGGAAGAGCTCGGGGAACGCCTTGCGGTACGTCTTGATGATCGGGTC
Organism: uncultured Actinomycetes bacterium; assembly: GCA_963701825.1. GTDB lineage: Bacteria > Actinomycetota > Acidimicrobiia > IMCC26256 > PALSA-610 > PALSA-610. Next base: position 685,205 of record CAVPBG010000004.1, on the reverse strand, counting down.
GGTCGGGTCGACGACGTAGAAGCGCACGGTGCCGTCGTACGCGTCGACGGTGACCTTCACCGAGTTGCGCACGTAGTTGATGTCGGTGTCGAGACCGCTGCCGGCCGGCTCCGACGGGTGGATCGACTGCGAATAGGGGTAGTCGTTGGTCGTCGTGTACGCGTCGAGCACCCACTGGATGCGCCCGTCGACGATCACCGGGTACGGGTCGGCGTCGAGCTTCAGGAACGGCGCGATCGTCTGCACACGCTGCTTCATGTCGCGGATGTAGATGACACGCGAGTTGCTGGTCAGCTGGCCCGAGACCAACAGGTTCCAGTCGCCGAAGCGCAACGCCAGCGCGCTCTTGCGCAGGAAGCTCGAGACCTTCACTCCGGCCTTGCCCTGATACGTCGTGGCCTTCGTGGCACCCGTGGTGCTCGTGGCTTCCTGCTCGGCGACCTTGGTGTCGACGATCGCGTAGCCGCCGAGACCTTCGCCGAAGTACACGCCGGTGTGTGCCGGATCGAGGTTGTTCTGGAGCTCGCCCGTGGGCGGGATGTCCGGAGAGCACGTAGCTCGGCTGGTCGGTGTTGACCTGGTTCGCCGCGGCGGCCACCGCACCGAAACCGTGCGTGTACACGAGGTGCTGGCTCGTCCAGGAGTTGTCGGGCAGGTGCGCGAGGTCGAGCTCGCGCACCGACGCCAGGACGGGCTGGGTGGGATCGTCGCCGATCTTGTACCGGTCGACGTCGACGTCGGTGAACGAGTAGAAGGGCGTGATCTCCTGCGTGACCTTGAACGCGTCCTGCGCGGGCAGCGGGTCGTAGAGGCGCGCGTTGTCGAGCGTCTGCTTGGCCGCGCCCGCGTCCTTGGTGCTCAGCGACGCGTCGTAGTTGAAGGTCTTGGTCGAGATGTTCGATAACCCGAACGCCTCGCGCGTCGCCGCGATGTTGCGCACGATGTACGGCTGTTCCTTGGTGAGCTCGTTCGGCTGCACCGAGAACTTCTGGATCACCGCCGGATAGATCGTGCCGACCACGATCGAGATGAAGCCCCACAGCCCGACCGCGATGATCGGGAAGACCCAACCCCGCCGCCAGATGTTGACGATGAAGAGGCCGGCGGCCGCGATCGAGATGACGATCAGCAGATCGAGCGCGGGCAGGTGCGCGTGCATGTCGGTGTAGGTGGCGCCGTCGACGAAGCCGTTCCGTCGACTTCGTGAGCGCGAACTGCGCCAGGTAGTACTGATACGTCTTGGTCAGTGCCATCAGCCCGAGCAGCACCGACAGGTGCACCTTCACCTGCGGGGTCACGCGCTGGAACGGGGCTCTGGAGCCGGATCCCGCCGTTCAGGTAGTGGAAGACCGGCGGACACGATCAGCACGACGAGCAGCGCCGCGAAGATCCAGCCGCCGACGAACTGCAGGAACGGCAGCCGGAAGACGTAGAACGAGATGTCCTTGTGGAACTGCGGGTCCTTCTCGCCGAACGAGGTCGAGTTCGCGAACAGGATCCAGTTCTGCCACTGGGCCGACACGCCGGTGCCCATGATGAGCGCGAAGAAGAGCGAGACCGACACGCGGACCCGGCCCGAATACGGCTGCGACGTAGCCGCGGTAGCGCTCGATGATCTCGTCTTCGGGACCGGTGCCCCTGCTGTGCGGCGCGACGCGATCGGCGACGATCAGGTTCACGAGCATCACGACGAAGAAGACGACCGAGAAGATGAACGCCGGCACGAGCTTCGCCGACAGCAGCGACCGCCACGTGTGGGCGAACCCGACATCCTTGAACCAGAGGTAGTCGGTGTAGAAGCGGGCGAGCCCTCGAAGGCTCAGCAACAGCACGACGAGAACGACGGCGGCAAGGATCAGCCAGCCTCGCAGACCGAACGGACGTCGACGGCCTTCGACCGGCACAACATGCATTGGGCCGGATAGTAGCCACGCGCACCGGCCCCAGGAGGGCGCGGCCCGTCTTACCGTCGGCTGTGCTCTCGGCTTGCTATCGGCCTTCGAGCAGCCCGGCCGGTGCGACGAGGCACTTGCACCCGGGATGTGCAGGGGGAACCGCCTGTCCCGTGGGGAACTGCTTGCCCTTCACCGTCGGCTCGAGTGCGTTGTCGTCGCAATCCGCGCAGCGGCCTTCCTCGGCAGGAACCCACCACAACACCGCTTCGTCGGGAACCGAGTCGTAGACGCCGCGGGTCCAGGCCGACGCGAGCACTTCGCCCAGCGTCCGTTCGAGCGACTGGTTCTTCCACTCGCGATAGCGGGCGCCGATGCGCTCGACCAGCCCGCCGGTATCGCCCTCGTCGCCGGAGTCGATGGCGAGCGTCAAGCGTTCGCGGAGCGGCACGATGACCGCGTCGGCGGAGTCGGCGACGAGATCGTCGCCCGCGCTCTCACCGGCGCCGGCGCCGGCGGTTTCAGGGCCCGCCGCGATCCGGCCCGCCCGGTACGCGCGGTCGACCGAATCCCGCAGCACCGTCACCCAGTCGGCGCGGGCCGCGTCGAGATCGCCCAACACCTGCTGGGCTGTGGGGCGGCCCTTGTGGCGCCGGACCGAATCGAGCAATGCGCTCTGATCGTCCTGCGCGCGGCGCTTGGCCTTTTTCAACAGGGGCGCCGACAGCGGGCTGATCGCGTGCGAGCGGCGCTCCCGCCACTCGTCCACGCTGATCCGGGGACCGTCGGCGGCCGCTTCGGTCGGCGACTCGCTCGTTTCGCCGGAGGCGGCCGCGTCGTCGTGACCGGCGCGCAGCCGGGCGAAGAGCGTGTCGACATCGGCCAGCGCGGTCGCGACTTCGGTCTCCTCGGTCGTCGCCGAATCCGATGCGGAAGCGGGGACGAGCTGAACGTGTTCGGAGAACTCGTCGTCGGCCGCGGACCCGGCCGCACCCGTCGAGTCGCTCGCGGCGTGTTCGTCGGCCGTCTCGGCGTCGGCACTGTCGGTCACGCCGCCCGGCAGCGCGGCGTCGAGCTCCTCGATCTCGGCCGCGATCTCGGCCGCGATGTCGATCGGTTCGGCGTGCGAAGTCGTGCGCTCGACCGCGGCGCGCGCCTCGACCTGCGCCAGTGCTTCGGTCGCTTCGAGGAACGTGCGCTTGACCGTGCGGTACGCGTCGAGCAGGCGGTCCCGACCGCCGCGCAACTCCTCGATCTGACCGTTCAAGAGCGCGCGGCGCCGTACGAGATCGCCGAGCACGCGCTCGCGCGCGGACTTCGCCTCTTCGAGCATCTCGCGGCCTTGATGCCGCGCGTGGTCGACGATCGAATTCGACTCCGCCGTCGCGGCGTCGAGTGCGGCCGCGGCGCGCGCTTCGGCGGCCGCCAGGAGTTCGGCGGCCTTCGCCTCGGCCTCGGCGCTGCGCGTCTGCGAGGATCTCCGCGGCTTCGCCGCGCGTCCGGTCGGCCGCGGCACTGGCGTCCTCGACGAGCCGCGCGGCCCGGTCCTCGGCCTTCTTGCGGATGTCGTCACTCGCCTCGCGCGCCGACCGCAACAGCCGGGCCGTCTCCTCGCCCAGCGCGTCGAGCAACTCCTGCTCCGACAGCGGGCGCGGCGTACGAACCTGTTCTTCGAGCGCGTCGATCGCCGACTCGAGCTCCTGCTCGTGCGCCCGCGCCGACGACCAGCTCGTCGGCCACGCGCTTCAAGAATGAGCGGACCTCGGTCTCACTGAAACCGCGCACACCCTTGGCGAACGTGTGCCCCGCTACGTCCTCGGCCGAAAGCCTCGGTGTGCTGGAGATGACTCGTTGCCGCCGGTCGGACTCGTTCATCGGAACCCCCATACCCCCGTGAAAGAGGGATGCCGTTCGTCCGCCTGCCGCCCATGGTAATCGGCAATCGCGAAGAAATCGCCTCTTCGCGGCGATTACCTGCGCTGAGTGTCCGGCGTCGCGGGCCGCGGTGGATCGGGGGGTTATGCCGCGATCGTCGTCGACGATGTCGGCTCGCTCACCTTCACGGCATCGCCGCCGTTCGCGCGGAGCTCGGCCAGCGCTTGGGTGAACGTCGAGACCGGGATGACCTTGATCTTGGAACCGGCGCGCTTGGCCGCGCGCGCGAGGTCGGCCTTGCATCCCGCGAGCCCGGCGGCGGAGTCGTTGGGCGAACACTGCGGCACGAGGAACAACGAGACGCCCGCGGCGCGCGCCGCGACCGCTTTCTGTTCGATGCCACCGATCTCGCCGACGTTTCCGTCGGCGTCGATCGTTCCCGTCACCGCGACTTTCGCGCCACCGGTGAGATTGCCGGGCGTGAGATCGTCGAAGATCGCGAGCGTCATCGCGAGCCCGGCCGACGGACCGCCGATGTCGGTGGTGTCGACGTTAACCTTCACCGGGAAGGAGAAGCGCGGCGACAACTCCACTCCGATTCCCTTGTGCCCCTTGAGCGAGTCGGGCTCGGTGAACACGCCGACCTTCACCGTCACCTTGAGCGGCTTGCCCGCGCGGACAATGCCGAGCGCGAGGTCGTCGCCGACCTTGTCCTTGTCGATGACGGCATTGAGGTCACTCGACTGCTCGAGCTTCTTGCCGTTGACGGTGAGGATCACGTCACCCCAGAGCAACGTCTCGATTGCCGGCATACCCGGAACGAGATCGCTGACGACGAAGCCGGGCGCGTTCTTGACCGTGTAGCCCGCCGCCGCGAGCGCGACCTTCGTCGCCGCGGTCTTGGCATCGGCCATCTGTTGCAAGCCCTGCTGGTTCTGTTGCGACGGCGTCAGACCACCGGGGTTGATCGAACCGTCCTTGGCCAGATCGATATCGGAATCGAGGCGCGCGCGCACGTACTGCCAGACGGTCACGCGGTACGCGAGGCGCACGAACAGGAGACGGATGTCGCCCCGGCCGTTGGGGTACGACGTCGTGCCGTTGATCGTGACCCGCGGCGGCAACGACAACGCTTCGCCGGGCGCGATCGTCGTGTACGGGACTCGGATGACGAACCCGGCGATGATCACCACCACGAGCAGGGACCCGATTCCCGCGCTGATGCCCCGGAGCCACGAACCCCGCTTCCGGGGCCGTGCGACGGCCGGTTCGGAGGCCGGATCCGGGCCGGTTTCGGCGGCGTACGCCGTTCCCTCGGTGTCCATTCCTTCAGCTCAGAGCGCCGCGCGCCGACCGAAGGAGTGACGAAACACGGCGATACCGAGGAGTTGCGACGTGTCCATCGCTCAACAGATTGCCACGCCGACCCCCGCGATTCGGGCGCGGCGACCCAGCGCACCGCTCCAACCCGCGCCCGCCCCGCGCCGGCCGTGGGCCGTCGCGCGCATCTTCGGCCTCATCGCCGTCACCGCGCTCGGCACCGCTCTGATCGCCGGCGCCGTAGCCGTGGCAATCATGATGTTCGCCTCGTCGATGGGCGGGTAATTCCCGCTTGGCACCGGAGGAAGCCAAGGGCCCGACCGCCCCAGCACGCCGACCCCGCCTTCTTACTTATTGGTCGCTCGCGCTGCGCTTCCGCCAAGTGCGGCTTCGCGAGGGGTGACAGAAGCTTCGCTGCCGCTCCCGCCTTCTTACCTATTGGTCGCTCGCGCTGCGCTTCCGCCAAGTGCGGCTTCGCGAGGGGTGACAGAAGCTTCGCTGCCGCTCCCGCCTTCTTACCTATTGGTCGCTCGCGCTGCGCTTCCGCCAAGTGCGGCTTCGCGAGGGGTGACAGAAGCTTCGCTGCCGCTCCTGCTCCTGGGCCGGTGTCGCCCCGTCCTCGACACCGACCGCTAGAGCATTGATTTCCGGATGGCCGGCGACATTTCGCCCGAGCCGTCCACTCCGTGAGGTCAGGATCGGCATTTGCCCCTCGTCGCTGTAGGGAATCGCCAAAATCGGTCACGCCGGTAGCTTCACGATGTGGAGTCGGGACCCGGGGACGCGACGGCGCGGGCGGCGGGGGTCGCGGTCGAGTCCGATGTGGTCGAGCTCGAGCGGCACGCGACCGGCGATCCCGATCCGCGCGGTGCGCGCGGTGGCGATCGCGGCGCTGGTCAACACCGCGTCACGCTCGGTGAGCTCGCCGGTCTGGCGGCAGGTCGCGCGCGACCCCGATCCGCGGGTGCGGCGGCGGGCGGCGGAGGTCGCACCGAAGCTCGGTCGCGCCGCGCCCGGCGCACTCCTCGTCGAGCTGCTCCACGACGACGATGCCTGGGTGGCCGAGGCCGCGGCCTACGCGTTCGGCGAACACCCGCGCCCGTCGCGCGCCGCGATCGACGGGTTGGTGAACGCCGCGACATCGCACGCCGACCCCCTCGTGCGCGAGGCGGCGGTGGCCGCGCTCGGCGCGCAGGGCGACGCCGTCGGCCCTCCCGGCAGTTCTCGCCGCGACCTCCGACAAGCCCGCGATCCGCCGGCGGGCCGTTCTCGCGCTGGCCGCCTTCGAAGGCGACGAGGTCGAGGCTCGCCTCCAGTCGGCTCTCACCGACCCCGACTGGCAGGTCCGCCAGGCCGCCGAAGACCTCCTGCACATCACCAATTCCGACAGCAACCCCAACGAACTGTCGTGAGTTGTGGGCGCATCGCGCCCACAACTCACGACGGTTCGATTACTCCATGAAGAGGTCGCGGAGGCTGTCGAAGCTCTCGAGGCAACGGCCCGCGCCGAGCACGACGCATTCGAGGGGCGCGTCGACGAGATGCACGGGGAGATCGGTCTCCTCGCTGATGCGCTGGTCGAGGCCGCGCAACATGCCACCGCCGCCGACGAGGTGCACACCGTTCAGGATGAGATCCTGCGCGAGCTCGGGTGGCGTGCGCGCCAGGCACGCGATGACCGCGTCGCAAATGGCGCGGAGTTGCTCCTCGATCGCGCTGCGTACCTCTTCGGGCACGAGCATGATCGTCTTCGGCAGGCCCGACATGAGGTCGCGGCCGCGCACCTCGGCCTTGAACTCGTCGTCGACCGCGTAGGCCGACCCGATCGCGAGCTTGATCTCCTCCGCGGTGCGCTCACCGATCGCGATGCCGTACTCGCGCCGCACGTAGCCCTGGATCGCGGCGTCCATGTCGAACGATCCGACGCGCAGCGCTTCGAGCGCGACGATCCCGCCGAGCGAGATGACCGCGATCTCGGTCGTGCCGCCGCCGACGTCGATGACCATGTTGCCCATCGGCTCGTGGATCGGCAGCCCGGCGCCGATCGCGGCGGCCATGGGCTGTTCGAGGAGATGCGTCTGCGCGGAACCGGCGCGCCGGGCGGCTTCGAGCACGGCGCGCTTCTCGACGTGGGTGATCGCCGACGGGACGCAGATCAGCACACGGGCGCGCGACATGCGGTTGACGCCGGCCCGTTGGAACAACAGCCGGATCATCCGTTGCGTGATGTCGAAGTCGGTGATCGCACCGCCGCGCAACGGCCGGACCGCGACGATGTAGCCCGGCGTGCGCCCGATCATCTGCCACGCCTCGTGGCCCATCGCGAGCACGTCCTGCGTGCGGCTGTTCAGCGCGATGACCGTGGGCTCGTTGAGGATGATGCCGTTGCCCCGCGCGTAGACCAGGGTGTTGGCAGTTCCGAGGTCGATCGCGAGGTCGCGGGGCAGGACGAATCGCCTCTCACTCCGACCGGCGCCGGCGGCGCGACGGCGTTTCGGGCGCGAGGGCCCGGAGGTTGCGCTCGAACTCGTCGATGCTGTGCTCCATCGAGTTCGGACGCCGGTTGCGGATGAGCACGGCGGTGATCCCGACGATGCTGCCCACCACGGCGATCAACAAGAAGGCCACTCAGCGCTCCGATGCCGACTCGAGCGGGTGCGGCTCGAGCGCCCGGTCGGGACCGCCCGACCGGTCATCTCGGTTCCAGATCGCCACCGCGTGCTTCGCGATGGTGAGCGCGACCCAGTCGCGCGCGTCGGGGATGGGCCGGGGCACGGCGAAGAGTCTACGGAACGACCCTGGTCGCACGCCTGTCCCGGCTTCGTTTGCGTCCTTCCGGGGCCTCGTTTCACGCGGGGGCCCGCGGTCTCTCGCGAGCACTTCGTCGGTACACTCGCTCGGCGATGGGGCCAGGCAACCGCCACGAAGAAGAGCCCCTCGACGAGCACAACGAGGGCCCGGACGCCGGTGTCGACGACGACACCGGTGAAGACCACGACGACGAGCGCGCCGGGTCCCGCGGGCCGCTCCCCGACCCGCTCGACCGGGTGTGGCTCCACCCCACCGAGCTCTCGATGTTGGGGGCCGCGTTCGCGCCGTCCGAGCCGCCGGGGCCGAGCTCGAGCCGCCACCGCCTGGTCTGGCTCACGCCGTTGCTCGCCGGTGCGGCCGGTGCGCTGCTCACCGTCGCCGTCCTGGCGGTGACCGGATCCTTCGACCGATCGACGACGACCGCCGCGTCGCGCCCGCCGGACGACGTCACCACCACCCGGGCGCCGAGCGTGGCCGACACGCTGAGCCGCCTGAGTCCTTCGGTCGTCACCGTGGTGGCGACCGACGCGCAGGGAACGCGCCGGGGTTCGGGCGTGTGCGTCCGCCATGGCGCCCAGTTGCTGACGAGCACCCGGGTCGTCGGTTCCGCCACGACCGTCGATGTCGTCACGTCGGACGGCCACCAGCACACGGCGCGCGTCGCCGGGCGGGATCGGGTCACCGACCTCGTCCTCCTGGATCTGGACGACGACGCGGAGGTGCCCGCCGCGCCCCTCGCCGACCACGCGCCGCCCATGGGCGCAACCGTCTGGCTGCTCGGCGCGCCGACCGCGACGGGCAAATCGCCGTGGATGAGCGGCGGCATGGCCTCCTCGAACGACGCCATGGTCGTGAGCGACCTCGGCCCGAGCACCAGCGGCCTCTTGGAGACCGACGCCCAGAGCAACGCGGCAACGGTCGGGCGGCGCACTCGTCGACTCCGACGGCGTCGGTCGCGGGGATCGTCCTCGGCCATGTGAACGGCAGCGCGACCACCTACGCGGTCTCCATCGACGTGGCCGTCGCGGTTCGCGCGTCAGCTCGACGCGACCGGCGTTGCCCAGCACGGGACCCTGGGGGTCGGCGGGGTCGACACCCCGCTCGGGCCGATGATCGTCGACATGGCGACGACGCGCCCGCCGCGCTCGCGGGCGCACACGTCGACGACCTGGTGCAGTCGATCAACGGCCGCGCGGTCGAGTCGATCGCCGACGTGACCGCACTCGTCCGGAGCTTCGATCCCGGCCACACCGTCGTGATGGGCCTGCGCCGGGGCAAGAAGGCCGTGGCGGTGCGGGTCAAGCTCGGCGCCATCTCGGGCTGAGTGTCCCGCTCGGTCTCCTGCTGAGTCTCCGGGGCGGGACCCGACGCGCGAGCATGGTCGGGTCCGCGAAACGAGGAGCCGGTTCGAGTGACGGAAGCTGACGACAACGGGTTGGACGACCTCGACCGCGAGCTGCTGAACGCCGTCCAGTGGGACTTCCCGCTCGACGCCCGCCCGTTCGCCGTGCTCGCCGAGCGCCTCGGCGTCGACGAGCCGACCATTCGCGAGCGGGTAGCCAAGGTGAAGGAGTCGGGTGTCTTGCGCCAGCTCTCCGCCATCTTCGACACGCGCGCCCTCGGCTACTCGTCCGCGCTCGATCGCGGCCAAGGTCGATCCGGACCACATCGACGAAGCCGCCGCGGTGATCAGCGAACACCCGGGCGTGAGCCACAACTACAAGCGCAACCACGACTACAACCTCTGGTACACGGTCGCGGTCCCGCCCGGCGATTCGCTTGCCGAGCACATCGACGTGCTGCACCGCGAGTCGGGATCGCTCGTCACCCGCACGTTGCCGACGATCACGCTTGTACAAGATCGGCGTGAAGCTCGACATGACCGGCCAGACCGCGGCCGAACGCGAAGGTCGAAGTGCTCGAGCACGAGCGGCCCGAACGCAAGGCCGAGATGCCGGCGCCCGACCTCTCCGATCTCGAGCTCGCGACCATCCGCGTGGTGCAACACGATCTCGCGAACGTCGAGCACCCGTTCGCCGTGTACGCGGAGCTGATCTCTGCCGACCTGGGGCGCCCGGTCAGTGGCGACGACGTGCTCGACGTGTTGCGTTCACTCAAGGAGCGCAAGCTGATGCGGCGCTTCGCCGCGGTCATGAACCACCGCAGCGCGGGCTTCAAGGCCAACGCGATGGGCGTGTGGGCGGTACCCGACGAACGCCTCGACGAGATCGGCCCGCAGATGGCCGGCTTCGCCGCGGTGTCGCACTGCTACCGCCGCCCGACCTACGACGACTGGCCCTACAGCGTCTTCACGATGGTGCACGGGCGCAGCGCCCGCGACTGCGAAGCGACGATCGAGGCGATCCGCTCCGAGACCGGCGTCGACGAGTACTGCCTGCTCTGGTCGATCAAGGAATACAAGAAGGTCCGCCTCGAGTACTTCACGCCCGAGTGGGACACCTGGTATTCGAAGCACGCCGCCGCAACCGCGTAACCGCGGAGTCGTTCGGCTCCGGCCGGGTTCTCAGCTCCGGCGGGATCCGTGGTGGCGGGTCAGCCACCACGTGCCGAGCCCGATTCCGGCGGTCACCGCTGCCGCACCCGCGAGCCACGGCACGAGACTGCGATCGGGCGCGCCGCTCGCGAGCAGCAGCGCTTCGTCGTTCGAATGCAACGCCTTCCACCCGGCTTGTTTGAGCCGGTCGTTCGCGACGACCCACGGATGCATCAGGTACGGGACGAGCGCGGGTGGCGCCTCGCCCAATCCGGTCGACCAGCTCAGCGCGAGCGTGCGCGTCGCGACCGCGACCGGTAGCGCCGGCCTGCGTCGGCCCGCCAGCAGCGCGCCCGCTTCCTCGTACGCGAGCCAACCGTCGGCCGCGACGTTGTACGCGCCGTCGAGATCGACCGCGGTGCTCAACTCGAGCGCGGCGGCCGCGTCGTCGACGTGTACGACCTGCACGGGTGGTGTCGCGCCGCGGACGCGCACCGGCGCGCGGCCGATCGCGACATCGGTCAGCAACGAACGCGCGCCCGCGCCGACGATCGGGGCGATGCGCAGCCGGGTCGCGACGCGGCCCGGCGCCGCGCCCGCCCACTGCGCGAGGAGTCGTTCGCATTCACCGTCGACGATCGCGGGCAGGTACGACGGACTCGGGCGCAGCGGCGCGTCTTCGGTGATCGGCAGCGGGTTGTTGGCCCACGCGCCGTACACCGCGGTGCTCGACGGGCGGATCACCTTCTTCACTCCCGCCGCGTTCGCGGCCTCGAGCACGCGACGCGTGCCGTCGACGTTGACGCGCGTGAACAACACGTCGTCGGGCAACGGTCCGAGAACCGCGGCCAGGTGGACGATCGCGGAGACGTCACGCAGATACGGGGCCAGGTCGGCGCCGAGGATGTCGACCCGGTGGAATTCGAGCTTGCGCGCCCGGCGCGCCGGGTCGCGGACGTCGAGACCGACGACGCGATCGACGTGCGGACTGGCGTCGAGCAGCGGTAGGAGCCGCTGCCCGAGGAAGCCCGAGACGCCTGTAACCGCGACGACGATTTCACCGGCCATGCTCCATAGACTGGCGCAGTGAGCGACGTTCCCCCAATTGGGGACGGGTTTCCCAACCCGTTCAACCTGGATCTCTCCCAGTTCATGCGGATGCTGCAGTCGCCCGGCCCGGTGAACATGGAAGTCGCCCGCCAGACGGCGGAGTCGACCGCGAACCTCGACGACTCGGGCGAACCCACCGTCGAGGCGCCCATCGCACCGGACACCGCCCGCGCCTTCGAAGACGTGGTCCGAGCCGTACAACTCATGGTCAGCGAGACCACCGGCATCTCGGCCGCGCTCACGGTGCAGGCGCGCACCGTCGACCGGGCGACCTGGTCGGGCATCACGCTCACCGGCCTGGAACCGGTGCTCGGCGCGCTCGCGGGCGCGCTGAGCCGCAGCGACCCCGCCTCCGGCGCCGAGTCGGATCCGGCGGCCACCCCGGCCGCCATGTTCTCGCCCGACATGTTGTTCACGATGGTCATGCCCCTGCTGCTGGGCGTGTGGGCCGGTTCGATGATCGGTCAGCTGTCGCGCCGCGCGCTCGGCCAGTACGACCTGCCCCTGCCGCTCGACGGGCCGCCCGCGTTGCTCTTCGTCGCGAACAACGTCGACGCGTTCGCCGAGGAGTGGTCGTTGCCGCGCGACGAGATGCGTTACGCGCTCGCCCTGCGCGAAGTCGTGCACAGCGCGCAACGCGCGGTGCCGTGGGTACGCGACCGACTCGTACGCAGCGCGTCGGCCTATGTCGCCGCCTACGAGGTGCAGCCCGACGCGTTGGAAGAGCAGCTCGGCAACTTCAACCCGGCCGATCCGTCGTCGATGGACGCGCTCAGCAGCCTCTCGAATCCCGACGTCCTGCTCGGCGCGATGCGCACCGAACGCCAGGAACCGCTCCTCGCCGACCTGCAACGCTTCGTCTCGGTGCTCGAGGGCTACGCCGACATCGTCGTGGAATCGATCGGCGACCGGATGATCACCGCGCACAGCCGCCTCGACGAGGCGCTGCGCCGGCATCGCCTCGAGCGGGGCGAGACAACCGGCTTCGTCGACCGGCTTCTCGGGCTCGAGCTCGACCGCAGCCACTACGACGCCGGTCTGGCGTTCTGCCGGGGCGTCGTCGAACGCAGTGATGGCTCGTTCGACCAACTGAATCGCCTCTGGTCGAGCGAGGCGATGGTCCCGACCGCGGCCGAGCTCGTCGCGCCCGGCCTGTGGCTCGCCCGCATCGATCTGCCCGACACCCCGTAGCATCCGCCCCGTGAGAATCGGGGTCTTGGGCGCAGGGGTCATGGGCGGCGGTATCGCGCAGGTGTGCGCACTCGCGGGCGACGACGTGGTCTGTTACGACATCGCGCCCGCCGCGCTCGACGACGCGCGCACACACGTGACGACCGGGAGATTCGGTCTCGACGGCGCGGTCGCGCGGAACAAGGTCACGCGCGCGGCGGCCGATGCCGCGCTCGCCGCGCATCACGTTCAGTTCCGAGTTCGACGAGGCCGCGGCGACCGATCTCGTCATCGAAGCCGTACCCGAGCGGATCGACCTCAAGGTGCGCGTGTTTCGTGATCTCGATCGCGTCGCCGCACCCGCGACGATCTTCGCGTCGAACACGTCGGGGTTCCCCATCGCCGCGCTCGCGGCGGCCACCGACCGGCCCGACCGCGTCATCGGCTGGCACTGGGCGTCGCCCGCGCCGGTCATGAAACTCGCGGAGATCGTCGTCACGCGCGACACGAGTGACGCGACGATCGAAACCGTCGTCGCGGCCGCGACCCGCTGCGGCAAGCACCCCGTCGTGGTGAAGGACAACCCGATGGAGTGGGGCTTCGTCGCCAACCGCGTGTACTTCGCGATGGTGCGCGAAGCGCAACGCGTCGTCGACGAGGGCATCGCCACCCCCGCCGAAGTCGACCAACTGATGACCGACTGCTTCCGCTGGCCGAGCGGCCCCTTCGGCATGGTCGCCGGCGCCGGCTCCGGCTGGACCTAACCCCTCGAACTGTCGTGAGTTGTGGGCTCTATGCGCCCACAACTCACGACAGTTCGGTTCTTGGGTGGGGGGTTAGAAGTACGAGAGCAGTGCGGGGGCGGGGGTGGTGAGGAACATCGCGTCGGCGAGCGGGAGCAGCTTCCGGCCGGCGCACGTCGACGAGTCCGGCCGCGGCGAGATCGCTCCAGCGGTTGCCGCCGAGCACACACATCCCCAATACCCGCGACTCGCAGACCAGTTCGGGGTGCCGCGGTCGTGGCCGAGGCAGTCGCCCCGCCCGCGCCGGATTCGATCGCCGTGGTCGTGCTCGAACCATCGGGCGCGCGCGACTCGATCACGACGCGGCCGGGAACCGCATAGGTACGCGCGCCGAGAACCGCGACCGGGTCGAGTGGCGCGAGCCACAGGTGGTCGTGCACGGCGTTGACCCGGACGCGGCGGCTGTCGAGCACGACGTGGCGCAACGGATCGTCGGTCGGCAGGATCGACGTCGACACGGTGCCGATGAGGTCGACACCGAACACGAACCGCCACAGCGCGATCCACGTCGGCGGTGACACCGACTGGATGTCGAGGATCGACAACTGGCGATCCATCATCCCGCCGTCGGCGTCCGGCGCGATCCCGTAGACCACGTAGCCGTCGTCGTTGCCCTGCGCGTCGGAATGGATCGCGACGAAGTTCGCCTTCACGCGGTGCACCATGAAGTCCCAGAACACCTGGCCCCACCAGAACTCGGGGCGACTCACCATGCCCGCGCGGACGCGGCGGGTGCGTTCGTAGATCTGCGGAAGAACGCGCTCCGCCTCCTCCCGATCGACGAGACGCATGTGACCGTCGTCGTCGTCAGCCGCGCGGAACGCGACGCGCGCCTTCTGCGCGGTGAGACCGAACTGCCAGGTCGCGATGCCGTAGCCGAAGCGCCCGTAGATCGAGCTCTCGGACGCGGTGAGGATCGCGGCCGGCTCGCCGCGTTCGCGCGCGTCGGCATGCATGGCCGCCATCATCTGCGTGAGCACGCCGCGCCGCCGATGCGTCGGTAGAACCGACACCCACGAGACCGCGGCTGCGGGAAGCAACGCGCCGCCGGGCATCGTCAACTCGAACGTATAGGTGCGCGAGACACCGACGATCTCTCCGGACTCGAACGCGATACGCGTGCGGTCGAGCTCGGCCGTCGCCCAACCCCGGCGGGACTCGGGCCGGACCGGCACTCCCCCGAAACCGCGCTGGTCGGCGACGATGAGTGCGTCGACCTCGTCCGGACCGATGGCGCGAATCTCGATGGGCATCCGCTCGTTCTAGCCCGGTGGCGGGAGCGACGGCTGCGTATTTCGGGCCGGTCCTCGCCGGAACGCGCCGACGTAGGACAGGCCGGCGAACAGCAGCACCACCGCGATCACGAAGATCCCGCCCCGGCCGCCGCCCGGGAAGACGACCGCGAGCACTCCACCGCCGACCCAGACCATTTGGAATCGCGTCTCGAAGCGCGCGAAGGCCCGACCCCGGACCGATTCCGCGCCGTCGCGTTGCAACAGGCTGTCGAACGCGACCCGGCCGAACGCGGTCGCAGCCGCGATCGTCAAGGCCACAGAGACGAGCGACACGCGTCCGTAGTCGCGCGCCGCGAGCACCAGTGGGAGCGCGGGTACCAGCAACGCGCCCGCGAGCATCCATTCCTCGCGCAGCTTCTTGCGGACGAACGGTGCGATGATCGTTCCCAGGCCGTTGCCGACCGCGCTCGCGATGAGCACCACACCGAAGACCCACGCCGGTTCGTGCGACCGCTTCAGCGCGAATGCGGCGAAGAAGGTGAAGAAGCCGACGACGCCGCGCAGCAGACCCATCGCCGAACCCGCGGTGACGATGCTGCGCGCGTGCAGCGCTTCGCGCTCGTCGACCGTCTCCGCCGCGCCGGGCTGCTTGGCGCGCGGGATCCCGAACGCGCACAGCATGCCGAACACGAACACGACCGCGCCCGCGCGGAGCACCCACGGGCCGCCCGCGGTCTTGAGGATCACCGCCGCGATCGGCGCGGCCACCGTCGCCCCCAACACCGAGATGATCGTGAGCCGCGAGTTGGCCAGCACCAGCTCGTCGTGCGAGTCGACGACCGCGGGCACGAGCGAGCTCTTGGCGATCGACTGACCCTTGGAGAGCACGAGGGCACCGAAGGCGAGCGGATACAGGAGCGGGCTGTTGATGTTGTTGGCCATCAGCAGGCACAGGATCGCCCGCCCGCCCATGGCGCCCGCGATCATCAATCGGCGGCCGCCCTTCGTGCGGTCGAGAAACGGCCCGAGCACCGGCGCGACCACCGCGAACGGGGCCATCGTGAGGAGCAGATAGAGGAGCACCTTCGGCCGCGCCGCTCCGACTCCCACATCGAAGAAGAGGGAGCCCGCGAGGGAGACCGTGACGAAGACGTCGCCGGCCAGGCCCACGGCGTGCGCGAGCGCGAGCCGGGCGAACGGCGTGAACGTCGTCGACTCGAGGTGGTTGCGCGTTTCCGTAGCCCGCATCGTACGACGCCCGTCCCAACGCCCTTCCCGGCGGTTGACCCGCGGGCCGGTCACACCGCGCGGTCGGGTGCGCGCGAGTCCGGAAGCAGCCGGGCGACGAAGACCCTACGATTGACCTATGAGCCCGCCGGATTCGAGCAACCCGCCGGAAGGCGCCCGGTACCTCAATCGCGAGCTCTCGATGCTCGAATTCCAGGCGCGCGTGCTCGCGCTGGCCGAGGACCCGACGGTCCCGCTGCTCGAGCGGGCCAAGTTCCTCGCCATCTTCAGCGGCAACGTCGACGAGTTCTTCCAGGTTCGCGTGGCCGGCATCAAAGAACAGCTCGCGGTCGGGGCGAAGTCGACCTCCGACGACGGCCTCGACCAGGTGCAACAGCTCCGCGCGATCCGGGCCCGGGTCGAGGAACTGGTCGCCCGCCAGGCGACCGCGTTCACCAAGGAGATCAGCCCCGCGCTGCAGGAGGCCGGGGTGGCGTTCACCGCCTGGTCCGATCTCGAGCCCGAGGCCCAGGACCAGCTCACCCGCGTGTTCGAGGATCGCATCTTCCCGGTGCTCACGCCGCTCGCGGTCGACCCCGCGCACCCGTTCCCGTACATCTCGAACCTGTCGCTCAACCTCGCAGTGTCGGTGCGCGACCGCGCCAGCGGCGAAGAGCGCTTCGCCCGCGTGAAAGTGCCGCCGCTGCTCCCCCGGTTCGTGACCGTGCCCGACAGCGCGCGCTACGTGCCGTTGGAGCAGGTCATCGCCGCGCACCTCGACGCGCTGTTCCCCGGTATGGACGTGCTCGCCCAGCATCCGTTCCGGGTCACGCGCGACGCCGACATCGAGCTCAGCGACGAAGCCGAGGATCTCCTCGTCGCGATGGAGATGTCGCTCCGGCAACGCACCAAGTTCGGTCTCGCGGTTCGGCTCGAGGTCGACACGAACATCACGCCCGAGGTGTTGGCGCTGTTGTGCCGCGAGCTCGAGCTCGGCCCGAACGACGTGTACCAGGTCGACGCGCCGCTCGATCTGAGCGGGCTCTGGGATCTCTACAGCCTGCGCCGGCCCGAGCTGAAGTATCCGCAGTACGTGTCACAGAACCCGCCGCCTCTCGCGGGCGGCAAGGACAGCGACGTGTTCTGGGCGATGCGCAGCGGCGACGTGTTGCTGCACCACCCCTACGACTCCTTCGCCAACTCGGTCGAGGCGTTCGTCGAACAGGCCGCCAGCGACGACGCGGTCCTCGCCATCAAACAGGCGCTGTACCGCACCGGCGGCGACGAGGCCGGCATCGTCGCGTCGCTCGTGAAGGCGGCCGAAGCGGGCAAGCAGGTCGTGGCGCTCGTCGAGCTGAAAGCGCGCTTCGACGAGCAGGCCAACATCGAACGGGCCCGCATGCTGGAGCAGGCGGGTGCGCACGTGGTCTACGGGCTCGTCGGCCTGAAGACGCACGCCAAGGTCCTGCTCGTCGTGCGCCAAGAGGCCGACGGCATCCGGCGCTACTGCCACTTCGGTACGGGCAACTACAACCCGAAGACCGCGACCACGTACGAAGATCTCGGTGTGTTGTCGAGCGATCCCGATCTCGGTTCGGATCTCTCGGAGCTGTTCAACCACCTCACCGGCTACAGCCGTCCGGGCGAGTACCGGCGCTTGCTGGTGGCTCCGGAACACCTGCGCAACGAGCTGCGCGATCTCATCCGCGGCGCAGGCCCGCGCCGACGGTGCGATCACGATGAAGATCAACGCGCTCGTCGACTCCGGCATGATCGACGAGCTCTACGCGGCGTCGGCCGCGGGCGCGGAGATCAACCTCATCGTGCGCAGCATCTGTTGCCTGCGCGCCGGCGTACCCGGCCTGTCCGAGAACATCACGGTGCGCTCGATCGTCGGGCGCTACCTCGAGCACTCGCGGATCATCCGTTTCGGACGGCCCGGCAACGACGACGCCGAGTACGTCATCGGGTCGGCCGATCTCATGCCCCGCAACCTCGACCGGCGCGTCGAGGCCATGTTGCGCATCAACGACCCGCGCATGCGCGCCCGGCTCGACGAGATTCTCGCCATCGACTTCGCCGACGACGTGTTGGCGTGGACGCTCGAACAAGACGGTACGTGGCGCAAGGTGCACACGGTCGAGGGCATCGAGGCGCAAGTGCGCTTCCAGGAGTTGGCGACGGCCCGCGCCAAGGTCCGCTCGCCCGAAGCATGAAGGAATGACCCGAGAAGTGAGACGCCGGACGTCATGAGCGATCGAGAGATCACTGTCTCCGAGGTCGTGCACCGCACGGTCGTCCAGTCGTACGAACGGCTGGCCGCGCACGAGGCCGACGTGCGCGCCGGCGACGACCCGGAGTCGATCCACCAGGCGCGGGTCGCGACCCGTCGACTGCGCTCCGATCTCGGCAGCTTCTCGGAATACCTCGACTCGCACTGGGCCAAGGATCTGCGCGCCGATCTGCGCTGGTTGGGTTCGGAGCTCGGCGTCGTGCGCGACATCGAGGTGCAGCGCGATCGGCTCCGCGAACACACCGCGCGCCTCCCGCCACCCGAGGCCGAAGCCGCGCGCCGCGTCATCCGCCGCCTCGACGCCGACCGCGCCGCGGCCAAGGCCGACCTGCTCGCGATGTTGCGGGAAAGTCGTTACCCGCAGGTCCGCGAGAAGCTCGCGGCCGCGGCGGTGCGACCGTTGACGATTCCGCGCGCCCACACCGCAACGGCGGGCGCGTTGAAGAAGGTCGTGCGCGGACGCTGGAAGCGCGTGCGCAAGATGGTGCGCGCCGCGGGCCAGAACCCCTCCGACGAGACGCTCCATGCCATCCGGCGCCACGCCAAGCAGTGCCGGTACGCGGCCGACGCGGCCGAGCCGACGTTCGGGGCGCAGGCCCGCCGGCTCGGACGCGCCATGGCGAAGGTCCAAGACGTCCTCGGTGAACACCACGACGCGGTCGTGGCCGTGGCGTGGCTGACCAAGACCGCGCACGAGTGTTCGCCCGCGGAGGCGTTCGCCATCGGCATGCTGGCGCAGATCGAACAGGAAGCCGCGGCCGCATCCCGCGCCGCGTTCCCCGAAGTGTGGCGGCGCGTCGACACCAAGCGCGTGCGCGGCTGGTTGTGAGTCCGCCCTCGCCCCGCAAGCCAACGGGCACCGAGACCGTGCACGCCGCGGGCGGGGTGCTCGCGCGGCCGTCGGCCGACGGCGGCCTCGAGTTCCTCGTGATCCACCGCCCCCGCTACGACGACTGGAGCCTGCCCAAGGGCAAGCTCGAACCGGGCGAGACACCCGAGGCCGCGGCCCGGCGGGAGCTCGCCGAGGAGACCGGCCTCGAGGTGACGCTCGGCGAGCCGCTCCCGCCGAGCGAATACGTCGACCGGCACGGCCGGCCCAAGATCGTGCATTACTGGCGGATGACGGCGGTGACGGACACGCCCTTCGTGCCGAACGACGAAGTCGACGAGACGCGTTGGATTACCGCGGCCGAAGCCGCGACACTTCTGTCGTACGAACACGACCGCCACTTGGTCGCGGCGGTCGACGCCGCTCCGTCCGGAGGACCCGCGTGACCATCTACCTCCTTCGCCACGCCAAGGCGGGAGAGCGCAACGTATGGGAGGGCGACGACCTGCACCGCCCGCTGTCGGGTCGCGGTCACCTGCAGGCGCGCAACCTTCTCCAGGTGCTCGCCGACGCGCAGTTCGAGCGAATCCTTTCGAGCCCGTACGTGCGCTGCATGGAAACGGTGGTGCCGCTGTCGGGGGCACTCGGCATCGCGATCGAGCCGGTCGACGCGCTCACCGAAGGCGCCACCCTCGAAGAGGCGCTCGCCCTCGTGGGCAAGCACGCCGAGCACGGAGCCGTGTTCTGTACGCACGGCGACGTCATCCCGATGTTGTTGCAGCATTACGCGGTGCACGGCGTCGACGTCGGGGTCGCGCCACAGTGGCCGAAAGGCTCGACGTGGGCGCTCGACACCGACGCGACCGGCGAGGTCACGGGCGCCCGGTACATTCCGCCGCCGCCCGACTGACACTTCGCCGGGCGGCGAAGCCGGCTTGCGGAAGTCCCCGACCCGAACTGCGGCCCCTGGTTCGTCGTCCGGGCCGGGAACGTCTCGCGGGGCAAAACGTACCGAGCCGACGTGTCCGAGACGTGTTCGGTGAGTAGCGAGCCGGTGACAATTCGTAGACTCCCTTTCCCCCTACGAAAGAGGAACCGCAGACATGTCGCTCGCCACCGGAACCGAAGCTCCCGAGTTCACCCTGAAGGATCAGGCCGGCAACGACGTGACGCTCTCTTCGTTCCGCGGGAACCAGAACGTGGTGATCGTCTTCTACCCGTTCACGTTCACGGGTGTCTGCCAGGGCGAGCTGTGCTCGCTGCGCGACGACCTCTCCGAATACGAGAGCGCCAACGCCCAGGTGCTGGCCATCTCGTGCGACTCCCGCCATGCACAGAAGATCTGGGCCGAGCAGCAGGGCTTCACGTTCCCGGTGCTCAGCGACTTCTGGCCGCACGGCGCGGTGGCCCGCGCCTACGAGGTGTTCAACGAGCAGCTCGGTTGCGCGAATCGCGCCACGTTCGTCATCGACAAGCAGGGCGTGATCGTCGACGGGTTCGAGTCGCCGAACCTCGGCACGCCGCGCGACAAGGCCGAGTACGAAGCCGCGCTCGCCAAGCTCTGAGCAAGAGATCGCGTGGTGACGCGAGTGGGCCCGCCCCGAAAGGGCGGGCCCGACTCGTTTGTCGTCCGTCGACGAGATGGCGGTTATGAGGCCGACGGGTAGCTGAAGGAAAGGCCCGACGCGCCCGTCACGTTGGCCAACGACGATCCGTCGCCCATCTGCGCGAGCTGGACCGACGCGTTGTTCGCAGTGGCGTCACCGCAGTGCGCCAACCCGTTGGAGTCGAACGTGTAGCCGTTGCCCGTCTTCGGGGTCGGGCTGATCTTGGTGACCGGGTCGAGGTAGAGCTTCCCGCTCACGGTCGCACCGAGGTCGGGGCCCTTGATCACCAAGCCGGTGAAGTCGAGCTGGTCGGTGGTACCCGGCGTGTAGCCCTTGACCGTGATGTACGCCTGGACCTGGAACGCCTTGCCCAACGAGTCGAGCTCGGTCATCGTGATCGACACCTTGCCGCTGAGGGCGAAGCCGCTCGCCGACAGGGCGTCGGCGGTCTGGGCCGCAGTCGTCGATGCGCACGACCCGATCCCGGAGACCTTGAGGGAGATCGTCTTCGGGTGCAACGTAGCCGGCACCGCGCCGCCCGCGTTGTCGGCGGGCTCGACGAGACCGCTGCACGTTCCGCCGATCTTCGCCTTCGTGGCCAGGTTGCTGAGCAGCCCCGCCGACAACGTGACCCGGTGCGACTGGTCGGTCAGGCCGAGGTTCGCGGGGTCGCTGCCCGTCGCCTTGGCGAGGAGCTGGCTGCCGGAGCAGGCCGGCGTCGCCGCCGCGGTGGTGGCCGCCGGGTACGAGAACGACAGGCCGGTCGCACCGACCGTGCCCGCCAACGAGGTTCCGTCACCGAGCTGAGCGAGCGGGACCGTCGCGTTGTTCGCCGTGGCATCGCCGCAGTGCGTGAGGTTGGTCGAGTCGAACGCGTAGCCGTCGCCGGTCTTCGGGGCCGGGGCGATCTTGGTGACCGGGTCGAGGTAGAGCTTCCCGTTCACCGTCGCACCGAGGTCGGGGCCCTTCACCACGACACCGGAGAGCTCGAGCACGTCGGTGGTGCCGGGTGCGAAGCCCTTCGAGGTCACGTACGCCTGGACCTGGAACGACTTACCGAGCGAGTCGAGCTCGTTCATCGTGATCGTCTCTTTGCCGGTCAGCGCGAACGCCTGCGCCTTCGTACCGTCGGCAGTTCTCGCGGCGGCCGTCGTTGCGCACGAGCCGATGCCCGTGAGCTTCAACGCGATCGCCTTGGGGTGCAAGGTTGTCGGAACCGCGCCGCCCGCGTTGTCGGCGGGAACCACCAAGCCGGTGCACGTTCCCGCGATCTTCGCCTTCGACGAGAGATCGGTGGCCAGACCGGCCGACAGCGTCACCCGGTGGGTCTGGTCGGTCAGACCGGGGTTCGCACTGTCGGTACCCGTCGCCTTGGCGATGAGCTGACCGCCGGTGCAGGTGCCCGCACTCGTACCGCCGCCGCCCGGAACCGTGGTGGTCGTAGTCGTGGCGGGAACCGTGGTGGTCGTCGTCGACGTGGTGCTCGTCGTGGTCGAGGTCGACGTGGTCGACGTCGTGGAAGTGGTGGTGGTCGTCGCCGCGGGCGTGTCGGGCAGCTGGATGTTCAAGAACGTCTGGTCGCCCGTCGTGGCGTTGTTGTTCGACGACACCTTGATCTTGCAGTTACGGAAATCGGTGAGGTCGTTCTCCGGGTTCAACGGCGGGTCGTTGGGCGACAGGCAGTTGAACAACGACGACGGGCTCTCACCCTTGAACGGCACGAACGCGTGGTTCGGATCCGAGGCCGAAAACGTCGCGACACCACTGGCGTTGGCGATTGCCGGCGCGGTCGTCTGGGAGATGTCGCAGTTGCCAACCGCCGACCAACCGGGCGCGGTCGGCGCAATGCCGTCGCACTGGTCGACGAAGACCTGCTGGCCGGGCGTGAAGCCGCTGGCCACGACCGTGAACGCGACCGGGTTACCGGCCCCGTCACTCGGGACGATGAACGGGTTTCCCGTCGGCGTCGTGATCGTTGCCGCGAACGCGACACCCGCGCTCACGACCACGAGAAGACTCGCCAACAACACAACAGTTACTCGACGCGATAATCGGCGCATGGCCGGCTCCTCTGGGTGGGCTCGAGCGACGGGTTTGATCTGTAGCGATCATCAAGGATGCGTGCTCGTACTGCGACCTTTGTGAACGTTGTTCGCGACGACTTCGGATCGCATTCACCAAGCCGGCCGACGATTCACGGATCGTCGAACGCTGGGTCCGGACGCGAAACACGGATGGACCGGCCCGCAGGCCGGTCCATCCGCGCTCGTTCGTCTCGGGGAAGACGTTAGAACGAAAGCGTCAATCCGGTTGCAGTGCTCCCCAGCGGCGAGACACCGTCGCCGATCTGGTAGCTGACGATTCCGGTCTGCGCCTTGATGTTGAACGCAATGTTCGTGACCTTCACCGAAGTCCCGGCCTTGGTCGCGGTCACCGGAACCGTGCTCGTGATCGAGCTCGACAACGTGAACCCGACTCCCGGGGTCACGGTACCGACGTAGGAACCGGTCGGAATGCCAGTACCCGAAACCGGCTTGTGCAGGTCGGCCGCCGTGATCGCCGCGTCGGCGATGTTCGACGAACCCAAGGTGACGGTCGCGGTGTCGGTACGACCGACGGCGGGGATCACCTTGGCGGCGCTCGTGGTGTTACCGGCGATGCCGTCGTTGCAACCTGCAGGGTTGCCGCTCACCGTGTCGACTCCGTATCCGGTGTACACCGCGGGAAGCGGCGACGGAACCGGGCCGGCGTTCGAGGTGATCGAGATCGGCGTACCGCCGAACTTCGAAACCGGGTCGAGGTACGCGGTACCGGAAACCGTGGCACCGACGCTGAGACCCTTGGTCACGACACCCTTGAAGTCGTAGAGGTCACTCGACGCGAGGTCGTGGCGAACCGCAACCTCGGCCGCAAGCTTGTACGTCGCACCGCCGGTGCCGAGCTCCGAGAACTGGATCTGGAGCGCACCACTCAACGGGTAGGCGTTGGACGACGAGCCATCGGCAGTGACGCCCGGGCCGTTGAACACGCACGACGCGGCACCCGTCAGCTTGAGCGCGACCGATGTCTCGTGCAGCGTGCCCTTCGTGACCGCCGCGCCGCCGGCGGCCAAGCCGGCGCCCGCGTAGTGGCTGTCGACGAGCCCGGTGCACGTGCCACCCAGAATGGTCGTACCGGACTTCAGCAACTTGGAGCCGATCGCGACGTCCTGGGTCTGGTCGGTGAGGCCGACACCCGCAGCTGCAGTCTTCACCGTGGCGAGGCCGGTGCCCAACGAGCAGTGCGCAGTCGGTGTCGCGGCGTCGGGCAGCACGATGTTGAAGAAGACCTGGTCGCCCGTTGGAACAGTGTTGTTCGTCGACACCCGGATCTTGCAGTTACGGAAGTCGGGAAGCCCGTTCGCCGGCGAGAGCTGCTTCGGCGACAAGCAGTTGAATTCGTCCTGCGGGCTGTCACCCTTGAATGCGGTGAAGCCGAGGTTCGGGTCGTTCGCCGGGAACGTCGCCGTCCCGGTCGAGTCGGCAATTGCCGGCGAGGTCGAACTGCCGAGGTCGCAGTCGAGCACCACATTCCACTGCAGCGACGTGGGGTCGACACCATCGCACTGCTCGATGAACACCTGCGAGCCCGGCGTAAAGCCTGACGCGCTGACAGTGACGGACTGCGGCACGCCATTGGCGTCACCGGGGACATTGAATGTCAGCGGAGCCGGATTGCTGACACCGGTCGCCGCGTATGCGCTGTACGCGAACGCGGCCACGGTCGCGACCGCGACCGCGACAACCAGCACGGGTTTTCTGAACACGAGTTTCTCCCTTTCGAATGCGAAAAACGCAGGGGGCCCGCAGATTTACTCACACGGTGCCGACGACCTCAAACAACGTCGCGGACCTTTGCGGGACGTTGCGCTGGCGTTCACCTGTGGTCCGCGTCGTTCAACTTCGACGCGTTGAGCCAAGCCCGCAGGACAACGCCGGCTTCCGGGTCGTTGCGCTACGAGTTGTTGCGCTTGTTGCTGCTGCGCTTACGGCCCCGGACCACGAGGCCAGTACCGGCGCCCAGCAATGTCAGGCCGAACAGCGTCAGCGGTGCCGATCCCGAACCGGTGAACGGGAGCGAGCCCGAACCGGACCCGGCCGACACCGTGGTCGACGTGACCGCTTCCGGCGAGACCGTCGCGCTCGTCGTGGTCGATGCGTCCACTGACGTCGTCGTCGTGGAACCGAGCGAGTGCACGGTCGTGGTCGTGTGCGGCGCAGTCGTGGTCGTGGTGCCGCCGACAGTCGTCGTCGTCGGCGCAACCGTCGTGGTGGTCGTCACCGGCGCGGCCGTGGTTGTGGTCGTCGGCGCAACGGTTGTGGTGGTCGTCACCGGCGCGGCCGTGGTTGTGGTCGTCGGCGCAACCGTTGTGGTCGTCGTCACCGGCGCGACGGTCGTGGTCGTCGTCACGGGCGCCACGGTCGTGGTCGTCGTCACCGGCGCGACCGTCGTGGTGGTCGTGCCCGGCGGAACGGTCGTGGTCGTCGTGACGGGGGGCACGGTGGTTGTCGTGGTTACCGGCGCAACCGTGGTCGTGGTCGTCGGCGCGACGGTGGTGGTGGTCGTCGTGGGCGCGATCGTGGTGGTGGTCGTCGTGACCGCCGGCACGTCGGGCAGCTGGATGTTCAAGAACGTCTGGTCGCCGGTCGCGGCGTTGTTGTTCGACGACACCTTGATCTTGCAGTTCTTGAAGTCGGCGAGATCGTCGCTCGCCGTCATCGGCGGGTCGTTGGGGGCCAGGCAGTTGAACAACGACGACGGGCTCTGGCCCTTGAACGGCACGAACGCGTGGTTCGGGTCCGTCGCCGAGAAGGTCGCGACACCGCTGGCGTTCGCGATCGCCGGCGCCGTCGTCTGCGAGATGTCGCAGTTGCCGACGGCCGACCATCCGGGCGTGGTCGGCGCAATTCCGTCACACTGGTCGACGAACACTTGCTGGCCTGGGGTGAAGCCCGTGGCCACGATCGTGAACGCCACCGGGTTCCCGGCGCCGTCGTCAGGCACGATGAACGGGCTGCCGGTCGGCGTCGAGATCGCGGTCACCGCGAAGGCCACTCCGGCGCCGGCCAAGAGAACCGCGGCCGCGATCGCAGCCACTGCCCCCACACGTCGTCCACGCCCAAGCATCGCAGCACGCCCTTCGATCGAATTCGGCTCGTCCATGAGTCTCTGTCATTCACGCGCGCCCGGCCATCGGTGACCAAGCTGGGGTGTTGCTCTTTACGCCGTGTTTCCTGTCCGTTCACTCATGCTCTGCAGAGCCGCCACGCGTCGACGACGGAACAACACCGGACCGAGCGCGATCGCGAGGCCGGCGAGAACGACGAGATAGCCGACACCCAGTCCCCGGTTCGAGAGTCCGAACAGGCCCGCACCACCGTGCGACGGTGATCCCGCCGAGTGAAGCGTCGCGACTGCGGGCGCGGCGGCGACCTTCGCCACTGTGCCCTTGGTCGATCCCGGCGCGGACTTCGTCTTCTTCGCCGCGCCCGCCGCGGTCGTGGTCGTCGTCGCCTTGGCGGCCGCAGCCGGAGTCTTGGCTCCCGGCTTTGCACCGGCCTTGGCGCCGGCGGTCGGAGTCGTCGTCGTGGTGGAGGTCGCCACCGTGGGCGGCGGTACTGACGCGCCCGACAGCACCACCGGAAAGAACACCTGATCGGCGGTCGCGGCCGCATTGTTCGATGAGACGCGAACCTGGCAGTTCGTGAAGCTCGGGAGACCGTTGGCCGGCGCCTTGCGCCCGGCCGACATGCAGTTGAACAACGACTGCGGACTCTCGCCTTCGAACGGGCGGAAGGCGCGATTCGCATCGCTCGCCGGGAACGAGGCCTGCCCATTGCTCGACGCCAGCGCGGGCGGTGGTGAGGTCCCGAGGTCGCAGTCGAGCGTCGGCGACCACTGCGGCGCGCTGGGCGCCTTGCCGTCACACTGCTCGACGAACACCTGCTGGCCGGGTCGGAAGCCCGAGGCAACGACGGTCAGCGGCGCGTTCGCGGTCAGGTGCGGCGTGCCCGTCGGTTGAATGATCGACGCCGCGCCCGCGGCGTACGCGCCGAAGCCGACGAACGCGCATACCGCGACGACGAACGCCGCGACTCGGCCGCGGTTCCGCTTGCTATCGGGGCTCGAGGTCATGCGTGGGTGTAAGCGCGCCGGCTAAGCCCGGAACCGGCGGCGCAGGTTCACTCCCAAGCCGGTCGCCGCGAGCGCGAGCACCGACAGCAGGCCGACGAATCCGAAGCCCGGACCCCGGCTCGGAGCACTTCCGACGACGTCGGAGATCGTGCGGGCGTGGACTGTCACGACGCGGTCGCTGAATGGGCGGCAGTGGTCGTCCGAGTGCCCGTTGCACAACGACTCGTGGCCGTGACCGTGGTCACCACCGTCGGGGTTGGTGCAGACGGGAACGCAGTCCCGACCGAAGTCGTGGTGCGGGTCGTAGCCATGGTGGGAGTCATAACCGTGGTCGTGGTCGTGACCGTGGTCGTCGCCGTCACAATGCTGCGGGACGGTGGTCGTCGTCGTCGCGTGCACCGTGGTGGTGGTCGTCGGCCTCATTGTGGTGGTCGTCGGCGCGACGGTCGTGGTTGTCGTCGCGTGCATCGTCGTCGTGGTTGTGGGCGCGACGGTCGTCGTGGTCGGCGCGACCGTCGTCGTTGTCGTGGTCGGCGCGACGGTTGTCGTCGTGGTCGTCGGCGCGACCGTCGTGGTTGTCGTGGTCGGCGCAACGGTTGTCGTCGTGGTCGTCGTGGTCGTCGGCGCGACCGTCGTGGTTGTCGTGGTCGGCGCCACTGTCGTCGTCGTTGTAGTCGGCGCAACCGTCGTCGTCGTGGTCGTCGGCGCAACCGTCGTCGTGGTCGTCGGCGCAACCGTCGTGGTCGTCGTGGTCGGCGCGACCGTCGTGGTCGTCGTAGTCGGCGCGACCGTCGTCGTCGTGGTCGTCGGCGCGACCGTCGTCGTGGTCGTCGTCGTGGCCACGGGGGCGTCAGGCAGCTGGATGTTCAAGAACGTCTGGTCGCCGGTCGCGGCGTTGTTGTTCGACGACACCTTGATCTTGCAATTCTTGAAGTCGGTGAGATCGTTCTGCGGGCTCAACGGCGGGTCGTTGGGGGCCAGGCAGTTGAACAACGACGACGGGCTCTCGCCCTTGAAGGGAACGAAGGAGTGGTTCGGGTCCGAAGCCAGGAAGGTCGCGGTCCCGGTTCCATCGGCGATAGCAGGTGCCGTGGTCTGGGAGATGTCGCAGTTGCCGACGGCCGACCAACCCGGCGTGGTCGGCGCCACGCCGTCACATTGATCGACGAACACTTGCTGGCCCGGTGTGAATCCGGTCGCGACGATCGTGAACGCCACCGGGTTCCCGGCACCGTCGTCGGGAACGATGAACGGATTGCCTGTAGGGGACGAGATCGCAGTGACCGCGTACGCCGCACCGGCGAGGGCCAGTACCGCAACAAGCGGAATCGCTACTACCGCGAACAGACGGCGGTTCGAGAGGCCGCGGTTTCGGAGGCGCATGCGCATGTGCATCTCGTCAGTCCTTCCGTGTTTCGTTCGATCCATCGAGAGAAAGCTGAAGTCATCGTGTGAAGCGTTGGGGCCGCCCGGTCAAAAACCGGGCGGCCCAACGCTTCGTGCGACTCGCATCAGGGAAATGACTCTCCGCGAGTCAGGGGATTTCCGGCTTAGTCGGTGAGCACCTGGCAACGGGAACCGGCCGTGCGGTTCGCCGTCGGGACCACGGTGAAACCTGCGCCGTTGATTGCGCCGGTGATGTTGAGGAACTCGTTAATCCCGGAGAACGGGTCGACTCCTTGCAACGCCGCCGAGTTACGGCACAGCCACCGAGTGAACTCCCGGACCGCGCCGCCGGGGCCGGAGGTCGCGCCGGTCACGTTCAGGTCGGTCGCCGGACCGGCACCAACCGTCGGGCCGGGTTGACCGGTGAAGTCACACGCCCGCACGCCCGCGGTCACGAGACCGGGGCAGTCCGCGTCGCCCTTGCGGGTGACGTGGTAAAGCGTGCGCTTGGCCGGGTAGTTGCTGGTAAGGCTTGTGCTCGGAAGGAAGCTCGACGTACCCGTGCCGAGTGCCGCCGCGGTCGCCTGGTACAGGGTTCCGCTACGCGTCAGACTCGGACGTGTACGGGAAGGCCGAGAACACGCCGAAGCTGCCCCACGCACATCCAGTTCTCGGGGTTGTCAGCTCCGGTCCCGAAGGTACCGCTGCTCGGGTCGTTGATGAGCGGCTTGATGTCGTTCTCCAACGGCGCAGCACCACCGGTCAAGAAGCGGGCACAGCCGGCGCCGCCGCTCGTGTTCGGGTCGAACGTCGCGTCGCCCGCGGTCGTGCGAACGTAGTTCCGGAAGGTGTTGTAGGTGCCGGAACCGGTGTTCATCGCCCACGGGATGATGTCGGCCGTGTCACCGGCGAACGCGACGGGATCGATGTCCTGCCACGTCATGCGGTGGTTGCCGTTGATGAGCGTGCCCGTACCGTTCTTGCAGCTCCAGATGTTGTCGAGCTGCTGACCGGTCAGGCTTCCGCCCGTGAGGCCGTTCAGCTTCAAACCGTGCTGGTTGAAGCCGAGCACCTCGATCTGGTCGGCCGCGTAACCCCAGAATGTCGTGGCGTTGAGCTCGCTGCCACAGTCGGAGTTACCGGTCAGGGTCGGTGTGCTGGACGACCGACCGAAGTCGGGCACGGGGCCCGCCGACGTGCCGGCCGGGATGCAGCCGTACCGCGAGATGTTCGCGGTGCCCGCCACGGTGCTGCCGCCGAGGTACGGGTCGTCCTTTTGCTGGCTCGGGTCGGCCGTGGCCGAGAGCGAGAAGGAGACGCCCGGTGTGACGGTACCGACGTACACCGGCTTGGGAACGTTTGCGTCCGCCGAGGTCACCAACTTGCCGCGGTCGGCAGCGGTGATCGACGGGTCGTTCACAGTTGCCGAACCGGCGTTGAAGGTCACCGCGTCCGAGCGGACGGTGTTCGTCAACGTGTGTGCAGTTCCTTCGTAGTTCTCGTTGGCACCCGTACGGTTCTCGAGCGCGTCACGGCCCGATCCCGAACCGGTCGGGTTCGCCGACGCGAACGTGTCGCCGTCCCAGTTCGCCTGGTTGTAAGCGAGGTTCGTCGTGCCGTCACACTGGTTCTGGGTGCCGGGTGTTGCGGTGACGTGGTGGCACCCGTTGTTGATCGCGGAGGCGTTGTAGAGATCCTCCAGGCTCAGGACCGCCTTGGCGGTGGTGTCCGATCCGCCGGCGACGACGAGGTCGGGGTGATTGTCGAAGCCGTACCCTTGCGGCGCTGTGGGCGGTCCGGTGATCGCGACGGCGGGGCCGACGCTCACCATCGTCGCCAGGGCGGCGGTGACACCGGTCACCATCGCCAGCTTCCAAGACTTTCTCACTTCGTCCTCCGTTCGTGGCTGGGCGCGTTCCGCGTCCCAACATGGGGTTTCGAGGCCATGCCGTGATTCAATGCTGCCGGCGGTACCGATCTCAACGTCTGGCGACCCTGTTCGACGGAGGTTGGCGTTCCGTTCACCGGACCTCTGCAACCTGTTCGCCGGACTCGGAGCGGCCTCAAGCCGAGGCGGGTGCCTTGCGGCGTCGGCGTCGGACGATGGCAACGCCGACGAGAACGAACACCACTACGGCCGCGACGACGAGGACGACGAGCAGCCCCGAGCTCGACTTATCCGCCGACGCGGAGCCACCGAAGACGATCGACAGGAAGACCTGGTCGTCAGTGGTCTGGACGTTGTTCGTCGAGACTCGGATCTGACACGTCGTGAAGTTCGGGAGGTCGTTCGCTCGGGGCCTTCGCTCCGGGCCTCAGGCAGTTGAACAAGCTCTGCGGGCTCTCGCCCATCACCGGCACGAACCCGTGATTCGCATCCGTGGCCGAGAAACGCGCGACTCCCTGCGGGTCGACGATGACCGGCGACGGAGAACCCCCGAGGTCACAGTCGCGATCCACCGACCAGTTGGGCGCGCTCGGCGGCAGCCCGTCGCACTGCTCGATGAATGCCTGCCGACCCGCCGGTAGTCCGTCTGCGACAATCGTGAACGGGACCGGTTTGCCGGAGGCGTCGATCGCGACGTGGTACGGATTCGAAACCGGCTCCGTGATACGGCTCGCCGCACCCGCTCCCGCACCGGCGAAATCGCGCCGCCGAACGTTCCGAGCACAAACACCGCGATGACCAGCAGGAACGCTCGAGGTGCGTGGAATCCGGAAACGGGAGACGAGGGGCAAGGGACGCTGCATCATCGAAGTACCGCCAAGAAGAGATCGAGGTTCAACAACAGCCCGAGGAGCCCGAGCGCGAGGAGAGGAAGCGCCGCGACCACGGCGACGCCGGCGCTGTACCGCCGGCGCATCGCCAGACCGACGAGCAACGCGCCACCGATGCCGACGAGCGCGAGAAGCATCTGTGCGTTCCATAGTTTCGACCCTCCGGGTACGTCGGCGCTCACGTCGGCACCGGGAACAACGGCCTTGCCAACGGTGCCCGATACGGCGACGACCACCAGGCGCCGGTCCGAGAATTGGCCACCGGCTCCCGTCACGAGCGTCAGCCGACGATCGGTCGAACCGCCGAACGGCGTGACATCACTTGCGGTCGCGCGCTGCACCGACACGACGCGGAAGACGGCGTTGCGGAGCCCGCCCGTCGCCGGGTCGTGGGTCTGCACGACGATCAGGTCCTTGACCTGCAACGAATGCAGACTTCCGAAGGGACCACCCCAGCCGCCGGCATGGCCGACGACGACACTGTTTCCGGTGTCGCCGGGGAGAGGCGTGCCCGTCTCGTGCGCAGGCCCACCCCGCAACTCCTGTGCAGTTGCACCGTCGGCGACGATCACATTGACGCCGAGTCGCGGTATCTGCAGCACACCGATCGCGGCGCCGGAACCCGTGTGCGATCGATCTGCCGAGAACGCGGAACCGCGCTGGTGCTGTCGGGTGCTGTACCACGCCCGCGCCACAGGCCCTTCGAACAGCTCGAAGGTGACCCAACCCACGACAACGATCGCGAGCGCGACGAGCGCGATCGCGACGATGCCACGATCGCGGCGGCGAGCGCCTGCGCCGCGCTCGGCGGCCGGCGTCTCCTCCGACACCGACGCGACCTTGAGTTCGCTGGGCGAATCGAGGAGCGTCACGTCACGATCCGGCGCGCGAGTCGAGAGAACGGCTTCCGCAGCAACAGGTAGAGCCCTACGCCGAGGATGAATGTCGCGAGTCGATCGGAGCCGGGTGCCGAAGAACCCGGCGCCGGGAGCGGCAGTTCACTCGCGGTCAGCAACGCGTTCGCACTCCGACCGGATGGCGTCGCACCGGACCCACCCGATGTGGCCGGCCCGCCCGGTACCACGGTCGACGACGCGCCCGAAGTGGCTGGAGACGATCCGCCTGCGACCGTCGGCGACGAGACACCCCCGACCGCAGATCCGATGTCGGAAGGCGAGCCTCCGGACTGGTCGATTCCGGTCGACGAGAAGGTGGTGGGAGTGACCGTCGTCGTGCTCGTGGTACTCGACGACGTCGACGACGTCGGCGGCGTCACCGGTTCGCAGTGCGCCATGGGTCCGATCGACCGCATCGCCTTCGCCGCCGGCGGCGCGAGCGGGCCCGGGTCGGAGCTGACGACGAGGCGGCGATCCG
The DNA here is from genome assembly GCA_963701825.1 of uncultured Actinomycetes bacterium. Taxonomy (GTDB): domain Bacteria; phylum Actinomycetota; class Acidimicrobiia; order IMCC26256; family PALSA-610; genus PALSA-610. The sequence continues at coordinate 652,827 of CAVPBG010000004.1, read as the reverse complement.
ATCCTTGGCAGTTGGACACCACGATGTCATCCGCCGCCTGCAGCGCTCTGGGCACCACCGAGGCGGGCAGCCGGCCTTCGCCAACCGGCGCTGCTTGGTCCTGGCCCGTCGTCGCGAGGTAGCGGATGAGCATGGCGATGCCCTCCGTCTTGGCGATCGACAGACCGTGCGCGGGCGCGTACAGGCTGTCGACCCAGACGAGCGGGTAGGCACCGGGGACCTTGTTCGTCAGCGCGAAGAGCGGCGTGTCGCCCCCCGCGTCGACCGCCTTGTTGATCGAGTCGGGGGTCGGTGCAACCCAGTCGCCGTTGGCGTTCTGCATGTCGGCCGTCATGATCGGCTCACCCGGGAACGTCGAGTGGAACGAACGGATCATCGACGGAGGTGCTGCCGCGATGCCACCGCCCAGACCCGCGCCCTCGAGCTGATCCACTTGTTGTTCGGCGCCGTCTCGCGTGATGCCCACGTTCTCGGGCAGGCGCTCGGAGACGGGTTCCCACAGCGGGCTCGGATGGAACAGCTTGCCCTGGTTGCCTTGCCACACGGTGGGCTCCGCCGCCTTCACGAACTGCTGGAGGTAGTACGTGGTCTCGTCAGGGTCGGAGCGTCCGATCGGCGCGGGGCCGGGATTGGTCACCGTCAGCTCGAACTGGTCGACACCGTTCGCCTTCGTGAGATCGCCGTTGTTCCAAAACGTCAGCGGGTCGCCGGTGCCGTTGTAGTTGAGGAGCATGCCCGCGAGGTTCTGATTCGGGATGCGCAGCGCGCCGCTGAGGTGACCGCGCTGGACGCAGCCATCGGGATCGGTGACTGTCGACGGCCAGGTGCTGGGGTCGTCGGGATCGCAGATCACCTTCACGGTCGCGAATTGCCCGAACGGGGGGTCGACGAACATGGCGAGCGTCGCAACCGCGATCGGTGCGGCGATGAAGGCCCCCGCACCGCCCTTCACCTTGGCGAGCTCCTCCGCGGTGAAGGGCACGCCGGAGATCGCGAAGTCGGCTTGCCCCGAGATCAGGTCCTCGCGGCCGAACAGAGAGCCGCGCCCGGCGTAGTTCAACTTGATCGACGAGCTGGCCGTCGACAGTTCGTTCTGCCACGACACCAGCTCCTGGGACACGCTCCACGCGCCTTCGCCGTTCAGCGCGACGAACGACTGCGGCAGTACGACCGCGCCGGTACCCGGGGCGAGCACAGACATGGTGACTGCGCCGGCAAGTGCAGCCATGCACAGCCGGCCCAACACACGAGTGATCCGTCGCCTCATACCGCGGCCTTCTTCCGTAGGACGACGAGCGCGTTCACCGCGGCGGCCCCGAAGACCCCGAGCACGACGATCCAGATGGTCGAGCTGCCTCCGCCCGACTTCGTCGATCCCGTAGTGGCCTTCGCGAGTTCCGCGTTCAACTTGTCCTGCGCGGTCTCCGCCGCGATCGCGGCGCTCGCGGCCGTGTCAGCCGCGCGCTTGGTCTGGGCCGCACGGGTGACTGCCGCTTGGCGCGCCGCGGGACTCGTCGCACCGGTACCGGATGTTGTCGCGCCACCAGACGCCGAGCCCGCTCCGCCGCCGCCGGCTCCTCCCTGCGCGCCACTACCGCCGCCGCCGCCACCGCCGCCGGCTCCGCCACCGCCACCACCGCCGCCGCCACCGACAACCGAAGGTGGTGGAGGTGGCGGGGGCGCACCCTCGACGAAGCATTGGTCTTTCGGAGGCGCGCCCGGGATCTTCGTGATCGCGTCGATCGCGATGTTGACGAGCGCGCTCGACAGTCGCGCGTAGCGCAACTGCGGCGCGATCACCTGGCCCTCGCTGACGGCGTAACACAGGAATTGGGCGAGCGCCGCGCCCTTGTCCGTGGCGAAACCCGAGCCAACTGCCGGCGCGAGCACGTAAGAGTACGTCGACGGGAAGTACGCGCGCGGGTCCGCGCCGTTGTAAGCGAGCTGGAACGTACCGTTCCCGCGCGGGGTGGCGTAGCCGAGTGCGACGGTGACGTTGCCCTCGTCCGGCTGGGTGAACACGCCCGCCGCGTTCTGGACCGAAGCAACGGGCGCGTTTCTCACCTTGGCGTATCCGGCGGCAACGTACGTGATCGCGTCGGCTCCACCCGACGGATCCGCCACGTAGTTCGCGGTGCCGTCCGCAAACGGTATGGATATCGGGTTCACGTCGTTGTTCGGACCCCAGCTCGACTGCGGCCAGTTCGACACGGGCAGCCCGGCCAGGAAATCGGGGAGAAGATTCGGGCTGTCGGGGCTCGCGTGCTGCTGGGCGATGAACGCGTGCCAGATGTCGGGAGCCGCGGCGATGCAGAACTCGGAGAACACGAAGCTCTCACCGGCGCCGTCGTTGCGGATCACCGGCTTGATGCTGCGATTGAACGACGCGAACGACGGGTTCGTCTGCACGAGCTCGGGATCGTTCCACTTCGTGATCAGACCGGTGAAGATCTTGCACGCTTCCCGCCGCGTGAGGCGCAGGTTCGTCACCTGATTCCCGGACGAGTCGGAGAGGTTGTACATGAACGCAACACCACCCGCGCTCACGGGCACATAGACGAACGGCTTGGGCGGCTTGTTCTCCGACGCGACGTACTGAATGTCGGACGCACCGAAGTCGAAGGTTCCCGCGGTGAACTGCGCACGACCGAACGACGAACCCTGGGCCACGTAGTTGACGTTCAGGTTGAACGGGTTCGGCGCGGTGTCCGCGCGCCACTGGTCGATCTCGAGCGCCGCGAACCCGGATCCCCCGCCATTGATCGCCGGACTCGCGAACGCCGGCGCCACGGACGTCGCGATCGCCCCGAGCACCACAACCAGCACGACCGCGAGCCGGGCAGAAATCCGCCGCGCCATCAGCCGAACCGGCCAGTTACGTAGTCGAGGGTGCGCGGGTCGTCGGGTGCGTCGAACATCTTCTTCGTCTCGCCGATCTCGACGATCCGACCGGGCGCCCGTTGCTCCTCGACCAGGAAGAATGCGCACTGGTCGGAGACGCGCGCCGCTTGTTGCATGTTGTGGGTGACGATGACGATGGTGATCTCGGGTGCGATCATGCCAATCGTCTCCTCGACGACACGCGTCGAGATCGGGTCGAGGGCCGAGCACGGCTCGTCCATCAACAGCACCTGCGGACGAACGGCGAGCGCACGCGCGATACAGAGCCGTTGCTGCTGGCCGCCCGACAACGACATTCCGCCCTCGTTCAGGCGGTCCTTGACCTCGTCCCACATGCCCGCGCGCGTCAGGCACTCCTCGACCAGCGCCGCCTTGTCGGAGACGCTCGTGCGCGAGAGCTTCAGCCCTGCCAACACGTTGTCGCCGATCGACATCGCCGGGAACGGGTTCGGCTTCTGGAACACCATTCCGATGCGCGTGCGCACTTGCGTCGAGCTCAAAGCTCCGCTGTAGATGTCGACGCCGTCGAGCTCGATGCTCCCGGCGACCTGCGCGCCCGGCACCACCTCGTGCATTCGGTTCAGGATGCGCAGAAATGTCGACTTGCCGCAGCCCGACGGACCGATCAGCGCAGTGACGCGGCGCGGCGGCATCGCGAGTGAGCAACGCTCAAGCACCTTGCGCTTGCCGAACCAGGCGCTCACGTTCGTGGCGGTCAGAGTCGGCGGGATCGCTGCCCGCGGAGACGGCGACCGGACCGGTTGGGACCGATTGTTGGGCAATCGTCATCGAGCTCTCCCTAGCTTTCTCGTTGCACGATTCGCGATCAGTCGCGCGGACACAAAGAGGACGAAGACCAACAGGACGAGTACCAACGCACCGGTGAACGCGCGTGCTTGTTGGGTCTTGTCGGGCTCGCGGATCAATGACCACACGAACAACGGAAGGTCGGACTGCGGACCCTTCAGGGCATTGGTGTTCGTGCTGGTCGTGCCGAAGGCGGTCAACAGCATCGGTGCGGTCTCGCCGATCGCGCGCGCGATCGCGAGCAGCATCGCGGTCACAAGTCCCGCGAGCGCGGTGGGCAACACGACCTTCTGCACGAGGCGCCACTGCGGAGAGCCCAGCGCAAGCGCTCCCTCCCGCAGCCCATTGGGAATGGTCCGCAGGATCTCCTCCGACGCCTTGGTCATAGTCGGCAACATCAAGATGGCCAGTGCGACCGACCCGGATATCCCGGAGAATCCGTAGTGAGTGACGATCACGGTGAAGACGAGCAGGCCCGCCACGATGCTCGGTAGACCACTCATCGCGTCGACGATGAATCGCACCGGTCGGGCCAGGCGTCCATTGATCTCATGCAGGTAGACCGCGGTGAGAATTCCGACCGGCACCACTACGAGCGTCGCGAGAGCGACCTGCTCGATGGTTCCGATAATCGCATGTTTGGCACCGCCGCCCGGCGTCAGCGGGCCCGTCCTGCTGAGGTCGTGAGTGAAGAACGATCCGGTGAGCTTGCTCGCTCCCTTCGCGACGATGAAGACGATCATCCACGACAAGACTCCGGCGACGAGGAGTCCTGTCGAGACGACAAGAACGGTGACCACGGCGTCGATGGCCCGCTCGATGTCGGTTCGATCGCGCACCAACAAGAAGTACAACACCACGAACGCGACGTACCACCAGATTGCGAACCCGACGAGGCTGCGCATGTGCAACATGACGCGCAGCACCTCGGCGAAAGCCGCCCCGCCGATCGCGGCCACGACGAACTCACCCAGTTCGGCCCCACCCATTCGACGGCGGCGCATCGGCGTGTCCAGATCCGGGTCGTCGGGCACACCGCGCAGCTGACTCGCGGGTGACGCGGCGGGCGCCGGCACGGGCTCCTCGAGGGTCAGGTCGATCTCGGTGACTGATCGATTGACCCTGGTCCGCTCGACCAGCGCGACCGTCGCGACGAAGCCGCAGTACGCGACGGCGGTGATGACGAACGGATTGGACTGCGCCGAACGCAGACCGGACGACGACCGAGAGGCCGACGGCGACGATCACGGCGCCGAGAAGTTCCGACATCCGTCCGTGCGTGCGCCCGGGTGACCGACGGCCGCGCCCGCGCCGCAGAATGCGAGGACGTGACCCGCGAGCCTTTCGCCCGGCCTCTGGTCGGGTGGGAGCGTCGATGGTCACCGGCTCCGCCTGACAACGATGAACCGCGCGCCGAGGTTGACCGCGAGGGTGAGGATGAACAAGGCCAACCCGGCCGCGACCAGACCACTTCGCTCGAGCGGCGTCGCCTCGCCGAAGTGGATGGCGATGTGCGCGGCCACCGACGCGCCGCCCGTCTGCAATACGTGTGTGTTCACATTGATCTGCGGCGCGATCAGCAGCGCGACCGCGATCGTCTCACCGAGTGCTCGGCCGAAGCCCAGCAGCGATGCGCCCACGATGCCGCCTCGCGCGAACGGCAGGATGACCTCGCGGATCATCCCCCACCGGGTTCCGCCGAGCGCGAGGGCGCCTTCGCACTGCTCGCGGGGCACCTGCGCCATCACGTCCCGGGTGACCGACGTGATGATCGGCATGATCATGATGGAAACGACGAAGCCGGCGACGAAGCTCGAGTCGGTGAGGCCCGAGCCCTCGTTGATCTTGAGGAACGGGAGCACCGAGAGGTGGCTACCGAGAAAGTGCGCCACGGGAACGAGATGCTTTTGTAGGGCGAAGAAGCCCCAGATGCCGAACAACAGGCTGGGGAGTGCCGCGAGCAGGTCGATCATCGAGGTGAGCGGGCGGCGCAGGCGGGCCGGGGCGTACTCGTTGATGAACAGCGCCATCGCGATGCCCAGCGGCACGGCGATCAACATCGCGACCGTCGCGATGATCAGCGTCCCTTCCAGGAGCCCGAGCACGCCGAAGTGGCCGAGGCCCGGGTTCCACACGCTGTCGGTGAAGAAGTTCTTGACGCCACTCTTGGCGAACGCGGGCCGGGCGTTGTCCAATAGGAAGATCAGCGTCCCGCCGACGATGATCAGGCTGACCGATGCCGCCGCCGTGGCCAGGCCCCGAAAGATGCGGTCACCCGTCGTCGGGTGCACATGGGGCGTCCTCGGTATGTCTTCGACGTCCATTACGGCGAGGTCGCCGTCTCCCGTGGTCATCAAGTCCTCGTCGGGCGATCGTCGGCGCGGTCTTCCGTCGATGGGTCATCGTAGGAGGACGAGGTGAACGGGAGATTGACGACGAGTGACGCGCGAGGAGAGCTTGAACAAGCTCAATACGTCATGCCGATTCAGGACGCGAGGCCGACTCCTTGCGCGCGCTCGTAGCGATAACCGACACCGCGCACGGTGATGATGCGCGCCGGATTCGTCGGATCGGTCTCGATCTTCGAACGCAGTCGTTTCACGTGCACGTCGAGCGTCTTCGTGTCGCCGAAGTAGTTCGGGCCCCACACGCGATCGATGAGCACGTCGCGCGTGAGCACGCGCCCCGCATTCGTCATCAGCAATTCGAGGAGCTCGAACTCTTTCAGCGGCAGGGCCACCGGTTCGCCCCGCACGTAGACCTCGTGGCGGCCCGCGTCGATGCGGACGTCGCCCACCTCGACCACGTCCGGGGTCGCTTCTTCTTCCTCACCGGCCGGAACCCGGCGCAGCGAGGCCCGCACCCGCGCGATGAGCTCCCGCAGGCGGAACGGCTTGGTGACGTAGTCGTCCGCGCCGACCTCGAGGCCCACCACCGCGTCGATCTCGGCGTTGCGCGCCGTGACCATGATGATCGGAACGCGGGAACGCGACCGCAGCTCGCGGCACACGTCGATCCCGGAGATCTTCGGCAACATCACGTCGAGCAGCACCAGCGCGGGCCGGGTCGCGTCGAAACGTTCGATCGCCTCCGGACCGTCGGCCGCGGTCTCGACGAGGAAACCCTCGCGTTGCAGCGCGACGGCGAGCGCATCTCGGTACGACTGCTCGTCGTCGACTACAAGAATCAGGGGCGGGTCGGCCATCGGTCCTCCGTGGTTGGTACTTCGGCCAGACCGCGCGCCGAGCCGTTGGCGAGCGGTATGTAGAGCGTGAACGTGGAGCCTTCGCCTTCGCGTGACTGCACGGTGACTTCGCCGCCGTGCGCCTGCGCGACATGGCGGACGATCGCGAGCCCGAGTCCGGTGCCGCCCGTATCGCGGCTGCGGGCCCGGTCGACCCGGTAGAAACGTTCCCAGATCCGTTCGAGATCGCGGGTCGGTATACCGATGCCGTGATCGCGCACCACGAACGCAACGCGGTCGTCGACCACGCACGCGCCGATCTCGACCGGCTGATCCGGACCGGAGTACTTGATCGCGTTGTCGACGAGGTTCACCAGCGCGCTGCTCATCTGGCGGGTGTCGCAGAAGATCTCGAGATCGGCGCGGTTCGGGCCCGGTCAACAACGGGACCCCGGCCGCGTCGGCCGCGGCCTGCACGGTGTCGATGCAATCCGAGAGCAGGAGCCGAACCGGCATCGGCGCGCGGGTCGGAGCTTCCTGGGCTTCGATCGTGCTGAGATCGAGGAGATCGTCGACGATGCGCGCCAACCGGTCGGCTTCGCTTCACGACGCGATCGGCGAGCCGTTGCACGACCGCGACGTCGTCGGTCGCGGCGGTGGCGGCCATCGTCTCGGCGAGCAGGCCGAGCGCGCCGATCGGCGTTTTCAACTCGTGACTGACGTTGGCGACGAAGTCGCGGCGCACGCTCTCGACCCGCCGGGACTCGGAGATATCCCGGGTAAATGCCACCGCGCCGACGATCTCGCCGTCGCGGCGCAGCGGGAACGCGCGCAGCTGCAGCACCTGACGGGGCGGACCGTACAACGGAAGTTCCCGTTCGGAGCTGTGACCGGTGAGCGCTTCCTGCACGAGCTCGGCGATCGCTTCCTCGGCCAACACCTCACCGGTACGGGCGCCGGCGAAGCGCCGGGCGACGGAGTTGCGCACGACCTCCCGCCCGATGCGATCGACGACCACGATCGCGTCGCTCGACTCGTCGAGCGCGGCGAGCAACCAGTGCTGGATCGCCTCCGATTGCAGCACGCGGTCTTCCGCTTCCCGGTGCTCCTCGGCGATCGCGTCGATCAACGAGAGATCGTCGGGGACGTCGACGGCGCGGCGGACCAGCGCGAGGTCCCGCCGGGCGTTCATCAGTTCCCGCACAACGATGATCAGACCGACCCACCCGACCAGACCGATGATGGCGACGAGTGCCGTCATGATCGCGGCCCGGTGCGTCGGTTCATCCGAATCGACCTGTGATGTAACCCTCGGTACGAGAATCGGAGGGGTTGGTGAAGATGCGGTCGGTCGCGTCGTACTCGACGAGGCGGCCGACGCGGTGGTCGTGCTCGTCGACCTCGGCCGTCATGAACGCCGTCATGTCGGACACACGCGCGGCCTGCTGCATGTTGTGCGTCACGATCACGATCGTGTAGTCGCGCTTCAGATCGGCCATGAGGTCTTCGATGCGCGACGTGGCGATCGGGTCGAGGGCGGAGCACGGCTCGTCCATCAGGATCACTTCGGGTTGCACGGCGAGACAACGCGCGATGCAGAGCCGCTGCTGTTGGCCGCCGGAAAGCGCGAACGCCGATTGCTTGAGCTTGCCCTTGACCTCGTCCCAGAGCGCGGCGTTGACGAGCGCCTCTTCGACGATCTCGTCGAGGCCCTTGCGCCGGCCGGTGATGCGCGGACCGAACGCGACGTTGTCGTAGATCGACTTCGGGAACGGGTTCGGGCGCTGGAACACCATGCCGATGCGGCGGCGCACTTCGACCGGGTCGACGTTCGGGCCGTAGAGGTCGTGACCGTGGTAGGCGATCAGGCCCGCGACCTTGGCGCCGGCGACGAGATCGTTCATGCGGTTGAAGGAACGGAGCAACGTGCTCTTGCCGCACCCCGACGGCCCGATCAACGCGGTGATCTCGTTCCGGTGAACATCGAGCGACACGCCGCCGACCGCGACCGACGTCGAAGTAGCTGACGCTGACGTCCTCGAGCTCGAACACGACCTCGGATCGCTCGGCCTCGCCCGGCGACTCGTCGCCGACCGCGCCCGCGTCGGGCGTGTCGTGCGGACGGCCATCGTTCGTGCGAATGTCCGTCGGGGCGGACACTCACGGTCGGCATCGCCATTGCTTCACCCTGTTCGGCTGAGGACACGTTCGACCTTCCGCGGGGGGATTCGGCGTCAGGTCCAGCATCGCGGCTGGACCACAGGCCCGCCAAGTACCCCCGCGACATGGCCATGGTACGGACGCCGGCTGGCCGGACCGTATGGTACGGGTGGCCTGTGGGTGAACCACAAGTGAACAGCGGGCGAGCACCGGGTCGGGGCGCCTTGGTCCCCGGGAACCGGGGGCAGACTCACCCCGTTCCGGTTCGGTAGGAGGCATCGTGGTCGAGACCCGGCGGACGTTCGACGAACAGCTCCAAGAGGTCAGGGCCGAGGTCGTGAAGCTGGCGGTCAAGACCTGCGAGCAGATCGGCGCCGCGACCCAGGCACTCCTCGACGCCGACCTGGTCGTCGTCGACGACATCTACGAGGCCCACGGCGAGATCAAGGAACGGGTGCTCCAGATCGAGCACCGCGTGTACCAGCTGCTGGCTCTGCAGCAGCCGATGGCGTCCGACCTGCGAGCCATGCTCGCGGTGCTCCGGATCCTGCACGAGATCGAGTTGACCGGCGGATTGATGCGCAACGTCGCCCGGGCCACCCGACGGTTGTACCCACGTGAGCTGCCGCCGCGCATCCGCGGGATCATCGAGCGCATGGGCGCGCAGGCCAGCGTCCAGACCCATCTCGCCGTCGACGCGTTCGCCGACAGCGACGAGGCCATCGCCGCGGCGCTCCCCGACATGGACGACGTCATGGACGACCTCCAAAAGGAGCTGTTCCGCGCCATCTTCGCCGGCTTCTCGGGCGAGTCGACCGACGAAGCCATGCTGCAGATGGCGGTGCAGCTCGCGTTCGTCGGCCGCGACTACGAACGGGCCGCCGACCACTCGGTGATGATCGGCCGCTGGGTGCAGTTCATGGTCACCGGTCAACTTCCGGGCGACGTCGAACCGGTCTGAGCCGCCGGCCGAGAGCGTCGCGCCTGGTCGTCTTCCATTGTTCCGATGTGGTTCACCCTTCGTTTACTTCGGGGCAGTGGTAAAGACACCCGCCGTTCTTAGTCTGGACACCGAACCCAACGTCCGAAAGGGAACGACACCTTGATTGCAACGACGCGATCCCCTCGCCTGCGCCGCATGATCATTGCGCTCGCCGTACCGGCCCTCCTCCTGGCCGCCTGCGGCAGTAGCTCCAAGAGCGGAGGTGGCGGCAGCTCGAGCGGCACCACCACGCTCAACGGCTCCGGCTCCACGTTCCAGCAGACCTTCAACGAGGTCGCGATCTCCGCGTTCCAGAGCGCGAACTCCGGCATCAAGGTGAACTACGCCGGCGGTGGCTCGGGCAAGGGCAAGACCGACCTCCAGACGAAGACGGTCGACTTCGCCGGCACCGACAGCCTCGTGAAGGACACCGACCTGCACCTCTACCAGGGCGGCAAGATCCTCTACTTCCCGACCGTCGCGGCACCGATCACCCTCTCGTTCAACATCAGCGGCGTCAGCGCCCTGAAGCTCAGCGCGCCGACGATCGCCAAGATCTTCAGCGGCAAGATCACGAAGTGGAACGACGCCGCGATCGAGGCCGACAACGACAACGCCAGCCTGCCGGCCACGAACATCGTCGCCGTGCACCGCTCGGACGCGTCGGGAACGACGAACAACTTCACCCACTACCTCACGTTGGCGGGCGGGCCCGACTGGACCCTCGGCACCGGTGACACGGTGAGCTGGCCGACGAACACCCAGGCCGGCCAAGGCAACCCGGGCGTGGCCCAGGCGGTGTCGAACACGAATGGTGCGATCGGCTACGTCGACTACGCCAACGCGATCGGCGCCAAGCTGAAGACCGCGTCGATCAAGAACGCGTCAGGTGTGTTCGTGGCACCGACGGTCGCGGGCGCCGTCGCCGCGGTCGACGCCGCGAACGTGGCCGCCGACCTCACGTACAGCCCGCTCAACGGAACCGGTGCCGACGTGTACCCGATCACCGCTCCGACATGGATCATCGTGTACCAGAACCAGACCAGCAAGACCCAGGGCACGGCGCTCAAGAGCTTCCTGACCTTCGTCTTGAACGACGGTCAGGCTCTGGCCGAGAGCGCGAACTACGCCAAGCTGCCCGCGTCCTTGCAGCAGAAGGCGATCGCGCAGCTCGCGACGCTCCAGATCCCCGCGTAGTTCCCGACCCTTTGGCATAGCGTCCCCATCAATGACCGCGCTCGCGCCGCCCCCGGATCAAGGCGTCCGCGAGCCCGAATCTGCACCGAGCCAGGCCGGCGGCAAGAGGATCGATGGCACCTTCCGTGCCGTCGCCTTCGCCGCCGGCCTGCTCGTTCTCGCGATCCTCGCCCTGATCGCGTACTCCACGACCAGCAAAGCGTGGCCCGCGTTCACCCACGAAGGGCTCTCGTTCATCACGAGCCGCCACTGGGACCCGAACCAGGACCAGTTCGGGGCGCTCGACTTCATCTACGGGACGGTGTTGACGTCGGTGATCGCGATCGTGCTCGCGATTCCGGCCAGCCTCGGCATCGCCCTCTTCATCACCGAGCTCGCACCCCGGCGTTGGGGGAACGCGGTGACCTACGTCGTCGACCTGCTGGCCGCGATCCCCTCGGTGGTGTACGGCTTCTGGGCCCTCGCCGTTCTCGTCACGCCGATCGGCCGCCTCTACACGCACATCGCCGACACGATCGGCACCTGGCCGGTGTTCAAACAGTTTTTCGGCGGCCAAGCGTTCGGTACGAGCTTCATGACGGCCGGGCTCGTGCTCGCGGTCATGATCACGCCGATCGTCACGTCGCTCAGCCGCGAGACGCTGGTGACCGTCGCGCAGGAAGACAAGAACGCGGCCCTCGCCATGGGCGCGACGCGTTGGGAGATGTTGCGTGTCGCGGTGTTCCCGCGCGTCCGGAGCGGACTCATCGGCGCGGCGATGCTCGGCCTCGGGCGCGCGATGGGCGAGACGATCGCGGTGGCGCTGCTGATCGGGGGGAGCCACCAAATCACGTCGCACCTGTTCTTCCCGGGCGACTCGATGACGTCGATCATCGTGCACAACTTCCCCGAAGCCACCGGCCTGCACAGCGCGGCGTTGATCGGCATGGGCGTGGTCTTGTTCGTGATCACGATCATCGTCAACGTCGCGGCGCGCTCGATCGCCAACCGATCGTCGGCCATGACCGGCGCACGCGCGATGACGGCGGTTGTCACGCCCGCGCCGCCGGGGAACGACGGCTTCGGCGATTGGATCAACGAGCGCGGTGTCACTCCGCGCCGGAGGCTGGCGAACGGGGTCGCCACCGCGTGGATGATCGGGTCGCTGCTCTTCGCGCTGATCCCCGTCGTGGTGATCGTGGTGTACGTGGTGAGCAAAGGCGCCGGCGTCATGAGCTGGAGCTTCCTCACCGAGAACCCTCCGATCGTCCAACAGTTCGCGGGCGGCGGCATCGCGCCCGCGATCGTGGGGACGCTCGTGATCACCGGCATGGCCGCGCTCCTCGCGATCCCGCTCGGCGTGCTCGCCGCGGTGTACCTGAACGAGTACGGACGTAAGAGCCGCATCGCCCAGGTGATCCGGTTCATGGCCGACGTCATGACGGGTGTGCCGTCGATCGTGATGGGCCTCTTCGTCGCGACGATCTGGGTGAGTGCGGGCCTGCACCTCGGCTATTCCGGTTTCGCCGGTTCGCTCGCGCTGGCCGCGTTGATGTTGCCGATCGTGATCCGGTCGTCGGAGGAGATGCTGAAGCTCGTCCCCGACGACCTCCGGCAGGCGAGCGACGCGCTGGGCGCGCGTCGTTGGCGCACGGTCGTGTCGGTCGTGATTCCGGCCGCGCTGCCCGGAATGGTGAGCGGCGCGATGCTGGCTGTGGCGCGCGCCGCGGGCGAGACCGCGCCCCTGCTCTTCACGATCGGCGTGACCCAGGTCGTCAACGCCAACCCGTTCCACGGAACGAACACCGCGCTGTCGGCGTCGATCTGGTTCAACGCGCAGACGCCCTACCCGAACGCAACCGACCGGGCCTGGGGCGCGGCACTCACGCTCATCGTGATCGTGTTCGTGTGCACCGTGATCGCCCGGTTCGTCGCGTCCCGGTTCGCGGCGATCAAGCGCTAGCTGGAGTCGTTACTCCGGCTCGTCGCCGAGATCCCATTCCAGGATCAGGTGCTCCCGCTCGGCATCGCGGGCCACGCGCTCGCGATTGCGGCGGAACTGCGGGTCGTACACCGGAAGGAGCTGCAGGCGGGCCATCGCCCGCTGGCGGAATTCGTCGATCGCGCGCTGGTCGCCGAACACCCGGTGGATCTCCCAGTGGGGCGCGACCGGGCCCGTGTAGACGACGCGCACGTGCCCTTGCGGCGGAATTTCCTCGAGCTCTTCGGGGTCGATAGCCATCACGTGCTCCTCGTCAGACGACGGATCAGGCTAGCGCGGACCCAGATTCGGCCGGATTCGTCATCCAGCGGGACGACCCGCTCCGAAAATTTCCCGAACCAGAACGAAATAGGAGCGGCAGCGGAGCCTCGGCCACTGCCCGCGAAGCTTTCCTGGCCGAGGAGCAGCGCGAGTGACCAAAAAAAATGGAGCCGAATGGGCTGGCCAAGCGTCTGAACGTTTGTGACCGGTTGGATCCGGGCAGGTGCACTGACGAATCCACCTTGTGTCGAACCAACCGCCGTGTTCAGCCGTAAGGGTTCGTGAAGGGGAGGTGATCGTGGACGAGACTCCCGAGGAATACGCCTGGATGCTGCACGCGCGTTGTCGAGGCGCGAGCCCGACCGAGTTCTTTCCCTCGGACGGCCTCGGGGTCGAGTCGGCGCAGCACATCTGCGAGACGTGCTCGGTTCGCCCCGAATGCCTCGAGTACGCGCTCTTGAACCGCATCGAACACGGGGTTTGGGGCGGTGCGTCGGAGCGCGAGCGCCGGCGCATCCTGCGCCGGCGCCGGGAAGCGGTCTCCGGCGAATCGGTCTCGGGAGAGCTCGACGTCGAGCTCGTGCCCGTGCCTCCCAGTTAGTTCGCAGCCTCGCCGCACGCCCGGAGCACGAGCTCGACGTCGTCGGGCTCGGAGATCTGGAACGGGACCGCGCCCACTCCGAGGATGAGCGTGTCGACGCCGAGCGCCTCCCACTCCCCGACCTGCGCCCGCACTTCCTCGACCGTCCCGACGAGCCGACCGACACGGAACGTCGCCAGGTCGACATCGTCGAGCACGCCCGCCGGTGAGCGTTCACGCAGCCGTTCGAAGCGGCGCTCGAGATCGTGTTCGTCCTCACCGCACAGCGCGTAGAGGCCGAGCGTGCGCCACATCGACTCGGGATCCCGCCCGACCTTCGCGCACGCCTCGTCGAGAACGTTCAGCCGTTCGCGGTACGCGTCCGGGGTCCATGTCCAGCACGTGTTCCAACCGTCGGCGTGCTGCGCGGCGATGCTGAGGAGCCGATCGCCCTTGCCGCCCACGAACACGCGCGGGCGCGGGCGCTGCACCGCGGGCGGGCGATTCACGGCATCGAACGCGCGGTGGTGTGCGCCGTCGTACGTGAACGGTCCGCCGCCGAGCAGACCGGTGACGACCGCCAACGCGTCGACGAGTCGGTCGAGTCGCACTCCGGCTCGCGGCATCTCCATGCCGAGCGCTTCGTATTCGGGCTCGTACCAACCCGCGCCCAGACCCACATCGAGCCGACCACCGCTCACGCAGTCGACGGTCGCCAGGGCCTTGGCCAATACCGCAGCCGGCCGCAGCGCCTCGAGCGTCACCAGTGTGCCGAGCCGGATCCGCGGAACCGAGCGCGCCAGCGCGGACAGGGTGACGATCGGGTCGTAACACGCTTCCCGGCGATCCGGTCCGCCGTACTTGGCCAGGTCGAGGAACAGGTGGTCGGAGAGCCACACCGAATGCGCGCCCCACCGCTCGGCGAGCCGCGCGTAGTCGACGATCGTGTCGAAACGCAGCGGCCGCTCGCCCGCCACCGAGTAGTCGTACTGCGGCAGCGCGAGACCGAGCTTCATCCGACCGAGGCTACTCAGATGCGTTCGACGCCTCTCGCAGAGCACCTACGCTGGCCGCCGTGCTGGAGTGCGTGATCAATGTGTCCGAGGGGCGCGACATGAAACGGCTCCTCACGATCGCCCGCGCGTGCGGTCCGTCGCTGATCGACGTGCACGCCGACCCCGATCATCACCGCTCGGTCTTCACGCTCGCCGGGCCCGGTCCCCGTGACGCCGTCGACGGGGCGCGGGCGCTCGCGGCCGCGGTGGCCGAGCAGTGCTCCATCGCCGAACACGAGGGCGAGCACCCGCGCTTCGGCGCGCTCGACGTGGTGCCGTTCGTCGCACTCGGCGGAACGAAGGCCGAACGGGCGCAGGCGGCCGACGAAGCGCGCGCGTTCGGTGAGTGGTGGGCGCGCGAGTTCGCCGTCCCGGTGTTCCTCTACGACGACGCCGATGCGGAGGGGCGCGACCTCCCCAACGCGCGTTCCACGAGCTTTCGCAGCCGGAACCCCGACTTCGGTCCCGCCGAACCGCACAAGCGCCTGGGGGCGACTGCAGTCGGCGCCCGGCGCCCGCTGGTGGCGTGCAACTGCGTACTGATCAGCCGCGACGTGAGCGTCGCCCGCCGCATCGCCCGCGACATGCGCGAGAGCTCCGGCGGCCTACGCGGCGTGCGCGCGCTCGGCTTCTACCTCGCCGACACGAACCGGGCGCAGGTCTCGATGAACCTCGTCGAGCTCGAACGCACCGGTGTGCAGGACGCATGCCTCCACGTGCGCGACCTGGCGCGGCGCCACGGCACCGATGTGGCCAGCGTCGAACTGGTCGGGCTCATCCCAGGCCGCGACCTCGACCGCTGCACCGACGACTTCTTGCAGTGGAGCCGACTGGATGCGGAGTCGACGATAGAGGTGCGGGTCGGCAACGGCCCCCGCTGGTGGCCGGGCGACCCGCTGCCCGAACCTCTCTGAAAGTTCCCGCCCGGAAGGACTAGGCGCTGGCGAGGCCGCGGCGGGCCAGTGCGCGCTGACGACGAATGCGCCGGCGTTCCCGCTCGGACATGCCGCCCCAGATGCCGAACTTCTCGCCGTGGCGCAGGGCGTACTCGAGGCACTCGGTACGCACCTCGCAACCCCCGCAGACGGCCTTGGCCTCTTTGGTCGACGCGCCCCGCTCCGGGAAGAACAGGTCGGGGTCGACACCGAGGCAGTTGGCTCGTTCCTGCCAGCGCCGATCTCCGGCATCGACGTCGAGCTGTATCAACATCTCTCTCATCGGCTGCCTCCTCGCTCGCTCGTGTTTCAGACCCTCACCCGGAATGGCGCCCGGTAAGGCTTCCGGGGTGGACGGGCCGTGAATGCCGCCGATGGAATTACAACGGCGTCATTCTGTCAACCCCGTTCCCGGGGCGCAAGGGGGAGTTTTCGAGATCACCCGGGCCCACGCTGCGACGCGGGGCCGACGAGGGGTCTGGAGAGCGTGCGGGACAGGCCGGCGCTAGAGCGCCAGCAAATGCCGCGAGTCGGCGCGAGCGCTGTTGAACTGCGCGAAAAGGTCATACGCCGCGTCGTCGAGCTCGGGAATCGCCAGCGCGGCACCGAATCCGCGGTTCGGCTCCGCCCGACCCCAGAGCTGGGGAATGCGCCCCGCGACGGGTACGCCGAGCCCGCGTTCGACTTCGATCTCGGAGAGCACCGCCGAGCTCTCGTCACCGGTGCACACGACCGCGAGCCGCACCCGGCCGATGTCGCCGCGGTCCCGGGCGGTCTGGAAGTGCTCGAGGAAATGGCTGGTCGCGGCCACGGCCGAGGGCTCGGGCGTCACCGCGAGCACCAGCCAGTCGAGCAGGTCGAGCCGGGCCCCCGAGCGCGAGACCGGGACCCGACGGCCCGCCGGGGAGATCGCACACGATGAGGTCGAAGGCCGAGCGCAGCTCCGAGAGCGCCGCTTCCGCCGCGAGATGCACCCGCGCGACCGGCCCACCGCCACACGGAAGCACGGCCATCGAGGGGGAGTCGATGTGGCCGAGCTTGGCGGCGGCGGGCGGATTCGCGCGGGCGAAATCTTCGATGACCGGTCCGCGGACGGCCAAGCGAGTGGTGACGTCCAGGGCAAGCGGGTCGGCGTCCACAACACACACCCGGGCCGACACAGCACTGTGCCGGGCCAGGGCCGCCGCGATGTTGGTCGCCACGCCCCGCTTGCACGCTGGATTCTTGGCCGTAGTTACGCCCACGGTAAGAGCCGTCACGAAGGTGGTAACGGCGCCCGGACGCCGTCTCCAGAGCAAACTCGCCGAGCTGTGATCGATGTCACCAGCCCGGCGAGCGCGTATTGCCTCAGTTCACTCCTCGGCGTCCCGCTCGAGGCGGAGCGACGCCGAATTCATGCAGTAACGCTGACCCGTCGGGCGCGGTCCGTCCGGGAACACATGGCCCAAATGGGCGCCACAGTTCGCGCACACGGCCTCGGTCCGGACCATGAAGTGGCTTCGGTCGACGTTCTCCTGCACGGCGTCGGGGTCGAGCGCCTGGAAGAAGCTCGGCCAACCGGTCCCCGACTCGAACTTCGTCCCCGACGAGAACAACGGGGCGTCACAACACACGCACACGTAGGTGCCGTCGTCGTGGCAGTCCCAGTACTCGCCGGTGAACGCACGCTCGGTGCCGGCCTTGCGGGCGACCTCGAACTGGGTCGGGGTCAGGCGCTCGCGCCAACCGTCGTCGGTCTGCGGGAGGTCTGTCTTGGGGATTGCGGGCATTTCATCTCCTTTGGCAACTCTTCAGTCGCTGCCAACAACGCTCGCGCGTGGAGTTGAGTTCCCGCCATCACACACAAATCCGCACCCAGAACCAGTGCTCGGCCGACGTGGTCGGCGTCGGTCACAACGGCCACCAGCCGGGGCCGTTCCACCCAGTTGCCGACCGTCGCCAAGACGCACCAGCTGTCGAGCGGCGCCAGGCCGAGATCGACGATCAGAGCGTCGAAGCGCTCGCGGCGCAGCAGACCCAAAGCGGCGTCGCCGTCGGTGGCAACCACCGCTTCGACGTCTTCGAGAGAGGGTCCGTTTTGGACCGTCAGAACGCGCGGGACCACCGCGCACCTCCTCCATGAGCGTTCACCGGGCGTCCGTGCCCGGTCCCCCATTCCATCGGCGGGTGTGCCGACGGCTGAAGCCGGTCCCTGAAGGTCGGCTGTGGGCACTGGTCGCTCGCGCGGCGCCGCCGCGCCTCAGCCCGCGCGGCGTTGGGTGCGCTTTTGGTCGAGGAAGTCGACCAGTACGTAGTCGCCGAGGGTTTCCGGCGTCGTGTAGAACGCGCGGCCCTGGTTCATCTTCATCATCCGCTCGACGAACTCCCGTAAGTAGAAGTTGTCCTCGAGCATGAAGGTGTTGATGCGGATGCCGTCCTTCGTGCAGCGCTGCACCTCGCGCAGGGTCATCTCGATCGTGCGCGGGTCGGGCGGGTAGTCGAAGAACGGCTCGCCGTTGTCCATGATGTGGGCGGTCGGCTCGCCGTCGGTGATCATGATGATCTGCTTGCGCCCGGTCTCGCGGGCGAGCAGCTTGCGGGCCAACAACAGCGCGTGCTGCATGTTGGTGCCCCACTCGAAATCCCAGGTGGCCTCGGGCAACTTCGACGGCTTCACCTCGCGGGCGACGCGTCCGAAGCTGACCATGCCCAGGTAGTCGCGCGGGAACTGCGAGCTGATGAGCGCGTGCAGCGCCATCGCGACCTTCTTCGCGGCGAGGAAACGGCCGCGCATCTCCATCGAGAGCGACACGTCGAGCATCAACACGGTGGCACTGCGCGACAGCTGCTCGGTGCGCTCGATCTCGAAGTCTTCGGGGAGCATGCGCACCGGAGTCCCCGAACCCTGGCGGGTGATCGCGTTCTTCAACGTGCGACCGACGTCGAGGTGGAACGGGTCGCCGTACTCGTACGGCTTGTGCTCGTCGGAGCGCTCGTGGCCGAAGCCGGCGCGTTCGATCTCGTGCCGACCGGCGCGGTCTTGCAGGAGACGCTTGAAGAGATCGCCCAACGCGCGCTGGCCGATGCGCCGGATGCCCTTGGGCGTCAGCTCCATCCGGCCCTCGCGCTGCTCGATGAGTCCCGCGTCCTCGAGCTCCTTGGCGAGCTTGGCGAGCTGTTGCAACGAGCGCGCCGCGTCGTCGCCGAGCAGATCGCGCACCTTGTCGAGGTCGACCTCGGCGAGCGGTCCGGGGCTCGTCGCGTTCTTCAACAGGTTCTCGAGCGCATCGATGTCGCCGAGCTGATCGAGCAGGCCGCTCATGCCGTCGAGCGGCAGGGGCTCGTCGCCCCGGAAGCCCATGCCCTGACCCCAACCCATCTGCGGGAACGCATTGCGCAGGTTCTGGCCGAGTTGGTCGACCTGCCAGCGCAGATCCATGTCGTCGAGAAGCGCGTTCGCCATCTCCTGCAACTGCGCGCGCTGCTCGGGCGTCATCGAGTTCATGAGCTGCTGCATCTGCGCCATCTGGCGCGCCATCTGCTCGAGCAGCTCGTCGAGGGTCTGGGGGTTGTCGGGGAAGAAGTCGCCGAAGCGCTCCATGAAGCCGTCGAAGTCGGGCTCCTCGCCGGCCTCGCGCTGCTCGAGCATGTGATTCAGCTCGGCCATCATGTCTTTCATGCGCGCGAGCTGCTCGGGCGACATCTGTGACAGGCCTTCGTTGAGCTGCTTGAACATCGAGTCGAGCAGCTGCTTCTTCAGCTCCTCCATCAGCTCTTCGAAATGCTGGCGGGCGTTGTCGTCCATCCAGTCGTATTCCTGGAGGTCGCTGACGCGTCCCGCGAGGTCGGGCGGCAGCTGTTCGAGCTGTTCGCGCCGTTGTTGGGCGAGCTCTTCGAGCAGTTCCTCGCGGCGCTTGTCGCCCGACTGCTGCGCCTCGTCGAGCCGGCGCTCGATGCCGGAGCGCTCCTCGTCGACGATCTCGTCGAGCCGATTCGCGATGTCTTCGTACACGCCGCCGAGGTCGTAGCGGTCGAGTTGCTCGCGCCGCTGCTCGCGCAGCTTCTCGAGCATCTCGCGCATGCCCTGCACATCGCGGCCTTGGCGATCCTGGAAACCCTGCTGCATCATCCGGCGCAACGCGGCGTTGAGATCGCCGTGGTAGAGGAGGTCGTCGGTCATCTCCTCGAGCAACGCGTCGGCGTCGAGATCGAACCCGACCTGGGTGCCGTCCCAGCGGGAGTATTGGGCACGGTTCGACATGCCGTTACCGTAGCTCCATGGCCTCGTCGATGAATCTCGCCAGTCCGGAGTTCTGGTGGGGTACCGGCGCATCATCGACCCAGGCCGAGGGCGCGGCGCCCGCATCCGACTGGTTCGCCCTCGAACGCGCCGGGAAGATGCCCGTCAGCGGCAACGGGAACGGCTTCGGTGAACGCTTCGCCGAAGACTTCGAGCTCTACGCCAAGCACGGGCTCGCGCACCATCGTCTCTCGATCGAATGGGCGCGCATCGAGCCCGAGGAAGGCCGGCGCGACACCCGCGCCATCGAGCACTACCTCGAGGTGCTGACCGCGGCCCGTTCCGCGGGAGTGGCGCCCTGGGTGTGCCTGCACCACTTCACCTTGCCGGGCTGGTTCACCGAGATGGGCGGCGGGTTCGTCGACGACCGGGCCCGCTCCTACTTCTGGGCCCGCCACGTCGCGTTCTGCGCGGAGACGTTCGGCGATCTCGTGTTCGGGTGGAAGCCGATCAACGAACCCGGCGCGTACGCAGGCATCTACCCGCACGGCCAGAAGCGGTTCGACATGCTCGGCGCGATCTTGCTCGCGCAGCGCGACGCGTGGCGCGAGCTGCGCGGGGGCGGCAAGCCGGTCGCGACGATCCACAACCTCTCTCCCGTGTTCACCGTGGCCAACACCGTTCCCGCCGACAACGATGCGCGACCGGATCGAGGCCATGACCTGGGACGTGTGGATGCGCGCCGAGCGCGATGGCGTGCTGGAGCTCCCCGGCCGGGCCGCCCTCGAAGTTCCCGACTTACGGGAGGCGTGCGACATCGTCGGTTTCTCGTACTACGCCGCGACGGGGATCGACGCCGAGGGCCGGATCGTGCCCTACCCCACCAACGCGCGCGTCGGGCCGATGGGCAATGCGCCGTGGAGCGAAGGGCTCGCGATCGTCCTGCACCGGTTGCACGACGAGCTTCCGGGGCGGCCGCTGTTGATCTGCGAGCACGGCGTGGGTACCGACGACGACGACTGGCGCTGCGACCTGTTGCGCGAGTCGCTGTCGCTCGTCGATCGCGCGCTCGACGACGGTGTCGACGTGCGCGGGTTCTTCCACTGGACGGGCGTCGACAACTACGAATGGCACCACGGGTTCGACGTGCAGTTCGGCTGCTTCACGCGTGATCGCGAACCGCGCGGCAGCGCGGAGTTGCTGGCCGGGTACGCCCGCCGCTGACCGGCGTCAGCCGGCGTCGACGCCGAGGCTCTTCAGGAGCTCGGTGACGCGTTCGCGGATCTCGTCGCGGATGGGTCGCACGGCCTCGACGCCTTGACCCGCGGGGTCTTCCAGCGCCCAGTCCTCATACCGCTTGCCCGGGTAGAACGGGCACTCGTCGCCGCAGCCCATCGTGACGACGACATCTGCGGCGCGCAGGACTTCGTCCGTCCACGGCTTGGGAAACTCGGTGGTTATGTCGATTCCGACCTCACCCATCGCGGCGATCGCCGCTGGGTTGATCTCACTCCCTGGCTCCGAGCCACCCGACCATGCGATCGCGCGTCCGGCCGCCAATTCGTTGAACCAACCAAGCGCCATCTGCGATCGCCCAGCGTTGTGCACGCACAAGAACAGCACCGCAGGAGTCTTCGTCGGCGACGTGTCCTCGCCCCGGGAAATCGCCTGAAGCTGCTGGCGCGCGAAGCGTTCGGCGAGGAGCGGGAGAAAGGCTGCCGTGGTCGCGCGCGCCGCAATCTTCTCGTACGCGCTTGCGACAACCTCTTCCACATACTGGCGATCGAATCGGTCACCGAAGTCGTTGGTCAGCCGTTCGGTCGCGGCATTGAGCGCACCTGTGTCCATGGTTCGCGTCCTCTCAATTCGCAGATTCCGAGTGTTCGTGGGGTACGACCGCGTCGCGCGCGTCTACATCGGGATGCAGGAACTTCACGAGCATCACGGCGACCAGTGCGGCGACAACCTGCACGACGATGAACGCCGGCGCCGACGACGGGCGGATACCGGCGAACGTGTTGCTCAACGTGCGCGCGATCGTGACCGCCGGGTTGGCAAACGACGTCGACGACGTGAACCAGTAAGCCGCGGCGATGTAGCCGCCGACCGCGTACGGCGCCGCACTGGCGCGTCCCGAACGGACGGTACCGAAGATGACGAGGATCAGTCCGAGCGTTGCGACGAATTCGCCGGTCCACAGCGCGGCCGAGGAGCGCGTATGCGTCGACAGGTTGACCGCGTCGAGGTTGAACATGACGTTGGCCACGATCGCGCCGACACATCCGCCGATGATCTGGGCGACGACGTACACCCCGGCCGCTCGCGTGGAGATGCCCCCGAGCAGCCGGTCGACGAGCGTCACCACCGGGTTGAGGTGCGCGCCCGACACCGGACCGAACGCGAGAATCAAAGCGACCAGGCCCGCGCCGGTCGCGACCGAGTTCTCCAACAGCTCGAGCCCGATGTCGTTCGGCGACATTCGCTGCGCGGCGATACCCGACCCGACGACGATCGCGACCAGAAACGCCGTGCCGACGGCTTCCGCCGCCGCCCGGCGAGCCAGGGTGCGGTCGATCATCCGCAGCACCGCGCGGCCGACTCGGGCGCGGTCGCGCAACACATCGCGTCGGCCCCGGGCTCGACGGTACGGAGTTCGCCCGGGGGCATCTCGACATCGGCGAGGACGGTGTAGATCTCCCACGGCTCGCCGTCGGGCGCGTCGACCCACACCTTGTCCTGCACCGCGTAGCAGCAGGAGACTTCGTCCTCGGTTGCGCCCGCCAGCCCTTCGCTCGCGAGTCGGGCGGTGGCCGACGCCACGAGGTCAGTCGACTCGACCTCGACTCCGAGGTGGTTCAACGAGCCGGGGTTGCCGTGCCCTTCGATGAGAACGAGCTTCAACGGCGGCTCGGCAATGGCGAAATTGGCGTAGCCCGGCCGCACTTTGGCCGGCGTCGTGTCGAAGAACTTCGAGTAGAAGGCGATAGCCGCGTCGAGGTCCGACACGTTGAGGGCAAGTTGCACGCGTGACATTGGGTCTCCAGGGATATATTGGCGCAAGTCGATGTATCGATGATCGCGAATAGATCGACATCTGTCAATGTATTCTGGAGGAAATTCATTGCCGAAGGCAGGTCGGGTGACGAAACCCGCGTCTCGCCGGGCAGAGACCGCGTGTTGCGCACCAATTTTGGCGGCGCCGATGGCGGAGCCTGACGCGGTCGAGCTCGCCCACGCGTTCGCGGCGCTGGCCGATCCGGTACGACTGCGTCTGCTGAGCCTCGTCGCGGCCGCGGGTGAGATCTGCTCGTGCGATCTCGAAGGCCCGCTCGACAAGTCGCAACCCACGATCAGCCACCACACGAAAGCGCTCGCGGAGGCGGGCCTCATCGTGGGCGAGAAACGCGGGCGCTGGATGTGGTGGCGCGTGGCGCCCGACCGGATCGAAAGTCTGCGCGCAGTCCTCGCCTGATCGCACCGCTGTCCGAAAGCGTCACAGGCGGTCCGTGTGCTGTTCACACGGCGTTTGCGAGACCGCGAAGCCCGAGTTCTACGGTGGACGCATGAGGATCGCGCCGATGAACTTCGAACGGCAGGTTGCGTTCGCCGGGTGCTTCAACTTCCGCGATCTCGGCGGTTACACAACCCGCGACGACCGGCTCGTCCTCCCGCAACGCCTCTACCGCGCCGACGGGCCGCACGCGCTCGACGACGCCGACGTCGCGAAGCTGCGCGGCCTCGAGCTCGCGACCGTGCTCGACCTCCGCACCGCCCAGGAAGCCGAAGCGCGCGGCTGCTACGTGACGGTGCTGGCCGACGTCATCGAATACCACCTGCCGATGATCGACGTACTCCCCGACCCGGAGGAGTTACCCGACTGGATCGACCCGCAGGTTGTCGCATTGCAATATCGGAACATGCTCGACGGCGGTGAAGACGCGATCGCCGAAGCGCTCGCCATCCTCTCCGACCCGAGTGCGTACCCGGCGCTGTTCCACTGCAGTGCCGGCAAGGACCGCACCGGCGTGCTCGCGGCGGTGCTGCTCGGAGTGCTCGGCGTTCCCGACGAGATCATCGTCGCCGACTACGTGCTGAGCGCGCCGGCAATGGAGAGGCTCGTCGATCACTACAAGCGCTCGTATCCGGACGCGACCGAGCAGTTGACGCGGATCGCGCCGGCGATGGTCGCCGCGCATCCGGACGCCATGACCGAGTTCCTCGCGGGCCTGCACCGCGACTACGGCACGTTCGACGACTACGCGGAAGCGATCGGCGTCGGGAGCTCGCCGCGGTTCATCCGCGACATCGTTCTCACCTGACGCCGCGCCGTCAACGAGCCGCGAGCCGGGCCGAGATGTCGGCGCACTCGAGACACACGCGCTCCGGAATGACGCCGACGCGCATCAGCGCCGCGAACGCCTTGCAGCCGAGACATATCGCAAACACCGACTCGAGGGTGGCCGCGACGATCAACAGCGCGATGAAGATGTCGGACAGACCGAGCGCGCCCGTCAGCCACGCGACGAGCGCGGCGGTCGTGACGGTCAGCCCGATGGTCTGCGCGAAGCGCTTGGGCGGTCCGGGGACGAGGCGCGCCGCGAACGGCAGGCGGGGCACCGCGACCTTGGTTGCGAACAGGCCGAGCGGACTCAGCTTCGGGCCCGTTAGCACGCGGGCGAGGAACCCGTAGACGAGCGGGACGAGGAGCCAGCGCTGACTGGTCGCGAGCTCGGTGGCGGCGAGCACCAGTACCCCGCCGGCCACGATCCGGGCCGCGACCTCGTTGACCGGATTCGGGAACGAGAACAAGCGATCGGCCACGGGTTCAGGGTAGCGCTAAACCTGACCAATTACGTCGGCTTTGACGGTCGCTTCGGAACCTGGCTCCGAAGCGCCGTCGGCACCCGGCGGCGCGCCCGGCGTGGTCCGGCCGCCCAGGTACATGCGCCCGATGACGACCGCCAGGATCGCCACCGAGACGATCGCCGCAGTCAGTAACCAACCATTCGTCACGCCGAGCAGACCGAGGGCGGAGATGAGCAACACCGCGACCAAGACCGGTCGGATGTAGCGGTCGGCGCCCCGCGACGAGAAGTGCGCGCCGACGATGACCGCCGGGATCGCGCCGAGCAACACGCTGCCGATGATCGAGAAGTCGAGGCTGCCGAAGAGGATGTGACCGAGTGCGGCTGCGCCGACGAGCGGGATCGCCTGCACGAGGTCGGTCCCGACCATCTCCTTCGAGGAGAGCTTCGGGTACATGAGCATCAGCACCACGATGATCAGCGACCCCGAGCCGACCGAGGTCAGACCGACGATCAGGCCGCCGACGGCACCGACGATGAGGGTCGGGATCGGGCGGACGAGCGCCGGATCCATCATCTCGGTGATGGGAGCCAACTTCCGCCGGGCCTGCAACACCAGCTTGGCGAGGATCGCGGCCGCGGCGACGATCAGGACCCAGCCGAGGATGCGTTTGATCGCGTTCTGATGGTCGGTTCCGACGACGTCGTCGAGAAGGTAGGCGCCCGCGAACGCGCTCGGGATCGACCCGATCATCAGCCACTGCACCAGGCGCCAGTTCACGGTTTTGCGGCGGACGTGGATGTTGGCGCCGAAGGGCTTCAGTACGAGCGAGGTGACGATGTCGGCCGACACCGCCGCGCCCGGGTTGACGCCGAACAGGAGGACGAGAACCGGCGTCATCAGCGCGCCGCCGCCCATCCCGGTCAGGCCGATCACGAAGCCGACGATGAGCCCGGCCAGCGCCTTGTACAGATCGATGTGCATCCGACGTCCTTGCCGGAGTCGCGCCGGCGCGGACCTCCGAGACCGCCAGTAAGCCTTCGGTTCTCGACTTTGTCAAGGCAGCCGGTCGACAAAGGCCCGGGGCCCGCCTCCGTAGGCCGAATCAGGCTCGGTCAGCCCCGGCCGCGGTACGAGGCCCGCGTGCCCACCGCGTCCTTGTTCAGGCGCTTGGTGAGATGCAGCCCTTCGAGCACGAACTCGATCCCGCTCGCGGTCCCGGCCGGCGATTCCCCGACGCCCAGGTCGGCCAGCAGCGCCGGCATGCCGTCGAGCTTCGCCAGGAGGTCGCGGTAGTCGGCCGCGGGCATGTCCTCGCCCGTGTGCACGATCGAGCCGTCCTCGAAGGAGGAGACGATGGGGCCGAGCCGCTCCGGCCGCACCCGCGCCCGGAACACCTCGAGCGTCGCCGCCTTCACGATCCGTTCCAGGACCTGACCCTCGCGGCCGTCGTCGAGCGTCTCGATCTCGATCTTGCCCGAGGTCGACGCGGCCAGCGCGGCGAGATCCGACACCCGCGGCACGACCTCGCGCTCGCCGTTGGCGAGTGCACGGCGCGCCGCGTTGGCCACGAGCGTCTCGTAGTTGGCGATCGAGAGACGGGCCGACACGCCGGAACGTTGGTTCACGTGCGGCGAGCGGCGGGCGAGCTGGGAGATCTCGGCGACGATCTCGGTCATGAAGTCGGGGACCGACACCTGCAGGCCCGTGCCCGACAGCGGGCGCGCTTCCTGGTCGATGATCGCCATCTCCAACTCGGTCTCGAGCGGATAGTGCGTCCGGATCTGCGAACCGAAACGGTCCTTCAACGGCGTGATGATGCGGCCGCGGTTCGTGTAGTCCTCGGGGTTGGCGGACGCGACGAGCAACACGTCGAGCGGCAGGCGGATCTTGTAGCCGCGGATCTGCACGTCGCGCTCTTCCAACACGTTCAACAGACCGACCTGGATGCGCTCGGCGAGGTCGGGCAACTCGTTGATCGCGAAGATGCCGCGGTTCGTACGCGGGACGAGCCCGTAGTGGATCGTCAGCTCGTCGGAGAGGTAACGACCTTCGGCGACCTTGATCGGGTCGACCTCACCGATGAGGTCGGCGATAGACGTGTCGGGGGTTGCCAGCTTCTCGCCGTAACGGCGATCGCGGTGCACCCACTCGATCGGCGTGTCCTCGCCCCGTTCGGCAATGAGGTGACGCGCGTGTGTCGACGCGGGCGCGTACGGATCGTCGTTGATCTCACTGCCGGCGACGATGGGCATCCACTCGTCGAGCAGGTTGACCAACTCGCGGATCATGCGCGTCTTCGCTTGACCACGCTCGCCGAGGAAGATCATGTCGTGCCCGGCGAGCAGCGCGTTCGCGAGCTGCGGCAGCACGGTGTCGTCGTAACCGACAACACCCGCGACGAGCGGGCGCTTTTCCGACAGCGCACGCACGGCGTTGGCCCGGATCTCTTCCTTGACGGGACGCGACTCCCAACCGCTGGCGCGGAGGTCTCCAAGTGTTGCGGGACGGCTCATGAGGGCGAGCATACGCTGAGGCCCGGTGAGCCGTCAGTCGCGTACATCTCCGTTCTCCGGTGAAATCCTCAACCTGTCGGGTGAGTGGCGCGCGCACGCATCCGAGCCCGATCTCGCGCGATCTTTCGCGGATCCCGGGTACGACGACGGCTCGTGGACTGCAGTCTCGGTGCCACACCACTGGCGTTCGGAGCCGGAATTCGCCGAGAGCGACGGTCCGCTTCTCTACCGTCGCGGCTTCAGCCGATCGACCGAACCGGACGACGGCCGTCGGCGGTTCCTCGAGCTCGACGGCATCTTCTACTACGGCGACGTGTGGTTCGACGGCGAGTATCTCGGTGCGACGGAGGGCTACTTCACCCGGCACGCGTTCGAGCTGACGCAACCGCTACGCGATCGTTCCGAACACGTGCTCTCGATCGAGGTGGCGTGTCCTCCGCAACACGACCGCACCTCCAAGCGCACCATCACCGGCGGCTACTGGCAGTCGCCGGTGTTCGACCGCGCGTTGAATCCCGGAGGCATCTGGCGGCCGGTTCGCATCGCGTCCACCGGTCCGGTCCGCGTTACGCGTGCCCGCGTGCAATGCATCGACGCTTCGGTCGAACGGGGCCGCCTCGCGTGCAACGTCACCGTCGACGCGGCATCGGAGCCGCGTACGGCGCACTTGCACGCCGTCGTGCGCGGCCCCGCGGGCGACGTGTTGCTCGACGCGTGGCGCACCTCCACGCTCGCGACCGGCACGAACGAGCTCGCGTGGATGCTTACCGTCGACGATCCGCCCCGCTGGTGGCCGCGCGCACTCGGCCCACAAGCGCTCTGCACGCTCGACTTCACAGTGGAAGTCGACGGGATCGCGAGCGACGGCTTCTCCCGTACTGCCGCGTTCCGCGAGGTGCGCCGCGACGGTTCCGCGGTCTCCATCAACGGCGAGAGCGTGTTTCTGAAGGGTGCGAGCTACGCACCCGCTCGCGCTCTGCTCGGCGAGGCCGACGACGCACTGGTCCGCGCCGATGTCGAGCGCGCGCTCGACGCGAACCTCGACCTCCTGCGCGTGCATACCCATATCGCATCGCCCGCGCTCTACGACGCGGCCGACGAAGCGGGCCTCCTCTTGTGGCAGGACCTCCCGATGGAGGGCGGGTACGCACGCGGCGTTCGGCGGCAGGCCGCGCGCCAGGCGCGGGCGATGGTCGAGTTGCTCGGTCACCATCCGTCGATCGTGATGTGGTGCGCGCACGACGCGCCGTTGGGCGACGACGCACCCGCCCGCGTCATTGCCAACGCGACCGTTCCCACGTGGGGCAAAGAGGTGCTCGATCGTTCGACCGCTCGCGCGATCGCGCGCTACGACGGGACGAGACCGATCATCCGAAGCTCGGGCGCGGGTGACGACTCCCACCTGTTCTTCGGGTGGCGGCACGGCGCGATCACCGGGCTCGCGCCGGCCATCCGGGCCGTGCCCCGTCTGGGGCGGTTCGTGTCGGCGTTCGGTGCGCAATCGGTGCCCGACACTGCAGAGTGGATGCACCCCGAACTGTGGCCCGAGCTGCCCTGGGACGATCTCGCCGAACATCACGGCATGGAACGGAGCGCGTTCGACGCGCACATACCCGTCGGCGACACGAAGTCGTTCGACGAATGGCGCGAGGCCACGCAGGCCTACCAGGCCGCACTCCTGCAGCTGCAGATCGAGGATCTGCGGCGGTGCAAGGGCACTCCGTGCGGCGGCTTCACGGTGTTCTGCCTGGCCGACCCTTCGCCCGCGGTCGGCTTCGGCGTCGTCGATCACGAGCGCGTGGCCAAACGCGGCGTACGGCGCGCTGCGCGACGCGTGCCGACCCGTGCTGCCGATGGTCGATCCGCGGACGGGGAACGTGCACGTGGTGAACGACACGCGCCGGCCGCTCGTCGACGCGGAGGTCGTCGTTGCCGTCGACGGCCGCACGCGTATCTGGCGGGGCGACATCGACGCCGACGCGGTCACGTTCGTCGCATTGGCCGATCTCGACGATGCCGTCGACGTGGAGGTGTCGCTCGAGCACGCCGACGTGCCGCGCGTCGCGAATCGCTACCCGCTCGTGATCCTCGAAGCCGGGCGGGCGCGCAAGAGCTAGGGCTAGAGGCGCGGCTTCAGAGACCGACGGTCGGGTACGGCTTGGACCGGCCCGTAGCGCTCGGTGCGGCGAGGCCGAGGTCGACGTAGACCGCACTGCTGATCGCGTCGAAGCGGCGGTAGTGCCGATCGCGATCAGGCATCCCGTTGCAGACGACCGCGACCACGACGTCGTGCTCGGGGTCGCAGAACGCGACCGACGACAGGTGCCCACCGTGACCGAACGCGCGCCGCGAACAGTGCTTCCCCATCGCGGACGAGTCGACCGCGAGACCAAGGCCCCAGTCGGTGACGATGCCGAACGTCTCGTCGAACATCTCCGTGCGATGCCGGGCCGAGATCGCCGCGAGCGTGACCGGCGCGAGCAGCGGCTCGCCGAGCAGCAGTGCCTCGTAGGCGCGTCCGAGTTGATTCATCGGCCCGAGACCACCCGCACCGGGCATCGGCGTGGCCGACGCGCGCGTCGAGAGCCCCGGTTGCGGGCGCGCGACCTCCCCCGTGGTGTCGTGCAGATGGCCCATGCGGTCGCCGTATTCGGCGTAGCGCGCCGCGGGCATCCCGACCCAGCAGTCGCGGGCTCCGACGGGTTCGAAGATCCGGTCGCGTACGTACTCCTCGAACGGAACGCCCGACACGCGCGCGACGATTTCGCCCAGCACCGTCATACCCGCGGCCGGGTGGTAGCCGGCGCGGGTCCCGGCCGGATACGCCGGTGGGGCCGCGTAGATCCGCTCGAGACTCGCCCCGTTCGACTCCCGCCACGGCTGA
The DNA here is from genome assembly GCA_963701825.1 of uncultured Actinomycetes bacterium. Lineage (GTDB taxonomy): Bacteria > Actinomycetota > Acidimicrobiia > IMCC26256 > PALSA-610 > PALSA-610. The sequence goes on along the minus strand of CAVPBG010000004.1, from coordinate 622,359 downwards.
CCCTGCAACATGCCATCGGCATTTCCGATGCCAGCCGTGTGCGTAAGCAGATGGCGGAGCGTGATGCCGTCCTTACCCGCCGCGCCGAACTCGGGCACATACGTTGCCGCGGGCGCATCGACGTCGATCACGCCCGCCTGCCACTGCTGCGCAACGGCAATCGCAGTGATCGCCTTCGTCATGGAGAACCAGTTCATGAGCGTGGCGGTGGTCATCGGGACACCGGCGCGCGCTTCGCCGACCGCGGCGTCGACGACGACTTCCCCGTGGTGCGATACGTAGGCCTGGGCACCGACGTGGTCGCCGTCGGAGATCCCCTGTTCCAGCACCTCGAGAACCTGCATGTGAATCTCCGCACGATTCGTCAGCGTTTCCGCACTGCAGCGTAGAGTCCGATTCACAAGCTCACGAGTCCGAGTGGGAGACAATGGCGACCACCGCAACCCCGCCGACCAAAACGGCGAAAACGCCGCCGGTCGGCCCGGCCCGACCGATTCGCAAGCGGATACCGAACGCGCCGCCCATCGTGCGGTTCTATCGGAGCGCGGTCGGCAAGAAGTGGGTCATGGCCGTCACCGGCGTGATCCTGATGGGCTTCATCGTCACCCACCTGTTGGGCAACCTGAAGTTCTATCTGTCGAAGGAGGAGATCAACCTCTACGGCGAGGCCCTGCGCGACATGCCGGGCCACCTGTTGCCCCGCACGTTCTTGCTGTGGGTCATCCGCACAGTTCTGTTCCTCGCGTTCGTGCTGCACCTGCACTCCGCGTACGGGCTCACCGTCATCAACAAGAAGGCACGGCCGCAGAAGTACGAGTCGAAGCGCGACTACGTGGCCGCCAACTTCGCCTCTCGCACGATGCGTTGGACCGGCATCATCGTGTTGCTCTTCCTGATCTTCCACTTGATGGATCTCACGTGGGGCAACGCCAACCCACAGTTCCTTCGGGGCGATCCGTACAACAACCTCGTGTACAGCCTGCAGCGGCCGGCGGTCGCGGCCGTGTACATCATCGCCAACATCGCGCTGGCGTTTCACCTGTACCACGGTGCCTGGTCCATGTTCCAGAGCATGGGGGTCAACAACCCGCGGATCAACAAGCTGCGGCGCACCTTCGCAACCGTGTTCGCCGGCCTCATCCTCGTCGGCAACTTGAGCTTCCCGATCCTCGTGCAGGCGCATGTCATGACACTGAAGTGCCCCCACACCGAACCCGCGACCGCATCGTGCAAGGCGGCCTGACCATGGCCCTCGACTCCAAGATCCCCGCCGGCCCGCTCGAAGAGAAGTGGGACCAGCACAAGTTCGACGTCAAGCTCGTCAACCCCGCGAACAAGCGGCGCTTCGACGTGATCGTCGTCGGCTCCGGCCTGGCCGGTGCGAGCGCGGCGGCGAGCCTGGCCGAGCTCGGTTACAACGTAAAGGTCGTAACGTTTCACGACTCACCCCGGCGCGCGCACTCGATCGCCGCGCAGGGCGGCATCAACGCAGCCAAGAACTACAAGAACGACGGCGACAGTGTGTATCGGTTGTTCTACGACACGATCAAGGGTGGCGACTACCGCGCCCGTGAAGCGAACGTGTACCGGCTCGCGCAGGTCTCCGTCGACATCATCGACCAGTGCGTTGCGCAAGGCGTGCCGTTCGCGCGTGAATACGGCGGCCTGCTCGACAACCGTTCCTTCGGTGGTGCGCAGGTCTCCCGCACGTTCTACGCGCGGGGCCAGACCGGTCAACAGCTGTTGCTCGGTGCGTACCAGGCGCTGATGCGCGCGGTGCACTCCTACGGGGTGCAGCTCTATCCGCGTACGGAGATGCTCGACGTCGTCGTCAAGGAGGGCAAGACCGCGGGCATCGTGTGCCGCGACCTGAACACCGGCGAAGTGTTCTCGATGGCCGCGCACGCGGTCGTGCTCGCCACCGGTGGATACGGCAACGCGTTCTATCTGTCGACCAACGCCAAGAACTCGAACGTCACCGCGGCCTGGCGCGCGGCGAAGAAGGGCGCGTACTTCGCGAACCCCTGCTACACGCAGATCCACCCCACGTGCATCCCCGCGAGCGACGAGTTCCAGAGCAAGCTCACGTTGATGTCGGAGTCGTTGCGCAACGACGGCCGCGTCTGGGTGCCGAAGAAGATGGACGACACGCGCTCGGCCGACCAGATCCCCGAGGCCGACCGCGACTATTTCCTCGAGCGGCGCTACCCCGCCTTCGGAAACCTCGTCCCGCGCGACGTTGCGTCGCGCGCGATCAAGCACGAGGTCGACGCGGGTCGCGGCGTCGGGCCGTTGAAGAACGGTGCGTACCTCGACTTCGGTGAGTCGACCGAGCGTCTCGGTCACGCGGTGATCGAAGAGCGTTACGGCAACCTGTTCGAGATGTACGACCGCATCACCGGCGAAGACCCGTACAAGCTGCCCATGCGCATCTATCCCGCCGTCCACTACACGATGGGCGGGTTGTGGGTCGACTACAACCTGATGAGCAACCTGCCCGGGTTGTTCGTGCTCGGCGAGGCGAACTTCTCCGACCACGGCGCCAACCGGCTCGGCGCATCCGCACTGATGCAGGGTCTCGCCGACGGCTACTTCGTGTTGCCGTACACGATCGGCGATTACCTCGCGCCGTTGCTCGGCACCAAGCCGTTGTCGATCGACGATCCCGCGTTCACCGAATCGGAGCACTCGGTCGAGGAACAGACCCAGCGCTTGCTGTCGATCAAGGGCAACAAGACCGTCGACGAGCTGCACCGCGAGCTCGGTCACGTTCTCTGGGACAACTGCGGCATGGCGCGTTCCGAACAGAGCCTGTCGAAGGCGCTGGCCGAAATCCCCGCGATCCGCGACGAGTTCTGGAAGAACGTCTGCGTGCTCGGCGAGAACGAGAGCCGCAACCAGGCCCTCGAAAAGGCCGGCCGGGTCGCCGACTTCCTCGAGTTCGGCGAGCTGATGGTGCTCGACGCGCTGAAGCGCAACGAGAGCTGCGGCGGGCACTTCCGCGAGGAGTACCAGACCGAAGACGGCGAGGCGCTCCGCGACGACGAGAACTTTGCCTACGTCGCGGCATGGGAGTTCAAGGGCGTCGACACCGAGCCCGAAGTCCACAAAGAGCCACTGAACTTCGAGTTCGTGCACCCGTCGACTCGTTCGTACAAGTAGAGGATCAGATGAGCAGCAGCGCGATGAACATCAAGCTGACCGTTTGGCGCCAACCGGGTCCGGATGTCGCCGGTAAGTTCGAGACGTACGACGTGCCGGGCGTGAGTCCCGACATGTCGTTCCTCGAGATGCTCGACATCGTGAACGAGCGGTTGATGCACGACGGCAAGGAGCCGATCGCGTTCGACCACGACTGCCGCGAAGGCATCTGTGGTTCGTGCGGTTTCATGATCAACGGGCAGGCGCACGGGCCGGAGCGCGCGACGGCGACGTGTCAGTTGCACATGCGCAAGTTCTCCGACGGCGACCACCTCACGATCGAACCGTGGCGCGCCGCGGGTTTCCCGCTCGTGAAAGACCTCATCGTCGATCGCTCCACGTTCGACCGCATCATCGAGTCGGGCGGCTACGTCGGTGTCGGTACCGGCGGTGCACCCGACGGAAACCTGATCCCGATCCCCAAGCCCGTCGCCGACGCGGCGATGGACGCGGCGGCGTGCATCGGATGTGGAGCGTGCGTAGCCGCGTGCCCGAACGGCGCCGCGCAGCTGTTCACCTCGGCGAAGATGCAGCACCTCAACCTGTTGCCCCAGGGCCAGGCCGAGCGGTGGGATCGCACGATCAACATGGTCGAGACCATGGAGACGTACTTCGGTTCGTGCACGAACCATCAGGAGTGCGAGGCCGCGTGCCCCAAGTCGATCTCGATCGACTTCATCGCGCTGATGAACAAGGACTTCGCCAAGGCTCAACTCAAGCAGCGCCGCCTGGTCGGTCAGTCCTTCCCGTAAACGGTTACTGCTCGCGCACTGCGGCCGCGACCAGCGCGGCGAAGTTCTCGGGTTGCGTCACCGCGGGGATGTGGCCGCCGTCGATGCGGACCACCTTCGGCGGGCGCGGGAGGTGCGTGACCATCTCCTCTTGCGTCGCGGACGGGATCGGGCGGTCGCGCGTGTTGAGCAGATAGGTGACCGGGACGTCGACCTCCGACCACGAGACCGGCTGGAAGTAGTGGTTCACCGTGTCGGGGACGCAGCGGACCGGGTCGACGATGTACGCGAGTGTGTCGTCGTCGAGTGGATCGCCGCCGTACGCGTGACGGAACGGCTCCGGATCGGCGGGCGCGCCGGGCAGTGTGATCGCGGTGCCGTCGCGCCGCGCTTGCTCGACCGAAGCGATGAGACCCTCGCGCTGGCGGGGCTTGATGCACTCGACCCCGCACCCGCCGTCGGTCGGAATCAGCGCCGCGCTGAGCACGACGTGCGTCACACGAGCGCCCAGCGCGGCGATCACTCCGGGTACGACCAGGCCGCCGGACGAATGGGCGACGATCACGATCGGATCGACGAGCGCCGCGGCCTCGACGTCGGCGACGATCGAGGCCACCTCCTCGTCGACGGTCAAGGTGCCGAAGTCGGCGGGCTTGCCGTTGCGGCCGGGCATGTCGACCGCCAGGGCGGGCGCATCGAGGAAGGGCAACAGGCGGTCCCAGAATCGACCGGACGAGCCGCCACCGTGGATCAGGAGGTAGGTCACGGAGGAGAATCTAAGCATGGACGACGTCGAGGTCCGCCCAGCTAACCGGAGCCGCCGGCGGACGGCGACGGAAGACCGAGAGATTTGACGAGCCCGGAAACCAGCGCCGCACGTTGCGCGCTGGTCAGCTTGGCATTCGAGTGCAGACCGAACCACGTGTAGTACGACGGTGGCATCGAGCCATCGCGAACAGCCTCGGCCGCGTTCCGAGACCCCTCGCCCCGGGGACCGTTCCACTCGGAGAAGTTCAACGCCGCGCGTCCGTCGTTGACATGATTCGTCAACCACCACGACACCGGCGCCACCTTTCCGTACCAAGGTGTCCGCGTGTGATTGCTATGGCAGTCGTAACACGCGGCAACGACCAGCGCACGCGTTTGCACGCTGTCCCAGGTTGGTTCCGCCGCCACCGGCGGGTTCGACACGCGATACGGAACCAACTGAAGCAATCCGAACGCGATCACTGCCACACCGCCGACGATCGCGATCCGCGTTCTGCGTCCCGACCGGTCGGATGGTGTTCGCCGACTCATTTTCCACCTGACCGTTTCTGCGGACTGGTTCGCACCCTGATGTTGTCGCGCGTCGGCGGCGGGCGGTAGGGACATTCGTGGTCGGGGCCAAGGACCATCGGCCCCTTTGTGGGCGCACGCGCGCTACGTGGCGTTGCCCTCAGACCGGACCCAATACGACCTCGACGCGAGCGCCTCCCAGATCGCTGTGACCCGTCGAGAGCGAACCGCCCGAGTCGCGAGCGATTCTCCGCGCGATCTCCATTCCACGACCGCTGCCATTCGAAACGGGCGCCGCGAGCGCGAAGCCGGGCCCCGCATCCTCAACGACGAGACACGCGCCCCCTCCGGACGGCCGAGAGATACTCACCCGCGCTTGACGACCTGACGGGGTGTGACGCAACACGTTGTCGATCAGGACGTCGACGAGCTGCTGCAGATCACGCCGGGACGCCCGAACCAGTAGCGGATCAGGATCCAGGTGCAGGACGAGAGCGCGACCCTGGGCCCGCGCCAACACCTCCCAGAAGGCGATCCGTTCCCGCAGCACGTCGGCGAGATCGACACCGGTCGCGCCCGAGGGTTGTCGCTCGCGCCGAGTATCGGCGATGACGTTCGTCACGGCCGATTCGAGATCGTCCACCGCGGCCATGATGCGCTGGGCTTCGACCGGGTCGCGCAGGAGCTCTGCGTCGAGTCGCAAGGCCGTCAGCGGCGTGCGCAGACTGTGCGACAGATCGGCCGCTTGCTCCCGCTCGGCCTGGAGGAGATCCCCGATACGCACGGCCAGCATGTCGAGCGCGCGGCTGACCTCGACCACTTCGGGCGAGCCACTCACCTGCGAGCGCGCTTCCAGATCACCGGCGGCGAGACGACGCGCGATCTTCGTCAGCATGTTCATCGGATTGGTGACCGAGCGGGCCATGCGATCGGCGACCAGTCCTGCGAGCAACAGGAGCACGACCGCGAGACCGGCCAACGAAAGCCACGCCGCGTGCACACCGCGATCGAGCTCATGCCGGGGGACGCTCACGCGTACAACCGCCGTGAGGCCGGCCGATTCGAGTACCGGCATGAATACGTCGACTCTCCCGCCGGCCGAACGGCTGAACGAGCGTCCTCGACGGGCGAGTACAAGACTGTCGTTCGCGGGTGGGTGCGATGTGTCACCGACAACGGTGCCGTCCGCGTAGAAAACCGAGATCGTCCCCGCGACCGAAGTCTGCGTCTGCGCAACCAGGGCCGCCGCGCCCGCGCGGTTTCCGGCGATGATCTGGGCGACGTTCTGTGCGTCGGCGGTCGCCTGACTTGTCGCGCGATCGGCCGAGATCGTACGCACCATGAAAGCCAGCGGCAGGACGAACGCGATGACCACGATCGACGTGATCGCGAGCGTCATCATGACAAGTTGACGCCGCATGGCCGCCGCTCAGTCGATCGGAGCGAGGAGCTTGACGCCGACACCCCGCACCGTGTGCAGATAGCGCGGCGAACTTGCGGTCTCACCGAGCTTGGCCCGCAGCCACGAAAGGTGCGTGTCGACCGTCTTTTCGACTCCGCCGTACGGCTGGGCCCAGATCTCGGTGAGCAACTCTCGTTTCGAGACCACGCGCCCGCAACGGCGCGCCAGGTAGAGCAGAAGATCGAACTCTTTGCGGCTGAGCTCCAGAGTCGCGCCGTCGAGCGTCACGGTGCGGGCCGCGTCATCGAGGACCAACTCGCCGATCTCGACCCGACTGGCCTCGGGGGGTACGGCCCGGCGCAACAAGGCCCGTATGCGTGCGTCGACCTGGGCGGCGGAGAACGGCTTCACGATGTACTCGTCCGCACCCGCGTCGAGCAGCCGCACGACCTCACCCTCGTCGTCGCGGGCCGTCGCAACGATCAAGGGCACGCGGCTGACGGCGCGGATCATCTTGAGCAGATCGCCGCCGTCGATATCGGGGAGCCCGAGGTCGAGGAGCACGACGTCGGGCGGATCGTCGACTATCGACTGAAGCGCGGGCAAACCGCAGCCCGCGTCGGAGACGTCATGGCCGCGGGTCACCAGTGAGTGCACCAACGGCGACCGGACTCGGTCGTCGTCTTCGACGATGAGGACCTTGGCCATGCGGCCCAAGGGTACGGCGGACACAGCGTCAGACCGGCGCCGAAGGGTGGATTTGAGTTGGGCTTGCAGCGCCCTTGACCTCGTCGCCCCGCCGGCTGAGCCACAATCTCCCGGTGCGGCGAGCGTTGATGCTGGGTGGAATCTGGGCCGTCGGAGTCGTGGTCGCGGTCGCGGTCGCGTTCGCTGCCGTCGACCGGGTGGCCAGCGGCGTGACATCGCCGGACACAGGACACCTCTCGCGCGACGCCATCAGCGACGAGCTGCGCCGGCCCCCGAGCCGGCCCGCGCCCCGGTCGAGCGGCGCCGCGAAGGTTGCGCCCAGCAGCAGTTCCAGCACGTCGTCGACGCTCGGGCCGCGAGTCACCGTCGTCATGCCGACCCCGACGACGTCGATCATGCCGCCGCCCACCACTCCGCGGACGACACCGCGGACGACACCGCCGACCATTGCCGCCAACCCGACCCCGACCTCCGCGCCCGCGGTCACGACTCCGTCCACCGCGCTCGCGGTTCCACCGCACAACACGGTGACCACCTCGCAGGGCGGAACGCTGATCACGCGATGCTCGGGTCCCGAAACCATCCTCTTCGTCGCGGCCGTGCCGAAGCCGGGTTATCAGCGCACGGTCGACGACGAGGGATCGGAAGGCATCGAGCAGTCGTTCGTGAGCGCGAATCACCAGTCGAACATCGAGGCGCAATGCTCGAACGGCGTCGTGCACGCCGAGGTCGAAGAGGAATCCGCCGACACCTGACGAAACAGAAGCGTCGTGGTCAGTCGTTGGCGAGGGCGTCGAGTGCGTCTTTGAGGTCGGCGACGAGATCGGCTTGGGATTCGATGCCGACGGAGAGGCGGACCAGGCGCGGGTCGACTTCGAGCGGGGAGCCTGCGGCCGACGCATGGGTCATGCGCGCGGGATGTTCGATCAGCGACTCGACCGCGCCCAGCGATTCGGCCAACGTGAAGAGCCGGGTGTGGGTGACGAGCTCGAGCGCGGCGTCTTCGTCGTGGGCGAGGAACGACACCATGCCGCCAAAGTCGCGCATCTGCCGGCGGGCGACCTCGGAGTCGTCGGGATACAGAACCTGGGCGACGGCGTCGTGCTCGCGTAGCATCCGCGCGATGGCCTGCGCGTTGCTGCAGTGCTCGCGCATGCGCAACGCGAGGGTCTTCACTCCCCGCAAGACGAGATAGCAGTCGAAGGGCGACGGCACCGCGCCCATCGCGTTCTGGAGATAGCGCAGCTCGTCGGCGAACTCGGGGTCGTTCACCGCGATGAATCCGCCGACCACGTCGGAGTGGCCGCCGAGGTATTTCGTCGACGAATGCAGCGAGGCGTCGGCGCCCAGCGCGAGCGGTTGTTGCAGGTACGGCGTCGCGAACGTGTTGTCGACCACGACGCGCGCTTCTCGCTGGTGCGCAACGTGCGCAGTCGCGGCGATGTCGACGACCGAAAGCAACGGGTTCGTGGGCGTCTCGATCCAGACCAGGCGCGTCTCCGGTTGCCACGCGGCTTCGAGCGCGGCCGGGTCGCGCAGGTCGCACGCCGTCCACGCGATGCCGTGGCGTTCGTGCACGCGCGCCACCAGGCGGAACGTGCCGCCGTACGCGTCGTTCGGGATGATCACGTGGTCGCCGGGGTCGAGGGTGCGCAGGACCGCGTCCTCGGCGGCAAGCCCACTGGCGAACGCGAGCCCGTGGCGCGCACCTTCGAGCGACGCCACGCACGCTTCCAATGCCGAGCGCGTGGGGTTGCCGCTGCGCGAATACTCGTAGCCGCGGTGCTTGCCCACCGCCTCCTGCGCGAAGGTGGTGGCGAGACTGATCGGCGGCACGATCGCACCGGTCGCGGGATCAGGATCCTGGCCCGCGTGGATGGCGCGGGTCTCGAAACCGTCAGCCATGCGCGGGAGCCGGGTTCATGCGGGCGTGCGCGCCGCGAGGAAGCCGAGCACGTCGGAACGGGTCAGCACGCCGATGGGGTGACCGCCGTCGAGCACGAGCACCGACGGACCCGCGTCGAGACACTCGACGACGCGCGCCGACACCCTCACCGATACCGATCATCGGCATGGGCGGATCCATGATCTCCGCGATCGGGTGGTCGAGCACTTCGGAGTTCCGGTACGCGAGGTCCATCAGCTCGAGCTCGCGCAGTGTGCCGGTCACCTCTTTGGCGGCCAGCGGGAGCTCGGTCGTGACCGACACCACGAGCTGCGACACGCCGGTCTGGTGCATGAGCGTGATCGCGTCGCGCACGGGTTGGTCGGGCGTGATCAGCACGAGGGGCGACATCGCGTCGCCCTTGGCCGTGAGCACGTCGCCCGCGACCGGTCCGTCAGCCTGCAGAAACCCCATGTGGAACATCCACGCGTCGGTATAGATCTTCGAGAGGTAGCCCCGCCCCGAATCGGGGATGAGCACGACCACGACCGCTTCCGGCGGAAGGTCGCGCGCCACGGTGAGCGCCGCGTGCACTGCGGTACCGCCCGATCCGCCGATGAGCAGGCCTTCGTCACGCGTGACGCGCCGGGCGGTGAGGAACGCGTCGGCGTCGCTGACCTCCACGACGCGGTCCACGAGCGCCGGATCGAATGTGGTCGGCCAGAAGTCCTCGCCCACACCTTCGGTCAGGTACGGGCGGCCGGTTCCGCCGGAATACACCGACCCCGACGGATCCGCGCCGACGATCTGCACGCCCGGGTTCTGCGCCTTCAGGATAGCGCGCCGACGCCCGTGATGGTCCCGCCCGTGCCGATGCCGGCGACGAAATGCGTGACCCGACCGCGCGTCTGTTCCCAGATCTCGGGCCCCGTCGTGCGTTCGTGCGCGAGCGGGTTCGCGGCGTTGGAATATTGGTCGGGCCGGAACGCGCCCGGCGTCTCGCGTACGAGGCGTTCCGCGGTGGAGTAATACGACCGCGGATCCTCGGGCGGCACCGCGGTCGGGCACACCACGACTTCGGCGCCGTACGCGCGCAACAGCGAGACCTTCTCGTCGCTCATCTTGTCGCTCATCACGAAGATGCAGCGATAGCCGCGTTGCGCGGCGACGATGGCGAGGCCCGCGCCGGTGTTCCCGGAAGTGGGTTCGACGATCGTGCCGCCCGGCTTCAGCAAACCGTCGCGCTCGGCCGCGTCGACCATCGCGATCGCGACGCGGTCCTTCACGCTGCCGCCGGGGTTCGTCGTCTCCAGCTTGGCGACGAGCGTGCACTGCACACCCTCGGCCCCGCTCACGCGCGGCAGCCGGACGAGCGGTGTTCGCCCGACCAGCTCGAGGATCGAGTCGGCCGCGTCGATCGGCGGCAGCGCGTCGGCCATGACTCGACGCTACCCCGATCGCCGGTCATTTGCGCCGGGAAGGAGAAGCGCCTAGAAGGTCGCGATGGTGCAGCGTCACGAATTCTCGATCGAACTGAATGCGCCGCCGGCCGACGTGTGGGAGGTGTTCTGGTACCGCGAGCCCGACCGGCCGCAGCCGCAAGACGTGAAGACCCGCATCGAGATCCTCCATCCCGGCGACGACCGACGGCAACGGACTCGTGCGGCACTGCTACTTCCCGGTGCCGAAATGGCTGCTGTCCGGCGGCGTCGGCCAGTCGTGGGAATGGCTCACCGAGGTGAAGCCGTTCGAGTCGTGGCGCTACGACGCGATCGGCAAGCCGTTGTGGTCGCGGGCGACGGGCTGGACGCAGCTGACCGACCTCGGCGACGGCCGCACCCGGGTCACGTTCATCGAGGAGTACGAGGCGTTCAATCCGGTCATGCGCGTGCTGCTCGAGAAGCGCGTGCACGACGGCCTCTCGCGCGACAACGACACGATCCTCGCCGCGCTCGACGGCGGACTGAAGTGGCACCGCAAGCGCAAGGCCCGCGCCGCGGCCGCGACTGCGCCTACAACTACGGAGTCCGCCACGACGGAGCCCGCGGGCGAGAGTTGACCGTCCGGCTCTTCGTCTACGGCACCCTCGCGCCCGGACCGCGACGCCTGGCCGGTCCTCGAGCCCTGGGTGGTCGGCGCGCCGCAGCCCGACGCGGTCCGCGGCGTCTTGTACGACACCGGCCGGGGCTACCCCGCCGCGACCTTCGGCGACGGCTGCCGACGGCCTGGTGCTCGGTCACGTCGTCACGCTCGACCCGGAGCGGGCCGCCGCCGCCCTGGACGCGCTCGACCGGTACGAAGGCCACGAATATCGAGCGCGTCGCCGATCCGGACCGAGCGCGGGCTGGAAGTCGCCTCCTACGCCTGGATTGCGCCACTGGTGGGCTGTCGGCCCGTCGCCGGCGGCGTGTGGGACGCCCGACCGGAACCGTGACCGAAGGCCGAAACTTCGGCCCGACCCGGCCGATCAGAGGACGTGACCTTCGACGGCGTCACGGCAATTCAGACGCGCATCGCCCAGATCCAACAGCTCGTCACCTCGACGGTGTCCGGGGTTCCCGGGCTCGGGAACGACCGACGTCGACTTCCGGTTCGACGCCGTCGCCCGAGTTCGCATCACTGCTCGCCGACGCGATGGCGACCGACAGCTCGTCGTCCGATCCGCTGTCGGACTCGACTTCCGACAGCAGCGACTCGACGACAGGCGGATCGTCGATGATCTCCCAGCTGATGCAGCTGTCGGGGCTGGGAACGACCGGTACGACCACCTCGGCCCTCGGCGCCACCGGCACGACCGACGCCCTGTCGGGGACGACTCTCGATCCCGCCACGCTCGCGAGCCTCGGCGTGAGCGACCCGACCATCGCCTCCCTCGCGAACATGGGGACCGCGGCGACCGGTTCCACGACTGCACTCGCGGGCGTCGGGACCTCGGCGACGAACGCGGTGACGCAGTCGTTCCTGTCGAACGCGCTGGCGCAGCAGGGCAAGCCGTACGTGTACGGCGCGACCGCGCAGACGAGCGATCCGAACCCGCCCGCGTTCGACTGCTCCGAGCTCACGAAATGGGCCGCGGCCCGCGCCGGCGACCCGATCCCCGACGGCGCGACCGCGCAGTACCTCTACATCCGCGACCACGGCGACACCATGACCGTGCAGCAGGCCCTGCACACTCCAGGCGCGCTGCTGTTCCACTTCGGCCACGAGCCCAAGAACCTCGGCGACATCCCCGCGGACGGCCATGTGGCGATCAGCCTGGGCGACGGCGTGCACACGATCGAAGCCCGCGGCCACGCCTACGGAACGAACGTGTTCGACAACGCCTCGGGCCGCGACTTCAACTTCGCGGGCATGATCCCCGGAATGAATTGACCGGGACGGGCACGGCGCGAATAGCCTGCGGCGGTGACCGATCACTCGTTCGCGCGGGCCTGGCAGACCGTCGCCGCGCTGGCTCCGGAGCGCACCGCTCTCGTGTGCGGCGACGCGGCGCCTCACATTCGGAGAGTTCGACGCCCGGGCCGAACAGCTCGCGCACGTGTTGCGCGCGGCCGGGCTGCAGCCCGACGACAAGGTCGCGATCATGTGCGTGAACGCGCCCGAATACATGGAGACGTTCTTCGCCGCCCAGAAGCTCGGCGGCGTCCCGGTGAACGTCAACTACCGCTACGTCGGCGCCGAGCTCGCGTTCCTGCTCGACAACTCCGACTCGGTCGCGCTCGTCTTCCACGACGACTTCGCCGCGACCGTCGCCGATGCACTCGACGCGCTGCCGCCCGAACGGCGCCCACGCGTCCTCCTGCAGGTCGCGCACACCGGCGGCATCGCATTGCTTCGCCAGCGCGCGCGAGTACGAAGCGACGATCGCCGCGGTCGACGCCGCGCGAACCGGCGTCGACGCGCGATCCGTCGGGCGACGATCTCGTCTTTTTGTACACCGGCGGCACCACCGGATATCCGAAGGCCGTCATGTGGCGGAGCGACGACCTCTACGTGTCGCTGTGGCAGATGGCGCGCCCCGGTTCGGAGCCGCCCGACGTCGCCACCGCGATCAACGCAGGCAAGCAAGCCGCCACGTTGCTCCCCGCGTGCCCGTTGATGCACGGCACGGGCCTCTTCATCGCGTTGTCGACGTTGTCGGGCGGCGGAACGGTCGTCCTGCTCGACACGCCCCGGCTCGATCCGGAAGCGGTGTGGAGCGCGATCGAACGCGAGCACGTGCTCGTGTGCACGATCGTCGGCGACGCGTTCGCCCGTCCGCTGCTCGGCGCGTTGGAAGCCGAACCGAACCGCTGGGATCTCTCGTCGTTGCGGGCGATCACGTCGTCGGGAGTCACGTGGAGCCCCGAGACGAAGCGCGGACTGCTCGCGCTGCTGCCCACGGTCACACTGATCGACTCGCTCGGCGCGTCGGAAGGGATCATGACGCGCACCGAGACGCGCGCCTCCGACGACATCGCACCGGCGCGCTTCAAGGCCGGTGAGCGCCTCGTGGTGGTCACCGACGACGGCGATGTCGTGCACCCTGGCGACGAACGGGTCGGCATGCTCGGCGTCGGCGGACCGATACCGCTCGGCTACTACAAGGATCCGGAGAAGACGGCGGCGACGTTCCGCACCGTCGAGGGCCGGCGCTACTCGATCCCGGGCGACTACGCGACCGTCGATCCCGACGGGACGATCCGGCTCCTCGGGCGGGGCTCGGCGTGCATCAACACCGGCGGCGAGAAGGTGTATCCCGAAGAGGTCGAGCTCGCGCTCCGCGCCCACCCCGACGTGTTCGACTGTGTCGTCGTCGGCGTCCCCGACAATCGCTGGGGCGAGATGGTGGTGGCGCTGGTGCAACCGGTAGTGCCGAACACGGTCGTCGAGTCGGAGCTCGCCGCGCACTGCCGCGCGACGCTCGCCGGGTACAAGGTGCCGAAGCGTTACGTGGGCGTCGAATCGTTGCAGCGTTCGCCGGCGGGGAAAGCCGACTACAAACTGCTGCGCCAGGTTGCCGAGGAGGCCATCGCATGAGCATGTGGCAAGGACAACGCATCCAGGAGATCGACGTCACCGATGCCAACGCCGGGCGCGAGCACACCGTCCTGCTCGATGTGCGAGAGGCCGACGAGTGGGAGGCCGGCCACGCACCGGGTGCGAAGTGGGTGCGTCTGGGCGAACTCGAGAGCGGCGCGCTTCGAGATCCCGATCAACCGGCGCATCGTGTGCGTGTGCCGATCCGGGGCGCGCTCCGCCAAGGCCACCGAGCAACTCGTGCAGTGGGGCTTCGATGCCGCGAACATGGTCGGCGGCATGAAGGCGTGGGCCGCGCAGGGTCTGCCCGTCGTACGCGACGACGACACCCCGGGTCAGGTCATCTGACCCCGGGACGTGACCGGAATACCCGCAAGTAACCTGGGCCCATGACGTTCGACCGCGCTGACGGCATCCGGCGGCTCGCCGAGGATTCCTTCGACCTCCTGGTTGTCGGCGGCGGGATCACCGGCACCGGCGTCGCCCTCGACGCGTCGGTCCGCGGGCTGCGCACCGCGCTCGTCGACAAAGGCGATCTCGCGTCGGGCACCTCGTCGAAATCGTCGAAGCTCGTGCACGGCGGCATCCGCTACCTGCAGCAGAAGGAAGTCGGCCTTGTCTACGAGGCATTGGCCGAGCGCCAGATCCTGCGCAAGACCGCGCCCCATCTCGTGCGCGTGCTGCCGTTCCTGCTGCCGGTGTTCACCAAGGACGGTCTCCTGCCTCGCCGCCTCGCCCGCCTGCTCGGCACCACGATGTGGGCGTACGACCTCACCGGCGGTCTGCGCATCGGCAAGTTGCACAAGCGCGTGAGCAAGGAAGAAGCGCTCCGCTACATGCCCACGCTGCCCGTCGACAACATCGCCGCGTCATACGTGTATTACGACGCGCAAGCCGACGACGCGCGCCTCACGCTCACGGTGGCCAAGACCGCGGCCGCGTACGGTGCCGCGGTCGTCAACTACGCGACGCTGATCGCGCTGACGAAGGACGCGGCTGGAAAAGTGACCGGCGCGCGTGTCCGCGTCGACGGCAACGAGATCGAGGTCAAGGCGCGCGCGGTGGTGAACGCGACCGGCGTCTGGTCCGACGAAGTGCGCGCCCTCGACGACACGAAACACGAGACGACCATCCGGCCCGCGAAGGGCATCCACATCACGGTGCCCTGGTCGCTGGTGCGCAACGAGATCGCGGTCGTGATCCCGGTCCCGAAGGATCGGCGCTCGGTGTTCGTGGTGCCGTGGGGCGGCGACGGTGGTCCGCACCGCTTCACGTACATCGGCACCACCGACACCGACTACGACGGTCCGACCGACGATCCGCAGATCACCGCCGACGACGTTGCCTATCTCCTGCGCGCCATCAACGGCGCGTCCACGACGAAGATCACCGAAGCCGACATCCTCGGGACCTGGGCCGGGCTCCGCCCGCTGGTCGCGGCGGCGAAGAGCGAGCGGACCGCCGACCTCTCCCGGCGCCATTCGGTGCACACCTCGCCGGGCGGGGTCGTCACGGTCACCGGCGGCAAGCTCACCACCTACCGGCGCATGGCCGCCGACGCGGTGGACGAGATCGTCAAGCTCGTCGGAAGAGGCGGGCGCAGCCGCACGAAGCGCATCCCGTTGCAGGGCGCCGACGGTTGGGACTCGGCCGACATCCCGAAGAACCTCGCCGAGCGCTACGGATCCGACGGACGCGCGGTGGCCGCACTCGAACGCTCCGACCCGGAGTTGGCGCGGCCGCTGATCGCCGAGCTCCCCTACTCGCGTGCCGAGGTCGTCTACGCGGCGCGCGCCGAGATGGCGTGCACTGTCGACGACGTGCTCTCCCGGCGCACACGCGCCCGCCTGCTCGCCCGCGACGCCTCCGCAGCCGTCGCCGACGACGTCGCCGCGCTGATGAGCGCCGAGCTCGGCTGGACCGACGAAGAACGAGCAACGCCAGGTTGCGAACTACCGGGCCCTGATTGCCGAAGAGCGCCTCGCGGGCGGGTTGCCCGAGACCGCGCTCGACGCACTGTCGCACCCGCCGTCGTGATTCCGTAGTCTCCCCGCGTGGAGACCAACCGGGGAGCACCGACTCCTCCGATCGCGTTCGGCGCCGGCGACATCGGCGATCATCTGCAGACCCCGCGCGTCGAGGTCGACGATGCCCTGCGCAACCAGCTCCGGGCCACGGGCGCGGAACTGATCGAAGCTGCGGCCGAGCGCGCCGCCGCGAGCCGCGATTGGTGGCCGCTCGCCATGATCTGGGCGCTCGACGCGCAGGTCGCGGTGCAGGCATCGGTGGTCGTGAAGCCGGCCGACACCGAACAGGTGCAAGCCGTGTTGCGGCTCTGCAACGAGGCGCGCGTTCCGGTCACCGCGGCCGCGGGTCGCAGCGGCGTGTGCGGCGCGAGCGTACCCGTGTTCGGCGGGGTCGTCCTCGACCTCACCGGCCTCACCGGAATCGTCGGCGTCGACACCACCTCGTTGTTGGTCGACGTGCGCGCGGGAACGTTCGGTGACGTCTTCGAGGACGAGTTGCGCGACACACACCGGATCACGTGCGGGCACTGGCCGCAGTCGATGGCACTCTCGACCGTCGGCGGCTGGGTCGCGTGCCGTGGCGCCGGGCAACTCTCGACGCGCTACGGGAAGATCGAGGACATCGTCGAAGGCCTCGATGTGGTGCTCGCCGACGGAACCCTGATCCACACCGGTGGCGCGCCGCGCGCCGCGGTCGGCCCCGACCTGACCCAGGTGTTCCTCGGTTCGGAGGGAACGCTCGGGATCGTCGTCGGGGCGCGCCTGCGCGCCCACCATCTCCCCGCGTCGGAGGTGCGCGCCGCGTACTCGTTCGCCACCTTCGCCGACGGCCTCGACACGATGCGCCGCATCGTCCAGCGCGGCGCAACCCCCGCGGTGCTCCGGCTCTACGACGCCACCGAAGCCGACCGGAGTTACAAGACCGGCGGGGTCAATCTTCTGTTGATGCTCGACGAGGGCGACGCGCACGTCACCGCCGCGACGCGCCAGATCGTCGACGAGGAATGCATCGTGGCGGGTGCCGACGCGGCCGATGTCGCGTTCGTCGGGCAGTGGCTCGAACACCGCAACGACGTTTCGGCGCTCGAAGCGTTGATCTCGCGCGGTCTCGTCGTCGACACGATGGAGATCGCAGGGTCGTGGGCAAAGCTGGCCGACATCTACAGCCGCGCCACCGAAGCGATCCTGGCCGTCGAAAACACGATGACGGCATCGGCGCACCAGAGCCATTCCTACCTCGACGGGGGTTGCCTCTACTTCACGTTCGCGGGGCGTCCACCGCTCGACCAGCGCGAGGCGTACTACCGCGCGGTGTGGGACGCGGGGCAACGGGCGGTGCTCGCGGCGGGGGGCGCGCTGTCGCATCATCACGGCGTCGGCTTGAACCGGGCCCGCTTCGTCGGCGACGCGCTCGGCGCGGGCATGAACGTGCTGCAATCGGTGAAGGACGCGCTCGACCCGAACGGCATCCTCAATCCGGGCAAGCTCGGCCTGCGCAATCCGTTCGGCGAGCTCGTGTGGCCATGAGTAGCGCCTCACGATGAGCAACGACCGGGTGCTCGTCGTCGACGTCGGAACCAGCAGCCTGCGCGTCGGCATCGACGCCGGAACGATCGGCCGGCCGCTTCTTCGAGAACGAGTTGCTGCCCGATTCGCCGGCCGAGGGTCTCGTCCAGTTCGACGCACGGACAATGGCCGAAGCGTGCTTGCGGCTGGCGAACCAGATGCTCGAGCACTTCGGTACGGCCGCCGCGGTCGGGATCTCGAACCAACGCGGCTCCACGATCGTCTGGGATCGGGCAAGCGGCGAACCGGTCGGTCCCGGCATCGGGTGGCAAGACCTCCGCACCGTCGGCGCGTGCCTGGCGCTCCGTGCGCAAGGTGTGCGGCTCAGCCCGAACCAATCGGCGACCAAGCTGCAATGGCTGCTCCAACAACTCCCCGACAACGGGCGTGGTCGCGATCTGTGCTTCGGCACCGTCGACACGTGGATCGCGTGGACGCTTTCGAACGGTCGGCTCCACGTCACCGACGCGAGCAACGCCGCGGTCACCGGGCTGCAGCGGGCGGGAAATCCTTCCGAGTGGGACACCGACATCCTCGCCGCGCTCGAGATCCCGATCGAGATGATGCCGACCATCGTCGACTCGAGCGGAGTCGTCGGCGAGGCGACCGCGCTGCCCGGCGCGCCGCCGATCGCCGCGCTGCTCGGCGATCAGCAGGCCTCGCTCGTCGGCCAGGGTTGTGTGCGGCCCGGCGACGCCAAGATCACGTTCGGCACGGGCGGGATGCTCGACCTCGTGCTGGGTGAACGCCCTCCCACCTTCGATCAACGCGGTCCGGCCGGCACGTTCCCGATCGTCACGTGGCGGCGCGACGGCGTCACGTCGTGGGGGCTCGAGGCGATCATGCTCGCGGCGGGCACCAACGTGCAGTGGCTCCGCGACGACCTCGGACTCATCTCCACCTCCGACGAATCCGACGCGGTGGCGGCTGAGTGCGACGACACCGGAGGTGTCGTCTACGTGCCCGCGCTCCTGGGTCTCGGTACCCCGGCCTGGGACTACGGCGCGCGCAGCGCCTTCTTCGGGCTCACACGCGGAACGGGACGCGCGGAGATCGTGCGGGCAGTGCTGGAAGGAGTCGCGCAACGTGGCGCCGACCTCGTGGAGTCGGCCGAAGCCGACAGCGGCGTAACGATCCCCTCGCTCCGCGTCGACGGCGGGATGACCGACAACACCACGTTCGTGCAGGCGCTGGCTGATGCGGCGCAGAAGCCCGTCGAGATCTCTGCGATGCGCGAGGCGACCTCGCGCGGTGCGGCGTTGATGGCCGGTCTCGCGGTCGGTCACCACGATTCGGTCGAGAGCCTCGCGCACGACGTGGGAGCCCCGAGAGCGCATCGAACCGCAGCGCGTTCTCGACCGGGACCGTTGGCGGGAGGCCGTCAGCCGCGCCCGCGACTGGATCCCCGAGCTTTCAGGAATCGATTTCTGACGGCGTGGGCACACGCTCGTCGGCGAGCCGGCGCGACGCGAGCAGGCCGACGACCGCGGCACTGCCGCCCACGAGCGACACGACGCGCGTACCGACCCGCGAGTCCGGGGGTCGCGAGGCTCACGAGCCCGTCGACCGCGTCGGCCGCCGCACCCATGCCGACCCACTCCGCGTCCATCGTGTGCTCTTTCAGCGTGGTGATGGCGCCGATGCCGAGCACGAGATCGCGCACGCCGACCAGGCGGAGAAGCGCCCGCGCCACGGGTTGGCTACCGGCCTTGCCGTAGAGCACCCGACCGACGACTCCCGGCAACACGAGCAGGACGAGTCCGTTGACGGCCCGGGCCCGCGCCAGGACGAGCGCGATCTTGCGGTGGTCGAAATCCATCCGGTCATCCTGGCACGGAGACGATCTGCAGCGACCATCGCAGTCCTCCGTCGGCCCGTACGAGATGGCGCTCGACGTAGTGATCGGCGTCGAGCGGCACGTAGACGGTCGCCAGGCGCTCCCCGGCGGAACCGGTCCCGACTGGACCGTCTGCGTCGGATGGATCGGGCGTGGCGTCGTCGTAGAACCAACCGGGCCCGTCGATGGCGTGGCGTTCCCGGCCGACCAGGACGTCACCGTGCACGACGCCCGCCGGGGGACCGCCATCTTCCGCGCCGGCCTCCCACTCGATGTCGAGACCCACTGCGATCCGTTCACCGATCTCGCCGCCCGCACGCCGCGCTTCGGCGGGCGTGTCGAGGCGCACACCGAAGGCCTCGAGCCCGAACGTCCAGTGCTCGCGCGGCGTCTCGCACCACAGCTCCGCCCACAGCCCGTCGGCGCGAATCTCGAGGCTCTGACCGGGCGCGGCCCGACGCGGCGGCAGCACCTCGTGATCGCGGACGACCACGATTCCGTCTACGTCGGGCACGCCGACGAGATAGGTCCAGTACCACGCGATCGCTTCGTCGTCGCGCACCTCCAACCGCACGAACCCGGAGATGCCCGCGCCGTCACCCGCGACGAAGTCGAGCAGCCAACGCGTCACGCGGGCGGGAGCAGGGGCAGGTAGTACGTCTCGGGCGTCTCGACCGGGGTGCCGGGTGGAGGTTCGATCGCACCGTCGATCAGTTCGAGGAACGGATACAGGTCGAGGCTGTCGCGCGGAACGGTCCAGTCGATCTCGACGCCCGCGAGCTCGGCGAACGGCCGCAGGAACGTGAAGTACACGTACGCGCCCGCGTCGATCTTGGCGCGCCGCTCCATTCCCGCGATCTTGCGATAGAGCTGCTTCTGCGCGGTCTTCGCGCCGACGGCCAGCGAGTCGCGTTGCGTCTCGTCGATCGCGACCAGCTCACCCGACGACACGTCGAAGAACGCGAAGGCCTCGACGTGCGGCCAATAGTCGTCGGGTTTCGTCATCGAAGTACCGAAATCGGTGACGCGCAGTTGGGTGTCGTTCAACACGAACGCGCCGAGCAACTCGCGCTGCGGCATCGCCGCGGAAACCTCGGCGCTCCACGGGAAGTGCGACACACCGAGCCGGTTGTACGCGCGCAGCAGGAGGATCCGGCCGTCGGCGAGCCGATACGGACCCGTGTCCTGGTAGCCGGAGCGCGTGTCGAACCAGAGCAGGAAGAGATACGACGTGAGCAACGCGTTGAGGCGACTGATCACGGCCCGCTGTTCCGGGTCGGCGACGGGTTCGCACAAGGCCGCGATCTCCTCGACGTACGCCCGATAGGGCGTTGCAGTTCCGCCGGTGTCGGCCGCCTGGTGCGTGCCGTCGTCGAAGCGGTACGCACCGGCGGCACGCGACCAGAACTCGAGGATCGTCGCGAGGCGTTGCGCGTCGTCGGCGGGATCGATCAGGCCCGCGGCCATGAGAACCTTGCGCCCGGTCAGCGGAAAGTTGGGGACCGCCCACATGTGCACGGGATCGATCTGGGTGGTCAGGCGATGCCCGGCGCGCCCGAGCTCCTCGGGCGACATCGCGGCGTTGATCTCGGTGATGATCTCCGGATAGCGGCGGTAGCACTCGACGCACGCGATCACGATGTACGCGCTCACCGGAATCAGTGCCGACTCGAGCGCGGTGCGTTCCGTCGTCAGCGCGTGCGATATCCCGCTGTGATAGCGAATCAGACGGTCTACGTCGTCTCGGGCCAAGCCGTTGCTCACGACGGCTTCCGCACGATGCCGGGCTCGGCCGAGCAGTCGACCTCGACGACGTCGCCGTCGGCCGGTTCGGTCGTGAGCGTCGCCGCCATCACGCACGGGACCTGATACTCCCGACTCACGATGCCGATGTGCGAGAGCGGCGTACCCGACAAGCACACCACCGCGGTGAGCTCGTCGAAGATCGGCGCGAGGAAGGTTGCTCCCGCGTCGGCCACGCACGCGATGACGCCCTCGGCCGAGGTGTCCATCAGCTCCAGCACGTCGTCGGGTGACGAGAGCCGCCGCCACGAACCCCGCACCGGGGCGGCCTCGAACACCCGGGTCCCAACTCCGATGTCGTTCACGGTGATCGCCACGGTGATCGAATGTAGCCGGGTGGCCGCCGTTACGATCTCGACGTGACCGCGCCCGACGACGCGACGCTTCCGCGTGCTCCACGAGATCCGCCTCCGGGGCGTCGTCGAGATCGACGACTTGCCCGGCGCCGACGGCGCGACCGCGACCGTTGTCGTCACCACTCTCGTGGAGCAGGGACTCGTGGCTCGAGCGCGCGCGGCTTTCGCATCACCGGCGAGGGCCGGGTCACGCATACGGAGTGGGCCCGGCTCGTGCCGGGTGGCGACGACGAACAGGTCGCACGGCGCGCGTACGAACGCTTCCTACCGCTCAACCGCGAGCTCCTCCGCATCTGCAGCGACTGGCAGGTGCGTCCGGGCGGTGTGGCAAATGACCACGCCGACGCCAACTACGACTGGTCGGTCATCGACCGGTTGCGCGCGCTCGACGAACGCGTCGCGCCGGTCGTGTCGCGTTTCGAGTCGCACGGTCGAACGCTTCTCCGCGTATCGGCCGCGGCTGCGCACCGCGCTCGAGCGCGTCGACGAAGGAACGACGGAGTGGCTCACGTCGCCGCGGCTCGACTCGTACCACACGGTGTGGATGCAGATGCACGAAGATCTGCTGCTCGCGATCGGTGGCGATCGCGCGAACGAACCCGGCGCCGATTCCGAACCGCGGGAATCGGCCGAGTAGCCGTGGCGCACCAAATCGAGCCCAGTCCGGCCCGCGGCACGCGGCGCGCCTTTCTCCGCAGTCGCGCGGTCGCGGGGTTGGCGGTGCTCACGTCGCTCGCGTTGCTCGCGAGCGCGTGCGGCTACCACCAGGAGAGCACCGCGGTGCAGGTCGCCGATCCGGGGAGGTGTGTACCGGTCGACATCGCCGCGAGCTCGGTCATGGCGTCGTTGCTCGGCGATGCCGCGAGCCGGTTCAACGGCTCCTCGGCGGCTCGGTTCGCAACCGGCGGCTGCGCGTTCGTGCGCGTGGAAACGGTCGACGCGCCGGTCGTGCTGCGCGAGCTCACCGACAACTGGCCCGACTCGGCCACCCTCGGTCCCGCACCCGTGGCCTGGGTCCCCGAATCCACGATGTGGGGCGAACTGTTGAACGCCCGGCTCGCCGATCAGCACCGCCCACCGATGGCACCGGAAGGCGTGTCGATCGCCCGTTCACCCCTCGTCGTGGCGATGCCCGCCCCGATGGCCAAAGCGCTGGGTGAGCCCGATCGCCCGATCGCCTGGGCCGACCTCGCGGCCCTCGCCGCGAATCCCCGGGGCTGGGCCGCGTTCGGCCATCCCGAATGGGGCCCGTTCCGACTCGGCAAGGGAAACCCGAACTGGTCGACGAGCGGGCTCGACCAAACCGTCGCGCTCGACGCGGCGTCGGCCACCGCGTTCGCGGCGCGGGCCCTCGAGCGGGCGGTCGTGTACTACGGCACGGCCCCCGGCGACTCGACGGGCGTGTACTTCGACACGTGGCAACGGCTCTCGGCCAAGTCGCCCGCGAGCGCGCTGACGTACCTCTCCGCGCTCGTCACCGATGAGCGTTCGGTCGTGGCGTACAACACCGGTCACGCGCCGGGTGATGTCGCGCTCACCGGTCACGGCCACCGACCCAAGGTCCCGCTCGTCGCGATCTATCCGACCGACGCGTCGATCGACGGCGACAATCCGGTGATCCCGCTCGACGTCCGCTGGTCGAGCGCGGCGGCGCGCGCCGGTGTCCGCCAGTTCACGGACTTCGCCCTGCGGCCCACCACCCAGGCGAAGGTCGCGGCCGCGGGCTTCCGACCCGCGCAGGGCGCGCTGCGGGCGAACGTGTTGAACGACGCCAACGGGGTCGACGTCGACGCCCACACGAACTCGGTCGCGCCCGCGTCGCCGGCCGCGGTCGAGCACGCGCTCACGAACTGGCAGGCGATCCGCAAGCCCGCGCGCGTGCTCTTCCTGTTCGACGTCTCCGACTCCATGGGCGATCCCGCCGACCCGGCCCAGCCGCACGGCCCGACCAAACTCGTGCTCGCGCAACGCGCGGCCACCGACGCGATCCACCAGCTCGCGCCGGGCGACGAGGTGGGGCTGCGCATCTTCTCGAGCAAACTCCCGAACTCGCCCAACCCCGATTGGCGGGATCGTCGTGCCGATCGGCCCACTGGCGACGCGACACGCCGCGCTCGACAGTGCCATCGCGGCGCTCACTCCGCAGCAGGGATCCGCGCTCTACACCGCGACCCGCGACGCCTTCGACGCGGTCGCCGCGCACGCCGACCCGCAGCAGATCGACGGGATCGTGTTGTTGACCGACGGCTACAACGAGGACGACAGCAACACCGACCTGCACGGGCTGCTCGTCCACCTCACGACGAATCGCGACGTACACATCTTCACGGTCACGTACAGCAACGACGCCGATCTCGCGACCCTCGTGAAGATCGCCCAGGCCACGAACGCGGCGAACTCCGACGCCCGCGACACCCGCGACCTCGCCGATCTCCTTCCCCGCGCCTTCGCGAGCTTCTGATCGCGAGCGGCTCTTCGGCGCGGCGCGCGCCCTACGCCGGTTCGCGGTACACGTCGGGTTCGACGAAGATCAGCGTGGCGCGGTGCTCGGCGCGGCGAATGTCGACCTCCAACGCGTCGATGACCCGGGCCAGCTCCGCGACCGAAAGGTCACCGTCGAACTCCACCTTCGTCGCCACGACGATCTCTTCCGGACCGATGTGCTCGGTGCGGAGATGGATGCACCGCTGCACGTGCGGCGACGGCCTCGATCGCGGCGCGGATCCGAGCCACCACCTCGGGCCGGGCCGACTCACCTACGAGCAGGCTCCCCGTCTCGATGACGAGCACGACCGCCACCCCGATCAGCAGCAGCCCGATCGCGAGGCTGCCGAGCCCGTCCCAGCGGCCGTTGCCGGTGACGTCGGCCAGCACCACGCCGACGAGCGCGATAACCAGCCCGAGCAACGCGGCCGAGTCCTCGAGCAGCACCACCGGGAGATCGGGACTCTTCGTGTGACGGATGAATTTCCACCACGACTCACCCTGCGGGCCGCACCTCGTTGGCTTCGCCGATACCCGTCCGGAACGAAAGCCCCTCCAGCACCATCGATGCGAGCAGCACGCCGATCGCCCACCACACACTTTCGAGGGCGTGCGGATGCCGCAGCTTGTCGATGCCCTCGAACACCGAGAACACGCCGCCCAGGCTGAACAGAACGAATGCGACGACGAATGCGTAGAAGTAACGCACCCGCCGTAGCCGAACGGATGCTCGTCGTCGGGCGGTCGTTGCGAGCCCGCGCCCGGCCGAGAATCAGCAGACCCTGATTGCCCGTGTCGGCGAGCGAATGGATCGCCTCCGACAACATGGAGCTCGAGTGCGTGACGAGGAAGGCCACGAACTTGATCGCGGCGATACCGAGGTTCGCGAGGAGGGCCGCGATGATCGCGCGCCGCGATTCCGGCTTGGCGACGTGGGGCGCCGTCGACTCGGGCGGCACTTCGGGCGCCGTCGACTCGTGCTGTTCGTCGGGCATTACTCGATGATCCCGCCCCGGGTCATCGCCTCGACGTCGAGCACGCGGTCGAGTTGCGCGTCCGACATGAGCTTGCGGCTCCGGACGATCTGGCGCACCGACTTCCCCGTGCGATTCGCTTCCTTGATGATCCCCGCAGTGGTCTCGTAACCGAGATACGGGTTGAGCGCGGTCGCGACCGCGGGCGACGCTTCCGCGTAGCGCTCGAGCGTTTCCGTGTTCGCCTCGATTCCCGCGATGCACTTCTCCGCGAAGACGGTGCACACGCTCGCGAGGATGTCGATCGACTCCAACAGGTTGCGCGCCATCAACGGGACGAACACGTTGAGCTCGAAGTTGCCCTGCGATCCGCCGAACGCGACCGCGGTGTCGTTGCCGATCACCTGCACGCTCACCTGCGTCACGACCTCGGGGATAACCGGGTTGACCTTCCCCGGCATGATCGACGAACCCGGTTGCAGGTCGGGGATGCGGATCTCGCCCAATCCGGTGCGCGGTCCGCTCGCCATCCAGCGCAGGTCGTTCGCGATCTTGATCAGCGACACGGCGAGCACACGCAACTGGCCGCTGGTCTCGACGAGCGCGTCGCGCGCGCCCTGCGCGGCGAAGTGGTCTTTGGCCTCCGTCAGCGGCAGCCCGGTACGCGTCGCGAGCCGGGCGATCACCTTGCGGGCGAAACCCTTGGGCGCGTTGATCCCGGTGCCGACTGCGGTACCGCCGAGCGGGAGCGAACACAGGCGCGGCATCGTGTCGTCGAGCCGGGCCGCGGCCGCGTCGACCTGCGCCGCGTAGCCCCCGAACTCCTGGCCCAGCGTGACCGGAGTGGCGTCCATCAGGTGCGTGCGCCCGCTCTTCACCTCGTGCGCGAACTCGCGCTGCTTGCGGCGGAGCGCCTTCACGAGTTTCCGGAGCGCGGGCACGAGATCGTCGGTGATCGCGAGCGCGGCCGCGAGATGCACCGCCGAGGGGAACACGTCGTTCGACGACTGCGACATGTTGACGTGATCGTTCGGGTGCACCGGCGCGCCGAGCCGCTCGGCCGCGAGCGTGGCGATCACCTCGTTGGCATTCATGTTCGACGACGTACCCGAGCCGGTCTGGAACACGTCGATCGGGAACTCGTCGTCGTGGGCGCCGCCCACGACGTCCTCGGCCGCGGCCACGATCGCGTCCTTCATCGGCCGGTCGAGCTGGTTCACCCGGGCCGCCTCGGCCTTGATCAACGCCAGCGCGTGCACGAGCGCCGGCGCGATGGGCCGGCCCGAAATGGGGAAGTTCTCGATCGCGCGCTGGGTCTGCGCGCCCCAGAGGGCCTCGGCCGGAACACGCACCTCACCCATCGAGTCATGCTCGACGCGGTAGCCGGACTCGTTCATGAGATCCTCCTCGCTGCACGGTACTTTCTCGTTATGCCCGAGTTCGCGTATCAGGAGCTGCTCCCGATCGGCGCCGACGACTCGCCGTACCAGCTGCTCACCTCCGACTACGTCTCCACGTTCACCGCCGGCGGCCGCCGGTTCGTGCAGGTGGAGCCCGAGGCGCTGGCGCTCCTGACCAGCCGGGCGATGTTCGACATCGCGCACCTCCTGCGGCCCGGGCACCTCGCGCAGCTCAGCTCGATCCTCGACGATCCCGAGGCGTCACCCAACGACCGCTTCGTCGCCATGGAGCTCTTGAAGAACGCGTGCATCGCGGCCGGAGGCATCCTCCCGTCGTGTCAGGACACCGGCACCGCGATCGTGAAGGGCAAGAAGGGCGAGCTCGTCGTGACGGGTGGTGGCGACCGCGAGGCGATCTCGCGCGGGATCTTCCGCACCTACAACGAAGACAACCTCCGGTACTCGCAGCTCGCGCCGCTCACCGCGTACGAAGAGAAGAACACCGGCACGAACCTCCCCGCCGAGATCGAGATCGAATCCGTCGACGGCGACGCGTACAAGTTGCTGTTCATGGCCAAGGGCGGCGGCTCGGCGAACAAGAGCCTCCTGTTCCAAGAGACGAAGGCGCTGCTCAACCCCACGTCGTTGATGAACTGGCTCGACGAGAAGCTCCGCACGCTCGGTACCGCCGCGTGCCCGCCGTACCACCTCGCGCTCGTCATCGGCGGTACGTCGGCCGAGTTCGCGTTGAAGACCGCCAAGCTCGCGTCGGCGCGCTACCTCGACACGCTTCCCGGAACCGGCAACGAGCTCGGTCGCGGCTTTCGCGACCGCGAGCTCGAACAGCAGGTGCTCGGCCTCACCCAGGCGTTCGGCATCGGCGCGCAGTTCGGCGGTAAGTACTTCTGTCACGACGTGCGCGTCATCCGCCTGCCTCGCCACGGCGCGTCGTGTCCCGGTCGCGCTCGCAGTCTCGTGCTCGGCCGACCGCCAGGCGCTGGGCAAGATCACGGCCGACGGGGTCTTCCTCGAACAGCTCGAGACCGATCCCGCGCAATACCTGCCCGAGGTCACCCACGACGACCTGGAAGCGGCGCCGGTTGTCAGCATCGACCTCACGCAACCGATGGCGCAGATCCGCGAGACGCTGTCGCACTATCCGGTGAAGACGCGCGTGATGTTGAACGGCCCGATGGTCGTCGCCCGCGACATCGCGCACGCCAAGATCAAGGAACGGCTCGACGCGGGCGAAGGCATGCCGCAGTACCTGCGCGACTACTGCGTCTACTACGCCGGTCCGGCGAAGACCCCGGACGGATACGCGTCGGGTTCGTTCGGCCCCACCACCGCGGGCCGCATGGATTCCTACGTCGACCAGTTCCAGGAGAACGGCGGCTCACTGGTGATGCTCGCCAAAGGCAACCGCTCGAAGGCCGTCACCGACGCGTGCAACAAGCACGGCGGCTTCTACCTCGGCTCGATCGGCGGCCCCGCGGCCGTGCTCGCCCAGGACTGCATCACCAAGGTCGAGGTGCTCGAGTACCCCGAGCTCGGCATGGAAGCGGTGTGGAAGATCGAGGTGCACGACTTCCCCGCGTTCGTCATCGTCGACGACAAGGGCAACGACTTCTTCAGCGAAGTATCGAAACCCCTTCGCGGACCAGCAACTCGCGCTTGAGCGCGATCGCGTTGCGGCCCCCGCCGTAACCACCGATCTTGTGGCCCGCGGCCACGACGCGGTGACACGGGATCACGAACGGGATCGGGTTGTTGCGCATCGCGCTGCCGACGGCCCGCGCCGCGCGCGGCCGGCCCGCGAGCCCGGCGAGCTCGCCGTAGGACACGACCTCGCCCCACGGAACCTCGCGCACCAGGGTGTCGAGCACCTCGCGCCGAAAACCCTCGATCGCACCGAGGTCGACGGTGAGGTCGAACGCGTGGCGCTTCCCCGCGAACCAGTCGTCGAGCTGCTTCGCCACCGCGCGATCGGCGGTGGTGATGGCGACGTCGGGCTGATCGTCGCCGGGCAGGCTGATCTCCTGCACCCCCGCGTCGCCGACGACGACCGTGAGCTCCCCGTACGGGCTCGGTTGGCGCCACGACCGCACGGACGATCCCACCGGTTGGCCTCAGATCAGCCCGAGCTCGGAGACGGTGTCGCGTTCCTCGCCCAGCTCGCCGACGCTCGCGTCGATGCGGCCACGCGAGAACTCGTTGATGTCGAGGCCCTGGACGATCTTCCAGGTGCCGTTCTCGGTCGTGCACGGGAAGCCCGAGATCAAGCCTTCGGGCACGCCGTAGGAACCGTCCGAACACACGGCCATGCTCGCCCAGTCGCCCTTCGCGGTACCGAGCGCCCACTCCCGCATGTGGTCGAGTGCGGCCGATGCCGCCGACGCGGCCGACGATGCGCCCCGCGCTTCGATCACCGCCGCGCCGCGCTGTTGCACGGTCGGGATGAAGTCGTTCTCGATCCACGCTTGGTCGACGAGATCGCTCGCGGTCTTGCCGCCGACCTTGGCGTTGAAGAGGTCGGGGTACTGCGTCGCGGAGTGGTTGCCCCAGATCGTCATGTTGGTGACGTCGGCGACCGGCGCACCGGTCTTCGCCGCGATCTGCGCCTTGGCGCGGTTGTGGTCGAGTCGGGTCATCGCGGTGAAGCGCTCACGCGGGATCGAGCCCGCGTTGTTCATCGCGATGAGACAGTTGGTGTTCGCGGGGTTGCCCACGACCAGCACGCGGATGTCGTCGGCCGCGCTCGCGGCGAGCGCCTTGCCCTGCACGGTGAAGATCGCGCCGTTGGCCTCGAGCAGCTCCTTGCGCTCCATGCCCTTCGTGCGCGGCCGGGAACCGACCAGCAACGCGTAGTTCACACCGGAGAACGCCTGGGTCGCGTCGTCGCTCGTCTCGATGCTCTGCAGCAGCGGGAACGCGCAGTCGTTGAGCTCCATGACCAAGCCGTTCAGCGCGCCGAGCGCGGGCGTGATCTCGAGCATCGACAGCACGATCGGCTGGTCGGGACCGAGCAGATCGCCGCGGGCGATGCGGAAGACGAGGCTGTAACCGATCTGACCGGCGGCACCGGTCACTGCGACTCGTACGGGGTTTTTCACGCTGCCGAAGCTAGTCGCGAGCTATCCCTCGGCCGCTACCGTGTCGACCACCATCGCCATCAGGATCGTGCGGGCCTCGGTGAGCTCGGCGATGCGGGCCGCCGCACTCGCACTGGCGCCGCCACTGTCGGGGTGGGCGTCGCGCAGGAGGCGCCGGAAGCGCCGGTTCAGGTCGTCGCGCTCGATGCCCATGCCGGCCCGCAGCCCGAGCACTTCCATCGCCCACCGCTGGTCGGGGCCACGCCGCGCCACAGCAGCTCCTCGGGCGGGCCACCCTGTTGCCACTCGTCGGCCGACGCGAGCGGCGGCCGCATCGCCGTTCCACATGGCCTCGGCCACGATCCGCAGCTCGACGTCGGGCGCGAGACCGCCCCACTTGCCGTGGACGACCTTGCTGATCGCTTCGAGTGCGATCGGCCGGCCGCTGCTGTGCAACGCGGCCGCGCCCATCACCGCGCCGAGGACCTGCGGCGTCGGCGCGCCGTGCACGTCGAGCTCCACGACCAGGTGGCCGTCCTCGCCCAACATCCGGTGCCGCGAGCGGTCGAGGCCGTGCATGTCGTACTGGAGCCGGTGCCGCAGGGCGATGCGCGGGATGGCGAGCCCGCGGCGCGCGTCGTGCAGCAGGCGCGGCAGCAGCTCGCGTTCCTCGGGCTCGATCGCGGGGAGGTTGGTCGCCACGACCGCGGCGAGCAATGCGGGGCCGTGCGCCGGGCCCGAGGTCGGCAGGTAGGCGCCGTCGAGCGCGACCCGACGCGTCGGCATGTGCCGGCGGGTGTGACGCACGTTCAGCTCGGCCAGCAACACGGTTTCACCCCTCCGCCCTGATCTTCGGTCCCGCGAGGCAAGTGGGACGAATTCAGATCACGCGCCGGTCATTTCGCCGCAGCGACGATCACCAGTACGACCACGTACAACGCCAACAACACTCCGGCGATCATCCAGAGTCCGTGCCGGCCGAGAACCTGGCCGCCGGTGGCGGCCGGCCGCGACAGGCCGCACGAGGGGCAGCGGGGAGCGTCGAGAGCGACCGCGGAGCCGCACACGGCGCAGTGGGGCGTGGGTTGCTGCGCCGCCGTCATCGGGGCCCTTCCGACGAAGCGCCGGGACGCGGCTCGGTGGCCGCCCGGCGCTCCGCAGTCTCTACGGTCTGGCGCAACAGCATGGCGCGGGTCGTGGGGCCGACCCCACCCAGCCGGGGTGTGATCCAGCCCGCGACTTCGGCGCACGCCTCGTCGACGTCGGGCACGACCTTGCGCCCGTGGATGGTCGCCCCCGCGCCCGACGACCGCGGCACCGGGCCGGACCATGTCGGGCGTGAGGATCGACGGCCGGCCCGCGGCCGCCACGATGATGTCGGCCTCCTTCGTGTACTGGGGCAGGAAATGCGTGCCGGTGTGGCAGACCGTGATCGTGGCGTTCGCGTTCGGTTCCTTCAAGGAGAGCAGGTTCGCGAGCGGCCGCCCGATCGTGAGGCCGCGCCCGATGATGACCACGTGCTGGCCCTCGATCGGCACCTTGTACATCACGAGCAACGCCTGGATCCCGAGCGGCGTGCACGGCCGGGGTGCGTCGGGGATCCCGATGACGAGCTTGCCCAGGTTGACCGGGTGCAGGCCGTCGGCGTCCTTGCCGGGATCGATCGCGATGAGTGCGGCATCGGCGTCGAGATGCTCGGGTAGCGGCACCTGGAAGATGTACGCGTCGACGGCCGGGATCGCGGTTGTAGCTGTCGATGACCTCGAGCAGTTCCTTCTGCGTCACGGTGCCGGGGAGCTCGGTGTGGATCGATCGCACCCCGATCTCGGCCGAGTCCTCGCGCTTCAGGCGCACGTACGCGTGGCTCGGCGGATCGTCGCCGACGAGGATCGTCCCGAGCCCGGGCGTGACGCCCTGTTCCTGCGAGGCGCTTGATGCGCGCCCGCAGGTCGTCCTTGACGGCCTCCAGCAGCGCGTTCCCGTCGAGCAGTGTGGCGGCCATCAGTGGAGGAAGTGCCGTTCGCCGGTGAACACCATCGCCAGGCCGAGCTCGTCGGCCCGCTCGATGACCGCCTCGTCGCGGATCGCGCCGCCCGGTTGGATCACGGCCGCGACGCCCGCGTCGCGCGACGGCTTCGACGCCGTCCGGGAACGGATAGAACGCGTCGCTCGCGGCCGCGCCGCCCTGCGCCCGGTCCGTCGGCCTTCTTGGCCGCGATCTCGGCCGACTCGACCCGGTTCTGTTGGCCCGGCGCCGATGCCAACCGCCTGCCCGTCTTTCACCAACACGATCGCGTTCGACTTCACGTGCCCGCACATGCGCCACGCGAGCTCGAGGTCGCGCCACTGTTCGGGCGTCGGTGCAACCTTGGTCACGACGCGCCAGTCGTTGCGCGTCGACGCGAAGTGGTGCGCGTTCTGGACGAGGAAGCCGCCGGAGATCTGGCGGAAGTCCAGTGCGTCTTCGCTGGGGCAGCGGGGCCTCGAGGATGCGCGTGTTCTTCCGCTTGCCGCGCAGCGCCTCGATCGTGCCCGGCTTCGTAGCCCGGCGCGATCACGAGGTCGGCCTGCGGACCGGCGATCATGCGCTCGACCGTCGCAGTGTCGATCGGGCGGTTCAGCGCGACGATCCCGCCGAAGGCAGAGCGCTCGTCGCATTCCAGCGCCCGTTGATACGCCCGTTCCAGCGAAGCATCAAGCGCGACCCCGCACGGGTTCGCGTGCTTGATGATCGCGACACGCCGGGACCGTCGCCGAGATCGTGGACGATCTTCCAAGCCGCGTCGGCGTCGTAGATAGTTGAGGTACGAGAGCGCGAGGCCCGCGTGCTGTTCGACGCCGTCCCACCAACTCGTCGTCCCGGTCCGGCGGTACCGCGCGCCTTGCTGGTGCGGGTTCTCGCCGTAGCGCAGCGTCTCGTCGGTGCGTTCGAGCGCGACGACGAGGTTGCCCGGGCAACAACTCGTCGGCCTGCAGCCACTGCACGATCGCGGCGTCGTACGCGGCGGTGCGGGCAAAGGCGGCGAGCGCGAACGCGCGGCGCGTGTCGGGGCCGACGCGTTCCGTCGTTCGCGCGCAGCTCGGCGAGGAGCGGCCGGATACTGGTCGGGACTCGTGAGGATCGTGACCCACGCGTGGTTCTTCGCGGCGGCGCGCGTCATCGCCGGGCCACCGATGTCGATGGTCTCGATGTCGGGCCGCTGCTCGAAGGGGTAGAGGTTCGACACGACGAGTTCGAACGGCAGGATGCCGTGCAGGTCGAGATCGCGGCGGTGGCCCTCGTTGCCGAGATCGGCGAGCAGGCCGCCGTGGATCTTGGGGTGCAAGCGTCTTCACGCGGCCGTCGAGCATCTCCGGTGAACCGGTCACCTCTTCGACGCGCGTGACGGGGATTCCCGCCGCCTCGAGCGCGGTCGACGTGTTGCCCGACGACACGACCTCGACGCCGAGCTCGTGCAGGCCCTTGGCGAAGTCGAGCAGGCCGTCCTTGTCGTAGACGGAGATCAGCGCGCGCTTGATGCGCGTCCGGGCCGGATTGGGCGCGCTCTGGCGCCGGGTGTGCTCATTGTTCAGCCCGCTGTTCGGCCTGCACGAGGCGTTCGATCACGTCCGGATACAAGCGGCGCTCCACTTCCTTGATGCGTTCGTGCAGGGAGTCCTCGGTGTCGTCGTCGAGGACGGGTACAGCCTCTTGGGCCAGGATCGGGCCGGAGTCGACGTCCTCGGTGACGAGGTGCACAGTCGGCCCCGTCACCTTCACCCCGAACTCGAGGGCGTCCCGTACAGCGTGCCATCCCTTGAACGAGGGAAGCAGAGCGGGGTGGGTGTTGACGGCCCGACCGCCGTACGCGTCGACGAAGGGCTTGGAGAGGATGGTGCCGAAGCCCGCGATGGCGACGAGGTCGACGTCGTGGCGTTGCAGGACGTCGACGACGTCGTGGGTGTAGGCGACCCGGTCGAAGCCCGGGCCGAATTCGGTGCGTTCGACGAGCTCGGCCGCGACGCCGTGCTCGCGTGCGATGTCGAGCGCGCCGCACGGCCGGTCGGCGACGACCAACACGATCGGGAGGTTGCGTCCGAGCAGGGCTCGCGAGGATGGTTCCGCTGCCCGATGCCAGGACGCCGACCCGCATGATCGGCACCCTATCCCCCGACACCGGGGCCGTCTTTCGGGCGGAAATCCCCAGGTCTCACCCAGAAAGGTGTTTCACTTCCCTTTACACAAGGGAGAGAGCATTTCATGGCTGATCGGCAATCGCCCACGCCCGCAGAGATAACGATCATGGCCGCGGGCGCGGTCATGCTCATCTTCTCGTTCCTGCACTTCGCCGGTAACACGAGCGCCTGGGGCAGCCACTTGTTCCCGATCGCAACGCTGCTCCCGCATCTACGGCGTGCTGATGGCGCTGCAGATCGCGCTCAGCAAGTTCGCCGGCGTCTCGTTCCCTGACTCGGTGCTCGGTTTCACGTGGGAGCAGATCCACCTGTCGCTCGGGCTGATGGCGGGCCTGATGGCGTTCGGCTGGCTCGTCACCGACTACGGCAACAAGGGAATCGGTGCCTGGTTCCAGATTCTGGGCGGGATCGCGCTCGTCGTCGGAGCTGTGCTGCTCCAGCGCGAACGCAACACCGGCGCGATCGGCTGAGGGACGGGAACCATGGACAAGATCAAACTCTCGACCGCCAACTGGGTGATCCTCGGCGCGAGTGTGCTGATGCTGA
Source organism: uncultured Actinomycetes bacterium (assembly GCA_963701825.1). GTDB lineage: Bacteria > Actinomycetota > Acidimicrobiia > IMCC26256 > PALSA-610 > PALSA-610. The sequence continues at coordinate 587,874 of CAVPBG010000004.1, read as the reverse complement.
TCGCGTCGTTCTTGGCGTTCAACAAGATCTCGGCGCCTTCGGTGACCATCGGCGGGGTGAAGATCGGGGGCGGTTCGGCGTCGTACAGCGCCTGGAGCAGCCACTTCTTCTTGATCGCGACGATCCCGGCGTTGATCGGCATCGTGATGGCGGCGCACGTGGCGGTGGCCGCGTTCGCGTCGGGCGTGAAGCTGCCGGAGCGCATCCTGGGGCTGACCTGGAATCAGATCCACCTGGTGCTCGGGTTCCAGGCGACGATCATGATGTTGGCGTTCCTGATCCAGAGCACTTCGCCGCTGACGAAGGGCGTCGGGCTCTACCTGATGCTGATCGCGGCGATCGCCCTGCTCGTCGGGGCGGTGCTGCGGATGCAGGAGAGCCCGAACCCCGCGGTCTGATCCCGCGGTCGGCTCGGCCCGGCCCGGCCCGGTGTCCGCCGGTCGCAGGCGCTTCATCGCTGCTTACCCCTCGTCGGTGCCAACCTCCCCTAGACACGTCACGACGATTCTCGCGACGAATCGCCGCGACACGGCTCCGCGCCGATGCGCGGCGCGGAACTACGTCACGAAGATTCGTTGCACGAATCGTCGTGACGTGGAATTACCAGTGGGAGTGCGCGCGGGGGTTGGTGATTGCCCGCCTCGTCGATAGGGTCATGGTCTCGTAGCGACGGACTGACCGACCAACGTCGTCATCGTCGCCGCCGACACACTCCCCCGTACGGCCACGCCCACGGCCTCGGGAGTCCTCATTGCCGGCCATCCGCTATCCCACCCGCTACCGGCGCATCCCGCACGGTCACGACGCCCTCGTAGCCCTGAACGCGGAGATCGTGGCCCTGCTCGCCCGCGCCACCGAGCTCGACGACGCCCAACGGGCGCTCAGCAATCAGCTCGCCGAAGTCCGCACCCAGCTCGCCGAGCTCCGCGTCGTCATGTGGCCGCGCGTCGACCCGAAAGACATCGTCCACGGCTTCCGCCGCACGAGACGCGGCGGACCGCCGCCCATCCCGCCGCCCGCCGACCACGCCCGACCTCTGCACGGCCGCCACCTGCGCGCCACCGCGCTCGCGATTCTCGCTCCGCAACGGCCGCCCGATGAACCTCGTCGAGATCCATCGGGAACTCATCTCAACGGCTACCTGATCGCGTCCCGCCGGCCGGTGCAACGCCTCGCCGACGCGCTCGGCTACGAGACCTTCATCGGTCGGGCGCGCCGCGTCGAACGCGGCGTGTACGCCACAAGTCAGATCAATCCGAGCACGCGCCGCCGACTCGGCCGCATACCGCTACAACCCGCGCACAACCTCGGCCATGAGTTCGCCGGCGGCGGTCGGGTTCGTCGCGACCCGAACCCCGGCGGCTTCCAAGACTTCCATCTTGGCCTGGGCGGTGCCCTTCGAGCCCGACACGATCGCGCCCGCGTGCCCCATCTTCTTCCCGGGCGGCGCGGTCACGCCGGCGATGTACGACACAACCGGCTTCGACATCTTCGTGCGGATGAAGTCGGCGGCCTCTTCTTCGGCCGACCCGCCGATCTCGCCGAACATGATCACGGCCTTGGTCGCGGGATCGGCCTCGAACAGCGACAGGCAGTCGATGAAGCTCGTGCCCGGAACCGGGTCACCGCCGATACCCACACACGTCGTGACGCCGATGCCCTTCTGCCCGAGGTCGCTCAACGCCTGATACGTCAGCGTGCCGGACCGGGAAACGATGCCGACGGGCCCGGGAATCGCAACCTCGGCCGGAATGAAGCCGATGTTGCATTCACCGACCGTCAACAGGCCGGGGCAGTTGGGTCCGAGAATCCGCGACGACGGAAAGTCGCGCGCCACCTGGTTGTACACACGCGCCTCGTCGTGCACCGGAATGCCCTCGGTGACCGCGACGATCAGTTCGAGGCCCGCCTCGGCCGCTTCCAACACCGCGGCCGCCGCGCCCCGCTGCGGGAACGATCACCATCGTCGCCGTCGCGCCCGTCTCCGCGACCGCCTCGGCAACCGATGCGAACACCGGAATGCCCTCCACGTCGGTGCCGGCTTTCTTCGGGCTCACTCCGCCGACGACCTTCGTGCCGTACGCGCGGTTGCGCAACGCGTAGAACCGACCCTGGCCGCCGGTGATGCCCTGAACGATCACCTTCGTGTCGGCGTTCACCAAGATGCTCACGACTTCGCCTCCGCCATCTCCACGGCCGTTCGTGCGGCCTCCACCATCGTCGGCCGGCTGACGAGCCGATCCGACTCGTACGCCGAGAGGATCGCGCGACCCTCTTCGGCATTCGTGCCGTCGAGACGAATCACGATCGGCGACGCGATCGACACCTGATCGAGCGCCTGCACGATTCCGTTCGCCACGTCCTCACCCTTGGTGATGCCACCGAAGATGTTGATGAAGATCGACTTCACCGACGGGTCGTTGTTGATCACCTCGAGCGCGTTGGCCATCACCTGCGCGCTCGCGCCGCCCCCGATGTCGAGGAAGTTCGCCGGACGCCCGCCGACCTCGTGCACGATGTCGCACGTCGCCATCGCGAGCCCCGCGCCGTTGGCGATCACGCCAACGGTGCCGTCGAGGCCCACGTATTGCAGACCCTTCTCCGCAGCTTCGAACTCGCGCGCATCGGTCTTCTCGAGGCCGACGCAGCTCGTCCCACTCGGGATGACGGAAGCGTGCATTCTCGTCGAGCGACACCTTGGCGTCGAGCGCGTGCACCTTGCCTTCGGGAGTGAGGATCAACGGGTTGATCTCGACCAGGTCGGCGTCACCGTCGACGTAGGCGTGGTACAGCTTCAAAAGAATGTCGACCGCGCCATCGGTCGCCGCCGGGATTCAACTTCGCGGCCGCGACCCACGTGCGGCACGCCGCCTCGCTCAGCCCGTCGACCGGATCGATCGTGATCTTGGCGATCGCGTCGGGGTTCTCCTCGGCGACGGTCTCGATCTCGACGCCGCCCTGCGCGCTCAACATGCCGAGGTACTTCTTCGCGCTGCGGTCGAGCGTGAACGACGCGTAGTACTCCTCGGCGATGTCCGACGCGTGCTCGACCCACACCCACCGCACGACATGGCCCTTGATGTCCATGCCGAGGATGTTGCCGGCGTGCGTGCGCACCTCGTCCGCGTTCTCGGCGAGCTTGATACCGCCCGCCTTCCCGCGTCCGCCGACCTGCACCTGCGCCTTGACGACCACCGGATACCCGGCCGCGTCGGCGGCGCGCACGGCTTCGTCGACGGTCTCGGCCACGTCGCCCGCGGACACCGGGATGCCGTAGCGCGCGAACAGCTGCTTACCTTGATATTCGAAGAGATCCAACGAACTACTCCTGCGTGTTCTGCGTGCGTTCGAGTGAAGTCTGGGAATCGAGAGTGGTCTCGAGCCAATCGACGATGTCGGCGAGCGGCGCACCCGGCGTGAACACGGCGGATACACCGGCGGCGGCCAACGCGGGACGGTCCTCGTCGGGGATGATGCCACCGGCGAAGACCAGCACGTCGTCGAGCTCGCGGGCCCGCAACTCGGAGACGATCTTGGGGATGAGCGTCATGTGCGCGCCGGAGAGAACCGACAGGCCGACCGCGTCGGCGTCCTCTTGCAGTGCCGCCTCCGCCACGAGCTCGGCTGTCTGGAACAAGCCGGTGTACACGACCTCGAACCCCGCGTCGCGCAGGGCCCGTGCGATCACTTTGGCCCCCCGATCGTGTCCGTCCAGCCCGGGCTTGGCGATGACGACGCGGTAGCGTCGCAGCATCGGCTCACCATAGCCAAGGACAGGCATTGGCCTCCTCTCGCGCCCGCGCGGCCGACATCAAGTTGCTCGTCGGAGCCACGGTCGGCGTACTCCTCGCCGGATTCCTGATCGCGGGCGCGGCGTTCATCGCGACCCGCAGCAGCGGCAGCATCGTGTGCGGCCAACTGAACATCGGCAGCGCGACCGATGTCCGCACGACCCTCGACAACGGCGGGCCCTACTTCCAGACCGGCGGCGCCAAATGCGGGTTCTGGCTCGCGCTGGCCGACGGCAACATCGTCGCCTACAAGGTCGAGCAACCGCAGGGCTGCTCGTTGAAGCTGCTCCGCGACCACTGGGACTGCGGCGGCCAGACCGTCGCCGCCGAAGATCTCGCCCAGTACCCGGTGAGCATCCAGCGGTCGGCCAGACCGACTCGGTCGTGATCGATCTGCTGCCGCCGGGCGCGGAGACGACGACCACCGGGCCGCTGTCGACGACGACGTCCGTCCCGAGCGGTTAGCCCGACTCAGACGCGCGCCAACGGCGCCCACGACAACAGCAGCGTCTTCTCGCCGGCATCGCGGAACCGCACGCGGGCCTCGGCCTTCTCGCCCGTACCCGTGATGTCGACGATCACGCCGTCACCGAACTTCTCGTGCCGCACGTCGTCGCCGATCCGCAGGCCGAGTTGTTCGGCGCCGCGCGCGCCGGGCAACGGCTCGTTGTCGCGCCGGAGCGCGGCCGCGACAACTGCGTCGCGATGCGCACCCAGCCCCCCGCCGCCCCGCTCCCCGCGGTCACCACTGCCACTGCCACTGCGCCGCCCGCGCGACGGACGATCGTCGCCGCCGCTCGACACGATGAGCTCGGCCGGGATCTCGTCGAGGAACCGGCTCGGCGGCCGGTAGTCGGTGGAGCCGAACATCATGCGACTCCACGCGTGGCAGAGATAGAGCCGTTCCTCGGCGCGGGTGAGGCCGACGTAACAGAGCCGGCGTTCCTCTTCGAGCTCGTCGGGATCGCCGAGGCTGCGCACGTGTGGGAAGACGCCGTCCTCCATCCCGATCAGGAACACGACCGGGATACTCGAGCCCCTTCGCCGAGTGCAGCGTCATGAGTGTGACCGAGCTGGCTTCGGGATCGTTCTCGTCCATGTCGGTGACGAGCGAGATCGCCTCGAGGAAGGCCTGGACGCGCGCCAGCCCGTTCGGACCGTTGATCGCGCCCGACGCGCCGGCCGATTCACCGATGCCCACGCCACCGATCGCCGCGAGCCCGCCCAGTTCCCCGCGCTCGATCTGTTCGTCGAACAGCCGCGCCGAACCGACCAACTCCTGCAGGTTCTCGATGCGACCGTGCGACTCGACCGAACGTTCGGCTTCGAGCTCGGCCAGATAGCCGCTCTTCGTCAGGATCGCTTCGAGCGTGGTCCCGACGCCGCCGGTCGCGGCGACATCCTCGACTTCTTGCATGAGGTCGAGAAGATCGCGCAGGCCACCAAGGGCTTTTCCGGACACGCCCGCAGTGTGCGCTTCACCGGCCGCGGCGCGGAACGTGACGCCGGCACCCTGCGCGTACGCGTCGAGCTTGGCGATCGACGTGTCGCCGACCCCGCGCCGCGGCGTGTTGACGACGCGCTTCCACGAGACCTCGTCGTCGGGATTCACCAGCGCGCGCAGGTACGCGAGCGCGTCCTTGATCTCGCGGCGGTCGTAGAACTTCACGCCGCCGAAGACGCGGTACGGCACGCCCGACCGGACGAGCGATTCCTCGAGCACGCGGCTCTGCGCGTTGGTGCGGTAGAAGACGGCGACGTCGCCGTAGCGGTACTCGGCGCCGTCGACGAGGCGATGGATCTCGCGGACCACGAACGCGGCCTCGTCGTGTTCGTCGTCGCCTTGGAAGCGGACGATCTGTTCGCCCACACCCTTGTCGGTCCACAAGTGCTTCTTACGGGTCGACGCGTTGTTCGCGATGACCGCGTTCGCGGCTTCGAGGATGCGCTGGGTCGACCGGTAGTTCTGGTCGAGCACCACGATCGTGGCGTCGGGGAACGCGTCCTCGAACTTCAAGAGGTTGCGGAAGTCGGCGCCGCGGAACTTGTAGACGCTCTGCGCGTCGTCGCCGACGACCATGATGCTGCGGTGTTCGACCGCGAGCAGGCGGACGAGCTCCCACTGCGCGGCGTTCGTGTCCTGGAACTCGTCGACGAGGACGTGCCGGAACCGCTGCTGATACCGGTACAGCGCCTCCGGGTGCTCGTGGAACAGGCGAACGGTGAGCACGAGCAGGTCGTCGAAGTCGACGGCCGACGCTTCCGCCAGCCGCCGCTGGTACTCGGTGTACACCTCGGAGATGCGGCGTTCGGCCGGACCGACGGCCTGCTCCGCGTACTGCGCGGGCAGGATCAGCTCGTTCTTCAACGCGCTGATCTGCGCGTGGAGCTGACGGGCCGGGAACCGCTTGGGATCCATGTTGAGGTCGCGGCGGACCCAGTCGGTGAGGCGGGTCGCGTCGGCCTGGTCGTAGATCGTGAAGCTCGACCGGTAACCGAGCAGTGATGCTTCGCGGCGCAGGATGCGCGAGCACGCGGCGTGGAACGTCGACACCCACATGCGGTGACCGACGGGACCGAGCGAGCTGGGCGACGCGGTCGCGCATCTCGCCCGCGGCCTTGTTGGTGAACGTGATCGCGAGGATCTCGAACGGCGACGCGCCGAGCTCGGCGACGAGGTACGCGAGGCGGTGCGTGAGCACGCGGGTCTTGCCCGATCCCGCACCGGCGATCACGAGCACGGGCCCGGCCGGCATCGTCACGGCTTCGTATTGGGCCGGATTCAAGCCCCGTGAGATCCAGGCTCCGGGAGTGCTCCCGAACTGCAGGCGCCGGAACGGCGGGCTCGGTTTCGACCATGACCTACGCATGGTACCGGGGTCGAATTACACGTGTGTCGTGACGCGAACGCGATCGGAGGCCGGCGGTCGACGGGACCGAGGAGGGTGCTCTACGGCACTTCGAGCAGGAGCGTGACCGGACCGTCGTTCACGAGCACGACGGCCATGTCGGCGCGGAAGCGGCCGGTCTCGACCGGCACGCCGAGCGCGGCCAGTTCCCGCTGGAACGCGGCGACGAGCGGTTCGGCGTGCTCGGGTCGGGCCGCCGCGACCCAGCTCGGGCGCCGCCCGCGGGTCGTGTCGCCGTAGAGCGTGAACTGGCTCACGACGAGCGCGGCGCCGCCGGTCTCGAGGAGCGAGCGATTCATGGCGCCGTCTTCGTCGTCGAACACCCGCAGGTTGGCGACCTTCGCCGCGAGCTTCGCGGCGTGCGTGGGCTCGTCGTCGTGCGTGACGCCGACGAGCACGCACAGACCGGCGCCGATCTCGCCCACGACCTCGCCGGCCACGCTGACCCGCGCCTGGGTTACCCGTTGAACCAGGGCCCGCACGGCAAAGACCCCGGGCCCGGACTACGGAGCCGTTTTTTCCGCGGCATCGGTATACGTGCCCGCCGCCGCCAGGCTGTTCATGTGCGCGCGGTGCAAGAACGCGGCCTGTCCGGCGCTCGATGTTCGCGTCGTCACCCTTCCACGCCGCCAGCGAGGCGGCCTGCAACGCGCGGCCGTACGAGAACGACAGCGCCACGGGTGCGGACCCTTGGCGTTGATCGCGTTCAGGTTCGCGGTCGCTTCCACGTCGTTCTGGCCGCCGGAGAGGAACACGATGCCCGGCACCGCCGCGGGAACGGTCCGCCGGAAGCACGAGAGCGTCGCGTCGGCGACCACCTCGGGCGACAACGGGATAGCTCGCGTGACCCTTGCCCGGGATCACCATGTTCGGCTTCAACAACATGCCGGCGAGGTCGACCCGCTGCTCGTAGAGCGCGGCGAAGACGGCCGTGCAGTGTGTCGGACGTGACCGTGTAGCAACGCTCGAGCGAGTGGTCGCCGTCCATGAGTACTTCGGGCTCGACGATCGGGACGATGCCCTCGTCCTGGCACAGCGCGGCGTAACGGGCGAGCGCGTGCGCGTTCAGGTCGATGCAGAGCCGCGACGGAATGTGTTCGCCGATCGTGATCACCGCGCGCCACTTCGCGAAGCGCGCACCGAGGCCGCGGTACTCGACCAGTCGCTCGCGCAACCCGTCGAGCCCGTCGGTCACCTTCTCGTCGGGCGACTTGGCGAGTTGCACCGCGCCCTTGTCGACCTTGATGCCGGGGATCACGCCGTCGGCTTCGAGGATCTTGGCGAGCGGGCGGCCGTCGGAAGCGGTCTGGCGGATCGTCTCGTCGAACAGGATCACGCCACTGACGTACTGCGCGGCGCCGGCCGTGGTGAACAACATCTCTCGGTAGGCGCGGCGGCGGTCCTCGGTCGACTCGCACCCGATCGTGTCGAAGCGCTTCTTGATCGTGCCACTGCTCTCGTCGGCCGCGAGGATGCCCTTGCCGGGGGCGACGATCGCCCGTGCCGTCTCCTTCAGTGTCCTTCGTCCAGTCGACCATTGTCCCGCTCCCCGTTCTTCGCCGTGTCCGGTCCATTTTCTACCGGAGCGAGCGCTCGAAGCGGAACCCGGCGGCCTGATTACTCCGATTCGCCCGTCACTCCCACTCGATCGTGCCGGGCGGCTTGGACGTGATGTCGTACGCCACCCGGTTCACGCCCGGGACCTCGTTGATGATCCGCGACGAGATGCGCTCGAGCACGTCGTAGGGGAGGCGGGCCCAGTCGGCGGTCATCGCGTCGTCGGAGGTGACCGCGCGGAGCACGATCGGGTAGGCGTACGTGCGATCGTCGCCCATCACGCCGACCGTCTTGACCGCGGGCAGCACCGCGAAGCTCTGCCAGATCTCGCGGTAGAGGCCGGCCCGGCGGATCTCCTCGACCACGACCGCGTCGGCCTGTTGCAGGATCTCGACCCGCTCGCGCGTGATGGTGCCGATGATGCGCACCGCGAGCCCCGGCCCGGGGAACGGCTGGCGCCAGACGATCTCCTCGGGCAGCCCGAGCTCCTCGCCGATCGGCGCGGACCTCGTCCTTGAACAGTGCGCGCAGCGGTTCGACGAGCTCGAAGTCCATGTCGTCGGGCAGTCCGCCGACGTTGTGATGGCTCTTGATGTTCGCGTTGTCGCCGCCGCCCGATTCCACGATGTCGGGATAGAGCGTTCCCTGCACCAAGAAGCGCGCGTCGCCGAGATCCTGCGCGGCTTCTTCGAACACACGGATGAAGAGCTCGCCGATGATCTTGCGCTTGCGTTCCGGGTCGATGACGTCGTCGAGCGCGTCGAGGAAACGATCCTGCGCCTTCACGTGCACGAGCTCGACTTCGAACTGCTCGCGGAAGGTCTGCTCGACCTGCTCCGCTTCACCGAGCCGCAACAGTCCGGTGTCGACGAAGACGCAGACGAGTTGATCGCCGATGGCCTTGTGCACGATCGCGGCGGCGACCGCGGAGTCGACTCCGCCGGACAGGCCGCAGATGACGCGCTCCGAGCCGACCTGGGCGCGGATCTCGGCGACCGCGTTCTCGATGATCGACACGTTCGTCCACGTGGGCCGACAGCCCGCGGCATCGAAGAGGAACGACTTCAAGATCTGCATGCCGTGCTCGGTGTGCGCGACCTCGGGATGGAACTGCACGGCGTAGATGCCGCGGTCGCGGTCCTCGAAGCCGGCGACGGGAACCGCGTCGGTACGCGCGGTCACCGCGAAGCCCGCGGGCGCGGTCGGTGATCGAGTCGCCGTGACTCATCCACACCGATCTCGTCGACGGGGAGATCGGAGAACAACAGCGACGAACCTTCGACGTGCAGTTCGGTGCGGCCGTACTCGCCCTGGCCGGTCTTGGCGACCTCGCCGCCGAGATCACGCGCGACCAGCTGCGCGCCGTAACAGATGCCGAGGAGCGGCACGCCGGCGTCGTAGACCGCGGTGTCGATGTCCGGGTGCGCCGGGCACGTGCACCGAAGCCGGACCACCCGAGAGGATGATCGCCTGCGGCTTGCGCGCGAGCATCTCCGCGACCGGCATCGAGCGCGGAACGATCTCGCTGTAGACGTGCAGCTCGCGTACACGACGCGCGATCAGCTGCGCGTACTGCGCCCCGAAGTCGACGACGAGGACGAGGTCGGGTGAATCGCTCACAGCAGTTGCAGCGAATGCATCAAGCCTGGCCCCGTGCCGCCATGCCGATGCCCTGCGCGCGCTGCAACGACTTGCCCTCCGTCTTCAGTGCCGGTGCGACCATCACTTCGGCCTTCTGGAATTCCTTGACCGTCTCGTAGCCCGTGGTGGCCATCGACGTGCGGAGTGCGCCGAAGAGGTTGAGCGTTCCGTCGTTCTCGTGCGCGGGTCCGGTGAGGATCTCGGCGAGCGTCGCCTTCTGGCCGGCGAAGACGCGCGCACCGCGCGGCAAGGTCGGGTGGAAGGTGGCCATGCCCCAGTGATAGCCGCGGCCCGGCGCTTCGTACGCGGTGGCGAGCGGCGAACCGATCATCACCGCGTCGGCGCCGCACGCGATCGCCTTGGCGATGTCGCCGCCGCGTCGACATGCCGCCGTCGGCGATGACGTGCACGTACACGCCCGTCTCGTCGAGGTGACGGATGCGCGCGCCCGCCGCGTCGGCGATCGCAGTGGCCTGCGGGACACCGATGCCGAGCACACCGCGGCTCGTGCACGCGTGGCCGGGGCCGACACCGACGAGCACGCCGACCGCGCCCGTGCGCATCAAGTGCAACGCGGTGGAGTACGACGCGCACCCACCGACGATCACGGGCAGGTCGAACTCGCGGATGAACTTCTTCAGGTTGAGCGGCTGGCGCGCGGGGTCGTGCGAGACGTGCTCGGCCGACACCACCGTTCCCTGGATGACGAGCACGTCGAGCTCCGCGTCGAGCACGTACTTCGAGAACTGCCTCGACGCGCTGCGGGGTGAGCGACGCGGCCGCGATGACACCGCTCGGCTTCACCTCGCGAATGCGCTGCGGGATGAGCTCTTCCTTGATCGGTTCGTCGTACAGCTCTTGCATGCGGCGCGTCGCCTTCTCGGGCGGCAGCGCGGCGATCTCTTCGAGGATCGGTTCGGGATCTTCGTAACGCGTCCAGATGCCTTCGAGGTTCAGGCACGCGAGCCCACCGAGACGACCGATCTCGACCGCGGTTGCGGGAGATACGACGCCGTCCATCGCGGCCGCCATCATCGGCAGCTCGAACTTGTAGGCGTCGACCTCCCACGAGATGTCGACGTCTTCGGGATCGCGCGTGCGGCGACTGGGCACGATCGCGATGTCATCGAAGCCGTATGCGCGGCGTCCGGACTTTCCGATCCCGATTTCTACTTCCACGGTGCCTCCGGAATTGTCGACTCGAGCGTCGTTCACCTCGGAATTTCCCAGGATATCGACCTCCCGCGCGGAACAAGTGACGGAGGAATGGAGAGTGACACCCGAACAGTGAGCGCCGGCCGCCCGGGAGCGGCAGCGGAGCCGATCCGATCCGTCGGCGAAGCCCGCCCATCGGCTCGGCGCAGCGCGAGCGACCCGAAAAAGTGAGCGGCAGCGGAGCCGATCCGATCCGTCGGCGAAGCCCGCCCATCGGCTCGGCGCAGCGCGAGCGACCCGAAAAAGTGAGCGGCAGCGGAGCCGATCCGATCCGTCGGCGAAGCCCGCCCATCGGCTCGGCGCAGCGCGAGCGACCCGAAAGAACCGCGAGCGAACCGTAGGAAGGGGGCGATGCCCTTTTGGTGCGCGGATGGGGCATCAATTGGTCTGGGCAAATTGATTCGGGGCGGATTGACGGGACGATCGCGGGGAAACGATCAGATACGAGCGGGGCGACGCTTGACGGTGAGGTGATCTCGATGTGGGCATTGGCCGTGATCGCAGGATTGATCGTCGCCACTGCAATCGCCCTGTATCTCGTCGGGCGAGACAACGTGGAGCCCATGGAACGACATCTGCGCGCGCTCGACGCGTTGCGGGACCTGTCGGAGCACCCCCGGCCGGACATCGTCGACGTCGCGCCGCCGCCCGACATCCCCACCGACCACGTGCGGATCCTCGCCGAGGCGCCGGTCGGTACCCGCTCGACGCGGCGGACCTCGCCCAAGCGGTCGGCGGCCCGGACCACGCGGGCCCGACCGAACGGGCGTCGGCCGGTGAAGCCGCGGACGAACGCCACCGCGGCTCAGAACGAGCTCCCCACGATCGAGATCCGTCCCGTCCCGACCCGCAACCTGCAGATCCCCGACGGCCCGATTGCCAAGGTGGAACCGCCGCCGGTCGTGCCGGGTTCCTGGGCCGCGCAGCATCTGACGCCGCCCGCCGAGCTCTCCGACCCCGTCGAAGAACCCACGTCGGCTCCCGCGCCCGAGCCGATGGCGACGTTCGGCGCCCTGCCGCCCGCGATCGGCGCCCCGCCGCACACCTTGGAGCCGTTCCGCGACCCCGTCACCGCGACGCAGTGGATCGGCACGCAATCTCGCGCCGCGCGAACAGCTCGCCGCGATCCCGGCCCGGGTCTACGCGGTGGCCGGTAGCGCGGCCGCCGTGATCATCGTGGCGATCGTCGTCACGACCGCGGCGCTCGGAAGTCACGGCGGCCCGAGCGCGGCCGCGGACAAAGCCCCCCTATCGCCGACGACCCAACCCGCCGTCTCCTCGTCGACAGCACCGCCCGTCACCGCGCCCGCTCGGATCGCGCCGGTCGTGGCCCGCTCGAACACCGGCGCGACGATTTCCGTCGCGAGCCCCTTCCAGCTCACGCTCCAAGCGAGCGGCACGTGCTGGGTCGACGTCTCCGACCCGTCGGGTCGCACCCTGTTCATGACGACGCTGCACGCCGGCCAACAACAACAGATCCCCGCGGCCGGCCCGATCGTCGTCCGTCTGGGTTACACGCCCGCGGTCTCGATCTTGGTCGACGGCACCACCCTCGACCTCAGCGGCCTGTCCCAGACCGCGAACCTGAATTTCCAAAGCGCGTAACTCCTGGGGTCGCTCGCGCGGAGCGAGCGACCCAGGAATTACGCGGAACGAAGTCCCGCGCGTCCTTCGGTCAGGTGGGTGAAGAAGCCGGTGAGGATCCTCGCGGTGGCGCCCCAGACGGTTTCGTCGTCGAGGTCGTAGAAATGCACGTCGAAGTCGGCGGTGTGCGTGTCCCAGCGCTCCTCGCGGTACACGTCGGGATCGAGGAGTTCGGAGAGCGGGACCTCGATGGCGCGGACGACTTCGTAGGGGCTCGGGGTGAGCGCGGGGCGTCCGGCCAACAAGCCGACGTACGGCGTGATGGTGAAGCGGGATCCGACGGTGCCGATGCTGTCGAGGCGCGCCACGACATCCACGTCGGCCGGCGCGAGCCCGACTTCCTCATGCGCCTCGCGCAACGCCGTCTCCCGCAGATCGGCATCGACGCCGGGCTCGAACTTGCCGCCCGGGAACGCGATCTCGCCGCGGTGCGACGACATCGTCTCGGGGCGCTTGATGAGCACGAGCCAGGTCTCGCCGCTGGCTTCGTAGAGCGGGACGAGCACGCCCGCGGCCCGGCTGCCCTCGACATTGGGGCCGCGTTCGACGGCCGGGGGCATGTCGGCCAGTCGTTCGCGGATCTCGGCCAGCGTGAAGCGGCGGCCCGCGGCGGGAACCGTGGCCCACGGCGGCGGACCTCCGGGGCGGAAGCCGGGCGGGCGGGGAATGTGCTGTTGCCCGCCCGGTCTGCTCACCACGGTGACGATCGTACCGACGGCGTGCGAGACTCCCGCCCCTATGGACTGGAACCTGGCCACCGCCTTCGAATCAGTGTGCGACGCGATCCCCGATCGGATCGCGCTCATCCAAGGTGACTCCCGCATCCCGTGGCACGCGTTCGACGATCGCGCCGCCCGAATGGCGGCGGCCTTCACCGCGGCCGGGTTGAAGCCCGACTCCAAGGTCGCCTCGTATCTCTACAACTGCAACGAGTACACCGAGGCGCTGTACGCGACGTTCAAGATGCGCGGGGTTCCCGTCAACGTGAACTATCGCTATCTCGAGGACGAGCTCGTCTACCTCCTCGACAACTCCGACGCCGAGGTGCTGCTGTTCCACGGGTCGCTCGGGGAACACGTCGCCAAGGTGCGCGACCGCGCGCCGAAGGTGAAGCTCTGGGTTCAGGTCGACGACGGCTCCCCGCACCAGGAATTCGCGCAGGCGTACGAAGACCTGATCGCGAAGAACGAGCCGATGGAGCGCATCGTGCGCAGCGGCGACGACCTGTACTTCCTCTACACCGGCGGCACCACCGGGATGCCGAAGGGCGTCATGTGGCGCAACGAAGACCTCTTCGGTGTGCTCGGCGACGGCGGCTATCCCCTCGCCGGATTCGGCGCGCCCCGACACGATGGCCGAGGTCGGTCCGATCGCCAAGGCCCAGGTCGACGCGGGCGCGAACCGCGTGCAGTTGCCCGCGTCGCCACTGATGCACGGCACCGGCGCGTTCACCACGTTCCAGTCGCTGTTCCTCGGCGCGTCGATCGTCACGCTCGTCGGTCGGAGCTTCGACCCGCACGAGCTGTGGCAGACGGTGCAGCGCGAGCGCGTCACGCAGATGGCGATTGTCGGCGACGCGTTCGCCAAACCGATGTTGCGTGCGCTCGAACAGGCCGAGGTCGACGGAACGCCCTACGACATCTCGTCGCTGCAGATCATCATCAGCTCGGGCGTGATGTGGTCGGCCGAGGTGAAGCACGGCCTCATGGAACGCGGGACCTTCATCTGTTACGACTCGCTCGGATCGAGTGAAGGTGTGGGTTTCGCCGGTTCGATCAGCGCGTCGGGCATGGAGCACAAGACGGCGAAGTTCTCGATCGGCGCGTTCGCCAAGGTGTTCAACGACCAAGGTGTCGAGGTGGTACCGGGCTCGGGCGAGACCGGCCGGCTCGCGGTCGGCGGTTACATCCCGCTCGGCTATTACAAGGACGAGAAGAAGTCGGATGCGACCTTCCTCGTCATCAACGGTGAGCGCTGGTCGGTGCCGGGCGACTTCGCGAGCGTCGAAGCCGACGGCACGATCACGCTGCTCGGCCGCGGCTCGGTCGTCATCAACTCCGGCGGCGAGAAGATCTTCCCCGAAGAGGTCGAGGAGGCGGTGAAGGTGCATCCCGCGGTGGCCGACAGCCTCGTCGTGGGCGTGCCCGACGAACGCTTCGGCGAAGCGGTGATCGCGGTCGTGGCACTGCGCCCGGGCGAGACCGCGACCGCCGACGATCTCGCGGCCGCGTTGGAGCCGCTCGCGCGCTTCAAGCGCCCCCGCCGCTACGTGTTCGTCGACGAGGTCGTGCGCGGCCCGAACGGCAAGGCCGACTACAAGTGGGCCAAGGCCGAGGCCGCGAAACCCGCATAGAAATTGCTCGGGAATTTGAACCGGCGTGAGTTGGGCCCCTATATGGGGCTCAACTCACGCCGGTTCGAGTGCTTGGGGTGTTGCTACTTCTTCTTGGCGCTCTTCTGCTTCGCGAGCACGTCGCGGGAGCTGAGGATCAAGAGGTCCTCGCCGTCGACGGTGATCTCGGTGCCGCCGTACTTCGAGTAGACGACCGTGTCGCCGACCGTGAGGTCGATCGGGATGAGCTCGCCACTGTTCTCGGCGCGGCGGCCGGGACCGATCGCGAGGACTTCACCCTGCTGGGGCTTTTCCTTCGCGGTGTCGGGAATGACGAGGCCGCTGTGGGTCGTCTCCTCGGCCTCTGCGGGCCGGACGACGATTCGGTCCTCCAACGGCTGCAGGTTCATCGTGCCTCCATAAATATTGGGAAGAATTGGGCTGCGAGTGGCGCTTACGCGGCGTCCCGGCGGGCGCTCGTTAGCACTCGCCGGGTTCGAGTGCTAACCGTACCAAGACCGGTCGGCTCAGACAAGCCGGAGATTCGGCACGACGGGGGTCTCGAGCGGGGTCGGCCCGTCGGCAGCCAGGCGGTAGGCGGCCACGGCGGCGACCATGGCCGCGTTGTCGGTGCACAAGGCGATGCTCGGCAGCACCACCCGCAGGTCGCCCGCCGCCCCGACCTCGACGAGTCGCTCCCGTAGAGCGGAGTTGGCGGCGACACCCCCGCCGGCCACGACGGTGGAGATTCCGGTTTCGCGGGCGGCAACGAGGAGCTTCTCGACCAACACGTCGACGATCGCGGCCTGGAACGACGCCGCGACGTCGGCCACGGGCGTTTCCGGGTTCTTGCGGACGTACTGAACCACCGCGGTCTTGAGCCCGGAGAACGAGAAATCGAGACCGTCGGTGAGCATGGGTCGGGGGAAACGGACGGCCTCCGGATTGCCCGCTTCCCGGGCGAGCCGATCGATCGCGGGCCCACCCGGATATCCGAGGCCGAGGTAACGGGCGACCTTGTCGAACGCCTCCCCCGCGGCATCGTCGACGGTCTCGCCGAGCACGCGGTACTTGCCGTGATCGTCCATCGCGATGAGCAGCGTGTGGCCCCCCGACACGATCAGCGTCACGAGCGGCGGCTCGAGGGTCGGGTCCTCGATCATCGCCGCGTAGAGGTGCGCCTCGTGGTGATGCACGCCGATGTACGGCAGCCGGCTCGCGAGGCTGATCGCCTTGGCCGCACTGACCCCGACCAGCAACGCCCCCGCGAGCCCGGGACCGCGCACGGCTGCGACCGCGTCGAGCTCGTCGAGCGTGGTGCCCGCCTCGACCAACGCCTCTTCGATCACGTCACAGATCAACTCGACATGCGCACGACTCGCGACCTCGGGCACCACGCCGCCGTAGCGCGCGTGTAGTTCGGCCTGGCTCGCCACGACCGACGAACGCACCACCCGACCATCGTCGACGACCGCGGCCGCGGTCTCGTCGCACGACGTCTCGATCCCGAGGATCCTCACGACCAGCTACGGAATTTCTCGACGACGGTCGCGCCGGGGATACCGCGTTCGATCCCGGCGAGCAGGCGTCGGTACGGCGGCTCGCTCACCTCGTACGCCCACATGATCAACGCGTCCTCGCCAGTGTCGGCGTAGTACCCCTTGCGCACGCCGACCGCGGTGAAGCCGAAACGCTTGTACATCTCCTGCGCGCCGCGGTTCGAGAGCCGGACCTCGAGCGTCATGGCGAGCGCGCCCCGATCGATCGCCTCGTGCGCGAGAGTCAAGAGCAGACGTGTGCCGATCCCGTGCCGATGCCACGCCGGGTCGACGGCGATCGTGGTGACGTGCCCGTCGGTCAGCGACATCATGAGTCCCGCGTAGCCGACGACCTCGCGGCCGACCTTGGCGACCACATAGGAACGCGACGACCGCAGCGCGAGCTCGCTGACGAACAGCGAGTGCGACCACGGGCGCGGATACACCTGCGCTTCGATGCGCACGACGCCGCGCAGGTGACGACGGCGCATCGGAGCCATGTGGACTTCGAGATCGACGACCTCGCGCTCGGCGGCCATCACGCGCCCTTGCGATCCCACGCGAGCTCGGCGTCGCTCTTGCGCAGATACAGGGGAAGCACTTCGGCCGGCATGCAGAACTCCTCGCGCTCGTAGCGCGCGGTCGCGAGCTCGGCCAACGCGCTGAGGCTCGGCGAGGCGTGCGCGGGTCCGGCCAGCTCGACATGACTCCCGAGCGGCGCGAACGCTTCGGCGAACCGCAACGAGCCGTCGCCGCAGACCAACGCGTCGTCGCCGCGCGCCTGCAGCTCGGCGACGAGGTCGTCAGGGGTGCTCAACTCGTATTCCGACACGCGCTGCACTCCACCGGGAACCTGGCGGTACATCGCCCAGTACACCTCGTGCCGCCGGGCATCGATGGTCGCGACGACGAGCCGGCGGGCGTAGCGCAGTGGGTACGCGAGCAGATCGAGACTCGGGACGGGGATCACCGGTACCCGCAGCGATTGCGCCAGCACCTTGGCGGTCGTGACGCCGACGCGCAGGCCCGTGAACATGCCCGGCCCGATGCCGACCGCCACGGCCGAGAGCTGCGCCAGCTCGACGCCGGACCGTTGACAACACCATTCGATCGCGGGCGCGAGCGTCTCCGCGTGCCGGGGCGGGCTCGTATCGGCGGTCCCACCGAGCTCGACCCGCCCGATCATCCCGTTCTCGTTCGCGAGCACGACACCGACGCGGCGGGTCGCGGTGTCGATACCGAGCAGCAGCATCACGCCGCCCCGAGCGCGGCGAACGCCGCATCGAGTGCTTCGAGACGCGGCTGCCAGGAGCCGCCCGAGGGGACGACCTCGACGACGCGCTGATCGTCGTCGTCATCGTGCATCGCGAGGCGCACGTCGACCCGATCGCGCGGCAGCACGAGCGCAATGGCCTCGCCCCACTCGACGATCGTGACGCGACTCTCGAGGAGCTCCTCGAAACCGAGGTCGTGGAGCTCCTGGATGAAGTCGAGGCGGTACACGTCGATGTGCGCGACGGGCACGCGCCCGTCGTATTCCTGCACGATCGTGAAGGTCGGGCTCGTGACCGGCTGCGTCACACCGAGTCCGCGCGCGAGACCCTTTGCCATCGTGGTCTTGCCCGCGCCGAGATCACCGCTCAGCACGACGAGGTCGCCGACCCGCAGCTGCGACGCGATCGCCTCACCCACCGCTTCCGACTCACGCGCGCTCTTCGTCGTCAACGAGTAGCCGGTCATGGGGTGCGGGAAAGGGCGCGCTTCACGTGCACGAAATCGGCCCGCGACTCCGCGAGTGAACGACCGCCGGAGCGCAGCACCGCCGACGGGTGCAAAGTGGGGATGAGCACCGCCGCGTGACCCGCGCGTGTGAACGCGAACTCCTGGCCCCGGATCTTCGTGATGCCGTCCTTGGTCTGCAGGAGGAGCTTGGTCGCAAAGTTCCCGAGCGTGACGATCACGCAGGGTCGGATGAGCTCGAGTTGCCGATCGAGCCACGGCGCGCACGCTTCGATCTCGTCGGGTTGCGGGTCGCGGTTGCCCGGCGGACGGCACTTGACGACGTTGGCGATGTACACGTCGGCGCGGGTGAGCCCGATGCCTTCGATCAATTGGGTGAGCAACTGACCGGCACGCCCGACGAACGGTTCGCCCCGCAGGTCTTCCTGCTCGCCCGGCCCCTCGCCCACGAACATCAGATCGGCATCGGCCCGCCCGACGCCGAACACCACTTGCGTGCGCCCGGTCGCGAGCTTGCACAACGTGCAGGTCGAGGCGGCTATCGCGACTTCGGGCAGCGTCGCGCCGGCCTGCCCGACAGGATGAAGTGACCCGGAATCCGGGGTGACGAGCGGGTCGGAGGTCACGGCACTCCCAGGGACGAGAGGTTCATGCTACCGGGGAGCACTGCGAATCGCCTCTGCGATCACGTCGGCCGCCGCGACACGCAGCCGGTCAATATTGGTCGCTCGCGCCGCGCCGCTCGGAGAGCGGGCTTCGCCGGGTAATGCGATCGGCTCCGCGGCCGCTCCTGTCGCCACTGCGAAGGCGATGTCGCCGTCGAAGCGGGTGTGGGCGGGCTGCAACGCGCGGGCGAAGCCGTCGTGCGCGCTTTGCGCGAGCAGAAAGCAGCCGACCTTGTCGAGCGAAGCATCGGTGACGACGACGGCGAGCGTCGTGTTCGCCCGCCCCTCCGCGAAGGGCTCCGGCGCGGGGAAGCCGGGAACGTCATCGGGTGCGGACGAACCCGCGATCGTCGTGCCGTCGGCGGCCACGACGTCGCCGAGCGCATTGACAACGGCCAACGCCGCCACGACGACACCGTCGACGGTTGCCGACGCGATGCCCACTCCGCCGCCGACCGCGCCCTCGCGCCCCCGCCATTTCCCGACCGTCGCGCCGGCGCCCGCGCCGACCGCCCCGGTCGCGAGCGCCTCGTCGCGCGCCGCGACGACACACGCCTCGTAGCCGTCGCCGGCCGCGGGCGGCGGACCCGTCGCCTCCAGGAGGTCGAAGATGCACGCCGCGGGCACGATGGGCACCGGCCCGGCCGCGGTCGCGAATCCCTGCCCGCGTTCGGCGAGGTATCGCACCACACCGTCGGCGGCCGCCAGTCCGAACGCGGAACCGCCCGCGAGCACGATGGCGTCGACCCGCGCGACCGTCCGCGTGGGATCGAGCAGATCGGTCTCCCTGGTCGCGGGCGCGCCGCCCCGCACCTCCCCGGAACCGACCGAACCGGCGGGGAACAACAGCACGGTCACGCCGCTCCCGTCTCGCGTGACGTGGCCCGACGCGTACGCCTCCGACCGGAAAGCTCGACGCGCCCGCGCCGGTCATCGGCCGGGCGCTTGAACCTCGCGGGCGAAGTCGGCGATGAGGTGGTCGACCTCGTGCGTGCGCTCGAGCATCAACATGTGCCCGCCGCCCGGCATCAACTCGAGCCGGGCCCCGGGAATGAGTTTCGCCATGCGCCGGGCTTCGAACGGCGGGGTCAACACGTCGGCGGTGCCGCCGATCACCAGCGTCGGGATCTTCACGTGCGGCAGCGCGCTCGGTGTAGTCGAGCCCGACGAGCACGCGCGGCGCGGCCAGGCGGGTCTCGGGTGGACACTCGCCCATCATCTGCCGTACGAGCTCGACGTGACTCGGATGCGGATTGCGCCCGAACCCGACGCGCGCGGCGAGGAAGCCGAGGTTGGGCGAATCCCAGAGCCATTGCGAGTCGGGCGCGCGCTTCGAGATCTTCTCGATACGCGCCTTGGTGCGGGTCGAGCGCGATCCCAACACGGTGTACGCGAGCGTCGAGAGCAACACGATGCCCGCGACGCGTTCGGCCGCGACCTCGGGAAACTGCGTCACGAACGACTGGACCGCGACCCCGCCGATCGAGTGCCCGACGAGGACCGCGCCCCGCAGGTCGAGTCCCTCGAGCACGGTCTTGAAGTCGCGTCCGAGATTGTCGAGCGAGTGGCCTTCTTCGCCGAGCACCGACTTCCCGTGACCGCGGTGGTCGAACGCGATCGTGCGGAAGCCTTCCTTGGGCAGGTCTTCGAGCTGATGGAACCACGTGCGCACCGAGAGCGTGACGCCGTGCGACAACACGATCGGCGGATCGAGCTCGTTGCCCCGCTCGACGACGTAGATGGTGCCGCGGTCGTGTGTGTCGAGCCGATGATCGACGTACGTGACGGCTTCGAGCGCACGCGCGCGCGTCGGCGTCCGGCGCGCGGCGCAAGCGACTCGCGACCACGCGCGGGGCGCCGTACGCCATTCCGGCCGCGCCGCCCAGCGCGCCCGCGGCGATCCCGACTCGTTTGGCGACGCTCACGAGTATCTCCTCGGTACGCGGGGCCCGACCCCGCACACGATCGTGTAGGCGATGGTGTCCATGCGTCCGGCCCATTCGTCGGCGGTGATCTGCTCGTCGCCTTGGCGCCCGATCAACACGACCTCGTCGCCGACCGAGCACTCGGCGTCACCGACGTCGACCATGAGTTGATCCATCGTCACGGTTCCCGCGATCGGGTGCCGCCGACCACCGATCAACACTTCCCCGCCGTGGTGCGAAAGCTCGCGCGGAACGCCGTCGGCGTAACCGATCGGAACCGTTGCGATGCGCGTCGGGCGCGGGGTCGTGTAGCGCAAGCCGTACGACAGCCGCGCCCCCGTGGGCAGTGACTGCACGTGCGACACCTTCGCCTTCACCGACAGCGCCGGGCGGAGCTCGACGAGGTCGGCCAGCGCGGGCGCGGGCGCGTGGCCGTAGATACCGATCCCGACGCGCACCATGTCGAAGCGCGCGTCCGGCACTGCGATCGCGCCGGCCGTGTTGCACGCATGCACGACTCCGGTGTCGATCCCGTGCGCGCGAATCGCGGCCAACACGTCGTCGAAGGTGCGGAGTTGCGTCTCGGTGAACCCGTTGCCGGGCTCGTCCGCCACCGCGAAGTGCGTACACACCCCGGCCAGGCGGAGCTCGGCCCGTTCCACGACATGCTCGGCCAGCTCCACCGCCGCCGCGGGCTCGCAGCCCACCCGGTGCATTCCGGTGTCGACCTTCAAGTGCACGGGCAACGGGTCGTGCGAGTGCGTCACGACGGCTTTGGCGAGCGCGTCGATGCCGGCCGGTGTGTACACGACCGGCTCGAGTCCGTAACGCACCACCGTCTCGGCCGCGGCGGGAACCGGCTCCGACAACACGAGCAATCCGCGCGTCGATCCCGGCTTCGCGCAGCTGCACGCCCTCTTCCACGAGCGCGACGGCCAGGCAGTCGGCGCCGGCTTCGAGCGCGGCCTGGCTGACCGCGACCGCGCCGTGGCCGTAGCCATCGGCCTTCACCACCGCGCACAACGCCGCGGGTGCGACGAGCGCGCCGAGGGCGCGCACGTTCGCGGCGACAGCCTTCAGGTCGACCTCGGCCCAGACCGGCCGGAAACGTTCCATCACGTCGACCCCTCCATCACGTCGACCCTTCCATCACGTCGTTCGGGCGATGAAGCGGACGATGTCGGCGCGGGCCACGATGCCGACGACCTTGTGCTCGGCGTCGACGACCGGGAGGCTGTTCACCGCGCCGTCGTGCATGATCGTCGCGACGTCTTCCAGGGTCGCGTCGGCGGTCACCGTGGGCGGGTCGGTCTGCATCACGGCCGATGCCGTGGCGCCCGCGATCTTCTCCAGCTCGCTCTTGAGGTGGTGCATCTCACCCGGGAACGCCATACCCAGCCCGAGGAAATTGATGAAGGTCGGCACGTGTACGCGCGCCTCGGAGGCGATGAGATCGGCGTCGCGCAGGATGCCGAGCAGCGTGCCGTCGTCGGCGACAACCGGGAGCGAGCCGATATTCTTCTCCGCGAGCACGTCGGCTGCGTGTTCGACGGTATCGTCGGCGCGCAGGGTCGCGACCGGAGTCGACATCACATCTCGCACCAGCGTGGAGCCGGGCATTTCATTCCTCCCGGAGTTCGGGGTTCGAGGCCGCCCAGGGATCGATGCCGGAGCGCAGCGCGCTCAGCGTAGGGTGCAGCGCCCCGATGAGGTCGGTGGCCACGAGATCGTCGCCGGTGCCCGCCTCGGTCGCCGCCCGCCCGTGCACGTACACACCCGAGGCAGCGGCCGCGAAGGGCTCCGCACCCGCCGCGATCAGGCCCGTGATGATGCCGGTGAGAACGTCGCCGGTGCCCGCCGCTGCGAGGGCACTGCTGTCGGTGCGATTGATCACCGTGTATCCATCGGGCGCGGCACACGACGGTTCCCGGTCCCTTCAGCACGACGATCGAGTCGAGCGCGGCGGCCAGGTCACGGGCGGCCTCGACGCGGTCGGCGACGGGACGGTGACCGGCCAGCCGTTCGTACTCCCCGCCGTGCGGCGTGAGTATCGCGGCAGGGAACCCGGCCGCGCGGCGCGCGTGGAGCGGCTTCGGGTCGTCGGCGAGCGCGTTCAACGCGTCGGCGTCGACGACGATCGGGAGCGGGCATTCGGCGACCAACCTCCGTACCGCGGCCTGCGTCTCCGGCGTCGCGCCCGAGGCCGGGTCCGATCGCGATCACGCGGTAGCGCGGGGCGTCGTCGAGGATGGCCGACGCGGCGCCGGTGTCGAGGCTGCCCGCGCTGGTCGCGGGGAGGGCGCGCGTGACGAGCTCGCTGCCGCCCGCGCGATCAGCCGCGTCGGTTCCGGGAACGCCCAGCACGACCATGCCCGCGCCACTGCGGGCCGCGGCATGGCCGGCGAGGACTGGCGCGCCCGACAGACCGGTCGACCCGCCGATCACGAAGGCGGCGGCCGACCACTTGTGGCCGTCGGACGATCGGTGCGGCAGCCGGAGGTCGGCGACTTCCAGAACCTGCAACCGCGCCGGGCTCGCGAGCACGATCCCGATCTCCGCGACCCGCACGCGTCCGGCGCGGCCACGTCCGGGTTCGAACAACAATCCGGGCTTCAGCGCGGCGAAGCAGACCGTCTCGGTGGCGCACACTGCGGGACCGCGCGCTTCGCCCGTGTTGCCGTCGATGCCCGACGGGATGTCGACGGCCAGCGTCGGCACCCCCGCGTCGGCAAGCGCTTGCGCGACACGTGCCGCGTCGCCATCGAGCGCGCCCCGGAAGCCGGTTCCGAACATCGCGTCGATCGCGAGATCGGCGCGCCCGACCGCGCGACGGAGTTCCGACTCGGAGATGCCGTCGGCCAGGACGAGCTCGTCGACGCCGACACCGCGCGACCGGAGCCGGCGCGCCGCGACCGCACCGTCGGCGCCGTTGTTGCCCTTGCCGCGGATCACAACGACCCGGCGGCCGTACGCGCCGCCGAGCATGCGCAACGCGTGCCGGGCGACCGCACTTCCGGCCCGTTCGACCAGCACCGCCTCCGGTGTTCCCGCGGCGATAGTTCGGCGATCGGCTTCGCCCATTTCCGCCGGGGTGACAACTGGTTGCACGCGGAGTTCAGGCTCTCCAGGCGTCGGCGAGACGCACGACCGGCTCGGTGAGCAGGTCGACGAAGTCGATCGTGCCGAGGACGTCGTCGTGCATGACCGGCTCGGTTTCCGTCACCTGGTCGGCGATCGCCTGGTAACGGTCGCGGTAGCCCTCGAGCACGCGTCGCGCTGCGTCGCCGGGAAGACGGTCGTGGAAACGCACATGCAGGAGCGTGAGCCCCGTGGTCTGGTTCGCCTTGACCTCGGGCACGAGCAACGTCATGCGCCCGTCGGCCCGACCACGAACGACTGTGACTTCGCGCTCGGCCGCGGCCCGGTGTTTGCTTCCCCGCAGCACCGGGTTCGATTCGGTGCGCGACGGGATGTCGAGCGCGATGCCGCCCCGGTCGACGACGTTGATCGTCTCACCGTCGATGTTGTAACGCGTCCAGCCCGCCACGCTGACGACCGAAGGATCGAGCGCGACGAGCGTGCGCAAGGCGCGATACGTGAGGCTGTCGCGGGGCGCACCGGCCGCGAGCACTTCCTTCACCAGCGGCACCAGGAGCAGCGTCTCGTCGGAGCGCGAGATCCCCACCGTGACCGTCTTGGCCTGGTGCTTGATCGCGTCGATCGGGCGCGTCAGCTCTTCGATGGCCTTCGTGAGCGCCGCGTTGAGATCCTCGACCACCGTGCTCGGCGTGCCGACCTTGCCGAATTCGATCTGGTAGGTGTCGAGCTGTTGCAGGCCGGTGGCGTAGCGCAGCACCGACGCGACGCGCACCGCGGTCGCCGCTTCCAGGCTGCCGTCGTAATTGCGCGTGCGCAGCTCGTCGAAGAATTTGGCCGAGTGCGGCGCAATCCCGATCGCGAGCGCGCCGAGCGGATCCTCGCCGCTGCGCACCGCCGCGAACGCGGTCTCGATACATCCACGCGCTTCGCGCAGCGGACGAGCCGACGCGTCGATCGCGAGCGCGGCCTCGTACCCGAACAGGTGACCGGCCATCGTGCAGAGAACGAAGGCGAAGTCGGCGTGCACCGCCGGAACCGAGATCGTGTCGACCGCGGCCGAGAAGCGCTGCTCGCCGTCGTCGACGATCACGATCGGCGCAGCTTTGTGCGCGCGGTAGATCGCGATCTCCTTGGCCACGTCGTCGGCGGTGGAACCGCGCAATCCCGCCGCGCACACGAGGATCATCGGCTCCGCGGAGAGGTCGATGTGCTTCTTGTCTTCGGTCGCGTCACACGCGATCGACTTGTAACAGAGCTCGGAGAGCTTGATCCGGATCTCGTGCGCGGCCACGCGGTTCGCGCCGTTGCCGACGACCGCCCACGACCGCCGGCTCAACGCGTTGCGCTGGGCGGTCTCCCCGATCGACGCGCGCCGGCCGATGAGCTCGAGCATCGCGCCCGGGACGTCACGCAGCGCGAGGAGTCGCTCGTGGCGGAAGCGCCGCCGCTCGACGGTGTCGTCACTCAGCTCCGCCGCGATCGCGTAGGCCAACAGGAAGCAGGCCGCGACCTGCGAGTAGAACGCCTTCGTCGACGCGACGCTCATCTCGACGTCGCGACCGTCGGAGGTGAAGAGCACGCCGTCGGCCTTGTCGACGAGGTCGCTCTGGCGGCGGTTCACGATCGCGATCACCCGTGCGCCGCGCGCCCGTGCGAGATCGACGGTCCGGTTCGTGTCGGTGGTGGTTCCCGACTGCGAGGTGGCGACGACGAGCGTGTCGTTCATGTCGGGCGTGAGCCCGAAGCCGGAGAGCTCCGTCGCGAGCATCGCCTCCATCGTCACTGCGCTACCCGCGATCGCGCCGCGCAACGCCTGCACGAGACTCTGCCCCGCAATCGCGGCGGTGCCCTGACCGATCACCAGGACCCGTCGGATCGCGCCCGACCGCAACCCGTCGAGCACGGCCGCGGGCATCGTCTCCGGCGGCAACCGCACGTCGAGCAGACCGTCGCGCTCGACGATCTTGGCGCGCAGCGTCTTGCGGAACGATGCCGGCGCTTCGGTGATCTCCTTCAACAGATAGTGCGGTGCGGAGCCGCGGTCGACGTCGCGGGTCGTGATCTGCGGCACCTGCACGTCGCCTTCGTCGACCGGCAACTCGCGCCCGTCGTACGAGAGCCGACGGATGCCGGCCAAGGTTCCGGCGTGGCGGCGGTCGAGCACGACCACCTGGCCCTGGCTCGCCGGGTTGCCGGGATCAACCATGGTCTCGCCGTCGAGGCGCACGTAGGCGCTGCACTCCGCGACCAGTCCGTAGGGCTCGCTGGCCACGACGAACGCGTCGGGCGCGAGGCCCACGTACAGGGCTTGACCGCTCCCCCGTTGGGCGAGCAGGAGGCAATCGGGGTCGGCGGTCGACTGCAGCGCGATCGCGACCGAGCCCTCGAACGACGCGACGGTCGAGCGGAACGCCTCGGTCAGGTCGACGCCGGCACCGATGCGCCGCGAGACGAGCGCGGGGATCACCTTGGCGTCGGTCGTGATCTCGGCCGGAAAGTGCAACCCGTCGAGCGCTTTCAGGTCGGCGTAGTTGTCGACGTCGCCGTTGAGCGCGGCGATGGTGAACGCGCGCGATTCGTCGAGCCGACCGGAGCTGTCGAGCTCCTCTTGATTGAGCGGGTGCGCGTTGGCCTCGGAGATGATGCCGATGCTCGCCCAACGCGTATGCGCCAGCACCGAGGCCTGCGCGGTTTCGGCGCGCAGCGCGAGGTGCAACAGGTCGTCGTCGCGGATCTGGGCGCGGAGGCGGGCGGTGTTGTCGCCGAGCTCACCGATCTCGGCTGCGGTCTTGTAGACGAACGCGAGATCGCCGGCGGGCGTGCGTACCGAACCCGCGGTGAACAACGGGTCGTTGCCGCGCGCCGCGATCAGTTCGGCGATGGCCGGATCGGCGAGGTCGAGGCCATGGCCGGTGACCAACACGTGGAGCCCGGCGGAGTCGCGACCGCGTACCTCGAGCCGGTCGATGGCCGACAGCGTGATCTGCACCGCGTGGAACGCTTCCAACGCCGCGCCGCCGGTGGTGCCGCCGAGGAGATCCTCGATGGCCACGGCGAGATCGATCCGGTCCTTGCGAATGGCCCAGAGCGCGTCCTTGCACGTGATGAGCGCGGCGTTCAACGCTTCGATGTCGGCGCCGTCGAGCGCGCTGGCGTCGAGGCGGGCTTCGATCTCGGTGAGCAGAACCGCGGCCCCGTCGCCGTGGTGCGCGAGCGCGGCCCGGCCGATCGGGTCTTCGACCAGGGCGCGTACCCCGTCGCCTTCCCGGAGCTCGCGGTCGACCGCGGCCAAGGCGTAGGCCGCGATCTCGAGCGCGGCCACGGTGGGGGCCTCGCTCAGCCCCGCGCCCATCAGCCGGAGCTGGGTCTCGGCCTCCGCGAGGGCATCCCGCAGGGCGCCCAGGTCGGGGGCCACACGATCGCCGCGCCGACGGAGCACTCCCACGATGCCGCACATCCGGGCAATTCTGAGGGCGCCGGGCTGCTCCCGAATTCCGAGGTCACGACGCCACACAGCCGTTCGGCCACCGCGTCGGCCACGGATTGGGCGTCGGCCTCGACCATGACCCGCACGAGCGGCTCGGTGCCCGAGGCCCGCACCAACACCCGCCCGGAGGCGCCGAGCTCCTCCTCGCAGCGCCGCACGGCCTCGGCGAGCACCGCGGAGGCGCCCACGTCGACCTGCCGGGCGACCCGCACGTTCACCAGCACCTGGGGCACGTGGGTCATCTGCCCCGCGAGCTCCGACAGCGGGCGTCCGGAGCGCCGGACGAGGTCGGCGACGAAGAGTCCGGTCAGCAAGCCGTCACCGGTGGTTGCGTATTCGGAGTAGACGATGTGGCCCGACTGCTCGCCCCCGAGCGCGAGATCGTGTTCGTGCATCGCGGCGACCACATGGCGATCACCGACGGGCGTCTCGACCACGCCGATGCCGGCCGCGCGCAGGGCGCGCCGCAGACCGAGGTTCGACATGACGGTCACGGCCACGCCGGTGTTCCGCAGGACGCCCCGGGTGCGCATGTCGATGGCCGTCATCGTCATGATCTGGTCGCCGTCGACCAGCTCGCCGTGTTCGTCGACGGCCAGCACGCGGTCGCCGTCGCCGTCGAGCGCGAGACCCAGGGCCGCGCCCCGTTCCAACACGGTGCGCCGCAGGGTTTCGGGGTGCGTCGAGCCGCAGCCGTCGTTGATGTTGCGGCCGTCGGGCGAGGCGTGGAGCACGTGCACCTGCGCACCGGCCGCCCGCAGCACACGGGGCCCGATGTCGAACCCCGCGCCGTTCGCGCAGTCGAGCACCACTTCCAGGCCGTCGAGCGTGCGGCCCGGCAGCGTCGACAGCAGGTGCGCGACGTACGCATCGGCGCTCGGTGCGTCGGCCTCCCACGACGGTTCCAGGTCTCCGTACGTGTACTGCCGTCGGTCCCAGGTGGAGGCGAGCTCCAGCTCGAGCTCGGCTTCGATCGCTTCTTCGGCCGCGTCGGGAAGCTTGCGACCGTCGGCCCCGATCACCTTCACGCCGTTGTCGGTCCAGGGGTTGTGGCTCGCCGACACGATCGCGGCAGGCACTCCCTGGCTGGCCGCGACGAACGCGATCGCGGGCGTGGGCAGCACACCCAGCGAGACCGTCCGGACAACCTCCGACTGCAGACCGGTCGCGAGCCCGGCCTCGATGCGCGGCCCCGACGCCCGGGTATCCCGGCCGACGACCACCCGGTCAGGCCGCAGGACGCGCGCGACCGCGCGTCCGAGCGCGACGACGAACGGCGTCGGAAGATCGTTTTCGGCGTCGCCGCGTACGCCGTCGGTGCCGAAGCGCAGCACGCGCGTGCGCCGGAGCGCTACCGCTTCGAGTACTGCGGAGCCTTGCGCGCCTTCTTGAGGCCGTACTTGCGCCGCTCCTTCTCCCGGGCGTCGCGCCGCAGGAGACCGGCCTTCTTCAGCACGCCGCGCGACTCGGGGTCGAGGGCGACGAGCGCTCGGGCGATGCCGAGCCGGATCGCACCGGCCTGGCCGCTCACGCCGCCGCCGCCGAGGGTTGCGTCGACGTCGTAGACCTCTTCGGTCTGCGTCAGCCGGAGCGGCTCCTTGGCGATGACCTGGTGCGTGAGGATCGGGAAGTACGCCGCGAACTCGCGGCCGTTCACGAGGATCTTGCCCGTCCCGGGCCGCAGCCGGACACGCGCAACTGCTTCCTTGCGCCGGCCGGTGGTCTGGATGAGGGGCTTGCTCACGAAAGATCCTTTGCGAGAGTCATGCGATGCGCGCCTTGCTGCGCTCGGGCAGCGGGCGGACGACGGGCTGCTGGGCCTGGTGCGGGTGGGTCGGACCGCCGTACACCTTGAGCTTGCGCAACATCTGGCGACCGAGGGGGCCCTTCGGCAGCATGCGCCGCACCGCGAGTTTGATGACCTTCTCCGGGTCGCGGGAGAGGAGGTGCTGCAGGTTCTCGCTGCTGATGCCGCCCGGGTAGCCGCTGTGGCGGTGGTACGTCTTCTGGAGCAGCTTGCGCTGGCCGACGGCGAGCTTCGAGGCGTTCACGATCACCACGTGGTCGCCCACGTCGAGGTGCGGGGCCCAGATCGGCTTGTGCTTGCCGCGCAGGAGGGTGGCGATCTCGGTCGACAAGCGGCCGAGAATGGCGCCCTCGGCGTCGATGACGTGCCACTGGCGCGTGATGTCGGCGGCTTTTGGAGTGTATGTACGCACGGGTTCGGCCTTGATCTGAGAGTGGCTGGGCGCGCGTAGACAGCAGCGCCGAACCCGAGACATTAGCCGCCCGGGCCGGATTCCGACAACCGGCCGCCCGGGAGGTCAGCCGGTGCGGCGCCCTCGGCGGCCTCGGCCGCCAGCCCTTCGATCTCGGCGACCTCCTCGGCGCCCGCGAACCGCTCCCAGTAGACACCGGCCACAGCCGCGATCCAAACCCAGAAGGCCGTCAGGATCCCGAGCCAGGACAAGAAGGCCAAGGAGATCCCGAACGCGCCGTAGGCGTGGCCGTACGCGCTGAGCCAGTTCCGCAGAAGGAAGGCCGAGATCGTGCTGACGATCGCGTAGGCGACGACGCACACGCCCGCGCCGGGGACGAGGTCGCGCCACGCGAGCGGCAGGTCGAGCAGAAGCCGCGGCGTGACGAGATAGAAGACGAAGGTGCTGGCGACGACGAGGGGTACCACCAATATGAGGAACCACCACGGGCGAGAATGGGACCAGTAGCGCAGCGTGAGCGCGAAGGCCGTCGTGGCGATCATGAGCAGGAGCCATGCGCCGCCCCGAATGAATTTCTGCACGCCGCGCATGGGCGGGACGCGAAAAGCACGCGCGTACGCCGTCTGTACCGTGGTCGCGACGGTGAAGCCCGTGACGAAGAGCGAACCGATGCTGAGGCTGAGCGCCACGCTGCGTCCCGACTTCGCGTTGCTGAACGTCTGGCGCACGAGAGCCGCGGTGTTGCCGTCGAGGTGGAACCGTTGGATCACCACCACCGCGAACGTGCGATTGGGGTTGAACGCCTCGATGAGTGCGTAGCCCACGATGAACAGCGGGATGATCGAGATGAACATGTTCCCGGCGATCAGGAACGCGAGTTGTTTGCCGTCCATCTCCTTGAAGCGGCGATACGACGCGATCGGGAAGCCGAGCAGTGGGCGTTGTTCCATCGCGTCGACGCGTTGACCGACGCCTCGCGTCGCGCCGTGGAGTCGTTCCGTCCACTGCGCCGCTGGCCGCATCTGCTTCTCCTCAATTGCTTCGT
The DNA here is from genome assembly GCA_963701825.1 of uncultured Actinomycetes bacterium. Lineage (GTDB taxonomy): Bacteria > Actinomycetota > Acidimicrobiia > IMCC26256 > PALSA-610 > PALSA-610. Next base: position 557,067 of record CAVPBG010000004.1, on the reverse strand, counting down.
GGGTCGGGCGGTCTCGCTCGACCCTGCCGTGCAATCGGAGCCCCACGATTCACCCCCGACGGGTGATCACCGTCGAGTACGCCGCTGTCGCCGGAGGCGGGACCGGCGTACGCTTCCGGCCCATGGCTGACGGGGGACGAAGCCGGGCACTGTTCGCGGTCGCGACCGTGGCGCTCGTGGCCGCCGCGTGCGGCGGCGCACGCGTTAAGACGACCGCGCCCGACACCACCCCGTCGTCGATCGCGGCCGACTCCCCGTCGACCACTGCGGGCCACACCGTGAAGACGGGTACGAAGAAGACCGCGGCCAAGGCGGCGGCGAAGCATGCGACCGGCTCGACGGTGACGACGGTCGGCGGACACTCACGCGGCGTGCCGTCGATCGGGTCCGCGACCCCGAATGTCGGCGCGACGGTGACGGTCCCGATCAACGCGGCCGGTGGACCGGCACCGACCGTCGGCAACACGACCCCGGCGACCTGGTCGGGGGCGCCGACCCCGACGACGGTGAAGCCGTTCGACCCCACGCAGACGATCGACTTGAGCGGCACGCCGGGCGAGACGCCCGCGCAACAGCACGCGGCCGAGCAGCTGGTACGCGACACGCTGAGGTACCTGCCGCGTTACGCGTCGCAACAAGCGGCCTACGCCGCGGGGTACCGCAGCATCGGTGACGCGTCGACCGGCGACGAGCACTACGTGAACTGGTCGTACGTCAACGACAGCCACATCCTCGACGCGCAGTATCCGGAGTCACTGGTCTACGAGTTCCCGAACGGTTCGCCGAAGCTGGTCGCGGCGATGTACATGCTTCCCGACGGCAGTCGCTTCACCGACATCCCTGCGCTCTACGACGGACCGCTGACGCAGTGGCACCAGCACATCAACTTGTGCTTCGGGAACACCAGCGATCCGTTGCAGAAGGTCGTCGTCGGCACGACGAACGGTGACGGGCTCTGTCCGCCCGGCGAAACCCGAGGCGGCACACAACCGATGATCCACGTGTGGATCGTCGCGAACCCATGCGGCCCGTTCGCGGCCTTGAACGGCATCGGCGCCGGGCAGGTTCCCGACGGTCAGACGCGCAACTGCGACACCGCACACAGCGGAACTCTCTGACACCGGCGCGCCGGAATTGTGCGGCAACATGTTGCCGTGGGAATCGCGTATCGGTGTGACGCCGACACCGGGTTGGCGGTCGTCGTATGGGACGGCCCGGTCACCGTCGACGATGCGACCCGGCATCACCGGGCCATCTCCGCGGATCCGGTGTGGATCGCCAGCCACCGGTTCATTACCGACGCAATGACCGTTTCGACCGACGACCGGGCCTCGCTGGCCAAGGTCGCGACCGTTGGTGAGAACTTCCTTCAGGAGATCGCGCCCCGGATCGGTTGGGCCAAGTGGGCCGTGATCGCCGACTCGATCTTCGACGACGTGCGCAAGCTCGAGGCGCACCTCACGCTCGACGCCCATCGCATGCTCGTGTTCAACAGTCTTCCGACCGCGTGCGTCTGGCTCGACGTCGACCCACGCGCGGTACAGAGCACCGTCAACGATCTGCGGCAAGAGATCCGCGCCGCGTCGTAGTGCTGCTCCATAGGTCCCACGTTCACGGCGCGACTTCTCGCTATCGTTTCGCCATGATCTCGACGATCATCGGGCCCGGTGTCCTCATCATCATCGGTCTGGCCTTCCTGGTCGTACCGATCTGGGCGGTCATCGATGCAGCCGGCCGGCCGTCGTGGGCGTACGAGCGGGCGGGGACGAGCAAGACGCTGTGGATCGTGCTGCCCGTCGTCGGCATCTTTCTCTGCGGACTGCTCGGCCTTGTCGCCGGGATCATCTACTTCGCGTCGACGCGCCCGAAGCTCATCGCCGCGAGCCAAGGCATGGGCGGCCCGGTGTTGCCCGGGACGCCACCACCGTTTGCCGCCGCGGCGCCGAGCACGCCGTCCGGTTGGTATCCCGACCCCGCGCAACGACACGAGTACCGCTACTACGACGGCACCACGTGGACGAATCGCGTCTCGGACAAAGGCATCGAAGCCACCGACGCGTTGTAGACAAACGGTCGCGGCCGGCGACTACTCGCCCGGACCGTTGAACAGATCCGGGTCGGGCTCGCGGCCGGCGATCCGCTTACGTTTGCGGCGAAACCACAGCGCCGCGACCGCGCCTCCGAACACGAGTCCGATGAGGCCGCTGCTGACCCCGGTGAAGAACAGCCACGCGACGAGTATCGGCCCAAAGACGATCCCGAACGCGATCAGCCTCTTCTTCATGTAGTTGCAACCCGGCCGGTGACGATGAGATTCGGCAGGCTCGTCGCAAACGGGGCACCGCCCGGATGACGTCGCCGATCCCGCTCGCCAAATCGAAATCTGCCGGAACTCGCCGTTGCCTTCCGACTCCGTCACGCGCACATCTTGCGCGCATCCGCCTCGTACCGCAAACCCCCTCAATGCGAGTGGCGGTGGTGCGCGTCGGACGCGTGGGGGTGGCTGTGCGTCAAGACGGTGTGCACGTGCGCGTGTGAGTGGGGTTCGTCGGGATTCACGCCCGGCGGATGTTCGTGCTGATGGTGTTCATCGTGCGTGTGGCGATGTTCGTGCTCGAGCGGTTCGTGGCTGTGCTCGTGCGCATGGTGATCGGTGAGAAAACCGACCGTGCCCGCAACCATCAGTCCTCCGGCAACCAGCGTGGCGGTCGTGATCGGGTCGCCCAACACGGCGATCGCGACGATCGCGCCGACGAACGGCGCGGTCGCGAAGAGTGCGGCCTCGCGTGCTGCACCGACCAGGCGCAACGCGTACGCGTCGAGAAGGATACTCATGCCGTAGCTCACCGCGCCGAGCGCCAATGCCGCCGCGACAACCCAGGCCTCCGGCCAGCCGGCGCGGCGGAGCGCGAGCGCGATGAACAAGTTGATCGCGGCCGCGCCGAACACCTTGAACCGCACGATCGCGAGCGGGTCCTTGAGCGTGAGTCGTTGCGTGAGGTTGTTGTCGATCGCCCACGCCGCGCAGGCGCCGGCGATGAGGAGCGCTCCGACTACGTCGCCGTTGAACGAGCCGACCCCACCGAGCACCGCCGCGCCCACCACGATGGCCGCGCCCGCGAGCCAGCCCCGCGTACCGAGGTGTTCCCGAAACGCGAGTACCGCGAGCAGCGCGGTGAAGGGAGCTTCCAGGTTCAACAGCAATGAGCCCGAGACCGCGCTGACGCGCTGCAACCCGACGAGCAGCAACACTGGTCCGGCGACGCCGCCGAACAGCATGATGAGTGTCAGCATCGGCAGGTCGGTGCGGTGCAATGGTGCTTCGTTGCGTCGGCGACCGCGGCCGCCGAATGTGAAGACCACAGCCGCTCCCGCGTAGAGAAGCCCGGCGAGCAGTTCCGGATCGCAATGGGCAACAAGCCGTTGCGAGAACGGCGCACTCAACCCGAAGGACGCGGCCGCGAGCAGACCGACGGTCGTACCGACCCGCGGGTATTTGGACGCGTCTGGCATCGCCCACGACGGTACCCGAGCGTCACATCGTTCAATACCCGGCGCGGAGAACGGCCTCGATCCCGGCGATCTTGTCGGCCGCGAGCTCGGGGTTGGTGTCGCGGTAATACGGGATGCCGACGACTCCGGTGAGTACCCAGCCAATTCCTCGCGCCCAGGTCGCATCGTCGATCCCGAGCGCCGCGCGGTACGCCGCTCGCGCGTCGGTGGGAAACAGGCTCCACGCGACGATGGTCTCGATTGCGGGATCCCCGACGCCGCAGGTGCCCCAATCGATGACGCCTGTCAGTTCGCCGTTGCGCGTCAGCAGATTCAAGTAGCCGAGATCGCCGTGAAACCAACGGGGTGGACCGTCGTAATCGGGCGCGGTCACGGCCCGATTCCACGCCTCGACAACGGCGTCGCCGTCGACTTCACCACGCAGACCGGCGACGGCGCGGTGCACCGTCTCTTCTTGCTCGCGAACCGGACTTCCGCGGTGGATCGTCGGCCCACCGGTGGGATCCACGGCTTGCAGCGCGCGCACGAACTCGGCGAGAGCGAGTGCGCCCTGGACGGGATCGCGCAAACGGTCGAGCGTCGCGTTTTCACCAGGGAGCCAGCGCACGACACTCCACGGATACGGAAACTCGTCCGCGGGTTCGCCCGGTGCCACCGGCAGCGGCACCGCGAGGGGCAGGTGGGGCGCGAGGAGCGGCAACCACGTGCGCTCTTTGGCCACGCTCTCGACGGCCCAATGAATCCGCGGCAATCGAACCGCGAGCTCGTCGCCGAGGCGATACATCGCGTTGTCGGTGCCGGCGGAGCGGACCCGTTCGATCGGAAGGTCAGCCCACTGCGGATGCTGCGCCGCGAGCAGTCGGCGCACCAACTCGGGATCGGTATCGACCTCGTCGTCGTGCATCCGCGGTTGTGTCATCGCGACAGTTTCGTTCGTCCGACGAAGCACCGGCGCGGGATTTCCGAGCGCTCGGTGCAGTTCGCCCGCGGGCGGCGTAGCCTCGGGGGCCATGGAACAGACGGCCATGGCCACTCCGCACGAGGTACCCGACGCGCATCGGGGGCTCGCCGACGCGGCCCTCGAAGTGCTGCTCGACAGGGCACTCGATCCCATCGTCGACATGGTCTGCACAGTGCGCGACGGAACCTACGAAGCGCTCGCGCACGACGGCCGGGTCTCGTTCCGCCGCAACGACGACGGCACCTACGAACGGCTCGAGGTGTCCGGCCGCGATCCCCTCGCCGACCAGTCGACCGACAAGTTCACGCCGCTCGCCGACGAGCTCGCACACCCGTTTCCCGGTCGGGCCGACAACGCTTATCCCCATGCGTTCGACCAGATCGCCCAGCTCTTCGATGCGCCCGCCGCGCCCGATCTCTGCGTGCTGCATTCGGCCGCGCACAACTGGGAAGACCAGGGCGGCCACCTCGGTGAGCACGGCTCGCTCGGGCTCGTACAAGCACGCGCGCCGTTCGTGCTCGGCGGCAAGGGTGTCCGCAAGCTCGGCCTCGCGCCGATCTCCGCTCGCCTCGTCGATGTCGCACCGACCATCTGCGCCCTTCTCGGCTGCGCGCCCTTCCCCGGCGCGAACCGCAACGGGAACGGTGAGCAATTCCTCGCCCGCCAGGACGGGCACGCCCTTACCGATCTCCTCGACCCGAGCGAGCGGCCGCGCTACGTAGTGGGGTTCCTGTTCGACGGTACGAACGCGAACGTCCTCTACGACATGGCCGCGCGCGGCGAAGCGCCGAACGTCGCCCGCCTGATCGAGATGGGAGTCGCGCTCGGGCACGGCGCGTTCGCGTCGCTGCCGACGGTCACGCTCGCAAACCACACGTCGATCATCACCGGCGCGCATCCCGGCCACCACGGCATCCTGCACAACGCGTGGTACGACCGCGCGACCGGCGAGCAGGTGATCACCAATTCGTCGGCGAACTGGCCGTGGAGCATGCAACACATGTTCCCCGGCGTCGAGACGATCCACGACGCGGTGCATCGCACGTGGCCCGACGCGTTCACCGCGTCGGTCAACGAACCCTGCGACACCGGCGCGAACTTCTCCACCTTCGACTTCTTCCGCAGGGGCGAGGTTCCGCCGATTCCCAAGGATCCCTTCGGCCTGCCGAACACCACCGAACGATTCGTGCGCCCGTCGAAGGACTATTCGTGGTCGTCGATCGTCGATCACATGGGCGTCGATCAGGCCGTCGGAATCCTCGGCGGCAACTACCGCGACATCACCTACCCCACGCCGCGCTTCCTGTGGTGCAACTTCACCCTGACCGACGCGGCGATGCACGAAGGCGGCCCGTACTCGGAGATGGCCGCCGCGTCGGTGCGCGACAGCGACGGCCGCATCGGCGCGATCCTCGCCGCGCTCGAACAAGCGGGAGTGTTCGACGAGTGCGCGTTCGCCCTCGTCGCCGACCACGGCATGGAGCAGAACGACCCGTCGTGCCAGGGCGATTGGGACGTGTCCCTACGGGCCGCCGGCATCGAAGCGCGCGACGAAGCGTACGGGTTCCTCTACTTTGGCGTCCCGACCACGTAACGTTGCCCCCTTCTGACCGAGGGGAGATCCGCTATGCGGAGGATCACATCAGGAATCGCAGCCGGTGTCGCCGTGGCCGCCATCGCGCTCGCGGGGTGCGGCGGAGGTAGCAGCAAGGGGGCGACCGCGAGCGGTGGGAACTCGCCGTCGGGCAGCAACGACGCCTTCTCGCAGTTGGTCGCCAAGGAGAAGACCGCCGACTTCAAGATCACGTACACGACGAGTGACGGCAAGAGCGAGACCATCGCCCAGGACGGCAAGGGGAAGACGGCCATAACCTCCGGCGACACCTTGTACATCTCCGATGGCACGAACGTGATCTCGTGCGACGGCACGACCTCCAGCGCGAAGTGCACCGACGTCGGCTCAACCGGAAGCAGTATCGTGTCCGGCCTCACTGCGGCATTCACCGCGGCCTATGCCGGGCTCGGGGCGCTCAACTCCGCGGTGTACGGCGGGCACACCACAACCGACACGATCGCCGGACGCAAGGCGACGTGCGTGACGGTGAAAGCCTCCGATGCCGGCGGCCTGGCCGGCGCGATCGCCGGGAAGGTTTCGGGTGACGCGTCGGAGACATCGTGCGTCGACGCCGAGACCGGCGTGCTCCTCAAGCTCGAAGGCGGCGTGAACGGCAACACCCAAACGGTGTTCCTCGCGACCCAGGCCGGCAGCTCCAGCCCGAGCGACTTCGTCCCGCCGTCGACTCCGGAGACGACTCCCAGCGTGAGCCTCCCGCCGGGCGTCACGCTTCCGCCGGGCGTCACGCTCCCGGGCGGGGGCACGATTCCGGCCGCGAACGGCTAATAGCCGACGTCCCATAGGCACAAACCGCGCGGCGGGGCGAGCTGCCCCGCCGCGTCGCGGTCGCACGCGCGCGCAGGATCGCCATCATGTCGCCGGGCCGGCGCTTCCCGAGCCCGACCTCCACGAGCGTGCCGACGATGGAACGCACGAGCTGCCAGCAGAACGCGTTGCCGCGGATCTCGTAGCGCAGCACACCGTCGCCCTCTTCGACCCAACGCGACTCGAGCACGCGGCGCACCGTCGACGAACCTTCCGGCCCCTTGCGACAGAACGACGCGAAGTCGTGCTCGCCGACGAAGGGATCGGCACTCAGGCGCAGCGCGCGGCAGATCGAGCGCGTCGGGTACCCACCACGTGAACCGATCGCGGAACGGATCGGGCGCGGGACGATTGAGGATCGTGTAGCGGTACGTGCGCGACGTCGCCGAGTGCCGGGCGTCGAACTGCGGATCGACGAGCTCGGCCGAACGGATCACGACCTCGGGCCCGAGCATCGAGGTGACCGCGGCCTGCAAGCGCCATGGATCGAGACCAGGTTCCGACGGGAAGCTCGCGACCTGACCCCACGCGTGCACACCCGAGTCGGTGCGGCCCGCGCACGCGAGCTTCACGTCGTGGCGCAACACCTTGCCGATCGCCTCGGCCAAGACCCCGCCGACTGTGCGCACGCCGGGTTGGCCGGGCTGCGCCGCGAAGCCGCTGAAGTCGGTGCCGTCGTAGGCGACGATCATCTTCACCTGCGGCTGCGGCCCGGCGGCCGGCATCGGCATGGGCATCGGCGTCGCCGTCGGCGCAGGAGCGGCCGGCGGCACGGGATCGAACAGCGTCACCCCGACAGTCTGCCAAGCTCGGGTCATGGACTACCCGTTGCATCCCGACAAGTGGCGCGATCCCTCGGTGGCCGGGCCCGAATCCTTCCTCGGATCGGCACTGAAGGCCGGTTGGGATCCGGGCCCGATCCCGATCGCGACGGTGTTCACCTACGACCCCACGCTCACCGCGCACGTGCGCAGTCAGACGGATCGCTTCCGGCCCGCACCCAACCTGGCCGGCAACGGCTCGAGCTTCGCGGTCGGACCGACCGACGCGCCGATCTGGCTCTCGTGCACCGGAGTCGGTCCGTCGGCGTGCTCGATGGAGCTCGACAATCTCGAATATCTCGGCTGTCGCCGCTTCGTCAGCATCGGGATCGCGGGCGCGCTCGACCCCGCGCTGCACGTCGGCGACCTCGTGTTGCTCACGTCGGCGGTGCGCGACGACGGCCTGAGCCAGCACTACCTCGAACCGGCGCGGTACGCGCACCCGTCCGCAGACCTGACCGCGCGGCTGCGCGGGGCGCTCGACGCGGCGGGCGAAGGCTTCGTCGAAGGCTCGACGTGGACGACACCCACGCCGAACCGCGCCACCGCCGCGGAAGTGGCGACGTTCCGCGCCGAGGGCGTGCGCACCGTCGAGATGGAAGCGGCTGCGCTGTTCGCCGTGGCCGAGGCGCGCCGCGTCGAGGTTGCGAGCGCGGTGGTGGTGAGCGACGAAGTCACCCCCGACGGGATGCACTCCGACTACATGCGCGCCCTACCCCGACTCTTGCGGCTGCTCGAGATCGTCTTCGAGCTGCTGGGAGCGGGCGCGAGCTAGAGCGTCAGACGAATTCGATCCGGCACATCGGCGCGTTGTCGCCGGGGCGCGGACCGAGCTTCAGGATGCGCAGGTATCCGCCGTTGCGGTCGGCGTAGCGCGGACCGATCTCGTCGAACAACCGGTGTGCGGCGTCCTTGTCGTGAATGCGCGAAACGACGAGTCGCTGCTTGTGCACGCCGCCGTGCTTGGCCTTCGTGACCAGCTTCTCGACGTACGGGCGCAGCATCTTCGCCTTGGCCTCGGTCGTGGTGATCGCGCCCGCTTCGGAGATGATCAGGTGCGACGCGAGGTTCGCGAGCATCAGCTTTTGGTGCGCGGGGCTTCCGCCGAAGCGGCGCCCCTTCTTCGGAGCAGGCATGACTTCCGATTACTCCTTGACGCGCAGCGACAAGCCGCGCTCGTCGAGCTTCTGGATGACTTCTTCGAGCGACTTGGCGCCGAAGTTGGTGATCGCGAGCAGATCGTCTTCCGACTTCTGCACGAGCTGGCCGATCGAGTCGACGCGCGCCCGCTTGAGGCAGTTGCGCGGCCGCTCGGAAAGGTCGAGCTCCTCGATCGGGAGATCGAGGTCGGGCGAGGTGGAGGTGGGCGAAGCGATCTCGCCGAGCTCCAGACCGCGCGGTGCTTCGGAGAGCTCGGCGACCAGGTCGACGAGCTTGCGCAGCGTGTCGCCGGCCGACGCGAGCGCGTCGCGGGGCGTGATGGAACCGTCGGTCTCGACCTCGAGCGTGAGGCGGTCGAAGTTCGTCGACTGCTCGACACGCGTGGGGTCGATCGAGAACGACACCCGGCGCACCGGCGAGAAGATCGCGTCGACGGGGATGACGCCGATCGTGGTGGTGCGCTTGTTGCGCTCCGCCGACAGGTAGCCCCGACCCTGCTCGACCGTGAGGTCGAGGGCGAGGCGACCGGACGCGTTCACCGTTGCGATGTACAGCTCCGGGTTGAGGATCTCGACGTCGGAGGTGGTCTGGATGTCGCCGGCGCGGATCTCGGCCGGACCGCGCTTGTCGAGGCGCAGCGTGACGGCTTCGTCCGACGTGCAGGTGAGGACGAGGTCCTTCAAGTTCAAGATGACGTCGGTGACGTCTTCCTTCACACCCTTGATGACGTCGAACTCGTGCAGCGCGTCGTCGAAACGCACCTGCGTAACCGCGGCGCCGGGGATCGACGACAGCAGGGTACGACGGAGGCTGTTCCCGAGCGTGTGGCCGAAGCCGGGCTCGAGCGGGGAAATCATGAAGCTCTGGGTGTTGCCCTCGGCCTCGACGGCTTCGATCTCGGGACGCTGAATGATGAGCATGGGGGAAGGCCTCGCTTGCTTACTTCGAGTACAGCTCGACGATGAGCTGTTCGCGAACGGGGATGTCGATCTGCTCGCGCAGCGGCAGGTCGCGCACGGTCGCTTTGAAATCTCCTGCACTGACCTCGAGCCACTGCGGAGCAGTGCGGTCGAGGGTGTCGATGTTGTGACGGATGACGATCATCTTCTGCGACTTCGGCGCGAGCGACACGACGTCGTCCTTGCGCACGACGTACGACGGGATCGTCACGCGCTTGCCGTTGACCAACACGTGGCCGTGGCGCACGAACTGACGCGCCTGGCTGCGGCTCGACGCGAACGCGGTGCGGAACACCACGTTGTCGAGCCGGAGCTCCAACAGGCGGAGCAGGTTCTCGCCGGTGATACCAGGCTGCTTGTTCGCCTTGGCGTAGATGAGCTGGAACTGCTTTTCGAGCAGGCCGTAGATGCGGCGGCACTTCTGCTTCTCACGCAGCTGCAGCAAGTACTCGCTGTCGCGGACCCGACCGCGGCCGTGCTGACCCGGCGGGTAGGGGCGACGCTCGATCGGGCAACGCATCGAGTCGCACTTCGTGCCTTTGAGGAACAGCTTCATGCGCTCGCGCCGGCACAACCGGCACACTGCGCCCGTATAACGCGCCATCAGACCCTCCGCCGCTTGGACTGGCGGCAACCGTTGTGGGGAATCGGCGTGACGTCTTTGATGCCGACGACTTCGATGCCCGCGTTCTGAATCGAGCGGATCGCGGTTTCGCGACCCGAGCCCGGACCCTTGACCGACACGTCGACCTTGCGGACGCCGTGTTCCATCGCCCGCCGAGCAGCAGCCTCGGCCGCGAGCTGCGCCGCGAACGGCGTGCTCTTGCGCGAACCCTTGAAGCCGACGTTGCCGGAGCTCGCCCACGAGAGCGTGTTCCCCTGCAGATCGGTGAAGGTGATGATCGTGTTGTTGAACGACGACTTGATGTGCGCCATCCCGTAGGTGACGTTCTTGCGTTCCTTCTTCTTCGGCCGACGTCCGCCGGCAACAGGTTTCGCCACTGCTTCTCAGGCTCCGATTCGCGTGGTGGAGGTGGTCACTACTTACGGGCTTTCTTCTTACCGGCGACCGTCTTCTTCGGTCCCTTGCGGGTCCGGGCGTTCGTCCGGGTGCGTTGTCCGTGAACCGGCAGCCCCTTGCGGTGGCGCAGTCCCTCGTAACAACCGATCTCCATCTTGCGCTTGATGTCCTGGCTCACCTGGCGGCGCAGGTCACCTTCGACCTTCAGGTTCTGGTCGATGTAGGTACGGAGGCGCGCCACCTCCTCTTCGGTGAGGTCGCGCACCCGGGTGTCGCGCGAGATACCCGTCGCGTCGGTCACCTGTTGCGCGGTGTTACGGCCGATGCCGTAGATGTACGTGAGCGAGATCTCCAACCGCTTCTCGCGGGGGATGTCGACGCCGGCGATACGAGCCATGAGGCGTTCTCCTAACCCTGCCGCTGCTTGTGGCGGGGGTCGTCACAGATGATCCGGACCGCGCCGTGGCGGCGGATGACCTTGCACTTGTCGCACATCTTCTTGACCGAAGGTCGAACCTTCATTGCTTCCTTCTTCCCGGCCTCGCGTGTGCGGGGCGACTTTGCGGGGTTACTTGTAGCGGTACGTGATCCGCCCACGGCTGAGGTCGTAGGGCGTGAGCTCGACCTGCACCCGATCGCCCGGCGCGATACGGATGTAGTGCATCCGCATCTTCCCGGAAATGTGGGCGAGCACCTTGTGCCCGTTCTCCAGCTCGACACGGAACATGGCGTTGGGCAGCGGTTCGACGACCGTGCCTTCGACCAGGATCGTGTCATCCTTGGGCTTCGCCAGAGAGCATCACCTTCAGGGCTGGAAGCGCGCCAGCGGACTCGAGAAATTTCTGGAACCTTGGGCGCGCAGAACGGGCAAGGAGCCGACCGAAAAGATTACCTGATCAGCCTGGTCACTGCCAAGCCGGTCATCGCGTCGTTTGGGCGGCATCGACCAGGATCGCGGCCGTGGTGCGGGCGGTCTGCGGCGCGGAGCAGTCGGAATCCATGCGGGCCGACACGACCGCACCGTCGTAGAGCTGGACGAGCTGACGGCTCAGTTGCTCGGGGTCGGCCGCGCCCGCGGCGCAGGCCAGGCCCGTGAACAGCTCACGGTTCCAGGCCCTCGACTCCGCGGCGACCTCGAGCGCGGCGCTGCCCGGTTGTGACTCGGCCGCGGCGTTCACGAACGCGCAGCCGTGGAAGTTGGGCTCCCGGCACAGCCGCGACAGCGAATCGAACACCGCCAAGATGCGCTCCCGCGGTGTCTCCACGCCGGCCAGCGCCTGGTTGATCCGCGCCTGGCGGGCCGCCAGACGGCTCTGTAGATACGCCCGGATCAGGCCTTCCTTGTTGCCGAAGGCCTGATACAGCGTGGCTTTGGCGACGCCCGCCTTCTCGATGACGCGATCGATCCCGACGGTGTGGATGCCCTCGTTGTAGAAGAGCTCGTCGGCCGCGGCCAGGAGCCGGTCTCGGGCCGACTGCGGCTTGGCGGCGGTACTCACGCTCATAATCGTTTGACTGTAACAGACCGGTCTGTCTACTATCCACTCTCACCAGACAGACCTGTCTGTTTTGTCGAGGGAGCCTGCAGTGACGACCGACAACGAACACTCGCCGGGAACGACACGCTCGCCGGGAACGACACGCTCGCCGGGAACGACACGCTCGCCGGGAACGACACCGCGGCGAGCCTGGTCGCTGCGCACCAGCTTCTGGCTGGTCGTGGCCACACAGGTGCTGCTCTTCGCCGGGAGCAACCTCCCGACCCCGCTGTTCCCGATCTACGAGCAGCGTTACGGCTTCGGCTCCGGGGTCGTGACCCTGCTGTTCGGCGTCTACGTGCTCGCCCTGATCCCCACGCTATTGCTCCTCGGGCGGGTCGCCGACCGGATCGGCCGCCGGCCGCTGCTCGTCGGGGGCATGGCGATCTCGGTCGTCAGCTCGATCGCGTTCGCGGCGGCGCAGAATGTCGGCTGGCTCTTCGCGGGTGAGATCATCTACGGCATCGCGGGCGGGATGGTCATGTCGTGCGTGGCCGTGGCCATCCGGGAGCTCCACCCTCGCCAGCACATCGCGGGGGCGCGCTCGCGGCCTCGGTGGCGGCCGCCGCCGGCCTTCTGTTGGGCCCGCTTGTCAGCGGATTCCTCGCGTCGTTCACTCCTTGGCCGACCGTCTCGCCCTTCGCGCTCGACATCGTGCTCGCCTCGCTCCTGGCGCTCGCCCTCGTGCGCATCCCGGAAACCCGCCCGACGAAGCGCGACGAAAGCCCACGCACGCCGATCATCCATGTTCCGGCCGACATCCGCACCACGTTCTTCGCCACCGCGCTCGCGGGCGCGTCGGGTTTCATGGTCGTGGGTTGGATCTTCGGGCTGTCGCCGTCGTACCTGCACGAGGAACTGCACGTGCACATCACCCAGCCCGTCGTTGCCGGCCTGTTCGCCGCGCTCGCGGCCGCGACGAACGGCGCGATCCAGCTCGTGCTGCGCCGCCACCACAGTGCGACCGCGATGCGTACGGCGCTGATCGGCGTCGTCACGGGGATGGCGCTCATGGCCGCGTCGACGTTGGTGAACTCCCTTCCGCTCGCGATCGTGGGCGCGGTCGTCTCGGGTGCGGGTGCCGGCATCTCGCAGATGAACGCGATGGCGACGATTCAGCGCATTGCACCGATCCACGCGCGCGGTGGCGTGACCTCGGCGTACTTCACGATCTGTTACCTGGCGATGAGTGTGCCGGTGATCATCGCCGGTGAGGCCGCCGACCGATTCGGTCTCGGCATCGTCACCGGGTGGTTCCTCGTCGGAGTCATCACGCTGGTCGGCGCGGCCCTGGTGCTCGCGCCGCGGCTTGTCGAGACGCCGGCCGAGGACCGGGTCGCGAATCGCCGGGAGCTGCGCGTCGAACCCGACCTCACTGAGCTCGCGCTGGACCGCACCGCATAGCGCGGTGACGCAGCTAGGGAAGCGTCAGGATCGTCGGACCGTCGTCGGTGATCGCAACCGTGTGCTCGAAGTGCGCGGCGCGAGATCCGTCGGCGGTCACCACTGTCCAACCGTCGCCGAGCGTGCGGGTGTTGGCCCGGCCGGCCGTGACCATCGGTTCGATGGCGAGGACGATCCCGGCGCGGAGCTTCAGACCGCGGCCGGGCGGCCCGTAGTTCGGAACGTCGGGATCCTCGTGCATCGCCGTGCCGATCCCGTGCCCGACGTACTCGCGCACCACACCGAAACCCGCCGCGTTCACCGGGCGCTCGGCCGCGGCGCCGATGTCGCCCAGGCGATTGCCGGCCACCGTCGCGCCGATCGCCGATTCGAGTGCCGCGCGGGTCACGTCGATGAGGCGCTGCGACTCCGCGTCGATCTCGCCGACCGGAACCGTGATCGCGGCGTCGGCGTGCCAGCCCTCGATGATCGCACCGCAGTCGATCGACACGATGTCGCCGTCGTGCAGCACGCGCGAACCGGGGATGCCGTGCACGATCACCTCGTTGGGCGAGATGCACGCGACCGCGGGAAAGCCGTTGTAACCGAGGAAGTTCGAACGCGGCGTGCCGGCGGTCGAGCACGTCGTGCGCGGCGCGATCGAGATCGGCGGTTGTGGCACCGGCCACCGCGGCCCGGGTGCACGCTTCGTGCATCTCGGCCACGACCGCGCCGGCGCGGCGCATCAATGCGATCTGGGGTGCGGTCTTGCGCAGAACCATCGAGCGGCCGCTACGAGAACTGCTCGCCGCAGACCTTGACGAGCCGTTCGAAGACTTCGTCGCCCTCGCCGACCCCGTCGACGACGGTGAGCAGACCCGAGTGCGCGGTAGTACTCGACGATCGGGACCGTCTCGCGTTCGTAGAGCTCGAGCCGGCGTTCGACCGCTTCGTCGGTGTCGTCGTCGCGCTGGCGCACATGGCCACCGCATGTGTCGCACGTCCAGCCGTGAATCGGCGCGAAGATTGACGTGGTACACGCGCTGACAGCTCTCGCAGACGCGCCGGCCCGCGATGCGATCGAACACGATCTCGCGCGGGACGTCGAGATCGATGACGAGATGGAGCGGCGATCCCGCGATCACACGGTCGAGCTCGCGCGCCTGATGCAGCGTGCGCGGGAAGCCGTCGAGCACGAAGCCGTCGCCGAGCGGACCGCCCGGGACCATGCACTCTTCGATCACGCCGACGACGATCTCGTCGGGGACGAGATCGCCCGAGTCCATGTAGCGCTTCGCCTCGAGCCCGAACGCGGTTCCCTGCGCGGCCTGCGTTCGGAACATGTCTCCGGTCGAGACATGAATCACGCCGAAGTGTTCCGCCAGACGGGTCGACTGAGTGCCCTTCCCGGCACCTTGTCTCCCGAGCAGCACGAGTCGGGGCTCTTGGGCAGCTCATGCCGCTAGGAGAGGAAGCCCTCGTAGTTCCGCATCATCAGTTGGCTGTCGAGTTGCTTCATGGTCTCGAGCATGACGCCGACTGCGATGAGGATGGTCACGCCACCGAACGGATCCTGGATGTTCCACGCTTTCAGGACGATGAACGGGATGAGGGCGATGATCGTCAGGTAGATCGCGCCGGGCAGCGTGATCCGGTTGAGCACCTTGGCGAGATAACGCTCGGTCGGGGGCCCGGGCCGGATACCCGGAATGAACCCGCCCTGCTTGCGGATGATGTCGGCCTGTTGCTGCGGGTTGAACGCGATGGCCGTGTAGAAGTACGAGAAGAACATGATCAGCACGCCGAAGCAGATGATGTAGAACCAGCTCGTCGTGGCCGAACCGACGAGGTGGTCGTTGATCCACTTGCCCGTGCTCTTGGGCAGGATCGTGGCCGCGAGCGCGGGGAACGACAACAGCGATGTGGCGAAGATCACCGGGATAACACCCGACTGGTTGACCTTCAGCGGGATGTAGGTGCTCTGGCCGCCGTACATGCGCCGACCCACGACGCGTTTGGCGAACTGCACCGGTATTCGGCGCTGGCCCGACTCGATGAGCACGATCGCGTAGACCAAGCCGATCGGCGAGCACCAGCACGGCCGCGAACTCGAACTTCGACTGCTTCAGGACGAGCGAACCTTCGTAGGGAAGCCGCGACACGACCGACGTGAAGATCAGGATCGACATGCCGTTGCCGATTCCCCGCTGGGTCACGAGCTCGCTCAGCCACATGACGAGGGCGCAACCCGTCGTCCACGTGATGATGATCATCAGCGCGCGCCACACGGTGAAGTGTGGGATGAGCACCGTTCCGACCGGTAGCGAGATACCCGACTGGCCGAGCAAGCCGCCGTTGCCGCTCTTCAACACGAACACGAACGCCGTCGACTGCATCAGCGCCAACGCGACCGTGAGGTAGCGGGTCCACTGCGTGATCTTCTTCTGCCCGGTCTGGCCCTCGTTCTGCCATTCCTCGAGCTTGGGGATCACGACGCCGAGCAACTGCATGATGATCGATGCCGTGATGTACGGCATGATCCCGAGGAAGAAGATCGAGACCGCGGTCGAGCGCGCCGCCGGAGAACAGGTTGAAGAGGCCGAGCACGCCGCCTGCGCCCTTCGACTGCGACTGCAGCTCCTGGACGGCCTTGAAGTCGACGTACGGAACGGGGATGTGCGACCCCATCCGGAAGATGAAGATGATGAAGATCGTGAAGAGGATCTTGTTCCGCAGGTCGGCGACGCGGAACATGTTCTTGCAGGCGCGATAGCCCTGACATCACCGGGACCTCATGGGGTCGACAACCTCAACAACACTGCTCAACAGCACGGCTCAACACCGGACGTCGCAGTGTAGCTAGCGGTTCGTGAGCGCGTTCCCGCGAGCCGGGGGACGACCGGTCGGCCACGGGAGGTCGAGCACCTGAACCGAGCCGCCCGCGGCCTCGATCGCCCGAATTGCGGCAGCCGAGAACCCGTGGGCACTGACGGTGAGGGGCTTGGTGATCTCGCCCCGGGCCAGGATCTTGACCAGGCCCCGCTTGGCCACGAGGCCACTCGCGCGCAGCGTGTCCGGGGAGACCACGGCACCGGCGTCGAAACCGTCGAGAGTCGACAGATTCACGACGTGGTACTCGACCCGGAACGGGTTGTTGAAGCCCTTGGCCTTCGGCGTGCGGCGGTGCAGGGGCGTCTGGCCACCTTCGAAGCGGGCCGGAATGGTCCCGCGTGCGCCCTGACCCTTGCTGCCACGGCCTGCGGTCTTGCCGCCCTTGCCGCCGATGCCGCGCGCCGACCCGGCGCTTCGGCTTGCGTGACCCGGGGGCCGGTTTCAAATCGTGGATCTTCACGAGAGCTCCTCCACCCTGATGAGGTGCGGCACACGCGCGATCATGCCGCGCACTTCGGGGCGATCGGGCAGCGTGTTCGATCGAACCGATCGTTGCCGAGGCCGAGCGCGCGGAGGGTGCCGCGCTGCTTCGGCTTGATGCCGATCTGCGAACGAACGAGTGTGACCTCGGATGGCGTCAGTGCGGGCGTCGCTCATTTGACCTCCGTCACCTCGAGCTTGCCGCGCTGACGTTCGCGGTAGGCGTTGAGCATTCCCGTGGTCGAGACCTCTTCGGCCGACTTGCCGCGCAAACGGGCGACATCGTCGGGGCGGCGCAGAGCCATGAGGCCCTGCATGGTCGCGCGGGCCACGTTGATCGCGTTCGACGAACCCAGCGACTTGGCGAGGACGTCGTGGATTCCGGCCGCTTCGAGGATGGCGCGGGCCGCGCCGCCGGCGATGACACCGGTACCGGGCGCGGCGGGCTTCATCAACACGCGCGCCGCGTCGTGCTCACCGACGATCACGTGCGTGATCGTGGAGCCCGCGAGCGGGACGGCGAAGAAGTTCTTGCGGGCCTCTTCCATGCCCTTTTGGATCGCGGCCGGGACCTCTTTGGCCTTGCCGTAACCGAGGCCGACGTTGCCGTTGCCGTCGCCGACCACCACGAGCGCGGTGAACGAGAAGCGCCGGCCGCCCTTGACGACCTTGGCGACCCGGTTGATCGAGATCACTCGTTCGTCGTACTGACCTTCAGCCATGTGAACCCAATCCCTTAGAGAGTCAACCCGGCTTCGCGGGCGCCATCGGCGACCGCCGCGACCCGGCCGTGGTATTTGAACCCGCCGCGGTCGAACACGACCGTGGTGACACCGGCCGCCTGGGCCCGCTCACCGACGAGTTTGCCGACCTTCTTCGCGGCGTCGACCGTGGAGGTGGTACCGCCGCGCACGTCGGCTCTCCATCGTCGACGCGCTGACGATCGTGCGACCCGCGAGGTCGTCGATGGCCTGCACGTAGATGTGCTTGCTCGAACGGAACACCGCCAAGGCGCGGACGTTCCGCGGTGCCGGTGACCTTCTTGCGCACCCGGCGGTGACGCCGGTCGCGGTGATCGGACTTCGTGAGGCCCATGACGGAAACCCTCTGCTACTTCGCCGACTTGCCGGCTTTACGCCGGATGTGTTCACCGACGTAACGGATGCCCTTGCCCTTGTACGGCTCGGGCTTGCGAATCTTGCGGATGTCGGCGGCGACCTGGCCGACGAGTTGCTTGTCGTACCCGCGCACGACGATGCGGGTGGGCGCCGGGACCTCGAACGTGATGCCGTCGGGGGCGTCGAACTTGACGGTGTGCGAGTAGCCGACCGAAAGCTCGATCGCGTTCGAGCCCTGGGCGGCGGCGCGGTAACCGACGCCGACGATGTCGAGCTCCTTCGCAAACCCGTCGGAGACACCGATGACCATGTTCGCGATCAACGTGCGCTGCAGACCCGTGCAACGAACGGTTCGAGCGCGTGTCGTCGGCGCGGCTCACGTTCAGCTCGTCGCCGTTGCGCTCCACCGCGACGTCGCCGACGAGCCGGTGCTCGAGCTGACCCTTCGGGCCCTTCACGCGGACCGCGGGGCCGTCGATGGTTACCTCGACCCCGCTCGGGACCGTGATCGCTTGCTTACCGATACGAGACATGACGCTGCTCCGCTACCAGACCTGGCACAGGATCTCGCCGCCCACGCGGCGCTCGCGCGCCTCGCGGTCGGTCAGGAGACCTTGATTGGTTGACACGATTGCGATCCCCATACCGCCGAGCACGCGCGGGACGCCTTCGGCCTTCGAGTAGACCCGCAGGCCGGGACGCGACACGCGCTTGATCCCGGAGATCGTGCGCCGGCGGTCGCTCGAGTACTTCATCTTGATCGTGAGGCGCTTGCCCGGACGGCTCGGGTCGGCCTCTACCTCGAAGCCGGTGATGTAGCCCTCGCGCTCCAAGATCACCGCGACGGCTTCCTTCAGCTTCGACGAAGGCATGGCGACGTCGTCGTGGAACGCGACGTTCGCGTTCCGGATACGAGTCAGCATGTCGGCGATCGGGTCGGTCATCGTCACTGCGCGACTCCCCCCACCTTCACGAGGCCCGTCACCACGAGCTCTTCGTCATACCGGGGATCTCCCCCGCGTGAGCCATCTGCGCGCAGACAGAGTCGGCACAGACCGAAGTCGCTGTACACCGACCGCGCGCGGCCGCAACGGCGGCAACGCGTGTAGCCGCGCACCTTGAACTTCGGTGTGCGCTGTTGCTTGAGGACGAGTGCCTTCTTGGCCATTGGATTCACCCCTGCTGCCCGTCGCGGCGGAACGGGAACCCGAGCGCCTGCAGGAGCGCAAGGCCCTGAGTCGTCGGTTTCCGCTGTGGTCACGATCGTTACGTTCATGCCGCGAACGCTGTCGATCTTGTCGTAGTCGATCTCCGGGAAGACGAGTTGCTCGTTCAGCCCGAACGTGTAGTTGCCGTGGCCGTCGAACTGCTTCGGCGGCATGCCCCGGAAGTCTCGGATGCGCGGGATCGCCAGGCTGACGAGCCGGTCGTAGAACTCCCACATCCGGTCGCCGCGCAAGGTGACCTTGGCGCCGATCTCGTTGCCCTCGCGGAGCTTGAAGCTCGCGATCGATTTCTTCGCCTTCGTCACGAGCGGCTTCTGGCCGGTGATGATCGTGAGGTCGGTGACGGCGCCGTCGAGCAGCGAACGTTGCTGCGTCGCGCGGCCGACACCCATGTTCACCACGATCTTCACGGGTTGCGGAACCTGCATGACGTTGGTGAGGTCGAGCTCCTTCTGCAGCTGCGGCCTTCAGCTCGGTCTCGAACTTCTGCTTCAGACGGGGCCCGGTGGGCGCGGTCTTGGTGGCCATCAGATGTCACCCCCGCACTTACGGCAGATCCGGTGCTTCGAACCGTCGTCGTCGAAGCGATAGCCGATGCGCGTCGCGCCGCACTCCTTGCACCAGAGCGCGACATTCGACACGTGGATCGGCATCTCCTTGTCGATGATGCCGCCCTGCATCACCTGGCCCTTGGGCTTGGTGTGGCGCTTCACCATGTTCACGCCGTCGACGATCACCTTGTTGTTGGCGTTGATGATCGCGCGTAATCGTTCCGCGCCGGCCGACGTCCTTGCCCGCGAGCACCACGACGTCGTCACCCTTCTTGACCTTCATGCTCACAACACCTCCGGGGCGAGCGACACGATCCGCATGAAGCGGCGGTCGCGGAGCTCGCGTCCGACGGGACCGAAGATGCGGGTGCCTCGCGGCTGCATCTGGTCGTTGATCAACACCGCGGCGTTCTCGTCGAAGCGGATGTAGCTGCCGTCGGGACGGCGCTTCTCCTTCTTCGTGCGCACGACCACGCACTTGACGACATCGCCTTTCTTCACCGAAGCACCCGGAACCGCGTCCTTCACCGTGGCGACGAAGATGTCGCCGATGCTGGCGTAGCGGCGGCGGGTACCGCCGAGAACCTTGATGCACAGCACCTCGCGTGCACCCGAGTTGTCGGCCACCTTGAGCCTTGATTCCTGTTGGATCATCGGGCACGCTCCAGGACTTCCACGATGCGCCAGCGCTTGTTCTTGGAGAGCCGGCGCGTCTCGGCGATGCGAACCCGGTCGCCTTCGCGAACGTCGTTCGTCTCGTCGTGCGCGTACAGGCGCTTCGTCCGCTGCATCGTCTTTTGGTAACGGCGGTGACGCACCCGGTCGACGACGGCGACGACCACGGTCTTGTCCATCTTCACGGACACCGCAATGCCTTCGCGAACCTTCCGCGAGTTCGCCGCGCTTGTCGTCGCCGGTTTCGTTCCCAGGCTCATTTGTTGCGTTCTCGTCGGCCATCAGGCCTCCTGCCGATCTGCCTCGTGCGCCACGATCTCGCGCTCCCGCATCAGGGTGTGGATGCGCGCGATCTCGCGCTTGTAGTTCGTGATCTCGGTCGTGCTGTCGAGCTGACCCGTCGCGAGGTCGAGCCGGCGCTTCCACAGCTCCTGCTTCGCCTCCGACAGCCGGTCGACGAGGGTCTCGTCGGTCAGCTCGCGCAACTCACTGGGCTTGGTCATCGCTACACCTCTTCCTCACGCACGATGAACCGCGCGCGCATCGGAAGCTTGTGGATCGCGAGCCGCATCGCCTCGCGGGCGATCGGGTTCCGGGACACCGGAGAGCTCGAAGAGCACCCGGCCCGGCTTGACCACCGCAACCCACTTCTCGGGGTTTCCCTTTCCGGAACCCATGCGGGTCTCGGCGGGCTTCTGCGTGATCGGCTTGTCGGGGAAGACGTTGATCCACACCTTGCCGCCGCGCTTGATGTGGCGGGTCATCGCGATACGAGCAGCCTCGATCTGACGGTTCGTCAACCAGCCCGGCTCCAGCGCCTGGATGCCGAACTCGCCGAAAGCGAGGCGCGTCCCACCCTTGGCCATGCCGTTCATCCGGCCTCGCTGCACCTTGCGGTGGCGAACCTTGCGGGGCATCAACATGATGTCGACCTACTCCTCGCCGCCGCGGAAGTGCGGGGTCTCGTGGTGCTCCCGCGTCCGGCGCTCGATCTCTTCTTCTTCTGCGAGCAAGCGCTCGAGCTCGGGATCGGCCTCGCCGAGCAACGGCTTGGCGGGCGCGTCCTCGCCACCTTCTCCGGGTTCGGTCGTGGTGCCGTCCGGCGCAGTGACCGCTTCACCGTCGGCGGCCTTACGCCGACCGCCACCGGCACTGACCACGCGGCGCACGCCGGGCTGACCCGCCGTCTCGCCGACGGCCATGGCCGCTTCGCGGGCGATCTTGTCTTCGACCGCGCTCTTGTACGGAAGGATGTCGCCTTTGTAGATCCAGACCTTCACGCCGATGCGCCCGAACGTCGTGCGGGCTTCGGCGAGGCCGTAGTCGACGTCGGCGCGCAGCGTGTGCAGCGGCACGCGACCTTCGCGGTACCACTCCTTGCGGCTCATCTCCGCGCCACCGAGGCGACCGCTGCATTGCACGCGCACGCCGAGGGCGCCCGCCTTCATCGCGGTCTGCACGGCGCGCTTCATCGCCCGCCGGAACGAGACGCGACCGGTGAGCTGGTCGGCCACACCTTGTGCGAGCAGCATCGCGTCGATCTCGGGCTGCTTGATCTCTTGGATGTTGAACTGGATTTTCGGGTTGCCGCTGATCTTGCGCAGACCTTCGCGCAAGCGCTCGGCCTCGGCACCACGGCGACCGATGACGATGCCGGGACGCGCGGTGTACACGTCGATCCGGAGGCGATCACCGGTGCGCTCGATCTCGACGCGGCTGACGGCCGCGCGCTCGAGCTGCTTGCGCAGGTAGTCGCGGATCTTCCAGTCCTCGATGAGGAACTCGCGGTATTCCTTCTTCGGCGCGATCCACCGTGACTTCCACTCGGTCGTGATGCCGAGGCGGAACCCGTACGGGTTGACTTTCTGACCCATGACTATTCCTTCTCAGCTTCCGGCTCGGCGTCGGCTTCGGATGCCTCGGGCTCGGTGTTCTCGGTGCTCTCCGCAACCGCTTCGGTTTCGACCTCGTCGACAATCGGTTCGTCGACGACAGCTTCCGGTTCTTCGATCTCGGTCTCGGCTTCCGGCTCCGGTGCACGCGAACGGCGGACACGCTCGGCGCGCCGGCGCTGCGAAACTGCGGCACCCCGACCACTTGCTTCCTCGCGCCGCTGACGCGTCTCGAGCTCGTCGAGGGCGAAACGCTCGAGCACGATCGTGACGTGCGACGTGCGCTTGCGGATCCGGAAGTAACGGCCGCGGGCACGGGGCTGTCCGTGCTTGCGAGTGGGCCCTTCGTCGGCCCAGGCGAGCGACGACGAACAGCTCGTCGGCGGGCAGGGCGTTGTTGTGCTCGGCGTTGGCAACGGCCGATCCGAGCAACTTCAACACGTCGTCGGCCGCGTCCTTCTCGCAGAGCTGCAAGATGCGTTCCGCGTCGCCGACCGGGAGGCCGCGCACGAGCGTGAGCACCTGGCGCACCTTGTAGGGCGAGGTGTGGAGGTAGCGGACGGTGGCCCGCACCTGGGTGTTCGTGGTGGTGTCAGCCATCAGCGCCGGCTCGATCGCTCTTGGCCCGCGTGGTAGCGGAACACCCGGGTCGGCGCGAACTCACCGAGCTTGTGACCGACCATCGCCTCGGTGACGTACACCGGGACGTGCTTGCGGCCGTCGTGCACCGCGAGCGTGTGGCCGACCATGTCGGGAGTGACGGTGCTGCGCCGCGACCAGGTCTTGATGACCTTGCGGTCGCCGGCCGCGTTCATGGCGTCCACCTTTTCGCTCAGGTGGTCGTCGATGAACGGACCCTTCTTCAGACTCCTCGGCATGATGCGCGTTACCTCCGTGCGCCGCGCGTACGACGCCGGCGAATGATGAGCTTGTCGCTCGACTTGCCCTTCTTGCGGGTGCGACCTTCGGGCTTGCCCCACGGGGACACCGGGTGGCGTCCACCGGAGCTCTTGCCCTCGCCGCCGCCGAGCGGGTGGTCGACGGGGTTCATCGCGACACCACGGGTGTGGGGGCGCTTGCCCTTCCAGCGGTTACGACCGGCTTTACCGATCGAGATCAGGCCCTGTTCGCTGTTGCCGACCGAACCCACCGTGGCCCGGCAGTCGATCGGGACGCGCCGCATCTCGGTCGACGGCAACCGGAGCGTCGCGAACATGCCTTCCTTGGCGACGAGCTGGATCGAAGCACCGGCACCGCGGCCCATCTTGGCGCCGCCCCCGGGCTTCAACTCGACGTTGTGCACCGTGGTACCGACCGGGATGTACCGCAGCGGCAATGCGTTGCCGACGCGGATCTCGCTGCCCTGACCGCTCTGCACCATCGCGCCGACCTCGAGGCCCTGCGCGGCGATGATGTAGCGCTTCTCGCCGTCGAGGTAGTGCAGGAGCGCGAGGCGCGCGTTGCGGTTCGGGTCGTACTCGATCGCCGCGACCTTGGCGGGCACGCCGTCTTTGTTCCGCCGGAAGTCGACGATGCGGTAGCGCTGCTTGTGACCACCGCCGCGGTGACGCGCGGTCATACGGCCGTAGGAGTTACGGCCACCGGTCTTCGGCTTCGGCTTCGTCAGCGACTTCTCGGGCTTGGTCTTCGTGACCTCGGCGAAGTCGGACGACGACTGGAACCTGCGCCCCGGGCTCGTCGGCTTGCGCTTGCGAATGGGCATCCTCAGCTCCCGAAGATGTCGATGCGATCCTCGCCGGCGGCGAGGGTGACGATGGCCCGCTTCTGCTTCGCCGGTGCGTTGTACGCGCCGGTGCGGCGGTTGCGCGAACGCTTCGCCTTGCGGTTGATCGTGTGGACCTTCTCGACCCGACGCGCGAACAGTTGCTCGACCGCGTTGCGGATCTCGATCTTGTTGGCGTCCGGGGCGACGACGAACGTGTAGACGTTCAGGTCGTAACCCGCGTAGGACTTCTCCGACACGACCGGCTTGATGATGATGTCGCGCGGGTCCTTACTCATCGGACGCATCTACCTTCGAGTCGCTGAGCCGGGCGATCGTGGTCTCGAGCGCAGGCTGGGAGAACACGATCCAGTCGTTCAAGAGCACGTCGTAGGTGTTCAGCTCTTCCGGCATCACGATCTGCACGCGATCGCCGAGGTTGCGCAGCGACTTCCACGCGTTCTCGTCGGAGCGGAACAACACGACCAGCACGCGGTCTTCGCGCTCACCCTTGGTGCGCAAGCCGATGGCCTCGAGCAAGCGGACCGCGTCCTTGGTCTTCGGGGCGCCGATCGCCCAATCGTCGACCACGACGACCTTGGCCTCGGACGCGCGGTCGGAGAGCGCCGAGCGCAACGCGAGCCGCACCATCTTCTTGGGCGTGCGCTGCGAGTAGTCGCGCGGCTTGGGGCCGTGCGCCACACCACCGCCGCGCCACTGCGGGCGCGCGGATGGAACCCTGCCGGGCGCGACCCGTGCCCTTTTGCCGCCACGGCTTGGCGCCGCCGCCGCGCACTTCGGCGCGGGTCTTGGTGCTGTGCGTGCCGGCGCGCTTGGCCGCGAGCTGCGCGGTGACGACCTGGTGCATGACCGCGACGTTCGGCTCGATGCCGAAGATGTGGTCGGGCAGCTCGACGGTGCCGGAGTCGGCGCCCGCCGCGGTCTTCATGGTGATCGTGGCCACTACGCCTTCACCCCCGACTTCACCGCGTTGCGGACGAACACGATGCCGCCCGCCGGGCCGGGGATCGCGCCCCGGATCAACAACAGGTTGCGCTCGGCGTCGCCTTCGACGACCTGCAGGTTCAGGGTCGTGGTGCGCACGTTGCCCATCTGGCCCGCCATCTTCATGCCCTTGAACACGCGCGCCGGAGTGGCGCAGGCGCCGATCGAGCCCGGAGCGCGGTGCTTCTTGTGGTTACCGTGCGACGCGCCCTGGCCGGAGAAGTTGTGGCGCTTCATCACGCCCGCGAAACCGTGACCCTTGCTGATGCCGGTCACGTCGACGAGCTCGCCGGCCGAGAAGAGATCGGCCTTCAACACCTGGCCGAGCTCGAAGCCCGCCAGGTCGACGACCCGCAGCTCGGCGAGGTACTTCGTCGGGTCCGTGTTCGAGGCCTTCAGGTGGCCGAGCTCGGGCTTCGACAGTCGCTGGGCCTTGGTTTCGCCGAAGGCGAGTTGGACCGCGGCGTAGCCGTCGCGCTCGGGGGTCTTGATCTGGACGACGCGGCAGGGCCCGGCCTCGATGACGGTGACCGGAACGATCCGGTTTCCCTCGTCGAAGACCTGGGTCATGCCGAGTTTTCGGCCCAGGATCCCTTTGTTCGCCATGGTCGACTCCGGTTGCATCTCGCACAGGCGGCGGATTTCCCGCGCCCACGCGAACGCTCCGCACGGAGTGCCCGGGCGGAGCGTGATCTCGGTTGTGCCGCGCGGTTCCGCCGGAAACGGGGCCTACGCGGGCCTCGGTTGGTAATGCGTCGTACCCGAGGCCGGGGGTTCGACGCGGCAGGCCGCGATGGGCAGCCCGTAGAGCCCGATGATGCTAGCGCGTAGGTGCCCCGCCCGCCACCTGGGCGGGTCGCACCGGGCGGCGCCTATATCGCCGGATGACGACGATAGCGAGCAGTCCTACCACCGTCGCGACGGTGACGAGCTCGCCCAGGCGGTCGGCGAGGTCGGATCGGTAACGCATCGTGAGCGTGTGCCCACCCACCGGCATATTCACCTGCATGATGCCGTCGTAGGTCTCGACCACGGGCACGGCCCGACCGTCGACCGAGGCGTGCCATTTCGGCGACCAGGCCACCGCGATGGTCGCGACGAAGTCCCGGGGCGACTGCACCACCCAGCGCAGGTTCTCCGCGCCGGCTTCGGAGAACCGGACCGTCGTGTCGAGCCCGTCGGAGTCGGAGTCGAGCAGGGTCGGGGGCCGGGCCCCGGAGTCGGCATTGATCTGAAAGATCGCGACCGGGCCCTCCTTCCACACCTCCTGCACGAGCGGGCGGTTCACCATCCGGGCCTCGATCACCGGCTTGTCCACGACGACATCGGCGACGCCCAGGCGCCGCAGCGCCCTGACCCAGTCGTCGATCGACTCCCCCGGATTCGGCGCGTCGGCGGTGTAGGCGACCGCGCCGGCCTGCGACGACTCGGGATTGAACGCGTTCAGGGTGTCGACCCCCGATGCCCAGGCGAGCCAGCGGGCCGGTTCGATGACCCCGACCCGTTCGATCTCGGCCGGGTAGTCACGGGTGAGGCTGAAGCGCGCCCCCGGGGGGACGATCGTGGCCAGCTCGGCCGCCGCGTCGCGAAACGCCGGGGTCGCGGGAGTGAGCTCCCCGGCGAGGCCTTGCTTGGAGTGTTCGATCGTGACCGCAACCGCGAACACGAGCACGAGCAGCGACACGGCCGCCGTGAGCAGGGGCTCGTGGGTCCGTTCACCGAGCTTGCGCACGCCCAACGCAACGAGTGCGGCGACCGGGAAGAGTGCGATCACGCCCGCGTAGCCGAGCCCCCGGTTCGCGAGTTGCAACGTGACGTCGCCCGGACCGGGATATTTGATCGCGACGTGCGCGATCACGAGATACAACGCGGGGACGGTCAGCAGTACGAGGTGCTCGCGATGACCGAGCGCGACGCGCACGATGACGATCAGCCACGCGACCATCACGAACTTCACGATCAGCGGTTGGTACAGGAGCTGACCGCGCAGGATCGACGCGATCCGCTCGTCGAAGGGGTCGGTCCCCCAGGTCACGATCGGACCGTGCAGATCGCGGTGCGCCACGAACGGCAGCGCCCAGAACGCACCGAGGCCGAGCGCGACGAGCCCCGACACGAACACGCCGCGTAGCCCGCGCCACCGCTCCCGGGTGGTGCTCGCGCCGAGGCGGAACAGCAACGCGATCGGCAACATGACCGCGAGGATCATCATGGATATGAGGTGCGTGATCGCGAGCAACGCCAGCGCAACGCCGGCAATGACGCACCGCCGCCGGGTCGGCTCGTCGTAGGCGCGCAGGACTGCACCGAACGACACGAAGAACGGGATCGCGCCGACCTGGTGCGAGAGCAGCCCGTTGACGAAGAGGCCTTCGAGGCCGAGTCCGTAACCGACGGTTGCGACGAGCGCGAGGACGCCGGCGATACCCGCGCCGAGGCGATCGAGCCCGAACGAGCGCGCGAGGTATGCAACCGCGAGTGGTTCGGCCGCGATCGAAACGATCGCGAGGGCCTTGACCGCACCGGTCGTCGACAGCGCGCCGAAGGTGAGCGCGCGGATCAGCGCGACCGCCCAGGTGACCCCGGGCCCGTTGAACAAGAACTCCTCGTGCCCGAGCATGAAGCGCGGGAACCAACCGTCGAGGCGGCCGTGCAAGACGAAGTGCGCGATGCCGTAGTTCGATCGCACCAGATCGGCGGTGATGTCGCCGCCCGCGATCACGTGCGGACCCCAGGCGTGGCGCGTGATCCAAAGCGCGGTGCCCACCCCGGCGAGCGCGCCCAGGATCGTCCACACGATCGCCGGGATCTCGCGCGCGACATCGGGTGCTGGTGGGTGCACGGAAGATTCCGCGGCCGCGGGCTCGGCGTCGGTTCGCGCGACTTCGTCCGGTTCGCGGGGATCGACTTCGGTGGTGGACGAGAGATCTCCAGGCATCACGCGCACGATCACCTCGGCGTCGGGTAACAGTAATCCGCGCCTTCTTCGCGCAGGAGCAGGCTGCTAGCTTCGCCGCCGTAGCCGGGCGGTCCCAAAGGCGCGTTCTTCACCTCTGATGAGCATCGACTCCGATCCGAGCCTGCCCGAGGCGCCCGAGACGAATTCCCCCGAGGCCACCTCGCCCGCGGGCACTTCGACCGGCGCCACTTCGACCGACGCCACTTCGACCGACGCCACTTCGGACGAGGCCGCTGCGGACGAGGCCGGGCCGGCGGGCCCGGCGTTCCTCGATCACTGGATCTTCGGCCGCGACCCGGTGTGGGGTGTGACCGGCGTCGCGGTGACGGCGTTCTTCATGCTCTATTACTTCGTCCATTTCGGACACCTGACGAGCGACGTCCACCGGGGCTACGGCGACAGCGCCTTCGACATCGGGCTGTACGACCAAGGGCTCTGGCTGCTGAGCCGCTTCCACGCCCCGTACGTCACCGAGATGGGCCGCAACCTCTTCGGTGACCACACGCAGTTCCTTCTGCTCTTCTTGGTCCCCTTCTATTGGATCCGACCCGACGCCACGACCCTCCTGTGGATCCAGGCCGCCGCGCTCGCGCTCGGCGCGGTCCCGGTGTACATGCTCGCGATGCGCCGCCTCGCGAACCCCTTGTTCGCGACGATCCTCGCGGCCGCGTTCCTGCTGCATCCCGCGCTGGCCCAGACGAACCTCGAGAACTTCCATCCCGACGCGCTGCTCGTACCGATACTCGGGTTCGCGATCTATGCCGCGGTCGAGAACAAGCCGCGCATGTTCGTCGTGTTCAGCGTGCTCGCGCTGCTCGGCAAAGAAGACGTCGTGCTCATCTTGTTACCGCTGCTCGTGTGGTTCGCGTTCCGGCGCAACCGGCGGCTCGGCCTGATCCTGGCCGGCGGTTCGATCGCCTACGCGTTCATCGCGACGTTCGGGATCATGCGCTCTCTCATCGGCGTACCGTCGCTGAACCAGGGCCGCATCCCGTTCGGCGGCGTGAGCGGCACGATCAAAGAGGTCCTCAAGAAGCCCGCCGACTTCGTCAAATACATCATCCACAGCGACTACCCGAACGGCCGCCCGTTCTACATCTGGCAGATGATCGCCCCGACCGGCCTGATGTTCTTCATCGCGCCGGAGATCGCCCTGACGTCGGTCCTGGTGCTCTTCACGAACATCCTCAGCAACTTCGGCTACCAGCACCAGATCGCGTACCACTACTCGATGGTGATCCTGCCCGCGCTGACGTTGGGCACGGTGTACGCGATCGCCAAGCTGAAGCGGAATCGCTTCCGCGCGATCGCGGTGGCGATCGTCGGCGTATCCGCGCTGTGGAGCGGCTATCTCTGGGGCCCGTTCCCGTACGCCGCGCACCACGACATCGCGCACTGGAGCCCGTCGAACCCCGCGGTCGCGGCCATCCACCAGGTCCAAGACCAGTTGCCGCCCAACGCGGTGGTCGCGGCGTACTACTCGTTCGTGCCCCACATCGACCACCGCAAGCAGATCTACGTGTGGCCGACGCCGTTCCACGCCGCGTACTGGGACACGTTCAAACAAGAAGGCCAACGGCTACCGCAGGCGGACAACGTCCAGTACCTGATGCTTCCGCCCGACCTCACCGACCACCCCGAAGTGCTGACGCAGATCAAGGATGCGTTCGAGGTCGTGGCGCGATCATCGAACGCAGTGCTCTACAAGCGCATCGGGTCCTGACGGACCTGCCCGCATCGGGTCGTGACGGACCGGCCCGCATCGGGTCCGTAATCGGACCCGAGCGGTTCTAGGCCTGCTGCATCTTCAGTTCGATGTCGACACCGGCCGGGAGGTCGAGGCGCTGGAGCGCTTCGACGGTCTTCCCGGTCGGCTCGACGATGTCGATCAGGCGCTTGTGGATCCGCATCTCGAAGTGCTCGCGGCTGTCCTTGTCGACGTGCGGCGAGCGGATCACCGTGTACTTGCGGATCTCCGTCGGAAGCGGGACCGGACCGCGCACCTTGGCCTGCGTACGGATCACCGTCTCGACGATCTTCTTCGTCGACTGGTCGATGACCTCGTGGTCGTACGCCTTCAGCCGGATGCGGATCTTTTGCCCCGAAGGAGCTGCCATCTGGTGTCCCTACTTCTCGATCTTCACGACGCGGCCGGAACCAACAGTACGGCCACCCTCACGAATCGCGAAACGCAGACCCTCGTCCATCGCGATCGGCTTCCCGAGCTCCACCGTCATCTCGGTGTTGTCACCCGGCATCACCATCTCCGTACCCTCCGGCAACGCGACCGTGCCCGTCACATCCGTCGTCCGGAAATAGAACTGCGGGTGATAGTTCGTGAAGAACGGCGTGTGCCGCCCACCCTCCTCCTTCGTCAAGATGTACACCTGCGCCGTGAAATTCGTGTGCGGCGTAATGCTCCCCGGCTTCGCCAGGACCTGACCGCGCTCCACATCTTCCTTCTTCGTGCCGCGCAGCAAAGCGCCGATGTTGTCGCCCGCGCGGCCCTCATCCAAGAGCTTGCGGAACATCTCCACACCCGTACACGTCGTCTTGGTCGTGTTGCGCAGACCGATGATCTCGATCTCCTCACCGACCTTCACGATCCCCCGCTCCACCCGACCGGTCACGACCGTGCCCCGACCAGTGATCGTGAACACATCCTCGATCGGCATCAAGAACGGACGATCCACATCACGCGTCGGCTCCGGCAAGAACGAGTCGACCGCCGCCATCAACTCCAGGATCTTCGGCGTCCACTCCGCATCACCCTCCAGCGCCTTCAGAGCACTCACGCGCACGACCGGCGTGTCATCACCCGGGAACTCGTACTCGTTCAACAACTCGCGGACCTCGAGCTCCACCAGCTCCAAGATCTCCTCGTCATCGACCATGTCGCTCTTGTTCAACGCCACGACAATGCTCGGGACACCGACCTGGCGGGCCAACAACACATGCTCACGGGTCTGCGGCATCGGACCATCGGTCGCCGCGACGACGAGGATCGCGCCGTCCATCTGCGCCGCACCCGTGATCATGTTCTTGATGTAGTCCGCATGGCCCGGACAATCGACATGCGCGTAGTGACGGTTCTCCGTCTCGTACTCCACATGCGCGATCGAGATCGTGATACCCCGCGCCTTCTCTTCCGGCGCCTTATCGATCTGATCGAACGCCATCGCCGCGTTCTTCGGGTTCTGCTCATGCAGAACCTTCGTGATCGCCGCCGTCAACGTCGTCTTCCCATGGTCAATATGACCAATCGTCCCAATGTTCAAATGCGGCTTCGTCCGCTCGAACTTCTCTTTGGCCATCGGACCGACCTCTACCTCTCGTTACGGGAAACGTTGTTGATACTGGGGGCGTGAACCGGGCGGGGGCGCGTCATTCGCCGCGCACCCGAGCGATGATCTCCTGCGCGATGGAGTCGGGCACCGCTTGGTACGAGTCGAACTGCATCGTGTACGTCGCGCGCCCTTGGGTGCGCGACCGCAGATCGCCAACATACCCGAACATCTGCGCGAGTGGGACCTTGGCCGTGATGACCTGCGCGCTGCCGCGCTGCTCCACGCCCTCGACCTGACCGCGCCTCGAGTTGAGGTCGCCGATGACGTCGCCCATGTACTCGTCGGCGGTCACGACCTCGACCGACATGACGGGCTCGAGCAGTTGCGGCTTGGCCTTCTTGGCCGCTTCCTTGAAGCGCCATGGAGCCGGCGATCTTGAACGCCATCTCCGAACTGTCGACCTCGTGGTACGAACCGAAGGTAAGGCGGACCCGCACGTCGACGAACGGATACCCGGCGACGACACCACCCTGCATCGCCTCTTGGATACCGGCGTCGACCGCGGGGATGTACTCGCGCGGGATGACGCCACCCTTGATCTCGTCGACGAACTCGTAACCGCCACCGGGACCGGTGGGGTCGAGCGCGATGACGACGTCGGCGAACTGACCGCGTCCACCCGTCTGGCGGATGTAGCGGATGCTGGACCTTCTCGACGGACTGCGTGATGGTTTCCCGGTACGCAACCTGCGGCTTGCCGACGTGCGCTTCGACGTTGAACTCGCGCATCATCCGGTCGACGAGCACCTCGAGGTGGAGCTCGCCCATGCCGCGGATGATCGTCTGCCCGGTCTCCTCGTCCGTGTGCACCCGGAAGGTCGGGTCCTCGTCGGAGAGCGAGCTCGAGCGCCTTGCCCAGCTTGTCCTGGTCGGCCTTCGTCTTGGGCTCGATCGCCACCGAGATGACGGGCTCGGGGAAGATCATCTGCTCGAGGATGATCGGCGTCGAGCGCTCGCAGAGCGTGTCACCGGTCGTGGTCTGCTTGAAACCGAGACCCGCGACGATGTCGCCCGCGTACGCGACTTCGATGTCCTCGCGCTGGTTCGCGTGCATGCGCAGGATGCGCCCGATGCGCTCCTTGCGGTCCTTGGTGGAGTTGTAGATCTCCGAACCCTTCTCGAGCTTGCCCGAGTAGATGCGGAAGTAGGTGAGCTTGCCGTAGGGGTCGGCCACGATCTTGAAGGCGAGCGCGGCGAAGGGCTCGTTCTCGCTGGCCTTGCGCTCGACCGGCCTCGCCGTTCAGGTCGATGCCCTCGGTGGGCTTGATGTCGATCGGTGCGGGCAGGAAGTCGACGACCGCGTCGAGCATGGGCTGCACGCCCTTGTTCTTGAACGCGGAGCCGCACAGCACGGGCACGAACTCGAACGTGAGCGTGCCGGTGCGGATCGCGGCCTTGACCTCGTCGGCCGTGAGCTCTTCGCCTTCGAGGTACTTCTCGAGCAGGTGATCGTCGACGTGCGCGATCGTCTCGATCAGCTCGTGGCGCGCCTCGGCCGCGGCGTCGGCGTACTCGGCGGGGATGTCGACGATCTCGAACTTCGCACCTTCGGTGTCGTCGTCGAGCGGCCACACGACGGCCTTCATCGCGACGAGGTCGATCACGCCGCGGAAGTCGCTCTCGGAACCGATCGGCAACTGGATGACGGCGGGTACCGCGTCGAGGCGGTCGCGCATCATGGAGACGCAGCGCTCGAAGTCGGCGCCGACGCGGTCCATCTTGTTGACGAAGCAGAAACGCGGGACGTCGTACTTGTTCGCCTGGCGCCAGACCGTCTCGGTCTGGGGCTCGACGCCGGCGACCGCGTCGAAGACCGCGACCGCGCCGTCGAGGACGCGCAGTGAACGCTCGACTTCGACGGTGAAGTCGACGTGGCCGGGCGTGTCGATGATGTTGATCTGGCAGTCGTGCCACTGCGCGGTCGTGGCCGCGGAGGTGATCGTGATGCCGCGCTCTTGCTCTTGGATCATGTGGTCCATGACCGCGGCGCCTTCGTGCACCTCACCGATCTTGTAGGTACGACCGGTGTAATACAGGATGCGCTCGGTCGTGGTGGTCTTGCCCGCGTCGATGTGGGCCATGATCCCGATGTTGCGGGTTTTCTCGAGCGGAAATTCGCGTGCCATCTCGTGTTCCTCTTCAGGGGCGGCGTGTCTTCAGGGCGGCGTGTCTTCGTGGGGTGTCGGGGGCGTGCAGCAGACGACCGGGCGAACCCGATTGCTCGGGGCCCGGTCGGGAGGTGCGGGCCCAGCCAATCGGCCTGGCTCGCTCGGCGTCACGTCGTGGTCAACGGCGTTCGGCCGACTCCCTTGTCACTGCTCGGATCATCATGAACTGATCGTCCCTTTTTGGCGCACTACCAGCGGTAATGCGCGAAAGCCTTGTTTGATTCCGCCATCTTCTGAAGATCTTCCCGGCGCTTGATCGAGGCCCCGATGCCGTTGCTGGCATCCAAGAGCTCGCCGGCCAGGCGCTCGGCCATGGTCTTCTCCCGCCGCTGGCGGCAGTAGCCCACGATCCAGCGGATCGCGAGCGTGGTGGCCCGGCGGGGCCTGACCTCGACCGGGACCTGGTAGGTGGCGCCGCCGACCCGGCGGCTGCGCACCTCGAGCTGCGGGCGGACGTTCTCGACCGCACGCTTCAGCACCGCGACCGGGTCGCCGGCCGTCTTGCGGCCGATCTCCTCGAGCGCTTGGTACACGATGTGCTCCGCAGTGGAGCGCTGGCCGCGGACGAGCACCTTGTTGACGAGCTGAGTCACGACGACCGACCGGTAGATCGGGTCGGGCATCAGCTCGCGTCGGGGGGCGGGACCCTTGCGGGGCATTACGACTCCCTCTTGGCGCCGTAGCGGCTACGCGCCTGCTTACGGTTCGCAACGCCGGACGCGTCGAGCGCGCCGCGGATGATCTTGTAACGCACGCCCGGCAGGTCTTTCACACGGCCGCCACGCACGAGCACGATGGAGTGCTCTTGCAGGTTGTGACCGATACCCGGGATGTACGCCGTCACTTCGATGCCCGAGGTGAGCCGGACACGCGCAACTTTGCGCAGCGCCGAGTTCGGCTTCTTGGGCGTCGTGGTGAAGACGCGCGTGCACACGCCCCGACGCTGCGGGGAGCCTTTGAGGGCCGGGGTCTTGGTCTTCTCGGCCTTCGATTCCCGTCCCTTGCGGACGAGCTGGGCAATCGTGGGCACGTCTTCCCTCTGAAACTTTCGCGTGGGTTCTAACAAGGACTTTCGGGAGGCCCGGAGCGCGTCAAGGCGCACGGAGCCGACGGGCGATCGTAGCAGGACGAACGTCCGGCCCCAAAGTGCGGGGCCGGACGCCGTCACGTTCAATCGCCGGCCGCGATTTCCCCTTGGTCGTCGCGACCGATGTCGGCCGTACCCGGGAGATCGACCACCGCGGTGGGCTCACTCACTTCCGGGAGGGCCGGGATCTCGGGCTCCGGAGCCGCGCCACCGAGGTCGGCCTCGGCCTGGCGGTTCGTGCTCGCTTCCCGCAGCCACGTGGCGAGGTCCATCTCTTCTTCGACCTCGGACGTGTAGAAGGGAAGCGGCTCGTACTCGGGAGCTTCCGTCTTGATGTTGCGGTACATCGGCATGCCCGTTCCCGCAGGGATGAGCTTGCCGATGATCACGTTCTCCTTCAGGCCCTCGAGCCCGTCGGAACGGCCCTCGATCGCCGCCTCGGTGAGCACCCGTGTCGTTTCTTGGAACGACGCGGCCGACAACCACGAGTCGGTGGCGAGCGAAGCCTTGGTGATTCCCATCAGTTCGGGACGACCCTCGGCCGGGCGCTTGCCTTCCTCGACGAGTCGACGGTTCTCCTCCGCGTAGCGGCGGGTGTCGACCTTCTCGCCGGGCAGGAACGCACTGTCGCCCGGCTCCGAGACGGTCACCCGGCGCAACATCTGCCGGACGATCACCTCGATGTGCTTGTCGTGAATGGACACACCCTGGTCGCGGTACACCCGCTGCACCTCGTCGACCAGGTACTGCTGCGTCTCGCGCACGCCCTTGATCTCGAGGAGCTTCTTCGGGTCGAGCGGGCTCTTCTCGTCGCCGACCAAACGGTCACCGGCGGTGACCTCCTGGCCTTC
Organism: uncultured Actinomycetes bacterium; assembly: GCA_963701825.1. GTDB lineage: Bacteria > Actinomycetota > Acidimicrobiia > IMCC26256 > PALSA-610 > PALSA-610. Next base: position 521,296 of record CAVPBG010000004.1, on the reverse strand, counting down.
GCGGACGCTCACGTGCGCCCGGCGCGACACCGCGTACTCGAGCTCGGTGCCGTCGTCGGAGACGATCGTGATGAGCCGTTCGCCCTTCTCGTTCTCGCCGATCCGCACGACACCCGACACGTCGGCGAGCAGTGATGCCGCCTTCGGGGTCCGGGCTTCGAACAGCTCGACCACACGCGGAAGACCGTGCGTGATGTCCTCGCCGGCGACACCGCCGGTGTGGAACGTACGCATGGTCAGCTGCGTGCCGGGCTCGCCGATCGACTGGGCCGCCACGATTCCGATCGCTTCACCGAGATCGGAGATCTTGCCGGTGGCCAGCATGCGGCCGTAGCACTTGCGAACAGACACCCGACACCGTCTCGCACGTGAGCACCGTGCGCACCCGCAGGCGCGTGATGCCCTCGTCGTCGGCGAGCAGACGCATGGCGTCGTCGTCGATCTCGACGTTGCGCGGGATGACCGTGCCGTCGGCGAGCGTGGCGTCTTCGGTGAGACAACGACCGAGCAGGCTGGTCTCGAGCACCCGCCACGAGTCGGGGCCGGGGAGCACGTCCTCGACCCAGATGCCGCGGCTCGTCTCGCAGTCCCACTCGCGCACGATGAGCTCCTGGGCCACGTCGACGAGTCGACGGGTCAGGTACCCGGAGTCGGCGGTACGCAGTGCGGTGTCGGCCAGACCCTTCCGTGCACCGTGGGTGGAGATGAAGTACTCGAGGACCGAGAGGCCCTCACGGAAGTTGCTCTTGATCGGGCGCGGGATGATCTCACCACGCGGGTTGGCGACGAGACCGCGCATACCGGCGATCTGACGCACCTGCATGATGTTTCCTCGGGCACCCGACCCCACCATCATGTCGATGGGGTTGAACTGCGTCGACTGCATGAGATCCTGCATGGCCTTCGTGACCTGGTTGGTCGCGTCGGTCCAGATCTCGATTTCCTGCTGGCGCCGTTCGTCGTCGGTGATGATGCCCCGCTCGTACTGGCTCTCGACCTTGGCCGCTTCGCCCTCGAACTTCTCGAGGAGACCCGCCTTGGCGGGCGGCGTCGTGACGTCGGCGATCGAGATGGTGAGGCCCGAACGGGTCGACCACTCGTAGCCGAGCATCTTCATCCGGTCGAGGCTGTTCGCAACCTCGGCCTTGTCGTAACCGACCACGAGCTCGCCCACGACTTCGGTGATGTCGCGCTTGCGCATGATGCGGTTGACGAACGGGAAGTTGTCGGGGAACGCACTGTTCAACAACAGGCGCCCGAGCGACGTCTCGACGAGCACTTCGCTCGATCCGTTCGAGCCGTACTCACGGAGCACGATGCTCTGCGGCGTGCCGTCTTCCAGCGCGCGCGTGGAAGTGCTCCGGCGCGAACTTGCCGATCGGCATGCGAACCTTGATCTTGGCGTGCAGCGCGATCGTCTCGCCGTCGGCCCCGAACCGCTCCTCGTACGCGGCATAGGCCTCGTCGATCGAACGGAACACGCGGCCTTCACCCGGGAGACCGTCGAGGGCCTCCGAGAGGTAGTAGAGGCCGATGATCATGTCCTGGCTCGGCACCGCGATCGGACGACCGGACGCCGGCGACAAGATGTTGTGCGCGGCGAGCATGAGCATGCGCGCCTCGGCCTGCGCCTCCGCGGAGAGCGGAAGGTGCACGGCCATCTGGTCACCGTCGAAGTCGGCGTTGAACGCCGAGCAGACGAGCGGGTGGATCTGGATCGCCTTGCCCTCGACCAGGATGGGCTCGAACGCCTGGATGCCGAGACGGTGCAGCGTTGGTGCACGGTTCAAGAAGACCGGGTGCTCCTTGATGACCTCTTCGAGCACGTCCCAGACCTGCGGACGGGCGCGCTCGACCATGCGCTTGGCCGACTTGATGTTCTGGGCGTACTCGAGATCGACGAGCCGCTTCATGACGAAGGGCTTGAAGAGCTCGAGCGCCATCTGCTTCGGCAGGCCGCACTGCTGCAAGCGCAGCTGCGGACCGACGACGATGACCGAACGGCCCGAGTAGTCGACGCGCTTGCCGAGCAGGTTCTGACGGAACCGGCCCTGCTTGCCCTTCAACATGTCGGACAGCGACTTGAGCGCGCGGTTACCGGGACCCGTCACCGGGCGACCACGGCGGCCGTTGTCGAACAACGCGTCGACGGCCTCCTGCAACATGCGCTTCTCGTTGTTGATGATGATCTCGGGCGCGCCGAGGTCGAGGAGCCGCTTCAGCCGGTTGTTGCGGTTGATGACGCGGCGGTAGAGGTCGTTCAGGTCGGAGGTCGCGAAACGGCCACCGTCGAGCTGCACCATCGGGCGCAGGTCGGGCGGGATGACCGGGACGACGTCGAGGATCATGCCGAGCGGCGAGTTGATCGCACGGTTGTTGTCGTCGCGGCGGTTGAACGCCGACACGACCTTCAGCCGCTTGATCGCCTTCGCCTTGCGCTGACCCTTGGCGGTGGCGATCGTCTCCTTGAGATCGACCTCCACCTCGTCGAGGTCGAGCCGGGAGACGAGGTCCTTGACGGACTCGGCACCCATGCCGCCGGCGAAGTAGTCGTGGTAACGGTCGACGAGCTCGCGCCACACGCGCTCGTCGTCGATGAGCTGCTTGGGCTTCATCGACTTGAGCGTGTCCCAGACCTGCTTCAGCTGTCCGAGCTCCTCTTCGTAACGGAGCCGGATGTCCTCGAAGTCCTTGTTCTTGGCCTTCTCGGCGCGCTCGATCTCGTTCTTCTTCGCGCTCCGACCCTCGAGCTCTTCGAGCTCGGCGATGTAGGTCTCGTCGCGCTCGCGCAACTTGACCTCACGCTCGCGCTCGACGTCGCCCGATCTCCGCCTTCATCTCGGCTTCGAGGGACGGGAGGTCCTTGTGCAGACGCTCCGTGTCGACCCACGTGACGAGGTGCGCGGCGAAGTAGATGACCTTCTCGAGGCTCTTCGGCGCGATGTCGAGCAGGTAGCCGAGCCGGCTCGGGACACCCTTGAAGTACCAGATGTGCGTGACGGGCGCGGCCAGCTGGATGTGGCCCATGCGCTCGCGGCGCACCTTCGAGCGCGTGACCTCTACGCCACAGCGCTCGCAGATGATGCCCTTGAACCGGACACGCTTGTACTTACCGCAGTAGCACTCCCAGTCCTTCGTGGGACCGAAGATCTTCTCGCAGAAGAGTCCGTCCTTCTCCGGCTTGAGCGTGCGGTAGTTGATCGTCTCCGGCTTCTTCACCTCGCCGTTCGACCAGGTGAGAATGTCGCCGGCCGTGGCGAGATTGATCGTGAGCCGTCGGCTCGAGTTGACGTCGAAAACTGTTCCCATAACTCAGAACCTCGCTCTTGCGCTCGCCGCGTCTTCCTCGTCCGTGCCGCGTTCGGGTCTCGACAAGTCGATGCCCAGCGATTCGGTGGTGCGGAACGCGTCTTCGTCCAGTTCGCGGATCTCGATCTCTTGACCGTTCTCGTCGATGACCCGGACGTTCAGGCAGAGTGCCTGCATCTCTTTGATGAGCACCTTGAAGCTCTCGGGGATTCCCGGCTCGGGGATGTTCTCGCCCTTGACGATGGCCTCGTACACCTTCACGCGGCCGAGCACGTCGTCGGACTTGATCGTCAAGATCTCCTGCAACGCGTACGCGGCGCCGTAGGCCTCGAGCGCCCACACTTCCATCTCTCCGAACCGCTGGCCGCCGAACTGCGCCTTACCGCCGAGGGGCTGCTGCGTGATCATCGAGTAGGGGCCCGTCGAACGAGCGTGGATCTTGTCGTCGACGAGGTGGGACAGCTTCAGGATGTACATGTAGCCAACGGTGACCGGGCGGTCGAACGGCTGGCCGGTGCGGCCGTCGTTCAACGTGACCTTGCCGTCGGTACCGATGAGCTTCTTGCCGTCGGCGCCGTCGGGGTTCAGCCGCTCGAAGATCTCGCGGATGGTTCCCTCGGGACCGGCCTGCTCGACCTCGTCCCAGTGCGCACCGTCGAACACCGGGCTCGAGATCCACACCGCGGGCTCGGTGCGAGTACGCGTCTTGTTCGGCTCCGCGGGCTTGCGGTGCTCGTCGTCCCAGCCGTGGCGCGCCGCGTAACCGAGGTGCGCTTCGAGCACCTGGCCGACGTTCATACGGCTCGGCACACCGAGCGGGTTGAGGACGATGTCGACGGGGGTTCCGTCGTCGAGGTACGGCATGTCCTCGATCGGGAGGATCTTGGAGATCACACCCTTGTTGCCGTGCCGACCGGCGAGCTTGTCGCCCTCGCTGATCTTGCGCTTCTGCGCGACGTACACGCGCACCAGCTGGTTCACACCGGGCGGCAGCTCGTGACCGTCGTCGCGGCTGAACACGCGCACGTCGATGACCTTGCCGGTCTCGCCGTGCGGCACCTTCAGGCTGGTGTCGCGGACCTCGCGGGCCTTCTCACCGAAGATGGCACGGAGCAGACGCTCTTCCGGGGTGAGCTCGGTCTCGCCCTTGGGCGTGACCTTGCCGACCAGGATGTCGCCTGCGCCGACCTCGGCGCCGATGCGGATGATGCCGCGCTCGTCGAGGTCCTTCAGGATGTCCTCGGAGAGGTTCGGGATGTCGCGTGTGATCTCTTCCGCACCGAGCTTCGTGTCGCGGGCGTCGATCTCGTGCTCTTCGATGTGGATCGACGTGAGCACGTCGTCCTTCACCAAGCGCTCCGAGAGGACGATCGCGTCCTCGAAGTTGTGACCCTTCCACGGCACGAACGCGACGAGCAGGTTCTTGCCCAGCGCGAGCTCACCTTGGTGCGTGGAGGGACCGTCGGCGAGGATGTCGCCCTTCTTCACCACGTCGCCGCCGCCGACCAGGGGCTTCTGGTTGATGCAGGTGCCCTGGTTCGAACGCCGGAACTTGGCGAGGCGGTGCGTGGTGCGGCCGCCGTTCTTGTAGTCGACGGTGACGGTGTCGCCGGCGACGTCGACGATGGTTCCGTCGTCGGCCGCGAGCAACGCGTCGCCCGCGTCGCGTGCGGCGCGAGCCTCGACACCGGTACCGATGTACGGCGCGGTCGCGCGCAGCAGCGGCACGGCCTGACGTTGCATGTTGGCGCCCATGAGCGCGCGGTTCGCGTCGTCGTGCTCGAGGAACGGGATCAGCGCGGTGGCAACCGAGCAAGAGCTGCTTCGGCGACACGTCCATGTACTGGACCTCGTCGGGGGCGAAGAAGCCGATCTCGCCCCGACCCACGCGGACGAGGGCGCGCTCGTCGAGGAAGTTGCCCTGGTCGTCGATGCGCACGTTCGCCTGCGCGATGACGTACTCGTCTTCGTCGTCGGCCGCGAGGTACTCGATCTCGTCGGTGACGCGACCCTTGACGACCTTGCGGTAGGGGGTCTCGATGAAGCCGAACCGGTTGATGCGCGCAAAGCTCGACAGATAACCGATGAGGCCGATGTTCGGGCCTTCCGGCGTTTCGATCGGGCACATGCGGCCGTAGTGGCTCGGGTGCACGTCTCGCACCTCGAAGCCGGCCCGCTCACGCGACAGACCACCCGGGCCGAGCGCCGAGAGGCGTCGCCGGTGGGTCAGTGCGGCCAACGGGTTCGTCTGGTCCATGAACTGCGAGAGCTGCGACGAACCGAAGAACTCCTTGATCGCAGCCACGACCGGACGGATGTTGATGAGCGTCTGCGGCGTGATCGCCTCGACGTCCTGGGTCGTCATGCGCTCGCGCACGACCCGCTCCATGCGGCTGAGGCCGACACGGAGCTGGTTCTGGATGAGCTCGCCGACAGTGCGCACCCGGCGGTTGCCGAAGTGGTCGATGTCGTCGGGGAAGTAGCCCGAGTCGCGGTTGTGCAGCTTCACGATGTACGAGACGACCGCGAGGATGTCCGAGCGGATCAGCGTGAAGTCGGCACCGGCGCGGCCGGCGTCGACGTTCGCCAACGGGATCGGGAGGTCGAAGCGGTCGAGCCCGAGGAACGGGTACTCCTTCGAGAGTTTCTTCGACACCTTGTGCCGGCCGACCTTGGCGAGGTCGTAGCGCTTCGGGTTGAAGAACAGGTTCTCGAGCAGTGCACGTGCCGAGTCCGGGGTCGGCGGTTCGCCCGGACGGAGCTTGCGGTAGATGTCGATGAACGCCTCGTCGACACTCGCCGTGTGGTCCTTCTCGAGCGTGTTGCGCATCGACTCGTAGGGGCGACCCTCTTCGTCGACGATGAGGTTGAGCAGTTCCTCGTCGGTCTCACCGAAGCCGAGCGCCTTCAACAACACGGTCACCGGCTGCTTGCGCTTGCGGTCGATACGGACGTAGACGACGTCCTTCTTGTCGACCTCGAACTCGAGCCAGGCACCGCGGCTCGGGATGATCTTGGCGTCGATCACTTCGCGCTCGGGCGCGGTCTTGTCGGGGGTGACCCCGAAGTACACGCCGGGCGAACGGACGAGCTGCGATACGACGATGCGCTCGGTGCCGTTGATGATGAACGTTCCACGGTCGGTCATCATCGGGAAGTCACCCATGAAGACCGTCTGCTCTTTGATCTCGCCCGTTTGCGCGTTCATGAAGCGGGCCGTGACGAACAACGGACGCGCGTAGGTCATGTCGCGCTCGCGGCACTCGTCCTCGGAGTGCTTCGGCGGGTCGAAGACGTGGTCGGTCAGCTCGAGCTTCAGCTGACCGGTGAAGTCCTCGATGGGAGAGATGTCGCGCAGAACCTCGGCGACACCGTCCTCGAGGAACCATCGGAACGAGTCGGTCTGCACTTCGATGAGGTTGGGAAGCTCCTTCACCTCGCGAAGCTTCGAGAAGGAAAGGCGCTCACGGGACGCGAGACGGGCCAACGTCACTCCAATCCGGAGAAGATCAAACTGCGGAAATGCTGAATTGCTTGCCGTGCTGCGGGCTGTGCGTCGAAAGGCGCTGACGCAAGGCAACCCGGGTAATCGGGCGCGCGTCGGCAAGAGCCAGGAAGATCGGAGAGCACGAGCGGGCAGACACGGGTACGCCTAGCATAGCGAGTTGCCATGCCGGCTGCCAGTCACCGCGATTCGGGCACCGCCCGCTTGCGCGGACGACGCCCGGATGTTCGGTGCAGGATAAGCCCGAACCTGGCGGGTGGCAACGACTTTCCCGCCAGATTCTCGTACGGGCCCGTCCGGACAGGCTCCCGGGGCCGTTTCCGGCCCCGCCGCCTGACCGCCTACTTGAGTTCGACGGAGGCGCCGGCCTCTTCGAGCTTGGTCTTGGCCTTCTCGGCGTCTTCCTTCGACACCTTCTCGACCACGGGCTTGGGGGCGCCGTCGACCAGGTCCTTGGCCTCTTTCAGGCCCAGGCTCGTGAGCTCGCGCACCGTCTTGATGACCTGGATCTTCTTGTCGCCGGCCGCCGTGAGGATGACGTCGAACTCGTCCTTCTCCTCGGCTGCTTCGGCGGTGGCGCCACCGCCGCCGCCACCGACGGCTGCGACTGCGACCGGAGCCGCGGCGGTCACGCCGAACTCCTCTTCGAAGGCCTTCAGGAAGTCGTTGAGCTCGAGGACCGTCATGTTCTTGAAGACGTCGAGCAGATCAGCTGTGCTCATGGTTGCCATCGGATTACTCCTCTACCTTTTCTGCTTCGGGTGCTTGTTCCGGCTCGGTCGCTTCTGCGGCCGGAGCCTCGGTCTCGGTCTCGGTCTCGGCTCGGGGCCTCGGCCGCGGGTGCCTCGGCGGCGGGGGCTTCGGGCTCGGGCGTGGGCTCGGCCACGGGGGCCTCGCCACCCTCGATCCGCTGGTCGATCAGCGCCTTGACGCCGTAGGCCATGTTGCGGGTGAACGCCTGGAACAGGCCCGCCGCCTTGACCATGGGGGCCTGGAAGCCACCGGCCAAGCGGGCGAGCAACTGGTCGCGGGGCGGGACATCGGCGAGCGCCTCGATGTCGGCGCCGCTCAGCAGCCTCGGGCCGAGGAGCCCGCCCTTCAACACCAGGTTCGGGTTGGTGCGGGCGAAATCACGCAGGGCCTTGGCCGCGGTGACCGCGTCGCCACCGTCGCGGCGGACGAACGCGATCGCAACCGGGCCTTCGAGGCTCTCGACGATGTCGTCGAGACCGGCGTCGCGCGCCGCCGCGCCGGGCCAGGGTGTTCTTGAAGATCTTGTAGTCGGTGGCGGCGGGGCGCAGGGCCTCGCGCAGGTTCGCGATATCGCTGACGGTCAGGCCGCGGTATTCGGTGAGTACCGCCGCGTCGGCGGACTCGAGCCGGGCCTTGATGTCGTCGATGACCGCGGTCTTGCGCTGCATCTGCGCGCTGTCGGCGGGTGCCTTCGTGGGCATGTAGTTGCTCCTCGGGGTGCTCGGGCGGGACGCCTCGCGAGCCGCGCGCGGCACAAGCCACACGCTCCCCGGAAGTCGCCTCACCCGGCGGGCCTCGCTCCCTCGGGAGCTCGGTCCATTACCTCGTGTCGAGACCGGAAGTCTTTGGCGTTCTCTGGACGGTCCGAAACACTAGCCGAAAGGCGTATGCGGCCGTCAGCCGGGGTGGAGTCCGACGAATCGAAACCTGCCGGGCGACGGCGATTCGCCGGAACGGGGTGATGGGGCCGGGCGACCGGGGCCGGTGCGACCCACTGCCGCAATTCGTGTCGCAACGATTCGTTCGACGAATCGTTGTGACGGAGAATTCGGCGAGGGTTGCCGCCGGCGGGGCGAGGTGGGACGGAGCGGGGACGGGCCGGGATTTCGTGATTTGATCGGGGCGCGTGAGCCTGACCCCGATGATCCGTGACTTCTTGGTGCAGCTCGAGGATCTCCTCGACCGCAACCCGCCCGCGGGCCTGGATCGCGAGGCGATGACAATCTCCACCGGCGACGCCGCCGCGCTCGTGCTGCTCCCCCATGTCACCGACCACAGCCGCGACATCGAGCTCGACATCGACGACCACCGGGTGGTGGTTGCGTACCCGCCCGAACGCGTCATCTTCACGAGCCGCGACGAAGCGCTCCGATTCGTCGAGATGATCTGCGACGGCCGGGTCGAGCTCGAGATCACCCGCGGCCCGCTGTGGACCACGATGCGCAGCTACCGCGACGGGCAGGCGATCCCGTTCCGCCGCACCCGGATGCCGTGGCCGGCGCTGCGACCGCGCGTCGAACGCCGGCCCGTCGGCTTCGGCGCCTGACCCCCGAAATCCCGGGGCCGACGCCCCTTAGTCGGCTTCGACGCGCGCGTCGGGCGAGATGCGCACGCCCGGGCCCATCGTCGACGACGTCGACACGCCCTTCAGGTAACGCCCCTTGGCCGACGACGGGCGCGCCCGCTGCAGTTCGTCGAGCACGGCCGAGTAGTTCCGGACGAGGCTCTCGACCGGGAAGCTCGCCTTGCCCAACGGCACGTGCACGTTGCCGTTGCGGTCGGTGCGGTACTCGACCTTGCCGCCCTTGAACTCGGAGACGGCCTTGCCGACGTCGGTGGTGACGGTGCCGGTCTTCGGGTTCGGCATCAGGCCACGCGGCCCGAGCACCCGACCCAGGCGACCAACCTGACCCATGAGGTCGGGGGTCGCGATCGCGATGTCGAAGTCCATGAAGCCTTCGTTCTGGACCCGGTTGACGAGGTCTTCGGCTCCGACGACATCGGCGCCCGCTTCGCGCGCCGCTTCCGCGGCATCGCCCGCGGCGAAGACCGCGACCCGGACGTCCTTGCCGGTGCCCGCGGGCAGCGACACGGTGCCGCGCAACATCTGCTCGGCCTTGCGGGGGTCGACGCCGAGGCGGAACGCCGCTTCGACCGTCTCGTCGAACTTCTTCGTCGCCATCGACTTCACGAGCTCGAATGCGGCGGCGGGTTCGTGCAGGGTCGCCTTGTCGTAACGCTTCGATGCGTCGACGTACTTCTTCGACTTGGCCATGGTGTGCGCTCCCTTCGAAGCTCCCTCGTTCCGTCCCGTACGTCCGCCGGCGAGGTGCTCCGGCGGCGGGAATGCAAAAGATCTAGCCGACGACTTCGATACCCATCGAGCGGGCGGTGCCCGCGATCTGCTTGATCGCACCTTCGATGTCGATGGCGTTCAGGTCAGGCATCTTCGTCTCCGCGATCTGGCGGACCTGCGCCTGGGTGACGCTCCCCGCGGTCTCGCGCCGGGGCGCGGTGGCGCCCTTGTCGATACCCGCGGCCTGGCGCAACAGCACCGGCGCGGGCGGCGTCTTGGTGACGAAGGTGAACGAACGGTCTTCGTACACCGTGATCTCGGCCGGGATGACCGTGCCCCGCTGGGCTTCGGTCGCGGCGTTGTACGCCTTGCAGAAGTCCATGATGTTGATGCCGTGCGGGCCGAGCGCGGTACCGACCGGCGGCGCGGGGGTAGCCGCGCCGGCCTGGATCTGGATCTTCACGACCGCAACAACTCGTCTTTTTGCCATGTCAGATACTTCGTCTCTCTCGTGGCTTGCGTTTCGCGCACGCTCGGAAGGTGTGCGCGACTACAACTTGGCGACGTCGCCGAACTCCAGCTCGACCGGAGTCTCGCGCCCGAAGATGTTCACCAGCACCTTGAGCTTCGAACGGTCGACGTCGATCTCGCTGATGACACCGTTGAAGTCGGCGAAGGGGCCCGTGACCACCCGCACCTGCTCGCCGGTCTCGTACTCGAGGCGGGGACGCACCTTCTTTTCGGCCTGGGGCCCTTCTTCTTTCACGCCGGTGCCGAGGATGTCCTCGACCTCCTTGCGCGAAAGTGGCGTGGGCTTGGCGCCGCTGCCGACGAATCCCGTGACGCCGGGCGTGTTGCGCACGACGTACCAGGCGTGGTCGTCGAGGCCCATCCGCACGAGCAGGTACCCGGGGAAGACCTTCTTCTGCACGACGACCTTGCGGCCGTTCTTGAACTCGATGACGTCTTCCATCGGGATGACGACTTCGAAGATGCGATCCTCGACCGCCATCGAACGCACGCGGCTCGCGAGGTTCGACTTCACTTTGTTCTCGTAACCGGCGTACGTGTGAACCACGTACCAACGCCCGGACCGGTCGAACGGGCTCGGCTCGGAGCGCGACACGATCTCGTCGGCGGCGTCGACCTCTTCGATATCGAGCAGCTCCGCGCCACCGAGATCGGGAACCACGACGACGACTTCCTCGTCGGCGTGATCCTCTTCGGCCTCGAGAACCGCTTCGCCCGCGCTCTCGTCGGAGAGCTCGGCCTCGGTTTCGTCAACGGTTTCGGCCGCGGTCGCGTCAACGCCCGCGTCGGCGGACTCGGAAGCTTGCGGAAGCTGGGTCTCAGAAGTTGTCATGTCGTCGCCATCGTTGTTTTGCGGGGGAAGCGAGGTGGTGCCGACCATCTACTTGAACACGAAGTTCACGACGTGCACCGCGGCCCAGTCGAACACGAAGATCAGCGCGGTCATCACGACCAAGCCGACCAGCACGATGAGCGAGGAGTTGAGGATCTCCGGCTTCGGTGGCCACGCCACCTTCTTCATCTCGCCGCGGACCTCGGAGAAGTACTGCTTCGGCCCGGTCCGTTCGACCTGGGGGTTCGGGGCCGACCGCTTTTCGGGCGTGCGCGGCCGATCCGAGCCCTGCTTCGCCATCTGTCGCTTCGTCTGTCGGTTCATGTCGCCTCGACGCGTGATTACGAGAGTGTGGGACTGGCGGAGCCGGAACTTACGGGGCTGTCATTCGAGCAGGGCAGGAGGGACTCGAACCCCCAACCGCCGGTTTTGGAGACCGGAGCTCTACCAATTGCAGCTACTGCCCTCCGGGCCGTGGGGGCCAGGCGCGCAAGGATAGCAGCGCGTTCTGCCCGATTACCCGGCGAGGCTGCCCGATTACCCGGCCAGGCTGAGGGCCCGTCTGCGGGAACGGGCGATCAGCACCGCGGCAGTGGCCCCCGCGGCCAGGGCGCTGCCACCAATCGCCCCGGCATACGCGAGCCGGCGGCCCGAGACGAGCGTCCGCCTCGCACCGTGCTCGGCCGCCTCGGTGATCGCGGCCAGCGTCTCCCCGAGCAAGCCGGGCGTGGGCTCGACGTAGCGGGTCCGCAACATCGACAGCGTCCGCAACAAGCGCCGGTACCGCGCCAGTTCGGCCTGGCAGCGCAGGCAGGTCTCGACATGGCGTTCGGCCTCGAAACCGACCGCTTCGCCGTCGACGATCGCCGGCAACAGCGTGGTCACCTCGTCACACCGCATCGGCTTGCGCTCCTTCTTCGTACAACACGTCGCGCAGCTTGCGCCGGGCACGATGCAACCGAACCTTCGCGGCCGAGACCGATATGCCCAGCTCTTCGGCGATCGCCTCGTGCGACATCCCGTAGACGTCCTTCAACACGACCACGGCGCGCAGCTTGGCGGGGAGCTCGTCGAGCGCGATCGCGATGCGATCGAGCGCTTCGGCGGTTTCGGCGCCTTGCGACACGAGCTCCTCGGCCCCGGAGTCGACGGGTTCGAAGTCGTCGGCGAAGGGCTCGGCCCGGTGCTTCCGCCGGCGTTGGACGTTGCTCGAGGCCGCGTTCGCGGTGATGCGATACAGCCAGGTCGAAAAGGCCGCTTCGCCGCGGAACTTCCCGATGCCCTTCCAGGCCCGGAGGTACGCCTCCTGCACCACGTCGCGCGCGTCCTCCTCGTTGCCGGTGAGACGACGCGCGAGCGTGAACGTGCCGACGAAGGTGCGCCGCACCAATTCGTCGAACGCCTGGCGGTCACCGCTGCGGGCGGCCCCGACCAGCTCGGCCTCGTCCAACCGATCCTCCTGATGGGTACAGGTGTTCCGACCCCGCGCTCCCCTAAAAGGTTACGCGGTGCCGGAGGGATCGGCTGGACGCCTGCTCCGCTGTCGCTCGACCTTGATGGGTCGCTCGCGCTGCGCCGAGCCGAAGTGCGGGCTTCGCCTAGGGGTCGTCCCGCCTCCGCTGTCGCTCGACCTTGATGGGTCGCTCGCGCTGCGCCGAGCCGAAGTGCGGGCTTCGCCTAGGGGTCGTCCCGCCTCCGCTGTCGCTCCTGCTAGCGCGTTTCCTTGTGGAGGGTGTGGTGCTTGTCCCAGCGGCAGTACTTCTTCATCTCGATGCGCTCGCGGTCGTTGACCTTGCTCTTCATCGTGATGTAGTTGCGCCGCTTGCACTCTTCACACGCGAGCGTGACTTTGACGCGTTTGTCGTTCTTCGCCATTTCGAAATCCCTATTTCTCGATCTTCACGACGCGGCCGGAACCAACAGTACGGCCACCCTCACGAATCGCGAAACGCAGACCCTCGTCCATCGCGATCGGCTTCCCGAGCTCCACCGTCATCTCGGTGTTGTCACCCGGCATCACCATCTCCGTACCCTCCGGCAACGCGACCGTGCCCGTCACATCCGTCGTCCGGAAATAGAACTGCGGGTGATAGTTCGTGAAGAACGGCGTGTGCCGCCCACCCTCCTCCTTCGTCAAGATGTACACCTGCGCCGTGAAATTCGTGTGCGGCGTAATGCTCCCCGGCTTCGCCAGGACCTGACCGCGCTCCACATCTTCCTTCTTCGTGCCGCGCAGCAAAGCGCCGATGTTGTCGCCCGCGCGGCCCTCATCCAAGAGCTTGCGGAACATCTCCACACCCGTACACGTCGTCTTGGTCGTGTTGCGCAGACCGATGATCTCGATCTCCTCACCGACCTTCACGATCCCCCGCTCCACCCGACCGGTCACGACCGTGCCCCGACCAGTGATCGTGAACACATCCTCGATCGGCATCAGGAACGGACGATCCACATCACGCGTCGGCTCCGGCAAGAACGAGTCGACCGCCGCCATGAGCTCGAGGATCTTCGGCGTCCACTCCGCGTCACCTTCCAGCGCCTTCAGAGCACTCACGCGCACGACAGGCGTGTCATCACCCGGGAACTCGTACTCGTTCAACAACTCGCGGACCTCGAGCTCCACCAGCTCCAAGATCTCCTCGTCATCGACCATGTCGCTCTTGTTCAACGCCACGACAATGCTCGGGACACCGACCTGGCGGGCCAACAACACATGCTCACGGGTCTGCGGCATCGGACCATCGGTCGCCGCGACGACGAGGATCGCGCCGTCCATCTGCGCGGCACCCGTGATCATGTTCTTGATGTAGTCCGCATGGCCCGGACAATCGACATGCGCGTAGTGACGGTTCTCCGTCTCGTACTCCACATGCGCGATCGAGATCGTGATACCCCGCGCCTTCTCTTCCGGCGCCTTATCGATCTGATCGAACGCCATCGCCGCGTTCTTCGGGTTCTGCTCATGCAGAACCTTCGTGATCGCCGCCGTCAACGTCGTCTTCCCATGGTCAATATGACCAATCGTCCCAATGTTCAAATGCGGCTTCGTCCGCTCGAACTTCTCTTTCGCCATGCTGATTCACCTTCGGGTCTTGCGGATGTCGGGTGTTGCGGGTGATGTGGTAGCGGAGGCGGGACTCGAACCCGCGACCCCACGATTATGAGCCGTGTGCTCTTACCAACTGAGCTACTCCGCCGTGCCGGAACCGGCCATGGGCCGACGCCACCGAGCCCCCTTACGGACTTGAACCGTAGACCCCTTCCTTACCATGGAAGTGCTCTGCCAACTGAGCTAAGGGGGCGAAGCCCGACGAGTTTAGCCGAGCCGCTGCGTCGCAGGTCCGGCCGGTTGCGTAGCGTCTCGCCCGTGCCGGAACCACACGCCTTGCGGACCCGCCCGGTCGAGCGGCGCGACGCCGACGCGCTGCGCGCGATCTACAACGTCGAGGTCCTCGAATCCACCGTCACCTTCGACCTCCGACCCCGCACCCTCACCGAGCAGCTGCTGTGGATCGACGAGCATTCGGGCGGCCATCCCGCGATCGTCGCGGTCGACGAGTCCGACCAAGTCGGGGGCTTCGCGTCGCTGTCGCCGTACCGGCCCCGCCCCGCCTATTCGACGACGGTCGAGGACTCGATCTACGTCCGCCGCGACCTCCGCGGCCAGGGTGTGGGCCGGTTGCTGCTCGGCGACCTCGTCGACCTGGCCCGCGATCACGGCTTCCACTCGGTGATCGGCCGCATCGTCGGCGATCACGACGCCTCGATCGCCCTCCACGCCGCCTGCGGCTTCGAACAGGTGGGCCGCGAACGCGAGATCGGCCGCAAATTCAACCGCTGGCTCGACGTAGTCCTCATGCAAAAAATGCTCTGAGAGTGCGCCAGCCTGAAGTGCGCCAGCTGCCCTTGACCTTGACCTCGACCTGCGGCGAGCAGAGCAAGGGGCGAAGCGCCGAGCGAGCAAGCTCGCCCCGAGGCGAGCGCAGCCTCAAGTCGCGAGCGCAGCGAGCCCGGACAGCAGGTAAGCGAGAAAAAAGAGTGGTGGGCCGGGTTGGATTCGAACCAACGTAGCGGTAACGCAATGGGTTTACAGCCCATCCCCTTTGGCCACTCGGGTACCGACCCGGATCTAATCTAGCGACTGCTCCCCCGCGGCCGCGAAGAGATCGAGACGCCCATGCCTTCCTTCGACGTGGTATCCGAAGTGGACCTGCAAGAGGTGAAGAACGCGGTCGACCAGGCGAGCCGCGAGCTCGCGAACCGCTTCGACTTCAAGGGCACCGAGAGCGTCGTGGAGTTGAAGGAGTCGGACAACGCGATCGAGCTGGAGTCGGCGTCGGAGGAACGGTTGAAGGCCGTGGCCCAGGTGCTCGAGGAGAAGCTGGTCAAGCGCAAGGTCTCGCTGAAGGCGATCGACTACGGCAAGGTCGAAGAGGCCACCAAGGGTCGCGCCCGCCAGAAGGTGTCGATCCAGGTCGGCATCAACGACGACAAGGCGCGCGAGATCGGCAAGTACATCAAGGGCCTCGGCATCAAGGGCGTCCAGCACCAGGTGCAGGGCGACCAGCTACGCGTGATGGGCAAGAAGCGCGACGACCTGCAGAGCGCGATTCAGAAGCTGCGCGAGCACGACTTCGGCGTGCCGCTGGAGTTCACGAACTTCCGCGACTGAGCGACGGACCACCGCCGCGCCGGCGCGCTACGCGTTGTGGGCGTGCTGGTGGCGCAGCCGCGCGATCCGCTCTTCGGTCGGCGGGTGCGAGCGGAACAGGTTGGCGAACTGCGCCTGCTTCCCGGTCAGCGGGTTGATGATGTACGCCGTCGCGTGCGCGGGATCGACGTTCATCGGGATCTGCTGCGCGTAGGAGTCGATCTTCTCGAGCGCCCGGGCGAGGGGCTCCCCGGTACCGAGCAGCTCGGCGCCACTGCGGTCGGCTTCGAACTCCCGCGACCGTGACAACGACATCTGCAGCAACGCGGCCGCGATCGGAGCCAGGATCATCATGGCGAGCACGCCGAGGATGTTGTTGTTGCGCCGGCCGCCGTTGCCGCCACCGATGCCGCCGAAGATCGCACCCCACATGAGCATGCGCGCGAGGAACGTGATGGCGAGCGCGACGGTGGCCGCGACCGATCCGATGAGGATGTCGTGGTTGCGGACGTGCGAGAGCTCGTGCGCGAGCACTCCGCGCAACTCTTCCTGGTCGACGACCTGCAAGAGACCCTGGGTGACCGCCACCGCGGCATGGTGCTCGTTGCGGCCGGTCGCGAACGCGTTCGGCTGCGACGCGGGGCTGATGTAGATCGCCGGCATCGGGAGGTTGGCCCGCGTCGTCAGGTCGCGGACGATCGCGTAGAGCTGGGGCGAGTCGGCCTCGGAGACCGGGACCGCACCCGCGGCGCGTACCGCGATCTTGTCGGAGAACCAGTAGGAGCCGCCGACGAACACCAACCCGAGCAGCAGGCCCAGGATCAGTCCGCCGCTGCCGAAGAGCCCACCGATACCGATGAACAGCGCACCGAGCGCCGTGAGCAGTACCACCGTCTTGACGTTGTTCCGGAACATCTCTTTCACCTCGTCCAAGAGAACACCGGCGACCCGCCGGGCCTTCCCGAGCTCCATCGAATCAGGCTTACCTGAGAGCCCGCTGCGAAGTCTCTGCGGCCCTCAGTCGTAGTAGCCGGAGTGCACGTAGAGGCAGGGAATGCCCTCGGACCGGAACATCGCCACATTGCGGCGGTCGTCCTCGAAGGCGAGCGCGAGGTCGAAGCCGGCGGTGCGCAGCTCCCAGACCGTCGACTGTTTGAAGTCGCGGGCCAGGTCGTAGTCGCCCCAGGGCCGCATGATCAGCAGGTCGAAGCGGATCGCGTACCGGCGGAGCCACGCCTCGGTCAGGTAGCGCACGCGGTGCGGCCGCGCGGTGAGCAGGACGATCTGCAGCTCGGGGTCGAGCAGCGAGAGGAGCCGGTGCACCTCCTCGATGACCGGGTCCTCGCCGCAGGCCTCGAAGAAGGCGCGCCAGTCCTGGCGGGGCGATTCGAGGTAGTGCTGGCGGCTCGACGCGTCGGACAGGACGCCGTCGATGTCGACCACCACGGCGCGGCCGGGCTCGACCGGTCCGGCACTCCATGTCCAGTGTTCCGGGATGTACGGCAGAGCGCGCGCTACTCCTCGGTCGGCTGGGACGCGAGGTACTTCGACTTGATGCCGTCGACGACGGTGGGGTCGGCGAGCGTGGTCGTGTCACCGAGCAGTTCGTCTTCGGCGACGTTGCGCAACAGCCGGCGCATGATCTTGCCCGACCGCGTCTTCGGCAGCTCTTCGGTGAACAGGATCGTCTTGGGCTTCGCGATCGGCCCGATGAGTTGCGCGACGTGGTTCCGCAGCTCCTCGACGAGCTCTTCGCGCGGCTCCACGCCGTTGCGCAGCGTCACGAACGCGGCGATCGCCTGTCCGGTCGTCTCGTCGTTGCGGCCGACGACCGCGGCCTCGGCGACCGACGGGTGGTCGACGAGCGCCGACTCCACTTCGGTGGTCGAGATGTTGTGGCCCGCGACCAGCATGATGTCGTCGACGCGACCGAGCAGCCAGAAGTACCCGTCGTCGTCGCGCTTGGCGCCGTCACCCGCGAAGTACTTGTCGCCGAACCGCGCCCAGTACGTGTCGCGGTAACGCTCCGGGTCGCCCCAGATCCCGCGCAGCATCGACGGCCACGGCCGCGAGAGAACGAGGTAGCCGCCGCCCGGGATGCCGACGGGCGCGCCCGCGTCGTCGACGATCCCCGCTTCGATGCCGGGGAGCGGGAACGTGGCGCTGCCCGGTTTCAACGTGGTGGCACCCGGCAACGCGCTGATCATGATCGCACCGGTTTCGGTCTGCCACCACGTATCGACAACGGGGCACTTCGCGCCGCCGATGATGCCGTAGTACCAGACCCACGCCTCCGGATTGATCGGTTCGCCGACCGTCCCGATCAGCCGCAACGACGAGAGGTCGTGCGCGGCGGGGAGCTCGTCGCCCCACTTCATGAACGTACGGATCGCGGTGGGCGCGGTGTAGAAGATCGTCACCTTGTACTTCTCGACGATCGACCACAGCCGGTCCTTGCCCGGGTAGTCGGGTGTGCCCTCGTAGAGCACCGAGGTGGCGCGGTTCGCGAGCGGTCCGTAGACGATGTACGAGTGACCGGTGACCCAGCCGACGTCGGCGGTGCACCAGTAGACGTCGGTGTCGGGCTGCAGATCGAAGACGTATTTGTGGGTATACGCGACCTGCGTCAGATAGCCGCCGGTCGTGTGCATGATGCCCTTGGGCCTCCCGGTGGTGCCCGAGGTGTAGAGGATGAACAGCAGATCTTCGGCGTCCATCGACTCGGGCGCGCACTCCGCGCTCTGGCGCGTGACGGAATCGTGCCACCAGAGATCGCGCTCGGGTTGCATCGCGCACTCCGACTCGGTGCGCCGCAACACCAGCACGTGCTCGATCGAAGGCGTATCGGCCAATGCCTCGTCGGCGATGTCCTTGAGCGCGACGACCGATCCGCGGCGCCAAGCGCCGTCGGCGGTGATCAGCACGCGCGCCTGTGCGTCGTTGATGCGGTCCTTGAGTGACTGCGCGGTGAACCCGCCGAACACCACCGAGTGCGCGGCGCCGATGCGCGCGCACGCGAGCATCGCCGCGACCGTCTCGGGAACCATGCCCATGTAGATGGCGACGCGGTCGCCCTTCACCACGCCGAGCTCGCGCAACAGGTTCGCGACGCGGCGACGTCTCGTCGAGCAGTTCCTGATACGTGACGGCGCGGCTGTCGCCGGGCTCGCCTTCCCAGTGCAGCGCGACCTGGCTGCCGAACCCGGCGCGCACGTGGCGGTCGAGACAGTTCTCGGAGACGTTCAGCCGGCCGCCGACGAACCACTTCGCGAACGGCAGCTGCCAGTCGAGGATCGTGTCCCACTCGCGGTGCCAGTCGAGCGCGAGCGCCTGGCGGGCCCAGAAGCCCTGCCAGTCGCGTTCCGCGTCTTCGTAGACACTCGCGTCGGTGACGAGCGCATCCTTGGCGAAGCCGGCAGGCGGCGGGAAGGAGCGGCCTTCCTGCAACAGGTCCGAGAGCGTTTCAGTCATGCCCGCGGAGGCTAGTCACACCGGCCGCGGCAACCGATCCCGCGCGCTCGCGGCTCGGGCGCGCGGCCCGCTCACCAGGTGAAGTTCCGGCCCGCGTACTGCCCGGCTCCGTAGAGCACGACGTGATGGGCACCGAGCCCGCGGCCGTCGGTCAGCGCGGCCGCCTCGGTGATCCGGCTCCGGCCCGCGAGCGCCTCGAGCCCACCCTCGGCCGCGCCGGCTTCCCAGCGCCGGCGGCCCTCGGCGACCAGATCGTCGATGCCGAGCGCCGACAGCCATTCCGCCTGGGTGTCGATCCGCAACCGGGCGAAGGGCGCCGCCGCGTCGAGCTGCTCGAGCACGACGTCGGCGGTGATGTCCTGCTCGCCCGGCGCGTCCAACGGGTCGGTGCCGACGGAGTGCTCGCGGTAGGTCCGCAGCCACGGCCGGGCCCCGAGCTCGGCAATGTTCGTGGTGTAGTCGACGACGAGGACAAAGCCGTCGCGCACGACGCTCTCGCATTCGCGCCACCACGCGCGCAGCCCCCGCGGGATGGGCACGCGTGTGCCCGCGGGAACTTCGTCGTCGATGCTCATCTCGCTCGGTACGAGAACTTCGACGAATCCGTCGGGCTCGCGCCGCGCGACCCGAACCTCGAGCCAGCGCTCGCCGTCCCACTGCGCGACACCGAACGGAAGGTTGTCGAGCAACTCGTTGGCGATGACGACCGCGGGCGAAGCCGCGAGCGCGGGCAGCTCTTCGAGCGCAGTGAACACAGGGCCGGCCGACTGCTCGGGAACGGCTTGGTCTTCCGCCGCGCTCCGTACGAACGGCCCGAGCGCCTCGTCGACCGGTTCGAGCGGAAGACGGTCGCGCTGCTCGGCCCGCAGCAGGGCCGAACGTTCCACCAGGACGTACCGCAACGCGGTGAGGCACTCGGGCCGAGCGCGCAGGACCTCGCGGGCCAGGCGACCGTTCCCCGCGCCCGCCTCGACCACCAGGAACGGATCCGGCGCGTCGAGCTCCCTCCACAGCCGGTCGAGCGCGCGCGCCACGCACACGCCGAACAGCGGCCCGACTTCCGGACTGGTGACAAAGTCGCGGCCGGCACGGCCCGCGCCGCGACCGGTCGCGAAGAAGCCGCCCTCTGCGTACAGGGCGGCTTCCATGAACCGGTCGAAGGTGATCGGACCTTCGCGGTGGATCACATGCGCGAGGTTCTGGGCCGCGGTGCTCACGCCCCCGAGCCTGGCGCGATTCGGATCAGAATGCGAGCGACCCGACCCGGGCGAAGATCTCCGGGTAGACGCCGACCACGACCACCACCGCGGCGGTGATCGCGATCGCGACCATCAGCGGTTGGGGGACGACGAGCGGCGTGCGGTCGTCGGTGGCGGGCTCGTGGAAGATCATGGCCCGGATCGGCCGCGCGTAATAGAAGAACGCGATGACGGAGTTGACGGCCGCGATGACGCCGAGGGCGATGGCCCAACCGGTGCCCGCGTCGATGATCGAGCGGAACATCACGAACTTGGCGAACCAGCCCGCGAAGATCGGTATCCCCGCGAGCGACGCGAGGAACACACCCATCATGACGGCCAGCGTCGGCGCGATCTGGAACAGACCGTCGTACGACGAGATCTCGGCGCTGTGCGTACGCCGGGCGACGGTGATCACCACCGCGAATGCACCCAGGTTCATCGCGCCGTAGATGAGGAGGTACACCACCACCGCGCTCATGGCTTCGGGCGCCTTGTCGAGATGGCCCGTCGCGCCGGCAATTCCGGCCGCGGCCAACGGAACGAGGATGAACCCACCTTGTGCGACCGACGAATAGGCGAGCATCCGCACGATGTTCGTCTGGCGCAGCGCGGCCAGGTTGCCGAGCGTCATCGACGACACCGCGAGTACCCACACGACCGGCCACCAGGAGTTGGCGTTGTGACCGTGCGAGGTGAGGAAGCCGAAGTAGATGATGTTGATGAGGGCGACGAAGCCGCCCGCCTTCGACGCCACCGACAAGAACGCGGTGACCGGGGTCGGCGCGCCCTCGTAGGTGTCGGGCGCCCAGAAGTGGAACGGCACCGCGCTGACCTTGAAGGCGAACCCGACCAGCGACAAGAAGATCGCGACGGCAACCAACGAGTTCGTGCCGTGCTGGGTCATGTACGCAGAGATGTCGCTCAGCTTCGTCGCGCCGGTCACGCCGTAGATGAGCGAAAAGCCGTAGAGCATGATCGCGGACGAGAGCACACCGATCAGGTAGTACTTCACGCCCGCTTCGTTCGACTTGCGGTCGTGCTTGCGGAACGCGGCGAGGACGAACGTGGGAATCGAGATCGTCTCGAGCGCCACGAACAGCGTGATGAGATCACGCGCGCTGGCCATGATGCTCATGCCGAACGTGGCGACGAGCAACAAGAAGTAGAACTCGCCGTTGTAGTAGTCGCCCTCACCGATGTAGTCGACCGACAACAACACGGTGATGTACGTGGCGATGATGAAGAAGGCCTTCAGCGCGAGCGCGTAGTGATCGACCACGTAGGCGCCGTCGAACATGATCCGATCGTGGCCGGAGTGCGCGAGCGTGGCGATCGGGATCAGCGCGCAGAGGAGCCCGACCGCCGTGATGCTCGACGTGCGCCACGACTCGCGGTCGGGCAGCACCAGATCCGCGACCAGCACCACGATCATCGTGGCGATCAGGACGAGATCGGGCGCGAACGCATGCCAGTCGAAGGTCGGCGTGGGGATATGCGTGATCTGCGCGGCGGCCAGGAGCACGTCAGCCTCCGGAGACCTTCGTGCCGACCTTGGCTGCCGTGACCTGAGCCGCAGTTTGCGCCGGGAGGGGCGACGAAAGGGCCGGGCACTTCAGCGTCGGCGAAACCGGCACCGTGGTCTTGGAGACGAACGGCGCGGCCGGACCACACGCCACCGCGTCGTCGGTCACCCGGAAGATCAGGTTGGGGAAGATGCCGAGCGCGACGATGAGGGCGAGGATCGGCACCCACGCCGTCCACTCGAACGGCGTCACGTCGTGAATGTGCGCGTCGGCGAACTCCACCTTTGGTTCACCGAACGCGACCTTCTGCAACATCCACAGCAGATATCCGGCTGCGAGCACGGTGCCGACGGCGGCGACGACCATATAGACGCGGAACAGCGGTTGGGAAAGATCCCCGCCCGGGTTGAACGTGGAGAGCACGGCCGGGAACTCACCCCAGAATCCGGCCAGGCCAGGCAGACCGAGGCTCGCCATCGCCGCGAAACCGAGGATCCAACCCATCTTGGGCGCCTGTTTCAACAAGCCGCCCAGGCGCGACATCTCCCGGGTTCCGTAGTTGTGCTGCACGGAACCGGCGACGAAGAACAACATGCCGGTGATCAGACCGTGCGCGACCATGCCGAAGATCGCGGCGTTGATGCCGAACGTGGTCAGCGTCGCGATTCCGAGCATGACGAAGCCCATGTGCGCGACTGACGAGAACGCGATCAGTCGCTTCATGTCCTTCTGCGCCAGACAGCCGAGCGCGCCGTAGATGATGCCGATGACCGCCAGTAACCCGATCCAGGGGGCCCAGCTCTTGGCCGCCTCCGGGAGTATCGGGAGCGCGATCCGGATGAACCCGTAGGTACCGAGCTTCAGCAGGATCGCGGCCAGGAGCACCGAGCCCACCGTCGGCGCCTCGGTGTGCGCATCCGGGAGCCACGTATGGAACGGGAACATCGGCACCTTGATCGCGAAGCCGAGGAACAAGCCGCCGAAGATGATCAGCTGCGTGCTCTTCACCAACCCCGCGCCGTGGGCGTGCGAGAGCAGCACCATGTCGAACGTGTGGCCCACGCCCGGCACGTCGACCTTGAAGTACAGCGCCAGGAACGACAACAACATCAGGGCCGAGCCGAACAGTGTGAACAAGAAGAACTTGATCGACGCGTACTCGCGGTTCGGTCCGCCCCACACGCCGATCATGAAGAACATCGGGAGCAGGACGATCTCGAAGAAGACGAAGAACAAGATGAGGTCCTGGGCGACGAACGTTCCGTTCATCCCGACCTCGAGGATCAACAGCAGCGCGAGGAACGCCTTGGGGTTGTGCGGTTCGGGGAAGTGATTCCACGAATAGATGACGCACAGCACGGTGATGAACGACGACAACGCGAGCATCGGGAGCGAGATGCCGTCGACGGCCACGTGGTAGTGGCTGTTGATGACGTCGATCCAGGGCTTGACGACGCTGAACTGCAGCGTGCTCGTCTTGTCGAAGTCGAACTTGGCGACGGTCGCGATCGTGAAGCCGAGCGTCGCCAGCGTGGTGATGAGCGCGGTCCACTTGATCGCGGCTTCTTCCGAACGCGGGATGAGCATCGTGATGAGTGCGCCCACCGCGGGAAGGAAGACCACGAGGGTCAACGCCCAGGAGTCGAACCAGGAATGCATCGAGCCGATTCCCCTTGCCTAGGTGAAGATCCAGAGGGCGCCGGCGAAGAGCACGACGGCGACGACGAGCATGAGTGCGTAGAACTGCAGGCGACCGGTTTGTATCTTGCGGACTTCGGTGCCGGAATCGCTGGTGAGGGTGCCGATGCCGTTGACGATGCCGTCGACACCCTTTTGGTCGAGGTAGTTGTACGTGAACCGCCCCGCGGCCACCGCACCCTTCCCCGTGTAGTTGAGGACGTTGTCGATGACGTTCTGGTTGAACCAGTAGACGCCCGACGCGATCGGTCCCTTGATCCCGCCGACGATGATCGTCTCGTACAGATAGTCGAGGTAGTACTTGTTGACGAGGAACTTCTTGCCCGCGCCGGCGAGCGCGTTGCGTTCGGCCAGGCCCTGCGGCAACTTGCCCTCGTAGTACGCCCACACGACGCCGATCCCGAGCCCGGCGACCAGGACCGAAATGGTCGCGAGGATCGGGTTGAAGGCGACCGGGTGGAGGATCTCCGCGAACTCCGCGGGATAGCGCGGCGTGAACCACTTCTCGAACTTGTCGAAGTGGGGGAAGTTCAAGAACCCGGCGAAGATCGCGAAGAACGACAGCACCCAGAGCGGACCGAGGATGAGGCCGTTGCTCTCGTGCGGCGCGTGCTCCTCGGCGTCGTGCGCAACCGACTCGGGCGTGTCGATCGGGTCGACCTCGGCCTCGTCGACGAACGGGATTGCGTGCGGCGCGTGCGCGCCGCGGTATTCGCCGTGGAACGTGAGGTAGATGCACCGGGTCATGTACGCCGCGGTCATGAACGCACCGACGAGGCCCACCACCAAGAAGAGCTTGTAGTCGTTGTGCCCGGCGCTGACGAGGATCTCGTCCTTCGACCAGAAGCCCGCGAGCGGGAAGATCCCGGCGAGGGCGAGCGACCCGATCACGAAGGTCTTGTAGGTCTGCGGCATGTACTTGCGCAAACCGCCCATGTCGGTCTTCATGTCGAAGGAGTGGTGTGAGCCCGAGTGGCTCACCGAACCCGCACCGAGGAAGAGATCGGCTTTGAAGAACGCGTGGGTGAAGAGGTGGAACACCGCCGCCGTCCACGCGCCGACACCGAGGGCCATGACCATGTAGCCGAGCTGGCTGATCGTCGAGTAGGCGAGCACCTTCTTGATGTCGTCCTGCACGAACGCGAGCGCGGCCCCGATCAACACGGTGATACCGCCGATCGCGACCATCGGGTTGATCCCGCCGGCGCTGATCGAAAAGCCGTGGAAGAAGACGGGGTACACGCGCGCGCCGAGGTAGACGCCGGCGACGACCATGGTGGCCGCGTGGATGAGCGCGGAGACCGGCGTGGGGCCGGCCATCGCGTCGGGCAGCCAGGTGTGCAGCGGGAACTGACCCGACTTGCCGACGATGGCGAGCATCAGGGCCGCCGCGCACCACAGCACGAGCGTGTGGCCCACCTTGGGGTTCGAGGCCGCGGAGTTGAGCTCCACGATGTTGAACGAGCCCACACCGGTGGCGCGCTGCACGATGAAGAACGTCATGATGACGCCCGTCAGCAGCCCGATATCACCGGTGCGGGTGGTGAGGAACGCCTTCAACGCGGCGTTGCTGTTGGGTTTCTCCTCCCACCAGTGGCCGATCAGCATGAACGAGCAGACGCCGACGAGCTCCCACCCGACGAGGAGCTGCAGCGTGTTATCGGCGACGACGAGCAGCAGCATCGACGCGGTGAACAGGGAGAGGATGGCGTAGAAGTGCGTGAAGCGGATGTCGCCGTGCATGTACTCGAGTGAGTAGATGTGCACCAGCAGCGAGATCAGCGTGACGACGAACATCATCATCACCGCGAGACCGTCGATCTGGATGCCGACGGTGAGGCGCACGCCGCCGTTCTGGAACCACGTGAGGTGGTGCAGCACGGGGAGCACCTGCGCCTCGCCGCCCTCCGCGCCCAGGTGACCGATGCTGCGGCCGAGCGCGCCGAGTGCGGTGCCGCCCTTGGCGTTCTCGACGCGCTTGATCCACTGCACGAGCGCGCCACACGCGAGCACGAACGAGACGGCAACCGACGCGATCCCGACCTCGGAACCGTGCTTGGGCATGCGCTTGCCGAAGAACAGGATCACGGCGAACGAGAGCGCCGGGATGAGCGGGATCAGCCACGCTTTGTCGAGGAAGAACATCGGTGTGGTTCCTCAGCCCTTCATCGTGTCGACGTCGTCGAGATCGGCACTGTGCAGGTTGCGATAGATCAACAACACGATCGCGAGCCCGATCCCGACCTCGGCGGCCGCGATCGTGAGCACGAACAACGCAAAGACCTGACCGATCGTGTCGTTGTGGAACGCACCGAACGCAACCAGGTTGAGGTTGACGCCCGCGAGCATCAACTCGACGCTCATCAGCACGAGCACCGCGTGCTTGCGGGCGAGCACGCCGTAGACACCGGTGCAGAACAGGAACGCGGCCAGGATCAGGAACTCGTTCAAAAGCATGAGCCCTAGTCCTTCCGCGCCAGGACGACGGCGCCGATCAGCGCGCCCAGCAGGAGCACGCCGACGACTTCGAACGGGATGATGTACGTGGTGAAGATCGCGCTCGTGATCTGCGCGGTGCGCACCGGGCCGTTGAGATGGATCTTCTCGCCGTGGAACGTGTGCACCAGCAGCCCGACGAGGATGCCGACCAGGAAGAGTGCGGTTACCGCCGCGGGCCAGCGGAGGTCGTTGTCGAGCGAGTCCTTGGGATGCATCGGGGCGCGGGTGAGCATGATCCCGAAGAGGAACAGCACGATCACCGCACCGATGTAGACGAGCACCTGCACCCACGCGACGAACTCCTGGCCCAACAGGATGAACTGCGCGGCACCACCGGCCAGGACGACCACGAGATACAGCGCGGCATGCACGACGTTCTTCGTGCGCACGACGCCGATCGCGCCGAGCGCCATCGCCGCCGCGATGATCCCGAAGGCCACGTTCTCCGCGATCATTTCTTGCCCTTCACCTCCGCGCCGATCTCGAGCGGCTCGGGGTCCTGCACGGTGCCCATCCATTCACCGAGCTTGTGCTTGTCGTGCAGCAACTCGGCGATGCGGGTCTCGGAGTATTCGAACTCGGGGCTCCAGAAGAGCGCGTCGAACGGGCAGACCTCTACACAGATGCCGCAGTACATGCACAGCGCGTAGTCGATGTCGAAGCGGTCGAGGAGGCTGACGCTGCGCGGCCGGCCACCTTCACGGCGGGGCGGGCGCTGTTCCTTGTGACCTTCGATGTAGATGCACCAGTCGGGGCACGAGCGCGCGCACAGCATGCAGACCGTGCAGTTCTCTTCCTTCAGCGCGATGACGCCCCGGGCGCGCGGCGCCGGGTCTTCGCGTTCGTGCGGGTACTGCACCGTCACGGTCGGCTTCATCATCGTGCGGAACGTCACGCCGAGACCCGTGAGCATTCCCTTGATCTCGCGCCTCATCGTGTGCTCCCGGACATCAGAACGCCACCTTCAGCAGGGCGGTCAGGAGGATGTTGCCCAACGCGATCGGGATGAGCCACTTCCACGCAATCGCCTGCAGCTGGTCTTCACGGAAACGGGGGTAGGTGAAGCGCGCCCAGAACATCAAGAACGCGACGAACATCACCTTGGCGAAGAGCACGATCGGGCCGAGGATGTCGGCCGCGGTGCCGTGGACCCACGGAACGGCCCACCCGCCGAGGAACAGCGTGGCGGCGAGGGCGGCGAAGGCGAACGCGGTGCCGAACTCGCCGATGAAGAAGAACAGGAACCGGAACCCGGTGTACTCGACCATGTAGCCCGCGACGAGCTCCGACTCGGCGACCGGCATGTCGAACGGCGGCTGGGTGAGCTCGGCCTGTGCGGCGACCATGAACAGGGCGAAGCCGACGAATTGCGTGAGGATCAGCGGGAAGCCGATGCCGCTCCATCCGAACAGCGAGCCGTGCTGTTGGAAGAACACGATGCCTTGCAGGCTCATCGTGCCCGTCTGGATCACCACACCGACGATCGCGAGCACGAGCGGCAGTTCGTAGGCGATCAGCTGCGCGGCGGCGCGCAACGCACCGATCAGCGCGTACTTGTTGGAGCTCGCCCAGCCCGCCATCAACACGCCGATGACGGACAGCGACGAGACCGCCAACGCGTAGAACACACCGACCCCGTCGAACGCGCCCTTCGCGAACGGAGCGGAGTCGAGTGATCCGACGGTTATCCGCGGGCCGGCCGGGATGACGACGAACACGAGGAACGTCGAGAGCACGACGATCGCCGGCGCGAGCGCGAACACGCGCTTGTCGGCGTCGGCGGGCGTGATGTCTTCTTTTTGCAGGAACTTGATGCCGTCGCCGATGAGCTGGTACCAGCCGTGGAAACCGCCCGGGTCCATCGGACCGAGACGGCTCTGCATGTGGCTCATCATCTTCAACAAGAACGTGTAACCGAGGATCAACGCGGTCAACGGGACGATGCCCAAGACGATGACCGTCTTGATCGCGAGCGTTGTGCCCCAACCGATTTCGAGCCCGATCACGACGTCACCGGTCGATGTCTCCGAGGATGAAGTACAGGCTCGCCAGGATCGTCACGATGTCGGGCACGTACACGCCCCGCAACAACCACGGCAGGATCGACACATTGCTGAACGACGCGCTGCGGATCTTGGTGCGGAACGGGCCCGTCGCACCCTTCGAGATGACGTAGTAGCCCATCTCGCCGAGCGGGTTCTCGGTGTTGACGAAGACCTCGCCCTCCGGCACCTTGATGATGCGCGGCACCTTCGCCATCAGCGGGCCGCTCGGCATCTGGTCGAGCATCTGCAACACCATGCGCGCCGACTCACGCGTCTCTTGCAGGCGCACCCAGTAGCGCGAGAAGGAGTCGCCGTCGGGGTGCGTCCAGACCTTCCAGTCGAGCTCGTTGTAGACGAGGTAGTCGGGCGCATCCCGGCGCAGGTCCCAGTCGACACCCGATGCGCGCAGGTTGGAACCCGAGACTCCGTAGGCCGCGCCGAGCTCCTGCGGAATGATGCCGATCGAACGCGTGCGCTTTTGGAAGATCGGGTTGCCCACCACGAGGTCGTCGAACTCGTCGCACGACTCGAGCACCTTGTTCATCACGTTGCGGCACTCGGAGATCCAACCCCACGGCAGATCGTCCTTGATGCCGCCGATGCGGTTGAAGTTGGGGTGGAAACGCCCACCGGTCACGGCCTCGATGAGGTTGAGGACGTATTCACGGTCGCGGAACCCGTAGAACGCGGGCGTGATCGCGCCGACCTGCAGACCCATCTCGCCGAGGAACAGCACGAAGGTCGCGATCCGCGACAGCTCGGTGAGGATCGTGCGCAGGTACTGCGCGCGCGGCGGCGCTTCGATCGCCATGAGCTGTTCGGCGGCCGCGATGAACGGAACCTCGTTCGCGAACGACGACAGCCAGTCGATGCGGTTGATCAGCGTCGTGATCTGCGGGTACGTGCGGTACTCGGTGAGCTTCTCGTAGCCGCGGTGCATGTAGCCGATGATCGGGTCGGCCGACACGACGCGCTCACCGTCCAGGCGGACGACGAGACGCAACGTGCCGTGTGTGGCCGGGTGTTGCGGCCCGATGTTGAGCACCATGTCGCCGGTGTCGAGCTCGACGTTCACCTGCGCGTCGGCGAGATGACGCATCGCGGCAGGGTCGACGGAGATCTCGGGCAGCTCGCCGGGCGGCGGAAGGTCGGTGGTCGTCACGCGCTCTCGCCCCCTTCGGCGGCCGCTTCGTCGGCCGGCTCGCCGGGCATGGGCTCGACGTCGACGAGTCCGGGCCACGGCTTCACTTCGCGCGCGAGGAGCGGATAATCCTTGCGCAGCGGGTGTCCTTCGAACTCCGACGGCAGGTAGAGATGGCGCAGGCTCGGGTGCCCGTCGAACACGAAGCCGTACATCTCCCAGGCTTCGCGCTCGTGCCAGTCGGCGCCGGGGTACACCGACACCCACGACTCCGCGTGCAGGTCGTCGTCGGGAAGGTCGGTCTTCAAGATCACGCGCCAGCTCTTGCGGCGCGTCGACTCGACCAGCGCGAAGAGCTGGTAGCGCCCGTCGCTCCCGGCCGATCCGTAGGTCTGTTCCTTCGGCTGCGCGGGAGTAGAGGTGTCGCCCGAACCTTCTTCGGCGACGAGCGGCGTGGGCATCCAGTCGATGCCGGCGATGAACGAGAGGTAGTCGCAGCCGAGTTGCTCGCGACACACCTGCGCCGCGCGGCGCCACGAGTCGCGGCGTACGCGCACGACGACATCTCCGAACGCAGCCGCGTGCTCGACGATCGCGCCGTCGGGCGCGGTACCGAGCTCCGCCTGCAGACGCGCGAGCGCGTCGGTGGCCTGTTCGCGAAGCGCAGGTGCAGCTTCGGTCTCGGTCTCGGTGTCGACCACGGGGACGGGAGTGTCAGCCAACGACGATCGGCTCCCGCGTCACCCCGCGCCAACGCTCGGCGGGGTCTTCGCTCATGATGCGCTGTTGCAACAACACGATGCCCTGGATGAAGGCCTCGGGCCGGGGCGGACAGCCGGGGACGTACACGTCGACGGGGATGATCTGGTCGACGCCTTTGGTGACCGAGTACGAGTCCCAGTACGGGCCGCCGCAGTTCGCGCACGAACCCATCGAGATGACGTACTTCGGGTCGGGCATCTGCTCGTAGAGGCGCTTGATCGCGGGCGCCATCTTGTCGGTGACCGTGCCCGAGATGACGATCAGGTCGGCCTGGCGCGGGCTCGCGGGGAAGGGGATGACGCCGAGGCGCATGACGTCGTACCGCGGACCGGCCAGGGCCGCGCCCATCTCGATCGCGCAGCAGGCCAGGCCCCACTGCAACATCCACAGCGAGTACTTGCGGCTGTAATTCAACAGGTGCTGGAGGGGTTTCGGTGTTTTGCCCGAACTGACTAGGCCCACCGCAGCAACCCCTTTCGCCAGACGTAACCCAGCCCCAAGAGGAGGATGACGACGAACGCGGTCATCTCAATGAGACCGAACCAACCGAGCGCCTCGACGTTCACGGCCCACGGGAAGATGAACACGGCCTCGACGTCGAAGATCACGAAGAGCAAGGCGTAGACGTAATAACGGACGTTCATCTGCCCGAACAGGGGCAGCGGGTCGGAGCCCGATTCGTACGTGATGTACTTCTCGTCCTGCGGCACTTTCGGGCGCAGGAGGCGGGCCATGCCGAGCATGGCGCCGACCATTCCGAACGCAGCCAAAAAGAAGACCGCGACGGCGAGATACTGCCTGTAGAACTCGGTCACGCGCGCTTCCGTTGCCGGGTTGTTTCGGGGTCGGGCGGAGTATATGCGGGCCTTGTTTTGCAGTGACGAACCGTGTCGCGGGCTCTTTCGGACGCCACTTTGGCCGGGGACTGATACCGGTCGGGACGTGGGTACCGTCGGCGGAGATGTCGCCGGTAGACGAGCCCCGAGAAGTGAACGTGATCCCCCACAAGCCGACCCGCGAACGGGCCGATGAAGCGAGCATGGGAACGAAGCTCCCGTTTCCGGCCGGACACCGGGCGCGCCCCGCGGCTGATCCGGCGCGACCGCGCACCGCGTTCGTCCTCTCGGGAGGCGGCAACCAGGGCGTCAGCCAGGTCGGGATGCTCCGCGCCCTGCTCGAACGCAACATCGTCCCCGACGTCGTGATCGGGACTTCGGCCGGCGCCCTGAACGGCGCGGCGGTGGCCTACGCCCCCAACCTCACCGGTGTGGCGCAGCTCGCAGCGGTCTGGGAGCAGCTCCAGGCCGACCACGTTTTCCCTGGTGGGCGCATTCACCGGGCCTGGAACATCGTGCGCCGGGGGACCCACCTCTTCGAGAACGACGGCCTGGCGGCGCTGATCCACCACTCCACCCCGGCCCGCTCCTTCTCCGATCTCGAGATCCCGCTGCGGGTGATCGCCACCGACCTCGACACCGGCGAGGAGGTCGTGCTGGCGCGGGGCCCGCTCAAGCCCGCGCTCCTGGCCAGCGCCGCGCTGCCGGGGGTGTTCCCGATCGTGGTGCACGGCGGACGGCGGCTGGTCGACGGCGGGGTCGTGAACAACGTGCCCCTGTGGCACGCCCTGTCCGGACCGGTCGACCGGGTCTTCGTGATGAACGTGTCGGCCGGCGCGGGCGAGCACCCGGTGCGCTCCCCGCTCGACGTGGTGATGACGAGCTTCATGCACGCCCGCAACCAGCGCTACGAGCTCGAACGCCGGCACGCGATCGAACACGTCGACATCATCGATCTGCCCCGACCGCGCGACGCGCGCGATCTGTTCGACTTCTCCGGCGCCCGGGACCTCATGGAGAGCGCGTACGAGCTGGCCTGCGTGCGCCTCGACCGGTACGAGAACGAACAGGCCGTGGACCGCGAACTGGTGGCCCTCGCCGCGGCCGCCGACGAGGCCCGCGCCCACGAGCAGCGCCGCCGCTTCCGCCTCCGCCGCGGGGCCTGAGCGCGAGCGGGCGCGGACGCCGTAACCCGGCGCGGGGCCTAGGTTCGGACGTGATGTCGTCCGACGATCTCGAGCCCGTCGATCTTCAGTCGATCGAACTTCAGCCGGTCGATCTCCAGCCGGTCGGCGCCGAGACCGGTGGCGACGCGCCCCGCTTCGACGGCGACCAGGACCGGCGGCCCTCGTGGATATGGATCGGGATCGTCGGCGCGGTACTCGTCGCGTGGGCGGCGATCGCGCTCATCACCCACGGCTCGCACGACTCCTCGGCGCCTCCTCCGACCCCGCCTCCGACCGCGGTCCCGTCTCCGAGTGTCGTCCCGACCGCCCAGGTCGATCCCGTCACCACCTTGGCCCCCAAATTGTGGACGGGCCTGCGGGGCCTGGGATCGGGGCGGTTCGCGGCCGTGATCGCCGATCGCCTCTTCGTCCTGAACGACGCCTCGACCGAAGCCGAAGCGTCGCTCATCACTTTGCCGGAAGGCCACCTCACGATCGACGAGCAGAGCGGTTCGTCGATCCTGGCCTCGACTTTCGCCGAGACGCTCGTCGCGACCACGTCGAAGGCGACCCGCACGCTCACGGTGCGCGACACCGCGATCCCGGCCGCGTCACCCGGGCAGTGGTGGTACCTGCGCAACGACGGCACGATCCGCGCCGATTCGGCCGCCACACCGCTGCGCATCCCGACCGGCTTGCGGGTGGTCGCCGCGCTGAAAGACGGCTTCGTCGGCATCGACGCACCGGACTTCCGCTGGGTGTTCTGGTCGGGTGCGACCAGCACGAGGGCCGGGACGGTGAAGAACCTCTTGGCCCCGGGCTACCAGCTGCTGGTCACGGGCCCGAACCTGGCGGTGTTCAAGTTCGGCTGCGGCTACAGCGGTTGCGGGATCGCGATCGTCGACGTGGAGCACGGTGCAATCACGACGAACCGGTTCCCGTCCGCGCCGCAGTTCGCCGCGTTCTCGCCCGACGATTCGCGGCTCGCGCTCGCGTCGAACCAGGGCGACGTCATGATCCTCGACACGAAGACCGGGGGCGTGGTGAGTGGCGGGCGCACGATCTCGGCCGCGGTCGGCGCGCTGCCGTTCAGCTGGACGCCCGACGGCCGGTCGCTGCTCGTCGTCGGCACACACGACGTGAAGGTCGTGCGCGCGAGCGACGGCGTGATCACGAAAGTCATCCCCGCGACGGCGGGACTCGAACAACTCGTCGCGCTCCCCTGACCGCGAGCGCGCCTCGTCGCGCGGTCGTCAGTGCGCGAGGAGTTGCGTGGCCGCGTGCGCGAAGTCGAGGACGACTCCGGGAACCACTCCGAGGAACACGATCGCGCCCGCCGCGATCGTGAGCGCGATCCCCGTGCCGGCGTCGACGACGATGCGCGGACCCTCGAGCAGTGCTTCGTCCTCCGGCGGCGCGTACATCGCCAACACGATGCGCAGATACACGAACGCACCGATCACCGCTGTGAGCATGCCGACGACTGCGAGCCAGTACTGACCGACGTCGATCGCGGCGCTGAAGACCGAGAGCTTGGCGACGAAACCGCCGGTGAACGGAACACCCGCCTGGGCGAGCAGGAACAACGTGAGGAGCCCGGCGAGCACGGGTCGGGCCGAGGCCAGCCCCCGATAATCCTTGAGCGAGTGTCGATCGTCACCGTGCCGGGCGACGAGCATCACGATCGCAAACGCACCGCTGGCCATGACGGCATACGTGCAGATGTAGAAGAGCGCGGCGGCGGTGCCTTTGTCGGTTGCCGCCTGCACGCCGATGAGGATGTAGCCCGCGTGCGAGATCGAGGAGTACGCGAGCATGCGTTTCACGTCGGTCTGGATCACTGCGGCGATGCTGCCGACGAGCAGGCTCAAGACCGCGAGCGCGAAGACCGCGGGGCGCCAGTCGACGTTGTACACGTGGAACGCGCCCACGAAGACGCGCAGGATCGCGGCGAACGCCGCGGCCTTGGTGGCCGACGCCATGAACGCGGTGACCGGCGTGGGTGCACCCTGGTAGACGTCGGGCGTCCACATGTGGAACGGCGCGGCCGCGACCTTGAAACCCAGGCCGACGAGCAGCAGCGCGAGACCGACGAGGAGCACGCCGTCGTGCAGGAGCACGATGTGGGCGAAGAACTGCGAGATCCCGACCAGGTTCGTCGTACCGGTCGCGCCGTACACGAGCGCGATGCCGTAGAGGAACACCGCCGAGGAGAACGATCCCAACAAGAAGTACTTGAGCCCGGCCTCTTGTGAGGTGAGGCGCTGGCGGTCGAACGCGGCCAACACGTACAGCGCGATCGACAGGATCTCCAACGCCAAGAAAATGGTGATGAGGTCGTTCGCCGACGCCATGATCATCATGCCGGTGGCGGAACAGAGCATGAGCGCGAAGTACTCGGGGGTCTCGAGGTTCTCGCGGCGCAGATAGCCGGCCGACAACAACAGCGCCAACAGCGTGGCGAGCAGGATCACCGACTGGATGAATACCGCCAGGCCGTCGATCGCGACGAGGCCGGTCCCCTTCCCCGTTCCCGCGAGCCCGAGGAACGCCTGGTACGGGCCGTTGCCGTGCACGAAGCCCCACTGCACGCCGGTGAACACGGCCGACGTTGCGACACCCGCGATCGCGATGAACAGCGATGCCGCAGGGACGCGGGGGCTGTGCCGAACGACCGAACGCAACACGACGATTGCGATCGCCGCGCCGAAGAGCGAAAGCTCGGGCGCGATTGCGAACCAGTCGACGGGCGCGTGCGCGATGGGCACGACCTGGGCGATCACTTGCCTTCTCCTTGGACCGGAGTGGCGACCGGCGCGTTCGGGACGACGGGGGCCTTGTAGTTGCTGTTCTGCTCCACGTGTTGGATCAGCACCTGCACCGACGGTTGCAAGCGGTCGAGGACGGGCTTCGGGTAGAAGCCGAGGAACAGCGAGAGGCCGAGCAGGGGCAACACCGTGACGAGCTCGCGGATGCCGATGTCGGGCGTGGCCGCGTTGACCTCGTCGGGCACACCGGTGAACGCGCGCTGCACTGCCCACAGCAGATACACCGCGGCCAGGATCACTCCGGTGGCGGCGACGACCACATACCAGCGACTCGTGAGGAACGCGCCGAGCAACGAGAGGAACTCGCCGACGAATCCCGAGAAGCCGGGCAACCCGATCGAGGCGAATGTGGCCGCGATGAACAGGCCACCGAAGACCGGCGCCGCCTTCCACAGTCCCTTGAACTGGCTCAGCTCGTACGTGTGGCGGCGGTCGTAGAGCATGCCGACCAACAAGAACAGGGCGCCGGTCGTGAGACCGTGCGAGAGCATCGTGAACAGACCACCGGAGAGCCCTTGGGTGGTGAGCGCGAAGATGCCGAGCACGACGAAGCCGAGGTGCGCCACCGACGAGTACGCCACGATGCGCTTCAGGTTCGGTTGCATCGCAGCGACGATGGCGCCGTAGGTGATGCCGATGACCGCCAGCACGATGAGGAGTGGCGCGAGGTCGACGGCCGCCTGCGGGAAGAACGGGATCGCGAAGCGCAAGAATCCGTAGGCGCCGATCTTGAGCATCACACCGGCCAGCACGACCGAGCCCGCGGTCGGTGCGTCGGTGTGGGCATCGGGCAGCCAGGTGTGGAACGGGAACAGCGGGACCTTGACCGCGAACCCGACCGCGAAGGCGAGGAACAGCACCTTGGCGGTACCACCGTGGATGTGCGAAGCCGACCAGTTGGTCAGTGTCTCCACGCTGAACGTGAGCTGGTGCGTGTCGTGCTGATGGAGGAACGCGACCGAGAGGATGCCCGCGAACAGGAACGCGGAACCGGCCGCGGTGAACAAATAGAACTTCATCGCCGCGTAGCGGCGGTTGTCGTGACCCCAACCCGCGATGAGGAAGTACATCGGGACGAGCACGAACTCGAAGAAGATGAAGAACACCATCGCGTCGAGCGCGAGGAACACGCCGATCATCGCCGACTCGAGCAGCAGCATCCAGACGATGAATGCCTTCGGTTTGGTGACCTTGGCTGATGCCAAGAGCGCGATCGGGAACAGCAGCGCGCTGAGGGCGACCATGAACAAGCTGATGCCGTCGACGCCGAGCGTCCACCGCACACCGAGAGAAGCGATCCAGGAGTGGTCCTCGAAGAGCTGGAACCCGGGCTTCAGCGGGCTGGTGCTGAACTGCGTGAGGAGGAACAGCGCCATCCCGAAGGTGGCCATGCTCGTGACATAGCCGACGGCACGCGCCAACTCCGGGCGCCGCGCGGGCATGAGCATCGCGACGATCGCGCCCAGCGCGGGCAGGAAGACCAGGAAGCTCAGCAACGGGTAGCCGAGCTTCGACGGTACGACGGGCGCGAGATCGGCGAGCAGCGGCGGCATCAGAACGTCACCCGCGTCGCGACATAGAGCAGGAGCAGCACGGTGCCGAGCGCGATGCCCAGCGCGTAGTTACGCACCAGACCGGTCTGCAGCCGGCGGATGCCGCCGCTGCCTTCCCGGGTCGCGGTGGCGATGCCGTTCACCGCACCGTCGATGCCCGCCTTGTCGACACCGTCGCTCAGGAACCGGGCGAAGGCCGTGATCGGACCGCTGACCAGACGCGACACGCCGTAGTCGATGTACCAACCGTTGCGGAGCACCTCCGAGAAACCACCCAGGCGTTCCACGGTCGGGTCGGTGCCGTCGCGGCGCAGCCCGTTGCGGTACACGCGCACGCCCCACAGGATGCCGACGACGCCGATGGTGAGCGCGATCGTCGACAGCACCAGCGCGCTTTCGAACGACGGTGCGCGATGCACATCGGGGAGATCGAGCCACCGGTCGAGCACGTTGAGCTTGGCGTTGTCGAACGGCAGATCGATGAACCCGCCGACGAACGACAGGGCCGCGAGCACGATCAAGGGGAAGTACATCGTGAACGGCGATTCGTGCGGCTCGTCGCCGCCGTGTCCGCTCGCATGCGCGTCGTCGCCTTCGTGCGCGGTGCCGGTTCCCTGCTGGACCAGCGCGGCGTCGTCACTCCACCGTTCCTTGCCGTAGAAGACCAGCCAGACCTGCCGGGTCATGTAGAAGGCCGTCATCAGCGCGGCCGCGGCGCCGATCGCCCACAGCGCGTAGTTGTGACTGAACCAGGCCTTGGCGAGGATCTCGTCCTTCGACCAGAAGCCGGCCAGCGGGATGATGCCGGAGATCGCGAGCCAACCGAAGATGAACGTGCCCGCGGTGATGGGCATGAACTTGCGCAGGTTGCCCATGCGGCGCATGTCCTGCTCGTCGTGCATGCCGTGGATGACCGAGCCCGCGCCCAGGAACAGCAACGCCTTGAAGAACGCGTGCGTGATCATGTGGAAGATCGCCGCGCTGTAGGCGCCCACGCCCACGGCCAGGAACATGTAGCCGAGCTGGCTGATCGTTGAGTACGCGAGCACGCGTTTGATGTCGTTCTGGACCAACGCCACGCTCGCGGCATAGAGCGCGGTGATCGCACCGACCCACGCCACGACCGTGCCCGCATGCGGCGCGAAGTCGAAGAACACGTGCGCGCGCACGAGGAGGAACACACCCGCGGTGACCATGGTGGCGGCGTGGATGAGAGCCGACACCGGCGTGGGGCCTTCCATGGCGTCGGGGAGCCAGATGTGCAACGGCAGCTGCGCGCTCTTGCCCATCGCGCCGACGAACAGCAGCAGTGCGATGGCGGTGAGGGTGGAGTGCGGCAACGCGCTGATCGCGGCGGGGACGTGGGCGGTCGAGCCCAGCGCCGAGTAGTCGAGCGTGCCGAGCTTCTGGAAGATGAGGAACATCGCCAGCATGAAGCCGAAGTCGCCGACACGGTTCGTGATGAACGCCTTCTTGCCTGCGACGGCGGCCGAGTTCCGCTCGAACCAGAACGAGATGAGGAGGTACGAGCACAGACCCACGCCCTCCCAGCCCATGAACGTGAGCAGGAAGCTCGAGCCCAACACCAGCACGAGCATCGAGGCCGCGAAGAGGTTGAGGTAGGCGAAGAAACGGGAGAACCGCTCGTCGCCGTGCATGTAGCCGATCGAGTAGATGTGGATCAGCGTGCCGACGCCGGTGACGAACAAGATCATCGTCGACGACAGTGGATCGACGAGGAAGCGGAAGTCGACCTTGAACGATCCTGCCTGGATCCACGTGAATCCCTGCGAGACGTTCGTGCGCACGTCCGGGTTCAGGGACCGCAGCGCGAAGAACGCCACGACCGAAGCCGCGAACGAGAGCCCAATGAGGATCGTGGCGATCCAACCCGCTTTCGGCTCGCCGATGCGCTTGCCGAACAGGAGCAGCACCACCGCGCCGAGGGCCGGCAGGGCGGGTATCACCCACGCGATGTCGAGAAGGTTCCGAGCATTCATGTTGCTCAGCCCTTCAACAGATCTACGTCGTCGGCGCTGACGGACTGTCGGCGGCGGAAGATGGCGATGATGATCGCCAGGC
This sequence comes from uncultured Actinomycetes bacterium, assembly GCA_963701825.1. Classification (GTDB taxonomy): domain Bacteria; phylum Actinomycetota; class Acidimicrobiia; order IMCC26256; family PALSA-610; genus PALSA-610. The sequence continues at coordinate 482,574 of CAVPBG010000004.1, read as the reverse complement.
CGACCGCAACCTCGGCTGCGGCGACCACGAGCGTGAAGAACACGATGACCTGACCGCTGATGTCGTTCAACGCGTTGGCGTACGACACGAACGTGAGGTTGGCCGCGTTGAGCATCAACTCGATGCACATGAACATGACGAGCGTGTTCTTGCGGATGAGGAGACCGACCGCGCCGATCGTGAAGAGCATCGCCGCGAGGATCAGGTAGTAGGTCGCGGTGATGTGATCGGGGTACGACAACGCGATCATGCCGACGCCTTATCGGATTCCGAACGGGGCACGCCGGTCAGCTCGGACTCGGCACCCTCGGGCGGCTGCGCGCGCTGACCGCTGCGCCGGGCGAGCACGACGCTACCGACGACCGCGATGACGAGCAGGACCGCGGTGATCTCGAACGCCAGGACGAAGTCGGTGAACAGGCTCTTGGCGAGCGTGTCGACGTTGCCCGAGCTCGGCGAACCGAGCGCGCCCCGGGTGGAGTGCAGGCCCGTGACCCACCGATTGCCGTGCACGAGCACGAGGATCCCGACCAGCGCGAGCGCGCCGATGACGATCGCGGCCACGCGTTGAATCGGATGCGTGTCGTCTCTGACCTCGTGCCGGTCGACGCCCAGCAAGGTGATCACGAACAGGAACAGCACGACGATCGCGCTCGCGTACACGACGATCTGCACCGCGGCCACGAGCGCGGCGTGTTGCTGCAGATAGAGGACCGCCACGCTCACCAGCGTGACCAGCAGGAACAACGCGCAGTGCACCGGGTTACGGCCCACGATGACCCCGAGCGCGCCGACGATGACCGCGGCAGCACAGACGAAGAACACGACGGCGTCCACTAGTGACCCGGCCCGGTCGGCTTGGCGGCCGGCTGCTCGACGGGTTGGTCGACGGATTCATCGGCCTGTTGACCGTGTTCGGGCGGGCGCACGCCGAAGCCGAGCTCGCCCGACCAGTTCACGCGACCCTCGTACGCGCTCGAACCCGACGGCGAAGTGGAACGCATCCACGCACTGGTGTGGTCGTCCTCGCCGCCCAGCCAGAGCTCCCACGGCATGCGGCGGGCGCGCCCGTCGTCGTCGACGAGCAGTTGTTCCTTCGTGTAGATCGCGTCGCTGCGGTTCGTGAAGGAGAACTCGAAGAGCTTCGTCTCGGTGATGGCCTCGGTCGGGCACGCTTCGACGCAGAGGTCGCAGTGGATGCACCGCAGGTAGTTGATCTCGTAGACGAAGCCGTAGCGCTCGCCCGGCGACACCGGGTCGTCGATCGGGTTGTCGGCGCCGCGCACATAGATGCAGCGCGCCGGGCACACACCCGCGCAGAGCTCGCACCCGATGCACTTCTCCATCCCGTCCTCGTAGCGATTGAGGACGTGCCGGCCGTGCAGCCGTTCGGGCTTGTCGTGCTTCACCTTGGGGTACTCGGTGGTGAGACGCGGCTTGCCCATCTGGCGCAGCGTGACGAGGAATCCGGAGAAGCGCCCCATCAGCGGATCTCTTCGATCTGCTCGTCCGACTTCGGCATCGAGGCGTAGAGCACGCCGTACGCGGCGATGGCCACGATGATCGCGATCAGCGCGGCGACGAGGCGGTCCCAACCGGCCTGGGTCGCGACCTGCACGGTGGCGGTCACGAGCACCCAAAGGATCGCGATCTCGATCAGCCACTTCCATCCGAACGACATCAGGCGGTCGTAGCGGATGCGCGGGAGGCTGGCTCGCAGCCAGACCGTTCCGAACAACAGCGCGAGCACCTTCACAAGGAACCAGATGATGGGCAGGAACCACACCCGCAGGATGTTGTTCGAGCTCAGCCCGAAGTCGGGGCCCGAGGGGCCGCCGAGGAACAACGTCACGGCGATGGCCGACATCGTAATGACGTTCATGAACTCCGCGAGATAGAAGATCGCGAACCGGATGCCCGTGTACTCGGTGTTGAATCCGCCGACGAGCTCCTGCTCCGCTTCGACGAGGTCGAAGGGCGGGTGGTTCGTCTCCGCGGTCGCCGCGATCAGGAAGATGACGAACGCGACGATCGTCTTGATCCAGAACCACTGCGTCACGAACGACCAGCCGTTCGTCCACGCCTGCTGGGCCACGATCTCGTGCGTCGAGAGTGTGCCCGCCTGGATCAGCACGCCCAGGACCGCCAGGCCGAACGCGGCCTCGTACGACAGGAGTTGCGCCGACGCGCGCACCGAACCGAGGAGCGGGTACTTCGATCCGGAGGACCAGCCCGCGAGCATCACCCCGTATACGCCCAGGCCCGACATCGCGAGGATGAAGAGCGCGCCGACGGGCAGGTCGACGACCTGTAGATAGGTCTGGTGGCCGAGGATCGAGACCGTTCCGCCGATCGGCACGACACAGAACATCAAGAACGCGGGCAGCAGCGAGAGGTACGGCGCGAGGCGGAACACCGGGCGGTCGGCGGAGTCGGGGATCGACTGTTCCTTGAAGAAGAGCTTGATGCCGTCGGCGAGCGTTTGCAGGACGCCGTACGGCCCGGCGCGGTTCGGTCCGATGCGGTTCTGCATGTCGGCGATCACCTTGCGCATCGCCCAGATGTAGAGCATGACCGACACCAGCAGGATCACGAACGCGATGACGACCTTGATCACCACGACCGCCAACACCGACCACGTGACCGAGCCCTGCAGCAGCGGGTCGAGCGCGAGCAACTGGTTCACCGCAGGCTCTCCACGCGGAGGTCGACGACGGGCTGGCCCGCGTCGACGAGCAGCGCCGCGCCCAGCGCGTCGGCGGAGAAGTCCATGCACGCGATGCCCGCGGGAACACCCACGTCGGCGCGAACCGCCACGACCTGCGAGCCGCGCGTCGACGTGACCTTCACCTGGCCGCCGGAATCGACACCGATGCGCGCCAGATCGCTCGGGCTGACGCGCAGGCACGGCTCGGCCACCAACCGCTGCAACAGCGGCGTCTCCGAGACCAGGCGACCATCGTCGTACAACGTGCGACCCACCACGAGGCGCAGAGCGTACGCGTCGCGGGCCGGCGCTTCGGGTTGCGCCGCGAGCCGGTCCCAAACGTGTAGGGCCGGGACGTTCTCGTTCTCGGGCTCGGGCTGCGACTCGGGGCCCGCGGCGTCGGCGTCGGGCGCATCGGTCGGTGCGACACCGGCGATCTCGTCGGCCGCGACGCCTTCGACCTTGATCGGGTCCCAGGAGGTACCCGAACCGTCTTCGGCCAGGAGCGAGAGATCGCGGGTGCGCAGCACCAGCTCACTGCGGTGCGCGGCGAGCGGCACGACCGCGCCGTCGCGCGCGTTGTTCATCAGTTCCGCATCGATGCCCAACAGCGCGGGCGCGACGCGTGCGATCTCGTTCGTGACCTCGTCGACGCTTTCGAGGTCGAGGTCGCGACCGAGGCGCGACGCGAGCTCGGCCGCGATCCGCCAGTCGTCCATGGCCGTGCCTTCGGGCGCGACCTTGCGCCCGACCCGCTGCACCCGGCCTTCGAGGTTGGTGACCGTGCCCGCCTTCTCGCCCGCGAGCGTGCAGGGCAGGAACACGTCGGCCCGGGCGGTCGACTCGGAGTCGAAGCCGTCGACGACGATGATCGTGTCGACCGCGTCGAGCGCGCGCCGCACGAGGGTCGCGTCGGGGAAATCGCTGATCGGATCGGCACCGAGGAGCACGAGCACGCGGATCTTGCCGTCGGCCGCGGCCTGCAGGATCCCTTCGGCATCGAGGCCGCGCGCGGACGGGACCGGGCCCCAGTGGCCGGAGAACCAGTCGCGACCGCCGTCGAGGGTGACGCGGCCGGGCAGGAAGCCGGGGGTGAGGCCGGCATCGAGCGCACCGTGCACGTTGCCGCGCCGCAACGCCGACAAGAACAGCACGTCGTGGCGGCGGGCGATGTCGGCGGCCACGCCGACGACCGACGCGGCCGACGCCGCGACGTTGCCGCGCCCCGCGATGACGACGACCGGGCCCGTACGCCCCGCCGACACCCGCGTGATCTCGTCGTGGACCGCGGCGGTGACGGGTTCGCCCGGCACGCTGCGCACGACCACCGCTGCGTGCGGGGTCAACACGTGCTCGACGGGCGCGAGATCGACCAACGGAACACCGAGCTCGATGATCGCCCGGCGCAGGCGCAAGAAGAGCACCGGCACCTGATCGCGCAGGTCGTGATCGAGGACGACGATCGCACTCGCGCGATCGAGGTCGGCGATCTCGGCGCGATCCATGCCGAGCACGAAATCCGCGGGCAGACCGTCGCCGATCTGCGCGTCGACGTTGTCGGTTCCGATGACACCCTTGGCGAGGACCGACCAGACGTAGGCGTCTTCGTTGGTTCCGCGTGCGCCGCCCAGAACCGCGATCGCGCCCGCGCCGTGCAGGTCCTTGGCCTTGGCAATCGCGTCGGCGGCGCGGTCGAGCGCGTCGGGCCACGAGACCTCGCGCCGCGCGCTTCCGTCGCGCACCTGCGGTTCGAGTATCCGGCGGTCGGAGTGGACCCACTCGAGGCCGTAGCGACCCTTGTCGCAGAGCCATCCGTGATTCACCGGCTCGGAATCGACACCGAGGAGACGCACCAAGCGGTTCGACGACGATTGCACCGCGCCGCGGCACTGCACCGAGCACGTGGTGCACGAGGTCTCGACGGTCGAGAGGTCCCAGGGCCGCGCCCGGAAGCGGTACTGACTCGCGGTCAGCGCACCGACCGGGCAGATCTGCACGGTGTTGCCCGAGAAGTAGGAGTCGAAGGGCTGCTCTTCGAAGTTCAAGACCTGCATGCGATCGCCGCGGTCGATGAAGTCGATGAGCACGTCGCCCGCGATCTCGTCGGCGAAGCGGATGCAGCGCGCGCACTGGATGCAGCGCTCGCGGTCGAGCAGCACGAGCTCGCTCAGGGGGATGGGCTTGGGGAAGTGGCGCTTCTCTTCGACGAAGCGCGACTCGCCCGGGCCGAACGCGAGCGTCTGGTCCTGGAGCGGGCACTCGCCGCCGCGGTCGCAGACCGGGCAGTCGAGCGGGTGATTCACCAGTAGGAACTCGAGTACGCCGTCTTGGATCTGCTTGACCGCGTCGTTCTGGGAGTGCACGACCATGCCGTCGGTGACCGGCGTGGTGCACGCGGGCGGGTAGCCGCGCCCGCCCTCGATCTCGACCAGGCACATGCGGCACACACCGACGGGCTTCATGCGCTCGTGCCAGCAGAAGCGCGGGATGTAGATGCCGTTGTCCTGCGCGGCTTTGATCAGCATCTCGCCGGGTTGCGCTTCGAAGGTGACGCCGTCGACGGTGACCGTTGCGGTGGTCTTCTTCACCTCGGGCGCTTCGGGTTCGGTCGTGGTCACGCGTGCACTCCGGCGTCGTTGCGCAGGCGCTCCAGCACCTCGTCGCGGAAGAACTTGTTGATGCTGGCGATGCAGCTGACCGCGGACGGACCGAGCGGACAGATGGTGGTCTGAACGAACGGCGCGTTCACGAGCCCGGGCGAGATGTTGCCGCCGACCGAGATGAGCAGGTCGAGATCTTCGGGGCGGCCCTCGCCGTGCGACATGCGGTACAGCACTTTTTCGATCCAGCCCGTGCCTTCCCGGCACGGTGTGCATTTCCCGCACGACTCGTGCGCGAAGAACTTGGAGAGGCGCCAGGCGACGAGCACCGGGTCGACGGTCTCGTCGAACACCATCACCGCGCCCGAACCGAGCATGACGCCGAACGTCTGCTGCACGAAGTCCATGTCGAGCGGCGCGTCGAGGTGCTCGTCGGAACCGATGAGCCACTGCGACGACGCGCCCCCCGGGATGAAGAACTTGATCTTGCGGTCCTCGCGGATGCCACCCGCGAGGCCGTAGATCAGGTCGCGGAACGACATGCCGAGCTCGACCTCGTAGTTGGCGGGCTTGTTCACGTGACCCGACACCGAGAAGATGCGTGTGCCGGTCGAGCGATTCACGCCCAACTTCGCGTACTCCTCGCCACCCATCCGCATGATGTGGGGCACGGTCGACAGCGTCTCGACGTTGTTGACGACGGTGGGCTTGGCGTAGAGGCCGGCGATGGCCGGGAACGGCGGGCGGATACGCGGCATGCCGCGTTCGCCTTCGAGCGACTCGAGCAGGGCCGTCTCTTCACCGCAGATGTACGCACCCGCGCCGCGGTGCACGACGATGTCGCAGTCGAAACCGGAGCCGAGGATGTTGCGGCCGAGGAAGCCCTTGGCGCGCGCCTCGGCGATCGCGGCGGTGAGGCGTTCGTAACCGAGCGCGAACTCGCCGCGGATGTACACGTAGGCGGTGTTGCACTGCACCGAGTACGAGGCGATGGTGATGCCCTCGACCAGCTGGTGCGGATCGCACTCGAGCAACATCCGGTCCTTGAAGGTGGACGGCTCGCCCTCGTCGGCGTTGACGACGAGATAGCGCGGGAAGGAGTCGGGCGGCAGGAACGACCACTTGGTTGCGGTCGGGAAGCCCGCGCCGCCACGCCCGCGCAGGCCCGACAGCTTCACCTGCTCCTGCACGTCGGCCGCGTCGGCCTTCGCGAGCACCGCCCGCAGCGACTCGTACGCGCCCGACGCGAGCGCACCGTCGATCGTCCACGAGTCGTCGGGCCGGTCGCGCAGGCGCTTGGTGATGATCCGCGTCTCGTTCACGCCCGAGACCGCGCCGACGTCAGACAACGGGAGCTCCCGACACCGTGCGCGCCCGGCGCGCTCCCGACTTGTACGACTCGACGATCTCTTCCGCGGAGCTCGGCGACACGTGCTCGTGGAACTCGTAGTTCACCTGGAGCGCGGGGGCGCCGCCGCACGCGGCGAGGCATTCGACCTCTTCGACCGTGACGTCGGGCTCCGACGCGTACCGCTCCTCGAGGTGGTCGAGCACTTCGGGCCCACCGGTGACGAGGCACGTGACGTTCGTGCAGACCGACACGACGAGCTTGCCGCACGGCCGGCGCTTGAACATCGTGTAGAAGGAACACGTCCCGAGCACGTCGGCGGTCGTGGTGCCCGTGAGCTCGGCGATCTGCTCCATCGCTTCGGGCGAGAGCCAGCCGCTCTGGTCTTGGGCCAGGTGCGCGAGCGGCAGGATCCCCGATTTCGCGCGCGGGTACTGGGCGAGGATCTCCTTCGCCGTTGCGAGGTGCGCCTCGTCGAAGAAACTCACCGGTCCACCTCGCCCAGGATCGGGTCGATGCTCGACACGATCGCGACCGCGTCGGCAACCAGGCTGTCGGAACCCATCGGGCCGATCGACTGCAGGTTGTAGAACGAGGGCCCGCGGATGTGCATGCGCACGGGCTTACTCGATCCGTCGCTCACCATGTAGCAACCGATCTCGCCGCGCGGCGACTCGATCGCGATGTAGGTCTCCCCCGCGGGAACCTTGAAGCCCTCGGTGAAGAGCTTGAAGTGGTGGATGAGCGCTTCCATCGACTCGTCGATGCGCGCCCGCGGCGGCGGGGTGAGCTTCTTGTCCTGCACGCGGAAGTCGCCGGCCGGCATCTTCGCGACGCACTGGCGCACGATCTTGATCGATTCGAGGATCTCGAACAGGCGGATCCGGTAACGGTCGAAGACGTCGCCGTTGGCGGTGTAGATCGTGTCGAACGCGACCTCGTCGTAAGCGAGGTACGGCTGCGCCTTGCGCAGGTCCCAGGCGAAGCCGGTCGAGCGCAGGATCGGGCCGGTGATGCTGAGCTCGAGGCATTGCTCGGTCGTGATCGCGCCGAGGCCGACGGTGCGCTCCAACCAGATCGGGTTCTGGGTGAGCATCTCGTCGTAGTCGGAGACACCTTCTTCGACGAGCTCGCACACGTCGAGGATGCGTTGCTGCCAACCGTCGGGCAGGTCGGCCACCACGCCGCCGGGCCGGATGTAGTTGCAGTTCATGCGCAGGCCGGTGACCATCTCGAACACGCGCAGGACTTCTTCGCGCTCGCGCCATCCGTAGAGCAGCATCGAGACCGCGCCCATGTCCATGCCGTTCGTGGCCTGGAACAAGAGATGCGACGCGATGCGCGAGAGCTCGCACATCATCATGCGGATCCAGGTGGCGCGGGCCGGGACCTCGACGTCGAGCAGCCGCTCGACGGCCATCGAGTAGACGAGCTCGTTGGCGAAGTTCGACGCGTAGTCCATGCGGGTCACGTTGGTCGTGCCCTGCACGTACGTGAGCTCTTCGCCGGTCTTCTCCATGCCCGTGTGGAGATAACCGATGACGGGCTTGATCTGGAGAACGTCCTCGCCGTCGAGCTCCATCATCAGCCGCAACACACCGTGCGTCGACGGGTGCTGCGGACCCATGTTGATGATCATCGTGTCGCCGAGCTCGTCCTCGGGCCACATGCCGCCGCCTGCGATCACCACTTCGCGCGTGCGGGGCCGCAGTTGCTGCGCGCCTTCGTCGGTCTGGCGCGCCAGGCGCTCGTCTTCGCGGTCGATGGCGTCGGTCATCGGGGACTCGGATCGCCCTTGAACGTGACGGGAACACGCGCCGCCGCGTCGTCCTTGCGCAACGGGTGCCCGCGCCAGTCGTCGGGCATGAGGATGCGCGTCAGATCGGGATGACCTTCGAAGGTGATCCCGTAGAGGTCGAACGACTCGCGCTCGGGGAAGTTCGCGCCGGGATAGATCGGCGTGAGCGACGGAACCGTCGGGTCCGACGCCGGCACTTCGCTGATGACGCGGATGCGGCGATTGCGCGCGTGCGACAAGAAGTTCACCACGACCTCGAAGCGCTCCGGCGTGACACCGGGTACCGAGATGCGCGAACCGTCGAGCAGATGGTCGACGACGGTCGTGTCGATGAGCATCGTGAACTGTTCCTCGTCGCGCAGCATGCGCGCGAGGTCGGCCATGACCGCGCGGTCGACGTAGACGACCGGCTGACCGTGACTGGACGCGAACACCGAACCGTCGAAGCGCGCGACGATCGCGGCCGCGACATCGTCGGCCACCGCTTCGTCTTCGTTCTCCCCGGCCTCGTGATCTTCTTCACGAGCGGTGTCGTCCGCCATTCCCGTTCGCCTTTACCGAGTCGCTGTCAGTGTCGAGTGGTGAGGTGCCGAAAAATCAGGTGGTCGAGAGCCCGACAGGCTCGCGGCCGAGATCGATTCCCGCGCCGCCGGTCGGCGACGCTTCCCGCCGGCGCAGCAGTTCACCCGTTCGGATCTGCTCGTGCAGGGTCAAGATGCCGTGCATGAGGGTTTCCGGCCCGGGCGGGCACCCGGGTACGTACACGTCGACCGGAACGATCTGGTCGACGCCCTGCACGATCGCGTAGTTGTTGAACATGCCGCCACTGCTGGCGCACACGCCCATCGAGATGACCCACTTGGGCTCGACCATCTGGTCGTAGACCTGACGGAGCACGGGCGCCATCTTCTGCGATACGCGGCCGGCGACGATCATCAGATCGGCCTGGCGCGGGCTGGCCCGGAAGACCTCCATGCCGAAGCGCGCGAGGTCGTAGTGCGCGGCGCCGGTGGCCATCATCTCGATCGCGCAGCACGCGAGACCGAACGTGGCCGGGAACACCGAGTTGCGCCGGCCCCAACGCACGACGTCTTCGAGGCGCGCGGTGACGAAGTTGTGCGGGACCTGATCGAGACCCATCAGGCCGCTTCTTCCTCGGGTGCGGCTTCACGCGGGTCGTACATCGCGTCGCCGGTGCGCAAGAGCGGCCCGGGCAGTCGGTGCAACACGTCTTTGACCGGTCCCCAGTCGAGCGCGCCGACCGACAACAGGTACGCGAACGGTACGAGCAGCGTGAGCACGAAGATGGCGATCGCGAAGAGGCCGAACGCACCGAGACCGCGGAACACGACCGAGAACGGATACAGGAAGACGATCTCGACGTCGAGCACGATGAAGCTCATCGCGACGAGGTAGAACTTGACCGGGAAGCGCTCCGCCGGCTCCTGCTCGGGCACGATCCCGCACTCGTACGGAGCCTGCTTGGCCGAGTTCGGCCGTTGCGGCGCGAGCAGTTGCGACGCGATGAACGAGAGCATGACGAAGGCGATGACGAGCCCCGCCATGATGAGGATCGGGAGATAGTCGGCCATCGCTAGCGACGCTACCCGACGGCGCTGCCATTGGAGCGAAGCGTCTGCACTAGCGTTCGCCCGCGATGAGCGAGCCGTCGGGTCCCGCGCCGCTCCCGTTGCCCGGGGCACCGGAAGATTCGCCCGGGGATTCACCCGAGGCGAAGGCGAGACAGAAGTACATCGACGCCTTCTTGTACGTCAGCGCGTTCTGCACGTACATCCCGTTGGCGATCTACAACAAGTGGTTGCTCGACTGGATCGTCGGGCCGTTCTGGCTGGTCGCGTGGGTGTGGGGCCTGCCGTCGCTGTGGAAGCTGGTGCGCCGCCAGCCGGTCAAGCCCCGCCGCGGCCCCGCTCGGGACCGGGCATGACCGGGACACGCGCATGAGCTGGGCGGCGCACAACTTCGAGATCTACGCGGTCGAGGCGCACCTCCCGAAGAAGATGATCGGCCAGATCAGCTGGTGGGCGATCTTCTTCGGCGACTTCACCCCCGACTTCCTCGCCAAGTTCTGGGTCTACGGCTTCAACTACAACGGCGTCCACTACGGCGCGTCGAAGCCGTACCAGTGGCACCGCGGTTGGCCGGGCATGGGCATCAGCCACACCCTCTTCTTCGGAACGCTCGTCTGCCTCGGCATCTGGGCCTGGAAGCACAACCGGGCCTGGACGATCGGGTTCCTGCTCGGCTTCGCCGCGCACGTGTTGACCGACGTGAACGACAGCATCGGCACGATGCTGCTGTTCCCGTTCTCGACCCTGAACTGGAGCCTGCACACCTGGGCGTACGCGGCCACGGTCAAGGGCGGCAAGTACCTCGACGCGGCGGCGTACTACAGCAGCCTCGGCTTCGTGATGGACGTGTTCTGGTTCTTCGTCGTCGTGATCGGGTCGTGGCGCGTGCTGACCAAGGAGTTCTGGCGGACGAAGGTCGTGCCCGCCGACCCGCACGTGTGGTCGTGGCTCGGGCAGTGGATCGACGACCGCGGCCTGCTCGCGCTGTACCGGGGTGTCTTCTTCTACGGCGTGTGCCGCGTGATCGCCTGGACCACCTGGGCGCACATGGTCGCGACGCCGACCATCAACGGGGTGAAGCACAACGGCTACCCCTGGGACCTCTCCTGGACCGGCCCGTGGTGGGTCGAGAAGGTCACGTTGCCCCAGGTCAGCCCGTGGGTCGTGCTCCCGATGGCGCTGATCCTGCTGTGGGTCGTCTACTTCGTCGCGAACACTCTCTGGGAACGAATGGAGAGCGGCAGCATCAAGGCGATCGCCTGGCGGAACGTGCGCCGGAAGACGACCTGACGCGGGAACGCGAGCACGGTGTCGACGGCTTCCACCACGTCGTCGCCGAGGATCGGCGCCGGGTCGAGGTCGAGGTCGCGCAGGAAGTTGACCGTGCGCATCCCGACCGCGAGCGGGTGCGGCTCGGGGATGAGACCCATCGATACCAGGGCATCCTCACACGGCCCCTTGAACAGGAACGCCGCGAACCCGATGCTGCCGACGATGATGTCCGCCTTGCTCACACACTGTGCGCACATGATGTTTGGCTCCCTCAGATCCGGGGACTCGCCGCGGGACTTTTCGCTTGATCCCGGAACTTCGTCCGCACTCTGTCTGCAACGCTACTCGCGTACTGCAAGCACCTCGCGGGCGGCGGCGGGCCAGTCGGTGACCACCCCGGCCAGGCCGGCCGCGGCCACGCCGGCGAGCCGGGCGCGCTGCACCTCGAGGCTCTGGTACCAGCAATAGACCGCGAGTCCGCGCTCGGCGGCCCGGGCGATGAATTCGGGGGTGACGGCATCCTCGTGCGCGGAGATCGCCCGCGCCCCGATCGCGGCCGCGTCGGCGAGCAGGCGGTCGTGACCCTCGCCGTGGAAGGTGTCGCGGAGGAGCGCGACCTCGGCGTCGGGCAACGCCCGCACATACGACCTGACCACGGGCATGTGCTGCGACCAGAGCAGCACCCGGTCGACCGCGCCGGCCGCGCGCACCGCACTCAGCACGGCTTCGGCGACGCGCGTGTCCTTGGTGTCGATCGCGACCCGTACCCCGTTCTCCGCCGCGACCTCCAGAGCGTCGGCCAGGGTGGGGACCCCGAGCCGCTTGAGCCGCCGGTCGTGGACCCAGTGGACCGGGAGCGGTACGTGCTGCACCCGCAGGAGCAGTGGATCGTGCAACAAGATCACGGTGCCGTCGCGGCTGCGGCGGGCGTCGACCTCGACCACGTCGGCACCCGAGCGCCCCGCCACCGCGATCCCGTCGAGCGAGTTCTCCCGCGCATCCCGCTCGCAGGTGCGGTGCGCGATGACCAGCGTCACGCCTTCACCGGCCGCGTCACGAGGCGGGCGCCAGGCGGACAAGCGACGACAGGGTGCGGTAGACGGCTTCGGCCGGGCCGATCTCGTCCGGACGCAACAGGTTCGCCATGATCCGCAGGACCCATTCCATCAGCGTGCGGCTCTGCATCCCCACGCGGGTGAGCTCGCGCATGACCGCAGGGTTGCCGATGGCGTGCACGAAGAGCCGGGCGACCCGGAAGTAGAGGCCGTAGACCTCCTCGAGCCGCGCTTCGTAGGTCTGCAGCGCGAGCCCGTCGCCCGAGGTCAGGGCCAGATCGACGGCATCGGCCGCGAGCCGTCCGGTCTCGTACGCCACCGAGATGCCCTCGCCGTTGAACGGGTTCACGAACCCGGCCGCGTCGCCCGCGATCACGAAGGTGGGCCCCACCCGGGGGGTCACCGACCCGCCGGTGGGGAGCCGGCCGCCGGTCGGTGCACACGTGGCGGTCTCCGGCGACAGGCCCCAGCGGTCGGGCGCGGTCTCGCAGAACGCCTCCATGAGGTGCGACGTATTGACGTTCTTCCAGCCCTGGAAGGTGGAGAGCAGGCCGACACCCACGTTGACGGTGCCGTCACCAACCGGAAATATCCACCCATATCCGGGCAAATGGTTACCGTCACGGTCGCGGATGTCGAGATGGCTCTCGATCCAGGGCTCGTCGTGGAGCGGGCTCGTGAAATAGCCCCGAATCGCCATGCCCAGTGGGTAGGCGCGGTCGCGGGTCGTGCCCAGGGCCCGGCCGAAGCGGGAGTTTGCGCCGTCGGCGACCACGACGTAGCGGGCCCGGACCGCAACCTCTTTGCCGGAATCCTTGTCGCGCACGACCGCGCCGGTCAGAAGACCCCCGTCGACGATCGGCGCGACGGCCTCCGCACCCTGCCAGATCGTCGCGCCGGCCTTCACGGCCTGCTCGGCCACCATCTCGTCGAGCTCGCGGCGCCGCACCACATACCCGTACGGCGGGAAGTCGGGATGTTCGGGCCAGGCGAGCTCGAGAGTGACCCCGTGTGCGATCGAACGCAGGCCGTCGAAGCGTTGGAAGCCCTCGAGCCGTTCGGCCAGCCCCATGTCGTGCAGCTGCCTCACCGCGCGCGGTGTGAGTCCGTCGCCGCAGGTCTTATCGCGCGGAAAGTGCTTCTTCTCGATCGCGAGGACCCGATGACCACGCGTCGCGAGCCAATACGCGGCGGCCGCGCCCGACGGTCCGGCACCGATCACCAGCACGTCCAAATCGGCGGGCAAATCATCGGGGAAATCGCCCGCGGAATCATGGGGAGAATCGTCGGGAGTCCGACGGGAAAACTCCTCCGGGTCGCGCGCGTTCATGAGCACATGATCACATGCCCGGAGGGTCGAAAACGAAGCGGATCGTCGTTGACTGCAGCTTGACGCACAATGTGCCGCACCCGCCTCTAGCGTGGTAGCAAGAGCAACACGGCCGACGTGAAAAGGAGCGCCGGGGAGCATGCGCGACATACACGTGTGGCACCTCCTCGCGGTGCACATTCCCAACCTGATGCCGCGGACGTTCTTGACGTTGCACGTCCCGTGGCTGCGAAAGTCGGCCCGCCTCATCTACGCGAGCCTGCTTTGGCTGATCGGGTGCATCGCGGTGGTGTTGGTCATCCGAACGCCGAAGTCGGCCGAGCCCAAGACCTGGGCCCAGACGATGCTCGGCGCGCTCTTCGTGTGGTTCATGTTCGCGCTCGGTTACGGCGTGATCCCCCACGAGTGGCTGACCTTCGGCAACTCGTACCTGAACTTCGACAGCGCGTCGTTCATCCTCCACAAGAACCGCATCCTCCCGTTCGCGATCACGCGCGACAAGGCGATCGACATCGGCGCGGTGTTGATCTACGCGATCGTGCTCACCACGAACGTCAAGCTCTTCGCCGCCTGGCAGAAGCGCACCGTGCGCGAGCCCGCGGCCGAGGGTGCCGAGATCTCCGAGACCGGGTCGACGCCCATCACCGGCGGTTCGATCTTCTCCCGCCTGCGCCGCGACAAGCGGACCTCGGCCTACAACCGTCCCGTTACGACGAGCGAGTCGTAGTCGTGGCGCGTAACGATGCGAATCCGCCGATGCCGGAGTTCTCGACGTCGTACGTGCTGCAAGAAGTCGACCCCAAATGGCTCACCCAAGCCGTCAAACCCAAGCAGTTCCTGCACATCGACCAAGCCGAATGCATCCTCTGCGAAGGCTGCGTCGACATCTGCCCGTGGAAATGCATCCACATGCTCTCCACCACCGCCATCGACGAAGCCGTCAACGCCGACCAACCCGGCGACGACCCCAAAGACCACGTCTTCTTCGTCGTCGACGAAGACGTCTGCACCCGCTGCGCACTCTGCGTCGACCGCTGCCCCACCGGCGTCATCGTCTTGGGCAAAGTCACCGACGCCTGGCGCGACGGCGACCCCAACGTCCGCACCAACCGACACGGCTACGCCTACGGCGTCCGCTTCTAAGCGCGGGTAAGAGGAGAAATCGTTCGTGGCCACAACCAACGGAAACGGTCATCGGCCCAAGATGGCGGAACGGCTCGCAGGAGTCGGCGAGAAAACGCGCGGGTCGCAGGCTTGGAACTCGATCTTCCGACCGGGTTCGATCTATCGCAAGGGCTACACGGACAGCCCCCGCAACCGTTCCTACGTGATCATGAACAACGTGCTGTACCACCTCCACCCGGTGAAGGTGAAGCGGCACGCGGTGAAGGTCTCGTACACGCTGTGCCTCGGCGGCCTGTCCTTCTTCTTGTTCATCCTGTTGACCGTCACCGGCATCTTCTTGATGTTCTTCTACCGGCCGACGGTCACCGAGGCCTACGCGAACGTCCAGGCGCTGGAGACGGCGGTCACGTTCGGTTCGCTTGTGCGCAACATGCATCGCTGGGCCGCGCACCTCATGGTGCTCTCGGTCTTCTTGCACATGGCGCGCGTCTTCTACCACGGCGCCTACAAGTCGCCGCGGGAGTTCAACTGGGTCATCGGCATCATCTTGTTGACGCTGACGCTGCTGCTCTCGTTCACCGGTTACCTATTGCCCTGGGACCAGCTCTCGCTCTGGGCGGTCACCGTCGGCACGAACATGATGGGCTACACGCCGGTGTTCGGTTCGCAGGTCAACTACGTGCTGCTCGGCAGCCATACGATCGGCAGCGAGACGCTCTTACGTTGGTATGTGCTGCACGTCTTGATGTTGCCGTTCGTCATCGTGATCTTCATGGCTGTCCACTTCTGGCGCGTCCGCAAGGACGGCGGAATCTCCGGGCCCCTCTAGGTCGAGGGGAGGAACACTCACATGGCAGACGTACCCGAACATCTCCTCAAGCGAAGCCAGGAGCGCCGTAAGGCACTCGGTCTTCCGGTCGAGGGCGAAGAAGCAGCCGCACCGGCTGCCGACGCGCCCGAAGCGGCTGCGGCCGCCGTCGGCGCAGAAGAAGCCGCGCCCGCGGCGGCCTCCGATGCCGGCACCGGCGCGGGGGGCGACGGCGAAGCGATCACCGAGGACAAGGGCGGCATCCCCGCGCACCTCCTCGAGCGTTCCCGCAAGCGCAAGGCTGCGCTCGCCGGCGGAGGCGGCGGCGAAGCTGCGGCCGCCGGCGGCGGTGGCGCCGCACGCAGTGCCGCGGCAACTGCGGTTGCCGCGCCCGCGCCGACCACGAGTGGTCCGGGCGGTCACACCCAACGACTCCTGACCGTCGTCAAGTCGGGTTCGATCCAACAGGCCCGCGCCGAGGCCCAGGACAAGGTCCACGTCTGGCCGCACCTGCTCGCGATCGAATTCGCGTCGATCCTGTCGCTGACGGCGTTCATCACGATCTTCTCCGCGCTGGTGAAGGCGCCGCTCCTCGGCCTGGCCGACGTGAACGCAACCCCGAACCCTTCGAAGGCGCCGTGGTACTTCCTCGGCCTGCAAGAGCTGCTGAAGATGTTCCACCCCATGGTCGCGGGCGTGACCATCCCGGGCGTCGCGCTCGGCCTCCTCGCCATCACGCCGTACTTCGACAAGAACCCGTCGAACAAGCCGACCGATCGCAAGTTCGCGATCATCATGCTGACCATGTTCATGATGATGTGGGCTGTGCTCGTGATCATCGGTTCGTTCTTCCGGGGCGAAGGCTTCAACTTCGTCTTCCCCTGGAACAAGGGCATCTTCTTCGAGTTGTAGGAGCTCATCGGTGCTCGTCCCCATCGTCATCATCCTGATCCTGGTCGTCGCCGCCGTTTCGGTCGTGCTGCTCGCGGGCCGCGCCCGCGCCGCATCGACCGGCACGTTGTCGCGCGAGACCCGCAGCCGCGACGCGGGTGATTCCGCGGTCGAGGCCGCACCGGCCGGTTCCACGTCGACCGAGCTCGAAGCCTCGGGCCGGGAGCGCTCCGACGAGACCCGCGCCTCCTCCTTCGGTGGCGTGCTCACCCGGCGGCGCCGCGGCGAGGTCGTCGAGTACGAGCCCGTCGACGAGGAAGAGATCGGTGTCAACCGGCGGCAGTTCCTCAACCGCGGCCTGCTGATCGCGGTGGGCTTCGGGCTCGCCGCGTTCGCGCCGGCGATGCTCGCCTTCCTCTGGCCGTTGCAGGGTCTCGGCGGATTCGGCGGACTCGTCAACATCGGCAAGTTGCCCGACATCCTCGCGGCCATCGACGCACAGCAGAAGCCGTTCTACGCGTCACAGGCCCGCGCCTACGTCGTGCGCTACCCGAACGACGACCCCGCCGCCCTCGCCAAGGCCAAGAAGGTCTACAAGCCCGCGATATTCACCGACATGTCGACGCTCGGGATCGTGGCGCTCTACCAGCGCTGCGTGCACCTCGGTTGTCGCGTGCCGTTCTGCCAGACCTCGCAGTGGTTCGAGTGCCCGTGCCACGGTTCGAAGTACAGCCGGGTCGGCGAGAAGAAGGCCGGCCCCGCGCCGCGTGGTCTCGACCGCTTCTACGCAACCCAGTCGGGCGACGGCAGCATCGTCGTCGACACCGGCAACATCTTCCTCGGGCCGCCCATCGGCACGAACACGACCAACCAGAACGCCGAGGGTCCCCTGTGCGTGTGAAAGGCAACCGTTCGTGATCGCCGCCATCTGGAAGAACGACCTTCGGCACTGGCTGATCTGGATCAACTTCATCGCGTTCGGCGCGTTGATCTTCTTCGTGGTGCGTTCGGTGTTGTCACCGAAGAAGGCGGCCAGCGAAGAGAAGACCCCGGCGAACCTCACGCCGTTCTACGACGACGAAGACCTCGAGAGCCGTCGCCTTGAGCGCGTGCAGGGTTGGGCGCTCGTGTTCGCGGCCATCATCGCCATCGCGTTGCCGGTCTACTGGCTGCGGGAGCCCACCCGCCAGCACCAGTCGGTCAACTACTTCGACAAGAACGCCGTCGCCCGCGGCGCAACCCTCTTCGCGAACTCGTCCAGCCCCGCGTACAACGCGGCAACGTCGCTGCAGTGCGCGAACTGTCACGGACTGAACGGTGGCGGCGGCGTCGCCTCCACCACGGTGAACGGCGCGAAGGTCAACTGGAAGGTGCCGCCGCTCAACACCGAGGCGCTGCGCTTCGAGGAGGACACCGACTGCCTCAGTCAGTCGCGGCGCCAACCCAACACCATCTGCGACCTCACCGACATCATCACGTACGGGCGGCCGGGCACACCCATGCAGCCATGGGGTGTCGCAGGTGGAGGTCCGAAGAACGACCAGTCGATCTCCGACCTCGTTCAGTACATCGAGTCGATCCAGCTGACGCCCGCGCAGTCGCAGGCCCAGGAGACGGCCGCGCTCGTGGCGGCGAAGTCCGATGATCCGAACGCGGTCTGTCCCGAGTACATGACCTGTCCGGGGATCGAGCTGGCCCAGGCCAAGGTCGCACTCGCGGGCGCGAAGAAGGATCTCGACGCCAAACGCACCGCGGCCGAGGACGCGCTGGCCACTCCTGACGCGACCGATGCCGCGCTCACGAAGCAGTGCACCGACATCCAGAACACGGCCGACAAGAACGCGACCCCGCTCACCGGGCCCGCACTCAAACAGGCCGTGGCGTGCGGCGACTACCTCACCGCGACCGCCGCGGTGAAGACCGCGCAGGCGAACGTCGACTGGTCGACGAAGTGGAAGGCCGAACGGGCCAACGTGACTGACGGGCAGCTGCTGTTCGAGCTGAACTGCGCGCGCTGTCACACCGCGGGCTGGTCGGTCTTCGACCCCACCATCCCGCCCGACTCCGTGAACAACACCGCCAGCGTCAACATCCTCGGCCTTTCCGGCGGCGGCGGCGGCAACGGCGGCGGTATCGGCTTCAACCTTCGCGACGGCGGTGTCATCCGGCGCTTCGGCACCGACGAAGACGGCGGATTCGCCGCGCAGCTCGCGTTCGTGAGTGGCGGCTCGGCCCCGTTCGTCGCCTACGGCGACGGCGGGCTCGGCTCCGGCAAGATGCCGGGCTTCAACCAGGTGGCCACCGCGGCCTCACCCCATCTCGGCGCGATGCTCACCACCGATCAGGTGAAGCAGATCGTCTACTACGAGCGCTACTGCATGGAGGAGACGACCTACACCGGCGTCACCCCGGCGTGCGACACCAGCCCCGGTGGTGGTGTCGGTCCGCAGACGCCTCCCACCACGACCACGACCGTTGCCAAGAAGAAGGGGTGACCGTGTCCGTTCTGCACCTGCTGGCCGAAGGCGGCACCGGCAACCTCTGGAACCCGACGATCATCGGTGTCCTGACCGTGCTCTGCGCGGTCGGACTCTTCTGCGGCTCGGTGTACCTGTTGCTCGGCACCAACCTCGGCGCCCGCCTTGGCTTCCTCGTCGCCGCGGCCGGCCTCACCGGCTTCTTGGTGTTGCTCACCACGTTGTGGCTCACCACCCCCGGTAACGCGACCGGAAACAGCGACCTCGACCCTCCGCACGGCACCTCCGCGAGTTGGAAGGTCGTCGACATCGTCCCCGATCCGTCCGCTTCCAAGATCTCCGCCGTGCGCGAGCTGCCCACCAAGGGAACCGTGGGCGGTACCGACCTGGTGAATCAGATCAAGCCCGCGGTCGACGCGGCCGTCGTCGCGGCTGCACCGGTTGCCGGGGTCACGCCGACGCCCCAGCCGTTCGCCACGCTCGGGATCGAATCGTCGACGAACTACCTGCTGACGTTCCCGGGATCGCGCTCGTACTACTACATCGACAAGACCAAGAACTTCTTCGGTCACCGCACGCGCTACGCCGCCGTCGAGTTCTGCCTCGCTCGGCTCGACGTCAACAACGCGCCGGTAACCGACAGCGCCGGCAACCCGATGTGCGACCCACTGAAGCCCACCCACTTCGCGATCCTGAAGTACAACTACGGATCTGTACGCAAGCCGGTGCTCTTCTACTGGCTGTTCTCCCTGCTGTTCTTCGGGCTCTCCCTCCTCGGGTTGCACTGGTACGAGAAGGACGAGCGGGCCCGCAAGCGTGCGGCTCAGCTGCCCGTTTCGACGACGACAAGTGTGTAGAGAGGCGTCACGATGATCCTCGCCCAACAACTGATCGACGCGAGCAAGGACGGTGGCGCGGCGTTCATCGCGTTCTCGATCATGGTCTTCTTGTTCGCCGGATCGCTCTTCTACATGGACCGCATCCGCCAGAAGCGCGAAGACCGCCACAAGAAATAGGTGCGGCCGCGGAGGCTCTGCCACTACCCGCGCAGCCGCTCTGGCAGAGCCGCAGCGCGAGCGACCAATAGAAATAACTAGCCGCTTTCCAAGGCTTCAGCGATCGCGTCGATCGTCTGATCTATGTCTTGGTCGGTGTGGGCCAGGCTCGGGAAGAGGGTCTCGTAGCCGCTCGGCGCGAAGTAGACGTCGCGCTCCAGCAGCGCACGGAACACCTGCGTGTAGCGGGCGTGATCGGCAGCCCGGGCCGCGTCGTAGTTCGTGACCGGCGCGTCGGCGAAGAAGATCCCGACCAACGTGAACGCCCGCGTCACCTGCGCGGGCACGCCGGCAGCCACGAACGCGTCGCGCAGGCCCGCTTCGAGCCTTTGCGCGCGGCGCTCCAGCGTTCGATAGGAATCGTCGTCGAGCGCGGCGAGGGCTGCGAGGCCCGCCGCGGTCGCGAGCGGATTCCCCGAGAGCGTGCCCGCTTGGTACACCGGCCCGAGGGGCGCGAGCTCGTCCATCACGTCGGCCCGGCCGCCCACCGCGGCGAGCGGTAGGCCGCCGCCGATCACCTTGCCGAAGATGGAGAGGTCGGGCGTGATGCCGTAGCGACCCTGCGCGCCCCCGAGCCCGACCCGAAATCCGGTGATGACCTCGTCGAAGACGAGCAGCGCACCGTGGCGTGTGGCCCGGTCGCGCAGGGCCTCGAGGAAACCGGGCGCGGGCGGCACCAGCCCCATGTTCGCGGCCACCGGCTCCACCAGGATCGCCGCCGTCTGCGCGCCGTGTTCGGCGAGGGCGGCGTCGAGCGCGGCGAGGTCGTTGTACGGCACGACGATGGTGTCGGCGACCGTGCCCGCGGTGACGCCCGCCGAACCCGGGAGCCCGAGCGTGGCGACACCACTGCCCGCCTGTACGAGCAGCGAGTCGAGATGGCCGTGGTAGCAGCCCGCGAACTTGACGATCTTGTCGCGGTCCGTCGCGCCGCGCGCCAGGCGCACCGCGGTCATCGCCGCTTCGGTGCCGGACGACACGAGCCGCACCTTCTCCACCGACGGCACGCGCGCGCAGATCGCTTCGGCGAGCTCGACCTCGCGGGGAGTCGGTGCGCCGAACGACGTGCCGTCGGCCGCGGCGCGCTGCACCGCTTCGACGATCTTCGGGTACGCGTGGCCGAGGATCGACGCGCCCCACGACTGCACGTAGTCGAGGTATTCGCGACCGTCGACGTCGACGATGCGGCTGCCGTAGGCCCGCGCCACGAAGAACGGATCTCCCCCGACGGAACCGAACGCCCGCACCGGGGAGTTGACTCCGCCCGGTATACGGGCCTGCGCCCGCGTGAACCAGCGGCCCGATTCGCTCACGCGTACTGAAGTGTCTCGGCGAATTCGCGCGCGAGGTACGTGAGGATCATGTCGGCGCCCGCGCGCTTCATCGCGACCAGGTGCTCGACCGCGACTGCGGCGCCGTCGATCCAACCGAGTTGGGCGGCCGCTTTGAGCATCGCGTATTCGCCACTGACGTGATACGCGGCGACGGGCACGTCGACCGACGCGCGGACCTCGGCGATGACGTCGAGGTACGCGAGCGCGGGTTTGATCATCACCATGTCGGCGCCCTCGGCCACGTCGAGCGCAACCTCGGCGAGCGCCTCGCGCGCGTTGGCCGGATCCATCTGGTATCCGCGGCGATCGCCGAACTGCGGCGCGCATTCCGCGGCGTCGCGGAACGGTCCGTACAGCGCGGACGCGTACTTGGCCGCGTAGGCGAGGATCGGCGTGGTCTCGTGCCCTGATCCGTCGAGCGCAGCTCGGATCGCGCCGACCTGGCCGTCCATCATTCCGCTCGGCGCGATCACGTCGGCGCCCGCGTTCGCCTGCGCGATCGCGATCGCGGCGTAGCGCTCGAGCGTGGCGTCGTTGTCGATCTCGTGCGTCGTGGGGTCGACGACCCCGCAGTGACCGTGGTCGGTGTACTCGTCGAGGCAATCGTCGGCCATGAGCACCAACCCGTCGCCGACCTCGTCCCGCAGGTTGCGCAGCGCGATCTGCATGACTCCGTCGGCCGCGTCCGCCTGGGTTCCGCGGGCGTCCTTGTGGGCCGGGACACCGAACAACATGACGGCCGGCACACCGAGGTCGCAGAGCGCTCGCACCTCTTTGCGCAGGCTCTCCTGGGTGTGTTGCACGACCCCGGGCATCGACTCGACCGCCTCGGGCGCGTCGATGCCTTCCTTCACGAAGAGCGGGGCGACGAGGTCGGCGACGGTGACGCGATATTCCGCCACCAGGCGCCGCAGCGCGGGGGTTCGGCGCAGCCGGCGCAGTCGGCGATCGGGGAACGACACGCCGGAAGGCTACTGGGACAACAGCCCGACCAGGGCCTCGACGAGCCCGTCGATCGTGTGCGGATCGGCCTCCGCGTCGACCCGCAGGCCGCGGGCCCGGGCCGTCTCGCTCGTAACCGGGCCGATCGACACGACGGGCGGTTGCGGATCCGGGAGCCGGGCGGCGGCCGCGTCGCAGAAGTTGTCGACGGTCGACGACGACGTGAACGTGATCGCGTCGACACCGCCCCGCTGCAGACGGTCGAGCGCGTCGGCGGCGGGCGCGACCGGCCGGGTTCGGTACACGGGCAGCACCTCGACCTCGAAGCCCTTCTCCGTGAGGCCTTCGGGCAGGACGTCGCGCGCCTGCTCGGCCCGGGCGAGCAACACGCGGCCCGGTCCGGCCGGGAACGCGGCGAGCAGCGACTCCGCGACGAATCGCTCGGGGACGAGATCGGCCCGCAGCCCGCGTTGCGCGAGCGCCTGGGCCGTACCCGGTCCGATGGCGGCGACGCGCACGGGGGCCAGCGCGCGCGCGTCGAGGCCCGCGGGCGCGAGGCCGCGGTCGAAGAAGGCGTCGACACCGTTCGCCGACGTGAACACCGTCCAGTCGAAGCGCGCGAGGTCGGGCACCGCGAAGTCGAGCGGCGTGATCTCGATCGCCGGCAGCTCGAGCACCGACGCGCCGAGCGCGACGAGCCGAGCGCGCAGTTCGCTGGCTTGTTCGCGGGCCCGGGTCACCACGACCGTCCTGCCGAACAGGGGCCGGCGTTCGAACCACCCGAAGTCGAGACCGGCGACGTCGCCGACGATGATCGCGCTCGGCGACTCGACACCGATCGCGGCGATGGTCCCGAGCGTGGCGCGCACCGTGTACTGATCGGTTCGCGTGCCGTTGCGTACGGCCGCGACCGGAGTGCTCTCCGCGCGGCCTCCCGCGATCAGCGCCTTGGCGATGCCCTCGATGCGCCCCGCGCCCATGAGGATCACGAGGGTGCCACCGGACTGCGCGAGCGCGTCCCAGCGGGTGTCGTCGCCGCCCTTGGTCGGGTCTTCGTGCCCGGTCACGACCGTGAAGCTCGTCGAGACGCGGCGGTGCGTCACCGGGATGCCCGCGTAGGCGGCCGCCGCGATCGCGCTGGTGATCCCGGGGACGATCTCGAACGGCAGGCCCGCGTTGATGCACGCCTCCGCCTCTTCGCCGCCCCGCCCGAACACGAACGGGTCGCCGCCCTTCAACCGCACGACTTCGCGCCCGGCCATCCCGCGATCGACGAGCACCGCGTTGATGTCGGATTGCGACATGGGCGCGTCGCCCGGCGCTTTGCCGACGTCGATCAATTCCGCGTCGGGTCGCGCCAATTCGAGCAGTGCGCTCGGCGCGAGCCGGTCGAACACCACGACGTCGGCCGCGCGCAGCAGCTCTTCGCCGCGCCGCGTCAGGAGACCGGGATCGCCGGGGCCCGCGCCGACCAGGTAGACGGTCACGCCCGAAAACCCGTCATGCGACGTCCTCGAGGAGCGCGCGTCCACCCTTGCCGTCGAGCAGATCGCGTGCGGCGAGATTGCCGACGTCGAGCGGATCGTCGCCCGCGACGCGGGTGCGCAACACGACGTGACCGTCGAGCGACGCGAGCAGCGCCTCGAGAAATATCGTGCCCGCGCGCGCATCGATCCGGGCGAGCGCACCGACCGGTAGATCGCAACCGCCACCCAGCTCGGCGAGGAACGCCCGCTCGGCATCGACCGCGCGGTGGGCGGTCGAGTCGTCGATGGTTCGCAGGCGCGCGATCGTGCGGTCGTCGTCGACCCGGCACTCGACCGCGAGCGCGCCTTGCGCGACCTGCGGCAGCATCACGCTCTCGTCGAGCACCGCGGTCGCTTCTGCCGCCCGCCCCAGGCGCTCGAGCGCCGCGAACGCGACGACCACCGCGTCGTAGCCGAGCTCGGCGCGCTTGCGGAGCCGGGTTGCGATGTTCCCGCGCAGCGGCCCGAAGCACAGGTCGGGGCGCGCGGCCGCGAGCTGCGCGCGGCGCCGGACCGAGCCCGTCCCGATGCGCGCGCCGGCCATCAGCTGCTCGAACGTGGAACCGACGAGCGCGTCGCGCGGATCGGCACGTTCCGGAATGGAGGCGAGGACGAGGCCGGGCGGAGTGACGGCCGGAAGATCCTTGGCCGAATGCACTGCGATGTCGGCCTGACCGTCGATGACGGCCTGCTGCACTTCCTTGGTGAACACACCCTGCCCGCCGATGGTGTGCAGCTCGGAGGTCTGGTCGCGATCGCCGATCGTCGAGACGACGACATATTCGACGTCGCCCAGGCGCGCGCCGACACGCTCGGCCTGCCAGCGCGCGAGCTCGCTCGCGCGCGTCGCGACTCGAATCATCGGCGAGGCCGAATCACTCGGATTCGACCGTGGGCTCGGTCGGGAGATCGAAGAGGGAAGCGAGTGCGTCGGCGTAATAGTCGCCGCGCGGAGTGCCCGCCGCATCCTTGACCCGGACCGTCGGCTCGTGCAGCAGCTTGTTCACGAGGCCCTTGGTGATCGCGTCGACCAGGTCGCGGGTGTCGGGATCGACCTTCGCGAGCTTGGCGCGGAAGCGTTCGAGCTCTGCGAGACGCGTGTCCTCGGCGAGGTCGCGCAGCGCCGTGACGAGCGGGCCGACCTCGCGGGCCGCCCGTTCGGCGCGGTAACGCTCGATCTCCGCCGCGAGGATGGCGCGGACCTTGCCGATCTCACCCCGCCGCCGGTCGGCCGAGCGCGCCGCGTACTCCTTGAGGTCGTCGAGGTCGAGGAGCGTGACGTCGGGGATGTCGCCGACGCCGGGATCGACATCGCGCGGCAGGGCCACGTCGACGACCAACAACGGCTTGCCGTCGCGGCACGCCATGACCATCTCGACCATCGCCCGTTCGACGAGAACCTCCGACGACGCGGTCGACGTGAGTAACACGTCGGTGTCGACCAACGTGTCGGCGATGTCGACGAGGGGGATGGCGCGGGCACCGATGCTCGTCGCGAGTTCCGCGGCGCGCTCGAAGGTGCGGTTCGCGACCACGACGTCGGCGACTCCGCGCGAACGCAAGGTGGATGCCAACCCGGAGCCCATCTGCCCGGCGCCGACCACGAGGACGCGGGCCCCGTCGAGATCGCCGAGATACTCGGACGCGACGGCGACCGCGGCCGACGGAATCGAGACGGGATGACGCGAGATGCCCGTTTCCGTGCGGACACGTTTGCCCGACTCGACCGCGTGCTTGAACATCCGCGAGAGCAACTGTGGCGCGGTCTCTTCGCGCACCGCGGTCTGCCACGCTTCGCGTACCTGACCGAGGATCTCGCTCTCCCCGACGATCATCGAGTCGAGACCCGCGGCCACCGAGAAGAGGTGCGCGACGGCAGCCTCGTCGTAGTACGTGTAGAGGTGATCGCCGAACTCGTCGGGCTCGGCGCCGGAGTGCGCGGCGAGAAAATCGCGCACGTCGCCGACCGCGGCGTGGAAGTGGGTGCAGCGCGCGTAGATCTCGGTGCGGTTGCACGTCGACAACAACACGACCTCGAGCAGGTGCTCGCGCCCCGCGAGATCGTGGAGAGCTTTCGCGAGCTTCTCCTCGGGCACAGTCATGCGCTCGAGCAGCTCGACCGGGACCGTCCGGTGGTTCAGACCGACGACGAGGAGAGACACGTCCTCAACAGCTCCCTTGCCTCGTCGACACGACCCGTGCGCACCAGTTCCACGATGCCGCCGTCGAAAGCCGATTGCCAGTCGGCGTCCTCGGACGAACGCCCCGTGGCCCGTAACCCTTCCCGAGCTTCGGAAAGCACGTCGAGCAGGGTCTCGTACTCAGGTCCGATCTCCTCTTGCAGCCGGCGCCGCAGATGCGCGGCCAGCGCCGGGCTCCGGCCGCCGGTGCCGACGCTGACGACCAGGTCGCCCCGGCGGATCACCGACATCAGCGTAAACGCGGCAATTGGCCGGATCGTCTGCACTGTTGACCCACACCCGGGCGCTCTCGCCGGCCGCGTACACGGCCGCGTTCACCGCGGGATCGTCGGTGGCCGTGAATCCGAGCCACGCCCCCTCGAGATCAGCGGGTCGGAACGGCCGCTCGTGCAACACCAGACGGCCGGCGTCGGCCCAGGACCGCACCTCGGTGCCGGCAACGGGTGCAACGACCTCGACCACCGCGCCCGCATCCAGGAGCGCTTCGATCTTGCGGGCCGCGATCCGGCCCGCGCCCACGACCACGACGCGCCGGTCGCGCAACAACAGGTTCGCCGGGTAACCGGCAAGCCCCGGGCGCGTGGGTGAACCCACTCACCCCGTCCGTTCGCGCGGAGTACCGGCACCGCTGGCATTCCGGCGCAGTTGGTAGAAGGAGAGGATCTGCAGCTCGATCGCGAGGTCGACCTTGCGCATCGACACGCCGTCGGGCACCGAGCAGACCGCGGGCGCGAAGTTCAGGATCGAGGTGACACCCGCCGCGACGAGGCGATCGGCGACGTCCTGGGCCGCGGCCGCGGGAGTGGCGAGAATGCCGATCGCGATGTTGTGCTCGCGCACGACCCGGTCGAGGTCGTCGATCGAGACGACGGCCAGGTCACCGATGCGGTGCCCGACGAGCGCCGGATCGGCGTCGATCAGCACTTCCACGCGAAACCCACGCGCACCGAACCCACGGTAGTTCGCGAGCGCCCGACCGAGGTTGCCGATGCCGACGATGGCGACGGGCCAATCACGGGTGAGGCCGAGCTCGCGCGAGATCTCGTGCAAGAGGTACTCGACGTCGTAACCCACGCCGCGTGTTCCGTAGGAGCCGAGGTACGACAGGTCTTTGCGGACCTTGGCCGCGTTGACGCCCGCCAGCTCGGCGAGGCGCTCCGACGAGATGGTCGCGACCTGGCGCTCACCGGTCTCGATGAGGGCCCGGTAATAGAGCGGTAGGCGGGCGACGGTCGCCTCCGGAATCCGGCGTCGCGGCGAAGCTGTCACCCAAGTGTCCTTTCGGCCCTCTCCGCAGTGGAGCACGCCCCTGCCCGCAGGGTACCGAGCTTGTGCACGCGTTCTCAAAGTGTGCGGAGTACTTTCTCCGAGCAAACAACCACCGAATGCGGGGGTACCCTCGCGGCCGCCATGGTCGCCGGCCTCGCCTTCCTCGCTACCGCCGTTGCCACCGTCTTCGCGCAGGCGACGGGCGTCCGCTACTCCCGCACCAAGGCGCCCCACCAGGGCGCCTGGACCTTCGCCCTGGCGCTGTTCGCCCTGGCCTCGGCGGCCCTGGCCACGGCCGCCTCCACTGGGTGGGACAACGGGACGTTTCGCGTGTTCTTCTTGTTGGGAGCGCTGCTCAACGTGCCCTGGCTGGCCCTCGGCACGGTGTATCTGCTGTGGGGCCGGGCCTTCGGCAACCGGGTCCGGACCGGGCTGATCCTCTTCACCGGGCTGTGCATCGGCGTGATGCTCGCGGCGCCGCTGCACGGCGTGATCCTCCCCGACGGGGGGATCCCGGTCGGCAAGGACCACTTCGGCGTGCTGCCGAGGGTCTTGGCCGGTGTGGGCAGTGGCGTGGGCGCGATCGTCGTGTTCGGCGGCGCGCTCTACTCCGCCATCCGCTTCGCCCGGAAGCGCACACCCGGCACCGGTCCGCTGGCGGGCGGCAACGCGCTCATCGCGCTCGGCACCCTCGTGTTGTCGAGCGGCGGATTGCTGCAGGGAGTCGTCGGCCAGGATCAGGCCTTCGCGATCTCGCTCGCGGTCGGGATCGTCGTGATCTACGCGGGCTTCGTGGTTGCGTCGTCGGGAACGCGCCCCGCGCCGGCGGTGGCCGCGGAAGATGTCGTCGCCGACGGCGATGCCGCCGACGACGACGGAAGTTCCGACAGCGCGCGCCGCACGAGCTTGCCCGCGAGCGTGCGCGGCAACGACTCAACGACTTCGACGCGCGTCGGCAGCTTGTAGCGCGCGAGTTGGCGGCCCGCATGCCGCAACAATTCGACGGGGTCGGGCGTGTGGCCGACGCGCGGCACCACGAATGCCACAACGGTTTCGCCGGTGCGCGGATGCGCCTCGCCGATCACCGCGACATCCTCGACGTCGCGGTGGCTGCGCAACGCGTCCTCGACTTCGCCGGGGAACACGTTGAAGCCCGAGACGATGATCACATCCTTGGCGCGGTCGACCAACGTCAGCCAACCGTCGGCGCCGGCCACACCGATGTCGCCGGTGTGCAGCCAACCGTCGACGAGTACCGCCGCGGTTGCGATCGGATCGTTCCAATAACCCGCGAACACGTTGGCGCCGCGCACGATGAGCTCGCCCGGATCACCCGCGAGCGCAGGATTCCCGTCGACGTCGACGAGCTGCACCTCGACGCCGGGCAACGGCGGACCGATAGACCCGGGGCGGGACTCGGCGACGATCGCAGTCGTCGTGACGACGGGCGACGCCTCGGTGAGGCCGTAACCGTCGTGCACCGCAACGCCGAAGCGTCGTTGCATCGCGTCGGCGGTCGCGGGCAGGAGTGTGGACGCACCCGAGACCGCGAGGCGCACGGTCGCGAGCGCTTCCTTCGGTGCGGTCGTGTCGTCGAGTCCGAGCCATGCGTCGTAGATCGCCGGGACACCGGCCACGACCGTGACACGGTCGTTGCGCACTCGCTCGAGCGTTTCGACGGGATGGAAGTGGTCGACGAGCGCGAGCGCGGCGCCCGCGTGCAGCGCGAGCCCGAGCGCGACGTTGAGGCCGTAGACGTGGAAGAGCGGGAGCACACCGAGCACGATGTCGTCGGCGGTGATGCGCAGCCCGCGGTGGGACTGCATCTGTTCGATGTTCGCGAGGAGTGACCCGTGCGTGAGCATGGCCGGCTTCGGCGCACCGGCGGTACCCGCGGTGAACAGGAGCACGGCGAGATCGGCGCGTTCGCGCGGGACGATCTCGGGGCGCGTTTCGGGCGAGGCGAGCTCGTCCACCACGACCACCGAATTTCTCCGTTGCAACGAATCGTCGGAAGATTCGTCGGAACGGAGCGCGAGAGCTCGGCGGGCGAGGTCGGCATGGGCGGCGGACACGAGGACGAGGGTCGGGGTGACCTCATCGAGCTCGCGGGCGAGCTCGTGCGACGGCGATCCGACGTTCAACGGGACCGCAACCGCGCCCGCCCAGAGCGTCCCCAGATAGGCCGCGACGAACGCGGCCTCGTTCCCGGCGACGATCGCCACCCGATCGCCCGGTTCGGCGTGCCGGGCCACCTGCTCGGCGACCGCGGCCGCCCGCTCGCAGAGCTGCGCGTACGTCGTCGGCTGGGGCCCGACGAGCGCGAGGTGCGCCGGCTCCGAGCCCGACGTCGCCAGCAGCGCCTCTGCGAGATTCACGCCGCGGAGGCTACGCGAGTCGAGCGGCGGCGGAACCGGCAGTGCGCCAGCGGATCGAGAGCGGCAGCGAAGCCGGTCCGAATCACCCGGCGATGCCTGCTCTTCGGATCGGCGCAGTGCGAGCGACCGATGAACATGAACGGAGGTCCCGGCCGCAGTTGCGGACGTTTCTGGGGCGGGCTGGGAGGCTACGTTGCGTGACCATTCGGGTTGCCCCGATTGGCCACACGCCCACACCCGCGACCGGAACCCCGATCTCGGTGCGAGGCAGCTGGGGGGCCGTCGAGCCGCTGGTCGAGCCAGCCTCCCGTGGGTTCCCATCCGCCTGCGCTGTGATGAGAATAACGACACGCAGCGCGCGCACCTTGAGAGAATCCACCACTCTCCGTGGTTATCCCTGGCTGGGCGCGAGGGTTACCCGACGTGGAAGACGAACTGGCTGAGCGCAGCCAGGAAGATCAGCACGAGCAGCAGGACCAGGACCAGGCTGGTGCCCCACCTCACGGCAGTGCCACCAGGGTCAGCGTCTTGCCTGCCCGCAGCTTCAGCTCGGCCGCGGCCGAGCGTTGGTCGAACGCCAGGGCACACATCCCGTAGGAGTCGACCACGAGCGCCAGCTCCGACGGCTTGGCCTCCGCGAACGCGGTGACCCAGTGCGCCCGCCGGTCGTCGCCGCCGATCGTGACCCCGACGAAACCACCGGGCCCCACGCCGCGCTCGAGGAGCTGCTCGGGCGCCACGTTCAGCTGGCAGTTGCCGTAGCGGTCGACCCAGAGCACCTCGCCCGAGATGGCGCCGTCGTCGTCCTCTTGGGGCAGCGGGATGAGCCCGGGTGCCAGGCCGGCGGCGTCCACGGGCGTACCCAGCGCGTCGATCGAGAGACCGCCGGCCAAAAACGCGGCCGCGGGCGCCATGATGTCGCGACCTGCAAAGGTCGGGCCCGGCGCGACGAGCTGATACTCGGGATTGTCGAGCGCCACGATCCGGGCCGGCCCGCCGAGCATGGCCACCGCGGGCGCCAGCAGACCGTTGTCGGGCCCGACGAGATACCCGCCTTCGACCTCGGCCGCGATGCAACGGCGATCGGTGCCCACGCCCGGGTCGACGACCGCGAGCACGACCCCGTCGGGCAGGTACTGCACCGCCCGCACGAGCGCCAACGCCCCGGCCCGCACGTCGAAGGGGGCGATGTCGTGGGTGATGTCGACGATCCGGAGATCCGGGGTCACGTCGAGCATGACCCCATGGCACACCCCGACGAACTCGTCGACCCGCCCGTAGTCGGAGAGAAACGAGACGAACGGAGGACGATCGGGCACCGGCACGAACCTATCTCGCGCCGCCCGTCATCCTTCCGTTCGGGCTCGCCTGCGTTACCCCGCTTGGGTGTAGCGCGAAGAGAGGTAAGCGTCGACGTCGGGTTCCGACACACGGAACGAGCGGCCGACCCGCACCGCCGGCAACTCACCGGCCTTGATCAGCCGATAGACGGTCATCGACGACACCCGCATCAGATCTGCGACTTCCTGCACGGTGAGAAAGCGCGATTTGCTCAAGCCATTGCCCACGCGGTCACTCCCTACTCCTGCCCGCTGAAAAACGAGCGTACGCCGGTGGGATCGGAGTTGTCGAGCGTCAACTCCCGTTGTGTGTGAGAGGTCACACTTCGGCGTCGGGCCGTGACAGATCGGGGTCGGGCGTGGCTATCACGTCCTCGATGACGCGGTAGCCGCGGGTCGGCCGATCGGTACGCAGCGGCACCAATGTGCAGCGCCCGGCTCGCGCGCCGACGACTGCCAACGCGAGACGATCGAGACCCCCGAACGCGACCACCTCGAGCCCGCTCTCCCACGCGACCTCCGCGAAGGGACCGTCGGCGATCACGAGCGCGGGGCGGGGAATCGCGAACAACCATTCGCGCGCCGCCTCACCGTCGTCGGTGTCGCACAACGCATGACCGTCGCTGACCACCGCGACGCCGTCGATCCAGCGCAGCCAGCGCGGCGTGCGCCCGTCGGCGCGGATCGGGCCGAAGTCGGCGAGATCGACGACCTCGCCGCCCGCGGTCCGAACGGCCCACGCGAACGCGAGATGCAACGTCAGCAACGACGCCGGGGACGCGGTTGCGATCGCGACCCGCGCACCGCGCGCCGCCATCGCCGCGACCCGCGCCACCGCGACGCGGGTCGCGGCGATCGTGCGCGAGGGATCGATGACCGCGCTCTGGGCCGTGGCGCCGTACGCGGCGGTGATCGCGTCCCAGACCGCGACCGAATCGAGGCCGCTGATCGGTGCGAGCTCGCCGAAGGCGCGTCGATCGCCGATCACCATGCGCTCGACGTTGCGGCGCAGCTCGGTCGGGCCGGGGCCCGCGGCCGCCGCGCCCGCGACCTTGGCCCGCTCGAGGAGTGCTTCCGCCGTGGGCGGCGGCGCGGGCTGTGACTCGGGCGCGTGCGGCTCCAACTTCGGTGGACGGTTACGGGCCCGACTCACGACACGATTCCTATCCGGGTGCTCAAGGCTCGGAGATCAACCGGCACCGAGCTCGCGCGACCGCGCCGTTGCCGCGCTCACGGCATCGAGGATCGCGGCGCGCAGGCCGTGGGCTTCGAGACTCCGCAGCCCCGCGGCCGTTGTGCCGCCCGGCGAGGTGACCGCGGCGCGCAACGCCTCGGGACCGGACGGATCCTGGGCCAGCAACGTCGCCGAACCCAACAGGGTCTGCAGGACGAGCCGGCTGGAGATCTCGCGGCCGAGCCCGACCAGCACTCCCGCCTCGATCATCGCTTCCGCGACGAGGAAGAAGTACGCCGGGCCCGAGCCCGACAGGCCGGTCACCGCGTCGAGCATCGGCTCACCGACACGCACCACGATCCCGACCGCGCCCAGCAGGCGCTCGGCGAGATCGAGATGCTCGCTGTTCGCCGTCGTTCCGCCCGCGATCGCCGACGCACCCAGCCCGACGAGCGCAGGGGTGTTCGGCATCGCCCGCACGACCGGCCGGCCCGGCACCACCGCCTCGATCTGCGCGATCGTGACGCCGGCCGCGATCGAGAGCACCAGCGTGTCGGGCGGCAGTGCATCGCGCGCGATCTCGAGCGTCGGCGCCACGTCGTTCGGCTTGACCGCGACGATCACGACGTCGGCATCGGCTACCGCCCACGCCGCGCTGGGCACGACGCGCACGTTCGCGAACTGTTGTTCCAACGCGCCGCGTCGCTCGCCGTCGATCTCGGCAATGGAGATGTCTTCGGCATCCCAACCGCTTTCGCGCAGGCCGCCGACGAGCGCCGCGCCCATTCTTCCGCCGCCGAGCAATGCAACGCGTGACATCGACGCGAGGGTAACCGTCGGACCTCGACTGTTCGCCGAATGAACGCCGAACGACTACCGACCAACGCGCAGTTGCGACGCGCGCCCGGGCGCCGAGGAGATGAGCTCGGGCCCGAGGAACCTTCGGAAACGACCCCGCACTTCCCCGAACGGAGCCGATCCTCCCGCACCTCGGGCCCGTCGACAATCGAACGGTAGCACGCGGACTATACGCACTACAAGACAACCTGCGGCATTTATAGATGCTCTCAGCTCTTGGCGAAGCCGATACGGATCGCGGGCTGGAACCACCGCTCGACCAGCTCGTAGAGCACGCCGATGATCCGGTCGAGCTCGACGACATCGAGGTGTTCGAGCAGCACGCGCCCCAACAGATAGATGTCGCCGTCGGGACCGATCGAGAAGTGCGCGCCGTAGGTCTGATGGTTGCGCGTGAGTAAGAACCGGTAGAGCTCGAGCTGGTTCGAGGGGGGATCGGGCATGAAATACACCTCGTAGCGCAACGTGCGCTGGTGCAGATCGAAGTAGATCGTCGCCGCGTCGCGGCCGTCGCAACCGAAGCGCACGTACCACCGCGGTATCTCGGGGTCGTACTCCACGACCTGCACCCACGGTTCGGCCGCGACCGGACCTTCGAGATGCGCGGCGATGAGATCGTGCATCTCGCGATGGGCTCGAGGATCGAGCGGCGTGTTGCTCACACGCTCACGCCGACACTCAGTCGCAGCGGACGAGACCGCGTGCGACGAGATCGCCGTACAGGCGCCGCAAACGACCCGCGGTCATGCTCCACGAATAGCGTTGGGAGCGGGCCGCGGCGTTGACGCCCATCTCGTTCGCCCGCACCTCGTCGTCGAGGAGTTGTGCGAGCGGCGCCGCGAAATCGACCGGGTCGCGGCCTTCGATGAGAAAGCCGGTCTGTTCGTGATCGACCAGCGAACGCAGGCCGCCGACCGCGGCTGCGACCACCGGCGTTCCGCACGCGGCCGCCTCGAGCGCGACCAGCCCGAACGACTCCGAGCGCGACGGCACGATGCACACGTCGGCGGCGCGGTAGTAGTCGGCCAACCGATCGTGGCGGCGGGGACTGACCCAATGGATGCGGTCGGAAACGCCGAGCTCGGCGGCCAGCTCGTGCAGCCGAGCCTGCTCCGCGCTTCCGTCGCGACCGCTCGGGCCGCCCACGACAACCAACGCCACCTTCGGATCGTCGAGCGCGGCGAGAGAACGGATCGCGAGATCGGCGCCCTTCAGCCGTTGGATGCGGCCGACGAACAACAACACGCGCGGCGCGTCGATACCGAGGCGACGGCGCGCCGCGTCACGATCGCCGGGCGCGAACACGTTGTGGTCGACACCCGGCGGCACGACCTCGATGCGGTCGGGCGATGCCGAGTAGAGCGACGCGAGCTGGGCCCGTTCGTCGTCGGTCGACGCGAGCATGAGATCGGCACACGCCACGACCTCGTGCTCGATGCGGCTGCGGTGCTCGGAGTCGTCGTCGACCCCGGCTTCGGCTTTCACGCGGGCGAGCGTGTGGAAGGTGGCCACGAGCGGGAGATCGAGCTCGTGTTTCACGCGGTGCGCGACCGCACCCGAGAGCCAGTAGTTCCCGTGCAACACGTCGACGGGCTCGCGTTCGAGCATCCGGCTGATCGACTCGTCGACGAACGGCTCGACCAACGCCGGCAGCTCGTGCTTCGAGATCGGCGCGCGCGGCCCGGCATCGACGTGCAGCACCCGGAAGCCGGGCTCGACCTGAACCACGGCCGGTTGGGTGCGCGCCTCGGCACGCGTGTAGACGTCGCATTCCACGCCGGCGCGCGCCAACGCCGTCGCGAGCGCGCGCACGTACACGTTCATGCCTCCGCCGTCGCCCGTACCCGGCTGCGACAGCGGCGAGGTATGCATCGAGAAGACGGCTATCCGGCGGACGGACATCGGGTCGGATCGTACCCAACCCCGGCCGAGCCTCAGGCTCCGGCCGCGGAACGGGGATCCGGGGGACTCCGTCAGCCGGCTTCGGCGTCGTGCGAGACGTTCTCGGCCTGGAACGACCGGTAGATCTCGACGAGCACCTGCTTCTGGCGATCGTTGATAGTGGGATCGGCGACGATCGCACCCACCGCATCGGCCGTCGCCCGTTCACCGTCGGGGGTGGCATCGAGGATGCCGGCGCGGACGTAGAGCGTCTCCGCGGAGATGCGCAAGCCGCGGGCGATCGACTGGAGGATCTCCGCCGACGGCTTGCGCAGGCCGCGTTCGATCTGGCTCAGGTACGGGTTGGAGATACCGGCGAGCTCACTCAGCTTGCGCAACGACAGCCGCGCGTTGCGCCGCTGATCGCGAATGAACCCGCCCAGATCGTGAAGCCGCGACTCGATCGAGTCGAGCGACTCGGGCATCAGCCCGCCGTCCCCGCAACCTGTCGGGTGGTGATCTCGCGTTCGACGACGTCGATGACGTCGTGCATTGCCCGGCGGAGGTCGGAGAGCTCACGCTCGAAGGCGCGCAGGCGTTCGATCGTCGACTCGAGCTCGTCGGCCGGTAGCAGGGGAAGATGCGCGAGCGTGGTGTCGGCGACGAGTTGCTCGCGACCATCGGGCCAGTGCAGCTCGACCGACGGCGCGTCGGGCTGCGGCACCCGGGTGTCCGTGATCGAGGATCTCCCCGACTCGCCGCTCAGGATGCGCGGCAGATCTTTGACGAGATCCTCGACGGTGCCGCCGCGGGCGCGCCGCTCGTGCTCGGCTTCGAGGATCTCGATGCGGGCCTGCGCGAGCCGGCGCTGATACGAGAGCGCGTTCTCGATGTCGTTGCACTCCGCCTTCATCGTGCGCAGTTCATCGAGCGATCGGGCGTCGAGCCCCGCCACGAACGCAGGATCGGTGAGTCGCTGGATCCGTTCCGTCGGAATCACCTCTCTCGCCAGCCGATCGGACCGCTCACCTTATCTGCGGTTACCCGCAGTAGGCGGCCAACGTGGGGTACCGGTCGATGGCGCGTCCGTTCGGGCCGGCCGGGCGGATCTCGACGCGCGAGTCAGGCGTTCGGGGGGATGTTCGTGCGCGCGGTGGGGAGGGCATCGAGCCGGGCCGGATCGATCGGCTCGCCCGTGACCTCGTCGACGCCGTAGGTGCCCTCGTCGAGGCGCTGCAAGGCTGCTTCGATCTCCGCAAGATCCGACTCGAGGCGCTCGAGGATCGCGAGGTCCTTCTCGCGTTCGACCATCTCCGCGCCCTGGTCCTCCTGGTTCGTGTCGAACGATGCGATGTCGCCGGACTGGTCTGCCTGCTCCTGGTCGAGACCTTCGCCCTGCAACTCCGCGATCAGTTCGCCCACCCGGGTCCGCTCGCGCTCGAGTCGTTCCCGCGCCGCGCTCTCGTCTACGTGATCGGTCATGCCCGCAGGGTACCCACCGGCACTCGCCGAGTCACTGGTCCCAGTCAGTGCTCACGGTCACGGGTCGAGGCCGAAGCGCGCCCGCAGCTCTTGGCCGTGCTCGTCGAGAAGGGTGGCGATGAGCTCGAGCCGGGTCTGCGCGTCGGGCGCGGCGAGCAGTCGCTGCGCGTCGAGCGGGCCGACCGGCGTCACCGCGCCCATCTCGAAGGACGCCCGCACCGGGTCGGGATCGAACTCGGGCGCGTCGGTGATCCGCGGATCGATGCGGCGCGCCAACTCCGTCGCGGCGGCCATTGCGTCGACCGCAGTAC
Source organism: uncultured Actinomycetes bacterium (assembly GCA_963701825.1). Taxonomy (GTDB): domain Bacteria; phylum Actinomycetota; class Acidimicrobiia; order IMCC26256; family PALSA-610; genus PALSA-610. Next base: position 445,823 of record CAVPBG010000004.1, on the reverse strand, counting down.
CGCGCGCCGTCGCGGCCGCCGCGGTCGGCGTTGGATCCTCGAGGGGCACGACCTCGGCACGCGGATACGGATCGTCGGGCAACCACTGGGTGATCCGCACCCGGCGCATGCCGACGGTCGCCAACGCGTAGCGGCCGTCGGGGAGCTCCGAAGCCTGCACGACCCGCGCGACGGTCGCCACGTCGAAGCGCGCATCGCCGCCGCCCACCTCGTGGCCGCGCTCGATGAGCACGACCCCGAACTCGCGGTCGCCGGCGAGAATGTGGCGCATCATCAGGCGGTAGCGCGGTTCGAAGACATGCAACGGCAACAGCGCGTACGGAAACAGCACGGTGCCGAGCGGGAACATCGCCATGGTGGTGGCGGGCTGGTTCACAACGTCGTCGGGCACAAGGTCGTCGGGCACTAGTTCCAGCGCGCCCGGACGTGGCGGCGCGTGTTCGCGAGCTGGTCGCGTTGGTCGGGAGACAGGTCGGGCATCGTCAGATGCAACTCGCACAGCCACGAGAGCGCGAGCGGGTCGGTCGCGAGCCGACCGCCCTCCAGGTTCGCGAGCATCCGGCTGACGATCGCGTGCGGCTCCGCCGGCATCAGCAGCGCGCGGGAGAAGCCCCGCGCGTTCCCGTGGACGCGCGCGAACAGTCGACGACAGCCTTCGATGTCGTACAACTCGCCGCCGTTGAACGGATCGCACCACACGCCGTCGTCCGCGCCGTCCATCACGAGGAAGTGCCCGGGCATCCCGACGCCGTGGACGGGTGCGCCGATTCGGCGCCCGACCTCCATCATCACGACCGCGAGCGAGATCGGGATGCCGACCCTGCGTTCCAACACCGAATCGAGGAACGAGTTCTCCGGGTCGCCGTAGTCGCGCTCGTTGCCGCGGAAACCCAACGTGTCGAACAGATACGTCCGCAGGCCGTCGAAGGTCGGGGTCGGACAGCGCCGGGCCAGATCGTCGAGGCGCGGCGCACTCGCGGTCGACGTCGAGACCGGGGTGCGCGTGCGCGGCCAGACAGAACGCGGCGACGTCGAGGCGCATCTCGCCCGCCGGTGCGGCGACGGTGGCGGCGAAGCGCGCCGTGGCGTCCATGGCCACCGACCGTACCCGTACACTCGCTCGCAATGGCGGTGAACGCTCCCCGGTCGACGGGGCTGCACGAGACCATCTCGGTTCTGCTGCACACGCAGAAGCAGCGCCTCACGCCGACGCGCAAGCTCATCGTCGACGTCTTGGAGTCTGCCGACCGGCCGCTCACCATCCCCGAGATCCTCGAGGCCCAGCCCGGCCTCGCCCAGAGCTCTGCGTACCGCAACCTCGTGGTGCTCGAACAGGCGCACGTGGTCCACCGGCTCGTGACCCACGCCGACTTCGCGCGCTACGAGCTCGCCGAGGACCTCACCGGTCACCATCATCATCTCGTGTGCTCGAACTGTGGCCGGGTCGACGACCTCCCCGCCACCGCTGCGGTCGAGCGCTCGGTCGCGGTCGCCATCGATGAAGCCGCCCGGCGGGCCGGCTTTCGTACCGAGCATCACCGCCTGGATCTCGTCGGCCTCTGCGCCGACTGCACCGCGTAGTGACGCGAGCCGACTACGAGATGCGCCGGGCCAGATACGTCGAGAACCAACCGGCGTAGCGATCGCGGAGCTCGGGCTGCTTCCAGTCGTCGCCGGTGATCTCGTGGCGGCACCGCGCCGTTCCGCAACTGCACTCGAAGGTGTCGTAGTCGTCGGAGTCGGTCATGGCGTAGTCGAAGCAGAGCTCCTCGCCCGCCTCGATGTCGCGCATCGTGACGAGCAGCACCGAACCCATGATCCCGCAGTTCGGATCGCAGGAGTGGTTCACGAAATCGGCCGGATCGAACGGCGGCGTACTCGCGAGGAACAGGTCGTCGTCGATCTGCAGCGCGTGGATCCGCACCTCTTCGCCCAGCTCCTCGAGCTCCGCGCCGTCGACGACGTTGCCGCCGAATCCGGCGACGGTCGTGTTCGCCGCGATCGGGAGCCGCGCGAAGACGCCGGTACCCTTCGTCGGCGTCAGCCGAGTCTCGGCGCTGGCGTGAAGCCACTGTTGGCGCACGAACGAGGAATGTACCGGGCGTGACCGAAACAACCGTGTTCGAGGTCGTCGGTGGTCAGCCGTTCTTCGACACCCTCGTCGAACGTTTCTACGTACACGTCGAGGCCGACCCGACACTGCGCCCCCTGTATCCCGAAGACCTGAAGCCGGGGATACGCGCCCTCGCCTTGTTCTTGGGTCAGTACTGGGGAGGGCCGCCGACGTACAGCGAGGAGAAGGGCCACCCGCGCCTGCGGATGCGCCACGCGCCGTTCGTCATCGGCCGCCCGGAGCGCGACGCCTGGCTCCGGGCGATGCTCGCCACGCTCGACGAGGTCGACGCGCCCGAGACGGCCAAGGCGATGATGCGCGAATACTTCGAGATGGCCTCGACCGCGATGATCAACTCCTAAGTTCGGATCAACTCCTAAGTTCGGATCAACTCCTAAGGTCGGATCAACTCCTAAGGTCGGATCAGTTCCCAGGAGCCCGGGGGCCACGGCGGTCGGTCGACGCGCGAAGCTGTAGGCCGATGGGGAAACGCCAGGTCAAGGAAAAGCAGGCTCGGCGTCGGATCGCGTCGATTCGACGCGAGCACGTAGGGCGGCGGGCGCCGGTACGTCCGGGCCACCTCTCGCCCGATCGCCCAGTGCCCGCGTCGATTCCCCGCCCGCCGTACGCACCCGACGCGCCCGCGTTCGTCCCCGCGGTCCCGCCCGACGAGTTCGCCGACCGTATGCGCGCCGCGGGCCGCGCCGGACGCGAGATCCTGCTCGAACTGGAAGCCGCGGTGAAGGTCGGGATGACGACCGACGAGCTCGACCTGCTCTGCCATGAGGCGTGCATCGCGCGCGGCGGCTATCCGAGCCCGTTGCACTACAAGGGTTTTCCGAAGTCGGTGTGCACCTCCGTGAACGAGGTCATCTGCCACGGCATCCCCGACGACCGCGCGCTGCTCGACGGCGACATCGTCAACTGCGATGTCACGATCTATCTGAACGGCGTGCACGGCGACTGCAACGCGACGTTCTTCGTCGGCGACGTCGACGACGAGGCCAAGCGGTTGGTGCAGGTCACCAAGGAAGCGTTGTGGAAGGGCATCGATCAGGTCCGCCCCGGCGCCCCGCTCTACGAGATCGGCCGCGCCATTCAGAATCACGCCGAGCCCGCGGGCTTCGGGGTCGTGCGATCGTTCGTCGGTCACGGCGTGGGCGAGAAGTTCCACACCGCGCCCTCGGTCCTGCATTACTACGACCGGTCGGCGGATTTCGTGCTGACGCCCGGGCTCACGTTCACCATCGAGCCGATGATCAACGAAGGATCGTGGGAGCTCGGTCGCATCTGGCCCGACGGATGGACCGCGCCGACGCGCGACGGTTCCCGCTCCGCGCAGTTCGAACACAGCCTGCTCGTCACCGCGACCGGAGTGGAAGTGTTGACGCTCGTTCCCGGCGAGCCGCACGGGTCGTGATCTCCCGGAGATCTTGACCGGATCTCCCGAGTATTCGCCGAGGCGATCGCGACCCGGCCATTAGCGTCGGGCGGGTGACGGGCGTCGACTGGTGATGGGAACGCTGCGGCGGACGTTCGGATCGCTCGACTCGCGCAACTACCGCCTCTACTTCGCGGGCGACCTGATCTCCCACATCGGCTCGTGGATGCAGACGATGGCCGAGGCGTGGCTCGTGGCGACACTCACCCATAGCGGGATCGCGGTCGGTGCGACGTTCGCGTTCCGCTTCTTGCCGGTACTGCTGTTCGGCTTGTGGGGCGGGACGGTTGCCGACCGCTACGACCGCCGCAAAGTGCTGCTGGTGACGCAGTCGCTCGCGGCCGCACTCGCCGTCGCACTCTGGCTGATCGTGCTGACGGGCGTGGTGCAGGTCTGGATGGTGTTCGGGCTGGCGATCGCGCTCGGTTTCGTCACGGTCGTGGACGAACCAGCCCGCCAAGCCTTCGTCGAGGAGATGGTCGGTCCCGCGTACGTACCGAACGCGGTCGCGCTCACGAGCGCGGTGGGCAACTCGGCGCGGATCACCGGACCCGCCGCGGCCGGGCTCCTCATCGCGACCGTCGGGACCTCGTGGGTGTTCTTCGTCAACGCCGTCTCGTTCTTCGCCGTGGTCGGCGCGCTGTACGCGATGCGACCCGCAGACCTGCACCGCGTCCACCGGCACAGTGAACGGCCGCGCGTACGCGAGGGGCTCGCCTACGCATGGAGCATCACCGAGATCCGCACCACGATCGTGCTCGTCGGAGTGGTCGGGACGCTGGTCTACAACTTCCCCACGTTCCTGACGCTGCTCGCCCGCGACACCTTCCACGGCGGCGCGGGTCTGGCCGGCATGCTCATGGCCATCCTCGGGGTCGGCACCGTGATCGGTGCGCTCACCGCGGCGGCGCGTGCCCGACCGACGGCGCAGACGGTCATCGGTGCGGCCACCGCGCTCGGCATCACGCTCGTGCTTGCGGCGGCCGTACCCGCGCGACTGGAAACCGAGATGGCGCTGTTACCCGTCGGCGCGCTGGCCGTGTTCTTCGGTTCGACCGCGAACGCACACATGCAGATCTGGTCGGAACCGCGCCTGCGCGGCCGCGTGATGGCGATCTACACACTGTTGACGCTCGGGACGACGGTCGTGGGCGGGCCGTTGGTGGGCTGGATCTGCCAACACTGGAGCCCGCGGACCGGACTCGCGTTCGCAGGTGCCGCCACCGCCACGGCCGCGATTGCGCTCGCCGCGCTACAGCGAAACCGGACCGGTGAGGTTCGCTTCGCGCAACACCCGTTCGATCTCGCAACGGCGGAAGCGGCGATGACCGCCGATGGTTTGGATCGCTGAGATCCGGCCGGCGCGCGACCAGCGGGTCACCGTGTTCGGAGTGACACCGAGCTTGCGGGCCGCCTCCGCGGGAGTGAGCAGTTCGTCGAGCTCGGGCGCCGGAGTGCGCCGGCCCGATCCCCGACCGGGACCGCGCGCCGACCGGCCCGCGGAAACCACTTCCGTCGCCGACACGTACGTGGTGTCGCGCGCGTGCTCGGCTTCCAGGTCGAGCACCGCGCCGAGATCGAGCGCCAGGTCTCCGGTTGACACGGGAAGCTCATCGGCGGCGACTTGAAGCGAGGGCGCCACGTCGGCGACGGCCGCCTCCGCGACGCGCGTCTCGACGGCCACCTCTGCCGTTCCGACCGATTCGACCGGCGCGGCCGGTGCGGCCGGTGCGGTTTCCACCGGCGGCGCCGAGCGGGCGCGCCGGATCGCGGCGCGGTCGGCCGGAGTGGTTGCCGCCCAGATGCCGAGCATCTCGGGCCGCCCGATCGCGAACTCGAGGCACGCCGACTGCACGCCGCACGTGGCGCAGATGCCGCGGGCCACCGCGGTCTCGCGTTGGTCGCCGCCGAACCACCACCGGGTCGGGTGCTTCCGGCAGATCGACTCGGAACGCCAGGCGTCGCCGTCACGACTCCGACCGTCCGAACCCAGGGTGTCCGGCCCGTTCAGTGTGGGGCCGTTGGTGATCATCAATTCGTTGGACGCCATGTGTGCGTAGCTTCGACCGACACCGCGGCAAATGCGTCACCCGATTGGGTGGTTCGTGCTTTCGTGATCGGCCGCATACGACCCGCGCGTCGGGTTTGCGCCGTGGCGAGCGAATCGCGCGCACGCGAACGCGGCGAGCTCGGGCTACGAACGCGACGATGCCCCCAGGGCGGGGGCTCGGGGGCATCGTCAGAAGGCGGGAGGAATCGAAGGTGGATTCCGATGTCCTCCGCCCCTATCACGCTAATGAACCACGCGTACGAATCCCGACTCGACCGCGCCGCATCTCCCTACCCCCGACCGAACCCGCGGGTAGCGTCCGCGGGTGCGCATGCAGGGGGAAATCGCGCTCGTCACCGGCTCGACCGCGGGGATCGGACGCGCCGTCGCAGTTGCGTTCGCGGCGCAGGGCGCCGTGGTCGTGGTCACCGGCCGCAACGCGGAGCGGGGCGCGGCAGTAGTCGCCGAGATCGAGGCGGCCGGCGGGACCGGCCACTTCGTCGCCGCTGATCTCCACGACGAACGGGCCTGCAACCGGCTCGTCGACACCGCGTCCGAGCGGGGCGGCGGACTCACCGTCCTCGTGAACAACGCCGCGGGTGGAGACGTGGCCGATTCCACCGTCGCGGCCATGACGACCGAGTCGTGGGATGCGATCCTGCGGGTCGATCTGACCGCGCCGATGTGGTGCGCGCGGGCCGCGATCCCGTACATGCGCGTGGCCGGGCACGGATCGATCGTCAACATCTCGAGCCGCCAGGGCGAGCGACCGAGCGCCGGCCTCGCCGCGTACGTCGCGGCCAAGGCGGGCATGAACGGTCTCACGCGCGCCGTCGCGGTGGAAGAGGCGAAGTTCGGGATCCGCTGCAACACGGTGAGCCCGGGCTACGTGCTGAACGACCGGCGCGACGCGGAGCTCGCGTCGGATCGCCGTACGGTGCTCGAAGGAATGCACCTGACCCGGCTCGGTCACGCCGCCGACGTCGCGAATGCGTGCGTCTACCTCGCGAGCACGGAGTCGGGTTTCGTCACCGGTGTCAACCTCCAACTCGACGGCGGCAGCAGCATCGCCCGCGGTCGCACGCTCGGCTGATCATGAACCCGCGTGCATGCGTGAGCGCGATCAGCACCTTCCAGCTGTCACTCGCCGACGACCTCGACTTCTGGCGCGCGCACGGGATCACGAACGCAGGCGTGTCGGTGGCCAAGCTGGAGGCGTTCGGCTGGGACGAGGGGACCGCGCTCGTCGTGGCGGCCGTCGAGCGCGGACTGCACGTGGCCGACCTCATCGGCCTCGGTCCGTTCCAGCTCGCCGACCCGCGCCGCTGGGATGTTCAGCGCGAGCGCCTGATCCGCTCCATCGACACCGCGGTTGCGGTCGGGGCGCGCTCGATCGTGTTCACCACCGGGCCGTTCGCGCCGCTCACGTGGGAAGAAGCCGCGGATGCGCTCGAGACCGCGCTCGCGCCGGTGCTCGCCGAAGCGCGCGCCCGCGGCGTTGCGTTTGCCATCGAGCACACGAACTCGTTGCGCGTCGACGTGGGCTTCGTGCACACGCTGCGCGACGCGATCGACCTCGCCCGCCGGCTCGACACGGGGGTGTGCATGGAGATGAACGCGTGCTGGGCCGAGCGCGGTCTCGCGACGACGATCCGAGAAGGTGTCGATCGCGTCGCGCTCGTGCAGGTGAGCGACTTCAAGGTCGGCACGGTCGCGTCGTCGCAACGCCTCGTTCCCGGCGACGGCGACATCCCGATCGTGCGGATCATCGGCGACCTCCTCGACGCGGGCTACCTCGGGTTCTTCGAGCTCGAACTGATCGGCGACGCGATCGTCGCCGAGGGTTACGACAAGGCGGTACCGCGCGCGGTCGACGCCCTGGACCGACTGCTCGACGAGGCCGGCGCCTGAGCCGTTCTCAGTCCGGTGGTCCCCACGGCCGCGGCGCCGGGCGGGGCCGGGCCGGGATCACGCGGCCCTCGATCTCGGCGACCCGTCCGAAGTAGCGCGTCGGCCATTCCACGACGACGCCCCGCTGGACCAGCAGCTGCACGACCCACGCCCGGGCGATGGCCCGGCCGGCCGTGGCCTCCACGATGCGCTGCTCGAGCACGGCGGCCTTGCCTTCGCGACGGACGTATTTCATCCCGCCGACGAACGCCTCGCCCGGCATGCCCTCGCTCTCGTACAACACGTGCACTTCGCGCGCCGCGATCACGAACTCGCTGGCCCGGATGGCATCCGGCCACCACGAACCGATTCGCCCGTGTACGTAACCGATCCGCATGTCGTTGAAGAGGCGGACGGTGGACGCGTTGTTCAGGTGGCCCTGCGCGTCGAAGTCGTCGGGTCGCGTCTCGACCGGCGCGACGACCCGGTAGTCGTCGGCGGCGAGCACATCGACACCGCTTACGGGCGCCGGGAATTCACGCCCACATGAACGCGCCACCGTCGGCCATGAACGTGTGGCCGGTGAGATAGCGGCACGCGTCGGAGCACAAGAACCAGGCGATCGGCGCGATGTCGAGCTCGGGATCGCCCTGGCGCTTCATCGGACAGTTCTCGATGAAGATGCGGTAGCCCTCGCTCTGCTTCGCCGACTCGCCCTTGTGCGTCGCGGCCGCGGGCGCGATCGCATTGACGGTTATCCCGTCGGCACCCCACTCGCGCGCCGCGGTACGCGTGAGCGCGCGGATCGCCTCCTTCGACGCGTTGTACGCGCCGAAGCCGGTACCGCCGGTGATGCCCATCGACGACGCGAAGTTCACGATGCGTCCCCAACCTTGCGCCTTCATGTGCGGGTACACGGCCTGCATCGCCCAGAGCGTGCCCTTGACGCCCGAGTTGTAGAACACGTCGACATCGCTCTCGCTCACTTCGGCCATCGGCGACAGCGGCCGGAACGTCTGGGCGTTGTTGATCAACCCGTCGACGCGACCGAAGTGCTCGACGGTCTGCGCGACCATCGCGTCGATCTGCGCCTTCTGTTGGATGTCGCACACCACGCCGATGTTGTCGACGCCGAGCTCGGTCAACTCCGCGCACGTATCGGTGAGCAGATGTTCCTTCCACTCCGCGACCACGATCCGCGCCCCGCCCCGCCCGAGGTGCAACGCCATCCCGCGCCCGACTCCGCGCCCCGATCCGGTGACGATGATCACCTTGCCGTCGACCCCGTGCATGTCTCTCGCTTCACCTGACATGCGTGTCACAGTACGTGCGACGTAGGTTCCACGCCGGGGTTCCGACACCAAGCTCCCGGCGGGAGCACCGGAGGCGAAGGCGATGCTCGACGGAACAGTCGTGGTGACGGGCGGCGGGAGCGGGATCGGCCGGGCCACAGCCCTGCGGGCCGCCGCCGAGGGCGCCGCGGTCGCGGTCGTCGACCGGGCGGCCGACCACGCGGCAGGAGACGGCCCGGCTCGTGACCGAAGCGGGCGGACGCGCCGGCGCCTACCCGTGCGACGTCGGCGACGACGGCGCGGTCGCCGATGCGATTACCCGGATCGGCAACGACCTCGGGCGAGTCACCGGGGTGGTGACCGCGGCCGGCATCTTCCACGGCCCCGATCTGCAACCCGCGCACCTCGTGACCGTCGACGACTTCGTGCACGTGTTGCGCGTGAACCTCGTCGGAACGTTCGCGATCATCAAGCACGCGCTACCGATGTTGATCGACGGCGGTGGCGCAATCGTGACGATCGCTTCGACTGCCGCGATTCGCGGTCACGGATACGGCGCGGGTTACACCGCGAGCAAAGGCGGAGTCGACGCGCTGCACGCGTTTGCTCGCAGTGCAATACGGCGCGAACAACGTGCGCGCGAATTGCATCTGTCCGGGTGGAGTCGACACACCGATGACCGGCGGTACGTTCGCAACCGAGGAAGCGATCGCGCGTGCGAAGACACGGGTACCGATCGGGCGCTACGCGCAAGCACGCGACATCGGTGACGTCGCAATCTTCCTGTTGGGTGACGACGCGCGATATCTCACCGGACAGACGATCCCGGTAGAAGGCGGTGCAACGATCGCGTAAGCAAAGCGACAAGTCGATTATTCGCGAAGAAATTTAGGTTGCCGCTGAGCAGGGGGTTCTTGCAGCGGGTACGACGATCACCACGAAGCGTGATCTGCGATACGGCGATATTCAACCGATGCTTGTTAGGTTCGCCCCTATGCGCCGACCCGGTCGCCTTCGGGTGAGCGTCCAGCGCAGCATCGGTGTGGCGGAGCACCACGCTTGCACCGGGCTGACGCGTCGCAACGTGACCCGATTCCTCGCGGTTGCGTGCATCAGCGCGTTCGGCGTTCTTCCGGCGGTCGCGGCGCACGCCGCGACGACCGGCGACCAGATCGCAGCCACCAGCCGCGCGATCGACGCTGCCGCGCAACGTTGGTTCGCCGCCCAGGCCGAGGCCGCCCGCATCGACGCCAACATCGCGAGCGTCGAACAGCAGATCACGATCGCGCAGGCGACGATGCAGCACGCCCGCAAGATCGCGACCGCCCGCGCGGTCGTCATGTACAAGAACGCCGACATGGGCCTCTCGTCGATGTTCGGCGACAGCGCACTCGACTCGGCGCGGCGCGCCCACCTCGTGAACGACGCCAACGCCGGCGGCGACGCCGCCATCGCCCAGTTGATAACTGCGGTCGACAACCTGCACGCCCAGGAACAGAGTCTCGAAGCGCAACGCGCGCAGCAGAAGAAGGTGTTGCGCGAGGTCGCCGGCGAACGCACGACGCTCGACTCCGAGCTCGCGAGTGTCCGCGCCGAAGCGCACCACGAAGCGAGTGTTGCGCTCGCCGAAGCGCAGACCCAGGTCGCGCGCGTGAAAGCGGCGGCGCGCGTGAACTCGTTCGCCGCGGTTCGCACGACCGACGCGCTCGCCGCGCCGACGGGACCGCCGAGTACCGCGCCCGTGGTCATCGTCGTGGCCGCCCCGTCGAACTCCGGTCAGGTGAGCCCGCACCACAACGATCCGTTCCTCGTGTGCACGCGTGCGCGCGAGAGCGACGGCAACTACAGCGTCGTCAGTCCGTCGGGCTACTACGGCGCGTACCAATTCCTGCCGTCCACCTGGGACACCACCGCGATACACGAGGGCCGACGCGATCTCGTCGGCGTGCTGCCGTCGCGCGCGTCGGAGTTCGACCAGGACGAGACCGCGTGGTCGTTGTACCAGTGGCAGGGCAAAGGCCCGTGGGGCGGTCGCTGCTAGTCGGTCGACCGACGCCGGCCTCCGCCTCGCAACGCGAGAACTTCGCGTAGCGATACGTCGGCCAGCGATGGCACGCGCAGGTCAGCGTGGGAGAGATCGAGATCCGCGGTGATCTCGTGCGGGACGGCGACGCACCAGAGTCCGGCCGCCTTGGCCGCGCTGACACCGTGCGGTGAGTCTTCGATCGCGATCGCGGCGCGCGGCTCGACCCCGAGCGCGGCGCACGCCGCGAGGTAGGAGTCGGGCGCGGGCTTACCGGCGATCCCGTCGCCGAAGCACACGAGATACGCGAACCGGCGCGCGAGCCCGAGGCGTTCGAGGTGCGGCTGCACCCACTCGAGCGGCGAGCTCGACGCGACCGCCAGACCGAGGCCGAGCGCCTCGGCGTCGTCGAGCCACGCGTGCACGCCCGGGCGGGCCGTTTCCCGCGCGAGCAACTCGTCGCGCCGAATGCGGCGCCGCTCGTGCATCGCGTCCTCGTCGACGGGCCGGGTCGCCCGAGACCGCATGAGCTCTACGAGGTCGAGCCCACCCGAGGTACCGATCTCGAGCGCCCACTCCTCGAGCGTCAGCGGCGGGCAGCCGTGCGCGACGAATTCGTCCTGCCAGGCCGTGAACACCGGCCCTTCGGTGTCGAGGATCAGCCCGTCGAAGTCGAAGACGACCGCTTCGACCGCCGGCACCTCCCCGGTCACGGCGCGGGGATCCCGATGAGCTCGACCAGGACCCCGTCGGGATCCACCACCGTCGCCATCTGGACTGCGCCGCCGGGGCCGGGCACGACGATCCGCCGGGGGTGACCTCCGAGGCCGAGCGTGTGCAGCCGGCCCAGCGTCACGTCGACGTCGACATGACACGACAGCAGGAAGAAGCCGGGCCGGGTGGCGGGCAGCGTCGCCGGCGTCTGGTCGTCGGTCAGTGTGCCGGTCCCGTCGAACTGCACCAGCTCGACGATGCCCGCGTCGGCCCGGGCCGGATCGCCGAGAAAGACCGACCGCAGGCGGTTCGCCGGGGCGACGAAGAGCGCGCTCCAGTCGCCGTCGAAGTAGCGGTCCATCATCACCGCGAAGCCGAGCCCATCGCGCCAGAAGCGCAACGAGGCCTCGATGTCGCGCACGACGACTGCACTGTGATGGAGGCGCGTCGTCATCGTCGATCTCCTTCGAGTGACTCCATAGGGTCGATAGGGCTGTGCAACGACACGCCACCGTCGGCGGCGACGACCTGACCCGTCACCCAGTCGAGCGTGCAGAGCGCAACCACTGCCTGCGCGACCTCGGCGGCCGTGCCGACCCGGCCGAGCGCGGCGCGGCGCGAGACACGATCGCGATAGCCGGGCAGACGATCGGTGGCGGCGAACATCGGCGTTTCCGTTGTGCCCGGCGCGACGGCGTTGACGCGAATGCCCTGCGCGCCGAGCTCGCGCGCCGCCGACCGTACGAGCTGGGCGAGCCCGGCCTTCGACGCGGCGTAGTGCGCCATCGTCCGATCGCTCAGGAACCCGGAGATGCTCGTGACCGCGACGATCGCACCGCCGGGCGCGTCGGTGCCCGCGGTCATTGCCCGCGCGCTCTCGCGCAGGCACACGAACGCGCCCCGCAGATTGACGTTCATCACGCGGTCCCATTCCGCGGTCGACAGATCGAGGAGCGGCGCGCTGCCGCCGACCCCGGCACTCAACACCGCGACGTCGAGACCGCCGAGCAGTGCGGCCGCGCGATCCACGCCCGCGACGACCGACGCTTCGTCGGCGACGTCGACGCGCACCGACTCGTCGTCGTTCGCGGGCGCGAGATCCAGCACGACGACGCGCGCGCCGTTGGCGCGCAGTTGCGCGACAGTCGCGGCGCCGATGCCGCTCGCGCCGCCGGTCACGATGGCGCGCGCCCCTGGAGATCCATCAGGCGCCGACGCTAGCGTCCGCCCCGGATGACGACACCCGATACACCCCGACCGCAAAGCCCGGAGCCGCAACGCGCGTCGCGCCCGGCACCGTGGTTCGGTCTGTACCTCCCGCAGATCCGCATGAGCTTCGATCGCATGCTCGAACGCACACTTGCCGCGGAAGCGGCCGGCTTCGACTCGGTGTGGTTGATGGACCACTTCGGCGCGCCGCTGGCCCCCGAGATCGACACGCTCGAAGGTTGGACGATTGCCACCGCCCTCGCGGCGCGCACCACGCGCATCCGGATCGGCCACCTCACACTGTGCAACCCGTTCCGTCACCCGGCGCTGCTGGCCAAGACCGCAGCGTCGTTCGACGCGATCTCGAACGGCCGGCTCGAGCTCGGCATCGGCTGGGGTTCGGTTCCCGACGAGCTCCGAACGTTCGGGTTCGGGCCCGAACCGGCGGCGATCCGGGCGGCGAAGCTGCGTGAGACGCTCGAGATCCTCGATCTGATGTTCGCGGGCGAGCCCTTCGACTATCCGGGCGAGCACTTCACGCTCCAAGGCGCGACCGGACGCCCGGTGCCGGTGCAGGCGCACATTCCGATCCACATCGGCGGGGGCGGACCGAAGCTCACGATGCCGCTCGTCGAGCGCTTCGCCGATTGGTGGAACTGCCCGGGCTATGCCCTCGACCGCCTCGACGATCTCCGCCCACTCATCGGCGCCGCCCGGATCTCGGTGCAGCACCCCATTGGGCTGGCGGCCGGTGCGCACGATCGCGACGAGACGATCGCGGTGGCCAACCGGCGTTTCGGTTCGTGGGGCGGAGTGATCGCGGGCACCGCCGACGAAGTCGCGGCGGCCTTGGCGGCCGAGGTCGCGCGCGGTGTGGAGGGCTTCGTATGCCAGTTCTCCGACTTCGGCACGCCGGAGACCGCGGAACGGTTCATGCGCGACGTCGTGCCCGCGGTACTACGTTGAGCGCGTGACCACCCCGCTGGTCGTCGGCGTTCCGCGTGAAGTGAAGACCGACGAGCATCGCGTCGCGATCACTCCGGACGGCGTGGCAGAAATGCGGCACCACGGCGTGACTGTTCTCGTCGAACGCGACGCGGGCGCCGGGTCGGGCATCACCGACGACGACTACCGCGCCGCCGGTGCGGAGATCGTGGCGAGCGCGGAGGACACGTGGGGCCGCGCCGGCCTGGTGATCAAGGTCAAAGAGCCCCAGCTGTCGGAGCTCGTACACCTCCGCTCCGACCTCGTGCTCTTCACCTATCTCCACCTCGCCGCGTATCCCGAGATCGCGCGGGCACTCATCGACGCGCGCACCACCGGCATCGCCTACGAGACGGTGCAACTCCCGAACGGCCAACTCCCCCTGCTCGCGCCGATGAGCGAGGTGGCCGGGCGCATGGCCCCGCAGATCGGCGCGCACTTCCTCGAACGGCGCCAGGGCGGCCGCGGGGTCCTGCTCGGCGGCGCGCCGGGAGTGCGCCCCGCCCGCGTGGTCGTGCTCGGCGCGGGCAACGTCGGATGGAACGCGGCCTGGATCGCCCAGGGCATGGAGGCCGAGGTCCTGCTCCTCGACAAGAACATCGATCGGCTGCGCTGGGTCGACCAGATCCACAAAGGCCGCATCCAGACCCTCGCCAGCAACCGAGCCGCGATCGCGCGCGCCGTACGCGACGCGGACCTCGTGATCGGCGCCGTGCTCCTCCCGGGCGGCCGGGCGCCGGTGTTGGTGACCGACGACATGATCGCTTCGATGCGCCCGGGCGCGGTGATCATCGACTGTGCGATCGACCAGGGCGGCACGATCGAGGGCATCCACGAGACGACCCACAGCGATCCCGTGTTCGTGCACCACGACGTGTTGCACTACGCGGTCGGCAACGTTCCCGGTGCGGTGCCCAACACGTCGACCTACGCGCTCACGAACGCCACGCTGCCGTACGCGGTCGATCTCGCGACCGGGGGCATCGACGCGATCGCGGCCGATCCCGCACTCGCGGGCGGCGTGAACACGTTGAACGGCGCCGTCACGAACGCGGCGGTGGCCGAGGCGCTGGGCGTCGAGCCGGTGTCGCTCTAGCCGTCGGCGGTGGCGCGCTAACCGTCGACGTCGACTTCGGCGTCGGCGTCGGCGCGCTTGGCGAAGTCGGGCAGCGAGTCGACCGGCTGCTTCGGGGCCTGGGCCGCGTCGCGGTTGGCCTGTTGGAGCTGGGCGAAGATCTCTTCGCGGTGGACGTCGATCGACCGCGGCGCCTTGATACCGAGGCGCACTTGGTCGCCGCGCACTTCGAGGACGGTCACGACGATCTCGTGCCCGATCATGATGCTCTGGTTCGCACGTCGCGTGAGCACGAGCACGATGTATCCCCCTCCATGGCGGCCGCCGAAGGCGCCGGGCCGGAAGCATACGCGCATATCACGCGCGCGTGCGTTGTTCGTTTGGCCGAAACCCGCACCCACACGTAGACCCAACACGTTGAGTGGTATTCGGTTGCGGGAAAGCGCGCGTCAGCTGGCGATGGCGAGCGGCGCGCGCACGCTGTAGCCGGCGCTCGGCAACACGACCTGCGCGGCTTCGTGGGTGAAGCGGTTCACGACAATCGGGCCGAGCAGGTTCACCGTCGAGTCCTCGGGTCGTTCCCGCAACGTGACGACCGTGAACACGACCGCGTCCTCGGCCGCGGTGAGCGCGAGGCGCTCGGCCGTGCCGTTGTCGAGCTCGAACTCGTACTCGGGATAGAAGACCCACGGCGGCACCACGACGAAGCCGATCTCCGGATCCTCGGTGCACGAGAGCAACAGGAACGGACTCCCCGCCGGGCCCCAGGGTTCGAGCGCGAAACTGTGCGCGTGGGGGAACCCGGGGAGGCCGGCCGGGAAGTTGATCTCGGCGACGTCGGTCGCAGTATGCGTCTCGAGCATGGTTTCCCTACTTCAAGAAATCGGTCAGCGATGGCGTGATGGCCTTGGCGGTGGCCTCGAGCGCAGATTCGTAAGCCACTTGCTGAGCTTGGAGTTCCACCGTCACCTGCGCGACGTCGGCGTCCTCGAGGCTGGACAGGTTCTGTTTCATCGTCAGACCATCCGAAGTGTTTTGGCTCTGGACCGATTGGACCCGAGAAAATTGACTGCCGACCGTCGCCAACTGGTTTTGTACCTGGGTCGTCTGGGTGTTAAGCGTCGCCGAGAGGGCGCTCAGGCCGGACGGGTTGTTCACCACGGCCTGGGAAATCTGGGAGAGCGTCGTGAACAGGTCGTTCCCGGGGGTCCCGAAGACGGCGTCGCCGTTGACGTTCACCTGGATCTGCTGTCCGGGGGCGATGTTGCGCATCACCTTCGACGAGGTGCCGACGTATTGCCCGTTGGCGTCGTAGGCGACGTCGCCGCCGGCCGTGCCCGCGAAGATCGGGCGCCCCGCGTACTGCGTGTTCGCCACGCCGATGAGGCTCGAGCGGATCGCGTCGATCTGGTTGGCGATGCCGGCCCGGGCGTTGGCGTCGGTTGACGCGTTCGAGGCCTGTAGGACGAGCGCGTTGACCTGCTGCAGCTGCGTGACGGTCGACTGCAGGGCGTTGTCGGCGTTGCCGAGCCAACCTTGGGCGTCGCTGAGATTGCGCGTGTACTGATCGTTGCGGTCGAGGCTCGCATGGAGCTGCATCGCCGACGAGACGTCGCCCGGCGCGTCGGAGGGCTTGCTCAACTTCTTCAGTGATGACGCTTCGCTCTGCAGGCCCGCGAGCGTGTTGAACGACTGTTGGAGCGCGGTGAGCGAGTTGTTCACCAGCATCTGGTTCGGGATGCGGTAATCAGAAGACGGCATCAGGCTTCGCTCCGGCTCAGTTCATCAATCCGGTGTGATTGATCAGGGTGTCCATCATCGAGTCGACGGTCGTGAGCAACCGCGCCGCGGCTTGGTAGCCGTGCTGGAACTCGATGAGGTTCGTCATCTCTTCGTCGATACTCACGCCCGACTGTTGCGACCGCGCGTTGTCGAGGCTCGTCGTCGCCGTCTGTTGGATCTGATCGCGGTTCGTCGCCGTCTGCGTGTCGACACCGAGTTGGACGATCGCCTGGCGGTAGACCGAGTCGGCGCCCGTGTCGCTCGACGAGAGGTTCGCGAGGTCGAGGGCGACGCTTCCGTCGAGGGTGCCGCCCGCCGCGGTACCGGCCGCGACTCCGGCGGGATTGCCCTCGACGCCGGCCGCCACCGCGAATGACGCCGCGTCGGTACCGGTGAAGAACTGACGACCGCCGACCCCGTCGCTGCCGATCGCGGTGTTGCCGAGCAGGGTTGCGAAGCCGGTGTTGGCGCCCGTTGCCGCGACCTGGAGCTGGTGCGTACCGGTCGGTGCGAGGCCGACCGACATCGGGCTGCCGTTGCCGCCGGAGACCGTCACGGTCGTGTTGCCGGCGCCCACTGCGGTGTCGACCGCGGTCTGGAGCGCGGTCTGCAATGCCGCGGCACCGCCCGCGCCCGACCAGTCGGCGCCCGCCACCGAAACGGTCGCGAACGCGCCGTTGTCGAGCGCGACGTTGAACTGCAGGTTGCCGGCCGCACTCTGGTTCTGGTTCGCCGCGGTCAGCGACCCGCCGATCGCGCCATGGAGTTGGTTCACCTGATCGCGCAACGTCGTGGCGACATTGTCGAGCTTGGCGATGTAGTTCGGGATCGTGGTGTTGATCGCGTCGAGCTCGCCACCGGCCTGGCCGGAATTCACCGTTGCCGCGGAGTTGTTGTTCGCCCACCGCAGCACCACGTTCGCGCCCGAGGTGTCGATGTTCAGCGTGTTGGAAGCTGCGCCCTGTACCAGCGCGGTGCCGTTCAGCATCACGTTCACCTGGTTGTAGTCGCCGGTCCGTAAGGTCGCGCCACTCGCTTCCGCGAGCTGGTTCGCGAGGAGGTCGCGCTGGTCTTCCAGGTCGTTGACAGGGAGGCCGGCAACAGTGTTCGCCAGGATCGACTTGTTCAGCTGCGCAATCGACGCGGCCTTGGAGTTGATGTCGGCGACCGTCGCGCCGAGCTGGCTCACCGTGTTGGCCTTCTGGTCTGTCAACTGCTGACTGACCGTGTTGAACGTCTGGGCCAACGTGTCGGCTCGTTCGAGCAACTGCGTGCGCGACGCGGCGTCACCCGGGCTGTTCGCAACGTCGTCGAAACCCGACCAGAAGCCCGAGAGCTGGCTCTGGATACCGGTGTCGGAGGGTTCGTTGAACAACTGCTGGATCGAGTTCATCGTCGACGACGCCTGATCCATGCTCGCCATCGAACCGTGCGACGCGGCCGCCTGGATCTCGAGGAATGTGTCTCGGTAGCGTGTGACGGAGTCGACCTTCACGCCTTGACCGTCGCCGGTGAACGTGGCGTAGCGCGCCGGCACTGCAGGCGCACCGATGTTGACGAGGTTGACGGCCTCGCGCGAATAGCCGGGCGTGTTCGCGTTGGCGACGTTCTGCGACGCGACGTCGACCGCGCGTTGCTGGGCCTCGAGGGCCGTCAGCGCGGTGTTGATCGACGAGAACCCCGACATCAGACTGCCTCGTCGACGATCCGCAACGCGAGCGAACGATCCGGCAGAGTTCCGTGCGCGTCGTACGCGTCGATGTCGATCTCACCTATCGCCGCCATCGCCTCGCGCGCGATCTGGTGGCCGCGCTGCAACAACTCGCGATTCGATTTGGTGATCGCGTCGATCTCCTGCGCGAGCGTCAACAACGCCCGTCGGTGGTCGGCGAAAATTGCGTCCCAGGGCGACTCGGTGAGACCGGCGAGCTCGCGCAACGTCGGAGATCCCGACAACCCGAGCTCGCGACCCGCGTCGGCGACCAGCACCGCGCGTTCGAGCTCGATGCGCTTGATCTCGCCCAACACGTTCTCGACTTCGCGCGTGGCGTAGACGAGCCAGCGCGACCGACCGGCCGCGAGCACGAGCTGCTCCTCTTCGAGTTTGAAGACGAGGAGCTCGAGGAGCTGCCGTTCGCGCCACAGGATGTTCGATACGTCGCTCAGCGCCATGATCCGACCTCGGGGTCAGCCGCTTCGGCCGGGCAATCCGCCGGCCGCTACCGGTGTCTCATCGGCCGGAACCGCCCGGGATATGAAGGAACCGGGCGTGGCACCGGTCACGTTGTAAACCGTGCACCGGCCAAGGAGCGATCAGGCCAAGAGACCGAGAGCTACGCCGCGGGCGACCGCTTCGTTGCGGTTCGTCGCTTCGAGCTTGGCGTACACACGCACGAGGTGGGACTTGACGGTCGCGAGGGTCACCGAGAGCTCGGTGGCGATCTCCCGGTTGGAGCGGCCCTCGGCGAGCAGCACCAGCACCTCCCGCTCGCGCGACGACAACACGTCGGCGGTGCGGTCGTCGAGGGCGGGGAGTGCCACCGCGCCCGACAACGCCCCGTGCAGCGCCGGAGCGACGTGGCGACCACCCTTGCGGGCCGCGTCGACGACCAGGCCCAGCTCGTCGGTGTCGACGGTGCGCAGGGCGATGCCGCCCGCGCCCAGCGCCAACAGGTAACGCACGACGTGCTCGTGAGCGGGCGGGAGCAGAGCCACGATGGCGGGATGGGGCCGCAGGCGGACCAGCCGGCGCACGACGTCGGCGAGGTCGAGATCGGCCGGAGTACCGACCACCACGAGGTCGGGGCGCTCCATGGTGGCCAGGCTCACGAGCTCGCGCCCGGAACGGGTCTGGGCCACGACCTCGATGCCGCGGGCCTCCAGAACGGCGGTGATCCCGGCCCGGACCAAGCCGAGCTCGTCGGCCACCAGCGCGCATTCGCGGCGGGTTCCGCCCGCATTGCCGCCTGAATTTCCACCGGAATGACCGGCCGGATTCGCACCGTCGAGGGCCGCCACCACGCACCTCCCAGCGGTCGTGATCTGGCCAGATTACCTTCCGCGCGCCCGTGTACCACGCAAAGCGGTCGTTTCTTTCAACCCTCCGGTCAATCAAGCGCCTGGTTGATGGGCGCCGAAGTCTGCGTCCACACAAACAACACGTCCGGTCCACAACTACACGGTCCGGCACAAAACGGGGGGCACACGAAGTGAAGCCAGCGCAGAAGGCCGACATCGACATCGAGCGGGCAACCTACGAGGACAACCTCGTGCGCCAGCACCTCCCCCTCGTGCAGTACGTGGTGTCCGAGGTCGCCCACCGGGTGCCCAGCCACGTCAGCCGCAGCGACCTCGTGTCGGCCGGCATGCTCGGTCTGGCGCAGGCCGCCCGGAGCTACGACCCCGAGCGCGGCATCGCCTTCGACCGCTTCGCATCCACCCGCATCCGCGGCGCCCTGCTCGACGAGCTGCGCGGCCGCGACTGGGCCAGCCGCTCGGTCCGGGCCCGGGCCCGGGGCCTGCAGGCCGCGGACGAGGAGCTCATGAACAAGCTCGGGCGCACGCCGACCCCCGACGAGGTCGCCAAGATGCTCGACGTCCCGACCGAGACCGTGCACAAGCTCGTCGACGACGTCCACCGCGCGACCGTCCTCAACTACGACTCGCTCGTCATGGAAGGTGACGCCGAGTCGTTCATCGCCGGCGACGACGCGAGCCCCGAGGAGACGATCCTCGACCGCGAGCGCAAGGCGTACCTCATCGACGCGGTGCACGCGCTGCCCGAGCGGTTGCAGCGGGTCGTGCAGGGCTACTTCTTCGAAGAGCGCTCGATGCAGGACCTTGCCGACGAGCTCGGTGTCAGCGAGTCGCGCATCTCGCAGTTGCGCGCCGAAGCGCTCTTGCTCTTGAAGGACGGCATCAACTCGCAGCTCGAGCCCGATGCCGTGCAGCCCGAAGCGCGCCCGAACGGTCGGGTCGCGCGTCGCAAAGCCGCCTACTACTCGGCCGTCGCCAGTGGCTCGGCACCGCGCGAGCGGGTGTCGGAGCGACCGATCGCGGCCCAGCAGATGGTGGGTATCTCGAACGGTTGAACCCTCATCCCCGCACGCCGTGAGGCTTTCGGCGAGATAGCTCGCCGAAAGCCTCAGGTGCGGGATGACCTCGCCGAACGAGGACGAGTTCCCGGCCGAATCTCGGCGGGAGTGCATTGAGGAAGCCCAGGGATCTGGGCGTAGCAACATCACGGAGGAGACGCGCCAATGCGCATCAACACGAATGTCATGGCGCTCGACGCCTACCGCAACCTGAACAACACCAACGATGCTCTTGCGAGCAGCCTCGAGAAGCTTTCGTCGGGTTACCGGATCAACCGGGCCGCCGACGACGCTTCGGGTCTGGTCATCAGCGAGAACCTCGCCAAGCAAGTTTCGGGCCTCACCGTCGCCACGCAGAACGCGCAGGACGGGATCTCGGTCGTGCAGACCGCAGAAGGCGCGTTGACCACGGTCAACTCGATGCTTCAGCGCATCCACGACCTGATCGTGCAATCGGCCAACACCGCGTCGTCCGACTCGACTGCCCGCACCGCGG
The DNA here is from genome assembly GCA_963701825.1 of uncultured Actinomycetes bacterium. Lineage (GTDB taxonomy): Bacteria > Actinomycetota > Acidimicrobiia > IMCC26256 > PALSA-610 > PALSA-610. The sequence continues at coordinate 424,660 of CAVPBG010000004.1, read as the reverse complement.
CCCAGAACGAGATCGCCCAGCTGCGCGACGAAATCGACCGCATCGGTAACACCACCGCGTTCGGCAACCAGAACCTGCTCGACGGCAGCTTCGGTGCGCAGGCCGCACAGCTCACGTCGACCGCGACCGGCCTCACGGGTGGACTCACCCTGACCGGCGCGACCGCGAGCGTTGCGTTCAGCTTGAGCGTGGACGCGGGCAACACGAACGGCAGCCTGGCCGCGACCGTCACGGTCAACGCGGGCACGTACGCCACCGCGGCGTCGTTCCAGACCGAGCTCCAGACCGACGTCAACACCGCGACGAACGGCACCGCGGGCTTCACCGGTTCGGTGAAGGTCCAGGTGACCGACCTCGGCTCCGGTGTTTGGACGGTCCAGTTCAAGCGCGACAGCACCGAAGCGGGCACCGGCATCGCCGTGACCGGTGTCGGCGCTGACATCGCCCAGGCCGTGACCGCGAGCGGTACCGCCGCGGTCGCGAACACCTCCGGTGGTGTGTTCCAGGTCGGCGCCAACGTGACCGACACGAACCAGATCCACGTGTCGATCGACGACATCCGGATCACCGGTGGCACCAACACCACATACACGGCGTTGGCGAACATCGACGTGCAGAACCCGGCCCAGAACGGTGTGGCCGCCACGCTCGTCGACAACGCCATCGCCTCGGTCTCGGCCCTGCAGGGTCAGCTCGGTGCGGACCAGAACCGGTTCCAGTCGACGATCTCCAACCTCCAGGTCACCACGGAAAACCTCTCCGCTTCGGAGAGCCGCATCCGTGACACCGACATGGCTTCGGAGATGGTCAACTTCACGAAGGACCAGATCCTTCTGCAGGCCGGTACCGCCATGCTCGCCCAGGCGAACGCGGCTCCGCAGACCGTCCTGAAGCTCCTCCAGTAGTCGAAATCTCCTCCGTGAACTGAAGAAAGGGGCGCCCGAACGGGCGCCCCTTTCTCAATGAATTCCGTCTCTTCGCGCGCAGCGGGGCTGAACCGGCTACAGCTCGACACCGAGAGCGCCGAAGCATCCTCCGTCGCCAATGCCATTCCGGCAGGGGCGGTGTAACGACCGAGCCCAAGGATTGGGCCAAGACGGTTCCATGGAGGAGAAGCGCAAATGCGCATCAACACGAATGTCATGGCGCTCGACGCCTACCGCAACCTGAACAACACCAACGATGCTCTTGCGAGCAGCCTCGAGAAGCTCTCGTCGGGTTACCGGATCAACCGGGCCGCCGACGACGCTTCGGGTCTGGTCATCAGCGAGAACCTCGCCAAGCAAGTTTCGGGCCTCACCGTCGCCACGCAGAACGCGCAGGACGGGATCTCGGTCGTGCAGACCGCAGAAGGCGCGTTGACCACGGTCAACTCGATGCTTCAGCGTGTTCACGACCTGATCGTGCAGTCGGCGAACACCGCGTCGTCCGACAGCACGGCTCGTACTGCTGCCCAGAACGAAATTGCGCAGCTGCGCGACGAAATCGACCGGATTGGTAACACCACCGCGTTCGGCAACCAGAACCTGCTCGACGGCAGCTTCGGTGCGCAGGCCGCACAGGTGACCTCGACGGCGACTGGCTTGACCAGCGGCGTGACCCTCACGGGTGCGACTGCCAGCGTTGCGTTCAGCCTGAGCGTGGACGCGGGCAACACGAACGGCAGCCTGGCTGCGACCGTGACGGTCAACGCGGGCACGTACGCCACCGCGGCGTCGTTCCAGACCGAGCTCCAGACCGACGTCAACACCGCGACCAACTCCACCGCTGGGTTCACCGGTTCGGTGAAGGTCCAGGTGACCGACCTCGGCTCCGGTGTTTGGACCGTCAACTTCAAGCGGGACAGCTCCGACGCCGGCACTGGCATCAAGGTCAGCGGCATCGGTGCGGACCTCGCCCAGGCGGTCACGAACAGTGGCACGGCAACGGTGGCGAACACCGGTGGCGGCGTGTTCCAGGTCGGCGCGAACATCACGGCGAGCAACCAGATCCACGTGTCGATCGACGACGTGCGGATCACCGGTGGCACCAACACGACGTTCACGGCGTTGGCGAACATCGACGTCACGAACCCGGCGCAGAACAGTGTCGACGCGACCCTCGTCGACAACGCTCTCGCTTCGGTGTCGTCGTTGCAAGGTCAACTCGGTGCTGCGCAGAACCGGTTCCAGTCGACGATCTCCAACCTCCAGGTCACCACGGAAAACCTCTCCGCTTCGGAGAGCCGCATCCGTGACACCGACATGGCGGCCGAGATGGTCAACTTCACCAAGGACCAGATCCTTCTGCAGGCCGGTACGGCCATGCTCGCCCAGGCGAACTCGGCTCCGCAGAGCGTTCTGAAGCTCCTTCAGTAGGACTGAAGCTCCTCCAGTTCCGGAGGAATCAGCCGATCAGTTCCTAGGCCGGATGGCCGAAGAACGAACCGGAGGCGTGGGGGAGGCAACTCCCCCACCCTTCGCGGGAACGCCGGTAGCCGGCGTTGCCGCGAAGGCGGGTCACCAAAGGCGGTAGGTCGATGACAGCAATTGGGAGTACGACGTCGGGCTCGACGACGGCCACCACTCCGACCACGACGGACCCGACCGCTACGACCGACGGGACCACCTCGACCGATCCGTCGTTGGTGCAGACCGCGGTCGGCGCGGGTGCGCAGTCGATCGGCGGTCTGGCGACCGGCCTCGACACCAACGCGATCATCGCCGCGCTCGTCGCGTCGGAACGCGCGCTCGAGGACCCGATCAAGGCGCAGGGCTCGACCGACCAGGTCGTGCTGCAGAGCTACGCGCTGATCCGCCAGAACCTGACAACGCTGACTTCGGCCGCGCAGACCCTCTCACAGCCGGCGGGTTGGCATGCGTTGTTGGCCGCGTCGTCCGACACCGATGTCGCAACGGTCACCGCGGGAACGGGAACGTTCAGCGGCACACTCTCGTTCAACGTCAATGCGCTCGCGAGCGCGGGCAGCATTCGTTCGACGAACGTCATCACCGGCACCACGACCGCCATCGCCGCCGGGAATTCGGTATTCGTCGCGGCCGGCGGCCGGGCGCTGGGCTTCTCGACGTTCAAATCGGACGACGCGCTGGCCCTCGGTTCGCACACGATCACGGTGTCGCAGGCATCGAGTGCCGCGTCGAAGAACGGCGACTCCGCGTTGGCGGGATCGACTGCCATCGACGGCACCAACGACACATTGCAACTCAACATCAACGGCACGCCGACCACGCTCACGCTCGCGCACGGCACGTACACGGCAACCCAGCTCGCGCAGACGGTGCAGAGTGCGGCAACCGCCGCCGGCGCGCCGATCAGCGCCACGCTCAACGGCGCGGGCTCGCTCGTGTTGAGCACGACCCGCCAGGGTTCGCAGGCCGGTATCCAGATCACCGGCGGCGACGCGCTCGCGGCACTCTCACTTTCGACCGACGCCGCCGCGCACAGCGGATCCGACGGCGTGTTGCAGGTCGACGGCGGCGCCAATCAAACCTTCGCCAGTCTCGACGCCGGGCAGAGCATCACGCTGAACGCGGGGACGGGCACGATCACCGCGACGCTCGCGGCGGGCCTCACGACCGGGACCGTCACCGGCGCCCAGGTCAGCACCGGCGACGGCAGCCTGGCCACGGTCGTCGGGAACATCAACTCCGCCGGCGCCGGAGTTACCGCTACCGCCGTACAGGTCGGGCTCAACACCTACCGCCTGCAACTCACGTCGAACACGGCCGGCGCGAACAACGGCGAGAACGTCGACGCATCGGCGTTCAATGCCAATGTCGGCGGCTTCCTCACGCTCACCGCGGCGGCCGACGCGCAGGTGACCGTCGGCGACGGCGCGGGTTCCTATGTCGTCACGTCGAGTACGAACAACCTCACTGGACTGCTCCCCGGCGTCACCGTGTCACTGAAGCAGGTGAGCACGAGCCCGGTGACCGTCACGGTCAGCCACGACGACCAGACCATTGCCGCCAATGTGCAGAAGCTCGTCGACGCAGCCAACGCGGTGCAGACGGTCGTCGCGGGCCTGACGAAGTACGACCCGACCGCGAATCAGGGTGGGCCGCTCACGGGCGATCCGACCGCGACGCAGCTCATGTCGGCGCTTACGCAGGCGATGATCGCCGTGGTTCCCGGCGCCAACCCGACGACTCCCGGTCTCGCCGGCGTGTCGATCGACGGCACCGGCGCGTTCACGTTCGACCAGACGAAGTTCCTGGCCGCGTACGACGCCGACCCGCAGGGCGTCAGCCGTTTGTTCGCACAGGGTGGTTCGTCGGCGAACGGGAACATCCAGTTCGTCTCGGCCGGTGACCGTGCCCAGGCCGGAACGTACGACGTGAACGTGACCGCGCTCGCGACCCAGGGCACGGCGGTCGGGCTCACCGGCGCCTTCCCGCCCGCGACGCTTCCGACCGTGAACGTCCGCATGGGAACATCCATCGTTTCGTACGCGGTCAAGGACGGCGACACGCTCGACAACGTCGTCACCGGGCTCAACACCGCGTTCGCGAACGCCGGATTCCAGCTGCAGGCCACCAACACCGGCTCCGGGATCCAGCTGCAGACGAACCAGTACGGGTCGACGTCGACGTTCGACGTCGACTGGGGCGACGGCAACGGGTACAGCACCGCCGCGGGTACCGACATCGCGGGAACGATCAACGGCGTGACCGCGACCGGCAGCGGACAGCAGCTGATGGTGCCGTTCTCCGACAACAACATGAGCGGTCTCGCGCTCAAGATCACGGGGAACACGCTCGGCGATCTCGGGAACTTCACGTACTCGCCAGGTCTCGCGCAGCGCGTCGAGACGGCGGTCAACAATGCAACTGATCCCCTGTCGGGCTATATCACCGCATCCGAGGCCGACTACAACGCCCGGATCACCTTCATCAACAACCAGATCGCGTCGATGGAAATACACGTCAACGCGTACGAGACGAACCTGCGCCAGCAATACGCAACGCTCGAGAGCACCATCTCGACACTGAAGTCGCAGGGAAGCTTCCTGACCAGTCAGATCAACTCGCTCAGCGGTGGCAGCAGCTCGAGCAGCTCGAGCAGCTCGAGCGGATGACCACCACTTCTCATTCCAAGGGGAACGGATTCCCAATGAATCAAACGATGTTGCGGGCCGCGTACGTCAGCAACTCCATCGACTCGATGTCGCCCGGCCGCATGATCGTGGCGCTGTACGAGCGCCTGGCCGTCGACATCGAACGCGCCGCCCACGCGATCGACACCAACGATCCGGCGACCGCCCACGAGTGCCTCGTTCACGCGCAGGCCATCGTCAGCGAGTTGCACGACTCGCTCGACGACGAACAGTGGTCGGCCGGGCGGAAACTGAAAGACGTCTACGTCTTCTTGTTGTTCGAGCTCATCGGCGCGAACGTCGAGAAGAGCGCGGTGCGCGTCGCCGGTTGCCGCGATCTCGTCGCCCCGCTGCGCGAGGCGTGGAACGAAGCGGCCGGCATCGTGACCAGCCCGGCGGGTGGGGTGGCGTGAGCGACGGTTGGGAGCAGGCGCTCCGCGACTGTGAAGCCCGGATCGACACGACCGCGGCCGCTTTGAACCGCGGAGCCCGCGCTCGTCTCGACGAGTTCACCGAGCCCGTCGTCGGGGAGTCGCTGCCCGCGGGCCTGGTGCCCCGGGCCCGGGAGCTCGTCGAACGGGGCGAGCAGCTCGAACGCCGCCTGGCCGACGAGCAGGCCCGGATCCGCGCCGAACTCCGCCGTCTGCCGCGGATGCCCGCGGCGCAGCACACCGCCAAGTTCGACGCCCGGGGCTGAGTCCGACCCCTCCGGCTCCTCCCGCCCGGCACGCCCGGCGGTCCCCGGCGTTTGCTCACAGTTGGGCGAAACCGGCCGATTGGGAGAGGTCAGACCGGTCGGAAGGTGGGGCGTTGAGCGGCAAGCGCAAGGGCAGGCAACACGTGCCATCCGCGACCGCGCCCTCGTCCGCGCCTACCTCCGCGTCGTCGGTTCCCGTCGACCTGCTGCTCGCCACCGGTGAACGTCAGCAACGCGCCGGCAACACCGCGGCGGCCGAGCAGACGTTCCGCCGCGTGCTTGCGGCCAAGCCCGGCGACGAGCGCGCCACCCAGCTCCTCGGCGCGATCCTCGCCGAGCGCAACGAGCTCGACGCGGCCATCGACCTGTTCGAACGAGCCGAACCCGGTGTCGGACCGCCGTCGGCCGACAGCTTCGGTTTCTACAACAACTACGCGAACGTGCTGCGCCGCGCCGGACGGCTGCGCGCGGCGGAAGACTCCCTACGGGCACTCGTTGCGGTCGTGCCGCGCGAATGGCAGCCGTGGCACAACCTCGCACAGACCCTGAAAGATCTCGAGCGTTGGGACGAGGCCGCGGCCGCGATGCGACGCGCGGTCATGCTCCAGCCCGACTTCGGCCCGAACCACGGCGTGCTCGGCGAGCTGCTGCATCATCTCGGTCGGCTCCACAGCGCGGAAATCTCGCTGCGCCGTGCGCTCGAGCTCGGCTGCACCAACGACCACACCGTCTGGACGTTCCTCGGGAACAACCAGCGCCAACTCGGGCATCTCGACGAGGCCCTCGAATACATCAACCGCGCGCTCGTGCTCACCGGCGGTACCGCGTCGGCGCACAGCAACGTCGGGGTGGTGTTGATGCAGCTCGGTCGCTTCGACGAGTCGGTCGCGCACTTCCAAGAAGCGCTCGCGATGGAGCCCGAGAACAACGTCCTGCACGGCTATCTCAGCTACGCGTATCTCGCCGCCGGGCAGCTGGCCGAGGCGTTCGAACCGTGGGAACGCTCGATCCACGGCGGTCCGCGCGGTCTCGTGCGCGACATCGACGTGCCGCAGTGGACGCCCGACGACGGCGACGCCCGCGTGCTCGTGTACCGCGAACAGGGCGTCGGCGACGAGATCATGATGGCGTCGCTGTACCCGGATCTCATCGCGGCGGCGCGTGAGGTCGTGATCGAGTGCGACCGGCGGTTGGTTCCGTTGTTCGCCCGTTCCTTCCCCGGCGCCGAGGTTCGTGCCCAGACGCACAACGAGCTCCGCGTCGAGTCGATGCACGACTACGACCGGGCGATCCCGGCCGGTGGGCTCATCCGCTACTTCCGCCCGGACGTCGACGCGTTTCCGGATCGGCGTTCGTTCCTCGTGGCCGATCCCGCGCGGCGTGGCCGCGTGGCGGGAACGGCTCGCCGAGGTCGGTCCGGCGCCGTACGTCGCAGTCAGTTGGCGCTCGCGCATCCAGACCGCGGAACGCCGGCTCGAGTACTCGCGCCTCGACGAATGGGGCGAGGTCTTCTCAGTCCCCGACGTCACGTGGGTCAACCTGCAGTACGACGACTGCAACCGCGAGTTGCACGACGCCGAGCGACAGTTCGGCGTTCGTATCAACCGCTGGGACTGGCTCGATCTCATGAACGACTTCGACGAGGTCGCCGCGCTCACCAGTGCGCTCGATCTCGTCATCGCGCCCTTCAACGCGGCATCGATGTTGAGTGGCGCGCTCGGTGTCGACACCGTTGCGATGAGCAATCGCTACGGCTGGGCCGAGCTCGGAACCGACCACCTCCCGTGGATGCCGGCGACCCGTGTCGTCTCGCGCATGCCCGACGAGAGATGGGACGAAGTCTTGACCGTCGCCGCCCAAGTGGTGGCGCAGGTCGCCGAGCGCGCCGCGGCGCGCGTGTGATGACTACAGCTGAGGAGAAACAGGTGCTCGACCTGAATGGATCCACGATCTTGCTCACCGGCGGGACCGGCTCGTTCGGCAACGCGTTCGTGGAGCGCGTGATCGACTGCTGGCCCGACGCGACGGTGCGCGTGTACTCGCGCGACGAGCTGAAGCAGTCCCAGATGCGCGACAAGTTCGGCGACCGGCAGGTCCGCTACTTCATCGGCGACGTACGCGATCGCTCCCGCATGACCCGCGCAGTACAGGGCGCCGACATCGTGGTGCATGCCGCCGCCATGAAACAGGTCCCCGCGTGTGAGTACAACCCCTTCGAAGCCGTGCGCACCAACGTGCTCGGCGCGCAACACGTCGTCGACGCGGCGATCGACGCGCACGTGCGTCACGTGGTCGCGCTGTCGACCGACAAGGCCGTCAACCCGGTGAACCTCTACGGCGCGACGAAGCTCTGTGCGGAGAAGATCTTCGTGCAGGGCAACGCGTACGCGGCCCAGAGTCAGACCCGGCTCGCGTGCGTCCGCTACGGCAACGTCGTCGGGTCCCGCGGATCCGTGGTGCCGGTGTTCCAGGAGCAGTTGGCGCGCGATGGTCGCATCACCATTACCGACGAACGTATGACCCGCTTCTGGATCACGCTGCCGCAGGCCGTCGACCTCGTGCTCTACGCGCTCGAGAACATGGAGGGTGGCGAGGTCTTCGTGCCGAAGATCCCGTCGATGCAGGTCGTCGACCTGGCCCGTGCCATCGCACCCGACGTTCCCCACGAGCTCATCGGTATCCGTCCCGGCGAGAAGTTGCACGAGATCCTCATCACCTCGGACGAAGCCCGCCACGCGATCGACGCGGGCGAAGTGTTCGTCGTCCTGCCCGAGCACTCGTGGTGGGACTCGAAAGGCTCGAACATCATCGGTCGGCCCGTCGAGGACGGCTTCACCTACGCGAGCGACAACAACCCCGAGTGGATCACCGTCGACGAGCTCCGGGAGCTCCTGCCGACGGGGTAGTGCGCGCGCGAACATGGCGCGTGGACGCTGACAATGCCTTTGCCGCGCTCGTAGAGGAGTTCGCGGACGTGGCCGGTGTCACGTTGCCGGGTGAGTCGGGGCGCAGCGGGTTCGGGCGCGGGGCTTTGAAGGTGAACGGTTCGATCTTCGCGATGATGCCGCGCGGGCAGTTGGTGGTGAAGTTGCCCGCGGCGCGCGTGACCGAGTTGTGCGCCGACGGAACGGGCACGCCGTTCGACGCGAACAAGGGCAAGCCGATGAAAGAGTGGTTGGTCGTCGAGAAGACCAACCTCCGCGCCTGGAAGAAGCTCGCGCACGAGGCGTGCGCGTTCGTGGGCGGGATCAGAGCGCGGTGACGACGCCGTTGTCGATGCCGCCGTCGAGCAACGGCAGGATCTTGGCGAGGTGACCGCTGGCGACGATGTTCGTCCCCATGTTCGCGTGGTGCGCCTCGATCGACGACCACTGCTCGAAGAACATGAACCGTTGCGGATCGTCCTCGCGTTGGTAGAGGTCGAAGAACTCGCACCCGTCGGCGGCCCGGCTCAGGTCACGACCTTGTTGCAGGAGCACGAGGAGTGCGTCGGCATTGCCCTCCGCGGCACTGAAGTTGACGACCACATTCACGCTCATGGGCGAAGGCTACGAGCAGCTGCGTCGGCGGCGCGTCGGTGGCGATGGTGCGCTTTCTAGAAGACGTAGATGTTCCTTTGTTTGCTGGAGGTTTTCGACTAAGATACGAACATGTGTTCCCCTCTGGGAGAGTTGCTCGCCAAGGCGCGGTGCGAGGTCGAAGCCATCCAGGCCGCCTGGCTCGAACAGCTCGCCGAGTACCACCACTCCGGCGAATGGGCCACCGACGGATTCGCGAGTGCCGGCTCCGCGTTAGGTGCGCTGTGTCGCATGGATGCCGGCGTCGCACACGGGCATGTACACCTGGCCCGCAAACTCGAACAGTTACCCGTCGTTGCGGATGCGTTGCGGGCCGGCGACATCTCGGTCGAACATGCCCGCACGATCGCGTCGTCGTTCACGCGCAAGCGCGCCGCGGAGATGTCGCCGGTCGAAGACGCACTCGTTGGCGTCGCGCTCGATCGCAGACGCCGGGCGTGTTACACGGCGTCGTACGGCGGGTCACGGACGCGATCGACGGTGACGGCGGCACCAAATCCGAAGCCGAGCTCCACGACCGGCGCCGCTACCACGCCTCGCGGAGTCTCGACAATCTGCTGAACGTGAACGGCCTGTTCGATCCCGAATCGGCCGACATCCACGAAACCGCCATCACCGCCGAGATGCAACGCGACCTCAAACCCGACGACCCCCGCACGCCCACCCAACGGCGCGCCGATGCGGTGACGAACCTATTCCGCCAATCACTCGAATGCGGCGACGTCGGCACCGCGCATGGCGCGCGTCCGCACGTGACGTATGTCGTGCACGCCGACGAACACCCCGGCGCCACCCCCGAGCTGCTCGACATCATCCGTAGTGAGCGCCGCCAGAACGCCGGTCTGTCCGCCACGACGCTCGAGCGGATCATGTGCGACTGCGACCTCACCCGCGTCGTCATGGCCGGCAAATCCGAGATCCTCGACGTCGGCCGCGCCACCCGTACCGCGACCGCGGCGCAGTGGAAAGCATTGGTGCTGCGCGACGGCCACTGCCAAGCACCGGGATGTACCCGCGGGCCCGGGTCCTGCCAGGCCCACCACATCCGGCACTGGACCGACGGTGGAACCTCCGACCTCGAAAATCTTGAACTCCTCTGCTGGCACCACCACAGAGAGCGGCACATTGAAGACACCACGACACGCGCCCGTGATCGCCAACACGGCCGACGCGATGTCCGCACCCGCGATCCCTGAACCTCGGGCCGAAGAATCCACACCCGGAATGTTGAAGCGCCCGAGAACCATGACGCGGACGCCTCGGCGCGCGTAACCGACCACGATCGGGCATTCTGTGCGTGTGACTCGTTGGCGGTTGTTCACGGTGTGTCTCGCGTTGATCGCTAGCGCGGCATGTGGATCGACGTCGAAGCTCGCCACGGCGGGAAAACCGCCCGCGACGTCTTCTTCGGCAGCGACCACCACGCCTGTCACCCTTGCGCCCAAGATGCTTCACACGGTCGTCGAGTCCGACGCCCAAATGCACGCATCCGGAAACGACGGGCCCTCGTCGTCAATCTTGTCGCCACACAGCTGCGTAAAACACGGCACCATCGTGACCGCCACCGGCGGCTATACCAACGGCGGCTTCGCCCCCAACGTGTACAACCGCTATGGCGACGTCGTCGACCTCTATGTATACGGCGACTCGGGCGGACAGCTCGCGATGACCAGCACAGAAGACCGACCTGCCATTGGCGGCTACGGCAACTGGACCGTGACCACCAAGCTCACCTCGACCACATCCAACCCCGCCGAATGCGTTGTAGCGGCACAACCCACCCACGCCCTCCAGCTCGCCCCATAAAGCACGAACCACACCAGGCCGGCAGGCCGAAGACGCGGCGACGCCATATCTGCTGCGGTCGGTCCATGCCCTCAGAGGGAATGGAACGACCCGAGAATCCGAACCCGAGCTCAACCCGGGTCCGACCGTTTCACGCGTTCGTGATTACGCGCGTTCGAAGAGCCACCAGGTGACGCGGTCCCAGCCGATGGCGGGACTGAGGTAACCCTGGCGGACGAGGCTGAGCTCGTGCGGGAACAGATCGAGGAACAAGCCGCCGTAGTCGCGACGGAAGAGTGCGCCGTCGTTCCCGCGGTAGGGCACCTCGACGGTCTCGGTGTCGAAGTACTCGCCGCAGAACACGTAGCGGCTCGATACCCGCACCATCTCCGCCATCACACGGTCGAGGGTTTCCTCGGGCTGGTGGATGAGCACGCCCATCGTGAACACGAACTCGGTCGAGCGATCGCCGAGCGGCAGGTCGCGCGCCGGCGAATGGATCGCGCGCACGCCGGGCACGCGCTGGTCGAGCAACCGCAGCGCCTTCGCGTTCACATCGACGCCGGTGACATGCGCGGGGTCGACGCGTTGCGTGATCCATTGCAGGTTGCCGCCGACATTGCAGCCGATCTCGAGCACACTCTGCGGCTGCAGGTCGTCGAGCAACGGCAGCCAGAACTCGCCCCGACGGTCGTAGGCCGCGATGTTGCGGTCGACGTACTCGTCGCCGAACTCGCCCGACCACAGCGCCTCGAGCCGACCCGCCTCACTGGTCTTCGTGTTGGTAGAAGTCATACTTCTCTATCGACCGATTCGGCCGCCGATGGAGAGACGTGGACAGCCCTCGGGTCGCATTGATGCAGCCCACTTTTTGGCCCTGGCAGGGCTATTTCGGGCTGGTCGCGGCCGCCGACGTGTTCGTCCTGCTCGACGACTTCCAGTTCCAGCGCCACTCGTTCCAGCAGCGCAACCGCATCCGGGCCGCCGACGGCACCGAGACCTGGATCAGCGTCCCGGTCGCCCACCCCCGCGACGGTGTGTTCCCCACGCTCGGTGAGGCCGGCCCCGTGGTCGACGCCAAATGGCGCCGCCGCCTGAAGACCACGCTCGACCAGAGCTACGGGCGGACCGCCCACCACGCCGCGCTGCGTGACGCCGTCGACGAATGGATCGACGCGGAGTGGGCGACGCTGGCCGACATGAACATCGCCTTCATCCGCCTCGTCGCGGCGCGCCTCGGCTTCGAACCCGCGTGGCGCCTCTCGTCGGAGTTCGGCTCGACCGGCCAGCGTTCCGAACGTGTGCTCGACCTCTTGCAGAAGGCCGGCGCCCGCACCTATCTCTGCGCGCGCGGGTCGTACGAGTACATGGCCGAAGATGCGGTGTTCCCGGTCGACGACATCGAGGTCGTGTTCCAGGAGTTCGAACCGCAGCCGTATCCGCAACGGCGGACCGACGAGTTCGCGTCACATCTTTCGGTACTCGACGCGCTGTTCGAGGTCGGCGCCGACGAGACGCGCCAGCTGGTGCTGGCCGGTCAGCGGGCGTGGACGCCGTGGCGGGCCATGCCCGCGATGACCGCGGCCACGCCGCGCCGAACCCTGACCGTCGACGAGTACCCGCGCCGATGTCGCCAGCCGGCTCCGCGTGTTCATGTCGTCAGCCAAGCGGGCCGTGACTTCCGCGGCCGATGACACGTCGACGGCGATGACCGCGCCGACGTGCGCGGCACCCGCGAGCGCACGACCCTGACCCTCGGCGATCGAGAACGCCACAACCGGGCGGCCGAGACAACATGCCTCGAGCATCGTGACCCCACCGGCGGTGACGACGATGTCGGCGGCCGCGATCTCGGGGCCGAGTCCGTCGGGCGCGTGCACGGTTTCGATGCGATCGTCGTCGCCACCGACACCCCACGGGCCCACGATCTGGCGGATCTGCATACCGGGCAACGCGTCCGCCAGTGCATTGGCGACGCGCGTGCCGTGACCGTCGGCGTCGGAACCACCGGTCGTGACGAGAATGCGGCTGACCTTCTCGGCCATCGGCGTGAGCGGGAACGCGCGCAACGCCGGATCGACGAGCGCATACGGCGCGCCGGCCACGACGGCTTTCGCGGCCCAATGCACCCGGGCGTCGGCACCGGGATCGGGATCGATGACGAAGTCGACAGCGAGGTCGCGCTCGATGTCGTCGATCGCGATCACGAGGTCGGCGCGGACGCGCGCTCGATCGTCGGCGCGGACCCGGTAGGAGTCGACGAGCACGACGTCGCCGACGACCGCTTCCCCACCGAGTACGTGCATCTCCACATCGAAACCGAGAACATCGAGCTCGTGCGCCAAGCCTTCGACCCGGCGCCGATGGCCGAGACCGATACCGGGCCCCTCGTCGAACGCGAGAACGATCTTCACGCTCACACCATGTCCCAGGTCACGACGTCGTCCTCCTCAATATCGGTGCGCGCCACGCGCCCCACCAACAGCTCGATGAATTTCGGCTTCACGCCGTGGCCCGGCCGTTTCACCGTCAGCATGTCGGCGGTGATGACCGAGCCTTGCGGAATACTCGCCGCCGCCACAACCGAGCGGCGTGCCTTGGCGTACATCTCTTCCGACTCTTCCGCCGACGGTCCGCGCTTCACGCCGTCGCCGAGCGCGGCTTCGGTGTCGCGGATGTGTGCGACGAGGTCGTGCAGTTCCTGGGGCTCGGCCGCGAACGGGTGATCCGGTCCCCGCATCGTGCGATCGAGCGTGTAGTGCTTCTCGACGATGCACGCACCCAACGCCACCGCGGCCACCGCCGCGTGCGTTCCGTTGGTGTGATCGGAGAGACCGACGGGCACGCCGAACGCGGCGTGCATCGCCGGGATGGAACGGAGGTTCATCACGTGCGCAGGCGCGGGATACAACGACGCGCATTGGAGGAGCGCGATCTCGGCGCAACCCGCCTCGCGGGCCGCGGTGATCGCTTCCTCGATCTCACCCAGCGCCGCCATTCCGGTCGACAGGATCAGCGGCCGTTTGCACGCAGCGGCGTAGCGGATGAACGGAAGATCGACGAGCTCGAACGACGCGATCTTGAACGCGCCGACGTCGAGTGCGTCGAGCTCGTCAACGGCTTGCCGGTCGAACGGCGACGACATGAACTCCACGCCGCGCTCGCGGCAGTGTTCGGCGAGGATCGGCTGCCACTCGCGCGGCAACGCGATCTCGTCGAGCAGTTCGTGCGCGGGCTTGGCCGCGAGCTCGTCGTCGAGGAAGTCGAAGCGCGGGGTCTTGGTCGAGTACAGCGTGCGGCCCGAGTACGTCTGGAACTTGACCGCATCGACGCCGGCGTCGGCCGCGACGTCGATCAGCTTGCGGGCGATACCGAGGTCGCGGTTGTGGTTCGATCCGGCTTCCGCGATCACGTAGCAGGGATGACCGGGCCCGACCGGCCGGCCGCTCACGGTGATGCTCGCGGGGATGTCGACAGGGAGAGTCACGGCCTCAGATCGGCCGGAAACCCGCCGAATTGAGTCATGTGATCCCGTACGGTCGCCAACTCGTCGAAGCCGACGACGTCGCCGCGGTCGTCGCCGCCCTCGGCAGTGACTGGCTGACGAGCGGACCCCGCATCGACGCCTTCGAGGCCGCGTTGTGCGCGCGGACCGGCGCCCGGCACGCGGTCGCGTTCAGCAACGGCACCGCCGCCCTGCACGGTGCGATGGCCGCGGCCGGCATCGGGCCCGGCGACCGGGTGTTGACGTCGCCGTTGTCGTTCGTCGCCAGCGCGAACTGCGCGCGCTACGTGGGTGCCGCCGCCGACTTCGTCGACATCGATCCCAAGACGCTCAACCTCGACCCCGGCGCGGTCGGCGACTGCGACGCGCTGGTCGCGGTCCACTACGCCGGACTGCCCGTCGACCTGACCGCCATTCCCCGGCGCCCGCGCGTGATCGTGGAAGACGCCGCGCACGCGCTCGGCGCGTCGACGCCCGACGGACCGGTCGGCAACTGCGCCCGCTCCGACATGTGCACGTTCTCGTTCCATCCGGTGAAGACCGTGACGACGGGCGAGGGCGGCGCGGTGACCACGAACTCCGACGCGCTCGCCGAGACGCTGCGCGACTTCCGCAATCACGGCATGGTTCGTCGGCCGGATCAGGGTGGCTGGTTCTACGACGTCCCGACGCTCGGCTACAACTATCGGATCACCGACATCCAGGCCGCGCTCGGTACGAGTCAGCTCGCCAAGCTCGAGCGCTTCGTCTCGCGCCGCAACGAGATCGCCGCTCGCTATCACGACCTGCTCGCGGCACTGCCGCTCGAATTGCCGCCGGCCGCGCCGCCGGAATCGCGGCACGCGTACCACCTCTTCGCCGTGCGCGTACAGAAGCGCCGAGCGGTGTACGACGCGATGCACGCGGCCGGGATCGGTGTGCAGGTGCACTACGTGCCGATCTACAAGCACTCGTTGTACGCCGACACGGGCCGCACCGGAGCCGACTTCCCCGAGGCCGAGCGCGGCGTACGGGGGCCTGCTGTCGCTGCCGATGTACCCGGCGCTGACCGACGCCGAACAGGATCGCGTCGTCGCAGCACTGACCCGATGCCTCGCGTAATCGCAGTAATACAAGCCCGGATGGGCTCCACTCGGCTCCCGGGCAAGGTGTTGCACGACCTCGGCGGCCATCCCGTGTTGGCGTGGGTCGTCGGCGCGGTCGGGGCGAGTGGTGCGTGCGACGAGATCGTCGTCGCGACCACGACCGGTCCCGACGACGACGCGGTCGAGAGACTCGCCACCAGCCTCGGCGCGCGGGTCGCGCGCGGTCCCGTCGACGACGTTCTCACGCGTTTCCTCATCGCGCTCGACGCGGCCGGCGCGGAAGCGGGCGACGCGCTCGTTCGGCTGACTGCGGACTGTCCTCTGCTCGACCCGGGGATCGTGGCGCTGACCGTCCGCGCGTTCGCACCCGGCGTCGTCGATTACGTGACGACCGACCACGAACATTCGGTCGCGCACGGCTTCGACGTCGAGGTCGTTGCCGTCGACGCGTTACGCCGTATCGACGCGCTCGCGACCGGTGCCGATCGCGCGGACGTGACGTCGTACATCGCGGCCCGTCCCGACGGGTTCCGCATTGCGAGCGTCGGACTGGAGCCGTCGAGTGTCGATCTGCGCGTCACCCTCGACGAACCCGCCGACGCCGAGCTCCTCGACGCGATCGTGGCGGAGTTGGGCGAGCGGGCGAGCAACTGGCGCGCGGTGGTGAAGCTCTTGCGGGCCCGGCCCGACCTCGTCGCACTCAACGCGCACATCGGCGTAAAACCCCTCGCCGCCGGCTGACTCCCTCCCCTCGAACTGTCGTGAGTTGTGGGCGCATATGGCGTACAACTCACTCCGGTTCGTTTCACTCGGGGCGGCGGAATTCGGGTTGGTCGATGAGGCGGAGCCAGGAGCCGTCGGGCTGACGGCGGACCACCTGGGCGCGGGCGCCGGCATCGTCCTTGGGCGGGGTCGAGGTCAGGGCCAGATCGCCACACCGCACCGTCGGCAAGGGCGGCTCGGGCTCGAAGTGCGGCCGGCCCTTCAGCATCCCCTCGAACAGCTCCCGGATCGCGGCGCGGCCCGTCGTGACCGACCCGGGCGGGAACGCCATCACCGCGTCGGGCTCGTACAACGCGGCCAGCCCCTCGGCATCGCCCGCGTTGGCGCGCTCCACGAAAAGGCGGGTGAGGTCCTCCGGCGTCGGGGCAGCTTCCCGGGTGGTCGTCATGCGGGCTCCTTGTTCGGTCGTTCCGGCGTTCGGTCGTACCTGTCGTTTCGTACCCCCATGGTCGGCCTCCGCCCACCAGAAGTCCAACAGCTAATTGTGATCGTTCCTAGAATCACTGGTTATGGATATCCGTCAGCTGGAGTACTTCGTCGCGGTGGTGGAGACCGCCAACTTCACCCGGGCCGCGGAACGGGTCCACATCAGCCAGTCGGGCGTGAGTGCGCAGGTGCGCCAGCTCGAATCGGAGCTGGGCCAACCGCTGCTCGACCGATCGGGCAAGACCGTGCGACTCACCGACGCCGGGGCCGCGGTGCTCCCGCACGCGCGCGCCGCGCTGGCCGCGGTCGCCGCGGTTCGCCAGACCGCCGACGAGATCGCGGGCCTCGTCCACGGTCACGTCGCGGTCGGGATGGTGACCGCGTGCGGGATCCCGACTCTCTTCGACCAGCTCGCGGAGTTCCACGGCACCCATCCCGGGATCGACATCACGCTGACCGAGGACAACTCCGACGTCCTGCTCGACGCGGTGCGCGCGGGCCGGCTCGACATGGCGATCGTGGGAATGGCAGGGCCGCCGCCCGCCGGGATCGCGACGCTCACCATCGCCGACGAACCCCTCGTCGCCGCGGTCGCGCCCGACAACCCACTCGCGAGTCGCACCACGATCTCCTTACGGGCGCTGCAGGATCACGACCTCGTATCGCTACCGCGCGGAACCGGGATACGCACCGCGTTCGACACCGCGTGCGCGCAGCGCGGATTCCAACCGCGCGTCGCGTTCGAAGCGAGCGCACCCGATGTGGTCGCCGGGCTCGCGATCCGGGGGCTCGGCATCGCAATCCTCAGCGAGTCGATGGCCCGCGCCCGCGGCCACGAGCTCCACCGCCTGACGATCACCGACCCGCGCCTGCGGGGCCGGCTCGAGCTCGTCTGGAAAGCCGACGGTCCCGCGACGCCCGCCGCAAGCGCGCTCGTCGCGCACGCCCGCGAACGCCTCGCCGCCGACGACTTCCGCCTCCAATAACTCGAACTGGCGTGAGTTGGGCCCGCTATTCGGGCCTCAGTCACGACAGTTCGCATGGGTTCGGGGTCAGGAGGACGCGGAGACGACGGCTACGGCTTCGAGGATGCCGGCGACGTCTTCTTCGCCGCGCTGCTCGGCCTCGGCCGCGAGGCCTTCGAGCACGGGCAGCGGCAACAGCGCGACGACGGCTTCCGTCGTGAGGGATTCCGCGGTCTCGAGCGAAAGGCCGTGCACGAGAACGGCGTAGGCCTCACTGCGCGCGCCGCCCTGGAAGAGCACCGACGCGATCAGCAGCGCGCGGGCGGGCGTGGTGGCGCCGGCCACGACGAACGATTCGGCCAACATCGCCGCCAACGCCCAGACCTCTTGGAACGCGGGGACGATCTCGTCGTCGGCCAGGTTTGCGACCGCGCGGGTGATCGCGGCGCGGGCCCGGGTATCGCCGAACGACGCGTGGGCGAGCGCGGCGGCCCGGACGCGCTCCGGCGCGTCGACCTCGGAATTCTCGGCGCGGTCCACCAACGGGCAGAGGCGTCCCATGTCGGCCGACCGCAGGCGGGCCGACCATTCCATCGCCCGCATGCTCTCGAGCTTCGGGGCGAACGACGGCACGAGGGCCAGCACCCGCGGGTCGCCGAGGTTGCGTGCCCACACCAGTTCGGCGATGCGGTCGACACCTTCGGGCGCCGACGCCCGCAGCGCCGCCAACACGCCGAGCGTGTGGTCGTCGGGCACGCGGGCCACGAACGGTGCGGGGTCGAAATCGGTCTCCGCGCACAGCCGCGCGAACGCGTCCCATACGTCGGGGGCGAAGGGGTCGGCCTCGAACGCGGCCAGCACTTCGGCGGTTGCCTGCTCGAAGTCCTCGTCGAGGTACATGACGTGGGCCCGGGCGATTCGGGCGGAAGTGACCGACGCCGGGAACCAACGGTCGGTCGGGTCCGTGACCCGGTCGAGCAGCATGCGGGCCGCATCGACCTCACCGAGTTGGAGATGGGCGGCCGCTTCGAGCAGGTCGGCGAGATCGGGACGGATCGCGTTCTGGCGCACGATCTCCGCCCAAATCGTCACCTCCCACGGACGACCACGCGTGAGGAGAATGCCGGCCACGAACGCAGCCGCCGAGGAGCGGATCGCGGGATCGTCGGAGCCGTCCGCGGCGATCTGGAACCAGTCGAGCGCCTCTTCTTCCCGCAAACGCGCGAGAAATGTCCGGGCGCGGTCGAAATCTTCGTTGCCCGAGGGCGCGAAATCGTCGGTGGGAGCCATGGCGTCCGATCGGCGCGCGATCACGCGAGTAAAGCCCACGCGCGTAAAGCCGGCGCGCGCAAAGCCGAACAACCGCGGCCGACGACTCAAGTTCCGATGCGGACCGCCGATCTTGACCTCGGTTCACCACGGGCGGAGCAGGGACGCCTCGCCGTTGCGTGCCAGGACGGTTGCACAACAGAAGGTCAGCTCGTGCTCGACCTCACGATGCAAGCCATCCAGACGTCGCTCGACGGTCTCGCCGCGCGCCAACGCATCGAGGCGACCAACCTCGCCAACTCGGAGACGCCGAACTACACCGCGCAGACGGTGAACTTCGAGGACAGCCTCAGTTCCGCCATCGCGAACGGCGACCCGAGCCAAGCCCAGATCACGACCGGCCTGAGCACTGCACCGGCCGGGATCAACGGCAACAACGTGTCGGTCGACTCCGAGACGATCCAGATGATCGACACCGGCTTGAAGTACCAGCTGGCGACGCAGGAGATGAACAACAAGTTCCGGATCCTGCACGATTCGATGAGACAGGACCTCTGATGAGCTCCATGTTCCCCACGTTCGACATCGCCGCGTCCGCGCTCGACACCCACCAGGTGTGGATGAACGCGATCGCCGACAACATCGCGAACGTCAACACCGTCAAGCCGATGAGCCAGACGGCGTACCAAGAGAAGTTCATCGTCGCCCAGGAGATCCCGAGCCAACCCGGCGAAGCCGTCGGCGTGGGCGGCGGCGTCGCCCCGGTCGCGGTGCAGCTCGGTGACGGCGTCGGCAACGTCACCTACGACCCGACGAACCCACTCGCCAACGCGCAGGGCCTCGTGCGCCGGCCGTCGGAAGACCTCGGCGACCAGATGACGAACCTGATCATCGCCCAGCGCGGTTACCAGCTCAATCTCGCGGTCATCGACCGCGCCAAGTCGTCGTATCAGCAAGCCCTCGACATCAACGGACAGTAGAGATGGCTGTAACACCGATCAGTGGAATGATGAGCGCGGCGGGCATCGGATCGATCGCGCCCGTAACGCCCGAGACAACCGCCGCCGCGAACGTGTCGAACTCGACCAGCGGCGTCGGCAACGCGTTCACGCAGGCGCTCGACTCCCTGCAGGGCACGCAGAGCGCGGCCGACACGCTGGCGCAGACCGCGGCGACCGGCAACCTCACCGACATCCACAACTACACGATCGCCGCCACCGAGGCGTCGGTGACCACCGAGCTCACCGTCGCCGTGCGTGACCGTGCCGTCTCGGCCTTCAACGAGATCATGGGGATGCAGGTCTGATGCCCGTTGTAGACGTCGATCGTCTGAAGGAACAGGGCAAGCGTTTCGTCGACGGCTTCACGCCGGGCCAGAAGGCCATGACGATTCTCGGCGTCGTTGCCGTCGTGCTCGCGGGCATGACGTTCATGAAGTGGGCGTCGAAGCCCAACTACTCGCCGTTGTACACCGGCTTGAGCTCGGCCGACGCCGGGTCGGTCACCGCCGCGCTCGACGCGCAACACATCGCGTACAAGATCGAAGGCGGGGGCGGGACGATCATGGTCCCGACCCAGGATGTCGACAAGACGCGCATCGACCTCAGCTCGAAGAACATCCCGGCGGGGGGCGACTCGTTCGACCTGCTCGACAAGCAGGGCATCACGACCGACCAGTTCACCCAGAACATCGACTACCAGCGCGCGCTGCAGGACGAGCTCGCGAAGGCGATCGAGTCGATCGACTCCGTCGCCGGCGCGACGGTGACCCTGACGATCCCGCAACAGACGGTGTTCGTCGGCGCGACCGAGGACAAGCCAACCGCGGCGGTATTGGTCAAGACCACGGGCGGCACGTTGTCGGGCGACGCGGTGAACGCGATCGTGCACCTCGTCGCGTCGAGCATCCCGAACATGAATCCCGACGACGTCACGGTTGCGGATGCGAGCGGCACGGTGTTGCACGCGCCGGGAATGACGACGTCTCTCGACAGCAGCAACCAGATCGCGCAGACGAACAACTACGACTCCGCGCTGGAGAAGAAGATCGAGGACATGGTGAGCTCGACGCTCGGCCCCGGCCACGCCGCGGTCACCGTCGCCGCCGACCTCGACATGAGCAACAGCACGTCGGTCTCGACCGTTTACAAGAAACCGGTCGCCAATGCGAACACCCCGCTCGTGTCGAACAACTCGAGCGAGAAGCTCGGCGGCGCCACGGGCGGCACGGTTCCGAACGGTCAGCTCGGCGTACCCGCCGGCACCGGCATCAACACCGGAACCGCGGGCGGGACAACTACGCCCACGAGCTACGAGAAGCTCACGAACAACGACACCGAGGCGGTCGACTCGACCGTGACGAACGCGACGTTGCCGCCGGGCACGGTGAAGCGCCTGTCGGTGTCGGTGTTGCTCGACAACTCGGTCGTGAAGCCCGCCGACGTGGCGAACATCTGGCAGCCCGAAATCCTCGCCGCGGCGGGCATCAACCCCACGCGCGACGGTGCGAACGCGTTGAAGGTGACGACGATCGCGTTCGACAAGACGGCCCAGAAGGCGGCGCAAGGCCAACTCGCGGCCGCCTCGAGCAGCTCCAACGCACTGTTCGATCTCATCAAGCACTTCCTGACCCTGCTGATGATCGCGGTCGTGCTCTTCTTCGCCTGGAAGGCGATCAAGCGGGCCGAGAACAACCGGGTGCCGCTGCGGGTGCCGCTCGACCTGCTCGAGCTCGAAGCTCCCGCCGCGCTGGAGCCGGCGTTCGCGGGCGCACCGCGGGTCGCGGCCGCGCCGATACGAGCATCGCTCGATCCTCCACCGAACACGATCGAGGGCGAGATCACCGACCTCATCGAACGTCAGCCCGACGAAGTCGCGCAGACATTGCGTTCCTGGCTCGCCGACCGGAGGACGTAGCGCGTGGCGCAGAAGTTCACCGGAACCCAAAAGGCCGCCATCCTGCTCATGCAAGCGGGCAAGGAGCGCGCGGCCACGGTCCTCCGAGCGTTGCGCGAACAAGAAGTGGCCGAGATCATGGCCGAGGTCGCGCGCCTGCATCACCTCGAGGTCAGTGAGATCGAAGAGGTCCTCAACGAGTTCTCCGAGATCCACACCGCGCGTTCGCACGTGGCCCAGGGTGGCTACTCAACCGCACGCGAACTGCTCGAAGCGAGCTTCGGCGGGAGCAAGGCGGACGAGATCCTCGACAACCTCGGCGTCACGATGGTCGCGGCACCGTTCGAGTTCCTGCGCCGCGCCGACACCCGCCAGGTGCTCACCTATCTCCAGGACGAGCACCCGCAGACGATCGCGCTCGTGCTCGCGCACATGCACCCCGATGCCGGCGCCATGGTGTTGAGCTCGCTGCCGGAAGAGCTGCAGCGCGACGTTGCGTTACGCATCGCGAAGATGGATCGCACCTCGCCCGAGGTCATCGAACAGGTCGAGGCGATCCTCGAACGCAAGCTGTCGACGGTCATCCAGCAGTCGGACTTCGCGCAGGCGGGTGGGTTGCAAACCCTCGTCGACATCCTCAACTCTTCCGACCGCGGTACCGAACGTCTGATCCTCGAAGGGCTCGAACAAGAAGACGGTGAGCTCGCCGACGAGGTCCGCAACCGCATGTTCGTGTTCGAAGACGTGCAGGGCCTCGACGACCGTTCGATCCAGCTCGTGCTGCGTGCGGTCGACGCCAAGGAGCTCGCGGTGGCGCTCAAGGGTGTCGATCAGAAGGTGCGCAACAAGATCATGAAGAACATGTCGGAACGCGCGGCTGCGAACCTCGCCGAGGAGATCCAGCTGCTCGGGCCGATCAAGCTCAAGACGGTCGAGGAAGCGCAGAACGGCATCGTGCGCATCATCCGCACGCTCGAAGAGTCCGGGCAGATCGACATGGCGCGAGGCAGCGATGAACTGGTCGTCTGAGCCTCTCCTGCGCGGCCGAGTTCTGCGCGACTGGGACGTCGATCTCAGCGTCGAACGCGTCACCCGAGCCGACCTCGGCACGGTGTCGGCCCGATCCGCGCGCGGCATCGTCGTGAGCCCCGAGCTCATCGAGTCGGCGCGCCAAGAGGGCTACACCGCGGGATCCGAAGAGGGCTATGCCGCGGGCTACGCGCACGGTCTCGACGACGCGCGCCGGCACGTGGAGCTCCTCGGCCAACTCGTCGAGCGCCTCGGCCGCGAGGCCGACGCGTTCGCGGCGCGCGAGACGACCGCCCGCGCCGACATCGAAGACCAGGTCGTGGCCGCGGCGATGCAGATCGCGACCGTGCTCGTGGGGCATGAGCTCGCCCAGCCCGACGAACGGGGTCGCGACGCGATCGCCCGTGCGCTCGCGCTCGCACCCGTGCACGGCGACGTGATCGCCCGTCTGCACCCGGTCGACATCTCGGTGCTCGGCGACCCGGGCACGCTTTCCCCCGGCCGTGTGATGACGATCGTGCCCGACCCTTCGCTCAGCCCCGGCGACTGCATCGTCGACGTCGGCGCGTGCCGCATCGACGCCCGCGTCGGCGCCGCGCTCGAACGGGCCCGCGAGGTGTTGTCGTGACCGGAGTTGTGTCGTGAGCACGCTGCTCGAACACGTCCTCGACGTGGCGCGACCGCGTGTGCAAGGGCGCGTCGCGCGCGTCGTCGGATTGAACCTCGAGATCGACGGGCTGCAGCTGCCCATCGGCGCATCGGTGCGCGTGCACGGCGAAGTCGGCGACGTGATCGCCGAAGTCGTGGCGGTGCATCAGGACGGCCTCGTGTGCATGCCGCTCGGCGAGCTCCGCGGTGTGCGCTCGGGTGATCCCGCCGAGAGCGCCGACGGCGCCACCGAGATCCCGATCGGGCCCGCGCTGCTCGGCCGCGTCATCGACGGCCTGGGCCGCCCGATCGACGGCGGTCCGTCGCTCGCGCATGTTCCCCACGTGGGCGTCGACCACGCGGCTCCGCATCCGCTCACCCGCAAGATGATCCGCGAATCGCTGCCCCTCGGGGTGCGCGCCCTCGACACGCTCACGCCGTGCGGGCGCGGGCAACGCATGGGCATCTTCGCCGGTTCCGGTGTCGGTAAATCGACACTGCTCTCGATGATCACCCGCGGTACCGAGGCCTCCGTCACGGTGCTCGCACTGATCGGAGAACGTGGTCGAGAGGTGCGCGAGTTCATCGAGAACGACCTCGGCCCGGAAGGTCTCGCCCGATCGGTCGTCGTCGTCGCCACCTCCGACGAACCCGCGTTGGTCCGGCTGCGCGCCGCCTTCACCGCCACGCGCATCGCGGAGTCGTTCCGCGACATGGGCCAGGACGTGCTGCTCCTCATGGACAGCCTCACGCGTTTCGCGATGGCGCAGCGCGAGGTCGGCTTGTCGGCGGGCGAGCCGCCCGCGACCCGCGGATATCCGCCTTCGGTGTTCGCGCTGCTCCCGCGCCTCCTCGAGCGCGCGGGTGCGTCGGATGTCGGCAGCATCACCGGCCTGTACACCGTGCTCGTCGAGGGCGACGACATGCTTGATCCCATCGGTGACGCGACCCGCGCCATCCTCGACGGGCACATCGTGCTCTCCCGCGCCTTGGCGACTTCGGGGCACTTCCCGTCGATCGACGTGCTCGAATCGATCTCCCGAGTCGGTCCCGCGGTGACCACGAGCGAACAGCGCGCGGCCGCGACCGAGATGCGGCGCCTCCTCGCCGCGTACCGCGAGGCGAAAGATCTCATCGAAATCGGCGCGTACGTGGCGGGCACCAACCCGCTCGTCGACCGCGCCATACATCTCCGTGAAGCAATGGACGGCTTCCTCCGACAGGACTTGCACGATGCGACACCTACGCAGGATGCGTGGGCATGGCTCGAGCGGCTCGTCGGAGGAGGCGCCGGATGAAGCGATTCCGTTTCCGGCTCGATCAGGTTCTGCACGTCCGCCGCGTACAGGAAGACCTCGCGCGCGCGCCAGCTGTTGTCGGCCAACCGCGACGCGCAGCTCGCCGCGGCGCGCGTCGAACAACGCCTCGCCGACTACGCCGACCGCCGCATCCCCGCGGGCCCGTTGCCGCACGCCGACTTCGAACGGGCCGTGTTCCTCCTGGAATCGGGCGCGGGCGCGGTCGACGCGGCGCGCGTCACGCATCGCGCCGCCCTGACCGTCGTCGACGAGAAGCGGGTCGAGTGGACAGACGCGCGGCGCAAGGTCGCCGCGCTGGAGCGGCTGGAAGAACGGCGGCGCGCCGAGCACGCGATCGAAGTG
The DNA here is from genome assembly GCA_963701825.1 of uncultured Actinomycetes bacterium. Lineage (GTDB taxonomy): Bacteria > Actinomycetota > Acidimicrobiia > IMCC26256 > PALSA-610 > PALSA-610. Next base: position 399,239 of record CAVPBG010000004.1, on the reverse strand, counting down.
CAGCGCGCCGAAGACCAACTCGTCGACGACCTCGTGGTCGGGCGACACGCCCGAGGAGCACGAGCATGACGATCGCCTACGTGTCGCCGCCGATCGCGCCGGCCGAACCGACACCCTCCGACAACTCCGGCTCGTCCGACGGCGGCGCGACCGATACCGACGCGGCCGCGAGCCCGTTCGCCTCGATGCTCGCCGGGCTGCATGGCGACCGCGGAGCGAGCTCGAGCGCGAGCTCCACCTCATCGCCCTCGTCGTCGGGGACCGCGTCCGGAACGGCGGGTGGAACGGCCGCGGGAAAGCCCAAGCCCGGAAGTGCGGACCCGAACGCGCCCACCGACCCGAACGCCGCGCCCGACCCGGTCACCCAGGCCCTGCTGGCCGCGCTGTCGGCCGTCGCGCCGCGCGATCCGCAGGCCGACACTTCGACGACTGCACCGACCCCGACCGAGACCGACACGCCCGCGACCGTCGCCGAAGCTGCGCCCGCGCCGACCCCCGGCGCGCCGAACCCCGTCGTCGCGCTGCCGACCGCCGCACCGCCGAGTACGACCGCGCCCGTAGCGCCGGCGCCCACCGCGGACCCGAACGCCGCCGCCGTCGCCCCGCCCACCGCACCCGCCGCACCCACAACGACCGACGCCGCCGCCACCATGGTGGCCACGCAGGTCCCGGCGCAGCTGACCGCGGCCGCCGTCGACGCCCAGCCCGTCGACCCGTCCGCCGACACGAAGACCGACGCACCGCCCGCGCCCCACGTCGCGTCCACCACCGGCACCGCGCGACACGACCGCGGCCGCCGCCCAACCCGCGGCCACCAACGACGCGAACGCAAACCCCACCGCGACCGCGACGACGACCGATCCCACCGCGGCCGGCGCGGCGGCCGCGAGCGTCGTGGCCACCGCCGTCCCGGCCGTACGCAACGAGCCCGCGCCCAAGGCCGACGGCGTCGCCGACAACGCGTTGATCACCGCCGCGACCGCGGCGGCCGATCGCACCAACGCCCCCGCGGCCACAGCGGCCGCGACCGCGCCGTCGGCGCCCGCCGCGCCGACACCCCCGCCGCCGGCCGAACAGCTCGCGGCCGTCATCCGGCCGTTGCCGAAGACGGCCGACGGGTCGTACCAGATCAAGATCGAGATGCGGCCGCCCGAGCTGGGCCGGGTCGACATGCGCGTCGAGATGCGCGACGGCGTGCTGCACGCCTCGATCCACACCGAGCGCTCCGAGACCGCGGATCTCGTCCGTTCCGCGCTCGACGATCTACGGGCCAAGCTCGACGCCGACGGTCTGCGATCCGGTCAGTTCACCGTCGACTCGCAAGGCGCCGGCAACCCGGGCCACGGCGACGAAGCCGCACCGCCCGAACGACTCGACGACCCGACGACGAACGGTCCCGAGGCCGTCGTCGTCACGCCCACCACAACGTCCGCGTCCAACTCGTTACTCGACGTTCGTATCTGAGGAGCACCGATGGCGACCGTTTATCCCATCTCCAGCGCGATGCCGCCCACGACCCCGACGGCACCGACGGATCCGACCGCGGACACGACGAGCAGCAACCAATTGAACGAGAACACGTTCTTGACGTTGCTCGTCGCGCAGTTGAAGTACCAGGACCCGATGAATCCCGCCGACAGCACGCAGTTCCTCACCCAGACCGCGCAGTTCACCGAGGTCGAGACGCTGCAGAAGATCGAAGCGGAGCAGTCGACGCAGCAGAGCGCGAGTCAGGTGCTCGCGGCATCCTCGATGATCGGCCGCCCGGTGACCTACTCACTCGCCGCGGACGGCTCCGCGGGTCCGCCGACACCCACGAGTGTCGTCTCGGTACGCGGTTCGCTTCCGTCCGACGCCTCGGTCGGCGACACCGCGACCGCGAGCACCGACGTGTACAACGCGCAGGGTGCCAAGGTCCCGCTCGACCTCACGTTCACCAAGGCTGCCGACGGCTGGACCGTGCAGGCGTCGACCAACGGCACGAACATCGGCAGCGCACTGCCGGTCACGTTCGACGCCGCCGGCGATCGCACCGTCAGCGACGTCACCATCCCGTCGGCGACCCTCGACGGCATCGTCGGCACGGCCGGCAGCTGGCCGTCGACCGGGATCGTCCTCGGCTTCGGCGGCCCCACCGACCCGACGCGCGTCCAGCTCGGGAGCGGCCCCGCCACCATCGGCGTGGCCGAACAGGACGGCAACGACGGCCAGAGCGCGACGGGCATCGTCACCGGCGTGCACATGACCACCGACGGTCCGCAACTCGTCATCGCCGGTCAGCAGATCCCCTACACCTCCGTAACCGACGTCGCTTCGTAAGCACGCAACCAAGCACGCACCAAAGACCCAAACGAAAAAGGACGGCACACATGCTTCGCTCGATGTTCGCAGCAGTCACGGGTCTGCGGGCCCATGAGGCTTTCATGGACGTGGTCGGTAACAACATCGCCAACGTCAACACGACCGGATACAAGAGCAGCAGCGTGCTGTTCGAAGATCTGCTCAGTCAGCAACTCTCCGGCGCGGGCTCCCCGACCGCGGCTACGGGTGGTACGAACCCGTCGCAGGTCGGTCTCGGTGTGCGCCTCTCCAGCGTGATGAACAACTTCGCGCAGGGTGCAACCCAGGAGACCGGTCGCTCGACCGACTTCGCCATCCAGGGCGACGGCTTCTTCGCCGTCGACCAGGGCGGTGCCGACCACGTACACGCGGAACGGCAGCTTCTCGCTCGACAGCAACGGCAACCTCGTCACCGCCGACGGCGCGTTCGTCGAGGGTTGGCAGGCCGACCAGCAGGGCAACGTGAGCACGAACGCGTCGGTCGGGCACCTGAAGATCCCGGTCGGTCAGATCATCAACCCGGTCACGACGAGCACCATCCAGGTCGGTGGCAACCTGCCCGCCGACGCCGCGGTGGGCACCGTCGTGAACGCGGGCATCAGCACGTTCAACAGCTTGGGCGCGACCGTGCCGTTGCAGGCGCAGTTCACCAAGGTCGCCGACACCGCGGGCCAGGTGAACTGGCAGGTGCGCGTGCTCGACTCGAACAACAACCTCGTGTCGGGTCCGGCCGCGGTCACGTTCGACCTGAACGGCGCGCTCACTTCGGGAAATGTCACCGTTACCCAGGCGCAGTTGAACGCGATCGCGGGCACGAGCGGCACGTGGAAGGCGGGCGGCATCACGCTGAACTTCGGCGTCGCGACCGACCCCGACCGCTTGAGCGGTGCCGGCGGCCTCAACACCGCGGCCGCGCTGTCGCAGGACGGGTCGGGCGTCGGCTCCGTCGTCGGCTTCAGCGTGTCCCAACAGGGCCTGATCACGGGCACATTCTCGAACGGCCGGAGCCAGGCCCTCGGTCAGATCGCGCTGGCGACGTTCGCGAACCCGAACGGTCTGGAGAAGGACGGCTCGTCGGAGTACAGCGCCACGGTCGACTCCGGTGCCGCGCAGGTCGGCGTGGCCGGCCAGGGCGGGCGGGGAACCCTCTCGGGCGGCACGCTCGAGATGTCGAACGTCGACCTCGCGTCCGAGTTCACCAACCTGATCGTCGCCGAGCGCGGCTTCCAGGCGAACTCGCGCGTGATCACGACCGCCGACCAGGTGCTGCAGGACCTCGTCAACCTCAAGCAGTAGTCAACTGACCGCTAGTACTCACTGTGCGTGAGGCCGGTGGGGAGGTTCGCCTCTTCACCGGCCCCCGTGCGGTGCCGATAACCACACCGAAGCACTCGAGCGAGAGGTCCAGGGACGGACACATGATCACGGTCACGCGGCTGAACGGGCCGGCGTTCGCACTCAACCCCGATCTGATCGAACGGATCGAAGCGACGCCCGACACCGTGATCCATCTCGTCGGCGGGACAAACTACGTCGTCGTCGAAACGGTGGACGAGATCATCGCGCGCGTGCGCGAATCACGAGCCTCGGTCATTGCGCTGTCCCACCTCATCGACCAACGCACGGCCGGTGCGCCCAACCTGCGCGTCGTGCCGAGCGGTGAGCCGGAGGAATAGGCAATGGCAGAGGGATCGGGCGAAGGCGAAGGCGAAGAGGCCAAGAAGAAGGGCGGCGCCAAGAAGCTCATCATCAAGATCGTGCCGCTGCTGTTGATCGCGCTCGTCATCGCCAAGATGACCGTGCTGAAGCCGCCGCCGCCCACCGCGGCTCCAGGTGGCGCAGAAGGCCGCCGCGACCAAGCTCGCGCTCGACACCAAGTGCGCGGTCTCGAACGGCGAGAAGGCACCCAAGGCACCGGCCGTTCCCGGGGTTCCGGCTTCGGCGACGACCACCACGACGATGCCCCCGCCCGCCGGGCCGACCCTCGACCTCGACTCCAAGACGATGAACCTCGACGGGGCCCATTTCCTGAAGGTCGGCATCTCGCTCCAGCTCCCGGCCAAGTCCGTGTCCGACACGGTGAAGACCACGGAGAACTGGGGCAGCATGGCCAGCCAGCTCGTGTTGGACACGTTCAGTGGCAAATCCTTCGCCCAGCTGTCGGACGACACCGTCCGTGAGCAGCTGGAACACCAGATCGGCAACGAGGTCTGCGAGAAGACCGACGGCAAGGTCGTCACGGTCTACTTCATCGACTTCGTGATGCAGTAACGATTTCGGCCCATTCCGGGCTCAACTCGGGCGCTTCCAGGCCGATCGAGGCCTCGTGTCTACGACCACTACGAGTCGTCGGGGCCGGGGGCAATCGAACGTCGTTCCGTTCGACTTCCGTCGTCCGAACAAGTTCAGCCGCGATCACGTGCGCGCGTTTCAGATCGTGCACGAGACGTTCGCGCGTCAGCTCTCGACCGTGCTGGCGACAACGCTGCGCGCGGGCGCGAGCAGTGCGTTCGGGAAGGTGGAGCAGCTCACGTACGACGAGTACGTGCGTTCGCTGCCGAACCCGTCGTACATGGTCATCCTCTCGCTGAACCCGTTGCCCGGCGCGGCGCTGCTCCAGTTCCCGCTGCCGATCACGTTCGCCGCCATCGACCGTCTGCTCGGTGGTACCGGCGATGCCGCGAGCCCGAAGCGACCGCTGACCGAGATCGAACAGAACCTGATGCGTTCGGTCGTCGACCGTGCGTTGCGCGAGCTCGAGTACGCGTACGAAACACTCGTGCGCGTCGAGGCCGAGATCGTGCAACAGGAGTTCAACCCGCAGTTCGCGCAGATCGCGGCGCCCTCCGACATGGTGCTGGTCGTCTCGTTCGAGATGCGCATCGGTGAGAAGCGCGGCAACGCGACGATCTGCGTGCCGTTCGCGACGCTCGCCCCCGTGCTCGAGAGCTTGGCCAGCCAGACGCTGTTCCAGGACCAGCGCGGCGAAGACCCGGTCCTCTGGCAACAGAAACTCGAGTCCGCGCTCTACACCGTGCCCGTCGAGACCTGCGTGCGCTTCGATGCCGTCGGGCTCACCTCGGCGGAGATCGTGGCGTTGCAGGTGGGCGACATCGTCCCGCTGAACCACCCGGTCGATCGTCCGCTCAGCGTCACCGTCGACGAAGTGCGTTGCTACGACGGCGTATCCGGCCGCCGGGGCAAGCGGCTCTCGACGCTCATCGTCGACGTCAACCACGACGGGGGCTGGCGATGATCCGGAGCGTTCCCATCGCCGAGGTCGCGGCAGTCGTCGCGCGCTCGCTCGAAGAGCTGCTCGGTCACGACGTGGTCTTGACGACCGGCGAACCCGAACTGGGTGACCCCTCCGACGACATCCTCCCCGACGGGCCGACGCGCACGATCGTGCTGCCGTTCTCCGACGGCGTCGTCGGTGAGGTGACGCTCGTCATCTCCGAGCCGTTCGCCACCGCGATGGAAGCGGTCGACGCCGATGCTTCGCTCACGAACGCGGCCGTTCCCGCGCTCGTTGCCGGGGCTGCCGCGATCGCACTGACGATCGACATCGGAGTCAGCGTCGCCGACTCCGGCGAGATCGCGACCGAGACCCTCCTCACGAGTGTCGTCGGTGAGTTCGCGGCCGTCCCGATCCTCGAGAACGACGTTCTGGTCGCCGCGCTCGTCGTGCGCATCGTCGACGACGTGCCGGCGCCGATGCCGACTCCGGTACCGGCCGCCGCACCCACGTTGCCCGCGCCGGAGCCGATGCCCGCCTTCGCCGAGATCCCCCCGAGCGCGCCGACTGCGGCCCCCAGCTCTGCACCCATGAGCGAGCCTCGTCCGGAGCCGGCCCTCGCGGCCGAGCTCACGCCGGTCGCGGTCGGGAGCCCGTCGGTCGGTGCCGCGCTGCACGAGTTCCAGCCGCTCCGGGAAGGCGCGAACGGCGCCGGTCCGGCCCGACCGCTGGCGCTGCTCAACGACGTGCACATGGAGGTAACCGCCGAGCTCGGGCGCCGCCGCTTGAAGGTGCGCGACATCGTCTCGCTGCAACCCGGATCGGTGGTCGAGCTCGACCGCGCCGCGGGCAGCCCCGTCGACGTCCTGGTCAACGGCGCACTCGTCTGGCACGGCGAAGTCGTGGTGGTCGACGAGGAGTTCGGCATTCGCGTGTCGGAGATCGTGGTGGACGAGAACTGATGGGATCCGCCTCGACACTCATCTTGTTCGCGCGCCTCATCCTGTCGCTCGCGGTCGTCATCGGGCTCATGTGGGTCGCGGCGAACGTGCTGCGCAAGCGCGGGTTCTCCGGCTCGGTCGGCGGGCGCCGGCCAGCGCGGCCCCGAGGTCGAGCTCATCGCCCGGCGGGCGCTCGGCCGGAACACGTCGATCGTCGTGGTGCGTATCGGCGATCAGTCGCTCGTCGTGGGAGTCACCGATCACATGGTGACCAAGCTCGGCGACGTCGACATCGAGCAACTCGAAGTACTCGAACAACGCGAACTGACCGAAGGCAACACCTGGACGGTGCCTTCGGGAGCGAACGGCTCCGCTTCGGCATGGAAGACGATGCTCGACCAGATGCGGACTCGCACCGCACGACACTGAGCATCACGAACCCGGAAGGGTTTTCGTGCCGAAGCAAGGCAAGGCGAAGGTAGATACTCCCGCGAAGGGATCACGGCGCCGCGCGTGGTTGCGCCGCATCCTGGTCGTGGTCGGTCTCCCCATCTGCGCACTCGCGTGCGGCTGGCTCAGCGCGTCGCTCACGGCGGCCGGCGCCGATCCCGTTCCGCCCGCGGTCGCGACACCTTCGGTCACCACCCCGCAGGTCTCGTTGCCCGCCGGCGTCACCACGCCGACGACGACGGCTTCCAACAGCGGGTCGATCAACGTCAACCTCGGTGGTCTTACCGGCAGCGACGGCAAGAAGCCCGACCAGAGCATCGTCATCATCTTGTTGCTGACCGTGCTGGCCGTCGCGCCCGCACTGTTGGTGATGCTCACGAGCTTCACGCGCATCGTGATCGTGTTGTCGCTCACTCGCAACGCGCTCGGCCTGCCGTCGATCCCGCCCAACCAGGTCGTGATCGGGCTTGCCCTCTTCCTGAGCTTGTTCGTCATGGCGCCGACGTTGTCGAAGATCAACGACGAAGCGTTGCAGCCGATGCTCAACGGCCAGATCGACTTCTCGCACGCCTACAACAAGGCGCAAGGCCCGCTCCGCGATTTCATGCTCGATCAGACGCGCCGGGGCGAGCTGAACCTCTTCATCAATGCCTCGGGCGACAAGCCCCCGCGTCGCGCGACAAGGTCCCGCTGTCGACGCTGATCCCCGCGTTCATCCTCTCCGAGCTGAAGACCGCGTTCATCATCGGGTTCGTGATCTTCATCCCGTTCCTGATCATCGACCTGGTCGTCAGTTCGACCCTGATGTCGATGGGCATGTTCATGCTCCCACCAGTTCTCGTGTCGTTGCCGTTCAAGCTCTTGTTGTTCGTCATGGTCGACGGCTGGGCGCTCGTCGTGAGCTCGTTGATCACGAGCTTCCACCATTGACCGTGCACCGCTGCAGCCACCCACTCGAACACCGCAAGGCCCGAAGTTGCAGACCGCTGTTGCCCAAGGAGAAACCGTGAATCAAGGCCAGGTCATCGACATCGCGGTGCAGTCGATCCTGCTCGCAACCAAACTCGCGGCGCCGATCCTCGGCGTGTCGCTCGCGATCGGCCTGTTCGTCGGCCTCATCCAGTCGGCGACGCAGATCCAGGAACAGACGCTGACGTTCGTTCCGAAGCTCGCCGGGGTGGCACTCGTACTGGTCATCACGGGCCACTGGATGCTCACCGAGATCATCGGGTTCACCCAAAGCCTGTTCGAGATGATCCCGCACCTGCTCTCCGCGTAACCGCCTGGTCTTCGTGAACCTGCTCTTCGTGAACCTGCTCTTCGTGAACCTGGTCTTCGTGAACATGGGCTGCGCGTGACGATCAACTTCGACCCGGTGTTGCTGACCGCGTTCGCGCTCGCGCTCGTGCGCGCCGCAGCGTGGCTGTTCGTGTCGCCGCCGTTCAACACGAAGATGATCCCGACCACGATCAAGGCGGGAGTCGCGGCCGCACTCGCGCTCGCGGCCGCGCCGCACATCGCGAGTCCCGACATCCCTCTCGACACCGGCGGCTTCATCGTTGCGTTGGTGACACAAGCCCTGGTCGGCGTGACGCTCGGGCTCTTCACGATGATCCTCGTGAACTCGCTGCAAGCGGCGGGCGCGCTCGTCGACCTCTTCGCGGGCTTCTCGCTCGCGGCGGTGTACGACCCGATGAACCAGTCGAACGTCGCGATCTTCGGCCGCTTCTACGAGCTCATCGCGGTGACGCTGCTGTTCACCACCAACGGATATCTGATCCTCGTCAACGGTTGGTTCCGTTCGTTCAAGGTCGTGCCGGCCCACGGGCTCGCCTTCTCCGACATCACGAACGTGCTCACCAAGAACATGGGCCAGTTCCTCGTCGCCGCGGTCGAGGTCGCCGGCCCCGTGCTCGGCTGCCTGTTCCTCGCCGAGGTCACCCTCGGGCTCCTGTCGCGCGCCGCGCCGAGCCTCAACGTGTTCTCACTCGCGTTCCCGCTGCGTGTCATCGTCGCGCTGATCGTCGTCGCGCTCGCCCTGCCCCTGATCGCCCCCGCCGTCTCGAACCTCGTCCGCGACGCGATGGCGCCGCTCGGCGCCGGTTAGCGGCGTTCGGGAGAACACGACATGGCGGCCGGTGACAGCAGCGACAAAACCGAGAAACCAACCCCAAAGAAACTGAAGGAGGCGCGGGAGAAGGGGCAGATCGCCAAGACCCCCGACCTCTCCACTTGGGTCGCGATGCTCGCGACCACCGTGCTCCTGCAGATCACGTTCCAGCGCGCGGCGACGGTCCTGCCCGACCTCCTGCACAAGATGGGCCTCGTCATCGCCAATCCCGACGAGGGCGCGGCGACGCAGTTCGCGGCCGGCGCGATGTGGAAGACCGTCGGCGTGGTGGCGCCGATGCTCATCGGGATGATGATCGTCGGTCTCCTCGCGAACATCGCGCAGGTCGGCTTTCGGCCCACCTCCAAGAAGCTGAAGCCCGACTTCAGCCGTATGAACCCGTTCAAGGGCATCAAGCGGATGGTCGGCCCGCAGGCTTGGTGGGAGCTCTTCAAAGCGCTCGCCAAGACCGCGATGCTCATTGCGGTCGCCTGGCCCGCGGTGTCGACCGCGCTCCACACACTCATCCAAGGCCAGGTCGCGAGCGCGTTCGGGATCGCGGGGTTCGTCGCCAAGACCGCGCTGACGATCCTGCGCAACGTCTCGATTGCCGGTCTCGTCGTGGCCGCGGCCGACTACACGTACCAGAAGCGCCGGGTGATGAAGCAGCTCCGCATGACACGCCAGGAACTGCGCGAGGAGATGAAGTCCCAAGAAGGAAACCCGCAGATGAAGCGGTCGATCCGGACCCGCGCCATGGCGATCAGCCGCAACCAGATGATCAAGATGGTCAGTGCGGCCGACGTCGTCGTCGTGAACCCGACGCACTACGCGGTCGCGCTCCGCTACGACGCGGTGAAGGGCGCCCCCGAGGTCGTGGCCAAGGGGGCGGGCGCGCTCGCCGCCTCGATCAGGAACCAGGCCGAGAAGCACGGCGTGCCGATCGTCCGGGAGCCGCTCCTGACCCGGACGCTCTACAGCGCCTGCGAGGTCGGCCAGCTGATTCCGGCCAACCTCTACGAGGCCGTGGCCCACCTGCTCGCCTTCGTGTTCGGCCTCCGGGCCAAGGGCCGGGCCGACGGGTACCACGACCTGCCCAAACCCGTTCTGCTCTAGGGGATTTCGCCGGAATTTGAATCGGGCGAAATCGTCAACTCCGGGCCCGCCCCGCCGATCAGGTGGTGGACGAAGCGGCCACGGACGGCGCGCAAGATACGCACCGGAGCATCGTGAAGACCAACCGCATCGGACAGATCGCCATCCCGGCTGCGATCGTCGGCATCATCGTGATGATGGTCGTGCCGCTGCCGACCGCGCTGCTCGACCTGCTGCTCGTCACGAACATCGCCCTCGCCCTGCTCGCGCTCCTCGCGAGCATGTTCACCACGCGGGTCCTCGACTTCTCGATCTTCCCGTCGTACCTGCTCATCGCCACGCTGTTCCGGCTCGCGCTGAACGTGTCGGTCACCCGGCTCGTGCTGCTGCACGGTTACGCGGGCAAGGTCATCGAGTCGTTCGGCCACTTCGTCGTCGGCGGATCGGTGATCGTCGGTCTCGTCATCTTCCTGATCCTCATCGTGATCCAGTTCATCGTCATCACGAACGGTGCCGGACGCGTCGCCGAGGTCGCGGCGAGGTTCACCCTCGACGCCATGCCCGGTAAGCAGATGGCGATCGACGCCGACCTCAACTCCGGCCTCATCAACGAACAGGAAGCCAAGCGCCGGCGCCGCGAGGTGGCCGAAGAAGCGGACTTCTACGGCGCGATGGACGGTGCGTCGAAGTTCGTGAAGGGCGACGCGATCGCCGCCATCATCATCGTCGTCATCAACCTGATCGGTGGCTTCGCGGTCGGCATCTTGCAGAAGCATCTCTCGTTCGGCGACTCGATCAAGACGTACAGCCTCCTCACCGTCGGCGACGGCCTGGTCGCGCAGATCCCCGCGCTTCTGATCTCGCTCGCATCCGGCCTCATCGTGACCCGCGCGGCCACGGAGATGGACCTCGGTTCCGACCTGTTGCACCAGTTCACGCGGCACAAGCGCACACTGCAGCTCGGCGGCGGCGCGATGTGCGCGGTCGCGATCGTGCCCGGCCTGCCCAAGATCCCGTTCCTCTTCGTGGGCGGCATCCTGCTCCTGCTCGCCACCCGCCTGCCCAGCGACGACGAACTGGCCGAGCGCGCCGCGGCCGCCGAGGAAGTGGAAGCCGCACCGGTTGTTCTCAATCCCGACTCGCCGGAATCGCTCGTCGGCGAGATGCGCGTGGAACCGCTCGAGCTCGAGATCGCCTACGACCTCATCGACCTGGTCGACGCGTCGAAGGGCGGCGACCTCCTCGACCGCGTGCGTGCGTTGCGCCGCAAACTCGCCCTCGAGCTCGGCGTGGTCATCCCGCTCGTGCGCACCCGCGACAATCTCGAACTTCCCGCGAGCACGTACGCAGTGCGCGTGAACGGGGTCGACGTCGGTCGGGGCGAAGCGCCGGCCGGGCACGTACTCGTGCTCGGCGACGACGCGGGATCGCTCCCGGGCATCCCGACGCGCGAACCCGTCTTCGGGCTGCCGGCCACGTGGGTGCCGATCGAGTTCCGCCACCAGGCCGAGATCACCGGCGCAACCGTCGTGGACCGCGCATCGGTCATCACGACCCACCTCGCGGAAGTCGTGCGCCGCAACGCGGGCCGGCTGTTGAGCCGCCAAGACGTGAAGATGCTGATCGACGTCGTGAAGCAGAGCGATCCCGTCGTGATCGACGAGCTGAACGGCGCCAATGTCACGACCGGCGAGATCCAACGCGTGCTGCAGCTGCTGCTCGACGAAGCCGTCGGCATCCGCGACCTCGTGCGCATCTTCGAAGTCGTCGGCGAACGCTCGCGCGTCACCAAGGACGTCGAACAGATCGTCGAGTCCGTGCGCACCGCGCTCGGTCCGGCGATCTCCGCGTCGTACGCCAAGGACGGGAAGCTGCCCGTCATCACGCTCGATCCGCTGGTCGAGCACGCGCTGGCGGAGACGCTGCGCCCCGGCGACAGCGGCACCTATCTCGCCCTCGATCCGCAGACCGCGGAGACTCTCGCCCTTGCGGTCGCCCGCGAAGCCGAGGCCGCGGAGATGAAGGGGATCGAACCCGTATTCGTGTGCGCGACCCAGTTGCGACCGTCGGTCCGCCGGCTGTTGCACGCGGCCGCGCCTCGTCTTCCAGTACTTGCGTACACGGAGCTCGGCGCGCAGCTCGAGCTCGAAACGATCGGAGTGGTGAACCTTGGCCAGCCAGCTGCGGTTTGAGGGCGGCGAGCTCGAGGAGCTTCTCGAGCGCGTCCGCACCGAGGTCGGACCGGAAGCGCGCATCGTCGCCGCGAACAAGATCCGCCAAGGCGGCATCGCCGGCTTCTTCGCGCGTGAAGGCTACGAAGTGGTCGTCGACGCGGACGATGCCTCCGATGGTGGACGCAATTCGCGTTCGCGCCGACGGGGACGCAACGCGCCCGCGCCGGAGCCGGAGCCGAGCCCGCGCGCACGGACGGCGTCGGCATCGCCGAACACGTCGGTGCTCGACCTCGTCGAAGAAGTCAACGAGATCGAACGCGATCAGGTCATCGACCTTTCCGAAGTGCCGCTCTCCGACATGCCGCCCACCGTCTCCACCGAGCGCACCGACTTCGGGACGATGCTCGCCAACTTGACCCGTGAACTCGACGAGGAAGAGGCATCCATGCCGACCGGGACCCTCAACAACACAACCGGTCAAGGGGGAACGGCGATCGACGACGGACCGGTTTCGCCGAGCGCGCACTACCGCCGCGTCACGGCCGAGCCCGCCGCGCCGATGATGCCGCCCGCCCTTGCCCCGCCCCTGACGCAACCGACGATGCCGAGCCCGATGGGCCCGAACACGTTGTTGCCGCAGGCCGACGCGCGGTTGCTCGCCCTCGGGCTGCCCGCCGATCTCGCACCGTCGACGGCCGTGACCGGCGACCTGCGCACCGCGTTGTGCCAGCGGCTCGCCCAGATGCCGCCGCCCCCGGTGCTGCCCCGCACGACCGGCGTCGTCATCGCGATCGTCGGCATCGGCACCGCGCCGATCGCGCTCGGCGCGCCGGCTCGCGGACGAGCTCGACATCGATCCGCAGCACGTGTTGCTCGCTACTCCCGAAGCGATGAGCGACGTGTCGCACCCGGAGGAGGCCGAGGCATTCCGCCGCAGCTGCCGCCGGCGCGCGGAACCGACGATCGTCGCGTGCAGCATCGGCACCGGACGCGCGCAGCTCGGCTGGGCGCACCGCATCCTCGATCGGCTCGAACCGACGATCACGTGGGCCGTCGTCGACGCGTCGTGCAAACCCGAAGACATCGGGCACCGGATCACGCTGCTCGGTGGGGTCGACGTGATCGCGATCACCGGCATCGCCGACACGGTCAGCCCGGCCGCGATCCTCTCGCTCGGCATCCCGATCGGCCGCATCGGTTCCAACCCGTCGACACCCGCGGTGTGGGCCGATCTCCTGATGGAACGCCTCGACCGATGAAGTTCCGACCGATGAGCTCGAGCGCGTCATGAACCGTCCCAGCGTCGATCCCGCGTTCACGTTCGGGGTGAGCCTCGCGATCTCTCTCGTGCTGTGGTTCCCGACCCTGAAAGGGGCGATGAACGGCAGCATCGAGATCACCGACGCGGGGATCCGCTACTTCATCGCGCTCGCGATCGCGTGGTGCGGCACCTACGCCATCTCCGCGTTGGTCGCGATGTACGCGAGCAAGCCGCGCAGTTCGAGCCCGCCGCAGCTTTCCCCGCCGAGCCCGCCGGTCAGCGCCCCGGTTCCGGCGCGCCGAGAAGGCGACGCGGTGCCCACCGAACCCGTTTCCGAGTCGGCTGACTCCAACGCCGCCTAGGCGTTCGGCGACTGATCTTCGGTCTGACTACGCGGCGCGGCTGGCTTCGCGCGCCTTGCGCGCGGCCTTCTGCCGGCGCCGTATGAGCCGATGCCGCTCGGTCGGGGTCAAGCCACCCCACACGCCGTCCGGAGGGCGAACCTCGAGCGCGAACTCGAGGCACTTCTCCCGCACCGGGCAGGCTGCGCAGATCGACTTGGCCTCGGCTGCATCCGACTCCGACACCGGAAAGAAGACGTCGATATCTGCATCGTGGCAGGCGGCGTCGTCGAACCAGTCGGTTCGGGTCATGTTGGGATCTATGGAGAGACGAGGCATAGCGAGGCCTACAACGCCCGACCCCAGCACCCCATTCCCAGCCCCTACCAGAAAATCTTCGGGGCTCAGCCCCCGGGAGCGGCAGCGGAGCCGAACCGCCTACCCGCGCAGCCACTCGGTGGATCGGCGCAGCGCGACCGACCCAAAAATCAGCCGGCGGGCCTGATCAGGAGGCTGGTGGCCGTGAAGGAACCGTCGCTGTTCTGGGTGCCCTGGACGATCACGACGTCACCGGGAGCGATGTCGGCGACCTTGGCCGAGTCGGTCTTGGTGAGCGTCGATCCGGCGTTGGTCGCGACCTTGGTGACGTTGCCGTTGGTGTCGGTGACGTAGACGTTCTTCCCGTCGACGAGCTTGACGGTTCCGGTCACGCCGCCGCCACCCGCGCCGCCGCCACCGAAACCGCCGAAGCCCCGGCCTCCGCCCGCGCTACCCGCGCCGGCACCGGCCGTTCCCGTCCCACCCGTTCCCGTCGCGCCGGTTCCCGTCGCGCCCGTTCCCGCGAATGCCGACCGTCGAGCGGCTGCGGTGCTCGCGGTGCTGCTGCTGCTCCCGTGGTCCTCGTGCTTCTGCAGGAGCACCCCGCCGAGGAACCCGGCCGCGATGAGCAGCGCCCCGGCCAACACGAACGTGAGCGCGTGCGCGCGGCGACGCGGGCGGGGCGTGAACTCCGGCTCCTCATCGTCGTCGGTGTACGGCGGCGCCGGAATGTTGCTCATTGTCGGTACGTCGGTCATCGCAATTGCTCCTCGATCAGGAAGACGTGCATCACTCGTGCCGGAGGGCTTCGATGGGCCGTAGCGACGCGGCGCGGTTGGCGGGATAGAGCCCGAAGAACAAACCCACGACCACCGCGACGCCGAACGCGAGCGCGACGGAGTACCAGGCGACCACGGGCGTCACTCCGACGATCTTGAACTTGCTCACACCGAGCCCGAGAACGACGCCCACGGCTCCGCCCAACAGGCTCAACAGGACGGCCTCCACGAGGAACTGCCCCAGGATGTCGGAGCGGCGCGCGCCGATTGCCTTGCGGATACCGATTTCACGTGTGCGCTCGGTGACGGTCACCAACATGATGTTCATCACGCCGATGCCGCCGACGAGCAACGAGATGCCGGCAACCGCACCGAGCAGAACGGTGAACACACTGTTGGTCGAGCTCGCGGTCGAGAGCAGCGTCGCCTGGTTGAGCACCTGGAAGTCGGCGCTCGTCGGGTTGGTGATGTGGTGTGTACCGAGCAGCACCGTGGTGACCTCGTCGGCGGCGTCGGTCATCGCGCCGCGCGACCGGGCTTCGATCGTGATGTTCGACAAGGGTGCGTTCGCGCCGGCCAGCGTGTCCTGCACCGCGGTGATCGGCGTGATCACGACGTCGTCCTGATCCTGCGCGCCGTTGCTGCCCTTCGGGGTCAGCACACCGATGACGTGGTAGTCGATTCCATTGAACTGCACGGTCGCGCCGATCGGGTTCTGCGTGCCGAACAGATTGGTCACGACCGTCTGGCCGAGCAGTGCCACCCGATTGCGGTCGGTCACGTCCTGGTCGGTGAACGCGGCGCCCGAGGCAATCGTGTAGTCGCGGATCGAGAGGTACTCGGCGTTGGTACCGACGAACTGGCTCGGCGCGTAGGTGGCGCCGGAGAAGGTCGCGGTCACCGACGGCTCGGTGATCACCGGCGCGATCGCCTTGAGGTCGGGCGCCTGCGTCTTGTCCTGAAGCGCGGTGACGTCCTTGGTCGTGAGCTGCGACACCGAGCTCTGCGTTCCGTTGGTCGCGCGGCCGCCACCGCCACCGCCTCCGAACCCGCTGCCACCGCCGAAGGCACCACGGCCCGTGCGCATCACGACCAACGTGTTCGTACCGAGGCCCTCGATGCGCTTCTGCACCGCCACCGACGAACCGTTACCGACAGCCACGAGCACGATCACGGAACCGACGCCGATGAGGATGCCGAGCATCGTCAGCGCGGAGCGCAACAGGTTGCTCGACAGGCCCTGGATCGCGATGCGGGTGCTCTCGCGGAGATTCATCGCCGCCCGTTCGTGTGCACGGCCCGTTGGGGGGTCTGGTACTGGTCGCTGACGATCTCTCCGTCGGAGAGGCGTACCACACGCGACGCGCGCATCGCGACGTCGGGCTCGTGCGTGATCAACACGATCGTGCGCCCGAGGTCGTGCAGGTGATCGAGCAGATCGAGCATCTCGCCCGTCGAGCGGGTGTCGAGGTTTCCGGTGGGTTCGTCGGCGAGGATGATCGCAGGGTTGGTGACGATCGCGCGCGCCACCGCCACGCGTTGCTGTTGGCCGCCGGAGAGCTCCGAGGGCTTGTGCGCGGCACGATTCGCGAGGCCGACCATCTCGAGCGCGGCGTACGCCCGTTCTGCCCGTTCCTTCGGCTTCACGCCCGAATACACCATCGGCAGTTCGACGTTGCGCAACGCGCTCGTGCGCGGGATCAGGTTGAAGCTCTGGAACACGAACCCGATGAAGCGATTGCGTACTCCGGCGAGGTCGGTGTCATCGAGCTGGCGCACGTCGGTGCCCGCGAGGATGTACCGCCCGCGCGACGGGAGGTCGAGGCAGCCGAGGATGTTCATGAGCGTGCTCTTGCCGCTGCCCGATGCGCCCATGACCGTGACGTATTCGCCGCGCGTGATCGCGAGATTCACCTCGCGCAACGCGAGCACCGAGATCTCGCCCGCGTCGTACTTCTTCTCGACGTGCTCGAGCGCGAGCAGCGGCCGGGTCACGGCTCAGCCGCCCCGGGTTGCGCCGGCACCGGCGCCACCGAGACCGCCGGCGCCACCGAGACCGCCCGCGCCGCCGAACCCGCCGGTCCCGAACCGGGTCGCGCCGGTACCGAGTTGACTCGAGACACCGGTCACCGTGCCGGACGAGACCACGACGGAGTCACCCGCGTTCAAACCGGTGGTGATCTCGGTGAGCGTGTCGCCGCGGAGGCCGACGCCAATCGTCTTCGTCGTCTGCACCTTGCCGTTCACGACCGTCACGGTGCCGGTCGTGCCGGTTCCCCGAACGGCCGCGCTGGGCAGGTTCAGCACACCTTCTCGCTTGTCGATCGTGATCGTCACCGACGCAGTCATGCCGGGCTTCACACCCGCGGGCACGCTGTTCAGCGTCACCGTCGCGAAGTACGTGACCACGTTGCTCACAAGGGTCGAGCTCAGATCGACCTCGGTCACGGTTCCGGCGGCTTGCACGTTCGGCAGTGCGCTGAACGACACGACCGCAGGCTGACCCGTCTTCAACTTCGTCGCGTCGGTCTCCGCGAATCCGGCCTTCACCGAGAGTGCGTCGATGTTGGTGATCGTCATGAACGCGCTACTCGAACCACCGGAGGACGAAGACGACGACGCGGACGATGCCGCGCTCGATGTCGTACCGCTCGTGCTCGTGCTCACACCACCACCGGAAACGGTCTGCCCGACGACACCGTTGACCGCAGTGACAACTCCGTTGGCGGGAGCATGCAGAGTGGTCCAACCGAGGGTCTGGCTCGCGGTCATCACCTGCGCCTGGGCCTGATCGACCGACGCCTGCGCGGCGTCGAAGTCGCTCGGCTGCAGCTCGCGACTCGCGTTGTTCGTCGCGATCGTGGAGTTCAGCTGATTGTTCGCGCCGGTGACCTGACCCTGCGCGCTCGTGATCGACTGCTGATCCTTGTTCGCGGTGTTGATCTGGCCGTTCTGCGCCTGCGTCAGCGCGGTCTGGTCCTGGGAGAGAACCGTCGCCGATGCCTTGTCCGCAGTGTCGGTGTCGAGCTTCGACTGCGCGTCGGTGACGGCCTGTTGCGACTGGGTCGCGTCGATCGAAGCGGTCTTCTGCGCGGCCGCGAGGCCGGTCAGCGCGGTGTTCACCGATTGCTGCGCGGAGGTCAGCGACGCCTGCGCCTGCGCGGCCTGTTGCGGAGTGAGGACCTGCTCGACCTGCGCGAGATGCGCCTGCGCCGACGTCAATCCCGCCTCGGCCGAGGTCAGGCTCGCGGCGTCGATCGTCGGGTCGATGTGCGCCAGGATCTGACCCTTGGTCACGTGGTCACCGACCTGCGCGTCGATGTCGACGACCTGGCCGCCGGTCTGGAACCCGACGGAATAGGTCTGGCCCGCCTGCACGTTGCCGCTGGCCTGGACGCTCGACAGCACGACGCCCTTCTGCACGGTCGCGGTGCGGGTGACCGCGGCCGCGCTCGTCTTCTGTGGACCGGCGACGACGAAGGCGCCGACGCCGAGCGCGATCACCGCTACCGCGAGCCCGACGTCGAGCACGCGGTTCGGCCGGGTGATGACCGTGGTGGCCATTACGCGGGCTGCGTGGTCGTGGTCGTCGACCGACCGAAACCCCCGGCGGGCAACAGCGGTGCGCAGGTCTTCATCGCGGCCGCGACCTTCGGGTCGCTGCGGTTGATGTTGCCCACGCCGCCGCTCGTCGGCAGCGTCACGCCGTGATCGGAGAGGCAGCTGCGGTACGCCTGGAACGCCGAGTTGTTGGCGCCGCCGCCACCGAATCCGTTGAAGGTCGGCAGCTTGGCCTTACACGCGGTGTAGGCCGCCGCGTACTTGGTCTTGTCGACGCCGGCCGGTGCTGTCGCGAACCGGTTGGCGAAGCCGCCGCCGAACCCACCACCGGTGCCTCCGTTCGGCCGCGGCGGGCGCGTCTCGCCCGGAGTGGTCGAGGGCGGGGTGCCGCCCGCGCCCCGATTGCGACCGCCGGTCGGGAGCGTCACCGTCACGCCGTGACTGCTCATGCAGGTGCGGAACGCGGTCAGGGCCGCCTGGGCCGCCGCGCCCCGGCCGTTGGCACCGCCCGCGGTGGTCGTGCTGGTTGCGCCGGAGCTGGGGGTTGTACTCGCACTGGCGGAATGCGAACTGCCACCGCACGCAGCCAGGACGAGCCCGGCCGCGAGGAGGCAGCCGAGAGCCGCGACTCGTCTGCTTCGAACTTCATGCATATGCCATTCTCACCGCCTCCACCTGAGAAGGAGCTGTGGTGGCGGTGCGAGTTCGCGGAGGGGATTAACTCCAGTCGTGGCCGTCGCGGAGGCGGCGGGCGAGGACGAACAGGAACGCGGCCGCGATCCACATCCCCGCCGCGAGGCCGAAGCGGGTCACGCCGTCGACGAAGATCGCCGCACCCAACCCGAGGGCGAGGAGGATCACGCCGTTGAACACGCACAGCGTGGCCAACACGACCCGGGCCTGGACCGACACACCTTCTGTACTACTCCCCATGGGTCGCTCGCGCTGCGCCGCTGTCGCTCGTTTATCGGCCGCTCGCGCTGCGCCGCTCCTCGGGCGGCTCCGCGGGGAGGAGGATCGGCTCCGCTATCGCTCCTCTTTCTTGGCTCTTACTTCGGCGTGCCAGGCTTGAACGCATGACGGCCGGTCGAGAGAAGGGTCGGGTGCTCGTCGTCGAAGACGACCCGCACGTGCGCGAGGCGGTCGAACGCGCCCTGCGCTTCGAGGGCTACGACGTGCACACCGCCGTCGACGGAAACGACGCGCTCCTCCATGTCGACGAGCTCGCACCCGATGCGATCGTGCTCGACGTGCTGATGCCGGGGACCGACGGCCTGGCGGTGTGCCGCATCCTGCGCGACCGCGGCAACCACACTCCGATATTGATGCTGACCGCGCGCCACGAGGTTTCGGATCGCGTCGCCGGTCTCGACGCGGGCGCCGACGACTACCTCGTGAAGCCATTCGCGCTCGACGAGCTCTTCGCCCGCGTGCGCGCGCTGTTACGCCGCAGCAGCATCACCGACGGCGACGAGACGCTGACCGTCGACGACCTCGTGCTCGACCCGAGCCGGCGCCAGGCGTGGCGCGCGGGCACGGAGCTCGAGCTCACGAAGACCGAGTTCGACCTCCTCGAGTTACTGATGTTCAACGCCGGCATCGTCGTCACCCGCGACTCCATCTACGAACGCATATGGGGCTACGACTTCGAGACGTCGTCGAAGTCCCTCGACGTGTACATCGGATACCTGCGACGCAAGACCGAGGCCGACGACGCGCCCCGCCTCATCCACACGATTCGGGGCATCGGATACACGGTCCGCGCGCCGTGAGCCTGCGCATACGGCTGCTGCTCGTCGTGGCCACGACCTTCGCGGTCGTGGTGGTCGGCTGCGTGTACGCCGCCCACGTGATCACGCGCCAGGAGCTGCGCTCGGAGACCGATCGCTTCCTCGAACAGCGCTCGCGCGATCCCGGCATCACCGGCGGGTTCGGCAATCACGGCGCACCGTTCCCCGGCAATCCGGAACAGGTCGGCGGCGTGATCGGGAACGAGCAGCCCGGCAGTGCTCCGGAGCTGGCGCAACCCGACGCGATCGTGCAGTTGCTCGACGAGAAGGGGAACGTCGTCCGTTCGATCGCCAATCAACCCGCGATACCCGTCGACGCGCAGGACAAAGCGATCGCCGCGCACGGTGGCCCCGATCGCTATCGCACCGTGTCCGTCGCGGGAACCGACTACCGCGTGCTCACCACGGCACTGCCGCGCGGTGGTGCGGCGCAGATCGCGCGCAGCATCGCCGACACGAACAACGTGCTGTCGAGTCTCGACATCCGCTTGCTCCTCATCGCGCTGGCGGGGACCGCGGTGGCGGCTGGGCTCGCGTGGTTGATCGCCCGCCGCATCGTCCGACCCATCGAGCAGCTCACGCTGGCCACCGAACAGATCGCGCAGACCCAGGAGCTCGACCAGCACATCGAGGTCGATCGTCGCGACGAGATCGGGCGGCTGGCCACGAGCTTCAACACCATGCTCGCCGCCCTCGGGTCGTCGCGGGCCCAACAACGGCGCCTGGTCATGGACGCGAGCCACGAGCTGCGCACTCCGCTCACCGCGCTCCGCACGAACATCGAACTGCTGCAACGCGCGGGCTCGCTCGACGACGCACAACGGACCGAGCTCGTCGACGCCGCGCAAGTCGAGCTCTCGGAGCTGGGCGATCTCGTGACGGAGTTGGTCGACCTCGCCACCGACGCCCGCGCCGAAGAGCCCGTACAACACGTGGATCTCGGCGACCTGACCGAGCATGTCGTGGAGCGCGAACGCCGGCGGGGCCCGCGCACCATCACGTTGGCACGCACGCAGGCCGGCGCGGTCAACGTCCGCACCGCCGCCATCGATCGGGCCATTCACAACCTGATCGACAACGCACTGAAGTTCAGTCCCGACGACACCACGATCGATGTCGTGGTCGAAGGTGGAGTCGTCGAGGTGCGCGACCGCGGTGCGGGAATCGCCGACGACGAGCGCGCGCTGGTGTTCGATCGCTTCTACCGCACGGTCGCGGCGCGGTCGCGGCCCGGCTCCGGACTCGGGCTGGCCATCGTCCGTCAGATCGCGGAGTTGCACGGCGGAACCGTCGAGCTGCTCGCCCGCGACGGCGGCGGAACTATCGCCCGGTTGACGCTGCCCGAGGCGGTGGAGTCGACGAGCGAGTCGGGCTCAACCGCGTAGGCCCGGCAACACTTCTCGCCCGAGACGCTCGATCTGTTCGCGAGCCGCGGCGGCCGACACGCCGGGAACATGAACGCGCAGGTTCAACGCGTCGGTTCCCGAAGCCTGCTGCGCGTCGAGCAGCCCGCGGGCAACCGCTTCGGCGTCGGCGGACACGACCATCTCGTCGGCGCCCCAGTGCGCGGGCGCGGCCGTGGGCGCGTAATCGCGGTAGACCGCGACCTGCCGGTCGACCTCGGCGCGCGGCGGATCGCCGAGCCAGGCCCGGCGCACGAGTACGCACGGAGCCGTACCGCCCGCGGCGCGGAACGCGTCGACCAGCTCGCGCACCCGGACGGGAGTCACGAGCGAGTCGAACAACAACCCCGCGCCGACCCGCGCCGCCCGGCGCGCGGCGGTGACACTCGCGGCCGCACTCAACAAGGGCACGGGATGTTCGCGACAACGGGCCACCGCGGGATCGGCCGCGAGCGGGCCGACCGCCCCGCCGCGCAGCGCGCCCGCGACGAGCTCCAACCCGTTCGTGAAACGCGCGGCCAGGTCGTCCATCGGCACGTCCATGATCTCGAAGTCGACTGCGAGCGCGCCGGCCGCAACCCCGAGCCCGACCCGGCCGGGGAAGCGCGCCGCGAGCCACGCGGTCTCCTCCGCGACGAGCGCGGCGGGGCGTAGCGGCAACAACAGGGGGCACGCGGCGGCCCAGCCGCGCGGGATCGCGTCGAGCAGGAAGCCCGCGAGCTGCAGCGGATTCGGGAGGTAGCCCGGGAAACCGCCGTGGTGCTCGCTCGTCATCACGCCGTCGAAGCCGTGCTCGACCGCGAGCGCGGCTTGCGCGCGCAGCTCGGTGATCGTCTCGGTCGCCGCGAGACCCTGGTTCGGATAGCTCCGCAGCGACACCGAGCCCGCCGCGAACGGTGCGGACGCGCTCAACTCCGCGTGTCCTCGATCCACTTCGGCATGTCGATCGGCGGGTTCGGCAACTGTCGCGCGCCGCGCTCGGCCAGGAAGCGTTCGTAACCCTCGGGATCGGCTTGGAACGAACGCGGGTCGCCCATCATCACCTCGAACAGTTCGACCCCGTTTTCGCCGGCGACGAACGGGCCGAACGTGTCGCCCCGGTCGAGCGCAATGTGGCCGCCTTTTCGACAGACCACGTCGCCGCACGTCATGTCGCCCTCGAGGACGAAGATCACGTGATTGCTGTTGTGACCGTGGGGCTGCACGATCATCCCCGGGTCCCACTTGGCGTACAGCGACAGGTACTCCGGCGAGAAGTCGAGCCACTTCTCGCGCACCGACATCGTGCGGTCGCCCTGACCGACGCGCCGGACCTCTTGGTACGGGAGGTCGTCGAGGTGGGTGAACCGGGGACTGCGGGGGTCGGGATCTGAGGTCACGGGGCGAGCGTAACGAGCACTGCACGGCCTACGCTGCGCCGATGAGTGACTCCTCTGACGTCGTATCCGTCGAGCGCGTGATCGCCGCGCCCGCCGAACAGATCTTCGCCCTGCTCGCCGACCCCGGCCGCCATCAGGACATCGACGGCTCCGGTTCGGTGCGCGACGCCAAGAAAAGCCCCGAGCGCCTGGCGCAGGGATCGGACTTCGGTATGGGGATGCACCTCGGGATCGGGTACTCGACGGTGAACACGGTCATCGAGTTCGACGACGACAAGCGCATCGCCTGGCAGACGCATCCCGGCGGCAAGCTCGGCGCGCGGTTCTTCGGCGGCCGGATCTGGCGCTACGAGCTGGAGCCCGCCGCCGGCGGCACGCTCGTGCGCGAGACCTGGGACATCTCGCAGGAGAAGGGCCCGGTCAAAGGCATCCTGCGCACCTCGAAGTCGAAGGAGCACACCCGCTCCTCGATGGAGAAGACGCTCGCCAAGATCGCGGAGCTCACCGAGCCGACGTAGGCGGCTCGGGCGCGCGTCCGGGCCCGCCGAATTGCCGCGATTGCGGAATCGCGGCGGATTCCCTGTGACAAGTTGGGAGTTCTCCGGCCTCGCCGATTCGACGATAGATAGGTGTGGAACCGCCCACACCGCTGCCCGGCGTCGACAGCCAGTGCCTCGACCACGTCAACACGATGATGTTGCGCGGGTCGTTCTTCGGCATCGCCGGCGCGGGTGTGTTGATCCTCCTCATCGGGAGCGCCGTCCCCCTGGAGCGCCGGCTGCTCTGGCTCGCGCTCGTCACGGTCATGACGATCGCCTCGTTCCTCGCCGCGCTCGGATACCACCTACGCCGCCGCCACACGGTCATCACGCGGTGGCCGATCGGATTCGTCACGACCGTCGCGCTCGCGCTCGTGTGGGCGAGCGTCGCGTGGATCGCGTTCCCCGACGCGCAACACGGCTCCCTGCGTGCCGTGATCCTGCTGTTCTGCCTGGCGACGTCGGCATCGGGGATCGTCTCCGCGGGTGCGTCGCGCGTGCGTTACTACGCGTACCAGATCCCGTTGATCGTGCCGCTCTCTTTCACGTACTTCCTGAGCTCGGATCACGTCACCAAGATGCTCGGGATCGCGTTTCCGATCTATCTGGTCGGTATGAGCGCGATGCACCACGAGGTGCACAAGGTCGTCACGAGTGAGATGCGTCTGCGCAGTGAGTTGCGCGACGTCAACGAGAAACTCACCAAGGTCGCACTGCACGACAGCTTGACCGGGCTGAAGAGCCGGGCCGCGTTCACGGAGATGCTCGAGGCGGCCATGGCGCAGTCGAAGCGCTCGGGCGAGATCGTCGGGTTGTTGTTCTTCGACATCGACCGCTTCAAGGCGATCAACGACGCGTTCGGCCACGCCACCGGCGACGCGGTACTCGTCGAGGTCGCGACCCGCGTCGCACCACTGGTTCGCACCGAAGACTGTTTCGCCCGGCTCGGCGGAGACGAATACGCCTTGCTCCTACGCAACCTCGACCACGCGGAAGGCGCGGCCCGGGTCGCAGGTCGCGTGCGCGCCGAGTTCTGCCATCCCGCGCCGATCGATGGCCACGAGGTCATGATCGAGGTGAGCATCGGAGTCGCAACGAGTGAGCACGGCGCGCACGACGCGGCCGCGTTGCTGCAGGAGGCCGACACCGCGCAGTACCGCGCCAAGCGCTCGAACGGTAGCTACGTGGTCGTGTTCGACGCCTCGTTGCGCGCGCAGCTGCACAATGCCGCGGCCGCGGCGTCGGAGTTGCACACCGCGGTCACCGACGGCCAGATCACGGCCTTCTTCCAACCCGAGATCGATCTCGTCACCGGCGCGGTCATCGGCGCCGAGGCCCTCGCCCGTTGGTTCCACCCGACGCGCGGCGTCCTCACCGCCGGCGCCTTCCTCGAGACGGCGCGCGACCTGAAACTCATCGACGTCATCGACCAGGGGATCTTCGTCGACGCGATGCAGGCGCGGCGCGACCTACGCGATCGCGGCGTGGCGGGCGACGACTTCCGGATCTGGGTGAACGTCGTCGGCTCCCGGCTGCGGATCGAACGCTTCGAACGCCTCTGCGAATACCTCGAAGCGAACGGATGCCCGCTGCATCACTTCGGTATCGAGGTGACGGAGCAGCAGGTGCTCGACGACATCGACACTGCTGCCGCGTGCCTCGCGGCGGCGAGCTCGGCCGGGCTCGCGGTCGCGCTCGACGACTTCGGCACCGGTTCGTCGTCACTCAGCCTCGTACGCGACCTCC
Organism: uncultured Actinomycetes bacterium; assembly: GCA_963701825.1. Classification (GTDB taxonomy): domain Bacteria; phylum Actinomycetota; class Acidimicrobiia; order IMCC26256; family PALSA-610; genus PALSA-610. Next base: position 373,777 of record CAVPBG010000004.1, on the reverse strand, counting down.
CGATCGACGTGTTGAAGATCGACCAGCGCTTCGTCCGCGAGATCACGCTCAACCGGGCCGACGAGGCGATCATCGACGCGATCGTCACCCTTGCGCGTCGCCTCGACGTGCGGGTCACCGCCGAGGGAGTGGAGACGATCGAGCACGAGCGGGCCCTCCGGCGGCTCGGCTGCAACCACGCCCAGGGCTTCCTCTACGCGCCCGCGGTTCCGCTGGAGGAGCTGGCCACGATCATCGCCGCCCGTACTCCCGTAGCGGAATTGCACCCGATTCCCTGATTTTCGCCGCGCACCCGTCGGAGTGGCGAGCCGGGGAGCGATGATCAGAGCGTGAACCCGAGCGCCGCCGCTGCCGACCAAGGCCCGCAGCTGCTCGCGCTGTACGACCGGGCGCTCCCCCAGGTCTACGGATACCTCGTGGCCCGGGTTCGCGACCGTGTACTCGCCGAGGACCTGACCGGCGAGACGTTCCTCGCCGCGGTTCATGCGGTGCGCGCCGGCAAGGTGCCCGACCTCACCGTGGCGTGGCTCGTCACCGTCGCGCGCAACAAGCTCGTCGACCACTGGCGGCGTACCGCGCGCGAGGAACGCGGTCTCCAGCTCGCGAGCGACAACGCCACCGACCGCGTGGACGACGGGCTGGACGCGCACTTCGATCGGCTCCGCGCCCGCGAAGTGTTGGCCGAGCTCGGGCCGCATCACTGCGCCGCGCTCACACTCCGCTATCTCGACGGACTCCCGGTCCCCGAGGTCGCAGAGCACCTCGGCCGCACCGTGCACGCGACCGAGGCACTCCTGACGCGCGCCCGCCACGCGTTCCGTGCGAAATACGACGAAGGCCAGACCGACGATGGGAGCGGGCGATGACTGACCCGTTCGACGCGCTGCGCGAGCCGGTCGTGCCGCTCGCACCCCGCGTCGAATTCGCTCGTGATCTCCGTCGCCGCATCGCGGCCGAGCTCGCACCCGACACCGACCCGGAGGAGAACACCGTGCCCGTACTCGCGATCCGTGAATACACGCCCGCCCGCCTGCACTCGCTCACGCCGTATCTCGCAACCAGCGATCCCGCGCGTGCGATCCAGTGGTACGTCGACGTGTTCGACGCGGTGCTGCTCGGCGAACCGATCGTCATGCCCGACGGCCGCATCGGGCACGCGGAGCTGCGCGTCGGCGACACCGTTTTCATGCTCGCGGGCGAGTTCCCCGAAGAGGGACACATGAGCCCGGAGACGTTGGGCGGCAGCACCGTCGGCCTGATGTTGCACGTGCCCGACTCCGAGGCCACGTACGCGCGTGCCGTCGATATGGGTGCGACGGCACTGCGACCGATCGCGGAGTCGTACGGTGCGCGCGGCGGAACCATCCGCGATCCGTTCGGACATCGCTGGTTCGTGCAGACGGCGATCGAGGCCGACGACATTCCCGTCGAAGACGTGTTCGGCCGGCGCTACGGCGACATCGGTTATCTCACGCTCTTGGTTGTCGACGGCGAACGCGCGGCGCGTTTCTTCGGCAACCTCTTCGACTGGCAGCTCGCGCCCGGTTACCAACCCGGCGCGTTCCATATCTCGTCGATCACGCCGCCGGCCGGCATCGACAGTCGTCCCGGGAGTCCGGAAGTGCGGCTCTACTTCCGCGTCGATGACATCGAGGCGGCCGCGGCCCGCGTGCGCGAGCTCGGGGGCGAAGTGCTGTCGATCGGCGACTACGAATCCGGCGGCAACGCAGAGTGCGTCGACGACCAGGGCCTGCGTTTCGACCTCTTCCGCCCCAAGCCCGGCTACTGACGCCCGCTCGGCATCCCGCGGCGCCGAGCTGCGAGCCGGCGGCGGATCTCCTCTCGCCGGGAGTGCATCCGCGTGAGCAGCACGATGCGCACGATCGCCATCGCGCCGATGAGCACGCCGATCACCACGTTGCCGTGCCAGATGAGAAAGCCCGCGAGCGCGAGCGACAGGGCGATAAGGATCCCTCGGAGCACCCACATCGAATTCCTCGGCGAGTTCATGGAGCCTGGTTGTGCCATACCCACAGCCTCGGCCCGAAGTGTGAGCGACACGAGCGCCGCATGTCATGGCTTCGTGAACACCCACCAACCGTTGGCAGGGAAAGTGGCGCCCCGCGCTGGTTCCCTGCCAACGGTTGGGGGAATTCGGGAACCCTCGGGCAGCAGGCGGTGTATGCAGGGCGAGCCAATGGATCGAGGCAGCGACGCGGAGCTGGTGAACGCGGCCCGGGAGGGCGATGTCGACGCGTTCTGCGCGCTTGTCGATCGCTACCGCGGGCCCGCGATGCGGCTCGCGTACGGGATTGCCGGCGACGAAGCAGAGGATGCGGTGCAGGACGGATTCGTCAAGGCCTACGGCAGCCTCGATCGGTTCCGGACCGACGCCGCGTTTCGGCCCTGGCTCTTCACGATCGTCGCCAACGAGGCGCGGAACCGGCGCCGTTCGGCGTCGAGGCGGGGCCGGCTCGACCTCCAGATTCGTCGCGAGCCGGCCGCGGTCGGTGCCGCCGCCGACGATCTCGTGGCCGCGTCCGAACAACGCCAACGACTGCTCGACGCGGTCGCGGAGTTGCCCGACCGGCACCGCGAGATCGTGGCGTTGCGCTACCTCGCGGGACTCAGCGAGAGCGAGACCGCGGCCGTCTTGTCGTGCCCGATCGGCACTGCGAAGTCGCGCTTGTCACGCGCGCTCGCGCAATTGCGTGTGGCGCTCGGCGAGGAGGTGCCCCGGTGATCGACCTCGACCGCGCGCTCACGGATCTGGCCGACAACCTCGACTACCCGACGGGCACCGACCTGACCTCCGCCGTCCGCAACCGCATCGCGAACCCTCCCGCCGAAAACCCCGCCCCCGAAAACCCTGCCATCAGATGGCAGCAAAACCGTCTCCATGAAACGAAAACCCTGCCATCTGATGGCAGGGAAGCCGGGCGACGGGGTCGGGCGCGCATGCGGGTGTTGGTCGCAGTCGCGGCGGCAATCGTCGTCATCGTCGCGGCGGTCGTCGCGGCGAGCCCGGCCCGGCACGCGATCGCGGACTGGATCGGTATTGGCGCGGTCGAGATCCGGCACTCCGATACGCCGTTGCCCAACGGGTCCGCGCCCGACACATTTCCCGGCGCGCCGAGCTCTGCCGCCGGGAACACGGCCGCGGCCGCACGCGATCTTGCCGGCGCCCGGGCGCGCATGCAGTTCCCGGTCAAGACGCCGCGCATCGCTACCGCGGGAGCACTCCTCGGGGTGCAGGACGACGAGCGCGTCCCCGGTGGGCTCGTCGCCCTGCGCTACCGGGACTTCAGCCTGACCGAGATCGCGAGCGACGTGAACACCGGACCGGTCTTCGCCAAGGTGCTCGGGCCGGGCGCCACGGCAACGCCGATCAGCGCCGCCGGCGAATCCGGCTTCTGGATCGCCGGAACGCATCAGGTTGCGTACATGAACCGCAACCACCAGTTCGAGATGGACACCGTCCGGCGTTCGGGACCGGTGCTCGTCTGGTCTGACGGCGGCGTGACGTATCGCATCGAAGGGTTGCGCCAGTTGGCCGACGCACAGGCGGTCGCGAACTCGCTGCGCTGAAGCGGAACCCGCGGCAACCGGGCGGTGTACATCAGGCATGAAGACACGCGCCCTCCTCGTCGGCACAATCACTTTGGCCGTGACTGTCGTTTTCGCCGGATGCGGCTCGTCGACCCGCAGTGCTCGCGACGTTCGGGTTGGCGATCCGTCGTCGACGACGTCCCCGAGCACGGCGGCGGGCCCGTCGTCGCTCGCGGAATTCGAAACCGGTGTAGGCGCGGTCGCCGAGAACGAGCCGCAGCCGATCTGGTTCGAGACCGACGCGGTCGCGGCACTCGACGGTACGTCGGTCTTCGCGATCCATCACGACACCGCGACCGACACCGACCTCCTCGTGCGGATCGATCCCGCAACGGGCGCCGTCATGAAGCAGTGGCCTCTGCCCCAAACCGGACTGTCGATCAGCGCCGTCGCTCCGAAGGCGCGCTGGATTGCGCTCACCGATCGGCACCCGGGTTACGGAAGCCAGGACCGCGCGACAACGCACCTCGTCGTGTTCGACGCGTTCACCGGTGTCATCGTGAAGCAACTGGATCTCACGGGCGACGTGCAACCCGAAGCGTTCTCCGTCGACGGGTCACTCGTGTTCGCGCTCGACTACCGCATCGGCTACTACCGGGTGCAGACCATCGAGGTCGCGACGGGGAATCGGTTCGACACGATCGGTCGTGACAAGACGCCCGCCGAAGACATGCACGGTCACGCGATCCACGGCGTGATGAGCACCGACCGCACGCTGCTCGCGACCCTCTACCGCGACCCGACCGACGCGGCCGAGCCCGCGTTCGTGCACGTCCTCGACCTCGTCCACGGCTGGTCGTACTGCGCCGACCTGCACGCGCCGTTCGGTACCGGCACCCCGGGAACCGACACGATCGTATTGACCCCCGACGACACGGTCGTCGTGGCCGCGACCGAGGCCGCCCAGCTCGCGGAGATGCACATCGACGCGGTCCACACGCCGAGGAGCCCGGTGCCGATCACGTACCGACCGGGAACGCTCCCGCAACCGAGCGCCGCCTTCGCATCGATGCCCGGCTTCGAATACGTCATCGCGCCGGTTGTCAAACGCTAGATACCCTGCTCCCGTGGCGATCACGGGAATGGCGAATCTGGCGGTGAAGGTGGCCGACCTCGACGCGGCGTGCGCGTTCTACGAAGCCGCGGGTGGCGAAGTGCGCGACCGGATGCACTGGAACAACGGCGAACGCGCCGACGTGTTCCTCGGGCCGGTGATGATCACACTGTTCACCCGCGCCATCTACGAGGACCGCGTCGACCTGCCGGCCGAGGGATTCCTGCATCCCGCGTTGTTCACCGACGACCTCGACGCGGAACTGGCGGGGCACACCGTCATGTGGGGCCCGGCGGTCGTGGAAGGTACGTTCGGGAAACGACGGATCGCATTCGTCGAAGCACCGGGCGGCATACGGCTCGAGTTCATGGAGCAGCTGGAGGATCCCGAATGAAGGTGACGCGGTTCCATCACGTTTCGGTCAACGCCAACGGCACGTCGGTCGACGAGCTGGTCGAGTTCTACCACGACGTGCTCGGTCTCGGCGACGAGGTACGACCCGACATTCACGGCATCCCCGGGCACTGGCACACGGTCGGCGATTCGCAACTGCACCTCGTGGGCGCGCCACCCTCGGGCAATCGCATCGACTCCACCGGTCATCACTACTGCGTTGCGGTCGACGACCTCGACGCGGCGATCGCCGAGCTGGAAGCGCGCGGCATCGAATACAAGCGCGGCGTGCAAGGTGAAGGCGTCGTTCAGATCTGGATCGCCGACCCCGCGGGCAACACCATCGAGCTCCAACAGGAAACGCGCACCTCATGACCTTCACTCCGTACGACCGTCCCGTCCGCGCCGCGTTCATCGGCCTCGGTCGCATCTACGACCTCAACGTGCGCGCGTACCGCGACAATCCGGATGTCGAAGTCGTGGCGCTCGTCGATCCGAGCCAGGAACGGCTCGCGGAGCGACAACGCGACTGGCCCGACGCGCGAACGTTCACATCGGCGGCCGAGCTCGCGGCGAGCGACGTCGAGGTCGACGCGGTCGAAGCGCTCTTGCCGATCCCGCTGCACGTCGAAGGCGTGGTCGAGCTCCTCGGCTACGGCTGGCACGTCAACCTGCAAAAGCCGATGTGCAACAACCTCGCCGACGCCCAGAAGATGATCGACGCCGCGCAGGCGAACGATCGGCAACTGCGCGTCATGGAGAACTACCTCTTCTACGAACCGCTGCGAAAGCTGAAGGAGACCGTCGAGTCGGGCGCGATCGGCGCCGTGAGCGGATACCACATGAAGATGGTGGGCAGCAGCCGCGGTGGCTGGGATGTGCCGATGAGCAGCTACCACTGGCAGTTCCAACAGATGCAGAACGGCCGCGGGATCCTCGTGTTCGACGACGGCTGGCACAAGCTCGCGACCGCGCTCTGGCTCTTCGGCCCGATCAAGGAAGTGCGCGCGTGGATCGGCGGCACCGAAGTGGTGCCCGGCGTAGAGGTCGACGCGCCGACCACGATCCTGTGGCAACACGAAAACGGGATCCGGGGCGTGTGGGACATCACACTCGCGCCGGAGATGTACCTGCGCTCCGACTACTACACGAACGACGAACGGTGGGAAGTCACCGGCCACAAGGGCTACGCGCGCGTGAACCGCTGTACGGGGCGCGGCATTCAACAGCCGAGCCTCGAGGTCTACGCCGACGGTGAGATCCGCGCGTTCCACGCACTCGACGACGACTGGGGCAGCAGTTTCCGCGACTCCGGTCGCCACTGGCTGCGCTGGCTGCACACCGGTGAAGGACCGATGCTCTGGAGCGCCGACGACGCGGTGAACGTGTTGCGCTTCGCCCTGGCCGCATACGAGAGCAGCGCGGCGGGCGGCACCGGCGTCAATCCCGCGGCCGTCGTCGACTGACGACCACCTGAGGAACGCGCGTCTACGGGCGCGCGCCCAGGGGGACCAGATCGGGGCGGAAGTAGCTGGCGATCTCGACGAACGCGCCGGTATGTGGTGCGTCGATCATGATGCCCGGGCCGATGACGATGCCGACGTGGTGATTGGTCGGACCGGTGTCACCGAAGAAGACGAGATCGCCCGGTTGGAGTTGGTCGATCGCGACGTGCGGGAACGAGTCGTACTGCGATTGCGACCCGTGCTCCATCGCCACACCGGACTGCGCCCACGCCATCATCGTCAGGCCCGAACAGTCGTACGACTTCGGACCCACTCCGGCGTACACGTACGGCTTGCCGAGCTGAGCCTGCGCGTAGGCGACGGCTTTGATCGCGCCACCGCTCGGCGGCGGGAGGTCGATCGCCGGTCCGGGGTCGCCGACTCCGGGAGCCCCAATGCCGACACCCGGTGCCGCGCCGGCCTGCTTCTTCGCCTGGGTCAACAGCCAGGCCCGTTCGGCCACCGCCGCCGCGGCCGCGGCCTGCGTCGCCATCTGGTTCGCGAGCACCTTGATGTCGTCGCGGGTCGTGTCGAGCAGGTGCTGCAGCTTCGCGTTCGGCGCGCGCGACCTGGTCGCGCGCGTTCTTCGCCGCGTGTTGCCGGTCCTGCGCGACTCCGAGCTGACCTTGCAGATCATCACGCTGTGAGCTCAGTTGCGAGTCGGTGCTCTCGAGCTCATTCAGGACGCGTTCGTCCTCTTCGCCCGCGGCCTCGCCGTACTTCGTCATCGACCCGAGTTGCTGCACGCTCTGCACGTCGAAGCCGACGGGGTCCGAGTTCCCCGCGCCTTCGTAGAGCAGCGCGGCGCGTCCGGCGAGCTCGGTCTGCAAGCGCGCGACGTTGGCTTCGGTGTCTGCGATCTGGGCCTGCGTCGTCGCGATCTGCTTCTGCGCGGCCGTGACTGCGTTCTGCGCCTGGTTGTAACGCTCGTCGAGGATGTCGGCACGCTTGCTGTTCGCGGTGATCTCCGCCTCGAGCTTCGTCGCCTGCGCGGTCGCGCCGGCGATGCTCGTCGCCTGGGCCTGGTCTGCGCCCGCCGGCCGCGCCGAGAAACCGAGCGTGACCGATGCAACGGACAGCACCAACGCCATGCCCATCGTCACTCGCGCGGCGCGGGTCTCGGCGTGACGCCTTACCCCCGATGTGCGCGTCGACATGGGATACGAGAAACGACCGTGTCCCCCCACGCCAGTGACAGTCGGCACGTTCGGTCCCCGGGTTGACCGGACACATCCCGCGAATCGGACAGCACCAGGGAACGATTCGCCCGATGCGGGCATGAGGGTTCCCTGAGTTCCGTAAAGACGGCGCGCCCGCCGCCGAGTGGGAAATCATGAACATCAACTCGCTCACGGCCAGTGGCCTGCTCAATCCGGCGCAAATGGCGAGCGCAGCCGCGCAGCAGGGCCGGGTACAGCAGTCGATGAGCCCGGTTGCGCAACTCCTCGGGGAGAACGCGCAGAAGCTGATGTCGGATCTCCAGGCCGGCGGCACGAGCTTGAACGCACTCGCGCAGTCGAAGGGCGTTTCGTCGACCGCGCTCGTGAACGCGATCAAGCAGGGCTTGCAGAAGGGTGCGAACGACGGCGGTCCGCCGCTCTCCGACACGCAGCTGACGAATCTTGCGAACACGATCGCCAACCGCGTGCACAGCCCGCATCACCACCACACCGGCGGCGTGTCGACGGCTCCGGCCGCGGCCGCAACTCCGGGAAGCACTGTCGCGCCGCTGGCCGACAGCCAAGTGGGCGGCTCGTCGACGACTTCGCCGACCACGTCGGCCATGCAACTCGACGTGCAGCGCCTGATGTTCGACCTGCAGAACATGCAAGCCAACGCCACGAGCAGCGCAACCGGAACCACGTCGGCGGCGTCAACCGCGGCCGCGTCGAGTACCTGGTCGAGCAGCGCCACCAGCGCACTGCTCAACCAGATCTCGCAGTTCGACCAGACGCTCTAGCGAACGCCGGCCGACACCGATTGGTCGGTCAGGTCGATCCGATCAGGTCCGGCGCCGACGAGGAACGCGCACTCCGACGAGCGCGAGTCCGGCGATACCGAGGCCGAGCAGGACGACCACCCAACCTGCGCTACCGCTCGGTCGGCTGTCGATTAGCCGAGCCGCGAGCAGCTGGGTGTGGGTTCCGTTCTTGACCGACGTCCCCGTGTTGTACGAGCCGTGGTGCGGGTCGTGACGCGGCGGCTTGTGGTGCGGCGGCGGACAGAACGGCAAGTGATGCCGCGGCGGGTGGTGCTTTCCGAAGAACCGTTCGAACGGGAACGGGAAGCGGAACCGCGGGATGCACTTCGGCGGAACCGTCGTGGTCGTCGTCGGGATTGTCATGGTGGTTGTGGTCGTCGGCCCGGCCGTTGTCGTCGTGGTCGGCGCCACCGTGGTGGTCGTGGTCGGCGCGGCCGTTGTCGTGGTGGTCGGACCCGCGGTTGTGGTCGTGGTCGGCCCCACCGTCGTCGTGGTTGTGGGCGCGACCGTGGTGGTCGTCGTCGGCGCCACCGTCGTGGTCGTGGTTGTCGGCGCCACGGTCGTGGTCGTCGTGGTCGGCGCCACCGTCGTCGTTGTCGTCGGCGCCACGGTTGTGGTGGTGGTCGTGGGCGCGACGGTTGTCGTGGTGGTCGGTGCGACCGTTGTCGTAGTGGTCGTCGGCGCAACCGTCGTGGTGGTGGTCGTCGGCGCAACCGTCGTGGTCGTCGTGGTCGGCGCGGCGGTTGTGGTGGTGGTCGGTGCGACCGTCGTCGACGTCGTCGTCGTGCCCGCGGCGGCGACATTGGTCGTCGTCAACGTGTTCGCCGGAATCGTGCACGTGACGGGGACGGGCGTGCCGGGCGCGGTGGTACCGACGTTCGCGGTCGTCGTCAACGTCGTTGCGCTGATCGTGATCGTCGCGGGGCCGGCCGGGGCCTGCACGCTGACCGTCACGTCGGGCGTGGTGAGATCGCCGGGCGCCAGCGGGCCGGGCTCACCGAACGTGATCGTCGTGTTGCCCGCACCCAATGCGCTCGTACCGGTCACGTCGGTGCCGTTGTTCGTCACCGGACCGCTCGTCGCGATCGTTCCCGGCACGAAGGTGGCGCCGTTCACCGTGTACGTGCTCGAGAGGTTCGTGAAGCTCTGGATCTTCACGACGCCGCCGAGCGCAGTCGCGGGCAGGGTCGCGTCGCCGCCGGGGAAGGTGACGGTGAAGACACTTCCGCTGTCGGCGTCGGTGGGCGCGTCGTCGGAGAACGTCACTGTCTGGGTCTGCGCACCGATCGGGCTCGAACACGAGACCGTAAAGGTCTGTGTACCGAGCACTGCGCCGGCCGGTGAGGCACCCAGCGGGATGAGACCCACTACGGCGAGCGCACCGCCAAGACCGATCGCAAGAGTGCGGCGACGAACGGATCCAATGTGCCTCATGGAACCCCCCATTGGGCAACGATTGAAGTCAGTCCCCGCTTGTCGCGGAAGGTAACACTCACCCGTTGAGAGTCAACCGACAAAATGGTTGCACTGTTCACCCTGCACGAACGCGCGCTTCACGCCGGACGTCGCGTCAGGTGCGTTCTCAGGTTCGGCGCACCCGACAACGGAGAAGTCCCCGGCCGAAACCGGGGACTTCTCGTACAGATGAAAATGATGTGTGTCTGTGTACGTGCGCTAGTTGTGCCGCTTCGGTAGCTCGGGCGCCGGTTCGGACGCCTCGGCATTGGGAGCGTGCTCCCACTGCGGCGGTGCGTGGTAGTCGCGCAGCCACTCTTTGGCGATGACTGCGAGGTCGGCTGAATTCACAGATCCTCTCTTTCTTGCCCCACCGGGTCATCGGCGGCCGGCCGCGCGCTCCTTGACGGGATGCGACCGACGTCACGGGACGCAAATGGCGCGGATCACGCCCGAATTGGCCGAGATCAGGCGCGACTACGGTCCGACGAGGTGGCGCTTGAAGGCGCGCGCCGCGGCCGGACGGTTCGTGACCAGGCCCGACTTGTTGAACGGCACCCGTCCGAGCGCGTAGAGAAGCACGGCTTCGGGTTCGCCCTCTATCCAACACGGGTCGGGTCCGGGCTCGAACTGCCAGGCGTTGCTCCGCCACGTAAACGGCAACTCGAAGGCCAGCGAACGCAGCACGTAGCTGGAACCGGCCGGCGGCGGGACGTTCAGGCCGAGTTGGTCGGGCAGCGCGTGGGCGACGGCCCGCACTTCGTCGGTCGTGAGGTGCCTCGTGTCGCCGAGCGCGTGCGCGAGGTCGAGACCATGCACCGCGAGCTCCAGGGCGAGCACCTGGATCAGGTTCTGCACCGTGACGGCTTCGCGGCCCCCGATCACGATCTCCCGCTCGAGGAGATCGGGCGTGATCCGAGAGAGCGCACGTGTGACGTCGTCGACGGCGCGGCCCAACGCGGCAATGATCTCGGCCCGATCACTCGGGACATCGACGGCGACATCCGCGGCGCGCCCCTCGAGCGCAGCGGTGAGCACGGTGTACGCAAAGCGCTGATCGGCGAGCAGATGCTGAGCCAGTCCACCGACATTCCAGTCGGCGCAACGCGTACGCCGCGACCACGAAGCGGCACCGCAACGGCTCAGGCGCTCCACGATCCAGCGCGCGTCGCTCACGATCAACGCGCACGTGTCGGAGAAATCGAGCGGTTCGACGCGAACCATGGCACGGGTCGGTGCGGGCTGCGCACCGGGCTTGTCGGTGTCGGCGTGGGTCGGGAAGAATTGCGCGAGGAGCCGACCGGTCGCGTCGACCGTCGGGTGATCGGGCGTGTCATCAATCGGCCGATCAGCGTCGAGGCCGGCTTCCCGACGGGCGCGGCGACACATCGCGGATCCGACCGTGTAGTCGCGACAACACTGTGGCCGGGTGTTGTAGATCGAGCAGCGGTTCGTCTCGGTGAGGTTGGCGCAGCCGCTGAGGAGCTCGAACACGCCGTAGCCCTCGAGGATCTGCATGAATTCCGTCTCGGAGCCTTCCCGGCGGATGCGCTGCCGGTAGCTCCGCGGCTTCACGATGAGCTCGAGATCCATTGTCTTGCTGTGCACTTTGTATTCGGCTTCGGAGAGGTGCATGTTCATGGGCGCCTTGCAGCACGCCGCCACGCAGTTCTCGCAGGCGATCTCTTCGAGCGGTTCGGGCACTTCGGTCGGTTCGGACATTCGCAGGGTTTCCGTCTTTCTCGGGGCGACATTTTCGCGCGTGCCCGTCGCCCATGGTCACACGCCGCCCTCCCCGCGTACAAGCGCTACGCCGTAAACGCGGCGACCCCGATGACGGGCGCCGGAGGCGGTGTAGCCGCGAGGCTCCCCAAGAAGGCGACGTTCGAGAAGTCGAAGATGCCGCCATCGCTGGCGACCATGAGGTAGCCGTCGGCGTACGCGACGAGCCCGTTCACGGGCCGGTTCAGGCGGGTCCCGCCCATGGAGCCACGGAACGGGGCGCGGAATGCGAACACGCCGCCGTCGGAGGCAACGAGCCAATAGCCGCCGTTGTCCGGGGTCGGCGCGATCCCGACGACGGGGCGGTTGAGGCGCAGCCCACCGGTAGAACCGTGGAAGCGCGCGTCGCCGAAACTGAACACGCCGCCATCGGAACCAACCATGTAGTACCCGTGGCCGGTGGGCGTAACCGCCGACGCGATGATCTGCGCGTTCAGGTGGACGGCACTCATGTCGCCGAAGGTGTGCGCGTCGCCGTAGGCGAAGACGCGCCCGAGGTTGCTGAAGAGCCAGTAGCCGTTGCCGGATGGCGAGGCAGAGATCGCCGTGATGCGCTCACCCGCGCGTCGGGGCGGACGACCGCCGAATTGCTGCGCGGCCCCGAAGTTGCTCACCGCTCCGGCCGCGTCGGTGACCCAGTAGCCGCGGCCGTCGCGCCGCGTCGCGATCGCAACCGCCGGACCGGGTGCGCTCCCGAAGTTGCGCGCCGCGCCGAACGCGTAGACATGCCCGTCCGCGCCGAGCATCCAATACCCCGGTCGCGGAACCTTCGGGGGCGGCGCCGGCGACGTCGTCGTCGTCCTCGGGACCGACGTGGTCGTCGTCCGGGGTACCGAGGTACTCGTCGACGTCGACGCGGCACTCGCGGCGGCGGGCGTGATCGACGGCAGCGCGTGCGCACCGAACGCCCATGCTTCGATGCTGCCGGCCGCGGGATGGAAGCTCAGCGCACCGAGCGCGCTGAACGTCCACGCGGTATCGGTCGGCTGGGCGAAGTACAACGCCCAGAACGCATTCCCCGGGGGTGTCGAGACGCAGTCCTGGTCGGCGGCCGACGGAAGGTCGGAGATGCGACACACGAACGCGTCACCGAACTGCGTAGTACCCGCGGTCGTAAACCCCGCGTCTTGCAACGCGGTGAGCCCGTTCGTCGGCGTGCCGGGCGCGCAACCGCGCTCGACGTCACCGCCGAAGTGGGTGAAGTCGACGACCACCGTCACACCCGCGCCGGCCCCACACGGCGATCCGGTGAGTCCACCCGCGGCTGAGGTGATCGTGGCGACCGCGCCGAGCGCGGCCGCCACAACCACAAGTCCTACGGCAGCTCTCCTGCCGAAGCCCCGTCGGCGTATCAGACGGGACATGTCACCGGCGAGGGTGTCGGCTTCAAGGTCGTCGACTTCGCAACCGGGAACGCCTTCAGCACCAACGCCGGAACGGCCTGCACGGTCGCGAGCGTGTTCGGCGTCGGGTCACCGGGGTAGAAGAACGCACCTCGGTCGGTCGTCGCGCCAGTGCATCCGATCTGGAAGCTCTCGAGCGCGGTCAGCGGCGTACCCGCGGGCTTGCCCCACGCGGCAGTTTGGGACGGGTGTTCCTTCTCAGCCACGAGCCCTTGAATCACGAGCGCGGTCGAGTTCGGGTCCGACGTCTGACCGCCGGCCGCGATGTACGGGAAGCCACCGTCGGCCGATTGCACCGCGTGGAACGACGCAATCACCTGGGCCTGCAGGGGCCGGAAGCCCCACGTGGCCAGACCCTGGATCGCCAACGACGAGCTGTTCGTGTCGGGACCCACAAAGGTGTTCGGGTCGGCCGCGTCACACGGAACCGTCGTGTCCGAGCGGTACGCCTCGAAAAGACCGTTCGAACACTGCTGGTGGGCCAGCCAGGCGATACCGCTGATCACGGCGAGATTCGCGAGCTTCTCCTTTGCCGCCTTCAACGCGGTCAAAGCAAGACCCTGACGGAAGGTGCCGTCGAAGCTCGGGTCTTGCACACCGAACAGGCCCGCGTCGGGGCCGCTCGTCCGTTGCGTCGCGATCAGACGCGAAACGAGATCGTTCGCCGGCGCGGTGCCCCCGAAGTGGGCCGGGTCCTGACCGGCGGAGACTGCGGCGAGGATGTCGTAGGAGAGTGCTCCCGGCGCATCCGAACCACCGCTCTGCAGCGCCGCACCGAGTTGGGCCTCGAGGTATGCGAGCGCGTCATCGGACGCGGTCTGGCCGATCTTGACGGCGTGCAAACCGATCACCGCGTACGCGGTGTTGGTCACGTCCGGCGAACCGAACGACTTCAGAAAACCACCGTTGGCGATGATCTGATCCGATATCCATTTCGCACCGCGCCCGGCGACGACGGTGGGTGACACCGAGGACGCGGCATACGCCGAGCCGCTCGACAAGAAGAAGAGACTGGTAACGAGAACAAGGACGAATGCGCGCAATCCTCGACGCGCCGTGAAGTCCGACTGCATGGGGTTCCTTCCAAACCGGGCGCGCGACGCGCCCGGTTCGGCCCTGACCGGCAAACTCCCCACGCGATACAAACGCGCGAGGGAGCGGCTTCGGACAGGTTCGCCCGAGCTCCGCCCCGCGACCTCGACGGGTTGATTCTTTGGAGCCCGTCCCACTGGGTATCCCGGCTCGTCCGTGACCGACCCGAAGCACTCCCGTGCACACAACGCACGTCGGCAACTTCGACACCGGTCCCGAACCTACGGTTGCGGGTCAGCGCCGGATTTTGACCGGCTTCCCCCAAACGAAGGACGTTGACCGCACCATACGACACGTCGGCCGGATTGCGCCACAACGGCGACGCCGCAGCGAAAGTCGTGCCTTGCCGGCTTGCTCGGCCGCGCGCTTATATGAGGTTTCCGGGACGGGGGGCGAAGGTCGTTGTCACTGCAGTCGGTACTACGCGCACTCACGGCCGTTCTGACACGGCGTCCATTCACCCAAGGCCGACGGTTCACCTGGGCGCTCGTCTGTGGCGCACTGCTGGCGATGTTCGTGAGCCCGTCGGCGGCATACGCGGCGACCGACACCGCGCCGCCCGTGTTGCACCATGTCACAATCGCCCAGGGCGGCCCGACGTCACCAGTATCGATTACGTCCTCGGACGCCACCGCCATGGTGCAGTTGCAGATCAGTGACGACTCGTCGGGATTTTCGAGTGGTTGTGTCGTGGTCGACACGCCCGCGCCGGATCCGTTGGCGGAGTACTCGACCGCGTGTTTCAACTCCACCAACCGAATCAGTGGAACCGCCACGAGTGGGGTCTACCAGGTGGGCGTCGTCTTCAAGCAGTACTCACACACCGGCATCTACACGATCGATCGCGTGACCGTCGTGGACGTGGCCGGCAACGCTGACGCCTACTTCGGCAGCGAATTGGCGGCGAACCGTTGGGACTACGGGTTCTACGTGACCGGTACCGCCGACGTGATCAAACCAGTGCTCCAGAGCTTCGCTATCACTCCGACCACCGGCGACATAAGTGGTGGCCAGACCGTTGCGGTGACGGTGACGATCCATGTGACCGATGATCTGTCGGGCTTCGGTGGCGGATGTCTCGGCATCCAGCCACCGGGCATCAACAGTGCCGCGGATCCGTTCGTCTGTTTCAGCGCGGCGGTCGACCGGATCTCGGGCACAGCAACGGACGGCGTGTATCAGGAGACGTCGCGATTCGCGGAGCCGCAGTCGCCCGGTACCTACACGCTCGCCGGCATGGGCCTCTATGACAATGCCCGCAATGAGCTCGCGCTCACGACGAGCGACCTGGCGAATGCCGGCTACCCGACAACGCTCGTGATCACGAACAGGGACGCGACTGTCCCGGAGCCACCGACCAACGTCACCGCCGTTGCCGGCGACCACATCGCGACCGTGAGTTTCACGGCGTCCGTACCGGATCCCACCGCCTCGATACTCGAGTACACGATCACGGCGTCGCCCGGCGGCCTGACCACGACGGTTCCCGCGGGGGACATGCCGGTCGTGATCTCTCTCCTTCCGAACACCACGTACACGTTCACCGTTCACGCGACGAATGGCGTCGGTAACAGTGCGGAATCGCAACCGTCGGCACCGATAACTACTCCGGCCGTAGTGCCCGGACCTCCGACCAACGTCGTCCTGACTGCCGAGGTCGGTGCGATGACGGTCTCCTGGTCGCCGCCGAACGACACTGGCGGTCTTCCGATCACGTCGTACATAGTCCGCAACGACTCTGGCGTCGTCGTCGCCACACTCACGGGAGATCAGACGTCGACGACAGTGTCGGGACTCGTCGGCGGTGGATACGCGTACGCATTCTCTGTCACGGCGGTCAATGCATTGGGGCCCGGCAGCGCCGGAGTTGCAGGGCCCGTCCCACTCGCACTTGGCGTACCCAGTCAGGTAATAAACATCTGGGCCACGGCGGGCGACGGGCAGGCATCGTTCGCGTGGAGTGCGCCCGTCAACAACGGTGGTTCTCCGATACTCAGCTATTCGATCGTCGGTCCTAACGGCACGATGACGGTTCCGGCCGCGCAGACGACCGCGACCTACACCGGACTGGCGAACGGTCAGCCTTACCAACTCAGCATGTACGCGACCAACGCCGTCGGCGACAGCGCGGAGATGGAGTCGAACCCGTTCCAGCCGATGCCGATGCCGGCGGTGCCAACGCAGGTACAGGCCTCGGGTGGCGACAGCAGCGCGCAGGTCTCCTGGGTCGAGCCGTGTTGCGTCCCGGTCACCTTCTATACGGTGACGGCGACACCCGGCGGCAGGCAAGTGACCACGACGCAGACCTCGATGACGGTCACGGGGTTGACCAACGGCGTCAGCTACACGTTCACGGTGCACGCGACGAACGGCCAGGTCGAAACTACCGAATCGTCGCCGTCGAATGCGGTGACACCCGCGTTCGGGAGCACGCCCACGACCACGACGACCACGTCGACCAGCACGACCACATCGACCAGCACGACCACATCGACCAGCACGACCACGACCGTGCCGACGGCTCCTCCCGCAACGGTTCCGGAGCGGCCCCGCTCGATCAGCACGACACCGGGGAACGGGCAGGTGCAGCTCTCGTGGCAGGCGCCGGTGAGCGACGGCGGTTCGCCTGTCATCTCGTACACGATCACACCAAGCGTCGGGAACCCGGTGACGGTTCCCGCGACGATTCTCCAACAGCATTTCCTCGGGCTGACCCCCGGCGTCGGCGTGACTTTCAGTGTTGTCGCGACGAACGCCGTGGGCAGCAGTCTTCCGGCCAACTCGGCGGTCGCGGTTCCCTTCGGGCCGCCCGATGCGCCGACGAATGTGCGCGCGACCGCGGGTCGGCGCGACGCGGTCGTGGCGTGGACAGCTCCGACCTCCGACAACGGCAGCGCGATCGCCGAGTACGACATCGCGACAACGCCCGCGACTTCGGTCGTCGCCGTTCCGGCTACGCAGACGATGGCGCTCCTCTCGGGCCTCACGAACGGCACGGCGTACACGTTCACCGTTACGGCAATAGACGTCGATGCGCTCGCCACCGACTCGCTTCCGTCGAATGCTGTGACTCCCGCCGGTCCGCCCGACGCGCCGACCTCGGTCCATGCCGTGGTCGCCGACAGCGCCGTCTCGATCACGTGGACGGCACCCGCGTCCGAAGGTGCTCAGATCACGGGATACTCGGTACGCGTATCACCGGGCGGAAAGACGTTGACGACATCAGGCACGCATGCGACGGCCGTCGGCCTGGCCCCGGGGACCTACACGTTCTCGGTTCGTGCGACCAACGCGATCGGAACGAGCGCGCCGTCGAGCCCCTCGAACTCCGTCACCATCGTCAGCTCGCTGAGCACACACCGCAGCGGCTACTGGATGCTCGGCTCGAACGGCGCGGTCTACGCGTTCGGTGACGCGCCCGCGCTCGGCAGCGCACCCAGTGGCGCAGCCGCGATCGCGCCGCGTCGCGACGGAAACGGCTACTGGGTCGCCGACGGTGCCGGCAACGTGTCGCACTTCGGTACCGCGGCCGACCACGGCGGCCACCCCGCGCTCCGGCCGAACGAACGTGTGAGCACGATCTCCGCAACGCCAAGTGGCAACGGCTACTGGCTCTTCACCAACCGCGGACGCGCGTTCGCGTACGGCGACGCGCACTTCTTCGGTGACATGTCGACCGCGACACTGAACGGTCCGATCGTCGCGTCGGTCTCGACGCCGACCGGTCACGGCTACTACATGGTCGGCAGCGACGGTGGGGTGTTCAGCTTCGGTGACGCCCGCTTCCACGGGTCGACCGGCGGACTGCACCTGAACAGCCCGATCGTCGGGATCGCGTCGACGCCCGACAATCGCGGCTATTGGCTCGTGGCCAGCGACGGCGGCGTCTTCGCGTTCACGGCGCCATTCCGCGGCTCGATGGGCGCGACCCATCTGAACCAGTCTGTGAACGGCCTCGTCGCATACGGCAACGGTTACCTCATGGTTGCCAGCGACGGCGGCGTGTTCGACTTCTCGAACAAAGCCTTCGCCGGCAGCCTCGCGTCGAGGCCACCGTCGGCACCCATCGTCGGCATCGCCGCGTTCGCAACCTGACGCGGCACGCCGCCGCGTCGGATCGGCCTACTTCAGATCCTTGGCGGTGGACTTGACCGCGGCGTCGAGGTCGGCCGAGTCGACGTCGAGCTCCTTCTCGACGTGCTTAGTCGCCGCGAGGTTCGCACTCGCGACCGCGTCCCGGATCTTGGATTCACCGATGACGAGGAGGCACGCCTCACCCTCGTCGATGAACTCGCCCAGCTCCTTCACGTCGGAGCGCGACATGCCCTTCCACAGGTGCCCGCCGACGCCACCGACCGCGGCACCGACCGCGGCGGAAGCGATGATCGTCGGCGGGAACAGCAGCCCGATCACCGCGCCCGCGGCGACCCCGCCCCACGCGCCGTGCCGCGTCGCCATCTCGTCTTTGTTGACGTGCACCTTGCCGTCGTCGTCTTTGTAGATGACCGCCGCGTCGTAGCTCCCGACCGCGTCGGCCCAATGCAGGTCCTTCACGATGTCGTAGTCGTACTGCGCGAGGTCCTTGTTGGCGTATGTCCCGATGTACAGGAACAGCGGACCCGAGCTTGCCATTGGCATCTCCCTCAACACCCCGATCGAGACCGGGCGACCGATCCCGAGCGTCGCGCCGCGTCGCCGCGCCGGCGTCACCCGGCCGGGGTGACGCCCCCCAGACCGACGCGTTGGCCGATCTCGCCCGCGTCGACACGGTTGCCGGCGTCGAGCTTGCGCAGGATGTTCGACACGTGGACGCTCACGGTCTTCTTGCTGATGAAGAGCTCGTCGGCGATCTGGCGATCGGTGCGCCCGCGGGCGAGCTGGTCGAGCACTTCGACCTCGCGTGCGGTCAGACCGAGATCGTCGGCGATCTGGGTTTGCGCCGAGGGCGCCGCGGCGGCTCCCTCGTCTGCGAGCGGAATGCGGGCCCGCTGGGCGAGCCGTTCGATCCGGGCAATCAAGATGACGGCACCCATAGCTCGCGCGTGCGACGCGGCCGCGGTCGTAGCGCGTATCGCGTCGGCGCGTCGGTTCGGGGTTGCGAGCGCGGCTTCGGCCTCGCGCCATTCGCAGTAGGCCATCGGATAGGGCTCGGAGGCGATCATCCACGCCTCGGCGGCAGCCTGCCAGCGATCCGGGTCGGGCTCGTGGAGGCGCGTCGCCTCCGCGGCAGCCTGGCGCGCGAACGCAACGACCCGGGGCGGAGCGGCACCGCCGCCGCGCTCCAACGCTGCGACATCCTCGTCCGCGTGCTCGATGAACAACGCCGCGAGCCGCTTCAGCTTGTCGACGTCGACGGAGCGGCGGCGCAGGCGCGCCGCATCGTGCATATCGGCGAGCGCGCGATTCCCGATGGCGCACATCTCGGGCCGCATCACGTGATCGTCGGTTCCCGCGACGTCAGCCATCGCCCGCTCGATCTCACCGAAGGCTTCGTCGGGCCGGCCCCACTCGAGCAACAACTCGGCCCGCAGCATGTGCGAGACGCCGTGCCCGGAATACGCGGGGACGGCCGCCGCGAGGTCGTCCGCGAGCACGAGCTGCGCGGCTGCGTCATCGAGCTGACCCCGTCGGAGCGCGAGCACGGCGCGGAGCGCATACGGCCCGAACACGCAGCTGGCCATGCCGCGCTCCGGTATCTCGTCGAGCAGTTCGGTCGCGTCGTCGAACCGGCCGAGCCGGATCATTACCTCGGCGCAGTTCTGCCCGGCCGATATCAGCCGCACGCCCGTTGCCCGCTCGCCACTGATCGGGTCCTGAACGAGCCGCGTCGTCTCGTCCAGACGCCCGGCCGTCATCAATGCGTGACTGAGATTGGTGTACGCGCGGTCGAGTATGTCCGGAAGGCCGACCTCCTCGGCGAGGTCGCGCGCGGCTCTCGCCTGTTCGATCCCACCCTCGTGGTCGCCGAGCTCGACGAGGGTCACCCCCAACGTGCATGTCGCGTGGGCCTCCGCCGCTCGGGCGCCGGTGACCCGCGCAACGTCGATCGCCTCGTGGCAGAGCGCGACGGCCATCTGCATCTGTCCCATGCCCATGAAGCACGCGGCGCGGTATGCGATGACGCGCGCGAGCTCGCGCGTCGGCTCGTCGGGAAGCAGCGCGGCCGCACGGTCGAACGCCGCGAACGCGGCATCGGTGTCTCCTGCGATCCCGGCTTGGCGCCCGTACATCGCGAGCGCGTCGGCGATCCGTTCGGGGGACGCGTTCCGGTCGGCTTCGGCATCGTCCAACACGATCGTCACGAGTGCGAGCGCGCGCTGTGTCTCACCGACGATGTACGCCATGTTCGCGACTTTGACGAGGAGCTCGGTCCGATCGACCGCGGCGCGTTCGGATTCAGTGCAGCGTTCATACGCGGCGAAGGCCCGTTCGTACTGGGCGTGCGCCTCGTAAACCGCGAGCAGAGCGGCCATCGCGTCGCCGGCCCGCACGGCTGCGTGCATCGCCTCCGACCATTGGCCGGCTTCCCACCAGTGAAAGGCGAGCTCGCCGTCAACGTGCCCGGGAAGATCACCGCGCCCGTCGTCGTCGGAGGTCAATGCGACCGCGAGTCGGCGGTGCAACCGCGTCCGCTCCGTTGGCAGCAACGAGTCGTACACCGCCTCGCGCTGCAACGCGTGACCGAAACGCAACCGGGTTGCACCGTCGACCACAAGCACATGGCCCGCGAGCGCTTCCGAGGTTGCCGCGTGCAGCGCGCCGGCATCGAGCTCGGATGTCGCTTCGAGCACACGATGGTCTATCGACCCGCCCGCGGCCGCAACTGCTGCCGCGACCATCCGCGCGTCGGGGCTCAGCCGTTCGATGCGCAACATCACGACGTTGCGCAACGAGATCGGCAGCGACGGCGCGCCGCGCGCGGCCGTCAACTCCTCGGCGAAGAAGGGGTTGCCGCCGCTGCGCGCGTGGACGGCGTCGAGCAACGACCATTCGGGTGCTGCACCGAGCACCTCGCGCATGAGCACGCCGGTGGCGTCGCGGTCGAGGCCCGCCAACTCGACCGCGGCCACGGATCGGAGGCGAGCCAGCTCCCCGATCGTCATACCGAGCACGCTCGCCGGGTCGACTTCGTCGTTGCGGTACGTCACGACCATCAACACCCGACTCGATGCCAGATTGCGGGCGAGGAAGTCGATCAGCTCGATGCTGGCGGAGTCGGCCCAGTGCACGTCTTCGAACACGAGAACCGTCGGACCGCGTTGGCCCAGCGCCGCGCAGCACTCGAGCACCGCCTCGAAGCGCTGCATCTGGCTGGTGCCGGACGCACGCCCCGCACTCGCGAGGTCGGCGGCGTCCAACCCAACCGCGCGCCGGGCTGATGCGAGCACCGCGGGCGCTTCCGAAGCGTCGAGTTGGCGCGCGATATCGCGGAGCACGCCGACCATCGGTGCGAAGGCGAGTGCGCTGCCGCCCGCGGGCGTGCAGACGCCGACCGCCACGAGCGCGCCCGCAGCCCGGGTGCGAACGGTCAACTCCTCGACCAGACGCGTCTTGCCGATGCCGGCCTCGCCGCCGAGGAGCACCGTGCGCGCCCCGGTCGTGTCGAGGGCGGCGAACGCCGCCCACAGCAGGTCGAGCTCCGCGTCCCGACCTGCCAGCGTCGCTCCGGGGGCCGGTTCGGTCACCCCGCAATCGTCCCACACCATGATTTCGCCCGTCAGCAGGGGCCGACGCGGCACTGGACGCTGTCGCCGGCTGCACCCGCCGGGAGCGACACCGCGGCCGGCGCGATCACCGAGACGTTGCGGTGCGTCGGCGCGGTGACGCGGCCGACCGTGAAGGCCACCGCGATGAACAGCGCGACGAGCAGCAGAACGACAACCCGTTGTGCCGACGTCCACGATCGCGTCGCCGCGCCCGGGGCGAACACCGAAGGAGAAGTAGCGGTCATGTCAGGTCCCTC
The DNA here is from genome assembly GCA_963701825.1 of uncultured Actinomycetes bacterium. Classification (GTDB taxonomy): domain Bacteria; phylum Actinomycetota; class Acidimicrobiia; order IMCC26256; family PALSA-610; genus PALSA-610. The sequence goes on along the minus strand of CAVPBG010000004.1, from coordinate 351,540 downwards.
CCATTTGGTCGGCCCCGACCGTCGGGACCGCTCCACACCACGATGCGCCGGGAGGGCGCGACACACATCGGGACTACTCCTTAGATGACGGCCCGACGCTCCCTATATAGGGAACGTCGGGCCGGAAACCAATGGAGCGGTTTGGCTGCGCGACTGCTGTTCCATGGGGGGACGTCGGAAGTCGCCGTCGCGCAGCCACTCCACGCCCCTGAGGGTACGGAGGCGGACCGGATCTGCACTCCCCCGTTTCAGGTGATTGAGCGCCGATCAGGTGTCGGGCCGCGTCAGGCCAGCGCCTTCGCCTTCAGTTGCTGGAACTCGGCGTCGGAGATCACACCCTGACTCTTCAGGTCGGCGAGCCGAGCGAGCTCGTCCGCGGTGCTCCCAGTGCCGGCCGCGCTCTGGATATACGCCCGCTGGGCCGCGTCCCGTGCCTGCGCCGCGGCAACGGCGTGCTCGCCCATCTTCTTGCCGCGTGCGATGAGGTAGACGAACACGCCGAGATAGGGGAGCAGGATGACGAAGATCGTCCACAGCGCCTTGGCGCCACCGCCGAGATCGGGGCTCCGGAAGATGTCACCGAAGACGACGATCAGCAGATAGATCCAGATGAAGAACAAGAAGAAGTAGATCATCGACCACAACACTTGCCCCGTCCCAAAGTCTGCGAGCATCACGCTTCTTCTCCATCGTTGCGCGAGCCCTACGGGCTCGTCGGTCGTCGAGTCCCGGTGACCGTAAGCCGCGGCCGAAAGAGTCGCCTCACACGAAACGGGTGATTTTGCGGCGGGCACGCCGCGGGGCCCGGGCGCGTTCCCTCTTCACTGACCACCCGAGGCGGGTGATCCCGCATTCTCCACGGCGGAGTCCACTGAGGTGACTCAGCGCCGACTCGCGCTGGTGAACTGCTGCGACGGAGGAGATCCGTATGACCTCAGTAAGTGCAGAGATGGCGGGAGCCCGGCGCCCCGGCGACGCTTACTACAGCGACGGTGAAGCGGGCGACGGTTGGTTGTTCTTCGCGGGCACGGTGCTCGGGCTCGCGGGCCTGATGCGCATCGTCGATTCCATCTGGGCGTTCAGCTACAAGGGTGCGCTGCCCGAAGGCCTGAAGAACGGCGTGCTCGGCTCGAACCTCAAGAACTACGCGTGGACGTGGCTGATCGTCGGCATCGTCCTGATCGTCGCGAGTGTTCTCATCCTCGCCCGCTCGCAGTTCGCGCGCTGGGTCGGATTCATCGCCGCGACGATCGGCGCCCTCAGCGCGATGGCCTGGATGCCCTATTACCCGGTCTGGTCGCTGGTGTACGTGGGAATCTCCGTGATGACGTTCTACGCCCTCGCCCGATACGGCGGCCGCCAACCCGCGTAAATCGACCGGTGCCGCGATGAAGACCGACACGTCTTCATCGCGGCACGCGCGCGTGCGTCGCGCTACACCGCCGGTTCGGGCCAACGCGAACGCAGCGCGCCGCTCACGAGCCACGCGGTAACCGCGGCCAGGACCGCGGCGGGCAGCGCGTCGACGCCACTCGAGCCCGCGAGCAACGAGCCGAAGAGCAACGACGCGAATATGAGGCGCGTGCCGGCCGTCATTCCGGCCGCCGCGCCGACCGCGACCGCCCACGTGGGCGACGTACCGAACCAGATGACGGCGCACATCGCGACGCCGATGCCAAGGAAGATCGCGGGGAACACCGGACCGCCCCGGTAGCCGCAACCCAGACTCACCGCGTAGGCGATGCTCTTGGCGACCAGCACCACCAGCAGCGTCACCACCGATGTCTCCACCACTTCCGCGGGCACCGACGCCTGGCCGGAGAAGAACACCTCCTGAGAGTTCCCGCCCAACAGGCGTGCGCCTTCGGCCAAGAGCCCGACCGCGGCACCGCCGCCTATCAATATCCACACAAGATGTGCCCGCGCTCGCGCGCTGATCCCGAACGCGAGGCGCCGGATCGGGAACGTGACGAGGGCGACCACGAGACCGACGACGATTGCGAGCAGCAGATCGGCAAGGTGCGTCCCGTGATATGGCGGTAGCCCGGAGATCGTGAGCGTCGCCTGCTTGAGGCCGCCCCAGTTCCCCAGGCCGATGAACAGGACGTAGCCGACGGCCGCGGCGACGAGGCCCGGCAGCAGCGCGGGCGTGAGCGCCGCGCCTTCGCTCAATCCCGCCTCGAGCAACAAGAACGCGGCGACGAGCGGACCACCGAACAGTGCAGATACTGCGGAGAACGAACCCGCGGTCGCGAGTACACGCTTGGCCGGGCCGTCGATGTGGGCGAAGGTGACGACGACCATGCCCACGACGGAACCCAACGCGATCAGCGGCGCCTCGGGCCCGAGCACCGCGCCGAACGCGAGCGTTCCGAGCGCGGCCAACGCGATGCTCGGCCCGTAGCGCCAAGGGACCGCGCCGCCGCCGATGCCTTCAAGGGGCGGACCACCACCGTCGCCGGGCAGGCAACGCCGGGCGAACAACACGAGCGCCGCGCCGAAGATCGGCAACGTGATGACGAGGTACCACGGTGGAGTCTTCTGGCCGAGCCAGTCGGGCAGATCGGTCCAGAGCCAGTGCTCGACGACATGCACGAGCGCGAGGAACAACGCCGCCACCAACGCCGCGGGGATACCGACCAGAGCACCCAAACCGACGAGCCGCAGATATGTGGCTTCCGACGGTGCGTGCGGCTCCCCGGCTGATGCCACAACGAGACGCTACAAAGCATCCGCGGTCGCAGCAACGGCTGACGCGACGTACTCCGCGGAACTCACTGCGCCCAAGTCGACGGGCATCAGCCTCGCGGGCAGGGGCAGGTCGTGCGCGCGAGAGTGAACGTGTTCAGAATCTGCGTGGCCAAGCCGTGCTGCGCGGCCGGCAAGGTCACTTCGAGCTTCTTCCAAGTGAACGGCGTCTGCGCGGGCGCGACGATGACCACGCCGTTCACCTCGGTGTCCGGAACCGCAGTCGCGCACGAGTAGCCGATCGCGTTCGGGCCAATGGTGAACGAGGCACTGACGTAGGAACCCCCGCATGCCTGTGCGAGCGCGCCCTGGAGATCGACCGTTCCGTCGAAGTTGTATACCTCTCCCGATTCGCCGCCGCTGATCGCGTAGAACATCGCTGCTTGACTGTCGGGATCCGAGAAACGCGCCGTCGATACTGGACCACCCTGAGGGTCGGCCAACGGCTGCGCTGTCCAACCGGCGGGCACGTCGAAGCCGTAGGGGCCGGCGACGAGAGCAGACGTCGAGACAGTGGGAGCGGTCGTCGGGGTCGTGGACGGCGCGCTCGTCTGCGGGTTCGGCGGGGTTGTGGTCGTTGGCCGCGTTGTTGAAAGGGCATGCGACGCCGTTGGCGAGTGCTTCGCGACGAGGAATACCACAACACCGATGAGGACGATAGCGACCGCGAATCCCGTGAACAGGATCTCGGAGGAGCGGCCGGCGCGCCGCGCTCGCGCGGGTGGCGCAGCAGGATGAACCCCGGGGGCGGAGATCATCGTCGGCGTAGCCGACGGAGACGCAACGACCGTCGAGTCGGGTTCGAGCACGTGCTTCATTGCCGCACTGAAGACCGCCGGCGTCGGACGCGCCAACGGCTCCTTCGACAGACACGCATGCAGGAGTCCGTACAGCGGCTCAGGCAACGCCGGCACCCGTGCTTGTTCGTGCACGACGCGGTAGAGCACATCCGGGCTGGTTCCACTGCCGAAAGGTCCGCGCCCACTGGCGGCGAAGACGATGACGCCCGCGAGAGAAGACATCGCTGGCACCGGTAACCGGCAGACCCGCCGCCTGCTCAGGCGACATGAACGAGGGCGAGCCAATGACCACACCGGCTGCAGTCAGAGCAGTCGCCATTGGCGCGTGCGCAACCCCGAAGTCGACGATGCGCGGCCCATCGGCGCCGAGAAGCACGTTCGACGGCTTCAAGTCGCGATGAACAACCCCCGCGCGATGTATCGCTTCGATTCCGTCGGCCAGCGCGACCGCAAGCGTGGCCAGATCGTGCGGCTCGAGCACACCGTGCTCTCGCACGTACTCCTCCAACGACGGCCCACGCACGAGCTCACTGGCCATCCACGGAGAGTCGGCTTCGGGATCAGCTTCGATCACGCGCGCGACATACGGGCTCGACACGCGCTCGGCGGCGGTCACCTCGCGCCGGAACCGAGCGCGGAACGAGGGATCGTTCGCAAGATCGGGGCGAATCACCTTCAGCGCACACGACTCGGACCCGTCAACGCCCAGGTAAACGACACCCATCGCACCGGCACCGAGCTGCGCGCCGACCGACCACCGACCAAGCTGAGTCAGCCCCATCGATGCCGTGCCGTCACGCTCCACGACGCAATCATGGCCGCGTTGAGCAGACGAACAAAGGGCGCACCGGCCGCGAGTCCTGCGCGGTGCGACGTGGAGGAGTGGGCCGCCCGGGACTCGAACCCGGAACCTGCGGATTAAAAGTCCGTCGCGCTGCCAATTGCGCCAGCGGCCCCAAGCGCTCCAGGGTACGCGAACCGCTCTCGATTCAGCCGAGCGATTCGCTCGGAACGTCGAAGTACTCCTGGTACCGGCGCGCCCGCTCGCGCCACTCGCCTTCGTTCAGCCCGGTGTCGGCGAACGTGTAGGTGTGTGTGCCGTGCTTGTCGGACGGGTTCGCGGCGAAGAACGCCCGCATCCGCTGCTCGGCTTCCGGCTGCAATTCCAGGCCCAACTTCTCGTAGATCTCGTGGATCGTCCGGAACGGGTCGGCCATGAAGCTGCGGAACTGCACGTCGACCACCCGATCGGCCGACACTGTTCCGTCCTCACGGGCCGTCACCGAACGGTCGAGACCCTCGAGGATGTTGTCGGCGAAGTCGGTGGCCGCGCCGACGATCGTGGAATCGTCGCTCGCCAACGAACGCAAGCGCGCGACCAACGACGACAACGACGCGAGGATCCGCAACGGATCGCGATGCGTCTGCACCAAGAGCGCTTTCGGATACTCGTTCACCAACGCGCCGAGCGCCCACACGTGCCCGGGCGACTTCAACACCCACCGCTGGGCCGGATGCCGAGACTGCAAGTGCTCGAGATACATGCGATGCCAGCGGTACGCGGGCGCCATGTCGGCTTCGTTCAACAACCAGTTCGCGTACGACGGCACGCGGTACTGGGTGGGGAAGATCATGCTCCGGAAGTCCGACGACGTGATCCGCACGCACTCCTGCGGCAGCTGCGCACCCATCGGGTGCATCTGCCGGAAGCCCGGCAGCACGAGGTCGACACCTTCGAGCGTCGCGTCGACTTCCGCGATGCGCGGATCGGTCTCGTAGGTCGCGGTCTCGGGCGGCGGGACGGGATGGTCGACTTCCCACGTCAGCGGCACGCGTGACGCCGGGTCCATCGCCAGCAACTCGTGCAGGATCGTGGTGCCCGTGCGCCCCTGCCCCACGATCACGATCGGCGGCACCACGTCGACGCCGATGATCTCCGGGTGTTCCTTGCGCCACGCCAGCACGCGCATGCGATCGGCGAGGTAACCGACGAGCTCGCCGCCGACCAACGCCGCGCCCAACTCGTTCAATCGGGCTTCGGTCTGCAGCGCGTCGACGAGACGCGCCAGGCCTTCCATCCACGAATCGTCACCGAGGTCGCGGAGGCCGGTCAGCTCCGCGGCCTGCTCTACCGCGCGCTGTGCACTGAGGTCGACCGCCGTCACGAACGCCCCGCCTGCACGTCGGCCAACGTCACGACCGTCGCCTGCGGCGTCTCGACTTCGCCCTCGGGAATGAAGAACCGCCAGAACATCATCCCGAAGCCCTTGCCTTCGGTATCGATCCAGTTCGGCACACCCGGATCGGAGTGCGCCAACACCATGCGGAACGAGCCGTCGGGTTCGAGCACCGTCGACGCGCGGTTCAGGCTCGCGTTGCGGTGCGCGTAGTCGTACGTCTGCAGGTAGCGCGTCCACAACGCGACGCTCGCGAACCGGCACTCCGGCCAACGACCGGTGATGACGAGCGCCTCGTCGGGCGCGAGCAGATACGGCGCCATCGAATAGGCGGCGTCGGCGGCCGCGAACGCGAACGTCCCCGGCAGCTCGGGCGGCGGGAACACATTCGGTGTCGTCGACACCCACGAGGGCTGCACGCGCTCGCCGGGCTTGGGCTGTTCGAGCGTGCGGGCCCGCACGAATCCGGTCACCCGCCGCAGGCCGGCGGCAACCGACGCGTCGTCCCAGGGCGCGGGCGGCCCCACCGCGTCGGTCGTCTCGATCGTGAGCGGCACGAGCCGGTTCTGATCAGCTGCGGTCGGCGTGGGTTCTTCGAAATAGCAACGCACGATGAGCTCGCCCGCACCTTCGACGAGCTCGAGCCAGTTGCGCGCCCGGGGCGCGCCGCCGAAGAAGATCTCGAACTCGCCGCCCGGCGAGAAGTCGATCATGTCGTCGTTCAACACGCCCGCGGTCTCGGTGCTGTAACCACCGTCGGCCGCGTCCTTCTCGACCGTGAACGAGAGATACACCGAGCCCGCGAGATTGCCGGTCACGCGGTACTCGCGCCCCGAACGGATCGGCGCGGTGTAATAGATCGCGTCGGCGTTGTCGCCCATCATCTTGCGTTGCCGCGTCACGATCCGGCGGAAGAACGGACGGTCGGGATCGAGCTCGAACGCGAGGTGCAAACCGCCTTCGAGCATCGACGCGATCTGGCGGAAGCCGTCGGGCAGATCGCCGAACGCGTTCGCCATCCACTCGTCACCGAGGTAGCGCTCGTCGATCTCCTGCAACATCGCGATCAGCTCGCGCAACGCGAGCCGCGACTCGGAATCCGTCTCGCTCATACGGTCCCCATTTTTCGTGACGGCATCAGCCGTCGGACGGAGCAGTCGAAGTCGTGTTCGAATCGTCGGGCGTGGTCGTCGACGAGACCGGCGCGGTGAGCGCGGTCGTGGCGGTCGACACGGTCGACCCGCTCGTCGGCGTAATCGCAGTCACGACGCGGCCGCACTCCCGCGCCGCGTACGCGTCGAGCGGCGCCCGGTCGGTGAGCGCGGCGTCGAAGCGATACTGCTTCACGTCGGCCTCGACGCGCGTGAGGCTCGCACTCAGATCGGCCGGCGCGACCGAACGCAACGAGCTGAGGTTCTTCACGTAGTCGTTGACCGCGGCGGTGAACGACTCGTTGAACAGATCGGGGTTGCGCACGTCGGTGGTTGCAACCGAAGCCGCGATGGTGTCGAGCTTCGCGACGTACGCGCACGCGGCCGGCTTGCCGTTGGGCGCCGACGACCCCTTCGATCCGTTCGACCCGCTACAGGCCGTGAGCAGCGCACCGAGAGCGACGGGAACGAGCACCACGCCGATCATCGGTAGTCGTCGTAACGCCGCCGCCCGCTTCCGCACGGGCAAACCGTAGCGACCGGCTGCTACCCTGGACCCCTCCGGTGAAGACCGAGCCCCCATCGTCTAGTGGCCTAGGACGCCGCCCTTTCACGGCGGTAACGGGGATTCGAACTCCCCTGGGGGTGCAAACCGTCAGCGCAAGCTGTCGGGGTAACAAGGTCCTGTGGTGCAGTTTGGAGTGCACGCCGCCCTGTCAAGGCGGAGGCCGCGGGTTCAAATCCCGTCAGGACCGCTTTGAAGGCAACCCGGGGGCGCACGCTTCGGCCACCGGGATGCAAGCCCGGCCGGGTAGCTCAGTTGGCAGAGCGCGCGCCTGAAAAGCGCGAGGTCACCGGATCGACGCCGGTCCCGGCCACGCAGACCGCCTCGACGTCACCTGTCTTGGCAACGCATGTCTTGGCGATACCTCCGGAGAAGGGCTACTCCCCCGGAGGCACGCGAAATCAGATTCGGTCTGCTTCTTCCACGTGCTCGAGGAAGTGCCGGATCTCGCTCGCCCGGAAGCGCCGATGGCCACCGAGAGTGCGGATTGCCGAGATCTTGCCGGCGCGCGCCCAGCGCGTCACCGTCTTCGGATTGACGCGGAACATTGCCGCGACCTCCGAGGGGGTCAATAGGGTTTCATCGTCGTGGGCTTCCATAGCCTCCGCCTTCGTCATCGAGATCACCGACTCACTTGCCTGCTGATTTCCCGCACATGTGAGGAGCTCGGACTTGGCACCCGCGACCGCATCTTTCGCCCGACGTCCTGTCGTTCCCCGATTCCGTTGCACCGGACTCGGGGCCTTCGCACCCAGGTGTCGCCAGTACACCTATCGGCACGATCCGCCCGCCGACGAAGTTTCCCGCACACATGTGCGTCGCCGCTCGGATGGGTCGCATCGCCATACTAGGACATCCCGACCCTGATCGGACGAAAGGTCCGAAGTGTGAGACGCGTAGTACGTACGGATCGGCCTACAACGGCCTAACCGGGCCGATCAGCGGGTTTCTACGCGGGCATGCCCGTGACCGTCGACGACCTCGCCGACGATCCACGCGTCGTGACCGTCCGACCGCACAACGTCAAGGGCGTGTTCCGCACCGTCGCGGGCCACGACCGCGAGCATGCCGAGCCCGAGGTTGAAGACGTTCTGCATCTCCGCATCGGGGATGTCTCCGGCGGCTTGAATTTCGCCGAAGATCCGCGGCTCTTCCCACGTACCGCGCCACACGACACCGTCACACCGGTCGGGCAGCACCCGCACCAGATTGCCGGGAATGCCGCCGCCGGTGACATGCGCGAACGCGTGCACCGCGACCTTGCGCGTGAGCTCGAGCATCGCCGGCGCGTAGATCACGCTGGGCTCGAGCAACACCTCGGCGAGCGTGATGTGCGAGCCCGGCCAGGCAGGGCCGTCGAGATCACGCTCGCGCGCGTTCGAGCAAGGCGGCGCGGGCCAACGAGTAGCCGTTGCAGCGCAACCCGGGGCTCGCGAAACCGATGATCCGATCGCCGGGTTGCACGTCGCGGGGCAGCACCTCGGAACGTTCCACCACTCCGACCGCGAAGCCGACGAGGTCGAACTCCCCCGGCTCCATCACGCCCGGGTGCTCCGACATCTCGCCGCCGAGCAGCGCGCACTTGGCGAGCCGGCAACCCTCGGCCACACCGGAGACGAGCTCGTCGATCTCCTCGGGCACGACCTTGCCGATCGAGATGTAGTCGAGGAAGAAGAGGGGCTCGGCACCCTGGGCCGCGATGTCGTCGACCGACATCGCCACGCAGTCGACACCGATCGTCGAGCGCCGGTTCGCGAGCCGGGCGACGAGCGACTTCGTGCCGACGCCGTCGGTGGAAGACACGAGCAGCGGGTCGGTGTAGCGCTTCCAGTCGAGGGCGAACAGGCCGCCGAAGCCGCCGATGTCGCCGACCACCTCGGGCCGGAACGTGGAGCGCACATGCTCCTTGATGCGCTCGACCGCCTTCTCGCCGGCCTCGATGTCGACGCCTGCCTGCGAGTACGTCAACTTGTCCGCGGCCGGCTCCCGGCCCTCGGGCGGGTTCACGTGCGGTCGGCGGCTTCGGACACGGTGCCCGGCAGGTGGATCGTGCGGGCCTCGTTCTCCAAGACGTGCTTCGTGTCGTATTCCGGAACCGGCACCGGGTACTCGCCGGTGAAGCATGCGGTGCAGAACGACTCACGCGGCGAACCGGTCGCCGCGACGAGATGATCGAGGTCGAGATACGCGAGCGAGTCGACGCCGAGGTATTGCGCGATCTCGCCGACCTCCATGTCGGCCGCGAGGAGATCGGAACGCTTGCCGGTGTCGAGACCGTAGAAGCACGGCCAGCGGTACGGCGGCGACGACACGCGGAAGTGCACTTCGGTGGCGCCGGCCTCGCGCAGCAACGCGATGATCTGCTTCGTCGTGGTGCCGCGCACGATGGAGTCGTCGACGACGATCAGGCGCTTGCCCTTGATGTTGTCGCGCAACGGGTTGAGCTTGAGCCGCACGTCGGTGCCGCGCTTCTTCTGGCTCGGTTGGATGAACGTGCGCCCGACGTAGCGGTTCTTCACGAATCCGTCGCCGTAGGGAATCCCCGCCGCCCGGGCGAAGCCCTGGGCGGCCGGAACGCCGGATTCGGGGACGGGCATCACCATGTCGGCGTTCGCGGGCGCCTGGCGGGCCAGGGCCTCGCCCATGCGTTGACGCGCCGCGTGCACGCTGTGCCCGTAGAGCTGCGTGTCGGGCCGGGCGATGTAGACGAACTCGAAGAGACAGAGCTTCGGGGTGGGCTCGGCAAAACGGATCGATCGCACGCCACCGGCGTCGATCGCAACCATCTCGCCGGGCTCGACGTCGCGGACGTAGTGCGCGTCGACGAGGTCGAGCGCGGCGGTCTCGCTCGCGAGCACCCAACCGCCTTCGGTCTTGCCGAGTACGAGCGGACGGAAGCCGTGCGCGTCGCGCACGCCGAAGAGATGCGCTTCGTCCATCAACACGAGCGAGAACGCACCCGCGAGCCGCGGCAACACCTTCTCGAGCGTGTGCTCGAGGTCGCGACCGTCGGAACGGCTCTCGTCGTCGTACTCCGTTACGAGCATCTCGCCGATGAGCTCACTGTCGGAGGTGAGCACGCCGGGCAGCATGCCGAGATCGTTCGACAGTTCCTCGGTGTTCGTGAGGTTGCCGTTGTGCCCGAGCGCGAATCCCGCTTCCGCGACCGAGCGATACACGGGCTGCGCGTTGCGCCACGTGCTCGAACCCGTCGTTGAGTAACGCACGTGACCGATCGCCAGATGACCTTCGAGCGGCGCCAGGCGGCGCTCGTCGAACACCTGCGTGACGAGGCCCATGTCCTTGACGACGGTGATCGTCTCGCCGTCGCTGACCGCGATGCCGGCCGACTCCTGCCCGCGATGCTGCAGTGCATAGAGGCCGAGGTACGACAGATGGGCGACGGGCATGCCCGGTGCGTACACACCGAACACTCCGCACGCGTCTCGAGGGCCCGAGAGATCAGCGTCCAAGGTCACCAGTATCCCACTTCGGTGCCGCGTAGTTCCGGTTCAGGGGTGCTCCGGTTCGCCACGGCAATCCCGTTCAACTCCTTTCAACGCCGTGACCGCCCGAGTGCTTCCCGTATTGTCGGCGCCATGCAGGAGCTGGCCGGTTGCTGTCTGTGGTTCACGGGCCTCTCGGGCGCCGGGAAGAGCACGATCGCCAACATCGTGGTCGACGAGCTCCGGGCCCGGGGCCGCAAGGTCGAGCTGCTCGACGGCGACGAGGTCAGAGAGCACTTGTCGAAGGGGCTCGGATTCTCCAAGGCCGACCGTGACATCAACATCCGCCGCATCGGCTGGGTCGCTTCGGTGCTCGCCCGCAACGGCGTGGTGTCGGTGACCGCCGCGATCTCGCCCTACCGCGAGCTGCGGGACGAGGTGCGGGGCTGGATCGACAACTTCGTCGAGATCCACGTGGCCACGTCGTTGGAGGACTGCGAGACCCGCGACGTGAAGGGCCTCTACGCCAAGGCCCGGGCCGGCGAGATCCCGGAGTTCACCGGCGTCTCCGACCCGTACGAGCCGCCCCGGCAACCCGAGATCACGCTGCAAACGGCCGGGCATACGCCGGAGGAGTCGGCCGCCGAAGTCGTCGCCTGGCTCGAGGCCCACAACCTGCTCTGAGTCGCTCCACTGCCGTGCCCGCCATGCCGATTCAAACGGCATGCGAGGTATCTCCCGGGGCGCGTGGACACGTCTGATCGTCGCCGTTTCCGTGCTCGGCGTGGCGGGGTGCGGAGGCACCGCATGGTCGGCGCGAGGCGATATCGGTCCGGCGCCGCGGTCGCCGGCCGCGGCACCTATCGCCACCGGCCCGAGCTTCGCCGACCCGCAGGGCACCTACACGATGACGACCGCCCCGACCTGGGACCGCGGTCCGAGCCCGATACTGGAGGTCGAGGTCTGGCATGTCGGAGCCGCGGAGAACGGCTTCACACCGAACGTCAACGTGTTGACCCAGACTGCTCCCGGCATCGACCTGGCGGGATACCTCGCGCTCAGCTTGAAGCAGGGGCGGAATCTCGCCGCGAGTTTCCACGCGGTCGGCTCGCACGCGATCACGGGCACCTATGGCCAGCCGCTCGGAGTCATCGAGTACACGGCCGCGCCGAGCGGTCGGAACCTCGACTTCCTCGCCGTCATCGCACTCGCTCACGGCCATGCGATCGTGGCCACTCTGACCGCGCCCGACGATTCCTTCGCCGCGTTGCAGACGCAAGTGGAGCCGTATCTCGACACGCTGCAAGCGACCTGACCTGACGCCTCGTCGGGCGCGCTTACTTCAAGATGTTGACGGCGCGGGCGATCACGAGCGCCACCGTCATCACCGAGATCGCCGACTGGGTGAGCATCGTCAGCTTGGCCCAGCGGGTCATAGGCAACACGTCGGTCGGGCTGAACGCGGTCGCGTTGGTGAACGAGACGTAGAGGTAGTCGACGAAACCGGGTTCCCAGTCGGGCGACGCGAGCTCGGGGCTCGTCATCTGCGGGAACAGGAAGTCGGGATACGGATTGCTCCCCGCGGCACGTTCGATCGGACCACCGCGGTCGAACTCCCAATACCAGAGGCCGAACACGATCACGTTGGTGAACCAGATCGCGGCGCCGGTGAGCAGCAGGTGCGCGGGGTTCCGGATCCCCTCGCGCGCGCACGAGGTCGACGATGAGCCGCCCGGCCGAGGTCGCGTTCGACAAGCTCATCACCGCGATCAGCGACAGGCTGACGACGCGGATCACGCGCGCCCGGCGGGCGGAGTGCGTCGACTTGGCCAGGTTCACTCCGATCAGCAGCACCACCGCCAGGCCCGGCAGCACCCAACGCGGATGGTTCGCGACGCGCGTCGGCAGCGCGAGCTCCATCGCGATCGCGGCCACAACTGCGATGGTCACCTGCACGCGCGGTTCTTCGCGCGTCACACTGCGCCACGCGGCACCGGCCTGATCCGCAGCCGCGTCCGCGGCGGTGCGGGGATCGGCGAACCGTTCCAGCTTGCGGAGCAGTCCGCGCAGGTCGTCGCCGATGTCGGCCGGGTCTTCCGGATCGTCCGGCGCCCCGGTCGGTTCGCCCGTCGGGTCGGGATCTTCGGTCGTCATTGCTCCAGATACTTGCCGAGTTGGCGGAACCACCCGAGCGTGTCCTCCACACCCCACGACTCGACGAGGCGATCGTCGGCGAGCGTCGCCTCGCACACAGTCCAGTCGGCGCGGTTGAAACCGTCGAAGATGTGGCGCCGCACGAGCGCCTTCATGTCGTCTGGTCTCATTGGTGGTTTCATTGAGCCACCCTTGCGTGAATCGTGAACCCGATCAAGGAGACGGCAATGGCCGCCGCGACCGACCCCACCGATATCTCGACGTTGCCGCAGGCCGATCAGAACGCCATCGGGACCACACTGCTCGCGCTGCTCGGCGGTTTCCAAGCGCGCGCGGCCGACCAACTCACCGACGTCTACAGCGCGGATGCCGACTGGGTGAACGCGTTCGGCACGGTGAAGCGCGGCGGTCCGGAGATCGTCGAGTACCTGCGCGGGCTCTTCGCCGACGACAACTTCAATGCCGGTCAGCTGAAGGCGCCGCCCGACGTGCGCGTGCGCGTCCTCACGCCCGACGTCGTGCTCGTCTCCGCACACCTGATCGTCGAGGGCCAGAAGTTGGTCGGCGGCGGCGTGATCGAGCAGCGCGACAACCATTCGCTGCGCGTGCTGCAACGTCAGCCCGACGGCAGCTGGCCCATCGTCTCGGAGATGTTCATGGACGCGAACCAGGGCGAGTCCTACGCGGGTTCGTCAGCGCGCCGGCTCAGAAGACGCGGCGGGGGCGTTCGACGGTCGGCTCGGGATTCATCGAGCGCGGGGAGCGCGTCGCGCCAGGCGTGGGTCGCGTCGGCCAGGGCGACGTCGAACGCGTTCTTGGCGATGAGGCGGTCGCCGTTGGCAACGCCGATGACGCGCACCGGCACGCCCGCGGCCGCGGCCTGACCGCAGACCGAAGCCGTCTCCTGGGGCGAGACACTGCACACCACCACCGACGCCGGCTCGGCGAAGCACGCCTCCGCCGGGGTGCAGTCGTCGTAGATCAGCTCCACGCGGAACCCGACCTCGCCGCCGATCGCCATCTCCGCGAGCGCAACCGCGAGCCCGCCGTCGCTGACGTCGTGCACGCCCGCGATCGAACCGTCGCGCACGAGCGTGGAGACCAACTCGTGGACTGCGCGACCGCGATCGAGGTCGGCGGCCGGCGGCATCCCGCCGTCGAGCCCGTGCACGACCGCGGCCCACTCCGAACCACCGAGCTCGGGCCGGATCGCACCCAACACGATGATGTCCTCGCCCGCCGCGAGCCGGGCCGCGGGCGGGCGCGTGCGCAACTCGTCGATCAGACCGAGCACGCCGGCGACGGGAGTGGGATGGATGTCGTCGTCGCCCGACGCGTTGTAGAAGCTGACGTTGCCGCCGATCACCGGAAACCCGAGCGCCTCGCACGCCTCACTCATGCCCTCGACGACTTCGGAGAACTGCCACATCACTTCGGGGTGCTCGGGATTACCGAAGTTGAGGCAGTTCACGAGCGCGATGGAACGGGCGCCGGAACAGGCGACGTTGCGGGCCGCTTCGAGCACTGCGAGCCGGCCGCCGGTGCGCGGATCCAGCCGACAGAAACGCGCCTTGCCGTCGGTCGACATCGCGAGCGCCTTCTGCGTGCCCTTCACGCGCAACACGGCCGCGTCGGCGCCGGGTCCGGCGACCGTGTTCAAGAAGAGTTGGTGGTCGTACTGGCGCGACACCCACGTCTTGTCGGCGATCGTCGGCGTGGCGAGCAGCGCGAGCAACTCCCCGGACAGGTCGGCGCCCGCGGGGAACTTGTCGCGCAACTGCGGCGCGGGATCGGCGGCCTGCAATGCGTCCTGCGCGGCGGGCCGCGCCAACGGACGGCGATACAGCGGACCGTCGCCCAGACTCTCGACCGGGACGTCGGCGATGGGCGGCGCGTCGGAGGTGACCGGCGTGGGTTCGTCGCCGATCGGCGGCTGCGGATTCTCGCCCGGTACACCAACCGCGTCGAACAAGCCGTCGTAGATGCGAAAGCGCGCAGTGTCGGTGACGCGCCCGACGACCGTCGCCCGAATCTCCCACCGCTTCGCCAGCGCGAGCACCGCGTCGACGTTGGCGGGCTCGACGATGGCGAGCATGCGTTCCTGGCTCTCCGACGTCAGCGCCTCCACCGCGTTCATCCCCGGTTCGCGCTTGGAGATGCGCGCCACGTCGACGTCCATGCCGGCGCCCGCCTTGGCTGCCGTCTCCGACGCCGCGCACGAAAGACCGGCCGCGCCGAGATCCTGCACGCCGACTGCAAGCTTGGCGTCGAGCAGCTCCAGGCACGCCTCGATGAGTCGCTTCTCCTCAAACGGATCGCCGACCTGCACCGAAGGACGTTTGGCCTCGTCGCCGGCTTCGAACGACGCGGAGGCGAGCACACTCGCGCCGCCGATGCCGTCGCGTCCGGTCGACGACCCGAGCAGGATCGCGAGGTTGCCGGGACCGTCGGCGCGGGCCAGGACGAGCCGATCCGTGGGGAGGATGCCGAGACAGAACACGTTGACGAGCGGGTTGCCTCGGTATGTGTCGTCGAACACGACCTCACCGCCGACCGTCGGCACCCCGACCGAGTTGCCGTAGCCGGAGATGCCGGAAACCACGCCCTCGAAGAGGTAACGGGTGCGGGCATCGTCGAGGGAGCCGAAGCGCAGCGGATCCATCAGCGCAATCGGGCGGGCACCCATCGAGAAGATGTCGCGGATGATCCCGCCGACCCCGGTCGCCGCGCCCTGGTACGGCTCGACCGCCGACGGGTGGTTATGACTCTCGATGCGGACCGCGATGGCAAGCCCGTCACCGATGTCGACGACACCCGCGCCTTCACCCGGTCCGACGAGGACCCACGGCGCCTCAGTGGGGAACCGCGACAAGAACGCGCGCGACGACTTGTAGGAGCAGTGCTCCGACCACATCACCGAGTACATCGCCAACTCGAGGTGCGTGGGCTCGCGGCCGAGCTCGTCGACGACCGCCTCCAACTCGTCGTCGGTCATGCCGAGCCGACGGTGCAACGGTTGCTCGTTCAGGTCCTCCGCCATCACCCAGGATCGTAGCGACGCGGGCGCGGCCGCGAAGCCCCGAAGAACCCGCTACTCCGCGGCTTTGATCCACACCGTCTGTCGCAACTCCCACACCACCGCGTCGGTGCGATCACCGTTTTCGATCTCCTCGAGCGCGGCGACGAGGTCGGGTTCACCGCCCCACGTCGCGGCGTTGCGCCGGAACATCGCCGCGGCCCGCGTCGCCGCGACCGGACGCTCGACGACCCGATCCATGATGCGGCGACAACCGACCGGATCGACGTCGAGCGCAGGACCGGCCCACAGCGTCGCGCCGCGCGCGGCCACGACCGCGGTGACCGCCGCTTCGTACCGGGCGAACACCGGGTCGGCACTGCGGTAACGAACCGGTTCCTCGCACACCACGAGCCCGCCGCGGCGCAACGCGTCGGCCCAACGCGTGAGCGCGGAACCGGGATCGGGAAGGTGACCCAAGAGCAGGCGCGCGTAGACGAGATCCGCGGGCAACGTGACCGCCGCGGTCACGTCGCCCACGGTGAAGTACGCGTCGGGCACCCGAGCACGCGCTTCGGCGATCATCGCCGGTGACGCGTCGATCCCGGTGGTGAAGCTGTGCGGTATCGCTTCCCGCAACAGTGCGGTCGTGAACCCGGGGCCGCAGCCCATGTCGATGACGTATCGATGCCCGTCGACGGGAAGGTCGTGCAACAACGTCCGGGACGGAGCCGCGAACGTATCGGCGACCAGGGCCAGTCGTTCGCGGGCCAGACTCGTATCGCCGAAGGCGTACGTCGTCACACGTGAATGCTCGCGCGACTCGTGGCGGCTGCGAGGAGACTTTTCAGCAGCACCACACCGTCGCTCGAACCGAGCAGCGCGTCGGAGGCGCGCTCGGGGTGGGGCATGAGGCCCACCACGTTGCCCGTGGCATTGCAGATGCCGGCGATGTCGTCGAGGCTTCCGTTGGGATTGTCGACGTAGCGCACGACGATCCGCTTCTCGGCCCGCAGCTCGGCGAGGGTGCGCTCGTCGCACACGTAGTTGCCCTCGAAATGGTTGATCGGGACGCGCAGCACGTCGCCGACATGCGCCAGGTTCGTCAGCGCGGTCGACGTCGTCTCCACGCGCAGCTCCACCGTCTCGCACAGGAACTTCAGGCCCGCGTTCTTCTGCAGTGCGCCCGGCAACAAGTCGGCTTCGCACAACACCTGGAACCCGTTGCAGATGCCGACAACGGGCCCACCCGCGGCCGCGTGCTCCCCGACCGCGTGCATGACGGGCGAGAAGCGGGCAATCGCCCCCGTGCGGAGGTAGTCGCCGTGCGCGAATCCGCCGGGAACCACGATCGCGTCGACACCCTTGGTGGTGTCGTCGCCGTGCCAGAGCAGTTCGGCGTGCCCGCCGAGCTCTTCGATCGCGTACTCGACGTCGAGCTCGCAGTTCGTGCCCGGGAACTGGACGACCCCGATGCGCGGGCTCACGAGATGACGACCTCGTACGCCTCGATGACCGGGTTCGCGAGCAGGCGTTCACACATCTCGTTCACCTGGGCGCGGGCGCTGTCGGCGTCCGGCGCGTCGACGACCAGGTTGATCGTCTTGCCGATGTGCACCTGCGCGACGTTGGTGTAGCCGAGCGCGGGCAGGGCCCGTTCGACCGTTGCCCCGGCCGGATCCGCGATCCCGGGCCGGTGGGTGACTTCGACGTGCGCGTTGAACGCGGGCATGACCCGATGCTACCGAGCCTCGGATGCCTCAGTCGTCGACGCCGTACCAATCGGAGAAGGCGTTGTCGGTCAGGAGCTCGTACGCCTCGACGTACTTGGCGCGCGTGTTGGCAATCACGTCAGCCGGCATGTTCGGTGCGGGCGGTTCGTGCTTCCAGCCCGTGGAGTCCATGAAATCCCGCACGTATTGCTTGTCGAACGACGGCGGCGCGCTCCCGGGCTGGTACTTCTCGCGGGACCAGTACCGGGAAGAGTCGGGGGTCATCATCTCGTCGATCAGGATGATGTCGTCGTCGCGCTCGCCGAACTCGAACTTGGTGTCGGCGAGGATCAGGCCGCAGGTCTCCGCGTGCCGGGCGCCGACTTCGTAGAGCCGCAACGAGAGATCGCGCAGCTCCTCGTACACATCGGTGCCGACGAGGTCGGCGGCTTCCCGCGCGGTGAGCGACTCGTCGTGACCGGTATCGGCCTTGGTGGTCGGCGTGAACAGTGGGACCGGCAGCTTGTCGGCTTGCCGCAGCCCGGCAGGAACGGCGAAACCGCCGACCGTCCCCGACTCCTGGTATTCGCTCCACCCGTGCCCGAACACGTACCCGCGCACCACGCACTCGAGCCGGATGGGCCGGGCCGCATGCACCAGCGTGGCGCGCCCCGCGACCTCACCGGCGATCTCCGGGAAGTCGGTGGGATCGCACGAGATCACGTGGTTGGCGACGATGTCGGTGGTGCGCTCGAACCAGAAGTTCGACAGCGCGGTGAGAACGCGGCCCTTGTCGGGGATCAGGTCGGGCAGCACCACGTCGAACACCGAGATGCGGTCGGTCGCCACCATCAACAGCGCGTCCATGCCGACTTCGAAGAGCTCGCGCACCTTGCCGGAATAGAGGTGCGGTAGTCCGGTGTCGGTCACGCCGTCAGCTCTCCCATGTCGTCCAACACGTCGAAGACGCGGTTGATGTTGGCCAGCGACCGCTTGAGATCGAAGCAGGCGTCGAGGCGGGCCGCGTCGAGTGTGTCCGCCACTTCCGCGTCGGCGGCGAGCAGCTCCCGGAACGATCGCTCTTCCTGCCACGACCGCATCGCGTTGCGTTGCACGATGCGATACGCCTCGTCGCGCGTGCGGCCGGATTCGACGAGTGCGAGCAGAACGGGCTGGCTGAACACGAGGCCGAACGAAGCGTCGAGGTTGCGCAACATGCGCTCGGGATGCACTTGCAGGCGTTCGATGACCTGCCGCCATTTCACGAGCATGTAGTACGTGAGCATGAGCGAGTCGGGAACGATGATGCGCTCGACCGACGAGTGCGAGATGTCGCGCTCGTGCCACAGGGCGACGTCTTCGAGCGCGGGCTGCAGGTTCCCGCGCAGCACGCGAGCGAGACCGCACATCTGTTCCGACTTGATCGGGTTGCGCTTGTGCGGCATCGCACTGGAACCCTTTTGCCCCTCGCGGAACCCTTCCTCCGCCTCACGCACCTCGGTGCGCTGGAGGTGACGGATCTCGAGGGCGAACGTCTCGATACTCGCGCCGATCGACGCGCACGTGTACATGACCTCGGCGTGTCGGTCACGCGGCAACACCTGCGTCGCCGGAACCGGCTTCAGGCCGAGGTGCTCGCACACGTACTGCTCGACCGCGGGATCGACATTGGAGTACGTGCCGACCGCACCCGAGAGCTTGCCGACTGCGATCGTGGCGCGGGCCCGGGCCAGGCGTTCCCGATCGCGCCGAACCTGCATGGCCCAGAGCGCGAGCTTGGCGCCGAACGTCGTCGGCTCGGCGTGGATGCCGTGCGTGCGCCCCACCATCGGCGTGTCGCGGAATTCGTGGGCCCGCTTGGCAATTGCGTTCTCGAGCTCGGCCGCCGCGCCGGCCAGGAGATCGACCGCGCGCGTCATCTGCAGCGCGAGCGCGGTGTCGACCACGTCGCTCGACGTCAGTCCGTAGTGCACCCACGCGCCCGCGGGCGGCCCGACGGTTTCCTGGACGACATCGACGAACGCGGCAACGTCGTGGTCGGTGATCTTCTCGCGCTCGTTGATGGCGGCGACGTCGAATCCGGCGCGCTCGCGCACGGCGCGCGCGTCGGACTCGGGAACGACACCGAGCCGAGCCCAGGCCTCGACCGCGAGCACTTCGACCTCGAGCCACGCGCCGAAGCGCGCCTCGTCGGTGAACAACGCGGAGATCTCGGGAAGCGAGTAGCGGGGGATCACAGGACTGCCTGGGCGCCGATGTCGCGACGGTAGTGGACGCCGGGCCACGAAATCTCGGCTGTCGCGGCGTAAGCGCGGTCGCGCGCCGCGGCCACGTCGGCCCCGACTGCGGTGACAGTGAGTACCCGACCGCCGCTCGTCACCAACCGGCCCTGGTCGTCGAACGCGGTCCCGCTGTGGAACACCACGACGTCGTCGTGTGCATTGGCCCGGTCGATCCCGGCGATGACGTCGACGCCCTTGCGATCGGGCGCGGGCGGATACCCGGATGCGGCGAGCACGACGCCGACACACGCCGTGTCGGCGAGCTCGACCCGAGTCGTGAGATCGCCGGCCGCCGACTCCGCGAGGTGGACGAAGAGGTCGCTCGTGAACCTCGGTACGAGCACCTGGGTCTCCGGGTCGCCGAAGCGCACGTTGTACTCGAGCACTTTCGTACCCTCGGGCGTGAGCATGAGCCCGGCGTACAGCGTGCCCCGGAACGGCGCACCCCGCCGCTCGAGCTCGGCCAGGGTCGGCAGCACCGCCCGTTCCATCATCTCGTCGACGACCTCGGGGCCGACGAACGGCACCGGCGAGTACGCGCCCATGCCGCCGGTGTTCGGGCCCTTGTCGCCGTCGAACACGCGCTTGTGATCCTGGGCCGCGGCGATGACCTGGGCCCGCTTGCCGTCGCAGAGCGCGAACAGGGAGACCTCCGGACCGGTCATTCCTTCTTCGATCACGCACGTGCGGCCCGCGTCGCCGAACGCGGCGCCCGAGAGATAGGCGCTCACCGCGGCACGCGCGTCGGCGATCGATTCGGTCACCACGACGCCCTTGCCCGCCGCGAGTCCGTCGGTCTTCACGACGTAGAGCCCGGGCAACGTCTCCAGAAACGCGTACGCGTCCGTCTCTTGGCCCGCGCCGAAGGTCGCGTAGCGGGCGGTCGGAACGCCCGCCGCGACCAGCACGTCCTTCATCCACGACTTCGAGCCTTCGAGTTTCGCCGCCGCGGCATTGGGGCCGAAGGCCGGCCGACCCGACGCCTGCACCGCGTCGACGACCCCCGCGACCAGCGGGTCGTCGGGGGCAACGACCACGAGGTCGGCGTCGAGCTTCGCCGCGAGGTCGGTCACGGCCGCGGGATCGGTGGGCACGACCGGCATGCACTCCCCGATCGCGGCCATGCCCGCGTTCCCGGGCGCGCAGATCACCTCGTCGACGTGCGAAGAGCGCGCCAGACCCCACGCCAGCGCGTGCTCGCGGCCGCCCGAACCGATGACGAGGACGCGCTTGCTCACGCGCTCACGCGGCGCGGGGAAGCACGATCGTCTGATCGCGCGCCGGGCCGACGCCCACGATGCTCACGTGCACGCCGACGAACTCCTCGACGAAGCGCACGTAGTCGCGCGCCGCGCCGGGAGGTCTTCGATCCGGCCCGCGGTCTCGATCTCGGTGCCCCAACCGGGCAGCGTCTCGTACACCGGCTTCACCTTGTGCAGCACCGACTGGTGATACGGCACGTGGTCGTAGCGCGTGCCGTCTTCGCCTTCGTAGGCGACGCACACCTTCAACTCGTTCAGCGGCGAGAGGATGTCGAGCTTCGTCAGCGCGAGCTCGGTGCACGTGTTGAGTCGCACCGCGTGCTTCAACATCACGAGGTCGAGCCAACCCGTGCGCCGGCGCCGGCCGGTGTTCGTACCGAATTCGCGGCCGCGCTCGACGAGGATGTCGCCCACCGCGTCGCCTTCGAACAGCTCGGTCGGGAACGGCCCGCTCCCCACTCGGGTCTGGTACGCCTTCACGAGACCGACCACGCGTTGGATCGCGAGCGGACCCACGCCGGCACCTGTGCACACGCCGCCCGCGATCGGGTTGCTCGAGGTGACGAACGGATACGTGCCGTGGTCGAGGTCGAGGAACGTGGCCTGCGCGCCTTCGAACAGCACCCACTGCTGCGCGTCGAGTGCTTCGTGCACGAGGTGCACCGTGTCGTCGATCATCGGCGCGAGGCGCGGAACCATCGCCAGGTAACGCTCGGCCAGCTCCTTGGCGTCGATCGGGAGACGGTTGTAGACCTTGGCCAGCACGCCGTTCTTCTCGCGTAGCGCGAGGTCGAGCTTCTCCCGGAAGATCTTCGGATCGAGCAGGTCCTGCACGCGGATGCCCACGCGCAACGCCTTGTCGGCATAGGCCGGGCCGATGCCGCGCTTGGTCGTACCGAGCTTGTTCTTGCCGAGGTAACGCTCCGTCACCCGGTCGAGCTCTTGGTGGTACGGCATGATCAGGTGCGCATTGCCGGAGAGCCGGAGCAGCCGCGTGTCGACGCCCTTGCTCTCGAGCATGTCGACTTCGTCGATCAGCACCGCCGGATCGACCACCACGCCGTTGCCGATCACCGGCATCACCCAGGGATACAAGATGCCGCTCGGCACGAGCTGCAGCTTGAACACCTCGCCCTCGACGACGAGCGTATGGCCCGCATTGTGTCCGCCTTGATAGCGGACACACATCGACGACTCCTTGGCGAGATAGTCGGTGACCCGACCCTTGCCTTCGTCGCCCCACTGCGTGCCGACGATTACTGCGCCGGGCACGAAACGCTCCACCTGTTCGGGGTCACGTTGGGGAAATGGTAGCCGACGACGGGCACCGGCAGAGGGGTGATTCGTAGGCTGGCGGCATGCGGACCACACTCGGCATCCCGTACGCGACTGCGGAACGGTTCGCCGCGCCGCAGCCGGTCGCCTACGACGAGCCTCACGGCACAACTCCGAACGCCGATCGCACGCACTTCGGGCCGGCCGCGCCCCAAGCCCTCGACGGACCGCTGGGCGAGATCGTGCCGGGCATGAAGGTGACACGGACCGACGAGCACGCGTGCCTGACGCTGAACGTGTGGAGCCCGGCTACAGATACCGAAAAACCGCTCCCGGTACTCGTGTGGTTCCACGGCGGATCGTTCGTCATCGGCGCGTCATCCCAGCCGGTCTACGACGGTGCGCTCCTCGCCGACGATCAACAGGTCGTCGTGGTATCCGTGAACTACCGCCTCGGCGCGTTCGGCTTCCTCGACGCGCGATCGTTCGGCGGCGTCGCCAACGCCGGCGTCCGCGACGCGCTGTGCGCGCTCGAGTGGGTGCACGACAACATCGCCTCGTTCGGCGGCGATCCCGCTCGGGTCGTGGGCTTCGGTGAGTCGGGCGGCGGTGGGCTGCTGCTACACGTGCTCGCCTCGCCCGCCGCGCCCGGGCTGCTCTCCGGAGCCATCATCCAGAGCGGCGCGACCTTCGCGACCCTCGACGATACGCGCGCCGCGGTGGTCCTCGAAGTGGTGATGAAGGAAGCGGGCGTGAGTGAAGCGGGCGAGTTGCGCGACCTCACCGCCGACGCACTCGTCGACGCGCAGTCGGCCGCGATGAGCACGCTGCTGGGGACAATCGGCATGATGCCGTTCCATCCGATGGTCGACGCCGACATCGTTCCCGCCGCGCCGCCGGCCGCGTTCGCGCAGGGCGCGGCCGCCGACGTCGCGCTCGTCGCGGGCACGACCGCCGACGAGATGCGCCTGTTCGTCGACTCGTCGGGTCCGTCCCCACCGCGCGACAAGGCCGTGCGCCGGGTCGCGCGGTACCTCGGCGTCGACGAGAACGCGGCCGACGCCGTCGTCGCCCGCTACGAACGCGCGCTCGGCACCGACGACACCAACCAGATCTCGCGCGCGCTCATCGGCGACACCGAGATGCAGGTTCCCTGCCGCGCCGTCCTCGACGCGCACGCCGCGCACGGCCCGACCTTCACCTACTGCTTCACGTGGGAAGGGCCGCAGGTCGGCGCGTGCCACGGCATCGACATCCCGTTCCCGTTCGGCAACTTCGTCGACGGCTGGGACGCGTTCGTCGGTCTCGACGACGACGGGCGCGCGCTCTCGAGCGCCATGCGCACCGCGTGGGCTGCGTTCGCCGCGCACCAGCGATCCCGGCTGGCCCGCGTACCCCGCGGCGCGCATCTTCGGCCGCGAGATCAGCGACGCGCCGCAACACCCCTTGTTCGCGCGCCTGCCTTAGCTCGCGAACGCGCGCCGCGGCGGGCGGCCCAGGACCCGTTCGACGGTGTCGGTCGTCTCCGCGAGCGCGCCCCGCGCGACCGCTTCGAACAGATGCACCGACGAATCCGCGAGCCACGGATCGAGCCCCGACGCCACGACCGCCTCCCGCCACTTGTCGAGCGGGAGGTCGATGCGAGCGACCCCCAGGCGCGCCGCGACCTCGTCGCCGTCGAGCGCCTCGGCACCGGTGATGTGCAGCGGACCGTCGAGGTCGGCGCGTACCAAGGCTTCCGCCGCGACCGCGGCGATGTCCGCCGGATCGATCCAGGCGATCTTGCCTGCGCCGGTCGGCAGCACCACGTGACCGCCCTTGACGACGTCGCTCTGTTTGTCGATGACACTCGTGAAGAACGAGGGCTGCACGACCGTGGCCGCGCAGGTCGACTCCGCCAACCGCCGCTCGATCGCCCGGTGGTTGCCGTGCAGGCCCGACTCCAGACCGGGGATCGGGATGTTCGAGATCTTGACGATGCGCTCGACCCCGGCGCGCTCGGCCGCCTCGATTCCATTCGTCTCGACCGCGACCTGATCCTGCGTCGGCGACGACACCAGGAACATGCGGTCAACCCCCGCGCACGCCGCGTCCAGCGAGGCCGGGTCGTGCAGATCGGCGACGACGACATCCATGGTCGCCGCGTAAGCGTGCCAGCCCGGGCGCGGGCGGCGAGCGAGGCGGAGCTCGACGTCGTTGCGACCCGTGAGCGCGCCCACGACCTGCATCCCGAGCTCACCCGTCGAACCGATCACGAGCACCTTCACGGTTGCAGAGTCTCGCGGATACCGTCATTGCCGTGCGCCTCCCCCAACCCGGACCCGGCATCGGTCACGAGCTTTCCGTCACCCAGGAGCTCGCGTGCGCGCTGCGGATCCTGGCCCGGGCGGGCTGGCACGAGAACCTCTCCGGGCACGTCACGGTCGCCACGATCGACGGCGGCATGTGGTGCAACCCGTGGGGCGTGTGGTGGGAAGAGGCGCGCGCCTCCGACATCCTCCGCCTCGACGCCGACGGCAACATCGTCGAGGGCGACTGGGATGTGACCCCTGCCGTCTTCCTGCACACCGAGCTGCACCGGGCCCGCGCCGACGCGGCCGTGGTCGTGCACAACCACCCGTACTACGCCACGTTGCTCGCGACGATGGGTGAACGCCCGCGGATGGTGCACCAGAACTCGTGCATCTTCGACGGTGAGCTCGCGTTCGTCGACGAGTACGGCGGCATCGAGGACGCGAACGACGGCAAGTGGCTCGCCGCTGAGGTCGGCGACGCGAGCGGGATCCTGCTCGCGCACCACGGCGCGATCGTGACCGCGCCGACCATCCCCGCCGCGTGTTACAAGGCCTCGACCTTCGAACGCATGTGCCGCTTCACCTACGACACGATCGCGGCCGGCCGCATGCCCGAGGAGATTCCCGCGGCCGCCCGCGCCGCGGTCAAGCCCGCATTGCAACAGAACACTCCGCAGGCGTACTGGGACGGCGCGGTTCGCCTGCTCCTGCGCGACGAACCCGAGGTGTTGACATGACCGGCCTGCCGCTCGAAGCGCTGCAGAGCAACGAGTACTTCGGCGGCGGCAAGGGGCGACGGGAGACGATCACGTGGCTCCCCGAACCCGAACCACGCGAGCGCGCGTACACCGTCATCTCCGTCGACGACCACGTCGTCGAGCCGCCCGACGCGTTCACCGGACGGTTCCCGAAGAAGTACGCCGACGCGGAGCCGCATGTGGTCCCGACCGACGACGGCGGCGAAGCGTGGATGTGGCAGGGGCAGGTGCTGCCGAACGTCGGGTTCAACGCGGTCGTCGGCCGCCCGTCGACGGAGTACGGCTTCGAGCCCACCCGGTTCGACGAGATGCGCCGCGGCGCCTGGGATGTCGGCGCACGCGTGCAGGACATGGACATCGACGGGGTCGCGGCGTCGCTCTGCTTCCCCTCGTTCCTGCCCGGTTTCGTCGGGCAACGGCTCACGCTCTGGCCCGGCGACGAAGAGCTCGCCCTGGTCGCGATGCGCGCGTACAACGACTGGCACCTCGAGGCGTGGTGCGGTGCGTTTCCGGGCCGCTTCATCCCGAACCAGATCGCGTTCCTGCGCGACCCCGAGGTCGCGGCCGCCGAAATCCGGCGCAACGCGGCGCGCGGTTTTCGCGCGGTGACGTTCTCGGAGGCGCCCGACAAGCTCGGTATGCCGACGATCCACTCCGGCTACTGGGATCCGCTGTTCGCGGCGTGCGAAGAGACCGAGACGGTGCTGTGCCTGCACGTGGGGTCGTCGGGAACCTCGCCGACCACATCGGCCGACGCGCCGCCCGAGATCCCGGCCGTGCTCTTCGGCGCGTACGGCATGTACAGCGCGGTCGACTGGCTGTACTCGCGCATCCCCGTGCGTTTCCCCAAGATCAAGATCTGCCTCTCCGAAGGCGGGATCGGTTGGGTTGCCGGGATCATCGACCGCCTCGATCACTGCTTCAAATACCAGCTCGGCTACCTCCCCACGTGGCGCGATGTGGAGGAGACACCGAGCGAGGTGCTGCGGCGGAACTTCTGGTTCTGCGCGCTCGACGACGACTCGAACATGGCGCTGCGCCATCGCATCGGGCTCGAGCACGTGCTCGTCGAGTCGGACTACCCGCACGCCGACTCGTCGTGGCCGAACACGCAGGCGATGCTCGTGCGCCAATTCGCGCGACCAGAACATCCCCGCGGACGAAGCCGAGCGCATCACGTGGCGCAACGCCGCCGAACTGTTCCGCCACGAACTTCCGTGACCGAGAGCGCACCGTGAGAACCGTCGCGGCCGTCGTCGCGCGGAACGCGCACACGAATCCCCATGGCATCGCGTTCGTGGAGGCCGCCTCGGGCGAAGCGATGACGTGGGCGGAGTACGACGAACGCTCGTCACGGATGGCCGCCGCGCTGCGCGGATACGAACGCGGTGATCGCATCGCGCTCCAACTGCGCGACGGTCCGGATGTGCACGCGGCGATGCTCGCGTGCGAGAAGCTCGGTCTCGTCGGCGTCGGCATCGGGGCGCGGGCCGGCGAACGCGAGGTGACCCACCTCGTCGAGCGGAGTGGGGCGCGGGTGTTGCTCCGGGAGGCACCCGGGCTCGGCGTTCCCGGCCCGGAGCGACCGATGGGCGCCGACGAGCTCTGGTACCTCAACTCCACGTCGGGCACGACCGGCCTGCCCAAAGTCGTCATGCACACCCAGGCGCGCTGGTTCGCGTTCCACGAGTTCGCCGACCGCGACTCGCACTTCACCGCCGCCGACGTGTTCCTGTCCGCGTTGCCGACGCCGTTCGGCTTCGGGTTGTGGACCGCGCACTTCTCGCCCGCCATCGCCGGCGCGGCGTGCATCGTGTGCGCGCGCTTCGACGCGGAGACGGTGCTGCGCGCGATCGAGCAACACCGCGTCACCGTGCTCGCAGCAGTGTCGACCCAGTTCGTGATGATGCTGAACTCACCCGCGCTCGATCGCTATGACCTTTCGTCACTGCGCGTCATGTACACCGGCGGCGAGATGGTTCCCTACGAGCGGGCCAAGGAATTCGAGGATCGCACCGGCGCGCACGTGTTGCAGTTCTACGGTTCGAACGAGACCGGCGCGCTGTCGTGCACAACGCCGCACGATCCGCAGGAGAAGCGGCTGCGAACCGCGGGCCGGGTGATCCCCGAGATGCACGTGCGCCTGTTCGACGCCGACACCGGCGTCGATATCACCGTCGCGGAAACGTCCGGCGTTCCGGCGGGCAAAGGTCCGGCACTCTGTCTCGGCTACTACGACGACCCCGCCGCGAACGCGGAACTCTTCACCGCCGACGGCTGGATGTTGATGGGCGACCTCGTCACGATCGACGCCGACGGGTATTTGACCGTCGTCGGTCGCACCTCCGACCTCATCATCCGCGGCGGCAAGAACATCAGCGCCGCGCAGGTCGAAGACGAGGTTTCTTCGCATCCGGCGATCGCGCTGTGTGGCGCGGTCGCGATTCCCGATGCCACGTTCGGTGAACGGGTCTGTGTGTTCGTGGAGATGCGCGCCGGCTTCCCACCCGTCGACCTCGACGAGTTACGCGCCCATCTCGACCAGCGGGGAACCGGCAAGGAGCTGTGGCCGGAACGGCTCGTCGTGCTGGCGGCGTTGCCGCGATCGTCGGGTGGCAAAGTCGCCAAGGGTGAACTCCGCGCCCTCGCGCGGTTGACCGACTCTTGAGCCCCGAACCCCCGCAGGGTCTTGCGCGTCGCTCGGCGCACGGTTAGCCATTGCGTGCACAGGGAACGAAGCATCGTCACCAACCCGGGGGTAGTGCTATGCGGCATCGGTTCTCGAACGCGTTTCGCGAGGTCGCGGTGGTTTCGGCCGGCGTCGTTCTCGGTCTGGCGGCGGCTGCGCCCGCGGTAACCGTCGGCGCCTCGAGTGCATCGGCCGCGCTACGACCGGTGGTCGGCTGCGGCTTCCATTTCGGTCCGATCACGAATCAGGGTGCAGCGGGCACGCTCTTCTACATGGCGCAGTTGGAGCCGGCCAACCCCGCGCAACGGTGCACCACAGCGCTCACGTTCACGGTGAGCGCCCGGCCCACGAGTGGCGGCTCGTACACGACCATCGACCACAACCCGTTGACCGCGACGCAGACGGTTTCGTTCGCGCCCGGGCGCCTGCAGCCGCAGGTGACGATCGCCTGGCAGGCGTTCCACTGCGCCGACCCCGCGGTGCCGGGCGCCATCACGTTCTCGGCAAGCGGGCAATCGGGTGCGACGCCGATCCAGCCGAGTTCGTGCTTCACGATGGGACATTCGAACTTCGCCTCGATGCCGGTTCCGCAACCGGCGAGTGAAGTGGGTATCGCGCCCACCGCCAGCAACCACGGCTACCGCTTCGTCAACGACCACGGCGGATTGGCTCACTTCGGTGACGCCACTGCGTTCACGGCCGCGGCTTCGCACTCGCCGGTCGTCGGGATCGCGTCGCCGCGCTCCGGCAACGGCGCGTGGGTCGCGGCAGCCGACGGCGGCGTGTTCGCGTACGGCTCGGCCCCGTTCGAGGGTTCGCTCGGTGCGATCCGTCTCAACCAGCCCGTGGTCGGTATCGCGCCGACGCCGAGCGGTCACGGCTATTGGCTGGTCGCCTCCGACGGCGGCGTGTTCTCGTTCGGCGACGCCACCTTCCACGGTTCGATGGGAGGGATCCCGCTCAACTCGCCCGTCGTCGGGATGGGCGCGACTCCCGACGGGCACGGCTACTGGCTCGTCGCCGCCGACGGCGGGATATTTGCGTTCGGGAGCGCCGCCTTTGCGGGCTCGCTCGGCAGCGTGTTGTTGAACGCGCCGATCGTCGGGATGGCCGCGGCTCCGCACGGCTACTGGCTCGTCGGCTCCGACGGGAGCATCTTCGCCTTCGGCGGAGCCCCGTTCGAAGGGTCGAAGGGCGGGACGACCCTGAACGCGCCCGTGTCCGGCATGGCTGCGACCTCAACCGGGCACGGCTACTGGCTGGTCGGCGCCGACGGCAACGTCTACGCGTTCGGCGACGCGCACTCGTTCAGCCCTGTCGTCGTCATCCCCGTGGACTGACCCGCCCCGGCACGCCAATTCTCCGCGCCGTTACAACGAATCGTTCGACGATTCGTTGTAACGGCGCGCGCGATCAACTGGACGCGCGGGCCTCGAGCGCGTCGAGGCGGCGGATGATCTCGGCCAGCGCGGCCGCCGTGGTATCCGGCGCGGGCGGCTCCGGAGCCGCTTCGGTCAGCTGCTCGCGGGCGTGCGCGAACCCGCTCAACAACGCGGTCACCGCGCGCCGGGCACTGCGCAGGTCGACCCCCATCCGGGCCAACACCTGACTCGCCACGCCGTCCTCGGTCGCGATCAGGCCGAGCAGCAGGTGCTCGCAACCGACGTAGTTGTGACCCAGCGAAAACGCTTCGCGGGCCGCGAGCTCCAGGCTCGTCTTGATCAGCTTCGTGAACGGCAGATGCTCGGCGCCGGGTTCGGTGGCCGGGCCCATCGCGGCCTCGACCTCCACCCGCAGGTCGTCGATCTCGATGTCGAGCGTGGTCAGCGTCTTCAGGCCGAGGTTCTCGCCCTCGTCGATGATCCCGAGCAACAGGTGCTCCGTCCCGACGTAGTTGTGGGGCTTGGCGTGCGCGGCCGCCTGGGCCAGGACGATCGAGTGGCGGGCCCGGGGCGTGAAGCGGGAGAACGGACTCGACGGGCGCAGGCCGGTGAAGTCCGGCATCGGCGCGGCTTCGGCTTCCCGGAGGGAGTTGACGTCGCGGACGGCCCGCTCCAGCGCCGACTGGCAGATCGACGACACCGGGATGCGAGCCTCCCGCACGGCCGCGGCCAGGTCGTCGGACAGGTAGACGTTGATCTTCGGCATCGGTACCTCGCTGGGGTTATTGTGGGGTTACATAGATATAACCCCAAGACGCCAACGGGTCAAGGCAGCTCGTGCTGCTCGAAGAACTGCCACATGAGCTCGTTGGCGTCGATCAGCTGGGTGCCGCGCCCCACGCCGTCGAGGATCCAGGTGCTCTTCGGTCCGGTGTTGAAGGGCGCGCCCGGCCACACGTGCCCGGAGCCGGTGAGCCGCCAGAGGTTGACCGACGAACCCGCCCGGCAACCCGTGTACCGGACGAGGGTGGCGGTGAGCCCGGCCGAGTTCCCGGTGCCGACGATCGACTTCGCGGTGTTCGGAGTCGCGTTGCAGCCGTCGGCTCTCACCCACTGCTCGACGCCGTCCATCACCGAGAACACGAGATTCGGATCCGCGTTCTTCACACCGTGGTAGAGCGCGATCGGATCGTCGACGCTGTGGAACTCCATCGTCGGCACGGGCCGCGTGGGATTGATCTGCGGGAGCTCGACCTGGCCCGACACGGATGCGATCGCGGCGATGTACGTGGAGGCCTGCGCCGCCATCGCGTACGCCATCATGCCGCCGTTCGACATTCCGGTGACGTAGACGCGCCGTAGATCGACGGGCGTTCGCGACGCGACGTTCGAGATCACCGCGAGCAGGAAGTCGACGTCGTCGACGTGCTTCGTGCTCGGGTCTCCGCAGCAGTAACCCGCGTTGAACCCGTACTGCGCATCCTTGGCGACCGGGTCCGGCGTGAGCACCTTCGAGATGCGCGTGCCGTCGGGGTACGCGACGAGGTAGCCGTCACGATCAGCCGACGCGTCCATTCCCGACTGCGCCTCTTGCAAGAACCCGTTCTGGGTCGCGCCCGCGAGATTCATGACGAGCGGCATCGGCTTCCCGGATGCGGCGGCCGGCGGGACGTGCAACCGATAACTCCGCGTGCGCCCGCCGGACGGGAACGAGAAGACGTAGGTGGTGCTGCTGGGCGCGAGCGGCTTCGTGGCTTTCGTGAACGGGGCCGTCGTCGGCACCGGCGCAGGCGCCTGCGTCGTCGTGGTCGTGCTCGGCGGGCTCACGGACTTGGCGTTCGATCCGCGGGAGCACGCGCCGAGCAGCACCAGGCCGGCAACGGCAACGACGACACCAACGGGCGCGACCCGCGTCGGCCGCGCCACTCAGTCCTCGCCCTCCCAGGCCTTGTCCTCGGCTTCCCACGCCTCATTGCGCGCTTCGACCTTTTCCTTCCAGTGCTCGGCCGCGTCGCGCGACGGGTACGGACCGAGCCGCCGCGACGGCGGGCATGCACTGTCGGCCGGCTCCGCGGCCTTGTGGTCGAGGCACCAGTACCACTCTTGTTCTTCCACGAGCTCGCTCCTCCCGACCGATGCGGCGCGTGGAAGGTTACGGTCTGCGCGTGGCTCCCGAACCGCTGGTGTCGTATCGGTCCTGGGACGACGACAACGCGCGCTGGCTCCGATTCGCGTTCCGACCCGGCGACATCGTCATCAGCACGCGTTCGAAGAGCGGCACCACCTGGATGCAGATGATCTGTGCGCTCCTCGTGTTCCAGAGCCCCGAGTTGCCCGCACCGCTCGCCGAGATCTCACCCTGGATCGACTGGTTGGTGCTACCCGAGGCCGAGATGTTCGCCAACCTCGACGCGCAGGAGCACCGCCGGTTCCTGAAATCGCACACTCCGCTCGACGGGATCCCGATCGACGAACGCGCCACGTACATCGTGGTGGCGCGCGATCCGCTCGACATGGCGGTGTCGTTGTACTTCCACAGCGCCAACATCGACCGCGAGCGTGTGCGCGAACTGACCGGTCAACCGGCACCGACCGAGCCCGAAGCAACACCGCCGCCGCCGACCCTCGCGGAGTGGCTCCGAGACTGGATCGCATGGGACGGAACGCCGCTGGAGCGTCTCGACTCGCTGCCCGGCGTGATGCACCATCTCACCGACGCGTGGAACCGCCGCGCGGAACCGAACATCGTGCTCGTGCGCTACGCCGATCTCGCCCGCGATCTCGACGGCGAGATGCGGCGCATCGCGGCGCGACTGGACATCGACGTTCCCGACGAACGCTGGATCGCGCTCGTCGAGGCCGCGGGCTTCGAGCAGATGCGCGCCCGCGGCGACGAGCTCGTGCCCGACCGCAACGGAGTGCTGAAGGATCGGGCCCGCTTCTTCCGGCGGGGCTCGACCGGCGCGGGGCGTGAGCTGCTCACCGTCGAGGAGATCGCCGGCTACCACGCCCGCTTGGAGCAGCTGGCGCCGACCGATCTCCTCGCCTGGTTGAACGCCGACGCGCGAACGGCTTAGGCCACGATCTCCGCGGTCGCGGCCTGTTCGAAAACGAGGGATCCGTCGGGGCCCGCGTCGACGACGATCGTGTCGCCGGGCTGGTACACGCCCTTCAACACCTCGAGCGCGATCGGGTCGGCCACTTCGCGCTGCAACACCCGCTTCAAGGGCCGGGCGCCGAAGTCGGGGTCGTAGCCGGCCTGCGCGACCCGCTTCTGCGCGGCGGGGGTGAGCTCGAGCGTCAGCCCGCGCTCCGAGAGCCGCTTGCGCAGGATCGCGACCTGGAACCCGACGATCTGTTCGATCTCCGACTCCGACAAGCGATCGAACATCACGATCTCGTCGATGCGGTTCAGGAACTCGGGCTTGAAGTGCGCCCGCACCGCGGCCATGACCTGATCCTCGGGCGCGCCCGCGCCGAGGTTCGACGTCATGATCACGACGGTGTTCGTGAAGTCGACGGTGCGGCCCTGACCGTCGGTCAGACGACCGTCGTCCATCAGCTGCAGCAAGACGTTGAACACGTCGGGGTGGGCCTTCTCGATCTCGTCGAGCAGGATCACCGCGTACGGGCGCCGGCGGACGGCTTCGGTGAGCTGGCCGCCCTCTTCGTAACCGACGTAGCCGGGCGGCGCGCCGACGAGCCGCGACACGGAGTGCTTCTCCATGTACTCCGACATGTCGATGCGCACGGTCGCGCGTTCGTCGTCGAACAAGAACTCGGCCAGCGCGCGGGCGAGCTCGGTCTTGCCCACACCGGTCGGCCCGAGGAACAGGAACGAACCAATGGGACGGTTCGGATCGGAGAGACCGGCACGCGAACGGCGGATCGCGTTCGACACGGCCACCACAGCCGACTCCTGGCCGACAACGCGCTGGTGCAGGTGCTCTTCGAGGTGCACGAGCTTCGCCATCTCGCCTTCCAAGAGGCGCGTGACGGGGATGCCCGTCCACTTGGCGACGATCTCGGCGACGTCTTCGGAGTCGACCTCCTCCTTCAACATGCGCCCGTCGCGCTGAAGGTCGTCGAGCCGTCCGGAGAGGGCGTCGAGCTCGCGCTCCACGACCGGGATGTGTCCGTACCGCAGTTGCGCGGCGCGCTCGAGGTCGCCGTCGCGCTCGGCGCGCTCGGCTTCGAGCTTCGCCTGCTCGAGGCGTTCCTTACCCGCCTGGATCGCAAGGATCGCGTCCTTCTCCGCCTGCCAGTGCGCGACCATGCCGTCGCGCTCCTCCTGCAGCGACTCCAACTCCGCGTCGAGGGCCTCCAACCGGGTGCGGGAACCTTCGTCGGTCTCCTTGGCGAGCGCGGCGCGCTCGATCTCGAGCTGGCGGATACGGCGACCCACCACGTCGATCTCGAACGGCATCGAGTCGATCTCGATCCGCAGGCGCGACGCCGACTCGTCGATGAGGTCGATCGCCTTGTCGGGCAGCTGCCGACCGCTGATGTAACGATCCGACAGGACCGCGGCCGCGACGATCGCCGCGTCCTGGATGCGCACGCCGTGGTGCACCTCGTAGCGCTCCTTCAGGCCGCGCAGGATCGCGATCGTGTCCTCGACCGACGGCTCGCCCACGTAGACCTGCTGGAAGCGCCGCTCCAACGCGGCATCCTTTTCGATGTACTTGCGGTACTCGTCGAGCGTGGTCGCGCCGATGAGGCGCAACTCGCCGCGGGCGAGCATCGGCTTGATCATGTTGCCCGCGTCGACCGCGCCTTCCGCGCCGCCGGCGCCGACGATCGTGTGGATCTCGTCGATGAACGTGACGATCTCGCCCTCGGAGTCGGCGATCTCCTTGAGCACCGCCTTGAAACGCTCCTCGAACTCGCCGCGGTACTTCGTGCCCGCGATGAGCGAGCCGATGTCGAGCGCGATGACGCGCTTGTTGCGCAGGCCCTCGGGGACGTCGCCTTCGATGATGCGACGCGCGAGTCCTTCGACGATCGCGGTCTTGCCGACGCCGGGTTCACCGATGAGCACGGGGTTGTTCTTCGTGCGCCGCGACAGCACCTGGATGATACGGCGGATCTCCTCGTCGCGACCGATGACCGGATCGATCTTGCCCTGGCGCGCGGCCTCGGTGAGATCGCGGCCGTACTTCTCCAACGCCTGGTACTGCTCTTCGGGGTTGTCGCTCGTGACGCGGTGCGAACCGCGCACCTTGCGCAGGGCTTCGAGCACCGCGTCGTGGTCGACGCCGACGCTGCGCAGCAGATCGCCGATCCCGCCGGGCACCTCGGTCATCGCGAGCAAGAGGTGTTCGGCCGAGAGGTAGTCGTCGTTCAGGGTGGTGCGTTCCGCGTCGGCCATCTCGAGCACGCGGAAGGTGCTCGCGCCGAACTGCGCGTCGCGCACGGTCTGGCCACTCACGCGCGGAAGCTTCGCCAGCGCCTCGTCGACGCGGCTGCGCACCTGGGCGACGTCGACGCCGATGTTTTCGAGCACACCGGTCACGACACCGCCACTCTGATCGAGTAGCGCCCGCAACACGTGCTCGGGCGCGATCTCGGTGTTGCCCGCGTCGCGCGCGAGTGCCTGCGCGGCGGCCAACGCCTCTTGCGTCTTACGGGTGAACCGACTCGGGTCTACGGCCATGACTGTCTCTCTCCGAAAGGGTGTTCGTCTACTGGTTGCGGGTTTTGCGTTACCGGCGGGCTTCGAAACGGGCGACGACGGCGCCGCGCACGGGGACGAGCTCGCGCCGGTACTGCCGATGCGCGGCTTCGACCCGCTGCTCGGCGTCGCGCTTCAGCGCATCGAGGCGCGCTTCGGCCTCGGCCAGTCGTTCGCGTACTCGGGCGAGCTCCTCTTCCATCGCGAGGATGCGCTGCACGCCCGCGAGCGAGACGCCGTCGTTGGTGAGCTCCTGGATGCGACGCAACAACGCGATGTCGCGGTCGGAGTAACGCCGGCTGCGGCCGCTCGTGCGGGCCGGCGCGAGCAGACCCTTGCGCTCGTAGATGCGCAGGGTCTGCGGGTGCACACCCGCGAGCTCGGCCGCAACCGAGATCACATAGAGGGCTCTTGCATCACTGTCCATCACGCATCTCCATCATTTGCACCGTCACCGGTGCGATCGCTCTCGCGGCGCCGCGGGCCGACCGCGTCGGCGAACAACCCTGCGCGCGGATCCTCGTCGAGCACGCCGGCGAGCGCGGCGATCGCCTCGCGTTGCTCGCCCGACGGCGTAACCGGCACCTGCACTTCCACCGACACGAGCAGGTCGCCCGGCTTCGCGTTGCCGTCGGCCGCAACCCCCTTGCCCCGCACGCGCAGCGTCTTGCCGCTCGGCGTTCCCGGCGGGATGCGCACCGTCACCGGCGCGTCGAGGGTCGGGACCTTGATGTCGGCGCCGAGCGCGGCCTCCGCGAACGTGACCGGCAGGCGCAACGTGAGGTCGTTCCCGCTGCGGCCGAACAGCGCGTGCTCGCGCACGTGCACGATCACGTAGAGGTCGCCGGGCGGCCCGCCGTTCGCGCCCGCACCGCCGCGACCCTTCACCCGGATGCGCTGGCCGTCGGCGACTCCCGCGGGAATCCGCACCTTGACCTCGCGCGCCCGCACTTCGACGCCATTGCCGTTGCACGTGGGGCACGGGGTCGGGATGATCTGACCCCGCCCGCCGCACGTGGGGCACACCTGCGAGAACGAGAACGGGCCCTGGTTGTCGGCGATGGTTCCCGCGCCGCGGCATTCGGGACACGTCTCGGGCATCGTGCCCGGCGCCGCGCCCGAACCCGCGCACGTGGAACACGTCGCGTCGGCGCGGAAGCGCACGGTCGAGGTGACGCCGCGCACCGCATCGTCGAACGGGAGGTGCAGTTCGGTCTCGAGATCGCGGCCGCGTTGCGGTCCGGTCGCGGTACGACCGCGCCGGCGTCCGCCACTGTTACCACCGCCGCCGAAGAGGTTGCCGAAGATGTCGCCGAGCCCACCGCCGTCGGTGTCGAAACGGAACGTCCGCCCACCCCCGCCGCCGCCGCCGAAACCACCCGGCCCGAAGCCTCCGGCACCATCGGGTCCGACACCGGACGCAACCATCTGGCGCACCTCGTCGTACTCGGCGCGCTTGGTCGCGTCGCCCAACACGTCGTAGGCCGCGGAGATCTCCTTGAAGCGTTCCTCCGCCTGGGAGTTCCCCTGGTTCGCGTCCGGGTGGTGCTGCTTGGCCAACTTCTTGAAGGCGCGCGAGATCTCCTTCTCGCTCGCGCCGGCCGGCACACCCAACACGGCGTAGTAGTCCTTCTCGAACCACTCTCGCTGAGCTGCCACTACGAAGTCTTCCTCGTCACTTTCACCATCGCGGGCCGCAGTACGCGACCCTTCAACTTCCATCCCGTGCGCAGCACGTCGTCGACGTGCGGCTCACCGTCGCCGTCGTCCTGCATCACCGCGTCGTGCTCGTTCGGATCGAACGGTTCACCCTTGGCCTCGATGCGCTCGAGTCCGGCCCGCTCGATCACCGACGAGAGCTCCGCGTAGACGAGCTCGATGCCCTTGCGCACCTTCTCGTCGACGTCGCTCACCTCGAGGTTGCGCACCGCGAGCTCGAACGCGTCGACGACGGGGAGCAGTTGCTCGAGCAGTCCGCTCGTGGCCCGCTCGGCGAACGAGGCCTGCTCGCGCTCGACGCGCTTGCGGTAGTTCTCGAACTCGGCCTGGAGGCGACGGGTCGTGTCGATCAGGTCGTCACGATCCCGCTGCAACGCTTCCAGATCGGCTTCGAACTGCGCGGCCTCCGCGGAACCCGGGTCAGTTTCCTGACCCGGGTCCTGCGTCGCACCAGACGCGTTCACTTCGTTGTGTGCGTCCGTCATGACGGGCTACGCGCTCTGCTGGTTGTCGTCGGGAACGTCGTCGACGATCTCGGCGTCGGCCACCTCGTCGTCGGAGGGCTGCGATGCGCCACCTGACGCACCCGCCGCCGACTGCTGCGCCTGCACGTTCTGGTACAGCCGCCGAGTGAAGTCGTTGCTTGCCGCGAGCAAGAGCTCGTGGGCGTGCTTGATCGCCTCGACGTCGGTACCGGCCAGCGTTTCCTTGAGGTTCTTCAAGGCCACGTCGATCTTCTCGCGATCGTCGGCGGGAACCTTGTCGCCCTGCTCCTTGAGCAAGCTCTCGGTCTGCCAGGCCAGCGTGTCGGCCGTGTTGCGCGTCTCGGCCTCCTCGCGCTTCTTCTTGTCCTCCTCGGCGTGCGCCTCGGCGTCCTTGATCATCTGGTTGATGTCGTCCTTGCCGAGTGCGGTACCGCCCGAGATGACCATCGACTGCTCCTTGCCCGTGCCGAGGTCCTTGGCGGACACGTGCACGATGCCGTTGGCGTCGATGTCGAACGTCACCTCGATCTGCGGGACGCCACGCGGTGCCGGCGGCAAGCCGGTGAGCGTGAACGTGCCCAACTGCTTGTTGCGGTACGCCATCTCGCTCTCGCCCTGCAGCACCTTGATCTCCACCGAGGGCTGGCTGTCTTCGGCGGTCGTGAAGACCTGCGAGCGCTTCACCGGGATGGTGCTGTTGCGCTCGATGATCTTCTCCATGATCTGACCGCGGGTCTCGATACCGAGCGACAACGGCGTGACGTCGAGCAGGAGGATGTCCTTGACGTCGCCCTTCAGCACACCGGCCTGGATCGACGCACCGGCGGCAACCGCTTCGTCGGGGTTCACACCCTTGTGCGGCTCCTTGCCGGTCAGCTGGGTCACGAGGTCGGTGACGGCAGGCATGCGCGTCGAGCCGCCCACGAGGATGACGTGGTCGATCTTCGACTTGTCGAAGCCCGCGTCGCGGATCGCCTGATCGAACGGACCACGGCACGCCTCGAGCAGGTCCTTGGTCATCTCCTGGAACCGGGCCCGCGTGAGGCTCAGCTCGAGGTGCAACGGGCCCTCGCTCGTGGCCGTGACGAACGGGAGGTTGATCGTGGTCTCCTGCAACGTGGAGAGCTCGACCTTCGCCTTCTCGGCCGCTTCCTTCAGCCGCTGCGCGGCCATCTTGTCGATGCCGAGGTCGACGCCGTGCGAGTTCTTGAACTCGCTGACCATCCAATCGATGATCTTCTGGTCCCAGTCGTCGCCGCCGAGGTGCGTGTTACCCGAGGTGCTCTTCACCTCGAACACACCGTCGCCGATCTCGAGCACGGACACGTCGAACGTGCCGCCGCCGAGGTCGAAGACGAGGATCGTCTGGTCGGAGCCTTCCTTGTCGAGCCCGTACGCGAGCGCGGCCGCGGTGGGCTCGTTGATGATGCGCAGGACCTCGAGGCCCGCGATCTCACCGGCCTCCTTGGTGGCCTGGCGCTGGGCGTCGTCGAAGTAGGCGGGAACGGTGATGACGGCCTGGGTCACCGCGGTGCCGAGGTAGCTCTCCGCGTCGCGCTTCAGCTTCTGCAGGATGCGGGCGCTGATCTCCTGGCTGTTGTACGCCTTGCCGTCGATGTCGATCGTCCAGTTGGTGCCCATGTGGCGCTTCACCGAACGGATCGTGCGATCCGGGTTCGTGATCGCCTGACGCTTGGCCACCTCGCCGACGAGGACCTCGCCGGTCTTGGAAAATGCCACTACCGAGGGAGTCGTACGGCTGCCTTCGGCGTTGGGGATGACGACGGGCTCACCCGCCTCGAGGACCGAGACGACTGAGTTGGTGGTGCCGAGGTCGATGCCGACGGCCTTGGACATGGTTTGCCTCCACTGGGGTTGCTCTTGGGTGTACTCACAGAGTTGAGTACGTACAAGGATTGTAACTTGACAACGGCGTTGTCAGATTCCCGGGTGGACGATAAATCCGCCGGAGAATTGCCGGGAGAATTGGCACGTGACGGGCCCGTTAGAACTCGGTAGATTGCCGCCCCATGGCCCGACGCGACGCCTTCATCGACCACCTCCAGCAGGTTCCGCTGTTCGCGGCGTGCTCCCGCAAGGATCTCGGACTGGTTGCCCGGCGAGCCGACGACGTCAAGGTCGGGGCGGGCAAGACCCTGATCTCCGAGGGCGAGACCGGCCACGAGTTCTTCGTGATCCTCGAGGGCACGGCCCGGGTCTCGCGGCACGGCCGCAAGATCGCCAACCTCGGCCCGGGCGACGCGTTCGGCGAGCTGGCGCTCCTCGAAAAGGCACCCCGCAACTCCACCATCGTCGCCGAGACCGACATGGAGCTCGTCGTGCTCGGCCAGCGCGAGTTCGCCGGCCTCATCGACGAGGTCCCCGGCTTCGCCCGCAAGCTCCTCGCCGGTATGGCCAAGCGCCTCCGCGAAGCCGACGCGAGATCCGTAACTCAATAATCCTTTGCATTTCGCTGGCTGAGCTGGCGGCCGCGGTGAGCGGCAGCGATGGGCGAAGCGCGAGCGCAGTGAACACGCCGCACTTGGCGCAGCCTCACATCGCGAGCGCAGCGAGCCCCGAAGCCAGCCCAGTGCAAAGCAGCATTGTACATTCGCGCCCTATGCGTCGGCCTAAGGCACATCAAGTCGTACTCGGTCTCGGCGTCGCGATGTTCGTGTTCGTGATCGTGAGCGGCGTCCTGCCCGCGATCACGGGCTGGCACGACCACTCGACGGTGCAGCGCGAGGTCTTCGTCAACGTGCCGACGGCGATGAAGGTCGCGTTCTACGCGGCCGTCTCGACCATGTTGTTGATCGTCGCGTGGCTCGCGTCGATCCGGGTGCAGAACTGGGAGCGCGGCCTCGCCGACAACCGGCGCACGAACCGCAAGAACGTCGAGAAGCGGGCCAAGAGCTACCGCAACGGTGTGTGGATGCAGTCGCTGCTCCGCGACCCCATGGCCGGCCTCATGCACTCGTTCCTCTACTTCGGGTTCGTGTCGCTGTTCATCGTGACGGTCATCAGCGAGACCGACCACCAGCTCCCCGACCGCTTCAAGTTCCTCCACGGCCAGACCTACGAGGCGTACTCGGCGGCCGCCGAGGTCGCGGGCCTCATGTTCCTGATCGGCATCGGGTGGGCGATCGCCCGCCGCTACGTCCAGCGGCCGTACCGCATCCGCATCAAGACCAAGCCCGAGGACGCGGTCATCCTCGTCACGTTCTTCATCATCGGCGTGACCGGCTTCTTCGTCGAGGCGGCGCGCATCGCGTGGGAGGGCCAGCCGCACTACGAGCGCTGGTCGTTCGTCGGGTATCCGCTCTCGAAGCTCATCGACACGTGGTCGGTGCACTCGCTCGAGATCACGCACCGTTGGTTGTGGGGCATTCACGTGGTCGCGTTCCTCGCGTTCCTCGCGATCCTGCCCACCACCAAGTTGCGCCACATGTTCACCTCACCGATGAACATGTACCTGAAGGATCGCGACCGGCCCAAGGGCGCGATGAAGCCCATGCCGAACCTCATGGAGACCGAGCTCGAGAGCTTCGGCGCCGTGAAGATCGAGGACTTCACCTGGAAGCAGCTGATGGACACCGACGCGTGCACGGTCTGCGGGCGCTGCACGTCGGTGTGTCCTGCGCACGCCACCGGCAAGCCGCTCGACCCGCGCGAGATCGTGTTGAAGGTCGGCGAAGTGATGGCGGCCACGGGTGATCCTGTGGTGTCGCCGCCCGTCGGCGTCGACCGCGACATCGCGATCGCCGTCGACAGCGTGTTCGAACGCGTGTCGCCCGAAGAAGTGTGGGCGTGCACGAGCTGCAAGGCGTGCGACGAGATCTGTCCGGTCAACATCGAGATCCTCGACAAGATCCTCGACATGCGCCGCTACCTCACGCTGATGGAGAGCGACTTCCCCACCGAGCTCGGCAACACGTTCCGCTCGATGGAGAACACGGGCAACGCCTACGGCATGAACCAGGGTGACCGCGGCGACTGGGCGAGCTCGCTCGAAGGCGTCGACATCGTCGAGCCCGGCGGCGCGTTCGACCACGAGTACCTCTACTTCGTCGGTTGCGCGGGCAGCTTCGACGACCGCAACAAGAAGACGTCGCGCGCACTCGCCAAGCTGCTGCAGCGC
Organism: uncultured Actinomycetes bacterium; assembly: GCA_963701825.1. GTDB lineage: Bacteria > Actinomycetota > Acidimicrobiia > IMCC26256 > PALSA-610 > PALSA-610. Next base: position 309,813 of record CAVPBG010000004.1, on the reverse strand, counting down.
GCGGGCATCGACTTCGCGATCCTCGGCCCGAGCGAGATGTGCAACGGCGACCAGGCCCGGCGCGCGGGCAACGAGTACATCTTCCAGATGCTCGCGATGCAGAACGTCGAGACGTTCGACGGCATGGGCGTGAAGAAGATCATCACGCAATGCCCGCACTGCTTCAACGTGTTGAAGAACGACTACCCGCAGGTCGGCGGGAACTACGAGGTCATCCACCACTCGCAGCTGCTCGACGATCTCGTGCGCGACGGACGCCTCTCGCTCGCGGGCGCGTCGCTCGAGGAACGCGTCACGTACCACGATTCGTGCTATCTCGGTCGGCACAACGACGTGTATCTCGCACCGCGGCGCGTCGTCGGTTCACTCGCCGGCATCGACCTCGTCGAGATGCCGCGCAACGGTACGAAGGGCATGTGCTGCGGCGCGGGTGGCGCGCGCATGTGGATGGAAGAGAACACCGGCAAGAAGGTGAACACCGAACGCAGCCAGGAGGCGATCGCCACCGGCGCGTCGCGCATCGCGGTGGCGTGCCCCTTCTGCTACGTGATGTTCGACGACGGCGTGAAGGGTGAAGGCAAGGACGAAGAGGTGAAGGTCCAAGACATCGCGGAGATGCTCTGGGAAGCCATCGAGAACGGCACCACGAGCACCGCCCCCGCGACCGGTTCCTTCACCCCGGGGATCTAGCCCGACCAAACCTCGTACTGGCGTGAGTTGGGGCCGCTATAGGGGGCCTGAGTCACGACGGTTCGTTGGGGGTCTCGTCGTCGTCCTCGGTGAACGCCTTGTTCCACCACGACTCGCCCTCGGGCGCGGGCGGAGCCGGTGCCGCGGGCGGCGCGGGTTGGGGTGTCGCAGGCGGCGCGGGCTGCTGCGGCGGGGGCGGGGGCGGTGTCCACGCGGGCGGCGCCGGGTCGGGCTGCGGTGCGGCGGGCGGGGCCGGGGGCGGCGGCGTCGGGACCGGCGGCGGGGGGGTCGGAGCTCCCCACGTCGACGGACCGCCCGGCGCGGGCGCGCCCCAACTCGACGGCGGCGCGGCCGGGTCGGACGCGGGTGCGGGCGGGGGCGCGGGAGCAGGCGGCGGGGGTGGCGGTGCACCCCACGCCGGTGCTCCGGGATCGGCGGCCGGGGCCGGCGGAGGCGGTGCCCCCCACGCGGGCGGCGCGGGATCGGCCGCAGGCGCGCCCCACGCGGGCGGAGCCGGCGGCGCGGCGGGCGGCGGTGCGGCGCCCCAGGTGGGAGCCGCGGGCGGCGGCGGAGCACCCCAGGCCGGGGGCGGGGTGGCACCCCAGCCCGGCGCGGCGGGCGGCGCACCGGGCGCGGGCGCGGCGCCGGGCGGGGCCCAGGGCGGCGCGCCCGGTTGGCCGTAGGCGGGCTGGGCGTACGCGCTTTGATACGCGGGCGCGATGCCGGCGAGCGGCCGGCCGGCATCGGCTACGCCGACGACGTAGGTGTTGGCCGCCATGTCGCCGACCCGCCGGTGCGGGTGGGTGAGCGAAGCGGTGAGGAGGCCGACGAGGAAGCAGAAGAAGTTGTCGACGATGAGCAGCAGCGTGCGCACGAACGCGCGCCCCATGCCCGCGGGTTGACCCTGGGCGTCGACCACGCGCAGCTGCAGGATCTGCTTGCCGACGCTGGCGCCCGTGATGCCCTGCAGGACCACGAAGTTCAGGAGCCCGATGACCAGCGCCAAGAGGTAGCCGGTAACCGCGCCGCCGCCTTTCCACGTGTAGACGTGGTGACCGAACTGGTAACAGACACCGTTGAAACCGGCGTCGCGCAGCGTTGCGCACGCGTTCGTGGGCGCGCCGGTGTAGGAGTGATCCTTGGTTATCGACATGATCACCAGGAAGACCCCGACGAACAGCACGGTGTCGATCAGGTAGGCGACGACGCGCTTTCCCATGACGTTGGTCGGATCCTGGACCGGCATGCCGTAAGCCATCGGCGCGATTCTCCCTCACTGAGAGGCGGATGTGGGCGGATGCCGCACAAATGTCCTCTGGTAACGTCGGCGCGCTCGCGGGCGTAGTTCAGCGGCAGAACATCAGCTTCCCAAGCTGAGAACGCGGGTTCGATTCCCGTCGCCCGCTCTCGGACCCCTACCGGACCTTCGTCGATGTGGGGAACCCGTAGGTCAGCGGGCCACGCTGTCGCGGCGGGCGACGGCGTCGATGGTGACGGCAGCCAACAGCACGAGCGCGGTCACGACGTACTTGGCCGCCGCGCTGTAGCCCTGCAGGCCCATGCCGTTGTCGATCGCCGCGATCACGATGCCACCGAGCACCGCGTGCATTGGCTTACCCCGACCGCCGAAGAGACTCGTGCCGCCGATGACCGCGGCCGCGACCGCGTACAGGACCAACGTGCCGCCGTCGAGCGCGGTCGACACCGACTGCAGGCGCGACGCGTAGATGATGCCGGCGATACCGGCCGTGAACGACGCGAGCATGAACGCGGCCGTCCGGATGCGCGCCAGGCTGATGCCGGCGCGGCGCGCGGCTTCGGCGTTGCCACCGATCGCGTAGATGTAGCGGCCGAACTTCGTACGCCCGAGCAGGAACGTCCACGCCGCGAGCACGCCGAGCACGATCAGCACGACCCACGGAACACCCTTGATGGGGACGAGCCGGCCGCGGTTGGTGTTGCAGATCAGGACGACGATGACGCCGGCGACCGCGATCGCGGCGATCTTCAAGATCGTCAAGCTCGCGGGCGGCGCGATCAGGCCCGTGTTGCGCCGACGCGACTCCTGTATCCACATGCGGGCGCCGACGAACGCGACGATCAGGATCATCACGATCCAGCTCGCGGCGGGCGTGAGATTGCCGCTCGCGAGATCGTTGATCACCTTGTCGTTGATCGGGAGCGACCCGCCCTGACCGAGTATCAACAGCATCACGCCCTGCCAACCGAGCAGGCCCGCGAGCGTGACGACGAACGACGGGAGCCCGAGGCGCGTGATGATCGTTCCCTGCAGCACGCCGATGGCCGCGCAGACGAGGAGGGCGACGATGATCGCGGCCCACCACGGCCAGCCCACCGACTGCTTCACCAACTCCGCAGTGATGACACCGCCGATGCCGCTGACGAAGCCGATCGAAAGGTCGATCTCGCCGAGCAACAGCGCGAACACCTCGCCCATGGCGAGCAGCATGTAGACGGCGCCCTGGATCAACAGGTTGACGAGGTTCCCCGCCGACAAGAAGTTCGAGTTCAGCGACTGGAAAAGGATCGAGATCAGTAACAGGCCGGCGACGACCGGTAGCACGCCGCTGTCGCCGGCGCGGATCCGTTGGTACACGACATGCAGGTAGTCGCGCAGGGAGTCGGCCTGAACCTCGGCCCCGGAACTGACTTCGGTCTCCGCGGCTGCCGCGCGCCGGAGGTCGGGATCGTCCTCGGCGACCAGGGCCGGCGGTTCGGGCTCGTCAACCCTGGTCATCGGTCAACTCCGCCGGCCGCGCCGGTCACGTCGGGTGCGGTGTCGGCTTTCGCGGCCGGGGAAACGGTACGGGTCGATCGGCCGGTCGTCATGATGTCGACGACGATCTGCGCGTCCATCTCAGCAGCGGGCCGCGTGGCCACGAGGTGACCGAGGTGCAGCACCGCGATCCGGTCGGCGACCTTGAACACGTCGTTCATGTTGTGCGAGATGATCAGGACCGCGAGGCCGTTGTCGGCGAGGCTGCGGACGAGCTTCAGCACCATCGCGGTCTGCGCTACCCCCAACGCGGCCGTCGGTTCGTCCATGATGACCAGCTTGGAGTTCCACAACACCGCCTTGGCGATGGCGACTGCCTGCCGCTGCCCTCCGGAAAGCGAGCGAACGAGCTGGCGGACCGAGCGCACGGTGGTGACCGCGAGGCCGTGCAGCGTCTCCGCGGCGGCTTTCTCCATGTCGTCCTCGGCCAGCACCATGTGCTTCGTCCGCTCGCGCCCGAGGAACATGTTCTGGGCGATGTCGAGGTTGTCGCACAGCGCGAGATCCTGGTGGACCGTCTCGATGCCGAGGTCGGCCGATTCACGCGGCGTGCGGATGTGGACCGGCTTGCCGTTCCACAAGATGTGCCCGGCGTCGGGGGTGTGGATCCCGGCGATGCACTTGATGAGCACCGACTTACCGGCCCCGTTGTCGCCCGCGAGCGCCGTGACCTCACCGGCCGGGATGTCGAGGTTGATGTCGACGAGAGCGTGTACCGCGCCGAAGCTCTTGCTGACGTGGTCGAGGCGGAGCAGGACCGGCGCGGAACCGGATGCCGCCTCGCGCGGTGCGACCTCCGCGGCGCCGACTTCCGTGCTCACGATGCGCTCCTCCGAAACGATGCGTGCACTTTGCTCGATGGACGGTTACTCCGCACGGATACACCGTACGGAGTAACCGCCCTCGAGCGAAACTCGTTACCTCGTTGAGGCCGTTACTTGATGCCGGCGGCCGTGCAGGCTGCCGCAACTTCAGTCACGCAGAGGTCGGAGACCTTGACCGCTTGGTCCTTGACCACGGTCGAAGCCATGTTCGCGGTCGTTACCCAGATCGGGGTGAGGAGCGACGAGGGGACGGCGACATTCGCCGACGAGTCCTGCGTCGTGCCGTTCACCAGCGATGCGGGAGCCTTCTGACCGGCCCGGAGGTAGATGGCGATCGCCGCCGCCGACTGCGCCTCGAGGTAGATCGGCTTGTAGACCGTGCCGCACTGGTAACCCTTCAAGATGTTCTGCAAACCGGGCAGCGATGCGTCCTGACCGGTCGTCGGGAACTTCTTGGCCGGGATCTGGTCCTTGTGCAGGACGGAGATCACGGCGTTGGCGTTGTCGTCGTTCGGCGTGATGACTGCGTTGATGTTCGGGTGCGCAGTCAACTGCTGCTCGAACGTGGTGGCCGCGACCGCGGGCGTCCACGTGCCCGCCGGTTCGCCGACCTTCACGTAGGAACCGTCGTCGAAGTGCGGCTTGAGCACGCCGTTGTAGCCCTGCGCGAACAGCGTGGCGTTGTTGTCGGTCGGGTCGCCGTCCATCACGAGGATGTTGGGCTTGGAGACGTTCCATGCCGTGATGCAGTCGACTTCGCCTTGGCCGATGAGCTGGCCGACCTTGACGTTGTCGAAGCTGACGTAGGTCCGACCCGCGGTCCCACCCTTGACCAGGCGGTCGTAGTCGATGACCGCGACGCCCTTGGCCTTCGCGTTCGCCTCGATGGCGGCGCCACTCCCGGAGTCGATGGCGTCGATCAACAGCACGGACGCGCCGTTGGTGATGTCGGCGTCGGCCTGGGTCTGCATCGTGCTGACGCTGCCCTGCGCGTTGTCGACCTTGAAGTCACTCGTCGAAAGGCCGGCCGCTTCGAAGGCCTTCGTCAGGTACGGACGGTCGAAGGTTTCGTACCGGGCGGATGTCGTCGTGTCGGGGAGGAGCACTCCGATGAGGCCCTTGCCTTGGCTGGCCAGCGACTTCAGCTGCGCCATCGCCGAGAAGTCGCTGGTGAACGACGACAGCGAGATCGACGCCGGAGCGGCGCCGGTGGTCGTGCTGGAGTTGCTGCCCGTGCTGGCGGGCTTGGAGGAGCTGCCACAGGCCGCGGCCGTAAGGGCAACTCCCATTGCGATGGCGATCGTCGCCGATCGCTTCCGCGATATGTGCATGTGCTTTTCCCCCTGGTGGATGTCGGTACCGACGTGTCTCATACCCAACACACGTCGTGCAAGATGCAGGAAACGGTACGGAAACACGTATGAACGAGGCATAGATGTTCCGTTCGTTCCGTGAACGAATCATGAACACGGCCTGAGAGCACCCTATGGCATCAGCCCGTCGGCCGGGGAGACAGGTCGGGTTCCGCCTCGAACGGGAGGGTCATCCGGTAACCGGCCCGGGGTTCGGTCGCGATCAGGGGAGGCTCGCCCGGGCCTTCGAGCTTGGCGCGCAGGCGGCGCACGTAGACCCGGGTGTACTCGGTCGCGGTCTCATATCCCGGGCCCCAGACCGCCCGGAGGAGCGCGGCGTGGGTGATCAGCTTGCCCGGCGCCAACGCGAGCTGGCGGAGGAGCGCGAATTCGGTCGGGGTCAGGTGAACGGGCCGGCCGTCCTTCGTGACGAGCTGCGCTTCGAGGTCGACAATCACCCCGCCGAAGGTCATCGGCGGGCGGGATTCGTCGGGCGGGGCGGGCGGCCGGCTCCGGCGGAGCAACGCGGTGATGCGGGCGAGCAGCTCGTCGACGCCGAACGGCTTGGTCAGGTAGTCGTCCGCGCCCAGGTTGAGGGCGCGAACCTTGTCCTGTTCTCCCCGCCGGGCCGACACGACGATGATCCCGACCGACGAGTCGCTGCGGATCTCCCGGCAGAGATCGAAGCCGTCGGCGTGCGGGAGCATGAGGTCGAGGAGCACGAGGTCGGGCCGCGTCGTCGACACCAACTCGACCGCGTCCTGACCGGTGCGCGACACGACAACCTCGAAGCCGCGCACCAAGAGGTTCGCCTGCACGAGGTCGATGATGTTGCGGTCGTCCTCGACCACCAACACCCGCGTCGGATCGTCGGCCGCCGGGCTCGTCATCGCCCGCGCGCTCCGCTTTCGGCGGTGCGGGAGTCGGTCTCGCCGAGCATCGCGTCGAGCCCGTCGAGCGGGCCACCGCGTTCGGCGCGGTGGGCGCCGTCGACGGGGATCGTGACGGCAACGCTCGTTCCGGTCGTCGTGGGTTCGATGACGATCGACCCACCGTGCGCGTCGACGATCCCGCGGGCGATTGCGAGACCGAGGCCGGCACCCGCGTCGTCGGTCGCACCGCGTTCGCGCGGCAGGAACACGCGCTCGCGCAACGCGGCGTCGATGCCGCACCCGTCGTCGGTGACACGGATCGTCACGGTGGCGTGCTCGAGGTCGAGCTCGGACGCAACCCGAATTTGTGTGGCGCCCTTGGCGTGCCGCACCGCGTTGTCGAACAGGTTCACGAACACCTGCTCCAAGCGGTCGTGGTCGGCCCACACCGTGGGGATCTCCGCCTCCGGTTCGAGCTCGATGACCGCGGGCGGCGCCTGCGTCACGCATTGGCGCGCCGCGTCGAGCACGAGATCGAGGCTGCACCAGTCGCGCACGAGCCGGAGCGTCCCGGAGTCGATCGCGCTGAAGTCGAGGAGGTCGCCGACGAGGCGGCCCATGCGCGCCGACTCCGCCGCGATGGAGTCGAGGAAACGCTCCTGATACGCGGTGTCCCAGCTCACATCCGTCTGGCGCAACGTGGACGCGTACCCCTGAATCGCGGTCAGCGGCGTCCGCAGCTCGTGGTTGAGGCGCGAAAGGAAGTCGCGCTGCAGGAGTTGCGAACGTCGGAGCGAGGCGGCCTCCGCGTTGGCGTGTTCCAGCGATTCCCGCTCCAACGCCAGTTGCAGGGAGCGGGCCGCGTCGTCGAGCAGGTCGAGCGCGTCGTTCGACAGCCGCGTCGTGTTTGCCCACCACGCGGTCACTACCGCGCGGCCTTCGGGCGTGGTGATCGGGACCGCGAGCACGTCGGAGCCGACCGGTCGCGCGCGATCGATGCGACCCGACGCCCCCAGCACCGTCGCCGCGGCCGCGCGCTGTTGCTGCTCCGAAGCCGCGGCCGCGAGCTCGCCGAGCTCACTGGTCGCGAAGTTGCAGCGCGCGCCGTCGTGATCGTGCAGCGCGATCGCGTCGGCGCCCAGGCCCCGACACAGCGCGACGAGCGCCACCGCGAGTGCGCCCTCGGCCGGCTGCGGACCCGCCAACTTGTCGAGCACCCCGCGCAGCGTCTCCAGCATGCGGTTGCGGCGCGTCGCATCGGCGAGCAGGCGCTCCTTCTCGATGGCGGCCGCGGCATGGCTCGCGTAGAGCGAAACCAGCTCGAGCTGATCGGCCTGCGGTCGGCCGACCGTGTCGGCGTAACCCGAGATCGTTCCGATCACACCGGCCGCGCCGACGATCGGCACCGACCACGAGCTGCGCGGTTGCACCACGTCGGTCCAACGCAGCGGGCGCCACAGTGGATCGCGGCGCGTGTCCTCGACCACAACGGTTTCACCCGTCGCCGCCGCTTCTCCGGGCGGACCGCCGCCGTTGCCGACCGCCAACAATTCCAAGCCGTCGTTCACGCCCGGCGTCATGCCGACCGTCGCCGACCGCCGCAGCCGCGGCTCGGGCCCGGACTCGTCGAGCAGGTGCACACAGAGGCGCTGCACACCGACCGCCTCGGCCATGGCCGACACGATGAGCGGAAGGCTCGCGGCGGGTTCCACATCGGCGAGTTGTTCGACGAGGCTGTGCAACCGCCGCAGTTGCCGCCGCGCCGACGACACGGTCTCGATCCCCGACATCATCGCGACGACGTCGTCGGGATGAATCTCGAGCGGCGACGCGACGGCGAGTATGCGTCCCTCGCGGAGCACCGCGATCCGATCGGCCAGACCGAAGACCTGGTCGAGTCGGTGCGACACCAACAAGATCGCGGTACCGGCCGCGCGCAACTCGACGAGCAGGCGCTCGACCACCCGCGTCTCGTTCACACCCAACGACGCGGTCGGCTCGTCGAGCACCAACACAGCCGGCGTGCGGCGGACCGCACGCGCGATCGCGACGAGTTGGCGCTGTCCACCCGACAACGAGCCGACGGGGCGTTGCAGATCCGTCGGCGCGAGATGAAGCGTCTCGAACAGCGCGGCTGCCTCGGCGATCATCTTGCGGTCGTCGAGGATCGCACCCTCGCGTAGCTCGTCGCCGAGAAACAGGTTCGCGACGGTGCTGAGGTTGTCGCACAGCGCCAGGTCCTGCCACACGACGGCAACACCTTGCTCGCGCGCGCCGAAGGGATCGGCGGCGAGCGGACGACCGGCCACGTCGACCGCGCCGCGATCGGGTTGATACGTACCGGCGATGCACTGCACGACGGTTGTCTTGCCCGTGCCGTTCTCACCGACCAGCGAAACGATCTCCCCGGGCCACACCGCGAGATCGACACCGCGCAGAACCTCGAGCCGGCCGAACCGCTTGTAGACGTCCCTCACCTGGAGCGCAGGTCGCTCAGGGAGTGCGGGACCGACCGACATGGGTCAAAGTCTGCCGTACGACCGGCGTGGGCGCCCGAGCGCGGCCCGGGGCGCGCACGCCGCCTGGCTACAAGCGCTCGGCCTAGCCTGCCCGGGCCACGACCGAAGGAGCGCCCCGCCGATGGGCCTACTGCTCGCACTGCTGGGCGCCCAACGGGGCCCGGGGTTGTTCGCCGACGTTGCGCCGGGCGGATCGTCGACACCGATTCTGGCGATCATCTTCCTGGTCGTCGTCGGCGTCGCGATCGTGCTCATCGCGCTCGGCCTGTTCCTCGTGGTCCGGCGGCGACGACACCGGCGCCGGCCACAGTGAGATCTCGGTGATCGTCCGCGCGTTCGCCGTCTACGTCGTCGCGCTCGGGCTCACGCTCGCAGTCGAAACGCCGGTGTACGCGCTCGGCCTGGCCGCCGGCGGCAGCGTTGCGCTCGTGCGCGCGGGCCGCACCGGCATCCGCGTCAATCTCGTCTCGCATCCACTCGCGTTCCTGGTGGCTTTCCCGTTGTTGACACCGGTGATCGGATCGCTGGCCGCGCTGGTGCTCGTGGAGGTGGGCGTCGTCTATCTCGAAGCCGCGTTGGTGTGGCGCGGACGCGACTCCGGTGGGGCCGCCGCGATCGCGGTCAGCTGCATCGCCAACGTCGCGTCGTTGCTGATCGGCCTCGCGCTGCTCCACTGAGCGATCGGCGCGGTTTCCGCTCGGTCGGCAAGCGTCCCGAAGAGGCGGTCCCAGATCGGGAGCACGACCGCGAAGTTCGCGGCGGTGCGTCCGATCTCGTGGTGCGTCCGATGGAACGCCGGCGTCGCGACGATTCGGGCGAGCGCAGGGCCGGGCACCCACACGTCGGCGTGCGCGAACAACGTCACGACGAACACGATCGCCACGTAGCCCGCGACCGCGCCCACCCCGAGACCACATGCCGCGACGGCCAAGAGCGGGACCGTGCTCGCGAGCATGCCGTCGAGCGGGTGGAAGCGGAACGCCGACCACCAATGCAGATCGGTCGCGCCGTGATGAACGGCATGCAGCCACCACAACCCGCGAGCCGTGTGCATCGCCCGATGCAGCCAATACGCGGCGAGGTCGGCGAGCACGACCGCGCCCGCCAGTTGTGCCGCGGCGGGACTCCGCACCACGAGGCTGTGCGCGAAACCGTGATGGGCGAGCGCGGCAACGGCGGCCAGGACGCCGATCCCGGTGAGGGGCGCATACGACATGTGCACGAGGAACCACGCCGCATCGATGCGCGTTCCGCGCACCCGACGCGGTCCCCGCCGGTCGGCGGGATCGATCCATTCGGCCAGGCTGAGCGCACCCCCGAGGAGCACGACCACGACGACGCCACTCAGGACGTTGCTCATTGCCGTCGTGAGCATCACTCCGGCGCCGGCTATTGCGGCTTGTCGCCGCGCAACGTCACGCGTTGCATCACCCGCGGCGCGGCGCCGTAGTCGCGGACCGCGTAGTGCATCGTCGCCCGGTTGTCCCAGAACGCCACATCGCCGACGTGCCAATGCCAGCGCACGAGATGCTCCTGGCTCGTCGCGTGCTGATACAGGAACGCGAGCAGCGCGTCGCTCTCGGCGCGGGTGAGCTCGATGATGTGCGAGGTGAAGGTCGGGTTCACGAACAACCCCCGCCGACCCGACTCCGGATGTGTACGCACCACCGGGTGCACAACCGGCTCGAGCACGGTGAACCGCTTTCCCTCCCACGTTCCGCCGTCGGGATTCGTGCGCAGGAACGCCGCGAACTCCGTGCGCCCGTCGTGCACCGCGTGCAGTCCGTCCACCAACGCGCGGAGCGGCGCGCTGAGCGACGCGTACGCGGCTTCGGTGTCGGCGAAGACCGTGTCGCCGCCCGCGTCGGGCAACACCCGCGCGCTCAACAGCGAGCCGAGCGGCGGCCGCTCCATGAACGTGACGTCGGTGTGCCAGGTGTCGTTCTCGTACTCGTCGCGATAGCGGGGGTCTTCGCGCGACTTCGTCGCGTCGATCTCGAGGACCTCCGGGTGATCGTCGAGGCCGGGCATGACCGGATGTGCGACCGTGAGCTCGCCGAAGTTCCGGGCGAAGGTCACGAGCTCGGCGGGCTCCAGGTGCGCGTCGGAGATGAAGACGACCTTGCGCTCGACGAGCAGGTCTCGGACCATGCCAACCGCGGCGGCGTTGACGACGCGTGGATCGAGGCCCCGCACGACCGCGCCCGCGGTTCCGCCCAGATGCTCGATCTCAAGTCGTCCGACTTGTTGACTGTCCATATCCTTGTCTATTACCCTCGGAGCCGTGCCCGACGCTCGAGACACCGCCGCAGAAGACGGTAACTGGTTCGACCGCATCGCGTTCCCGGCGCTCCTGCGCGCGGCGCGCACCACCTACGGCTCCGCGATGCGGGCCGCCCTGGCCGAGGTCGACTGCGGTGACGTGCCCCGCAACGGCAGCTTCGTGCTCGGCGCGATCGCCCGGAACGGCTCCCCCCTCGCCGACATCATCAAGACTCTCGGGATCTCGAAGCAGGCCGCGGGTCAACTCGTCGACACCTTGGTCGTGCGCGGGTACCTCGACCGCTCTCCCGACCCCGAGGATCGCCGCCGGATGACGGTGGCCCTGACCGAGCGGGGCGCGCTGGCGGCGGCGACGGGTCGCGCCGCGGTCGAACGCGTCGACGCTCAGCTCGAGGCGCGCGTCGGACCCGACGCCGTCGCGCAGACGCGCGCCGCGTTGGCCGCGCTCGTCGCCGTCGGCGCCGACGAACCGCGCGCCCGAGAAGAAGGCGCGTAACCCGCGTGCCGGTCGGCGCGCCCTCCCGAACCAGTCAAGCGGTCGCGCTCGTGCGCGCCGAGCTCACGCGTCCGCACAGCCGGCACGGCGACGGCGACGCGCAACTCCGTCTCTGCGCGGGCATGCCCCCGACGTACGCGGGCTGGCTCCGGCCCGAGATCACCGTGCGCACGACGTTCTTCGACGCGCAGGTCGAGTCGGCGATCAGCCGGGGTGTAGGCCAGATCGTCATCCTGGGCGCGGGCTATGACGATCGGGCGCTGCGGTTCCGTACTCCCGGTGTGCGGTTCTTCGAAGTCGACCATCCCGCGACCCAGCGCGACAAGACGCGGCGACTGCGCGCCATCGCCGCCGACCTCGGCGCGGTCACTCTCGCGGCCGCCGATTTCTCGGTCGACGACATCGCGGCCGTGGTCGGCGCATGCGGTCACGACGCGGACTCGACATCGCTGTTCATCTGCGAGGGTCTGCTCGTCTATCTCACGCAGCCGACGATCGTGGATCTGCTCCGCGGTCTCAGGACGCGCGCCACCTCCGACAGCACCTTGGCGGCCAGCTTGGCGTTGCACGCCGCCGGCGGCGATTCGGCTCGCGTCACGGCCGCCGCCAACGCGCGGCGCCGCGCCGGACGCACCGAGCCCTGGCGGACGATCCTGCCCGCAGCCGAGCACTACGCGCTCCTCGCCACCGGCGGTTGGCTCGTGGAGACGGCCGTTGCCGCGACACCGCCGACGACGACTCCACCCAAGCACTCGCAACTCGTGACGGCGCGCCCGACCGCAGGGTGAACGCCTCGTCGAGACGACGCAGGCCAGGTCAGTCGCTGGTGCGGGCGCGATAGCGGCGGAGTGACGCCGGAACTGCGATCACCAACATCACACCGCAGTACAGGAACGCGGCGACGATCGGGTGCTCGAGCGGCCAGGTGTGCTTGACGAGCGGAGAGAGCGGGTTCCCGAAGAGCTGGCGCACCGCCGCGACCATGACACTGATCGGATTCCAAGCCGCGACCCATTGCAGTGCGTTGGGGAGTGAGTTGATCGGCACGAACGCGTTGCTCAAGAACGTGAGTGGGAACACCGCGACGAACCCGACGCCCATGACCGCGTCGGCCGAGCGAACCTTCAGCCCGATCCACGTGCCGATCCAGATCATCGCCGACGCAAACGTGAGGAGCAGCACGAGCGCGGTCGTGATGTGAAGGAGATCGGTGTGCGTGCGCCACCCGACGAGCAGACCCGCGCTGAGCAGGACCACGATCGAGAGCGCCATGCCCGCGAGCTCGGCGAGATAGTGCCCCGACAAGTACGCGACGCGCGTGGCCGGCAGCGACCGGAAACGGTCGATCACACCTTCGGTGAGGTCGGTCGCGATCGCGGTAGCCGGTCCGGTCATGCCGAAGGCCAACGACTGCAAGAGGATGCCGGCGATGATGTACTCGCGGTAGTTGCCACCGCCGATGTGGATCGCACCGCCGAACACGTACGCGAACAGCAGTACGAACATCAGCGGCTGGAGCGTGACGTCGAGCAGCTTTTCCGGGATCTGGCGGATGTGCTCGATGTTGCGGCCCGCGAACACCACGGTGTCGCTCCACCAGGTCGCGATGCGGCTCGCGGTCGGTCGGCTCGGCGTCGGCGTGGATTGCGGGCGCGTACACGGGAGGCGCGTCGGTGAGTCGGGGATGCAGTCATGCGGAAACCTCTTCACTCGTGCGACCGGGCGCGGTCAGGGTGAGAAATACGTCGTCGAGGGTGACTTCGCGCCGGTCGAGGTCGACGGGCTCGATCCCTTGCGCGTCGAGGGCGCGCATGACATCGATGAGACGCACGCCTTCGAGCACGGGGATGGTCGCGACCAGAAGCGCCTCGTCGAGGCTCGGCGCGTGGGCGGTCAGCGCCTCCGTGGCGCGCACGACGGCTGCGTAGTCGCTCGCGGTTTCGAGCGTCACGTCGACGCGGTCGTTGCTGATGTGCGCCTTCAACTCCTCGGGGGTGCCGTGCGCAACCGTGCGCCCGTGGTCGAGCACCACGATGTCGTCGGCCAGGCGGTCGGCCTCCTCGAGGTATTGGGTCGTGAGGATGACGGTGGTGCCGTCGCGGACGAGGTCGCGCAGCATGTCCCACAGCTCGCCCCGGCTCCGCGGGTCGAGACCGGTCGTGGGTTCGTCGAGGAACAGGACCTGAGGGTCGGCGACGAGGCTGGCCGCGAGGTCGAGGCGGCGGCGCATGCCCCCGGACAGGTTCTTGACCAGGCGGGTCGCGGCGTCGGTGAGCCCGAAGCGCTCGAGCAGCTCGTCGGCGCGCCGCCGCGGCCTCCGCTTTCGGGAGGTGGTGCAGCCGGCCCACCATCACCAGGTTCTTGCGGGCGTTCATCAACCCGTCGACGGTCGCCTGCTGGGCGGCCACACCGATCCGGCGCCGGACGCCCGCCGGGTTGTGCGCCACGTCGATGCCGCCGACCACCGCCGAACCCTCGGTGGGGGTCGACAGTGTCGTCAGGATGCGGATCGCGGTGGTCTTGCCCGCGCCGTTGTGGCCGAGGAGGCCGAGGACGGTGCCCGGGGCGACGTCGAGGTCGAGATCGCGCAGCGCCCAGAGCTCGCCGTAGCGCTTCCCGAGGCCCTGGGCCTGGACTCCGGCGCCCGTACCGGCGACATTTGCACCGGTGGCCGGCACGGTCAGGTTGTTCGTATGCTGTACTTCGTGATCGTACATAGTACGGCTACGTTAGCAGTACACTGTACGAGTGACAAGTGAAATGATGCGTGATTCCTATGGCGCCTGACCGCAAGCCCCCGGAACGCAAACCCGGGGATCGCAGATCCAACCGGAAACCGGGCCCGCAGAGCGGGGAGGCGTTCCGCGACTACGTCGTCGAGCGGGTGGCGGAGAAGATCACCGACAAGGTCGAGCGCCAGACGGCGCAGGCCGCGCGCCGGGCCGAGCAGCTCGGGCGGATGTCGGAGCGCGCCGCCCGCAAGGCCGCGATCAAAGCCGAGACTCTCGAACGCATCGCCGAACACCTCGGCACGCTCGATGTATGGACGCGAGTGGAGCCCGCCGCACGCCGGCCCCGCTTCACCCGCGACGACATCGCGGCCGCCGCGACGCGCATCGCCGACGCGGAAGGATTCGACGCGGTGTCGATGCGCCGCATCGCAGCCGAGCTCGGCGCGGGGACGATGACCCTCTACCACTACGTGCGCACGAAGGACGAGCTCCTCACGCTCGTCGTCGACGCGGTCATGGGCGAGGTCGTCATCCCGCCCGAGGTACCGATGCCCGCCGACTGGCGTGCGGCCCTCACGCTCGTCGCCGAGCGTTCGCGCGCGTCACTCGAACGCCACCCGTGGATCCTCGACATCGCCGACGACCCGCCCATCGGACCGAACAGCGTGCGCCACTTCGACCAGTCGATGCAGGCCGTCGCGTCGCTTCCGATTCCGCTCGTCGACAAGCTCGACATCGTCTCGTTCGTCGACGAATACGTCTTCGGCTACTGCCTCGGGCAACGCAACAACGTGCAGCCCGACGATTCCGGGATCGCGCCGGGCATGATCGAATACGTCAACGGGCTCCTGCAGACCGGCGACTACCCGCACCTCGCCGCGCTCGCCGACGAGTTCGGGATCGAGAAGACGTGGGGCCAGATCGAGGCCCACATGCGCGACACCGAACGGTTCGACCGCAACCTCAGCCGTCTACTCGACGGCATCGCAGCGAGCCTTCCCGAAGACTGAGAACGACGAAACCGAAGCCGTTCGGTCAGGGCTTGACGAACCGCTGAATGAACGCGAGCGACGTGTCGGCGACGTCGCGCCAACCGTGGTCGATCGTCAGCGAATGGCCGCGGCCGTCGATCTTCACGATCTCCGTCACACCCTTGTTCCGCTTCTGCTTCTTGAACGACGCGTTCGCGATCGCCCACGGAACGGTGTGGTCCTTCTCGCCGTCGATGATGAGCAGTGGACCGCGGTCGGGGTTCTTCGACTTGACCTTCACCTCGGTCCACGGGTTCAGGTTCGCGGTCGCGGCCTGGAACAGCGGCGCGCCCGAGCCCGGAACCGCGTACGTGTTGTACAGCTCCTGAGCTTCGTCTTCGCCCACCGCGTTCGCGAACGCGTACCGGAACTGCTCGTAGGTGAGAGGAACGGCGCGGTGGTGGTTCGCGGGGTTGCCGAGCACCGGTGACGCCGACTTCAGCGCCGAGATCGGTAACGGCAGCACGCCCCGGAAGGGCGCGGGGTCGATGGCGACGGTTGCGTCCGAAAGCCCGCGCCCCGCCAGGATCTGCGCGAGCAACCCGCCGAAGGAATGCCCGACCACCGCGGGCCTCGTCGTCAGCTTCCCGATCACCTCTTCGTAGTGATCGGCGATCTCGCCGACCGTCTTCTTCGCGAAGACCTCGGGGTGGGCGTTGGCCTCGGAGACCGTGTTGGGATCGTCGGGCCAACCCGGCGACAGCGTCGTGAAGCCGGCCGCCTCGAACATCGTCCGCCAACGATCCCAGCTCATCGGCAACAGCCAAAGACCGTGCACGAACACGACCGGTTTGCGGCCGGTGGCATTCGCCTTGGCGATCTGCTCGGCTTCGTAGTCACTGATGTCAGCCACTGTTTGCCCTCCGTAGACACGGCGATCCGAATCCACTGTCTAGCGCTTAGCCGCTGCGCACGAACAATGTGTCGGAACGCTGAACGCGCCGGAGCTATCCGCGGCGCCGAGCCGTTTACCCGCTGCGCCGAGCCGGTGGCTGTTGTCGGCGCGGCAACGGGACGACGGTCGCGTCACTCTCGCGGCGCGATTCGGCAACTTCCGGCGCGACGGGAACGCGACCCGAACCGAGCCTGCGGATCCAGCGGCGATACGACAACTCGACCACCACCAGGAACGCAACGAGCAGCAACGCCGACGTCACGGCGAAAAGTCTGACCCACTGTCAGCTGAAGTAGGCGGATATCGCGCCCAATTCGCTCAGGCGCGATTGGGCCACAGATCGACGGGCCCGCCGACATAGCCGCCCGCGGCCCGCATCGCCTCGCCCCACGGACCGAGCAACCCGACGACTTCGTCCAGATCGGCCCCGAGCGCAGTCAGGGCCGGGGCCATCGCGCCGTCGGTCGCACTCTCGATCGCCTCCCGCGCCGACCGGCCGGCGGCCGTGAACGCCTCGGCGTCGTCGAACCACCCCCGAGCCTGCAGCCGGCCGACGGCGCCGTCGAGCTCGGCGTCGTCCCACGCCCGGGTCCGGATATACGTCCGCAACGGGAGCCCCATGTAGGCCTCGGTGAGCAGACCGATCTCGATCGCGTCGACCCCGGCCGTCGACCACGCGCACACGTGCGCGTCACCGCGGTACTCACGCAACATGTCGCCGAGATGGAACAGCCGGGTCCAGGCGTCGGCGGGGTCATCCCAGTGGGCGCGCAACCCCGCGAACAACGGACGGCCGGGCTCGACCAACGGATCGACGGCGCGCGCCAACAGGTCAGCGGCGCGCTGCACAACGGGGCCGGCCGGACCGCACACGCGGACGAGCTGCGCGACCGCGCCGGCGCGGCGCGCCGCGAAGATCGTCGCCGCGTCGGTACGCGTCCAGCCGAAGCGCACGCCGGCCACCACGACCGCGGGCTTGAACACGCCGAACGCCGACGCCACGACCTCGGGCTCCACCTGGCCGAGCAGGGAACCGCGGCTCGTGAAGTACGCCGGACCGTCGGGCGCGGCCACTCCGTTGCCGAACGTCGCCGGGCTCGGCCCGAAGCCGAGCTGTTCGTACGCGGCGTGGCACTCCGGCGCGAAGAACACCTGCCCGATGACCGGCTCGAGGTTCGCGGCGAGCGTGCGGGCCCGCCGCCGGAGGGTGTCGTCGTTCAGGAGGGGAGAGCTCATGGGGCGCAGTCTGGCCGGGCGCTCTCCGAAAGCGCCACCTACGCTGCGCGCTCGTGACCGACGATCTCGCCTTCCTCGACGCAACCGCGCAGGCGGAGCTCGTGCGGACGGGCGCGTTGTCCGCGGGGGAGCTCGTCGACGCCGCCATCGCCCGCATCGAGCAGATCGACGGACGGTTGAACGCGGTGATTCACCGCCGCTTCGAACGCGCCCGCGCCGAAGCCGCGGACGGCGCGACCTTCGCCGCCGCCGCCCCGTTCGCAGGCGTCCCGTTCCTCGTCAAGGACGCGGTGTGCCACACCGCGGGCGATCCGTTCCACGCGGGCATGCAAGCGCTGAAGGACGCGGGCTGGACCGAGCGCGAAGACACGTGGCTCGCGGCGCGCTTTCGGGCCGCGGGATTCGTCTTCGTCGGGAAGACCAACACGCCGGAGCTCGCAACCAGCGTGACGACCGAACCGCGGGCGTACGGACCGACCCGCAATCCGTGGGACGAGACGAGAAGCACCGGCGGATCGAGTGGCGGATCGGCCGCCGCGGTCGCGGCCGGGCTCGTACCGGTCGCGCACGGCAACGACATGGGCGGATCGATCCGGTTCCCGGCCTCGATGTGCGGCATCGTCGGCCTGAAACCGACGCGGGCCCGCACCACGCTCGGGCCCGACTTCGGCGAGTACTGGGGCCCGCTCACCCACGAGTTCGTGCTGACCCGAACGATCCGCGACACCGCGGCGGTGCTCGACGCGGTCTCGGGCGCGGGGCCGGGTGACCCGTACACCGCGCCTCCGCCCCGGCGGCCGTACGTCGAAGAGTTGAACGCGCCGTTCGCCGCCCTGCGCATCGGGTTCCGCACCGAGACCCTCGAAGGCGACGCCTCCCATCCCGACGTGGTGCGCGCCGTCGACGACGCCGCGCAGCTGCTGGCCGACATCGGGCACAACGTCGAGCCCACCGCGATCCCCGCGCTCGACGGCTCGTTCAACACGGGTTACGTCACGGTGTTGGCCACATCGGTCGCGCGCGATGTCGCCCGTTGGAGCGCACGCCTCGGTCGCGACATCACGGACGAGCTCGAACCGATGAACACGTTCTTCGCGACCATGGGCTCGCAGCTCACCGCGCTCGACTACGCCGAGGCGATGGAGGTCATGCAGGCGTGGTCGCGGCGCGTCGCGAACTGGTGGCTCGACCACGACGTTCTGGTCGTGCCGACGAGCCCCGAACCGCCGGTGCACCTGGGCGAGATCGGTCCCGACAACCTCGACCCCGGCGTCGGCGCGCGCATGGGCCGGCTCGTGACGTTCTGCTCCCCGTTCGACGTCACCGGCCAACCCGCGATCTCGCTCCCCCTGCACTGGAACGACGACGGGCTACCCATCGGCGTGCAACTGGTCGCGGCCTACGGACGCGAAGACCTCTTGTTGCGGGTCGCGGCGCAACTCGAACAGGCGCGGCCCTGGGCCGATCGCCACCCGCCTATTTGTTGATGAGGGCGCCGAGGCCGGCGATCATCACGACGAAGCCGATCAACATGTACGTGACCGTGCGCACCAACGGCGCTTGCGCGAGATCGGTGTTGTCGTTGCGCTTGTAGCCGCGTACCGGACTGCCCGGGCGGTTGCGCACGATCATGCGCTTCTCCGCGGCGCGGGCGTCGGCCCGCCGCCGGTAGAGCGCGAGTGCGTTGGCGACGAACAACGCCGCGCCCAACGCCGCGACGAGCTCCCGCAACACCTCGTCGTAGAAGCTCCCGGACGACCCGAGCATCGGCACCATCACCTCGGAGGTTAGCCACGCCTGATCTGGCAGACTCGAACGGATGCGGTTGCTCGTCGCGCGGTGTTCGGTGACCTACGAAGGCCGGCTCGGGGCGCGCCTCGCCCCCGCGATCCGGCTCGTGTTGTGCAAGGCCGACGGCTCGATCGCCATCCATTCCGACACGAAGGCGTACAAGCCTTTGAACTGGATGAACCCGCCCTGCACGATCGAGCACTCCGAGAGCGAGATCGTCGCCCGCACGCCCAAGGGCGAAACCCTGCGGATCGAGATCCACGAGATCCTGGCCGACACGACCATCGAGCTCGGCGACGATCCGGGCCTCGAGAAGGACGGGGTGGAGGCGGAGTTGCAAGTGCTGCTCGCGGCGCGGGTCGCGGCGCTGCGCGACGACTTCACCTTGATCCGGCGCGAGTACCCGACCGACATCGGCCCGGTCGATCTGCTGTGCCGCGACGCCGACGGCCGAACGGTCGTGGTGGAGGTGAAACGGGTTGGCGACATCGCCGGTGTCGACCAGCTGCTGCGCTACCAGGAGCGGCTCGATCGCGACCCGCGCTTCGCACCCACGCTCGGGATGTTCGTCGCGCAGCAGATCAAGCCGCAGGCCAAGGTGTACGCCGCGAGCAAGGGCGTGGCGTGCGTCGAGATCGACCTCGAACGGCTCCGGGGCGACGTCGACCCCGATCTCACGCTCTTTTGAGCTGCCGCCGCGCCGATTGAGAACACTGTGCGCGCCGTACTCCTCCTCCAGTGCCCCGACGAGTCCGGGATTGTCGCCGCGGTAGGGACGTTCGTGGCGGGGGCGGGCGGCAACATCGTCGAGGCCGACCAACACTCCGATCCCGCGGCCGGGCTCTTCCTGCAGCGCGTCGAGTTCGACGTCACCGCGACGCGCGCCGACCTCGCGGCCGAGTTCGCACCGATCGCGGAACGGTTCGCGATGACGTGGGGCGTGCACGATCTCTCCGCGAACCCCCGCGTCGCGATCCTCGCGTCGCGCCAGGGCCATTGCCTCGGCGATCTCCTCGTGCGGTTTCACCAACACGAGATTCCCGGCGAGATCGCGTTCGTCGCGTCGAACCACGATACGAACGCCGACCTCGTCGCGCGCTTCGGCGTTCCGTTCCACGTACTCGCCGTCGAGGCGGGCGCGCGCGACGCGCAGGAACACGCGCTGGCCGTGCTGCTCGACGAGCGCCGCCCCGACGTCGTGGTGCTCGCGCGCTACATGCTCGTGCTGCCCGCTTGGCTCGTCGAACCCTGGCGCGAGCGGATGATCAACATCCACCATTCGTTCCTGCCGTCGTTCGCCGGGGCGCGGCCCTACGCGCAGGCGCACGAGCGGGGCGTCAAGGTCATCGGCGCGACCGCGCACTATGTAACCGCCGACCTCGACGAAGGCCCGATCATCGCCCAGCAGGTCACGCCCGTCTCGCACCGCGACGACCCGGCCCGGCTCGAACGGCGCGGCCGCGACATCGAAGCTGTGGTGCTGGCCGAAGCGCTGCGCCTGCACCTCGAACACCGCGTCATCGTGTACGGCCGCCGCACCGCGGTCTTCGACTGAGCGGTCTTCGACGCGTTACTCGCGCGCCGCGTTCTCGAACGTGGTGTAGTCGCCGTGGAAGACGAGCTTGGTGGAACCGACCGGACCGTTGCGGTGCTTGGCGATGATGATCTCGGCCAGACCCCGTTGATCCGACTCCGGGTTGTAGAGCTCGTCACGGTAGATGAACATCACGACGTCGGCGTCTTGTTCGATGCTGTTGTGCACGACGATGTCGTCGGCGACGAAGTTGTGCGTTCCCGCGACGGTCGCGTCGTATACCGGCGCGGCACCGCGCGGCTCGACCGCCACGATCTGGTCCCAGAGCACGTCGCTCGAACCGAGGTCGGAGAGGAACTGATCGGGAAGCGCCTCGGCGATACGCCCCATCAGCGAGCGCGAAACGCCCTCTTCGTAGACGCGGTACCGACCGGCGTCGGTCTCGCTCAGCCGCTCGACGAGATCGTGGGCGCGCAGTGAGCCGTTGACGAGCAGGCCCTTGCGCTCGATGTAGTCCCAGACCTCGCGCGGCACGGAATCGTGGCGGGGATCGACATCGGGACCACTACGCCGCGACGACGCGACGTGCGCACCGATCGGGAGATCGGCGAGGTGCACCCAACCGTCGAGCGTCAGGAACGGATGGTTCGCACTGGCCGTGACCGTGCGCCCCGAGGCGAGCTGCAACTCGAAGATCGGCTTCGTCCCGCTGCAGAACACGTGACTCATCACGCCCGGTACGAGCCGCAGGTGCTCGTCGAGAGTGAGCACCTCGACGTTGCGGGTGTCGTTCTCGTGCAACTCGCCGATCGTGGTGGTGGTTCCGTCGGCGAGCGTGATGCGCGTTTGCGCGACGAGACAGCCGGACTCGCGCAGGTCGGCGAGCATCGGCCGCTTGTCCTGGCGGTACTCGAGTTGCCGGTTGAGCTGCGCGGCGACCACGACCGGGGCTTCGAGCTCGCGGGCCAGGATCTTCAAGCCGCGCGACAACTCCGAGACCTCGACCTGACGGTTCTCGACGCGCCGCGGCGACGACATCAGCTGGAGATAGTCGACGACGATCAGGCCGATCTCGCCGTGGCGCGCCTTGATGCGCCGCGCCTTGGCCCGCATCTCCATGACCGTGCAACGGGGGTTGTCGTCGATGAAGAACGGAGCTTCGGCCAACCGACCGACGGCCTGGTTGACGCGGGGCCACTCGTGTTCGGAGAGCTTGCCGGTCTGCAACTTGCGCGACGACACGCGCGCTTCGGCCGCGAGGAGACGCTTCGTGAGCTCGAGGTAGCCCATCTCCATCGAGAAGAACAGCACGGGCTTACGGCCGTGCAACGCGACGTGCTGCGCCATGCCCAGCGTCAGCGACGTCTTTCCCTGGCCGGGGCGCGCCGCGACGATCGTGAGCGTCGAGGGCTGCATGCCCAACAGAAGTGCGTCGAGATCGTGGTATCCGGTGGCGGTACCGACGATGTCGCTCTGGCGGTCGTACAGCGCCTCGAGCTGATTCATCGTCTCTTCGAGTGCGGGATAGAGCGGGACGAGCGAGTCGGCCACGCGCCGTTCGGCGACCTCGAAGATCGCGGCTTCGGCGCGATCGAGGGTTTCGTCGACGTCGTCCTCGGCCGCGTACGCCATCTCCTGGATGCCGCCCGCGGTCTCGATCAACCGGCGCAACATCGCGAGCTCGGCGACGATGTGCGCGTAATGCTGGGCGTTGGCCGACGCCGGGGTCGAGGCCTGGATCCGGATCAGGGTCTGGCGCCCACCGAGTTGGTCGAGTTGGGAGGCCCGGCGCAGCTCCTCGGCCACGGTGACGGGGTCGACCGGCTCCCCCCGACTGTGCAGCCCGTACGCGGCCTCGAAGATCTCGCCGTGCGCGGGCTTGTAGAAGTCGCTCGGTTCAAGCCGGGCTTCGACGGCCGCGGTGATCGCCTCGCGGCTCAGCATCATGGCCCCGAGCAACGACTCCTCGGCCTCCAGGTTGTGCGGGGGTACGCGCGCAGAAGAGCTCCGCCGCGGCGGATCCTCGATTCTGACCATCGCTACCTCCCTCCCGAGAAAGACAGGACCTTGGCACGTCGTAGCTGTGCGGTAGAAGGGGACAAGCCTGTGAATTGCGGGGGGTCGACTGTGAGGAACCGGCGGTCCACACCCTTGTGGACAATGGCACGAGGGTGCGCCACCGACGCCCGGGTGGGGCCGGTGCCGGCGGGGACCGGAATCACCGCTGGCAGGCGGGTATCGAGCGCGGGCGCCGCCCACCGCCGCGGCCCGGGCCGACCGGAGCCGGGATCACAGCGACCCCGGAACGGCTGTGGATATCGCCGGCTGTCCACAGGCGTCCGGAGAAAAGAATCCGGCGGTGACGCCGGCTGTGCAGAAGGTCCCGCGGCGGGCGAATGACACACGTGTGATTGTCGCGGACAGGCGCGCGCGAACCAGGGACCGACGGGACCGGCTCGACCCTCGAAATCCGCCGGGTCAGCTGGTTGCTTCGACCTCGACGTGGATGGTCGCCACCACGTCGGGGTGCAGGCGAATCTGCAGGTCGACGCCGCCGACTTCCTTGAGCGGTTCGTCGAGATCGAGCTTGCGCCGGTCGATCTCGGCCCCGGTCTGGCTCTGCACCGCCTCGGCGATGTCGGAAGCCGTGACCGAACCGAACAGGCGGCCTTCGCCCCCGGCGCGCGCCTTGACCGTGATCGTGCGCCCTTCGAACTGGGCGGCGAGCGCCTGGGCGCCCTCCCGCTCACGACGATCCCGCGCCTCGCGGTTCCGGACCATGGCGTCGGCCTGCTTCTGGCTTCCGGCCGATGCCTTCAACGCCAGGCCGCGCGGCACGAGGAAGTTGCGGGCGTAGCCGTCGGCAACGTCGACGACCTCGCCCTTCTTGCCCAGATTGTCGACGTCGTCGCGGAGAACGATCCTCATTCCTCGCCGCCTTCGTCGACAGTCGTCTCGCCGGCAGTGTCGCTCCCCGAGTTCTCCTCGGAGGCGAACTCGGCCGAGAAGTCGCCCATGCCGTTCTCGTCGATACCCGCGCCTTCTGCTCCCGACGAGGTGGGCTCGTCGGTGATCGGGCCGGGAATGTCGCGCAACTCGCCCTCGCGGTCGCCCCGGTCGCCGCGGTCTCCACGATCGCCGCGGTCGCGACGGCCCTTCGACCGTTGGGTCACCTGACGAACGCTGTACGGCAGCAGCGCCATCTCGCGTGCGACGCGGATCGCCTTGGCCACCGCGACCTGCTGCTGTTGGGTGTTGCCGGTCACCCGACGGGCCCGAACCTTGGCGCGCTCCGACATGAAGCGGCGCAGCAGGTTGACGTCCTTGTAATCGATGTAGTCGATGCTCTCGGTGATGAGGATCGAGGTCTTCTTCTTGATCGGGCGCCGCTCCTTGCCGGGGGGCGCCTTCTTCTCTCTGCG
Organism: uncultured Actinomycetes bacterium; assembly: GCA_963701825.1. Taxonomy (GTDB): domain Bacteria; phylum Actinomycetota; class Acidimicrobiia; order IMCC26256; family PALSA-610; genus PALSA-610. The sequence continues at coordinate 285,339 of CAVPBG010000004.1, read as the reverse complement.
TTGTGCCATGTGCCTGTCCCTATCGAATTGAGAACGGCCCTATCGGGTTAGAAGGGCTCTTCGCCGTAGTCGTCGTAGCTGCCCTCGCCGGCCGGTGCGCCGGCGGCAGCCGGTGCCTGGGAGGGTGCGGGGCGGCGGGGCGGGCCGCCACCCCCGTCTCCCGGCCCACTGCGCTCGACCCGGTGCACCTCGGCGGTCGCGAACCGAAGGCTCGGCGCGACATCGTCGGCGACGATCTCGACGATCGACCGCTTCTCGCCCGCCTCGGTTTCCCAGCTGCGCTGCTCGAGACGGCCGCTGACGACCACACGCGAGCCCTTCGTGAGTGACGCGCCCACGTTCTCGGCGAGCTGACGCCAGGCGACCACGTTGAAGAAGCTGGTCTGCTCGTCCCATTCCTGGGTCTGCTGATTCCGCCACGACCGGTTGACGGCAACCCCGAAGGTGACCTTCGAGACGCCGCTCGGCGTGTAACGCATCTCCGGATCGCGGGTGATGTTGCCGGAGATCGTGATGCTGTTCGAATCGCTTGCCATGTCGGCTACTCCCTATGCCTGCTGCCCGCCGAGGCGCCTGCGGTCTTCGGAGGTCCGTAGACCTTCTCCGGAATACGCAGCACCATGTGGCGGATCACTTCATCTGCCAGGGAGAGAGTCCGGCTCAGCTCCTCCATCGCCTGCGGTTCAGCACGGGCCTGGAGGACGATGTAGTACCCGTCGACCTTGTGCTTGATCTCGTAGGCGAGGCGGCGCTTTCCCCAGAAGTCGACATGGCCGCGCTCGGCGCCATTCGACTCGATGAGCTGGAGCCATCCTTCGACGGCAGCCCGGATCGTCTCCTCTTCCAGGTCTGCGTCGACGATGATCATGACTTCGTACGGACGCGTCATGCGTCAATACCTCCTTCGGGCCGCACGGTCTGGCCGCTGCGGGCCCCGTTGCCCGCCGGATCTCCCGGCGTCGTGGGGGCAGGATCTTCGGTTGTCTGAACCGGTGGAAGCTAGCAGATCACCTCGACTCGACCTATCGGCGCTGACGCTACAAGCAGCGTGAGACAGTCACGCCGCGCAGCCTCCGAGGGCCCCGGACGCGCTGCTCGATCCCACCGGGCGTTCGAGCGCATAGCGATAGTGCTCCTTGCTCGCGTACTCGGGACACGTCGCATCGGTGCCGTCCGGGCACGGCGCCATCCGGGTCTGATCGACCGGGTCGCCGTTCGCGGCGAAGAACGTGATGTCGAGCGGCATCGGCGTGTTCGCCATCGTGTAGCGCGCGGTCGTATCGCCCGGATTCACGAACAGCATCCCGTCGTACGGCGCGAGCGACTGCACGTCGCGCAGCCCCTGCACCCGCTGGGTCTCGGACAGCGCGACGAGAACGTGCAGGCACGTCGATCCGACGGAAACGTGCGCGGCGTCGAACTCGGCGAACGGCGCGGCCGCGGGACTCGTCGTCGTGAACGACAAGTGCCCCACATCCGACTCGTCGGCGCGGATGTGGACGATCAGGAACACCATGCCGGCGAGCGCCGCCACCGCGACGACCGTTGCCGCCGCGATGCGGGCGCGCGCCGCCATCGGCTATTGCGCGAGCTCGGGTTCGGCCGCGCCGCCGTAGAGCCCGAGGGCGTCGGCCATGCGATCGGTCATGTGGTACGTCTCCGCGCTCGCGGGGTACGTGCCCGCCCGCACGTCGGCGCAGAACCGTTCGATCGCCTCGGTCGCATTGAGCTCCATCGACGCGTAGGCGCGCACGAACTTCGGCGCGCGGTGCTCCGGGCTGCCGAAGCCGAGCAGGTCGTGCCACACCAGCACCTGCCCGTCGCAGTGCCGGCCCGCACCGATGCCGATCGTGGGGATCGAGATCTGTTCGGTGATGACGCGGGCAACCGCGTCGGGAACGCACTCGAGCACGATCGCGAAGCAGCCGGCGTCGGCGAGCGCGCTCGCGTCGTCGGCCAACGACTTCGCCGCGTCGAGCTCCTTGCCCTGCACCTTGAAACCGCCGAGCGCGTGGATCGACTGCGGCGTCAAGCCGATGTGGCCCATCACCGGGATCTCCGCGTCGAGGATCGCCTGCACGGAACCGAGACGCTTGCGGCCGCCTTCGAGCTTCACCGCACCCGCGCCCGCGCGCACGAGCCGGGCCGCGTTGTGCACGGTCTCCGCGGTGCTCACGTGGTAGCTGAGCCACGGCAGATCGGCGACGACCAGCGCGCGCGGTTTGGTCCGGGCGACCGCGCCGACGTGATGGGCCATGTCGTCGGTGGTGACCTGCAGCGTGTCGTCGTAACCGAGCACGACCATCGCCAACGAGTCGCCGACCAGGATGAGATCGGCTCCCCCGCCGTCGACGGTGCGCGCCGACGGAGCGTCGTACGCAGTCACCATGACCAAGGGAGTTTCGCCGCCCTTGCGGGCCACGACGTCGGGCGCAGTCATTCTCCGCGCCGGGTTTGCGGTCATCTCCGCCACCTCCACCGTCCAGGGCACGTTCGGCTCCCGGCAGTGGTTGCAGCGTACCGGCGCGCGCACCGGTTCCACCAGCGGCGAGACCGAGGCCCCGGCGGGACAGAATGAAGGAGTGACGCCCGGCACGTGTGCGAACTGTGCGGTCGCCGACGACGAGTTGGTCCTCGTGCGGCGGGTCTATGTCGTGCCGCCGTCGTGGGACACGCCCGGGTCGCAGACGGTCCTGGCCGAGCCCGAGCTGTGGTGCATCTCGTGCATCTCGCAGTACCCGTGCGAGATCGTCGACGACTGAGTCGAGCTGGTGAGTTTCAGCTCGCGTGCAGGCGGCCGTGGAGTGACTGGCGGCGCAGGTGGTTCCACCGGCACTCCACACAGACCTCGACGTCGTAACAGGCGAACTCGTCACACGACGCGCCCAGCTTGCGCAGCTCCGCCTGGGTGCTGATGGCCCGACCGTTCGCCTGCTTCAGCTTCTCGCCGTAGACGTAGGAGACGAGGCGCAGGTTGGTCGCGCCGCACACCGGGCACTCGTCGTCGACGTCGGTCCCGATGAACTGGGCCGCCCGCACGAGCTCCGGATGGGCGTCGCACACATCGAGGCGGGTCAGCGTCCCCTTCCGAAAGTCGCGCAAGACCGCTCGCCGGGCCAGCGCGTAGTCGGTGACGCTCTGCATCGCGCCAAAGTGTAGATGGGGGTCTCACCTCTACAAACCGCAACCTCCCTTATCGGTCTTTCTTGTCTATTGGTCGCTCGCGCTGCGCCGACCCACCGTGCGGCTTCGCGAGGGGGTGAGTCGGCTCCGCTGCCGCTCCGCCCGCGGCCGGACCCATTGTCCGGTGCTCGGGGCGCATGTGCGCCAGTCGCGGAAACTGTGATCCGGGAGCAGCAGCGGAGGCGAGCTGCCCGCCCGCGGAGCCGTTCGGCAGGTCGCCGGAGCGTGAGCGACCCATAAGCTTGCTTGATATATCGAATCGATATATCATCATGACATGTTGGAGCTGGCGGTACTCGGGTTGCTCTCGGAGCAGCCGCGCCATGGCTACGACCTGAAGAAGCGGCTGTCGGAGACGTTGGGGCCGCTTTGGGGCATTTCGTTTGGTTCGCTGTACCCGGCGTTGCGCCGGTTGGAGCGGTCGGGCGCCATCGAGGCGGTCGACGAGAACGACATCGCCGCCGCCCCCGTCGGCACCTTCGTGCCCACCGGATCACTGAAAGGCGACCTCGCGGCGGCACGCATGCGCCTCCGGGCCCGCCCGACCCGGCGCACCCGGCGCGCCTACGCCATCACCGACGCGGGCCGGACGCAGTTCACCGAACTGCTCACCGACGAAAGCGACGACGACGAACGCGCCTTCGCCGTGAAGCTGCTCTTCTGCGGCCACCTCGACGTCGACGCCCGCCTCGCCTTCCTCGAACGGCGACGCGCCCAACTCACCCAACGGCTGGTCGCCGAGCGCAAGCCCGCGACCCGCACCATCGACCGTTACTCCCGGTCGCTCCTCGAGCACCGGGCCCGTTCCACCCAACACGATCTCGATTGGATCGCCGAGCTCATCGCGCAAGAGCGCGAGGAACAGCTCGGCGACCGCACCGAAGGAGCAACCACCGCATGAGCGAATCCCCCGAGAAGTCGATCTCGCTGAAGACGGTCCGTGTCGCGATCGCCGGCATCGGCAACTGCGCGAGCAGCCTCGTCCAGGGCGTCCAGTTCTACCGGGACGCCGACCCGAACGAGCGCGTCCCCGGGCTGATGCACGTGGAGCTCGCGGGCTATCACGTCGGCGACATCGAGTTCGTCGCCGCGTTCGACGTCGACGCCGACAAGGTCGGGCTCGACCTCGGCAAGGCCGTGTTCGCGTCGATCAACAACACGATCAAGTTCGCCGAGGTCCCCGACCTCGGCGTGCACGTGCAGCGCGGACCGACCTTCGACGGTCTGGGCAAGTTCTACCGGGAGATGGTCGAGGAGTCGCCCGCCGACCCGGTCGACGTCGCCCAGGCGCTGCGCGACTCGCGCGCCGACGTGCTCGTCTCGTACCTGCCCGTGGGTTCCGAAGACGCGCAGAAGTACTACGCCCAGGCCTGTCTCGACGCCGGCGTCGCGTTCGTCAACGCGATCCCCGTGTTCATCGCGAGCAACCCCGAATGGGCCAAGAAGTTCGAGGACGCGGGCGTGCCGATCATCGGCGACGACATCAAGAGCCAGGTCGGCGCCACGATCACCCACCGTCTGTTGGCCCGTTTGTTCGAAGACCGCGGCCTCGCGATCGACAACACGTACCAGCTGAACTTCGGCGGCAACATGGACTTCAAGAACATGCTCGAGCGCGAGAGGTTGCTCTCGAAGAAGATCAGCAAGACGCAGTCGGTCACGAGCCAGATCGACCAGGGCATCAGTTCCGACCACGTGCACATCGGTCCTTCGGATCACGTCCCGTGGCTGAACGACCGGAAGTGGGCCTACATCCGTATGGAGGGCCGCAACTTCGGCGATGTGCCGTTGAACATCGAGCTCAAGCTCGAGGTCTGGGACTCCCCGAACTCGGCCGGCGTGATCATCGACGCGGTGCGCTGCGCCAAGGTCGCCCTCGACCGCGGAATCGGCGGCCCGTTGCTCGGCCCGTCGGCGTACTTCATGAAGTCGCCGCCGGTGCAGTACCACGACGACGAGGCCCACCGGATGATCGAAGAGTTCGCTTCCGGCGCGTAGACCCGTCGCCGGGCCAGAATGCGCCCATGACGAATCGACGCATCACGGATCGACCTCTCGCCGATCGACCCGTTGCCAAGTGGTGCGCATGAACGAGCCGCTGAATGCGCCAATGAACGCGGACGTGTGGGACCGCATCGCGGCGCGGGACCGGCCGGTGGAGACGATCCCCGACACGGTCTCGTACGCGCCGGGCGGTCCGACCGACGCCGATCTGCGGATGTGCGGCGACGTGAGCGGCAAACGCGTCCTCGATCTCGGTACCGGCAACGGCGTCAACGCGATCGCGTTCGCCCGCCAAGGTGCGCACGTCATCGCGATCGACCGGTCGAGCGCGCAGATCGCCCGGGCCCGCAAGCTCGCGGCGACCACCGACGTGCGGGTCGAGTGGCACGAGTGCGATGTGGCTGACCTCGCGTTCCTGCGGGCCGACTCGATCGACCTCGCATTCGCGGCCGGCGTGTTCGGCGAGGTCGACGACATCGACCGCCTGCTCCGCCAGGTCCACCGGGTGCTGCGCCCGGGCGCCGCGTTCGTGTTCTCCTTCGACCACCCGATGGCCCTGGCCGTCGGGCGCGAAGGTTCGGGTCCGGGAGTGCTCCCCCTCGGCGCGCTCGAGGTGCGGCGCTCGTACTTCGACACCCGCCCCGTCGAGATCGTCTACGACGAAGAACGCGTGCAGGTGTGGCCGCGGACGATCTCCGACGTGTTCGCGTCGTTGCACCGCGCCGGTTATCGCGTCGAGCTGTTGTTGGAACCCGAGTCGTATCCCACCAGCGATCCCGGTCCCGACATCCCGCGTGTCGTCGTGTGGCGGGCGCGCAAAGAGGGCGTGTAACTCCGGCGCGTGGCCGACGCGTGCCGGTCGCTAGCGGCCGGCGCGCGGTTCGATGCCGCGTGCCCGCGCCCATTCCGCGAGGCGCGCTTCCGCGTCGGCCTCGCTAGTGGGGCCTTCTTCGAGCCGTAGCTCCAACAAGAAGTCGAGCGCTTCACCGACGATCGGGCCCGGCGCGACATCGAGGAACTTCATCACGTGGTTGCCGTCGAGCGCGGGGCGGATCTTGGCGAGCTCCTCGTGTTCGCGCAGCTCGGCGATGCGCAGCTCCAACTCGTCCATGCGGCGCCCGAGCGCGGCGGCCTTGCGCGCGTCGCGGGTCGTGCAGTCGCACCGGGTGAGCTCGTTGAGGTCGTCGAGCAACGGACCCGCATCGCGCACGTAGCGCCGCACCGCGCTGTCGGTCCAGCCCATGCGGTACGTGTGGAACCGCAGGTGCAGCTCCACCAGCTTCGTCACGTCGTCGACGAGATCGGTCGGGTACCGCAGCGCCAGCATGCGCTCGCGGGCGATGCGCGCGCCGACGACCTCGTGATGGTGAAACGTGACCCCCTGTGGGCCGTAGCCCCGCGTCCGCGGCTTGCCGACGTCGTGCAGCAACGCCGACAGCCGGATACGCAGCCGCGGTGAAGTCTTGGCCACGACCGCGATCGTGTGGGCCAACACGTCTTTGTGGCGGTGGATCGGATCCTGTTCGAGCTGCATCGCGTTGAGCTCGGGCAGGAACTCGTTGGCGAGGCCCGTGCGCGAGCAGAGCCACAACCCCGACGACGGATCGTCGGCCACCAACATCTTCGAGAGCTCGTCGCGAACGCGCTCCGCGCTGATGATCTTCAGCCGCTCGTGCATCTGTTCCATGGCGGCGACGAGCGCGACATCGGGCTCGAAGCCCAGCGTCGCCACGAATCGCGCGGCGCGCAACATCCGCAGCGGGTCGTCCTCGAACGAGATCTCCGGCGCGAGCGGGGTGCGCAGCCGGCGGGCGACGAGATCGATGCGCCCGTCGTACGGATCGACGAGCTCCGGACCGGACGGGTCGAGTGCGATCGCCATCGCGTTGACGGTGAAGTCGCGCCGCGACAGATCGGTCTCGATGTCGTCGGAGAACGTGACCTCGGGCTTGCGGCTCTCGGGCCGGTACACGTCGGCGCGGAACGTGGTGATCTCGAACCGCTCGCCGTTCTTCTCGCAGCCGACGGTGCCGAATCGTTGACCCTGCAGCCAGACCGCGTCGGCCCACGAACGCACCAGCGCCTCGACCTCGTCGGGGCGGGCGCCCGTCGCGATGTCGACGTCGGTGATGTCGCGGTCGAGCAGCGCGTCGCGGACGCTGCCACCGACGAGATACACCTGATGGCCGGCGGCCTGGAAGCGCGCCGCGAGCTCTTGGGTCGGTGAGTCCGACTCGAAGAATCGCTCGAGACGTGCGGGAACGGCGGTCACAGCCGCCCATTGTGGCGCGGCCCGCCCGTTTCGCCCCCTACTGGCCCGCGGCGGCCTGCTCGGCTGCCAACTCCATCGTGTGCTGCTCGATCATGAGGCGCAGGTCGTGGGGGGTCGTCGACGCGGCGATCGCCTCGCGCAGGTCGATCGTCCCGTTCTTGTAGAGCCCGAGCAGGCTCTGGTCGAACGTCTGCATGCCGTAGTACTCGCCTTCGGCGATGATCTGCTCGATCTCGTGGGTCTCGTCCGCGTTCACGATCTTGTCGAACACGCGACCCGTCGACACGAGCACCTCGACCGCCGGCGCGCGACCACCCAGGCGCTTCTCGACGAGACGCTGGCTGACGATGCCGCGCAACGACGACGCCAGCGACATACGCACCTGGCGCTGTTCGTGGGGTGGGAAGAAGTCGATGATGCGGTTGATCGAGTCGGTCGCGCTGATCGTGTGCAGCGTCGAGAACACGAGGTGGCCGGTCTCGGCTGCGGTGAGCGCGGTCTTCACCGTCTCCACGTCACGAACCTCGCCGACGAGGATCACGTCGGGGTCCTGGCGCAGTACGCGCTTGAGCGCGGAGTGGAAGTCGGCGGTGTCGGTTCCGACTTCGCGCTGGTTCACGATCGACGACTTGTCGGCGTGCAGGATCTCGATCGGGTCCTCGATCGTGACGATGTGCCGGTTGTAGTTGTCGTTGATGAAGTCGATCATCGAGCCGAGCGTCGTGGTCTTGCCCGAACCGGTCGGACCGGTCACGAGGATGAGACCGCGCTGGTGGTCGGTGAGCTTGCGGATGACCGGCGGCAATCCGAGCGCCTCGAACGACGGGATGTCGCTCTGCACGCGCCGCAGGACGAGCCCGACCGAGCCGCGCTGGCGCATGACGTTCACACGGAAGCGCCCGAGCCCCGACACGGAGTACGCGAAGTCGGCTTCGGAGCTCCCGATGAACTCCTCGGCCCGCTGCTTCGGCATGATCGCAAAGGCGATCCGCTCGGTCTCGACCGGCGACACCGGTGCGAGATCGGTGCGGTCGAGGCGGCCGTCGACCCGGATGAAGGGCGGCGAACCGACCTTGATGTGGACGTCGGAGGCGCCGCGCTCCACGGCATTGCGCAGCAGCTGATCAAGATCCAACACGGGCGCGACCCTTCGGTTGCCAGACGGCGTTCCGAATTTCGATCGGCACGCCGGGCCTGCCGCCTAAGCCGCGGAGCGAATTTCAGTCGTGAGATATGTGGAGATCGGCGACCGCCCGGACCACCGTCCGCCCCGGACCACCGCCCGTCGCCTGCTCCACGCGCTGCGGGCTCCCGATCAGGGTCGAGACGGTCGCCGCGGTCGAGTCGCGCAGCGCGTCGAGGTCGTAGCCGCCCTCCAGGAACACCACCAGCCGCTGCGGCGGGGTGAACGCCATGACCCGGGCCGTCAGATCGACGTAGTCACCGGCGGAGAGGCCGAGGCCCGTCAGCGGATCGGCCCGATGGGCGTCGAAACCGGCCGAGATCAGTACCCACGTGGGCCCGAAGTCCTCGACGAGCGGCTCGACCGCGCGATCGAGCGCGTCCAGGTACACGTCGCCGGTCGCGCCGGCGGGGAGCGGGAAGTTCACCGTGGCGCCCGTGCCGGGCCCGGTGCCGGTGTCGGTGAGCCGCCCGGTGCCCGGATAGAGCGGCCATTCGTGCATCGAGACGTACATGACCGCGGGGTCGGCGTAGAAGATGTCCTGGGTCCCGTTGCCGTGGTGCGCGTCCCAGTCGACGACAAGCACGCGTTCGCCCCGGGCCCGCAACGCGGCCGCGGTGACCGCGACGTTGTTCAGCAGGCAAAAACCCATGGCCCGGTCGGCCACGGCGTGGTGACCCGGGGGACGCACGGCACAGAACGCGGAGTCGCCCTCGCCCCGCTCCAAGGCGTCGACCGCCGCGAGACCGCTTCCGGCCGCGAGCAGCGCGGCCTCCCACGACGCCGCCGACGCGCCGGTATCGGCGTCGAGGTGCCCGCCCCCGGCCGCGCAGAACTGCTCGAGATGATCGAGGTAGCGAACCGTGTGGACCCGTTCGAGCTCGGCGCGCGTGGCCCGGCGCGCCTCGAGCCGGCGCCGGGCTTCGGGTGGTGCGCCCGTATCGAGCCCTTCGAGCACCGCGCGCACCCGCGCCGGGCGCTCGGGATGGCTCCGGCCGGCGTCGTGTTCCTCGAAATGGGGATCGGTCGCCACCAGCAGCACGGGTCGAGGCTAACGAAACCACGCGGATACCACCGCCGGGGACCCGCCGCGACGGGTTCCCGTCGCTACGCTCGCCGCCGGTGAAGGCGCATAGGGCGCAGTCCTACCGATTTCGTGGCGGCGTCGCCCGGGTGGTGGCGTGGCACGGACGTGCCGACGTCGCCTCCTTGGCGCTGCACGGCCCCGACGCGCCGTCACCCCGGACGCTGCGCCGACTGCTGGAACGGCTGCACGAGGCGGGCTACCGGGAGGTCGTGACGAACGCGCTCGGGCCGGGAACGAGCGTCCCGCTCGTCGACGTCGGCTTCGCGGTGCGCGGCCGCCTGCACCTCCTGTCCCACGACCTCGAACACCTACCCCGCGAGAGCGGCGTCACGCGCCGATCGGGGCGGGCCGATCGGCCCGCGATCCTCGCCGCCGACGAGGCCGCCTTCGAGGAGTTCTGGCGTTTCGACGCGCTGGCGCTGCGCGAGGCGGCGCGCGCGACCCCGCGTTCGCACCTGCGCGTCGCCCCCAAGCAACCCGAGGCGTGCGGCTACGGCTTGTTCGGGCGCGCGGCGGCCGCGGGCTACGTCCAGCGGCTCGCGGTCACGCCGGCCGCGCAGGGCCAGGGCTTCGGACGCGCGCTCTTGAACGACGGCCTGCGCTGGCTGCGCGCGCACGGGGCGCAACGGGTCTACGTCAACACGCAGGAAGAGAACGCGCGCGCCCTCGCCCTCTACCTGCGCGCCGGCTTCACGCAACTTCCGATCGGGCTCAACGTGTTGGGGCGCGAGCTGTGAAGCGGATCGCGTCGCTGCTCGGCGCGATCGCGCTGGTGTTCGCCACTGCGTCGGCCGCCGTCGCGCAACAGACGACCAGCACGACGAGCTCGTCCGGGACGACCCCGGCGGTCCCCGTCGGGCTGAGCCTCGTCAGCCAGACCCCGTGGGTCACGCTCGGCCAGACCTTCACGATGACGCTGCACATCGTCAACCCCACGCTCGCGGCCCGACCCGGCGCCGCGGTCGCGCTGCGAGTCGACCAGTCGGTGACGTCGCGCAGCGGCTTCGACGACGTCATCAACAACAACAACGTCGGCGACACGCTCTACCAGCCCACGCAGATTCCCGTTGCCAGCCTGCCGCGCGACAACAAGGGCAACGTGACGCTCCTGTTCGGTGTCGGAAGCTCGCAGGTTCGTCCCCGGCTCGGGATCAGCCACCCGGGCGTGTACCCGGTCGAAGTGCAACTCGTGAACACGGGCGTCGCGTCGCAGCGCTTCGTGACCTGGCTCGTGGCCGTCGCCGACTCGCCGACACCGATCGACAAGCCGCTCTCGGTCGCGTTCGTGCTGCAAGCCGTCGCCGACCCGATCGGCCTGCCCGACGGCACGCTCGATCCGAGGATCGTCGCGGAGATGAAGCCCGGCGGCCGCCTCGACCAGATCGCGACGCTCCTCGGTGACACCACCGGCTTTCACCTGTCACTCCTCGTCGGACCGGAGACGGCGATGGCGTGGAAGAAGCAGGGCGCGCACAACAAGGCGATCGCCGCCGCGTTCCAACGCGTGCGCACGTCGGCGTTGAGCACGAGCACCGAGTTGCTGCCGACCACCTACGTCCCGATCGACGTCGCCGCGCTCGATGCGGCGGGCCTCGGTAACTACCTGCCCGGTCAGTACGCCAGCGGTGCGGTCGCCCTGCGCAGCGCATTCGGTGCCAACCCGGCGAGCACCGCGCAGTCGGCGTTCATCGATCCGGCGCCGACGAGCGACGCCGCGGTCAACGCGTTGCGGCAGATGGTCATCGACCGCGTCGCGGTGCGCGACGCGGCACTCATACCGGTCACTCATCAGTTCACGCCCGCGCAATCCTTTGTGCTCGACACCACCGGACCCGGAGCGCGCGGGGTTTCGACCGCACCATTCGTCGAGGACCTGTTCAACGGGCCCGATCCGAGCGCGTTGCGCGCCGAGCGAGTCGTCGCCGCGCTCGCGGAGATCGCGTACGAGACACCGTCGATCGCCCGCGGGATCGTGATCGCGCCGCCGGCCCGTTGGGACCCCGACCTGCGCACCATGGAAACGGTCATCAGACGCGTTGCGCACGCTGCCGCTCGTGCACTCGGCCACCCTCGACGAGCTGTTCGCGAGCATCTCGAACGAGCAGGCCCTCGGCACCGATGTGCAACGCCGGCTCGTGGACGCGGTCCCGCCACCCACACCCGTGACCTCGGACGTCTACAACTCGACCGTGGCCAAGCTGGCCGCGTTCCGCGCGGTGGTCGGGCCCAAGGATCCGGTCGTCGTCGAAGGTGAGGCCGCGCTCCGCACCAACATCTCGACCACCATCTCGTCCCTACGCGCCAACACCGCGCTCAATCAGATCAATGCGCAGGTCGACGCGTTCACCTCCGGCGTACGCGCCGACGAGAAGCGCATCACGCTCACGTCGCGCCGTGCCGACGTGCCGTTGACATTCGAGAACAACCTGAAGCCGGCGCGCAACGTGACGGTCAGGGTGCATCTCGACAGCGCCAAACTCACGTTCCCGAAGGGCGCCGACCAGACCATCGTGTTGAAGCCCGGCAGCAACACGAAGTCGTTCACGGTCGAGGCCCGCGCGTCGGGCACCTTCCCGATGACGATCCGGGTGACGTCGCCCGACGGCGGGCTCGAGTTCGGCCCGCCGGTACGCGTCACGGTGCGGTCCGCGGTGTTCGGCGGCTGGGCCGTCGGCGTCACCGTGGCCGCGCTCGTGTTCCTCGCGGGTTGGTGGGCCAACCACTTCCGGCGTACCCGTCGGAGCCGACGGCTCGCCGCGTCGTCCCCGCCGGTATCGGGACCGCCCGGCACGCCCGCGCCGGCCACGTGAGCGACGATATCGATATCGACAGGTCGAACAGCGAGGCATCGGACGAAGCGAACGCCACCGCGGACGAAGGGCGCGCCGGCCTCGTCCGCTCGAGCGCCGCGGTCGCGACCGGGACGCTGCTCTCGCGGTTGACCGGGCTCCTGCGCGTCGTGGTGCTCGCCGCCGCGATCGGCAAGGAGACGCTCGCCGACACCTACAACCTCGCGAACATCACGCCGAACATCGTCTACGAGCTCCTCGTAGGGGGCGTGCTCGCGGCGACGTTGGTCCCGGTGTTCGTCGACCTGCTCGAGCGGCGCGACGACCGCTCGACCTCGGCCGTGTTCACGGTGACGATGACCGCGCTCACGGCCTTCACCGCGGTGACGATGTTCCTCTCGCCGTTGCTCGCCCGCCTGTTCGTCATCCACGAACACGGTCCCGACCGCGCCGCGCAAGTGCACGTCCTGACGATCTTGATCCTGTGCTTCGTCCCCCAGATGATCTTCTACGGCTTCACGACGCTGGCCAGCGCGTTGTTGAACGCGCGCCACCGCTTCGTCGCCGCCGCGTTCGCGCCGGTGCTCAACAACGTCGTGGTGATCATCGCGTTGGTCGCGTTCGTGATCCACACGTCCGGGCGGCACTCGGCGATCACCGACGTCGGACGGGTCCGCAACGACCTCGGCCTGCTCTTGTTGCTCGGCATCGGGACCACGGCCGGCATCGTCGTGATGGCCCTCGTCCTCATACCCGCGATCGCGCGGGCCGGCGTGCGCCTGCACTTCGTGCTCGCGTGGCGCGACCCGGCGATCCGAACCATCTTGCGCTTGTCGGGCTGGACCGCGGGCTACGTCATCACGAACCAACTGGCCCAGTTGTTCGTGCTCGTGCTGGCGAACAACTCGGCCGGCAACGTCTCCGCGTACGTGTACGCGTTCACGTTCTACGTCGTTCCGTACGGCCTGCTCGCGGTCTCGATCATGACGACGATGACGCCGAACCTCGCGCGCCGGGCCCACGCCGGCGACATGGCCGGGCTGCGCCGCGAGTTCGGGCTCGGTCTGCGCTTCATCGTCGTGCTCGTGCTACCCGCGTCGGTGTTGTTCGCGGTGCTCGCCCAGCCGATGCTCGCCGTGATCGTGCGCCACGAGTTCACGGCGCACGACGCGATGGTGACGGCCGACACGCTGCAGGCGTTCGCGCTCAGCCTCGTGCCGTTCTCCATCTACCTCTACGTGATGCGCGGGTTCTACGCGCTACAGGACACCCGCACACCGTTCGTTCTCAACGCGTTCGAGAACGGCTTGAACGTCGTGCTCGCGATCATCCTCTTCCCGCACCTCGGCGTGCAGGGCCTCGCGCTGGCGTGGAGCGGCGCGTACTTCGTCGCCGCCGCGGGCGCGCTCATCGTGTTGCGGCGCCGCATCGGCGGCGTCCCCGACGCGACGGCGATCAGATCGACGATCCGGGCCGGAGTCGCCGCGCTCGCGCTGGCGGCGGTGGCCGCGCCCATCGCCGGGGCGATCGGTCACTCGTCGCCGGCCGATGCGCTCCTCGCGACCGCGGCCGCGGGCGCGGCCGGCGCAGTTGTCTACGTGCTCGTGCTGCTGGCGCTGCGCTCCGACGAACTGTCGGCGCTGGTCGGATTGCTACGACGGCGCGGCGCGACCTCGTCCGGCGTGTAACCATTGGGGTCGCGGCGGGATCGAACCCGGAGCGCGAGTTCTGCCCAGCCAAGCCCCGACCCTGAGGAGGGCGCATGCCAGTTCGCATCGTGACCGACAGCGCGTGCGACCTCCCGGAGGCCATCTGCGCAGAGCTCGGGGTCGAGGTCGTTCCGCTCACGATCCGCTTCGGTGAGCGGGAATTCGTCGACCGCAAAGAGCTCAGCGTCGACGCGTTCTGGCGAGAGCTGGCCGCTACGTCGGTGCTCCCCGAAACCTCCGCACCCTCAGTCGGCGCGTTCGAGGAGACGTTCCGCCGCCTGAGCGACGACGGCGCCGACGCGATCGTCTGCATCAACCTCTCGGCCCGGCTCTCGGCGACGATGCAGTCGGCCCAGGTCGCAGCCAAAGCCCTCGACGGTCAGATCCCGGTCGAGATCATCGACTCGTTCAGCGCCTCGATGGGCATCGGGAACCTCGTGATGCACGCGGCCCGGCGAGCACGCGAAGGCGCCGGCGTGGCCGAGATCGTGAGCGAAGTCGAAGCCCGGCGGGCGCGCGAGCACGTGTTCGCGGCGCTCGACACGCTCGAGTACCTCCGCAAGGGCGGCCGGATCGGCGGCGCCCAGGCCATGCTCGGGTCGATGCTCTCCATCAAGCCGATCATCAGCGTGCTCGACGGCGCCGTCGAGCCCGCGGGCCGGGTCCGCACCCGCTCGAAGGCGCTGCGCTTCCTGGTGGATCAGGTGCCGGCCGGGGGTGTCGAACACATCAGCGTGCTGCACGCCAATGCATCCGACGTCGACGAGTTCCTCACGCTGCTGGCGCCGAAGGTTCCCGACGCGGAGGTCACGGTCGGCGTGATCGGCCCGGTGATCGGAGTCCACACCGGCCCGCGCGTCATGGGAATTGCCTGGATCGATCGGCAGGAGTGAACCGCGTCGGTGCGCGACGACGATCACGACGAGGCGCGGGCTCGCCGCGCCGCCGAGGGCGATAGCACTGCGCTCGACGAGCTGCTGCGCGCCCATTCGCAGCTCGTGCACGGTGTGTGCCGCAGAATTCTCGGCAACCCCGACGACG
Source organism: uncultured Actinomycetes bacterium (assembly GCA_963701825.1). GTDB lineage: Bacteria > Actinomycetota > Acidimicrobiia > IMCC26256 > PALSA-610 > PALSA-610. The sequence continues at coordinate 270,071 of CAVPBG010000004.1, read as the reverse complement.
CGTTGGACGCGACCCAGGAAGCGCTGCTCGCGATCGCCCGCAAGATCGGTTCCTTCGACGGCCGGTCCAAGTTCTCGACCTGGGCCTACCGGGTGGCGACCAACGCCGCACTCGACGAAGCCCGCCGCCGCGGGCGTCGCCCCGTGCCCACGGAGACGCTGCCCGAGACCGCCGGGAACGCATCGCGGACCGCGGGCGAGGCCGCGATCGCCGATCGTCTCGACGTCGACGCCGCATTGGCCCAGCTGACGCCGGAATACCGCGCCGCGGTGGCGCTGCGCGATCTCGTCGGCATGGACTACGCCGAGATCGCCGATGTGCTGGGCATCCCGCCGGGCACGGTTCGTTCTCGCATCTCCCGCGGCCGCGCCGCGCTCGCCGATCTGCTCGGGAACCGGGAGACCCCTTCCGAGCATCCAACTCCGTGAGCCCCATGAACGACGACCGGACCCCCCTCGAACCTGACCTTGTCGACGAGCTGCTCTCCGCCGAGTTCGACGGTGAGCTCGACGCGGCCGCGCACGACTTCGGGATGACGACCGCCGCGGCCCGGGCCCGCCTCGAGGCCACGCCCGGTGTCGACGAGCGGCGCGCCGCGTTGCGCGCCGCGGCAGGTCACCTGGAACGCGGCGACGAGATGGACGAGCTGCTCGAAGCGCGCCTCCGCGCCAAGGCCGTGCGTGCGGCCGAGGAGATCCACGAGGCGCAGCGCATCACTCGCCGGCGGGACCACGCGCGCCTCCTGTACGGCGCGGGCGGTGTCGCGGCGGCGATCGCGCTGGTGTTCGCGATCGCGGCGTCGGCGCACAGCGGACCGGGTTCGAAGAGCAGCGCCGCGTCCGCGCCCGCGCTCGCGCCCGACACGGCCGCCGGCAAAGCCCACCCCGCGGCCGGCACCGTCGCCCTCGGGGCCTTCCCCACCGCGCGCGCACTGGCTACGGCCGCGCTCGCCCACGCGGCGGGCACGCCGAAATCGAGCCCGACGACCAATGTTCCGGCCGCGAGCGGGGGCGGCGGCGGGAACGCGCGGAACCAGAGCGGGCTCTCGGCGGTTTCCGGCGTCGCGCCCGCCACCGCGACGCAACCGCAGACGGCGCACGCCTCGACGCTCAACGGCGGCGCGTCGACCTTCGCCACCGCCAAGAACTCGGCCGCGTCAGCGGGAAACGTGACGTTCGGGCCCCAAGGCCCGCCCCGCTGTTCAGGACAGCCGCCCGCCGCGGCCACCGACACCGAGGTCTTGCGCGCCACCGCGACCCTGGCCGGAAAGCCGGTCGTCGTACTCGTCTTCGTCGGGCCGGATCAACACGTCGTAGTGGTCGAAGACGCGGCGTGTCGGCTCGTGAACGTGCAGACGACACGCTGATCGACGCACCGATCCACGCACTGGTCGACGGCCCCGGTCACTCGCGTCCCTCGGCATGTACGCTGCCGGGCCGGGAGAGCCGAAGGAACACGAGTGAGCGACTGGACCACTGACGCGACCGACCTGATCGAGCGCTCTGTCGCGGTCGTGCGCGACCGCACGGTCGAGCCCGCGCAAGCAGCCACCCGGGTCATCGTCTACGGCCTCTTGGCGGCGCTGGTCGCGATTCCGGCCGTAATTCTCCTCCTCATCGGCGCCTTCCGGGCCCTCGTCCTGATCGAACAGGGCTACGTGTGGGCGGCCTGGTTGACGATGGGCGGAATCTTCGTGATCGCCGGGGCGTTCTGCTGGACCAAGCGCAATCCCTGATCGAATCCTCGAGCAACCAACAGAGCTGGAAGCCATGACCGCGCGGGACGTCATCATCATCGGATCCGGGCCGGCCGGGCTCACCGCCGCGATCTACACCGCCCGGGCCAACCTGAAGCCCCTGGTCGTCGAGGGTATTTCGGCCGGCGGCCAGCTCATGCTGACCACCGACGTAGAGAACTACCCGGGCTTTCCCGACGGCATCGTCGGGCCCGACCTCATGGCGAAATTCCGGGAGCAGGCCGAGCGCTTCGGGGCCGAGTTCCTCACCGCCGACGTCGACGAGGTCGATTTCTCGACCTCTCCCATGCGCGTGCGCATCGGCGGGCGCGACGAGTTCGCGAAGTCGGTGATCATCACCACCGGCGCCCAGGCCCGCATGCTGGGCCTGCCCCGGGAGCACGATCTCCTCGGCCACGGTGTGTCCACCTGCGCAACGTGCGACGGCTTCTTCTTCCGCGGCCACAACATCGCGGTCGTGGGCGGCGGCGACTCCGCGCTCGAAGAAGCGACCTTTCTCACGAAGTTCGCCGACAAGGTCACGCTCATCCACCGCCGCAAAGAGCTGCGGGCTTCGAAGATCATGCAGGACCGCGCGTTCGCGAACCCGAAGGTCGAGTTCCTCTGGAACAGCGTGGTCACCGACGTGAAGGGCGACGGTCGGGTCGAAGCGCTGCAGCTGCGCGACACCGAGACCGGTGCCGAAAGCGAGCTCGAAGTCACCGGATTGTTCGTCGCCATCGGCCACGACCCGAACACGAAGCTGTTCGTCGACAAGATCGAGCTCGACGCCGACGGCTACATCGTGACGAAGCCCGGATCGACGGAAACCTCGATCCCCGGCGTCTTCGCGGCCGGCGATGTGCAGGACCACCGCTACAAGCAGGCGATCACCGCGGCCGGTTCCGGATGTATGGCGGCGCTCGAGTCCGAGCGCTACCTCGAAGCCCTCAACGACGTATCCGCCGTCGTCGAGTAGAGAAAGGCGTACCCCGTGTCTGAAGGTATTCTGACGCTCACCGATGCCACGTTCGACGAGAGTGTCGGCGCGGCCGACACCCCCATGGTCGTCGACTTCTGGGCCGAGTGGTGCGGGCCCTGCAAGATGATCGCTCCGGTTCTGGAAGACATTGCCAAGGAGCACGAGGGCAAGATCCAGATCGCGAAGCTCAACGTCGACGACAACCCCAACGTCGCGCGTCGCTACGAGGTAATGAGTATCCCTACCTTGTTGGTCATCGCCAACGGTGAGGTGAAGAAGCGTCTCGTGGGCGCGAAGGGCAAGCCCCAGCTGCTCGAGGAGCTCGCCGAGTTCATCGATTGAGGGCAACGGTCGTACTCCGCCGGGGCGACCGCGGCATCGCGGTACGAGACCTCAGCGCCCGGTTGGCCGCGGCCGGTTCGATCTCCGCGGCCAACGACGAGTTCGACGACGCCGTCGAGTCGGCGGTACGCGACTTCCAAAAGCAACGTGGGTTGAGGGTTGACGGTATCTGCGGACCCGAGACGTGGGGCGCGCTCATCGAGAGCGGCTTCCGCCTCGGCGACCGTCTGCTCTACCTCTCGAGCCCGATGTTGCGCGGTGACGACGTGGGCGAGCTGCAACGACAGATGAACGCGCTCGGTTTCGACGCCGGCCGCGAAGACGGGATCCTCGGACCGGAGACCGAGAGTGCGCTCCGCCAGTTCCAACGCAACGCGGGCACGACCGCCGACGGGGTCTGCGGACCGGCGACCCTCGCCGCCATCGGCCGCGTCAGTGGGCTGGCCGCCGGCTCGGTCGCCAGTGTGCGCGAACGCGAGACCCTGCGTCACGCGCCGCAACGACTCGACGGGCTGCGCATCTTCCTCGTGGCCGAGCCCGGTATGGATGCGCTCGCGAACAGCGTGGCCCGCGCGCTCGGCAACCTCGGCGGCGATGTGGGGCTCGACGTATCCGGCGCCGACGCGAGCGTTCTCACCGCAGAAGCCAATCGCTTCGGCGCGGGTGCGTTCGTGGCGCTGACGAACAGCGGTGATCCGGGCGTGCGCTGCGCGTACTTCTCGAGCCGCAACTTCCGCTCCGAGGGTGGGCACTGCCTCGCCACCCGCCTGACCGAGTCGCTGCGACTGGTGCTCGACGAGGTCGACGAACCGGTGGGGCGTACCTACCGCTTCTTGCGCGAGACGCGCATGACGGCCGTGGTGTGCGAGCTCGTCGGCCGGGACGAGGCCGACGCCCGCGCACTCCTCACCACGCAGCTCCCCGAAGTGACGCGCGCGCTGGTCGAGGGTTTTCGCCGCGGCGTGGAAGAGCCCCCCGACCGCTGAGTCGCCCGGCCCGGAGCTACTCCGGAATCGGCGTGACCGCGCTCGGGCCCTGACTCATGGCCCGGTAGATGCGCTCGAGGTCTTCGAGGTTCGCGAAATCGATCTGCACCCGGCCGTGCCGGGCGCCCATCGTGATCTTCACGCGCGTCTCGAGGTAGTCGCCGAGGAGCTCTTCGAGCTCGAGAAGCCCGGGCGCCCGCAACCGTCCGCCGGGGTCCGCGGTCGCCGCCGCGACCTCCGACTTCGGGGCCGGGGTTTCGCCGCGGTTGCGAATCGCCTCTTCCACCTCGCGCACCGAGAGGTCTTCGGCGACGACCCGCCGGCACAACTGTTCCTGGAACGCCCGGTCCGGCGTCCCCAGCAACGCGCGGGCATGGCCCATGCGGATGGTGCCGTCTTTCAGGCTGCGTTGGATCGACGGAGGCAGCTGGAGCAGACGCAACGTGTTCGTGATCGTCGCGCGGCTCTTACCGACCCGGGTCGCGACGTCGTCGTGCGTCAGCGCGAAATCCTCGATCAGCTGTTGATACGCGGCCGCTTCTTCCAGCGGGTTGAGCTCCTCGCGCTGGATGTTCTCGACGATCGCGTGCTGCAGCATCGCGGCGTCGTCGGCGACACGGACCATGGCCGGCACCGTCGGCAGCCCGACGCGGCGCGCGGCGCGCCACCGTCGTTCGCCGGCGATCAGTTCGTAGCCACCGCCGTCGGCGGCGCGGACGAGCACCGGCTGCAGGATGCCGACCTCACGGATCGAGTCGGCCAGCGCGGCCAGCGCCTCCTCGTCGAAATGCTGACGCGGCTGTTGAGGGTTCGGACGGATTTCCGAGGTGGCGAGATCGGCGAGGCCGCCCGCCTGTTCCGCAACCGTGCCACTGGGAATCAGGGCACCGAGGCCCCTACCCAGACCTCCGGGTCGCGCCACGACTCACCTCCTTGGCCAGCTCGCGATACGCAAGTGCCCCCCGCGAGGTTGAATCGAAAACGGTCACCGGCTGCCCGAACGACGGCGCCTCGGAGATGCGCACCGTACGCGGAACCACCGTTCGGTACACCTTGGAACCGAAGTGCGCCCGAACTTCCCGCTCGACCTGTTCGGCCAGCTTCGTGCGGGCGTCGTACATCGTGAGCACGATCCCCCGCACGTCGAGCGCGGGATTGAGGTTCGATTTCACGAGGGCGACGTTGCGCAACAGCTGACCCAGACCCTCGAGGGCGTAGTACTCGCACTGGATCGGAACGATGACGTCGTCCGAGGCCGCCAGGCCGTTGACGGTCAACAGACCGAGTGACGGCGGGCAGTCGATCAACGTGAAGTCGTAGGAACCGGCGATCTGCGCCAGCGCCCGGCGCAACTTCAGCTCCCGGGAGAACGCCGGAACGAGCTCGATCTCGGCGCCGGCCAAATCGATGTTGGCGGGCACCACGAACAGGTTGCGGACGGTCGTGGGCTCGGTGCAGTCGTCGATCGGGGCGTCATTCATGATGACGTCGTAGATCGAGCCCTCGACATTGCGGTGGCTGATGCCCATCCCCGTTGTGGCATTGCCCTGGGGATCGAGGTCGATGACCAACACCCGGTAGTCGAGCTCGGCCAGCGCCGCGCCGAGGTTGACGGCGGTCGTGGTCTTGCCCACACCACCCTTTTGGTTGGCGATCGAGATCACCAGCGGGAGCACGACCTCTTCGTCGGACTGCTCACCGCCACGGGCGCGCAACGCGGCCAAGGCCTCAGGCGGCGGCGCCGGGAGGGGCGCCGGAGCCTTCTCCTCCGCGACCTTTACCGTCGGCTCCACTGGCTCCTCGGCGGTGACAACCACCGGCTCGGGCTCCTCGACGCGTATCTCGTCGGGTCGGACTTCAGGGGGCTGGGCGTCAGCTGGAGCCACAGCCGGATCCCCCACGACAATCGGGGAATCGGCGGCAGCGGCCTCTTCGATCGCCGGGTCGGCGGGTTCCATATCGCTCTCACGCTCCTGCGTGGGGCTCGAACTTGTCGATCCCCGTCCTCCGAACCAGCGCCGACGGCCCTGGCCATGGCCCTCAGCGAGCGCGTCGTCTGATGCCATTCCTTGCCTCCCAAAGGGATGTGAACGGTCGCACAGCCCCGTGCAACCGTGCCCGGCGGACGCGCCGCTCGACTGGTTCACTCACCGTGCGAAGCCGGCGCATCGTACTACCGCGCTCCACGACATGAACAGGCCTCAACATGATGTTTCACGTGGAACACCCCGAATTCCGGCCTCCGCGTCCTGCAATTCTTATGGGTCGCTCACGCTGCGGCACTACCAGTGCGGGCTTCGCGGGAGGTGGCAGCACCTCCGCTGCCGCTCCCGGACGCAGAAGCGCACGTTTCACGTGGAACATCTGGGTCGGTCGGTAGCTCAGGGCCCGGGTCCTGCAATTCTTATGGGTCGCTCACGCTGCGGCACTACCAGTGCGGGCTTCGCGGGAGGTGGCAGCACCTCCGCTGCCGCTCCCGGACGCAGAAGCGCACGTTTCCGGCAGAACGGGCGGCGTTCACCAGAGGGGGCGTTTGGCGGGGCGGCCGACGCCCCGAGGGAACTTCTCCGGCGTAGCGCCGGTCTTCACGATCACTGCGAAGTGGGCGTCTTCGACGCCGGCCACGGCCGGGGGGCCGAATCCCAGTTCTGCCAGTCCGGCGGGGTCCCAGCGGGATCCATCCGACTCGGGCGGCTCGCTCACCACCAGGATCCCGCCTACACCCACCAGCCCGGCCGCGATCTCCGCCGTCACGGCCGGTTCGGCGAAGCTCCGGGCGGTGACCAGCTCGAACTGCTCTCGATAGTCGTCGTCCCGACCGACGAGCTCGCCTCGTTCGTGCGCGACACCTACTCGGTCGCCGAACTCCAGCAGCTCGACGCTCTCGACCAACCCGGCGACCCGGCGGGCATTGGCGTCGATGAACACGGCCCGCACGACGGGCCAGCGCAGCGCGAGGACCAGCCCCGGGATCCCGCCGCCGCTTCCGAGATCGGCGAAGTTCGCGGGCGGGTGGCCGAGCGCGCCCTCGGCGGCTGCCGCGAAGCCCTCCGCGTGGCGGATATGGGGGCCGATCGGCCCCGGGCCCAGGAAGCCCGCGGCGCGGGCTACCTCGAGCCGTTCGTACAACGCGTCCCCGGGGGCGGTCGTCACGCGGCACGCACCGCGTGGGCCCCACGACGGTTCACGCGGGGAAGACCACCACCCGGCGCCGGGGCTCTTCGCCCTCGGACGTCGTGTCGACACCCTCGACCTCGGAAATAGCGTCGTGGACGACCTTGCGGTCGGCCGCGCCCATGGGCTCGAGCGCGCGCTCTTCGCCGGTATCGCTGACCTCGGCCGCAACCTGGCGGGCGAACTCTTCGAGCGCGGTGCGCCGACGCTCGCGGTAACCCGCCACGTCGACGTGGATCCACGCGCTGTGCCCGCCCGCGTGGTGCTGGACCACGGCGCGGACGACTTCTTCCAGCGCCTGGATCGTGGCCCCGCGCGGGCCGACGAGTGCACCCAACCCGTCGCCGTCGATGTGCACGGTCACGTCGTCGCCGTCGATCTCGGTGCGGATGACGGCGGTGAAGCCCATCGTCCGGATCAGCTCTTCGGTGAACTTCGCGGCGTGCTCCGCCTGGTTCTCTACCGGCACCGTTTCCACATCGACCTCCGCTTCGACCTTCTCGTCGTCTGCCCGTCCGCCCGCTGACCGCTCACCCGATGCGCGCTCACCCGCGGGCCGCGCACTTCCCCCGCCGCTACCCCGACCGCGACCACCGCGCCGGCGCCGGGTCCCGCTCTGTCCGGGAGCCCGTGACCCGCCCTCGCCCGCTTGTCCGGCATCGTTCGCATCTCGTGCGTCGTTGGCGTCGTTCGCCGCGCCGCCGGCATCGGCTGTGGAAGCGTTACCGCCCGCGGGACGATCGGCGGGCCGCCCGCCGCGCTGGCCCCCGGACCCTCGACCACCGCCGCTGCGCTCGCGGCCGCCTCCACCCTGGCCGCCCCGTTGCGAACGCTCGTTGGGCCGTCGGCCCCGCCGCTTGCGGTCGGAGGGCTTCTCCCTCGATATGGGCTTTACCCGGGCCCGGATCCGGGCGTCGCCGCGCGCGATGCCGAACAGGCCCTTACGGGCTTCGTCGACCACCTCGAACTCGAGCTCGTCCTCGACGACACCCAGCCGGTCGAGCGCCAGTTCCTTGGCATCGTCGACCGTGCGGGCCGTTACTTCGATCCAGTCCATGTGGTCAGCGCTTCCGCTTCTTCTTCTTGCGGCGGGCCGCGTTTGGGGAGGCGCCCTTCGATCCGTTGGCCGAGCCCGCGTCGTCGGGTGGAGACGCGTCGCCCGTTTCCAGCACCGCGGTCGTTCCCCCGCCCTTCGCCTTGGCCCCGCCGTGTTCCTCTTCGTACATCTTGTTCAACACGAAGTGCTGCTGGCCGATGCGCCAGGTGTTCGACACCACGAAGTAGATGGTCGTGGCGGCGCTGAAGCCGTAGGAGATGACACCGAAGAAGATCGGCATGATCTTCGTGACGGCCTGCATCTGCGCGTTGGCCGGCGCGCCACCGGACTTCGACTGCCGGGCCTGGGTCTGGCGGACCTGGTACCAACCGGTCAGCACCACGAGGCCCAGGAGTAGGAAGTAGGGGATCGCTTCGACGATGCCCTTGGGCACCACGTTGGCGGCCGAGAGGTTGAGGTGCATGCCGAGGAAGCTGAGTGCGCTCGGTTCCCGGGCCTTGATGGCCACACCACACTGCTGGGGGGTGGTGGCGACGTTGCCGCAGATGTCGACGTAGAGCTTGGAAAAGGTCCCTGACCTGGGGATGTGGTACTGGACGCCCGGCTTGCGGAACGTTCCCAACACCGCGATACCGATGGGCAGGATCAACAACAGTGGGAGGCAACCCGCCAGTGGGTTGATCTTGTTCTCCTGGTAGTACTTCAGGAGCTCTTCGTTCTGCTTGGCGCGGTCGTCCTTGTATTTCGCCTGGATCTTCTTGATCTCGGGCTGGACCCGCTGCATCAGGATCATCGAGCGGGTCTGCTTGGCGATGAGCGGCAACTGCACGAACATCACGATCACCGTCAAGACGATGATCGCCAGGCCCAGGTTGTGCAGCGGGTAGTACAACACCGCGAGCAACAGCCCGACGACGTGGTAGAGCGGATCGAAGATGCTGCCGGCTAGCACGCGTGACCTCCGGCGCCGTGTCCGGCGCGGGGCGGGACGGGGTCGAAGCCCCGGCCGCCGAGTGGGTGGCAGCGACTGAGCCGGCGGGCGGCCATCCAGGTGCCGCGGCCCGCCCCGTACTCGGTCACCGCTTCCCGCGCGTACTCGGAGCACGACGGAATGAAGCGACACGGCGACGGACGGTGCGCGCTCAACTGCTGGTAGACGTTGATGGTCCCGAGGGCGATTCGCGCGGTACGCGACTGCTTCATGCGCCCTCACCGCCAAGGTCCGTCAGGATCGCGCGGAGCGCGCGAGAAGTGGCGGCGTAGTCGTCGTTCGCGGCGCCGGGTGTGGTGCGCACGAGATAGGCGGCGCCCGGCTGCAGGCAGTCGGCGTGCTCGTGCATCGCGGCACGCAGACGGCGGCGCACCCGATTGCGCGCGACCGCGTTACCCACCGGGCGTCCGACCGAAAACGCGACGCGCGGAGGCTCGACTGCCGGCCCGACCACGGCGGTTCTCACTTCGAGATTTCCGGCGCGCCGGCGTCGGCCGCGCGCCAGCGCCCGAAAAGACGATTGACCACGGACGCGCCAGATCAGGCCGAGAGGTGGGAACGGCCCTTGGTGCGGCGACGTCGAATCACCGCACGGCCGGCTCGATTGCGCATCCGAAGGCGAAAACCGTGTTTCTTCTTCCGCTTCCGGTTGTTCGGCTGGTAAGTCCGTTTCACCCATGGCCTCCTCGAACGCCCGGGCCGAGGTGGGGCCCCGGGGCGGGGCGCGCGGCAGTTTTGCTGTGCACGCGCGCACAAGTGGAAGTCAGAGTGTACGGGTCGGCGCCGAACAACAGCAATCCACCCCTCGGCCCGGCCGTCGGCCACCCGCTCCGGCATCCCTCCGGTCACAGCAGAATTTGGAACCGTTTGGGTCCTGTTGGCACGATCCGGCGTAAGGCGGTAGCGTGCCGCTCCCCCGGAGGACCGAATGGCCCCGGCTTCCGGGCACTTCCCCGTGGCCGCGTCGTCGTGAATCGTCGTGATTCGAGGCGCCGCATCCAACCAGGCCCCAGGAGCAGCCCCGGTCGTGACCCGGCCGTCGGCTTCTCCACACGTGTGGACATCGCTGTGGACAATCGGGGAGTCGGTATGGGCACTCCAGCGGCAGACGACCTTTGGGTGAAGGTCGCGGCCGCAGTGCGGGCCCAGCTGTCCGAGGCCACCTGGAACACCTGGTTCCAAGGGGTGCACGCCCTCGATTGCACCGACGAGACCTTGATGCTCGGGGTCCCGAGCTCGGTGGCCGTCGAGCGCATCCGCACGAGCTACCTCGGGCTCCTGGCCGACGCAGTCCAGGCCCTGACCGGCGTTCCCCACACGATCGAGCTGACCGTCGACACCGCGCCGCGCGCCGATGCCGACGACGCGCTGGAGCTCCCGCCCGACATCCCGCTCGACGTCGTGGTCGAACGGGCCCGCCCGCCCGAGCCCGAGAGCACCGGCCCCACCGCCAACACGGGTCCGCCGAGCGCCAACCCCCAGTCCGGGAATCCCTGGCCCAGCACCCAGCTGAATCCCCGCTACACGTTCGACCAGTTCGTGATCGGTGCGTCGAACCGCTTCGCCCACGCCGCGGCGCTGAGCGTCGCCGAGAGCCCCGCCCGGTCGTACAACCCGCTGTTCATCTACGGGCCCGCCGGGTTGGGGAAAACCCACCTCCTGCACGCCATCGGCCACCACGTGCGCGAGCTCTTCTCCAGCAAGCGCATCCGCTACGTCTCGACCGAGACGATGATGAACGAATTCGTCGACGCGATGCGCTCGAAGGGCATGCCCGCCTTCAAACGGCGCTACCGCGAGGTCGACGTGCTCCTCGTCGACGACATCCAGTTCCTCGAACGCACCGAGCAACTCCAGGAAGAGTTTTTCTACACGTTCAACGACCTGCACGGTCGGGGCAGCCAGATCGTGATCTCGTCCGACCGGCCGCCGAAGTCGATCGCCACCATCGAAGACCGCCTCCGGAGCCGGTTCGAATGGGGCCTCATCACCGACATCCAGCCCCCGGAGTTCGAGACCCGGCTCGCGATCTTGCGCAAGAAGGCCGAGGCCGAGCACCTGGAAGGCATTCCCGACGGTGTGCTGGCCTTCATCGCCGACAACGTCGTCGACAACGTCCGTGAGCTCGAGGGCTCACTGATCCGGGTTGCGGCCTACTCCAGCCTGCACCGGGTGCCGCTCAGCGAAGACGTCGCCAAGGAGATCCTGTCCGACCTCCTGCCGGCCAAGAGCCCCCGGGTGATCACGCCCCAGCTGATTCTCGAGACCACCGCCAAGATGTTCGGGTGGACCATCGACGACCTGTGCGGCAAGAGCCGGCGCCGGCCGCTCGTCACCGCCCGTCAGATCGGCATGTACGTCTTCCGGGAGCTCACCGACTACAGCTACCCGAAGATCGCCGAGGAGTTCGGCGGCCGCGACCACACCACCGTGATGCACGCCTGCGAGAAGATCCGGGGCCAGATGGCCGAGAAGCGCGTGGTGTTCGAGCAGGTCAACGACCTCATCAGCCGGATCAAGCACGGCGCGAGTGGATAAGCCTGTGGACAGCTGCGGACAGCGGGCACGACGCAGGGGAGAACACGGCTGTCGGCCGCGGGATCACCGCGGGCCTGTGCATATCGGTGGACGACGCGGTGGGGCTGCGATCGTGCATCCACCAGCAACGACGCGTGGTTGTCCACAATCCACAGGCCCTACTACTACTAAGACCAAGAATTCAGATTCAAAAGCATCGAGGAGGGTCGTGTGAAGTTCCGGTGCGAGCGTGACACCCTGGCGGAAGCCATCGCGACCGCGCAGCGGACGGTGGCCAGTCGGAGTGGGGCACTTCCCGTCCTGCAGGACCTGCGGATCTCCGCGACGGCCGACGGGCTGGAGTTGATCGGCTCCGACCTCGAAATCACCAACCGCGTGCAGGTCCCGGCCGAAGTCGAGGAGCCCGGCATCGCCGTGGTGCCCAAGCTCTTGGGTGAGATCGTCCGCAAGCTCGAACCCGGCCCGGTGACGGTGGCCGTCACCGGCGACGAAGCGGTCATCACCGCGGGCCGGTTCTCCACGTCGCTGCGCCTGAAGCCGGCCGAGGACTACCCGCGCCTCGCCTCGAGCGAAGGCCAGGGCGTCAAGGTCGACTCCGCCGCGTTCGCGGCCGCGCTGCGCCAGGTCGTGCGGGCTGCGTCCAAGGACGATCTACGCCCGATCCTCACCGGAGTGCTGATGACCGCGCACGGCGACGGGCTGCGCCTGGTTGCCACCGACTCGTACCGGCTGGCCGTGCGGGATCTCAAAGGCGTCGGCATGCTCACCGAAGGCCAGCGCGTCCTGGTTGCCGCCAAAGGCTTGGCCGAAGTGCAGCGCCTGGCCGGCGACGGCGAGATCGAAGTCGTGCTGCGCGAACGCGATGTGGTGTTCCGCACGTCGCGCGCCGAGGTGACGGCTCGCTTGATCGAAGGCGATTTCCCGAACTACGAGCAGCTCATCCCGAGCGGTTACCCGAACCGGCTCACCGTCGCGCGCGACACGCTGATGGACGCGCTCGATCGCGTGCAGATCGTCGGGCAGAACCGCGACAACGCCGCGGTTCGCCTCTCGATGAACGCCGACGGCCTCGAGTTGTCGATGTCGGCGCAAGATGTCGGTAGCGCCCAGGAATCGCTCGACGCGAAGTTCGAGGGCACCGAGTTGACCGTCGCGTTCAACCCGGTGTTCCTGCGCGACGGCGTGGAAGCGGTGGGCTCCGACGAGGTTGCGCTCGACACGATCGATCCACTCAAGCCGGCAACGCTGCGCGCGGCAGGGGGCGACGACTTCCTGTATCTCCTGATGCCGGTGCGCACCTCCTGAAACCGAGACCCAGACCGTGCTCGTAACGGCCGACACCGGGCCCGCAACGAGTGTCGGGCGCCTCTGGGTGACCGATTTTCGTTGCTTGCGCGAGATCGACGTGGAGCTCGCGTCGGGGCTGACGGTGTTGCAGGGCGCGAACGGGCAGGGCAAGACGAGCTTGCTCGAAGCCGTCGGCTGGGTGGCGCGGGCCCGGTCGTTCCGCGGCGTCACCGACGCGATGCTCGTGCGCTCGGGAGCCGACGAAGCCATCGTCCGCGCGGAGGTCGCGACCGCGGGCCGTCAGCAGCTCTTCGAGGCGGAGATTCGCGCCGTCGGGCGCAACCGCATCCTCTGCAATCGGCAGACCGTCACTCGGGCGCGCGATCTCCACGGGTTGTTGCGCGTCACGGTGTTCGCGCCCGACGACCTCGTGTTGGTGAAGGGCGGTCCGTCGGAACGGCGCACGTATCTCGACGAGCTCCTCGCGATGTTGGCGGCGCGTTACGACGCGGCGCGCAGTGATTTCGAACGCGTACTCAAACAACGCAACGCGTTGTTGCGGTCGGGCGTGCGCGACGAAGAAGCGCGCGTCACGCTCGATGTGTTCGACGAACAACTCGTGCACGCGGGCGCGGAGCTGACGCGGGGTCGGCTGCGGCTGCTCGAACGACTGGTGCCGTCGATCGCGGCTGCGTACGAGATGTTGGCCGACGACGCGCGCCCGATCGGTGCGGCCTACATGAGCGAATCTGCGCCCGAGCCGCTGACCGCGGCCGACGCGGAGCTGATCGAAGACCGGCTCCGGGAATCGCTGGTGCAACGCCGGCGGGCGGAGATCGATCGCGGCATCACGCTCGTGGGCCCGCATCGTGACGAGTTGCACCTATCGATCGAGGGCCTCGACGCGCGCTATCAGGCGTCGCAGGGGGAACAACGCACCCTGGCCCTCGCGCTACGGCTCGCGGGCCATCTCGTGGTGCGGGAGTTGGCCGGCGCGGCCCCCGTGCTGTTGCTCGACGACGTGTTCAGCGAGCTCGACGCCAAGCGCGCGGCCGCGTTGGTGCACAACCTGCCGCCCGGTCAGACCTTGTTGACCACCGCCGGCGAGTTACCTCCCGACGTCGTCGCCGAACGAACACTCGTCATGCGCGCCGGGAGCATCGAATGACGCGGTCTTTCCGATGACGCGGTCTTTCCGATGACCCGCCGGGACGAGCCGATACCGCTGCGGGACGCGCTCGCGTCGGTCGGGCGCGAGCTCGGCCTGGGTGCCCCCGACGTTCTCGCAAGCCTCAGCGCGCAGTGGTCCGACATCGTGGGGCCCGCGATCGCCGAGCACGCGCACGTGCGCTCCGTGCGCGACGGCGAGTGCACGATCGTGGTCGACGGACCGGCGTGGGCGACGCAGTTGCGCTACGCCGCGAGCGACCTCGTGGCCCGGGTGAACGAGCGGTGCGGCGAGGGTTCGGTGGCCTCGGTGAAAGTGGTTGTTTCGGGTCCGCGAAAGACCCGATGAGGCGTCCGTTTCTGGTAGAGTGAGACCACGTAAAACACCCCCTGTGACCAGGGCTTTTGTGTGCCGGGCCGGGGTGTTCGGGCACGCCGACGACAGGCTTGCTGGAAGGGACGCACGTGTGGCGTACGGCGCCAAGGACATATCCATTCTCAAGGGTCTTCAGCCGGTGCGTGAGCGCCCCGGTATGTACATCGGATCCACGGGTCCGTCGGGCCTTCATCACCTCGTCTACGAGGTCGTCGACAACTCCGTCGACGAGGCGTTGGCGGGCTACGCCACGCGCATCGACGTCACGCTGCTGCCCGACGGCGGCTGTCGTGTGGTCGACGACGGGCGGGGCATTCCCGTCGATCCGCACCCCGAGTACCCCGACAAGTCGGCCGCGGAGATCGTGCTCACGATGCTCCACGCGGGCGGCAAATTCGGGGGCGAGGGCTACAAGATCTCCGGCGGCCTGCACGGCGTCGGCGTCTCGGTCGTGAACGCGTTGTCGCGCCGGCTCGAGATGGAGATCCGCCGCGACGGCGGTCGCTATTCGATGGTCTTCGTCGACGGCGGCGACCCCGTGGCCGGCCTGGAGCGCATCGCCGACTCCGACGAGCACGGCACCTCGATCACGTTCTGGCCGGACCCGAGCATCATGGAAGAGGTCGAGTTCCGCGCCCAGACCCTCGTCGAGCGGCTGCGGGAGATGGCGTTCCTCAACCGTGGGCTCGAGATCATCTTCCGCGACGAGCGCACCGACGAACCGACCGAGCAGATCTTCAAGTTCGACGGTGGCATCGTCGACTTCGTCACGTACCTGAACGCGTCGAAGGAGCCGTTGTTCACGACCGTCATCGACATCAGCGACACGTACGAGAGCGGCGAGGTCGAGATCGCGCTGCAGTGGAACACAGGTTTCTACGAAGGTCTGCACTCGTTCGCGAACAACATCGCCACCACCGAAGGCGGCATGCACGAAGAGGGCTTCAAGAAGTCGCTGACGAACGTCGCCAACCGTTACGCGCGTTCGAAGGGGCTCTTGAAGGAGAAGGACGAGAACCTCCTCGGCGAAGACATCCGTGAGGGCCTCACTGCCATTGTGTCGGTGAAGCTGCGCAACCCGCAGTTCGAGGGGCAGACCAAGACGAAGCTCGGCAACACCGAGATCCGCTCGTTCGTCGAGCGCGCGACGAACACGAAACTCGCGGAGTGGCTCGAAGAGCACCCGGTCGAGGCAAAGACCATCGTCACCAAGTCAACGCAGGCCGCGAACGCCCGGATGGCGGCGCGCCAGGCCCGAGACCTGACCCGGCGCAAGTCGCTGCTCGAGTCGGCACTCATGCCGGGCAAGCTCTCCGACTGCTCGACCCGCAACGCCGAAGAGGCGGAACTGTTCATCGTCGAGGGCGACAGCGCCGGCGGCAGCGCCAAGAAGGCGCGCGACCCGCGCTTCCAGGCGATCCTGCCGATTCGGGGCAAGATCCTGAACGTCGAGCGCTCGCGCCTCGACAAGATGTTCCGCAACGAAGAGATCCAGGCGCTCATCTCCGCCTCGGGTACCGGTATCGGCGAGGAATTCGATCTCTCCAAACTCCGCTACCACAAGATCATCATCATGAGCGACGCCGACGTCGACGGCTCACACATCCGCACGTTGCTGCTCACGTTCTTCTACCGCCAGCTACCCGAGATCGTGAAGGCGGGCCACGTGTACATCGCCCAGCCGCCGCTCTACGGGGCCAAGCTCGGCAAGGACGAACGCGCGTATCTGAAGGACGACGACGCGCTCGCCGCGTTCGAGGCCGCGCACGAAGGCCGCAAGATCGAAGTGAGCCGGTTCAAGGGTCTCGGCGAGATGGACTGGCACGAGTTGGGTGACACGACGATGAACCCCGCGACCCGCTCGCTGCTGCAGGTGTCGGTCGAAGAGATCGACGCGATCGCGGACAAGACGTTTTCGACGCTCATGGGTGAGGACGTCGAAGCCCGCCGCGGCTTCATCCAGACCAACGCCAAAGACGTGCGCTTCCTCGACATCTGATCGGCTGCGCTGACGACGAGAGAGCATCATGCCTGACGAAGAAACGCCGACACTCGGCGGAAACATCGAACCGATCGAGATCCAAGAGGAGATGGAGCGCTCCTTCTTGGACTACGCGATGTCGGTTATCACGTCGCGTGCACTTCCCGACGCGCGCGACGGCTTGAAGCCGGTGCAACGTCGCATCCTCTACGGCATGTACGCCGAAGGCATGCGCCCCGACCGCCCGCACCGCAAGTGCGCGAACGCGGTCGGCGAAGTGATGGGCAAGTACCACCCGCACGGCGACCAGTCGATCTACGACGCACTCGCGCGCATGGCGCAGGACTTCTCGCTGCGGTATCCGTTGATCGACGGCCACGGGAACTTCGGTTCTCCCAACGACCGGCCGGCCGCGGCCCGTTACACCGAAGCCCGGCTGTCGCCGCTCGCGATGGAGTTGCTCGGCGAGATCGACGAGGACACCGTCGACTTCGGCGACACCTACGACGGTCGTAACCGTGAGCCACTGGTCGTGCCGGCGCGGTTCCCGAACCTCTTGGTGAACGGCGGCGGCGGTATTGCGGTCGGGATGGCCACCAACATTCCGCCCCACAACCTGACCGAGGTCATCAACGCCACGCTGCACCTCATCGACAATCCCGACGCCACCATCGACGAGCTCATGCGGTTCGTGAGCGGGCCCGATTTCCCCACCGGGGCATCGATCCTCGGGCGCGGCAGGGGTCGCCGAGTACTACCGGACCGGCCGCGGATCCATCCGCATGCGCGCCACAGCCGAGATCGAAGAAGACGCCAAGGGCGGTCAGCGCATCCTCGTGTCGGAGTTGCCGTTCCAGACGTCGGTGGAGGCCATCGGCGCCAAGATTCTCGATCTGGTCCGGGACGGGCGCGGCGATGGCATCCGCGCCGTGACCGACCTCTCCGCCGGCGACACCGTCGGACTGGTGATCGAACTCAAGCGCGATGCCAACGCGCAAGTGGTGCTCAACCAGCTCTACAAGCACACCCCGATGCAGACGAACTTCGCCGCGAATCAGGTCGCGCTCGTCGACGGCGTGCCTCGCGTCCTGAACCTGCGCCAGGCGCTCGACGTCTACGTGGCCCACCAGGTGGAGGTCATCACCCGGCGGACCGAATACCGCCTGGCCAAGGACCGCGCCCGTGCGCACATCCTCGAGGGACTCCTCAAGGCACTCGACGCGATCGACGCGATCATCACGCTGATCCGCGGTTCGGAATCGGCCGACGCCGCGCGCCAAGCACTGCAGCTCGCGCCGTACGACTTCAGCGAGACCCAGGCGACGCACATCCTCGACATGGCGCTGCGCCGACTCGCCGCACTCGAGCGCCAGAAGCTGCGAGAAGAGTTTGACGAGATCGCGCTGCGTATCGCCGAGCTCGAAGCAATTCTCGCGGACGAGACGAAGCTGCGGGGAGTCATCAAGACGGAGCTCACCGCGATCCGCGACAAGTTCGGCGACGAGCGCCGCACGACCATCGCGACCGACCCCGGCGATCTCGCCGACCTTGACCTGATCGAAGACGAAGAGCTCGTCCTCACGCTGTCGCACGGCGGTTACGTGAAGACCGTGCCCGTCGACCAGTTCCGCACGCAGGCGCGCGGCGGCAAGGGTGTGCGCGGCGGCAACCTCCGCGAAGAGGACTACGTCGAGCATCTGCTCAGCACGACCGCGCACTCGTACCTGTTGTTCTTCTCGAACCGCGGCCGGGTCTACCGCTTGCGCGCCCACGAGATCCCGATGAAGGACCGCACCGCGCGGGGGACCGCGTTGGTCAACCTCATCGCGCTGCAGGGCGACGAACACATCGAAGCGATCATCGACACGCGCACGTACGAAGACGGCGTGTACCTGTTCTTCGCCACCCGCAACGGCATCGTGAAGAAGACCCGGATGTCGGAGTACGACTCCTCGCTGCGCAGCGGCCTCATCGCGATCAACCTCAACGAGGGCGACGAGTTGGTGCGCGTGATCCAGACCACGGGCTCCGACGACATCTTCATGGTGTCGCGCAACGGCATGACGATCCGCTTCTCCGAAGACGACGTGCGATCGATGGGCCGGGCCACGGCCGGGGTGCGGGGCATGAAGCTGCGTTCGACCAACGACGGCGTCGTGAGCTGCGACCTCGCCCGGGACGACGCCGTCCTGCTGTTCGTGTCATCGAGCGGTCACGGAAAGCGCACCCCCGTCGCGGCGTTCAACCGCCAGGGTCGCGGCGGGCAAGGCGTGCGGGGCATGCGGGTCACCGAATCCCGCGGAACGGTCGTCGCGGCGTTCACCGTCGATGCCGGGAACGAGATCCTGGTGTTCTCGTCCGCGGGCAACATCGTGCGGATGGGGGTCGACGAGATCTCCGAGCAGGGCCGGGACGCCACCGGCGTGCGCGTGGCCCGCCTCGACGAGGGCGATACGGTTGTAGCCGTGGCACCCGTGCTCGAGGGCGAGCAGAGCGACGAACCCCAGGGCGACGAACCGAGCGAAGAGAACTGATCCGTGGCTCGGGCCAAGGCGGTACTCGAGAGCGTTCCCGCCAAACAGGAGCCCGGCGCGCCCAAGCCGCCGAAGAAGCAGCGGCGCAAGAAACGGGTCGCCTCGCCCCGTCAGGTCTTCGAGCGCCGTTACGTGCAGACCGTGCGGTCCGTCGACCTCTGGTCGGTGCTGAAGGTCTCGATCTGCTTCTACCTCTGCGCGTTGATCGTGATGCTCGTCGCGGGGGTGATGCTCTGGTGGATCGCGTCGGCCGCCGGCGTCGTCGGCAGCATCGAGAAGTTCGTCGGGGAGCTCGTCAACAACAAGGACTTCCGCCTCCTGTCGTGGGAGGTGTTGCGCGTGGCCACGCTCATCGGCCTCGTTGTCGTCTGTCTGCTCACGGTCATCACCGTGCTCGCGGCGGCGTTCTACAACCTGTTCTCGGAGCTGCTCGGCGGGATCGAAGTCACCGTCGTCGAGCAGGAAGAGCTCACGAGCTGAGCGTCGCGAACCGGCTCGGGCGCCCCGCCGGACACTGCCGGCGAGACGTCGTACCGAGTGGGGCTAGCAAGAATCGAACTTGCGACCTCATCCTTATCAGGGATGCGCTCTAACCGACTGAGCTATAGCCCCCGGGCAGGCGAAGCAGAGTAGCAGTGGCGGCCCGGGGTGGACCGGCCGGGCTCTGGATACACTCCCGCGTTGTGAAGGTCTTCAAGCGCTTGCTGTTGGTGCTCGGCGCCGCGGGCGCCGTGGGGATGCTGGCGCGGGTCCGCGGCAAGGGCGGCGTCCCGCCCACGAGTGGCGGCTGGCGCGAGCTCGAAGGTCCCGAATTTCGGTGAGCCGCTCGGCCTCGCGGGTGCACTCGTGACGACCGCACTCGTCGTCGGCGTCGGCGCGGTGGGTACCCGCGCCGCGCGCCAACTCATCGACACGCCCGGCGTCGACCGGCTGCTCCTGGCCGACCGCGACGAGACGCAGCTCGCGGAAGTGGCCGACGCGTTCGGTGCCGACGCGCAGGCCGTCGACTTCGCGCCCGGCGATCCACTTCCCTCGGGCGTCGACGTTGTCGTGACCGCACTGCCGGCCGGCGTCGATCATCCGGTCGTGACCGCGGCGATCGCGGCGGGCGTACCGGTTGCATCGAGTGAAGAAGAACACGACGCGCTCGACCAGTTGCGCGCCCTCGACCCGAACGCGCGTGGTGCGAACGTCGCGATCGGAATCGGTTGTGGGCTCGCGCCCGGTTTGGTCGACGCGTTGGCGCGGCACGCGGCTTCGATGTTCGAGTCGGTCGACGAGATCCGCGTCGCGCGGACCGGCTGGGCCGGTCCCGCGAGCGTCGCAACCGTTCGGTACGAGCGCCGGATCCCCGTGCGCACGTGGCACGACGGCACGTGGCGGGAGGATCATCCGCACAGCGACAGTCTCGTGTGGTTCCCGGAGCCGATCGGCGGCCGCGAGTGCCGCACGGTCACGGGCGCGACCGCGTTGCTGGTCGATGCGTTTCCCGACGTGGCCCGCATCGGCGTGCAGTTGGGCGAGTCGCCCAAGCGCACCCGCTTCCGGCGCCGCTTCGGCGACGAAGGCGAATGGGGCGCGGCGCGTGTGGAGGTCTGGGGCCGGCGCGCGGGAACGTTCGACTGCACGGTCTACGGCGTCGTCGAGCGCACCGCGGTTGCCGCGGGCGCGGTCTTGGCGGTCGTCGCGGCCCGCTTGGCGGGCGCGCTGGAACCTCGCCTGGAACTGCCGGGGGTGCACGGGCTCGGAGCGCTGGTCGACCCGGTGCCGTTCCTCGCCGAGCTCGCGAGGCGCGGTGTGCGGGCGGCGGCCTTCGAGGGCGTCGCGGTCGCCTGACCGGACACTCGCACCGAACTCCCCGCCCCCGGGCTGTCCTTCACCGAGTTTTGACTTCCCGCGCCCGATGGTCCTGCCGATGGACAGATACCGTGTCGGCGCGGCTTGCGCTGGCCGGCCCCCTTGCGGCCGGGACCAGGTGCGGCCGGGGCACGCCGAAGACTGCGGTCGGTGACGATGACGGATGGCTCCGAAGAGATCTCGACGGCGCCCGACAGCGGTGCCGAACTCGTCGAGCTCGCGTCGCGGCGGTCGATGGTCGTCGACGAGATCCCGCTCTCCGTTCCGCGGGGTGGACAGGTTCTGGTCTTCGGTGGGCTGCGGCTGATCCCGGGCGGGACCGACATCACGCGGGAGATCTCGCGGACGATCGCCCACGCGGTCGAGAGCTGTCACGGTCCGGCCGTGATCGTGTTCGCGGGCGACACCTTTGACATGCTCCGCGAAGGTCGGCCCGATCCCGACGCCGCGATCGCCGCGCACCCCAGGCTCGCCTCCGCGTTGACCGCGTTTCTCGCCGCGCCCGAACGCCAGATCGTGCTGCTGCCCGGCATCCGCGACAGTGCTCTCGCGTACGACACCCGCACGACCGAGATCGTCCAGGGGAACGGCTGGACGGTGGCGCTGGCGTGTGTGCTCGAGATCGACACCGGCCGGGGCGTGCGCGTCGTGCGCGTCGAACCTGGTCACCAGCTCGACCCCGCGGCCGCGTTCGTCGATCCGCGTGACCCCAACGATCACCCGCTCGTCGTGCACCTCGAACGGGAAGTGCTCCCGAGCTTTGCCAACGTCGGCGACGCGGAGCACAAGTGGCTCGAAGGTATCGACGACGCCGACCCGGCCGACATGGGTGCGCTGGTCGCGTCGAGGTTTACCTACCGGCGGCTCTTCCGCCGGGCGGCGTGGCTGACGCTGCCGGTGCTCGCGTTGCTCGCCGTCTTCTTCCCCGTCGCCGCGTTCTCGGCCCGCCGCCACGACGAGGTCGTCCATCTCTTCCGCCTGCTCGCGGCGGGCTTCCTGATCGAGGTCCTGATCGTCGCGGTCGCGCTGGCGTTCGTCGTGGCGCAGTTGCGCGACTCGCTGGGCTCGATCTCGTGGCTGTCGCGGGCGCTGCGCGACAACGACGCGCCGCGCGGCGTCGCCGTCGGCCTGGCCGCGGGCGGTGGCGCCGGCCTCATCACCGGTCACTCGGGCCGCGCCGAGCTCACCGATCTCGGCAACGGCGCCTTCTACGCGAACTGCGGGACGGCGGGGCGCACTGTCGACCGGGTCGATACCCGGGCCGGTCTCCCCTCGGTCTACGCGGCCCGGCTGCGCTGTTCATGGGTCGAGCTCGAGGCCGGCTCCGAGTTGCGGGCCCGGCTCTGGCACGGCGCCCGTGACCTGCCCGAGCGTTCGCTGTTGGAACGCCTGGCCTCGCGTGAACGGCGCCGGGCCTGCTGGCCGCCGTCGGAGGTGGCCGAGCACCCGGGCACGGTCACGTGGCCGTCCGCCGGCGACGCCACGGCCCTGCGCCGCCGCACCCGCCGGATCGCGGCGACGGCCATCGCGTTCGCCGGCGTGTTGAACCTCGCGTCGGCGGTGACGGTGCCGATCGCGTCCCGCCTGAGCGCGCTCGTGCGCTTCGCTCCGATCGAGGTTCCGGAGTTCGCGGCCGCGCTGGTCGCGATCTGCGGCATCGGTCTCATCTTCTTGGCGCGCGGTGTGCGCCGCGGCCAACGGCACGCGTGGGTCCTTGCGAACGTGCTCCTGCTGGTCGGTATCGCGGGCAACGTCACGAAGGGCCTCGACATCGAAGAAGCGATCGTGGGTTTGGTGGTCGCGATCTTCCTGCTCGCACACCGCGACGATTTCACCGCGCCCGCGAACCCGTCGTCGTGGCGGCGGGCGGCCGCAGCTGCGGCCCTCGGCATCACAGTCGCAATCGTCGGTGGGACGATCGGTGTCGAGTTGCGCGACCCGGACATCTCGTTGCCGCGCGTCATCGGGGCGGTGTCGGAACGCCTCGTCGGGCTGCGCTCCATCGCGCTGCCGAACAGCATCAACCGACTGGTCTCGCCCGCGTTGCTCGCGGTCGGCATCGGGATCGCGCTGGCGTTCTGTTGGCTGCTGTTCCGGCCCGCGGTGTCGCCGCGGTTGTCGTCGTACCGCCCGTTGTCGCGGGAGCGGGCGCGGTTCATCGTCGAGAAGTACGGCACCGATTCGCTCGCGTACTTCGCGCTCCGCGACGACAAGGAATGGTTCGGCTTTCGCGACACGCTTGTGGCGTACCGCGTGCACAACGGCGTGGCGTTGGTGTCGCCGGACCCGATCGGGCCCGTCGGCCAACGGGCCGAATCGTGGGGCGCGTTCCGGGAGTTCGCCGACGAGCACGGTTGGCCGGTCGCGGTCATGGGCGCGTCGGCCGATTGGCTGCCGGTGTACGGCGCGAGCGGCATGCACGACCTGTACATCGGCGACGAAGCCGTCGTCGACGTGCGGCGATTCAGCCTGGACGGGAAGCAGAACAAGAGCCTGCGCCAGTCGGTCGGGCGGGTGGAGAAGGCCGGATATCGCGTCGAGTTCTTCGACCCGGCGCGGCTCGAGCCCGCCGTCGAGGAGAAGTTGCGGGGCTTGATGACCGAGAGCCGCCGCGGCGATGTCGAGCGCGGCTTCTCGATGACGTTGGGGCGCGTGTTCGAGTCGGAGGATCGCGGTCTCCTGCTCGCGGTCGCCCTCGACGCCGACGACCAGCCCGCGGGCTTCTGCCAGTACGTGCCCGCGCGCGCGATCGAAGGCTGGTCGCTCGATCTCATGCGCCGGAGCGAAGCGCCGGACGTTCCGAACGGCATCACCGAGTTCATCGTGGCGAAGACCATCGACCATCTGCGCCAGGAGGGTTCCGTCGGGCTCGCGCTCAACTTCGCAACGTTCCGCGCGGTGCTCGCGAGCGAAGCCGGCGACCGGCTGGTGCAGCGCGCGCAGAAGTGGATCCTCGAACGCGTCGGTGACTCGATGCAGATCGAGTCGCTCTGGACGTTCAACGAGAAGTTCCAGCCCGAGTGGCACCCGCGTTACGCGGCGTACGACTCCCCCGAGCACATGCTCAGTGCCTCGATCGCGGTGGCGCGGGCGGAGTCGTTCTTCGACATCCCCGTCATCGGCCGCTTCTTCAAACCCACCGGCGACGACCAACGCGATCGACCCCGGCAACTCCCGGTCGAGCCCGCCCCGACACCGGCGGCCGCGGCGAAGAATCCCTCGACGAAGACACCGCCGGCGAAATCAGGGGTGTGACGGGCTCGGCCCTTCGCCGGGCCGCTCGAACGCGAGGTCGTCGACGTAGCAGTAGTACCAATCCTCACGGGGTTCGTACGACTGGATGATCGGGTGCCCGACCTCGTGAAAATGCGCGGTCGCATGCTTGTTCGGTGACGAGTCGCAGCAGCCGATCTTCCCGCACTCGGTGCAGCGGCGGAGGTGGAGCCACCGCCCCCCGATGAGGAGGCACTCGTAGCAGCCGTCGCCGCTGGGTGCGACGGGCTCGATGTGGTCGAGATGGGAACAGGTTTCGGTCACCTGGTCAGTCTTCCAAGCCCGTCAAGTCGCGATCGCGGGCCGGTCGGCCGCGGGTACCGGTCGGGCCGTCCGGCGGAGCGGGGCTCGATGCGCATTTCGTGGTGGTTGCGCGCCTACGCTTTCGCCGCGCTACCAACTGGGCGGGTGGCGCGTCAGTGCTCGTTGAGGTCGATGCGGGGGTCCCGAATGAAGCAAGCGCGCGTTTTTCGCGGCGTCGCGGTCGTTGCCACGTTGGCATTGGTCGCCGCCGCCTGCGGTAGCAGTTCGAAGAAAGGTTCGAACCCCACGGGTTCGACCATTGCGAATACCACGGCGGCCGGCGCCAACGGCACCGGCAGTGTCACCATCAACCCGTTGTTCGTCTCGACCGACGGCAGCGGTCACTCGACCGGCGGCACCGAAGCGGTGACCGTCCGCATCGAGCCCTCGCCCGACGGCAAGCTGCGCGTCGGGTTCAACGAGGACGAGGTCGGCGGTACCGGCGACCAGTGGCACGCGGCGGGCTGGGACGCAGTCACTGTGGCCACGTTGTTGACGGGTTCGCCGCTGTCGAACCGTGATGTCGAGTTCGACATCACCGGTAAGATCGACGGCCCGAGCGCCGGCGCGCTGATGACCATCGGCGTGCTCTCGCTCCTGCGCGGCGACAAGCTCGAGCCCGACATCACGATGACGGGCACGATCAACCCCGACGGCACCATCGGGCCGGTCGGCGGTATCCCGTACAAGATCCAGGGCGTCGTGGCCGCGCACAAGACGCGCATGCTGATCCCGACCGGGCAGCGCAACAGCGCGAACGACGCGGGCACGCTCGTCGACGTGGTGGCCGCCGGTCAGGCGAAGGGAATCGCCGTCACCGAGGTCAGCGACATCTACGACGCGTACAAGGCGTTCACGGGCAAGGACCTTCCCCGCCCGCAGGCCGCAACCAACGTGGCGCTCGACGAGCCGACCTACCAGAAGCTCAAGGCCAAGGTCGAGACCTGGAACTCGAAGTACGCGAGCTCGGTCAACGACTTCGCGGCCCTGGCTGCTCCGATCAGGTCGGATCTCTCCGGGATCGAGAGCGATGCGACCGCCGCCCACGCGGAGGCGACGAAGCTCAGCAACGAGGGCCTGCAGGCCGGGGCGTTCAGCAAGGCGGTTTCGGCCGCCGCGTATGCCAACGCGGCGACCGCCACCGGTCAGCAACTGCAGGTGCTCCTGACGCAGGGTGTGCGACCCTTCGTGGCGAAGATCAAGGCGAGTCAGTCGATCTCGGGTTCGGTCAGCGGCCTCATCGACTCGCTGAAGACGTTCCAACCCCGTACCGTCAGCGACTCCGCGGCACTGGTCGCGGCGTACGGCGACGCGGTCGACGCGGTGAGCCTCTCGGTCTTCGCCAGCAACCTGCTCGACTCGACTGCCGGGTTGTCGCTCGACGACCAGATCACCCAGGTCACCGAAGGCGCGGTGTTCTACGAGTTCGCGGGGTCACTCGTCGACGAGGCCTCCGACGTGCTCGACGTCGGCCGTGATCTCGGCGGCGCGGTGCTCGGACCGAAGGTCGACACGCACGACGTGGCGGAGTTCTTCCGGCGCGCGGGCGAGGCCAACCTGAATGCGTTCGAGACGGTGGTCCTCGCGCCCCAGGCCGACCAGCTGAACATCAGCGAAGACAGCCTGAAGCGCTCCTTCGAGACCGCCGATCTCGACTACGGCTTGTCGGTGTCGGGCCTCGGCGTGATGGGTGCGCTGACGAAGTACTTCGGTACGGAGGCCGCTTCGAGTGACTACGCCGAGCTCGGTGGTGCGATTGCGCTCTACAACCGCACGGCGGGCCTGATCGCGAAGTACTACTCGCTCGGTCAGATCGACCCGAAGACGCTCGACGTGACGGGCATCTCGAACGACGCCGCGTTCACCGCCGCTATCGGGCTGGCCCAGGGCCAACTCGCGAGTGGTGTCGGACTCCTGCAGACGAACAAGGTGAACCCCACGATCGCGGTGGCCGACAACGAGATCGCCAGTGTCGACCGTGAGGGAGACGCGTCGGACAAGATCGATGCGCTCACCGAGTACTGGGACGGTTACCTGAGCACCCGGGTGCTTTCCTACCTTGGCGGGTTTGCCGCAGGTACGTGATCGTGGGCCGACGGTCGCGGGCACGCACGGCGTGTCCCGCGGCCGGTTGGCCGGCTCCAGCCGTACCCGCGGTGCAGTGAAACCGTTGCGAAAGGGTCGGCTGTCAACGTGGCGCCACGGCGCATACGCCGGACGTGCCTCATGGGATAACCCCCACCCCCTTTCCGTGAGGCGCGTCCGGTGCCGCTGACCGTGATCGGGCCTATCTCGCTAGGTTCGCCCGGTGGTTTGCCCGGTGGTCTGGCGGCGCGCAGCGGGGTTGACGTTTGCCCTCCTGGCCGGGGCCGCCGCGTGTTCGCCCAGTTCGCACCGCGCGGTTCCGGGCCCGACGTCGTCGACGGCACCGGGTTCGACGTCGTCGACGCGCCCGCGGCGGGGATCGACGACCACGATCGCGCCGTTCTCGCGCCCCGACGGCGGCGGGCGCACGTTCTCTGTGCCGACGACCATCGCGGCCGACTGTTCGACCGACGTGGCGCCCGCGTTACAGGCGTGGTTCGACGGCCTTCCTGATCACGTCACCGTTTCGTTCGGTAACGGCGCGTGTTATCGCATCGAAGAGACGCTGAAACTCGACGGCCGTCAGCACCTCGTGATCGACGGCAACGGCGCGACGTTGCGCGCGTTCACCGCGGGCACCGGTGGTCGGTTGGCGAAGCGGGGACGCGCGCAGCTGAACATCGTGCGCAGTCGCGACATCGTCGTCGAGGACTTGATCGTGCGCGGCGCGAACCCGCACGCAGGTCTCGCCGACGACGCGTATCAACCCGACCTCGAAGCGCAGCACGCGTTCTCGCTCCTGTCTGATGACACGGTGACGCTGCGGAACGTGCAGGCCTACGACACCTACGGCGACTTCGTGTACATCGGTGGCACGGTCGGTGCACCGAGTATCGATGTGACGGTGACCGACTCGCACTTCGAGCGCAGCGGCCGGCAGGGGATCTCGGTCACCGACGGCGACAACGTCACGATCACGAACAACACGATCGGTTACGTGCGCCGTTCGCTGATCGACCTCGAGCCGAACACCCGGCCGGAAGAGGTGAAGCACATCGACATCGAGCACAACACGTCGGGCCCGGTGCGCAACTACTGGTTGGCGGTGAAGGGGTCGGGGATCAACATCAGTGCCGTGGTGGCATCGCACAACGTGATGGCGGGCCCGAGTGGCGCGCTGGTCTTGGTGGCCGGCCCCGCGTTCGGTAAGCGGGGGCCGTTCACGTTCGAGGACAACGTGTTGCGGACGACCGGCGTGATCAGCGACGAGGACGCGAAGGGCGCGTTCTTGTTCGTGAACGTGCGGGGCGTGACGATCCGGGGGAATCGGCTGACGGTGTCGCCGACGGCGCAGCTGGCGGGCGTGGAGCTGCGGGCGACCGACGACGTGCAGGTCTCGGGGAATCAGTTCGTGGGGACGACCCAGCCGATGCTGACCGACACCGTGACCCCCACCACGAAGGCGCCGCGCGCGCCGTAACGGGTGCGCCTTTGCCTCGCCTTAACCAAATTCGGCACTGCTCCTTACCGAGCCGTCAGGAGGGCCACAGTGCGCGGGCCGACGATGGTGGCATGTACGAGAGCCAGCCCCCCAAGATCGTGCGGAATCGTAAGGATCGCGACGAAGCACTCCGGCGAGTCAAGCGGTTGACCCGATGGTCGGCGGCCGGTGCCCTGGCTGCGACGGGAGCGTTTGCGGGCATCGCCGTCCAAGCCGGGGGCACGACGTCGTCGGCGGCGAAGGCAACGACCGTGGCCCCGACTGCGAACGCCGCAACGTCGAATGCCTCGAGCAGCTCCACCGGCCAGAGTGACGACGACTCCTCGAGCATCACCGCCGCGCCGACGACACCGACGACGTCGCCTTCGACGTTCGGATCGTCGAGCACGTCGTCGTCCGGCTCGTTCGGTGGAACGCCGAGCATCGTGTCGGGCGCGTCATGATGGGCGCGCTCGTGCCGAGCACGACCCTCTGGTACACGGCGCGGGGTACCGGCTTCGTCTCGGTGATCTTGCTGACGTTGAGCGTCGCGCTGGGCATCGTCACGGTGCTGCGGTGGAGCACGCCGCACTGGCCGCGGTTCGTCACCGCCGGATTGCACAAGAACATCTCGCTGCTGAGCGTCGTCTTCTTGGGCGTGCACATTGCGTCAACTCTTCTGGATCCGGTGTCGCCGGTGCATCTGTTGAACGCGATCGTGCCGTTCACGGGTCGGTACCGCCCGCTCGGTATCGGTCTCGGCGTGGTTGCGATCGATCTTCTGGCGGCGCTCGTCGTCACGAGCCTCCTGCGTCAGCGCATCGGCTATCGCGTGTGGCGCGCCGTGCATTGGAGCGCGTACGCGTGTTGGCCGATCGCCATGTTGCACGGTCTTGATTCCGGTACGGACGCGTCGACACCGTGGGCGCGAGCCGTGTACGTCAGTTGTGCCGCGCTGGTTCTCGGCGGACTGGTTTGGCGGGTCACGGCGGCCGCGCTGACGCCCGAGCCGACGCGTACCGCTCGACGGGTGAACTATCCGGGAGTTGCCCGATGACCGCGGCCGAGGCACCCACCCGCGCGTCTGTCGCGGAACGACTCCTGCCCCGGGTCCCGGCCCGCCGCCTCGCCGATCATCTCGCCCGCCTGGGTTCCCCACCCCGACCGGGTCGGGAGTTGATCGGCGAGGTCGAGCGGGCTGGACTCCGGGGTCGGGGCGGTGCCGGGTTCCCGACCGCGATCAAGATGGAAGCGGTCCGCACGCAAGGCGCGCGACTCCTTCGTGGTCGCGCGCCGGTCGTCGTCGCCAACGGGACCGAGGGCGAACCATTGAGCATCAAGGACAAGACCTTGATGATGCACGCGCCGCACCTGGTGCTCGACGGAATGGTCGCGGCCGCGCGTGCGGTCGGCGCCGACGAAGCCGTGGTGTGTGTCGAGCGGAACGCATCTTCGGTGATTCGCGCCCTCGAATACGCGATCGCCGAACGACGCCACCAGCCGGACGCCGTGGAGCTGCGCGTTGCGGCGACGCCGGCGCGCTACGTCGTCGGCGAGGAGACCGCGCTGGTCAACTGGCTCAACGGTGGCGACGCCAAACCCTTGTTCACGCCGCCCCGTCCGTTCGAACGCGGCGTAGACCGGCGGCCGACGCTCGTCGACAACGTCGAGACGCTGGCTCACGTCGCGCTGATCGCCCGGTTCGGTGCGCGCTGGTGGCGCGGTGCGGGCACCGAGACCGATCCGGGAACGATGCTCGTGAGCGTCAACGCGGTCGAGCGGCCCGGCGTGTACGAGGTCGAGCTGGGCACGCAACTGCGCGACGTGTTGCGCAACGCCGGCGCGCACGACGTGAGTGGTGTGTTGGTAGGCGGCTACTTCGGCACCTGGCTCACGCCGCGGCAGGCGGCGATGGTGACGCTCTCCGCCGACGACCTGAAGGCGATGGGAGCGGGCCTGGGTTGTGGCGCGCTCGCCACCCTCGACAACGCGACCTGTCCGGTCGCGGAGCTCGCGCGAGTGACGCGCTGGTTGGCAAGCCAGTCGGCTGGTCAGTGCGGTCCGTGTGCGCACGGGTTGCCCGCGATCGCGGGCGCGGTCGAGTACATGGCGAAACATCCGGATCGCGGCGGCCAGGCCGAGGCCGCGGCGCGGCATTGGCTCGAGATGGTGGCCGGCCGCGGTGCGTGCAAGCTGCCCGACGGTGCGGTTCGCTTCGTGAGTAGTGGTCTCACGGTCTTTGCTGAACACGTTGCCGAGCACGCGGCCCGCGGGCCGTGCGCCGCGTTCGATCGACCTCCGGTTCTCCCGACGCCGCGACCGGATCGGGCCTGGCGATGAGCAGGAAGCGCATCGAGCTGCGCCTCAACCCGATCATGTGCGTTGCGCACGGCATGTGCGCCGAGCTCTTCCCCGAACGGATCACACTCGACGACTGGGGTTACCCGATCATCGACCCGCGGCCCATTACTCCCGAGCTCGAGGAGCACGCGCGCCGCGCCGTCGACGCCTGTCCGACGCTCGCGTTGCTTCTGGAGCGCCGCGTCGATCCGGTCACTCGCCCGCCGAAGGCTCCTGCGGCCAGCCCCCGACGACGCTGACGCGGCCGTCGGTATCGACGAGTCGGGCTGCGAGGTCGCGAGCCGCGAGCCACGCCGGCGCATCGGCGCCGAGGACTATCGCCGCGGTGCTTGCGATGTTCGCGTCGGCACACGACGCGGCCACTACGGACGCCGTCCGCCAGCAGTCGGCCGCGGGCAGGCTCGTGCTCGGGTCGATGACGTGGTGCAGCGGACGACCGCCGCGGGTCCAGCGCCGGACCGTCGTGCCGGAGCTCGCGAGCCCGCCACCCGAGATCCACACCGTCTGACCACCGGGCGCGTCGGGCGCCGGCGCGGTGATCGTCGGCGACGCGCACGGGCCAGCCACCTTCGGGCGGATCACCGGCGCAGGCCAGGTCGCCGCCGAGACCGACGACGACGCCGCACCCGGTGCGTTCCGCCGCGGCCTGGGCCGCGCGGTCGGCGCACCAGGCCTTCGCGGTCGCGCCCAGATCCAGCTCGACGCCGTTCGGCACCCGGACCGTTCCCCGCGCGCGATCGATCTGCACGCGGTGCCAACCGGGGACGTGATGCACGAAGACGCGCAGCGCGGGACCGTCGCGATCGAGGGTGGCAAAGTCGCGGTCGTACCCGATCTCCCGCACCGCGGTACCGATCGTGGGATCGACCAGCCCGTCGGTCGCGCGCGCCCCGTGCATCGCGATGTCGAGTGCATCGAGGAGACAGTCGGAGACCGCGACGTCGTGCTCGGGTTGCGCGTTGACGCGGGAGAGGTCGGAGTCGGCGCGGAAGCGACTGCAGGCGTGGTCGACTTCGGCGACGATGCGCTCCACCTCGGCGAGCGCCTCCGGCAGTGCGCGCTCGTCGGCGCAGAGCACCACGGCAGTCGTCCCCAGCGCGGCGAACGTCGCCGAGCCGGGTGTGCGCGTCATGACTGTCCGGAGACGATCGGCGGGGGCGGGTTGTAGATCACCGGCGGATCAGTGACGGGCGGATAGGTCACCGGCGGCGCGGTGACGGGAGGAGCTGTGATCGCGGGTGCGGTCTGAGGTGTTTGCCACCCGCCGTGGGGGCTGCTCGACGGCGGAGTGACCGCGGGCCGGATCGTCGTGGTCGTCGTCGTGGTGGTGGCGCGGTGGTGCGCCCGGGCAGTCTTGGTTCGGACCGCGGCCGCGGGTCGAGTGGAGCGGACCACCGTCTTGGCGCGCGCCGGGTTCGCGATTGCGATCAGGGCCGTCAATCCGGCCGAAAGTGCCATCGACCCGGCGGCCACGGCCCGGGTGGTCGAGGAGATCCGTTGGATTCCCCGGTCGCGTTCGCGCACGGCTCGCATCGTCTGATGATCGGCGTGCGGCCTCGGCGCATCCTGTGTTCCAGGAAAGCATCAGGTAAAACCCCCGGACGATACGATCGCAACGGGTTGTCCACCCAAGTTCTCCGGGGACGTAGCTCAGCTGGCTAGAGCACCTGCTTTGCAAGCAGGGGGTCGTGGGTTCGAGTCCCATCGTCTCCACCACATTTGCGACTCCCGTGCGCCGCGCCTGCGCTCAGCGGTTGCGCGTCAGCAGGGCGAGTAGGCGCAGGATGGTCACGTAGAGCCAGATCAGCGTGACCAGTAGGCCGTAGCCGCAATACCACTCCATGTACTTCGGTGCGCCGGCCTCGACCCCGGCCTCGATCGTGCCGAAGTCGAGGGTGAGGCTCAGGGCCGCGA
Organism: uncultured Actinomycetes bacterium; assembly: GCA_963701825.1. Taxonomy (GTDB): domain Bacteria; phylum Actinomycetota; class Acidimicrobiia; order IMCC26256; family PALSA-610; genus PALSA-610. Next base: position 237,648 of record CAVPBG010000004.1, on the reverse strand, counting down.
GCACGATCGCGATCACGCTCACGACCACGCCGATCGTGCGGAACTGATCGCTGTACAGCCACTCCCAGTTGAAGATCGAGACGATCGACACGAAGAGGTAGAGCAGGATGAGGCCGCCGAGTCCGGCGGTGACCGCGAACGCCATCTTCTGCGTCGGCCGCACGATGCGCGTCACGTACAGGAACAACGCGACGACGAACACGCTCACCGTCGCCAGCACCGCCGCGCTCACGATGCCTTCGGTCTGCGCGTTGAACGCGGCCGAGATCGCACCGAGGCAATAGCCCTGCAGCACCGCGTACAAGATCCCGAGCAAAGCGGCGCGCCGCGGGTTGAAGATGATGAACATCGCGACGAGGAACGCGGCGATCGACGCGAGCCAGAAGCCGCCGGGGATCGTGACCGTCGTGTTCCCGTAGCCCTGGCCGATGTCGCCGGGAATCGACTTCGTGGCCGACGACCATCCCCACGCGCCACCGCCCGCGAGAAACACCAACAGCACGAACGTCTTGATCGCCGTTCCTGCGACGGTCATCGTCGCCGTGGCTTCGCGCGGCGCGACGAGATACTCGCGGGCCACCTTTTCGTTCAGCGCAGGATTGCCGGTGTCGAGAACCGCCATTCGTGGGTTTCTAGTGCATGCGTCGCTACCGCACCACTACGTACGACCGGTTCACTCCAGGGGTTGGTGCGAGATTGCGGTCGGCTCTCGGCCTGCGAGCAACCAACCCGCGGCGATCGCGAGGAGCGGCAGACCCACGATGATGATGACGAGGTCGACATACGGCACCTGCGTGAGTGGATGCAGGTCGCCTCGATGCCAGGCGAGCAGCGCGAGGTACGCGCCGCCGGTGCCGAGGATCGCTCCGAGGAACGCGAGCGCGCCCGCGGTCGAGCCGGTGATCGTGCGCCGCGTGGTGCTCGTCGCTCCGGTTGCCGTGAGGGTGCGTAGTTCGTTCGCCGTCTCGCTGCGAATGAGCCCGACGGTCATCGCGAGCACACCGAGCGCAACGAGAAGGCCGACCGCGGTCGCGCCGTTGCGCAGCCCCGCGTTCGACGGCTGCTTCTCGCGCGTCTCCACAGTGACTCCCGCCGCGGCCGCCGTGTGCCGCGCGGTGTTGATCTGGTCGGTGGTGAGGGGGGACGGTGTCTGGATGAACCAACCGGCCACGACGGACTTCAGTCCGTATGCCTGCAGCGCGTGCGCGGTCAGCAACGTGTCGGGCGCGGAGGTGTATTTCGGAAGCTTCACCGTTTGGATCGTGGGCTTCCAGTGGTCGGGGCCCTTCTGCCCGCCGCCATCGGGACCGGGCTTGGCGCCGTTCACCTCACACTTGGGCTGGGAGGCATCACACGGCGTCGTGTCACTGCGGGGCGCGATGACGGAGTAGCCGTCGAGATCGGTCCGACCGGTGATGATGTCGGTGTTCGGATTGATTGTGCTCGGATCGATTCCGTAGTGCGCCAGCAACGCGGGCGTCGCGACATAGAGCGGGATCACGCCCGCGATCTTGATGCCCGAATTCGCGCCGTGAGTCACGATCGTGAGCTGACCCAACATGGCGGCGTCGCCGGGCATCGTTCCGGCGCCCGAAATGGCGGAGGAGCTCGCGTCGACAGCCTCGCCGAGCGGGATGACGGCCTGCGCGTGCAGCGTCGCGCCGAGCGAGTTGATGCGGGTTTGCAGCGACTGAAGATCGGCCGCGGTCGGTACGGAAGTCGACGTCGAGGAGCTGCCGGGCGGACTGTTGCCGGAGCCGAGGGACACGACCGCCTGGTTGTTCGCGAGATTGGGCTCGGCCGGGGGAACTGCGGCCGCGGCGGCGCTGATCGCGACCGTTGCCGCGATAGCGAGGGCAAGGCTGATCGCGCCGAGTGCGGCGGCCGATCGGGCCTGGTACCGCGCGAGGTCGCGCAGCGCGAGCCGCAACGCGATCGGCGCGCGCCGGCCGAGGACGGCCAGGCCGCGAATGAACAACGGCCCGACGAACAACATCCCGAAGACGGTCGCCATTGTCCCGCCGATGACGAGGAACGGGTTCGGTCGTTCGGAGGTGGGATGTGCGAACGCGAGGCAGGTGAACCCGACGGCCAACAGCGCGATGCCGGCACCGGCGAAGCGGTGCGCGGGTTTCGGGGGCGCCGGACGACCCGACAGCGCGGCCACGATCGACGACCGCGCGGCGGCGCGCGCCGGCCACCACGCGGCAACCACTGCTGTCACGACGGCGAGGAGCATGGCCGCTGCGATCGCCCACCACTGCAGGTGGAATCGATCGACCCGATGGTTCACGAGACTCTCGAAGCGGGGCGCGAGCGCGATCCATGTCGCGAGGCCCAGAGCGGCTCCCACCACTGCACCGACGACGCCCACGACCATGCCGTTGGCGATCATCGCGAGGCGCACCTGGCGGTCGGTCGCGCCGAGCGCGCCCAACATTCCGAGGGCGCGGAGACGGCGCTGAGCCATGACGGCGAAACCCGCGGCCGCGACGAGGCCGACGAAGAGGAGACCGATCGTCTCGAGCGCGAGGACGACGATCGCGGTCGCCGTCTTGTTCAACGTCGAGCGGGTTCCGATGCCGACGTTGTTGCCCGTCGGACGGAAGGCATCGATTTGTCGCCCGGTCGCGTTGAAGAGGATCGTCACCTGCGCGGGCGGGTTGGCCTGGCCGGGCGCGACGAGCGCGAACTCGTCGTTGAGGTCCAACGGGTTCTCAACCAGCCCGACGACCTGGCGCGTCACGCCGTTCGCGACGAACGGGTCGCCGACGTGCACGCTGAAGTTCGCGGCGGCGCCGGCGGTCATCGCGATCTGGTCGGGACCGGTCGGGTAATGCCCGGAGACAAGGCGCAGCGTCGGATGCCCGAACGGGCCATTCGGATCCTGGGCGCGGAGGTCGACCGCGTTCAGGGTTCCCGGGATCGCGATGCTCTGATGGTCGATTTCCTCGACCAGGCCGAAGGCGCGCTGCGCCGCCGCGACATCGGCGCGGTCGGCACCGACGAACGTCGCCGAACCGGTCGCGGTTCCCATGGTGGAGTCGAGCGGGAGCCCGGCGTTGTACACGAGCGCGATTCCTACGGTCGTCGCGGCAACCGCGAACACCATCAGCGCAACCACGAGTATCTGCTGGCGCCACTCGCGCTGGAACAGACGCCACGACCAGCGGTAGATCGCGCGGCGCGCGGGCCCGCCGCCGGAGCTCGGGATCTCCAACTCCCGCGGCCGCTCCTCCAGCGCGAGGCTCACGACGTCGTTTCCGGCGCGAGCAGCGATTCCGGTCCGGCGGGCGGCATGGTCTGGTCGACCACGCGGCCGTCGCGCAGGAACACGACGCGGTCGGCCCACGACGCCAATTCCGCGTCGTGCGTGACCACCACTCCTGCGACACCGCGCTCGACACGCGGCGCGGATCAGCCGGATCACCGACTCCGCGTTGGCGGAGTCGAGTGCACCCGACGGCTCGTCCGCGAGCAGCAGGTGCCGATCCCCGACCACCGCGCGGGCGATCGCGACCCGCTGTCGTTCGCCACCGGAGAGGTCATCGGGAAAGCTCGACGCGCGATCGCTGAGCCCGAGCTCTTCCAGTGCTTCCATCCCGGCGACGCGCGCTTTGCGCGCCGCGATGCCGTCGAGCTCCATCGGCAGGCAGACGTTCTCCAACGCGCTCAGGCCGGCCAAGAGGTTGAAGTTCTGGAACACGTAGCCGATCGAGCGGCGGCGCATACGAGCCCGGTCGTTGCGCGACATCGCCGACACGGTGACGCCGTCGATCACGACCTCACCGTTCGACGGAACCTCGAGCGTTCCCGCGATCGTCAACAGTGTGCTCTTTCCGGAACCGCTCGGTCCCATCACCGCGACCAATGCACCGGCCTCGACCGAGAGGTCGACCCCGCGCAACGCGTGGACCTCGTTCGCGCCCTCGCCGTACACCTTCGAGACGTCCCGCAGCTCGAGCGCGCTCATCGCCGCACTCCTGTTCGGCGCCGCAAGCGCGGCGCCAACTCGGGCCCCGGTACCGCGGGCGGATCCGCGGCGAGGCGCGCCAGGCGGCCGTCGGCGGCATCGAGCCAACGGATCACCGAGTCCAAACGGAAGAGCTCGGCGTCGACCGCCAACAAGAACCCGATCTCGTGGTCGGCGGCATCGTCCTTCAGGCGCGTCCACTGCTGCATGAGCTCGACGACATAACGCCGATGCACCTGCACGACGTCCCGAACGTCGACACCGGGCAGCCGGAGCGCCACGAGGACCTTGATGACCAACTCGTCGCGCGGCGGCGAAGTCATGTCCGGCGGGGTGCGCAACCAGGCGGCGAGCTCCTCGGCGCCCTCGGGCGTGATGCGAAACCCGCGCTGCGGCCCGTCGTCGCCTTCGCCGTCGTCGTCCGACTCGACGAGCCCGTCGCGCTCCAAGCGTTGGAGCGTCGTGTACACCTGGCCGACGTTCAGCGGCCAGACCTCACCGGTCCGGTCCTCGAACTCCTGGCGGAGCTGAAGTCCGTACTTGGGTCCGTCGCTCAGCAACGCCAGCAAGGCGTGCCGCACACTCACAGCCGATACTCACGAAGTAGCATACTCAGTATACTACGTGGAGAAGGCCCGGTTGGCAAGGGCCGGCGCCTTGCGTAGGGCCGGCTCGTCGAACCCTCACCGCTCCTTGGCCGTCAGCTGATCTTCGCCTGGTAGGACTGCACGTGCCCTCCCGCGGAGGTGAGGCTCGGACAGCCGTCGCCGAAGGAGCACTGCGCGATGCACTGCGCGATGAATCGCTCGCATACCTCGTCCGGTCGCCGGTTGCACTGTCGAGTCGCCGTCGGCGCGGTCGCCGGTTTGGCGCTCGTCGCGGCGTCGTGCAGCAGCTCGAAGACCTCGTCACCGTCCTCGACGACGTCGTCCACCGCGGCCGAAACCCACGTGAGCGGCGGACCGACCGGCAGCTACATCGTTCCGGCGGGCGTTCACAAGATCAAACACGTCATCGTCATCCAGCAGGAGAATCGGTCCTTCGACTCCTACTTCGGCACCTACCCGGGAGCCGACGGGATCCCGATGCACAACGGAAAACCGACCGTATGCGTCGACGACCCGGCCATCGGACGTTGCGAAGCGCCGTATGTCGACCACGCCGACGTGAACGGGGGCGGGCCGCACAACGCCAAGAGCGCGTCGGCAGACGTCGCCGGCGGGAAGATGAACGGCTTCATCGCGCAAGCGCAAGCCGGGAAGAAAGGCTGTCTGGATCCGACTGATCCCGCGTGCACGGCCGGATCCTCGACCGACGTCATGGGGTACCACACGGGGAGCGACATCCCGAACTACTGGACGTACGCGAAGGACTTCGTTCTGCAGGATCACATGTTCGAACCGAACGCGTCGTGGAGCCTGCCGTCGCACCTGTTCCTGGTGTCGGAATGGTCGGCGTACTGCACCCAGCAGGACAATCCGTCGAGCTGCACCAACGCGCTCGAGACCAGACCGGCCGAACGGCCCCAGAACGTCCCGCCCGTCTACGGCGGCGAGGCCGGTCCGAAGACCGGTGGTGGCAACCCCAAGCGCGCCAACACGAAGGCGAAGTCCGGCCAGCCCATCTATGCGTGGACCGACCTCACGTACCTGCTCTACAAACAGCATGTCAGTTGGGGCTACTACGTGGTGAGCGGAACCGAGCCGGACTGCGAAGACGATGGTGCCGAGACCTGCGCGCCCGTCCAACAGAAGTCGAGCACGCCCGGCATCTGGAATCCGCTGCCCTGGTTCGACACGGTCAAGGCCGACAACCAGCTCGCCAACATCCAAGACGTCTCCCACTTCTATGCCGCCGCGAAGGCCGGCACGTTGCCGGCCGTGTCGTGGGTCGTACCGTCCGGCGCGGTCAGCGAACATCCGCCTGCACCCGTGAGTTTCGGGCAGAGCTACGTGACGAGTCTCGTCAACGCGGTGATGAACGGCCCGGACTGGGACTCGACGGCGATCTTTCTCGCCTGGGACGACTGGGGCGGCTTCTACGATCACGTCGTTCCACCCACGGTGGACGAGAACGGTTACGGACTTCGCGTCCCTGCGATGGTGATCAGTCCCTACGCCAAGCAGGACTACGTCGACCACCAGACGCTGAGCTTCGACGCGTACGACAAGTTCATCGAGGACGACTTCCTCGGCGGCCAACGCATCGATCCCGCCACCGACGGCCGGCCCGATCCACGACCGGACGTGCGTGAGAACGAGAAGATCCTCGGTGATCTCGTCAACGACTTCGACTTCACGCAGGCGCCGCGGCCACCCGTCGTGTTGCCTGTGCATCCGGCGACAACGCTGACGGGCGCGTCCCGCCGATAGAACGACTCAGCGGGCCAGCATGAGGTCGACTGCGCCGCGGGGCGGCCGCGCGATGATGCGGGTCGTTCCGAGGAGAGCTCCGTGACCGACACTGCGCCTGCGCCGCCTGCCATCGATCCGCAACACGCGATTCTCCTGGTGATGGATTACCAGCGCGGCATCGTCGACAGCCTGTCCGGCGCCGCCGAGCTCCTGGAGCGCGTGGCCGGAGCCATCGCGACGGCGCGCGGGCACGGCATGGAGGTCGGATACGTGCGGGTGGCGTTCGATGACGACGACTACGCCGCGGTGCCGGCGAACAACAAGTCGTTCTCGGTGCTGGCCGGCGCCGGGAGACCGTTCCACAAGGACGCTCCGGAAACGGCAGTGCACGATGTCGTGGCGCCTCGGCCCGACGACATCGTCGTGCGCAAGGTGCGCGTCGGTGCGTTCTCCACCACCGACCTCGACCGGCAACTGAAGGCACGCCGGATCGACACGCTGATACTCGCCGGTATCGCCACGAGCGGCGTCGTGCTCTCGACCGTTCGGGACGCGGCCGACCGCGACTACCGCGTGTACGTGCTCGCCGACGGCAGCGCCGATCGCGATCCGGAAGTGCACGACGTACTGATCAACAAGGTCTTTCCCCGCCAGGCGCACGTCATCACGGTCGCCGAGCTCGAGCCGCTCCTCGGCTGAGGGGCCGCGGGCGCTACGTCGAGGTGTTCTTCGCCACGACGAGCTCGACGGTGTTCCAGTTGCGGGTGGTCACCGGTCGGCCGAGCGCGCGCTCGATCAGGAGCACGGGATTCCCGGGCCGCCCGTCGAGCTGCCGGGTCACGGCGTAGACCTGTCGACCCTGCGCTGCGAACACCACCGCGTCGGCGCGCGCCGTCGTCAGCGGCAGGTCGAGACGGTGCGTCGAACAGTCGGTGAAGCTGACGCAGCGCTCGTAGATATCGGCGGCCGGTATCGGCGGTTGCGCGAACGGCTGCGCAACGACGAGTTTCCGCAAGGCCGCGACACTGCGAATGAACACCGGTTTCGGCCGCCCGGTGATCGCGGCGATGTCGCGCTCGACCGCGGCCTGCAGCGCGCCCAGCAGCTCGGCACCGCCGCCCGGGAGACCGAACGAGACGTTGCCGGTCGCGAGATGCGACACCGGATCGAGCGCGCCCGCGGCTTCGAACACGCGTAGCAGCGCGTCGCGCGTGAGCCCTTGGCGGCCGACCATGACCGCGCGGATGAACGCGACGGATCGCGCGGGCGCGCGGGTGGTCACCGCGAGCTACTGCCGCGCCGTGATCGCGCCGTTCCAGAAGTCGTCGATACCGAGGAGCCCCCGGTACCGACCGCCTTCGGTGACGGCGACCCACGCGACGTGCCGTTCGAGCATCAAGGCGAGGGCGTCCTGCAATGGCCGGTCGTGCGCGACTACGGGGAGCGCCGTCGGCGCGCCGTTGTCGCGCGTCACGATCGACAACGAGCTCGTGCCGTTGGCGGTGCTGTCGATCACCACCGTCGGCTCGGTCGCGAGGCGCGCGGTTGCCGCGTCCAGATCGTCGACGCGCGGCGGTGTGTGCAGCGCACCGAGATCGATATGAGTGATGCGGAGCCGCTTCAGCGCCCGGTCTCGACCGACGAAGTCCGCGACGAAATCGTTGGCCGGTTCCAACAGGAGTTTCTCGGGCGGGTCGTACTGCGCGAGCCGTCCACCGACCTCGAGGATCGCGATGTGATCGCCCATCTTCACGGCCTCGTCGATGTCGTGCGTGACGAACACGATCGTCTTGCGGATGGTCTGCTGCAGGCGCAGGAACTCGTCCTGCAGTTGGGTCCGGGTCACCGGGTCGATCGCGGCGAAAGGCTCGTCCATCAACATGATCGGCGGATCGGCCGCCAGGGCGCGGGCCACGCCGACGCGTTGGCGTTGACCGCCGGAGAGCTCGCTCGGATAGCGATCTCGGTACTCGGCCGCGGGCAGCCCGACGAGTGTCAGCAGCTCCTCCACCCGCGCTCGGGTGCGATCGCGATCCCAGCCGAGCAGACGCGGCACGGTGGCCACGTTCGTGCCGACGGTCTGGTGCGGGAAGAGTCCGACCTGTTGGATCACGTAGCCGATGCGGCGCCGCAACTCGACGGGATCGACGCGCAGGATGTCTTCGCCGTCGACGAGGATCTGGCCCGATGTCGGCTCGATGAGCCGGTTGATCATGCGCAGGATCGTGGTCTTGCCGCACCCGGACGGGCCGACGAGGATGCACACCTCACCGTCGGGAACTTCGAGCGTGAGGTTGTGCACCGCGACGAGCCCGCTCGCGTATTCCTTGCGTACGGACTCGAGCCGGATCACTGGAGGGGGACGGTACCATCGGCCCCTTGCACCTTGCCGTGCTGGCGAATGGCCCGAACTCGTGGGTGTGGTGGGGCTGGTTCCCCGACCATCAACACGAGATCTTCGCGTATCTACGCGAGCACATCGCGCTCGACGTTTCTATCGGTCGGATTCGGCATCATCATCGCGTTGCCGCTTTCGATTCTCGCGGCGCGCCGCCGTTCCGTCGCCGCGGTTGTCGTGCCGAGCGTCAACGCGCTCTACACGATCCCTTCGGTCGCCCTGCTCGCGCTGCTGCTGCCGATCACGGGGACGGGTCGGACTCCCGCCGTCATCGCGCTCACGCTTTACAGCCTGGCGATCTTGGTGCGGAACATCGTCGAAGGGTTGCGCGGCGTGCCCCTCGACGTGCTCGACGCGGCCGACGGCATGGGTTACACGCGCCGCCGCCGGTTGTTACGCGTCGAACTACCCCTGGCGCTACCGGCGATCGTCGGCGGCATTCGCCTGGCGACGGTGTCGACGATCGGCCTCGTCACGATCACGTTCATCGTCGACCAGGGCGGACTCGGCCGCTTCATCCAAGACGGCTACCAGCGCGACTTCCACACCCCGTTGGTCGTCGGCATCGTCTTGTCGGTGGCGCTCGCGGTCGTGGCCGATCTCCTTCTCGTACGCCTCGAACGCCTCGTCACGCCGTGGCGCACCCGGGCGCGCGGGTAGAGGCGCGCCGTGCACTTCCACTTCCTCATCGATGTGTGGCACTGGCTGACGGCCGGCGACCAATGGCGCGGCGAAGACGGCGTGCCGCACCTGCTCGCGAATCATCTGCGGGTGTCGTTGTCGTCGTTGGTCGTATCGGCGTTGATCTCGGTACCGCTCGGCGCGTGGTTGGGGCACCGCCGCGTCGGCGGCACGCTCGCGATCAACATCGCCAACATCGGCCGCGCCATTCCCATCTACGCGTTGCTCGTCCTCGCGGTGCAGATCTTCGGCATCACGAGTCCGCGCGGGTTCGGCTGGACCGGTTCGTTCGTCGCGTTCGTCCCGCTCGTGTTGCTCGGCATCCCGCCGATGCTGACGAACAGCTACATCGGCGTGCGTGATGTCGGCGACGAGCTCGTCGACGCGGCGCGGGGTATGGGCCTGTCGGAGGGGGAGATCCTTCGTCGTGTGGAAGTGCCCGTTGCGATGCCGTTGATCATGGCCGGTATCCGGACTGCGATGGTCGGGATAATCGCCACGGCCACGTTGGCTTCTTTCACCGGGGTCGACACGCTCGCGACACCGATCTACATCGGCCTCAACACCAACGACAACGTTGCGGTGTTCGGCGGCGCGGTTTTGGTTGCGCTGCTCGCAGTGCTCGTCGACCTGTTGCTCGCGGCCGTGCAACGCGGAGTGGTGTCGCCCGGACTCCGGGCGCGGCCGACGCGCCGTCGCGGTCCGCTGCCCGCGCCGCAAAGGTGATGGTTCCGGTCGCATTTGCGGCCTAGGGTGCCGCTCTTGCACTTCACTGACCAAGACTCGAACAGGAGACCCCCCATGCGTCGGAACCCCCGACCCAGACTCCCCGGACTCGCGCTCGGCGCGATGCTCGTCAGCGTGACGATCGTGCTCGCCGCGTGTGGCAGCAGCAGCAAGCCGAGCTCGACATCACCGACGACTACCGCCGGCGGCGGGAACGGCACCAAGATCGTCATCGGCGAGAAGAACTTCGCCGGCGCGCAGTTGCTCTCGCAGCTCTACGGGCAACAGCTCGCGGCCAAGGGCTTCGACGTGTCGTACAAGAACCTCGGCTCGACCGAAGTCACCTACGCCGCGTTGAAGAAGGGCGACATCGATCTGTACGGCGAATACCAGGGCACGTTGCTCACGAGCCTCGGCACGACCCCGAGCGGCGACGGTGCCGCGGTGAACGCCGCACTGCAGACGAAGCTCACGCCCGAAAATCTGAAGGTCTCGTCGCCGCCTTCGACGGCGCTCGACGTGAACGGTTTCTACGTCACCAAGGAAACCGCGGCGAAGTACAACCTCACCACGTTGTCGAGCCTGACGGCGGTTGCCCCGCAGCTCGTCTTCGGTGGAACGCCGGAGTGCGAACAGCGTCCGCTCTGCCTGGGCACCACCTCGCAGCAGCTCTACAACTTGAAGTTCAAAGAGGTGAAGAAGCTCGACGAAGGTGGGCCCATCACCAGCGCCGCGTTGAAGGACAACAGCGTCCAGGTCGGCCTGCTCTTCACCGGTAGCAGCGTGATCGACCCCGACTTCGTCCTGCTCACCGACGACAAGGGTTTGCAGCCCGCCGACTACGCCGTCGCGGTCTGGCGGAGTTCCGTCGACAGTCCCGCGTTGCAGGCGGCCGTCGGCGCGGTGAACGCGAAGCTCGACACCGCCGCGTACAACAAGATGGCGTTGGAGATCTTCAACGACAAGCAGGACCCGCCCGCAGTGGCCAAGGCCTGGCTCTCGGAGAACGGCCTCGGCAGCTAGCAGCCGAATCATCTCGGCTCCGAACTGAAGTAGCCGCAACGGTCGGGCCGGTCTTTCGAGACCGGCCCGACTCGCGTGCCGCGTGGCGGAATCGACGGGGCGACCGGCGGGCTCAGGACCAGCGCCCGAGGAGCCCGCCGATGACGATGCCGAACGTCCACCACAGCGCGAGGGGGACGCGGCGGACGGCGCCGACGATCCCCACTGCCGTGAGCCCGAGCACGATCCCCGCCGCGGCGAGGGTGCCGAGCTGTTCGAACGCCACGATCCCGATGACGGCGCCGACCACGGCCAGCAGTTGGCCGAACAGTGTCGTGCGCACGGCGCTGTGCGAGAGCAGGGGCTTGCGGTCGGCGGCATGCTCCCACGCCCGGTCGTCGGCCGGCGCTGACGGCGCTGGGACCGCGGGAGCCTGGGTTGTCGTGGGGCCGGTCGTGGCCCGCCCGGCTGCGGGGACGGTCGGAGCGGGAGTCCCCCATGGCGCGGGCGGGGTCGCGACGACGCGGCGCGGCGCGAGGAGTGGCGAGCGCGCCGCGCCGTTGATCGGCGACTTCGCGGTGCGGTTCAGCGAGTCTCGGTAGCGCGCCAGCCGGGCCAGCGTCTGTTCGGGCGTTTCTTCCACTCCTCTCATTATCGTTGGTCACACGGCCGGTCTTACCTCGCGGGCCGCCATTCGTGGACGCTCGGTACGGTCCGACAGATATCCATTTGACCACTGAGCGTGGCAAAATGGGTCACGGGTCGAGTGGCTGCTCACTGTGAGAACCGTGTGAAGACCGACGGATATCACCCGGCGAGATACAACCGATCGCTCCCGGCAATGCGGAACGCCACAATCGGCCTCCGGAGCCTGCCGTAGGCCGTTTCCCGGACACCAGGTACGGCGACGCCCGCTCGGTGAACGGGTTCGGACGGCTCTGACCGACCGCGGAACGGAGTGTGAAATGCGCCGCAATTTGCCCGGCGACTGGTTGCAAGATGGCACCCGGTGTGGCTACATTGAGTGACGGCATATTCATGCCTGGGTGGAGCGATGACGGCAGCCGGCCTTGGAGCATTCCGGTCGGTGGCGTCATTGGATGGGAACGGGCACGCATGGACGCCGCGCATTCTGCGTTTACGACAACTGACGTCGATGAGGCGGCGCGTCCGCGCGACCTCTCCCCGCATTCGGCTGCGCCGAGGCCTCGCCTCGTCGGGCTCGCCGACAAGAGCCGACCCCGGTCGCACGGATCGCGCTACGCCAAGTCGGCCGTAGTCGCGGCCGACGCCGTGGCCATCGCGACCGCGATGGGCATCGCGGCCTGGATCCGCTGGATGGCGAGCTCCACGCCGGAGGCCCTCGGGCCGCTCTGGCTGACCGCGGCCATCGCCATTCCGGTCTGGCTCGGCGTCTTCGCGCGCTACAAGCTCTACAGCGCGGCCGCCGTCACCAGCGTCACCGCGGAAGTGAGCCGCATCCTGCACGCGGTCGCGGCCGCATCGGCCTGCACCGGCTTCGTCGCCCTCGTTCTCGCGGCGCCGATCTCCCGGGTCTGGCTGCTCCTCACCTTCGCAACCTCGTTGTTCACCGTCGTCATCGAGCGGTCCATCGTGCGCCGGGTCTTCCGCAAGGCCCGTTCCCGCGGCCAACTGCAACGGCGCGTCGTGATCATCGGTACCAACGCCGAAGCGCTCGGTGTCGTGCAGATGCTGCGCGCCCACCCCGACCTCGGCTACCAGGTCGTCGGCCTGCTCTCCTGCGACACGCCCAACGGTCTCGTCACCCCCGTGCCGGTGCTCGGCGAGTGGAGCGACACGGTCGACATCGTCCGTTCGCTCGACGCGACCGGCGTGATCATCGCCACCAGCGCCATCGACGTTCTGGTCGCCAACCGCATGGCGCGTGAGCTCATGGACCTCGGCTACCACGTGGAGCTGACGTCGGGGCTCGTCGACATCTCGGCCGACCGTCTGATCGCCCGGCCGCTCGGTCGCCGGGCCGTCATGTACGTCGAGCCCGTTCGCCGCTTCGGCTGGCGGCGCGTCGCCAAGCGCATGTTCGACATCGTGGTCTCGGCGTGGTTGTTGTTGCTCGCGTCGCCGATCCTGTTGGTCGCCGCGATCGCCATCAAGCTCGACTCTCGCGGACCGGTCTTCTTCAGCCAGGAGCGCGTCGGTCAGGGCGGCAAGCTGTTCCGGGTCAAGAAGCTGCGCACGATGGTCACCAACGCCGAGCAGTTGCGCGACACGCTCCAAGAGCAGAGCGAGGTCGACGGTCCGCTGTTCAAGATGCGCGACGATCCCCGCGTCACCCGCGTCGGCAAGTGGCTGCGCAAGCTGTCGATCGACGAGCTGCCGCAGTTCTTGAACGTCCTGCACGGTGAGATGAGCGTCGTCGGGCCGCGGCCGGCGATCCTCAGCGAGCTGTCGGGCTGGAGCGACGAACTGCAGAACCGCCTGCGGGTCAAGCCGGGTATCACCGGCATGTGGCAGGTCAACGGCCGGAGCTCGTCGTCGTTCGACGACTACGTCCGCCACGACCTCTACTACGTCGACAACTGGTCGTTGCTGACCGACCTGGCGATCGTCGCCAAGACGGTCCCCGTGGTGCTCTTCGGCCGCGGCGCCTACTAACCCGCCGCGTTCGACGATCTCGCAGTCGTTCCGAACGAACGCATCCGCCCGCGGGTGCGCGCCGGCGCGACGCGGATCGGCGGGTCAGTTGTGGGCGATGCCGACGATGCGGCCGCCGGTGCCGACCGCGGAGCCGTAGAACGGCGCGTCGCCGTAGGCGAACACGCCGCCATCGGACGCGACGAACCAGTAGCCCTTGCCGCTCGGCGTCGCGGTCATCCCGACGATGGGTTGCGCGAGCCGGATGGCGCCGGTCGAGCCGTAGAACCGGGCATCGCCGAACGCGAAGATCCCGCCGTCGGCGGCAACGAGCCAGTAGCCCTTGCCGCTCGGCGTCGCGGTCATCCCGACGATGGGCTTGGTGAGATGGACGCCGCCCATCGATCCGTAGAAGCGGGCGTCGCCGTAGGCGAACACGCCGCCGTCGGACGCGACGAACCAGTAGCCCTTGCCGCTCGGCGTTGCGGTCATGCCGACGATCGGTTGCGCGAGGGGGAAACCGCCCGTTGAGCCGTAGAAGCGCGCGTCGCCGTAGGCGAACACGCCGCCGTCGCCGGCGACCAGCCAATAGCCCTTGCCCGTCTTCGTCGCGGTGAGACCGACGATCGGGCGGGCCAGGCTCTGGCCCGCCATCGAGCCGTACGTGGCCAGACTGCACCCGAAGATCGCACCGTCACGCGACACTGTCCGGTAGCCCGCAGAACTGCCGGCAATGCCGACGACCGGCGCGGTGGTCTGCGTGATGCACGACCTAGCGCCGTTGAAGCCGTACACCGAACCGTTGGACGCGGCTTCCCAATAGCCCCGCGGTGGCGGCGACTGCTGCTTCACGGTCGTCGGCGTCGTCGGAACCGTGCTGGTTGTCGGCGGAACGGTGGTGGTCGTCGGAACCGTGGTGGTCGTCGTCGACGTGGGCGGCGGATTGGTCGTCGACGTGGTCGAGGTCGTGGAGGTGGATGTCGTCGTCGAGGTGGATGTCGACGTCGTGGATGTCGACGTCGTGGATGTCGTCGACGTGGTCGTCGCCGGCTCGGTGGTCGTCGTGGAGGTCGAGGTCGTGGTCGTCGCGGTGGTCGACGTGAGCTCGTACACCGTGCCCAGGTGACTCACCGCGTAGAGCTCGCCGTTCGCGTCCTGACCCATGTTCACGAGCGTGGCCACGTTCACGCCGAGGTCCTGTTGGTCGGTGACCGTGCCACCGTTCTCGACCACACCGACGAGACTCGACCGGCAGAGGTCGCCGAACACGTACGCGCCGTCGAGGTCGGGAATGGCCGATCCGTGGTACTGGAAACCGCCGATGATGGCGCACCAACCGGCGCTGTGGTCCTCCTCGAAGAGCGGATCCTCGGCGCCGACCGGCTCGGCCCCTCCGTTGTACGGATGGAATCCTTCGCGCAGGTTCCAGCCCCAGTTCGTCCCGCTCTGGCCGGGCTGGGCGAGGTCGACCTCTTCGTAGGTGTCCTGGCCCACGTCGGCAAGCCACATACGCCCGGTCGCGTCGAACGAGAAACGCCACGGGTTGCGCAGCCCGTACATCCAGATCTCGCCGCGCGCACCCGGCGTGTTCACGAACGGGTTGTCGGCCGGGATCGTGTACGGCAGCTCCGCGCTCGGCTGCGGATCGATGCGCAGGATCTTGCCGAGGAGCACGTCGGTGTCCTGTGCGTTGCCGGCGGAGTCGCCGGGAGTGCCGCCGTCGCCAACCGCGATATAGAGGTCGCCGTCGGGTCCGAACGCCAACTCGCCGCCGTAGTGGTTCGTCGAGTCGGGGTGCGCGATCGTCAACAGACTGCGTTCGGTTGTGGGGTCGGCGACGTCGCCCGCCATCGTGTACTCGTCGATGTGGATGTTGTTCGTCGAGTCGGTGTGATCGATGTAGAGCTTGGAGCCGTCCGGCGAGAACGTCGCGCCGATCAGTCCCTGTTCACCGTTGGCGACGCCGACGCCCGAGATCACGGGCGTGGCTTCCACGGTGCCGTCGGCGTCGACGATCACGATCGAACCCGTCTGCTCGACCACGTAGACCCGCGAGTCGCCGGCGCGGAAGGCGAGGGCGACGGGTTGGGAGAGCCCGGTCGCGACCGGCGTCAGCGTGAGGGCGACGGCGTTCAGGTCGGGACCCGCCGCGCCCGCCCGGCCCGCGCCGCCGACCGCGACGGCCGCCAGGGCCGAGCACGAGATGAGGGCGGCCGCCAGTGCCGCGCCGCGACGGCGTCGTCCGAAAAGGTCCACCCGCAAAATTGCTCCCACCACCCGAATGCGGGCCCGTTCCCGCCCGTTCAGGGTCCCACAACCGGTCTCCGCGCCGGGACTCGGGCACAGTGCACTCTTTGCGCCCACCGGGGCGATTGCGTTGGTGCGAAAAGCGGTCCGGTGTGGCGAATGGCACGCCCTGGTGCCTTGCCGGTATCAGGGCTCCCACGTAGAGTGGTCACTCGCGGTGCTCGAAGCAGGTGGAGTTTTCGAGCGCACCGCCGACCTCGAAGGCGAGTCTCCGTCGCGGTGAGCACCTCAGATACGCATGCGGCACCGCCGGAGCCCGTCTCGGCGGGTCAGGCGCCCTCGACCGCGGGCCCCGCGCCCGTCGCGCTTCCCGTGCGGCCCCGACGGCTCGAGTTCCTCGACGGCATCCGCGCCGTCGCGGCCCTCTACGTCGTGTTCCACCACACCTGGCTCACGACGTTCCACACCTATCCCGTGGTGTCGGGGCCCCGGGCCTTGGGTTGGCTGATCTACGGGCAGCTCGGGGTCGCGGTGTTCATCGTCGTGTCGGGCTTCTCGCTTTCGCTGGCGACGGTACGGGCCGACGACCGGCTCGTCGGCGGTGCCCGGCGCTTCATCCGGCGCCGGGCGTGGCGCATCCTGCCCGCCTATTGGGCCGCGCTGATCTTGTCGGTGTTGCTCGTCGCCACGTTGATCCACGCGCGCACGGGCGAGACCACTTCGGTGCGCGCGGTCTGGGTGCACGCGACGCTGCTGCAAGACGTGTTCGGGAGCACGAGCCCGAACGGTGCGTTCTGGTCGATCGCGCCGGAGTGGCAGATCTATTTCGTCTTCCCGATCCTGCTGTTCTTCGTGCGCCGGCTGAGCGCGCTGTCGGCCACCTTGATCGCGACGGCCGCGGTCGTGGGCGGCTACCTACTCGCCACGCACGTTCACCTGTTCCACAAGTTCCTCGACCTGTCGCCCGTCTTCTTGGCGTTGTTCGCGTTCGGCATGTTGGCCGCGCGTCTCACCACCGGAACGTCGCGGTGGGAGCGGGTGCCGTGGGGAATCATCGCCGCGGTCTCCGCGGTCGCGATGCTCCTCGTGATCAATCTCTCCGGGAGTCGCGCGGTCATCAACCAGTTCTTCTGGGTCGACCTCGGGGTCGGCTTCGTCGTCACCTGTGCGATCGCGTCGATGACGGCCGGGCGCTCCCGTTGGTTGCGCTCGATACTCGAGTCGCGCCTGATCGTGTTCCTCGGCGCGTTCTCGTTCAGCATCTACTTGATCCACGCGCCGCTGCTCGAGGTCGTCTGGCTCTACTGGGTCAAGCCGTTGAACCTCTCGCAGACCGACTCCTTCGGAGTGCTGTTGCTGTTCGCGATTCCGGTGATCCTGGTGGGCAGCTACCTCTTCTTTCTGGTGTGTGAACGTCCGTTCCTGACGCACCGCTCGTTCGCGTCGCTGTTCGGCCGCACCAAGCCGGCGGAGACGCGTCCCTCCAGCTCAACGAGCTAGATACCGCGTCCGGCGCGCGGTCACGCTTCGTCGAAGCCGCGGACGCGGTTCTCGCGGTCGGTGAGATCCGAGCGCGCAAGCTGATACGCATCCCACCGGTCTGAGTCGGTATTGCCGATGTGGGTGATTCAAGGGCCACTACATCGGTGCCGACTAATCCTCTGCGGGCGGGAACTCGTCAGGGGGAACTAGGACCCATGCAGTCCTCGCGAATCAATGCTGGTTATGGCGCGAACACCAACGATCTGGTTCCGGCCAAACGGCCGAGGGGAAGAGCCGGTCGGCGCAAGATGGCACTCGGTGCGGCGGTTCTCACCGTCATTGGTTTCATCCCGGCGTACTTCGCGCTGGCGGGTGGCGCCAGCACTCCACCGGCTCCGGTCAGTCTCTTCGCCGACGTAGCCGGACCGAAGAGCGCATCGATCGACCCGAACGCGGTCGAGCTCGGCGTGCGATTCCGGTCGGCGGTCGCCGGCTCGGTCAGCGCGTTGAACTACTGGAAGGGTGTCGGCACTCCGAGCGCGACCAAGACCGGTCACCTCTGGAGTGGCAGCGGCCAGCTCCTCGCGTCGGTCGACTTCGCGAACGAGACCGCGTCGGGTTGGCAGTCGGCCGCGTTGTCGGCCCCGGTCAGCCTCGCCGCGAACACCACCTACGTGGTGTCGTACTTTGCGCCGAAGGGCGGCTACGTCTCGACGCACAACTACTTCTCGTCACCCGCGGCGAACGGTCCGCTGAGCGCGTCGTCGAACAACAACGGCGTGTTCTGTTACTCCCGCAAGTCGTGCTTCCCCCAAGAGTCGTACATGTCGTCGAACTACTTCGCCGACGTCGTGTTCACCGCGGCGTCGAGCGGCTCGACCTCTTCGGTCGCGCCGGTTACGAACGCACCCACGACGGTGACGACGCCGCCGACGACGGTCGCCCGCACGACGGTTCCGCCGACGACGGTTGCGCCGACGACGGTTGCGCCGACGACGGTTCCGCCCACCACGGTTGCGCCGACGACGGTTCCGCCCACCACCCTCCCGCCGCAGACGCCGGCCTCCGCCGGTGCGGGCAGCGGCACGTACACGATCACCGACTCGCAGTGCACGGCTGCGGAAACGACGTGTGCGATGACCTTCCGTGACAGCTCGGCCGACGCCAATCCCTTCACGGGTGCCGCGTACAACGACCCCAAGCCGGGCCTGTTGAGCGGCGTGACCGACGCCAACCTCACACCGATCACGTCGATGCCGGCGTGCTCCGGTTCGTCGCCGTTCCACAACTGCCGGCCCGCGGGTTACACGTCAGGGAAGATGACCCTCAGCTCGCCCGCCAACAACAACCAGACCTACTTCTTCGACAACTGCATCATCAACAACCCGATCACCATGGGTCCCGGTGGCGGCGCATCCGTTCCCGGCCTCGCGGTGTACATCACGAACTGCCACATCGTCGAGACCTTCGACGGTGGCGGCAACGGCTACATCGGTAACGGTCCGGGCGGCGGTCTGTACATGCTGCACGACCTGCTCGACGGCTCGGGCGCACCGAACACGACGCACCCGGTCATCGTGCAAGCCGAAGGCGCCGGCATCACGTCGCACGTCTACTACTCGGAGTTCTCGCAGAACACCGACCAGGCCGGCCTCGGCGCATCGGTCGACTTCGAGTGGAACTACATGCACAACAGCCGGTGCGACAAGGCCGACAACCCGGCGTGTGTGCACACCGACGGCGGCCCCGAGGTGTACGGCGGTGGTGCACCGGCACCGAACGCCGCGCACCCCATCACGATCGCCAACAACTACTTCTCGTGCTTGTGCGACAGCACCGGTGGGCCGGCGAACATCACGACCGACTACGGGAACAACGGTTACATCTGGATCGTGAACAACAAGGCGTTGCCGACCTACGGCAGCGGCTACAACTCGCAGGGCATCATCGTCCAGCAGAACACGGCGTACTCGGCGACGCTGACGAACGTGCACGTGATCGGCAATACGTTCTTCGCCTCTGCGATACACGGTCCGAGTCAGATGGGATTCGGCGGAAGCGTATGCAGCGGACCCGTGCCGAACTCGTGTATCAGCGAAATGTCAGGAAATACCCAGGTGAGCGCGAGCGGCGCGGTCTCGACCTGGGCCAGTCAGAAGTAGACGCTCACAACTGCAGGTGACGTAGCACCCGTCTCTCCTCGCTCCGAGGGGAGGCGGGTGTTCGTCGTTACGGCGCGCATGTCGCGGATTCTTCGAAAAGGGAAGGATCGCCCGCGGCGCATCAAACGGTACGCAGCCGCGAATCTGAAGTCGGCGTGGCGCGCGCCCGAATTCTCGCAGAACCGTTGCTCGCGTCGCGAAGGTCCGTTGCGGTGCGGAGGACCCGATGGTAAGAACAACGGGTCCTTAGGCGGGCGGCTTACGGAAATTGGGGCTCGGGGGAGTGCAAGGACTGCGTAGGGATAGCCGACGCGCACGCGCTTCGTTCGTATTCGCGGTAGCGATCTCGCTGCTCGTTTCGTCGTGGATGTTCGTGCCCGCCGCGGGGAGTGCTGCGACCGTGTTGCCGACGGTGTCGATCGGCGACGCGTCGGTTGTCGCGCGGCCGGGGATCTTGCATCACAAGGTCACCTTTGCGGTGACGTTGTCGCAACCCGCGACTGCGCCGATGAGCGTGCAGTACCAAATCGCCGGTGACACGGCCACCGCGGGCGACTGCACCGTTCGCACACCGACCGGCGATTTCAACAACCTGAAGGGTGTCGTCAAGACCCTCAGCTTCAACCCCGCCGCGTCCGGCGTGAGCGCGATCGTGAAGTACGTGTCGGTGACGGTGTGTCCCCACATCGGCACGACGGCCGACCTCACGTTCCATGTGACGCTCAGCAACCCGACGGGTGGCTTCGCGCTCGGCAAATCCCAGGGCAACGGCAAGGTCATGTACGACCACTGGTCGACGAGTACGAACCAGGTCGCGTCGATCGGCGACACCAGCATCGGTGACGGGAGTACGGGCCGGCGCAACGCCGCGTTCCAGGTCACGTTGTCGCAGCCCGCGGCGGCCGCCATCACGTTGCAATACGTGATCCTCTCGCAGACGGCATCGTGTGGACCCACGTGGCGGGGCGTCGCGCTCGAACGCGGGCGACCTCTGTTACAACCTGAACGGCGCGGTCGGTCAGGTGAAGTTCGCCGCGCGCAGCTCGCAACGACAGATCTCGGTGTCCGTGTTCGGCGGCACCCCGATATCCGCGAACGAGGCGTTCACGGTGAAGCTGATCGGAGTCATCGGCTCCGCGGCGCTCGGTCGATCCAGCGCGGTCGGCACGGTGGTGAACGACTACACACCGATGATCGTCCCGGTGCCGGTCGTCGTGCTCGGCGCCGGTCCCGACGGCGGACCCACGGCAACGGTGACCGACCCGCAGTGCACCGCGGCGGAGAAGACGTGCGGCATGACGTTCGCCGATTCGGCTGTCGACACCAACCCGTTCACCCAGGCCGGGTACGGGCAGCCGCAACCCGGGCTGTTGTCGGGATACACCGACGCGAACCTGACGCCCATCTCGTCGATGCCCGCGTGCACGGGAACTTCGCCGTTCCACGACTGCCGTCCGAGCGGATACACGTCGGGTCGGTTGGTGCTCGACGCACCGGCGAACAGCAACCAGACGTATTACTGGGACAACTGCATCGTCAACAATCCGATCCAGATCGGCCATTCGGGCATCTCGGTTCCGGGTCTCTCCGTGTACTTCTCGAACTGTCACGTGATGATCAACGAGGACGACGGTGGATACGGCACGGTCGGTAACGCCGCGGGCGCGGGGATGCACTACATCCACGACCTGTTCGACGGGAGCCGCGCGCCGAGCACCACGCACCCGTTGTCGTTCGTCGCCGGAACCGACAACTACGTGTACTACTCGGAGTTCTCCCAGAACACCGACCAGGCCGTGCTCGACGCGCCGGTCGACTTCGAGTGGAACTACATGCACAACAGCCGGTGCGACAAGAGCACCAATGTCGCGTGTGTCCACACCGACGGCGGCCCGGAGGTCTACGGCGGCCCGAGCGAGCGCGCAACACCCGATCGTCATCGCGAACAACTACTTCTCGTGTCTGTGCGACAGCAGCGGCGGCCCGGCCAACATCGCCCCGTACGGCGGCGGGTCGGTGAACTCGGTCTGGATCCTGAACAACAAGGCGCTACCGACGTACGGGTCGGGTCAGAACACCCAAGGGATCATCGTCGACCCGCAGAGCGGAGCACGGTCGATCTCGGGCGTTCACATCATCGGGAACACGTTCTACGCGTCGGGTTCGGAACCACCCAGCACCCTGGGCGACACCGGCAGCGGTGGCGCGTGCGGCGGCAAACTCCCGAACACCTGCATCGTCGAGATCACCGGCAACTCGCAGGTGTCGGCGTCGGGCGCGGTCTCGACCTGGGCCAGTCAGTAGCGCACGCGCCTGATCGGGCGCGTGCGTCAGCCCGCGCGCGTCGAGGATCTTGCGCACGCGTGCCGCGACCGGCGCGCGCGCCTTTTCGACCCCGCGTAGCGCCGCGCCACCGACGCCGCGGCTGAACGGCAACACCGGGAAGCGTTCGAACACGGGTCGGCAGTCGCCGCGCCGGAGTGCGTCGACGCACTCCGCGGGCGATTGCGCCTCGCGCAGGGTCAGTTCCATCGACAGCGGGAAGAACTGGTTCATGCGGTGGAGGTCGAGTGAGACGATCGGGACGAGATGCTCGGTCGCCGACGCGTCGACGGCCACCGGATTGGGAGCCCAGCCGTCCCACTTGCGGGTCCAGATCTCGATCGCGGTCAACGACGCGAACCACGCCGGGTCGACGACGCTCCACGCGTCGCGCCGACGCGGGTGCGCGAGCAGGGCGACACCTTGGTGTTTGCGCACCTCCGCGAGCAGGTCGGTCGTCGGCAGGCCTTCGCCCAGGAACGGGACATCGCCCCAGACGGGAACGTGCACGCGGTCTTCGGGATCGGCGTATTCGATGCCCGGAACCAGCAGCAGGTCGGGAGTACTGGCGGCGGCGCACGCGCGGGAGTATTCGGCGAACCGTTCGCCGGTGAAGCCGCGATCGTGCTCGCACATGAACACGACGTCGTAGTGATGTTTGCGGAACGCGGCCGCGAGATCCTCGAGCTCGATCTTGGCGTCGTACGACCACGACGAATGGACGTGTACTGCTGCTCGAGGCTTGTTCATCAGTCCCGTAACGCGTCGCGAACGGTGAAGAGCGTGTCGGCGAAGAACACGCGCTTGTTGGACGGCGACCAGTTGTACCAGGCGGTGTTCGGTGTTCTGCGCAACAGCGCGCGCATCGTTTGCCCACGCGTCGGCCATGGTTGCGCGGGCGCGCCCTTCGGGCCGCGCATGACGAACGCGAGGTGCAGGATCTCCCGGCCCAGATGCCGGGCCGTCAACTCCCGGAACTCGGGCGCGTCCGGCAATACGGCACTCGGGTCGAGGACCTGTTCCACCGCCCAGGCCGGGTACTCGAAGCCGAGCCGGCGGGCGAGGGCGAGACTCCCCCACGGCCGGCCGTTGAGCTCCATGAACCACGGCGTTCCGTCGGGGTCGCGCAGCAACTCGACCATGAACATCCCCTGCCACGCGGCCGATCGGAGGAACGCGCGCACCGGGCCGACGAGATCGTCGGTGACGGGGATCGAATGACACGCGCTCGATCCCGAGCCCGCCGGGTTCATCATGCGGATCCGCTGATGCGCGCTCAGGTGATGCACGCCCGCGGGTGTGGCGAGCCCGAACACGCCTTCGCCGATGCCGGATACCAGCGTCTGGGCGAATACGTCGGCGTCGTCGCCCCAGGCGTAGCGGAGCTCGGCGAGCTCGTCGAGGCTGTCGACGCGCCGCGGGCTGAGTCGACGCAACGCACCTTCGTGGATCTCCGACGCGAGGGCCGGCTTCAACATGAACGGTGGTGCCCAACCTTCGGGCAAGCCCGCGCCCAGGTCGATATCGGTCCACGCCGCGACCGGTAGTCCGGCGGCCGTGGCCAGGCCGATCTGCACGCGCTTGTCGAGCGCGACCCGCGCTTGGTTCCCGGTCGGCCCGGCGACGGGGACCTTGGTGTCGCGCGTGACCTCGTCGACGAGGAACACCGCGGCGTCGTCGAGGGGCATGACGATGTCGGCGGTCTCGAACAGTCGGGCCAACGCGTCGAGCGTGGCCGCGACCGATGTCTCGGGCGCGGGTACGTCGACCACGGTGACGCGCCGGTCGTAACGCACAGCACACCGGTGGCCGGCGCGACTGAACGCGACGACCTCGAAGCCCGCGCCGGCCAAGCTCGACACGACTTCGGGCGCGGCCAGGGATTCCGCGAAGCCGATGACCACACGGGCGCGCCGAGGGCGGTAGTCGGTTCGGCTCATCGCCAGCGCTTCACGGTGCGCTTGGCCCAGCGGACCGATGTCGAGCCGAGTGACGGTTCGGTGTCGAGCCAACCCAGCCATTCGTCGAGGTTCCGGCCCCGGGCGATGGTCGTGCGCGGCGCGAGCCAGGCGTCGGCGCGCGCCGGGCCACCGTCGCTCGTGTACACGCGCGTGTAGCCCTCGTCGCGGAGCGCACCGAGAACTCTGCGGTTGTACAGGCCGAACGGGCAGGCTGCCTCGGCGATCTCCCGGCCCGTGCACTCGCGCAGCAGCGACTTGGAGACCGCGACCTCGCGCGTCAGCTCGGTCGGCGCGAGCTCCGACCACGCCGCGTGCATCAATCCGTGCGAGCCGATCGTCATGCCCGCGTCAGCGAGCGTGGTGACATCGGCGCGGGTGAGGTAGCCCGGTTGATCGAGCTTCCCGGCCAACACGAAGAACGTCGCAGTGCGGCCGTGCGCGGTGAGGACGGGGAGCGCCAGCTCGAGGTCGGAACGGTTCCCGTCGTCGAACGTGATCCGCGTCGCGTCGGCCCGGGTGCTGTCGCCGCGCCCGAGCGCTTCGACGATCGCCGCGAACCATTCCGCAGGCAACCAGACGTCGTCTTCGCCGTCGTCGAGCGGACGCGGCGGCGCGCCGAGTCCGTGAAACGTGAGCACGCGCTCCGTCTTCACGGC
Organism: uncultured Actinomycetes bacterium; assembly: GCA_963701825.1. Classification (GTDB taxonomy): domain Bacteria; phylum Actinomycetota; class Acidimicrobiia; order IMCC26256; family PALSA-610; genus PALSA-610. Next base: position 213,068 of record CAVPBG010000004.1, on the reverse strand, counting down.
GTGACGAGACCGGAAGTGTCGGGGGCTTCGTCGAGTTGACTGCCGACCGTCGACCAGAGAATGCGCGCCCGGCCGAGGAGCCGGAAGAACCAGCGCCCGAGCACGAGCAGATACACCGCGACACCAACTCCGAGACCGGCGACGAGATCGAGCGCAGGGGTCGGTGTGACACGAACCACCAGCGCGGCCGCGCAACCCGCGATCGCGGACCCGATCAGCGGCGGCGTGACCGCGCGCGCCAACGAACTGAGCTTCACCCCCGTGAGCCGATGGATGAGAACGACGTACACCGGCAACACGATGCCCCCCGCAACCGCGAAGTGGGCGATGCCCGCGCCTTTGATGCCCCAGCTCGACACCGCGAAGATCATCGCCGGGATGAGGGCCGCCAGCCACAGGAGCTGCGTCAGGAGGAGCGCGCGCGGGCGACCGATCGCGACGATGATGTTGGCGAACAGCTCGGCCGGTACGCGCACCGCACCGAACAGCGCAAGCATCGCGAGCGCGATCGCGGCGCCGCTCCAGCGCGGGCCGTACACCGTCACGATGGCGGGGCGCGCGACGACGATCGTCAGCACGCTGATCGGTAGGGCGAGCCCGATGAGCGCGGCCACCACCGTCGACACGTAGTCGGGAAGCCGTTCCGCGTCGTCGCGGACCCGGGCGAACGCGGGCAACGCGACGCTGGTGACCATCCCGTTGAACAGCGTGCTCGGCCAGCTCGCCATCGTGAAGGCCAGCAGGTAGAGGCCGAGCGGGATGGACCCGAGAACGTGCCCGACCACGACGTAGTCGACGTTGTAGACCGAGAACGCGATGAGGTTCGCGCCGGCGAGAGGTAGCCCGAACTTCAACAGCGGCCCGGCCAGCTTGCGGTCGAACCCGGGCCAGTAGCGGGCCGGCGCGAGGACGATGAGCATGACGGTCATGACCGCCGTGCCGGCCACGTACGACCACGCGAGCGCGAACGCGCCCGCGCCGGCGAGCCCGAGTGCGATCAGCAAGACGGTCGAGGTGGCGAAGTTGGCGAGCTCGGCGATGAGCATCCGGCCCTGTTGGAACTCGCGGGCGAGCAGCGCGCTCGGGACCGCGTAGATCCCGGCGAGCAGCACGTTGATCGACATGATGCGAATCGGCCAGGTCGCGCGCGCCGAGCCGAGTTCGCGGGCGAGCGTGGGTGCGATCGCGAACACGATGACCATGAGCACTGCGCTCGAGCCCATGGCGATGGTCGCGACGGTCGGCGAGATCGGTCCCGGGTCGTCGGGTTCGCGAACGATGCACGCGTTCACGCCCAACGCGCTGACGTTGATGATGATCATGTGCACGGTCAGTGCGACCGCGAAGACGCCGAACTCGCGCGGCGCGATGATGCGCGCCGCGACGATGCCGGAGATGAAGCCGCCCAGGCGCAGCAGGATCGAGTTCAGACCGCCCCACACGACGGCGAGACCCATCCGCCGGCTGAGCGGTGCTTCCTCGTCGACGAGGCCGGCCTCGATGGCTTCGCCTTCGGCCAGCGCCGCTTCGAACGATCCCGGCGCAACGTGTTCTGGGTGTCCGGGCTCGGTGCCCGTCAGGTCACTGGCGGGCATTACGCGCGCCCAATTGAGAATCCATGAGCCGTTCCCGGTGCTGCGTCGGCGAAAACCCAACGTCGCCGCGGGGCGGTGAGTCGTTCACCCAGCGCGCGCAATTGTAGGGCACCCGCCGGGGAATGTCGTTCGGCCCTGCGCCGCTCGTATAGGGCTCATGCTCGTCCTATCGGATGCCCGCGTCGATCGGGCAGGCCATTCGTGTGCCGTGTGGCACAACCCGGCACGAGTGCATATCGCCACGCACGGTGGTTGGTACCCTGGTTGCGTTCAGGATCCGCGAACGAAGCCCGAGGACACCGCCTTCATGGCGACCCGAAAAGATCAACCGGCCGGCGGTCGCGCGGGTGCCGATCCCGTGCGGACGAAGATCCGCCAAGTGCGCCGGGTGCTGCGCGACGAGGGCATCGCGAACCTCGGCGCCCGCGCGCTCGGTCCGCTGGCGCGGCGGATCAACGACCGCAACGCCAGCCTCGGCGTCCGGGCCGCCGACGTGCTCGCCGCCGATCTCGCTGCGCCACCGCCCGACTGGAAAGCTCCGCCGTACGACGGCGGCGCGCTCACCGTCAACTGGGTCACCACTCCTTCGAGTGGCGGCTCGGGTGGCCACACGACGATGTTCCGCATCATCGAGCACCTGGTGGCTCAGGGTCACCACTGCCGCATCTATCTCTACGACATCAGCGGCGGCAAGGCATCCGATCACGAAGCCGCGATGCGCAACGGGTATCCGGCCGCGGGCTGCGAGATCCACGACGCGCTCGACGGCATGGCCGACGCGCACGCCGTGTTCGCAACCGCGTGGGGGACCGCCTACGTCGCGTTCAACGACCCGTGTGCCGGTCGGCGTTTCTACTTCGTCCAGGACTTCGAACCGTCGTTCTTTCCACAGAGCGCCCGCTCGACGCTCGCCGAGAACACGTACCGGATGGGTTTTCACGCCGTGACCGCGGGGCGTTGGTTGGCGGAGAAGTTGCACCGCGAATACGCAATGGCCGCCGACTCCTTCGACTTCGGTTGCGACCTCGGCCGCTACAACGTGCAGCCCAACGCGGTGCGCAACGGCATCGCGTTCTACGCCCGCCGCGACGCGCCGCGCCGGGCCTACGAGCTCGGCATCCTGGCGCTCGAGCTGTTCGCGGCGGCGCGGCCCGATCTCCAGATCCATCTCTACGGTGAGCCGGTCGGGAAGCTGCCGTTCCCCTTCGTCGACCACGGGCTCGTCAAGGTCGAGCAGCTCAACGAGATCTACAACTCGTGCTTCGCCGGGCTCAACCTCTCGATGACGAACGTCTCGCTGGTGCCGTACGAGATGCTGGCCGCGGGTTGCGTTCCGGTGGTGAACGAGGCCGAACACAACCGGGTCGTTCTCGACAACCCCTACGTCCATTACGCGCCGCCGACGCCGCACGGCTTGGCCGGCGCGCTGCTCGAAGTCGTGAATCGGCCCGATTTCGCCGACGCGATTCCCGCCATGGCCGCGAGCGTCAGCACCGCGTCGTGGGCCGACGCGGGCGCGAAGGTCGAAGCAGTCCTCCGCCGAGAACTGTCGCGCTGACCGATGAGTGAGTCGAAGTACACCGCGATCATCGTCACGTACAACAGCGCCGACGTGATCGAGACGCTGCTCGACTCGATCCCCGCCGCGGTCGACCACGTCGCGATCGAGACGATCGTCGTCGACAACGACTCCACCGACGGAACCGCGGATCTCGTCGAGGCCCGCTCCGACTGCACGGTGGTGCGGTCGTCGAACTCCGGCTACGCGGGCGGGATCAACGTCGGGTACGCGGCCGCCGCCGGGAGTGGCCCGGTGCTCATCCTCAATCCCGACATCAAACTCGGCCCCGGTTCGGTGACCCGCCTGCTGGAGGCACTCGAGAGCGACAGCGGAGGCGACACGACCACCAGCGGAGCGCCAGCGGAGCCGTCCGGCGGGTCGGCGCAGCGCGAGCGACCCATGAAGATCGGTATCACGGCGCCGAACACGAGGTTTCCGGATGGATCGTTGCAGTTCACCTTGCGGCGCGAGCCGACGCTGCTGCGTTCGTTGGGGTTGACGTTCACGCGGGTGCCGGCGCTGTCGGAGTCGTGCAATCGGCCGGAGGAGTACGAGTCGTCGCACCCGGTCGACTGGGCGATCGGCGCGGTCATGTTGATCCGGCGGGAGTGCTTCGACACGCTCAACGGCTGGGAGCCGTCGTTCTTCTTGTTCTCCGAAGAGGTCGACTTCTGTCTCCGAGCCCGGGACGCCGGGTGGCAGACCTGGTACGAGGCATCGGCCGTCGTGGAACACATCGGGAAGCACTCGGGCTGGGACCAGAACCTCCATGCGATCGAGGTCGTGAACCGGGTGCGGCTCTACCGGCGCCGGCACGGGCGGGTCAGCTCGGCCGCGTACTGGTTCTTGGAGCTGGGCGCGGAGAGTTGGAACGCGGTGCGGGGCAGCAAGATCCACCGGTACGCGGTCGTGAGTCTCCTGCGGCCCTCGCGCCGGCCCGCACAGCTCACTGCACCCGGTTACCGCCACCTGGTGCCCCGGTAGTCGCCCCGATAATTGCCGGGGTCGCCGGACCCGCGGTCGCGGTGAAACGCGCGGGACCGCCCCCTACGATGTGACATCGAGCGCTCGAAAGGCTCGGTTCGCCCGAAACGGGGCATCCAGTCTTGACCGACCACGCTCCGTGGTCATACCCTGATCGAGCGAAGTTTCCGCGACGCGAGCGCGTCGCCGGTCGTACCCCACACCTCACTCGAGCGGACCCGAGATCCATGAGCCGGCATCTACGGTGCGCAGCGCCGCAACGACGCCCCCGCGTGTCGGTCGTGATCCCTTGTTACAACTACGGCCACTATCTGCCCGACGCCGTCGGCAGTGTGTTGAGCCAGGAACTCGTCGAGACCGACGTGATCGTCGTCGACGACAAGTCGACCGACGACAGCCTCGCCGTCGCCGAGAAACTGGCGGCGTCGCAGCCCCGCATCCGCGTGATCGCGCACGCGGTCAACCGCGGCCACATCGCCACGTACAACGACGGTCTCGACGCAGTCACCGGTGACTACACGGTGTTGCTGTCGGCCGACGATCTGCTGACTCCCGGCGCGCTCGGCCACGCGGTCCGCCTGATGGAAGCCGAGCCCGGCGTCGGCTTCGTGTACGGACATCCCGTTTCGTTCACCGACGCGCCGCCTGCGGCCCGTACGCGCACGCGGAGTTGGACGGTTTGGCGCGGCGAGGAATGGATCCAGGGTCGATGCGCTCGGGCGCGCAACTGTACGAGCTCGCCCGAAGTCGTCATGCGTACGTCGGTGCAGAAGGAGATCGGCGGCTATCGCGCCGACCTACCGCACAGCGGTGACTTCGAGATGTGGATGCGCGCCGCGGTCGTCGCCGACGTCGGCCGCGTCAACGGCGCCGATCAGGCGTTCTACCGGGTGCACGACGACAGCATGCTCCGCACCACGTTCGCGGGTTGGCTTCCCGACCTCGAAGGCCGGCGCGACGCTTTCGTCGCGATCCTCGGCCCCGATGTGCCTCGGCGTCCCGCCGATGCCGATGCGCTGCTCACGTTGGCGCGGCGCGGCCTCGCCACCGAAGCCCTGACCCGGGCCCGGCTCGGGCACGATCGCATCGACGAGGCCGCGGAGTCGGTCGAGCGCTATCGGGCCTTCGCGCTGGAGACCTATCCCGGGGCGCGCGACCTCCGGGCCTGGAAACGGCTCGAGCGTCCGGGCCAGAAGTCGGCGGTCACGGAATGGGGCCGCGCCGGGTCCCGCCTGGGCCAGCGGGCCCGGGAGTCGCTGCGGTGGCACCGCTGGCGTTGGAGCGGCGAATGATTCGATATCGACGGATTTGGAATCTGCCACGGAGAGTGAGATACTGGTGAGGCCAGTTCGTGCAGGGGTTGCCTGTGCTCGCAAAGCGGGCGTTGCGTGAGTTCAGGTGACGGGAGGAAAAGCGTGAGCGAACTCGTCAAGTCGGGCCATCTCTTCCGCGCGCGTCATGCACGCGCGCAGCACTCCCGCACGCGGCGCGTGTCCGCGGGTCATCGCGCGCTCGGCGTGCTCGCTGCGGTCGCGATCGTCGGCGCGTGGTTCGTGTCGCCCGCCGCGATCCAGGCGGCCGGCGCGGCGTCACCGCCCGCGCCGAACGTCCCGACGGGAGTCACCGCCTCGGCCGGCGACTCGTCCGCGGTCGTCAGCTGGACCGCGCCCGCCGACAACGGCAGCCCGATCACCTCGTACACCGTCACGCCCTTCATCGACAGCACCGCACAACCGGCGACGACCGTCACGGGAACGCCGCCCTCGACCGTCACGGTCGTGTCCGGCCTCGCGAACGGAACGACGTACTCCTTCGTCGTCTCCGCGACCAACGCGGCCGGCACGAGCGACGGCTCGGCCCCGTCGGCCCCCGCGATGCCGAGCGCGGGCGCGGGCTACAACCTCTTCGGCACGAACCCGCCGCCCGGCAGCGCCGACGGCGGCGACCCGAACGCGAACGTCGAGCTCGGCGTGAAGTTCACCACCGACGTCCCCGGCTACGTCACCGGCGTTCGGTTCTACAAGTACGCCGCCAACACCGGCACCCACACCGGCAGCCTCTGGTCGGCGAACGGAACGCGCCTCGCGACCGCAACCTTCGGCACCGAGAGCGCCTCGGGCTGGCAGCAGGTCTCGTTCTCGTCGCCCGTACCCGTCCTCGCGGGCGCCACGTACGTGGCCTCGTACCACACGACTGCGGGTCACTACTCGTTCTCCGGCAACGCCTTCGGCGAGACGATCGACAATGCACCACTGCACGCGCCTTCGAACGCATCCTCGGGTGGCAACGGTGTGTTCGCATACGGCGGGGGCGCATTCCCGAACCAGAGCTACAACGCCGCGAACTACGGCGTCGACGTCAGCCTGACCACGACCGCCGGCACCGTGGCGGCTCCTGACGCGCCTACCGGCGTGTCGGCTGCGCCCGGCGACGCGTCGGCGGTCGTCAGCTGGGTTGCGCCGTCGGCGAACGGCGCCGCGATCACCTCGTACACGGTGACGCCCTTCATCGGCGGTGTCGCGCAGACGCCGACCACCGTGAACGGCTCACCGCCCGCGGTCTCGACCGCGGTCTCCGGTCTGACCAACGGCACGGCGTACACGTTCGTGGTCTCCGCGACCAACAGCGCGGGCACCGGCGCGGCATCGGCGCCGTCGAGTCCCGCGACGCCCAGCGCGGCTTCGTCTTCGTACACCCTCTTCGGCCAGACCGCGCCCGCGATCGCCGACGGCGGCGACCCGAATGCGAACGTCGAGCTCGGCGTGAAGTTCACCGCCGACGTGCCCGGCTTCGTCACCGGTGCCCGCTTCTACAAAGCCGCGAACAACACGGGCGTCCACACCGGCAGCCTCTGGGCGTCGAACGGCACGCTGCTCGCCACCGCCACGTTCACGAACGAGACGGCGTCGGGTTGGCAGAACGTGACCTTCTCGTCGCCGGTCGCGCTGACCGTCGGCACCACGTACATCGCCTCCTACCACACGACCGCCGGTCACGAATCGTTCACCGCGAACGGATTCGCAACCGGGTTCGACAACTCGCCGCTCCACGCGCCGGCCAGCGGAGTGTCGGGTGGCAACGGTGTGTTCGCGTACGGCGGCAGCTCGTTCCCGAACCAGACGTACAACAACGCGAACTACTGGGTCGACCTCACGTTCACCGCGACCGCGCTGACCGCGACGGCGCCCGACGCGCCCACCGGTGTGTCGGCTTCCGCGACCGACTCGGCCGCGATCGTGAACTGGGTTGCGCCCGCGGCCAACGGCAGCGCGATCACTTCGTACACGGTGACGCCGTTCATCGGCGCCGCCGCGCAGACGCCGGTCACGGTGACCGGCACTCCGCCCGCGACCTCCACGATCGTCAGCGGGCTCACGAACGGCACGACGTACACGTTCAAGGTGACGGCGACGAACGGGGTCGGAACGAGCGCGGCTTCGGCGGCGTCCAGCCCCGTGACCCCGAGCGCGGGCGCAGCTTCGTGTTCGTGCACGCTCTTCGGCCAGACCGCGCCCGCCGTCTCCGACGGCGGCGACGCGGGCGCGAACGTCGAGCTCGGCATGAAGTTCACCACCGACGTTCCCGGCTTCGTGACCGGCGCGCGCTTCTACAAGGACGCGCTCAACACCGGCACCCACAGCGGCAGCTTGTGGACCGCGGGCGGAGCACTTCTCGCGACCGCCACCTTCACGAACGAGACGGCGTCGGGCTGGCAGCAGGTCACCTTCGCCAACCCGGTTGCGATCACGCCGGGAACCACCTACATCGCCTCGTACCACACGACCGCAGGGCACTATTCGTTCACCGGCAACGGCTTTGCGACCCAGGTCGACAACCCCCCGTTGCATGGGCTCGCGTCCGGCGCCTCGGGTGGCAACGGCGTGTTCGCCTACGGGCCGAGCTCGTTCCCGAACCAGTCGTTCAACGCCGCGAACTACTCGGTCGACCTCACCTTCAGTCCCGACACCACGTCGCCGGCCGTCACGTCCACCACCCCCGCCGCGAACGCCACCGGCGTGGCCGCATCGATCGCGCCGTCGGCCACGTTCAGCAAGGACGTGCAACCCGCGAGCGTGGTGTTCAAGGTCACCGACCCCGGCAACAACGCGGTGCCCGGTGCGCTTTCGGTCACGGGCAACGTCGCGACCTTCACGCCGACCGCGCAGTTGCTGTCGGGTGTCACGTACACCGCCACGGTCAGCGGCGCCCAGGATCTCGTGGGCAACACGATGACGGGCTCGCTGAGTTGGTCGTTCACGATCCTGGCCGCGACCGGCGCCAACCAGATCGGGCAATGGGGCGCGCTGCAGACCTGGCCGCTCGTCGCGATCCACTCGGTGTCGCTCGACACCGGCGACGTGCTCGCGGTCGACGGCTGGCAGACACCGACGTCGTTCCCCGAGCTGTACCACCCGGCCACCAACTCGTTCACGGTTCTGCCGGTCAGCAGCGGGATCTTCTGCGCCGGCCAGGTCACGCTCCCCGACGGCCGTGTGATGCTGGCCGGCGGGTTCAGCGCTACCGCGACCGGCACGAAGGACGTCAACATCTTCGACCCGCACACGTCCACGTGGACGCGCGTCGCCGACATGAATGTGGCCCGTTGGTACCCGTCGGCGACGGTGCTCTCCGACGGCCGCGTGCTCGTGTTGAGCGGCAACATCGACCCCACGCACTGGGCCGACACACCCGAGATCTACGACCCGACCACGAACACGTGGACGTTGCTCCCGGGCATCGACACCGGGATGATCCACACCACCGAGTACCCGCTGACATTCCCGATGCCCGATGGCCGCGTGTTCGTCATCGCGCCGCAGACGGGTGAGGGTCTCATCATCGACGTCAACGCGCAGACGATCACCAGCGTCGGCTTCAGTGGCCTGACGCTCGGTTCGGCCACGATGTACGCGCCGGGCAAGGTGCTCTACACCGGCGGCGGCGTCGACGTGGAGTCGACCAACCCGTCGTCGAACGCGGCGGTCACCATCGACCTGAACTCGCCGAACCCGACGTGGCAGTCGACGTCGCCGATGAACCACGGGCGCGTGTTCCACTCGCTCGTCGACCTCCCCGACGGCAACGTGCTCGCGGTCGGCGGCGGCCAGGACATGCGCTCGGGCCAGAACGGCATCGGCGTGCTCGCGGCCGAGGAATGGAACCCGACCACCGGTCTCTGGACGGCGTTGGCGAGCATGGACCCGTCGGTGAAGCGGCTCTACCACTCCACCGCAGTCCTGATGCCCGACGGCCGCGTCCTGGTCGCCGGCGGCGGTCACGAAGGCGTCGACGGGCAGGGCTACGGCGAGTTCTCCGCGCAGTACTTCTCACCGCCGGACCTGTTCCAGGGAACGGCCCCGACGATCACGTCGGCCCCGGCGACCTCGACCTACGGGTCGACGATCTCCGTGCAGACCCCCGACGCGGCGAACATCTCCTCGGTCGCGCTGATGGGTCTGTCGGCCGCGACCCACACCTCCGACATGGACCCGGGCTACGTGCCGCTGAGCTTCACGAAGGGCGCGGGTTCGCTGTCGGTGCAGATGCCGGCGAGCGGAAACGTGGCGCCGCCCGGTGAGTACCGGCTGACGATCGTGAACGCGAACGGCAGCCCCTCGACCGGTCAGCTCATCCGGATCTCGGGTGTGCCCGGCCAGCCGACCTCGGTCACCGCGGTGCCCGCGGGCAGCGGTGGGGCAACCGTCTCCTGGAGCACCCCCGGTAACGGCGGCAACGCCATCACCGGTTACAAGATCACGCCCTTCGTCGGCACCACTGCGCTGGCGCCGACCATCGTGAGCTCGGCCACCGCCACCAGCGGCACCGTGGCCGGTCTCACCAACGGCACCACGTACACGTTCAAGGTCACCGCGACGAATGCCGTCGGCGACGGCCCGGCCTCGACCGCGTCCGCGCCCGTGACTCCATCGGCCGCGCCGGCGCTCCCCGGCGCGCCGACGAATGTCGCGGTGAACGTCGGGCCGATCGGACCGATCGTCACGTGGAACGCGCCCGCGTCACCGGGAGCGACGATCACGTCGTACACGGTCACGCCGTTCCGCGGCGCGACCGCGTTGGCCCCCACCGTCGTCGTCGGCTCACCGCCGTCCGCGAGCACGCTCGTGTCGGGCCTGTGCGACAGCGCGAGTTACACGTTCGTCGTGACCGCCACGAACAGCGTCGGTACCGGCGCGGCCTCGGCGGCGTCGAGCGCGGTGACGGCGAACACGGCGTGCACATTGTTCGGTACGTCGACACCCGCCAATCCCGACGGTGGCGATCCGGGCGCATCGGTGAACCTCGGCGTGAAGTTCTCGCCCAGCGCGTCGGGCTTCGTGACCGGGGTCCGGTTCTACAAGATCGGATCCAACACCGGTCCGCACACCGGGTCCCTGTACTCCTCGACCGGCGCGTTGCTGGCCACGGCGACGTTTACGGGCGAATCCGACTTCGGCTGGCAACAGGTCTTGTTCTCGGCGCCGGTTCCGGTGACCGCGGGCACCACCTATGTCGCGTCGTACCACACGACCGCGGGCCACTACTCGTTCACCGGCGCCGCGTTCGTGCATCAGCTCGACTCCGGTCCGCTCCATGCGTTGGCCGACGCCGACTCGGGTGGGAACGGGGTTTTCGCCTACGGCGCTAGTGGTTTCCCGAACCAGAGCTTCAACGCGGCGAACTACTGGGTCGACGTAACGTTCCAACCGTCATGACCCCGAGGTTTCGGAGAGCTCGAACTCCTTGACCACGAACATCGACATCAGATATCTCGGCCACGCGGGCTTCGTCGTGGAGTCGGGTTCGACGCGGATCCTCGTCGATCCGTGGTTCTATCCGGCGTTCCTCGACAGTTGGTTCCCCGCGCCCGACAACCGGTTCCTGCTCGAGGAAGTGGTCTCCGGCCGCTACGACCTGATCTTCGTGTCCCACGGGCACGAGGACCACTTCGACCGGCGCGTGCTCGAACAGATCGCGCGCGACACGCCGGTGCTGTGCGCCAACTTCCGTTCGCCGCGCGCTGCAGAATGAGTCGGCGCGCCCTCGGCTTCGAGAACGTCACGGTGCTCGACCACGGCGAGAGCCTCGCGGTTGCGCCCGGGATCACCGCAACGGTGTTGTGCGACACGAGTCATCGCGAAGACAGCGCGTTGATGCTCGACATCGACGGGTTCTCGTTCCTCGACCTCAACGACTGCCTGGTGCAGTTCGGCGAGCTGCCCGAGAACGTCGACATCCTCACCCGGCAGTTCTCCGGCGCGATGTGGTATCCGAACTGCTACCGGTACCCGCCCGCGGTGATGAGCCAGAAGGTGGCGGCCGTCCGCGGCAACCTGCTCCAGACCTTGGTCACGACGTGTGAGATGACCAAGCCGCGCTTCTACGTGCCGTCGGCCGGCCCCGCGTGCTTCCTCGATCCCGTCCTGCAGCAGTTCAACGACGCGGCCAAGACGATCTTTCCGGCCTGGGAAGACGTCGCGCCCGAATTCGCCACCGCCTGCCCGACGGTCGACGTGCTGCGGGCGTACCCCGGTGATCGCATCGAGGTGCGGTCGGGGAATCCCATTCTCGTCGCCCGCGCCGACAACCGGCACGGCGCGCCCGACATCGCGACGTACGCCGCGGCGCGCGCCGACGAATACGCGGCCCTACGCACGCAGGACAAGCCGCCCGTCACGACCGCAGAGCTGCGCGACCACCTCGTCGGCCTGCAGAAGAAATCGAAGGCGCTGCTCGTCGACACCGAGAAGCAGGTGTGCCTCGCCACCGACGATCGGGCGTGGACCTTCACGCTGCGCGCCGAGCCCGAGATCGAGCTCACCGAGGTGGTCGGCGGTATCGACGCGGTCGCGACTTCCGAGAACGGCGGTCCGGGGTACTCGTTCTCGATGCCGGAGTGGGTGCTCCGCGAGATCGTCGAGCGGAACAGCTGGGAAGAGGCCCTCCTCTCGATGCGCATCACGCTCGCCCGCGATCCCGACGAGTTCGACATCCGGCTGCTCGGCTTTTTACGGTACGGCCACCAGCGGTCGACGATCCAGCGCCTCGTCTCCGACATCAAGAGCTCGGACGAGACGATCGAGCGCGACGGACTCCGGCTCCAGCGTTTCTGCCCCCACTCGGGTGAGGACCTGACCCACGCCATCATCTGCGACGGGGTCGTGGAATGCCCGCGCCACCACTGGAAGTGGGACGCCGACACGGGTGTGTGCCTCGAAGGGGGCAACTTGCCGCTGCGGGTCGAGCGGATCGAGGAGTCGAGCTCGAAGGAGCCGGTAGCGTGAAGGCTCAACTCGAGTACCGGCGTGTCGATTTCATGAGTAACGCCGAGCCAGAGGGAGCCTCGTGAGCGAACGCTCCACACCAGTCGGACTTGCCGTCATCGGCGCCGGATACTGGGGACCCAACCTCATCCGGAACGCCTTGCGCTGTGCCGACGTCGACCTGCGCATGGTGTGCGATCTCAACATCGATATCGCGCGCCGAGCGGTCGGGCCGCAGAGCAATGTCACCGTCGGCACCGATATCCAACAGGTGCTCGACGATCCGACGATCCAAGGCGTGGCCATCGCCACGCCCGCGTCGACGCACGCCGAGCTCGCGATCGCGTGCCTCCAGGCGGGCAAGCACGTGCTGATCGAAAAGCCGCTCGCGTCGTCAGTGGCCGAAGCCGAAAAGGTCCTCGCGGTCGCCCGTGAGCACGACCTGCAGGTCATGTGCGACCACACGTACTGCTACACGCCGGCCGTGTTGCGCTTGCGCGAGATCGTGCGGGCGGGCGAGATCGGCGACGTGCAGTACGTCGACTCGGTGCGCATCAACCTCGGCATCATCCAGCCCGACATCGACGTGTTCTGGGACCTCGCGCCCCACGACCTCTCGATCCTCGACTTCATCCTCCCCGACGGCTGCGAGCCGATTGCGGTGAGCGCGCAGGGCGCCGACCCCATGGGCGTCGGTCAGTCGTGCATCGGCTACCTCACGTTGCCGTTGACCGGTGGCGCGATCGCGCACGCACACGTGAACTGGCTCAGCCCCACCAAGATCCGCACGACGATCATCGGCGGTTCGCGCCGGACCGTGGTGTGGGACGACCTCAATCCCACGCAGCGCCTCAGCCTCTACGACCGGGGCGTCGACATCGCCGACGCGACGGAAGCCGACGCCCGCCAGAAGCGCCTCATCGCGTACCGCATCGGCGACATGGTCGCCCCCGCGCTCACCGAGGTCGAGGCGTTGACCAGTGTCATGGTCGAGTTCGCCGCCGCGATCCGCGAGAACCGCGCCCCGCTCACCGACGGTGCCGCGGGCCTGCGCATCCTGCAGATCCTCGAAGCCGCGTCGTCGAGCGCCGCGGCCCAGGGCACGAGCGTGCCCCTGACGTCACACCGAAGCTCGACATTGGCCAAAACGACTTTGGGGAGTGCGTGAACATGTGGGGCCGCGTGATGGTCACCGGTGGCGCGGGCCTCATCGGCTCGACGATCACCGATCTTCTCGTCCGCGACGGTGTCGAAGAGGTGATCATCCTCGACAACCTGAGCCGCGGTTCGGAGTCGAACCTCGAGTGGGCGTTGGCGAACGGTCCCGTCCGATTGGTCAAGGGCGACATCGGTGATTCCGCCTTCGTGACCAAGTGGATGGAAGGCATCGACACCGTCTTCCACGAAGCGGGCGTGCGCATCACCCAGGCTGCCGCGGAACCGCGCGTGGGCCTCGAGACGCTCGTCGACGGTTCGTTCAACGTCTACGAAGCTGCCGCCGTGGCGAAGGTGCGCAAGGTCGTGACCGCGTCGACGGCGTCGGTCTACGGGCTCGCAACCTCGTTCCCCACTCGTGAAGATCACCACGCCTACGACAACCGCACGCTCTACGGCGCGGCGAAGTTGTTCAACGAAGGCATGCTGCGCGCGTTCCACGACACGCACGGCCTCGACTACGTCGCGTTGCGTTACTTCAACGTGTACGGCCCGCGGATGGACGTGCACGGCGCGTACACCGAGGTGCTCGTGCGCTGGATGGAACGCATCGAAGCCGGCGACCCGCCGCTCATCGCGGGCGACGGCCACGCCACGATGGACTTCGTGTTCGTCGACGATGTCGCGCGGGCGAACCTGCTCGCGGCCAAGGCTGACGCCACCGACGTCGTGTGCAACGTGGCGACGGGCAAGGAGACGAGCCTCAACCAGTTGGCGGCCGCGTTGCTCGGGGTGATGGGTTCCACGATCGCGCCCGAGTACATCGCCGCGTCGAAGGTCAATCCGGTTCCGCGCCGCCTGGCCGACATCTCGGCCGCCCGCGACCTGTTGGGCTTCGAGGCCGAGGTCGATCTCGACGAAGGACTCAAGCGCCTCGTCGAATGGTGGCGGATCGAGCGCGAACGGGGCACGGCCCCCACCACGGCGTCCTTGAAGACGGAGACCCGCTCATGATCCCGGTGATGAAGCCCTTCTTCGGTCCGGAGGAAGCCGAGGCCGCGGCCGCGGCCGTGTCGTCCGGCTGGGTGGCGCAGGGCCCGCGCGTCGCCGAGTTCGAAGCGCAGTTCGCCGCCAAGGTGGGCGCCAAGCACGGAATCGCGCTCTCGTCGTGCACCGCGGGGCTGCATCTCGCCCTCGTCGTGCTCGGCATCGGTCCGGGCGACGAGGTCGTCGTTCCCTCCCTTTCGTTCATCGCGACCGCGAACGCGGTGCGCTACGTCGGCGCGACGCCGGTGTTCGCCGATGTCGAGCTCGCGACCGGCAACCTCACTCCGGAAACCATCGAGCGCGTGAAGACCGATCGCACGCGTGCGGTCATACTCGTGCACCAAGGCGGTGTGCCGGCCGACGTCGCCGCGGTGCGCGCCCTGTGCGAGCCGGCCGGTATCGCGATCGTCGAAGACGCGGCGTGCGCGATCGGCGCGACCATCGATGGCGCGCAGATCGGTGCCCACACCGATCTGGTCGTGTTCTCGTTCCACCCCCGCAAGGTCATCACCACCGGTGAGGGCGGGATGATCATGACCGGCCGCGACGACTGGGCCGCGCGCCTGCGTCGCCTGCGCGAACACGGCATGAGCGTGAGCGCGGCCGAACGCCACGCGAGCTCCACCGCCGTGCTCGAGCAGTACCTCGAGGTCGGTTACAACTACCGCATGACCGACGTGCAGGCCGCGATCGGTCTGGTGCAACTCGCCCGGCTCGACGAGATCGTCGCCCGGCGGCGCGCCAAGGCCGACCGCTATCGGGCACTGCTCGCCGACATTCCGGGTGTGCGCCTGGTCGACGATCCGCCCTACGGCACCGGTACGTATCAGGCGTGCTGGGCGTTGCTCGACGAGGAGTTCCCGCTGCGGCGCGACGAGCTGTTGGCGTTCCTGCTGACCCGCGGCGTCTCGGCGCGGCGCGGCATCATGGCTTCGCACCTCGAGCCCGCGTACGAGGGCTTCCCGCACATCGCGCTGCCGAACACCGAGCGCTTGACGCACGACTCGTTGATCCTGCCGCTGTTCCACGTGATGACCGACGCCGAACAGGACGAGGTCGTCGACGCGATCGGCGCGGCCACGCACGAGCTGCGCCACCAGTCCGTCTAGGCGGTCCGTCTCGGCGGTCCGTCTCGGCGAACGCCTTTACGTCAGGCGTTCGGCTTGTTGCGGTTCTTGCGCGCCAGGTCCATCACGATCGGCGGAACGCACTGCTTCAACGCTTCCTTCATCGACTCGCGGCTCGTGAGTCGCGCTTCGCCGGGACGGCGTTGGAACAACGTGGTGTGCTCGGGTTGGATCTCGTCGGCCGGTCGTGCGCTCGAGTAGTAGTAGAGCGCCATCGACTTGCGGGTGACGCCTTCGGGGCACGTGAGCGGTTCCGGGTGGCCGTGGTACGCGAAGCTCGTCGTGCTGAAGATCACGCAGCGGTTGAAGATCGGCGCGATGCGGTCGACGGCCTTGGTCATGCCGCGATCCCAGAGCTCGAGGTGCCCGCCGTACTCGTCGCGCCAGTCGCGGTTCAGGTACAGCAAGAGGTTGAGCCGGCGCTCGAGCTCGAGGCGCTTGTGCCGGTTGAAGTCGGCGTGCACCTTGAGGAAGCCGCCCCGCTCGATCTGGTGCAGCCCACCGCCGCCGTAGTGCGGATCGGGGACGAGGTGCTCGATCCCGGTGAGCGTCTCGAGGAAGTCGATCATCGCCGACGCGTTGAACTGGTTCAGGACCTGGCGCGTGAAGGGCCCGATCCCCTGTTCGGCTGTCGTCTGCAGCTTTCGCTCGGTGCGGAGCTTCCAGCGCAGCCAGTCGGGATCAGAGGGGCTCGGGAACTCGTCGAGGATGCCCTGTGCGACGTTCTCCGGCAGGAAGTCGTCGATCACGACGTGCGGGAACGGCGTAGCCGTGCGGTAGCTCTCGGCCAAGCGCTCGGCAATGGGCGACAACTGCTCCGGTTCGAAGAAGAAGGCTTCGATTGACCGTTGCATGTGTCGAAATAGTAATCGGAGCTTGACCACCGTCGAGCCACGTCGTCACTAGTGTTCTCTCGAGCGCGTGTCGGGTCGTCGAACCTCGGCCGAGGAGTTGTACCAATGAAGAAGAACGCGGAAAATCGGAGCGGCGAGTTCGCGCGCCGCGCGGTGCGCGGTGCTCGGCAATCCGAGCCGATTGGTCATCGGCCCCTGGCGCCGGCTCCCGTTCGGGTCGTTCGATCTTCGCTGCGACCTCGACCTCTTCCCGCGGCCCTACTACGCCTACGGCGTACAGCAGGCGGCCCTCCTGGCTCAGCGTCTCGGCCTGCCCGCGGTGAGCATCATCGAGTTCGGTGTCGCGGGCGGCAACGGGCTGGTCGAGCTCGAGCGCCTGGCGCGCCTCGCGTCGGCGGCAACCGGTGTGCGCATCGAGACCTACGGTTTCGACCGCGGCAAGGGCCTTCCGGACCCGATCGACTACCGCGACCTTCCCTACACGTGGCGCGGCGGCTTCTTCGAGATGGACATCGACAAGTTGAAGTCGAGGCTCACCGACGCGCACCTCGTGCTCGGTGACCTGGCCGACACCGTTCCGCACTTCTTCGAGTCGGCGCCCGCGCCGGTCGGCTTCGTCGCGATCGACCTCGACTACTACTCGTCGACGGTCGACGCGCTCAGCCTCTTCGAAGGCGACCAGGACTTCCTGCTCCCGCGTGTCATCTGTTACCTCGACGACATCGTCGGTGAGGACCACGTGTTCCAGCACGACTTCGTCGGCGAGCTGCTCGCGGTGCACGAGTTCAACGACCGCAATGCCAACCGCAAGATCGGCCGGATCAACGCGCTCGGTCAGAAGCGGGCGGTTGCCGCGCCGTGGTGCGAGAGCATGTTCGCCGTGCACCTGTTCGAGCACCCGCTCTACGGCAAGTACGTCGGCCCGCCGCGCGAAGCGCAGCAGCTCCCCCTGTAAGCGGTCCCGTCAGCCGCGGCGGCGTGACGGTTACGGCCAGCGGGTCGACGAGCCGTTCGCGTTGACCGCGGTGTTGCCGCTGATCTCGGCGATGCAACCGTTGGGCAGGCTGCCTCCGCACGAACCACCGCTCGCGCTGTCGCCGAGACCGCTCGGCGGATGCTGGGCCGACGCGTAGAACGTGTTTCCCGTGATGTGCACGTCCGAGATCGAGCCGGGCCCGGTCTGCGGATCGACGATGATCCCTTGCGAGTTGTAACCCGATCCGTATGTGGGCAGCGCCTTGTTGTTCACGATCCAGAGGTAGCGCACGACCCCGCCGCCGTACGGCGCGATGTTCGCGGGACCACCGCTGCTGTCGCAGAGGCACGAGAAGTAGTTGTTCGCAATGATGATCGGGTGGTCGGTCGAGGTCGGCACGCTGTCGCCGTAGACCTCGGGACCGCCGTCGGTGTGCACGCACGCGGCATTGGTGCTCTTGTCGCAGCGGCTGTTGTGCATGTAGTTCCACTCGAAGTCGACCGGCGCATCGAGAATCGCCTGGTCGGTGTTCTGGGAGAACTCGGAGTAGTACACGTAGTTGCTCGTGCCGCCGACGAACGACAGTGGGTGGGTTGTGGTGGGTGCACGGCTCCCGTCGAACAGGTCGTGCACGAAGTGCACGCCACCGCTCGCGGCGTTGCCGATCGTGCCGTAGCCGCCGTCGTCGCCGGTGATGTACACGTGGCAGTTCGTGAAGTACGCGGCCAGGCCGGGCACCGCGATCCCCGAGTGGCCGAACTGCACCGGGCTGGTGATCAGGCAGTTGTCCCAGTAATAGGTCTGGTTGTCGTTGTCGGGCGCGTCGAGTACCAAGCGGCCCGACGTGTATCCGCGCGGCTTGCAGTTGTGGAACGGTCCGGCACCCGTGCACGTCGGCATCGACGCGATGGTCTGCAGGTCGCCGTCGGTCGTGCCGGTCAGGAGTCCCGGCTTCGGGTCGTTGAACTCGAACCCCGAGAACGGGTTGCGGTCGTGCGTGGTCTCGGAGAACGTCATCGTGCAGGTCTTCTCGGCCGCGGTGCACTGGCTGTCGCGGATCGAGTACGCGTTGTCGCCGGTCGGGCCGGAGATCGTCGGGGGCGGCGGGAGCGACACGGCCGGCACCGTGCCGAACGAGACGATCGAACCGCTCGTGGTGACGAGCCGGTAGCCCTGGGTCTTCGGGACCGGGAAGATGGCCTGCACCGGGTTGAACGGTGAGGCCTGATACGAGTTGAAGTGCCGGGCGTCGCCGAACGAGTCGACGGTGCCGTCCGACCGCGCGAGCCAATAGCCACCGTTCGTCGGCGTCGTGGCCATCCCGATCACGTTGGTCGTGTGGATGCCGCGCCCGGGAAGGCTGCCGTAGTTCGCCGCGTCGCCGAAGTTGAACACGCCGCCGTCGCGCGCGACCAGGCGGTAGCCGTTGCCGCTGTGGCTGCGCGTGATCCCGTCGATCGGTTGCGACAAGGGCGTGCCACCCATTGAGCCGAAGAAGCGGGCGTCGCCGAAGCTGAACATGCCGCCGTCGCGCGCGACGAGCCAGTAGCCGCGGCCGGTGCGCGACGAGGTCATCGAGAAGACCGGTTGGTTCAGGTGCGCGGCACCCATGCTTCCGTAGAAGCGCGCGTCGCCGTAGCTGAAGATGCCGCCGTCGCTGGCCACCAGCCAGTAGCCGTGGCCACTCGGTGTCATCGCGCCGCCGACCACCGGTCGTTGCAGCGAGAGTCGCGACGCGTCGCCGTAGAAGTGCGCGTCGCCCGTCGCGGAGACGGTCCCGTCTTCGTAGAGCAGCCAGTAGCCCTTGCCCGACGCGGTCGAGAACCCGTTGATCACGACGTGCGGCCACGGATTCTGGGCGGCCGACGCGTGGGCTATCGGAGTCACCACACTCGCGACCACGAGGAGCAGCGCGATGCCGATACTCCGAAGCATGGCAGACCTTCCCGATGTCGTCGCGAGCGTCGGCGTTCGGGGTAAGCGGTCGGATGCCCAAAACGAATCAGGACAGCCGACATCCCCCCAAAAACCTTCGGCGCAAACGACCGATTCTTGAGACGAATGTCACTGGTTCGTCCACCCGCACCAAGGCCGCCCCGACTACTCCGCGTCGTCGGGGTTGCCTCCCGGGCGGCACCCTAACGGCTCCGCGGCTCAGTTTCCGCGATGTTCGCGAGCCATTCGGCTGCGTGTTCTCCCGTCCCGACCGGGCGCGGTGAGACGGCCGCGGAATGCGTCAAAGGGGACCCATTCGAATCAACTCCGGGCCGACCTTGCCGACCAGACTCGAGTGGAAGCGACGAGTGGTTGCCCGACGTCTACGGCGCATACCAATGGACTAACGTCGGCGATGTTGAGACAAATGTCACGTACCGGCCGCCCTGGCTGCGCCCCACCACTGTACGTGGGGAGTCAGACGCCGAGAGAGTACGATGGCGCCTCAATCGATCGTAAAGGGCGTTTCTCATGGATTTGATCGCACTGCTTCGCGTGCTGGTGCGACGCTGGTATCTGACGTTCGTCTTGATCGTCGGCAGCGTGGTGGCGGTGGTGGCGATCGTCGGGACCGGGCCCGCGGGCTACAAGGCCAGCGGCCCGATCGTGCTTCTCCCGCCGACGACGGTGTCCAAGCCGGGCACGTTGGTCAAGGTCAACCCGTACCTCCAGCTCGACGGGTGGCAGAACATCATGACCGGGCTGCTGTCGGCGCAGATGGTGTCCGAGCAGTTCAGCAACCAGGTCGTCGTGCACGGTGTGCGCGCCACCTGGACCGTGACCCAGGAAGCGGGCGTCCCCATCCTCGACCTCGCGGTCACCGACACGAGCTCGGCGGCCGCGGTTCGGGCGACGGGGATCATCTTCCAAGAGGCGCAGCAGAGCCTGCACAACATGCAGACCACTGCGGGCGCGCCGCTCGACCAGTTGGCGACGATCCAGTTCGCGACGGTCCCCCTCAAGGGCACGGCGCAGTACGGCCACAACCTCAAGGTCGGCGGCGCACTGGGCATCGTGTTGATCGGGCTCTCGCTCGCGTTCGTGTTCATGGTCGACGCGGTGCTCGAGCGCCGCAAGCGCCGCAAGAAGCGGCCGAAGACGCGGCGGCGGGGCGCGGCACGCGAGCCCGACGGCGAGACCAACGCGACCGAGACCGGTTCCCCCACGGAGACCGATCCGGTCGCGGAACCCGGACCCGACGTGCCGAGCGTTCCGAGCCCCGACCCCCCCCCTACGCGGAGGAGCGGCGCGAGGAAGCTCCGGACCTCGGCTTCGCGCACCGTGAGCACTAGCGCGGCCGAACCCGAGGCGATCGAAGCCGAGCCGGCCGCGCGTCGACCGGTGGAGCGGAAACCGGTCAAACGGAAGCGCCGTATCGACGTCACGACGTACGTGACGTGGTTCGTGGTCTGTCTGATCGCGATCCCCGAGGTCTATGTCGTGAAGGGCCCGCTCGGCGGGCTGGGTGCGCCGGCGATCATCGTCGCCTTCGGCGGGTTGGCGTGGTGGCTCTTTGCCACGCTGCATCCGCGCTCGGGTCTGCACCGCGGGCCGCAGCCGATCCGTTGGGCGCTGTTCGCCCTCGTCGCATCCATTCTCGTGTCGCTCGCAATGGCCAATCGGGGTTCGATTCCCGGAGATCAGGCCCGGCTCGCCGATCGCGGTGTGCTGCTGATCCTGGCGATGGCGGGTATCGCGCTCCTCATCGCGGACGGCATGGATTCGCTCGAGCGCCTGCAGGTGCTGCTGCAGCGGATCGTCACCGCGGTCGCGTGCATCTCGGTCGTCGGCATCATCCAGTACGAGACGACCAACAACTTCGTCGCGAGCATCTTCAACAAGATTCCGTTGCTGTCGCCGACGATGGTGGTTCCGTTCGCCGACTTCCGCGCCGAGTTGAACTCGTCGACCCGGCGCGTCTCGGGTACCACCATTCACCCCATCGAGTACGCGGTGGTGCTCGCGATGGCCTTGCCGTTGGCCGCGCACTACGCGCTCACCGACGAGGTCCGCCACGGTTGGCGCCGCTGGTGGAAGGTTGCGGTGATCTTTATCGCGCAGCCACTCGCCCAGTCGCGTTCCGGAATCATCGCCATCGTCGTGGCGGCCGCGATCCTGCTGCCCGCGTGGCCGCGCGCGGTGCGCCAGAAGATCTATGTATGGGCCATTCCTGCGGCCATCGCGGGCCGCGTGCTCTTCCCCGGTCTGCTCGGCACCGTCCGCAACCTCTTCCTCAACTATCAGAACGACCCGAGCTACAAGGACCGCGTCGCGCGGTATCCGAAGATCTTCCGGTTCATTCACCAACATCCGTGGTTCGGGCGCGGCTTTCAGACGTTCGACGCCAAGACCTTCTTCGCGACCGACAACCAATATCTGATGTCGCTGATCGAGACGGGCATCATCGGAACCCTCGTGTTGATCGCACTGTTCGTCACCGCGATCGTGCTCGCGGCGCGCACCAAGAGTTGGGCGCAGTCGGAGCACGAACGCATGCTCGCGCAGGCGCTGTTGGCGTCGATCGCCGGCGTCGCGGTCTCGTTCGCGACCTGGGACGTCTTCGCCTACATCGCGGCGACGGGCATGATCTTCTTGCTCCTGGGCAGCGCGGGCGCGCTGTGGCGACTACAGAGGGAACGTGCGCGCGCGCCCGCGAACGGGGCGCTCGACACCGCGGCGGGAGAGCTGGAACTACACGGGATCCAAGGCGCGCCGGCCTGAGGGTCAGCGCACCTCGGCCAGACCCGTAGGTCCGGCGGTGAAGACGCGTCCGCACTTCGCGCACGTTCCCGCACCCGCGAGCCGGCCGCCGCACAAGCAGATCCAGCCCACCGCGTGCGCAGGATTCCCCACCACGATCGCGTGGTCGGGGACGTCGGCGATCACGACGCTGCCCGCGCCGACCAGCGCGTGCTTCCCGATGACGGTGCCGCACACGATCGTGCAGTTGGCGCCGAGCGTTGCTCCCTCGCGTACGAGCGTGGGCGTCCACTCGTCGGGCGGCGTCCGGTACTCGCCCGCGCGGGACCATGTCGTTCGTGAACACGGCGTTCGGACCGGCGAACACGTCGTCTTCCAACGTGACGAGCCCCCACACCGCGACGCCGTTCTTGATGATGACGCGGTCGCCGAGACGCGCGTTGTCCTCGATGAACGCGCCCTCGCCGATGTTGCAGTCGCGGCCGACGACCGCACCGTCCTGAACATGCGCGAACGCCCAGACCCGGGTACCGGCCCCGACCGACTCCGAGTCGCAGAGACCCATCGGATGCACGAACACGTCACTCTCGCTCACAGACGCGCCCCGGCTCGGTCGACGGCGCCGCGCAACACGCTCACGACGTGCTCCTGCTGCTCGGGGCGCAGGTGTGGGTGCATGGGCAGCGAGAGGATCCGGTCGGCGGCCGTCTCCGCGAGCGGGAACGTGCCCCGGCCGATCGCCGCATCCGCGAACGCGGGTTGCAGGTGCACCGGAACCGGATAGTGGATGCCGACGCCGATACCGGCGTCGTGCAGCGCGGCCAGAACCGCGTCGCGGTCGGGCACCTGCACCACATAGAGGTGCCACACGTGCACGTTTCCCGGCACCGTGCGCGGCGTCTGCACCGCGTCGACGCCCGAGAGCATCTCTTCGTAACGCGCCGCCGCCGCCCGCCGGGCTTCGTTCCACCCCGCGAGCCGCGCGAGCTTGGCGCGGAGCACGACGGCCTGCAGTGTGTCGAGCCGCGAGTTCCACCCGACCATCTCGTGGTGGTACTTCACCCGGCTGCCGTGATCGTGCAGGCTGCGGATCGTGTCGGCGATGGCCGCGTCGTTCGTGAGCACCGCGCCCGCGTCGCCGTAGGCGCCGAGGTTCTTGCCGGGGTAGAAGCTCGTCCCCGCGGCCACGCCGACCGCGCCGGCGGCGAGGTTGCCTTGGCGTGCTCCCTGCGACTGGGCCGCGTCCTCGACGATCACGATGTCGTCGCGGCCGCGCACGACTTCGGCCAACTCGGCCATCGGGGCCATCTGCCCGTAGAGGTGCACGGGCACGATCGCCCGCGTGCGCGGTCCGATCGCGTCGGCCACCCGGCTCGGGTCGATGAGGTAGTCGGCGTTCATGTCGACGAACACCGGACGCGCACCGAGCCGGACGACGGCTGCCGCGGTGGCGATGAACGTGTTCGCGGGCACGATGACCTCGTCGCCCGCGCCGACGCCCGCGCCCCGCAACGCGAACTCGAGTGCGTCGGTGCCGTTGGCGACGCCGATGCAGTGGCCGACGCCCGCGAACGCGGCGTACTCGCGCTCGAACTCGGCGACGGGTTGGCCGGCGATGAACGCGGTCGCGCCGATGACCTCGGCGAAGCCCTGCGTCACCTCATCTGCGATCTCGGCGCTCTGCGCGGCGAGATCGACGAACGGAACATTCATCTGACTCACTCCACCTTCTCGAGAAGACTGGCTGAAACCGGGGCAGATCGGTGGTAACGGGCGGGGCTGCCGAGCCAGAGCTCGCCGGCGGGGATGTCACGCGTGACGACCGATCCCATGCCGACCATCGCCCAGGCGCCGATGCGCAGGTTCTCCCGCACGACAACGCCCGCACCTATGTATGCACCTCTACCCACGTGCACTCCGCCGCCGAGCTTCACGCCGGCCGCGAGCGTCGCGTAATCGTCGATCACGTTGTCGTGCGTGAGGACGATCCCGGGCATCAGAGACACGTGCGCGCCGACACGCACCGTGGTCGTGGCGACAACATTGGCGAGCACGACCGTGCCCGGTCCGAGGACCGTTGTCGAGGCGAGCGAGGCATCCGGATGCACGATGGTGGCGTACCGCTCGGGGGCCAGCGCGAGCGCTTCCACGATCTTCAGACGGCTGGTGTACGCGTCCGGTCGGCCGACGCCCACGACGACCGAAACGTCGGCTCGGGACCGAATGTGACCAACGCCACCGACGACCGGAATGCCGTCGACGTGCGTCCCGGCCAGGCTCTCGTCATCATCGACGAAGCCGACGAGCCGCAGCGGCCCGCCATGCGCCTGAGCAGCCCGGACGGCCTCGGCGGCCTCTCTCGAGAAGCCGCCGGCGCCCACGATGAGGAGCTCTCGGGGTTCGCCGACCTCGGTCACAAACACGTTCCTGGCCTCGACGGGGCGGACCGTGTCCGACCCGTGGTTCGCGGCGTCACCGGCCGCCTTGTATCGCATCCGTATCCCCACTACCATCACGCTTCGTGGCGGAGTGGAGGGGTTTCGACGCGTATATTGCGTCTTCGTACAGTAGCCAGAACGCGGAGAGCGGCCAGAGCGCCACTTCCGCTAGACGGCCTGTAGCAAGTCGTAGCGGCACGCCACGCGCCGCGTCGCACGTCGAGAAGTCAGCGTCTGATGCGGAAGCGCTGTTCTTCGTCCCCGGCATTCGGGTCGTTCCTTCTCTCCGAACATTCGTTTCCGCAAGAAGCGGGCCAAGGACGGCATGAAATGGGCGCAATCATGAATTGGTTCGGTCGGTTACGCGCGGGACTTTCGGGGAATCGAGCAATTGGATTCGTCGCGGCGGTCGCACTCATCGGTGGATTGGTCATTTCGCCCCTCGGCACCGAGGTGGCGCATGCGGCGGGGCCGTGCGGTCCCCCGGTGACCAGCGTCATCGCGTGTGAGAACTCCCTGCCCGGTAGCACCGGCTGGCAGGTCGACGGCACGGGCGCGGACGATATCCAGGGCTACGCGACTCAGCTCAGCCTGAACCCGGGCGACACGGTGAAGTTCAAGATCGACACCAACGCCCACGCGTATCACCTCGACATCTACCGCATGGGCTACTACCAGGGTGACGGCGCGCGCATGGTCGCGAGCAACGTCCTCCCGACCGCGACGCTCCCGCAGACCCAGCCCCCGTGCCTCGACGACCCGACGACCGGTCTCATCGACTGTGGCGACTGGGGCGTCTCCGCGCAGTGGACGATCCCTTCGACCGCAGTCTCCGGCATCTACTTCGCCGACCTGACCCGTACCGACACGGGCGAGCGCAGCCAGATCTTCTTCGTCGTGAAGCAGCTCGCGAGCCACTCGACGATCATCTTCCAGACCTCGGACGCAACGTGGGAGGCGTACAACTCTTACGGCGGGAACAGCCTCTATACGGGCGATGGTTCGCTCCCCGACGGTCGCGCCTACAAGGTCTCGTACAACCGCCCGTACGACACCGGCTGGACGCACCCCACGTCGTGGGTCATGAACAACGAATTCCCGATGATCAAGTTCTTGGAGAAGAACGGGTACGACGTCTCGTACACCACTTCGGCCGACGTCGACGCCGACACCGGCGGCACGCTGTTGAAGAACCACAAGGTCTTCATGAGCGTCGGTCACGACGAGTACTGGTCGGCCAACCAGCGCGCCAACGTGCAGGCGGCGCGCGACGCGGGCGTGAACCTCGCGTTCTTCAGCGGCAACCTCATGTTCTGGAAGACGCGCTGGGAACCGAGCATCGACGGCTCGAACACCTCGTACCGCACGCTCGTCTCGTACAAAGAGACGCACGACGACGCGCTCATCGACCCGGCGAGTCCGCCTACCTGGACGGGTACGTGGCGCGATCCGCGCTTCGACACCACGACCGACGGCGGTAATCCGGAGAACAAGCTGACCGGGCAGTTAGGCCTCGACAGCGATGCGATGAGTTACACGATGACGGTTCCGTCCGCGGACGCGAACCTGCGCTTCTGGCGCAACACGAACGTCGCGAACTTGGCGCCGGGCCAGACCGCGTCGCTCGCGCCGAACACGCTCGGCAACGAGTTCGACGTCGACGTCGACAACGGCTACCGGCCGGCGGGTCTCGTCGATATGTCGTCGACGACGATCTCGTCGCCCGGCGTCTTCCAGGACTTCGGCACCGACCTCGAGCCCGGCACCGTCACGCACAGCGTGACGATGTACCGCGCCGCCAGCGGCGCGCTCGTGTTCGACGCCGGCACCATCCAATGGTCGTTCGGTCTCGACCCGGGTGACGTCGGCTCGACGGTCAGCAGCGACATGCAACAGGCGACGGTCAACATCCTCGCGGACATGGCGGCCCAGCCCGCTTCGCTGCAGTCGGGTCTCGTCGCGGCGACTCAGTCGACCGACCACACCCCCCCGACGTCGACGATCACGTCGCCGACGGCGGGTTCGAACCTCACCAACGGCACGACCGTGACGATCAAGGGCACCGCCTCCGACGTCGGCGGCGTGGTCGCCGGGGTCGAGGTCTCGACCGACGGTGGCGCCACCTGGCACCCCGCCACGGGCAAGACCAGCTGGTCCTACACCTGGAACGTGAACCGCGGCGGCGCAACGACGATCATGTCGCGCGCCACCGACGACAGCGGCAACATCCAGACCCCGGGCGCGAGCGTCGCGATCAACGGGCTGTGCCCGTGCTCGCTGTTCGGTTCGCAGACTCCCGCCGTCGCCGACGGTGGCGACGCGGGTGCCAACGTCGAGCTCGGCGTCAAGTTCACCGCCGACACCGCGGGCTTCGTCTCGGGCGTGCGCTTCTACAAGTCGGCCGCGAACACCGGCCCGCACACCGGCAGCTTGTGGGGTGCCGACGGCACGCTGCTCGCCACCGCGAACTTCACCGGCGAGTCGGCTTCGGGCTGGCAGTCGGTGACGTTCTCGCCGGCGGTCGCAGTGACCGCGGGCACGACGTATGTCGCGTCGTATCACACGACCACCGGTCATTATTCGTCGACGATGAACGCCTTCTGGGGCGTTCCGGTCGCCAACGGCTTGGCCGCCTACGACAGCCCACCGCTGCACATTCCGCTCACCGCGGCGTCGGGTGGCAACGGGGTGTTCGTCTACGGATCGAGCGCGTTCCCCAACCAGTCGAGCAACGCGACCAACTACTGGGTCGACGTGAACTTCACGGCCTCGGGCGGGTCCGCGACCGCGCCGGCTGCACCCACGGGTGTGTCGGCGTCGGCCGGCAACACCAGTGCAACGATCAACTGGGTCGCGCCGGCCAGCAACGGCAGCCCCATCACGTCGTACAAGGTCACGCCGTACATCGGCTCGACCGCGCAGGCCTCGACGACCGTTTCCGGCTCGCCGCCCGCCACCACGGCGACGGTGACCGGTCTGACCAACGGCACGTCGTACACCTTCGTGGTGTCCGCGACCAACGGCGTGGGCACGGGCTCGAACTCGGCGGCGTCGAACCCGACGATCCCGGGTATCGGGCTCCCGACGTGTCCCTGCACGTTGTTCGGCGCAACCGCGCCGGCTGTTCCCGACAGCGGCGACGCGGGTGCGAGCGTCGAGCTCGGCATGAAGTTCACGACCGACACCGCCGGTTACATATCCGGGGTGCGGTTCTACAAGTCGGCGGCCAACACCGGGCTCCACACGGGCAGCTTGTGGTCGTCGTCCGGAACGCTGTTGTCGTCGGCGACGTTCTCCGGTGAGAGCGCATCCGGTTGGCAACAGGTGACGTTCGCGTCGCCGGTTGCGGTAACCGCCGGCACGACCTACGTGGTCTCGTACCACACCACGGCCGGGCATTACGCGGCGACCGGCGGCGGCTTCAACACCGCGGTCGACAACACGCCGCTGCACGGTCTGGCGAGCGGAGCGTCCGGTGGGAACGGCTTGTACGCCTACGGCGTGAGCTCGTTCCCGAGCCAGACGTTCAACGCGGCGAACTACTGGGTCGACCCGACATTCGTCGCGACCGGCACGGCGCTCGCGGCTCCGGGCGCGCCCACGGGTGTCACGGCCACGGCCGGCAACGGGACCGCGACGGTCAACTGGACCGCGCCGCCCAACAACGGCAGCCCGATCACGTCGTACACGGTCACCGCGTACATCTCCGGCGTGCCGGTGGGTTCGCAGGCCGTTACGGGAACGCCCCCGGCCACGACCGTCACCGGCACGGGGCTCCCGAACGGGACCACGTTCACGTTCACGGTCACCGCGACCAACGCGATCGGGACGAGCCCGGCTTCGGCCCCTTCGAACCCGGTCACACCGAGCGTGGGCACGGCTCCGGGTGCGCCCACCGCCGTGACCGCGTCGTCCGGTAATGCGTCAGCCAGTGTGAGCTGGACTGCACCGGCGAGCAACGGCGGCAGCGCGATCACGTCGTACACGGTCACGCCGTTCATCGGCACGACCGCGCAGACGCCTACCACCGTCACCGGTACACCTCCGGCGACGACGGCCAACGTCACCGGTCTCACCAACGGGAGCACCTACACGTTCACAGTGACGGCGACCAACGCGGTCGGCACGGGTGCAGCTTCGACGGCGTCGAACGCGGTGACACCGAGCGCCGGTGCGCCGTCGTGTCCCTGCACGTTGTTCGGTACGACCGTTCCGGCCGTTCCCGACAGCGGCGACGCGGGGGCCAACGTCGAGCTCGGCATGAAGTTCACGTCCGACGTCTCCGGCCTCGTCACCGGCGTGCGGTTCTACAAGTCGGCCGCGAACACGGGTACCCACACGGGCAGCCTGTGGTCGGCGACGGGCACGTTGCTCGCAACCGCAACGTTCTCGAGTGAGTCGGCGTCCGGTTGGCAGCAGGTCACGTTCTCGTCGCCGGTGGCGGTGACCGCGGGCACGACGTACGTCGCCTCGTACCACACGACTGCCGGTCACTACGCGGCGACGTCGGGCGGCTTCACGACCGCCATCGACAACGTGCCGTTGCACGGGCTGGCGAGCGCGGCCTCGGGTGGGAACGGTCTGTTTGCGTATGGCGCGAGCAGCTTCCCGAACCAGACGTACAACGCGGGCAACTACTGGGTCGACGTGACCTTCTCGTCGACCGGGAGTGGCGCGACCGCACCGTCCGCACCGAGCGGCGTCTCGGCGTCGTCCGGTAATGCGTCGGCGACGGTTTCGTGGGTCGCTCCGGCCAACGGCGGCAGCGGCATCACGTCGTACACCGTCACGCCGTACATCGGTACGACGGCCCAGACGACCAAGTCCGTCACCGGCACACCGCCGGCCACGACCACGACGGTGACGGGCCTCACCAACGGCACCGTCTACACGTTCAAGGTCACCGCGACGAACTCGGTGGGCACGAGCGCAGCCTCGGCGGCGTCGAACCCGGTGACACCGAGTGCGGGTGCGCCTGCGTGTCCGTGCACGTTGTTCGGTTCGACCGTTCCGGCCGTACCCGACAGTGGCGACGCGGGCGCCAACGTGGAGCTCGGCGTGAAGTTCACGTCCGACACCGCGGGCTTCATCACCGGCGTGCGGTTCTACAAGTCGGCCGCGAACACGGGCGTCCACACGGGCAGCTTGTGGACGTCGACGGGCACGCTCTTGGCAACGGCGACGTTCTCGAGTGAGTCGGCTTCGGGTTGGCAGCAGGTGACGTTCTCGTCGCCGGTCGCCGTGACCGCGGGCACGACCTACATCGCCTCGTACCACACGACAGCCGGCCACTACGCGGCCACCGCGGGCGGCTTCACGGCGCAGTTCGACAATGCGCCGCTGCACGGGCTGGCGAGCGGTGCCTCGGGGGGCAACGGCGTCTACGCCTACGGGGCGAGCAGTGTCCCGAACAACACTTACAACGCCGCGAACTACTGGGTCGACCCGGTCTTCACGTCGTAGTCGGTACTCACGAACCCAGCGGTCGGCGGCGGGCGATCCCGCCGCCGACTGCTGTTTCGTGACCTGTGTCTCTTGGGGCGAATGTTTGTTCTGTTACCCCACTACGCTCAACTACCATCACGCTTCGTGGCGGGTAATGAGAAATTCTTCGCGAAAAGTGCAAGCTCGGCTATGCGCCCTGACCAAGCGGTGACCGACCTGGTCGCCTTCGCCCTCGACAGTCTCTCGTCGTTGCGTTGCGCGTCCGGCCTGTATTGCTACGACTTGGAATTCGGCGCGACGGAGTTGCGCGGCGAGTCGGTGCGCTACAGCTTCATGGTCCTGCTCGGCCTGATTCGCGCCCGGGAAGCAGGCTACGCGGTCGACGTCGACCTCGACGCTTTGTTCGCGCTCTGCCTCGACCGGCGCGCGGAGTTCGCGCCCGGCGACTTCGGCCTCGCGTTGTGGGTCGATGCGCGCACCGGCTGCGCAAAGCGCGCCGAACTGCTCGCCCAGTTGCAGCAGGCCGTTCCGACCGAGTCCGACCTCGACGCGCTGGTGGGCATGGAGATCGGTTGGTTGGTCACCGGCCTCGCCCATCAAGCTGCGCAGCACGGCGACGACGACGGCCTGCTCGCGCGCATGCTGCCGCGCGATGAAACGCCGGCGCGCCGACTCGGCCCTGTTCCGCCACGACGGCGCTTCCAACTCCCGCACGCGCTTCCCGAACTTCGCGACCGAGATCTATGCCGTGCTCGCGTTGGCGACGGTGGCGGGCTTCGGTCTCGACGACGAGGCCAAGGCGATGGCCCAGGGGACGGCCGACCAGCTGCTGCGCTTCCAACTTCCCGACGGCGGATGGCCGTGGCTGTTCGACGCGCGGCGGGGCTCGGTCGTGGAGAACTACGAGGTCTATTCGGTCCACCAGGACGCGATGGCGCCGATGGCGATGCTCGAGCTGAGCGCGGTCACCGGCGACGCCCGCTACCGCGACGCGGCGATCGCCGGCCTGGCCTGGTCGCGCGGGCACAACGAGCTCGGGGTCGACCTGCTCGACGCCGGGCACCATTTCGCCCATCGCTCGATCCGGCGCAAAGCGCCGTGGAACCGGATCGTGCTCGCCGCCAACACTGCGAGCTCGCTGGCGGCCGGGCGCCCGGTCATGCGTGGGGGCGGACAGGTCGAGCTGAATCGCACGTGCCGCCCGTACCACCTCGGTTGGATGCTCGAGGCGTGGGCCGGCCGTGAACTCAAGGGATCAGATGCTGTCGATGGATGACCCGAAGCACGTCGAGACCGATGACCGCCGGACGGTCGAGTTGTTCGGGGTCGATGTCGACGTACTCACAACGGACGAGACGATCGAGGCCATCCGCAAGATGGTCGCCACGCAGCGCCCGCACCAACACGTCGTACTCAACGCGGCCAAGGTCGTCGCGATGGACGCCGACCCGAGCCTGCGCGCGGTCGTGCAGAGCTGCGATCTCGTCAACGCCGACGGGATGGCCGTCGTCTGGGCGAGCCGGCTGTTGCGCCGGCCGCTACCGGAGCGGGTCGCGGGCATCGATCTGTTCGAGAAGCTCGTCAAGGTCGCGCGCGACGACAACCGCTCCGTGTACTTCCTCGGTGCGACCGAAGAGGTCGTCACCGGCGCCATCGACGTCTTCACCGCGCGCTATCCGGGGCTGCGCGTCGCGGGTTACCGCAACGGGTATTGGGACGACGACGCCGAAGTGGTCAGCGCAGTCCGCGCGGCTGCGCCCGATCTGTTGTTCCTCGCAATCCCGAGCCCGCGCAAGGAGTTCTGGCTCAACGAGCACTTGCAGGCGTTGGGTGTGCCGTTCGTGATGGGCGTCGGCGGTTCGTTCGACGTCGTCGCGGGCAAGGTCAGCCGCGCTCCGCGGATCCTGCAGGTAACCGGGCTCGAGTGGTCGTGGCGGCTCATCCAGGAACCGCGCCGCATGTGGCGCCGGTATCTCTACACGAACACCGGGTTCGTCCGCCTCACCTGGCGCGCCTGGCGAGAGTCGCGCCGTCGGCCGTGAGCGTTCTCCTGATCATCGTCGGCGTCGTCGTCGGTCTTCCCGGCGTGGCAACTGCGTTGCACCTCGGTCTCCTCGGCGTCGGTTCGATCTTCTTCCGCGCTCCGCGCGTCGAAGGCGACGTACCGCCGGTGCGATTCATCGTGTTGATCCCCGCGTACAACGAAGAGAAGGTGATCGGGAACACGCTCGCGGCCATCACCTCCGACATGCGTGAACGCGATCAGCTCCTCGTCATCGCCGATCGGTGCACCGACGCGACCGCGGCGATCGCGCGCGCCGCGGGCGCGCAGGTACTCGAACGCGGTGAGCACGAGGAACCCGGACGCGCGGCCGCGCGCCAGGCCGGCATCGAACACGCCGCGGGCATGCAGTGGGACGCGATGGTCATGATCGACGCCGACTCGATCATCGAGCCTGGCTTCTTCGACGAGTGTGAACGCGCCCTCGCCGGCGGCGCCGAAGCGCTGCAGGCCCGCAGTGAAGCTGCGCTCGGCGACGGTCTGTTGGAGCAGGCGTCGTTGGCGTCGTTCGCGCTGCAGGGTGTTCTCATGCCCCGCGGGCGGAGCCGGCTCGGCTTCCTGGTCCGCTTGCGGGGGACCGGAATGGTGTTGTCGCGCCGGGTCGTCTCGGAGTTCACGTTCCGGGCGCGGGCGTCGGAAGACCTCTGGTTCTCGCTCGATCTCGGCCTGGCCGGCGTGCGGCCCGCGCACGTGGAGCGGGCGCGCCTGCGCTCGTTGAACGTCGCGAACTGGGAAGACGCCGGCGACCAGCGCGTGCGGTACGAAACCGGGCGTATGTCGGCGGCGCAGGAGTTCGCGGGTCCGCTGCTGCGCAAGCACGACCTCGCGTCGATCGAGGCTGCGTGGTTCCTGCTCAGCCCGCCGTACGCGGTCGCGGTGTTCTCGGTCGTGGCCGCGGGCGTGCTGTTCGCGCTCGCCGGTGCGTGGGTCCTGACGTGGATCGCGGTCGCGTTCTTCCTGGTGCTGTGCGCGGTGCTCGTGATCGCGCTCGTGGAAGCGGGCGCGGGGGTCCGGACGTGGCTCGGTCTCGTCGTCGCGCCGCTGTACGTGCCCTGGAAAGCGTTCATCCAGGTGCGCGCCTTCATGAAGTTGCGCCGCAAGAGCGAAGTCTTCGGCGCCACACCTCGTTAACTGGTCGCTCGCGCTGCGCCTCGGCCCCGAGCGGCTGCGCGGGGAGTGACCGAGGCTCCGCTGCCGCTCCTGACTATTGGTCGCTCGCGCTGCGCCTCGGCCCCGAGCGGCTGCGCGGGGAGTGACCGAGGCTCCGCTGCCGCTCCCGGATCAGTTCCCGGCTGCTTCTAGATCGGGTTGGTGCCGGTGGCGCCGTCGGCCCACTTCCAGCGGAGCACGGTGGGCGTGGCGATGGTGAGCGACGAGCCCGCGGGCGGTGCGGTGTCGGTGCAGACCATGAACTGCATCGTCTGCGATTGCTTCGGGTCCATCGACACGTTGAGGGTCGCCGGCTCCGGTGCCTTGGCCGGGGTGCGCACGTAGTCGCTGGTGCCCTGCTTGCCCTTCGAGAAGTACGCGGTCTCGGGCGCAAACGTGACCTGCACGACCTTCACCGACGAGTTGTTGATGAAGCGCTCCGTCCAGCGCGCGCAGGTTCCGCTCGACGGCGACTGACCGAACTTCGACGACGTGTCGATCGTGACGACGCCGCGCCGGCTGGGCGGGGTCGAGTTCTTGCCCGCGGTGGTCGGGCTCCCGCCCGTCGCCGTGGTCCCCGAACCGCCTCCGGCGCGGGTGGTGGGGCTGTTCCCGGAGCCGGTCGATCCGGACCCGGGCGACGCGGCCGGCCCGGTGACGGTCGTGGCGGGGCCGCTGTTCCCACTCGAGGAGTTGCTCCCGGAGTTGCTGTTGGCGGAGACCACGCCGATGGCGATCGCGATGACCACCACCGCGACGCTCCCGCCGATGAGGAGTCGGGTGCGCGAGTTCATGTTCACCCTTCCCGTTCGTCACTTGGCCCGCATCCTTGAGCGCAGGCGGAGCCCGGACAGATGATCCTAGGTTCCGGTCGCGGGATCTCTCCTGTCACGCGGGCGTGGCGACTGTCACTACGCAACGTGGTTGTCGTTTGGTATATATCGACAATACGGGGTGAGTTGCCTCTTCAAATACCACTCTCAGCGCGATACGATGCCGAGATGGGCTCCCAGGAACTTGTCTCTGCACTGCTGCGCCGAATCGACGAACGCACGGCCAAGGTCGTCATCGTCGGTCAGGGTTACGTCGGCCTCCCGCTCGCGATGCGGGCCTCCGAGGTCGGCTACCAGGTCGTGGGGTACGACACCTCGGTCGAGCGCGTCCGGGCTCTGAGCGCGGGAACCTCGTACATCGAAGACATCAGCGACGAGGAGCTGTCGGCCGCGTTGGCCGCGGGTTATCACCCGACCCGCGACCCGCTCGACCTGCGCGGCTTCGACATCGTGATCATCACCGTCCCCACGCCGTTGCGCGACGGCGCGCCCGACCTGTCGTACATCGACAGCGCGGGTGCCGACATCGCGCGCTTCTTGGAATCGGGCGCGCTGATCTCGCTCGAGTCGACGACGTACCCGGGTACCACCGACGAGCTCCTGCGCCCGATCCTCGAGCAGTCGGGACTGGAAGCGGGCACGGACTTCTTCCTCGGTTACTCGCCCGAACGTATCGACCCGGGCAACCCGCACTGGACGATCGTCAGCACGCCCAAAGTCGTTTCCGGGCTCGAGCAGAACTCGGCCGTCGTGATGGAGGCGTTCTACGGAACGCTCATCGACAAGGTCGTGCCGGTCGCGTCGATGGCCGAAGCCGAGTTGGCCAAGCTGCTGGAGAACACGTTCCGGCACGTGAACATCGCGCTCGTCAACGAGCTCGCGATCTTCGCGCACGAGCTCGACGTCGACATCTGGAACGCGATCGACGCCGCGTCGAGCAAACCGTTCGGATTCATGCGCTTCACTCCCGGACCGGGTGTCGGCGGCCACTGCCTGCCGATCGATCCGTCGTATCTCGCGTGGCGTGTCGAGCGTCGGCTCGGTCACCGCTTCCGTTTCGTCGAGCTCGCGAACGACGTGAACCGCAGCATGCCCGACTACGTCGTGCGACGCGCGCAGGCGCTGTTGAACAACGACTCCCGCGCGGTGCGCGGCGCGCGCATCTTGATTCTCGGGCTCGCGTACAAGGCCGGCACGTCCGACTGGCGGGAGTCGCCGTCGATGACGATCGCCGAACGCCTCATTGGCCTCGGTGCCGACGTGCGTGCGCACGACGCGCACGTTCCGCAGGATTCCGGTCCGACGATGCCGCGCGTCGACTGCACACAGGAAGAGATCGAAGCCGCCGACCTGGTGCTGCTGCTCGTCAAGCACCCCGATCTGCCGTACGACCTGATCGCCGACAAGGCCCGGCTCGTGCTCGACACCCAGTACGCGCTGCGCGACCACAACTTCCGCGGCGGAACCCTTTAGGAGCGCCAGCGAAGCCGGTCCGGACGCTCGGCGAAGCCCTGTTCTTCGGGTCGGCGCAGCGCGATCGACCCATGAATATCGAATCCCACCGGTACCATCGTCCGGTTGTGCTGTTCTGCGGAAGCTTTGTGTCGAGGTTCGCGGTCGGACTCTCGGTAGTGGCGGTCCTCGGGCTGGCGGCGTGCTCGAGCTCGGCGCCGGGCGCGAGCCCGAACGCCTCGACCTCCACGTCGCTGGCGGGCGGGTTCCAACTTCCCGCCGGTCTGGCGGGCGTCGTGCCGGGTCAGTTCGTCGCGGTCGTCGACGGCAAACCGATGCTCGTTGCCGCGAACGGCTCGGGCGGATTGTTGTTGGCGAACCTGCGCACCGCCGCGTTCGTCGACACCGCTTCCGGCGACACGGTGCTCGTAAGCATCCAACCGTCGGCCCGGATCCTCGCGGGGCCGTCGGCTGACCATTTCCCCGGCGCGATTCCGGGCGGAGTGACGTTGTTGCCCGACGCGCTCGGGCGCTGGTCGAGCGACTTCGGCCCGCTCGACATCCACGGGCAGTTGTCGCGCCTGACGTTCCCGGCCGCAACGAAACCGGTCGCCAAGCTGGCCGACGGCTACTTGTTGGTCGACACCGCGGGCACATCGCTCCTGCGTTGGCGGAACGGATCCGCGCCGGTACCGATCGCGACGGGAACCGCGCGCGTGCTCGCGATCGCGCACGATGTCGTCGCGTGGAGCGACTCCAAGGGCGCCGTGGTACGGCTGACCAACGTCGAGACCGGCCACACCGTCGACATCGATTCGGGCGGCTACGCGATCACCGCCCGCTTCTCGCCCGACCGCTCGCGGCTGGCGATCCTCGTGCTCGGCGCACAACAGGAGATGGTGCTCGCCGACACCACGACCGGACACGTCGTCACCCGCATCCCGACCGCCCCGCCGGACGGGGGACTGCATCAGTTCCGTACGCTGCCGTCGGGATTCCAGCCCGCGCCGTTCAGCTGGAACCCCAACACCGGCGACTTGGTGATCGTCGCGACCATCTCGAGCCCGCCGACCGTCTCGACGGTCGCGCCCGCCGACGGCGCGGTCAAGCACACCGTCAACGGTCCGCCCGGGCTCACTCAACTCGTCATCCTCTAGGCGTCTCGCTCTAGGCGTCTCGGCGGGGTTGGGCCGCGCGGGGGCCGGGTGGCACCCGTCACGTCTGGGGCGCGTCTGCTCCAGCGCCCGACCCGATGTTCCGACATTCAGGAGTCGGTTCGAGGGGACGTGGAGCAGTGACGACGGTCGATACGCGCGTAGCTGGTGGAGCCGTGTCCGCGACGGGCGGTTCGGCGCGATCGCAGCTCGGCGACCTGCGCGAACGCTCCTGGAAACCGCGTCCGCTGGCCGGCCTGCTCATCGTCTCGCTCGCGTTCGTCGTTCCCGTGGTTGCCGCGGTGGTTGCCGTCCAGGTCGCGGCGCGGGTGGTACGGCGCCCGGCGGGTGTCGTCGGTCTCGTGCTCTGGCTCGTCGCGCTCGTGGTTCTCGCCACCGCCACGATGTGGTCGATCGACCGGTTGTCGCGGCGGTTGTTGCCGCTCGCGGCGATGCTGCGCCTCTCCCTCGTGTTCCCCGACTCCGCGCCGTCGCGCTTCGCCGTGGCGTTGAAGGCCGGTTCGGGCAAGGCGTTGGAACGCTCGCTGGAACGGTCGAACACCGAAGCCGACTTCTCGACGAGCGAGCACGCGGCCGCGCTCGTCGTCGGGTTGATCAGCGCGGTCAGCGCGCACGACCGCCTCACGCGCGGCCATTGCGAACGTGTCCGCGCGTACAGCGACCTCATCGGTGAAGAGCTCGGGCTCGATGCCGAGAGCCGCAGCAAGTTGCACTGGGCCGCGTTGCTCCACGACGTCGGCAAGCTCGCGGTTCCCGCCGAGATCCTGAACAAGACGGAACGACTCACCGCGGACGAGTGGAAGATCATCCGCGATCATCCCGCTGCGAGCGAGCCGTGGATCGCGCCGGTGCGCGCCTGGCTCGGCGACTGGTCGCGGGCCGCGAGCGAACACCACGAGCGCTACGACGGCGACGGTTATCCCGACGGGCTTTCCGGCGACGCCATCTCCCTGGCCGGCCGGATCGTCGCGGTCGCCGACGCGTTCGACGTGATGACCGCGGCCCGTTCGTACAAGAAGCCCTATCCCGCCGCGCAGGCGCGGGTTGAGCTCGCGAACAACGCGGGCACACAGTTCGATCCGCGCGTCGTCCGCGCGTTCCTCGCCATCTCGTTGCGCAAGCTCCGCCTGGTCATGGGTCCGCTCGCGTGGTTGAGCGGCCTGTCGGGCCTGTTCTCGGTGGGAAGCATCGCGTCGGGAACTGCGGCCGCGGTCACCGCGGCGGCGGTCGCGGCGTCGGCGCTGGCCGGACCGGCGGCCGCGAGCCCGGTGCAGCACCGCGCCCGCCCGGCAGTGTCGAGCGGCGCGCACACGTCCGCGGGTGGCGGCTCGACCGGCGGTGGCGGTACCGGCTCGAGTGGTGCGGGTTCCGGTGGCGGCGCGGTGGGCGCCGGCGCGGCGACGCGCACGGGTCGGCCCGCGGCGAACGGCGCCGGCGGCAACGTCCCCGTCACACCGATCGGCGATCCGGCCGATCCCGGCGCGACCGGCGGCGGCGGTACCGGCAGCTCGACTTCGCCGACCACGACGGATCCCAACTCGCCGACCACCACTCCCGGGAGCACGACGCCGGGGAACACCACGCCCGGTGACACGACCCCGGGCAACACGACACCGGTCACCACGCCGGGCGACACCACACCGGTGACGACTCCCGGTGACACCACACCGATGACGACTCCCGGCGACACCACGCCCGTGACCACACCGGTGACGACACCCGTAACAGTGCCCGCGCCCGTCGCGCATGCGCCCGTCGCCAACGCCGACACGACCGGAACCCTGCTGACGGCGAACGTCGCGATCGACGTGTTGCACAACGACACCGACGTCGACGGGAACCTCGATCCCTCGACGCTGCAGCTCGTCAGCCTCCCCGCGCGCGGCGCGAAGTCGATCAAGGTCGTGGGCGGCAAGATCGACGTGAGCGCGACCGCGCTGTTCACCGGCACCCTCGTGTTCGCCTACAAGGTGTGCGACACGACCGGCCTCTGCGCGCAGGCCACGGTGACGGCCAGCTTCACGCTCGGGCTTCTGTAGCCGAGCCCCTGTAGCCGAGCCCCTGTAGCCGAGCCCCTGAAGCCCGCGTGGTTGCTGGCGCGCGGGGCATCAGTCGGCGCCGGTTTGCGCCTTTGTTCCGGACGATGACGTCGTTCCGGCCAGCATCGCCGCGAGTTGGGCGACCAAGAGCTCCAGCGGCTCGACATCGGCGGCGGTGATCCGGGTCGGGCGCGTGTTCGCCAGCACGATCGTTCCCACCCGGTCGCCCTTGGCCCGCAGCGGGAGCAGGATCACCGCGCGTACACCTGCGTTGCGCAGGGATTCGGTTCCGACGAATCCGCGCCCCGTGACCTCGCCCGCGGTGTAGCACGACGAGACGCGGTCGACGACGCTCGACAGCGACGTGAGCTCGGTCGCACGGAGGCGATCGAATGCTTCGACGACGGGTCCGCACGCGGCCTGCACGACCGGCGTATGCGCGGCGTTGCGCAAGAGGCACGCGGAGTCGAGCCGGGCCGCGTCGCATATGACGCGCGAGCGCGTCGACGAGCGCGTCGTCGTCGGTACCCAACTCCGCGATCGCGGCCGAAGCGCGGGCGCTGCGTTGCCAGGCCGACACCTCCCGCCGGTACCCGACGACCGCGAGCTGACCGGCGAGCAGTTGCGCGTACGTGCGCATGACCGCCGCAGTGTCGGCCGGGAACGGGTGGAGCGACTCCACGTTGAGCGACCCGACCGCATGCCCGTCGACGACGATCGGCACGCAGATCTCCGCGACCACCCCGGGAATTGCCTCGAGGTAGTCGGCGCTGGCCGCGACATCGGGCAACGTGATCGGTGATCCGGTCGCCCACGTGCGGCCGGTGATACCCGCTTCGCCGGAGAGACCGTCGAGTACCTGCCACAGTCCGCGTTGCGCGACGCAGCGGAGTCGGCCGTCGTGTTCGAGATAGAGGCTCGGCATCATCGCGCCTTCGCCGAAGATGTGATCGACGACGATCGTGCACGCTTCGTGCGCGTCGCGCGCCGGCGCGCAACGACTCGTGCAGGCGCACTTGTCGTTGCGGCGAACGCGTACCAATGACCGATGGGTTCGGTTGCGTCGCGACGGTGAGCGCGGGCCACGGCGGTCCGGGCCAGCGCGAGCAGGTACCCCTGCCCGTACGCGACGCCAGCGGTGCGCAGCGTCTCGAGCTCTTCCTTGCGTTCGATTCCCTCGGCGATGACGCTCGTCCCGACCTCGCGCGCGAACGCGACCAACGACCGCACGAGTGCGAGCCGGTTGCGGTCACGGTCGATGTCGGTGACCATCGCCCGGTCGAGCTTCAAGAAGTCGGGCCCGAGCTCGATGACGTGGCGGAGGCTCGAATAGCCCGCGCCGGTGTCGTCGATCGCGATACGGGCCCCGCTCGCGAGCCAGGGCGAGAGCTCGTCGCGGAGCTCCTGGTAGTCATCGACCGGGGCCTGTTCGGTCAGCTCGATGACGAGCCGGGCCGGCATCGCGCCGCGCAGGAGCCAGAGCTCGGGTTCCAGCAACGTCGCCGGGCTGACGTTCGCGAAGAGGAGGCCGTCGTCGGGCAGGTCGCCGATCTGGGTGACCGAACGCCAGCACGCGACCTCGAAACGGGAGCGCAGCCCGTGTTCGGTCGCGGCATCGAGCCACCACTGGATCGATCGGCCCTCCGCGTCGTCGATCCGGGTGAGAGCCTCGTAGCCCACAACGGTCATGTCAGTCAGGCGCACGATCGGTTGGGCGACCGTACGCAGACCGTCGCCGCGGCAGAGATCATCGAGCTTTGTCGCGACATCGGATTGCACGTCGCAGTCTTCGGTAAACCACGTTGTGGCCTGAGATGAATTTCCCTGCTTGACCGCTTACTG
This sequence comes from uncultured Actinomycetes bacterium, assembly GCA_963701825.1. Lineage (GTDB taxonomy): Bacteria > Actinomycetota > Acidimicrobiia > IMCC26256 > PALSA-610 > PALSA-610. The sequence continues at coordinate 172,378 of CAVPBG010000004.1, read as the reverse complement.
ACTGGGAAAGCGGGGCGCACGCGGTTCCATTCGCGGGGGTTCGCCGTACATTTCACGTCTCTGTCCGAACGTCGTCGACCGCGGACGCCACACTTACATCGATGAGGTGTCGCGCATGAGCGCTCCGGTGTGGTCGCAGATCGACGCGGGCGTCGCGCTGACACTCGGTGCGATCGTCGTGACGGCCGCGGTCCGCAAGCTGCAGCGGCCGCGGGTGTTCGCGCTCACGCTGCTGCGCCTCGATCGCGGGCTGAGTCCGCGCGGCGCGCGGCGAGCCACCTTCGCGGTCGCGGCCTACGAGTTGGTGGCCGGAGTCGGAGTGGTTGCGCTACGGGGCGCGCTCGGGTTCGGGGCCGCGTGCGCGCTGTTGATCGCGTGCGTCGGGTTCCTTTTGGCGCTGGCCCGGGCGGTGCAGCAGAGCGTGCCCTGCGCGTGCTTCGGCCGCCTGGGCCGGACCGCGGCGGGCGGCCGCGAGATCGGCCGGGGGATCGTGCTCGTCGGGGGCGCCGGCTTTCTCGTCGTGCACCGGGCCGTCGACGCGAGCACGAGCTACGGCGTCGGTCCGATCGCGCTGGTGGCGGTGGTGGCGACCGGTGCCCTGATCGTGGTCGCGCAGTGGATCGGCGGCCGGGTACGGCCCGGGGTCGAAGTCGCGGTGCCGGCCGCGGCCGAGTCGGAGCCGGTGCAAGAACACGGGGCGCTGCGCGCACTGCGCGACATCGTCGGCGTCGACAACGACCTCTACACGCCCAACTCGTAGAACGAGAAGGTCGTTTAGATCGTGCGGAGTCGTTGCGCGTCGGCCGGCGCGTAGATGCAGATGACGTCGGTCAGGTAGCCCAAATCGAGCGCGGCGCGCAGCATGGCCGCACCCGAACCCGCGTCGGGCAGGTGCGACGTGAGCACGACATAGGGATGGCGTTCGGGCATCGCGGCCAAGAGCGCGCCGTTGGCGATCGCCTTCTTGAGGGTGTCAGTGCGGAGGAGCCCGGGACGCGATCCTTGGACGCTTCCCTTGTACTCGAACCACACGAGAGTTCCCCGGGGACTGCGCGCGACGCGGTCGATCTCGACGCCCACGTCGCGCAGGAGCTCGCGACCTTGGAGCTCGTAGCCGTCGTGCGCGAGGAGCTGGTCGCACTGGTCGGCGAACTGCCGACCCTGGATGCCCGCCGACGCTTGGAAGCTGGTCACTGGTCCTTGCCGTCGTCGAATATGCGCGCGAGTCGAATCTCGAGGCTGGCCACTTCCGCGTCGAGCCGAGACTCCGTCCAAACGTCTTCGTCGGGATACGCGTCGACCGCTTCACCGGACGCTTGGATCCACTCGACGACCGCGGCGGCCCAATTCTCCTCGAGCAACGCGCTGCGTATCCGTTCGAGCGATGCGGTCGGAAGGTCAGACGGGTCCGTGCGCGCCACGACCTTCAAGGCAATGAGTCGGCTCAAGACCGCGTCATCGGTGGCCAGGAAGACGAGGGGCGGATCCGATCGCACGACGGCGACCGCAACCCGTCCAGGCCAACCGGCCCGACTTTGATCGGGCACTTCTACGGATTCCGTTTGCGTGGTCGTGCGAGTGCGTAGCCGCGGAGTCGTTCCAGGTCGTCAGGGGAGTTCAACTCGATCACGTCGCGGATCGGCTTGTCGTCACCCTTCATGACCGACAGCGCGGAATGACCAGCGCTGTTCGGCGCCGGCGCGTCTGTCGTGAGCAGCACTAACGGACGCTTCGGGTGGGTCTGATCGAGCACCGCTGCCTTACCCAGCGCCTTCCACAATGTGTCGGTTCGACGGAGACCGGGGCGGTTCGATGTGAATCCGCCAGAGACATCGAAGAACCACGGCTTTCCGGACTGGTCCCTCGCGATGAAGTTCACCTCGACGCCCTCCGGCAGGCTGACGTTCGCCTCGATGTCGGTGAAGCCGCACTCTTCAAGCGCCTCACGTGCGAAGTCCTTCGCGGCCCGTCCTTCGCGAACGGCACGCGCTTGAAAATGTTCGTCGTCCGTGCCGGTCGTCGGTGAACTCGGTAGTACGACCCGCAGCGGACTCGAGGTCGAGTCCCGCAGTCGAGAGAGCCGATCTCTCTCGTCTTGGATTCGCTGTTTTGCTCGCGCAACGTATTCGGGATCGGTGTCGTATCCGACGTAGTGGCGCTCGGTACGAACTGCAGCGATCGCCGTTGTTCCGGAACCCATGAACGGATCGAGCACGAGATCGTCACGGTACGTGTATAGGTGGATGAGACGCTCCGGGAGTTCCACTGGGAACGGTGCGGGATGCCCTACTCGGTTAGCGCTTTCGGGCGGAATCTCCCACAGGTCGGTTGTGGCTTCCATGAACTCATCGCGGAAGATTGAGCCCTCCGACGGCAAGCTCTTAGAGAATCGCTGCCGAGGGTTCAGGGCGCGATCGAACCGACCTTTGCTTGCGATGATCACGCGCTCGCTCAGGTCTCGGATGACTGGATTTGCCGGTCGTTGGAACGACCCCCACGCGCACGATCCCGCCGCGCCGCGCGCTTTGATCCAAATGACCTCGCCTCGTAACAACAACCGAAGCCGATCCTGCAGGATCCACGCAACGTCTCCGGACAAGGATCGATATGGCTTGCGGCCGAGGTTGGCGACGTTGACCGCTATTCGGCCGCCCGGCTCGAGCTTGCGCGCGCATTCGGCGAAGATGTCTTCGAGCATCGCAAGGTACGCGGCGTACGTCGCCGGAACGTGGCCTTCGCCGAGTGCGGTCTCGTATTCCTTGCCCGCGAAGTACGGCGGTGATGTGACCACCAATGCGACGGAGTTGTCGTCGACCTTGTCCATATGACGAGCGTCGTCATCGAAAATGTCGTCGATGTCCTTGCGACTCGCGACATCGGTGGCGTTGGAGAGTTCCGGCGCGGTGAACCGTTCGTAGAACGGAGTTGCGTCGTGATTCTCCCGACGGGAGACGCCGAAGCTCGAGGTTGTGGTTCCGCCCTTGGGGCCGCGCTTGTTCGGCGTCGCCATCGAGAGCAGCCTACGCGGCCCCTGCGCCAGTCGCCGCGTTCCCGGGCCGGCGCTCAGCGCGTATAGGTGCCGACCAGCGTGCCCTTGGCGATGGCGGTCCCCGAGATCTGGGGCAGTGCCTGGACCGAGGCCGGCGGCGAGCAACCGGGGCCGTTGGAGGCGTCGCCGTTGTCGGCGCAGACGTAGTCGTTCAGCGCGTAGACAGTGAAGTGGTAGTGGTGCGTCGACCCGACGGGCGGGCAGAGCGGGTACCAACCGACCGTCCCACCCGTGTTGTCGAGTTGGCTTACCCCGGACTCGTGGCTCGGGACGCTCCCCGCTTTCGCGGGTAGCCCCACCACGAGCCACTGTAGGAAGTCCTTGCCGTTCGGCGCGTCGGGATCGTCGACCACGACCGCCACCGATTTGGTCAGCGCGGGCACCGCGCTCCAGCTGATGGTCGGGGCCGTGCCCGCGCCGTCGCAGCTCGCCGACTTCGGGATCGCGCCGTTGTTCGTGAACTCCGGGCTCGTGACCCGCAGCGTGTCGGGAACCGTGGTCGAGTCGAGCGCGCGCGTGTCGTTGGAGGTGCTCCCGCTGCACGCGGTCGCGATCAGCGCGACGACTGCGACCAGTGTGATCGCGACGAACGGGTTGCGTGCCTTCATTCCAAGACCCTCATTCCAAGACCCTCATTCCAAAACCTCTGGGTTCTTCAACGTGCCGCCCACGACATCGAACCAATAGCCACCGAGATTCGGGATGACCGCGTGTACGTCAACACCCGCGCGTGTCGCGACGAGGCGTAAGAGCCCGTGGTGCGTCACGATCGCGGCAACGCCGATCCCGACGTGTTCGAGGACGCGTTCGAGGGCCGCGTCGAAGCGTTCGAGCACGGTCGCGTCTTCTTCGCCGCCGGGGGGCGCGGTCACTTCCCCGCGCCGCCATGCATCGCGCATCCCGGGCCAGCGCGCGTCGATCTCGGTGCCGGTGTGGCCTTCCCATTCGCCGCCCTGCCGCTCGCGGAATCCGGGATCGGTGACGACCGGCGACTCGACGTGCGCGGCGATGATCTCCGCAGTGCGGGCCGCCCGCTGGAGGTCGGACGTGTAGATGGCGCGGGGCCCGAAGCTCTCGTGGGCGAGGGTGCGGGCCCGGGCCGCGGCCTGGGCTTCACCCGTCGGGGTGAGCGGCGCGTCGAGCCAGCCCTGCCAGCGGTGCTCCACGTTCCACGTCGTCTCGCCGTGGCGGAGCAGCAGGAGGCGTTGCATGGGAATCACAGTGAACCAGAGACGGTTTGACCGGAGCGTTCACGGCCGCGAAACTTGACCCATCGGTCAAGTATCGGCCGGCGACTTTTTGGAGGCTCACATGCCTACGGCTGTCATCGTCGACGCCATCCGGACCCCCCTCGGGAAGCGGAACGGCAAGCTGAAGGACGTCCACCCCGTCGACCTCGTCGCGCAGACGTTGCACGCGATCGTCGAGCGCAACGGGATCGATCCCGCCCTCGTCGAGGACGTGATCATGGGTTGCGTCATGCAGGTCGGCGAACAGGGGATCAACGTCGGGCGCAACGCCGCGCTCGCGGCCGGGTTCCCGGAGACGACCGTCGGCACGACCATCGACCGCCAGTGCGGTTCCTCGCAGCAGGCCGCGCACTTCGCGGCTCAGGGCGTGATGGCCGGCGCGTACGACGTCGTGATCGCGGCCGGCATCGAGAGCATGTCCCGTGTGCCAATGGGCGCCTCGGTCGCCGACGGCAAGTACGGCTACCCGTTCGGGCCGATGATGACGGGTCGTTACCCGAACCTCGTTCCGCAGGGCATCTCGGCCGAGCTCATCGCCGAGAAGTGGGGCATCAGCCGCGAGGACAACGACCGGTTCTCGGTCGAGTCGCACCTGCGTGCCGCCCGCGCCCAGGCCGAGGGTCGGTTCGATCGCGAGATCCTGCCCATCACCACCACGGGCGAGTCCGGCGAGGAGATCGTCGACCGCGACGAGGGCATCCGGCCCGACTCGTCGATGGACACGCTCGCCAAGCTCAAGCCGGCGTTCAAGCCCGACGGTGTGGTCACCGCGGCCAACTCGTCGCAGATCACCGACGGTGCCGCCGCGGTCCTGATCATGACCGAGGAGAAGGCGGCCGAGCTCGGCCTCAAGCCCCGGGCCCGCTTCCACACGTTCGCCATCGCCGGTGTCGACCCGGTCCTCATGCTGACCGGCCCGATCCCGGCCACCACCAAGGTGCTCGAGCGGGCGAAGATGACGCTCGACCAGATCGACCTCGTCGAGATCAACGAGGCGTTCGCACCCGTCGTATTGTCGTGGGAGAAGGAACACCACCCCGACATGACGAAGGTGAACGTCAACGGCGGCGCCATCGCCCTCGGTCACCCGCTCGGCGCTTCGGGCGCCCGGCTCATGGTGACGCTGCTCAACGAGCTCGAGCGCACGGGCGGCCGCTACGGGCTGCAGACGATGTGTGAAGGCGGCGGCATGGCCAACGCCACGATCATCGAACGCATGTAGCGCGGGCCTACCATCGCGGTAGGCCATGTTGCACTACTTCTGGTTCGGGTTGAAGGTGCTGGCGGCGGTCTTGGCGGCCGTCGTCATCTACCTCATCGGGGCGCGTAGCGTCGGCAACTTCTCGAAATCGGATCCGCCGCCGGACCCGTCCGAGGTGCCGCTCGAAGACGTCGACTACCGGTATCGGTGCATCGTGTGCGGCGCGCAGCTCGTGCTGTTCGCCGCCCCCGAAGGCGACGCGCCCGAGGCGCCCCGGCACTGCCGCGAGCCCATGGTGCTGGTCACCCCGGTCGAGTAGCCGGCGCTCGGCCTCGAGCCGGGGAATCGGAATGGAGGGGCCGCGCCGCCGGGCAGGGATGGGCGGGTGGATGCCCACACGACGACGCAGCTCCACTCCCAATGATGAGTCGACGGTATTCCGCTAACCGCGCGATTGCAACCACTTAAAGTGGCATTCGTCACGATGCCGGTCGGTCGAGCCCCGTTCACGGGACAACCAATGACCGTGGGGGTCACTGAATGCCCCATCAACCCGAGGTTCGCCTCGCGGCGTTCCTCACAGGGTGTGGATAACTCTGTGGGGAATCACACGTTTGCGATTCGGTCACCTTCCGGCAACCTCTCGGCCCGCCGCAGGTCAGCGGTAGTTCGTCGCCATCAGGAACCCGCCGCTGATCAGGGCGATCCCGAGCAGCAGGTACCGGTTCTCGGTGTTGGCGCCGGGCAGCAGGTTCAGGTAGTTCGTGACCACCACGATCAGTCCGACGGCGAGCAGGGTCGTGAGGCCGACAGGCACCCACAGCTTCGACGGCGGCGCCTTCTTCGGCGGCGGCGGCGTGTAGCGCGACCGCTTGCTCTTACTCTCCGGCATGCCGGAAAGAGTACGCGACAATGGCCCCGTGCCGCGCGTGCTGGTGATCGACAACTATGACTCGTTCGTCTACAACCTCGTCCAGTATCTGGGTGAACTCGGGGCCGAACCGGTCGTGCTGCGTCATGACGCGGCCTCGCTCGACGAGATGCGGGCCCTCGAGCCCGAGGCGGTCCTGATCTCGCCCGGGCCGGGCCGGCCCGACGACGCCGGCCTGTCCAACGACGCGATCCGCGCCTTCGGTGAATCGGGCACTCCCGTGCTCGGCGTGTGCCTCGGCCTGCAGTGCATCGGCCAGCTCTACGGCGGCTCGGTCGTGCGGGCGCCGCACGTCATGCACGGCAAGACGTCGGAGATCACCCACGAAGGCGCGGGCGTGTTCGCGGGCCTCCCGAGCCCCTTCACCGCGACGCGCTACCACTCGCTGGTCGTCGCCCGCGAGACGGTGCCCGACGCGCTCGAGATCACCGCGGAGTCGGAAGACGGGCTCGTCATGGGCCTCCGGCATCGTGAGTTCCCGATCGAGGGCGTGCAGTTCCACCCGGAGTCGATCCTCACCGCCGGCGGGCACCAGCTCCTGGCGAACTTCCTGGCCGGGGCGAGCGCGGCGAACGCGGAAGGTGCGCCCGCCCGCGCGTGACTTCGGCGAGGCCGTCGTCGAGGAGCGACGCCAGCACTTCACCGTCGAGCTCGCCCGCGGCCACGGAACCCTCGCGCAGCTGCGCCAGCACGATGCCGCGGCGCTGGCGGAACGATCCTTCGAAGCGGCCCTGGCGATGCTTCGTCTCCTCGGTGTGCGTCCCCGCGTCGCGCACCCGGCGACGATCGGGCAGTGATCGCAGTCGGGGGTGCGCGCCGTGCACACGGTCGCGCCGAGATCCATGATCGCGAGCAGGCGGTCGCGCGGGCGCAGGCCACGCCCGATCTGCCGGGCGCACGTCTCCGCGTCGGAGTCGGAGAGGCGCGTGCCGTTCACCCGTTCGCACACGCGCCGCAGGTTCACCTCGATGCCGATCCGGTCGTCGTCGTCGACCTGGGCCGCGACCGCCGCCGCGGTGTAGCGGCCCACGCCGGGTAGCTCCGACAGGTCGGCGGGCCAGCCGTGTTCGGCGATGCGCGTGGCCGATTCCCAGAGCCAACGCGCACGGCGCGGATATCCGAGCCGGCCCCATGCCGCGATGACCGCGCCGGGACCCGCGGCCGCGGTCACTTCGGGCGTGGGGAACTCGTCCATGAACCCGTCGAACATCGCGAGGACGCGCGGCACCTGCGTCTGTTGCAGCATCACCTCCGACACCAACACCGTCCAGCGATCGCGCGTCGCGCGCCACGGCAGCGAGTGCCGACCGTTCTCGTCGTACCAGCGCGCGAGCGCGGTCGTCACGGTCCCGAGGTCGTGGTCGTGGCGATGCTCGTGCTCGTGGTGGTCGGGGTCGTCGACGCGATCCCGATCGTCAACACGACCGCGCTGTTGGGTGGCACCTGCGTCTGTTGCGCGGGACTCTGCGCGACCACGAAGCCCACGTTCGCGTCGTCGACCTGCTTGAGCGTCGTGACCGTGAAGCCTTGTGCTTCGAGGGTCGACTTCGCCTTCGCCTCGGTCAACCCGACCACGTTCGGCAAGGCCACAGTCTGCGCGCCGCTCGACACGTAGATGTTGATACGCGTCGTGAGCGCGACGACCTGACCCGAGGCGGGGTCGGTGCGGATCACGGAACCGGCCGGCACCGAACTGCTGGCCTCCTGAATCGTCGGCGCCAGATTCGTGAAGCCCGCCGATTCGAGTTGGCGCGTCGCGGCATCGACGCTCAGGCCCTTCACCGGCGGTACCGCGACCGGCGCGGGGCCGGTCGACACCATGATCGTCACGGTTGAGCCGACGGGCGCCTGCGTGCCCGGCGGCGGGGTGCTGTCGAACACGTTCCCCGCGACCATCGAGTTCGGGGCGTTCTTGGGTACGACGATGAAGCCCAGACCCTGCAGTTCGCTCGTGACATCAGCCGCGGTGCGGCCGGTCGTGATGTCGAAGGGGATCTGTTTCGTGTTCGCACCCTGGCTCACGAAGAGCGTGACAGTGGCGCCCTTCGACGCGTTGCGGCCCGCGACGGGATCCTGGCGCACGACGATGTCGACGCCCTGCGTCGACGCGACGCGCGTGATCGACGCTTTCAGGTGCGCCGCCTGCAGGCTCGCCTGCGCGACGAGCACGTTCTTGCCGACCTCGTTCGGAACCGAGACCGACGACTCCGAGCTTCCGAGCTTGATCGCGGCGAAGAGGATCGCGCCCACGACCGCGGCCAGGCCCAGCAGGGTGAGGATCCACACCGAGCGCGGTGTTGCGCTTCTTGCGGGCGACGGGAGTGGCGCCCGCGATCCGACCGCGCTCGTCGACGCGCGGCGCCATGACGGTGGAGGCGCCGTACGCGTCGGCTGCCGCGGTCGTGCGCACCGCCGCGGTCGCGCCGGGCGTCGGGAGCTCGGTGACGATCGCGGTCATCGGCGCACCGATGACGGGCCGCCCGCGCCGGAAGCGCAGGATGTCGGCACGCATGTCGTCGGCGGTCTGATAGCGGTTGTCGGCGTCCTTGGCGAGCGCGGTCACTGTGATGCGCTCGAGGTCGGGCGGGATGTCGGGGTTGCGTTCCGACGGCAACATCGGGGCTTCACGCACGTGCTTGTACGCGACCGACACCGGCGAATCCGCGGTGAACGGCGCGACCCCGGTGATCATCTCGTAGAGCACGACGCCGAGCGCGTACACATCGCTGCGACCGTCGACGGGGAGGCCCTGCGCCTGCTCCGGCGAGAAGTAGGTGGCCGTGCCCATGACGGAGCCGGTCTGCGTCAAGCCGTCGCTGGTGCCGGCGCGTGCGATGCCGAAGTCGGTGACCTTGACCGTGCCCGTGCGCGTCAGCAACACGTTGCCGGGTTTCACGTCGCGGTGCACGACCCCGTTGCGGTGCGCGAATCCCAGGGCCGACGCGATCTCTGCGGTGATCTCCGCGGCCTGGCCCGGGTCGAGGGGCGCTTCGGCGCGGATGAGATCGCGCAACGATTGTCCCTCGACGTACTCCATGACGATGAAGTACGTGCCGTCTTCTTGGCCCCAGTCGTAGATGGCGACGATGTTGGGGTGGTTCAGGTTCGCGGCGGCCTGCGCCTCACGCCGAAAACGCTCGACGAACGAGGGTTCGCGCGCGTATTCGGGAAAGAGCGCCTTCAGCGCGACGGGCCGGTTCAGCAGCTGGTCGTGCGCGAGATAGACCTCGGCCATCCCACCCTGTGCCAGCTCGCGCTGGATCTCGTAGCGATTCGAAAAGACCCGTCCGGCCAGCGTCATGGTGGCAAAAACCCTATCCGCCGTTCGATGGGCTACTCGGCTGGTCACCGCACGGCGAAGTGACCGGCGGCGTGTTCAGCAACGTCTGGAGCACTTGCTTCGCGATCGGCGCGGCGACGCGCCCACCGGTGACTTCTCCCGACTGCGACCCGCCGTGTTCGACGAGCACAGCGATCGCGTACTGCGGGTTCTCCGCGGGCGCGAACGCGATGAACCATGCGTGCGGCTGTTCGCCGGGAACCGTTTCCGCGGTGCCGGTCTTGCCCGCGACCGCGACGCCGGGGATGCGCGCCGCCGTACCCGTTCCCTTCGGGTCGTTGACGACCGCGAGCATGAACGAACGCATCGTGTCGGCGGTGGTCGGGTCGATCGCGCGCTTGTACTGCTGCACTCCGACTCGCGAGACCACCTTGTCGTTCGGGTCGAGCACGCACTGCACGAAGTGCGGCTGCAGGATCACACCCTGGTTCGCGATTGCTTCGGAAACGAGCGCCATCTCCATCGGCGGCACGGCCACCTGGTTCTGACCGATCGCGTCCTGCATGAACTTGGGCTGGTTCTGCTCGAACGTTCCCGGCTGCGGTCCGGTGCTCGCGACGATCGGTGGGTCGATCCCCGAACCGTCTTCGTGCGGCGGCGCGGTCTCCACGCCGAAGTTCTGGATGCCGGTCGCGAACTTCTCGCCGAGATCGAATCCGATCTGCGCGAACGTCGTGTTGCAGGAGACGATGAATCCCTCGAGCATCGTGCCACCGCAGTGTTCAGGCGGCGTGCCGAAGTTCTGCAGGGTCGCGCCGTTCGTCTCGGGCAACGGGATTCGGTCGAGGACGGGGAAGATCGTGTTGACGTCGACGTTGTTCTGCTGCGCGATCGACGCGGTGACGGTCTTGAACGTGGAGCCCGGCGGATAGAGCTCGCGCCACGCACGGGCGAGCAACGGATTGTCGGGATCCTTGTTCAACACGGTGAAGACGTCTTCGGCCTTACTGGTGTCGTGCGTGGCGAGTTGGTTCGGATCGAACGTGGGGTTGGAGTAGGCGGCGAGCACGCCACCGGTCTTGACGTCGAGCACCACGACGCTGCCCCGCTTGCCGCCCAGCGCGAATGCCGCCGCCCCTTGCGCGGCCTTCGACAGCGTGAGCACGACGGTGCCGACCGGCTGCTTATTCGCCAGCGCGTCGGCGATGCTGTTGATCTGCAGCTTGAACGTGCGACCCTCGAGCTCGGCCGCGTACGCGTTCTCGACCCCGGCCGATCCGTTCTGCACCGACTCGTACCCGACGACTTGCGCGAACATCGATGCGGTGGCGGTGGGGTAGATGCGCTGACTCTTGAATTCGTCGTTGCTCGGTGCCGACAGCGCGACGACCGCGCCGTCGGAGGTCTCGATCGGGCCGCGGGTGCGCCGGATGTCGGCCGCCGCCCGTCGCGGGTTGCCGGCCGCGTTGGCGAGACGGCTGCTGCGCACGACCTGCAGGTAGGTGAGCTGACCGACGAGTACGAGGAACAGCACGATGATCGCGATACCGACGCGGCGGATACCGATGTTCACGTTTCGGCCCCGGGTACTTCGGCGCGCGCGGAGTCGTCGGAGATGCGCAGCAGGATCGCCAGCAACGCGAAGTTCGCGATGAGCGACGATCCGCCGTACGACACGAACGGCAGCGAGATACCGGTGAGCGGGATCACGCGGGTGACGCCCCCGATGATCAGGAAGGTCTGCATGCCGATGATCGTGGCGATGCCTGCTGCGAACAGCTTCGTGAACGGCCGCACGGTGTCGACCGCGATCCGGTACGCGTTGCCGACGAACAACAGGAACAAGGTGATGACCGCGATGGAGCCGACGAGGCCGAGCTCTTCACCGATCGACGTGAACATGTAGTCGGTCGAGGCCAGCGGAACCTGCCAGGGCTGACCGAGCCCGAGGCCCGTGCCCGCGATCCCGCCCGAGCCGAGCGAGTACCAACCCTGCACCGCCTGGTCGCCACCTGTGTTCGCGCGCGGCCACGGGTTGAGCCAGTTGTCGACGCGCACGCGCACATGGCCGAACGCCTTGTAGGCGACGAACGCGCCGACGACGAGAAGTATCGCGGTACCGACCAGGTACGCGACGCGTCGTGTCGTCATGTAGAGCATCGCCGCGAAGACCCCGAAGAACAGCAACGACGTACCGATGTCCTGCTGGTACGCGAGGACGAGCAGCGACATGCCCCACGCCAACACGAGTGGGCCGAGGTCGCGCAGCGACGGTATGAACCAGCGGCCGATGCGGACCCGGCCGTGGGTCAACAGCTCGCGCTTGTCGGCGAGGTAGGCGGCGAAGAACGCGACGAGCAACACCTTGGCGATCTCGCTGGGCTCGAAGCTGAGCGGGCCGATACCGACCCAGAGGCGCCCGCCGCCGCGTGAGCTTCCGATGCCTGGAGCGAGCGGGAGGAGCAGGAAGAAGATGCCCAGGAGCAACGCGATGTATCGGTACCGCGCGAGGACCCGCACGTCGCGCACCACGATCAACGTCACGACGAAGACGATGATCCCGATCGTGACCCATACCGACTGCACCCGCGCCTGCGCGGCGTACGCGGGGTACGCCTTCCCCGCGCCCGCGAGGCGGGCGATCATGATGAACCCGATGCCGTTCAACATCGCCGCGATCGGCAGCAGTGTTCCGTCGGCGGCCGGTGCGAAACGCCGCACCGCGAGGTGGGCGACGAGATACAACCCGAATACCCACACGAGCAGGATTGCGACGTTGGGCGGAAGGGTGGGACCGTTGGCGAGGGCGACGAGGATGTAGCCGCCGACCGTCACGATGACGACGAGCAACCCGAGCGAGAGCTCGGACCGGCGCCGGCTCCGCGTGGTCGCGGCGACGTTCGCGGTCAGGGCCGCGGTCATGGCGCCTTCGGTTTCGTCGTGGCCGTGGTCGACTTCTTGATGGTCGTCGTCGTCTTCGGTTTCGGCACGGTGGTGGTCGTGGTTGTCGTCGTGGTCGTGGTGGTGCTCGTCGCCGCCGTCTCCAGGCGTTCCACGTAGTCGCGCGCGGTCGCGAGGGACCCGCGCGAGCTGTTCGTCTGCACCCGGTCGCGGTCGAGTTGGGGCAGCTCGCTCACCACGAGATCGGTGCGGGTCTGCACGGTCGGGTTCCAGCCGAGCACCCCGCCGGGGACGCCTTTGAAGATGACGACCTGGTCGCCCGAGGCGCCGACGAAATAGGAGCGCCGGGCGTACCAACCGAGCGCGGCGGTGGCCAGGCCGATGATCAGGATGATCGGCAGGATCACGAGGATCGCCCCACGCAGGGTGCGGCGCCGCGAGCCCTTCGGTCGGGGTTCGCGGGGCGCATCGGGTTCGGGCGGGTCGGGCGGCGCGATGACGGCCGAGCGGGCCCCGGCCGCGACGGGTTCGGCGAGCAGCGCGGTCGGATCGGGGGCCGCTTGCGCGTCGGTCTCCAAAACATCGATGACCACAACGGTGATGTTGTCTTCGCCGCCCGCGTTGTTGGCCGCCGCGACGAGGGCCTCGGCGAGATGTTGCGGGTCGCTCTCGGTGCGCGCCAGGCGTTCGATGTCGCGTTCGCGCACCATCGTGGTCAGGCCATCGGAGCAGAGCACGACCCGGTCTCCGGCCGTGATGTCGAGCGTGTAGAGGTCGACGTCGACCTCGTCGTCGACGCCGAGCGCCCGCGTCACGATCGCGCGTTGCGGATGCGCTTCGGCTTGTTCGGGAGTGAGGCGGCCTTCGCGCACGAGCTCTTCGACGAGGCTGTGATCGTCGGTGGCGCGGTGCAGTGTGCCGTCGTGCAAGAGGTATGCCCGCGAGTCGCCGACGTGACCGATGAGGAGTTGGTTACCGCCGACTGCAATGACCGCGGTCATGGTGGTGCCCATGCCGGTCAGCTCTTCGTCGCCGGCGGCGCGGGTCAGCACCGCGCGGTTGGCGCGGGTGATCGCGTCGTGCATCGGAATGCCGTTGGCGACCGCGGCGCGCAGCGCTTCGATCGCGGTGTGGCTCGCGACCTCGCCGCCGCGATGCCCGCCCATGCCGTCGGCGACCGCGAACAGCGCGCGCTGATCGTCGATCAGGAAGGCGTCTTCGTTGTTCGAACGTACGAGGCCCTGATCGGTGGCCGATGCCGCGGCGAGTTTCACCGTTGCGCCTCGAGGACCGTCTCGCCGACTTGCACCCGGTCACCTTTGCTCAGCTTCATCGACTCTTGGATCCGCTTGCCGTTCACGAGTGTGCCGTTGGTCGAGCCCGCGTCCTCGACCCACAGCGTGCCGTCCCGATCGAAGGCGCGCGCGTGCACCTGCGAGACGAACGTGTCGAACGTGAGGGCCACCGCACAACCGCCGCCGCGGCCGATCGTGGCGTCGCCGTCGATCGGGAACGAGAGGCCCCGTTCGGTTTCGGGAGTCACGACGACGAGTCGCCATTCGCGACGCTTCGCCGCCCGCGCGGCCGCGGGCACGGGAACCATCGGCGCGGGCATGGGGGCCGGCGCCCTCATCGACCCGCTGCCCCGCAGCTCGCGCGCCACGATCAGCACCACGCGCAGGAGGAACAGGTAGAGGAGCGCGAGCAGACAGAACTTCAGAATCGTGAGGATCGTGTCGGACATGTGCCCGTTACGACTCCTGGTAGCGCAGCGACGTTGCACCGACGACGATCACATCACCGTCTTTGAGGGTGTGTTCCTTCACGACGACCCCGTTGACCTGAGTTCCGTTGGTCGATCCGAGATCGACGACCTGGAAGCCGAAGTCGGATTTGCGCACTTCGGCGTGGCGCCGCGAGACCTGCGGATCCGACAGCGGGACCGCGCATTCGGGCATACGGCCGATGACCGCGGGCTCGTCGCCCAGCGCAACCCGGCCGCCGTCGGGGAGCACCAGCGTGGCGGCCGTTCCCGGGCCGCCCCCGACGATCTCCGCGTCGACGCGTAGGTCGCCCCGTTTGGCGTGTTCGTCGAGCACCAGCGACACCTCGATGAGACCCTCGAAGTGATATCCCTCGTCGCGGCCGTGTTCGCGCGCTGCGTCGGCAAGCTCGCGCGCCAGCGCCTCGTGGAACCCGGCGAAGCGCTCGAGGTCGTCGGCCGAGAGCCAGATCGTGAACTGATTCGGCGCGACGGTGCCCTTCACGCCGAGCGTTCGGCCGGTATCCATCTCGCGCCCGACGCGCCGCCCGATCTCCACGGGCTGAAGGCCGCCGCCGCGGAACGCCTTCGAGAAGGTGCCCTCGACCAGCCGCTCAAGCCGTCGCTCGAACCGCTGCAGTCCCATTTCGCCGATGCTACCGGCGCGACCACCGGCGCACGCGGCCGCAACGCCCGGAGAATCCGACGAGACCGCTGGTACGCTGAATCTTCACGCGCGAGTGGCGGAATTGGCAGACGCGCAGGATTCAGGTTCCTGTGCCCGCAAGGGTGTGGGGGTTCAAGTCCCCCCTCGCGCACCATCTTTATCGGTCGCTCGCGCTATGCCGACCCGATGAGCCGGCTTCGCCTGGAGATCGGGTCGGCTCCGACCAATCAAGACTGTCAGACTCTTGGGGTCGTGGATTCCGGACCGCTCCTTCGTCTCCAAGGGCTCACCAAGCGTTATCCGGGCGTCACGGCGCTCGACGATCTCTCGATCGAGATGCCGCGCGGGCGGATCGGTCTCGTGGGTGCCAACGGCGCGGGCAAGACGACGCTGTTCCGACTGCTCCTCGGGCTCGCCCATCCCTCCGAAGGCGCGGTCGAAGTGTGCGGGATCGACGTCGGACGTGATCCCGTCGACGTGCGGTCCCGGCTCGGCTACATGCCGGAGCACGACTGCCTGCCGCTCGACCAGACCGCGGCCGACGTAGTTTCCACGTTCGGCGAGCTGAGCGGGCTCCCGGCGCGTGCGTCCCGCCAGCGCGCATCCGACATCCTCGATCTCGTCGGCATCGACGAAGCCCGCTTCCGCCCGATCGGGGGGTTCTCCACGGGCATGCGCCAGCGCACGAAGCTCGCGCAGGCGCTCGTCGGCGATCCGGAGCTCGTGCTGCTGGACGAACCGACCGCCGGGCTCGACCCGCTCGGTCGGGAGGAGATGCTGGCGCTCGTCGCCCGGCTGGGGACATTCGGGATCTCGGTGTTGATGGCCACCCATCTGCTCGACGACGTGCAGCGAGTCTGTGACTACGTCGTGATGATCGACGGTGGCCGGCTCGTGGTGTCGGGCCGGACCGACTCCCTGCTCGAACGCACGGGCGTCGTGTCCGTCGATGTCGGTCCGCGTCGAGACGAGTTGGTGGCGGCGCTGCAGACGCGCGCCCTGGCCGCGGTTGTGTCGGAAGGCCTCGTCGACGTCACGATCGACGGCGACGAACAGCTCGACGCGGTGCGCGACGTGATCGCCGAGCTCGAGCTGCCGTTGTACCGACTCTCCACCCGGTTGACGTCGCTCGACGAAGTGTTCCTGCGCCGATCCGAGCAGCTCTCATGAGGGTTGGGCCATGAGTGTGGTGGAGGCGCGCGGCGGCGCGGTCTACGACCGTGGCTATCGCCCCTACGAAGGGTCGCGCGGCCGGCGCGGCGCGGCGACGTTCGCGCTCTACAAGGCGTCGATCCGGCGGGCACTCGGTATCCGCCGATCGTGGCGGCAGAAGGTCGCGCCGTTCCTCCTGCTCGGCGTGGTGACGATCCCCGCGATCGTCAACGTCGGGATCGGCTACGTGACGCGCAACCAGTCGATCGTGAACAAGATCCAGATCATCACGTATCGCGACTATGTCGGCGTTTCGTCGGCGCTGCTGGTGTTCGTTGCCCTCGTCGCGCCCGACGTCGTCTGCCCGGACCGGCGTCAGAACGTGTTGCCGCTGATGTTCGCCCGTCCGCTCACCGGCGTCGACTATGTCGTCGCGAAGGTCGCGGCGATCGCGTCCATCGTCTTCGCGTTCTCGTTCCTGCCGCAGGTCGTGCTGTTCGTCGGCAACATGTTCGTCAGCGACAGCGCGCTCGACTATTTCAAGGGCCACCTCGACGTGCTGTGGAAGGTGCCGGTCGCCGTCGCGTTGCTCGCGTTGTACTACGCGGTGATCGGCGTCGCGATCTCCTCACTCACCAACCGCCGCATCGTCGCGGGCGCGTCCGTCATCGGCTTGTTCCTGGTGACGTCGATCGCGGCGGGGGTCATCGTCGGTGACAACTTCCGGTTCGACGGCGGCTCGCCCGCGGCAGTCATCAACGTGCTGGCGTTGCCGCTGTACCTGCGCGACCTCATCTTTCTCGGCCACATCGATCCCCAGTCGCCCCTCAACGGCGTGACCAACGGCGGCCTGCTCGCGGTGGCGGTCTATGCGGCGGTCTTGCTCGTCGGCATCAGTGTGTTGTTGCGGCGCTACCGGTGGGTGGAGCGATGAACTCCGATCCCGCATTCGTCGCCGACGCGACGGTCGAGGTCACCGACGTGTCGGTTTGGTTCGGCGCCAAGGTTGCGTTGTCGGAGCTGAGCTGCTCGTTCGGGCCCGGTGTCACCGGCCTGCTCGGTCCGAATGGTGCGGGCAAGACAACGCTCATGCGCGCGCTGACCGGGCTGCTCGGGGTCAACCAGGGGTCCGTCCGGGTGGAAGGCCTTGACCCGCGCCGAGACCGCGCCGTCCACGGGCGCATGTCGTTGGTGCCGGAGGACGAGGCGGTGCCGGCCGCGCTCACCGCGCGCCAGTTCGTTCGTTACGTTGCCGACCTCAATCGCATCGGCGATCGGACCGCGCCCGACGAGGCGTTGCGCACGGTTGCGATGCTCGACGTCGCCGACCGGCGGGTCGATACGTTCAGCAAAGGCATGCGGCAGCGCACCAAGGTCGCGGCCGCGCTCGTCACGGATCCACACGTCCTCGTGCTCGACGAACCGTTGAACGGCGCCGATCCGGTGCAGCGCCTGAGTCTCATCGAGCTGTTCAAGCATCTCGGCGCGCAAGGGCGAACCGTGATCGTCAGCTCGCACGTGCTCAACGAGGTCGAGCGGCTCGCGGAGCGGGTGATGGTGCTCGTGCACGGCCGGCTCGCGGCCGCGGGCGGCCACCACGCGATTCGCGACGCGATGAACGACCGGCCCCGGCACGTGCTCATCCGCTCCGACGACGCGCGCCGCCTCGCCGCGACCCTCATCACGCTCCAGTCCGTGGAAGGGGTGACCTTCGACAGCGCGCGCGACGGTCTTGTCGTGCAGACCCTGCACGCGCGCGAGTTGGCCACCGCGTTGCCGCGGCTCGCGCGCGACGCGTCGGCCCGCTTGCTCGAGGTGCGCGCCCTCGACGACTCCCTCGAGAGCCTGTTCCGGGAGCTCGTGCGATGAGTGTGAACGTACCCCCGCCGATGCCCGCGCCGACGCGGCGCCCGCGCCCACGGTTGCTCGCCATCCTCGTGTACACGCTGCAGTCGTGCTTTCCACCCAAACGGTGGTTCGCGCTGCTGCTGCCGTGTGCCGGAGCCCTCTTCTTCGGTCTGCTCGCCCGCACCGTGAACGGCTCGCCCGGCCACGCGTTCGCGAACGTCGCCGCCGAAGGAATCTTCGCGTTGATGCTGCCGGTCGCCGTGTTGGTCATCGGTGACGCGGTGCTCGGCGCCGAGGTGCGCTCCGGAACGTTCCAGTTCACGTGGCTGTCGCCTGCGCCGACGTGGCAGATCGTCCTGGGGCGCTGGGTCGGAGGGTCGCTCATCGCCCTCGTCACGATCGTTCCCGCGACCGCGCTGGCGGCGGTCGTGGCCGGCGACGCGGCCGATGCCGATGCCGCGCTCGTCGCGGCGGCGTTCGCGGCCGTGGCCTACGTCGCGATCTTCATCGCGATCGGATGCCTCACGCGTCGAACCGCGGTGTGGTCGCTCGCGTTCGTCTTCTTCGTCGAACGACTGCTCGGCGCCGCGCTCACCGGCATCGCGCAGATCTCGCCGAGTTGGGAGTCGCGCGCCATCTTCGTCAGCTACATCGACAACCCGCCGACGCGCCTCATACGTACGGGGATCCCGAGCGGTGCCGGAGGGATCGTTCGGCTCCTCGTGGTCGCCGCCATCGCGTTGCTGCTCGCGAACTGGCGGATGCGGCACATGCGCTTGTCGGGCGCGTCCGACTAGATCCGTGCCGGTCGCCCTCAGTTGCGATGGTCGGCGAGGATCGCGCCCGCGCCGCGGCTCGCGGCGTTGAGCACGAGGTCTTCGGCATCGTCGATGGGGATCGGCCGCGAGAACAGGTAACCCTGCATGTACGGGCAGCCGAGGTGCTGGAGCACCGCGAGCTGTTCGACCGTCTCTACACCCTCGGCCACCACACTCATGCGGAGATTCTGGGCGAGGGCCAGGACCGCGGCGACGATCGCGGTGTCGTCGCGCTTCACGCCGATCGCGCTCACGAACGAACGATCGATCTTGAGGATGTCGATGGGAAACGCGCGCAGATAGGTGAGCGACGAGTAGCCCGTGCCGAAGTCGTCGAGGGCGAGATGCAGTCCGAGCTCGCGTAGCTCTCGGAGTAACGCCTCCGCGCCGACCGCGTCGTCGATGAGGGTGCTCTCGGTGAGCTCCAAGGTGAGGAGCTTGGGATCGAGGCCGGTGGTCGCGAGCGTGCCGGTCACGACGTCGACGATGGCGCCGGACAGGAGCTGCCGGGACGAGAGGTTCACCGCGATCCCGAGCCGGCGCTCCGGCCATCGGCGGTCCCATTCCGCCGCGTGGCGGCACGCCTCCTGTAGCACCCACGCGCCGATGTCGACGATGAGCCCCGTCTCCTCCGCGGTCGGAATGAAGTTGTCGGGCGCGACGAGCCCGTATCCCGGGCGTTGCCAGCGGACTAGAGCCTCGAAGCCGCGGATCTCGCCGGTGTCGGCGGCGATGAAGGGCTGACAGAACAAGCGGAGCTCGTCGCGCACCACCGCCCGCCTCAGGTCACCTTCGAGCGCGTTCTGGGCGGCGATCCACTGCTGCATGGCGTCGTCGTACAGCGCGTAACGGTTCCGACCGTTGTCCTTGGCGCGGTACATCGCGATGTCGGCATTCGTCAGCACCGCTTCCGCCTTCTGGGTGCCGTCGCTGCAGAGGGCAATGCCGATGCTCGCGCTCACCTGCGCGTCGTCGTCGGCGAAATGGAACGGCTCGCGAAGCGCCGAGATGACGCGGTCGGCGCACGCGGTCGCCTGATGAACACCGTGGATGTCTTCACACACCACGACGAATTCGTCACCGCCGAGCCGGGCGACGGTGTCGGAATCGCGTACACAGGTCTTGATGCGTCGCGCCGCTTCGATCAGGAGCTGATCGCCGACGGAATGACCGAGCCGGTCGTTCACCGACTTGAAGCGATCGAGATCGACGAACAGTGCCGCGAAGGGTCGACTGCTGCGCCGCGTGCGCGCCAGCGCCTGATCGAGCCGGTCGACGAGCATGGTGCGGTTCGGGAGGCTCGTCAGTGCGTCGTGCAAGACCTGATGCGCGAGTTGCGCCTCGACGCGCTTCTGGTCCGAGAGGTCGCGCACGATCCCGGAGAGCGTCGGCGCCGCGCCGCCGGAGGTGATCGTGCTGATCGCGACCATCATCGGAAAATGAGTTCCGTCGCGGCGTTGGCCGATGCTCTCGATGCCGCGGCGCCGGATCGGGCCGTGATCAGGTGAAAGCGCGGTTGCGAGATAGCTGTTGAGCGGGTCTTCCATGTCGGCGGGCAGGATCACCGTGGCCGGTCGGCCGATGATGTCCTGTTCGTCCCAGCCGAAGATCGCCTCGGCGGCGGCGTTGAACGACCCGATCGTGCCGGACTCGGTGATCGTGAGGATCCCTTCGGCCGCGTTCTCCACCACCGCGCGGTAGTGCGCGGCGCTGCGTTGTGCTTCGTCGCGCGCCCGTGAAGCGTCGAGGGTCTGTTCTGCCAGCTGCGCGTCGGCGAGCTCCTTGTTCTCGCCGATCGTGCCGGCCATGCGGATCGCGATGCCGAACACGATCGCACCGAGGAAGCCGATCGTCTGCGCGCCGGCGGTGGTCAGGAACGACGGCATCCAGCCTTGCAACACGAGTGCTTGACCCACTGCGCACCCGAGCAGCGACCAAGCGAGCACGGAGCGCCAGACGCGTGCCCCCGACTGTTGGAGTTCGGCGAACGCGGAGAACGCGTAGGCCATGCCCAACGCCGGGCCCCAGCCGCACACGTAGATCACCGCGGTCACCGAAGCGACGTGCAGGAGTATGTGCGCGTGCAGGAAGACTGCACCCGACGCGGTGCGCGCCGACCGCTCGAACACCAAGCTGACGATCTGGGGCACGATGATGGCGAGCGCGTAGACCCACACCGGCTCGTCGGCGACCAGGCCGAATCGGCGGAGCGGCAACAGCACGGCGAGAGCGATCGGCCCAAGGGCGTAGGCGAACAGCCGGGGCGACAGCCAGATCGAGGCCGCGGGCGCTCCCGGTCGAGCCCCGGCGCCGATTTCCTGGCGGTTCACCTCGTGAGTTCGACGAATCGGCGGACCCGCTGAAGGTCGGTCCCCCTGCCCGCACCCGGCCCCGGAGGCCGAGGTCGGCCGGGCCCTCCGAGGCCGCTCGGTGCGGCCGATAAGGACGGGCCGGCCCACCAAATTCATCCGTCGGAAACGGGCGTGGGCGTATCGTGAAACCGGGAGCTTCGCCCATGCGCGCTGAACCGACGGACATCAACTCCGGACTCATATCACCGCTGCGTCCGCACGTCGTGGTGCTGTTCGGCGCCACCGGCGACCTCGCCCGGCGCAAGCTGCTGCCCGGCCTGTTTCACCTCGCGCAAGCCGGGCTCCTGCCCGAGTGCCGCATCATCGGCTCGTCGCTCGACGACCTCGACGACGAAGGCTTCCGCGAGTTCGCGCGCGGCGCCCTCGACGACTTCGGTCATCACGGCGTGCCCGACGCCGACTGGTACGAGTTCTCCTCGAACCTGTTCTACGTATGCCAATCCGCGGGCAACGAGGCGTTGGCCAAGCTCGTCGGCGAGCTCGAAGAAGATCTCGGCGGCGACGTCGCCCGTCTGCACTACCTCAGCGTGCCGCCCGCGGCCGCGCCCGAGGTGGTGCGCCAACTCGGCGAGGTCGGGTTGGAGGAGCGCGCCCGCATCATCATGGAGAAGCCGTTCGGCACCGATCTCGCGAGCGCGGTGAAACTGAACGAGGCCCTGCACGCGACCTTCGACGAAGAACAGATCTTCCGGATCGACCACTTCCTCGGGAAGGAAGCGGCGCTCAACATCCTCGCCTTCCGTTTCGCCAACGGATTGTTCGAGCCGATCTGGAATCGCCAACACATCGCGCACGTGCAGATCGACGTGCCCGAGACGCTGTCGATCGGGAACCGCATCGGCTTCTACGAGAGGACCGGCGCGTACCGCGACATGGTCGTCAATCACTTGTTCCAAGTGCTGGCGTTCATGGCGATGGAGCCGCCGACCGCACTCGAGCCGCGCTCGATCGGCGAAGAGAAGAACAAGGTGTTCCGTTCGCTGAGCCCGATCGAACCGTCGCAGGTCGTGCGCGGACAGTACGAGGGCTATCTCGACGAGCCGGGCGTGCGGCCGCACTCCGAAACCGAGACGTTCGTCGCGCTGCGCTGTGAGATCGACAACTGGCGTTGGGCCGGCGTTCCGTTCTACCTACGTACCGGCAAGCGCTTGGCCGAGGGCGCGCGCATCATCTCGATCGCGTTCCGCGAACCGCCCAAGAGCATGTTCCCGATCGGTTCCGGTGTCGGCGCGCACGGCCCCGACCACCTGACCTTCGACCTCGCCGACGCGTCGCGGCTCTCGTTGTCGTTCTACGGCAAGCGCCCCGGACCGGGGATGACGCTCGACAAGCAGAGCCTGCAGTTCTCGTTGCACGAGACCGGGCGCACCACCGACCTCCTCGAGGCGTACGAGCGGTTGATCTACGACGCGATGAGCGGTGACCACACGCTCTTCACGAGTGCGGAAGGCATCGAGAAATTGTGGGAGCGGTCGAAGCCGCTCCTCGAGAACCCGCCGCCCGTGCGGCCCTATCCGGCCGGTTCCTGGGGCCCGAACGCGATCCACCAGTTGATCGCCCCCGACGCGTGGCGGCTGCCGTTCGAACGGGGCTGGCGCAGCCAGAAGTAGCAGGCCGCGACGACCGCCTAGGGACGCGACCGACGCTTCGGGGCTGACAGACTGCGCGCCATGGCGCGTGGGCGGTGGAGAAGCTTCGGGTGTCTGGTCGCGGCCTCGGCGCTGGCCGCGAGCTGTAGCTCGTCGTCGCACGCCGCGACCGCGCCGCCGGCTACGTCCGCGCCGACCACGACCACCTCGACGGTCCCGGGCCAAGCGCCGTCGGCGGGATGCGCGGGTCGATCGGCCCCCGCGCCGGCCGGCGACATCGAACACACCATCGCCGTCGGCGGCGTCGTGCACACCTATCTGCTCTCGGTCCCGACCGACCCGGTGCCGGGCCGACCCGCGCCGCTCATCCTCATGTTCCACGGATTCGGGAGCAACAGTCACGAATTCGCCCAGCTCACCGACATGCCGACGAAGGGTGCCGCGCTCGGCAACGTCGTGGTGACCCCGGACGGGCCCAACAACACGTGGAACCTGGATCCGCACGGACCCGACGCCACGTTCGTCGACGCGATCGTCGCGTCGGTCGCGAAGTCGCGGTGCATCGACACGCACCGGGTGTTCACAGCCGGGTTCTCGCAGGGTGCCGCGTTCACGCTGCAGTATTCGTGCGCGCGCCCCGATCGCATTGCCGCGATGGCGACGGACGCGGTCGAGTTCCAGCTCGGCTGCAAACAGCCGGTGCCGATCCTGTCTTTCCACGGGACGGCCGATCCGCTGGTGCGTTACCAGAACGGCACCATCGGGCTCTCGATCCCGGGCAAGGTCCGGGGCACGCTGCTCAACATGGGCGACTGGGCCCGGCTCGACCGTTGCGACCCGGCCGCATCCACCCATCGGGTCGGCTCCGAGGTCGTGCGCTCGACGTGGGCGCACTGCACCGCCGGCACCGAGGTCGAGCTGTACACGATCGAAGGTGGCGGCCACGTGTGGCCCGGCGCCGACCCGAAAGCCAGCCCGTTGCAGCACACGACTCAGCAGATCAGCGCCACCGCGCTGATCCTGAGCTTCTTCGCCCGGCATCACCTCACGGCGGCCACCGCGGGCTGAGCCGGCCGAATCCTCCCGCCGGGAAACACCGCGCCCGGACCGCGTCCGCTCGCGCGCCAGGCGCGCGCCAGGTGGGCCTTCCATGCTGTGCCTGCTGGGATCAGGCATCGGTCAGGCCCAAGGACGGGCCCGGCTTGGGGAGGAAATGGTCGATCACGGGGCGGCGAGGCACGGGGGGCTGCGGTGACGCGGGCCCTCGCCCGGCGCGCCCGCCGACTGCTCGCGCTGCCGACCGCGATCGTCGTGGTCGCCGGGCTCTTGACCGCGGTCGCGGTGGCCGAGCGCGCCGCGCCGGCGGCCGCCGATGCCGGTGGTACTCCCTCGTGGTCACAGTTTCCGAGCGCGCAGACCGGGGCGCAGAACACGCTGACCCGCACGGTCGCGTGCGTGACCGCCTCCGACTGCTGGACCGTCGGGCAGGGTTCGACCGGCACCTCGCAGTCGGCGTTCGTCGCGCACTACGACGGCACGTCGTGGACGACCGGTAACGCCAACCTGTTCCTCGACCAGCCCGCGCTCCAGGGTGTCGCGTGCGTCGCGACCAACGACTGCTGGGCGGTCGGGTGGGCGAGCCAGACCACCGCGCAGAACACGACGCTGCAGGTGACCGTGGCCGAGCGCTGGAACGGCACGACGTGGTCGCAGGTGACGACGCCGAATCCGTCGGCGACCGGCGGCAACCTGCTCGACGGCGTTACGTGTGTCGCCGCGAACGACTGCTGGGCGACCGGCGAGTCGAACGGCAAGACGATGATGTTGCACTACGACGGCAGCGCCTGGATCGACGCGTCGGCGACGGGCACGACGCAGGGCCTGCTCTTCGGTGTGACGTGCCTCGCGACCAACAACTGTTGGGCGAGTGGGTCGACGCTCGTGCAACCCCTCGTCGAGCATTGGAACGGAAGCGCGTGGTCGGTGTCGCCCACCGTCGCGACCGGCGGATCGGCACCCATGTTGTACGGCATCGTGTGCCCGGCCGTCGACGACTGCATTGCCACCGGCATGTTCATCCAGAGCGGTTCGGGCCAGCACACGCTCGCCGAACGTTGGAACGGCTCGTCCTGGTCGCGACTCACGACGATCGACGTGGCCGGTCGCACCGACAACGCGTTCGGCGGAGTCGCGTGCGCGTCGACCGCCGACTGCTGGGCGACGGGTGGATCCGACAACGGCAGCCCGGCCAGTGGGGTCGCGCTGGCGGAGCACTGGAACGGGGTGGCGTGGTCGGTCGCGCCGACGCCGAACGCGGCCGGTGGTGCCGACACGCTCTTCGATGTTGCGTGCACCTCGTCGTCGAGTTGCTGGGCCGTCGGTGACCGGACGGGTTCCGTCGGCTCGACGGGCACCGCGACGCTCACGTTCGCGGAGCAATGGGACGGCGGCGCGTGGAGCGTTCGGCCGAGTGCCTCGTCGCCGACGCAAGACTCCGACCAGCTGACCGCGACGACATGTGTCACCGCGACCGACTGCTGGGCCGTGGGCTTCGCGCCCGGACAGTTCGGCGCGTCGTCGAAGGTCTCGCTCGCCGAACACTGGGACGGAAGCGAGTGGTCGATCGTCCCGACGCCCGCACCCGCGCTCCCGGGGGACGACGACGAGCTCGCGGCCGTGAGTTGTGTGACGAGCACTGATTGCCTGGCCGCCGGCGACACCGGGGGCGCGTCGCTCGCGTTGCACTGGGACGGGAACGTTTGGTCGCGGCTGAGCACGCCGGTTCCCGTCACCGGGCCTTCGGCGAGCCCCGCGCTCGAATATCACTTCTACGGGCTTTCGTGTGTGACGAGCGACGACTGCTGGGCGGTCGGAGACATGAGCGGCAACGAGTGGAACGGCAGCGCGTTCGTCGCATTCCACCAAGCGCTGACCGAACATTGGGTCGGTGACGAGTGGATCCAGGTCGGAACGCCCGACACCGGCACGTACGCGTCACTGCAGTCGGTCTCCTGCACGGAGAGCGGCAACTGCCTCGCCGTCGGGCAACAAGCCGTGACCGGCATCGTCTACGGCACCCTCGCCGAGCGCTTCGACGGCGACAACTGGGTTCTCGTCGACACCCAGAATGCCACCGGCGGCACCAGCGACAACCTGCTGGCCGTGTCGTGCGCGTCGACGAGCGACTGCTGGACCGTCGGGTCGTTCTTCTCCACGGCGCTGGGCACGGCGCAGACACTCGCCGAGCACTTCGACGGTGGCGACTTCGAACTGCAGGATTCGCCGAACCGCAGCGGGAACGACGGCAATCCGAGCGACAGCGAGAACGTCCTCGAGTCGGTCGCCTGCAACACCGGTACCGACTGTTGGGCGGTCGGGTCGGCCGGCTTCAGCTCGAGTACAACTCTGGCCGAGCATTGGGACGGCGCCGCGTGGGCGATCGTGCCGAGCGCCAACCGCACGACGACGGCTGCCAACGTGCTGTTCGGTGTCGGGTGCGCGTCGGCGACCGAATGCTGGGCGGTCGGTGATTACCGCCTCGGCGGAAGCATCAACGCCACCCAGACGCTGACGGAATCGCTCGGCGGCGTCGCCGTCACGCAACCCACGTTGCCGACCGTCGATGCGGTCGCGCCCGCAGTCGGCCCGACGACCGGCGGAACGGTCGTCACCGTGACCGGCAGCGGATTCGCCGGCACGACGGAAGTCGACTTCGGTGCGGCGGCCGGGAGCGGCGTGTCCGTCAACGCCGACGGCACGAGTCTGCAGGTGACTGCGCCTGCCGCTTCGGTCGGAACCGTCGACATCGTGGTGCACACGCCCGCCGGATCCAGCAGCACATCGAGCGCCGACGACTTCACGTTCGTCAGGCCACACTCGTTGGTCGCGAGCGTGTCGTTGACACCATCGGAGAATCCAGCCGGCACCGGGGACACGGTGACGTTCACGGCGGTCGTGACCAGCACGCCGACGCCCACGGGAAGCGTCGACTTCCAGGTCGACGGTACCGATGTGGGCGCCGAACCGCTCGATTCGAGCGGGCACGCGTCGATCACCCACGTGTTCACGACCGCCGGTTCTTACGACATCGCCGCGCTCTATGGCGGCGACGTGCTGTTCACGACCGCGGCGGCGAGTGACGACATCACCGTGAATGCGCAAGGGCCGGACCTGGTGGTGTCGATGTCGCACACCGATCCGTTCACGGCGGGTGGAACCGGCAGCTATCACGTCGTGGTCACCAACCAGGGCAACCGCGCCGCGACGCACCTGCACCCGTTGACGGTCGTGCTCCCGTCGGGCATCAGCGAGACGGGTGTGACCGGGCCGTGGGAATGTTCGACGACGACCGCGACCACAACGTGTACGCCCACCGCGGCCTCGTTGGCGGTCGGTGGCGCGTTGACCGCCGACGTTGCGGTCGCGATCGCCAAGGACGCGACCGGTGGTGCGGCAACCGCGTCGATGACCGACGACGCCGACATCAATCCGGGCAACGACACCGCGACGAGCGTTACGACCGTCGCGATCCCGACGACGAACGGCCTATTGGTCAACTTCGGCGGCGCGCTCCAGGTGCCGGAAGGTCAGTCTGTCGACCGCCCGTTCACGCTCTCGACCACGTCGGCGAATTTCGCGGGGCCGATCACCGTCGAGCTCGCGGTGCCGCACGGCAACCCGGTGGGCCATTCGCTCGACCTCGGAGTGACCGGCGCGGGCTGGCTGTGTCGACCGTTCACCGTTGCCGGCCAGACCATCGCGACCTGCACGACCCAGTCCTCGCTCGCGCCGGGAACCGCGCTCGCGCCGATCGACGTGCACCTCGGCGCGCCCACCGGCGCCGCCGGCGTGACCGACACCATCGTGTTCGACGTGCGCGGCGCCGACGGTGAGATCGCCCGCGCCGGTCGTCCGCTGCCCGTGGCCGTCGTGCGCGACACGCGTGCCGACCTGACGGTCGGGGTCGACGGCGCGCCGGCACTGTCGACCAGCCGTCAGACGTGGAGCGTCTCGGTCGCAAACGACGGAACCGCCGCGACGATTGGTCCGACGACGGTCACCGTCCCGATTCCGGTCGGTGTCACCGAGACGGACGCGTCGGGGCTCGACTGGACGTGCGCGAGCGCGGTCGCGCTCACGTGCTCGCTCTCCGACACACTCGGGCCGAACGCGCAGGCGCCCGTCCTCACGATCGGTCTGCAGGGAACGCCCGCGCCCGCTGGAGCCTCGGTGACTGCGGACATCGCGGCGGCGTCGACCGACGCTGTCGGCGCGGTGACGGTATCCGACGCACTGACCCTCGCGCAGCCGCCGCTCGTGCTGCCGACGTTCGACATCACGCGCACGCTCGACACCGGAAAGCCCGACTACCAACTCATCGTCGACAACAGCGGCGGCGGCGCGACGCTTTCGACCGGGCTGACCGTCGTGGAACAACTTCCGGTCGGCGTCACCGCGCAGGCGTCGGGCAGTGGCTGGAACTGTTCGCAGACCGGAAGCCGACTCGTGTGCGTCAACCCGACGCTCACGAGTCTGGGTGCCGGGGCGAGTTCGCCGCCCGTGCACGTCACCCTCGACACTGGCGCGACGTCGGGGCTGACGGGCACGAGCGTGGTGGTGAGTGGGACCGCGAGTGCGGCAGTTGCGGGGACCGTCGTGCACTCGACCGCGGTCAGCAGCGGTGTCTCCATGGAGAAGATCGAGATCCCGAACCTCTCGACGCTCGTGCACTTCGATTCGGCGCCGCTGCCGCGCGGCGGCACCGGCCACGGCGAACTGCAGCTGTCGAACACCGGGCCGGGCGACACCGCGAGCCCGACGGTCTTCGCGGTCGTGCTGCCCGCGGGCGCGGAATTCGCATCCGCCGCGCCGCAGCCCGCGCCGCCGGTGAGCGGTGTACCCGTGTACGGAACGGTGACCGAGTTCGGCGATCTCAAACCGATCGATCCCGACGCGCCGCCCGCAGCAACGTGTGCGCCCGCGACCACGTTGGTCCCGACGGCACCGGTCGCCATGGTGTGCGTCGCCGACGCGTTGCCGGCCGGGACCGTTGCGACCGAACCGCTGGCGATCGTGATGGGTTCCGGCGCGCAAGGCGACCAACCGTTCTTCAGTGGCGTCCTGTCCGCGTCGGGGGTGGGCGACGCGGCACTGCTCGCGTCGGGCGCGGCGCGGCTCGCCGCGCAGGGGACGAGCGCGCTCGCCCGCCGCGTCGAGAACGACGTGGCCGTCACCGGGTTCGTGGCCAACGCGGGCAAAGCGCAGTCGGTGACCGCGGCCATTCAGGGGTCGACGGGCACGCTGGTACCGACGCGCGTCGTGCTCGACGTGGGCGCGACCGGCGACGAAGGTCGACCGCTGACGTACGGGTGGACGCAGACGATGGGTCCCGCTGTGTCATGGGAGGCGTCGGCGAGCGGTTCGCTCCCGGGCGACGGCTCGAACCCGGCCTTCCCCGCGGGCACGGCGTGGCCCGCTCCGACCACCGCGGCGCAGGTGTTCGGCGTGCGACCCGCGTTCAGCATTGGGAACCCCGGCGCCATCACCGCCCCGACCGAACTCGGCTTCCGCGTCACGGTGACCGACGGCACCGTCACGCAAACCGCCGACACGACGGTGTCGGTGACGCCGTCGGGGGCGACGCCGCCTCATCCGCCGCCGTTGTGTGTCGTCGACGACACGCGCGCGGGCACCGCCTGGTCGGCGAACAGTCCCCCGTGTCTCGGCCCGACCGACCCGGTGCCGGCGGTGGGTGACCACATGGTCGCGACGACCGTCACCCGCTTCGGTGGCGCGGGTCTGCAGTTCCGTTGGTCGGTTTCCGCGCCCGTGGAGGTGCACGTCGCGTTCACGGCACCGAACTCGTTCGGATCGAGCGGCTTCGCGTGGCCTGCGAACGTGACGCAGATGACGTTGCAACTCGTCGTGAGCAACGGCCAAGCCGACGCGTTGGGTAATCCCGAAGCGGTCACCCAGACCGTCGTGGTCGGTCCCGACGCGCCACCGCTCGGCGTCTCGGTGACGGTACCGGCGACGCCGCCCGCGGCGGGTAGCGCTCTCGCGCTGACGGCGACGGTCACGAACGGCAGCTTCGGCGGCCAACCGCTCGCGTTCCTCTGGACGCAGAAGAGTGGGCCGACAGTGCCGGTGTCGGCCGGTGATCGGCGGCAAGCGACGCTGCACTTCAACGCGCCCGTGGCGCGACACGCGGGCGACGCGGTGGCGTTCGCCCTCACCGTCACGCGCGGCTCCGGGAGTGGCGCGGCGGTGGCCTCGACCAACGCGACGGTCGCGCTCACCGCGACCCCGCCGCTCGCCGCGCAGATCACCGGCGGTGTGTTGACCGTGGATCCGGGCGCGGATCTTGACGTGAACGTGACGCCGTCCGGCGGTAGCGCGCCGTACACGTATCAATGGGTGATCGACGCGGGCGATGGTTCACTCGACGGTGCAACCACGGCGACGCCGACGTACACCGCGCCCGATACCACGGGCTCGGCGACGCTCGCAGTCACGGTCACGGACGCAACCGGCGCCGCGGTCACCGACACCGCCTCTGTGCAGATCGGCGCCGCGCCGAGCGCAACCGATACGTCGGGCGCGGGTGATCCGTGCGCAGCCTCGTCACCACTCGGCGCGGTGTTCAGCGCGGTCGGCGCGGGCAACGACGGCCAGCTGAAGCTGGGTCCGCTTTCACTCGACATCGGGAAGCCCGCGTTACCCGGAAGCTGCGCGCCGGGTCTGTCGATCGCGTTCACGAACGTCGGCGGCCGGCTCGGACCTCTGACCTTCAGCGGTGTGAGCGGCACGCTCACGGCGCAGGCGCTCACCCTGAGCTCGGGCTCGGTAGCGGTGGGCGCGGCGTGGCATCTCGGGACGGCGACGATCGCGAGCCCCATCGTCGTTTCGTTCGGACCGCTTTCGATCAGTGGTTCGATCGCGTGGTCTGGGCAGATCCCGTTCCTGAAGCTCCCGGGCGGGTCGGCCGGGCAGAGCACGACGATCGCGCTCGCCGCCGACCAGCTCACCTTGAATGCGACCGCGCCCGTGGCGGGGGGCGCGGTCGCATTCTCGGCCGTGGTCCCGACCGACGGCAGCGGCTTCAGCGCGACGGTCAAGACCTCGACGCCGTTGCACGTGCTCGGCTTGACCGTCACCGGCCAAGGGAGTGTGGCCGTCGACGGCACGGGAAACGTCACCGCTGCGCTCTCGCTGGCGGCGACCGGCCCGGCCACGCTCGTCTCCGGCCTGACCCTCGACGGCGGCACCCTCACGTGGAACACCTCGGGCCTCAACGTGCACGCGACCGGTGCGGTACTCGGGAGCAACGGGATCGCGGTCAACCTCGACGGTGCGTTCCAGGACGCGAGCGATTGGTCGTTGGCACTCAGCGCCAAGGTCGGACCCGCACCGACGTGGCTGCCCGTTGGGGTACAGCTTTCCGGCAACACGAACGGGCTGGTCGGTACCGTCGCCGACTCCGCCGGTTCGGTGACCTTCGACCTGAAAGCGAGCCTGACCGGGCAGTGGTCGGTCGGCTCGATCGCGACGATCAACAGCTTGCAGGCCGAGATCTCGAACGCGGCGCCGCCCGCGTCGTGCGTCGACTCGAGCGGTAACCCGCTGATCGGTTCCGGCAACCTGTGGCTGGACATCGGCGGGAGCGCGACCCTCAACCTTCCGGGCGCGGCAACGCCCGGCCAACTGCTCGTCGGCTCCTGCTTCGACGTGAGCACCGGCCACTTCGTGCTCACGACCACCGCGAACCTCTCGCATTGGAAGCCGATCGGTGCGCTCCCGATCTCGCTCGACAGCGCGTCGCTCACGATCGCGAGTCTGGGCAACGGTCCTTCGGTCGCCTTCGTCGGGAACCTCACCGCGTTCGGCTGCCCCGGTACGGTCACCGTCGCGGTTCCGGCCGGCGCGGCCGGCGTGTTCGTGAGCGCCGACATCGCCGACCTCGGCTGCACCGGCATCTCGCCGTTGTCGGGCGTGAACGGCGCGCTCGTGTTCAGCACGGTCGCGATTCCCGACCTTTCCGCGATCCCCGGATTGAACATCGGGATCCCCGCCGCGCAACTGCACGGCGTGAGCATCAGCGCGAACGCGTTCGACGCCTTCGGCGACATCGATCTCGGATCACTCGCGCCCGGCGTCCCGCAGTTCCTGCACAAGAACCTGGCCCTGCCGACGATCTCGGATCTCGTCGTGCAGGTCGATTTGGGCGCCTCGGTCCCGACGATCAAAGCCATCGCGTCGCTCGGCACCGGCGTGACCTTGTTCCAGACGTCGAGCATCAACGTGAAGCTCGCGGCGCTCGATTTCGAGTTGTCGCTCAGCGGATCGATCGGGATCGGCGCGACGGCGACATTGAACGACAACGCGGTTCCGACCGCGACGGGTTCCGGACACGCCGCCGGTGCATTGACGCTGCACGCGGAACTGACGCTGAGTGTCGCGCCGCCCGCGATCACGGCCGCGTTCTACACCGTCGGCGACATCGACAACGCGTTCGGCATCACCGGTCTCGACCTCGGCAACCTGGCGGTGCAAGGCAGCATCGACTTCACCGGAGTCGCGACGCCGAGCATCGGGTTCGGCGCCACGATCCTCGGGTTGCCGCCGCGCTGGGCGAGTGCAGTTGGCATCCAGGCCGACGCGGAGGGCCACATCGAACCGATCTCGCTCGTGCTCAACATCTCGGCCGCCAACCCGATCTTCGCGCTCCAGATCGGTGTGCCCGACGGCCACAACGTGTTGCAGTGGGGAACCGCGGTCGGCGTCGACGACGCGTCGCTGATCGTCGCGCCGCTCGGCGGGACCGTCGGTCCCTACACCTATCCGATCGGGTTCAGCCTCCGGTTCGACGCGACGATCATCGGCGACCCCGTGGCGGTATTGGCGACGGTCAACGTCCCGAGTGCCACGATGCAGGCCCATCTCGACGTCGGCACAGTGCCGCTCGGTCCGCTGACCGTCCAGCACACGACGCTCGACGCCTCGATCTCGAAGTCGGGACTGCACGCCACCTTCAGCGGTGGCGCGACGCTCGGCGGCGCGACGCTGACGGTGACCGCGAACGCGGTGGCCGACACGAACACGACACCGCAGTTCACGTTGACGGCCGCCGCGGCGAACATCGGGTTCGGCAGCATCTTCGGTCTCACCAACGTTTCCCTTTCCGCACACGGACAACTCGCCGCACTCGGCGACGTACCCGAAGCGCAACTCGCGGTGGCCGCGACCGCGTCGGTGCTCGACCACCCGATGTCGGTGTTCGGCTCGCTCACCATGTCGGCGGCCGGATTGACGGGCGCGTCGCTGTGGGCCAATCCCGGATCACTGACGCTCGGTGGAGTGTTCGGCGTGAGCGGACCGGGGTGCGTCGATGCGCCCGACTTCGTGAAGACGCTCGATCCCGCCATCACCGCGGCCGGCCCGTGCGTGGGTGTGTCCGTCGACCTGCTCGCAACCATCCCGCTCGACGTCGAGTTGGGCGCGTCGTTGAAGCTCGCGGGCATCACGCTCAACTTCGAGGGCGCGGCCGATGCCCAGGGTCTCTCGATACGCGGCGCGCTCGGGATCATCGACAACTCGTGCGGCAACTCCGTCGACAGTGCCGGCCTCGGCAGTTGCGTCGCGGTCGACGGTCACCTCTACTACGGCGACCTGAACGGGGTCACCGCCCCGAACGTCGACGGCACGCTCGTGGCCGTGCATGCGGGCGACGTTTCCGTGCAGGCGTCGGTGAACACGTCGGTTCCGCTCGCGGGTTTCCACGTGGGCGGAAGCTTCTGGGCCGGCCGGCTCGGAGGTAGTGAGTTCGTCAAGGCCTCGGGCGGTATCAGCGTGCTCGGCGCGTCGGCGCAGTTCTCGGGGCAGTTCTCGGTCGGAGCAGGCGGCTTCAACTGGGCGCTCACCGCGAGCGGGCAGCTCTCCGTGGCCGGGTATCCGGTCGTGGCCACCAGTGCCACGCTCTCGAGCACGGGCATCGCGCTCAGCGGCAACCTCAACTTCGGCAGCGTGTTCGGCGCGTCGTTGAACGGCTCGGTCACCATGGCGAGCGGTTCGCTGCACGCGTCGCTGACCGGTACTGCAAACCTGAACGCGGGACTCTTCGCCGCGCAGGGCTCGGTCGATCTCGAGTACGCGTCCGGCACCGTCAGCGCGACGGTCACCGTGCATCAGAGCATCAGCAGCGTCGTTTCGTTGAACGCCACCGCGTCGTTCTCGACCGCAGGCGACATCTGCCTGAGCGCCTCCGCGTCCGTGACGCCGTCATTCGCAAGTCCGGGGCTGAATCTGATCTCGATCAACGGCACCGGCGTGTTCTGCAACACGGGACCGAATGCCGGCGTGCAGCTCACGTTCAACGCGCTCGGGTTCACCGCGACGGCAATGGTCACGCCGACGGCATGGTCGATGAGCGGCACCGTCGACGAGAGCTTCTCCTGGACGGCCGGTACCGACGACTGGAACCTCACCGCGTCGGGCGACTTCGACGCCGGGATAGGGGTGAGCACGCTGTTCGGGCTCACCGCGAGCGCGAATGGTGGTCTCGATTTCAGCGGCACCGCGTTCGGCAAGACGATCAATCTCGTGGGGGTCGCGGTGACCGGTTCTCTGAGCACGAATCCGCTGTCGATCGACTTCTGCGCGTCGACATCGGTGTTCTTCGTGAGCGTCTCGGCGTGTGTCAATCCACCATCCGTGGACGCGTCGTTGTGATCCGCCGGGCGTGGAATCGCATACCGCGGCCGCTGCGGTGGCCGGCGATCATCGTGCCGCTGATCGCGTTCGCAATCGGGTTGAGCGTGGCGCAGTCGACGGGCGCGCTGGCCGCGCTGCTGACACACCTCGATCTGGCGTCGAACCCGTCCGCGCCCGCGAACGACGACGTCGCGAACGCAATCGATATCGGAACCCACGCCGCCTTCACGGGGACGACGTCGAGCGCGACGACGGAGGCCGGTGAGCCCGGCGCCGGTGCCGACGACCACACGGTCTGGTTCGCGTGGACGCCGACCCAACCCGGCATGACCTATCTCGTTCCTACGGGCACCGCCCCGATCCCGGTGGTGCGGGCCTACACCGGTGCGAGTGTCGACCAGCTGACCCGGGTCGACGTCTCCGACGCGGGTGACAGCAACGCGGCCGCAGCCATCCCCGCGGTTGCGGGTCAGCGTTATCTGATCCAGGTCGATGCCGACGCGGGCGACGCGAACGCGTTCGGGTTCAGTGTGTTCCAACCGGTGGCCGGCGCGCCCGAGAACGACAACTTCCTGAACGCGACTTCGCTCGCGGAAGCCGTCAACGACCGTGTCGCGGGTCGGGGTTCGGGTCCGGTGGGCTCGGGTACCACCGCGGGCGCGACCGCGGAAGCCGGCGAACCGGGCGCGCCCGTCCACTCCGTCTGGTACTCGTGGTCGAGCCCCCCGGATGCGACGGATGCCGGCACGGTCGCGCTGACGGTCACGCCGCGCACCGCGGGCGCGCATCTCGACGTCGCGGTCTACTCGGGGCCCGACCTGTCGCACCTCGCGCTGGTCGCACCGTCGTCGCCCGCGGCGTCGGCGACGTTCGCGGTAGCCGCGTCGACCACCTACCTCGTGCAGGTCGACGGCGACGAGACCTATTTCGATCTGTCGGTGACGCCGACGGGCGTGTCCGCGCCCGACACGACTCCGCCGGTGGTCACGTGCGATCCGCCGAGCGGGTGGCACTCGGCGAACGTCACGGTCGACTGCACCGCGACCGACACCGGCTCCGGCCTGGCCGATGCCGCCGACGCGAAATTCACCCTGCACACCGCGCTGGGCGTGGGAGTCGCGTCGGATGCCGCGGCCACCGACTCGCGGCGGGTGTGCGACAAGGTCGGGAACTGCTCCACCGCCGGCCCGGTTGCGGACGTGAAGATCGACCCGGTCGCGCCCGAGGTCTCGTGCGATCCTGCGCCTGCGGGCTGGGTCGCCGCGAACGTCTCGGTCACTTGCACCGCCGCCGATCCCGATTCCGGGCTCGTGAGCCCGGCCGACGCGACGTTCACGCTCTCGACCTCGGTCGCCGCCGGCGATTGGTCGGGGGCGGCGGCCTTTGCCGCGCACCCGGCCGTCTGCGACGCGGCGGGGAACTGCACGAAGGTTCCGGCTCCGACGCCCGCCCACGTCGACCGCGCCGCGCCGGTCGTGAAGTGCGGCGCCGTCCCGAGCGGATGGCACGACACGGATCCGACGGTGACATGCACTGCGCACGACTCCGGCGCCGGGCTCGCGCGGTCGACCGACACGTCGTTCACCGTCGCAACGGGGGTAGGCGACGCCAACGTCGACAAAGCCGCCGAGACCGTGGCCCGCCCGGTGTGCGATCTCGCCGGGAATTGCACGACCGCCGGGCCCTTCGGCCCGATTCCGGTCGACCGGCGCGCGCCCGTCGTCGACTGCACGCCGCGCACCGGTTGGCAGGTCGGCGACAAGGTGTCGGTCGCGTGCACGGCTTCCGACGACGGCGCCGGTCTCGCGCACGCGTCGGACGAGCACTTCGCGTTGACGGCCGCGATCGCGGCGGACAAGCAGGGGGCGGTCTCGACCGGTACGCACCAGGTGTGCGACAACGCCGGTAACTGCGCGACGGCCGGCCCCGAGACCGTGCAGCTCGACGACGCACCGCCCGTGATCACGTGTCAACCGACGCCGACGCAATGGGAAGGCGACGCGGTCGTGGTCGACTGCACCGCGTCCGACGCGGGCTCGGGAATCTCCGAGGCCGACTCCGTCTTCACGCTGCAGGGAACGACCGACGCGGGGACGGCCTCTACGCATGTATCGATCCCGAGCCGGCAGGTGTGCGACGCGGTCGGGAACTGCGCGGGCACGCCGAAGCTCGCGCCGGGCCGCGCCGACCGCCAGACACCGAAGGTCACGTGTGTGTTGCCCGCGGCCGGCGTGCACTACGGCGAGGTGACCGTGAACTGCACGGCCTCGGACGGATCCGGTTCCGGGCTCGCCGACGCGGGCGACGCGTCGTTCACGTTGAGTACCGATGTCGGCGCCGGGAATGCCGACACGAACGCGGTGACCGGCACGGCCGACGTTTGCGACGCGGTGGGCAACTGCACGACCGCCGGGCCGGTCGGTCCGATCGATGTCGACCGCGCCTCGGCACCGCCCGGGGCGGCGCCGACGCTCGACGTGCCGGTCGCGGTGCACGTACTCGCGGCGCGCCCCGCGAGCGCGATCTCTGCGAACGCGGCCGGCGCGGGTTCCGTTGCGGTTCCGTACGACCAACCACTGGGTCTCTCCGATGCCGCGCTCGACGTCTCGACCGCGTGCAACCCCAGTCGGGGTGCGCCGTTCCCGCTCGGTACCACTGTCGTCGTGTGCGGTGCCCGCGACGCGGCCGATCGCACGACGACGGCGACGTTCCCGCTCGACGTCGTCGCTGCACCGCAACTCGCGCCCTCCGGCGCGGCCGCGCCGGGGGCGACCTGGCGCGCGGTCGGAACCGGCTTCGCGCCGAACAGCAAGGTCGGCATCGAGCTCGACGGTGTGACGCTCGCGCACACGGTTGCGACCCCGAAGGGCACGATCTCGGCCGCGTTCGCGATTCCCGCCCCGGAGACCGTTGGCTCGCACGTGCTCGTCGCGCGGGGCGTGCGCGCCGACGGGACGGCGCAGCTCGTGGTCACGCCGCTGTCGATCAGCGCGAACGGATCACCGGTGACGACACCGACCACGACGCCGACGACACCCACGACGAAGCCGGCCCCTCCGACGACCGGGCCCCGGAAGCCCTCGCCGCCGACCACCGTGTCGCACCCCGGTCAGGGCAACGGCGGCGGAGACGACGGGCACCGCGGCGGCGATGGCGGCGGCTTGTCGCACAGCGAGGTGACGCCGGCGACCCTCGGGCCGGTCTCGTCGGCGGCGCCCGCGGCTGTCGGCGTGAGCACACCGCTCACGCCCGTATCGAACGCGACGTCGGGGACGACCTCGGCGACCACACCGCCCACGACGTCGGCGTCGCGGCCGGGCGCGCCCACGACGACGCCCGGGACGGTGACGTTCGGCGGCGGGAAGCCCGCGCCGAAAGGCCTCGCGGCCGGCCCGATCGGATCCAAGCGCGGCGGCGACGGGTGGGTCGCCGCGGTGGTAGCGCTCTTGGTACTGGTCGGGTTGGCCGCGATCGCGCTCGCAGTGCTGCTGCGGCGCCGGGGTCGGATCGCCTGACCCGGTCATCGTGATCCGACTGATTCTCGCGATCAGGAGACGGCGAGCTCCGACGTGATCGCGCCGACCGCGGTGACGAACGCGGTGCCGCCCGCGCGACCGGCCGCGGCCGCGAGCTGCGCCAGTTCCGCGGCGCCGGAGTGACCGAGCATCGCGATCGCGCGGGATGGGCTCGGGAGTCGTAGATCGCCGAGCGGATCGGGATCGCCGTCGCGGCCGGCACCCAACGCAAGCGCGTACGGGAACGCGACGCCGCCGAGGCCGATGGTGGTCGTGAACGCCGGTCGCTCGCTTGCGGGAAGCAGATAGACGACGCTCGCGGCGTTGTCCCACTCGACCAGACCGGCCGGGAGCGCGGCCAGGGCCCGAAGTGCTTCCCGTCCGCCGGCTTCGTCGGCTTCGGCCACTGCGAGCCAGAGGTCGACGAGATGGGAAGCCGCGCGCATCTCGGGATCAGGACCGCCGAGCACGGTGCGTAACGTCGCGGCGATCCGGCGCGCGTCGTCGACCCGGGCGACCTTGGCCAGCTCCTCGAGTGCGGCGAGCTGGGAGTACCAGAGGTGGCGCCGCACACCTGACCGCAGCGCGGCATCGAGCTGGGCGGGCCAGCCCGCGATCGCGGCGTCGAGCTCCCCGATGGCGAAGAGCCCGGCCAGGCGCACGTACTCGAGCACCGGCCAGAAGCCGCGGTTGGCGCGGGCCTGGGCCTGTTCCACGACGCGGATGGACTCTTCGAACCGGCCCGTGTCGAAGGCGGCCGACGCGCGCAACCAGGCGGCCGCGGTCATCAACTCCGCGCTCAGCGGTTCGGCCGAATCCGACAACGGTGCGAGGGCCGTGAGCACGCCGTCACTGTCGCCCGACGCCGACGCGAACACCGCGCGGCCGACACACGCGAGCGGCAACGCCGCGGAGGCACCGCGGCGTTCGAGCTCGAGGATGGCGTCGAGTACGGCCGCACCGCGTTCGAAATCGCGTGTCCAGTACGAGATGAGGCCGAGCTGCGCGAGACACGCGCACTGCCCGTCGTCGTCGTCGTGTTCGCGAAAACGGGTGAGCGTGTTCTCGATGATCGGAACGGCACGCGGAACGTCGGTGGCACGGGTGCGTATGCCGGCGAGCAACAAGGCTTCGGGTTCCTCGCGGTATTCGACGGGCAGGCGTTCGAGCCAGTCGGCGAGCACGTCGGGCGGTGGCGCCGGGTGCGGGCTCGCGCCGACGCGACGGAACACTTCGAGTACGTCGGGCCACGCGCGCGAGCGTTCGAGTAGGTCGAACGCGGCATCGGGTAGACCGCGCCCGACGAGCTCGTGGGCGGCGCGCCGGCGCGCAACCAACCATTCCTCGGCATCGAGCTCGCGTCCGAGGTGTCCGCGCCACAGGGGATGCACGATCAAAGATCCGCCGTCGGCCAGGGTCACCAGAGGAACGTCGCCGAAGGCCGGAAGGGCGATGGTGCGCCCGAGCGCGGCCGCGGCGAGCGGTTCGTCGATCCGACCGAGATCGGCGAACACGGCCAGCACTTTCCGGCGCTCCGGCTCGAGGTGCCCGAGGACCTCTTCCCAGACGAACTCGCCCGTCGCCGCGCCCGTGGTCGTGGCGGTCGCAGTTGCGGTCGCGGTGATCTCCGCGAGCGCGGGCCAGCCACCGGTCGGGTCGAGTCGGTCGGGGTCCGTGCCCCGCAACGCCGCGAACGCGGCCAGCTCCGCAGGCGCGAAACGCAGGTCGTCGACATCGAGCTCGAGCACTTGTCCGTGTGTCCGTAGCCGTCCGAGCCGGAGCGGCAACTTCCGCCGCGACGCGACAACGAGATGGCCGTTCTCGGGCAACGCGTCGAGCAATGTCTGTAGGAGCGTCGCGCTGAGCGAGTCGTCGGGGATCTCGTGTACGTCGTCGAGTACGAGCGCCACCTGACGCGGTCGCTCGGACCAGACCGCGCCCGCGATCGTCTCCGCGACGGCGCGCATCTCGGCGTCGGTCTCGACGCTGGACGCCGGGGTGCCGTCGGCGCCCAGCCCGACCGCTCGCAAGAGACCCTCGGCCAATTGCGACGCGCGCGCATCGCCGGGTTCGCAGCCCAACCAGTGATCGATGTCGCGGCCCCCCGCGCGCAGGGCCTGCGTCAACGCCGTGGTCTTGCCGAAACCGGGACCGGCGACGATCGCCACGACGCGGTGTTCGAAACGAGCGGCCAGCGTGTCGAGGAGTCGGGGGCGCGATACCAGCGCGCGGCGCGCGCCGGGCGGCGCGAGGCGCCCCGGTCGAACCGGCGCCGACCGGAGTGGCGCGGCGCCGGTATCCGACCCGACCCGGGTCGGCACCCAGTCGAGCTCGGGCTGCTGTTGGAGGATCGCACGCTCGAGATCGCCGATGGCGCGGTCGGGTTCGATTCCCAGCGACTCGATCAACGTCGTTCGCAGGCGCCGGTGCACTGCGAGCGCGTCGGCCTGCCGGGCGCTGCGGTACAACGCGAGCATGAGTTTTCCGTGGAGCGCCTCGTGGAGCGGGAATTCGGTGATCAACGCTTCGAGGTCGGCGACGACTGCGGTGTGCTCTCCGAGATCGAGACGCGCGTCGACGAGTGCCTCGATGGCGCTGAGCCTGAGCTCTTCGAGTCGGGCCGCTTCGGCCATTGCGAACTCGGCGTCGCGGAACTCCCCGAACGGTCGGCCGCGCCACAAGTCGAGGGCCTGGCGGAGCCGGAGGGCCGCCTCTGATGCTCGCCCGTCGCGCTCGGCCTGGCGTCCCGCGGCGACCAGGACGACGAATCGTTCCGAGTCGAGCGCGGACGGTTCGATGCGCAAGAGGTATCCGTCGGGCGTGGTGACGAGCGCGTCGGGGGGCAGCCGCCGGCGCAGGCGCGCGACGTAGCTGTGCAACGTGTCGGCGCCGCGGGGCGGTGGTGCTCCCTGCCAAAGTTGCTCGACGAGCACGCGGCTCGGAACCGGTTGGTTGGTGCGCAGTGCGAGCAGCGCGAGCAGCGCCCGTAGGCGACGTTGCGGCAGCTCGACGACGCCGTGCTCGTCGGCCAGCTCGACCGGGCCGAGAACCCGCACCTCCAAAGTGCCGCTCCGTTGGTCGTCGGAACCGAAGCCCGTCATCGTACCGTCGCCTACGTAGCCGCCCTCCCGATCGTTCGACCGGTTCGCTCAGAGCGGCGGAAAAGCCAAATGTGTTCCTTTTGTATCGGCGGATCGGTTACGACTCAAAGGCCGTTACGACTCATACGGATGTCCGGGCGGCGGTCCGATCGTCGACGCTTCCGGTCCGAAGCGGGCCGCATAGGCGCGGTTGAGTCGTTCCCATTGTTCGCGGGGCGATCGCGGCGGGCGCGGGCGCGCCGTCGAGCTCGCGTTCGAGCGCGTCGAGGCACGAGTGCCAACCGGCCGCGTCGCGTGCCGCCTTGCCGATGTCGTCGAAGACGTTCGAGAGGGTGAAGCGGGTGCCCGCGCCGTCGGGCTCGATCTCGAACCGCAGCGTCCCGCGCACCCGCCAACGGTCGCCCACGGGCCCCAACTCCCCGTCGCCGTACACCGGTCGCGTGCCCTGTTCCGACGAATCGTTCGACGATTCGTTGCGACGGAAATTCTCGCCGGTCATGCGGGGCCTCCTTCTGGCGCGCCGAAACTGCTCAGCGGCCGGGCTCGTCGGGCATCTCGTCGAGGTGGCGGCCGAGGTCGTCGAGGCTCGCGGTCCACCGTTCCCGGTAGTCCGAAGGTGCTTCGACACCGCGGGCCGGCAGATCCGGTGTCAGCTCTTGCCGAACGCCCCCGCAGCGCGCGCCGCCTCGATCTGGGCGTCGTCCCATCCGAGCGCGTCTCGCAGAACCTGCTCGGTGTTCTGGCCGACGGTCGGCGCCTTGGTGGGCAACGGCAGCGACTCGTCGACGAATTTGATCGGCGTGCCCAACATGTCGGCGCCGACCTGTTCGGCCGGGAGCAGGTCGAAGCGATCCTGGAACTGCGGATCGGCGTAGAGCGTCTTCGGCGTGTTCGCGGGCGCGATCGGCGTGTTGTGCTCCAGCCCGAACGCGAGCCACTCCTGCGTCGTGCGCTTGGCGAACTCGTCGCGCAGGATTACCCGCATCTCAGTGTTGCCGCGGGCGTGATCGCCGTACTGCGAACCGGGCCAGCGCTCGAACAACTCGGGCTGTCCGATCCCTTCGCAGAAGTTCTTCCAGAACTCGCGCTCGGACGCCATGAACAAGATGTGGCCGTCACGGGTCCCGTAGAACTGGTAGCGGACGCCCGCTTCCATGCCG
Organism: uncultured Actinomycetes bacterium; assembly: GCA_963701825.1. Lineage (GTDB taxonomy): Bacteria > Actinomycetota > Acidimicrobiia > IMCC26256 > PALSA-610 > PALSA-610. The sequence goes on along the minus strand of CAVPBG010000004.1, from coordinate 130,073 downwards.
CCCGTTCCCGGCGCGCGGCGCTCGAAGTTGTCGGCCTCGTTGCCCGTCACCTCCGACTCCGGGCGTTCGTACGCGCGCCACGTCTCGCTGCGCAACCAGTCGGTGGCGGCGGCGGCGTCCGACTGCGCGATCTCGAGCTGGCACCCCTCGCCCGACTCCCGGGCGCGGATGACACCGGCGAGCAGACCGAGGGCGCCGAACACCGGACCCACGTTGATGCCGATCGACACGTGTTCGGGCATGAACGCGAAGCCGTCGTCGTCGATCTGCGGTTGCACGATGCCGGCCCACACGTCGTAGGCGATCCCGTGGCTCGGCATGTCGCGGTACGGACCGGTCGCGCCGTAACCGGAGATCGTGCAGAACACGATGCGCGGGTTGACCTTTTTCAGTTCCTCGAAGCCGAGGCCGCGCCGCTCGAGCCCGCCGGGGCGCATGGCCTCGACAACTGCGTCGGCGTCGCGCACCAGCTCGAGGAACGTGTCGCGCCCCACGTCGGTGCGCAGGTCGAGCACGATGCTCTTCTTGCCCCGGCTGATGTGCAGGAACAGGAGCGAGACACCTTCGACGATCGGCCACGTCATGCGCCGCCCGTAGTCGCCTTGCGGCGGCTCGACCTTGATGACGTCGGCGCCGAGGTCGGCCAGGTGAGTCGTGAGGTTTCCCGGCCCGAGCATCGACACTTCGACGATGCGGAGCCCGGCCAGCGGGGCAGGACGATCAATTGTCACGGCGGGGAAGTTAGTAGGAGGCGATTGCTCCAAGCCCGCCGGAGCCGTGGGCGGCGGAAACTACTTCTCGCCGCGGAGCAGCGTGAGCTGGTTGTCGGCGGTGTAGGTCATGCCCCGCTCGATCGCGTCGGAGTGGCCCCGCAAGCGGGAGTCGGCGAGCGCGACCATCGCGGCGCCCGCGAACGATTCCGACGGCGGACCGCAGGCATCGATGTTGGCGGTGACGATCTGCAGGCGTGTCACCGATTCGAGCGCGGAGTCGACGGTGTCGCGGGGGTTGTCGCCCTGGACCCGAACGAGGGCCTCGATCTCGTCGCGCAGGCGGGCGATCTCGTGGCGGGCGTCGCGCTCACGGGGCGGCGCGACGATCAGGCGCGGCTGCGCCGGAGCCGGCTCGACCTCGGGCGCGGCAGCTTCGGCGCGCGGCGAGTCGGCGAACTCGTCGGCATCGGATTCGATCGGGGCGAAGCCGGGCCAAAGCCACGACTGCGCGCTCTGCGTGGTCTGCATTACGAACCCCCTCGTCACCCCTTATCGGCGTTACCGAAGGGGTTCCTGAGGCCGGAGATCTCCGCGGAGCACCGCGGTGGCCGTCAGTTCGTGTTCGAACTGCCGCTGATCGCCCCGATGACGAAGAACAAGATGATGAGCCCGATGCCCACGAAACCGAGGATGATTCCCGCCTTGGCCAGGCCCGCACCGCCCTGGCGGCCCCGGGATTCCCGGATCTGCGCCTGGGCGATGAATCCGAGGATCACGGCCACGACCGAGCCCACGCCGCACGCGATCCAACCCACCAGACCGAGGATCAGCGCGGCGATCGCGAGGCCGTTGGTCGTGGCGGTCTGGAAGCCGGACGGTGGGTACGGCGGGGGGTACTGCGCGTACGCGCCCGGAGCCGGGGCGGGATACGGCGCGGGCGCCCCGTACACCGACGGTGGCGCGAACGGGTTGGGTGCCGCGCTCGGGGGCGGCGGCAAGCTCGGGGGCGGGAGCACGCCCGGCGGCGGCCCGTAGGGCGATCCGCTCGGCGGCGGGCCGTACGGGCTCGGCCCGCCGGAAGGCGGTGCCCCCGGAGGTGGCCCATACGCGGGCGACCCGTACGGCGGCGGGGGCGGAGGCGGTGGCGGCGGAGCCGATCCGGGAACCGACCAGTCGCCCCCGGGCTGCGGCGGTGCGCCCCAGGGATTCGGTGCGGCCGGCGGCGGGGTGCCGGGGGCTGCGGCCGGCCCCGGCGCAGGAGCGGGGTCGCTCGAGAACGACGGCGTCTCCGCGGGCGCGGGCGCGCTCAGGTCGATGCCGCAGCGCACACAGAACCGATTGTTCGGGCTGTTGTTGTAGCTGCAGTTGGGGCAAACCATTGCGGACAGCCTAGGGCTGGACGCCCGGTACTGCGCACGGCACTCGAGCGCTGTTCTCCGCGCGTTCGGTCGTGCTCACGAGCGCCGCGTACGCTCGCCGCGTGCCTCGGCCCCGAAGCAAGCGCGGAATCAAGACGGGAACCGGGCTCGGCGTGGGTCTTTTCCTGTTGGCGGGCTGCGCCACGCCGGGTTTCAACCCCGGTCGCGTTCAGTCCGAGCTCGTGCGCGCGGGCGTAACTCCTGCGCAGGCCCAGTGCGTCACCGACGGCTTGGCCGCCAACTTCGACCTGAAGGAGTTGGGTTCGCACTCGCCGCCCAACGCGATCACGTCGCCGACGTCGACCACGACGTCGACCAGCACGGCGCCCACCACCACGACGACGGTTGCCGGATCCGCGTCGACGGCGTCCACGTCCTCGACCACGGTCGCCAAGCTCGTCGACGAGTACAAGGTGACGCGGGCGATCTTGAAGAAGTGCGGGGTTACGGTCCCGGTGGACCCGCTGCCTTGAGTTCGCTCATCGTGTAGAGCGGGAAGAGCTCGAGGCCCGCGGCGGCGAGCTTCTCCCGTCCGCCCGACTCGCGATCGATTACACAGAGCACCGGACCCAACTCCGCGCCGCGGGCGCGCAGCTCGACGGCCGCGTCGAGGATCGCGCCGCCGGAGGTGACGACATCCTCGATGATGCACAGACGCCTCCCATCGATCTCACCGCCTTCGGCGAGCTGACAGGTGCCGTAGGTCTTGGCCTCCTTGCGCACGAACACGGCCGGCAGGCCTGTGACCTGCGAGATCATCGTGGCGAGGGGCACCCCGCCCAGCTCGAGCCCGGCCAGGCCGTCGATGCCGGGCGGTACCAGGCTCCGGGACGCGGCCGCGATGTCGGCCAGCAGGCGCGGATCCGATTCGAAGCGATATTTGTCGAAGTACTCGTTGCTCACCACCCCGGACCGGAGCGTGAAGGTCCCGGTGAGGTGCGCGGCGGCGAAGATTCGGCGGGCGAGGTCTGGGCGGTCAGGGTCGGTGAGATCCACGGCGCTGAAGGTAGTTCGCCCGGACGCGCCGGATTCGTCCCGTTGACCAGTTGCCCTCACGCCACCTAGCGTCCATGATGCGGAAGGGGAAACACCGCGCCGGCCTGCGTCAGATGCTCCATCGAGAGATGAAGGCATCGAGGCGCCGGCTCGGAAGCAGAGGCACTGGGATGACGGGGCCGGGGGGAACCGTCATCCCAGAGCCCTCGCTGCATTCTTCGCCGCCAGTGCTCTCAGCGCCCTGATCTCGTCGGGTGCCATGTTCGAGTCGAAGCACTTGAGCTCGGCCATCTCCGCCACCCGCTCGTAGAAGTGCCTCCCGATGTACCGCCGCGCGAACCAGCGGTTGAGGGCGGGCGTGCGCACCGTGTTGAGCGCGGCCGCGACCGGACGGGGCAACGGGATGTGCGCGCACGCGATGAGCGAGTAGGTGATCGCGACGTCCGACATCGGGTCGCCGGCGCGCGCGTTCGGCCAGTCGACGACGACCGGGCCGGTCGGCGACATGATGACGTTCATCGGGTGGAAGTCGAGGTGCAGGAGACGGTCGCCGCCGTCGCCCGCCGACGGCAGCCAGTCGGGTGCCGCGATCTTGTGCAGCTGGTCGTGCAGGTCGGCGAGCAGGCGCAGGTGGTCACCGAGCTTCCACGGTGGCCGCACCATCGCGTCCATCATCATCGGGCCGTCGATGCGCTCCATGATGATCTCGGTCCCGTCGGCGCGCACCTCCTCGATGCGCGGCACCGGGAATCCGTGCTCGGCGACGTAACCCATGACGCGCGCCTCGTGCGCGATCGAACGGCCGTCGCGGGTCTTGCGCAACACGAGCCCGGGCGCGAACTCGAAGATGTCACCGTCGCGCCCGCTCGCGAGGATCTTCACCCTTAGACGATCCGGCTCGTCTTGTCGCCCCAGTACCGGTCGCGCAGCAGCCGCTTGTACAACTTGCCCGTCTGTTCGCGCGGCAGCTCGCGGTCGAAGTCGACGGCCTGCGGGCACTTGTACTTCGCGAGATGTTCGCGGCAGTACGCGAGCAGTTCCTGTTCGAGCTCGGGCCCGACGTCGTCCCAGTTCGTCGGCTGCACGACCGCGTGCACGCGTTCGCCCATGTCGGCGTCGGGGATCCCGAACACGGCAACGTCGTAGACCTTCGGATGATCGACGAGCAGGTTCTCGGCCTCCTGCGGGTAGATGTTCACTCCGCCCGCCACGATCATGAACGTGCGCCGGTCGGTGAGGTAGAGGTACCCGTCGGCGTCGAGGTAGCCCATGTCGCCGACCGTCGACCAACCCCGTTCGTTGAACGAGTCGCGCGTCTTCTCTGCGTCCTTGTGGTACTCGAAGCCGGACCGGTTCGGCGGCGCTTCGTACCAGACGGTTCCGACCTCGCCGACGGCGACCTCCTCGTTGTCGTCGTCGAGGATGTGGATCGGCCCGAGCATCGAACGCCCGACCGAACCCGGATGTGCGAGCCAGTCGGCGGAACTGATGTACGTGGCGCCGGTGCCTTCGGTTGCCGCGTAGTACTCGTCGATGATCGGACCCCACCACTCGATCATCTTGCGCTTCGTCTCGACCGAACACGGCGCGGCTGCGTGCAACACGACCTTCAACGACGACAGGTCGTACTTGTTGCGCACCGCTTCGGGCAGCTTCAGCATGCGCACGAACATCGTCGGCACGAACTGCGCGTGCGTGACCCTGTACCTCTCGATCAGCGCGAGTGTCTCTTCGGGATCGAAGTGCTCCATCGTGATCACGGTGCCGCCCAGGCGCATCGTGCTCATCGAATAGAAGAGCGGCGCGGAGTGGTACAGCGGCGCGGGTGACAGATAGACCGCCTCACCGTCCATGCCCCAGATGGTGGTCATCATGCCCATCTCGACGGGTTGATCCCCGACGGATTGGCGCGTGATCTTGTACTTCACGCCCTTCGGGCGCCCGGTGGTGCCCGACGAGTACAGCATCCGCGTACCTTCGAGCTCTTCGGCGAGCGGCTCGGCCGGGTACCGGTCGCGTGTCTCCGCGTAGGGCTCGTAGCCGGGGACGAGCTGGGCCGGGTCGCCGACCATCAGGCGCACCTTCACGCGCGGCATCTTGTCGAGCAGTTCGGCCGCGACCTCGCGCAACGTGTCGGAGACGACGAGCACCTGCGCGTCGCAGTCGTCGAGGATGTACGCGACCTCGTCCGCGTTGAAGTGCGAGTTGATGCACGTGAAGAAAAGGCCGGAGCGCTGCGCCGCCCAACACGGTTCGAAGTACTCGACGCGGTTCTCCATGAGCACCGCGATGTGGTCACCGAAGCGGAGGCCGGCATCCCAGAAGAGCTGCGCGAGCTGATTCGACCGATCGTTCAGCTGCGCGTACGTGACGCCGACGCCGGATCCCGCCATCACGTACGCGAGATGATCCGGCCGTTCCAGAGCGTGCTTCCCAGGCCACATGGTTGGGTGATTCCCCCCAGAAATAGATAGAGGGCCACGCGTTCACGTGGCCCTCTACCAATTCACGATGTCTGATCAGAAGGTGGTGATGACCGAGCGGATGACCTCGCCGGCTTCCATCGCGCGGAACGCCTCGTTGACCTCGTCGAGCTTGATCGTGCGCGACACCATCGAGCCGGTGTCGAGGCGACCCGTCTCGATGAGGTCGGCGAAGCGCTGGAAGTCGCGGCGTACCTGGCCCGATCCGTACTTGCAGCCCTTCAGCGTCTTCTCGTTGAAGAAGAGGTCGAAGGTCGAGAGCGTGACGGTGGCCTCGGCGCGGGTCATGCCGACCATCACCGCGGTGCCGCCCTTGCGGATCATGTTGAACGCCTGCAGTGTGGTCTCGGGAAGACCGATGACCTCGAACGAGTAGTCGACACCGCGACCGCTCGTGAGCTGCTGCACCTGCGCGACCGCGTCGCCCTCGTTGGGGTCGACGAAGTCGGTGGCGCCGGAGCGGCCCGCTTCCTTGCGCTTCATCTCGACGGGGTCGACCGCGATGATCCGCGACGCACCGGCGATGCGAGCGCCCTGGATGACGGCCTGGCCGACGCCGCCGCAGCCGATGACGGCAACGGTCGCGCCGGGGTGAACCTCCGCGGTGTTGAGCGCCGCGCCCACGCCGGTGGTGACGCCGCAACCGATCAGCGCGAGCTGGTCGTCGGTGACGCTGGTGTTGACCTTGACGATCGACGACTGGTCGCACGTCATCGCTTCGGCGAACGTGCCGAGGCCGGTCATGGTCGTGTAGTCGGTGCCGTCCGAGCGCTTGCCCCGGTTGCGGACCATGACCTCGAACTCGGTGTCGCAGAGGTGCGACTGGTCGTGCAGGCAGAAGTAACAGACGCCGCAGGCGGGGATGAACGATGCCACGACCTTGTCACCCTTGGCCAGGCCGATGACTTCCTTGCCGACCTCGACGATCGTGCCCGCGCCCTCGTGGCCGAGGACCGTGCCCGGCATGATGCCGACGTAGCCGTTCTTCAGCGAGAGGTCGGAGTGGCAGACGCCGCTGGCGCCGAGTTGCACGATGACGTCGCGCGGGCCGGGCGGCGCAGGATCGATGTTCTCGATCGAGAGCGGCCCTCCGGTTTCGGTGAACACTGCAGCCCGCATGGGCTTCCTCCTTGACACGCTTGACCTGGGATGACGTTGTCCCTGGATGACGTTCCAACGTACCCCGTCGCGTCACGGCAGCGCCCGTTGCCCCCTGGCCCGTCGGAAAGCGGAATGGGTCGGGCGCGAAATGGGTGGTCGTTTAGCATTCGACGGTGCGCGTCGCGTATTTCGGTCCGGCCGGGACCTTCACCGAGGAGGCATTGCTGACGCAGGCCGATCTCGCCGCGGCCGATCGTTCGCCCTTCACGCCGGTTCCGGAGGTCATCGCCTCCGTCGAACGGGGCGATTTCGACGGTGGCGTGGTGCCGATCGAGAACATGATCGAGGGTTCGGTGTCGGTCACGCTCGACACGCTCGCCTTCGACAGCGACCTGCTGATCCAGCGGGAGATCGACCTGCCCGTCTCGCTGAACCTGTGCGTGAAACCGGGAACGACCCTCGCCGATATCCGGACGGTCGTCTCGTTTCCCCACGCCATCGCCCAATGCCGGTCGTGGCTCGCCCAGAAGTTGCCGTCCGCCGACACGCGGGCTTCGCACTCCACCTCGGATGCTGCCCTCGAAGTCTCGAAGTCGAAGCGCGGCGATCTGGCCGCGATCTGCAACGCGCTCGCGGCCGAGATCTACGGGCTCGAGATCCTGGCCAGTGATGTCGAGGACCACCCCGAGAACGAGACGCGCTTCGTGCTCGTCGGGCGCGGCGTTCCCGCGCCGACCGGGCACGACAAGACCTCGATCGTGTGCTTCCAGCGCGAAGACCAACCCGGTTCGCTGCTCCAGATCCTGCAGGAGTTCGCGGCGCGTGCCATCAACCTCACCAAGTTGGAGTCGCGGCCGACCAAACGCGGGCTCGGCGACTACTGCTTCTTCATCGACTGCGAGGGTCACATCTCCGACGAGGTCTTGGCCGACGCGTTGCGCAACCTGATGGCGAAGCAGGGGAAGGTGAAGTTCCTCGGCTCGTATCCGGTTGCGGGTCCGTTGGAAGCGGGCGTGGCGCGGCGCAAGGCCGCGGGCAAGGCGTGGAAAGACGCGGCGCGTTGGGTCGAGACGCTGCGCGACCAGATCCGGGAGCCCGCGCCGGGCGAGGAGCACGGGTGATCGACCTGAAGCGGCTCCGCGACGAGCCGGAGTATCGGGTCGGCATCGAACGCAAGCGCGTGCGCGACGGCCTGATCGACGAAGTGCTCGCGGCCGACGCCGCTCAGCGCGCCCTCGTGCAAGAAGTCGAGGCCCTGCGCGCCCGGCAGAACGCGGCGAGCAAAGAGATCGGGAAGGCCGCGGCCGACGAGCGCGCGGCCAAGATCGAAGCGGCCGGACAGCTGAAGGAACAGCTCTCGATCCAGGAGAAGGAGCTCCAAGCCGCCGAGGCGCAGCTGCGCGAGCTCGCCCTGCAGGTGCCGAACCCGGCCGACGCATCGGTGCCCGACGGCGGCGAAGACGAAGGCGATGTCGTGCGCGTCGTCGGCGAGACGCCCGCGCCACCGCCGCTCGACCACGCCGCGTTCGCCGACGCGATGGGATTCATCGACACGCCGCGCGCCGCCGAAGCGAGCGGATCGCGCTTCGCGTACATCATGCGCGAAGGCGCATTGCTCGAGCTCGCACTCGTCAACTACGCGATGAGCGCGCTCGTGCGGCACGGCTTCGTCCCGGTGATCACGCCCGCGTTGGTGCGCGAGCGCACGATGGAAGAGGCGGGTTTCTTCCCGACGGATCGGGCGCAGGTGTACGACGTCGACGAGGGCGAGCTCTTCCTGCTCGGTACGAGCGAGGTCGCGCTGTCGGCACTGCACCGCGGCGAGACCTTCGCGCCGGATGAGCTGCCGGCGCGCTACGGCGGCTACTCCACGTGCTTTCGCCGCGAAGCGGGGACCTACGGCAAGGACACGCGCGGGATCTTCCGCGTGCACCAGTTCGACAAGGTCGAGATGTTCGCCTACTGCGCGCCCGACGACAGCGTCGCCGAGCACGAGCGCATCCTGGCGATCGAGGAAGAGATCGTGGGAGGTCTCGGCTTGCCGTATCGCGTGTCGAACATCGCGGCCGGCGATCTCGGCCCCGCGGCCGCGAAGAAGTTCGACATCGAAGCGTGGTTGCCGAGTGAGGGCGCGTACCGCGAGATCACGTCGTGCTCGAACTACACCGACTACTCGGCCCGCCGGCTGGGGACGCGCGTGAAGCGCGAAAAGGGCAGCACACTCGTGCACACGCTCAACGGCACCGCGGTCGCGGTAAGCCGGATGCTCGTGTTCCTGTTCGAGCACTACCAGCAAGCCGACGGCAGCTTCGAGGTTCCCGACGTGCTGCGGCCGTACACCGGTTTCACGACCGTCGCCGCGCCGCACTGACGAGCGTGTCGATCCCGCACCGATAGCCTCGAACCCGGAGGGATGCCGGAGCGGCCGAACGGGGCGGTCTTGAAAACCGCTGTGCGCAAGCACCCAGGGTTCGAATCCCTGTCCCTCCGCTCGTTGTCGTCCGTTGGCCGTCGCGATTCGCGGTAGGGCTTGCCCATGCGTACGGGCGCGGCAGGTCGTCGACCATTCAGTGGCGATGAACAAAGTCTCGCAGCACGTCGCGTGCCGCTTCGGCTTCCGGTTCACTTGTTCCGATCTTTCGCAGGTAAGTGGCGCTTGCCGCGAAGAACGAATCGACCTCATCTCCGGACAGCGCCTCGTCCTGCCAGAGTTTGGCTGCGCGTTGCACCGCGTCTTGAACCGGCGCATCGGTCGTCAAGTCTCGAACCTTGTGCAGGTTTTCGCAGATTCGGTCGAGCACGACGTTTCTCGCCTCGGGATTTGTCTTGGCATCGTTGCCGCGTACTGCGTAGAGGTCCGAACCCAACTTGTAGAACGCTTCAACGTACTCAGGTTGGAAAGTGAATGCCGCCGTGAGGGCGCCCAGAACGTCACCGGCGTCTATATGGGGGCTCTGGTCGATCAGGGACTGAACGGTGTCGTGCATTCCGAGTCGGTCGGACAAGAGAAGGAACAGCTTCACGTGCGGATCGTCCTGTTCTCCTTTTGAGAGACGTGCGTAGAAGGCGAACCAGAAGTCGCCCATGGCGTAAGCGTGGCGGCAATCAGCAAGAGCGGACTGTTGCGCCTGTGCGTACCGCTGCTCGGCGACTCGGCGTTCGGGTGTCGCTGCCAACTCACCCAGTACGCCGCCACCGCCAACACCGACTAACGCTCCTGAGATGAAGTACTTGAGGCCTTCAGAGAGGTCGAAGGCCAGAAGTATGAGCCCGGCCGCGACCAAAATGAGGTAGACGGTGAAGATCGGCCATCGAATGTACGCCCAGTAGTTTCGAGTTTCGGCCGAATTCATGGTGATCACCTTCGTTCCGCGATTCCTCTGACTATCGAAGGGATACTCCATTGATTTGCACGGCCGCAACCGTGTTCTAAGAGGGCACGAGTTAGCGGTCTTGCCGTATCAATGTGGCGAACGCCTCGTCGAGGCACTCGAGGAAGATCTCCGGTTCGCCGATCGCAGCGCCGTCGAGGGCGACGCCGACGTCGAGCCGGTCCTTGTTGCCGAACGCGGTGAGGTTCACCGGGCAGCCGAGGCGCGGCCCGAACGGATAGCTCGTCTCGATCCGCGCACCGCAGATCCGACCCGACCCGTGCAGCCCGGGGATCGTGGTGGCGACGAAGTCGACGGTGCCCGCCTGCGCGCGCATCGCCGGCACCAGCATCGGGCCGGGGACGTGACTGATCGTCGACGCGAGTGCGTCGGCGAACCGGATCGCGGGCTCCATCCGGGCGGTGTTCAAACGCTCGGCGACCAGGTCGAAATGCGCGTTCGTCGACGCGGCCGTGGTCGGCACGGTGACGCGCGCGGGGATGAACGTGTTGCCGCCCGCATCCGCATTGGCGCCGACGCGGTGCCCGCGCCGCTGGGTGGTGGGTATGGAGACGCGCAGCTCGTCGCACGGGTAGCCGAGCCGATCGTGGTACAGGCCGAGCCCGAACGCGGCGCCGGCCACGAGGAGGTCGTTCCGGCTGCCGCCGAGCGTGCGGGCGGCGGCCCGCGCACCCGGAACCGAGATGACCTCGAAGCGCGTCGCCATGGAGTGGCCGCCCGGCAACGGCGACAACGAGCCGCCCGCGATCAAGACCTGTCGGGACGCGGAGGTGGCCAGGTCGAGAACTCCCTGCAGGCCGCGGACGACCGTTTCCGGGTCGCGGGCCGCGTTCACCGCGACCTGCAACGGCCGCAGCGCCCGGGTCAGATCGAGGTCCCGGGTCAGGTCGATGGTTGCGACGCCCGATCGGCGGCCGTTCTCCGGTTCCTGCTCCTCGCGCAAGTCGATCTCGGCGCCGTCGAGGAATCGACCGGCGAGACGGAGCCCGGCCAATCCGTCGGTGACGACATGGTGCGCGCGCAGGTACAGCGCGGCGCGCCCGCCGGCCAGGCCTTCGATGAGCGTGGCGTCCCACGGCGCCCGGTCGGGGTCGAAGGGAATCGATTCGAGCCAGCCCACGAGGTCGAGCACCTGGCGCAGCGATCCCGGCCTGCTCACGGCGGCAGTCCGCACGTGTTGCTCGGCGTCGGGCGCGTCGTCTTCGATCCACGGCGGGCACGCGTGACCGAACGACGGGCCACCGGGTCGCGCCCGCAACCGCGGCGCCGACTTGATGACCGCGTCGAACCGTTCTACGAGCGCGTCGTAGCTCGGAGCGTGGTCGAGCGCCAAGATGATGCCGACGGTCATGCGCAGGGTCGGATCTTGTCCGGCCTTCCACATGACAGCTTCGATGGGGCTGAGCCGGTCGTCCACGATGCCTACCGTCGACTGAGGTGACGCGCGAGGTCGCGAGCCTCGCAGCTTCCCTCGACCAGAAACACGTCGCGTGCGAGCTCGCCGTCGGTCGCCGCGTGAAGGGACTCGACGCTGAGCTCGTGGTCGGCGAACCACGCGCAGATCGTCGCGAGCAGCCCGACCTGATCCGGCGCAACCACGCGGATGAGGGTTCGCTGGCGCTCGCTTCCGTACGCGGTCACGGTGGCCCGGCCGCGCGGGACGAACTCGGGGCGCGACCGTTGCGGACCTGCGCCGATCGCCCGCAGGTCTTCACCGAGTTGCTTCCAGCCGGTCTCGTCGATGTGTCCCGTGTTCTCGAGCGTAAGCGCGTGGAGCGCGAGACCTTCTCTTGTCCAGGTGGCTGCCGACGCATCGGTGATGCAGAGGCCGTGATCGGCCAGCACACCGGTGGTGTCGCCGAGCAGTCCGCGGCGGTCCGGGGCAGCGACGGTCAGCCGGATCGTGTTCGATCCCGCGATCGGGCGGGCCACGGCCCGGACCTCGCCCGGCTCCAGCTCGGGATGACACAGCGCGAGGTCGGCGGCCAGCACTTCGGGCGGCGCGCTCATGAACCAGAGCGTCGGGGCGTCGCGGAGCCGGATGCGCGTGCGCCGGGCCGGGACGGTAGTGGCCTCGAGCGCCTCCGCCACCCGGCTCGCGCGACTGGTCGCGGCGCTGGCCTGATGCTCGTGCACGCGGACCTCGACGACGTTGGCGAGCACGTCGTCGAACGAATCGGGATCGGTCAGCAGCCACGAATGGCGGCCCGCCAACACCCGGCCTTCGGTGCCGACCGCGCTGCACAGTGCTTCGAACGCGGCCTGGGGAATGACTCCGTCGTTCTGGGTGGTGAGCGCAAGCACCGGTAACTCGCGCTCGCGCAGGTCGGCGAGCTCGTCGCGCAGGTCGGCCGTGCGCGCCAACTCGCCCGCGCGTACGAGTCCGAGCGGATTGTGCAACAGATTGCCGACGAGGTCGTCGCGCATCGCGCGCGCGATGTCGATGCCTTGCCGCGTTGGTATCAGTTCCCGCCAGAAACGCCACGCCCATTCCCAGAGCGGACGATTCGTGACACCGCCGACGGAATTCAGGAGGACGAGATAGCCGACCCGGTCCGGGTGCGCGTGCGCGAGCTTGATCGCCACACCACCGCCGAACGAATGGCCGATGACCAACGCGGGCTCGTCGATGTCGACGGCGCGCATGAAATCGTCGACCCAGTCGCCGTAACCGTCCATCGACATCGACTGGCGCGGGAGATCTGCCGTTCCCGAGAACCCGGGCATGGCCGGGGCGTACACCCGACAGCCCCGGCTCGTCAGTCGCCGGACGACGCGTTGATACGCACGGGTGCCCAACGCCCAGCCGTGCAGGAACAACACCGGCGGCCCCTCGCCCCCGGCCCGGTAGCTCGCGGAGCGGCCTTCGACCTCGGTCCTCAGTGACGACAGCTGCACCCCGGCCACGAAATGACCGTACGTCCGCGCTTCGCGGGCCGGGTTTCCGGCGCGTGAACTCTCCCGCCGTCCCGGCCCGTTCGCTACCGTCGTCGGCATGACGCCGGAGGAGATCGCCGATCTCGTGCACCTGCGGCGGGCGCGCGATCTCATGGATCGCGGCATACGCGGAGCCGCTCGACGTGCCGGCCATGGCGAGCGCCGCGCTCATGTCGCCCTCGCACTTCTCGCGCAAGTTCCGCGCCGCCTACGGCGAGACTCCGTATGCGTACCTGATGACGCGCCGCATCGAGCGCGCGCAGGCATTGCTGCGCCAGGGCATGTCGGTGACCGACACGTGCATCGCCGTCGGCTGTACGTCGCTCGGCTCGTTCAGTTCGCGCTTCACCGAGATCGTCGGCGAGACGCCGTCGCAGTACCGCGCCGGAGACCACCGCGGCCACGAGTCGATTCCGGAGTGCGTGAGCAAGGTCGGCACCCGGCCGCGCCGCAACCGGGTCGCGAGCTGAGCCCAACCGAGCAGGATCGGAGAAGCAACCGGCGGGACGATCCTTTACCGTCGTCGTATGACAGTCACCGTTTCAGCCATGTTCATCCCGGTCCACGATCCCGACGCAGCTCTCGTCTTCTACCGCGACGCACTCGGACTCGAGGTCCGCAACGACGTGTCGGCCGGCGGCTTCCGCTGGGTCACCGTCGGCGCCGCGGGCCAAGACGTCGACATCGTGTTGTCGCAACCGCACGGCGGTCGTTCGCAGGCCGAGGGCGACGCCCTCCTCACGCTCGTGACCCAAGGGTCGCTGCAGGCCGCGATCTTCCGGAGCGACGACCTCGACACCACGTTCGAGAAGGTCCGGGCGTCGGGCGCCGAAGTGCTGCAGGAGCCGACGTCGCAGCCGTGGGGTGCGCGCGACTGCGCGTTCCGCGACCCGTCCGGCAACCTCGTCCGCATCGCGCAAGCCTGACGCTTGACGACCTGGGGCGCATTCGCCGCCGCGGCACCGGAGTTGGCCGCGTTTGCCGCGGACCGGCTTCGGGCCGCGCCGTCGTACCTCGCGACGGTCGGTGCCGACGGTCTGCCGCGCGTTCATCCGGTCACGCCGGTTGTCACGGCCGACGGCTTGTATGTATTCATGGAGCCGACGTCGCCGAAGGGCACCGACCTCCGCGAGCGCGGTTGGTTCGCGCTGCACAACGGCGTGGCCGACAACGCGGGTACGGGCGGCGAGGCATGGGTACGCGGCCGCGGAGTCGCGGTTGACGATCCCGCCCGGCGCGCGACGGTCGTAGCCGCCGCGAGCTACGACCCGGCCGACCGGTACGTGCTGTTCGAGTTGCAACCGACCGAAGTCCGCGCCAACGGCTACGGCGACGTCACACTGCCCAGCCGAACACGATGGAGTGAGTCGCGATGAGCGCGAGGAAGAAGCCGTCCGCAGGCGCGGCGGCGGATGGACACGATCTGATCCGGGTGCACGGCGCGCGGGTGAACAATCTCAAGGACATCAGCGTCGAGCTGCCGAAGCGGCGGCTGACGGTGTTCACCGGAGTGTCGGGCTCGGGTAAGAGCTCGTTGGTATTCGGGACGATCGCGGCCGAGTCGCAGCGGCTCATCAACGAGACGTACAGCGCGTTCGTGCAGGGCTTCATGCCGACCCTGGCGCGCCCCGAGGTCGACGTGCTCGACGGCTTGACGACGGCGATCGTCGTCGACCAGGAACGCATCGGATCCAATCCCCGTTCCACCGTCGGCACCGTCACCGATGCCAACGCGATGTTACGGATCCTGTTCAGCCGGCTGGGGAAGCCGTACATCGGGTCGCCGCAGGCGTTCTCGTTCAACACCGCCACGATCAGCGGGGCCGGTGCGGTCACGTTCGAGAAGGGTGGGAGGACGACGCGGGAGAAACGCTCGTTCACGCGGACGGGTGGCATGTGTCCGCGTTGCGAAGGCATCGGGTCGGTGACCGACTTCGATCTGACGCAGTTGTACGACGACACGAAATCGCTCAACGAGGGCGCACTGATCATTCCCGGCTACAGCATGGACGGTTGGTACGGCCGCATCTTCCGGGGCTGCGGCTACTTCGATCCCGACAAGCCCATTCGCAAGTACACGAAGACCGAGCTCAACGACCTGCTGTATCGCGAGCCGACCAAGATCAAGGTCGACGGGATCAACCTCACCTACGAGGGCGTGATCCCGAAGATCCAGAAGTCGATGTTGAACAAAGACGTCGAGTCGATGCAGCCGCACGTCCGCGCGTTCGTCGAACGGGTCGTCACGTTCAGCACGTGCCCCGAGTGCGCGGGTACGCGGCTGAACGCGGGTGCGCGCTCGTCGAAGATCAAGCGCATCAGCATCGCCGACGCGTGCGCGATGCAGATCAGCGATCTCGCGGAATGGGTCCGCGCCCTCGACGAGCCGTCGGTCGCTCCGCTCGTCGCGGCCCTGCAGCAGACGCTCGACTCGTTCGTCGAGATCGGCCTCGGATATCTGTCGCTCGATCGGCCGTCGGCGACGGTGTCGGGCGGCGAGGCGCAGCGCACGAAGATGATCGGCCATCTCGGGTCGGCGCTCACCGACGTGACCTATGTGTTCGACGAGCCCACGATCGGTCTGCATCCGCACGACATCGAGCGGATGAACGACCTCCTGCTGCGGCTGCGCGACAAAGGCAACACCGTGCTCGTCGTCGAGCACAAACCGGAGACGATCGCGATCGCCGACCACGCCGTCGACCTTGGTCCCGGCGCGGGTGCGGGCGGCGGCGAGGTCGTGTTCGAGGGCACCGTGGCGGAGCTGTGGAAGAGCGACACCCGCACGGGCCGGCACCTCGACGACCGCGCCGCGTTGAAGCCGACGGTCCGCACACCCACGGGTGCGCTCGAGATACGCGGCGCCGATCTCCACAATCTCCAGAAGGTCGACGTCGACATACCGCTCGGCGCGCTGGTGGTGGTGACGGGCGTGTCCGGATCGGGCAAGAGCTCGCTGATCCACGGTTCGATTTCGGCCCGCGACGGTGTGGTCTCGGTCGACCAGACCGCGATCCGCGGCTCGCGCCGCAGCAATCCCGCCACGTACTCGGGCGTGCTGGATCCGATCCGCAAGGCGTTCGCCACGGCCAACCGCGTGAAGCCCGCGCTGTTCAGCGCGAACTCCGAGGGCGCGTGCCCGGCGTGCAACGGCGCGGGCGTGATCTACACCGACCTCGCGATGATGGCCGGTGTCGCGACGACGTGCGAAGAGTGCGAGGGGAAGCGGTTCCAGGCCGACGTCTTGAAGTACAAGCTCGGCGGCCGGGACATCAGCGAGGTGCTCGCGATGCCGGTCAGCGCGGCCGAATCATTCTTCGCCAGCGGGAAGGCGGCGACACCGGCCGCGCACAAGATCCTCACCCAACTCGTCGACGTCGGGCTCGGCTACCTCAGCCTCGGCCAACCGCTCCCGACGTTGTCGGGCGGCGAGCGCCAGCGCCTCAAGCTGGCCGCGCACATGAGCGACAAGGGCGGCGTCTACGTGCTCGACGAGCCGACGAACGGTCTCCACCTCGCCGATGTGGAGCAGTTGCTCGGGCTGCTCGATCGGCTCGTCGACTCCGGCAAGTCGGTGATCGTGATCGAGCACCACCAGGCGGTCATGGCGCACGCCGACTGGATCATCGATCTCGGTCCCGGCGCCGGTCACGACGGCGGCCGGATCGTCTTCCGGGGCACCCCCGCCGACCTCGTCAAGAAGCGCAAGACGCTGACGGGACAACACCTCGCCGCGTACGTCGGCTAAAGGAGCGACAGCGGAGTCTCGGCCATTCCTCGCGCAGCCGCTCTGGCAGAGACGCAGCGCGAGCGACCAATAAGGGTGTCCTACCTCCTCACCGCGCCTTGGAGGACGAGTTCGACCACTTCGTCGGCGACTTCGGAGTTGAGGGGCTCGCCGGTGAGGAGGAGGCGGTGATACAGCGGGCCGACGAGCGTGTCGACGAGCACCGCGGCGTCGACATCGGGCGCGAGCTCTTCGCGCGCGACTGCTCGGTGGACCATCATGGTCAACGCGCGGTGGCGGGGACCGATGAGCCGGTCGCGGAACGCGATCGTGAGCTCGTCGTCGCGCGCGGACCCACCGAGCAGGTCGGCGATCACGGTGCGCGAACCGGGAGTCGCCAGGCTCTCCGCCGCGGATCGCATATAGGTGCGGCAGTCGTCCTCGAAGAAGCCGGTGTCGGGGATCGGATGCTCGGCCATCGCTGCGTTCATGGCGTCGATGACGAGGTCGAGCTTCGAATTGAAATCGCGCTCGATGGAGCCGGTGCTTATGCCGGCCCGGCTCGCGACGCCTGAGAAGCTCAGGCTGCTGAAGCCGGCTTCGGTGAGGAGTTGGAGCGTCGCGCCGAGCAGGTCGCGCCGCCGCGACGCACTGGTTGGCAGTGCACGCGCGCCGCGCACGGCGAGATCGCCGAGATCGCCGAGCTCCTCGACGTCGGACCGCGTGGTGATCGGCCGGGCCGGAAGCCAGATCAACGCGACGAGGGCCCCGAGCGCGGCAATGGCGGCGCCGACGATGACGGTGTGCCCCATGGCATGCACGAACGCCTGGTTCGACGCGTCGACGATCGCCTGCGTCGTCCCGACCGGTACGCGTCCGAGCTTTTCCAGTTGGCCGAGTTGGGCCGCGACCTGCGACGCGCCGCCGATGGAGGTCTTGACCGCCGCGCTCGCCTTCGCACCTTCGGCACCGGACGCGCCGAGCGCCTTCACCACCTCGGTCGCGCCGACCGCGGAGCTGTAGGTGGCGGCCAGGATGCTGCCGAGGATCGCGACGCCGAGCGCGCCTCCGACTTCGCGCGTCGTGTCGTTCACCGCCGAGCCCACGCCGGCCTTCTCTCGCGGTAGCGATCCCATGATCGAATCGGTCGCGGGCGCCATCGCCAGACCCATGCCGAGACCGAGCAGCAGGAGCACCCCCGCAACGAGTGGGTAGCCCGACGTCGTCGTCGCGAACGACAACAGTGTCAGCGAGCTCGCGACCACCAACAGTCCGGCCGTCACGATTGCCTTCGTCCCGACGCGCGCGACGAGAACTGAGCTCGTCGGCGCGCTGACCATGAGCGCGATCGCGACCGGTATCAGCGCCGCGCCGGCTTGCAGCGGGCTGTAGCCGAGCACGAACTGGATGTACTGACTCAGGAAGAAGATCGATCCGAACAACGCGAAGAACACGAACGTCACCGCCACCGACGCGGCGGAGAACCTCGGGTTCTTGAAGAAGGTGACGTCGAGCATCGGTGCGGGGTTGTGCAGCTCCCAGAGGATGAACGCGATGAGCATCGCGGTGCCGCCGACGAAGCCGATGAGTACCGGCGTGGCGGTCCAGCCCTGGCTCGGCCCTTCGATGATGCCGAACAGGAGTCCGGTCAGTGTGCCGACCGACAACACCGTGCCGACCCAGTCGATCGGTTTCGCGTTCGGATCCTTCGAGTTCGGAACGATCGAGACGACGGCGATGATCGCCACCGCGATCACCGGCAGGTTGACGAGGAAGACCGAACCCCACCAGAAGTGATCGAGGAGATATCCGCCGACGAGCGGACCGATCGCCACGCCGAGCCCCGACACGCCCGACCAGATGCCGATCGCGCGGCCGCGTTCGTCGTCGGGGAACACATTGGTGAGGATGGAGAGCGTCGACGGCATGATGAACGCGCCGCCGAGTCCCTGGATGGCGCGCGTCACGATCAGCGCGCCCGCCGAACCGACGAGGGCGCCGCCGAGCGAACCCACGCCGAACACGACGAGGCCGATCAGCAGTGCGCCGCGCCGGCCGAACTTGTCGCCGAGTGACCCGGCGGTGAGGAGAAAGCTCGCGAACACGAGTGTGTATGCGTCGCTGATCCATTGCAGCTGGCTCGGCGAGGCGTTCAGCTCGCGCACGAAGCTCGGCAGCGCGACGTTGACGATCGTGCCGTCGATGCCGACGATCAAGAGTGCGACGCAGAGCACGGCAAGGATGGGCCAGCGCCGCGCGTAGACGTCGTCCGCGATCCCGTTGTGTTGCTCTTCCGGCCGCGCGAGCACGTCGGTCATGAACACCTCCGGCAGCTGTGCCGTCAGTCTTTCATGCCCGGCAAGGGTGCGTCCGGGAGTCGTCGTCTCTAGTCGTCGACCGCTTGCTTCGTCGCGTCAGTGTCGGAGAAATCGGGAACGGCCGCGTGCGCGCTCGCGACGCGACCTTTGGGCTCTTCCCACTCTTCTTGGCGACCGAGCGCGGTCTCGTCGAGGAAGTAGTACGAGCCGCCGACCGATTCCATGCCGCGCGCGAACACCGAATACGTGTGGAACACGCGATCACCGACGCGCAGGAAGTAGCTCCGTCCCGGGTCTTCGACCGACTGACCGTCCTCGGTGTACAGCGTCGAACCCAGAGCCGCGTACTCGGCCTCCGTTCGGTAGTTGTATTCCACCGGCGCGACCTTGGCGTCGAGTGTGACGTGGAAGTCGTAGTTGAAGTCGCTGCCGAACGACGAGTACCAAGGGAACGTCCAGCCCCGGCGCTGCTTGTAGTTCTCGATCTTGGCGAGCGGTGCGCGCGACACGTAGACCAGCGACGTTTCGCGCGCGTTCAGGTGGCGAATGAATCCGTCGGAAACCTCGTCGGCCCCGGCCGTGCAGCTCGAGCAGCCGTCGTCCCAGCTCGGGTCGAACATGAAATGCACGAGGATGAGTTGACTGCGGCCGTCGAACATGTCGAGAAGCCGGACTTTTCCGTCGGGCCCGTCGAACACGTAGTCCTTTTCGATCTCGACCATCGGCAGCCGGCGCCGTTCCGCATTCAGCGCATCGCGTTGGCGGGTGAACGCCTTTTCCTTGGCGAGCAGGGCCTTGCGGGCCGCGACCCACTCCGGTTCCGATACCACCGGGGGAAGACTCATGCCGGCTCCTTCGCAGTCGAGGGCGTGTAACCGCTACGACCGCAGGCGGCCGCCGAACTCATCGGTGAATTCCTACCCCGGGCACGGTCGTCATCCCCGTGGAACCGAATCACCCCGCACCGGCCTTCGTCATCACGTGTGACGTCGGCCGGATCACCCAGCCGGACCTCCGCACGATCGACGCGTTGGCGCGGCTCGAGCTGCTGGCGCGGCGGCTCGACGCCACCGTGCGGATCGAGCACGCGTGCGAGCCGCTCGTCGACCTGATCGTGTTCGCCGGCCTGGACGACGTGTTGGTGATCGTGCGATCAGGCGTCGAGGCGGACCGGCAGATCGAAGAGCGCGAAGTTCTCCGGCCCGACGAAGAAGTCCATGGCGGTGACGGCGCCGCCTGACAGCGTGAGAACGTGAATCGACCACGCGGTGTAACCCCCCGCCGGGTCGCGACGCCATTGCGCGAAACCGGGCGCGCCGTTGACGTCGATCGGCACGAGGCGCGAACCCTCGCACCCACTTCCCGGACCCAACAGCCACGTGCGGTACTCGCCCGCGCCTTGCATCCAGAGCGGGTACGGCGGCATCTGCATCGTCACGTCTTCGTGAAGTAACGCGATGAGTGCCTCGATATCGAAGCGCTCGAACGTATCGACGTAGCGCGCGAGCAACTCGCGTTGGTCTTCGTCGATCGGTTGCGGAGTGCTGCCGGCCGTCACGTTGCGCTCGGCCAACGTCGCGCGGGCCCGTTGCAGCGCACTGTTCACCGACACGACAGTGGTGTCGAGCAGCTCCGCGACTTCGGTGGCCTTCCACTTGAGAACTTCGCGCAGGATGAGCACCGCGCGCTGGCGGGCGGGGAGATGCTGCAGCGCGGCCACGAACGCGAGCCGCACCGATTCGCGCACCTCGGCCTGTTCCGCGGGATCGCCGTCGGGGACGACGCGGCCGTCGGGCATCGGCCCGACCCACATGTTCTCGGCGGTCGGCGGATCGACATGCCCGTCGGCGTGGCCCACGGCCATGAGATCCATCGGCAGCGCGCGCCGGCGCCGGCCCTTCAACATGTCGAAGCACACGTTGCTGGCGATCCGGTAGAGCCACGAACGCAGCGACGACCGGCCCTCGAACCGGTCGAAGCTGCGCCAGGCACGCACCAACGTCTCTTGCACCGCGTCGTCGGCTTCGAAGGCCGAACCGAGCATCCGGTAGCAGTACGCGGTCAACTCCGTGCGGTACTGCTCGAAGCCCAGAGCTGCCGGGTCGAAATTCGCGGCGGCCGGATCGAGGCGGGCTGTGCTCGTCACTTTTCCGAGTCTCCTTGTTCCGGCGCTGGCGTCGCGCGGTACGCGACATTCACGGTACCCAGTGGGTCAGTTGTTGGCCATCAACTTGAACTGCGCGCCCGTCGAATCGGTGGCGGTCGCGAGTCGGCCGTACGGCGTGTCCTGCGCGGGATCGACGATCGCGCCGCCGAGGTCGACGACCTGCGCCAACGTCTTGTCGGTGTCGGCGGTCATGAAGTACACCGCCCAGAACGACGTGACGTCGGCGGGCAGGAACGCGGCCGCGTCCATGATGCCGGCGAGTTGGTTCTCGCCTTCGCCGAGCGTGGAGTAGCGGAACTCGTCGGTGTCGCTGTGCACGTGCGTCTCCCAGCCGAACACATCGCGATAGAACGCGAGCGACGCGTCGTACGCGTGGGTGTGCAGCTCGAACCAGCCCGGCGCGCCCGGTTCGTTCACGATCCCGAAGCCCTTGTGGAGCTTCGGTTGCCAGATCCCGACGCGCGCACCGCCGGGATCACCGAGCACCGACATCGTTCCGAGCTCGCCGACGGCCATGGTCGGGATCTGCACTTCGCCGCCGTGCGCGGGCGCGGCCGCCACGGTTGCTTCTGCGTCCTTCACTGCGAGATACACCGTCCACGCGTCGGTCGACTCCGACGAGCCGTCGTTGTGCATCCCGCCCGCGATCAGCTGGTCGTCCTTGGTGAAGTTGAAGTACCCGCCGAATTCGGGGTTCGGGTCCTGCGCCTCCCAGCCGAACAGCTCGCCGTAGAACGCCCGGCTCTTGTCGGTGTCGGTGGTGAACAGGTCGATCCAGCAGGGGGCGCCTGTGGGGGCGGTTTCACGTAGCGGCACGGCTCGCTCCTTCGTCAGAGTTCTGGGTTCGACGTAGAGACTGCCGCGGTCGGCGAAACTCATCGCTCACCCGTGGAGGGTCGCGTTCTACGGACGCCGGAGCTCGGCCTCGAGCGCATTCAGGAGTTCCCGGGTTCCCTCTTCGCGGGGGCCGACCGCCTCGAAGCCGTCGAGGAAGGTGTCGTGTTCGGTGAAGGTGAGGCGGGTTCCGTCGCCGTCGGGAACGAGCTCGATCGTGGAGAGCGAGACCGAGATCCGGTTGTCGTTCATGAGCATGTCGTAGGCCCAGATCAGGCGTTCGTTCTCGATGATGTCGTAGTAAATGGCGTCGAACGTCACCGCGGTGCCGTCGTGGTGGCCCCGGTAGATCTCCCGGCCGCCCACGCGGAAGTCGAGTTGGTAGGCGTCGGTGCCCCACCCGTCGCCGTTGGCGAACCAGCGGTTCTTGGCCTCGGGGTCGGAGAACGCGGCGAACACCCGGGCGGGGCTGGCCGCGTAGGTGCGTTCGATGACGAAGGTCGAGTGGATGGCGGATCGTTCGGTCACGGTCATGGTCATTCCCCTTGTTCGTTTTCTGGTTCGGTAAGGAAGTTGCCCAGGCGGTCGAGACGGCGTTCCCAGCTGGTGCGGCGTTCGGAGATCCATTGCTCGACCGGGGCCAGGGCCGCGGGCTCGATGCGACACGTGCGGACGCGCCCGACCTTCTCGGTGCGGACGAGGCCACTCGCTTCCAGGACCTGTAGGTGCTGGACGACGCCGGCCAGGGTCATGTCGAGCGGGCGGGCGAGCTCGCTGACCGAGGCCGGACCCCGGCTCAGCCGTTCGACCATGTCTCGGCGGCTGGGATCGGCCAGCGCCTGGAACACCCGATCGAGCGTGGCGCCTTGGTTAAGCATGTGCTTGAGTGTCGGCGTCCGGCGCCCAATAGTCAAGCAGATACTTGACTGTTCTCCAGTGTGTCGATTCTCGGGATCGCGTTCGTCGTCTCGCCAACAGCCGCTTTCAGGGGAGAATCCGGTCATGGCCGACCTCATGCCCATGGTGCACGACGAACGCGCGTCGTTGAGCGAGTTCCTCGGCACGCTCACGCCCGAGCAGTGGAACGCGCCGACGTGGTGCGACAAGTGGAACGTGCAGGAGCTCGTCGCGCATCTGACCGCGGCGGGCAACATCACCGCGCCGCACTTCCTCGGCGGGTTCGTGAAGTCGGGCTTCAACTTCGACAAGACCGTCGACCGCGACCTGCGGAGCTACGCGGCCGGCACTCCGGCCGAGGTGAAGGCTCGTTACGACGCGATCATCATGAGCAACCGCAAGCCGCCCGGGCCCGCGTACGTCGCGCTGGGCGAGGTCATGGTGCACGGCGAGGACATCCGGCGCGCCCAAGGTGCGCGGGGCGAACACTCCGACGAGCATCTGGTGACGTTGGCGGAGACGTACAAGAAGACCGGACTGCCGCTGTACGGCAAGAAGCGCGTCGCCGGCCTGAAGCTCCGCGCGACCGACGTCGACTGGTCGACGGGGGAAGGTCCCGAGGTCACGGGACCGTGCATGTCGTTGATCCTCGCCATGGTCGGCCGGTCCGGCGCGCTGGCCGACTGCGAAGGTCCCGGGGTCGAGACGCTGCGCGCCCGCGCCTAGTCAGCTCGCCGCGGTGGCCCAGTCGAGCAACGTGGTGATCGTCTTCCAGTTGCGCGTCGTGGCCTTGGTCGCGAGCTGACGTTCGAAGTAGGTGTTGTTGATCTTCGTGCGTCCGTAGCCGTTCGGGCAGCGGACGTAGATCTCGCGCCCGTCGACCTGGAACTCGTCGGGCGCGAACTTCGTGGGGTCGAGCGTGGCGACGCGTTGCTTCTCCGGCGGAATGTCGAGGAACGTGACGTAGGCATCGGTACCGAACGGATTCCGCTGCACGACACTCGCGAGCTCGCGCGGTGCGCGCAGGATCACGGCGACCGCGAAACGGAACTCGCGCTCGATCGCCTGCTCGAGCGCCTTCTTCACCCGCATCGGCGCGCCGTCCTTGGTGGTGAACACGACGTTGCCGCTCTGGATGTAGGTCTGGACGTCGGTATGACCGAGTGCTTCAAACAGCTCGCGCAGATCGGCCATCGGCACTTTGCGCGCCCCGCCGACGTTGATGCCGCGCAGCAGCGCGATGTACTTCGGCACGGCTTATGGCCTCGGAAGACCCTGGTGCTTGTCGAGCATGTCCTCCATCACCGCGCGGATGAACTCGTCGGCTTCGGAGGTCATGCCGCCTTCCACGCCGCCGTACACGGCCGCGCTCAGCGGCTTCTCGTTCTTGTGCTCGTGTGCGTAGGCGATCGCGTCGGCGAGGTCGGTCGCGAACTCGTCGGCCAGGCCGGCCTGGGTCTGCGGACGGGTCACCGCCATGTGGATTGCGTTCGGGTACTGCTGGCCGTTGAAGCGCCAGCCCTTGGTCCGCATGTAGTCGTTCACGTGGTAGATGTCGAACTCGTCGCTCGTGAAGCTGAAGCAGAACGTGGGCGTGCCGAGGATGCGCAACTCGGGATGCGAACGCACCGCGTCCTGCATCGCGAACGCGGTGTCGAAGATCGCCTTGGCGTACTTCATGTAGCCGTCGCGACCCATGCTGACGAGCGACGCCCATGTCGACGCGAGCATGCCGCCCGACCGTGAACCCTCGATGCCGGGCGAGGCGTACTTGCCGCCCGTCCAGTCGGTCATGAAGAAGTACTGGCTGTTGCGCAACGGCTTGTCGCGGAAGGCGAGCACCGAGGTGCCCTTCAACCCGTAGCCGTACTTGTGTGTGTCGGCCGAGATGCTGGTGACGCCGGGGATGCGGAAGTCGAACACGGGGATGTTCGGATAGCCCAGCTCTTGTCCCCACGGCAGGATGAAACCGCCGAGGCAGCCGTCGACGTGCAGACCGACGCCGCGCTCCAGCGCGAGGGCGGCCAGTTCGGCGATCGGGTCGATCGTGCCGTAGCCGTAGTTGCACGCGGAACCGACGATGGCAATCGTGTTCTCGTCGATGAGCTTCGCGACCTCGGCCACGTCGGCCTGCATGGTCACCGGGTCGATCGGCGCGCGCCGGCACTCGATCGCCAGCAGGTGGCACGCCTTGTCGAACGCGGGGTGCGCGGTCTCGGGCTTGACGAAGTTCGGCCGATCGATCCCCCGCGTCTGCTGCGCGAACTCGCGGTACGCGAGCACCGCGTGCAGGATGCTGCCGCTACCACCGGAGGTGACGAGCCCCACGGGCTCGCCGTCGGTGACCGCGTCGGCGTGCAGCATGTCGAGCGTCATGGCGATGATCTCGCCCTCGAACTTGGTCATACTCGGGCACATGTCGCGCTCGCAGCGCGTTCATGTGCGCGAACAGGTCGAAGGCGCGGCCGAGGAACTCGTAGTGCGTGTGATCGCCGCAGTACATCGTGCCCGAGCACTTGCCGGTTTCCCATGTCTTGTCCTCGGCGTGGGCGAAGCCTTCGAGCTCGGCGATGATCGAGTCGCGCGAGCGTCCTTCGGACGGCATGCCGCGCAACACGTCGTGGGTGTCTGCGTACGGGTACGACGAGCTCATGAAAGGGCCTCACTGATCGGGAGAAGGGCAGCGTAGGCAGCCTCGAACTGCGCGTGTCGATCGGCGAAGAGGCTGCGATTGTCGGGATTCGGGGTGAACCGGCGGTTTTCGCCGCTCGGTTCGCGGTCGAGGTCGGCGCGCGACCAGGTTCCGGCGCGCTCCAGCGCGAGCAGGGCCGTCGCCCGCGCGATGGCGATGTCGGGAGCGGCGGGCGCGGTGACGGGTCGGTCGAGCACGTCGGCGAGGATCTGACACCACGTCTGCGCGCGGGCCGCACCGCCGACGAGCGCGATCTCGTCGATGCGCTGGTGGGTGAACGCCTCGACCGGCCCGACCAGGCTGCGGAGGTTGTGCGCCACGCCTTCGACCGCGGCGCGCACGAGGTCGCGGCGGTTCGTCTCCAGCGACATGTTGACGAAGCCACCGCGCATCCTGCCGTCGCCCTGCGGCGCCGACGCGCCGTTCAGCCAGGGCAGGAACATCACTCCCCCGGCGCCGGCCGGCGCGGCGCGCAACGTGATCTCCAGCGCCGCGAACGGATCGGCCGCGTGGTTGTTGCCGAGCTCGTCGACCGCGTAGATCAGGTTGCGCAAGACGGTCTCGACGATCTTGCCGCCCAGCCCGTTCTCGGCGCACACGACGTAGCGATCTCCGTAGGGCGCCGGCATCGCGAAGAGCTGGTGCTCGAGGTCGACGCGGAAGGAGTCAAGCTGGTCGACGAGAACGCTGGTGGTGCCGATCGAGATGCCCGCCCGTCCGGGGGTGAATGCGCCGGTGGCCACGGCCGCGGTCGCGGTGTCGTTCGTCCCCGCGTAGACGACGGCCGTCTCCGGCAGCGCGAGGTCGCGGGCGATGTCGGCTTGGAGCGTGCCGACCGCGCTGTCGATCGGGATGACGCGCGGCAAGCGCTCGACGTCGACGCCGGCCAGGTTCACGAGCGACATCGCAAAGCCGGGATTGTCGAGCGTGCGGTTGTCGCCGAGTTGGAACATGTACGTGCTGTGCTGGGTCGCAGTGATGCGGCCAGTCAGGCGCGCGGTCACGTAGTCCATCGCCTCGACGTACGCCTCGGTCCGCGCGTGCAGATCGGGGCGGTCGTTCTGGAGATAGAGGATGTGCGCGAGCGAGATGCCACCGCCGACGGGCGGGATGCCGTGCCGCTCCACGAACGTGGGGAACGCGGTGTCGTCGCGGGCCATGATCCGGTAGCAGTGATCGGTGCCGCGCTGGTCCTGCCACATGAGCATCGGCGCGATCGGCTTGCCCGCGGCGTCGATCGGGACGACCGACGAATATTGGCTGCACACACCGATCGCGGTGACGCCCCGGGCCGCGGCGGGATGCGCGACCGTGACTTCGCGCACGGCGGCCACGAGCGCCACCCACGTGATCTCGGCGTCCTGTTCGGCGATCTCGTCGGTGCGGGTGATCAGCAGGGGCCGCTGGGCGCTCCCGACCGTCGTGCCGTCGTCGCGCACCAGCGCGACCTTGACGTTCGTGGTCCCGACGTCGATCCCCAGCGCATTTGCCATCCCCGGAATCATGCCGTTCCCGGCAGCGGTGCCGGATCCCGGGATAGTTCGACTCTCTAATGGTTTGGTATCTTGGACCTCAATGCCGTTTTCCGACTCCGACCTGCCGCGCGCCGCCCGGGCGCTGACATTGGCGGCCCGCTCGATGGAACGGGCCGCCGCGGCCCGGGATCTCACGCTCGCCCAGTTCCGGGTCCTGACGCTGATCGCGGCGGGTGACGAGCGCTCGACGCTGCTGGCCGACCGCCTGGCCGTGGCCAAGCCCACGATCACCGCGGTCGTCGACGGTCTGGTCGAACGGGGGCTGGTCGGCCGGGAAGCGGTGGCCGGCGATCGGCGATCGATCCGGGTTTGCCTCACTCCGGCCGGGCTGGTCGCGCTGCGTGCCGCCGAGGACGAGATGAGCGAGACCCTGCTCCGGATCTTCGAGCACGCCCGCCAGCGCGACGCGCTCCTGGGTGCGCTCCTCGATCTCGACGACGCGCTCGCGCTGCGGATGGAAGCGCGCCTGCGGGCCGAGCGCGGACGCGAGGTGACCACCTAGATGGCCGACCTCGTCACCACCGAGAAGATGAAGAAGCAGGGTTGGATCCGGCGTCTCGTCGGCTACATGAAGCCGCACAAGAAGAACGCGTACATCGCGTTCGGCGTGGCCATCGGTGGCCAGTTGATCCAGTCGCTGCTGCCGCTCGTGCAGAAGGTCGTGATCGACGACGTCATCACGCACCACAAGCGACCGCTGGCGCCGTGGTTGACCCTGATGATCGTGATGGGCGTGTTCACGTTCATCTTCGCGTACCTACGCCGTTTCCGCGGCGGTCGTATCGCGCTCGACGTCCAACACGATCTCCGAACTGCGATCTTCCGGCAGTTGCAGCGCCTCGACTTCGCCCGCCACGACGAGATGTCGACGGGTCAGCTCGTGAGCCGCGCGTCGTCCGACGTCGCGTTGGTGCAGGGTTTCCTGCAGTTCCTGCCGATCGGCGTGGCGAACATCCTCTTGTTCGTCGTGTCGCTCACCGTCATGTTCATCCTCTCGGTGCCGCTCGCATTGGTGATGCTCGCGGTGGCGCCGCTGTTGCTCGTCACCGCGATGAAGCTGCGCACGTCCGTGTTCCCCGCGAGCTGGGACGCGCAGCAGAAGGCGGGCGACGTCGCCAACGTCGTCGAGGAAGACGTCACCGGCGTGCGGGTCGTGAAGGGTTTCGGGCAGGAGTCGCGCGAGCTCGACCGCCTGGCGGAACGCTCCGAGCTGATGTTCGCGTCGCGCGTGCGGCTCGTGAACATCCAGGCCCGCCTGCAACCGGCGATGCAGACGATCCCCGCGTTCGGTCAGGTCGCGGTGCTGGCGCTCGGTGGCTGGCTCGCGCTGCACCACGAGATCTCGCTCGGAACGTTCTTCGCCTTCGCGTCCTACATGCTCCTCATCGCGCCGCCGGTGCGTCAGCTCGCGGCCATCCTGACCGTCGGTCAGCTCGCCCGCGCCGGCGCGGAACGCATCTACGACCTTCTCGACTCCACGCCGCACGTGCAGGACAAGCCCGACGCCGAGGTGTTGCACGTCGCGCGGGGTGCCGTCGACTTCGACAACGTCACGTTCGGTTACACGTCGACCGAGCCGGTGCTGCGCGACTTTACGCTGCACGTCGCCGCGGGCGAGACAGTTGCGTTGGTCGGCGGCTCGGGCTCGGGGAAGTCGACGGTCGGGCTTCTGCTCCCGCGCTTCTACGACGTTCACTCCGGCGCGATCAAGATCGACGGGCTCGACGTGCGCGACGCGACGCTGCAGTCGTTGCGGGGCAGCATCGGCGTGGTGTTCGAGGACTCGTTCCTGTTCTCCGATTCGATCACCGCGAACATCGCCTTCGGGCGCCCCGACGCGACTGCCGCCGAAGTCGAGACCGCGGCCCGCGCCGCCGAAGCCCACGAATTCATCATGCAGCTCCCGTTCGGCTACGACACCGTCGTCGGCGAGCAGGGCCTCACGCTGTCGGGCGGTCAGCGGCAACGGGTCGCGCTGGCCCGCGCGCTCCTCTCTGATCCCGCGATCCTGCTGCTCGACGACGCCACGTCGTCGGTCGACGCGCGCATCGAGGAGGAGATCCACGCCACGCTGCGCCGGATCGCGAGCACGCGCACGACATTGCTCATCGCGCATCGGCGTTCCACGTTGACGTTGGCCGATCGGATCGTCGTCGTCGACAAAGGTCAGGTCGTCGATGCCGGAACGAACGAAGAGCTGACCGAGCGCTGCCAGCTGTACCGATTGCTGCTCTCCGGGCCGGGCGACGACGCGGAAGGCATCGACGCGATCGAGGAGCAGGTTGTCGACGACACGCGCGTCGACGGCATCACGCCGTCGGCGTGGCGCGGCCTCGAAGAAGAGGAACTGCGCAGCGCGCTCATCGCCGACCGGACGCGCACTTCCAGCCCCGCCTCCATGCGCTTCGGCGGACCGGGTGGCGGTGGCGGCGGCGGTGGTGCGGGCGGCGGTGCCGCGTGGGGCGGCGCGCTCGCGCCGACCCCGGAGCTCCTGGCCCAGGTCGACGCGCTCGAACCCGCCGACGCCGACCCGCGCGTCGACGTCGCGTTCGAGTCGCGGCCCGCACCGCATTTCACCTTCCTCGCATTCCTGCGCCGCTACCGCCTGTGGCTGTTCGTCGGGATGTTCCTCGTCGCGCTCGACGCGGTGTGCACGCTCGCGGGCCCGTTGCTCGTGAAGTACGGCCTCGACCACGGCGTCGCCCCCGTCCCGCCGGTACCGCGCGCGCTCTGGCTCGCCACCGCCGTGTTCCTCGCGATCACCCTCTTCGACTGGTGGGTGATGTGGGCCGAGGCGCGCGTGATGGGGCGTATCTCCGAGCGGCTGCTCCACGCGCTGCGCATCAAGATCTTCGCCCACCTGCAGCGGCTCGGCGTCGACTACTACGAGAACGAGATGGCGGGCCGGATCATGACCCGCATGACCAGCGACGTCGACGCGCTGTCGCAGCTCTTGCAGAACGGTCTCGTCAACGCGCTCGTCAACCTCGTTACGTTCCTCGGTGTCGGGGTCGCGCTCGTGTTCATCAACCCGCGCCTCGCGCTCGTGAGCGCGGTGATCCTGCCCCCGCTGTTCGTCGCGACCTTGTGGTTCCGGCACCAGTCGACCAAGGCGTACGAGCTCGCGCGCGAGCGCATGGGTGCGGTGAACGCCAACCTGCAAGAGGGTCTGTCGGGTGTGCGCGTGTCGCAGGCGTTCGTGCGCGAAGAGCGCAACCAGGACAACTTCGAAGAGATCGCCGGTGGGTACCGCGACGCGCACGGTACGCGCCCAACGCCTCGTCGCGATCTACTTCCCCTTCGTCGACTTCCTCTCCGACATCGCCGTCTGCCTCGTGCTCGGCGCGGGGAGTGTCTACGTTGCGAACAACACGCTGACCGTCGGTGCACTGATCGCGTTCCTGCTGTACCTGAACCTGTTCTTTGCGCCGATCCAGCAGCTGTCGCAGGTCTTCGACTCGTATCAGCAGGCCCGGGTCGCGATCGACCGGATCACGGAGCTGCTCGAGACGCCGACCTCGGTGCCGCCGCCCGTGAACCCGTTGCCCGTCCCCGCCCTGACCGGCGACGTGCAGCTCGACGACGTGCACTTCCGCTACCGGAATGCGACCGAGGAAGCGTTGCGCGGCATCGATCTGCAGATCGCGCCCGGGGAGACGGTCGCGCTCGTCGGGGAGACGGGCGCGGGCAAGTCGACCGTCATCAAGCTCGTCGCCCGTTTCTACGACCCCACGTCGGGCCGCGTGGAAGCCGACGGTGTACCCGTCAACGAATACGACCAGGTCGCGTTCCACCAACAGCTCGGCGTCGTTCCGCAGGAGGCGTTCCTGTTCTCGGGCACGATCCGCGACAACATCGCGTACGGCCGCGACGCGTCGACCGATGCCGAAGTCGAGACCGCGGCGCGTGCCGTCGGCGCGCACGAGTTCATCGCCGGTCTGCCCGGCGGCTACCTGCAGTGGGTGAGCGAACGAGGACGTTCGTTGTCGTCGGGCCAACGACAACTCATCGCGTTGGCCCGCGCCCATCTCGTCGACCCCGCGATCCTGTTGCTCGACGAGGCGACCTCCAACCTCGACCTGCAGACCGAGGCGAAGGTGCAGGCCGCGATGGGCGTCGCTGCCCGCGGCCGCACCACCATCCTCATCGCGCACCGCTTGCAGACGGCCCGTCTCGCCGACCGCATCGTCGTGATCGACGCCGGTCGGGTCGTGGAAGACGGCCACCACGACGACCTGCTCCTGCGCCGCGGTGCGTACGCCCGCATGTGGGCCGCCGCCGAAGGCGAACCCTCCCCCAGCGCCGCCGCCAACTAACCGAAAACCCTGCCATCAGATGGCAGGGTTTCCGCTTCATGGAGCCGGTTTTGCTGCCATCTGTTGGCAGGAATTTCGGCGTGTGGCGCTGGTTTTCCTGCCAACGCGGCGTTTCCCGCTCGCGGTAGCGTCGGCGCGATGCCGGGGATGCCTGCGGATCGGTCGGGTCGCACGTGGTGGCGCGACGGGGTGCTCTACCAGATCTATCCCCGCTCCTACATGGACACGAACGCGGACGGGGTCGGTGATCTGCGGGGCATCGCCGAACGCCTCGACCATCTCGCCTGGCTCGGCGTCGACGGGATCTGGCTCGACCCGATCATGGTGTCGCCGAACAAGGACTGGGGCTACGACGTCGCGAACTACGTCGACGTCGACGGCGCGTTGGGAACACTGGCCGACGCCGACGCACTGATCGAGGCCGCGTCCGCGCGCGGGATCCGCGTGATCCTCGACCTCGTCCCGAACCACACCAGCGATCAGCACCCGTGGTTCGTCGACGCCAAGTCGGCACGCGACTCGCGCCACCGCGACTGGTACGTATGGGCCGATCCGAAGCCCGACGGCTCGGTCCCGAACAACTGGACCATGGCGTTCGATCCGCGCCGTCCCGCGTGGACGTTCGACGAGGCGAGCCGGCAGTACTACCTCAACCAGTTCCTCTCGTCGCAGCCCGACCTGAACTGGTGGAACCAAGAGGTACGCGACGCGTTCGACGACATCCTGCGCTTCTGGTTCGACCGCGGTGTCGCCGGCTTCCGCATCGACGTCGCGCATTCGATCATCAAGGATCGTCAGCTGCGCGACAACCCGCCCGCGACGAAAGCCGATCACTGGTACGTCCAGATGATGGGACAGCGGTCGGTGTACAACGCGTGCCGACCCGAAGTGCACGACGTGTTGCGGCATTGGCGGAAGCTCGCCGACTCTTACGACCCGCCCCGGGTGCTGATCGGCGAGACGTACGTGCTCGAGCCGGAAGCGTTCACCCGTTTCTACGGCGACGGCGACGAGCTGAATCTCGCGTTCAACTTCATGTTGTTGCACTCGGAGTTCGAGGCGCCGCAGCTTCGCGACGCCGTCGAGCGCGCCGAGGGGCTCCTCCCGGCCCACGCCTGGCCGGTGTGGACGGGCGGCAACCACGACAACCACCGTTTCCCGACCCGCTGGTGCAAGAACGATCCGGTGAAGGCGCGCGCTGCGCTCGTGATGCTCATGGGCCTGCGGGGCACGCCGTTCCTCTACTACGGCGACGAGATCGGCATGATCGACACCGACGTGCCACCCGATCGGATCCTCGACCCGGTCGGCGTTTTCCACGGTGCGCGCATGGGCCGCGACGACGAGCGCACGCCGATGCACTGGAAGGCCGACCCGGGCGCGGGGTTCTCGGATCCGGGCGTGGAGCCGTGGCTTCCGTACGGCGGCTACGCGGCGATCAACGTGGCCGACCAGCGTCACGATCCCGACTCGATGCTTTCGCTGACCCGCGACCTCATCGGACTACGCGACGCGCTGCCCGAACTGCGCGACGGCTCCTACCGAACGCTCGCAGGCCCGAACGACGACGTGTGGGTCTGGCAGCGGGGCGAGCGCACGGTCGTGGCATGCAATCTGTCGGACGCGCCCGTCGACATCGCCGCGATCGGCCCCGGGGCGATACGCGTCTCGACGATCCGCGCCCGTGACACCGAGCACCTCGACGACGTACTCCATCTCGCCCCGTTCGAAGCGGCGATCGTGTGGCGCGACTGATGCACGCAGCCGCAGGTGGTGACCGCGCGTCGACGGGGCTTGCGCCCTGGTTGGTGGTGCGCGACGCGGACGCCGCGCTCGCCTACTACCGGGCCGCGTTCGGTGCAGTCGACCTCGAACGCCTCGAGGACGACACCGGTCGTCTCCAGGTCGCGCAGCTCTGGATCGGCGGCGCCGAGTTCTGGATCCAGACCGACCCCGCCGCGGATCCGGAAGGCGGGCACGGATCGATTCGCCTGATCCTCAGCGTCGACGACCCCGACGCCGTCTTCACGCGCGCCCTCGACTCCGGCGCCACCGAGATCTCGCCCGTCGGCGAAGGCAACGGCTGGCGCGTCGGCCGCGTCACCGATCCGTTCGGCCACCAATGGGAGATCGGCCGCCGCCTCGCGCCCTGAACCGAGCGCGCCCCGCCCGCGCCGTGACGCTCAGCTCGGGTGCGCGGCGCACCATGCGAGGAGGGTGTCGGCACTCCACGCGTTGATCACGTTGTCGGCCTTCACCCCGCACTCCGCGGCGCGGTCGGTGCCGTACGCGTGCCACTCGAGTTGAGGCGCGGCGTGCGCGTCGGTGCTGATCGCGATCTTCACGCCCGAGTCGACGGCCTTGCGCAGGATCTCTTTCGGCGGGTCGAGCCGTTCGGGCCGGCAGTTGATCTCGAGCGCGGTGTCGAAGACGCGGCACGCCTCGACCACGACGTCGGAATCGAACTCCGACTGCGGACGACCGCGCCCGACGAGCAATCGACCGGTGCAGTGACCCAGCACGTCGACGTGCGGGCTCGCGACCGCGGCGACCATCCGGCGCGTCATCGCGACCGAGTCCATCCGCAATTTCGAGTGCACGCTCGCAACGACGACGTCGACGCGGCCGAGCAGCTCTTCCGATCCGTCGAGCGCGCCGTCGTCGAGGATGTCGACCTCCACTCCGGTCAGTATGCGGAACGGCGCCATCTCCTCGTTCAGCTCCGCGACCACGT
Organism: uncultured Actinomycetes bacterium; assembly: GCA_963701825.1. Classification (GTDB taxonomy): domain Bacteria; phylum Actinomycetota; class Acidimicrobiia; order IMCC26256; family PALSA-610; genus PALSA-610. Next base: position 95,813 of record CAVPBG010000004.1, on the reverse strand, counting down.
CGAGTTGCTCGCGCAACCGGTCGGGTGGCAATCCGTGCGCGATCGTCAACCGGGGCGAGTGATCGGTGAGCGCGAAGTACTCGTGCCCGAGGGCACGCGCCGCCTCGGCCATCGTGCGAATCGGGTCGCCGCCGTCCGACCAGTCGGAATGCACGTGCAGGTCGCCCTTCAGCTGGGCGCGCAGCTCTTCGCCGGCCGAGCTCCCCGGCGTCTCCGCGTGTTCGAGCAGCTTCGCCAGATAGGCGGGGGTCTCGCCCGCGAGTGCTTCGGCGATCACCGCTGCGGTCGTATCGCCGATCCCGGGCAGATCCTGCAACCGACCGGTGTCGGCCAGGAAACGCAGTTCCGACTCCGGTACCCGGGCCACCTCCCGCGCCGCGCGGCGAAACGCCTGTTGGCGATGCCCCGGTGCACGACCGCGCATGAGGAGGTCGGCGATGCGCTCGAGGGCCTCGACCGGCGTCATCCCCCGAAAGTACCCCGGCACCGCGCCGAAGACGCCCTCGTATACTCGTCACGTTCCGGAGGGCTGACCGAGTGGCCGAAGGTGCTCGCCTGCTAAGCGAGTAGGGGGTGATAAGTCCCCTCGAGGGTTCAAATCCCTCGCCCTCCGCCAGTGTGAGAACCCGCGAATGAAAATTGTTTCGCTCCTGCCGTCCGCGACGGAGATCGTGTTCGCGCTAGAGCTCGACGACGACCTGTGCGGCGTCAGCTTCGAATGCGACTTCCCCGCCGCGGCCCGCGCGCTGCCGCAGGTGTCGGGCACCTCGTTGCCGACCGACGGTTCGCTCACGCCCGCCGAGATCGACGCGCAGGTCGGGGCGACCGTGCAGGCCGGCGCGTCGCTCTACACGCTCGACAACGAACTGATCCGTGCGATCGGTCCTGATCTGATCCTGGCCCAGGACCTGTGCCAGGTGTGCGCGGTTCCGTCCGGCGCGATCGAAGCCGCGCTCGATGTGATCGGCTGCCGAGCCGACGTGGTGTCGCTCGATCCGCATCGCCTGGCCGACGTCATCGCGTGCGTCGGGATCGTCGGTGCCGCGACGGGAACCACGGCGCGCGCCGAACGGGTGATGGCCGAGCTCCAGCGTCGGGTCGCGGCGGTCGAGCAGCGCGTCGCCACACTCTCCCGCCCGCGTGTGCTCGTGCTCGAGTGGGGCGATCCGCCGTTCAACGCCGGGCACTGGGTGCCCGACATGGTCACCGCCGCGGGCGGCGAAACAGTGTGCGCGGCCGCGGGCGCGCATTCCCGGCGCCTCGACTGGGAGGAGATCGCGGCTGCCGCGGCCGAGGTCGTGGTGTTCATGCCGTGTGGATTCGGTCTCGACGACGCGATCGAACAGGCCGCGCCGCTGCTCGAGCGGGCCGAGTTGCGCGGCGCGGATCGGTTCTTCGCGGTCGACGCCAACGCCCACTTCTCCCGGCCGGGCCCGCGGGTCGTCGACGGTGTCGAGATTCTCGGCGCGTTGCTGCACCCGACATCGGACCCGCCGCCGGAGACCAGCGCCCGCCTGCGTTGACTGATTGGGCCCGGTCGCCCCGCGGCGCCGGTAAGTTCGGCGGATGACCGACGACTACGCCGCGGCGTTCGCCGCCCTGGGTTCTGCGACGCTCGGCGAGAGCGGCGGGCGGCCGATGGCGCCCCGGCTCCGTCCCGTTTGGAAGGGGGCGCGAGTGAGTGCGCCGGCCTTCCCCGTCACCTGCAGCACCGCCGACAACCTCGCGATCCACGTGGCCGTCGCGGAAGCGCCCGCGGGCTCGGTTCTGGTCGTCAACGTCGGGCACGAGCAGGCCCGCGGCTATTGGGGCGAGGTGCTCACAACCGGCGCCGAAGCCCGCGGCATCGTCGGGCTCGTGATCGACGGTGGCGTGCGCGACATCGATGCCCTGGAAGCCCACGGGTTCCCGGTGTTCTCCACCATGGTCGCGTTGCGCGGCGCGACGAAACAGGAGCCGGGCTGGACGGGCGCGCCGTCGATGGTCGGCGATGTCGAGGTGTCACGCGGCGACTGGATCGTGGGCGATGCCGACGGGGTCACCGTCGTTCCCAACGCGCACCTCGACGACGTGCTCGCCGCGGGGCGCGAACGCGCGGCCAAGGAAGAGAAGTTCTTCGCGGATCTGCGCGCGGGCAGCACCACGCTCCAGTTGCTCTCGCTCGACGATTCCCCCGTCGAACGCGGCTGACGCCTGGCGGTGGCGCGCCGTCAGTCGACGCGGCGCATGAGGTTGCGGTCGGAGTGCTCGACAACCGCGCCGAAACGTGCGTGTTCCACCGTCGTCAGCTCGTCGTACGCCCATGACCCGTCGTCGTTGATCGTGACGGTGCAGCGGTAGTTGGACGTGCGCGCCGCGGTGGCGAGGAAGCGGTTCGAGAGAACGCCGTACGTTTCCGAGCCGCACTCCGCGTGCATGGTGAAGCTCTTGGCGTCGGGGTCGGCGTCGCCGCCCGCGAGGACGAGGCTGCCGCGCGGCACGACGAAGCAGCGGAACACCTGGCTGTCGGCCGCGTCCCAGAGCCAGTAGCCGACCTCGGTGTGGAACGGGTTCTCTTCGGTGCCGCGCCACGCCGCCATGCGGTAGTCGAGGCCGTACAGCACCTGCGTTCCGTTCTCGACGGGCCCGAACGGCTTCATCGAGGTCTTCTCGCGGTACGGCGTGTCCTTGACCTTGCCCTCGGCGTTCGCGTACGCGAAGTCGCTGCCCTGGTCACCTTCCCACTCACCGATCAGTGCGGCGAGCGGTCCCCATTCGGCGTTGTCACTCATGCGCGGATGTTAGGGAACGCTTACAGCAGGACGACGGACCGGAGCACCTCGCCGCGCTCCATCTTGTGGAAGGCCTGCTCGACCTCGTCGAGGGCGATCGTCTCCGACACGAACTTGTCGAGCGGGAAACGGCCCTGCAGGTACAGGTCGATCAGCGTGGGGAAGTCGCGCTCGGGCAGGCAGTCGCCGTACCAACTCGGCTTCAGCGCACCACCCCGGCCGAAGAAGTCGATCATCGGGATGTCGGGGAGCTCCATGTCGGGCGTCGGTACACCGACCTGCACGACGGTGCCCGCGAGATCGCGCGCGTAGAACGCCTGCTGCAACACCTCGGGTCGACCGACGGCCTCGATGCACAGATCCGCGCCGTTGCCGTCGGTGAGCGCGCGGATCGCTTCGACTGCATCTTCCTTCGACGCGTCGACGGTGTGCGTCGCACCGAAACCGATCGCCCATTCGAGCTTCCGCGGATCACGGTCGACGGCGATGATCGTGCGCGCCCCGGCGAGGCGCGCGGCCGCGATCGCGGCATCGCCCACACCGCCGCAACCGAACACCGCGACCGAGTCGTCGCGTTGCACGCCGCCGGTGTACGTGGCCGCGCCGAAGCCGGCCATCACCCCGCAACCGAGCAGGCCGGCGGCGGTGGGATCGGCGCGACCGTCGACCTTGGTCGCCTGGCCCGCGGCGACGAGCGTCTTCTCCGCGAACGCACCGATGCCGAGCGCCGGGGAGAGCGGCGTGCCGTCGGCGAGGGTCATCTTCTGTTTGGCATTGTGCGTGTTGAAGCAGTACCAGGGTCGACCACGGCGGCACGCGCGGCACTCACCGCACACCGCGCGCCAGTTGAGCACGACGAAGTCGCCGGGCGCGACGCTCGTGACGTCGGCGCCGACGGCTTCGACGATGCCTGCGGCTTCGTGCCCGAGCAGGTACGGGTAGTCGTCGCCGATACCGCCTTCGCGATAGTGCAGGTCGGTGTGGCATACGCCGCACGCCTGCACGCGCACCTTCGCCTCGCCCGGACCGGGATCGGGCACCACGATCGTCTCGACCGTGACGGGTGCCTTCTTCGCGGTGGCAACGACTCCGCGCACGTGTTCGCTCATGGGCCGAATCTACGCGTCGGTCAGGTCGGCGTCACGACGTTGGTCGGCGTGCCGCCGCCGAGCACCGTCACGACCGCGCCGGTGGCCATGGTCGCCATGCGGGCGCGGGTCGCCTGCGAACCCGAACCGATGTGCGGCAGCAGGACGGTGCGCGGCGCGCTCAGGAGTCGGGGTTCCACTACGGGTTCGCGCTCGTACACGTCGATGCCCGCGGCAAAGAGGCGACCGTCGTGCAGCGCGTCGGCGAGCGCGAGCTCGTCGACCACGGTGCCCCGCGCAGTGTTGACCAACACCGCGGCGGGCTTCATGAGCGCGAGCCGGCGCGCGTCGATGAGGTGATGCGTATCGGCGCCGCCCGGGATGTGGAGCGAGACGATGTCGGACTGCACGAGCAGGTCGTCGAGGTCGGCGACGAAACCGGGAATGCCGGTCGGGCGCCGGGCGTGGTGCAGCACATGCATGGCGAAGCCCTCGGCCCGGCGCGCGACCGCCTGGCCGATGCGGCCGTAGCCGACGATGCCGAGCGTGGCGCCGTGCACGTCGAGGCCGAGGTATTGCGTGACCCCCCAGCCTTTCCACCGGCCCGTCCGCAGGTCGGCTTCGGCGGTGGAAGCGAGTCGGGACGCGGCGAGGATCAACAGGAAGGCGGTATCGGCCGTCGTGTCGTCGAGCACCCCGGGCGTGTTGCACACGACGATGCCGTGGGCGGCGGCGGCCCGCACGTCGATGTTGTCGTAACCCACGGCCACGTTGGCGACGACCTTCAGGCGCCCGCCGGCCGCACCCGCGGCGAGCACGTCGGCATCGATCTTGTCGGTGAGCAGCGAGACGATCGCGTCGCAGTCGCCCGCGAACGCGACGAGCTCGGCGGGGGTGTACGGCGCGTCGTCGGGTTTCGGTCCGACGACTTCGTGACCCGCGAGCGGATCCAGCCCGCCGTCGGGAAGACGACGGGTCACCAACACGCGGGCCACGCGCTAGCTCGTGTAGTCGACCGGGCCCGCGCCGTCGACACCGACCGCGAACGCGAAGCAGTGGATCGGCGCGTGGTCGCTGACCGGCCGGAGCGAGTGCACGGCGTTGGGCGGGATGTGCACGAGGTCGCCCTGGCGGATCTCGCGGTCTTCACCGGAGATCGTCATGATCCCACGGCCCGCGGTGACGTAATAGAACTCGTGCGTCGGGTGATGGTGCGGGTCGACGAAACCGCCGCCCGCGACCTCGAACTCGCTGACGAGCTCGAGATGTCCGCCCTTGGTGATGTCGAACATCTCGCGCGGGTTCACGAGCCACCAAACGGGCACGGTGCCGTTGTGCTCGATGACCGGCTCGACGTCTTCGATCGAACGCACGTCCATTTCGTGACCTCCACGCCCGCGATGCGGTACAACTGACGCCGGTGTCAGCCTAGAGGAGCGGCGGGAGCGGGACATGAGGCCGGGGATGTGGATGCCATGAGAGTGGTTCGCCTCGATGCGCTCCCGGCGACGCGCGAAGCATTCGCGCCCTTCGGCACCGTCCCGCCCGAGGAGAACGACGGAAATCCGACCGCTGATCTCGAGTTCCTCTGGGACGACGGCGCCGCGAACTTCATCGGGCACACGCTCGACGAGCTCGAGGTCGTCGACGGCTGGCTGCAATGCGAGTTGCTCAATCGCCACGACACCCACACCCAGACCCTGATGCCGATGAGCGGCGCCGCGATCGTCGTGGTCGCGCCGGGCTCGGTCGACTTCTCCGAACCGGCGCACTTCGACACGGTCCGGGCGTTCGTGATGCCGCGCCACAGCTGTGTACATCTGCACCGTGGGACATGGCACTGGGGCCCCTATCCCCTGGACGCGCCGTCCGTGCGCATCTTCAACGTGCAGGGCCGGGGATACGCCGACGACAACGGAATTGCGTGGCTCACCCGCGATCACGGAATTATCTACGAGGTCCCCGCGCAAGTCGCTCAAGTCTGAGTCGCCGCGCGCTCGATGAACACTGTGAGGGGAACGGACTGGCGGCTCCGAGAGGGGGAGCTATGCCGGCAACAGTCACCAAGCTCGATCGGGAGATCGCGCTCGAGGAACGGCGAGTCGGGATTCCGACGGACCAACCACTGACGGACGGCTCGATCGCGCGCCGCCGTCTGCAGATCGCGTTCGTGCTCGGCGCGAGCGGATTCGTTGCGCTCTTTGCCGGCTTCGCGGCCTGGATCCCGGTGCGGGTGGGCGCGATCGCGATTGCCGTGCTGTTCGGGGCGTACGCAATGGAGAAGGACCGCCATCTCCGCCGGCTCGCGCTTTTGCGAGGAGACTCGATGCGCATCTCGTTCGTCATCGCGAACGAGTTGATGTCCTCGGGCGTGCTCGCCGGCGATCGCGAGCTGCTCGACCTGCGCGACGGCATCGGACGCGTGGCCGGGCGGCTCGCGGCAGGTTTGGCCGACGTGATTCACGCCGACTGCACCCGTCTGCGCTTGCTCGGACCGTCGGGCGAGGTGCCCGTCGCGGCCGAGCGCGAGCTCGCCGCGCGCCGCAGCGTGCCCGACGACGCGAGCGCGGCGCGCGACGCGCTGCGGCTCCGGAAGTCGGTGCGCCAGGTGACGGTCGACGACCGGGGTGTCATCGTCGTGGCGCTGCGCCGGGGCGACGAGGTGCTCGCGCTGCTCGAAGCGGTGGCCCCGGTCGGCGACCGGTTCCGACCCGTCGAGCTCGCGCAGGCCGACGCCTACGCCTGCGGTGCGGTGGCGGCGCTCTCCGCGCACGGGTAGCGAGCCGCGCGCACCGACGAAGTAGCGTCGCCGCCCGTGGGAGAGCTCGACGGGCGGGTAACGATCATCACCGGTGGCGCGTCGGGAATCGGGCGCGCCACCGCGGTGCGCTTCGCGGCCGAGGGTGCCACAGTGGCCGTCCTCGACCGCGACGGTGACGCGGCGCAGCGGGTCGCGGCCGAGATCGGCGGGACGGGGTACGCGGTCGACGTACGTGACGGCGACGCGGTGTCGCGGGCCGTGAACGCAGTTGCCGAAGCCACCGGCCGGGTCGACGTGTTGTTCAACAACGCGGGTGCGGGCGATCTGCGCCCGTTGCACACCGTCGACGACAAGCTCTGGCACCGGCTCATCGACGTGAACCTGACGGGCACGTTCAACGGGATGCGGGCCGCGGTTCCGCTCATGCTCGAGGCGGGGCACGGCGCGATCGTCAACAACGCCTCGGTTTCGGCGCTCACGCCGACACGAAACGAAGCCGCGTACTCGGCGGCCAAAGCGGGCGTCATCGCGCTGACGAAGAGCGGGGCCCTCGAGTACGGGCCGCATATTCGCGTGAACGGGGTGGCGCCCGGGCATGTGCGCACTCCCCTGACCGCGGCGTGGGAGCAGTTCCCCGACGTGTTCGAACCGGTTGCGGCCGCGATCCCGTTGCAGCGCATCGGTCACGCCGACGAGATCGCCGAGGTGGTGCTGTTCCTCTCGACGGCACGTTCGAGTTACATCACCGGCCAGACGCTGGTGGTCGACGGCGGCATCTCACTGCCGCAAGCCGGCACCGATATCGCCCTCGCCGAGTTGCTGCGCCGCTTCAGCTGACCCGAGGCCCTCAGCAATCCGGGGAATTGTGCCGATTGAGGGAGGGTGTTCGACCCGGAACGCGACGTAGACCACACGAGCCGCCGGTTCTACCTGCGCATCCTCGCGGTGCTCGCGATCTCCGTGGTCGGCTGCGTGGCGCTCTTCCCGTCGGTGACGAGCTTCCCCGCCGGCGTCGACGGCAAAGGCTGCCTCGCCGTCGCCGACGGCTGGCACGCCGACCGTCCCGCACCGTCGGCCAACGACCGCGCCATCGAAGCATCCGCCGGTCCGTACAGCCGCACGTCGGGCGCAGAGGAACAGATTCTCACCCGCGTCTACGCGTACGACGACTGGCGCGCCGGCCCCGGGGTCTGTGTTCCCGAGAGCCGCCACCGCCTGATCCTCTCGGCCATCGGTCTGACGCCGCTCCTCCTCGGCTTCGCCGCCGCCGGCATCATCCGGCGGGCCCGTAAGCAGACGCGAAAGAGCCTGCATCAAGGTCCCGCAGAAGTTGCGGAACCCGAACGCAGGCTCGTTCTGAAGAGCTAGTTCTCTAGACAGCTTCCAGCAGCTCGCGGGCGCCGACGTCGGCGGACGGGTGCCGCAACTTCGACATGGCCCGAGCCTCGATCTGACGGATGCGCTCCCGGGTGAGACCGAAGTGCTCGGCCACTTCCTCGAGCGTGCGCTCGCCACCACCGTCGAGACCGAAACGCAGCGTGAGAATCGTGCGCTCCCGCTCGTCGAGCACCGACAGCACCTTGGCCACCTCGTTCGGCAGCAGGCTCGTGGCCGCGTGCTCGAACGGTGCAACCGCGTTGCGGTCCTCGACGAAGTCGCCGAGCTCGGCGTCGCCGTCGTCACGGACGGGTTCGTCGAGCGAAACGGTGTCGACTGCGTAACGCAGAACCTCGACGACCTTCTCCAACGGCAGCTCGGCCTCGCCCGCCAGCTCGGCGAGCGTCGGCGTACGGCCGAGCGAACCCTCGAGCGAAGCGCGCAGCTTGAGCAGCGCGGTGAGCATGTCGCCGGCGTGTACGGGGAGCCGGATGACACGGGCCGAGTTGGCGATGCCGCGCTGGATGGCCTGACGGATCCACCACGTGGCGTAGGTCGAGAACTTGAACCCCTTGCGCCAGTCGAACTTGTCGACGGCGTGGATGAGGCCGAGGTTTCCCTCCTGCACGATGTCGAGCAGCGGGAGGCCCGAGCTCTGGTACTTCTTGGCGATCGAGACGACGAGCCGCAGGTTCGAGTTCACGAACTGGCGGTGCGCCTCCTCACCCTGACGGATCTCGCGCTTGAGCGAACGCCGCTGTGTGGGCGTGAGCTTCTTCGCGGTCTCGAGCCGTTCGGCGGCGGCGGTTCCGGTCTCGATCGCTTGCGCGAGCCGGATCTCGTCGTCCTTGGTCAGCAGGTTGTGACGACCGACGTCCTCGAGGTACAGGCGGACGAGGTCTTCGTAGTCGCGGTCTTCTCGGCGGGCCTTGACTGGCTTGGCCATCTCTTCACTTTCGGAGTCGAAGGAACTGGGCTTCGAGTCGGGGTAGGTGTGCGATCAATATCGGCTGCACGCCGTCTTCAGGCGAGTGACGGACGCCTCGGGCGAGCAACGAAAGCGGGTGGGCGGGCACCATGTGCAACGCCAACCCACCGGGAGGTTGTTCCTCGAAGCTGGGATACGACTGGGGGGAAGTTCGGGCTGCCGTGGCGAAAGCCGGTCCTCAATGATACCTCAGCTTCGGGGGGATCTCAAGCTGTAATATCCCATCTGACCAGGCCAAACGCGGCGGCTGTGTCTCACCGGGCCTTACCCGACTGCTGCGGATTCAATCGGTCGCACCGACCGGGCCGGGCCCGATCCGAGCCATATGTGTATGGCTGCGTAGGCCCGCCACGGCCGCCAGGCCTCCGCCCGGGCGGCGGGATCGTCGCCCAACGCGTGCCGAAGCCCGAGATCGGTGGCCGGGAACGCGTCGCGCTCGCCGAACGCCCGCATCGCCACGTATTGCGCGGTCCAGGGCCCGAATCCGGACAGCGCCTGCAACTTGGCCACGGAGTCGTCCAGATCCCGGCCTCGCTCGAGCTCCAGGGCGCCCGATGCCACCGCTTCGGCTAGGCCGGAAATCGTCCGGGCGCGGGCTTTGGTGAGGCCGATCTGCGTGAGGTCGGCGCCGGCCAGGGTCTCGGCATCGGGGAAGAGGTGCGTCAGCCCGAGCGCGCCGATACCCGGGACCGGCGTGCCGAATTTCTCGACCAGTCGTCCCGCGAACGTCGTCGCGCTCGCGACCGAGATCTGCTGACCGAGTACCGCGCGGACGCTGACCTCGAAGGGATCGGTCGCGCCGGGTACGCGGATGCCGCGCCGGGCCCGGACCAGCGGTCGGAGCGTCCGGTCGCGGGCGAGCGCGGCGTCGATGACGGTGGGATCGGCGTCGAGATCGAACATCCGCCGGGCACTCGCCAGGAGGTGGACCAGCCCGTCGAACGCAGGGAGATGAACGCGGAGCCGCAGCGATGAACGTTCCGGTTCGTCCCACGCCTCGATGACGCCGGGCGCGCCGCCGAGCTCGACGACCCGGCGATACGTGCCCGCGTCCAGGTCGACGATCTCGACGCCGGGAGTCGCCCGCGGCACGAGGAACGCGAGCAGCGCCGACCACGCGAGCGGTGCGCGGTACGGCATGCGAACCTCGAAACCGCCGTCGGTGACGAGTCGGTCCGGCTTGCGGCGGCGCGCCCGAAGCTCCTGCGGAGTGAAACGGAAGACGTCTTTCATGACGCGGTTGAACTGGCGCACGCTGTTGAATCCCGCCGCGGTCGCCACCCGGGCGAGCGAAAGGTCGGTGTCGTCGAGGAGGCGCCGGGCGAAGTGCGCGCGCCGGCTGCGCGCGACCTCGGCCGGGGTGGCGCCCACGTGCACGTTGAACAACCGGCGCAGGTGGCGCGCGCTCACGCCGAGCCGCAGTGCCAGGGCGTCTTCGGTCCCCCCGTCGAGCGCGCCCTCGGCGATGGCCCGCAGGGCGCGGCACACGAGCTCGGGGGCGTCGACCCAACCCGGAGTCGGCTCGCGGTCGGGGCGGCAGCGCAGGCACGCACGAAACCCCGCGGCCTCGGCCGCCGCCGCCGACGTATAGGGCCGCGTGTTGCGTTCGAGCGGATTTCCCTTGCAGCCCGGCCGGCAGTAGATCCCGGTCGTCACCACTCCTGTGAACGTGTCCATGTTGCCTTTCTAAGGCATCAGGATAGACAGATCCGGACACGGGTCCGGGCTGTCCGGATCTGTCCAACGAAGAGGCGTACAACGTTCATATGACGAACGACATGGCAGTAGTCCAGTTCCCGCTCGGAACGTTCCGAGCCGCGATCGACGACGGCGTCGTGCGCACCGCGACGTTCGATCTGACCCCGCAACCGGTGCAGCGCGATCGCTTCGGCGTGTACGAGGTGTTGGAGGCGTACTTCGCGGGCGACACCGCCGCGCTCGACTCGCTCGAGGTCGGCGCACGGGGCACTCCGTTCCAACACGAGGTGTGGCGGGGGCTGCGCGAGATCCCGGTCGGGACGACGATCTCCTACGGCGAGTTGGCGCGGCGCGTCGGCCGCCCGAACGCGCAACGCGCGGTCGGGATGGCGAACGCGTCGAACCCGATCGCACTGATCGTGCCGTGCCACCGCGTGATCCGCACCGGCGGCGCGCTCGGGGGCTACGCGTTCGGTCTCGATCTGAAGCGCTGGCTGCTGACGCACGAAGCGCCCGCGCCGACGGCGGCGCAGCTATTCCATGGGTACGCGCGGGACGATCGCGGCACCGAAGCGGTCGAAGATGTCGTCGAGACTGTGGCCGGTGATCGTCAAGCCGTGATTGCGTAGGCCGACGACCGCGCGCGACGGGTCGGGCGCGACGCGCACGAGGTCGGCCACCGATGCTGCGAGCTGCAACGTTCCGCAGGGGAAATTGACCTCGGTCGAGACCGTGCCGTCGATCCATCCGTGCACGTGGAGGATCGCGCCGACGTCGGGATGCTCGCGGTAGATCATCCAGTGCTCGATCGCGTCGACCGACACCCGGCGGGTTTTCACCGCGGGCGGGACGCTCAAGACCATCGTCTCGCGTTCGGGATCGAAACCGCGCACGAGCAGGATGTGCTCGCCGACCAGCCGCAGATCGGCCTTGTCGACGCCGCTGGCGCTCATCCAGTAGACGGGGCCGTCGGGGTCGGGCACACCGCGGATGTCGGCGCCGAGGTACCGCGCGCTCGACGTTGCCGTACGACAGGCCGCCGATGCCGTAGAGCAGTTCGACGTGGCGCAGGTCGCGCGCCCCGAGGATCTCCTCGATCGGGAACGGCGCGGGCAAGAGGTCGAGGGCTTCGAGGGCGCGACCGGCGCGCAACATCTGCGCGGTCTGCTCGTCGCCGTGCCAAAGCGCATCGGGCAGGTCGGTGACGAACTCGTTGGCGATGACGAGTTGCGACGCGGCCAGCGGTTCGATCCGGCTGAACGCGAGTTGCGACAGCTCGTCGTCGGGCATGCCCGGCCCCACGCCGTAGGTGCCCTGTTCGAGGGTGACGAAGCGCACCTTCAACCCCTCGGGCGTGTCGCTCACCATCACGCAGAGATTGGCCAGGGCGCGGACGAGCAGCGGGTAGCCGACGCGCAGGAGCTCGACGCGGTCCTCGGGGATGCTCGGCAGTTCGGCGATCGCGATGACGAAGGTGGGCGCGGCCTTGCGCCGGAACGGTCGGGGTGCATCGGCGTCGATCGAGTGCAGCACGACGTTCGTGCTCGGCCCGGGCGTATCGATCTCGTGGTAACCGGCGCCGTTCATCGCGCCGACGAGTCCGCCCACGAACCGCTCGAGCACCGCGCTGGTGCGGAGGTCGTTGCGCGCGAACGTCTGGGTCGCGTTCGCGGACTGGGTGAGGATGGCTTCGGCGGTGAGCTCGGTCATCGGGCCCTAGTGAACCACGGGACGGGATGGCGGGCCGCGCGCCCGTGCACCGGCGACCACCTGGTCCGGTAGCGTCAGGGCCGATGGCTGCGCCGAATCGACTGCGCCCGGCAGCCTCGGTGACGTTCGTCTGTCACGGGCATCCGCGGATCTCCGGGAGCCATACGAAGACGGTCGAGCTGACCCGCGACGCGGACGTCACCGGTCGAGCCACGTGCGTCCTGGGGGTCCGCAGCGAGCACGACGATCGGGAGATCGGGCGCTTGCGCGGCGACGTCGAGGTCACGTTGGAGTGCGGGGAATTCCGCGATCGGTTCACCGCGACGATGAGCGCGTTCTTCATCGGCGACGACGCGTTGGTGTTCCGCCGGGGCCCCGGATTGCGGGGCCGAACGGTCGCCTTCGACGCGACCAAGAGCGCCGCCGATGTGGACCGCGAGCTGGTGCGCGCGATCGGCGACGCGGACGCGGTCGTGAACGTGACGATGCGCGAGCTCGGCACCGGTGACCGACGCGGTGCGCTGTTCGTCGTGTCCGTTCCTATCGGCAACGACGAAGACTTGACTCCCCGCGCGCGTCGCGTGCTGGAAGCGGTCGATGTCGTGTTGGCCGAAGACACGCGGCGCTTCCGCGATCTGGCCCAGCGCGCGGGTCTGCCCGTCGACGCGCGGTTGGTCAGCTATCACGATCACAACGAGTCGGAGCGCGTCGGCGAGGTGCTCGCGCAGCTCGAACAGGGTGCGCGCATCGCGCTGGTGAGCGACGCGGGAACCCCGTTGTTCAGCGACCCGGGCTACGTCGTCGTGAGCCAGGCGGTCGAGCAGGGATACGCGGTGAGCCCGGTGCCGGGTGCATCGTCGCTGTTGGCGGTGCTGAGCGCGTCGGGGCTCGCGGTGGATCGCTTCACGTACGCGGGCTTTCTCCCGCGCCGGTCGGCGGCCCGGCAGGCGGAGATCCGGCGCTTGAGTGAACAGGGTGATGCGTTCGTCGTTCACGAGGCCCCCCGCCGGGTCGGTGGTCTGCTGGCCGACCTCGCGGCGGTGGTGCCCGAATGGCAGCTCTGCATCGGGCGCGAGGTCACGAAGGTGTTCGAAGAGTTCCGCCGGGGAAGCGCCACCGAGCTCGCGACGGAGTTCGCCGACGCCGAAGATGCTCGGGGCGAGTTCACGATCGTCGCCGCACCGCCGGGTGGTCCGCGCGCGGCCGCGGGCGAGGACGACGAGATCGGCGCCGAGCAGCTCGACCGGTTCATCCGCGCGCTGCTGGAGCAAGGCGTGACCGCGAAGACGATCGCCAAGTCGCTGTCGGAGTTGCCGGGAGTGAGTCACAAGGCGGCGTACGCGCGCGTGCTGGCGCTCGCCGACCGCCGGTGACACTCACGCGTGTTGTCGGCAAAGGACGCACCGCGCCGATGCCGGCGGCCGAGCTCGAAGCTCTGCGCGCCGCGTACGAGAGGTGTGCGGTCGATGTCGGCACCGGCGACGCGCGCTTCGCGTATCACGTCGCGTCCGATCATCCCGACTGGTTGGTGATCGGTCTCGACGCGCTCGACGCGCCGATGGGGGAGATCGCGTACAAGGCGTCGCGCAAGCCCGCGCGCGGCGGTCGCGCCAATCTCGTGCTGTTGCGCGCCGCGGTCGAGACGTTGCCCACGGAGTTGCACGGCGTCGCGGACGAGGTCGACGTGTTACTGCCGTGGGGCGCGTTGCTCGAAGGGATCGTGCTCGCACGCGTCGAGGTGGTCGCAGGCATCGCTTCGATCGCCCGGCCGACTGCGCTCGTGCGCATCATCCTCAACGGCGAGATCTGGATCGACTCGACGCCGGCGCGCTACGAAGCACTACCGATCCCGACGCCGGAATACGTGGCGGAGAAGATCGACCCGGAATTTCGGCGGGCCGGAATCGATCTGGGGCCTGCTCGCTATCTGACGGCCGCGGAAGCCAAGGCGCTACCGACCACGTGGGCGCGGCGTTTGGGCCACGGTCGTTCCCATCCACGGTTTGTTCACATCGAGGGCGTGCGCCGAGGTCCGTGATCGGCGCGCAATCGTGCGAGGCTGTTGAGTCATGCTCTCTTTCTTCCGCGCCATAGTGATCGGTCTGTTCCAGGGAGTCACCGAGCTGTTCCCGGTGTCGAGCCTCGGCCACTCCGTGCTCATCCCGGGACTGCTCGGATGGGACGATCTCGTCAAGGCGCAATCGAAGGAGTCGTTCTACCTCGCGTTCCTCGTCGCCTTGCACGTCGGTACCGCGCTCGCGTTGCTGATCTACTACCGCGCCGACTGGGTCAAGATCATCGGCGGCTTGTTCAGCAGCGCGAAGGAGCGCCGCGTCACCACGCCGGACGCCAAGCTCGGCCTGCTGTTGATCGTCGCGACGATTCCCGCCGGTCTCTTCGGCGTCGTGTTCGAACACGAGCTGCGAGTGGTGTTCGCCAAACCAATTGCCGCGGCGATCTTCTTGATGGTCAACGGCGTGATCCTCTTGGCCGGCGAAGCGTTGCGCCGGCGCGTTGCGACCAGCGTCGGTTACCGGGGCGACGGATCTACCGGTGGGCGGAAGCTCGAGACGTTGACGTATCCCGAGGCGTTCTTCATCGGGTGCACGCAGATCGGTGCACTGTTCGCAGGAATCAGCCGGTCGGGCATCACGATGGTCGGCGGTCTCATGCGCGGCCTCGACCACGAAGACGCGGCCCGCTTCGCGTTCCTGTTGGCGACGCCGATCATCCTCGCGGCCGGGGTCTACAAGATTCCCGATCTCACCGGACACCTCGGTGACGGAATCCGGTCGCAGGCGTTCGTCGGCGCGGTCGTTGCCGGAGTTGCGGCGTACCTGTCGACGAAGTTCCTCGTGCGCTACTTCGAGACGAAGAGCCTCACGCCGTTCGGCATCTACTGCCTGATCTTCGGTGCCTTCTGTCTCGTGTACTTCACCGTCTGATCAGGAAGCGCGTTCCTAGGAAACGACGCGTGCCATCTCTTCGATGCTGAGGTCGCCGCGGAGCACGCGGCGGAGGGCCGCGGTGCGCAGCGTGTCCATGCCCTGCTCGATGGCGATCCGCTCGATGTCGCCGCTCGGTGCGCGTTCGACGATGAGGCGCGTGATGTCTTCGGTCACGGGCATGATCTCGAAGATCGGCGCCCGGCCCCGGTAGCCGGTCTTCCGGCAGTTGGAACAGCCCACGGCGGAACGAATGTGGATGCCTTCGGCCAGGATCGCGTCGGTCGCACCGAGCCGCTGCAGCTGGGCGATGTCGGGATTCTCGATCGGCGCCGCGCACGCGTCGCAGAGCTTGCGGGCGAGGCGTTGGGCGGCGATGCACGAGACTGCGGAGGCCACGAGGTACGGCTCGACGCCCATGTCGATGAGACGG
This sequence comes from uncultured Actinomycetes bacterium, assembly GCA_963701825.1. GTDB lineage: Bacteria > Actinomycetota > Acidimicrobiia > IMCC26256 > PALSA-610 > PALSA-610. Next base: position 80,042 of record CAVPBG010000004.1, on the reverse strand, counting down.
ATCGGCGCGGCCGCGGATCGGGTCGCGTGGAGCGTCGAGAGCACGAGGTGACCGGTGATCGACGCGTCGGCCGCGATACGTGCGGTCTCCGCGTCGCGGACCTCACCGACGAGAATGACGTCGGGGTCGGCGCGCAATGTGGAACGCAGCGCGCTCGGGAAGGTCATGCCCGCGCGCGAGTTGATCTGGATCTGCTTCACGCCGTCGAGGCGATACTCGACCGGGTCTTCCACCGAAACGATGCTCTTGTCTCGTGTGTTCACCGACGACAGCAGCGCGTACAGCGTCGACGACTTTCCCGAACCGGTCGGGCCGGTCACGAAGATCGCACCCTGGGGCGCGTGGAACGCGGTGACGAAGCGGTCGCTTTCGTATTGCGACAGCCCCAGGCTCGAGAGGTCCATCGCGCCGCGCACCGGGTCGAGCAGTCGGAGCACGACCGACTCGCCCGCGGCCGTGGGCACGGTCGCGATGCGTACGTCGATCGGGCGGCCCTGCACGGTGAGCGAGAACCGGCCGTCTTGGGGGAGGCGGTTCTGGGAGATGTCGAGGCTGCCCATGACCTTGAGCCGGCTGACCATCGGACGCAAGACGTTGAGCGGAGCTTCGGACGTGTCGTGCAGGATGCCGTCGATGCGCATGCGGATCATGACGCTGCGCGATGCGGGCTCGATGTGGAGGTCGGACGCGCGGTCGGCGACAGCCTTTTCGAGCAGCGCGTTGACGAGCTTGACGACCGGCGCGTCGTCGATGAGCGTTCCGCTGCCCATCTCGGCCTCGACGTCGTAGTCGTCGGCCGCGTCGTCGAGGCTGCTCTCGATCAGGTCGGAGCGCGAGTAGGCGTGTTCGATCGCGGCGAGAAGGTGGCCGGTGTCGGCGAGCGCGGCGAGGATCGACTGCCCGGTGAGCACGCGGATGTCGTCGAGCGCGAACACGTCGTTCGGGTTGGCCATCGCGACGACGACCTGGCCGCTCCACCGCTCGACCGGTAGCGCGCAGTAGCGGCGCGCGACCTCTTCGGGGATCATGCCCGCGAGCAGGATGTCGGGTGGGTGCGTCTCGAGGTCGACGAACGGGACGCCGAGGTGGTCGGCGAGGGCCTGCGAGAGTTGGAAGCTCGTGACCGCGCCGATGTCGATCAGCGATTCACCGAGGCGCTTGCGGGTGGTGCGCTGGTGTTCGAGCGCACTGTCCAGGTCGTCCTGGGTGATCAGACCGCGGTCGACCATCGCCTGGCCCAGGCGGGTGACCGAGTGGGTCTGCGACGGGAGGCGCATGAACGGGGGGAATCCGACGGGCGCCTGGTCGGCTTCCACGGTGCCGATCTCGCCCGCCGCGGCGGGGACGACGTCGAAGCCGTCGGTTTCGGGGCTGTCGGCGGGGTTCTCGTCGGCCGGGGGATTGACCCGCATCGATTCCAGGATCTGCTGGAGCCGAGCCTCGATCTCCTGCGCGTTGGAGCCGCCCAGCTCGATACTTTCGCCCGATTGCGTGATTACGTCGAAGTGCTCGTCGGAGACCACACCTGGCAATCGGCCGCTGGGGACGATCCTGGAGTAATTGACCGACGTCCGTCGTCGCATTTCACACGATTCCGGGTCTGGGCGATCTAACGTCGGCCCGGCCCCGGCCCCGGCGAGGAGGAACACCATGGCAACTGCCGAAGAGGTCCGCGACGCGCTGCTGGAACGCATCGCCTACCACACGGTCAGCGCCGACGCGCACGAGGTCCTGGCGCTGGCGAAGGCGTACAGCTATCTCGTCGACGAGGAAGACGACGACGATGACGATCTCGATGATGACGACGACGATTAGCTGAGCCCGGGAACTCGGAACGGCCCGGGTCTACACTGGTCCGCTCCAGCGCTCGTAGCTCAATGGATAGAGCATCTGACTACGGATCAGAAGGTTGGGGGTTCGACTCCCTCCGAGCGCGCTGAGTTGGTGCAGGTCAGGGCGTGTTGCAGCGAGCCGTCGTAGCCTCCGAGCGTGACGGTGGGCAGCCAGGGGGAGCCGGGTCTCTACGACGCGGTGTTCACGCGGCGGTTGGCGCGAGAGCTCGTTGGTCTCGATCCTGAGCTCGCTGGCCTCGACGAGGCCGACCAGCCGCACAGACTCGCTCAGCACGTCGCGGACGTTCTCGCTGCGCATCTCGCGGAGGTCGACGAGACTGAGCGCGAGCGTCTGGTGGCTGAGCTGGTAGCTGCTTTCGGCCGCGCAGATGAACAGGTCGAGGAACCTCCGCGCTTGCTTGTCGGAATTCCGACTGCCGACGCACTTGGGCTGCGCCGGCTCGCCGAGCGACCGGAGATCCCACTCTCGACCCACGACCTTCTGGTGAACGGTCGCGGCGAGCCGCATCTCGCCGCGGAATTGAAAAAAGAGATTGCGTCCGCCGACCAGATCGATCTCATTGTTGCGTTCGTCCGCTGGTACGGCGTGCGGCTCCTGTTCGACGCGCTGGAGGAGGCTCGCCGCAACGACGTTGCGGTGCGCCTGCTCACCACGACGTACACGGGCTCGACCGAGCGGGTCGCACTTGACCGGCTCGCCGAGCTTGGCGTTGAGGTCCGCGTGTCCTACGACACTGCGATGACGCGGCTGCACGCGAAGGCTTGGATCTTTCACCGCCGCACTGGTTTCTCTACGGCGTACGTCGGCTCGTCGAATATCACGAGGTCTGCGTTGCTCGACGGTCGGGAGTGGAACGTCCGCTTGTCGAGTTCGGCATCACCGGCGCTGTTCGACAAGATCCGTGCGACGTTCGATACCTATTGGGCGTCCTCCGATTTCGAGCGCTACGACCCCGGTCGCGACGCCGCTCGACTCGACCTTGCACTCGGACGCAGCGACAGCGCGGACGAACGGACCCAGCTCTCGGGGCTGACCCTTACGGCGTGGCCGTATCAGGAGGAGATTCTGGAGGCACTCGACTCCGAGCGTCGCAATCACGACTCGTGGCACAACCTCGTCGTCGCGCCGACCGGCACCGGCAAGACTGTCGTCGCTGCTCTCGACTACCGCCGTTTGCGGTCCGAGCTCGGCGGCGACCCGTCACTGTTGTTCGTCGCACATCGAGAGCGAATCCTCAGCCAGTCTCTGCGAACGTTCCGGGAAGCGCTGACCGATGGCTCATTCGGCGAGCTCTACGTCGGCGGCAAGCGACCCGAACGGGGCCGACACGTCTTCGCGTCGGTCCAGACCTTGCACGCCAACGATCCGACGAGCATCGACGCCAATGCGTTCGATGTCGTCATCGTCGACGAGTTCCATCATGCTGAGGCCGCAACGTATCGGCGCCTCCTTGACCACTTGCAGCCCCGCGTACTGCTCGCGCTCACCGCAACGCCCGAACGATCGGACGGGCTCGACATTCGGCGCTGGACCGATGGTCGCACCGCGTTCGACATGCGTCTCTGGCACGCGCTCGACCGTCAGCTCCTCGCTCCCTTTCAATACTTCGGTGTCGCCGACACGACCGATCTTTCCGGAGTCCGCTGGGAGGCCGGTCAGTACCAATCGGCTGACCTCGGGCGCCTCTACACAGGTGACGACATCCGCGCGCACCTTGTAGTACAGCAGCTTGCCCGGATCGTTGCGGAACCACGGCGTATGCGTGCGCTCGCGTTCTGCGCAACCATCGAGCACGCGCAGTACATGGCTCGGTTCTTCGACGAACGCGGCCTCCCATCCGTTGCGATCACGGGGGGAACGCCGGAGCTCGTGCGCGACGAGCAGGTCGCCCGGCTGCAGCGCGGCGAGCTCTGCGCGATCTTCACCCGCGATGTGTTCAACGAAGGCATCGACATTCCCGAGGTCGACACGATCCTCCTTCTGCGGCCGACCGAGTCCGTCACCGTGTTTCTCCAGCAGATCGGACGCGGCTTACGTCGCCTCGATAGCAAGGAGGTGTGCACGGTCCTCGACTTCGTGGCCAACTACCGCCGCGAGTTCCGCTTCGACCTGCGTCTGCGCGCGCTGACCGGGATCAGCCGACGCGATCTTGTCGGCGCGACGGAGGCTGGATTTCCGTTTCTGCCGACGGGCTGTCACATCGAGCTCGAACGGCAGGCTCGTGGATGGCTCATCGAGAATCTCAAGAGTGCCGTACTCACGAACGCACCTGCGCTGCGCCGGGAACTCCAGATCCTGGCTACTACTGCCGAGGAACCGCCGTCGCTGTCGGTGTTTCTGGCCGAGTCGGGCGTCGAGCTCGAGGACGTCGGCAAGGTCGGCGGCTGGTCCTCACTTCGACGCGCGGCCGGTATCGAGACAAGACCAATCGCGGCCGACGAGGAGTCGCTTGCCGCGCGCGTCCGCGCCCTCTACCACCTCGACGACACCGAACGTCTCGATCGCATGCAGGAATGGCTCGGGCGTGGCGAGCCTCCCGCCCTCGAGAATGAGCGCGACCGTCGGTTGGCGTGGATGTTTCTGGTGACCTTATGGGGCTTGCGCGCCGCACCCGACAACCTCGCGGCCGCGTTGGATCCCGTATGGCGGTCGCCCGCACTCCTCGAAGAACTTCGCGAGACCATCGCAATACTGCGCTCGCGCGTAGGCCGGGTGACGGTGCCCTTGCCGCGATCTCGACGTGCCCTTGCATCTCGGAGGGACCTACGCGCGGGACGAGATCCTCGCGGCGTTCGGGCGACTCGAGCCGGGTGCCCGGTACTCGCACCAGGCTGGACCGTGGTGGCACGAGCCCGCGCAGACCTCGGTCTTGTTCATCACGCTGCGCAAGAACGAGAAGGATTACTCGCCCCAAACGCTGTACCGCGACTTCGCGCTCAGCCGCGACTTGTTCCATTGGGAGACGCAGCACTCCACCACTGTTGCGTCGCCGCAGGGTCGGCGTTACGTTCACCAACGCACCAACGGTGCACGCATTCTGCTCGCCGTGCGAGAGGCGAAGCTGAATGCCTGGGGCGCGACCGCGCCGTACTTGCTGCTTGGGCCAGCCGACTACGTCTCACACGTTGGCGAGCGACCGATCGCGATCACATGGAAGCTGCAACACCCGATCCCGGCTGACATCTTCGAGACGTTCGCGCTCGCCGTGGCGTGAGGGGCGCAGCGCGATCGGTATGCGCTCGTGGCAGAAGCGGCGGATTCGAGCAGCGCGAGTTCGGGAACGGGCACGGCCTCCGAAGGTAGTGGCCGGCGGAACTACTCGTCCGCGACGAGGAGCTCGACGGGCGCGCCGTCGGGGTACTGCACGACCATGTGCAGTTCACCGCCGGTTGCCTGCACGAATCGCTTCAGGGTCGAGAGCAACATGTCGCTGCGGTACTCGAGTCGTGACACCTCGGACTGATCCATCTCCAAGAGTTCGGCGACGGTTGACTGTGTGAGCGCGCGCGCTTCTCGGAGTCGGCGCAGCGTGGCCTGACGTGCATTGATCTCGCCGAGGACCGCGTCGTAGCGCGCCTTGGCTTGCGGCTTGACGTCGAGCAGATCCTTGAACCGCTCGTGCGCGCCTTCGGCTCGCTTCCAGTCCGCGCTCGTCAGCTTCGTTTCGGCGGCTTTCGCGTTGTCGGTGGGGATAGTGCGCTTGGTCATCGGTTGCCTCGCTTCACAATCGGTGTCAGCTGGGGATACTGACGGCAGTACTGGTCGAGTCGGTTCTGGGCTTCGGCGATGTGCGGCGGATACCAGTGGTTCCCGAGGGTTGTCTTGTCACCGCCCACGAGCGCGATGGCAACCTCGCTCGAATCGTCGCTTCGACATATTCCGTAGACGATGCGCAGCACGGGCGCAGCAGTGGCATACGGCGTGCTCTGCGTCGGCGGTGTTCGGCGCAACGTGTGCAGGTCGTAGCGCGCAGTCACAATCGGATGCGACTCGTCGCGAGCCGGGTCTTCGAGATCGCGCCCGTGCTGCTCCAGCGCGCCAAGCAATGCCATCACCTCACCGAACACTTCCTCGTCGGCCCCCGCCAACGCTTCGAGCCAGCGCTCGAACAGCGGGTGGTACCGAACGTCCATGGGTATGCATCCTAGCACATATGTGCTCTTACACATACCTGCGAACGAGTTTGCTAACGAACACGGGCGGACCTGGTGGATTCTGATTCACGCAGCAGACAAGCCCGCGGTAACGTCCCTGATCAGGAGCACTGCGGAGCACGAGGCAACCGGTCTCGAACGTCGCTGAGTGCCCTACGGATCAGAAGGTTGGGGGTTCGACTCCCTCCGAGCGCGCCGAATCCCCTGCGTCAGTCGCGGTGAGCACGCGACGCGCGACGGCTCGGCCCTCCGGACAGAAGCGCGGTCACAGACCGAGTGGATCCGCGATGAGCAGGTCGATCTTGTGACCGGAGAGGGTGCCGGTGACGGTCATGACGGTGGCACTGCCGTACAGATTCGACTGAAGGTCGAGATGCACACTCGCGCCCGGAGTCGTGAGCGTGATCGATCCGGTGACCGCATTCGAGTTCGGCGACACGTGGAGGTCGCCGCTGAGCTGGGTGTCGGCGGTCCACTTGATGCCTTGCAGCTGCAGCACGGCGTTGTCTCGCGCGAGCGGTCCGTCGGCTTGGAATGTTCCACCGCGCAGGCCGTGCCCCGAGAGAATGCCGACGCGACCCCAACGCCAGAGAACGTCGGAGATCGCGTCGCGCACGACCGCGACGGTTCGGAGATCGCCGACGGGAATTCCGGCCGACTCCTGTTCGAGGGCGGGAACCGCGGGCGCTTCGTCGGCGATGCGGGTTGGGAACGCGTCGACTGCCGCGGGCGCGGGAATGCGCGGGATGCACGAGGTGTCGACCTTGCCGGTCGCGAGAAATGTCTCCGCGATGCCTGCCGCGCAATGGGAGTCGTCGGAGAGAGCAGTGACGTGACCGAGGTTCGGCATCTCGAGGTATTGCGCTCTGGAGAACTCGGTGGCCACCGCGCGAGCGCCGGGCGGAGGCGTGATGGTGTCGAGCGAACCCTCCATGACGAGCGTCGGTACTTTCGGAAACGGCGCGTGAGATGTGGGCGGCGCGCTCGACGGCGCAGGCCAGCCAATGCATGTTGTGTCGGGTGGCAGGGCTTCGTCGGTGGTGAAGGGCGCGAAGTTGTCGGTGGCACTCGACACGACCTTTGCGCGTGCGGCGGTGAGCTCGTGGGTCTGCTCCGCGACGGGGTCCGTGAGACGAAATGGTTGCGGGTAGTCGGCGCAGGTCACGGCGACGTTCAGACCTATCGAGAGGCTGGACGCGGTCGGCGCGGCCTGGCGTGCGGGTCCAAAGATCGGTCGTTCACGTTCCGCGATGAGGCGAAGGAGCGGCTGCGGGTCGGGGGTGGGTCTGCGAGTGGCGGCCGCGAGCGCGGCGGGAAGTTCGCGGTACGCAGAGCCGTCGCGTCCGGCTTCCTCCAAAGCAAAGGCGAGGTTCGCGACCGATCCGTCCACGTCGACGAGGCGACCGAAAGCGTCGGACGTCTCGCCGTGCAGGCTTTGAGCCCGAAGGCTCGGCAGCACGCGTTCCAGCAGCGCGACAGGGTCGCCGAGCGCGCGGCATCGCGTGTCACTCCGGCACACCGAGCGGAGATCGGCCAGGGCGGCCGGAAGGTCGTCGCGGTGCCACGGATCTACCGCAAGCGGATAGGCGCCATCGAGGACGATGCGCTGCAGGTGCTGTGGATGGCGGAGCGCGAACACCTGCGCGAAATAGGTGCCGTATGACTCGGCGTACAGATCAACGCGCCGTGAATGGATCGACGTCAGGATCTGGTCGAGATCATCGACCGCCGCGTCCGTGCCGTAGTCATCGGCGCGAGATCCGAGCAGGCTGCGACATTGCGCGACGGCGTCGGCCGAGAGATACGGCTGCTCGGCTTGCAGCATCGGGCAATTGACCGCGCCCGATGCGCCCGTGCCCCGATTGTCGACCAAAAGCAGATCGTGATCCGCGAGGAGCCCGCGGAACGCGGACTGCGCCCACTGGAATTGATCGATCGTCGACTGCCCGGGTCCACCGGCGACAACCACGATCGTGCCGGCTGACGGGTTGTCGGTGATCTCCCTGGGCAGCACGCGGAAATGGACCCGTATCGTGCCCTTGCTCGGGACGGTCCGCTCCAGGGGAACTGCGACGGAGCCGCAGGTCCAACTCGAACTGTCGCGGCACGGAGCACCCACGGTGCGAAGGTCGAACGGCGGCCGGTGGGGACCCGTGAACCAGCCGACGACATCAGATCCAAATGCGATCCCGACCCAGATCGCAACAACGGCGATCAGGTACCAGATCCACCTCCGATCACGGCGAACCTCGGGGGCGCTCATTCGGTGGGAGAGCCTACGAACACGGAGCCGTCTCCCACGCGTCCCTCGCGTCTGGTGCAGAATGAACACCAGCTGACGAACTGGTAAACAGTCACAGCTCGCAGCGGTGACGGCGTTGGGGGAAGCAGTTGACGGAACTTTCGCGCCGGTCCTTCCTGGCCGCGGGCGCCGCGGGCGCGGCCTGGGTCGCACTCGGCGGCTGCACCTCGTCGTCGGACAACGGTGGCGCACCGGCATCGAGTGCGCCGCCGAGCACGACGTCGACGTTGCCTGATCCCAAGACCGCGCCGTTCGACACCGTCGTCGTGCTCATGCTCGAAAACCGCTCGTTCGACCAACTGCTCGGTTGGGTCCCCGGCGCGAACGGCAAGCAGGCCGGCCTCACCTATCCCGACCTGCACGGTCAGCCCGCGGCGACGTACGCGATGGGGCACGACTACCAGGCGTGCGGCGACAAGGATCCCGCGCACGACTGGGAGGGAATGGTCAAGCACTACAACGACGGGAAGTGCGACGGGTTCCTGACGACGCAGGTCACCGGCGATCACTTTCCCATCGGTTACTACGAGCAGGCGCAAGTCCCGATCCTCGGCGCGCTGGCGACGAACTACACGCTGTTCGCCAACTACCACTGCTCACTGATGGCGGCGACGTGGCCGAACCGCTTCTACCAACTGTGCGCGGCAACCGACGTCGACGACACCGGTGGCTTTCCCGGGCCGGACTCGGAGCGTCCGTCGAAGCTCGATCTCGCGATCTTCGACCGCGCGCACGCCGCCGGCCTGACGAGCGGTTACTACAACTGGAGCGAGCCGATGACCGGCCTGTTCCAGTCAGGCCGCTACGACTCCATCACGCACCCGATCACGAAGTTCTATACCGACGCCGCCGCAGGAACGCTACCCAACGTCACGTTCGTCGAGCCCGACTACGGGACGATCGCCGAGTTCCTCGGGACGTCGAACGACTACCACCCGCACGGCAACATCCAGGTCGGCGAGGGGTACGTCGCGGAGATCTACAACGCGCTGCGCAAGAGTCCGCAGTGGGATCGCATGGTGTTCGTCGTCAACTTCGACGAGAACGGCGGTTTCTACGACCACGTTGTCCCGCCGGCAGTGAAGGACGACAACGTCAATCCCAATCCGGGTCCGCACCCGGACTACAAACGCCTGGGCTTCCGCGTTCCGTGCATCGCGATGGGGCCGTTCGCGCCGAAGAAGATCGAGACCAGTGGTCCGTACGAACACTGTTCGATCCTGAAGATGATCGAGTGGCGTTGGGGACTCCAACCCATGTCGGCTCGCGACGCCAACGCGAAGAACCTCGCCGACGCGCTCGACTTCGGAACCCGCCGCACACCGTTCGTGTTGCCCGCGTTCGTGCCCCCGCCGAACACGCAATGCGCGCATCCCACGATCGCCCTCGCCTGAGGCGATGTGCGGGCGAACCGCAGTCGGATCGCGCTGGTGTTGAAGACCTAGCGAGAGTGCGCCGTTCTATGCCAGCCTACCTGCACTACTGATGACTGGCGCGCTGGAGGCGCCGGGCCAGGTTGGAGACGGTCGTGACGAACTGGAGCGATGTCGGCAACACCGTTCAGTCATTCGCCACAGCCGCGGCAATTGTGGTTGGCGGCGCCTTCACCTATTTCAAGTTCGTCAAGGACCGCGTATTCAGGCCCCGCGTAGATCTCGAACTCGACGCCGAAGTCGTCGTCGACCGGCACGGAGTCCGGTTCGTTGTGTGCCACGCGACGGTTCACAACATGGGCCACGCCAAACTTGCGATTCGCCACGATGGCGCGGGACCTACGGAAGGAACTGCCATCGTTGTCCGGCTCGGCGAAGCCGGGCCGGGAGCGGGAGATGCAACGTTCTGGGCCGAGATTGACGAGTCTGTGCTCATCGACGTGTTCGAGCAGCACGACTGGCTCGAGAGCGGTGAGACGATTCGCGACGAGGTCGTGATCCGGATGTCGTCTGACGAGAGTTCGACCTATCGCGTCGAGTTGTGGCTCGTCGTCGCGAATCCGGTGCCGTTTCGTCACCGGCGCATCGATATCACGACCGCACGAGTGCTGTTGCCGACCGTGAGGGTGGCATCGATCGAGAGTTCGCCGGTCGCTGAAAGAGGAGAGAATTGTGATGCAACGATGGGATGACCGTGAGTTCGGCGGTGGCGGGGGCGGGGCAAGTCAGACCCGAAAACAAAAGCCCGACAAGGGAAAGCGGAAGCCGAAGGCGAGAAAGGCTGAGGCTGCGGATCAACACAAACCGACACCGAAGGGGTCGGACTAGCGAGAAATTCGCGCGTCGCGTCACCGGTTGGGGTCGTCAGCAGGTCACGTTCATGAAGAAGTCGGTGTTCTCCGCGGTGCCGGTGGTGTCGTGGAATTCGACCTTGACTCCGTCGGGGTTTCCGTTGACCACGATGAGGTTGATCGACGGGATGTATCCGGCCAGCACGGGTGTCGCGGTGTAGTAGCAGTTGGTGAGGTCGCGGTCGAAGATGACTATGTAGAGGCCGGTTACCGGTCGGCTCGACCCGACGACGCGCGAGCCGCGTATCAGCGTGCCGTCGCCGCCGATGGAGGCCGACATCGGTGCGATGTAATAACCGGTCACGTCCGCGGTGATCTGCGTCGGGCCGCCGAGGTTCGTGATCGTGAACACGTGCGAGCCGGGTGGTGCGACATCGACGTTCAGTGATCCGCTCGTCGTCTGCCCGGTCGCGTAGTAGAGCGCGATGGTGCCCGTCCCCACACCCTTGTACGCGTTGACTTTCACGTGCCCGGCCGCGCTCGGCGTTACCGCGAGGATGTTCATGGCGAGCACCGCGGCATCGTTCGGGATTCCGCACCCGGTGTGGCTGCCGCCCTGCGCCGCGAACGAAACCGATCCCCTCGCGTCGTAGTTGCGCACGGTCCCGTTGCCGAACGCGCCGCCCGCGAGCCGCGTGTCCATCAACACACACGAAGGCAGCGGGACGTACGCCATCTCCGAGGTCCGGCCCGGGATCTGGAATGCCGGAACCGCGTTCGAGTGCGACCGAGCCGCGGAACCGAACGCGGCACTGGCGCCCGCAAGGAGTGAGAAAGCGAGCGCGGCCGCGGCCGTGCCCATCGCGACCGACTTGAAATGACGAACCATCACGAGACCTCCACCGACGCCGTGCGGGCCCGGGTTACGTGACCCGGCCAAAGACTCGCACAGGTGCGGTGGTTCGATCCGGCCCGGCCGTGCTGCGCTCACTGCCGTGGAGGCAGTGAACGCAGCACAATGCCGGTCCGGGATCCGGTCTGAGTTCTAGCTCGGCGGTGCGAAGAATTCGAGCGCGATGCCGTCAGGATCGCGAAAACTCAACCCCGAGCCGTAGCTCGCTTCCTTGATACCGCCGTGGGCGATGCCAAGCTTGCTCAACCTCGGTACGTCGAACCGGACTGAACGGTTCGCGGGCAAAGCCCTGCGCGTCGGGATGCTCGACGCGCAGGGCTCTACTCACATCTTGGATTCCAGTTCTTGGGCTCAGTTCTTGTGGAGCTTGTCGCGGACGTCGTCGACGAGGTCCTTCGCTTTGTCCTCCACCTTGTCGATGGTGTCCTTGACCTTGCCACTGGCGCGGTCGGTCTTGCCTTCCTTCTTCAGGTCGTCGTTGTCGGTGATGTCGCCGACTGCTTCCTTGGCGCGACCTTTGATGTCGTCGGTGTTGGGCATGACGTTCCTTCTCTCTATTAGCGAACGGTTGTCTCTCGTGTGGTCGTCGTGGTCGGCGTGCGGCTCTCGACCACCGTGCGGCGCCCGAAGCCTCCCCAACTCGCCCAGAAGCCGATGGAGAGAATCGCGCCGACGATTCCGACGATCATGAGGATCACGCCGACGGTGTGGACGCTGAATCCACTCGCTTGCGCGGTCACTGCGAAACGCATGATGGCGCCCGCAGCCACAAGCAACAGGCTGGTCGTGATGCCCATGAAATGTTCCCTTCGTCGGTTCCGTCGTTTCGTTCCCGCCTGGGATACCGCGATGTTCGGGGCATGAAACGCGTTCGTGTCACGCGTCACATCGCGTTGCATGTGGCGGCACAACCAATCGGACCGAGAACCAAGGTCGAGGTTTAGGCGTACTCCCGGACGACGAGGGGAGACGAGCCATGCCTACCGCCGCCACCACCGTGCGGCCGATCGAAGTGTCCGATGCCGACCGGCTGGCGCGCATGTTCGACCGGTTGTCGCGCGAAAGCATCTACTACCGGTTCTTCTCGCCGGTCTCGCGTCTGTCGACGTCGGTCCTCCTCCGTCTGGCCGACGTCGACCATTGCCACCGCGACGCGCTCGTCGCGCTCGAAGGCGACGAGATCGTCGCGGTGGCTCGGTACGACGGGTTGGCTACGACTTCTGGACCGGACGGGTCGACATCGTGCGAGGCCGAGATCGCGGTCACCGTGGAAGACGCACGACAACGCAACGGAATCGGTTACGAGCTGACGCGACAGTTGTCGGAGCTCGCACGCGCGCGAGGGTGCGACACGTTCGTCGCGCGCATCCTGCCGGGCAACCGCGCCGCGCTCGGACTCGTGCGCAAACTTGCTCCCGACGTCCGCGTCAGGTTCAACGGTGGCGACTACGAAGCTCGGCTCCCACTTACGTAGCGACAACCACACGAACAACATCCGCCACTTGACCATCTAGGCCATGCGTTTGAGTGGTGTGACGTTCCAGCGCCGGAACGCGGGATCGACGCTGAGAATCGCGATCGCCTGACCTCGCGAGGTGACTTCCATCTTGCGGAAGATGGTCTTGAGGTGCGTCTTCACCGTGTTCTCGCTCACCCAGAGCGCCCGCGCGATGTCACGATTCTTGAGTCCCTCGGCGAGCAACATCGCAACGTCGCTCTCGCGTGCAGTGAACCCGAGGTTGCGTCCGGGCCAGCGCTGAGCGCTACCGCCGGCGCGCGCGGGACCGACGAATTTCCCTTCGGCAACCGTCTCGATCGCCGTGACCAGCTCGTCGGCGGGAAGTGACTTCGACAGCACGCCGCGCGCGCCGGCCGCAACCGCGGCCTCGAGTTGTTCGCTTGTCACCGACCACGTGTAGACGGCAACGGCACGGACGTGCGGGTCGTGCGCGAGCGATGTCACGCGGTGTAGCGCGAGGTCTTCGTCGTCGGTGTCGAACAACGCGACGTCGACGTTGCAATCGGGAACTTCGTTGATGTCGAGCTCGACGACGTTGATGCGATCGCGAAACGGACGAAGCATGCTTTCGAGCCCGTGCACCACCAATTCGTAATCGTTCACGAGCGCAACCCTCGTGCGTTCGTGCACCGAGTTGTTCGTGCGATTGTGATTGTTGTTTGTGGTCATTCAGTCACCGCAATCTGCAGACGGATGTCGTGTTTGCGACAACGGAACTTTCGTTGCAATGGCTCCGATATACCCGCAAGACGACCACCGGAATCACTCGAACGGGTGGCGTATCGCGCGGTCGCGACAGGGGATGCTGATCAAGGCGGGTGGCCCAGTGCCACCAACGAAAGGTTTGCCCGAGCTCACTGAGTGTTGAGTCCTCGTTCGCGGCTTGAAGTCCTTGGCCCGATGTTGGATCACACACAGTCCCTGACGGCGAGTAGCACGCCCACTTCTCTTTGTGACGAGTAGCTGGTCGCGCACCATGCGAAAGGTCTTCCGCCAATATGCAAAGCGCCCGAACGCGTCGCGGTTCAAACCGCGTCCACTTGACTCGTGCCGAACGCCTCCACCGCGCGCGCGCCCGCCGGCGCCGCTCCAATCGCACCGTCGGTTCCGCGCTGATGATCATGCTCGCGTCGCTGCCGATCATGGCGAGTTTCGCCGGAGGCGCCGGTGCTGCGGCACCGGCGCCGGTCAGCCTGTTCGGCGGTGTCGGCGGACCGAACAACGTCTCGCAAGACACGAACTCGGTCGAGCTGGGAGTGCGGTTCCGTTCGACTGTGAGCGGAACGATCACTGCGCTCAGCTACTACAAAGGAACGAACGCGCCCGATGATCTGAACTCCGGCCACCTGTGGAGTCGGACCGGAACCTTGTTGGCGTCTGTCGCTTTCGCGCCGGAGAGTGATTCCGGTTGGCAGCAGGCCACATTGTCCGATCCTGTCCAGATAACGGCCAATACGACGTATGTCGCTTCTTATTTCGCGCCGGACGGTGCTTACGTCTCGACGCACAATTACTTTGCCGCCGGACCCGTGGTGAGTGGACCACTTTCGGCGTCGTCGTATCGCAACGGCGTCTTCTGTTACGCCGACCTGCCCTGCTTCCCGAACCAGACGTATCTCGAGTCGAACTATTACGCCGACGTCGTGTTCCAGCCTTCGACCGGTGCGCCGGCCGACACGACGACGACCACCTCGACGACCGACACGACTGTGCAACCGACCACGACGACGACCGATGCGTCGACGACGTCGACGTCGAGCACGACGACGACGTCGACCACGCGGCCGCCGGCAACGACGACCACGACGGTCCGACCGCCCTCGACCACCACGTCGACGACGACCACCACCACGACACCTGCGGGCTCGGGGAGCACTTCCGGTGGCGGAACCGGCGGGAGTTACACGATCACCGACTCGCAGTGCCCGGCCGCGGTGCCGTCCTGCGCGATGACCTTCTCCGACACCGCGCTGGACCGCGATCCGTTCACGGGCGTCGCGTACGCCGACCCGAAGCCCGGCCTACTGACCGGCACCACCGATTCCGATCTACACACGATCGCGTCGATGCCGGCGTGCACGGGATCCGGCCCGTTCCACAACTGCCGCCCCGCGGGCTACTCGTCGGGTCGTCTCACGCTCGACGCACCGGCGAACGACAATCAGACCTACTACTTCGACAACTGTCTGATCACGAGCCCGATCCAGTTGGGTCATTCGGGAATCGCGGTGCCGGGTCTCTCGGTGTACTTCTCGAACTGCCACGTCGTGATCACCGGTGACGACGGCGGATACGGCACGATCGGGAACGCGGCCGGTGCCGGCATGCACTACATCCACGTTCTCTTCGACGGAAGTAACGCACCGTCCACGACGCACCCGTTGGCGTTCGTAGCCGGCACCGACAACTTCGTGCACTACTCGGAGTTCTCCCAGGACACCGACCAGGCCGTCTTGGACGCGCCCGTCGACTTCGAGTGGAACTACATGCACAACAGCCGGTGCGACAAGGCGGCCAACCCGGCATGCGTCCACACCGACGGAGGACCCGAGGTGTATGGCGACGCGGTCCAGCCCACCGCGAGTGATCCGATCCTGATCGCCCACAACTACTTCTCGTGCCTGTGCGACAGCAGCGGTGGACCGGCCAACGTCGCCCCCTACGGCGGCGGCACGGTGCGCTATCTCTGGATCGTCGACAACAAGGCGTTGCCGACGTACGGCTCCGGTTACAACTCCCAGGGGATCATCATCGATCCGCAAACCGGAGTGGGCTCGATCTCGAACGTGCACATCACGGGGAACACGTTCTACGCATCGACGAGTCACCCGCCGAGCGGGCTCGGCGACACCGCGAGCGGAGGCTCATGCGGCGGCTCACTGCCGAACGCGTGCATCGCGGAGATCAGCGGCAACACCAAGGTCAGCGCCGCCGGCGCGGTCACGAGTTGGCCCTAGACCCGGCCGCGATCCCGGCCAGGATCGGTCGCGGCGTGGCTTCCACGGGGACAGCCCGAGGTCGCCGCGATCGCTCTGGCCGGCCCCAATCGGTGCTCAGCGGTTCAGCGGATCTCGCCGAACGCGAGTGCGTACGCGATTGCGGTGATCGAGAGACCATCGAGCATCTCGTGCTCGCGCACGATCCGGCGTAGCTCGGGCACCGGCACCCACTCGATGCGTTCCGATTCGCTCGCATCCGTCGGTTCGCCGACGTGGTGCGCGCCGTCGGCGATGAAGGTGTGGAACACCTGATCGCTGATCCCGTTCGTCGGGTTGAAGTACACGAGCGGCCGGAGCGGACCCGGTTGCCAACCCGTCTCCTCGAGCGCTTCCCGGGCCGCCGCGTGCTCGGGCGTCTCGCCCGGATTCATGCCGCCGGCCGGGATCTCGTAGCCCCACGTGTCGGTGATGAAACGATGCCGCCACAGCAACAAGACGCCGCGATCGGGGTCGTGGACGACGGTGCCCGCGGCTTGATTGGGCATGCGCACGACGTGGTGTTCGAAGCGATGCGCGCCGGGAATTTCCCCGGGAATCTCGACGTCGACGAGCGAGAGCCGCACCCATTCGCTGTCGTACAACACGCGTTCCCCGTGTACCTGCCAGCGCATCGGGCGAGGGTACAGCCGGGCTATTCGGGCACATCGCAGCCCCCGTGTGACGGGGGTCACCAGGGTGTCAGTGACAGGTGTCATCGGCCCCCGTTTCTGGGCCAGCGCCCGCAGGAACGGTCCGAAAGACATCCTCGTGCGACGAATCGTGGGGACGTTCACTTGCTTGGTGGCGCTGTCGACCGGGGCGACGGTGCTGGCCGCCGGCTCCGCGTCGGCGGCTTCGACAACGAGGACAGCCAATGAGATGACGAGCACGGCGATTGCCGCGCACGGTCTCGGCGCCCGCCTTCCGACGCAGCGGATCGCTCCGCACGCGACCGGCCGCATCAACGCGCTCGCTACGCCTCCGGTCAGCGTCGACCTGCGCAAGTGGGCGGTCACCCCGGGCGATCAGGGCGCGCTCGGCTCCTGCGTCACCTGGGCCATCGACTACGCGATGCTCGGTTGGTACGCGAACTTCAGCGGCCGTCCCGGTGCACCGTTCGCACCGATGTACACGTACTCGCAGATCGACGGCGGCGTCGACCGCGGTAGCTACCCCGGCGACGCGCTGCGCGTCGCCAAGACGCAGGGCAACGACACCCGCGCCGACTACACCCAAGGCGACTACGACTTCCGCACCCAGCCCACCGCCGCGGAACACACGAACGCGGCCAAGTTCAAGATCAAGGGTTACGAGACGTTGTTCGCCGGTTCGCAGCAGGCGGGCACCGTGACGCTGATCAAGCAGGCGCTCGCCACGAACCAGCCCGTCGCGATCGAGATGCCGGTGCGGCACGGCTTCGACACGCTCGGCGCGAACCCGGCCGCCGTCGACGACGACATCACGAGCGCCATCCGCGGCTACCACGAGGTGCTCGCGGTCGGTTACGACGCCGCCGGCCTCATCATCCAGAACTCGTGGAGCACGGGTTGGGCGAACGGCGGCTTCGGTCGCTTGTCGTGGCGGGTCGTGCAGAACGATGTCGTCGAGGGCGACACGATCGACGGTTTCGTGACGCCCCCGCCGCCCACGCCGCCCGTCGTGACGAAGCCCACGATCGCGGTCGTGAAGACCACCGGCCAGGGCGCCGCCACGAAGATCTCGTACAAGGTCACGTGGAAGGGCACCCCCGGCACCAGCGGCCGGATCTCGAACTTCTTCGCCTGGGTTCAGGTCGACGGGCACGCCTTCGGGCAGATGAAGCTCACGGCCGCGTCGGCGACGTCGGCGTCGTTCACCATGAACGCGCACCTCGGGCACCCGTACCGCATTGCGGTACGAGCGGCGGCGGGAAAGGTCCTCGGCGCGATTCGTTACACCAGCCCGTTCGTGCCGAGGCCGGCCAAGCCCGGAGCAACTGTTCCCGCCTGAGCCCTAGGCGGAAGTGCTCTTTCGTCGGCTCATCACGATCGCGCCGACGGCGGCGATCAGACCGAGGGCCCCGACGACGACGCCGATGATCGCGATGGTCTTGGCGTTGTCGACGTCGCTCTTCTTCACGTCGGTCGTCGTGGCGGGAACCGAGGTGGGCGTGGTGCCCGAGCCGGAGTCGGCGTTGGTCAGGGTGAGCACGGGCTCGGGGTTGTCGGGCTCCGGCGCGCCGGCTTGGGTGATCTCCACCCAGTTGACCGTCTGGCCGTTGCTGTACGACTGAATCGTCGGGAACGCGAGCGAGTCGGCGTCGTCGGGGAGGCCGACGGAGACGCGGAACTCCTGGAAGTCGCCGGGCAGGATTCCCTTGCCGTCGGTCGGCGTCCACGTGACGTCCTTGACCGCGCTGTTGACCGGACCGTTGTCGGTCTGGATCGCGGTCGTCACGTGCACCTGGGTCGCGACGCCCTTCCAACCCGGGATCGGTTGGATCAGTGCTTCGGCGATCGGGTGATCAGTGGGGAACTGCACCACGACCTTGGTGGTGTTCGCGTTGTCCATCTCGTTGGGCACGACGAATCCGAGTACAGCGTCGCTGCCTTTGGGCGCCGACTCCGGGTCGATCTTCACGTGCGCCCACGCCGGCGCGGCCGCGGCAATCATCGCTACTCCGGCCGCAGCCAGGACCATTGCGAAACGTCGCACCAGTTTCCCCCTCGATGGAACAGTGAACAGTTCGTGCACCGGTCGTTCGGACGCCCGGAAAAGTTCCCAAGTTTCCGTCAGACGACGCGCAGCACCGTACGAGAACGGGTGCGCGGAGCCATGAGAAGGTACAACAGCGTGGTTCCGACGAGCTCCAGGAGATGGGTCGTCTCGGTGAGCGCGACGGCGCGCCCGTGCGCCACGTCGATCACCGCGGTCAGGATCAGCCCGGCCGAGAGTGCCGCCGCGAAGGGAAGCAGGCCCACCGCTCGAAGTGGCCTCCACGCCGCGAACACGAAGGCGACCGCCAGCGCGAGGTCCCACGCGCCCACCTCGTGCGCGACATGGATCGGCGCGCCGTCGTCGGTCCCGAAGAACAGGCCGGGAACGGCGAGGCCGAGTTGGGCGATGCCGACCGCGACCAGACCGAGGCGCAGCGAGCTCGTCCACGGGTCGCGCCGGCGGGGCGCCACCCGGGCTGCGTCGAGCACCCCGGTCGTGATCTCGAGCTCGTCGGCCGGCACCGCGTGCGCGGCGGCATCGTGGGTGATGGCCTCGAGCGCGCGGGCGCCTTCGAGAAATCGGCGGCACCCGGTGCACGTACGCACGTGGGTGTCCAATCCCGCGGCGGTGGCTCCGGCTGTTTCTCCGTCGAGGAGGGCCGACATGAGTTCGCGCGCCTGTACACATTCCATGTCGCAGTAGTCGTCGCCGCCGTGCTCGTGGTTCCCGAAGGTCGTAACTTCGGCCAGCGTGGACGACGAGGAACAGATCGTGCGGGCCGCGGTCGCCGGCGATCGGGCCGCCCTGGCGGCATTCGTGCGCGACACCCAGGATCACGTGTGGCGCTACTGCGCGTATCTGGGGCGGGGCGACGACGTGAACGATCTCGTCCAGGAGACCTACGCGCGGGCGTTGCGGGCGCTGCCGCGTTTCGAGGGCCGCACGTCGGGCCGGGTCTGGTTGTTGGCGATCGCCCGCCGGGTGTGTGCCGATGCGGTGCGCACCGCGCAACGCCGCCGCGCGCTCGAACTGCGCTGGCGGCAGGAGCGCCGCCCGTCGGAATCTTCGGAGACCGTCACGATCGAGATGTTGCTCGACGCGCTTGCGCCCGAACGGCGGGAGGCGTTCGTGCTGACCCAGATCGTCGGGTTGCCGTACGCAGCCGCGGCCGAAGTGTGTCGGGTTCCGATCGGCACGATCCGTTCGCGCGTGGCGCGGGCGCGCGAGGAACTACAGGCGTCACTGCGCCAGGAAGAGACGGGCTGACCGCCTTTTTGTTTCCCAAACCGGGTCGCGCGCCGGGAATTGGCAAGAATGGCCGCGATGCGGATGACGTTCCTCGGGCATGTCGGCTTCTCGATGGAGACGCGCGGCGGCTCGATCCTCTGCGATCCGTGGTTCACGCCCGCGTACTTCGGGTCGTGGTTCCCGTTCCCGCGCAACGACGGGCTCGATCGGGCGGCGTTCTCCGCGCCCGAATACCTCTACATCTCGCATCTGCACCGCGATCACTTCGATCCGGAGTGGCTGGCTCGGCACGTCGAGAAGTCGACGCGGGTTCTGCTGCCCGAGTTCGGTGTGCCGATCCTCGAACGGGAACTGCGCGCACTCGGTTTCGAGCACTTCGTGCACACGCGCAATGGCGAGCCAACCGACCTCGACGGGGTTTCGGTGACGATCCTCGCGTTCACGACTCCCGCCGACGGTCCGCTGGGCGATTCGTTGATCGTCGTCGACGACGGGACGGCGTGCGTGCTCAATCAGAACGACGCCCGGCCCGGAGATCCCGACGTATTGCGTGCGCTCGGACCGTTCGACGCGCAGATCGTGCAGTTCTCCGGTGCGATCTGGTTTCCGATCGCGTACGACTTCCCACCCGAGCTCAAAGCGCGTCTCGCTCGCGAGAAGCGCGTCAATCAGATGGCGCGTGCCCGCCAGTACATCGAGTGGGTCGACGCCGCGCATGTGTTCCCGTGTGCCGGGCCGCCCGCGTTCCTCGACGACGGCCTGTTCGCGTTCAACGACTTCGATCGCGACCCCGCCAACATCTTTCCCGACCAGGTCGTGTTTCTCGACCTGCTGCGCGACTCCGGTATCGAACGGGGCGAGCTGATCGTGCCCGGTTCGGTCGCCGACCTCGACGCGGGCGCGTGCACGGTGACACACCCGGGCGCGCCCGGCGAGGCCGAGCGTCCGTTCACGGACAAGCGGTTGTACCTCGAGGAATATCGGGGCGACTGGGCGCCATGGCTCGCGGCCGAGCACGAGTCGTGGTCGCAGGGTCGACGCGATCTCGTCGGCGAACTGGCTGCGTGGTTCGAGCCGCTGCTGCGGCGCGCGCCGATCACCTCGGCGGGTGTGGCCGGCAACGTGGTCATCGATGTGGGCGAACCCGGTGCGGATGTATGTATCGACTTCGTCGAGTCGGAAGTACGGGCGTGGAAAGGCGAGGTCGAGCCCTACGTCTACAAAGCCGACGTCGACCGCCGCCTGATCGAGGCCTTGCTGGAGCGCCATGTCGACGACTGGGTGAACTCACTGTTCCTGTCGTGCCGATTCGTCGGGCACCGGCCCGACGCGTCGAACTTCAACGAGTTCATCATGACGTTCTTCAAGGCGTTGTCGCCGGAGCGGATCGACTACGTCGAACGCTCGTATCGCGAGCGCCGGGCGCAGACCGACGAGTTCTTCGAGCGCGACGGATGGCGGATCGAGCGCTTCTGCCCGCACCGCCAAGCCGACCTCACGCGTTTCGGTGAGATCTCCGACGGCGTGCTTACGTGCAGCCTGCATCACTGGCAGTTCGAGCTCGCGACGGGGCGCTGCCTCACGAGCGACGACAAACACCTGCGCTGTGAGCGCGTGACAGACTCGCCGGCATGAGCGTGTTCAACCACGTGGGCCAGTGCGTCACCGATCTCGATCGCGCCAAGCGGTTCTACTGCGAGTTGTTCGGCTTCACGCTCGAGCGCGAGATCAACCCACCCGACGAGAGCTCGGCCGCGCTGCTGTCGCTGACGCCGCCGCTCGGGATGACCGCCGCCTATCTCGTGCGCGACGGCCTGGTGCTCGAGCTCCTGCAATTTTCCGCGGCGGGCCAGACCCAGCCGTTCCGCGAGCGGGCGATGAACGACCCTGGCCTCACGCACATCTCGTTGTCGGTCGACGACATCGCGGCAACCTGCGCGCGCGTTGCCGAATACGGCGGGGAAGTGATCGACTCGTCGAACATCGGCAACGCGGTCTTCATCCGTGATCCCGACGGACAGATCCTGGAGCTCTTACCGATGACGTACCGCGCGCACCTGGAGAGCAAGGGCTTCCACTAGGCCTCCCGTCACGAGGGCTGGGGCACGCGCCGGTAGAGGCACTGCCCGCCGCCCGACGCATGCAGTCGGCCGCCCGGCGACCAGATGCGCGCCGTCCAGCCGAAGAGCCCACCCGTCGAGATCGGCGCCGCGCCGTCGCACAGCAGCCACTCGTGCCCGGTCGTCGGCGCATGGAACGCGACGTTGAGGTCGAGCGTGGGCGCCATGAACGGCAGCTGCTTCCACGCGTGCGGACGGTTCGCCGACGGCCAACTCGGCAGGTCGACGAGGATCACGGCGCGGGTGGCGTCGAGCCACGGATCGTCGAACGTGGCCTCCGGCACGAAACGCAACCACTCCTGCCAGACCGCGCGCCGCGGGCCGGGCGGCGGCCACTCCGTCTCGAATTCGATCGGTCGGGCATCGAGGTTGTTCCAGAACGGGAACGGCGGCCCGGCATCGTCGGGCAACAGCTCGGCCAATCCCGGCAGATCCTGCGGCCCGGGAACCGCGGGCGCGACCGTCTCGTCGTGCTCGAGGCCCTCGACGGCGGCGACGCCCCACACCATCGCGTCGAGAATCTCGCGGCCGTCCTGGGTGATCTCGACGCGTTGCGCGGTGGCCGTACGCCCGCGCTTGCGGGTGGAGACGCGGATCTCGATCGTGTCGAACTTCGCCACGCTCAGGTAGTGACAGGAGAAGGCCGCGGGGCGGAGCTCGGGTGTCGCCGCGCCCGCGGCGCGCAACGCGCAGGCCGCGACGTAGCCGCCCATCGGGCCCCAGATCTCCCAGTCGGCACTCAACGTGGCTTCGTAGAGCCCGTCGCCGCGCCCGCGTACCGCGGTATCGATTGCCAGATCACCCATTCGTCAAGCCTGTCGCGGTGCGCGCGCCTCGCCAAACGATTTACCGCTCGAGCGCAGCCTGCACCGCGGTCTCGACGACGGTTCCGGCGAAGAAGTCCGGGTTCATGCCCGCGTGGAGCCGGGCGGGATTCAAGAACATGAGCTCGCGGAACTCGCCCTCGCCGATGATGCCGTCCTCGACGAGCTCGTACGCCTCTTCGACCGGCTCCGTCATGTCCTGCACGTCCCAGTGCGACACGTCGGAACCGAAGATCGGTCGGAGTCGCGCGCCCGCGGGATTGATGTTCTCCGCAAACGCCCACGCCGACCAGCCGGTCGTCGGCCTCGCACCCGAAGTAGAAGTTCGGCACGAACTTGTCGCGCAGCTCTTCGACGGAGTGCAACGCGGCCGCCGCGAATTCGTCGAGCTGCTCCGGGCGCCCGCTCGGGCGGGAGAAGTACGCGTGCAGCTCGGTGAGGCCGGAGCGCACGCGGGCGTCGCCGTACTGGTCGAAGAGCGCGACCAGGCCGTCGACGTCGAGGAGGTCGGGATCGAGGCTGCGGATGTCGTCGGCGTTGCGCTTCGACCAGTGGCCGACGAGGTCGGAGTACAGGCTGCAGGCCCAGCCCACGCCGCCTTCGAGGAAGCCGAAGCGCAGCGTGGGGAAGCGGTGGGTGACGCCCGACAGGAACAGCGACTTGCACAGCGATTCATGGCTCGCGGCGAGCCCGCCGATGTGGTTGTAGACGTAGCTGGTGGCCGAACGGGTCACGCGGTGCGACTGCAACGAGCTGTGGAAGACCGGCGCGACGCCGAGCTCGATGCACTTCGCCCACACCGGGTCGTAGTCGTACGCGCTGTCGACGCCGAACGTGTCGAGTCGGTGCTCGCCGCTCCCAGTCCCGTCGTCGGCACCGATCGAACGGCGCGCGTGACCGGCGAACACCGCGGTCTTGAAGCCGAGCTCGCGTACCGCGTACTCCAACTCGTCGACCGCGAGCTTCGGGTCGAGCATCGGCACCAGCGCGCCAACGGTCGTGCGGTCGCGGTACGGCGCGTAGAGGTTGGCGAGCGCGCGGTTCGCGGCGCGGCACCGGAGACCGATGAGCTCGTCGTGGTGCATCTCGAGGTACGAGAGTGTCATCGACGGATACAGGATCGTGAAGTCGATGCCGATCTCGTCGAGGCGTTCGTAGAGCAACGCGGGCAGGTACGACGTGGCGCGGTCGCGGGTGTTCTCCGTCGGCCAGCCCCACCACGACGGCATGGCCTGCCAGCCCGGGCCGCGTGCACCGGGATGCGTCGCCAGGACCGTCGTTGTATCGGTGAGGCCCGTGTTGCCGACGTAACGGTCGCGCACCTCGCGCCCGCCCATCTCCTCGAGATAGGTGAGCATCTCCTCTTCGAAGACCGGTCCGAGCTCGACGAAGTGGCCGTCGGCGTCGATGATCGGATGCGAGAGGCCCGCCCTCACTTCGGCTGCGCTCTTGCTCATTGTGCGACTCCCAGTTCCCGCGCCCACGCGAGCAGTTTTCGAGCGGTGGCGACGTGCGCGATGTGGATCTCGTGACCTTCGCCCTGGTTCGCGTCGCCCATCACGACGCGGCCGCCCGCTTCCTCGGCCTCGTGCGTGAGCCGATCGATGTCACTCCAGTAGGCGACCTCGTCGGTGGTCGGGGTGAACGCGGCGTTGACGATCGGCACGTGCTCGGCGTTGCCCATCATCATGCCGAAGTAGCCGATGTCGCGCAGCTCGGTCAGCCACCCGCGCAGCCCGTCGAGGTCGTCGTTCGCGCCGCCCCACATCCCGCTGATCGGATACCGGATGCCCGCGGCCCGGCAGTCGATGAGCACTTTCTCGCGGATGAACAGCGTCTCGGTACCCGTCGGCGTCCAGCGAAATCCGATGCTGGCGCAGATGTCGCCGAACCGCGACACCGCGCCGCCCATGTACGCGACGCGTTGTGACGCGGTGGCGATCTCGTACGCCAGGCGGATCGCCTGCGCGTTCTCGAGGATCGGGTACAGCATGATCTCGCCGACGGGTAGACCCATCTCGACTTCGAGGCACGTGATGATCGCGTCGGCCGCGTGGATGTCGGCGGGCCCGGTGATCTTCGGCAGGAGGATGCCGGCCAGGTTCGGTCCCATCACCGCCTGCAGATCGCGCAGGATCATCCCGGACTCGACGGGCTGTACGCGCACGAAGTTGACCGGCGCGCCGGGCCCGGGCGCGGCCGAATCGAGGAACTCGCGTACGAGTCCACGGGCGCGCACCCGGGTGGACTCCGGACACGGGGTGCGCGGCTCCTCGATGTCGAGGAACAATGCGTCGGCGCCCGACTTCGCGTTCTCGGCGATCCGGGCTTCCTGGTCGCCGGGCGTGAAGAGCAGCGAACGCAGCGGGCGCGCCCGGTCCTTCAGTGTGGTGTTCTCCAGGTTGCTCACGGCCGCACCCTAGAGCGCAGCCGAACCGGCGTGACTTAGGCCCCTATACGGGGCCCAGCTCACGCCGGTTCGAGGGTTAGGCGACGCGGACGCGGGGGTCGGCTACTCCTTGCAGGATGTCGACGCCGGTGTTGATGATCACGTAGGCCGCGCCGAGGAACAGCGTCACACCCGCGATGGCGGGGAAGTCGAGATCGGGGATGGCCTGCACGGTGTAGAAGCCGATGCCGGGCCAGGCGAAGATCGACTCGATCACCACCACTCCGGCGAACATCAACCCGACCTGGAGCCCGGTCATCGAGAGCGCGGCGCCGAGCGAGTTGCGCACGGTGTGCTTCCAGAGCACTGCCGACTCCCGGAGGCCCTTGGCGCGCGCGGTGCGCACGTAGTCGGACCGCAGGTTCGTCACGATGCTGCTGCGCAGCACGCGTCCGATCGACACCGCGGGGCCGATCGCGATGCAGAACGCGGGGAGGATGAGGTGCTGGATCGCGTCGCGGAACACGTCGAACCGACCGTGTATGAGGCTGTCGACGAGGAGGAACTTGGTCGGTCCGGTCGGCGCGTTCCGGAACTTCGTCTGACCGGTCGACGGGAGCCAGTGCAGATGGTTGTAGAAGAGCAACAGGCCGAGGAGCGCGAGTAGGAAAACGGGCGCGGACGCGCCCGCGACCATTATCAGCTTGAGCACGCCGGAGCCGCGCACGCGCGCGGCAGACGCAATGCCGAGGATCAGCGCGAGCACGAGCGCGATCCCCATCGCGACGATCGTCAGCTCGAGGGTCGCGGGGATGTCGTTGGCGAGGTCGGTCGTGACCGGGTGGCGCGTGCGCAGGGAGTCCTGGAGGTTCCCGTGCAGAAGGCCCTTCACGTAGTTGAAGTACTGCACGGGCAGCGGCTTGTCGTAGCCGAGACGGTGCCGTTCCGCTTTGACGAGTGCGGGCGCGGCGTTGGCCCCGAGCTTCACGCGCACCGGATCGGCGGGCGTGTAGCGCTGCAACGCGAAGACCATGAACGCGAGCACGAGCAGGACACCGATCATCCCGAGCACGCGACTGGCGAAGAATCGGAAGGCGTCCATGGGTCCGTTGCTCCTTTAACGGTCGCCGATGAGGTCGCGGGCGCCGTCGCCGGCGATGTTCGCGACGACGGCTACGGCAAACACGGCGAGGGCGGGGATCACCGCGATCCACCAGTACTCGAGCAGGTACGTGATCCCGCGGGCGCTCATCGCCCCGAGCTCCGGCGCCGGCGCGGGCGCGCCGAGTCCGAGGAAGGAGAGGCTCGACAACGTGATCACCAGCGCGCTGACGTCGAGGCTCGCGGCGACCAGCGTCGACGGCACCGCCCCGGGCATGAGATGGCGGAACATGAGCCGCAGACGGCCCGCGCCCGCGAGGCGCGCGGCTTCCATATGTGGTCGGTTCGCGAGCGCGCGCACTTCACCGCGGACGATGCGGGAGTACAGGGGCCACCACACGATCATCACTGCGATCAACGTGTGCCAGAGCGACGGCCCGAGTGCGGCGACGATCGTGATCGCCAGGACCGGACCGGGAAGGGCGAGGAAGATGTCGGTGAACCGCATGAGGATCGTGTCGATGACGCCGCCCGTCGCGCCGGCGACGAGGCCGACGAAGCCGCCGAACAGCACACCCGAACCGATGACGAGCAGGGCCGCGAGCCACGTCGACTGAATGCCGAGAAGCACGCGGGAGAAGATGTCGCGGCCGACGTCGTCGGTCCCGAGCGGGAAGCCGGGATGCCCGGGGGACAGGAACGGCGCGCCCGGTGTGGCCGACGCGGAGTGCGGGGCGAGCACCTTGGCGAACAGTGCGATGAACGTGACGAGGATGAACAAACCCATCGCGACGCGATCGAGCCACCCGACCCGGCGCAGCATCTCGAACTGCGGCCGGTTCCGACCCCGCAGCTTCGGCAGCGTGACGGTGAACGGTTCTGCGACGGCCATCAGCCCACCGCCCTTCGGTCTTCGCGGTCCGGGAGTGCCGTCAGGTCGATCGCGATCTCGTTCGAGTCGCCGTCGTGCACGCGCAGGCACGAGATCGTGCGACCGTCGCCGCCGAGTCGCACCGGAACGGGAACGGTGTCGCTGCACTCGTCGAACGCGACCGGGCAGCGCGGGTGGAACGAACAACCGCCGGGCGGGTCGACCGGGCTTGCGGGGTCGCCCTCGAGCGGAACGTGCATCATGTCGGGGCCGGGCACCGACGCGAGCAGGCTGCGCGTGTACGGGTGTACCGGCGCGGCGCACACTTCTTCGGCCGGCCCGAATTCCACGACGCGGCCGAGATACATCACGGCGATCCGGTCGGCGACGACGCGCGCGGCCGAGAGGTCGTGCGTGACGAACAGCACCGACATCCCGAGCTCACGCCGGAGTCGCCCGATGAGGTTGAGCGCGGTGGCCGCGAGCGACACATCGAGCGCGCTCGTCGGTTCGTCGCAGAGCAACAACGCGGGGGGAACGATGATGGCGCGGGCGAGCGCGGCGCGCTGGCGTTGGCCCCCGGAGAGCTGGGCGGGCTTGGCCTTCGCCACTTCGGTCGGCAGCCCGACGAGGGTCAGTGCTTCCGCGACGCGTTGCTGGCGCAGGTTGCGGCCCAGGCTCTGGTCGTGCAGACGCTCGCCGACCAGGTCGCCAATCGTCATCCACGGCGTGAGCGACGCGCCCGCGTCCTGGAAGACGATCTGCGGCCGCGTGCCTTCCCCGACGATCACCTCGCCCGCATCCTGCTTCATCAGGCCCGCGACGACGCGCAGCAGGGTCGACTTGCCGCAGCCGGATTCGCCGACGAGCGCGACCGAGCCGCCGCGCACGACTTCGAGGTCGACGCCGCGCAGAGCCTGCAGCTTGCGCCGGCGCCGTCCGCCGCGCAGCATGAACGACTTCTCGACCCCCTTGACCACGAGGGCCGAGCCCGAAGGGTTGCCGTAGTCGGCGAGGGTCGTCTCCTGGCGCGGCCACTCGGGCGCGGCGATCGTCATCGAGATGCGGCGTTGCTCGCCGAGCTGGATGCATGCGGCGATGCCGTCATGCGTTCCCGCGGGCCGCAACGCAGGTGGGGCTTCCTCGCACTTGTCTTCCCGCAACGCGCACCGGGGCGCGAACGCGCAACCCGGCGGGTGCGCACGCGGGTCGGGCGGTTCTCCCGGCAGCGTCGGGAGTTGGTGCTCGCGATCGGTCGCGAGCGTGAGCCGCGACTCGAGCAGGCCGACAGTGTACGGATGCGCGGGTCGCATGAGCACCGACTCCGACGTACCGAACTCCGCGAGCCGCCCGCCGTACATCACCGCGATGTGATCGGCGAGTTGCGACGCGACGCCGAGGTCGTGTGTGACGAACACGAACGCGCAGTGCAGCTCGTTGGCGAGCTCGCGCAGCAGCGCCAGGATCTGCGCCTGCACGGTCACGTCGAGCGCGGTTGTCGGCTCGTCGGCGATGACGAGCTTCGGGTTGTCGGCGATCGCGAGCGCGATCATCACGCGCTGGCGCAGCCCGCCCGAGAGCTCGTGCGGATACTGCGCGAACCGACGTCCGGGCTCGGGGATGCCGACGGCATCGAGCAGGCGGAGAGCCTCGGTCTTGGTGCCCGCGGCCTCCATCACCTGCTTGCCGATGCGCATCGTCGGGTTGAGCGATGTCATCGGATCCTGGAACACCGCGCCGAGATGGTTCTTGCGCGCCAGGCGTCGCTCCTCTGCGGTCGCCGACACCATGTCGACGCCGCAGACGAGCGCGCTCCCGCTCACCCGGGGGGCAGGGTCACGGGGCAACAAACCGAGCAGGCTCAATCCGAGCACGCTCTTACCGCTTCCGGACTCCCCGACGATGCCGAGGATCTCGCCGGGCATGACGTCGAACGAGACGCCGCGCACTGCGTGTAGGTCGTAACCGCCGCGCCGGAACGTGACATCGAGGTCGCGCACCGATACCACGGCTTCGGAGTTCGTGGCTTCGGTGACCTCGAGGTCGTGGGCGGCTACCACGGTCATCCCTCCTTCAGATCCTTGAGCCGGAGGGTGTACGCCGTCGGCAACTGGTGCACGAAACCGGTGAGCCCGTCCCGGGCCACGACGATCTCGTTGTTGTCGGCGATCGTGATGAAGCAACCGGTCTTGGCCAGGACGTCGCCCGCCTCGCCGTAGTACTTCTGGACGTCGGCCTTGCTGATCGACGCCAGGCCCTTGTCCATGTCGGCGTCGGCGGTCGGGTCCGAGCACCCCAGATAGTTGATGCCGCCCTTGGAGTTCATGAAGATCCGGACCCACGTGTCGGGGTGCGCGGCGTCGGGGTTGAACGTCCACAGCAAGAGATCGGGTCCGGTCTGCGGGTGGTTCACGAGGTCGAACACCTGGGCGATCGGCATACCGCGAACCTTCACGCTGAAGCCGATGCTTTGAAGCTTCGACGCGAGCAGCTCAGCCAGCCGGGGGAGTGTGCCGCCCTCGTCTTGGGAGTAGGCGAAGTCGATCGTCTTCTCGGAGCTCGGCAACGACTTGACCAGGTTCGTCAGCGTCGACGGGTCGTAGGTGTTGATGTCCTGCGCCATGTTCAGCGGCAGTTCCTGCACCGGGTACATCTGCGTCGAGACCGCGGCCTGGGTTTGGTAGATCTCCTTCGTGATCGACGCCTTGTCGAAGAAGGTCGACAGCGCCTTGGCGAGCTCTCGGTTCTTGAACACACCCTTGTGCGGGTTCGTCGCGAGAACCGTCTTCAAGAGCACCGGGAACTGCTGCACCTGGAAGCCGGTCTTGTTGCGGAACGACTCCGCTTCACTCACGGGGAGACCGTGGGTCATCAGGTCGATGTCGCCGTTCTCGAGCTGCAACTCCTGTTGCGTGACGCTCGGGACGATCGAGATCTCCACCTTCTCGAAGTACGGCTTGGGCGAGCCCCAGTAGCCGTCGAAGCGGGTGAGCTCGTACCCCTGGTCGGTCGTGAACTTGGAGATGGTGTACGGACCGGTTCCGGCGTCGTGGTCCTTCAACCAGTTCTGGGCGAAGTCCTTGCCCGCGTGCGCGGTCAGGATCGCCGGGCTCACGGCCTTCGGTCCGTACGGCGCGGCCAGGTAGTCGAGGAACGCGCTGACCGGCTTGTCGAGGTGCACCACGAACGTGAGCGGGTCGGGTGCGCTGGTCGAGGTGACGTCGGCGAGCATGTACGCCGGCGCGCTGTTGACCTCGGTGCGGCGCTTGAAGTCCACTTGCCACGACGATGCCGTCTCGGCGGTGCCGTCGTGGAACTTCACGCCCGGGTGCAGCTTGAACGTGTACGTCTTGCCGTCGGCCGACATGCTCCAGCTGTCGGCCAGCGCGGGCTCGAAGTCGGGCGAGTTCGGCTTGTAGGCGACGAGGCCTTCGTACACCGACGTCACGACCTCGTTGCCTTCGACCTCGTAGAAGATGTCGGGGTCGGGAACCTGCATGTTCGCGTTGAAGTCCATCTTCAAGATGCGCGAACCGACCGGTTCCGTCGAGGGCGTCGCTCCACCGCCGCCCCCGGACGAGGATGAGCTGGAGCCGGAGCTCCCGCACGCAGCCAGCGCGATCGCGCCGACGGCGATGCCGGCGAACAGTCGTCGAGAACGGAAACGAGTCACAAGATCTCCTGTTGGTGGATGTCGTTCGTGGCGGTCAATGGAGGACCGAACCGCCGTTGTTGCAGATGATCTGGCCGGTGACGTACGCGGCTGAGGGGCTCACGAGCCACGCGACGAGCGCACCGGTGTCTTCGGGAACGCAGAACCGGCCGAGCGGGATGTTCGCGAGGTACGACTCGCGCACGTCGTCGGAGGGGTCGCCGGTGATCGAGACCTCGCTGCGCCGCTCCGCGAGCACCATGTCGGTCTCGGTCGTGCCGGGGCCGACCGCGTTCACGCTGATGCCGTACTGACCGAGCTCGAGCGCGGCGGCCTGCGTGAGACCGACGACCGCGAACTTGCTCGCCGCGTACGCACCCAGATAGCGGAAGGTCTGTACCGCCGCTTCCGACGCGACGTTGACGATGCGCCCGCGCGTGTTGGTGGCGATCATGCTGCGCGCCGCGGCCTGCACGCCGTGATACGTGCCCATGTAGTTCACCGCGAGCATGCGCTCCATGTCGGCGACGCTCGTGTCGACGATCGGCGCGAGTACCGAGATGCCGGCGTTGTTGACCCAGGCTTCGAGCGAACCGAGCTCCGTGCCGGCCGCGACCAGTCGGGCCGCCGTGTCGGGATCGGTGACGTCGCCGCCGACCAGCACCGCCTGCGCGCCCGCGTCGGCGACCGCCTCCGCGGTCTCCTTGGCGGCGCCTTCGTTCGTGGCGTAGTTGACCACGACGTCCCAACCGTCGCGCGCGAGACAAACCGCAATCGCGCGTCCGATCCCCTTGCTCGCACCGGTGACGACCGCGCTTCTTCCACTCATGGTCATGCCGCTCCTACGAGCCAACGGAACGGCGCGATGTGGCGCGCGTCCTGGTCGAGCAGGCGCTCGGGATGCCACTGGATGCCGAGCGCGTCTTCGCCTTCGATGGCTTCGATCACGCCGTCGTCGCTCCAAGCGGTGGCGTACAGGTCGTTCCCGGGTTCGCGCACCGCTTGGTGATGGATGGAGTTGACCTTCGCGGTTCCGGCCAACGCCATCTCCGCGCCTGTGCCCGGGTCGGCGAGAACCTCGTGCACCGGCTCGCACTGCCGGCTCTCTTCCCAGTGGTGATCGAAGCCCGCGCTCGGCAGGTGCTGGTGCAAGCTGCCGCTCGACGCGACCGCCATGAGCTGCACGCCGCGACAGATGCCGAGCACGCGCCGGCCACGGGCGCGCACCGCGTGGAACGCATCGATCTCGAAGAGATCGCGTTCGGGGTCGATGTCGTAGACCTCCGGCGCGACGGCGTTGTCGTAGCGGGTCGGGTCGATGTCACCGCCGCCCGTGAGCAACAGCGCGTCGGCCTGCTCGATCACTTCCATCATGAGGTCGTGCGTCTCGACGACCCCGACCGAGGCCATCACGATCGGCAGACCGCCGGCCCGCGCGACCGCGTCGACGTAGCCGCGGTGCACCGAATAACGATGCGCGGGTTCGCGGCCGATGATGACCGCGACGATCGGGGCACTCGATCGGATGGTCGTCATCAAAAGGCGAGCAGGTAACGCTCGCGCTCCCAATCCGTGACCTGCGCGTGGTACTCGTCCCACTCCGCCCGCTTCATTCCGCTGTACGCCTCGACGAACTGCGACGGGAAGACGGAGTGCGTCAGCTCGTCGGCGTCGAACGCGTCGATCGCCTCGAGCAGGTTGCGGGGCAGGCGCGGCGCGGCGTTGGCGCCGGCGCGGTTCCAGTCGTAGGTGATGTCGTCGATCGGCTCGCCCGGGTCGAGTCCTTCGCGGATGCCCTCGAGCCCGGCCGCCAGCATGAACGCGGCCGCGAGATAGGTGTTGGCGGCGGAGTCGACGCCCCGGTTCTCGACCGCGGGCCGGTTGCGGGGCAGGCGGAGCATGCACGAACGGTTGTTGTCGCCGTAGGCCGCGAACACCGGCGCCCACGAAACGGTGCCGTCGGCGAGACGAGGCTGCAGCCGCTTGTAGGAGTTGACGGTCGGCGTGGCGATCGCCGCGATCGCGGCCGCGTGGCGCATGATGCCGGCCACGAACGAGTAGGCGAGCTTGCTCCAGCCCTTGCCCCGCTCGTCGTCGGCGTCGCGGAAGAGGTTCGCCTCGGTCGCGAGATCGGCGATGCTCATGTTGAAGTGGTGACCGGAACCCCAACCCGTCGTGTACGGCTTGGGCATGAAGGTGGCGACGAGTCCCGCTTCCTTGGCGGCCTGCTTCACCATCAGCCGGAAGAACGTGAGCTTGTCGGCCATCTCGAGCGCGGGCGCGTAGTCGAAGTCGAACTCGTATTGACCGTCGCCGCCTTCGCTGTCGAAGCTGAAGAGCCCGAAGCCCGACTCGGTCAGGTAGCGCGACATCGGCTCGAGGAACGGCATGGCGTCGAGCTCGGCCTCGACGTCGTAGGCCTGCGTCGGCTTGAGCTTGGCGCTGCGCGCCATGGGCTCGAGGTAGCCGTCGGTGCGGTCGAGCGACTCCGGCGCGAACACGTAGAGCTCGGGCTCGACACCGAGGTTCATCATGTAACCCATCTCGGCGGCCGCGTCGAGCTGCTTCTTCAGTATGGAGCGCGTGCAGTGCGCGAACGGTTCGCGTCCACCGAAGCTGAGGTCGGCCGCCATCCACACGAAACGCTTGTCCCACGGCATGACGCGCAGCGTCGCGATGTCGGGAACGGCGACGCATTCGTCTTCGTTCGGCGTCATCTGGCCGAGATCACCCATACCGCGCGGCGTGTAGCGCTCGGAGCCGGCGAGCAGGTTGGGAAGATGATCGATGGGGACGACCTTCGACTTGGCTCGACCGGTGATGTCGATGAACGTGCCGACGGCAAAGCGCACGCCGTCGGCGGCGAGCTCCGAGGCGAGCTGCACGTGTGCGGGATCGATCGTCTTGACGGTGTCCATGGGAACCCTTGCTCCTCGTGTGCGGGAATGCGCGTTGATGGGGCCGTGAATGGGCCGTTAGTGGGGATGAGCGAGTTGGGGGCCGAGCGCGGGAATCGGTGCCGCGCCGAGCGGGGGTTTCTCAACGCGGCCCGCGCTCGACCCGTTGGGAGATGGCCGAGATCGTCAGTTCGAGCAGGTGTTGACCCAGCTCGACCGTGGCCTCGGAAGGTCGCCCCGTGACGCCGTTGGTGGAGAGCGCGGGGGCGGTGTAGCGAAAGACGAGATCGGCGGTGCGATCGGGATCGTCGGCCGTAGAGATGCGGTCCAGATGCACGAGGTGCGGCGCGATGGCCAGCATCAGCGACGTCTCCGCGCGGTGCGCGTGCACGTCGTCGCCTTCGAGAACGCACTCACGCGTAACTTCGGGATCGGAGCTCCACCAGTCGACGACGCCGACCTGCAGGTCGGGGCGGAACAGACGGAGGTGATCCGTGGCGATGCCGAGCGCGGCACTGTTGCCGAAGTGGGAGTTGACGAAGAACAGCCGCGTGAGCCCGGAGGTGGCCGCCCATTCCGCGTACTGCTTGCAGACGGCGGCCAGCAGTTCGGGGGTGAGCGAGAGCGTGCCGGGCAGGACCGTGCCGTGCCCGTAGCTGCACGCAACCGGGATCGCGGGCAGCACCGGTGCGCCCGTGCGTTCGGAAACGGCCTCGCACAACGCCGTCGCGATGATCGTGTCGGTGCCGATCGGAAGGTGCGGACCGTGTTGTTCGGTGGCGCCGACGGGCACGAGTCCGACCTCGCCGTCACCGAGGTCGCGTTGGGCGGCGATCTCCGGCCACGCCAATTCCGACCATGTGCGTGCCGCCATGAGATGAAGCTATGGAGCGGATATTGCTCCGCTATGTCGGCAACACCGCGAGTGCGTTACTCGTTCGTGTTCGTCATCTGTATAAGTCATTCGTAAAGAATGGCGGGGGTCTGTTGGTTGCCTTTCAACGTGTTCGTCGTTGGCATCAGATGCGCGCGGTGTGGTTTGGTGCGTGTGTGACGCGGGTTGACGGAGCGGATATCGATGCTGACGCGTCGTCGATCGCGGCCGCGATTCGGCGCGGAAGTGTCTCCGCGCACGCGATCGTCGCCGCCGCGCTCGACCGCATCGATCGGCACACGACCAACGCGGTTGTCACCGTTACGGCCGCGGAAGCCCGGGAGGCCGCGGTCCGGATCGACGCGCTCGTCGCGCGCGGCGACGATCCCGGGCCACTCGCGGGCGTGCCGTTCACGGTCAAGGACACGCTCGCGACTGCGGGAGTGCGCGCCACCGCCGGGAGCCTCGTGTTCGCCGACCACGTCGCGACCACCGACGCCGAGGTTGTCGCCCGGTTACGCTCGGCGGGCGCAGTGTTGGTCGGCAAGACCAACTGCCCCGAGTTCGCGCTGACGCCCCGCACCGACAATCGGTTGTTCGGGGCGACCCGTCATCCGCACGACCCGACCAGATCGCCGGGCGGGTCGAGTGGCGGGTGCGCGGCCGCGGTGGCGGGCGGGCTCGTGCCGTTCTCGATCGGCGGCGACTACGGAGGGTCGATCCGCTATCCCGCCGCGTGCACCGGGATCTACGGGTTGCGGCCTTCGTACGGTGCCGTGCCCACCGGAGGTCACGTTCCCGAGCCCGCGGCCGGGACACCCCGGCATCGCTTTCAAACCGTCGGGCCCCTGGCCCGAACCCCGCGCGACATCGCGCTCGTGTTCGACGTCATCGCCGGGCGCACTCTCGCCCCCGCGGCCCGCGCCGCGGATCCCAAGCCTCGCCGCGCGGGCTTGGTGCGCGGTGGTTGGAGCTGCACGCCCGCGGTCGCGGGCGCGGTCGATGCCGCGGCGCAGGCGCTCGGCGAGGCGGGATACGAGTTGGTCGACATCGATCCCGATCTCTTCCTCGAGGCCGCGGCCGTGTTCGACGCGTGGCGCGCGGCCGACGACTATGCCGACCTGCGCGCGCTCGTTGCCGGCCGCGCCGGCGATCTCACGCCCCACATCGCCACATTGTTGGCGTCGGCGCCGACACCGGCCGATGTCGGCGCGCGCCACGAGGCGGTGTGCCGCGCGGTCGACGACATCCTCGCGGCGACCCCGATCCTCGTCCTGCCGGTCGCGCGGGCGGGTGTGGTGCCGCTCGGGCGTACCGAAGTCGAGATCGGCGAACGGGCCGAGTCGATCGACATGCTGCAGTTCTTGGCCCCCGCGCGTGCGATCACCGTGCTCGGCCTACCCGCGCTCGCGGTCCCGGCCGGCCTGGGATCGGACGGGTTCCCGCAGGGTGTCCAACTCGTCGGGCGCGCCGATCGTGAACATGCGTTGGTCGCGGTGGCCGAAGACCTCTCGGCCGGCGCCCGGTCCTAGCGGGGACTGCCTTCAGCACCAACGTTCGGCGACGCGCCATTCCGCGCCGTTGACGGCGACCGCGGAACCCGCGATCCAATCGCTCGGGATCTCGACCGGCAAGCGCGGCAGCTCGTTACCGTCGCCGAGCACGATGACGTCGGTCCAGCGGCCGTCGTCGATGCGTGCGTGGCGCACGTCGAAGTCGCCGCCGCTCCGCCGCCGATCGCGGAGCGCGAGGCAGTGGCACCCGACCCGCACGACCATCGCGTGGGCCGCAGTCAACACCACACCGGCGCGGCCGGGATCGACGCGTTGCCACACCTCCACGTACTCGTGGCGGCCGTCGTCGCGCTCGAACTCGCCCCGCTCGACGAGGTCGCCGTCGACGTACTCGACCACTCCGCAGTCGTAGCCCGCAAAGCCGCCGTTCCAATCGAGCGTGTGATGCCACGTGAGCGCAGGCGCTTCGTAGGTCGTGATACCGGCGAACGCGTCGACGTCGGTACCGACGTCGGTCGGTACCCGCAGGTCGGCGAACGCGTCGCCGGCCTGGAGCCACAGCACGCGCGCGGGTTCGGTGGGCGTGCCGCCGTCGACGGCGATGGAGCGCCGCTGCCAGGCGCCGACGAACTCGGGCGCGAGCGTCATTCTCGGTCGAGGCGGGCCGGATCGAGCCGGGCAAGAAGATGCTGGTGGAACAGCGTGATCGGCTTCTCGTGGTTCTGCGCGAGCGGGCCCACGCGGAACCGGCTCGACTTCACCGTCGCCTGAATCCCCTCGCACGCGCGCACGTCTTCGAGCATGAACTCCTTGGCCGCGGCGACGAGCATCTCGACATCGGCGCTGGGTTCCGCGCGGATGCGCACGTCGATCACCGAACGATCCGCGGCGAGCGGCTTGGCGACGTAGCTCATGAAGAACTCGGACTCCGTCGCGAACAGCGTGTTGGGGAAGAGCATGTGCGCGCCGATGCCGATCTGGTCGCGGGCGTCGAGGTCGGCGATCGGCGTGCTCCCCACGTGCGGGCGCTTCCGCTCCACCCCGCTCTTGGCGGGTTCGTAGCTGACCCAGTGCGGACCGATCGCGTCCCACTCGAACTGCTGATGGTCGTACGCGCTCAGCGAGCGGGCGTGCAGATACCAGAGGTGGTACACGTCGACGTGGTTCTCGACGAACAGCTTCCAGTTGCAGCGCGCGTCGAACTGCACGCGCACCACTTCGGTGAGACGCTCAGGTCGGTAGCTCCCGATGTGATCGGGGAAGCCGGCGAGCCACGCGGTGAAGTCGGCATCGGCCCGGCCGTTGACGAAGACCATGCCGCCCCATTCGCCGACCGAGGCGGGAACGAGGTCGCAGGTCGTGAGGGCGGCGGGATCGAACTCGTCGGGCTGCGGCACGTTTCGCAGCGTTCCGTCGAGCGCGAAATTCCAGGAGTGGTACGGGCACACGATCCCGGTGCGGGTGTTGCCGCTGTCTTCGAGCAACTTGATGCCGCGGTGCGGGCAGAAGTCGTGGAAGGCCCGCAGCTTGTCGTCGAGGCCCCGAACCACGACGAGTGGATCGAAGCCCGCGTTGATCGTGACGAAGTCTCCGGGCTCGGCGAGCTCGTCGGCGGCCGCCGCGAGGTGCCAGGCCGAGGCGAACAGCAGCGCCTGTTCGCGGTCGTACCACTCGGCGTCGAAATACGCCCGGGGCGGCAGCAGGAATCGCGTCTCCATACTTCGACCGTAGAGGCTCGAGGTTTCCCGGTGACGGCCGTGATATTTCGCCGGTGTGTCGGCTGGCCTATCGGTTACTGACGCCCGCGATATATGCGTCGCAGAGCTCGACGAGCCGGTCCCGGCCGAAGCTGGGTTCGTGGCCGCCGTGTACGACATCGACCGGTAGGGCGCGGAGGCGCTCCATCGTCGCGATGTACGCGTCGACGTCGGAATCGTCGTTGCCGTCGAGGAGCGGTCCGTCGTACACCGCGTCGCCGGAGAAGAGCGTTCCCGACGCCGCGTCCCAAAGCCCGATGGAGTCGGGCGAATGTCCGGGAAGATGTAAGACCTCGAACGTGCGGTCGCCGAGGTCGATGATGTCGCCGTCGTCGACGGTGCGAGTGGGGCTGCAACTCTGCACCTGGTACGTGTCAGGGTCGAACCCCTCGGTCGGCCGCGCGTCGAGCAGGTGATCAGGTAACTCGTAACCCGCGGCGAGATACATCTCCACGGCGGCAGCCGGAAATCCTCGGCGCGTGAGCGCCCCGCCGATCGCGCCCGGGGTCGCGAGATACGGAACCCCGGCCTTGTGCGCGAGGCGTTCGGGGAATTCGTGCAGCGAGCCCGTGTGATCGAAGTGATAGTGCGTGGCGAGCGCGAGCGTGGGTTGCTCGAACAGATCGCGCGCCGCTTCGTGGAGGCTCGCCACGCCGAGCCCGGTGTCGACGAGAAGCGCGCGATCGCGCCCCTCCACGAACCAGATATTGCAGCGCGCGAACGGGTCGGCGAACGGCTCCCAGAGCCGCCAGATCACTGCACCGACCCGTTCGCGCGCGAACCAATCCCCGATTGCGACCGGCAACACGGCTTCGCTCATCGTGTCTCCCTCATTCGGCAAACTCATTCGACCGGATTCATTCGACCGGATTCATTCGAGACGCCGGCTGTCCATGTAGGTCCGCCAGCCTCCATGGTGGGTGATATCGATGGCGGAGTCGAGCGCGCCGGCCGCAGCGAGGAATCCGGGCACCCATACGCCGTCGTCGAGCTCGACCGGACCGATGGCGAGCGGCGCCGCGACTCCGCCCAGGAATCGGCCGAGGTCGGCGTCGGTGAGCGAATACAGCTCCATCTCGATCGCGGCGCCGTCGCGGTCGTCGCGTACGAGCCCCGGCTTCGGCGGCACCGTGCCCGACAACGCGTAGAGCCGGTAGTGCGCCGCGGTCCGGCCGGCGCGTTCGAGGCGCGCGCTCAGCCCGGTCAACTCGTGGTGCAACGGCAGGCCGCGCAGGTGCGCACCCGCCACCGCGACGCGTGCCGCGCCGCCGAGCCCCGGGACGCCCGCCGGCCACGGTTCGGTCGGTACCGGAATCGACGTTGCCCCCAGAGTGCCGCCGACCGCGGCGTGCAACCGGGCCGCGACATCGGCGACGAGCGGATCGGCGCCCGCCGGCCCGATCACGGTGACGCCGAACGGAAGACCGTCGCGTCGCGCCGCGCCCGGCACAGCCACCGCGCACAGATCGAGCAGGTTGACGAAGTCGGTGAAGCGCGACAGGCGCCCGTTCACGCCGATCGGATCGGCCGCCACCTCGGCCAACGTGGGGAGAAAAGGAATGGTCGGAACCACGATGACATCGACCGCGGTGAACGTGTGCTCGACCGCCCGTCGGAGAGCCATCAGCTCGTTCTGCGCGGCGAACACATCGGTTCCGGGCACGGCCGCCCCCGCCTGGACGATGCGCGCCAGGACCGGTTCGACCGAATCCGCATGGGCGTCGACGAAGGCGCCGAAGGCCGCGTGGCGGGCCGCGACCCATGGTCCGTAGAGCTGCGTGCCGGCCGCGAAGAACGGCGCGGTGTCGAAATCCGATCCTGGCGCGCGGCTGAGCTCGCGCATGATCGCGCGGGTCTCGCGGTACGCGGCGCCGACCTCGGGTTCGCACTCGATCTCGATCACGCGCTCGGCAACCCAACCGACGCGCGGGGCTTCGCGGCCGGGGCCGCGCCATGTCGTGATCGGACGCGACCAGGGATCGCGGTCGTCGTATCCCCCGATTGCCGCGAGCACCCGGAACGCGTCGGCCACGGTGAGCGCCTGCACCGATATGCAGTCGAGTCCGGGCACCGCGGGCACCACGCCCCAGGTGCTGACGAAGCCGCGGGAGGGTTTGACGCCGACGGTGTTCGTGCATGCGGCGGGCACCCGCCCGGAGCCCGCGGTGTCGGTGCCGAGCGCGAACGGCACGAGACCGCGCGCGACGGCCACCGCCGAGCCCGAGCTGGAACCGCCCGGAATGCGGTCCGGCGCAAGGGGATTGCGCGGAATGCCGTACGGCGAGCGCGTCCCGACGAGGCCGGTCGCGAACTGATCCATGTTGGCGGTGCCGAGCACGAGCGCGCCTGCCGCGCTCGAGCCGCTGCACGACCGTTGCCGATGTCGGCGCCGCGGTCGGGTGGTAGTCGGCGCACGCGGCAGTCGCGCGGAGGCCCGCAACGGCGATGTTGTCTTTCACCAGAGTCGGCATGCCGAACAGCGACCGACCGCGCGGGCCTTCGGCGGCGAGCCGCGCCGAACGCTTCGCGACCGCGCTTTCTTCGACGAGCGCCACCACGACCGCGGGGTCGTCCAGGGTCCGCAACGCCTCGAACGCGGCGAGCGCCGGCGATGGCCGGTCGACCGTCATCCCAGCACCACCAGGGTCTGGCCCGCGCGCACCAGCGCGCCTTCACCGCACCGCACCGCGTGTACGCGGCCGGCGACGGGTGCGCTCACCGACACCTCGGTCTTCATGGCCTCGACGACCGCGACGACGTCGCCCGATGCAACCTGGTCGCCGGTCTCGACGAGGAGCCGCCACACGGTCCCCTGCACGGGCGCCGCCACCGCGCTCTCGCCCGGCGCGAGTGCGGGTTCGGTGTCGACTGCCGGCGGCTCCGGTACGACACTCACGTATTCCGCGACGCCGAGTTCCTTCCAACGCGCGCGCTCACGGGCGAACGCGTCGTCGCGCTTCGTGCGAAACGATTCGATCTCGGTTTCGTGTTGCGCGAGGAACGCGTGGTGTTCGGCGATCCGGAACACCGTCGGCTCGATCTGGATCGCGCCGGCCCCGTGCTCGATCGCGTCGCGCTGTTCGAGAAGTTCCTCTTCGCGGACCGGATGGAATCGCAGTTGATCGAAGAACCGCAGCAGCCAGGGCCGTCCGGGTTCGAAGCCCGGCGGCGAATGCCAGCGGTTCCAGACCTGCACGGTGCGCCCGACGAACTGGTAGCCGCCGGGACCCTCCATCCCGTAGACGCACAGGTACGCGCCGCCGATGCCGACCGCGTTCTCCGGCGTCCAGGTGCGAGCCGGGTTGTACTTCGTGGTCACCAGGCGGTGGCGCGGATCGATCGGTGTGGCCACCGGCGCGCCGAGATACACGTCGCCGAGACCGAGCACCAGGTAGCGCGCGTCGAACACGATGTCGCGCACCTCGTCGACGGATCCGAGCCCGTTGATCCGCCGGATGAACTCGAGGTTGCTCGGGCACCACGGCGCGTCGGCGCGCACCGAGCGTTGGTAACGCTCGATCGCGGCCTGGGTCTGGCTGTCGTTCCAGGCCATCGGCAGATGCACGACCCGCGACGGGATCTCGATCTGATCGAGGGGCGGCAACGCCGCTTCCGAGTCGACGACGGCCGCCAACAGCGCGTCGAGGGTGACGATCCGGGGGTCGTAGCGGATCTGCAGCGAACGGATGCCGGGTGCGAGCTCGGCGACGCCGTCGATCGACGCGTCGGTGAGCGCCTGGTGCAGCGCGTGGGCACGGACGCGAAGGTCGAGGTCGAGGACGTTGGGCCCGAACTCGACGAGGATGTGTTCGTCGCCCGCGCGCCGGATGGTCAGCGCGGGACGATCGGAGTCGGCCCCGTCGACGTGCAGGACCGGGCTCTCGGTCGGGGTTGGTGCCGGCGCGCGCTTCGGTGTGCCGCGCTCGGACGGGTTCTCGCCCAGAGTCGCGATGTCGCGGTCGTGAGTTGCGACGCGGTCCCGCGCGTCGGCATTGGTGATCGCCCGAAATCGGACGTGGTCGCCGGCGCGCAGCTGGCCGAGCTTCCAGCGGTCGGCCGCGGCCACCGTCGCCGGGCAGACGAAACCGCCGAGGCTCGGGCCGTCGGGGCCGAGGATGATCGGCATGTCGCCGGTGAAGTCGATCGTGCCGATCGCGTATTCGTTGTCGTGGATGTTCGACGGATGGAGTCCGGCTTCGCCGCCGTCGGGTCGGGCCCACTGTGGCGCCGGCCCGATCAGGCGCACCCCGGTCCGGTCGGAGTGGTGATGCACCTCCCACGCCGCGGTGTGCAGCATCGCGATGTCGTCGGGCGTGAAGAAGTCCGGCGCGGCGTGTGGGCCGGGCAACACGCCGATCTCCCACTCGCTCGTGTACTCCGGAATCGTGGCCGGCGCGACTGCATCTCCGGTCGATGCACTCGCGTCGGTGTCGATCGCGCTCCCCACGTGCAGCGTGTCACCCGCGACCAATGCCCGGCCCGCGTGCCCGCCGAACCGACCCAGGATGAAGGTCGAAGCCGAACCGAGATACGCGGGAACGTCGAACCCACCCCGGATTGCGAGATAGGTGCGCGCGCCACCGCCGTCGACCGCGCCGAGCCGGAGTACTCCACCCGGCGCGACGGTGAACGCGGTCCACCACGGAACGGGCTCGCCGTCGAGGTCCGCGACCATGCGGGCGCCGGTGAGCGCCACCACTCCACCGCGCGCGAATCGCAACGTCGGCCCGGTCATCGTGCACTCGAGCGCGGTTGCGATCGACGCATTGCCGACGAGCCGGTTCGCGAACCGGAAGGCGAGGTCGTCCATCGGGCCCGACGGGGGCACGCCGATCGCCCAGTAGCCAAGGCGCCCGGGCCAGTCCTGCACGGTCGTCTGCGCCCCCGCGCCGACGACCTCCACGACGTCGTCGAGGGCGCCGACGTCGATGCCGTCGAGCAGTGCAGTCTGCACGTGACCGGCGCGGAAGCGCTCGTCGGCGGCCGCGGCGCGTAGTAGCGCCAGGTTCGTCTCGATCCCGCCGATGCGAGTCTCCGCGAGTGCGCGCGCCAGACCGTCGATCGCGGCGGCG
This sequence comes from uncultured Actinomycetes bacterium, assembly GCA_963701825.1. Classification (GTDB taxonomy): domain Bacteria; phylum Actinomycetota; class Acidimicrobiia; order IMCC26256; family PALSA-610; genus PALSA-610. Next base: position 37,082 of record CAVPBG010000004.1, on the reverse strand, counting down.
CGGGTACCGCCGCGCACGACGATCTTGGCGAGCAACGGGTCGTAGTGCGAGGTCACTTCGGTACCGAGCGCGAGCCAGGTGTCGACGCGCGCGTCGGCGGGCGCGATCCACTCCGTGACTGTCCCCGCGCTCGGTCGGTAACCGTGCGCGGGATCCTCGGCGTACACCCGCGCTTCGATCGCACAACCGCGCGGTTGCACCGAAGCCGCCAGCTCGTCCAGCGGGGGAAGATCGCCGCGTGCGAGCCGCACCATCCACTCCACCAGGTCGACGCCGGAGACCATCTCCGTCACCGGATGCTCGACCTGGAGCCGCGTGTTGACTTCGAGGAACGCGTGCTCGCCGGTGTCGGCGTCGACGACGAACTCGACGGTTCCCGCGGATCGGTATCCGACCGCGGCAGTCAACGCGACGGCCGAGCGGGCCAACGCGGTGCGCGTCTCGGCGGAGAGGTCGGGTGCGGGCGTCTCCTCGATCACCTTCTGATTGCGCCGCTGCAGCGAACAATCGCGCTCGCCGAGCGTGATGACCTGGCCCAGTCCGTCGCCGAAGACCTGCACCTCGACGTGGCGCGCGGCCACGACGAAACGTTCGAGGAAGCACACGTCGTCGCCGAAATGACCGCGCGCCAGACGGGTGACGCTGTCGAATGCGTCGCTGAGGTCGGCGCGGGAGTTGCACCGGCGCATGCCAATTCCGCCGCCCCCGGAACGACTTTTCAACATCACGGGATACCCGATGTCGTCCGCGATCGTGAGCGCGTGGTCGCGGTCGCGTAGGGCGTCGCTCCCGGCCAGCAGGGGAACACCTGCTTCCCGCGCGAACTCGCGCGCCGCGTCCTTGCGTGCGAACGCCTCGAGATTGTCGGGCGTCGGCCCGACCCACGTCACGCCCGCGGCTTCGCACGCCCGGGCGAAACCGGCGTGCTCCGACAAGAAGCCGTAGCCGGGATGCAGCGCGTCGGCACCGGTGTGCGCGGCCGCGCCGAGCAGGCGTTCGCCGTCGAGATAGCTCTCCCGGGGCGCGGCCGGCCCGAGGCGGACGGATTCGTCGGCGAGGTGGACGTGCGGCGCGTGCCGATCGGCATCGGAGTACACGGCTACCGACGGGATGCCGAGCGTGCGCAGCGTGCGCAGGATCCGGACCGCGATCTCGCCCCGATTGGCGACGAGGACCTTCGTCACCGTCACGCGGGCCCGTCCCCATCCCACACGAGGAGCCGGATCGGAGTGGGGTTCCAGCCGTTGCAGGGATTGTTGAGCTGCGGGCAATTCGAGATCACGAACAACACGTCGCGATCGGCGCGCAGCTCGACGTAGTTGCCGGGCTCGGAGATGCCGTCGACGATGTCGAGGTGACCGTCGGCGGTCACGGGAACGTTCATGAAGAAGTTGATGTTCGGCGCGAGGTCGCGCTTGCCGAGACCGTGGCGGGCGAGGCCGGTCAAGAAGTTGTCGCGGCAGTTGTGCATCGACCGCGTGTGATGACCGAAGCGGCAGGTGTTCGATTCCGCACTGCACGCACCGCCGACCGTGTCATGTCGTCCGCACGTGTCGGCCACGATCGTTGCCAACGCATCGCCGTCGGTGCTCATGAGCGTCGAGCCCGTCGAGAGGAACAGGTTGCGTTGGGCGCGGATCGTGTTCGCCGCGCTGTAGCGGTTCTCGAAATCGGCCGCGTCGTAGCAGAGCGTGTCGACGGCCTGTGTTCCTTCGAGGTCGACGATGCGCAGGACCTGCCCCGTGGTGACAATCCGCGTCCAGGGCTCACCCGGAAGCTGTACGTCGTCGGTCACGGCGAGAGCCGGATCGAGAGTCGATTGCGAGAGGCTCATGCCGACGACCTCGCGGTCGAGACCTGCGCCCAGTAGTCGTCGGTGTTCTCGAATCCGCGCCGCGCCTCGTCGGAGAACGTGCGGCACGGATCGTCATCGGCCGAGGGTCTCGCCGCCGACACCCGGACGCGTAATGGGCCCGGTTGGTAAAGCGGATTCGGATCGAGAACGTGCGGAGTCGCCGACAGCGCGACCAACACGCGCATCTCGGCGCGCAGCTCGAGCGCGGCGCCCGGTGCCGAGTCGGCCGGGACCCATTCGAGCTCGCCGCCCGCCGTGACCCGCACGCGGGCGAACGGGTTGAAGCTCATCACGAGGTCGCGGCGGCTCATCCCGTGCCGACCGAGCGCCATCACGAAGTTGTCGTAGGCATTGCGATGAAAATCGTTGCGCAGATCGCGGTAGGCACCGAGCCCGAACCGCGCCTCGTCGACGGCCGCGTCGCCGAAACCGGCCAGCGCGTCGTGACTCCCGCTCGTGTCGGCGACGATCGAGAACAGGACGCGGCCGAGGTCGGAGAAGAGGACGCGACCGGTGCTCAGGAAGATCTGGTTCTGGATCTTCACCGTGTCGGGTGCGTTGAAGCGTTCGCTCGTCTCATCGGCGTTGTACGCGAGCAACGCGCAGGCCTGGCGCCCGTCGACGTCGACGATCTGGAGCTGTTGCCCGCGGTCGAGGATGCGCGTCCAGTACCGCGCCGGGCGAGACGGTCTCCTCATAGCGGATGTCGGCCGGGCTCATGTCGTCCCCCTTTCGGAACGACCCCGGCACGCGCGTCGCCCCGAGGTCGGCAGACCTCCCGGGCTTTTCTCCCGCCGTGCAACAGCGTGCATGGGCACGCTGCCCGATCCCTCTCGGTCCTGACCCGCACGCGCCCGAAGCACGAACGGCGGAACCCTAGAGATCGAAACTGCCACCCGGAACGCTAGATACGACACCGCGCGCCGGCGTCACACCCCGGTAACGATCATGGGTCTGCTGCCTGACGAGATTCCCACGGTCTGTGTTCCCGACAGTCTGCGAGACTGTTCTGTGACCGATACGACCTCGAGACCGACGACCTTGCGCCCGGTCGCGGTCGCGTTCTTCGTGTTCGGCATCTACGCGGGCGGCTGGGCCGTCGCGACCATCGACGTCGAGCGCACGTTCCATCTGAGCAACACGGGTCTTGGCGCACTGCTGGCGGCGGGCATCGTGTCGGCGACGGTCGTCGCCGCGTTCGGCGGAGCGATCACCGATCGGTTCGGGGCCGGACATTCGCTGACGTTCGCGCTCGTGGCGTGGGGTGCGCTGCTCGCGGTCGAGGCCGGCGCGCCGCATCTCGTGTTGTTCGTCCCCGCGTTCATGGCGGCTATGGCCGCAGGCGGTCTGGTCGATGTTGTGATGAACATCGTCGCCGCCGATGCGCTGTCACACGAGGCGGGCCGCCTGGTGCGCTTCCACGGGCTCTTCAACGCGGGGTGCGTCGCGGGCGCGGCCGCGACCGGCATCGCGCTGCGGTTGGGCGCGTCGTGGCGCGTCGTCTGGGTCGGGATCGCGGTCGTCGGCGTCACCACCGGGCTCGTGACCCGTAGGGCGCGCCTCCCCGAACCGGAGCGTTTCGACCACCCGTCGATGTGGCGCGCGCTCGTGGGCCTCCGCCACGAGGGCCTGGTCCCGCTGGCGGTGGTTTTCGGCGCGTCGGCCATGGTCGAGGGCGGCATTGCCACGTGGGGGATCCTCTACCTCCGCAGCAATCTCGGCCTCGGCGTGCTCGCCGGGGTGAGTGCCTACGTCGTCGGCGAAAGTCTGGCCACGTTCGCCCGGCTCGGCGGAGGACCGATGGTGGGTGCGCTCGGAACGCGTCGCGCCGTCTTCTTCGGGGCGACGCTCGCCGCGGCCGGGATTGCGGCGGAGGCGTTATGCGGAATGGCGGGCATCGCGGCCGCGGGACTCGCCGCGGCCGCGGTCGGGATCTCGGTCGTGTGGCCGCTGCTGCTCGCCGACGTCAACAACCAAGCGCGCCATCCCGCGCTGGCAATCGGCGGCATCACCGCGTGCGGGTACGTCGGGATGGTTGCCGGACCGCTGCTCGTCGGAGTGTTGTCGGGTCTGTTCGGATTGCGGACCGGACTCGTCGTGCTGGCCGGCATTGCGTTGTTCGTCGCGCTCGTTCCCGCGCACGTGCGCGTTCCGACACGCGAGTAGCGGTCAGGAACCGTCGTCGTCCGGAGTTATCGCGTCCGGCAGGAAGACGTTGCTGAACGCGCGCCGCAGCAACGGGGTCTGCGCGTCGAGCGTCTCCGCGAGCGCGGAGCTGGCTTCCGGTGTGGCGGGCGCGACCAACGGCGCGGGCTCCGGCGCGATCGCGATCTCGACGACCGGTACTCCGACGACCGGTACTTCGACGGTCGGCGCCGGCTCCGGCTCCGCGACCGCGGGCTCGGGAAGATCAGGCACCGCGACCGGACTGAACCCGGGGAGCTCGACGGCACTGCGCGACACGCGGCGGCGCCGGGCGCGAGCGATCGACGCCCCGCGCACCGGGCGGGGAGGGCGCGGCGTGACCGTCGGCGCCGACGCGTCACCCGAGCGGGCATCTCTTTCGGCGCCGTCCTTCTGCAACGAGTCGTGGAGCTGCCAGCCGCGCGGCAACACGAGCCCGGCGGCGTGACGCGCGCAGAGGTCGCCCTCGGTGCGGGCCGCGTCGTCTTCGAGCTCGACGAGCCACGCTTCGCGCTGGGTTGGTTGGAAGCGCAGGGTCGCGGCCGCCGGCGCACCACAACCAGGGCGAGCGCAAAGCCGCCGGTGATTCGGTCCGTAGCGCCGAGCCCAGTTCGGGCCGGAGTTCATTACCGGAGATCCCCCTCGGGCCTACCGGAAGCGATTCCCTTCGTCATCCCACCCGCTCGCATGTCCACCGATCGCTGCTGTCTCCCAGGGGTGCCCGAGTATGGCGTACGCGCCCGGCGGCTCCGGCAACCGTGCGCCCGAAATTCAGACTGCGCCGGCATTCTGGAAGGCCCGGGCGAGCATCGGGCTGTGCGCGTCGAGGGTTGCCTCGAGCTGTTCCGCGGCCCGATCCCGGGCGCCCCGCCGATCTTCCAGGTGCCATCCCTGCGGAGGAGTGAGCGCGAGCACGTGCCGCTCGCACAGTTCTCCGGCGCGCGCCGCGCCGTCGGCCGGGGTGTCCAGCCACACGGTGAGGTCGCGGGTGTCGAACGTGAAAGTGGCCGTGGCGGGAGCGTTGCATCCGGGCCTTGCACAATGACGTCGCACGTAATGACGGTACTGCGCTTTGGACATGCTTTCGTGCCAGTCTGACGTGATGGCGCGCGGTTCCGAGTCGACGAGTTCGCGCGACCACTGGGTGGTGCGCGTTCCCGCGTCGTCGGCGAACCTGGGGTCGGCTTTCGACGCCGTCGCGTTGGCGCTCGACGTGCACCTCGAAGTGAGCGCCGACGGCGAGCCGGCACCCGAAAGTCATCCCGCGGTACGCGCCTTCCGGCACGGCGGCGGGGTCGGGCCGATCTCGGTGCGCGCCCGTTTCCCGGGCGGTCGCGGGCTCGGTTTCTCGGGCGCGGCGCGCGTGGCCGGGCTGGTCGCGGCGTGCGTGCAGCAGGATCACTCGCTGCGAACGTCGCGCCCCGCGATCCTGCGCGCGGCCGGCGAGCTCGAAGGTCACTTCGACAACGTCGCCGCGTCGCTGTTCGGGGGAGTGGTCGCCGTCGCCGGGGGCCGCGCGGTTCGCATCCCGATGCCGCGGGATCTCGCGGTGGTCGTCTGGATTCCCGATCGGGAGACGGCGACCCCGACCGCGCGCCGCCAGTTGCCCGACCAGGTCTCGTTCGAGGATGCGGCGTTCAACGTCGGGCGCGCGGCCCTGCTGGTCGCGGCCCTCGCCGCGGGCGACGTCGGCGCGCTGCGCATCGCGACCGAGGACCGCCTGCACCAGGACCGCCGCCTGGCCCGCGCCCACGACACCCGCCACGCGATCGAAGCCGCCCTCGCGGCTGGTGCATTCGCGGCCTGGTTGTCGGGTTCCGGCCCGTCCGCGGCCGCGCTGGTCGCGCCGGAATGCGCCGACGACATCGCGGCCGCGCTCCCCGCCGGCGGCCGCACGAGTGTCCTGGCGATTGCCGAAGTCGGGGCCACCGTCACCGACCGGGGAACGGAATGAGGACGACCGGATGAGGGGGAGACGATGAACGTCAAGGACAAGTGTGTGGTCGTGACCGGCGGCGCGGGCGGCATCGGCGCGGCCCTGGCCCGGCGCTTCGCCGCCGAAGGGGCGCGCGGCGTGGTGGTGGCCGACATCCAGGCCGAGCCGTTGGAAGCAGTGGCGCGTGAGCTCGGGAACGGCCTCGCGGTGCAATGCGACGTCACCGACGAAGCCCAGATTCAGGCGCTGGTCGATCGGGCCGAGGATCGGTTCGGCCCGATCGACCTGTTCTGCTCCAACGCGGGCATCGTCATTCCCGGCGGGGTCGACGCGAGCGACAGAACCTGGCGCCGCACCATCGACATCAACGTCATGGCGCACGTCTACGCGGCGCGGATCATGGTGCCGCGCATGATCGAACGGGGCGGCGGCTACCTGCTGCAGACCGCGTCGGCGGCCGGGCTGCTCACCCAGATCGGGAGTGCGACGTATTCGGTCACGAAACACGCCGCGCTCGGGCTGGCGGAATGGCTCTCGATCACGTTCGGCGAGAAGGGCATCAAAGTCTCCGTGCTCGCGCCGCAGGCCGTCCGCACCGCGATGACCGCGGGGGTGGTCGACGGCGGCGTGGCCGGTGTCGACGGCATGCTCGAACCCGAAGCCGTCGCCGACGCGGTCGTGCGCGGCCTCGAGGCGGAGGATTTCCTGATCCTTCCGCACCCGCAGGTGTTGGAGTACTTCCGCCGCAAGGCATCGGATTACGACCGGTGGATCGCGGGAATGCAGCGGCTGCAGGCACGCTTCGGCGATTCGTTTTAGGTTCGGGCCGTGACCCGGACCCCGACCGCAGTACGAGACCTGGAGACAAGCCGATGGCAGGCGACGGATCGATGACCCCCGGAGTGAACGCCGCGGTCGGGGCGGTCGACGACGTGATCGACGAGGCGCGCCGTGAGCTCGAGGAGCTGGTGCGGATCCCGAGCATCAGTGCCGACCCCGATCACTTCGCCGACGTCCGGGCGAGCGCGGACGCGACTGTCGAGCTGTTGCGAAGCCACGGTCTCGAGAACGTGCGCACGGCCGGCGTCGAGGGTTCGCAGCCGTTCGTCATCGGCGAGTGGATGCACGCGGGGCCGGATCGGCCGACGGTCCTGCTCTACGCGCATCACGACGTGCAGCCGCCCGGGATCGTCGAGAACTGGCAGAGCGATCCGTTCGAGCCCGAGGAGCGGGGCGGTCGGCTCTACGGCCGGGGTTCGGCCGACGACAAGGCGGGCGCGGTCGCCCATGCCCACGCGATCGGCGCCTGGCTGAACAGCGCGGGAACGCTGCCGTGCAACGTCCGGGTGCTCGTCGAGGGCGAGGAGGAGATCGGCTCGCCGACCCTGCACTCGTTCCTCACGGCACATCTCGAAGAGCTCCGCGCCGACGTGTTGGTGCTCGCCGACGCCGGCAACTGGCAGGTCGGCGTGCCCGGCCTCACATACTCGTTGCGCGGTCTCGCGGCCGCCGACATCGAGTTGCGCGCGCTCGACGGTCCGCAGCACTCCGGCATGTCGGGCGGCGCGCTGCCCGATCCGGTGATGGCGTTGTCCCGTCTGCTCTCGACCCTCGTCGACCACCACGGCGACGTCGCGTTCGAGGGCGCGTTCGCCGGTCTCTCCGAGCCCGCGCCCAAGGAACGAGCGCCGATCAAGGGTTTCGACGACGTGCCCGAACGTTTCGCGCGGGCGTTCGGTGTGCGGCCCGGCGTGCAGCTCGTCGGCGACCCCGCGCTCGCGCTGCACGAACGGCTGTGGCTGCGGCCGTGCCTCACGGTCATCGGTTTCGACGGCCATCCCATCAAGGGGTCGTCGAACCAGATCGTCGCCCGCGCGACCGCACGCGTCAGCCTGCGCCTCGGTCCGGGTCAGGAACCCGATCAGGTCCTGGCCGGACTGCGCGCGCACGTGGAGCGGAACGTCCCGTGGGGTCTCGAGTGCACGTTCACGCCGTTGGAAGGCGCGCCCGTGTGGCAGACCGATCCGACCGGGCCCGCGTTCGATGCCGCGCGCCGTTCGTTGCACGCCGGCTTCGGCGTGGAGCCGGTGCTGATGGGCGTCGGCGGCTCGATCCCGTTCGTCGGGCCGTTCGCCGACGCGTTCGGCGGGATCCCGGCCCTGCTGATGGGGCCGGACGACCCCGGTTCCAATATCCACGGTGAGGACGAGAGCCTCCACCTCGCCGACTGGCGCAGCCTGATCCGTGCCGAGGTCTTCCTGCTCGACGAGCTCGCGCGGCTTTGATCGGTCGCTCGCGCTGCGCCTGGTAGCCCCGAAAACCCTGCCATCAGATGGCAGGGTTTTCGTTTCATGGAGACGGTTTTGCTGCCATCTGATGGCAGGAAACCGGTCGTTACTTGCGGGTGGCGCGCCAGACCGTGAGCGCGGCGGCGGCGAGGGTGAGGCCGACGCGCGTGAAATCGATGACGGGCTTGACCTTCACTCCGGACGGGCCCGCCTCGATGATCGCGACGGGCCGGCCCGCCTGGTAGCCGCCTCCGCCGCCGCCCCCGTTCGACAGGCGGTCGCCGCCGAAGCCGAAGCCGCCCGAGAACTCGACCGACGCCGCGGGGATGACGACCCGGTCGCCGATCCGGATCGGGTCGGCGAAGACCCGATCGGCGGAGACGCTCATCAAGCGGTCGAGCCCGCTGATCATCGTGGCGCGGATGCGCTCCTCGTCGGCCGCGGTCCCGATCGAGACGTCATCATTCATTTCAACGTTCCCCTCTTGTTACGGATGAGCCGCAGTGCACACGCACTGGCCGCACCGCCGATCGCGATCGCCGCGATCAAGGTGTACTCGACGTCGCGTATATGAACGACGTGTCGTTGCCCATCTTCGTCGAGGATCTCGACGTGCGCCGGACGCGAGCGCACGTGCAAGCCGCCCCGGTCGTCGCCGCCGACGTGCAGCGCGGTCGTGCGAGCGACCAACGTGATCGTGCGGCCGCCGAATGCGAGGGGTCCGGTCGTGCTCTCGCCGCGTTGCAACGTCGCCATCGTTCGCATTGTCGACCAACCGCGACAGTCGCGCGCGGACCTGCCCGGTGAGCATTCGCGACCAAGTTGCCGGACGCAGAATCAGGTCGTCGGGCGCCTCCAAGCCCCCGACCAGGGCGTTCGGCGTTCCGGGCCTTACGTACGTAATTGTCCGAACCGACTCGTGGTCCGCCGGAAAATGACGCGCCCGCACTAGCGGCGGACGCGAAGTCCGCCGACGTGCGGGGCGGGGTCACGAACTCCGTGGTTTTCCACATGGTCCATAAGGACTACCCGAGGCAGTCCTGAGCCGGTTTGGGTTCCCGGACCGTCTCACCGCCCTCCTACCTTCGACCCGGTCCGCCGAGGCAACTCCGCCCGGTAAGACCCCGTCCGACCTGCGCTGTAGCGGCGCGCGTCCTGAGGAGGATCCATGGCCGCGAGGCCGCACACGCTCGAGGGTGCATCGCTCGAGCTCGATCATTTACATACCCACGATCATCAGACCAGTGCCGTCACCGGCGCGTCACCGCGTGCCGCGCGGCGCTTCCCGCGCCTCACGAAGCGCGGGTCGCGACACACCCAAGAGTCGCGGCGCGCGACGTTCTCGTCCGTCGGCCTCATCGGTGGTGCGCTCGCACTCCTGTTGGCCGGCGGCGCGATGCTCTCCAGCGCGAGTGGTGCGCCCAGCGCGGTCGTCGACCCGCAGGCGAACACGGTGCGCGCGGTGGGCGGTGCTCCGTCGTTCGGACCGGCGACGGGTCTGCGCCTGAACGACCCGTTGGTCGGCATCGCGGCAACGCCGAGCGGCCGCGGCTACTGGGCCGTCGCCGCCGACGGTGGCGTCTTCACCTTCGGTGATGCGCCCTTCGAGGGCTCGGTGGCCGAGCGCCCGCTCGCGGCGCCGATCGTCGGCCTCGCCCGCACGCCTTCGGGTCACGGGTACTGGCTGGTCGGTGCCGACGGTGGTGTCTTCTCGTTCGGTGACGCCAAGTTCTTCGGCTCGATCGCCGTTCCCGCCGCCAACATCTCCCCGATCGTCGCCATCGCGTCGACGCCCTCGGGCAACGGCTACTGGCTCGCCGGTTCCGACGGGGCCGTGTTCTCCTTCGGCGACGCGGCCTTCGAGGGTGCGGCGACCTCCTTCCAGCACAGCGCGCCGATCGTCGCCATGGCCCCGACGTCGTCGGGCTACGGCTACTACCTCCTCGGCGCCGACGGCGGCCTGTTCTCCTTTGGCGACGCCCGCTTCATGGGTTCGGCCAAGGACGGGCATCACCTCGCCACGGCGATAACGGTTCTGCGCCGCGGCGGGTACCAGATCGCCAGCACCGACGGCAGCGTCGTCGGACGCGGCGGTGCGCCTTCGGTCGCTGCTCCGTTCGACCTCCTCGCCGGGCAGCACCCGGTCATCGGCATCGCGGCTCGGCCCGGTGGCGGCGCGTGGCTCGCGACGGGATTCATCCCGCCGGTGCCGGTCGCTTCCGACTCGCCGTCGCAGGATCCGTTCCTCAAGTGCACCCGTGCCCACGAGTCCGACACGGCCGGCGGCTATCGCGCCGTCAGCCCGGACGGCGTCTACCGCGGTGCGTACCAGTTCCTGCCTTCCACCTGGAACAACGTGGCCCGGGCCGCGGGCCGACCCGACCTCGTCGGTGTCGACCCGGCCGCGGCATCGCCCGCCGATCAGGACCAGCTCGCACTCTGGCTGTTCCAGCACGGCGGTCCCGGACCGTGGGGCGGACGCTGTCGGGGCCTGTCATAAGGACGGTCTCGTAGCGACGGTCTCCTGGACCGGACTCGTAGACGCGTGAGATTTCGGGGCGCCGGAGAGGATCGAACCTCCCGGCGCCCCTTAACGTTGCGAGATGGTCGACGGTCCGCTCTCCCCTGATCTCGCGATCGGATCGTTCACCGATCACGGGCCGTGGGTCGTCGTGCCCGAGGAGATGACGTGGCGGCGCGACATCGAGCGCCGCCGGGAGCAGGCCCGCTCCGAATGGCCCCGCTGGATGGAGACGGGTCGGCTCCCGCCGTTGCGCCGGGTGGCCCTCGTCGTCGGCCGGGTTGGGGGCGCGCTCGGCATCTGGGCCGTCGGCGCCCGCCGCCAGGGCCCGCCCCATTCCCGCAAAGATCTCTCGCGCCGCTTGCGGATCGCGTTCGGCCATCTCGGGCCGACCTACATCAAGCTCGGCCAGATCGTCTCCGGCGGCGAAGGACTGTTCCCCGAGGAACTGGTGTCGGAGTTCAAGTTGCTCCGCGACCGCGTCCCGCCGGAGTCGTTCGACGACGTGCGCCGGGTCGTCGAGCTCGAGCTGGGCCGCTCGCTCGACGACGTGTTCACCTCGTTCGAGCGCACGCCGATCGCGGCGGCGTCCATCGCGCAGGTGCACGCGGCGCGTCTGCGCACCGGTGAAGACGTCGTGGTCAAGGTCCAACGGCCGCAGATCGCCCGGCTCGTGCGCGAAGACATCGAAGCGATGTCGTGGCTCGCGCCGTATCTCATCGGTCGCATCCCCGTCGCCGCGCTCGCGAACCCGCCCGCGCTGATCGAGCTCTTCGCGGAGACAATCGTCGAAGAGCTCGACTTCCGCCTCGAAGCGCAGAACATGCTCGACATCGCGCTGGTCCTGGCCGAGACCGAGCAGCGCGCCACAATCGTCCCCCGGCCGCATCCCACGTTGGTGACGCGCCGCGTGCTCGTGATGGAGCGCCTCGACGGCATTCCCTGGGACGACGTGCAGGCGATGCATGCGGCCGGCGTCGACACCGAAGCGGTGCTGCACGCGGGCCTGGTCTCGTTCATGGAAGGCGCGATGTTGTACGGCGTCTTCCACGGCGACCTGCACGGCGGCAACCTGATGGTGCGTCCCGACGGCCGCACGGTACTGATGGACTTCGGCATCACCGGCCGTCTCGACGAGACCAAGCGCATGGCGTTCCTGATGCTGCTCGTCGGCGCGACGAGTGGCGACACGATGGCGCAGCTCGGGGCCCTTCGCGATCTCGGGGCGTTCCCGCCCGACACCGATCTGCAGGCCGTGTTCCGCGACCTCGGTCTCGATCGCACGATCGACCCGACCACGCTGTCGGCCGACGAGCTCGTGCACGAACTGCAGGACCTCACCAAGAAGCTGCTCGCGTACGGCGCGCGTGCGCCGAAAGAGCTCATGTTGTTCGTGAAGAACATGATGTTCCTCGACGGCGCGATCGCCCGCCTGGCTCCCGATCTCGACATCCTCGGCGAGATCCAACAGGTGCACGCCGAGATCGCGTTACGCCACGGCGCGCGCCTCGCGGCCGAGCTCGGCCTCGATCCTTCGGTGGCCAATCAGTTCGACATGGAAGCGATCAAAGCCGCGATGGGTGTGCCCGGCGTCGAGACGTTGACGTATCGCGAAGTCCAGGAACGCCGCGAAGTCGTCCGCCAACGCTTCGAAGAGAAACGCAAGCGCGGCTAGGACTGCCAGACGAGGATGTCGCCGGTACCGCTGACGAGCGCGGTGCCGGGGAACACGCGCAGCCGCCAGGGTTCGAGCCGGAGCGCGGCGAAGCTCTCCGACGTCGGCGCATCCCAGGCGGGCACGATCGCGGGGTCGTAACCGACGGGCGGTGGCGCGTTGACGAACTTGTCCCACACCGTCGTGCGTGTCTCGTCGTCGAAGTGCCAGACCGCGCGGCACTCCGCGATGCACGTGTCGTGGATATCGGTCCAGTAGCTGCACGAGATGTACGGCGTGTACTGGAGATGCGACCGCTTGGTAGGCGTCGGGCCGGTGGCGATCCAGCCGACGAGCTCGTCGCCGTCCCACTCCCAGAGCGGGTGCAGGATGCGCGACCTCGGCCGGCCCTGATGGTCGACCGTGGCGACCGAGCACCACACGATGCGGTGCGCCATGGCGACGAAGGCGGGCGCGACTTCTTCGAGAGGCGACATGGCGCGAGAACGTACACTCCGCGGCGTGGGTCGGCTCGAGGGGCGACGGATATTGGTGGTGGGCGCGGGAACGCGTGCGTCGGCCGATCCCGACGCACCGATCGGCAACGGACGCGCGATCTCCGTGCTGGCGGCGCGTGAAGGCGCGGCGGTCGCGTGCGCCGACATCGACGCGGCGGCCGCCGCGGAAACCGTTCGCCTCGTCGAAGCCGAAGGCGGGCGGGGTTTCGTCGTGCAAGGTGACGTCACCGACGAAGCGATCTGCGCGCGGGTCGTGACTCAATCGGTCCATCTGCTCGGGGGTCTCGACGGACTCGTGTGCAACGTCGGCATCGGGCTCGGTCGCGGTCTCGAAGGAACGAGTGCGCAGCAATGGGATCTCGTGCACGCGGTCAACGTGCGCAGTCACTTCCTCGTGAGTCGTGCCGCACTGCCCGTGATGGACGACGGCGGCGCGATCGTCTTCATCTCGTCGGTTGCGGGCCTGAAGCCGGGAACGCGTATCCCCGCCTACGACACGACGAAGGCTGCGCTCGTGGGACTGAATCGCCACGTGGCATTCGAGGGCGCGCGGCGCGGTATCCGCGCCAACGTCGTCGCCCCCGGCCTGATCGACACGCCGCTCGGACGGCGCGCGACCGAAGGCCGCGCGAGTCGGGGGCGCACTCCGGTTCCGCTCGGCCGCCAGGCAACGGCGTGGGAGGTGGCGGCGCCGGTCGTGTTCCTGCTGAGCGCCGACGCGAGCTACGTGACCGGGCAGGTTCTGGCCGTCGACGGCGGGCTGTCGACTCTCTGAGTTCTCGCGTAGCGTTGCCGGCATGACCACGTTCGACCGTGACGAAGTCGAGGCCGCGTTCCGCACCTACTGGAAACTGGGCGCAGTCGACGAGAACTGGGACGCGTGGTGCGACACGTGTTTCACCGAAGACGTCACCTACATCGAGCACATCCTCGGCGACAAACAGGGCCGGGAGACGGTGCGGGCGTGGATCAAGCCCACCATGGCCGAGTACGGCGAGATCTACACCGCGTACGAGTGGCACATGGTCGACGACACGGGCCGCGTCGTCGTCTACATGCAGAACCGCCGAGACAATCCCGAGCCCGGCGCGCCGCCCATCGACTTCCCGGGCATGACCGTCCTGCAGTACGCGGGCAACGGGCAGTTCTCGTTGGAAGAAGATTTCTGGTCGCTGCCCGAAGGCGGTGCGACGTTCAAGGAGTTCGTCGACCAGTCCAAGAAGTTCGACAAGGACTTCCGGCACAAGCGCACCCGCCGCAACTGGGGCAACGGCCCTGACTGGACCCAAGGCGCCGCCACGTATTCCGAGTCTCCAGGAGCCCGAGCGACCCCGTGAACCGGGAGCGGCAGCGGAGCCCGGGCCGATCGCTCGGCGGAGCCCGCATCTCGGACCGGGGCAGCGCGAGCGACCAGTGAAGACGCGCGAAAATATCCCCCATGCCGGAAGCTCCGCAGATGCAGGCGCTCTCCGAGCGTGTGGGGGAGTGGCTGGTCGGCGCGACGTTCGAGGGGTACGACCCGCTCGGGTTCACCGGCCTGAAGACCTTCGACCCGCCCCCGGAAGCGTTGGTCGGAGCCGTCGTTGTCAGCGTGTCCCGGCGGGCCAAGTACGTGTCGCTGCACTTCGACAACGACCTGCGCATCATGTTCCACCTGTCGCAGGCGGGCCGGCTCGACTTCGAAGAGCCCCCGAAGAAGACGCGACCGAAAGGCGCGGTCGTGCGCTGGCGCTTCTCCGACGATCGCGCGGTATTGCTGCGCGAGTTCGGCACGGAACGCAAGGCCGGTTGGTGGGTGCTCGCCCCCGACGATCTCGGTCCGACCGAGAAGCTCGGGCCCGAAGCGACGAGCGACGAGTTCGCGGAGTGGTTCCGCACCGCCACCGACGGCCGGCGCATACACACCATCCTGCGCGACCAGCGCACCGTCGCCGGTGTCGGTCGGGGCTACGCCGACGACATCCTGCACCGCGCCCAGCTCTCGCCGTACGCGTCGCTGAAGTCGCTGAAGCCCGACGAACGCGAGCGGATGCTGGCCGCGCTGCAAGAGGTGCTGGCCGAGGGGCTCGAGCGCGAACGCGATCGCACCGGTGGGCTCTCGGCGAACAAGCTCGGCGAGCATTTCACCGTGCACGGGAAGAACGGTCTGCCGTGCCCCGAGTGCGGGAGCGAGCTCAAGCGCGTCTCCTACGAGTCGCACGAGGTCGTCTACTGCCCGACGTGTCAGACGGGGGGCAAGGTGCTCGCCGACCGTCGGCTCTCACGCCTCGTCAAATAGAAGTAGCCGCGCGCGCGGCACTCGCGACCGACTAGGTCGCGAGCTCGCTCTCCATTGCCCAGATGACGAGCTCGGCTCCGCCTGCGTCGCCGACGACGCGCAGGTCGGCGGGGTCGGTGATGCGTACCGCGTCGCCCGGCGCCAGCTCGCCCGCTGCTTCGAGGGTTGCCGTACCGCGGGCCACGAACACGTGCACGAACGGTGTGCCGGGAATCGTGACCGTGCCGCCTTCGGTAAGGCGGGCGATCCAGAGCGTGGCGTCGTCCTGGTTGATGTGGATCGCGGAGTCGATGTGTTCGGCGCCGGACGCGAGCGGGAAGAGCGAGTCGGAGACGATGTCGTTGCTGATGTCGCGCTGCTCGTAGCCGGGCGGGTCGCCGAATGCGTCGGGCGGGACCCACATCTGCAGGAGGTGGACGGGCTCGGACTGGCTCGCGTTCACCTCGGAGTGGCGGATGCCCGTACCCGCGCTCATGCGCTGGGCGACGTCACGCGTGATCACGCCGACGTTGCCTTCGCTGTCGCGGTGTTCGAGCGCGCCTTCGAGCACCCACGTGACGATCTCCATGTCGCGGTGCGGGTGCGTGCCGAAGCCGCCGCCCGCGTTGACGACATCGTCGTTGAGGACGCGCAGCAGACCGAAGTGCGTGTTCTTCGGGTCGTAGTGCTCGGAGAAGCTGAAGCTGTGCCACGAGTCGAGCCAGTCGATCTCGGTGTGGAAGCGCTCGTTGGCGCGCCGGACGTCGATGTTCGTCATGCTCGTTCTCCTGCCCGATTCTCCGCGAGTCGCGACTGCGAGTGCGACTGTCTGCGAAGAGACTAGAAGCGGACGCCGTAGGCGTAGCCGTGTCGGTTGGTGCGGACGTTGGGGTCGCCGTCGCGCCAGGCGTCGGTGACTTTGCCCAAGACGATGACGCCGGTGGGGCAGCGGTCGACGCAGAGTGCGCAGCGGGTGCAGACGTCTTCGTCGACGACGAAGAAGACGTGGTCTTTGGGGTCGTCGCCGGGTTGGTCGGCGTTGACGGCTTCGTCGATGGCGGTGGTGGAGAGCATGTGGATGCATTTCCACGGGCAGATGTCGACGCAGCCTTCGCAGAGGATGCATTCGGCTTGGTCGATGTGCAGGAACTGCTTGGGTTTGACGGCTTGGGTGAGCCATTTGGGGTCGACTTCTTGCAGCACGTACGACGTCGAGAACTCCGGCATCGGCGGATTCGCATCGTTACGGGCCATGACCTCAGGTTAATCCCGAATTTTCCGGGAGAAATCCCCGGCGACTTATCCCTCGTCGGTCTCGTCCTCGGGATATTCGAGCTCTTGGCGGGCCGCTTCTTCGATCTCGGGCGGGCCGTCCGGCTCGGTCTCGGATTCGCGGGGAGGTCGAGGGTCGCACATGACCCCACGGTACGCCCGTGCCTAGTGGTGGATCACCCCGGTGTTCACCGCTTCGAACGCCGTGCCCGGCACCGTCTTCAACTGGTCGAGGTCGTCGTCGTTCCAACGGGTGTCGGCCGCGCCGCTGATGTACCACGACGATCCGTTGTCGGCCACGATCATCCCGTACGTCTTCAACGCCTGCAGGATCACCAATGACTCGCCGTGGAAGCCGGCCAGCGAGAAGCTCGCCTTCAACCGCAACCGCAGGCCCATCGGCGGCAGCGCGGCATTCGTCGACGACGAGGCGTAGTGCGTCGCGGGGAAGATGTATCCCATCTGGCTTCTCGGCACCGTGAAGCGCACCGCGTGATCGATGTGCCCCGCCGCGACCTCGTCGTAACGCACGAGACCGGGCAGGATCGGCAGCCCGGCCGCGTCGGCCGACGTCCAACCCAGCGGCCGCAGCGCGTTCGAGTTCAGGTTCCAGTTGACGCCCACGTCGGCGTTCCAGTGGTTCCCCTCCCAGAACGCGCGCCCGAGCTCATAGAGATGACACGAGCCCTGCTGCAGCACGAGCACGTGCCGGTCGCCGTCGCTCGCCGACCCGCCCTCGACCGGCGCGTTCGCCGGGATCGGGAACGGGCCCGGGTCGCTCTCGTCGCCGTACGCCGTGTAGTCGATCGGAACCTTGGCCTGGGTCGCGGGCACGACCTTGTACGGGATGCCGTACGCGCCGGCGCCGCCGAAATCGGGGTGGAGCTTGGTCTGGCTCCCCGAGCTGATGTTCGCGATCAGGGTCGCCGAATCCGAGCGGACGGGCAGCGCGTTGACCTTCTGGTTCCAGGGGTTGTCGGCCGGGAACATCTCACAGCCGCCCAGGCTCGGCCCGGAGGCCGGTGGCGGCGCGGCCGTCGAGCCCCCCTTCGTCCCGCCCGCCGATCCGCCGGGCGCCGGGGTCACCGACGCCGGCGGGGCCACGCAGGCCGCCAGCGCCAGTGCGCCGGTCCCGATCACCACCGCGAGAATTCGTCCCCTCATCGACACTGCATCGGCCTGCCGCCGTCTTCGACTTGAACCCTGCGCCGTAGAGTTGCGCCGTGACGGTGGCCTTCATCCCGAGCCCGAAAGACGGCATCGTCCATATCGGGCCCCTTCCGCTCCACGCCTACGGATTGATGCTGGCGATCGGCGTGCTGGTCGCGGCCCGCGTCGCGGAGAGCCGCTGGACGCGGAGCGGCCGCGACGCGAAGGAGTTCAACGCGATCGTCGTGCCCGTCGTGATCGCCGGTGTCATCGGCGCGCGCGTGTACCACCTCTTCACCGGATACAAGTGGAGCGAAGGCGGTGTCGTCGGCGCGTTCGAGATCTGGAAGGGAGGGCTCTCGATCTGGGGCGCGGTCGCGGGCGGGCTCATCGCCATTCTGATCCTCGCGCGCCGCCGGAACATGGACGCCCTCTTCCTCATGGACACGATCGCGCCGGGGGTGGTGCTCGCGCAGGCGATCGGCCGTTGGGGCAACTACTTCAACCAGGAGTTGTTCGGCCGGCCGACGACGTTGCCGTGGGGACTGAAGATCGACGTCGCCCACCGTCCACCCGGCTTCACGCAGTACGCAACCTTTCATCCCACGTTCCTCTACGAGTCACTTTGGTGCTTCTTCGTGTTCGGCACCCTCTTGTTCGTCGAACGGCGCTTCACGTTGAAGCGCGGACAGGTATTCGCGTTGTACGTCGCGATGTACACGTTCGGGCGCATCTGGTTCGAGGCCTTGCGCATCGACGACGCGACGCGCATCTTCGGCATCCGCTTCAACCTGCTCTTGTCGATTGTGGTCTGCATCTTCGGAATCTGTTGGTTCATCTGGTTGGGACGTCGACCGCAGCCCGAGGTGACGTCCGCGCACGACGTAGCGCTGCCCTCGATACCGCGTTCCGAGGACGCCGAGACCTGAGCTGCGCCGGGGTGCGCATCGGGTGCGCATCGGGGAAATCCCCGATACAACCTGGCGCTCCCGCCCTCTAAGGTGGCGCTCGTGACAACGACTATCCCCCCGACAACGACGATCGCGGCGCGCGCGGTTGCGGCCTCAAAGATCTACGGCACCGGCGACACGCAGGTGCGTGCGCTCGACTCGATCGACGTCGAGTTCGGCCGTTCGCAGTTCACCGCGATCATGGGTCCGTCCGGCTCCGGCAAGTCGACGCTGCTCCACTGCCTCGCCGGTCTCGACACACTGACCGAAGGTCACGTCTATCTCGGCGACATCGACCTGAGCACGCTGTCCGACAAAGAGATCACGCGCGTCCGTCGTGACCGCATCGGCTTCGTGTTCCAGACCTTCAATCTGATCCCGACGCTGAC
Organism: uncultured Actinomycetes bacterium; assembly: GCA_963701825.1. Taxonomy (GTDB): domain Bacteria; phylum Actinomycetota; class Acidimicrobiia; order IMCC26256; family PALSA-610; genus PALSA-610. The sequence goes on along the minus strand of CAVPBG010000004.1, from coordinate 18,109 downwards.
CGCGCTCGAGAACATCACGCTCCCGATCTCCTTGGCGGGCGGCAAGCCCGACGAAGCGTGGCTCAATCGCATCGTCGACACGGTCGGTCTGCGCGACCGGCTCGAGCACCGACCGTCCGAGTTGTCGGGCGGGCAACAACAGCGCGTCGCAGTCGCGCGCGCGCTCGTCACGCGGCCCGAGATCGTGTTCGCCGACGAGCCCACCGGCAACCTCGACTCGCGCGCGAGCGCGGAGATCCTCGGGTTCATGCAGCGGGCCGTGCAGGAATTCGGCCAGACGATCGTGATGGTCACGCACGACCCGATCTCCGCGTCGTACTCGAACCGCGTCGTGTTCCTCGCCGACGGCCACATCGTCGACGAGGTCCTGAATCCGACCGAAGACTCCGTGCTGGGCAAGATGCGCACGCTCGGGGGCGAATAGCCATGTGGAAAGTCACATGGAAAGGCCTCGCGGGCCACAAGATCCGCTTCGTGCTGACGGGTCTTGCCGTCATCCTCGGCGTGTCGTTCATCTCGGGCACGCTCGTGCTGTCGGCCACGATCCAAAAGACGTTCGACGACCTGTTCGCGAACATCAACCGCGGCGTCGACTCCGCGGTACGCGTGCCCGAAGTGCTGTCCGGCGACTTCGGCGGCGGTCAACGGCCGAACGTGCCCGCGTCGCTCGTCGCGGTCGTCGCCAAGACCCCCAGCGTCGAGGCGGCGGTCGGCAACATCCAGGCGTTCGCGCAAGTGGTCGACAGCAAGGGCGACGCGATCGGCGGTAGCGGTCCGCCGACCTTCGGTGTCGGCTGGAACCCGAACCCGACCATCAACCAGTTCCACCTCGTCGTCGGTCATCCACCGCAGACCGACAACCAGATCGTCGTCGACAAACACACCGCCGACAAGGGCAAGCTGCACGTCGGCGATCAGGTGACCGTCCTCACCACGAAGGCGCCGCGCAAATATCAACTCGTCGGCATCGCCAAGTTCGGAACCGTCGACAGCCTCGCGGGCGCGTCGATCACGTTGTTCACCGTGCCCGAGGTGCAGCGCCTCGCGAGCGCGCCGAACCAGTTCTCCCAGATCTCGGTCGTGGCGAAGCCCGGCGTGTCGCAGGAGCAGGTCGCCAGCGACATCCGCACCACGTTGGCCGCCAACGGTCAGGGGCAGTACGAGGTCATCACCGGTAAGGCGCTGACCAAGGAGACCCAGGACTCGATCCACAAGGCGCTCGGGTTCATCACGACCGCGCTGTTGGTGTTCGCGTTCGTCGCGCTCATCGTCGGCATGTTCATCATCTACAACACGTTCTCGATCGTCGTTGCGCAACGCATGCGCGAGATGGCGCTGTTGCGGGCCATCGGCGCCACGCGGCGGCAGGTGCTCGCCTCGGTGATCGGCGAGTCGGTGATGGTCGGCGTCATCGCGAGCGCGATCGGCGTGGGGGCAGGAATCGGTCTGTCGATAGGGCTCAAGGGCCTCATGAACGCGCTCGGATTCGAGATCCCGGGCAATGGTGTCGTGCTGCAGGCGAACGCGGTGATCATCGGGCTGCTCGTCGGCACCATCGTCACCGTCTTGTCGGCGACCATCCCCGCCCGCCAAGCGGCGCGGGTGCCTCCGATCGCGGCGATGCGCGCGGTCGCGCTCGAACGCCCGATCAACGTCGTCCGACGCGTCGCGGTCGGCGGTGTCATCCTCGCCCTCGGGCTGCTGCTCTTGTTCCTCGGCCTGTTCGGCAACAGCGGGATCTCGTTCGTCGGGATCGGCGCGCTGCTGATGCTCGTCGGCGTGTTCGTGTTGTCGCCGTTGTTCGCCCGCCAACTCGCCCGCGCGATCGGTGTGCCGCTCACCAAGCTGCGGGGAATCGTCGGCAGCCTGTCGCGGGAGAACGCGGCCCGGAACCCGCGGCGTACCGCCACAACGGGCGCGGCCGTGATGATCGCGGTGTCGCTCGTCGGGTTCATCACGATCTTCGCCGCGTCGGCGAACGCGTCGATCGGGTCCGCGATCGACCAGCAGCTCAAGACCGACTACATCGTCACCGTCAAAGGCGGCGGCGGTCAGCCCGGCGCGAGCGGCATCAGCCCCGCGCTGGCGCAGCAGATGCAGGCCCTGCCCGAGATCCAGTACATCTCGCCGATCCGGCTCGGGGCCGCGTCGGTGTCGGGGAGCCGCACGTTCCTCGCCGCGGCCGACCCCACCCAGATCGGCCAGCTCTACGACTTCGGCGCGGTCGCGGGTTCCGTCACCGACCTGACCCCGAACGGGATCGCGGTCTCGACCCGCAAGGCCGACAGCAAGCACCTGAAGATCGGCAGCATCCTTCCGGTGAAGTTCGTGAAGACGGGCAACACGCCGGTGCCGCTCAAGGTCGAGTTCATCTACAAGAACAACGGGTTGGCCGGCGACTACGTCGTGTCGCTCGCGAACTACGAGCAGCACTTCGTCGAGCAGCTCGACGCGCAGATCTTCGCCAAGCTGAAGCCCGGAGTGAGCGCGTCCCAGGGCCGCGCCGCGATCGAGCCGCTGGTGGCGAAGTTCCCGAACGCGAACCTGCAGGACAACGCGGAGTACAAGGCCGACCAGAAGAAGCAGGTGAACCAGGTCCTGGTGCTCGTCTACGTGCTGTTGTTCCTGGCCGTGATCATCGCGTTCATCGGGATCGTCAACACGATGACGTTGTCGATCTACGAGCGCACGCGCGAGCTCGGGCTCTTCCGTGCGGTCGGCGGAAGTCGCCGGCAAGTGCGTTCGATGGTCCGTTGGGAGGCGGCGATCATCGCCTTGTTCGGCACCGTGCTCGGTATCGCCATGGCGTTGTTCTTCGCGTGGGCGGTCGTCGACGCGCTGCACGACCAGGGCTTCACCAAGTTCTCGGCCGCGCCCGCGCAGCTCGTCTTCATCGTCGTGTTCACCGCGCTCGCCACGTTGCTCTGGGCGAGCCTGCCCGCCCGGCGCGCGGCGAAGCTCGACGTACTGAAGGCGATCGAGCAGAACTAGCCCTACGGACCCGGGAACGTCGGAACCGGGACTACGCCTGGTCGCGGAGCTTCGCGTCCTTGTCGCGCACCTGCTGGGCGAGATCCACCTGGAAGCGCACCATCGCGGCGCGCAGCTTCTCGTCGTGGTTTGCCAGGATGCGCACCGCGAGCAGGCCGGCGTTGCGGGCGTTGCCGATCGCCACGGTGGCGACGGGAATCCCGGCCGGCATCTGCACGATGGAGAGCAGGGAGTCGAGGCCGTCGAGCTGTTTCAACGCGACCGGCACCCCGATGACGGGCAGCGGGGTGAGCGACGCGGTCATGCCCGGGAGGTGCGCAGCTCCGCCTGCGCCCGCGACGATGACCTCGAGGCCCCGGTCGGCGGCGGTGCGGGCGTAGTCGAGCATCTCGTCAGGGGTGCGGTGGGCCGAGATCACCCGGGCCTCGTAGTCGACGCCGAAGTCGACCAGTACGTCGATCGCGCCCTGCATGGTGGGCAGGTCGGAATCACTGCCCATGATCACCCCAACGCGCGGGTTGCCCACGCCGTCGACCCTAATGGACACTTGCCGCATGCGCACACGACTGACCGAGATGTTGGGTATCGAGCACCCGGTGATGCTCGCCGGTATGGGCGGTGTCTCCTACCAACGCGTCGTCGCCGCGGTGTCGGATGCCGGCGGCTTCGGCACCCTCGGCGCGGCGACGATGTCGTCGGAGGAACTCGAATCCGAGATGCAGGGCGTGCGCAAGCTCACCGACAAGCCGTTCGGTGTCGACCTGCTCGCGGCGTTGCCGGAACGGATGGTCGACGACGCGCACAAGGTCGTGGCCGGCGGCGCATCGTTGTTCGTCGCCGGGCTCGGCGTGCCGCGCGACGTCATCAAGGTTCTCCACGACGGCAACGTCCTCGTCGCGAGCATGTGCGGCAAGGTGCGGCACGCGATCGCCGCGGTCGAAGCCGGCTGCGACTTCGTCATCGCGCAGGGAACCGAAGCCGGCGGTCACACCGGCACGGTCGCGACCATGCCGCTGGTGCCGCAGATCGTCGACGCGGTCGGCGAGCGGGTGCCGGTGGTGGCCGCGGGCGGGATCTTCGACGGTCGCGGGCTCGCGGCGGCGATCACGCTCGGCGCCGACGGCGTGTGGCTCGGTACGCGTTTCATCGCGTCGCCCGAGGCGCGCACCGTCGCCGGTTACAAGGACGCGTTGTTGCGCGCCCACGAGGACGACACGGTGATCAGTCGCGGCTTCACGGGCAAGACGTTGCGCGCCATCCGCAACGAGTGGACGCAGTACATCGAGGAACACCCCGAAGAGCTCAGCAAGTTCCCCGAGCAGATGGGGAAGGCCCACGCGGCCAACGCGCTGCACCTCGGTGGCGACGAGAACACCGTCGTGGACCCCGCGCGGGAGTGCTATCCGTCGGGGCAGGGCGTCGGCGCGATCGACACCCTCGAACCGGCCGGCGACATCGTCCGCCGCATCGTCGACGAAGCCGAGCACGCGCTAGCTCGCGCCGCGAGAACGGTAGTGAGATAACTACAAACCAGCCTTGGCACTCTCTTCGGCGAGGTCGTGCTCGTACATCATCCGCACGAGCTCTTCGAAGGAGACGCGCGGCTTCCATCCGAGCTTCTGGTGCGCCTTCGACGCGTCGCCGATGAGCAGGTCGACCTCGGCCGGCCGGTAGAAGCGCGGGTCCTGCTTGACGTAGGAGGACCAGTCGTCGATGCCGGCGTGCTTGAACGACACGTCGAGGAGATCACGAATCGTGTGCGTCTCGCCGGTGGCGATCACGTAGTCGTCGGGCTCTTCCTGCTGAAGCATCATCCACATCGCCTCGACGTAGTCGCCCGCGTAACCCCAGTCGCGCGAGGAGTCGATGTTGCCCATGGTGATGACTTCTTGCAGGCCGAGCTTGATGCGTGCCACCGAGTTGGTGACCTTGCGGGTGACGAACTCGAGCCCGCGGCGCGGCCCTTCGTGGTTGAAGAGGATGCCGCTGCTCGCGTGGATGTTGTACGCCTCGCGGTAGTTGAGCGTCGTGTAGTGACCGAACACCTTGGCCACGCCGTACGGCGAGCGGGGGTGGAACGGCGTGGTCTCGGTCTGCGGGGTCTCGTGGACCTTGCCGAACATCTCCGACGACGACGCCTGGTAGAAGCGGATCGGGTTGTTGTCGGTTCCGCCGACGATGCGTACCGCTTCGAGCATGCGCAGCACGCCGATGCCGGTGATCTCCGCGGTGAGCTCGGCCTGTTTGAACGAGAGTTGCACGAAGCTGATCGCGCCGAGGTTGTAGACCTCGTCCGGTTGGACCTGCTCCACGACGCCGATGAGCGAGGAGAGGTCGCGCAGGTCGCCCTCGATGAACTCGAGCGCGGGGTTCTCGCTCTGCACCATCTCGATCTTGGGGTTCGCCTGGCCGTGCACGAGCCCGAAGACCTGGTAGCCCTTGGTCTGCAGGAACTGCGACAGGTGGCGACCGTCCTGGCCGGTGATACCGGTGATGAGCGCGCGCTTCACGGGCAGGACCTCCACTGCGTTTTCACGCCGACGACGCTACTCGCGGCCGGGTTGGTAATCCGGGTCCAGCTGACGCAGGAATTCGGCGCAGCGTTCGGCTTCTTCGCGCTCGCCGATCGCCTCGGCTTCCCGGCGCAGCCCGTCGAGGGCGCGGAGGAATCCGCGATTCGTCTCATAGCGCCAGCGCACGTAGCCCGAACCGCGCCAGCCCGACTGGCGCAGGCGGTCGAGCCCGCGGTGGTAACCGACCCGGAAATACGCGTAGGCCTCGATGTCGTCGCGGCCGAGCCGTCCGAGCTGCGCCCACGCGTCGAGGAAGCGGGGCCACCGCGCGCACACGTCGGCCACCGCGTCGCGGCGGCCGTCGACCTGGGCGAGTGCCGCCCGCAAAGCTTCCAGCGCATCGTCGGGCTCGGGGTCGAGAATCGTCTCGGGCGGTCCGGTCGGGGTGAGGCTCACTTCGGTCATCGCGAGGGATCGTATGGGATGGCGGCCGGTATCTTGGCGGCCATGCCCGAGACCGAGGCAACGCCCGAAACCGAGCCGCCGGTGGAAGAGTCGGCCGACGAGACCGAGAAGAAAGCTGCCCAGGCGCCGACGCGGCTCGTGTTGGTCCGCCACGCGGTCACCGCGCACACCGGTCCGCTGCTCTCCGGGCGGATGCCGGGGATCGATCTGTCGGAGAAAGGTGTCGGTCAGGCCGAGGCGACCGCGCAGCGGCTCGCGAAAGTGCCCATCTCGACCGTGTACGCGAGCCCGATCGAGCGCACTACGCAGACCGCGCAGCTGATCGCGGCGAAGCACTCGCTCGAAGTGCAGCCGCTGCCCGGGGTCATCGAGGCCGACTACGGCGACTGGACCGGCGGGAAGATCGCCGAGCTCGCCAAGACCGACGAATGGAAAGTGGTGCAGGTCGCGCCGTTGCGCGCTCGCTTCCCGAACGGCGAGTCGATCACCGAGATGCAGGCGCGTACGGTTGCCGCGCTCGATGAGGTCGTGGCGCGCCACCCCAACGAGACGATCGTCGTGGTGAGTCACGCCGATCCGATCAAGTCGGCGATCGCGGACTTCAGCGGCATGCATCTCGACTTGTTCCAGCGGGTGAACGTTTCGCCCGCGTCGGTGACGGTGTTCGAGTTCCACGCCTACGGCGTGATGATGGTGAAGTGCAATGACACGGGCGGCCTCGACGACCTCCTCCCGGAGAAACCATGACCGACCTCATCGAATTCGATCCCGTCGACGACATCGCCGCCGGTGCGTTCGGCCGACCCGGCGCGCGCACGTTCGTGATCCAAGCCCGCAAGGGTGGCGCGGTGCTGTCGGTGCTGGTGGAGAAGGAGCAGGTTCGCCTGCTCGCCATCGAGGCCCAGCAGTTCCTCGACCGCATCGCCGAAGAGGAGCCGGAAGAGCCGCCGAGCCTCGTCGAGGTCGAAGGGGGTGCCGTCCGGGAGGCCGAGCCGCTGTTTCGCGCCCGGCTCATCGGCATCGGTTACGACTCCGACCGCGGGCTCGTGCTCATCGAATTGCGCGAAGACGCGGCCGAGGAAGACGACGAGGATCCGCCGCCGCCGCCCGACGAGGCCGAGGGTCGTATCGCCCGCCTCTATGCCACTCGTGCCCAGATCCGCGTGATGATGCGCAACGGCGTCGCGGCCGTCGAAGGTGGCCGCCCGAACTGCCCGCTCTGCGATTTCCCGATGGATCCGGACAGGCACATCTGTCCGCGCTGGAACTGACGAGCGGCGCGCGGATGGCCGTCACCGAGGCACGGGCGCGAGAGCTCCTGCGCGGCGGCGATGTCGACGTGCTGGGCCGCATGCCGTGGTCGTCGAACGCGACGTTCCTCGTCAACCTCACCGACGGCGACGACGAGCTTTTGGCCATCTACAAACCGCAGCGCGGCGAACGGCCGCTCTGGGACTTCCCGCGCGGCACGTTGTGCCATCGCGAGGTCGCCGCGTTCGAGGTCTCGCAGGCGCTGGGTTGGGACATCGTTCCCGACACCGTGCTGCGCGACGGTCCCGCCGGTATCGGGATGATGCAGCGGTTCGTCGAACACGATCCCGAGGAGCAGTACTTCACGCTGCTCGAAGACCACGTCGACGCGTTCCGCCGGATGGCCGCGTTCGACGTCGTGATCAACAACACCGACCGCAAGGGCGGGCACTGCTTACGCGCGCTCGCCAACGGCCGCATCTTCGGCATCGACCACGGCGTCTCGTTCCACGCGCAATGGAAGTTGCGCACGGTGATCTGGGAGTTTGGCGGCGAGTCGATCCCGGTCGACGTGTGCAGCGACTTGCACCGCTTCACCGATCAACTTCGCGCCGGCGAGGTTGGTGAAGTCGTGGAGATGCTCGACCGCTTCGAGCTCGACGCGCTGCGGGCGCGCACCGAACAGTTGTTGGCGATCGGCGAGCTCCCCGAAGCCGACAACGACTACCACTGCTACCCCTGGCCGATGATCTAGCCCGACCGGGCGAACGTCAGCGCAGCCAGTGCCCGCGCGGCTTGGGCAGACGCGGACCGGGTTCGTAGGTGTCGAGGTCGCGTGATTCGTCGGGCGTGGCGCCCGCGTTCGCGATGGCGCGCAACGCGAGCCGCGCGTCCTTGAGCGCGGCACTTCGTTCTTCGGCCACGGCTTCTGCGACCAGGCGGAGTGCGTGTTCCTCGGCGAGCTCGGCGCGCAGTGCCTCGATCTCGAGCGCGGCCTCGGCCGGCTTCAGGGCGCGGGCCGGGCGCGGCGCGCTGGCTGATCTCCTCGACGGTGTGGCCCGCCGCCGCGAGGTCGGCGATCGGGACCCGCCACGAGCCGGTGTCGGGGCCGCGGGCGGTCTCCTGGCGATATGCGCCGGGAAAGGTCCCGTCGTCGATCTGACGGCGCAGCGTGCGCCGGTCGACGCCGGTGGCCCGGGCCGCGTCGACGAGGGTGAGGGATACGTTGTCGTCGCCCATGGGAAAACCAGCGTAACGAAAGTCTCGAACCGGCGTGACTTGGGCCCCATATAGGGGCCGGACTCACGCCAGTTCGGGGGTTATGGCGGCGGCGGGGTCGCGGAAGAAGCGGGAACGGGGCATGACCACGTCGGCGCCCGCGGTGCGGGCGAACTCGGCGGCGTCGTCGTCGACGTGGGGTCCGTAACACACGATGCGCACGCCCGGCATCTCGGCGCGGATCTCGGGCACCATCTGCGGATCGCGGGCGAGGTCGATGATCACGACGTCGGCGGTGCCGTCGAGGGCGAACTGCACGTCGGGGATCGACGCGCTCAGGCGCGAACGGTCCATCAGATCGGAGACGAGCGCGCAGACGCGCACCGGCTACGCGGTCTTCGGCGGCAGGGGCGGAACGCGTCCCGGTTCGGGCAGCGCGAACTCGGGCCAACGCTTGCGCGACCGGCGCGACAGCTTGTGCATCAGGGCGATCGCTTCCGGGTCGTCGTCGCCGGGGCGGGTCTGGATGACACCGTCGGCGATCATGCGCTCCATGAGGTCGCGGCCCGCGTCGGTGCGCACGATCGTGAGCGTCCAGTCGTTGTACTTGCCGATGCCGCCGGTCGAGATGTCGGCGTGCTCGGCCGCGAAGTCGGGACACATCTTGCAACCCTCACGCGTCCACTGGTGGCACTCCTTCAGCGGTACCTCGTGGTAGTCGCCGTTGTGCATCCAGATCTGGAACACGCCCTTGATGTTCATCTTCTTGATGTCGGCCTTCTTCAAGCCGTACTTCGCCTCGAACAGTTCTTCGAAGATCGCGTCGTCGAAGGTCTTGGAGCAGAGGAGACCGATGCTCAACGCGAGCTTGCGCGCGACCTTGCCCGCCTTGCGTTGCTTCATCACCGGCGGGATCGAGGACTGACACGACATGCCGACGAGCGCGATGCGTTCGTCTTCCTTCTCGAGATCCATGTACGCGAGCGTGTTCGCGGAGTACGTGTAACGGCTGCCCGCCGACGCGACGATGTCGTCGCGCGTGCGCGCGATGCCGGGGATCGCCTTCCATGTGGAGCCGTCGCCCTCGAGGTAGGAGACGAGCGCGGCGTCGATGATGTCGTGCTCGAGCGCGTACACGAGCATGGCCGAGACGAGGCCGCCGTCCTGGCCGACCTCGTGCAACTCGGGGTCGGCGGCGCGGGCCAGGCAGATGTCCTTGAAGACGCCGCTCAGTTCCTCGGTCTCGCGCGCCCGGCCGAACATGAAGTTGTCGATGTCGGGCTCCCACGCCCGGAAGCGGGGGCAGGCGCGCGTGCACGACGTGCAGGCCTTGTCGCCGTGGCTGCAGTCGCCGGGGCCGCCGTATTCGGTCTCGAGTTGCAGCGGCTTGTAGACGCCGTTCTCGTCGTCGTAGCCGAGCACGTCGTGCGGGCAGGCGATCACGCAGCCCGCGCAACCCGTGCACAGTCCGGACGTGACGACCTCGGAATAGAGGTGCTTCCAGGAGAAGGTCCAGCGTTCCTTCTTCTCGATCTGCGGTTCGGTCTCGACCATCGCGCGGAGTCTAGGGGAGGGTGCGCCGGCGTCTCCGGGCCAGCACGAGCGCGCCCGCGACGGTCGAGAACGCGCCGATGGCCGCGAGCGGGTTCGAGCTCGAGCCGGTGAAGGGGAGTGAACCGCCCGCGGTGCGCGCCGGTGCGATCGACGACGGAACGGTCGCGGCTCCGACGCCGACGGAGGTGGTCGTTGACCGTGGGACTGTGGTGGTCGTTCCCTGCGCGGTCGTCGGCATGGTGGTGGTCGTCGTGACGACGGTCGTGGTCGTAGTCGTGGTTGTCGTTGTGGTCGAGGTCGTCGTCGTGGTGCTCGACGGTGCCTCGTCGGTGATCGTCACGTCGTTCGACCCGGTCGCGGCGACCGTCGCGTGCGAGGTCGCGAACTCGGCGGCGACTTCGAAGTGGTGCACGCCCGGGTCGAGGTCGGCGAAAGTAGCGGTCGTCGCGGTTCCCGGGACGTCGAGCGTGGCGCCGCTCGGCTCGTCGGTGAGGTGGTACGAGCCAACGTGGTCGCCGGCGCGCGGGATCGCGGCCGTCCACGTGATCGTCGCGTCGGTGCCGTTGTCGGTGGCCGTCACGTTGGTCGGCGCGCCGTCGGAGACGATCGCCCGGCACGGCTGCCCGCGCAGCGAACCGCACGGCGGGTACGCGGCGGGGATTCCCGCGGGCGGGTTCGGAATCACGGGCAACACGAGTTGCGACGGCATGCCGATCGAATGGCCGATGTCGTTGACGACGGTGCCGTTCGCGGGCAGGTCGCCGAACGCCCAGAACGGTCGGTTGCCGCCCGGTGCTTCCACGGTGATGCGCAGTCGCGAACCGGCGCGGAAGATGTGCGCGAACGGGAACAGCGCGACGCGGGCGGATACGAATTGGCCCGCGGGCAACGGTTCCGCACTCGCGGATGTATCGGGATGCACCGGTTGGAGCGCGGTCGACGACGGATCGAGCGCGCGGTGCGAGGCGCGCAGCCAACCGTTCTGCACGTACACCTCTTGCCCGTCCGGCCGCAGCTCGGTGAGCGTGACCTCGAGGTCGGTGTCGGCTGCCGTCGATCGCAACCAGAGATTCAGGCTCGCGGGCCCGGCTGCGACCGTTGTCTGCGTCAGTGGCGGGCTGTCGAAGGCGAGTGCATCGCCGAGCGGAAGCGCGCGCCAATCGTAGGTGGGGTGCGCGCCCCAGATATCCGACATGCTGCCGCTGTAGTCCGTGGCGGGCTTCGCGGTCGGGTCGTATACGTACGACGTGTACGCCTTGCCGTCGGTGTCGGCGACGGTCGGCGCGGTCGTCGCCAACTTCTGGTCGGGCTGGAAGTACCACGACGTCGGGACCGCGTTCGGCGGCGGCCACGACGGGAACGTCATCTCGTAGTCGCCGATCGGCGCGCCGAGGTTGGTCGGGTCGCCGGCGCCGTTCTCGAACAGGATGCGGACGGGCGGTTCGGCTTCGTACTTCGCGAGCTGCGACGCGTAGCTCTGCGTGTTGTCGAAGCGGTCGGGCGGGAGTTGCACGCCGGCGATGCCCGTCGCCTGCTGGAACACGATCGGCGCGAGCGCCCGGACGGTCGGCGAGACATGCGGAACGCGACGGGCGACGTAGAACTCGAGGAACTCGTACCAACGATCGAGCTCGGCCACCAGGCTGTCGACGTGCGTGCCGTTCGTGCCGAACACCTTCAGCTCGCCCTTGGGCACGCCGGTGAGGTTCGACCAGATCAACGACGACTGCCCACCCGTCTGCTCGTCCTGCCACGCGCCGCCCATGAAGGTGGGGACGTCGATCTTCGGGGCCAGGAGATCGGGCGAAAGCGCGTCGGCCTGCGCGACGGGCTCGCGGTAGGTGTGCGAGTCGAACTCGGCGACGAGGCTCGTGTTCTGGTGTCGCAGCAGTTGGTCCTCGGCGCACTGTTGCCCCGCGGCGCCGCCCGCGTTCACGATCCCCTGCTCCCAACCCTGCCCGTACGGCTTCGCCGCGTCGTCGCGCTGCTGTGCCCAGTCGCGCGGGAACCCGACGTTCGGGATTCCGCCCGGATCGGAGAGGCTGCGGTACGTGTCGGCGACCGTCGACAGCGCCGCGATCGCGGCCAGGTGCGGCGGCTCGGTCGGCGCGACGAAGGTCTGCGCGATTCCCGGGTAGGAGATGCCGACGAGACCGGGCTTGCCGTTCAACACCCACGGCTGCGCGGCGACGGTTTCCACGACGTCGTAGCCGTCGAGGCTCTGCAGCGGTTCGAAGAAATCGAACGCACCGCCCGAACAACCCGTACCGCGGATGTTCACGCCGACGGTCGCGTACCCGAGCAGTTGCGCGATCTGCGTGCTCGGTTGCGGCGCGCCCGGATGTGACGGGTCGTAGCCCGAGTACTCGATGACGGTGGGGTACGGACCCTGGTCGGCCGGACCGGGCAGCGTCACCTCCGCGCTGAGCTCGGTGCCGTCACGGGTCGTGATGTATTGGAAGCCGTTGACGAGATGCTGCGAGTCGTACAACGACTGCGGCGGGGTTTCCGTCTCCGCCATGACGTGCAACGGCGGCGACGCTTCGCCACCGTCGACGACCGTGTAGCCGTTTCCCGCGTCGACATCCTTGAACAAGAAGCTGCCGAGATCGTCGACGGTGCCGGTCTCGACCACGGCCGCCGATGCGTTCTCGAGCTCCAGCGTCGCACCGGGCGGGGCGTGGGTGACGTACACCTGGTTGACGCTGCCGTGGGCGGAGTACGAGGCAAGGGTCGTGGCGTGGGCTGCGCCCGAGGCAGGCACGAGGGTCCACACGACGATGATCGCGGCCACTCCGGCCGGCCCGAATCCCCGCACCCCCCGCATGGGCGCGCAGCGTAACCACGGCCCCGGCGCTTGGCACCTGATACCCTACGGGGGTATAGTTATTGCATGGCTGGATACACCGACAAGAAGGGTGCTGTGCAGCAGCGCCTGAAGCGGATCGAGGGACAGGTCCGGGGCGTGCAGCGCATGGTCGACGACGACGCCTATTGCGTCGACGTGCTGACCCAGATCTCGGCCGCGACGAAGGCGTTGCAGGCGGTCGCGCTCGAATTGCTCGACCAACACCTCGCGCACTGCGTTGCCGACGCGATCGGCGAAGGAGGCGCGGCCGCCGACGAGAAGATTGCCGAGGCGTCGGCCGCGATCGCCCGGCTGGTGCGGTCGTGAGCGGGTCGTGAACGCGTTCCTGACCCTGGGCGACATCGGCGACGGTCTCCGCGAGGCGTTCTTCATGTTCTGGGAGACGCTCTGGGCGCTCGTGCTCGGCTTCACATTGTCGGGCGCGGTCCAGGCGTTCGTGTCGAAGCGGCAGATGCATCGCCTGCTCGGCGATCACCGGGCTCCGGCCGTCGCGCGCGCGTCCGGGTTCGGGATGGTGTCGTCGAGTTGTTCGTACGCGGCGACGGCGATGGCGAAATCGCTGTTCCAAAAAGGCGCCGATTTCACCACCGCGATGGTCTTCATGTTCGCGTCGACGAACCTCGTCATCGAGCTGGGTGTCGTGTTGCTCGTGCTGATGGGCTGGCAGTTCGCGGTGGCCGAGTTCGTGGGCGGACCGATCATGATCATCGGTCTCGCGTTGATCGGCGGCTTCGTGTTCACCCCCCGTCTCGTCGCCGCGGCGCGGGCCCGCCTCAATGCGAACACCGGTGACGTGAACAACGGCGACGCGGACAACGGCGCCGGAGCGGCGGCCGCGCACGATCATGAACACGGAAGCGAAGACGCACAGTCGATCACCAGTCGGGCCGGTTGGCGTGACGCGGCCCGGTTCACGATGTCCGACATCGGAATGCTGAAGCGCGAATTGTTGATCGGCTACCTGATCGCCGGGTTCCTCACCGTGCTTGTGCCGATCGAGTGGTGGAACGACCTGTTCCTGCACGGGCACGGTTTCTGGACGACGCTCGAGAACGTGCTGCTCGGCCCGTTCATCGCGGTGATCAGTTTCGTCTGCTCGATCGGCAACGTGCCGATGGCGGCCGCGTTGTGGCACGGCGGGATCGGCTTCGGCGGCGTCGTGAGCTTCATCTTCGCCGACCTCATCACGATCCCGTTGCTGCTGATCTACCGGAAGTACTACGGGACCGCGCTCACCCTCCGGGTCTTCGTGACGTTCTGGGCGCTGATGTCTTTCGCGGGGCTCGCGGTCGAGGGCATCTTCCACGTATTCGGCGCGGTGCCCACCAACCGGCCGGAAGCGGTCGTGCCCGAGCACTTCCAGTGGAACTACACGACCTTCGTGAACATCGCATTCATTGCGGTGCTGATCGGCGTGATCTGGCTCGCGCGCCGGCCCCGAACCGATGCCGACGGCGGCCGGTACGCCACCGATCCGACGTGCGGAATGCAGGTCGAGAAGGCCAACGCCCCCGCGCATCTCGTGCACGACGGGACCGACGTGTGGTTCTGTTCCGACGGGTGCCGCACGCGCTACGAGGAGTCGCACGAGATCGGTACCTCGGCGGGTCGGTAGCCTGACGCCCCGATGAGCAAGCCGATGGAAAAGATCGTCGACATCCTCGCGGCCGGACCGAGCCATTCGTTCGAGTTCTTCCCGCCCAAGACGCCCGCGGCCGAAGCGCAGCTCGAGCAGACGATCCGCGAGCTCGAGCCGCTGCATCCCACGTTCGTGTCGGTCACCTACGGCGCGGGCGGCTCGACGCGGGAGATGACTCACGAGATCGTGACCCGTATCAACCGCGACACGTCGCTCACCGCAATGGCGCATCTCACGTGCGCGGCACACACGCGCGCCGAGTTGACCGACATCGTGTCGCGCTACGCCGACGCAGGTATCGCCAACATCCTCGCGTTGCGCGGTGATCCGCCCAAAGAGCTCGACCTGCCGCCCGGCGATCTCGGGCACGCTTCCGATCTCGTCGACCTCGTGCGCGAAGTCGGTGACTTCTCGGTGGGCGTTGCCGTCCACCCCGAGGGCCATCCCGCGTCGACCGATCGCGCGACCGACCGTCGGCGCCAAGCGGAGAAGCTCGCGCACGCCGACTTCGGCATCTCCCAGTTCTTCTTCGAGCCCGACGTGTGGTTCGAGTTCCTCGGCGACCTACGCGAGCACGGCGTGACGACCAAGGTGATCCCCGGGATCATGCCGGTCACGAACGTGAAGTCGGTGAAGCGCATGGCGGAGATGTCGGGTGCCGACTTCCCCCGTGCGCTCGAGATCCGGTTGCGCGCCGTCGAAGACGACGAAGAGGCGATGCGCGCGGTCGGCATCGAAGCGGCGACGGAACTGTGCCAGGACCTGTTGGCCGGCGGCGTCGACTCGTTCCACTTCTACACACTGAACCGCTCGTCGGCGACGCGCGAGATCTACGACAATCTCGGTTTCGCGCCCTAGGTCCCCGTGCCGGTCACCGCGACCGACATCACCTGACCGTTGATCGTCGCTTTCACGACCGCGTGCACCGCGCCCTTGACCTTGGGCTGGAACGAGATTCGGTACGCACACGCCGCGCCGGTGGGGAGCGATGCCGGGCAGTTGTTGGTCGACACGAAGCCGGCCGGTACCGGCGCGTTGACGATCGACAAGCTCAGCGCGTGCCCCGAGACATTGCGCACCGCGACCGTCTGCTGGACCGAGGTGTGACCGACCGCCGTCTTCGGGAAGGCCAGCCCGACCGGTGAGACCAGCAAGTCGCTCGGGCCCGTGCCCTTGAACGTGAACGCGAAGTTCTGCCCGTTCCAATTTCCGCCGGTGCTTCCGGTCGCGGCGCCGGCCGCGGTGGGATGGAACGCGTAGTACATGTGGCAGCCGGCCCCGGCCGCGATCGTCAAGCCTTGGCAGTCCTGCGAGCCGCCGAATTGGCCCGCGCCACCACCGGCGCCGCTCATGACGATGGAAGTCGTGCCGAGGTTCGTGATGTTCACGAGCTGCTGGGGCGAGGTCGTGCCGAGCGTCACGTCGCCGAAGTCGAACGCGATCGGCGAGATGAGGAATCGCGGCGCTCCGGTGCCCTTGAAGGTAAAAGCGAACGTCTGCCCGTTCCAATTTCCGCCGGTGCTTCCGGTCAATGCGCCGAGCGCGGTGGGAGTCAGCTGGTAATACATGTGGCAGCTGGCGCCGGCCGCGATGGTGAGGCCTTGGCAGTCCTGAGAGCCGCCGAATTGTCCCGCCCCACCGCCGGCACCACTCATTACGACGGGTGTCGTTCCGACGTTGGTGATGGTGACCAACTGCTGGGGCGCCGGGCTGCCGAGCGGGACGTCGCCGAAGTCGAACGCCGTCGGCGAGATGAGGAACCGTTTCGTGCGGGCACCGCTGATGCCGGTGCCCTTGAACGTGAACGCGAAGGTTTGCCCGTTCCAATTGCCGCCCGTGCTGCCCGTCGCGGCGCCGGCTGCGGTCGGGTGGAACGCGTAGTACATGTGGCAACTTGCCCCGGGTGCGATGGTGAGGCCCTGGCAGTCCTGGGATCCGCCGAACTGCCCGGCGCCGCCGCCGGCGCCGCTCATCACGACCGGTGTCGTCCCGAGGTTCGTGATCGTCACGAGTTGTTGCGGCGCGGTCGTGCCGACCGGGACCTCACCGAAATCGAACGCCGTCGGCGAGATCCGAAAACGCGGAGTGCCACTGCCTTTGAACGTGAACGCGAAGTTCTGCCCGTTCCAATCGCCGCCGGTGCTGCCGGTCGCGACGCCGAGGAACGTGGGCGAGAATTGGTAGTACATGTGGCACGTCGCGCCGGGTGCGATGGTCTGGCCCTGGCAGTCCTGCGAGCCACCGAACTGCCCCGCGCCGCCGCCGGCACCGCTCATCACGACCGAGGTCGTCCCGATGTTCGTGACGTTGACGATCTGCTGCGGCGCGTGGCTCCCGAGGGGGACGTTGCCGAAGTCGAACGATGTCGGCGAGATCAGGAACTGCTGGGTGTCGTTTCCTTTCAACTGGACGGTGAACGGCACACCGCTCCACATCCCGGCCGTGAAGCCCTTTGCCGCGCCCGCCTTGGTCGGGGCGAAGCTGATCGTCATCGGGCACGACGCGCCCGGGGCGAGCGTGACACCGCGACACAATTGCGTGACCTTGAACGGACCGCTCGTGACGTACGAACCACTCAACTTCACGGCTGCGGTACCCGTGTTGGTCACGGTCACGGTCTGGCCGGTGCCCGTCGTGCCGAGTTGCACGTCGCCGAAGTCGAGTGCGGTCGGCGACACGGTGATGCTGGGCGTGGTCGCCGCGCCCGCGGCGTGGGTACCGACGAGCGCGGCCGACGCGCAGCCGGCAATGAGCAGGGCGACCGCCGTCATGCGCGCCGCGCCCGACGTAGCCGACGAGATATGCAGTCCATGCTCTCCACCGATCCCGAGAAGCCGGCGCCGCCCGATCGGCCGACGGCCGGAATTGTGGGCCACAGCCGAGGCACAGTCAATGTTGAAAGGAGATGGCATGAGTGAGGCAAACGAGGCTCCCGACAGCACGGCGGTTCGGGTTGCCTTGTGGCGGGCATTGCACGTCGAGATCGATGCGCCGCCGCCGGTGTTCGAGGACGGGATCGGGCTGCAACTCGCCGACCCCGAAGCCGGGTGGCGCGAACGGGGCGACATGCCCGAGGGAACGAAGCAGTTTCGGGCGAGCATCGTCGCCCGCGCCCGCTTCGTCGAAGATCTCGTCGGCGAACGGGCCGCCGCGGGCGTGACGCAGTACGTCATCCTCGGCGTGGGCCTCGACACGTTCGCGCAGCGTCGTCCGGAGCTTGCATCCCGGCTGCGGGTCTTCGAGGTCGACCAGCCCGGTACCCAGGCGTGGAAGCAACGCCGGCTCGTCGAGCTCGGCTACGGCATTCCCCATTGGTTGCGCTTCGTCGCGGTCGACTTCGCCAACGACGAGTCCCGGTGGGAGCGGCTCGTCGCCGCGGGCTGGGACGCGGACCGGTCGACGGTCGTGGCGTCGGCGGGCGTCACCATGTATCTCACGCGCGAAGCGAACGCGGCGACGTTGCGCGAAGTCGCCGGGCTCGCACCGGGTTCGACGTTCGTCACGACCTAGGCGACAAAGAGCCCCGGCCGGACGGCCAGGGCTCTTTTCGCAGTGCGAGCGGAGGGAGTGGGATTTGAACCCACGGTGACTTGCGCCACAATGGTTTTC
>CAVPBG010000003.1:0-1348893 GCA_963701825.1 uncultured Actinomycetes bacterium | reverse complement strand
TTCGTGGTCGGCCTCGTGGCCGCGCCCGCGTACGCGGCCGATACGGCCCCGCAGCCTGCGAAGCCGCTCTCGACCGAGGCGGCGCAGCAGTGCTTCGACAAGCTCGCCAAGGGCGGCGACGTCACGGTCGACGACTGCCAGAAGGCGCCGTCGCCGTTGCTGCCGGGCAAGAACGAGATCATCTGGGGCTCGGCCTCGTTCCTGGTGCTGCTCGTCGCGATGTGGAAGTTCGGCGTGCCCGCCGTGAAGAACATGGAGCAGGCGCGCGAGGACCGCATCCGCAACGACCTCGAGGGTGCCGAGAAGGCCAAGGCCGACGCCGAGGCGGAGAAGGCGCAGTACCTCGCGCAGATCGCCGACGCCAAGGACGAGGCCGGGCGACTCATCGAAGAGGCTCGCCAGGCGGCCGAAGCGGTGCGCGCCGACCTCATCGCGCGGGCCGAGCAGGAGGCGAACGACATCCGCGCCCGGGCCCAGGCCGACATCGCCAACCAGACGCAACCAGGCGATGGCGCAGCTGCGGACCGACGTGGCGTCGCTGTCGATCGACCTCGCGGGCCGGATCGTCGAGCGCAACCTCGACCGCGACACCAACCGCCAGCTCGTCGACAGCTTCATCGACCAGGTGTCGGGGAGTAACTAGTCGATGGCCGACCGCATCGAGGTCTGGGCGCAGGCGCTGCTCGACATCGCGGTCGGCCGAAGGCCACCTGACGAGGTCGAAGACGAGCTGTTCCGCTTCGCGCGGATCGTCGAAGGCAACGACGAGCTGCGCATGGCGCTCTCCAACCCGGGTCAATCCGGCCGAGCGCCGCGTCGGCGATCGTCGACGACCTGCTCGAGAACCGCTCGCTGCAGATGACGCGTGCGCTCGCGTCGTTCATCGTCGGCGCCGGCCGGGGTCACGACCTGCCCGGCGATCGTCGACCGCTTCGTCGAGCTCGCGGCGCAGAGCCGTGAGCACGAGGTGGCCGAGGTGCGTTCCGCGGTCGCCGCTCGACGACGCGCAGCGTGCAACGGCTCGCCGACGCGCTCGGTCGGGCCACGCAGCAAGAACATCGAGGTCAAGGTCATCGTCGACCCGACGCTGCTCGGCGGCCTCGTCGCCACGATCGGCGACACCGTGATCGACGGCACCGTCCGTCACCGCCTCGACCAGCTGAAGGAGACGCTCTAAATGGCAGAGCTCACCATCGACGCCGCCGACATCGCGGCCGCCTGCGCAAGAACGTCGAGGGCTTCCGGCCCGAGATCGAGCCGCGAGCAGGTCGGTCGGGTGCTCGAGGTCGGCGACGGCATCGCGCGCGTCGCCGGGCCTGCCGAACGCGGCGGTCAACGAGCTGCTCGAGTTCGAAGGCGGCGCGCTCGGGCCTCGCGCTGAACCTCGAAGAAGAGACGATCGGCGCGGTGATCCTCGGTCACGCCGACTCGGTCGAAGAGGGCCAGCTCGTCACCGCGACCGGCCGCATCCTCTCGGTCCCGGTCGGCGACGCGCTGCATCGGCCGCGTCGTGAACGCGCTCGGCGTCGCGATCGACGGCAAGGGCCCGATCACCGCAGGACCAGGTCCGCCGCCTCGAGATGCAGGCGCCGGGCATCACCGGCCGCAAGCCCGTGCACGAGCCGCTGCAGACCGGCATCAAGGCCATCGACGCGATGACGCCGATCGGCCGGGGCCAGCGCGAGCTCATCATCGGCGACCGCAAGACCGGCAAGACCACGGTCGCGATCGACACGATCCTGAACCAAAAGGGTCAGGGCGTGAAGTGCATCTACGTCGCGATCGGCCAGAAGGGCTCGACGGTCGCGCAGACGGTCGAGACGCTGCGCGAGCACGGTGCGCTCGAGTACACGGTCGTCGTGAGCGCGCCGGCCTCCGACGAAGCGGTGTTCAAGTACCTCGCGCCCTACACCGGTTGCGCGATGGGTCAGCACTGGATGGAGAACGGCGAGCACGCGCTCGTCGTGTACGACGACCTCTCGAAGCAGGCCGAGGCGTACCGCCAGATGGCGCTGCTGCTCCGCCGCCCGCCGGGCCGCGAGGCGTACCCGGGCGACGTCTTCTACCTCCACTCGCCGCCTGCTCGAGCGCGCCGCGAAGTTGAACGACGAGCTGGGCGCGGGTTCGCTCACCGCGCTGCCGGTCATCGAGACCAAGGCCGGCGACGTCTCCGCGTACATCCCGACCAACGTGATCTCGATCACCGACGGCCAGATCTACCTGCAGTGACGACCTCTTCAAGTCGGGTGTGCGCCCGGCGGTCGACGTGGGCATCTCGGTGTCCCGCGTGGGTGGCGCCGCGCAGATCAAGGCGATGAAGTCGGTGTCCGGAACGCTGAAGCTCGACCTCGCGCAGTTCCGTGAGCTCGAGGCGTTCGCGACGTTCGGTTCCGAGCTCGACGCGGTGTCGAAGGCGCAGCTCGAGCGGGGCGCGCGCCTCGTGGAGCTGTTGAAGCAGGGCCTGCACGCGCCGATGCCGGTCGAGGAGCAGGTCGTCTCGATCTTCGCGGGCACCAACGGCTACCTCGACGACATCCCCGCCTCCGACGTGAAGCGCTTCGAGACCGAGCTGCTCGACTTCGTCCGCACGCGTCAACACCGACCTCTTGAACAAGATCCGCGACTCGGGCGCGCTGCCCGAGGGCGACTCGCTCGCCACTGCGGTCACCGACTTCAAGGGCCTGCTTCGTCCCGACCAGCGGCCGAGAGCGCATAAACAGTGGCCGGCGGTCAGGAGCGCATTCTTCGGCGGCGGATCAAGTCGGTCGAGTCGACGAAGAAGATCACGCGCGCCATGGAGCTCATCGCGGCGTCGCGGATCGTGAAGGCGCAGGCGCGGGTGCACGCCGCCCAGCCGTACGCCGAGGGCATCACCGATGTCGTCCGCAACCTGCAGGGCGCGGGCGGCGGGTCGAACAGCCCGCTGCTCACGCCGCGGTCCGAGATCCGCAAGGTCGGCGAACATCGTGATCGCCGCCGACCGCGGCCTCTGCGGTGGTTACAACTCCACCGTGATCCGCACTGCGGAGCGCGACATGCGCGAACAGGAACGGGCCGGTCGTGAGAACGCGCTCGTCACCGTCGGCCGGAAGGCCGAGGGCTACTTCCGCTTCCGCGACTACCCGATCGACGCCGCGTCTCGCGGCTTCAGCGACAGCCCCACCTACGAGGATGCGCGTCAGGTCGCGTCGGCCGTGGTCGAGCCGGTTTCGAGGCGGGCGAGCTCGATCGTCGTGCAGCTCGTCTACACCCGCTTCATCTCCGCCGGTCGCCAGGAGGTCGTGATCGAGCCGCTGCTGCCGCTCGAATCCGACGACGCGGAAGCGCCGGCCGCCGGCGCGAGCGCGGCGGCCGCCGAGCCGAGCGCCGACTACGAGTTCGAGCCCGAACCCCGACGCGATCCTCGAGACGCTGCTGCCGCGCTACACGGAGTCGCGCGTGTACGCGGCGCTGCTCAACGCGGCGGCGTCCGAGCACGCGGCCCGCCAGCGCGCGATGAAGGCCGCGACCGACAACGCCGAAGAGCTGATCCTCACGTACCGACGTCGGATGAACCGGGCCCGTCAGGACTCGATCACGACCGAGATCATGGAGATCGTCGGCGGCGCCGAAGCCCTGCAGCCAGGGCGCGGGCGACGAGCACGACGACGCGTCACGCCGCCGAGTACTACGACAAGACCGCTTGAAACCACGGGAGCAACAGCTGCCATGACTGCAACCGCCGAACCGACAGACCGACACTGAAGGACGGGTGGGTCGTCGCGATCCTGCGGTCCCGTCGTCGACGTCGAGTTCCCGCCCGACGCGCTGCCGGAGATCAACCACGCGCTCGAGATGGACATCGAGCTCGAGGGCGAGAAGATCACCGTCACCGCCGAGGTCGCGCAGCAGATCGGCGAAGGCCGGTGCCGGGCGGTCTGCCTGAAGCCCACCGACGGTCTGCAGCGCGGCACCGCCGTGCGCAACCTCGGCCACGGCATCCAGGTGCCCGTGGGCGACGGCACGCTCGGCCACGTGTGGAACGTCATCGGCGAGCCGCTCGACATCGCCGAGTCCGAGGTCACCAACATCGACGACCGGTGGGACATCCACCGCGACGCGCCGCCCTTCGACCAGCTCGAGCCGAAGGCGCTGATGTTCGAGACGGGCATCAAGGTCATCGACCTCCTCGAGCCGTACGTGCAGGGCGGCAAGATCGGCCTGTTCGGCGGCGCCGGCGTGGGCAAGACGGTGCTCATCCAGGAGATGATCAACCGGGTCGCCACCCAGCACGGTGGTGTGTCGGTGTTCGCCGGTGTCGGCGAGCGCACCCGTGAGGGCACCGACCTCTGGCTCGAGATGCAGGAGTCGGGCGTCATCGAGAAGGCCGCGCTCGTGTACGGCCAGATGGACGAGCCGCCGGGTGTGCGCCTCCGGGTCGCGCTGAGCGCGCTGACGATGGCCGAGTACTTCCGCGACGTGAAGAACCAGGACGTGTTGCTGTTCGTCGACAACATCTTCCGGTTCGTGCAGGCGGGTTCCGAGGTGTCGACGCTGCTCGGCCGCATGCCTTCGGCGGTGGGTTACCAGCCCACCCTCGCCGACGAGATGGGCGAGCTGCAGGAGCGCATCACCTCGACCAAGGGTCGTTCGATCACGTCGCTGCAGGCCGTGTACGTGCCCGCCGACGACTACACCGACCCCGCGCCGTTCACCACGTTCACCCACCTCGACGCCACCACCGAGCTCGTCCCGTCAGATCGCGGCGCTCGGCATCTATCCCGGCCGTCGACCCGCTCGCCTCGACGAGCAACATCCTGGCGCCCGAGATCGTCGGTCAGCGCCACTACGACGTTGCCCGCCGGACGCAGGAGATGCTGCAGCGCTACAAGGAGCTGCAGGACATCATCGCCATCCTCGGTCTCGACGAGCTCTCCGAAGAAGACCGCGTCACCGTCGCCCGGGCCCGCAAGATGCAGAAGTTCCTGAGCCAGCCGTTCTTCGTGGGCGAGGTCTTCACCGGTCTGAAGGGCATCTTCGTGCCGGTCGACGAGACCGTCGAGAGCTTCGAAGCGCTCGTCAGCGGTGAGCTCGACCACGTGCCGGAGCAGGCGTTCTTCAACGTCGGTGGCGTCGAGTCGGTGCTCGCCAAGGCGAAGACGCTCGAGGGCTAGGGGCTCTTTTCGTGGACGTGCAGTTGGTGTCTCCGGAAACGATCCTCTACCAGGGGGTCGGGAAGATGGTCGTCGTGCGCACGCTCGGCGGCGGCGACATCGCGTTCGAGGACAACCACGCCCCGTTCCTCGGTGCGTTGGCCGACTGGCCCGCGCGCGTGAAGTTCGAGGACGGCACGCAGGCGTGGTTCGCGGTGCACGGCGGTTTCGTCGAGGTCAGTCACAACCAGGTGATCATCCTCTCCGACGTCGCCGAGCCCGCGGCCGACATCGACGTGGCCCGCGCCACCGAAGCCAAGGCGCGCGCCGAGGAACAGCTCCGCGCCGATGCCGAGGACGAGCTCGCGCAGGCCGCGCTGTTGCGGGCCGACGTGCGGCTCGAAGTCGCGGCTTCCGCTTAACCCCGCGCGCCGCCCAACAGTGGGCACCCTGACGTACCGCCTGGGTACGTGAGCGTGCCCACCTGGTTGGATGGTCAGTCGGGCTGGCGGACGCGCGCGACGAAGACCAGCGCCACCACGGCTGCGACCAGAACGACGTAGTCGATCAGCACGAAGACGCGGCCGTGCGTCCCGGGCACGAGCAGCACCCACACGATGACGGGTGCGAGCACTGCCAGTAGGAGGGTCGCCCGCGCCAGCTTGCGATGTTCGCGGCGCGGATAGACCCACACCTCGATCGTCCCCGGGAACTCCGGTTCCGCGGGCCGCGCCGGCACGGCCGGTCGGCGGGGCGAGCCGGCCGGAGTCGGGTCGTCGCGGCTCTCGACGCCGGCGGTGCGGACGAGCCGGGTCGGCCGGCCCTCGGAGAAGTAGCGGTGCTCGAAGCGCCCGAACGGGTCGCGATTCCAGCCCTGCAGGCCGTGAGCGCGGTGCTCCTCCGTCCTGGTCACTTTCGCCACGCTAGGAGCATGCCCACTCGCCGTCGAACAACGCGCAGGTAACCATCAGGTTACGCGCAAATGACCCCCACCCCGACGTGGTGTTAGGCGCGTTGGGCGGCGCGGAAGGCGAAGAAGACCTGGACGGCGAACATCACGCCGACGGCGATCACGACGGTCGCACCGCCGCCCGCGGCCGCGCCGATCCCGCCGCCGAGTATCCCGGCCATGACCGCGCCCACGAACATCGAGGCGCGCCGCAGTGCAGGCGCGCGTTCGGCGCGGCGTTCGAGCGTCGCGAGCACGATGGCTTCGGCGATCGCGGCAACCGCGAGCTGGATCCAGAACGCGAGCAGGCCGGGCTCCGTCAGCTGTATTTGACGGCCGAATACGAGTTCAGCTTCGTCCAGTGGTGCTGCGCGTCGATGACCCGGATGGTGCCCGACTTCGAACGCATGACGAGGCTCTGCGTGCCCGCGCCTTCACCCCAGTACCGCACCCCGCGCAACAGCTCGCCGTCGGTGATACCGGTCGCGGCGAAGAACACGTCGTCGCCGGAGACGAGGTCGTCGAGCATCAGCACCTTGTCGAGGTCGTAGCCCGCGTCGAGGGCCGCAGTGCGCTCCTCGTCGTTGCGGGGCCACAACTTCCCCTGGATCGTGCCGCCCAGCGCCTTCAGCGCGCACGCGGCGATGACGCCTTCGGGAGTGCCGCCGACACCGAAGAGGATGTCGTTGCCGGAGTTGCGCCACGCGACCGAGATCGCGCCGGCGACGTCGCCGTCGGGGATCAAGCGGATGCGGGCACCGGCTTCGCGACACTCGCGGATGATGTCGGTGTGACGGTCGCGGTCGAGGATGACCGCGGTCACGTCGCTGACCTTCTCGCCGAGCGCCTTGGCGACCGCTTCGAGGTTGGCCTTCACCGGCGCGTTGATGTCGATGACGTCGACGGCGGCGGGACCGGCCGCGATCTTCTCCATGTACACGCACGGACCCGGGTCGAACATCGTGCCGCGTTCGCTCATCGCGATCACCGCGATCGCGCCGCCGCGGCCGAGGGAGGTGAGCGTCGTGCCGTCGACCGGGTCGACGGCGATGTCCATGCTCGGCGGCGAGCCGTCGCCGATCTGCTCACCGTTGAAGAGCATCGGCGCTTCGTCCTTCTCGCCCTCGCCGATGACGACGACACCTTCCATGCGGACGCTGCTGAGCACGACGCGCATCGCCTCCACGGCTGCGCCGTCGGCGGCGTTCTTGTCGCCCCGGCCCATCCAACGGCCGGCGGCGAGAGCCGCGGCCTCGGTGGCCCGCATGAGCTCCATTGCGAGGTTGCGATCGGGCTGTTGCTCCGACTCCATTTCACGCCTCCCCGGTGTCTCGATGGTCGATGGACCCTAGTCGAGCGGGGGTCGGATTCCATGAGGACCGGCCGTCGTACTAGAAACCTGTCATGGGTCGACTGGACGGCAAGTTCGCATTGGTAACCGGCGCCACCTCGGGGATCGGGCTGGCCTGCGTAGCCCGGTTCGCGGCCGAGGGCGCGCGTGTCGTGGGCATCGATCTCACCGAGCCCACGACCGAGCTCGACTTGCCGTCGGGCGCGGCGGAGGTCACCTTCGCGCAGGCCGACGTACGGGACGAGGACGCGATCGCGGCGGTGATCGACGGCATGGTCGCCGAACACGGTCGCATCGACGCGATCGTCACCGCCGCGGGAGTGGCGGGCGGCGGCCCGGCCCACATGCTGGATCGCGCCGAATGGCAGCGGGTGCTCGACGTGAACCTCACGGGCACGTTCCTCGTGCGCCAAGCATGCGCTCCGCAACATGCTCGAACAGGACCCGATCGACGGCGAGCGGGGCAGCGTGGTGACGATCGCGAGCGTCGAAGGGCTCGAAGGCACGGCCGGCGGCAGCTCGTACAACGCGTCGAAGGGCGCGGTCGTGATCTTCACCAAGAACCTCGCCATCGACTACGGGCGCGCCGGGATCCGCGCCAACGCGATCTGTCCCGGCTTCATCGAGACGCCGATGCTCGAGGGCGTGTTCGGCATGCCGGGCTTGGAAGACGTGCGCGACCACATCCGTGAGGAGCACAAGCTCCGCCGCCTGGGCCGGCCTGACGAGATCGCGGCCGCGGCGCTCTTCCTGGTCTCGGCCGACGCGTCGTTCGTAACGGGCCAGGCGCTCGCCGTAGACGGGGGGTACACCGCGGGCCGCGACCACGGGGTCACGGCGATGTTCGGCTTCTAGGGACCTACCATTGCCGTAGTGGCCGCCGAATTCGAAACCATGTCGGGTGTCCCGGTGGACTCGGTCTACGGGCCGCCCGAAGCGGAGCGCCCCGGCGAGTTTCCGTACACGCGCGGGCCGTACGCCGACATGTACCGCTCGAAGCTCTGGACGATGCGCATGTTCGCGGGCTTCGGCACCGCGATCGACACGAACCGCCGTTTCCACGAGCTGCTCGCGGCCGGCGGCGACGGACTGTCGACTGCATTCGACCTGCCCACGCTGATGGGCCGCGACTCCGACGACGAGCTCGCGCTCGGCGAGGTGGGGAAGTGCGGCGTCGCCGTCGACACGCTCGCCGACGTCGACGACCTGTATCGCGGCATCGATCTCGGCGCGGTCACCACCTCGATGACGATCAACGGCCCCGCGGCGGTGATCTTCGCGATGTTCGTCGCCAACGCGGAGGCCAACGGTGTCGCGCGTGCCCGAATCGGCGGGACGTTGCAGAACGACATCTTGAAGGAGTACCAGGCGCAGAAGGAGTTCATCTTCCCGCCCCGCCCGTCGCTGCGGCTCGTGCGCGACACGATCGCGTTCTGCACCGACGAGATGCCGCGCTTCCATCCGATCTCGATCTCCGGATACCACATCCGCGAAGCGGGCTCGACCGCCGCGCAGGAGCTCGCGTTCACGCTCGCGAACGGCTTTGCGTACGTCGAGCTCGCGTTGCGCGCCGGGCTTGCCGGTCGACACGTTCGCGCCGCGCTTGTCGTTCTTCTTCAACGCGCACGTCGACTTCTTCGAGGAGATCGCCAAGTACCGCGCTGCCCGCCGCATCTGGGCGCGGTGGATGCACGACCGCTACGGCGCCCGGCTCGAGCGCTCGCTGCAGATGCGGTTCCACACGCAGACCGCGGGAGTCTCGCTGACCGCGCAGCAGCCCGAGGTCAACATCGTGCGCACCGCGATCGAGGCGCTGGCCGGCGTGCTCGGCGGGCACGCAGAGCCTGCACACGAACTCGATGGACGAGACGCTCGCGCTGCCGTCGGAGAAGGCGGCGCGCATCGCGCTGCGCACGCAGCAGGTGATCGCGAACGAGACCCGCGTCGACGAACGTCGCCGATCCGCTCGGCGGGTCGTACTACGTCGAGGCTCTCACCGACGAGATGGAACGGCGCGCCGAAGAGCTGTTCGCGCAGATCGAAGCGCTGGGCGACGGCTCGATGCTCGACGGCGCGATCCGCGGCGTCGAGGAGGGCTGGTACCAGGGCGAGATCGCCGACTCCGCCTACGAGCTCGAACGCAAGCTCAACGCGGGCCGCCATGTCGTGGTCGGGGTGAACGGGTTCCTCGAGGGCAGCGACGAGCCGCCGCCCGCCGATCCTGCGCATCGGCCCCGAGGTCGAAGAGGAGCAGCGTCGGCGGCTCGACAAGGTGAAGCGGGAGCGCAACTCGGCCGCGGTCGACACCGCACTTGCTCGGGTCCGGGCCGAGGCCGCCGAACCCGACGTGAACCTGATGCCGGTGTTCATCGACGCGGTGCGTGCGTACGCAACCCTCGGCGAGATCGTGGATGCGCTCGCCGACGTGTTCGGGCGCTGGGTCGAGTCGGCCCGCATCTGACGGCCTAGTGTGCGCGGCCGTGATGGACGATCGCCTGCTCGAGGTGGCCCGGAGCGCGAAGGGCTTCATGCCCGACGACGAGGGTCAGGCGCTGCACGACGCCGCGTTGGCGGCCGGCCGGCTCGGGCCTCTGCTCGAGGTCGGCACGTATTGCGGGAAGTCGGCGGTGTACCTCGGCGCGGCCGCGCGGGACGCAGGCACCGTGCTCTTCACCGTCGACCACCACCGCGGCTCGGAGGAGAACCAGGCAGGCTGGGAGCATCACGACCGCGAGGTCGTCGATCCCGAGACCGGGCGCATGGACACGTTGCCGTTCTTCCGTCGCACGATGCAGGCCGCGGGCCTGGAAGACGTCGTGGTCGGCGTCGTCGGGTACTCGTTGCCCGTCGCGCGCGCGTGGGCCACCCCGCTCGGCTTCTTGTTCATCGACGGTGGGCACGCCGAAGACGTTGCGCTCGGCGACTACACCAACTGGTCGCCGTACGTGGTGGCGGGGGGAACGCTGGCGATCCACGACGTGTTCGAGGATCCGGCCGACGGTGGTCAGGCGCCGTTCCATGTGTGGCAGCGCGCGGTCGCCGACGGCTTCGAACCGGTATCGGCGACCGGATCGTTGCGCATCCTCAAGAACGCGACCAGTACCTCGTCGACTCGGTAGTCGCGGCGTCGTCGCCGTTGCGGCTGCCGTTCGAGTCGTCGGTGTTCAACTCGTCGAACGTCTCGACGTGGCGGATACTCGTCGCGTCGAACAATTCCGGAAGCACGACGCCGTCGCGGTGTCGGCGGAGCCGGTAGCGCGGCCCGTCGGGGGTCGTCATGACCTCGCAGATCTCGAAGCCGTCGACCCAGCGGTCGCCGAAACGGCCCCGCACCTCGACCGCGATCTCGCGCGTCTCGCGTAACTCGATGTCGACGGTTGGGACCGAATCGGCCGGCGGGCACAGATCGATGACCGGTTCCGGTCCCGCGGGCATCGACCCGCCGATGACGCGCTCGCGTGGCGGCGCGGCCGCGGCGACCGCGGCGGCGCCGTCGGTGATGACCCGCCCGAGCTCGCGGAGCGTCTCGAGCATCAGTTGGCGCTCGGCGCGGTCGGTCTCGATGTACTCGATGACGTGGTCGCACATGGTGGTGACGACCTCGAACAACCGCAGGAACTCGGTCTGCATCTGCAGCTCGATGCCGGTCGGCGCCGGCGCCGGCGTTTCGACGGCTTCGACCGTCTCGACCGTCTCGACCGCGGGTTCGTCGGCGACCGCGTCGACCGCGGGTTCGTCGACGACCAGCGCCTCGGGGGCCGCGTCGAAGCGCTCGGCGTCGGCCAGCGCCGCGTCGACGAGAGCTCGAGCCTGCGATCGTCTACTCCGCCAACCCCGCATTCGGACGGGATCGTACGACGAGTACGGCCAATCCACGCGCATGCCCGAACGACCCCGGGCGGGCCCGCCAATTCCGGGTGTCAGTGCCGGTCGCGAGCGGCGCGGTCGGCTTCGATCGCGTCGCCCGCGTCGATCAGCTCCTGGGCGGTCAGCCCGCCGGGCAGGCCCTCGCCGCGGAACAGGCCCGCGGTCGGTCCCGTACCGCCGAGCGCGTTCGCGGCGAGCACGACGGCGGCGCTGTTCCACGTCGGCTGCTCGGCGGTGAAGTACTCGCCGATCTCGTCGTAAGCGGTCGCCGGCGAAGTTCATGCCGGTCCAGTACGAGCCGTCGTCGTGGCGCAGGAACTGCACCCACTCGAACAACGTGCGGGCCCGGTCGTGCAGCCCGATCGCGTCGAGCGCCATGACGAGCTCGCACGTTTCCGCCGCGGTGACCCACGGCTGGTCCGACACGCAGCGCACGCCGCGTCCCGGTGCCACGAACGTCTCCCACTTGGCCGCGAGCCGGGCTTCGGCCGAGTGGCCGCGCAACACGCCGACGAGGATCGGGTAGTACCAGTCCATCGCCCAGCGGTCCTTGTCGAGGAAGCGCTCGGGGCGGTGCGCGATCGCGATGGCGAGCGAGCCGAGCGACAGCTCCCAGTCGGGGCGGTCGCGCCCGAGGCGTTCGGCGGCCGCGATCGCGCAGCGCAGCGACGAGTAGATGCTCGACGAGCCGGTGAGCAGCGCGCCCTTGCCGTCGATGCGCGCCGGATCGGCGTCCCACTCGATCTCGCCGGTGGGGTGCTGGTTGTCGAGCGCGAAGTCGATCGCCCGCTCGACGACCGGGAACATCGTCTCGAGGAAGCCGGTGTCGCCGGTGGCAGAGGTAGTGGTGCCAAACGCCGTTGGCGATGTAGCAGCTGACGTTGGTGTCGAGCGTGTGCTCCTTCGACGTCGTCGCCGACGTAGTACGCGTGCCACTGCCGTCGTCGTGCTGCATCCGCGTGAGCCAGTCGTACGCGCGCTCGGCTTCGGCGAAGCGGTTCGCCGACGTCGAGCGCCATCGCGGCCTCGACGAGATTCCACGGGTCGGTGTGACCGCCGGGCGCCCACGGGATGTTGCCGTCGGGCAGCTGCACCGACGCGATGGCGTCGATCGTCTCTGCGACCTGCGCGCCGGTCATCATTCCGGCGACGTCGGGAAGCTCGTGATCAGCCAAGGCTGCTTCTTCCCCCATTTCGCCATCGTCGGTGCGACCTTCTCGCCGTAGACGCACGAGGCTCTTGCCGAGCACCGGGTTCAGCGCGCGCTCGGTCGACGCGCGCCCAGCGCGGGTTGTGCTCGATCAGGCGGCAGAGGAACGTCGTGGTAGCGCTGCACGGGCGCGGCGTCGGTGTTGTCGAGTCCGTACGCGCACTTCAGCCACCAGTAGGGCGAGTGGAACGCGTGCGCGTGGTGCGAGCCGCGGAAGTAGAAGCCGGCGCGCTCGAGCTTCGATTCGAGCTCGTGCTGGCGGTAGATGCGGACGTGCCCGCCGGGCGTGTCGTGGTAGTGCCAGTTGAGCGCCCACGAGACCCGCTCGGGCCAGCGCGTCGGGACGGTCGCGGCGATGCGTCCGCCGGGGCGCAGCACGCGCGACGATCTCGACGAGCGCGCGCTCGTCGTCCCAGACGTGCTCGAGCACCTCCGACACGATCACCCGGTCGAACGAGTTGCCGGGAACGGGAGGTCGAGCGCGTCGGCGTTGACGACGCCGGCCCACTGCGTCGTAGGACGCTTCGCCGGCCTCGAGTCATCGCGCCGGCAACCGCGGCGACGTCTTTCAGGTCGGAGGCCGAGTAGTCGAGCGCGGTGACGCGTGCGCCGCGTCGCATCGCCTCGAACGCGTGGCGGCCACCGCCCGCGCCGAGATCGAGGAGGCGTTCGCCGCGGACGAGCCCGAGCCGGTCGAAGTCGACCGTCAGCATCAGCCCTGCCCCGCGTCGTAGCGCCGCTGCGCGTGCGCCTCGAGCTCGAGGTAGTACTGCTCGGCCGTGCCTTCCGCGGTCTTGCGCCAGGTGAAGCGGTCGAGCACCCGCCGGCGGCCGCGCTCGCCGAGCCGGGCGCGCAGCTCGTCGTCGTTCAGCACGTCGATGATCTGTTGGGCCAGCGCGCCGGGATCGGCGGGCGGAACCATCATCGCGCCGTCGCCGGGGGGCCCACGACCTCGGGCAGTGCGCCGCCGGTGGTGGTGACGAGCGGCACGCCGCACGCCATCGCCTCGATCGCCGGAAGCGAGAAGCCTTCGTACAGCGACGGGCACGACCGCGATCTCGGCCTCGGCGTAGAGCTCGACGATGCGCTCGTCGGTGACGCCGCTCACGAACTCGATCGCGCCCTGGAGCCCGAGCCGCTCGATCTGGGCCGGGACCGCCGACTTGTGCCGGGGCTGACCGATCACGACCAGGTGCGCGTCGTCGCGCTCGGTGCGGATCTTGGCGAGCGCCTCGATGAGGTACGTGAGGCCCTTGAGCGGAACGTCGGCGCTTGCGGTCGTCATCAGCCGGCCCGGCACGCGCTGCGATGTGCGGGAGCGGACGGAACTGCTTCTGGTCGACGCCGACCGGCACGATGTGCAGCGTGTCGGGATGCGACGCCCATCTGGGCGACGATGTCCTTCTTCGAGTTCTCGCGACACCGTGATGTGACGCGGCAGCTGGCGCGCCACGTCCATCTGCATGCCGCAAGAAGCCGTACCAACGGCGCAGGGTGAGCTGGCGCAACGGCGACGATCGCGGCCGCGAGGTCGAGGTCGCGGTCGACGGTGATCGGGTGGTGCAGCGTGTTGACGAACGGCCAGCCGTCGCGCACGAAGCCGAGCAGGCCGCGGCCGAGGCACTGGTTGTCGTGCACGAGGTCGAACTCGTCGCGCCGGTCGCGCAGGTGCGTGTAGACGCGCCGGCTGAACGCGTACGGCTCGGGGAAGCCCGCGCCGCGCACATGATCCCGAACTCCTGCGACGTCGGTCCACGTGCGGAACTCGTGCGGCCACGGCACGCGGAACGGGTTCTCGCGCCGGTAGAGGTCGAGGCTCGCGACCTGCTCGAGGGTCACCGGCGCGTCGGCGACCGGCCACGGCTGGCCCGGCGAGCATCGTCACGGTGTGGCCGAGCTCGGTGAGCTCGCGCGTGAGGTGGCGGCTGTAGACCCCCTGCCCGCCGCAGTGCGGGTTGCCTCGGTAGATGAGGAACGCGATGCGCAGGGGGTCGCCGGGTGTGCAGGGCGATGCGGAGTGGCCGCGAAAGGGCAGATGGGGGGCGGCATGAGTAACCCAGGATGGAGGCCGGGCGACCCGAAAGGCAAGCCGCGCGACTAGCGTCGCCGGGCGGTGACGCCCTCGATCGTACCCTCGATGCTGAGCCGGTCACGGAGCGTGAGCAACCCGCGGTGGTCGCCTGCGGGCAGCCGGCTCGCCTGGATCGACACCTTCGACGGCCGCTCCGACGTGGTGGTGGCTCCCGCCCGACCTCTCGGGACCGCCCATCGTGGTAACGGCCGAGTCCGGCGTCGGCGGGCGGCTAGTGCCTGGGTCGACGACGACGACCCTGGTGGTCGTCGCGGGCCGACGGCCGGCTGGTGGTCGTGCCCGCCGACGGGGGTGTCGAGCGGGTCCTGACGCAGTCGGGCCGGGCGTTCGGGCCCGTCGTGTCGGCCCGGGGCGAGGTCGCGTGCGCGATCGAGCGCGACGACGCGTGCGATGTCGCGACGGTGCCGCTCGACGGCGCCGACTGGCCGGCGCGGATCTCGCACGCCGACTACGCGTGGGATCCCGATTGGTCGCCCGACGGAACGGCGCTCGTGTGGCAGGAATGGGATCTGCCGAACATGCCGTGGCACGCGTCGCGGATCATGCGCCGCGACGGCGACGGCGCGCCGTTCGTGCTGGCGGGTGGTGAGCAATCCGACGGTGGTGGCGGCGCGTGCAGCCAGCCCCGTTTCTCGCCCGGGGGCGAGCACGTCGCGTGGATCCGACGACGGCGAGCTCGTCGTCGACGGCGAGCCCCTGCTCCCGCGGCAGGGTCAGGAGAGCGCGGAGCCCGCGTGGTCGGCCGGACAACGCTCGTTCGCCTGGTCGCCCGACGGCGACGAGCTCGCGTGGTGCCGCAACGAGTCGGGCTTCGGCCGGCTCGTGATCGGCGCGCCCGGGCCGGAAGTCGGCGCGGGAGTTGTCGCGCGGCTGGCACCGCGACCTCGACTGGGGCGACGGGCGGGTATCGTGTGCGTTCGTTCGGGCGCGGTCACGCCGGGCAGGTCGTCGTGCTCGCGGCCGAACGGTTCGGGTCGGCGCGCGATCGCGCGCGGCCCGGTCGGCGGGTTCGAACGACCGGGCTCGTCGAGCCCCGGCCGGTCATGTGGAAGTCGGGCAGCGCGGCGGTGCACGGTCTGTTGTGGCGGCCCGCGAACGGCAACGGGCGCGGCGACCGATGGTCGTGCACGTCCACGGCGGCCCGACCGGCCAGGCGCTCGCCGACTGGAACCCGCGGGCGCAGTGGCTCGTGCAGCAGGGCTACACCGTGTTCCAGCCGAACCATCGCGGTTCGACCGGCTACGGCGTGACCGTACCGCAACGCGCTCGACGGTCGGTGGGGCGAGCGCGACGTCGCCGACGTCGTCGCCGGTATCAAGCACGCGATCAAAGAGGGCTGGGCCGTGCCCGGCGCGGATCGCGGTCATGGGCGGGAGCGCGGGCGGCTTCACCGCGTTGAACGTTGCCGCGCAGCACCCCGACCTCGTCGCCGCGGTGGTAGCGCTGTATCCCGTCACCGATCTGCTCGACCTCGCGGCCACGACGCACCGCTTCGAGTCCGGTGACCTCGCGCGGCTCGTCGGGCCGCTGCCCGGAGCGCGCGACGACATACGTCGCCCGCTCGCCGATCACGCACGCCGCGCTCGTGCGCGCCCCGGTGCTGTTGTTGCAGGGCGACGACGACCGCGTCGTCAATCCGGCGCGCACCGCGGCGTTCGCCGACGCGCTGCGCGCGCGCGGGTGTCGCGGTGGAGCGCACGTGTACGCGGGCGAAGGTCACGGCTGGCGGCGCGCCGCGACCGTCGCCGACGAGCTCGGCCGCCTCGAGGCGTTCCTCGCCCGATGGTGTTGACCGGGTGCTGACCGACATCGCGTATCAGGGACCGAAACGGGGCGCGGATCGCGCCGTGCTGCTCGCGCACGGCGCGGGCGCCGACATGAACGCGGCGCGCGCTCACCGCCGTTGCCGACGCGCTGGCCGACGCGCGCATACCGTCGCTGCGGTTCGACTTCCCGTACAAGGCCGCGGGCCGCCGGGCGCCCGATCGCCCGCCGGTGCTCGACGCCGCGGTGCGCGACGCGACGACCGAGTTGGCCCGGCTCACGAAGCTCCCGCCCGATCGGCTCGTGCTCGGCGGGCGCTCGATGGGCGGGCGGATCTGCTCGATGGTCGCGGCCGACGATCCCGACCGTTCGCACCGCTCGGCGCTCGCGTTGCTCGGCTATCCGTTGCACCCGCCCGGCCGACCCGACGCAGCTGCGCGTCGAGCACTTCCCGCGGCTGCACGATGCCCGTGCTCTTCGTGAGCGGGACGCGCGACGCGTTCGGCACGCCCGCCGAGCTGAAACGCCACGACCAAGAAGCTGAAGGGCCCGGTCTCGTTCATGTGGATCGAGACCGGCGACCACGGATTCAAGCCGCTGAAAGCGAGCGGGCTCACCGTCGCCGGTGTGCTTGGCCGACGTCGGCGGCGTCGGTCGTCGAATTCGTTACGCAACTTCCGGGGTCGAGAAGTGACAGACTCATCCCGTGCGAGTCGACCGCTGGTTCTCGTTCGTCGACCTCTCCGGATTCACGTCGTTCGGCGACCAGTTCGGCGACGACGAGTCGGTACGGGTGCTGACGCTGTTCCGCGCCGCGGTGCGTCAGGTCGCCACCGACTTCGGCGTGCGCATCGCCAAGTGGCTCGGCGACGGCTGCATGCTGGTGTCGGTGGATCCCGGTCAGCTGTCGGCGCGGTGTGCAAGCTCGAGCTGCTCATGCACGAGATCGAGCTGCCGCTTGTCGATGCACGCGGGCTGCGCAGGCGGCGCGGTGATCCTGCTCGAGGGCGACGACTACACCGGCCGCTCGTGAATCTCGCGGCCCGCCTCGCGGGCGCAGCCCAGGCCCATGAGCTGTTCGCGACGCTCGAGCTCGCCGCGTACGCGCCCGACGGCACGCCGATCGAGCCGGCGGGGATGATCACGGTCGCGGGCATCCAGACCCGGTCGAGGTCGTCCGCTTCGGCTGCGCCGCCGCCGGCGATACCGTTCGCACATGACCGAGTACGAAACCGTCGAGTTCACGCGCGACGGCCATGTCGGGTGGTTGCGGTTGAACCGCCCCGAGAAGCTCAACTCGTTCACGATCCAGATGTGGCAGGAGCTGCGCGCGCTCGGCAAGGAGCTGCGCGACGACCCCGATCTGCGCGCGCTGGTCGTGATCGGCAACGGCCGCGCGTTCTCGTCGGGCATCGACACGTCGGTGTTCACGTCGCGTTCCGACGGACGCGATCGAAGGCGGCGACCGACGTCGGCACGCGTCATCACGATCCCGACGGTCGACGGCATCCTGCGCACGCAGGAGGCGTACTCGTGGCTGGAAGAAGCGCGTTACCCGACGATCGCCGCGGTGCGCGGCTTCGCGCTCGGCGCGGGTCTGCAGATGGCGCTCGCGTGCGACATCCGGGTGTTCGCCCGCGGTACGTCAGGTCGGGCTGCTCGAGCACAAGTACGGCATCCTGCCCGACCTCGGCGGAACGCAACGCCTGCCGCGCGTCGTCGGCGCGGGCAAGGCCAAGGAGATGATCTGGACCGCGGCGCGCATCGACGCCGACGAGGCGTACCGCATCGGGCTGTGCGAGCGGCTCGTCGACGACGACGACCTCGACGCCGACGTCGCCGCGCTCGCGGCGACCATCGCCGCCCAACCGCCGCTCGCGGTGCAGGGCGCGAAGCGGGCGGTCGAAGCGTCCGGACCGCGTGCCCGTGGCCGAAGGGCTCGTGATCGAAGCCGAGGCCCAGGCGATCTGCCTGCGCTCGGCCGACATGCGCGAGGCGATCACCGCGTTCGTCGAGCAACGCCAACCTGACTACTCGGGTAAGTAGTCTTCTTCCGCCGTGACTCGATTCCGCGTCCGCGCGAGCGGGCCGCTCGCAGGGCGCGTGCAGCCGTCGGGCGCGACCAAGAACTGCGGCCTGAAGCAGATGGCCGCCGCGCTGCTCGCGCCGGGCGTCACCACGCTGCGCAACATGCCGACGGTGCGCGACCTCGACGTGATGATCGACCTCCTGCGCGCCACCGGCGCGCACGTCGATCAGCCGGCGCCCGACGTCGTGCGGGTCGACGCGTCGCGGCGAGCTCAGCCCGAGGCGCCGTACGAGCTCGTCGCGCGCATGCGCGCGTCGTTCAACGTGCTCGGCCCGCTGCTGGCGCGGTGCGGACGAGGCGCGTGTCGCGCTGCCCGGCGGCGACAACATCGGCAGCCGCAAGGTCGACATGCACCTGCGCGGGCTCGAGGCGATGGGCGCCGAGGTCGAGGTCGCGCACGGCTACGTCGTGCGCGCACGCCGAGCTGCTGCACGGTGCGCGCACCGTGCTTGGAGTTCCCGAGCGTCGGCGCGACCGAGAACCTCATGTGCGCGGCGGTGCTCGCCAAGGGCACGACCGTCATCGAGAACGCGGCCCGCGAGCCGGAGGTCACCGACGCTCGCCACCTTCCTCAACCGCATGGGCGCGCACCTGCTCGGCGCGGGCATCGTCGACGATCGAGATCGAAGGCGTCGAGGAGCTGCACGCGGTCGACAGCGAGATCATGGCCGACCGCGTCGAGGCCGGCGACGCTGCTCATGGCGTGCGGCATCGCGGGCGGCGAGATCGAGCTCGTCGGCGTGCGCTCCGAGCACGTCGAGATCGTCGTCGATGAAGCTCTGCGAGATGGGCATGCGGATCTCGCCGACGAGCGACGGCCTCTGGGCGCTCGCGAACACGGCGCCTGCGAGCGGTCGACGTCGCGACGCTTGCCCCATCCCGGTTTCGCCACCGATTTCATGCCGCTCGCGGTCGCGATGATGACCGTGGCCGAAGGCAGCGCGATCGTCACCGAGAACGTCTACGACGGCCGCTTCCAGTTCGTCGACGAGCTCGCCCGCATGGGCGCCGACGTGCGCACCGAGGGCCGCCACGCCATCGTGCGGGGCGTCGAGCGCCTCTCGGGCGCGCCGGTGCACGGCCTCCGACGTGCGGGCCGGCGCCGCCCTCGTGCTCGCCGGGCTGGTCGCCGACGGCGAGACGATCGTGCACGACGGCGAGCACGTCGAGCGGGGCTACTCCGACCTCGCCGGCCGCGCTCCGCTCGCTCGGCGCCGACGTCGAGCGCCTCGACGACTGATCCTCGAGGGGTTTCTCGGGTCGAGGGCCTTGGGGAATCGACCGCGATACTGGAACCGTTACTCACAGTGCCTGCTGTTGAGCTGATGACTTGGAGACCTGATGCCGCTTGACGTTGCCGAGATGGAACCTGGTGTCCTCGAGGCGATCGAGGCCATCCGCCCCGCGCTGCAGAGCGACGGCGGCGACATCGTGTTCAACGGGCATCGACGAGGACGGCGTCGTGCACGTGTCGCTCGTCGGCGCCTGCGGCACCTGCCCGGTCTCGATGATGACGCTGAAGGCCGGCGTCGAGCGGATCATCATGGACCGCGTGCCGGGCATCACCGAGGTCGTTGCCGACGAGTAGCGTCGGCGCTCCATGGGAGACGCCACGGCCGCGCTCGTCGAGCGCGCGCTCCAAGGTGACCGGCGCTCGATCGCCAAGGTCATCTCGCTGGTCGAGCGGGGCGGCGACGGCGCGCGCGATCGCGATCGAGATGCTGCACCCGCGCACCGGCAACGCCTGGTCGATCGGCATCACCGGCGCGCCCGGCGCGGGCAAGTCGACGCTGACCGACCAGCTCGTCGGTGCGGCTGCGCGCCGACCGGCGGTCGAAGTCGGCGTGCTCGCGGTCGATCCGACGCAGCCCGTTCAGCGGCGGCGCGATCCTCGGTGACCGGGTGCGCATGCAGAGTCACACGACCGACCCGGGCGTCTTCATCCGGTCGATGGCGACCCGCGGGCACCTCGGCGGTCTCGCGCTCGCGACCCCGCAGGCGGTGCGCGTCCTCGACGCGGTCGGCAAGGCCTGGATCGTCATCGAGACGGTGGGCGTCGGGCAGGTCGAGGTCGAGATCGCGGGACACGCCGACACCACCGTCGTGGTCGTGAACCCCGGTTGGGGCGACTCGGTGCAGGCCGCGAAGGCCGGCCTCTGAGATCGCCGACATCTTCGTCGTGAACAAGGCCGACCGCCCCGGCGCCGACGGACGCGCAGAGCGATCTCGTCGGCATGCTCGAGCTCGTCGAGCCGGCGCGCCTGGCGGCCGCCCATCGTGCGCACGGTCGCGACCACCGGCGAAGGTGTCGACGAGCTCTTCGCCGCGATCGCCGCGCACCGTGCGCACCTCGAGGCGACCGGCGACGCCGAAGCCCGGCGGCGGGCACGCGCCTGCGCGACGAGCTGCGCGGTCTCGTCGCCGCGGTGATGCTCGAGCGGGCGTCGGCGCTGTGCCGCGGGCCCGAGTTCGAGACGATCGTCGACGAGGTCGCGGCCCGCGCCCGCGATCCGTACACGGCGGTCGCCGAGATCCTGAAGGGTTGACGCCGGGTTGACCGTCGCACCCGTTGCGCGCGCTTGCTCGACGACGGCCGCGGCCGGGACCTTTCCCCCGGCCGACGGGTTGGTCGAGGTCGTGCCGTCGCCGGGCGGGCTCGCGGACGTGATCGTCGGCCTCACCGGGCACTTCATGCTCGCGGCCGACATCGAACCGGCCGAGGTCGCGGCGCACATACCCGCCGGCGACTTCTCCGGTCCGCTGTCGGCGACCACGCTGCACTGGCTGGCGCAACGCCTCGACTCGAAACCGGCGACGTTCGACGCGCTGCTTGTGCCGCATGGGCACCGGCGCGGGCGCACCCGACTGGCTGCACGAAGTCGACGGTCACGATCACCCGCGCGTCGAGCGGGCCTCGCGGTACCGCGCCGGTATGCGCG
Source organism: uncultured Actinomycetes bacterium (assembly GCA_963701825.1). Lineage (GTDB taxonomy): Bacteria > Actinomycetota > Acidimicrobiia > IMCC26256 > PALSA-610 > PALSA-610. The sequence continues at coordinate 1,327,500 of CAVPBG010000003.1, read as the reverse complement.
TGTTCGTGGCCGACGGCGACGACGCGGTGCTCGTCGTCGGTCGAGGCGTGTGCGATCGCTGGGAGCTCGGGTTCGAGGTGTTGCCGGACGCGCAACGACGCGGCCTCGGACGCGCGGTGGCGTGCGCCGCACTCGGCCTGTTGCCCGCGGGCGAACCGTTGTGGGGACAGGTCGCGCCGGGCAACGCGGCTTCGCTGCGCACGCTCGCGGCGGCCGGCTTCGTGCCCGTCGGCGCGGAGGTGCTGTTCCCGCGCTCGTGAGACGCTCGCCGCGGCGACCCGGGCCGTTCGGGGTCGTGCGGTAATAGGGTCCGGGCATGGCCGACGATCTCGTTCTCACCGAGCCCCACGCCGACGGCGTCGTCGTGGTGCGCCTGAACAAGCCGCCGATGAATCCGCTGTCGCAGGCGCTGCTGCGGCGAACTGCGCGACGTCGCGCTCGACATCGGCGCCGACGCCGACGGTCAAGGCCGTGGTCGTCGCCGGCAGCGAGAAGGCGTTCGCGGCCGGCGCCGACATCTCCGAGTTCGGCGACCAGAAGGTGGCCCGGGTGATCGCGGCCGCGTTCCGCGACGCGTTCGACGCGGTCGCGGCCATTCCGCGGCCGGTGATCGCCGCGATCCGCGGCTACGCGCTCGGCGGCGGCCTGCGAGCTCGCGCTGCGCCTGCGACTTCCGCGTCGCGGGCGAGACCGCGCGGCTCGGGCCAGCCCGAGATCCTGCTCGGCATCATCCCCGGCGCGGGCGGCACGCAACGCCTGACCCGGCTGGTCGGTCCGGCCCACGCCAAGGACCTCGTGTGGAGCGGGCGGCAGGTCCGCGCCGACGGAGGCGCTCGCGATCGGTCTCGTCGACCGGGTCGTGCCACGCCCGGCGAGGAGGAGCAGTCGGCGCTGCACTGGGCCGCGCGAGCTCGGCAAGGGCGCGGTCGTCGCGATGGGGCTCGCCAAGCGCGTGATCGACGACGGCCTCGGCCGGCCGCTCGCCGACGGGCTCGACCTCGAACGGCGACGCGTTCGTCGAGGTCGTTCGGCACCGACGACGCGCGCACCGGCGTGCAGTCGTTCCTCGCCGACGGCCCGGGCAAGGCCAAGTTCGCGGGTCGCTGACGCGCGGCCGCCGGGTCAGGCGAGCGCCCGCAACGTTCGGCTGACCGTGGCTCCGCGATCCTCGCCCCACGGGAGCGCGAACACGATCGGAACGTCGACGCCCTGCGTCGGCGTACGCCTGCACCGCGGCGCGCACGTGCTGCTCGTCGCCCATGATCTGGATCGCGTCGACCCATCGGTCGCTGATCGCGGCGAGTGCGCCGTCGCGATCGCGGTCGGCCCAACGGTTCTGGAAGTGGCGGACCTCGTCGAGCGAAACCGGCCCGGTCGAACTGGGTGGCGTACGCGGCGACGACCGCGTAGTTGAGGAGGTCCTTGCGGGCGAGCGTCGGCGTAGCGGTCGCGGTCGGTCACCGCGCAGTGCACGTACGCGTGGACCTCGGCCGTCCCACCGTCGCGAACCCGCTCGACGCACCACGGCACCAGCGCGGCCGGGAGGTAGTTGAGCAGCACGCACGTCGGCGAGCTCGCCGCCGAGGCGCAGCATCTGCTTGTTCAGCGCGGCCAGCGCGATCTTCGGACGCCGGTCGCCGAGCCTCAACCCGAGCCGGAACCGCTTCACCGTGTAGAAGTCGCCCTCGAAGGTGACCGTCTCGCCGCGTGAGGCACTCGCGCAGCAAGCGTGAGGAACTCGCGCACCTGCGCGATCGGGCCGGTCGGTGTAGCCCGGCGCCGTGCCACTGGCCGGCGACCGCGGGCGACGAGATGCCGACGCCGAGGAACACGTCGCGGTCGCCCGCGAGCTGTTGCAGCGTTGCGGCCGCCATCGCGTGCAGCGGCGGCGTGCGCAGCTGGAGCGCGAGCACACCGGTGCCGATGCCGACGTTGCGGCGCGACCTGGCTGATCGCGCCGAGCAGCGACATGCCTTCGGCCGCGTTCGCCTCCGCGACCCACACCGACGTGTAGCCGAGCGCGTCGGCTTCGCGGGCGACGTCGAGCGATGAGCCCGGCGCCCAACGTCTGCAAGCCCGGCGACGCTCACTGCGCGATTCGTCATGCGCGCCTCCACGATCGTCTTCAGCCGGCGCAGGTTACGGCGCCAGATCGCGCGCAGCACCGGCTTGGCCGCGAACGCGCCGACGGCACCGCCCATCCACCAGGGAAAGGTGAGGCGTTCGGTCCAGGTGAAGCTGCGTGCGGTCGCCCGCGGCGCCGCTGCAGCGTGAAGCGGCCCCGGCCGGTGACCATGCCGCGGTGCTCGATGCCCATCGTCTTCGCCGGGCTCCCATTCGGTGACCGTCATGCGGTCGGTCAGCCGGATCGGCCCGACCTTGGTGACGCAGTCGAACGTGGTGCCGACGCCGCGCGTCTGCGCGCCCGTGAATCGGATCGACTCCGCGTCGGCCATCCAGTCGACGTGGTGCTCGATCGGTTCGACGATGCGCCACGTGTCGGCCGGCGGCGCGTCGATCGTGATCCCGACGCGGATCTTCACCGCGCAGCCCGCAGCGCGTCGGCGGCCGCCGCGGGGGCGACGACGTTGACGGCGAATCCTGTCCGAGCTCGAAGCCCGCCGATGACGTGAGCCGCGGCACGATGTCGATCCACCAGTGGAACGGCGCGTCGGTGGTCGCGCGGCGCGGTCTCGATCATGACGTTGTACGCGACGTCGCCGAGCACGCGTCGCGGACGCGCACGAGCGCGTCGTGGAGCGCGACGCCGACGGCGCGCGCCGCGTCGTCGTCGGTCTGCGTCGAACCGCGGCGCCGCCGTCGGCGAGAGCGCAATCGCATGCTGAACGGCGTGGCCGACGCGGGCGGGCACCACGACGGCGACACGGCGCCGTCGACGCACGCGGTGTTCCTGGTCGGCGGCGAAGGCGCGGCGGTCTGTGAAGCGGTCGAGGCGGAGTCTGGGCGCGGCGGCGGGACCGAGATCGAGCGCGACGAGCTGCGCGTGCGGGTGCTCGATCGACGCGCCCGCAGGCTTTGCCCTGGTTCACGAACGCCTGCACGTACGCGGCACCCGTGCGCCGAGGTGGAAGCGCGCCGCGGTCGCGCAGCGCGAGGATCACGTCGCGGCCGCGGCGCGTCGGCGGAGCGCGTCGAGCTCGGCGTCGTGCGCGGGGGAGAAGATCACGACTTCGTGCGCGCCCGGCCACGCCGTCGCCGACGATCGGGTACTTGTTCGGCACCACGCGCAGCGTCCAGCCGGGCGTGTCGGGCGCGCCGCGGGCCGAACCGCGCGACCTCGGGCGGGGTCTCGTGCTCGTTGCCGGGGCAGAACGGACACGGTCGGCGACGCTCGCGGGCAGCGGCTCGCGCGTGAACGCGGAAGGTGTCGGGCCGCAGGGCCCGCGCCGGGCGCGAGGATCACGCGATCGCCCGTCAGCTCGTCGACGCAGGAGTTCCTGCATCGAAGGGTCAGGGTAGGCGGCCCGCGCCGCGTAGCCTGGACCTCATGGCCGTGCGTTTGGTGATCATCGGTGGCGGTCCCGGCGGGAACACCGCGGCGACGGTCGCGGCGTCGCTCGGCGCCGAGGTGACGATGATCGAGCGCGACATCGTCGGCGGCGCCGCGCATCTCTGGGACTGCATCCCGAGCAAGGCGATGGTCGCGACCGGCAACGCGCTCGCCGAGCTCTCGCTCGCGCAAGACGATGGGACTCGAGGCGTCGGGCTGCCTCGACGTCGGCGCGCTGCGCGACCGCATCTCGGGTATGGAGGAGACGCTGCGCGACGGGCGTCACGAGCCTGCTCGAGTCGCAGGGCGTGCGCCTCATCCGCGGCACCGGCCGCCTGACCGGGCGCGTACACGGTCGCGGCCGACACCGCGAAGCCGGCATCGAGGAGCTCGAGGCCGACGCGATCCTGCTCGTCGACCGGCTCCCGGCCGCGCGTGCCCGACTGGGCCGACTGTCGACGGCGAGCGCATCCTCACCACGCGCCAGGCGTACCCGCCGCCCGAGATCCCCGAGCATCTCGTCGTGATCGGCTCGGGGGTCACCGGCGTCGAGTTCACGCACATGTTCAGCGCGCTCGGCTCGCAGGTCACGCTGATCGTGTCGCGCCAGCAGGTGCTGCCGTACAAGGACCCCGAGGTCGCGGCCGTGCTCGAGAACGAGTTCCTCCGGCGCGGCGTGAAGCTGCTGAAGGGCGCGCGCGCGATCGTCGATCGGGCGCGAGGGCGACAAGGTCTTCATCGCGTGCGACGACGGTCGCGCCGTCGACGGCTCGCACGCGCTGCTGTGCGATCGGCTCGGTCCCGAACAGCGAAGGCCTCGGCTGCGAAGCGGCCGGCGTCGAGGTCGACGAGAACGGCTACATCCCGGGCAACCGCCACTGCCAGACGAACGTGCCGCACATCTACTCCGCCGGCGACGTCTCGGGTCGGCTGCCGCTGTCGTCGGTCGCGGCGATGCAGGGCCGCAAGATCGCCGAGCACGTGATGGGCCTCACCGCCCGTGCACACCGCCACCTCGACTACGACAAGGCCGCGCAGGCGATCTTCACCGATCCCGAGATCGCCGAGGTCGGCGTCGCCGAGGCCGAGGCGTTCGCGGCCGGGCCGCAAGCTCCGCGTCACGAAGGTGCCGTTCTCGGCGAACCCGAAGGCGCTGATCAACGGCGACACGCGCGGCTTCGTGAAGATCCTCTCCGATCCCGCGACGGGCGTGGTGCTCGGCGGCGCGATCGTCGGTCGCAACGCGGCCGAGCTGATCTCGGTGATCGCGGTCGCGGTCACGAACCACCTGAAGGTCGTCGACATCGTCGACTCGCTGCTCGTGCACCCGGCGCTCTCGGAGTCGCTCGCCGACGCGGCGTCCTGATCGTGCGCGCGCTCGTCACCGGGGCGGCCGGTTTCGTCGGGAGTCACCTCGCGGAGGCGCTGCTTGACGCGGGGCGACACCGTGGTCGGGGTCGACTGCTTCACGCCGTACTACGACCGCGGCCGAGAAGGAGCAGAACCTCGCGCGGCGCGCGCGCGCACGACCGGTTCGAGTTCGTCGAAGCCGACCTGCGCACGGTCGACGATCGAGCCGTTGCTCGACGGCGTCGACGTCGTGTTCCACCAGGCCGCGCAAGCCGGCGTGCGGCTCTCGTGGTCGGACGGCTTCGCCGACTACGTCGGTCACAACGTGCTCGCGACCCAGCGGCTGCTCGAGGCGGTTGCCGCGGCCCGGCCCGGCGGCGCGCGTCGTGTACGCGTCGTCGTCGTCGGTGTACGGCAACCAGCCGCGCTATCCGACGCGTGGAGACCGATCTGCCCAAGCCGTTCAGCCCCTACGGCGTGACCAAGCTCGCGGCCGAGCACCTCTGCGGTCTCTACGCCGAGAACTGGGGCGTGCCACCGTGTCGCTTGCGCTACTTCACCGTGTTCGGGCCGCGCCAACGGCCCGACATGTCGATCCACCGCCTGTGCGAGGCCGCGGTCGACGGCATCGACGTTCCCGCGCTACGGCGACGGCTCGCAGATCCGCGAGTTCACGTACGTCGACGACATCGTGCGCGGCAACCTCTCGCGGCCGCGGCGCGACGTCGCGCCCGGGCACGTACTGAACCTCGCCGGCGGCGGCGAGATCACGCTCTACGAGCTGATCGACCTCGTCGGCGAGCTCGCGGGCGCGCCGGTCAAGATCGACCAGCAGCCCCGCGATGGCCGGCGACGCGTTCCGCAACGGCGGCGTCGATCGACCGGGCGCGCGAGCTGCTCGGTTGGGCACCCGCAGGTCGTCGCTGCGCGACGGCGTCGCGCGCGCAGCTCGCCTGGCACCGCGCCCAGCGTCATCCGCCCGCGAATAGATCCCCCGCAAGCACGGTCGTGGCCCGGCCGGTGAAGATGGCGCGGTCGCCGTTCTGGCGGACCGTGACCTCACCGCCGCGGGCCGATGCCTGATACGCGTGGAGCTCGGTCTTGCCGAGGCGCGGACCCCAGTAGGCGATCAGCACGCAGTGCATCGAACCGGTGACCGGGTCTTCGTCGATCCCGACCTTCGGTCCGAAGCAGCGCGACACGATGTCGTAGCCCCGTCGTCGCCGGGCGCGGTCACGTAGACGCCGCGCACGTCGGTCGAGGGCGCGCAGCTTGCGTGAAGTCGGGCGCGAGCTCGCGCACGGTCGCCGCGTCGTCGACGACGACCATGAAGAACTGGCCGTCGGTCGCGCAGCGATCTCGCCGACGGGTAGGCCCGAGCGCGTCGAACAGCTCGGGGATCGGCGGCGCGGGAACCGGGCGGCGCGACGGGGAAGTCGAGCGTGATCCCGCGCCGTCGCCCGCGTGTTCGGCGCGCAGCTCGCCGCTGCGGGTGTGGAACACGATCGGCGTGCCGGGCGCGACCCGTCCCGTCTCGTAGAGCACGTGCGCGCTCGCGAGCGTGGCGTGGCCGCAGAGGTCGACCTCGACCTCGGGCGAGAACCACCGCAGGTCGAACGCGCCGTCGTCACGGGCGGCGACGAAGGCGGTCTCCGAATGCTGCATCTCGGCCGCGACCTGTCTGCATCCAGTCGTCGGCGCCGTGTTCCCAGCACCACCCCGGCCTGGATTCCCGCGGAACGGCTCGGACGTGAACGCGTCGACGACGAAGATCGGCAAGCGTCATCCCCCGATGTTCGCAGGAGAAGCGCAACCCCGCCCCGATTTACGCCCACCAGTTGCGGCAGAAGGCGGGCGCATGGTGCCGTTTTCGGTGCCAACTGTTGGCACCGTCACGTACCGCGAAGGTACGTGAGCGTGCCCACTGTTGGGAGGCGGGGTTATTCGATGACGGCGAGGACGTCGCCGGTGCCGACGGAGTCGCCGGCGCGCGACGCGGATCTCCTTGACGGTGCCCGACGGTCTCGGCGTTGATGTGGTTCTCCATCTTCATCGCCTCGAGCACGAGCAGCGCCTCGCCGACCTCCACCGTCGCGCCGACCTCGACGAGCACCTTACGATCGTGCCCTGCATCGGCGCGGTGACCGTGCCGCTCCCGCCCGCGCCGCCGCTGCCGCCGGTCGACCGCGGGCTTCGGGCGGCTGCGGCCGGCGCCGCCCGGCGCCGCGCGGCACGCGGCCGGCGCGTCGGGGAGCCACACCTTGACCGAGAAGCGCCGGCCGTCGACCTCGACCGGCACGGTCCGCTCGACGAGCGCAGCGGCGTCGCCCTCGGCGGGCGGGACCGACAACCCGGCGGTGTCGCGCACGTGCGTTGCGAACTCCGACTGGTCGACCTCGTCCTCGACCCACTTCGTCGAGTGGCGCGACCGCGCGGAAGTCGGCGGTCGGCAAGCAGCGTGAGGTGCGCGGGGATGGTCGTCTTGCATGCCCTCGATCTCGAACTCCGACAGCGCGCGCAGCATGCGCTCGATGGCGCGATCGCGGTCGGGGGCCCACACGACGAGCTTGCCGACGAGGTTGTCGTAGTACTGCGAGATCGTGTCGCCCTCGTCGTAGCCGCCGTCCCAACGCACGCCCGGACCCGACGGCACGCGCAGGCGCGTGATCGTGCCCGGCGACGGCAGGAAGTTCTTCGTCGGGTCCTCGGCGTTGATGCGGCACTCGATCGAGTGGCCGCGGTGCTCGATCGAGTCCTGGCGTGAACGACAGCGGCTCGCCGTCGGCGACGCGCAGCTGCTCGGCGACGAGGTCGAGGCCGGTGACCTCCTCGGTGACGCAGTGCTCGACCTGCAGGCGGGTGTTCATCTCGAGGAAGAAGAACTCGCCGTCCTGGAACAGCATCTCGACGGTGCCGGCGTTCACGTAGCCGCACGCCGAGCGCGACCTTCACCGCGGCCTCGCCCATCGCCTCGCGGGTCGCGTCGGGGATGCGCGGGCGCGGGCGCCTCTTCGATCAGCTTCTGGTGCCGGCGCTGCGTCGAGCAGTCGCGGTCGCTCAGGTACACGCCGTTGCCGTGGGTGTCGCAGAAGATCTGCAGCTCGACGTGGCGGGGCCGCGTGAGGTAGCGCTCGAGGTAGCACTCGGCGCGCCCGAAGTACGCCTGCGCCTCGCGGGCCGCCGACTCGAACGCGCGCCTGCGCGTCTTCGGCCGCGCTCGACGACCTTCATGCCGCGGCCGCCGCCGCCGTAGGCGGCCTTGATCGCGACCGGGTAGCCGAACTCGCTCGCCGAACGCGACGATCTCGCTCGCGTCGGTGATCGGCGTCGTGGTGCCGGGCACGCTCGTCGACCTCGGCGCGCGCGGCCGCGAGCCGCGACGAGATCTTGTCGCCCATGATCTCGATCGCCTCGGGCGGCGGGCCGATCCACGTGACGCCGAGGTCGGTGACGGCCCGGGCGAAGTCGGCGTTCTCGGAGAAGAAGCCGTAGCCCGGGTGCACGCCGTCGGCGCCGCTCTTGCGGATCGCGTCGAGGATCGCCTCGGTGTTGAGATAGCTCTCGGCCGCGGTCTGCCCGCCGAGCGCGTAGGCCTCGTCGGCGTAGCGCACGTGGGCGGCGTCGCGGTCGAGCTCGGAGTACACGGCGACGGTGGCGATGCCGAGCTCGCGACACGTGCGCATGACGCGGATCGCGATCTCGCCTCGGTTGGCGATCAGGATCTTCGACAGCACGGCTGCGTATCCTAAGGGTGAGCGCCCGGACCCAGCGAAGTGTCGCCGCCGGTGGTGTCGAGCGAGGAGCCATGGACACGTCACATGAGCCCGGGCCTGGACGGATCCGCGGCTCGCGGGCACGCGGTTTCGCGACGTGCGCTGGTTCGACGATCGTCGACTCCACCAACCGTTACCTGCTGCAATGCGCGAACACGGGCGCGGCGGCCGGTGTCGTCGCGGTCGCCGACGAGCAGACCGCGGGCCGGGGCCGGCTCGGGCGCACGTGGGTCGCGCCCGCCGGGTTCGGCGCTGCTCGTCTCGGTGCTGCTCCGGCCCGATCTCCCCGCGGACCGGACGCATCTCGTGACCCTCGCGGCCGGGTTCGCGGCGATCGCGGCCCTGGAGAACCTGGTCGACGTGCGAGGCCGGGCTCAAGTGGCCGAACGACGTCGTGGTCGACGATCGCAAGCTCGCCGGGATCCTCGCCGAGGCCGACGGCGCGGGCGCGGTCGTGGTGGGCATGGGTTGCAACGTGCGGCCCGATGCGCTGCCGCCGGAGCTGGTCGACATCGCCACCGCGGTCGAGGTCGACCGGGAGGACCTCTTGGTCGAGTGGCTCGTCGCCTACGACGCGCGGCTCGCCGCGCTCGACACGGTGGTCGCCGAAGCGATCGTCCGCTCGGCCACGCTCGGGCGCCGCGTGCGCGTCGAGCTTCCGCACGAGACGATCACCGGCACCGCGACCACGCTGACCGACGAGGGCTTCCTCGTCGTCGACGGCCGCGTCGTGAGCGCGGGCGACGTCGTGCACCTCCGCCCGGAGGACATGTCGAGCTGACGACCACCTGACTCATCGACGTCAGGTCCGAAGGGTTCATCGCCGAACGATGTCTCGCTACTCGTTGAGTTGAACCCCTGAAATCAATCGCAGCAGTTATGGGCTGCATCCTTTGACGAGCGCGTGATCATTGTCGACGGCCTCAACGGTGACTGTCGTCGAGTCGAACCCAGCGAGGCGAAGCAAACGACGCCGGTCGGCCAGCTCGCCCGAACGTAGGTGGTCTATCTCGACGTGGCAGCCACCCGGCCGCAGAATGCGCACAATGTCGGCATAGATGCGCGCGATCACGGCGGGGTCGCGAAGGTTGTGAATGGCGATCGCCGAGACGACGGCATCGAAGTTCGCACCGACGATGCGGGTCCAGTCGGGATCGCGCAGGTCCACCTCGACGCACTGGCATCTATCGGAGTAATCCTGGAGGTAGTCGCGTGCCGCGATCCAACATCGGTCGACTGAAGTCCTGGAGCACCACCTCGCAGTCGACGCCCGCATGGAGGACGGCACGAGTCGGCCGCCCGTATCCACCGCCGACATCGAGCGAGCCGGCCCGATCGGCGGTTCTGCACGCCGCGCGGTTACGCAAGATGACCGACGGTGTCAGCCCGCGATGCCGACCAATTCGCGGCGGCCTCGCGAAAACAGAACAGCGCGACGAGGAGCGCGGCTGCCGGGTCGGCCCACCAGATGCCCCAGAGTGCATTCATGACGAGCGCCACGAGGATGCTCGTCGCGAGGCAGCCATCGAGCAGCGTCATGTGTGCCTCGGCGGCGAGAGGTTCGCTGTGTGCTCCTCTGGCAAGTGCCCGCTTCTTGAAGGCCAGCACGAACATGGCGGACGCGGCGACCGCGAGGTAGGCGATACCGAGCGGTGAACTGTTGGCCACGTCACCGGCCAACAGGTTGTAGGTGCTCGCGGCAAGCAGGTAGAGGCCCAGGACTGCGAATGCGACGGCGACGAGCCGCAGCGAGCGCATCGCTCGTCGTTCGGCATGATGGTTGGCGATGTACCAGATCACCACCACGCTCGCGAAGATCTCGACGAGCGAGTCGAGTCCGAACGCGATGAGCGCGAGCGACCCGGCGGCCAAGCCCAGGCCGACGGTGACGAACACCTCGAGGATATTCCAGCCGATCGTGGTGATCTCCAGGTGACGGCCGCGCGCGAGGAGTTCGTCGTGAAGCTCATGCCCGAATTCACGTCTCGCCCGCCGTGCGGCCATAGGTATCCCTTCGGCGACCGGTCCGGTCGCGTCGAGGGTAGAACCGCTCGACGAGCCCGCCGAGAGGCGAAGGTCCCAACCCTTGCCGTCTGTTGCAAACGCGCGCTACGGCGACGGGCGCATCATCCACGGACCCCAACCGCCGTAGTGCGATGCCCGACCTTGCGTCCACGTCGCCATGGCATCGCACCAGGCCCTGGTGTCGGCGGTCGCTCCCGCACCGCTGATGCAGGCCGTGCGGAACTGGTCCGCGTTACCCCACCACATCATCCCCATCATTCCGGGACCGGCCGTCTGCATCCATGACCACATCGACGCGCACCATGAGCTTGGCGGCGCAGTCCCGGTGTAGGTGCCCATCCACTCCTGACATGCGTCCTGCATCCAACTCGCCGATGGTGCAGCGGTCGCCGCGGCTCCACGATCGCCGCCACCTCCGGTCCACGCGACGGCGACCGTCGCCCCGGTGAAGAGAGCGACAACGACAACCACGCCCACGATCCAGGGAAGCGTGGCGCGTGGCGCTTGGGTGATCTCGGCCTCTTGGACTGCGTCGGTCATGCTCCGAGCATCACGCCGAGACTCACCAAGACAGCAGGGCCGAAGGTCCCTCCGGATTCAGCGACCGGCCCAAGGCCGTACGATCGCGCCGGAATCCCCGATCGGGACGGCTATGGCGACCCGCCGATTGCCGGGGCCGCCACTCCCTGAGCTCAGGGATCGAGGTCGTTCGCGACGAGATCGCCGAAGGCGGCCGCGAGACGTTTGCTCACCGCACCTCCGACGTCCCGCAGTGCTACGCCGTCGACGTGGGCGATGGGTTGCACTTCGCGGGTCGTCGAAGAGAGGAACGCCTCGTCGGCCTGCGCGAGCGCGGCGAGCGGCACGTCGACTTCGGCGCTCGGGATGTTCGCGGCGGCCGCGAGCTCGAGGAGCAAGGCGCGCGTCACGCCGAGCAGGCACCCGGCCGTCGCCGGGGGAGTTGTCAACACGCCGTCGCGCACCAGGAAGACGTTCGATCCCGTCGCCTCGCACAGGTTGCCCTTGGTGTTCGCGAACATCGCCTTCACCTGCGCCCTTCTCGTCGCGCGTACGCCAGTGCGCGGACGTTCGCGGCGTACGAGATGGTCTTGAGCCCGACCAGTGCGCCATTCTCGTTGCGCGTCCAGGGCGCGATCACCACGTCGACGCTTGGCGCGGCCGGTTCGATGGGGAACGCGACGATGAAGGCGGTCGGCGGGCCGTCGCCCCGACCCGAGCCGGGAGGGGCCACGCCGCCGGTGACCGTGATGCGCAGACGCGCGCTCGGTGAGGTCGTCGAGCGCGAGTACCTCGGCCGGCCGCGGCGCGCAGCACGTCTGCCGCCCGGCACCTCGAGCCCGAGGCCGGCGGCCGACGCGCGCAGCCGCGCGAGATGTCGCGTCCACGCGAACGGCACGCCGCGATAGACGCGCAGCGTCTCGAACACGCCGTCGCCGACGACGAGCCCGTGGTCGAGCACGTACACCTGCGCGTCGGCGAGCGGCACGATCCGACCATCGATCCACGCAGTCATCGGGCCTCGACCGGTTGCTCGGCGTACGCGCCCGCGGCGCGCGAGCAAGCCGCGCCGCCTTGAGCTCGGTCTCGGCCCACTCGCCGTGCGCGCAGGAGTCGGCGACGATGCCGCCGCCGACGCCGAAGTGGGTGCGGCCGCCGGCGATCGTGAACGTGCGGATCGCGACCGCGAGCTCGGCGCGCTCGCGGTCGGCGTCGACCCAACCGAACGCGCCGCAGTAGACGCCGCGCCGCACGGGCTCGAGGTCTTCGATCGCCTGCAAGACCCGCGGCTTCGGCGCGCCGGTCACCGACGCGGGCGGGAACGTGGCGCGCACGAGCGTCGTCGAGCCTCGACGTCGGCCCGCAGTCGGCCGCGCACGGTGCTGACGAGGTGGGCCAGGCCCGGGTGCGGCGCTCGATCTCGAACAGGGCGGGAACGCTGATCGAACCGAATTCGCACACGCGGCCGAGATCGTTGCGCGCGAGGTCGACGATCATCACGTTCTCGGCGCGGTCCTTCGCGCTCGACGCGCAGCGTCGGCTGCGTCGGCGGCCGTGCCCTTGATCGGCCGCGTCTCGACCGCGCGGCCGTCGACGCGCAGGAACAGCTCCGGCGAGGCCGACACGACCGCCACGCCGGGCAACGCGTCGCCGAACGCGCACACCGCCGCGTGCGGGCGCGGGGTTCACGCGCGTCAGCGGCCGAGAACAGCGCGATCGGTTCGGGCGCGACGTCGAACGTGAGCCGGCGCGTGAGGTTGACCTGGTAGCACTCGCCCGCGGCCAGCAGCTCGTGAACGCGCGCGACCCGCGCCGCGTGCTCGTCGGCGGTGAGGCTCGAGGTCCCGCGTCCGAGCTCGACCGAATGCCTCGCCTCGGCGCGGGCCGACCATTGGTCGTGCGGAAGCTCGTCGACCGTGACGCACGTCGTCGAAGCGCGACGAACGCGAGGTCGGGGAGCCCGAGGTCGTCGTCGGTGCGCGCTTCGATGTGCTCGATCGCGCGGCCCGCGTCGTACCCGACGAACCCGACCCAGAACCCGCCGCGCGCGATCTCGCGCAGCGCGTCGAAGTGTCGCCTCGCCCCGGGCGGTGATCGACGCGCGCCGGCCGTTCACCGATGATCCAGCGATCGCCGTCGCGCACGACCGCGTAGCCCTGGCGCGCATCCACGGGCCGAACGGTAGTGCTGCGAGTACGGTCGGGACCGTGGAGTTCGAGTCCGCCCCCGGAGCAAGAGCAGTTCCGTGCCGTCGTGCGCGACTTCGCCGAGGCGGAGATCGCGCCGCACGCCGCCGACTGGGACCGCGATCACACGTTTCCCGTCGACACCGTGCGCGCCATGGGCGCGCTCGGCCTGTTCGGCCTCCCGTTTCCCGAGGAGTACGGCGGCGGCGGCGCCGACTACCTGACGTACTGCATCGCGATCGAGGAGATCGCGCGCGTCGACGCGTCGATGGCGATCACGCTCGAGGCCGGCGTGAGCCTCGGCGCGGCCCCGTTCTTCTACAGCGGCACCGAGGCGCAGAAGCAGGAGTATCTCGTCCCGATGATCGCGGGCGAGGTGCTCGGTGCGTTCGGTCTCACCGAAGCCGAGGCCGGTTCCGATGCGGGCGCGACCAAGACGAAGGCCACGCTCGACGACGCCGACGGGCGAGTGGGTGATCGACGGCCAGAAGACCTTCATCACCAACTCCGGCACCGCGATCACGAAGTGCGTCACGATCACCGCCCGGACCGCGCCGAACGAGATCTCGAACATCGTCGTCGACGCGGCACGCCGGGCTTCGTCGTGCAGCCGCCCTACCGGAAGATGGGTTGGCACGCTTCCGACACGCACGAGCTCGTGTTCGACGGGTGTCGCGTTCCCGAAGATCATCTGCTCGGGGTTCGCGGCGAAGGCTTCAAGACGTTCCTGCGCATCCTCGACGACGGGCGCATCGCGATCGCCGCGCTCGCGCTCGGCATGGCGCAGCGGTTGCCTCGACGCATCGGTCGCGTACGCGAGCGAACGCCAGGCGTTCGGCGGTCCGATCGGCCGGTACCAGTCGATCGCGTTCAAGTGCGCCGACATGGCGGTCGCGGTCGAGAACGCGCGCAACCTCGTCTACAAGGCGGCGTGGTTGCGCGAGCAGGGCCGCCCGATCCGCGAAGGCGGCGGCGATGGCGAAGCTGTACGCCAGCGAGATCGCGGTCGACGCCACGCGTGACGCGGTGCAGATCCACGGCGGCTACGGCTACATCGACGAGACGCCCGTGAGCCGCTTCTACCGCGACGCCAAGATCCTCGAGATCGGTGAAGGAACGAGCGAGATCCAGCGCCTCGTACTGGCCCGGGGCTTGGGTCTACCTGTGGAGTGAATGCGGCCGTCCGCCGCGCCGGTGAAACCGCGGCGGGGAACAGTGAAGGTCGCGTGAAAGCGGTCGGGGCGTCCATAAATCGGCACTTCGCGTCGGTACACTCCTGCGTCGCGTGCCCTCGCCCTCGTCTGTGTTTTCCTTTCTCCGTCGCTTCGCGATCGCGCTCGTCGTGGTCAGCGTCGTCGCGGGCGTCACGTTCGTGTCGGCCAACGCCGTAGGGCAAGCAGGAGTTCGCGCAAGAGCACGACGGTGCACATCGACGACAAGTTCCTGAAGTCGGTTCACGCCGGGGCAGCCCGCGAACTACCTGCTGATCGGCTCCGACGTGCGGCCGGCGACGAGACCGCCAGCCGAAGCCAAGGCCTACGGAACCGATCAACAGGTCGGCGACACGGGCCGCTCCGACGTGATGATGGTCGCTGCACGTCGATCCCGAATTCGCACACCGGCATGCTCGTGTCGTTCCCGCGCGACCTCATCGTGCAGATTCCCGGGCACGGCCTCAACCTCTTGAACGCGGCCTACGCGTTCGGCGGTCCTGCGTTGACGATCCAGACGATCGAGCAGGACTTCCAACGCCCTGCAGATCAACCACTACCTCGAGGTCGACTTCCGTGGCTTCAAGAGCATCGTCGACGACATCGGCCACGTGAACATCTACTTCCCCACGCCGGTGCACGACCCGTACACCGGGCTCTCGGTGAACCAGGCCGGTTGTGTCAGCCTCGACGGCGATCAGGCGCTCGCGTACGCGCGGTCGCGGCACTACAACATCCCCGCGAATCCGCAGAATCCGGCGCCGTGGAATCCGTCGTCGGTCACGCAGCACTCGGCGGGCTGGATCGAGGACCCGCTCGCCGACCTCGACCGCATCCCGCGCCAGCAGTACTTCCTGCGCACGATCAGTCAGGCCGCGATCGAACAAGA
The DNA here is from genome assembly GCA_963701825.1 of uncultured Actinomycetes bacterium. GTDB lineage: Bacteria > Actinomycetota > Acidimicrobiia > IMCC26256 > PALSA-610 > PALSA-610. Next base: position 1,312,036 of record CAVPBG010000003.1, on the reverse strand, counting down.
CCGGCAGCAACCCCACCAAGATCCTGGCGTTGCTCGGCAGCGTGTTCAGTCACCTCTCGCACGACCAGAACCTGACCTACACCGACCTGAAGGAGCTGGCGCTGACGTTCCGCGGGCTCAACCCGGCGAAGGTCGAGATGTCGACGCTGCCGGTCGTCGCTTCGATCTATCGCCAGTTCCCGGGCCAGGTGGTGGCCAAGTTCCCCGACGCGATCGGTCGTGATCAACCAGCTCGCGAACTTCACCCCGCCCAAGAAGCCCGACATCAAGCCGCTGCGCGCCGACCTGGTGAAGGTCGCCGTGGTGAACGGCTCGGGCGTGAAGAATGCGGGTGGCGACGCGCTCAACGCGTTCACGGCCGCGGGATTCAAGTCGGCCGGGCCGGCTGCCGACGCCGACCGCAGCGACTACAAGACCCAGGTGCTGTACGCACCGGGCAAGTTCAGCCAGGGCTTCACGGTGGCTCTCGCGGCGGGCACCTTGAACCTGCACGAAGCTGCGTCGGCCAAGCAGACACGCTGGTGGCGACGCACTGTTGATCGTCGGTACCGACTACGGCACGTTCAAGCACCCGTTCAACCTGATCCCGCCGCCGCTCGTCGCGCCGCCGTCGACCGCGTCGACCACGACCACCACGGTGGTCGCGCCGTCGACCACGACGACGACGGTGCCGAGCACGACGGTCGACACCCGGTTCGTGCCTGTCGATCCCAAGACCGGCGGCCCGTTGGTCGGATGTCCGAAGTCGTGAAGACGCTCTCGCCGCGGATGTTCCTGCACCGGCTGATCACCGCGTTCGTCATCGCGGTCGTGTTGTCGAGCGTCGCCATCGCGGGCGCGTACGCCGAAGCCGCGGGCAAGGTGTCGAAGATCTCCAAGGCCAAGATGGACACGTCGGTGCTGCAGGGCGGCGGCAACTACCTGTTGATCGGTTCCGACTCGCGCGCCTTCGTCGACAACCCGCAGGAAGTGCAGAACTTCGGCAGCCCGCAACAGCAGACCGGTCAGCGCTCCGACACGATCATGGTCGCCCACATCGACGACAAGACCGGTACCGCGTTGCTCGTGTCGTTCCCGCGCGACCTCTGGGTGTCGATTCCCGGGATCGGCAACGCCAAGATCAACGCCGCGTTCAACGCCGGTCCGCAGCGCGTCATCGAGACCATCGAGAACGACTTCGACATCCCGATCAGCCACTACCTGCAGGTCGACTTCGCGGGCTTTCGCAACATGGTGAACACGCTCGGGACGATCCCGATCTACTTCGCGGCTCCGGCCCGCGACCAGAAGAGCGGTCTCGCGATCAACACGGCCGGGTGTCTGCACCTCGACGGCGACCAAGCGCTCGCGTACGTGCGATCGCGCTACTACGAGTCGTTGGTGAACGGGAAATGGGTCTCGGATCCCACCTCGGATCTCGGTCGGATCAAGCGCCAGCAATATTTCCTACGCACGCTCGCCTCGGAGACGTTGCACGCCGCGACCGCCAAGCCGTGGAAGGCGAGCAGCCTCCTCGACGCGATGCTCTCCGACCTCCAGCGCGATCCGCGGCTCGGCCTGTCGTCACTGCGGGCGCTGGCCTACGCGTTCCACCAGCCGGGCGGAGTCGAGACGCAGACGCTGCCGGTGAACCGCCAGTTCGAGCAGGGTCAGGACGCGCTGGTCCTCGACAGCGCCAAGGCGGCGCCCCTGCTCGCGCGCTTGCGAGGGATCGGCAATCCGTCGAGCTCGACCGGGCCCTCGGTCGATCCGGGCACCGTGCACGTGGCGGTCGAGAACGGCAGTGGGCGCAACGGTCTCGGCGCGCAGGCCAGTGACGGACTCAGCGGCCTCGGCTACTCGGTCGTGGGTACGCCGACCAACGCCGACCGCAGCAACTACTCCGTGACCGAGGTCCGCTACGGCTCGGGGGCGGCGGCCAAGGCCCAGTTCCTGCTCTCCGAGCTCGGCGGCGCGGGCAAGATCGTCGCCCTCAACGGGAGCGCGCCGGGCGGAGCCGACGTCGTGCTGGTCCTCGGCCAGGACTACAAGGGCCTTACCCAGTCGACGGCGAAGGCCGGGACCAAGACCACGGCCGCCCCGTCGGGCACCGCCGCCTCGGGATCCGGTGCAACGACCGCCACGACGGTCCCGCCGGTGGGCTGCTGAACTGCGGGGTGGCGAAGAGCGGCCTCTAGACTGACGGGCCATGTCGAGTGACGGGCCCGGCCCCTGCCGGAAGGTCGGGCCGTGTCCCCTCCCGAGGTTCGGGGCATGCCCGTACCCGAGGTTCGGGGTATGAAGGTCGCGGTTATCGGGGCGGGCTACGTCGGGCTCACGACGGCGGCCTGCTTGGCCCATCTCGGCCACGACGTGCGTTGCGCCGACATCGACGCCGAGCGGGTCGCCCGCCTGAAGAAGGGGAGGTCCCGATCCTCGAGCTCGGTCTGCCCGAGCTCATCAAGGAGGGCCTGGCCGCGCACCGCCTCGAGTTCGTGGTCGGGCGCGGCCACCGCCGCCCAGAACGCCGAGATCGTGTTCCTCTGCGTGCAGACGCCCCAGGGTGCCGACGGCGCCGCCGACCTGACCTTCGTGGAGAACGTGGCCCGCGAGATCGCGCCGGTCCTGGCGCCGAACACCGTCGTGGTCAACAAGTCGACGGTGCCGGTCGGCTCGACGCGCTTCGTGCAGCGGGTCCTGTCCGAGGCCGGCGCGCGGGCCGAGGGCGTCACCGTCGCGTCGAACCCGGAGTTCCTGCGCGAGGGGCAGGCCGTCCGCGACTTCCTCAACCCCGACCGCATCGTGATCGGGTGCGAGGACCCGCGAGTCGGCGGTGCGCGTCAGCGAGCTCTACAAGCGGGTGCACGCGCCGGTGCTCGTGACCGACCCCGCGTCGGCGGAGATGATCAAGTACGCGTCGAACGCGTTCCTCGCCACCAAGGTCTCGTTCATCAACGCGATCGCGAACCTGTGCGAAGCGGTCGATGCCGACGTGCGCGAGGTCGCGATCGGCATGGGCTACGACACCCGCATCGGGTTCCAGTTCCTGCATCCCGGTCCCGGGTTTCGGCGGCTCGTGCTTCCCGAAGGACGTTGCCGCGCTGCTGCACATCTCGAACGCGGCCGGCTACGACTTCGACCTGCTCGCCGGCGTCGTGCGAGGTCAACGAAGCCCAGCACGAGCGCATGATCGACAAGGTCCGCACCGCGGTCGGCGGGGATCTGAGCGGCGTGACCGTCGCGCTGTGGGGCCTCACGTTCAAGGCCGACACCGACGACCTGCGCGACTCGCCCGCGATCTTCGTGGCGCGGCGCCTGCTCGAAGAGGGCGCGATCGTGCGCGGCTACGACCCGCGGCGCCGGCGACCGGCCGCCGCGAGCTCGTGCCCGGCATCGAGCTGTGCGCCGACGCGTACGAGGCCGCGAGCCGGCGCGGACGCGGTCGTGCTGCTCACCGAATGGGACGAGTTCCGCTGGCTCGACTTCGACCGGGTTCATGAGGCCATGAGCGGACACGCGATCGTCGACGCCCGCAACCTGCTCGATCCGGCAGCGATGCGGCGCCGGGGTTTCGCGTACCAAGGTGTCGGGCGGCGGTAGATGGCACGCATCGTTGTCACGGGCGGAGCCGGCTTCGTCGGGTCCCACCTCTGCGACGCGCTGCTCGCGCGCGGCGACGAGGTCGTGGCCGTCGACAACCTGTGACGGGCCGGCTGCAGAACCTCGCCCATCTCGCCGAGCACCCGGCGTTCAGCTTCGTGCGCGCCGACGTCAGCAAAGAGCTTCCGGTCGACGGGCCGCGTCGACGGTGTGCTGCACTTCGCGAGCCCGGCGAGCCCGCCCGAGTACCTCGCCATCCCGCTCGAGACGCTCGACGTCGGCTCGCTCGGCACGCGCCGCGCGCTCGACCTCGCGCTCGAGCACAACGCCCGCTTCCTGCTCGCGTCGACGAGCGAGATCTACGGCGACCCGCGACGTGCACCCGCAGGCCGAGTCGTACAACGGCAACGTCGACCCGAACGGCGCCGCGCGCGGTCTACGACGAGGCGAAGCGGTTCGCCGAGACGCTCACGTTGCCACCTACCGGCGCCTCTACGACCTCCCGACCGGCATCGTGCGCATCTTCAACACGTACGGGCCGCGCCTGCGTCCCGCCGACGGTCGCGTCGTGTCGAACTTCCTGGTGCAGGCGATCGACGGCAAGCCGCTGACGATGTACGGCACCGGGACCCAGACCCGATCGTTCTGCTACGTCGACGACGAAGTGCGCGGGATCGTCGCGCTGTTCGACTCCGACGTCGTGCGACCCGGTCAACATCGGCAACCCGAACGAGATCACGCATGCTCGAGCTGGTCGACGTCGTGCGCGAGGTCACCGGCTCGAGCTCCGAGGTCGTGTTCGAGCCGCTGCCCGTCGGCGACCCGACGCGTCGTCGCCCCGACATCACGCGGGCGCGTACGCTCCTCGGCTGGGAGCCGAAGATCGAGCTGCGCGACGGTCTCGCGCGCACGCGCGACTGGTACCTGGAGGAGCGAGGCCATGGCCGCGCGTGACGCGTCACGACGCCGGCCGAAGTTGCGCAAGCTTTCGGTCGTCGTGCCCGTCTTCAACGAGCGCAACACGCGTCGTCGAGGTCACTGCGCCGCATGCGCGCGGTCGAGCTGCCCGACGGTGTCGAGCGCGAGATCATCGTGGTCGACGACGGCAGCAACGACGGCACCCGCGACGTGCTGAAGCAGCTCGGCGACAGCACGGTGCGCGTCGTGTTGCACGACGTCAACCAGGGCAAGGGCGCGGCGGTGCGCACGGGCTTCGCGCACGCCACCGGCGACTACGTGCTGGTGCAGGACGCCGACCTCGAGTACGACCCCGAGGACTGGCCCAAGCTGCTGCAGCCCGGTGCTGCGGGGCAAGGCCCGGGTCGTCTACGGCTCGCGGTTCACCGGCGAGCGGCGCAACATGCTGCTGCTGCACTGGATCGGGAACCGGTTCCTCTCGATGACCACCAACGTGCTCTACAACACGACGCTCTCCGACATGGAGACGTGTTACAAGCTGCTCGAGCGCGAGCTCATCGAGCAGATGAATCTCCAGTCGAACAGCTTCGACATCGAGCCGGAGATCAGCGCCAAGATCCTGAAGCGCGGCGATGCGCATCTACGAGGTCCCGATCTCGTACTCCGGCCGCGAGTTCGACGAAGGCAAGAAGATCACCTGGCGCGACGGCTTCGCCGCGCTGTACACGCTCGTCAAGTACCGCTTCCGGGACTGACGCGCGCGTGAATCGCGCCTGGGCTGCCGTCGTCGTCAACTATCGAGCGGGCTCGCTCCTCACGGAGTGCGTGCAGTCCGTGCTCGCCGACACGAGTGCCGGCGACGTCGAGCTCGTCGTGGTCGACAACGGCTCCGACGACGGCTCGGTCGACGTTGCTCCGGAGTGCGGTGCCGAACGTGCACGTGATCACTTCGCCCGGCAACGTCGGTTACGCGCGCGCCGCGAACCTCGGCATCGCCGCGACGACGCGCGCCGATCGTCGCGGTGCTGAATCCCGACCTCACGATGGACGCGGGGACGGCGAAGGCGTTGCTGGCGCGCTTCGACGCCGAGCCGGCGCTCGGCGCGTGCGGGCCCGCGCATCCGCAATCTCGACGGCACCGACTACCCGTCGGCCCGGCGTTCGCCGTCGGTGCCAGCTCGCGGTCGTGCACGGCCTGCTCGGGCTGTGGTGGCCGACGAACCCCTTCACGACCCGCTACCGCCAGCTCGACGCCGACCCCGAACTGCCCCGTTCGGTCGACTGGGTATCGGGCGCGGCGATCTGGTTGCGGCGCAGCGCGCTCGACGTGGTCGGGGGATGGGACGAGCGGTACTTCATGTACATGGAGGACCTCGACCTCTGCTGGCGGCTCCGGCGCGCCGGGTTGCGACGTCGCGTACGAGCCCGCGGGCGCGGTCGACGCACGTGCAGGGCGCGAGCACTTCGCGCACTCCGTACCGAATGCTCGTCGCAGCACCACCGGTCGGCCTGGCAGTTCGCCCGGCGTCGACTCACGGGTGCGAGCGCAGTGTTGCTGCCGTTCGCGGCCGTATATCTCGCCGGTCGGGGTGGCTTGGCGATGGCCGAGCACGCCTGGCATGCCTCCAGGCTCGGCTCGACGTCCGGCTAGCCTGCTCGTCGTGACCAACGCCTCTCGAGCCAAGCGCAAGCGCGCGGCCGTACGCTCCGCGAAGCGCTCCCGGCAGAACAGCTGGTGGTACGGCTTGACCGCGATCGTCGTCATCGCGGGCATCGCGCTGATCGTCTTTACCCAGATGACGAAGCCCGCCGCGGTCGGACCGTTCCTTTCCGACCCGAGCAACCCCACCAAGAAGGACACGCACTGGCACGCGGCCCTCGGCGTGTACGACTGCGACCACTGGATGGGCGACAGCTCGGGCACCGGCGATGTGGAACTGGCCGAACGCGACCCCCTCGGGAAGTCCGGCGCGCGCCGCGAACACGAACGAGTACGCGGGTCTGCACAGCCACGACGACGGTGTGATCCACATGGAGCCTGCGGTTTCCGAAGAAGCGGGCAAAAACGCCACCGTCGGCCTCTACTTCGAGTTCGGCGGCTGGAAGCTCAACCAGACCGGCTTCACCTTCCTCGGCACCACCGTCAAGAACGGTGACAAATGCGGGACGCAGCCCGGAACGCTGCAGTGGATGACGGCGAGCTGGGACGGCAACACCGCCAAGGACGCCAAGCAGAAGTACACGGTCCAGACCGGTAATCCGGCCAAGTGGAAGCTGCACCAGTACGACATCGTCGTGCTGGCGTTCCTGCCCTCCGGCAAGTCGATCACGAGCATCGGGAACCCGCCGTCGCTGCCGAACCTGGCGACCGCACTCGGGGTCGAGAACGGTCAGCAGCCCGCAACCGCCACGACGATGCCGGCGATATCGACGCCCGCGACCACCGCACCCAAGACCGGCACGACGACCAAACCAACGAGCGGATCGACGGTGACGCCGACGACGTCCAAACCGTGAAGGCCGTCGTCCTCGTCGGGGGCGAGGGGACACGGCTCCGCCCGCTGACGTTCACGACACCGAAGCCGCTGCTCCCGATCGCGAACCAGCCGCACCTCGAACGGCAGCTCGTGTGGCTCGCCGCGCACGGCGTCGACGAGGTCGTGCTGTCGATGGGCTACCTGCCCGACGCGTTCCACGCAGCACTTCCGGCCCGACGGATCGGGCCACGACACGTTCGGCGACGTCGTCCTCCGCTACGCGGTCGAAGACGAGCCGCTCGGCACCGCGGGCGCCATCCGGTTCGCGGCCGAAGGGATCGACGAGCGGGTCATCGTCTGCAACGGCGACGTCCTCACCGGGCTCGACCTCGACGCGATGGTCGCGCTTCCACGACGAACACGGCGCCGAAGCCACGATCTCGCTCACCCAGGTCGAAGACCCGAGCGCGTTCGGGGTTGTGCCGACCCAGGCCGACGGCGGCGTGATCGCGTTCGTCGAGAAGCCCGCGCCGGGCAAGGCGCCGAGCAACTGGATCAACGCCGGCACCTACGTCCTCGAGCCGACGTTCCTCGGCCCGCATCCCGCCGCGCCTCAACGTGTCGGTCGAGCGGGAGACCTTTCCCCGGATGCTCGCCGAACCCGGTCTGCTGTTCGGCTACCAGAGCGACGGGTACTGGCTCGACATCGGTACGCCCGAGAAATACCTCCAGGCACACGTCGACGCGCTGGCCGGCTTGCTGGGCACCCCGCCCGCGCCGGGCGCGCGCGAGGTTTCGGCCGGCAGTCTGGATGCAGGGCGACGCGACCATCGAGCCCGACGCCGACGTCGTGGCGCCGGTGCTGATCGGCGCGGGCGCGCGGATCGAAGCCGGCGCGCGGGTGTCGGGATCGGTGCTCGGTGCCGGGCGCGGTCGTCGAGGCGCGGTGCCGACCTCGAGGGCGCCGTGCTCCACACCGGGGCCCGCGTGTCGCACGGCGGCCGCGTGCGACGACTCGGTCGTCGGCGCGTACGCGGTGCTCAAGCCCGACGTCTCGCTCGCCGCCGAGACGATCGTCGGTGCGGGCACGACGATCCCGTCGGGCACCCGGATCTCCGGCGGGCGCATTCCCGCCGAGCGCGAGTAGATAGGGCGGAAATGCAGGCATTGGTTACGGGCGGGGCGGGGTTCATCGGCTCGACGCTCGTCGATCGTCTCCTCGCCGAGGACTGGCGCGTCGACGTCGTCGACGACCTCTCGACCGGCTCGCTCGCGAACCTCGCAACGGCGCGCGCCGCTGCCCGACCGGCGCTTCTCGTTCCACCGCCTCGACGTCGCGTCGCCCGCGGTCGTCGACCTCATCACGCACCGCAAGCCCGACGTGATCTTCCACCTCGCCGCGCAGATGGACGTGCGGGTCTCGGTGGCGCGGCCGGTGTTCGACGCGACGGTCAACATCCTCGGCTCGCTGAACGTGTTCGAAGGCGCGGTCGCGGCGGGCGTGAAGAAGGTCGTGTTCGCCGGATCGGGCGGCACGCTCTACGGCACCCCCGAGAAGCTTCCCGACCAAGGAGACGGCCGCCGCAGCACCCGGAGTCGCCGTACGGCGTCGCCAAGAAGGCGGTCGGCGACTACCTCTACTACTACCGGACGTCAGCACGGCCTCGAGTACACCGTGCTCGCGCTGGCCAACGTCTACGGGCCGCGCCAGAACCCGCACGGCGAAGCGGGTGTCGTCGCGATCTTCGCGGACAAGTTGCTCGACCGCGAGCGCCCGATGATCTTCGGCGACGGTTCGCAGACCCGCGACTTCGTGTACGTCGACGACGTCGTCGACGCGTTCGTGCGCGCGGTCGACAAGGGCGGCGGGCTGACGATGAACATCGGCACCGGCGTCGAGACGAGCGTGCAGCAGCTCTACGACGTCATGGCCAAGCTCACCGGGTTCCGCGAGCCGCCCGACTACAAGCCCGCCCGCGCCGGTGAGTTGCAGCGCAGCGCGCTCGATCCCGGGCCGCGCCGAGATCCACCTCGGCTGGAAGCCGTTCACGACGCTCGAGGAGGGCCTCGCCCGCACCCTCGAGCACTTCAAGGGCCATGCGCACCGGCGCGAGCTGAGCGAGCCGGCGCGGTGTCCTACGGCGAAGCGGCGGATCTCGTCGAGCGGTACCGGCGGCCGTGCCCGGCCGACGTACGCGGGATCGGGATGGCCGACGAGCACGAGCGCGTGCGGCAGCCATTCGGTCGGGAGCGCGAGCGCGTCGCGGGCCTCTTCCGGGCAGAAGATCGGCGCCGCGACCCAACACGACGCGAGCCCGCGGTCGGTCGCGGCTGAGCATGAGGTTCTCGACCGCGGCGCCGAGCGAGAGCAGCGCCATGCCCCATTCGGCTCGTTGGCGGCGTCTCGTCGGGGTAGCGGTCGAGCCCGTCCCAGGTGAGGCAGCCGAGACGAGCGCGGGCGCGCCGCTCGAGCTTCTGCGTGCGACGCGTCGACGAGCTCGTCGACGCGCGTCGGCGGCGACGCCGTCGGCGAGCGAGATCGCGCCGCCAGCGCGCGCCCATGCCGAGCGCGAGCGCGCGTCTTGGCTTCGTCGGTGTCGACGACGACGAAGCGCCACGGCCGCGAGTGGTGCGGCGCGGGCGCGAGGCACGCGGCCTCCACGATCGCGTCGAGCATCGGCCGCGGTCGACGGGGTCGGGTAGGAACGCGCGGATCGAGCGGCGGGCTTCGACGAACGCCGGGACGGCTCACGGTCGCGTCATCGGAACAGGTCTTCGTGCGGTGGGGCGGACGAGCTCGCGGACCGAGCCTTCGCGCGAACCACGCGGGTCGAGCGCCGCGCACGATCGCGACCGGGACGCTCGCGGCCTTGCCCATCACGAGCTCGGCGGCGGCCGCGATCTCGTCGGCGACGGCGACCTCGGTGACCGTGCAGCACGCGGCCGAGCGCGTCGGGCGTGTCGCGCAGGTCGACGACCGCGGCGATGCCGCTCACGCCGATCGCGACGTCGGTGAGACCGCTGCCGCCACGGCCGCCCGAACGTGTCGGAGATGATCACCGCGACCTCGACGCCGCACGCGGGCGCGCAGCGCGTCGCGGATGTGCTTGGCCGAGCGGTCGGAGTCGACGGGCAGCAGCGCGGCCCAGCCGTGCTCGACGTTCGAGAGGTCGATGCCCGCGTTCGCGCACACGAAACCGTGCCGGGTCTCGCTGATGATGAGGTCGCCGCGCCGGCGCACGATGCGCACCGACTCCGACTCGACGAGCGCGCGCCGCGCGTCGAGGTCGTCGGGATCGAGCGGAACGAGGCGGTCCTCGGCCTTCGACACGATCTTCTGGGTGACGACGAGGCAGTCGCCGTCGAGGAGCGGAGTGTCCTGCGCGCGCGCGCCGCGTCGGCGATCAGCTCGGCGAGCTCGTCGCCGGGACGGATCTCGCCGATGCCGGCGATCGGGATGATCGGAGCAGGCGGTCACGCCGACGGCGGCGAGCGTCTCGGCGGCGAGCGCGGCCGCGATCTCGGGGCTGCGCATCATCGTGTCGGTCACGACCGCGTGCACGCCGGCGGCCTCGACCTCGGCGGCGCGGCGCCGCGTCGACCGCGTCGATCACGAGCGAGCCGCAGATCTCGGCGTAGGCCGCGGGCGACGCCGACGCACGACACGTCGATGCCGAGCGGGGCCATCAGCCGGTCGGCCGGGCCCTTCACCGGCGCGCCGCCGACGATGGGGCTGACCGCGACGACGCGGTCGCGCCGGGCGACGAGCATCGTCGCGGATGCCGGGGACGGCCAGGATCGGCCCGATCGAGATCACCGGGTTCGACGGGCAGATCACGATCGTGTCGGCCGTCGCGCAGCGCCTCGAGCACGCCCGGCGCGGGCCGGGCGCGCTCGGCGCCGTCGAACCGGACCGACACGACCGGCGGCTCGGCCCGTTCGCCGACGAACCACTCCTGCATCGCGAGCTCCTCGGCGCCGGCCGTCGGCCGCGGCTGACGGTGATGCGGGTGCGCACGCGGTCGTCGGTCATCGGCAGCAGCCGGAGCGTCGAGCGCCCACGCCTCGCGTGATCTCGGCGGTCACCTCCGAGAGCGGCGCGCCGGCCCGCAGGCGTTGCGGTGCGGAAGAGGTGGGTGGCGAGGTCCTTGTCGCCGAGGCGGAACCAGGTGGGCACGTCGTAGCGGCGCGAGCGCGTCGAGCGTGGCGAACGTCTCGCCCTCGAGGCCCCAACCCTGGGCGACGTTCGACGCGCCGGCGAGCGTGTAGGTGACCGAGTCGAGGTCGGGGGAGACGTAGCAGCCCGTGGAACTCGTCGTCGTCGGCGGTGTTGACGATCGCGACGACCTCGTCGGGCGGAACCACGCTGCACCAGCCCCGCGAGGAAGCGGGCGGCACCGACACCACCGGCGAGAGTCGCGAGCACGGTTGGACCCTACCGCCCGCCCAAGATCGAACCGTCGTGAGTTGGGCCCGCGTAGCGGGCCTGAGTCACGACGGTTCGAGGGGGTCAGGCGGCGGTTAGCCGGCGAGGTCGCGGACGCGGGCGGCGACGGGCTCCATCGCCTGCACGACGCGCTCGGGCGATTCGCCGAGCTGGGTCTGGACCTGACCGACGACGGGCTCGACGCGCTTGCCGACCTCGCCGCCGCAGTGCGGTCGCCTGGGCGCCGGCGCGGTCGACGGTGCTGCGCACCTGCGCCTCGGCCTGCGTGCGCGCGCTCTGGGCGTGGGTGCGGGCGGTCTCCGGTGGGTACGCGCCTGGGTGCGGGCGGTGTGGGCGTGCGTGTCGAGCGCAGTGCGCGCATCGTGGGCGCGGGCGGTGACGTGGCCCGTCGCGCCGGCGACGCGATCCGCGCGCGGCGCGGGCGCGGATCTGGGCCTGCTGGAAGCCCATCACGCCGAGGCCGACGGCGATGTAGCCGACGTCGGTGAGTGTCTTGTGTACGTTCGCTGCCATAGGGAGCTCCTGAAGATCTGGGTACCGGGGGTGGGGTACTGCTCGCGATCGTAACAGTCAGTGCTAACTCTTGCAAGCACTCGTGATCGCGCGCACAAACAATCGGGACCGGCTCGGGATAACCTCCCCCGGCCTCATGGAGACGATCGACCCCGACTCGATCAGCGCCGAACTGCTCGAGCGCGACGACGAGACCGAAGCCGGTCCAGGTCGTCCCGCCCGTAGTGGCCGTCCTGGTCACGCAGCGACGCCGGCCCGTGGCTGGAGGAGAGCCTGACGGCCCTCGGGACCCAGGACTATCCGGCGCTGTCGGTCCTGGTGCTCGACAACGCGTCCGCCGAAGATCCGACCGATCGGATCGCCGCAGCGCTGCCCGGGGCCTTCGTGCGGCGCTGCCCGGCGGCTCCCGGGTTCGCCGCGGCCGCCAACGAGGCGCTCGCCGCGGTCGAAGGGGCGGTCTTCCTGCTCTTCTGCCACGACGACGTCGTGCTCGACCCCGACGCGGCCCGCGCTCATGGTCGAGGAGGCGTACCGCTCGAACGCCGGCATCGTCGGGCCCGAAGGTCGTCGACCACGACAACCCCGACATCCTCCTCGAGGTCGGCATGTCGATCGACCACTACGGCGTGCCGTTCTCGGGGATCGAGCCCGGCGAGGTCGACCAGGAACAGCACGACGGCGTCCGCGACGTCTTCTACGTCTCGCACGCGGCGATGCTCGTGCGCGCCGACCTCTTCCACGAGCTCGGCGGCTTCGACCCCGCCACCTTCCCGGGTGCCGACGACATCGATCTCTGCTGGCGGGCGCGCCTCGCCGGCGCGCGCGTCATCGTCGCGCCCGCGGCCCGCGTTCGGCACCGCGGCGCGCTGCGTCGTCGACGCGCGACAGTCGCGAACGCCGGATCGCGACCGAGCTCCGCGACACGACGCGCGCCCGCGTGCGTCTGATCTTCAAGTCGTACTCGGCGCTCGCGCTCGATCTGGGTCCTGCCCGTCGCGTTCGTGCTCAGCCTCTTCGAGGCTCGTGAGCCAACTCGTGACCGGTCGTGTCGCGCGGGCGCGCGCGATCGCGGTCGGATGGCTGTCGGCGTTTGCGCACCCGGGCGAGCTCCGGCGGGCGCGCTCGAGCACGCAGCGCGTGCGCCGCGATCGACGACGGCGACGTGCGCGATCTCATGGTCCGCGGCAGCGCGCGCCTGCGCCGGTTCATGCTCGAACGGGTCCACGCGGGGGAGCGCCTCGCCGAGGTGTCGACGCGTACGCGGGTGCGGGTCGACGAGGCCGCCCAGCGCATGCGGCGGCTCCCGGCCCTGATCGCGATCGCTGCTGGCCGTAGTGCTGCTTTTCGGCTCGCGTTCACTGGTCGTGGGCCGCGTACCGCAGGTCGGTTCGTTCCAGGCCTGGCCCGGCGTCGGCGCGGCGTGGGCCGACGTTCACCGGCTCCTGGCGCACGACGATGATGGGTTCGAGTTCACCCGCGAGCCCCCTGTACGCGCTCATGGCCGCGTCGAGTGCGGTGCTGTTCGACCATCCCGGGCTCTGGCTCAGTCGATCGTCATCGGCGGCGCGCTTCCGCTCGGCGCGTTCGGCGCGTACCGGCTGCTGCGGCCGTTCGCGTCGTCGTCGTTGCCGGGAATCGCGGCCGCGGCCGCGTACGCCGCCAATCCGATTGCGCGCAACGCGATCTTCAAGGGTGAGCTCGGCCCGCTGATCTTCTTCGCCCTCGCGCCGTTCCTGCTCGGCGTGTTCGTGCGCGCGTCGCTCGACGATCAGGACGCGGGCGCGGGTCGTACGCGGCGCCGCGTCCACGCGGTGTGCACGATCTTGTTGCTGGCCGCGATCGCGGCGTCGGTGTGGCCCGCGGCGTTGCTGCTCGGACCGGCCATCGCGGTCGCGTTCTGCATTGCCCTGCCGTTCGTGCGGGGCGCGCGCTACACGGGCCGTGCGGTCCTCGGCGCGGTGGTCGCGGCCGTCGGTGCCGCGCTGGTCTCTCGCGCCCGTGGTCGTTCTCGTTGATCGGCGCCGATGCGGCCGACGTTGGGTGCGCAGCCGCGCGTCGTCGCTGTCGCTCGCATCCGTGCTGCATTTCCACACCGGACGCGCCGGCGCCGGGCTCGCGCCGTGGGGCATCCTCGCTGCCGCCGTGGTTCCGCTCGCGATCGCCACCGGCCCGCGCCTGGCCTGGGCCACGCGGGCGTGGGTGCTGGCCGCGATCTCGTTTGCGCTGGCGTGGTTGCCCGGACGGCTCTCGCCCGGAGCGCGACCACCCTCGCCCCCGAGGGCGTGCTGGTGGCCGCCGCGATCGGGCTCGCCTTCGCGGCCGGGCTGGGAGTCGCGGCCGTGCTCGACGACCTGCGCCGATTCCACTTCGGCTGGCGCCAGGTGATGATGATCGTGGCCTTCGCCGGCCTCGGCCTCGCCGTCGTCGGGCTTTCCGCCGACACCTTCTCGGGCCGCTTCGGATTGCACTCCACCGACTGGCCCACGACCTACTCGTGGATGGGCGACAACCCGCCCGCCGGAGGCTTCCGTGTGCTGTGGGTCGGCGACCCGAAGGTTCTGCCCGCCGACGCCAAGGTCGTCGACGGGATCGGCTTCGCGCTTACACGCGACGGTGTCGGCGATGCCCGCGATCTGTGGGCCGCGCCCGAACACCACGCCGACGACGTGTTGGGCGGGATGATCGCGTCGGCCGCGTCGGGATCGACGGTGCGCCTCGGGCATCTGATCGCGCCGGCCGGGGTGCGCTACGTCGCGTTCGTGAAGCGCGCCGCACCCGACGGCGGCCAGATCGGGAACGACCAGTCGGCGATCGCCGACGCGCTCGGACGACAACTCGACCTCACGTTGTCGCGCCTCGACGACTCCGGAGTCGTCTACGACAACGACGCCTGGATCCCGAGCCGCGCCCTCGTTCCGCCCGGCAACACCGGCGTACAGGTCGACGGCACCGATCCGCAGGCCGCCGCGGTCCGTTCCGAGCCCGACGGCGTCGTCGGTGTCCCGGCGCACGGCGGGATCGACGAGCCCGATCGGCCCGGGAACGTTGTTGTGGTCGGAAGCCGCGAACTCGCACTGGGTCGCGCAGGCCGGCGGAAAGACCGTCGCCCGTCGTGACGCGTTCGCATGGACGAACGCGTTCGCGCTCGAGGCGAACGCGTCCGGTGCACGTGCACTTCGACGGGAACACGTCAGTGTCGGCGTTGCGTCTCGTCGAGGTCGCGGTGTGGATCGCGGCCGTCGCGCTGTGGTTCGTGACGCGGCGGCGCCGCGAGGACTCGGCCCCCGATTCGTCGATCCCGCCCGCCGCGGAGTCGGGCGCGACCCCGCCGAGTCCGGAGCCGCTCGTGGGATCGGGGGTCGGCGCGTGACCTCGCGACGATTCCTCTTCGTGGTGTTGCTCGCGGCTTTGGTCGTCGGCGGCGTGGTGGCCGGCAACGCGTCGAGCGCGCCGCCTCCGCCTCCGCCCAGCACGATCGTGGCCCCCAGCGCGGCCGTGCTCTCCGCGTCGAACACGGTGTGGTTCTGCCCGGGCCTGCCGACCGCGTTGCCGCACGCCCAGGCCATCGTCACCTTTGCCAACGAGGGCACCACTCCCGCCGATGTCGTGGTCACCGACCTCGCCGACACGGGCCCGGCGACCCACATGACCGTCGCGGTCCCGGCGAACTCGGTGCTGCCCAAGCCTCGCGATCAACTCGGAGGCCCGGGCGCGCTCACGATCGAGACCTTCGGCGGCCGGGTCCTGGTGGAAGAGGGGATCGACGGGCCCGGTGCGCTCGAGAGCACGCCGTGCGCAACCCAGAGCTCGCCGAACTGGTATTTCGCCGCCGGCTCCACGCCGCGTGGCGTCCAGCAATGGCTCGTGCTCGACAATCCGTACGCGTCGGATGCGAAGGTCGACGTCACGTTGCGCACGAGTACCGGTCTGCTCAAGCCCGGACCGCTGCAGGGCATCGACATCCCGCGGCGTTCGCGCGACGTGATCTCCATTCACGACATCGCGGTGCGCCAGGCGCGGGTTGCGATCGCGGTGAGCACCGACGTCGGCTCCGTCGTCGCGGCGCAGACGATCGTGTACACGCCGTTGGCGGGAACGCCGGGTGTCGCGCTCTCGATGGGAACGCCGGTCACGGCAACCGACTGGGACTTCGCCGGCGGTCAAGGCGCGGCGCGCTCGACGGCGCTCGTCGCGATCGCGAACGTCGGCAACGACGACGCGCAGGTCGACGTGCAGGCGATGCCGGAGACGTCGAAGCGGGCCCTTGCGCCGGTCAGTCTCAACGTCGCTCAGGACGACGTCGTGTGGGTGTATCTCGGCCACTGTGCGACGGCGCCGACCAAGGCGTGCATACCCGTGCCCGACGGCGTCCGCTACAGCCTCGACGTGCGGTCCGAACAGAACGTGTCGATCGTCGCCCAGACGCTGACCCGGTTCCAGGACCCGGACACGACCGTGGGCGTGGTCACCTCGCCGGGCGGCATCGCCCCGGCGAACGGTTGGGCCTTCGCCCGCGACAACGTGGTCGGCCTGCGCTCGACCACGCTCTCGTTCTTCAACCCCGGCGCCGACCCGGCGGTCGTGGCGGTCGATCTGTTCATCGGGGGCCAGGTCGACAAGCCCGCGGCCCTGCAGCACGTGACCGTCCCGCCCGGGCGGGCGGTCACGGTCAACGTGATCGGCGGTACCCGGCCGACGAAGCTCGACGCCGCGATCGGCATCACCGCCACCGAGCCGATCTTCGTCGACCCGGACGATCGTCGCGAACGACGAGGCGTCGACATCCGTCGGCGTCGTCGTCGCCGGATGAGTCGTCGAGTTGTCGAGAGATCGAGTCGGCTGAGCCCGGCGTAAGGGTCGGCGCGACGGCCGACGATACGGTTTGGCCGATGCTCGTTCGTGTCCTCATCGCCGTGGTGCTGTTCGCGGTGCTCGCCGCGGCCGCGTGGTGGTTCGAACGCCGCCGCAACCGCGAGGCGCCGACCCAGCCCCGCGGTCTCCCGCCGACCCAGCTTGACCGCGCCGACTTCGTCCGGCCGGACGCGCCGTGGCTCGTCGTGCTGTTCACGTCACGCACGTGCGAGTCGTGTGGGGGGCTGTACGACAAGGCCCGGGCGCTCGAGTCCGACGAGGTCGCGGTGACCGAGGTCGAGTTCTTCGAGCACCGCGAGCTGCACAACCGCTACCACATCGAGGCCGCGCCGATGACGATCGTCGCCGACGCGACCGGCGTCGTGCGCGTGTCGTTCATCGGCGCGTTCGCAGCCACCGAGCTCTGGACCGCGGTCGCCGAGCTCCGCGCGAACTGAAATTCGGCGAACCGCGGTAACGGCGAACCGGGTGCTAGATCTCGCCCTCGGTGAGATCGCCCAGCAGACCGGCGTCGGCGAGGTCGGGATCGACCGGCACTTCCGTACCGTCGGCCCGCGTGATCAGGCGGGGACCGCCGACCTTGCGACCCATGGCCTGGTCGACGATGTTCTCGACCTCTTCGCCGCTCAAGCGTCTCCCGTTCGAGCAAGCGCCTGGGCGACTGCGTCGAGGCCGGCGCCGGTACTCGGTGAGCACCTTGCGGCACCGGTCTTCCTCGTCGCGCAGGATCCGCTCGACCTCTTCGTCGATGACGCGCGCGGTCTCGTCGGAGTAGTCGCGGGAGTGCATGAGGTCCTCGCCGAGGAACACCGCGCCCTGCGAGCCCCACGCCATCGGCCCGATGCGGTCGGACATGCCCCACTCGCGGACCATCTTGCGGGCGAGCTCGGTGTTGCCGACGAGGTCGTTCTGCGCACCGGTCGACTGGTGGCCGAAGATGAGCTCCTCGGCCACACGGCCGCCGAGCCGCACGACCAGCGAGTCGGCGATGTACTCGCGCTTGTAGATGTGGCGCTCCTCGATCGGCAGCTGGTGCGTGACGCCGAGCGCCATGCCGGTCGGCAGGATCGTCACCTTGTGCAGCGGGTCGGCGTGCTCGAGCACGTACGCGCACACCGCGTGACCACCCTCGTGGTAGGCGATGATCTCCTTCTCCTCCTCCGACAGCGCGAGCGACTCGCGCTTGAGGCCCATCAGCACGCGGTCGCGGGCCGCGTCGAAGTCTTCGCGGTGGACTTCGTGGGCGCCGCGGCGCACTGCGAACAGGGCCGCTTCGTTCACGAGGTTCGCGAGGTCGGCGCCGCTCATGCCGGGCGTGCCCCGGGCGACGACGTTGACGTCGACGTCGGGTGTCCATCTTCTTGTCGCGGATGTGGACCTTGAGGATCTCGACCCGCTCGTCCAGGGTCGGCAAGCGGCACCATGATCTGGCGGTCGAAGCGGCCGGGCCGGAGCAGCGCGGGGTCGAGGATGTCGGGGCGGTTCGTCGCCGCCATCATCACGATGCCCTCGGTGGCCTCGAAGCCGTCCATCTCCGCGAGCATCTGGTTGAGCGTCTGCTCGCGCTCGTCGTGCCCGCCGCCGAGGCCGGCGCCGCGCTTGCGGCCGATGGAGTCGATCTCGTCGACGAAGATGATCGCGGGCGCCTGCTTCTTCGCGGTCTGGAACAGGTCGCGCACGCGCGCCGCGCCGACGCCGACGAACATCTCCATGAAGTCGGAGCCGGTGATCGAGATGAACGGCACGCCGGCCTCGCCGGCGACCGCGCGTGCGATGAGCGTCTTGCCGGTGCCGGGCGGGCCGACGAGCAGCACGCCCTTGGGGATGCGCGCGCCGATCTCCTTGAACTTGCCCGGCTGCTTCAAGAAGCCGACGACCTCGGTGATCTCTTCCTTCACCGCGCCGTAACCGGCGACGTCGGCGAAGGTCGTCTTCGGTTTGTCGGTGTTGTACACCTTGGCGCGCGAGCGCCCGATGTTCATCACCGCGCCCATCTGTCCCTGCGCGCGGCGCGCGATGAAGAACCAGATCGCGCCGATGAGTAGGAGCGGGAGCAGATAGACGAGCAGCGTGCCGAGGATGTCGCTCGAGCGCGGCTTGTAGTTACGGGCGACGCCGTGCTCGTTCAACAGTGCGATGTCGGCGTCGGGCAGCGTGATCTGCGGGCCCGGGGTCGGTGAATTCCTTCTTGCCGTCGTTGTTGTTCGTGAAGCCCTCGCTGAAGGCTCCGGTGATCTTCCCGCTCGACGAGTCGTACTTGATGCTCGAGACGTGGCCCTGCTTGACCAGCGTCAAGAAGGTTCCGTAGTCGAGTTTCTCCTGCGCAGTGGTGGAGCCCGGCGCCGCTTTCCACACCAGGAACACGGCCACGATCGAGCGCGATGATCACCCACGGCAGCCACTTCGAACGGTTGGCGGCGCCCATCGGGCCCCCACCTCCGGGCGAGCCCGGTCGCGGTGAGCGACCCGGCGGCGGTTCCGGCGGGCGCCACTGATCTTCGGGGCCTGGGCTCATGGGTTTTTCTCCACTGCAGACGAACGCGGCCCATCGTATGGCGGACGGGTGACGATTCCCGTTCCCGGACGAAACGGCGCGCATCGGGCACCGCGCGGCGGCAACGACGACGCACCGTGCCCATCGGCCGCGAACACCTGCTCGGTAGCCTGAGCCGGTGGATCCCGGATCTTCGCCGCCGTCGTCCGAACGCGTCCCGACGCCGGGACGATCGGTAATCACCTGGGGCCTGGGCGACTTCTTCTGGATCTACTTCGCCGGCATCGTTGCTTCGGTCATCGGGGTCTCGGTCGGGTTCGCGCTCACCGGCGACACCTCCGACCACACGGGCGCGATCACCACCGCGCTGTCGACCCTCGCGCAGTTCGGTACGTGGTTCGGCTGCGTGGTGTTCGTTGCGCGCTACAAGGGCCGGGGCGTCGTCAAGGACTTCGGCCTCACGCTCGAGCTGCGCGACTGGTGGGCGCCGTTCGCCGGGCTCGGCCTGTTCCTCATCGGCACCGCGCTGATCCAGCCGCTCGTGAACATCGTCAACGCGAACCAACAGGTCGTGCAGGACCTCGACCACGCGAGCGGGCCGAAGCTCGCGGTGTTCGCGGTCGTCGCCGCATTCGTCGCGCCGGTGTGCGAGGAGCTGCTCTTCCGCGGACTCCTGCTGCGGGCCCTGCGCCGGCGCATGTCGCCCGAATGGGCCGTGATCGTGCAAGCGCTCGCGTTCGCGCTCGCGCACCCGATGCTCAGCCCCACGCTCGGCGATCTCGCAGTCGTGCCCGCACTGTTCCTGCTCGGCGCGGTGTCGGGCGTGGTCGCGCTCGCGACGCGGCGATCTCTCGGCGTCGATCCTGATGCACATCGGCTTCAACCTCGTCACGACGCTCCTCGCGTCTGACCACCCGGGGCGCACGGTCGTTTGCCCTCTAAGCAGTGATTTGGGCGTCGCAACTGCGCCCGACCGTGGCAAAAGTCACCGATCGCGCGCTTCAGCGCGGCGGTGTCGGATGCCGACCAAGACCTCCGGCGCGGTGTACTGCCGGGCCGGTGTCAGGGAGGCACGGAATGCTGGTTTGCACAGGATGTGCGAAGACGGTTCTCATCACGATCCGCATGCGGGTCGCCGGTCGGGAGATCGTGTTCCACCGTTGTACCAAGTGTGAGGCCAACACCTGGCAGGACGACGAGGGCGTCCTGTCGCTGAACGAGGTGTTGGAGCTGGCTCGGACCAATCACTGAGCAGACGCCCACGCTGAGCAACACCGGGTAAGACCGGGGGTGAGTCCGGCGTCGAAGCGGCGTCTGGCATCCTTTGTGCCGGTGGTTGCTCCCACGACGGAATCCGAAGCTGTGACGATCGACGCCCAACCGGGCCCGATCGGAGGCGGCGACTCGCTCAACGAGGACGACCAGCCGCGCGCGCTCTGGGAGCGGGCGATCGGCTGGGCCGTCGTCGCGCTCTGCACCTGGCTGGTCTTCTGCATCATCGACCCGGCCCACTCGTGGAGCCTGATCCCGAGCCATTTCCGCTTCGGTGACCTGTTCCGCAACACCACCACCAACGGCGGCGACATGGGCGCCCACGTGTGGTGGCCCAAGTTCCTGATCGACAACTGGTTCCCGAAGTTCCGGCTCTCGGGTTGGGCGCCCGACTGGTACGCCGGATTCCCCGTCGGCCAGTACTACTTCCCGGTCCCGGCGCTGATGATCGGCGCGCTGAACCTGGTGATGCCGTACAACGTCGCGTTCAAGCTCGTCACGGTCAGCGGGCCGTTGATGCTCCCCGCGGCCGCGTACTGCTTCGCCAAGGGCATGAAGGCTCCGTGGCCGGCACCGCCCGCGTTCGCCATCGCCGCGCTTCGGCACGCTGGTGCAGACCCGCAACGACTGGCAGATCTACGGCGGCAACATCGCGAGCACGCTCGCCGGTGAGTTCTCGTTCTGCATCGCGCTCGCGTTCGCGCTGTTCGGATTGGGTGCGCTCGCGTACACGCTCGACACGGGCAAGCGCCGCTGGCTGCCGGCGGTGCTCATCGCCTTGGCGATCATGTCGCACATCGTGGTCGCGATCTTCGTCGGTATCGCCGCGGTCCTGCTGTGGCTCACGCGGCGCCCGCGCCGCACCTGGGCGATCGCGATCCCGGTCGGAGCGGTCGCGGTCGCGCTGAGCGCAGTGTGGCTGCTGCCGCTGCTGTGGCAGCAGGCGTACACGCAGAGCATGCGGTACACGAAGCTGCTGCCCAAGCCGCTCGTACCAGTTGCCGTCGTGGATACCGCTGCCCGGTCCGGTGCGGCACACGCTGAACGGGTTGTGGAGCGCGCTGTTGCGCCCGCCGATCGACCCGAACACGAATCCGCTGCGCCACATGTCGCCCACGCTGTGGTTGCCGTCGTGGATATGGCTCCTCGTGGGAGTCGCGATCATCGCCGCCGGGTGGTACCGCCGGCGTTCGACGCTGGTGTTGCTCGTCCTCGGTCTGATCATCGGCGTGATGTTCGTCGAGTGGCCGGAGCACGCGATCTGGAACACGCGCTTCCTGCCGTTCTGGATGCTCACGTGGGCGTTCGTCGCGGCGATGGGCGCCACCGAGATCGCGCGGTTCGTCGGCGATGTTGGTCATGAAGGCCTACACCTGGATACGCGACGGCGATCTCCAGCGACGCGCGCGCCCGCGCCTGGGCCGAGATCGCCACCGCGGATGTCGATCCCGACGTCGACGCGCTCGACGCCGCGGACGCGCGCAAGGAAGCGGCGTGGGCATTGGCCGATCGGAAGTTCGATCGCGGACCGCAGGGTTGGGAACCGCCGCCGGCAGCTCGCGCCCGCGGCCGTCACCAAAATCGGGCGCCGCTACGGCGCGATCGCGATTGCCGTTGTTGTGGTGTTCGGCGGGATCTTCGCGCTCAACCGCGGCTTCGATGCCGCCGGCAACAACCCCGCCATCCTGATCCGCGGTTGGGCCGCCTGGAACTACGCGGGCTACGAGCAGAAGGCGGACTACCCGCAGTACAGCGCGGTGATGACCGGCATGGAGCAGGTCGCCGACCAGTACGGCGACGGCCGCGCGCTCTGGGAACCGTCGTCGGGCGATCCCGACGCGATCAACAGCTACGGCACCAGCCTCGCGTTGGAGCTGCTCCCGTACTTCACGCACGGGAAGATCGACTCGATGGAGGGCATCTACTTCGAGTCGTCGGCCACGACCGACTACCACTTCCTCACCGTCAGCGAGTGCGCGCAGCACCCGTCGAACCCGGTGCGCGGACTCGTGTACGGCTCGGCCAACTCCGACTTCGATCTGTGCGTGCGCCACCTGCAGATGCTCGGCGTGCGCTACTACATGGCGTGGACGCCGGAGATGCAGAAGCTCGCGGGTCAGAGCTCGCAACTCAAACTGGTGAAGACGATCCCGCAGAACCCGTCGATCCCCGGTCCGTCGCCCGACAAGCAGCTCACCAACTGGAAGGTCTACGAGGTCGCGAACAGCGATCTCGTCGTCGGCCTCGACAAGGAACCGGTGGTGCTCACGTCGTTGCCGTCGGGCAAGAAGAACCGCACCTACTCGAAGTGTTGGGGTCAGGCCGTGGGACAAGGCGACCGGCGCCGAGCCGAAGATGCAAGACGGTTGGGAGTGCACGACCGCGCCGTGGTGGATGAACAGCGACACGCTCGGCACCGCGTACGCGCAGACCGGCCCGAGCAACTGGACAGCGCGTCGACGGCGAGCGACCTCGCGCAGGCGCAGCCGAAGACCGTCGAGCGATCCGGTGCAGGTCTCCAACGTGCACGACGAGCGTCGACCAGATCTCGTTCGACGTCTCCGAGATCGGCAAGCCGGTCGAGGTGAAGGAGTCGTACTTCCCGAACTGGCATGTCACCGGCGCGCAGGGTCCGTACCGGCTCGCGCCGAACATGATGGTCGTCGTTCCGACATCCACCCACGTCTCGCTGACGTACGGACTGACCAGTGCCGACTGGGTCGGTCGGGCCATCACGGTTGCCGGCGCGGTGGGGCTCGTCCTGCTCGGGCTCTGGACGGGTGCCCGCCGGTTCGCGGCGGGGAACGACGACGCGGTGCAGCCGGAGGAGACCGAGGGCGGCGCGGGCGACACCGAGGGCCAAAACGGCGGCGACACCGGCAACGACACGGGCGGGGACGGGGCGCAGGAGAGCTGGTGGCGCGGCGACGTTTCCGACGACGACGAGCCGCCCGACGGACTTCCGGACGGCGACGAGCCGCCCGATCGAAAGGAACCGGAGCCGGCGCTACCATGATCCGGCCCTGAGGCCGGACCGCTCTTCGGAAGTGGGTAGGAGCACATCGTGTCGCTCGACGCAGTCTTCAAGGCCTACGACATTCGCGGGGTCTATCCCGACGAGATCGACGAGACGCTCGCGCGCCGCATCGGCAACGCGTTCGCGCACTTCACCGGCGCGCAGCACGTGGTCGTCGGCCGCGACATGCGCCCGTCGTCGGAGCCGCTCGCGGCCGCGTTCATCGAAGGCGCCACGCTCGCGGGCGCCGACGTGACCGACGTCGGGCTGGCCTCCACCGATCTCGTCTACTTCGCGTCCGGGCATCTCGACGCGCCCGGCGCGATGTTCACCGCGAGCCACAACCCCGCGAAGTACAACGGCATCAAGTTGTGCCGGGCCGGCGCCGCGCCGGTCGGCGAGCAGACCGGTCTGCAACAGATCAAGGAGATGGTCGCGTCGGGCGTCACGTCGCGCGGCGAGGTCGCGGGCAAGGTCGAGCGCGTCGACCTGCTCGAGGCGTTCGGCGACCACGTGCGCTCGTTCGTCGACACCTCCGTGCTGAAGCCGCTGAAGGTCGTCGCCGACACCGCCAACGGCATGGGCGGTCTCGTCGTGCCGAAGGTGTTCGAGGGGCTTCCGTTCTCGCTGACCGTGCTCTTCGGCGAGCTCGACGGCATCGTTCCCGAACCACCCCGCCGACCCGATCCAGCTCGAGAACCTGAAGGACCTCCAGCGCGCGGTGCTCGACCTCGAACGCCGACGTCGGTCTCGCGTTCGACGGCGACGCCGACCGCGTGTTCCTCGTCGACGACAAGGGCGTGCCGGTCAGCGGGTCCACCACCACCGCGATCGTCGCGGCGGGGATCCTCGACCGGCACCCGGGCGAGACGGTCGTGCACAACCTCATCTGCTCGCACGCGGTGCCCGAGATCATCCGCGAGCACGGCGGCACGCCGGTGCGGGCCCGGGTCGGGCACTCGTTCATCAAGCAGGTCATGGCCGAGACCGGCGCGATCTTCGGCGGCGAGCACTCCGCGCACTACTACTTCCGCGACAACTGGCGGGCCGACTCCGGCTCGATCGCGGCGTTGCTCGTGCTCGAGCAGCTCGGTCGGGCCGGACGTTCCGCTCTCGGAGCTGCGCAAGCCGTTCGAGCGCTACGTGCAGAGCGGCGAGATCAACTCCCGGGTCGACGATCCCTCGGCGGTCATCGAGACGGTCGCGGCCGAGTACGCGACGAATCCGCAGGACCGTCTCGACGGCCTGACCGTCGACTGCGGCGAGTGGTGGTTCAACCTGCGGCCGAGCAACACCGAGCCGCTGCTGCGCCTGAACCTCGAGGCGCCCGACGCCGCGCAGTGCGACGCGCACACTCGCGAGGTGCTCGCGCTGATCCGAGCCGGCTGAGCGGTCCCGGTCGAGTCCCCGTTGTTCGGGCGCGGGCGTCCAGGCGCGTTCGGCGACGGGCGCCGCTAGTCTGCGCGCATGGCGCTCGACCCGAAACTGCTCGAGATCCTCGCGTGCCCGCAGGACAAGGGCCCGCTGCTTGTACTTCGCCGACGAACAGTCGCTGTACAACCCGCGGCTGCAGCGGCGGTACCGCGTTCTCGACGGCGACATCCCCGACCTCCTCATCGACGACGCGGAGACCGTCGACGACGCGGAACACGCGCGGTCTGACGAAGAAGGCCGAAAGCGACGGCATCAAGCCCACCTTCGAGCAGTGAGCACCGATTCGCTGGGCTTCCTCGACGCGGTCGCGGGTCTGCCCGAGCAGCTCGCGCACGCCCACGAGGTCGCGAGCGAAGTTCACGCCGACACGTTCCCCGACGGCGAAGCGATCAAGAACATCGTCGTGCTCGGCATGGGCGGATCGGGTAT
This sequence comes from uncultured Actinomycetes bacterium, assembly GCA_963701825.1. GTDB lineage: Bacteria > Actinomycetota > Acidimicrobiia > IMCC26256 > PALSA-610 > PALSA-610. Next base: position 1,286,585 of record CAVPBG010000003.1, on the reverse strand, counting down.
CGCCGGCGACGTCGTGGCCGCCGCGTTCAACGACGAGCTCCCGGTTCCGCTCACGGTGCTGAAGCAGATCCGCACGCCCGCATTCGTCGGTCCCGACACGCTCGCGATCGCGGTGTCGTACTCCGGTGACACCGAAGAGACGGTGTCGATGGCGTCGAGCGCAGTCGAACGGGGCGCGGAGTTCGTCGCGATCTCGTGTCGGCGGTCGGCTGGCCGACGTCGCGCGCGACGCCGGCGGTCTGCACCTCGCGTGCCCGCCCGGTCTGCTGCCGCGTGCCGCGATCGGCGCGCTGGTCGCGCCGATCCTCGTCACGCTCTATCGCACGGGCCTCGCACCCGGTGCGCACGCCAACCTCGTGACCGCGCAGGCGCAGCTCGCGCAACGGCGCGATCGCTGTGTGCCCGCAGTTACCGGCGCCGCGAACCCGGCGCGCGAGCTGGCCCGGCATCTGGGGCGCACGATCCCGTTGATCTACGGCGGCGGCGCGCTCGGCGGGGTCGCGGCGTACCGCTGGAAGTGCGACATGAACGAGAACGCGAAGGCGCCCGCGTTCTGGCACCAGTACCCCGAGCTCGACCACAACGAGATCTGCGGTTGGGGTCAGCACGGCGACGTCACCCGGCAGCTGTTCTCGCTCGTCGAGCTGCGCCACGGGTTCGAGCACAAGCGCTTGCAGCTCCGCTTCGACGAGACGCACGGGATGATCGACGAGTGCGTGCACCAGGTGCTCACCGTCGAAGGCTGAAGGCGACGGGCGGCTCGCGCAGCTGCTCGACCTGATGTACCTCGGCGACTGGACGAGCTGTTACATCGCGCTCCAGAACGACGTCGATCCCGGCCCGATCGACGCCATCACCGAGTTGAAGACGCGTCTCTCGAATTCGCGCTGACTCGCACCACCCCTACGCCCCGAGGAGCCGACATGCCGGCAGTGCTCGTCCATGGTGTTCCCGACACCGCGAAGAGTGGGATCCCGTTCGGGCGCACTTGTCGCGCACCGACATCGTCACGCCCGCGCTGCCGGGTTTCGCGGCGCCGGTGCCGAGCGGATTCGACGCGACCGCCGACGCGTACGCCGACTGGTTGATCGAACAGATCGCCGCGCTCGGCGAGCCGGTCGACATCGTCGGTCACGACTGGGGTTCGCTCCTCGTGCAACGCGTGGTGTCGTTGCGGCCCGACCTCATCCGCACGTGGGCCGCGGGCGCGGGTGCCATCGACCGCGACTACGTGTGGCACGACCTCGCGCAGATGTGGCAGACGCCCGAAGTCGGCGAGCAGGTCATGGAAGCGATGGTCGCCGACGCGCTCGTCGACGCGCTCGCGGACCAGATGGGCCGGGAACAGGCGGCCGCGGTCGCGAGCCGCATCGACGACACGATGAAGGACTGCATCCTGCGCCTGTACCGCTCCGCCGCGTCCGGCTTCGACGCCTGGCACGACGCCGTCGACGCGATCGACCGCCCCGGCCTCGTGCTCTGGGGTGCCGACGACCCGTACGTCACGCCCGAGTTCGGCGAGCGCCTCGCCCGGCGCACCGGCGCCCGTCTCCTGATGTTCCCCGACAGTGGCCACTGGTGGCCCGTCACCAAGCCCGCCGAAGTCGCCGCCGCCCTCGAATCCCTCTGGTCCTAACCAAAAACCCCACCAACAGTTGGCAGGAATTCCGGCGCGGGGCGCCACTTTTCCTGCCATCAGTTGGCAGGGTTTTTGCTTCATGGAGACGATTTCCCTGCCATCTGATGGCAGGGATTTTGCAACCTCGGGGGGTTGGGGAGCGTCTAGTGGGCGTGGGCGACGACGAATACCTGGTGCTGCGGGACGAGCGGTACGGCGGGCTGCCCGTCGCGGAACTGACCGACGCCGACGACGGTAAGCGCCGCCGTCGGGGCCGGGGCCCGAAGTCGCGTCGCATCGCGGCGGCCGTGCTCGTGGGCGCCCTGCTCGCGGCGGGCGTCGTGGTGGCGGTACAGGCGACGCACGATTCCCACCCCACGACTCATCGGATCGCGACGAAGACCCCCCGCACCGACGCGAAGATCACCCCGGTCCAGGCGCGGGCGAACGTGCTCGCGGGCCTGCACGCGACGACCGCGTCGGGGAGCTTCAAGATCCACGCGCAGCTGAGCGAGGCGCAGGGCGCATTCGCCGACGGCGGCCAGACCATCGTCGCCGACAGCACGGTCAACGTGCACCCGACCGTCATCGTCTCGACCTCCGACGTCGGCGGCGCCGGTCACATCACCTCGCGCGTCAATGGCACCGACGTGTGGGAGACCGGCGGCGGGAACTACGGAATGTCGCCCGGCGACGTCTCGGGGCCGGGTGCGCCGCTGTCGCAGTTCGCGGGCCTGGTCATGAGCTCGCTCGGTCCGCGCAAGGGCGCGGTCGCGATGCAGAGCCTGGCGAGCCCGACGGGCTATCTCGATCTGGCCGAGGAATCGATCACGGCCGCGTCGTGGGTCGGAGCGGGCACCGTCGACGGTGTCGCGGTGCAGGAGTACCAGGTCGTCGTCGACGCGGCGAAGGTCACCGAACGTCCCGGCCTGACGCCCGAGGAGCTGAAGGCCGCGTCCGCGAGCCTCGTCCTGCTGCACGACAACGGGTATCAGGGGACGACAGTGGAGCTCGCGATCGACTCCCAGGGCTACGTGCGCCACACGCTCACGGTCGTCCGCTTCGCTGACGGCGGCGCGGTGACGGCCGACGCGCATCTGTCGGCGTTCGGGTGCTCCAGCGTCGAGATGCAGCCGAACGGGCCCGCCATCGTCCCGAACCCGAGCGGGTGTGCGGCCGGCGCCGCCGGCCCTGCCGGCCCGTAGAAACCCCCTCGGACCGGCCTTTCCGGGCGGATCCTCCGATTTCGGCCGGCCCCGGGCCACACTGTGCGCGCTCGGCACTCAGAAAACGCTCAGCGCCGAGCACCGCTCTGGCTCGGGAGGCCCGATGATGCAAGGCCCGTCCACCTATCCCGCGGCGCTCACCGTCGACGCGCCGCTGGAAGTCGCGAACTGGCGACCGATCGTGCAGTGGATCCTCGCGATCCCGCACTACGTGATCCTGTACGTCCTGCAGATCGCGGTGAACATCGTCGCGCTCATCTCGTGGTTCGCGATCCTCATCACGGGCGAGATGCCCGAGGGGCTCGCGGGCATCCAGATGATGTACATCCGCTACGCGATCCGCACGTACTCGTACGCCGAGTTCATGCACGAGGGCTACCCGCCGTTCGTCTTCGACACGACGGGAGCCGACTCCGGGCAGGTTCCGGGTGTGCGCGTCGACATCCAGCCGCAGCTCACCGACCGCAACCGCCTGACCGTCTTCTTCCGGCTGATCCTCGCCATCCCGCAGGTGATCGTGCTGGCGCTGCTCGGTTTCGTGGCGGGCATCGCGTCGATCATCGGGTTCTTCGCGGTGTTGTTCACGGGCAAGTGGCCGGCGGGATTGCGCCAGTTCGTCGTCGGTGTGTTGCGTTGGTGGACCCGCCTCGAGGCCTACTTCCTGCTCCTCACCGACGTCTACCCCCCGTTCTCCCTGGACTAATTACGACGTCGCGCTACCATTGGTGCTTGGTCGGGCCCTCTTGGGCTGTCATCCGGTGATCCGGGCCGGCTCCGTGAACATCGTGACGTGCGTCGGCTTCAGCCGAGACGCGCGACCGCAACCGGAGGACCACACATGACCAAGATCGAATCACGCTCGTCCGCGTCGGGAACATTTACCGACTTCAAGGTCGCCGACCTCTCGCTCGCCGAGTGCGGCCGCAAGGAGATCGAGCTCGCCGAGGTGGAGATGCCCGGCCTCATGGCGTGCCGCGAGGAGTACGGGCAAGACGAAGCCGCTCAAGGGCGCGCGCATCACCGGCTCGCTGCACATGACCATCCAGACCGCGGTGCTCATCGAGACGCTCGTCGCCCTCGGCGCCGAGGTGCGGTGGGCGAGCTGCAACATCTTCTCGACCCAGGACCACGCCGGCCGCGGCGATGGCCGGCCGCCGGTAGTCCCGCGTGTTCGCGTGGAAGGGCGAGTCGCTCGAGGAGTACTGGTGGTGCACCGAGCAGGTCGTGCAGTGGCCCGACGGTGGCGGCCCCAACATGATCCTCGACGACGGTGGCGACGTGACGCTGCTGATCCACAAGGGCGTCGAGTTCGAGAAGGCGGGCAAGGTTCCCGACCCCGAGACCGCCGACAACGAGGAGTACGCGGTCGTGCTCTCGGCGTGCTCGGCCAAGCTGCAGAAGGAATCAGCCGCAGCTGTTCCACGGATCGCGGCCGAGCATCAAGGGCGTCACCGAAGAGACCACCACGGGTGTGCACCGCCTCTACCAGATGCACGAAGCGGGCACGCTGCTGTTCCCGGCGATCAACGTGAACGACTCCGTCACCAAGAGCAAGTTCGACAACCTCTACGGCTGCCGGCACTCGCTGATCGACGGCATCAACCGTGCGACCGACGTGATGATCGCGGGCAAGATCGCGGTCGTCTGCGGTTACGGCGACGTCGGCAAGGGTTGCGCGCAGTCGTTGCGTGGCCAGGGTGCACGGGTCATCGTCACCGAGATCGACCCGATCTGCGCGCTGCAGGCGGCGATGGAGGGCTACCAGGTCACGACGCTCGACGACGTCGTGGGCGACGGCCGACATCTTCGTCACCACCACCGGCAACCGCGACGTCATCACCGTCGAGTCGATGGCGAAGATGAAGCACAACGCGATCGTCGGCAACATCGGGCACTTCGACACCGAGATCGACATGGCCGGCCTCACGAAGTTCAAGGGCATCGAGCGCAAGAACGTCAAGCCGCAGGTCGACGAGTGGGTCTTCCCCGACGGTCACGCGATCATCGTGTTGGCCGAGGGCCGGCTGCTGAACCTCGGTTGCGCGACGGGTCACCCGAGCTTCGTGATGTCGAACAGCTTCACGAACCAGGTGATCGCGCAGATCGAGCTCTTCACGCACACCGACTTCTACGAGACGCAAGGTGCACGTGCTGCCCAAGCACCTCGACGAGAAGGTCGCGCGGCTGCACCTCGACAAGCTCGGCGTGAAGCTCACGACAGCTCACCGAGGAGCAGGCCGACTACATCAGTGTTCCGGTCATCGGGTCCGTTCAAGCCCGACCACTACCGGTACTGATCGGCGGTACTGATCACGCAGGAGGACTGCACGGGTCGGGCGTTACGATCTGACCCGTGCAGGATCTCCAGGGAAAAGTCGCGGTCATCACCGGCGGAGCCAGCGGGATCGGATTCGCGCTCGCGCAACGGTTCGCCGCGGAAGGTGCGCACGTCGTGCTCGGCGATGTGCAGGCCGACGCGCTGGAACGAGCGGTGTCGGAGTTGCACTCCGGCGCCGAGGTCGATGGGGTGCTCACCGACGTCACCGATGCCGCGCAGATGCAAGCGCTGGCCGACGCGGCGGTCGAGCGGTTCGGCGGCGTGCACATCTTCTGCAACAACGCGGGCGTCGGCGGCGGCGGACTGTCGTGGGAGACCCCGCTCACGACCTGGGAGTGGGTGCTCGGGGTGAACCTGTGGGGCGTGATCCACGGGATTCGCTCGTTCGTCCCGCTGCTCATGCAACAGCCCGAGGCGCACATCGTGAACACCGCGTCGGTCGCCGGGCTCGTGGCCGCGCCGTTCATGGGGCCGTACAACGCGTGCAAGCACGCGGTCGTCGCGCATCTCGGAGACGCTGCACCACGAGCTCGCGATGATGGCGCCGCAGGTGAAGGTCTCGGTGCTGTGCCCGGGCTGGGTGCAACACCAACATCGCCGACAGCGCGCGCAACCGGCCCGCGCGTCTGCAGGAGGGAGTCGGTGCCACTGATCCCGACGCGGCCGAGCTGCTCCGCGGATTCATCGAGCAGGGCATGCCGCCCGACGACGTCGCGGGAAGGTGCTCGACGCGATCCGCGCCGAGCAGTTCTGGATCCTGACGCACGACGGCGAGGGCGACTTCTGGGTCAGCGGGGTCAGAGGTCGGCTGCGCTCGCTCGAGGACCGCACGAATCCTCAGCTCGGCTTCCCGCTCTGAGGCGCGCGCCCGTGCCGACCGCGGAACCGATCCCGCCGACGATCGAGTGGCGGCGCGGTGCGGTCCGTCTGCTCGACCAGCGTGCACTGCCCGGCTCGGTTGCGCTTCGTCGTCTGCACGGAGGTCGACGAGCTCATCGACGCGATCGCACCGCTCGCGGTGCGCGGCGCGCCCGCGCTGGGTGCGGCCGGCGCGTACGGGGTCGCGCTCGCCGCGCACACGGCGCGCACCAAGCGGTCAGGTGCGCACGGCGGCCCGGCGCATTCGCGCGGGCGCGGCCGACCGCGGTGAACCTCGCGTGGGGTGTGGCGCACGCGCTCGACGCGTACGAAGCCGGAGGAGCCGAGGCCGCGCTCGTCGCGGCCGCGGCGTTCGCGGCCGACGACGTACGCCGCAACCGACTCATCGGTGCCCACGGCGCCGACGCTCCTTCCGGTCGGCGCGCGCGTGCTTGACGCACTGCAACACGGGTTCGCTCGCGTGCGTCGGCTACGGCACCGCGTTCGGTGTCGTCCGCGCCGCGTACGAAGCGTGGTCGCCGGCCGCGGGTGTGGGTCGACGAGACGCGGCCGTTGCTGCAGGGCGCGCGGCTGACGATGTGGGAGTGCGATCGGCTCGGTATCGACGCCACGCTCGATCGCCGACGGCGCGGCCGCGTCGTTGATGGCGCGCGGGCCTGGTCGACCTCGTGATCGTCGGCGCCGACCGCATCGCGGCCAACGGCGACGTCGCGAACAAGATCGGCACGTACGGTCTGGCGGTGCTCGGCGCGCCATCACCAGATCCCGTTCTACGTCGCCGCGCCCACGTCGACGATCGACCTCGCGACCGCCGAGCGGCGCCGCGATCGCGATCGAGGAGCGCGATCCCGACGAGGTGACACAGGTCGGCGGACGCACGGATCGCGCCGGCCGGTGCGAAGGCGTACAACCCCGCGTTCGACGTCACGCCGGCCCGGCTCGTGACCGCGATCGTCACCGAGGCGGCAGTCGCCCGTCCGCCGTACCGGCGTTCCCTCCCCGCGCACCTCCGTCGGGCGGCGGAGATCGCCTAGGGCCAGGTCAAGGGCCAGGGCAAGGGCCGCAAGTACGGAGGATGGGAGGGCCGCGGCGGGTCCGCGGCCGCGGCGGACACCGGCATCGCGATCTCGGAGCCATCTGTACTCCCTACGCGTACAGATGGCTCGAGATGAGAAGTTCCCCATTTGGCAGTGCGCCAGCTTCTGTAATAGCCGCCCTTGCCCTTGACCTATCTCGTCGAGTTGTCACACCCCGCTCGTAGCTTCGGCGGCATGACTCACGCGACGCGTTCGGTCTGACGATCTGTTCGACACGTGTTGCCGGCGCGGTGCCCGGGGTGCGGTCGACGCGGCGCGCCGTCTGCGACCGCTGCGCGGCACGCTCAAGCCCGCGCCGCACCGCCGCCGGAACCGATCGCGTGGTGGACGGCGTGCTTCGCGTACGAAGGCGTCGCGCGGGAGCTCGTCGCGCGCGCGAAGTATCGCAACGAGCGACGCTTCCTCGTGCTCGTCGCGGGCGAGCTCGCGCGTGCAGTGCGCGACGGCTCCATTCGCGATCGATCTCGTCACGTGGGCACCGGCGAGCGCGCGACGAATCCGCGCCGCAGGGTGTCGATCACGGCGAGCTGCTCGCCCGCGCGGTGGCGCGTCTGATCGGCGTGCGCGCGGCACGCCGGCCTGCTCGCGCGAGCCCGGGCCGCCGCAGACGGGGCTCGACGCACGGGCGCGCCGCTCCGGTCCGCGTCTGCACAGCTCTACGCCGCTTCGATGCAATGAGCGATTCTCGTCGTCGACGACGTCGCGACAACGGGCGGCACGCTGGCCGCGGCGGCGCGGGTCCTGCAGCAGGCCGGTGCGGTCACGGTCTCGGCGGCCACGATCGCCCGCACCCCTGCACCGGGAGCGGGACCGCCCAGGCGCTGCGTATACTCCGAATACTCCGGTCGGCATTCGGGCACCGAACTCGATAGGGAGCACGTGGACGTCGTCGTCTTCGGCAAGCACGTAGAAGTCGACCCGGCTCTGCGGGCGCGTCACGCTCGAGAAGCTCGAGCGCATCGGCAAGTTCGCGAACGACGTGCGCCGCGTCGACGTCGACTACGGCTTGCACCAGACCCGCCGCGCCGGCGACTCGCGCACGTGCGAGATCCTCGTGCACCTCACGCCATCACCTCGTGAAGGGCACGCGCGGCGGCCATCGAGCACGTGATGGCGCTCGACCTCGCGCTCGACAAGGTCGAGCACCAGATGCGCCGCCTGCACGAGCGCCGCGTCGGGCGCGGCAAGCAGGCCCGTGGTCGCGAGCGGCGGCGAGCCGGCCGACGGCCTGCGGCGACGGCTCGACGCGAGCTCGACGACCGACGACGACGACGGCCGGCCGACGATCGTGAAGACCAAGCAGTTCGCGGTGAAGCCGATGACACCCGAGGAAGCGGCGCTGCAGATGGAGCTGCTCGGCCACGACTTCTTCCTCTTCACGCAACACCGAGTCGGACAACGCGGCGGTGCTGTACCGGCGCCGCGACGGCGCGCTCGGCCTCATCGAAGTCACCGGCTGACCCGACATGGTCGACATCCTCGGCGACGAAGCGCCGCCGATTCGCGTGCTGGTCGCCGACGACCACGCGCTGTTCCGGCACGGGTTCGGCTCGGTGTCCTCGAGCACCGCGCCCGACCTCGTGGTCGTGGGCGAGGCCGCGCGACGGCATGGAGGCGATCGAACAGGCGGCCGAGCTCGCTGCCCGACGTCGTGCTGATGGACGTGCGCATGCCGGCGTGTCAACGGCATCGAGGCCGACGCGGCGGATCCGGGTCGCGCAGCCCACGGTCAAGGATCCTGATGCTGACCGAGTCGGAGGACGAGGAAGACCTCTACGCGCGCGGTGCGCGCCGGCGCGACCGGCTACCTGCTGAAGGAGGTCGCGATCGACGAGATCGCCGACGCCATCCGTTCCGTCGCGCGCGGGCCAGGCGCTGGTGTCGCCGTCGATGGCCACGAAGCTTCTCTCCGAGTTCAACGCGCTGTCACGTCGGCTCGAAGAGGAGCACGACGGCCGGCGCCTCACCGACCGTGAGCTCGAGGTGCTCCGGCTGATCGCACGGGGCATGTCGAACAAGGACATCGGCGCCGAGCTGGTGATCGCCGAGAACACGGTCCGGAACCACGTCCGCAACATCCTGGAGAAGCTGCAGGTGCGCTCGCGCGTCGAGGCCGCGATGTACGCGGTGCGAGAGAAGCTCGTCGACGCGCCCTGACCCGAGCCGGCCGGACGCCGCCGCAGCCGGGGGCGCGGCCCGGGGCCGGGTGGAAGCGCCGGTAGACTCGCCCGCCGCATGGGCATTATTCAACAAGATCCTCCACGCGGGGGAGGGCCGGCGGCTCAAAGCGGTCCAGGCGATCGTGCCCGAGGTCAACGCGCTCGAGCCCGAGGTCGAGCGCCTGTCCGACGAGCAGCTCGTGGCCAAGACCGCCGAGTTCAAGCAGCAGGTCGACCGGGCGCGCTCGGGGGCGAAGAACCCCGAGCACGAGAAGGATGTCGTCGCCGACGCCCTCGACGACCTGCTCCCCGAGGCGTTCGCGACCGTGCGCGAGGCCGGCCGCCGGGTGCTCGGCCAGCGCCACTTCGACGTCCAGGTCATGGGCGGCGCCGCGCTCCACCTCGGCTGGGTCGCGGAGATGAAGACCGGCGAGGGCAAGACCCTCGTGTCGACGCTGCCCGCGTACCTCAACGCGCTCGCGGGCCGCGGCGTGCACCTCGTCACCGTGAACGACTATCTCGCGCCGCCGCGACGCGGAATGGATGGGCCGCTGCACCAGTTCCTCGGGCTGACCGTCGGCGTCGATCGTCCCCGACGACTCGACGCCCGACGAGAAGCGCGTGCAGTACGACTGCGACATCACCTACGGCACGAACAACGAGTTCGGTTTCGACTACCTCCGCGACAACATGGTCGTCGACATCGACGAGCAGGTGCAGCGCGGCACTGCGCAACCAGTCGTGGTCGCCGCACTTCTTCGCGATCGTCGACGAGGTCGACTCGATCCTCATCGACGAGGCGCGCACGCCGCTCATCATCTCGGGCCGCGCCGCCGACGCGGCCGAGCTCTACTACCAGTTCGCGCGCGTCGTGCGAGGGTCTGCAGCGCGAGCGCGACTACGAGGTCGACGAAGCCAAGCGCACCGTCGTCCCGACCGAAGAGGGCATCGAGCCGCGTCGAGCAGGCGCTCGGCGTCGAGAACCTCTACGAGAACGTCAACCAGAACTACGTGCACCAGCTCCAGCAGGCGCTGCGCGGCAAGGAGCTGTTCAAGCGCGACGTCGACTACATCATCCAAGACGGCGAGGTGAAGATCGTCGACGAGTTCACCGGCCGCATCCTCGAAGGCCGCCGTTGGAGTGAAGGTCTGCACCAGGCGGTCGAGGCCAAGGAGGGCGTGCAAGATCAAAGAGGAGAACCAGACGCTCGCCACCGTCACGCTGCAGAACTACTTCCGGCTGTACGAGAAGCTCGGCGGGCATGACCGGCACCGCGTCGACCGAGGCGGGTGAGTTCGCGCACACCTACGACCTCCAGGTCGTGTCGATCCCGACCAACCGCGACGCTGGTCCGCATCGACAACGCCGACTACATCTACAAGACCGAAGACGCGAAGTACGACGGCCGCGGTCGAAGACATCGCCGAGCGCCACGAGAACGGTCAGCCGGTGCTCGTCGGCACGATCTCGGTCGAGAAGTCGGAGAAGCTGTCGCGCGCTGCTCGAGAAGCGGGGCATCCCGCACGAGGTGCTGAACGCGAAGCAGCACGAGCGGGAAGCGGAGATCGTCGCCCAGGCGGGCCGTTCTCGGTGCGGTGACCGTCGCCACCAACATGGCCGGTCGCGGCGTCGACATCCTTCTCGGCGGCAACCCCGAAGGTCTGGCCCGGCGTGAGTGCCTGAAGGAAGGTCTCGTTCCCGGCAGCCCCGAGTCCGATGCCCGCTACGCGGAGCTGCTGCCGGGGCTGCGCGGAGGAGTGCAAGGCCGAGGGCGAGAAGGTGCGCGAGCTCGGCGGGCTCTACGTGCTCGGCACCGAGCGCCACGAGTCGCCGCCGCATCGACAACCAGCTGCGCGGCCGTTCCGGCCGCCAGGGCGACCCGGGCGAGAGCCGCTTCTACCTGTCGCTCGAAGACGAGCTGATGCGCCTGTTCGCGACCGGCCTCATGCAGCGGGTGATGGACAAGTCGTTCCCCGACGACATGCCGCTCGAGTCGAAGATGGTCTCGAAGGCGGTCGAGCGCGCGCAGGGCACGGTCGAGGACCGCAACTTCGAGATCCGCAAGGACGTGCTCAAGTACGACGAGGTGATGAACGAGCAGCGCAAGGTCATCTACCAGCGCCGCCAGCAGATCCTCGACGGCGAAGACCTGGGCGACGACGCGATCGACGCGATCGAGTCGGCGATCAGCCGCCTCGTCGACCAGTACTGCGTCGGCGAGTTCTTCGAGGACTGGGACGTCGCCGGGCTTGCTCGACGACGCGCGCACGCTACTTCCCGACGCGCATCACCAAGGAGCAGCTCGACGACGTCGATCGGGCGCGAGGCGCTCGAGAGCTGTTCGTCGACGACGCCAAGGAGCTGTACGCCGAGAAGGCCGAACAGATCGGCGCCGACACGCTGCGCGACATCGAACGCCGCGTGATGCTCTCGGTCATCGACCAGCACTGGCGCGAGCACCTCTACGAGATGGACTACCTCCAGGAGGGCATCAACCTGCGGGCCATGGGCCAGCAGGACCCGCTCTCGGAGTGGCAGCGCGAAGGCTTCGACATGTTCGAGGCGATGATGGGCCAGATCGAGGACGACTTCGTCCGCTACGTCTTCCACCTCCAGGTCGTGGTCGACGAGGAGCCGCCGCCAGCGACGATCCGCAACGTCTCCTACAGCGCCCCCGAGGACCCGGTTCAGGGCTCGGACGCGATCGAGGCCGCCCGGGCCGCACAGGCCGCCGAGGCGCCGCTGGCCTTCGACGACGACGAGATCGACGAACGGCCGATGGCGCTGCCAACCGAGCCAGGTCGCAGCAGCAGCCGGTGCGGGTCGAGAAGACGCCGGGCCGCAACGAGCCCTGCTTCTGCGGCAGCGGCAAGAAGTACAAGCTCTGCCACGGGCGCTGACTTCCTATGAGAGACTTCTCCGAGGAGCTCGCTGATCTCGCGCGTCGTGTCGCCGACGCGCACAAGTACCTGCGCATCGACGACGCGCGGGCCCGCCTCGTCGAGCTCGAGGAACGAGGCGAGCGCGCCCGATCTCTGGGACGACCCCGACCGCGCCCGCAAGGTCACGCCGAGATGGCTCGGCGTGCGCGAAGACGTCGAGCTGATCGACGACCTCGACGGCCGGCTCTCCGACGTGCAGACGCTCTGCACGAGCTCGGCGCGCGAGGAAGACGACGAGTCGCTCGAGCCGGAGATCGCCGAAGCGAGCGCGGCGCTTGCGCGAGCGACCTCGACAAGCTCGAGCTGCGCGCGCTGTTCAGCGGCGAGCACGACGAGCGCGACGCGATCTGCGAAGTGCACTCCGGCGCGGGCGGCACCGACGCGCAGGACTGGGCGCAGATGGTGCTGCGCATGATCACGCGCTGGGCCGAGACCAAGGGCTTCGAGGTCGAGGTCGACGAGATCGCACGAAGGCCAGGAGGCGGGCATCACGTCGGCGACCTTCATCGTCAAGGGGCGCTACGCGTACGGGATGCTCGAAGGTGAGCGGGGCGTGCACCGCCTGATCCGCATCTCGCCGTTCGACGGCAACGCGCGCCGCCAGACCGCGTTCGCGTCGTTCGACTGCGTGCCCGCGCTCGAAGCAGACCGAAGCAGCCCGAGATCGATCCGAGCGACCTGCGCATCGACACGTACCGCTCGTCGGGCGCGGGCGGCCAGCACGTCAACGTCACCGACTCCGCGGTGCGCATCACGCACCTGCCGACCGGCGTCGTGGTGTCGTGCCAGAACGAGCGCTCGCAGCTCCAGAACCGCGCCAAGGCGATGCAGATCCTCGCCGCGCGCCTCGCCGAGCGACAGCGCGAGGAGCAGCGCCGCGAGCTGGAGCGTCTCTCCGGCGACAAGCAGGACGTCGCGTTCGGCAACCAGATCCGCACCTACACGCTCGCGCCGTACCAACTCGTGAAGGACGAGCGAACGCGCTACGAGACCGGCAACGTGCAGGCGGTGCTCGACGGCGACCTCGATCCGTTCATCGAGGCGTACCTGCACTGGCGAAGAGCACGCAATTCGGCCTAATCCGGTACTGTTCGTCAATCACGGGCGCCCCGCTGGTACCCTCGTTCCGCTTCCGATGCTGCGCACCACATGATTCGTTTCGAAGACGTCACCAAGACGTACAAAGGCGATGTCGTCGCCCTGCAGGAGCTCTCGCTCGAGATCCTGAAGGGCGAGTTCGTCTTCCTCGTCGGCCCCTCGGGCTCCGGGAAGTCCACCTTCCTCAAGCTCTTGCTGCGCGACGAAGTGGCCAGCGAGGGCCGGGTGCTCGTCGCCGGCCGCGACATCGGCCGCCTCGGCGCCTGGAAGGTCCCGCAGCTCCGCCGCAACATCGGCTGCGTCTTCCAGGACTTCAAGCTGCTGACCAACAAGACGGTCTACGAGAACGTCGCGTTCGCGCTCGAGGTGATCGGGCGGCCCAAGCACATCGTGCGCACCCAGGTGCCGCAGATCCTCGACCTCGTCGGCCTGACCAAGAAGTCCGACAACTTCCCGACGGAGCTCTCCGGCGGCGAGCAGCAGCGGGTCTCGATCGCCCGCGCGTTCGTCAACCGGCCGCTCATCCTGCTCGCCGACGAGCCGACCGGAAACCTCGACCCCGCGACCACGGTCGGCATCATGCGGCTGCTCGATCGCATCAACCGCACCGGCACGACCGTCGTGATGGCCACCCACGACCAACGCATCGTCGACGCGATGCGCCGCCGCGTGATCGAGCTCGATCACGGCTCGCTCGTGCGCGACCAGGTACGCGGCGTCTACGGCGTCGGTAGCTGATGTCCCGCCTCGCCTACTTCACCCGCGAGACGCTGATCTCGCTGCGCCGCAACCTGCTGATGACGATCGCCGGCATCATCACGGTCGCGATCTCGCTGTTCTTGTTCGGCGGGATCCTGCTCGTGTCGTCGCGTCGTCGACCACGGCACCCAGCAGTGGAAGCACGGCATCGAGCTCGAGATCTTCATGAAGGTCGAGGCGAGCGCCACCGACGTCGCGCACGATCGCAGACTGCAGCTCGAAGCAGGATCCGAGCGTGAAGAGCGTGCGTGCACCTCACCCAGGACGACGCCTACGCGATTTCAAGAAGGACTTTCGCCGACCAGCCCGCGCTCGTCGAGTCAACGAGACGCCGGCCGACCTGCCCGAGTCGTTCCGCGTCGCGCCGAAGCAGGCCGCAGCTCACCGGCGGTGATCGCGGCGGCCTACCAGGACCGAGCCGGGCGTCGACACCGTCAACACGGCCGCGCAAGCAGGTCAAGAGCCTGCTCACCGCGACCAGCTGGATCCGGCTCGTCGTTCATCGCGATGGCGAGCGTGCTGCTCGCGTCGTCGCTGTTCCTCATCGTGAACACGATCCGGCTCGCGACCTTCGCGCGCCGGCGTGAGATCGAGGTCATGAAGCTCGTGGGCGCGTCGAACTGGTTCGTGCGCGTGCCGTTCATGGCCGAGGGCCTCGTGCAGGGTGCGATCGGCGCCGGCTTCGCGTTCGGGCTCGTGTGACTGCTCGAAGATCGTCATCGCGAACCTGCTCGGCCGCAACCAGCAGAACCTGTTCTCGAGCCGTTCTCGGGTCACGCTCGGCCGACGCGCTCGGATCGGTTTCCTCGTGCTCGCTGATCGGCGCCGGCATCGGCGTCATCGGCTCGATCGTCGGCCTCCGCCGCTTCCTCGAGGCCTAAACCCCCCAACCGGCGTGACGTAGGCCCACATATGGGGCCCAACTCACGACAGTTCGCAGAGGGGGAGGAGGGCTTCGGCGCCGGCGGCGAGCTCGTCGTCCCAGTTCGTCGGGCTCGCTGAGCGGGACGAGCACGAGCTTCGAGAAGCCGACCGCGATGTAGCGCGCGCAGAGGTCGTGCAGGCGCGGCCAGCCGCGGGCGACGAGGTCGTCGATCTCGACATCGGGATTGCGGGTGGCGATCGCCTGGCGAACGCGTCGGGGATCGCGTCGTGCGTGTAGAGCGCCATCACGCCGAAGTGCTCGGGATCGATCTCCCGACCGGCCGCGTCGGCCGCCTCCTCCACCGTGACCCGCGCCGCCTTGCACTGCTCGGGGGTGGTGAAGCTCGCGAGCCAGCCGTCGGCGAGGCGGCCGACGCGGCGCAGCTCCGACGGCGCCTTGCCGCCGAGCCACACGTCGAGCGGGTGCGCGGGCTTGGGCAGCACGTTCATGTGCTCGTAGTGGAACCAGCGCGCCGTCGTGGTCGACGTCGTCTTCCGACCACAGGCGCCGGATGAGCGGCAGCGCCTCGTCGAAGATCGACGCCCGGTCGGCGCGTTCGACGCCGAACGCCTGCTGCTCGACCGGATGCGCGATCCCGAGCCCGAAGGCCGGGAAGCGCCCGGCCGCCGGAGAGCACGTCGAGCGTGGCCCACTCCTTGGCGACGAGCGCCGGGCTGCGGCCCGGGCAGCACCGACACGCTCGTGCCGAGCTTGATCTTGCTCGTGCGGGCGGCCGCGTACGTCAGCGCCGAGCACCGGATCGGGCGCGGGCCCGCTGATGCGCTCCGAGAGCCAGAGCGAGTCGAAGCCGTTGCGCTCGAGGCCCTCGGCCAGCGCGCCGAGCGCCTCGCCCGACGAGCGGCCGCAGGTTGCCGAGCCCGTACCCGATTCGCACCTTCATCGGCGTGCCTCGCTTGTGGTCAGTAGCCCTCGGGCCGCAGGTGCGCGTACTTGCCGAGCTCGTCGCGCGCGATCTGGCGCATGTGCACGTCGTCGGGGCCGTCGACGAGGTGCAGCGTGCGCGCGTGCGCGTACATCGACGCGAGCGGCCAGTCGTCGGTGACGCCCGCGCCGCCGAAGAGCTGGATCGCCCGGTCGATCACGTCGGTCGCGACACGGGCCGCGACGACCTTGATCGCCGCGATCTCGGTGCTGCGCGTTCTTCTTGCCGACCGTGTCCATCATCCACGCGGCCTTCATGCGTGAGCAGCCGCACCTGCTCGATCTGCATCCGCGACTCGGCGATGTTCGCCTGCACCACGCCCTGGTCGGCGAGCGGCTTCTTGAACGCGACGCGGGTCTGGGCGCGCATGCACATGAGGTCGAGCGCGCGCTCGGCCATGCCGATGGCGCGCATGCAGTGGTGGATGCGGCCGGGGCCGAGGCGGGCCTGCGCGATCGCGAAGCCGCCGCCCTCCTCGCCGAGCAGGTTCTCCTTCGGGAACGCGCACGTTCTCCCACAGCGTCTCGCCGTGGCCGCCGCCTTCGGAGTGGCCGAACACGGGCAGGCCGCGCACGACGGTGACGCCGGGCGCGTCCATCGGGACGAGGATCATCGACTGGCGGTGGTACGTGTCGGTGTCGGGGTCGGTGACGCCCATGAACACCGCGACCTTGCAGCGCGGGTCGAGCGCGCCGCTCGTGAACCACTTGTGCCCGTTGATCACGTAGTCGTCGCCGTCGGGCGTCGATGCGGCTCGAGATGTTGGTGGCGTCGCTCGACGCGACCCACGGCTCGGTCATCGCGAAGCACGAACGGATCTCGCCGTCGAGCAGCGGTCGCAGCCACTGCTCCTGCTGCAGCGGCGTGCCGAACTGGGCGAGGATCTCCATGTTGCCGGTGTCGGGCGCGGAGCAGTTCGTGGCCTCGCCGAGCAGCGGCGACGTGCCCATCACCTCGCACAGCGGCGCGTACTCGAGGTTCGTCAAGCCCGGCGCCGTGGTCGGCCTCGGGCAGGAAGAGGTTCCAGAGGTCGCGCTTGCGGGCCTCCGACCTTCAGCTCTTCCATGACCGGCGGCGGGAAGTGCGGGTTGCCCGACTCGTCGCGTTGGGCCCGGTAGACGGGCTCGGCGGGCCGGACGATCTCGTTGTCGAACTCGACGAGCTTGGCCTTCAGCTCGACGGTCCGGGCGCTGGGTGCGAACTCCACTGCGAACCTCCTGAGGCGGTCGAAACCCTACTCTTCGGCCCGTGACCGACACTCCGCTCGCCGGCCTACGCGTACTCGAACTGGGTGCCTTCATCGCCGGACCGTTCGCCGGTCAGCTGCTCGGCGATCTCGGCGCCGAAGTCGTGAAGGTCGAGCCGCCCGGCGCGGGCGACATCATGCGCCGCTACGGCACGCGTATCGACGGCCGGAGCCTGTGGTGGCCGGCCATCGCCCGCAACAAACGTTCGGTCGTGATCGACCTGCGCGACGAGCGCGGGCGTGCGGCCGCGCGGCGCATCGCCGCCCGCTGCGACGTGGTGATCGAGAACTTCAAGCCGGGAACGTTGGCGCGTTGGGGTCTCGACTACGAGACGCTGGCGCAGGACAATCCCGGTGTCGTGCTCGTGCACGTTTCCGGCTTCGGTCAGACCGGTCCGCGTTCGGCGGAACCCGGGTTCGGTTCGATCGGCGAGGCGATGGGCGGCATCCGCCACACGACCGGCGATGCCGATCGACCCTCGGCGCGCACCGGTGTGTCGATCGGCGATTCGCTCGCGGGACTCTTCGCGGTCGTCGGCGCGTTGGCCGCGCTCAACGAGCGCACGCGCAGCGGCCGCGGGCAGGAGGTCGACGTCGCGATCTACGAAGCGGTGATGGCGCTGATGGAGTCGACGGTCGCCGACTACGAGCTCGGGGGAGTGACCCGCACGCGCACCGGCGGCATCCTGCGCGATGTTGCCCCCGCCAATGCGTATCCGACCGCCGACGGCCGCGATGTCGTGATCGCCGGCAACGCCGACGCGGTGTTCGCGCGCCTGTGTGAGGCGATGAACCGTCCCGATCTGGCCCGCGACCTCGCGTCCCACGAAGCGCGCGCCGCGCAACAGGATCCGCTCGACGTCGAGATCGCGGCGTGGACCGTCACGCTCACCGCCGATGATCTCGTCGACCGGTTGCGCGCCCACGACGTTCCGGTCGGGCTCATCAATACGGCGCCCGATCTGGTGAGCGATCCGCACATCGCGGCGCGCGAGATGATCGTGCGCCTCGCGGCCGGATTCTCGAGCGACGTCCCGATGACGGGCGTCGTGCCCAAGTTGTCGCGCACGCCGGGCTCCATCCGCGCCACCGGACCCGCGCTCGGCGAACACACCGACACGGTGTTGCGCGACTTCGCCGGGTTCACCGACGCGGAGATCGCCGAGCTACGAGACGGTGGCGTTGTTGCGTGAGCTCGCTTCGAAGAAGTCGATCGTGGGCTCGGCATCGAACTCCGGCGCGGTCGCGAGGAGTCTTGCTTGCGCCTGGCGGTGATCGTCGGCGGTGAACGTGCGCGTCGTCGCGCAGAACTCCACCATGATGCCGTTCGGGTCGTTGGCGTAGATCGATGTGCACCAGCCGTGGTCGATACGCACCACGTCGTGGCCCTGGTCGAGCCAGCGGTCGCGCTTGGCGTCGAGGTCGGCGAACGCGGAGTCGAAGGCGATGTGATTCACGAAGCTCGGCAGCCCGAGCCCGGTCGAGATCGCGGGATCGAAGTCGGGGAGCTCGGCGTCGTGGAGGTCCCAGATCGCCAGCATCTCGCCGTTGCCGGTGTCGTAGAAGAGGTGGCGGGCCCAACCCTTTTCCATGTACGGCATGGTCTCGACTCGGACGAGCTCGAAGCCCATCGCGTCGGTGTAGAAGCGGTGAGTCGCCTCGAGGTCGCGGGTCGCAATCGCCACGTGGTGGAAAGCCATGCCCACATTCTGGCACCGTTGCCGGTCATGGCGCCCACAGCGATGCCGCAACTCGACCCGGAGTCGGTCGATCCGGATCCGATCACCCAGTTCCGGCGCTGGTACGACGAAGCCTCGGCGGCCGGGGTGCGCCAGCCCGACGCGATGACGCTCGCGACCGCCACCCCGGCGGGCGTGGTCTCGGCCCGCACCGTTCTGCTGCGCGGCCTCGACGAGCGGGGTTTCGTGTTCTTCACGAACCGGGAGAGCGCCAAGGGCGCCGAGCTCGCGGCGAACGCGCACTGCGCGCTCGGTGTTCCATTGGCGCGAGCAGGAACGCCAGGTGAGGGTCGTCGGGGTGGCCCAGCCCGTGCTCGACGACGAAGCCACGCGTTACTGGCAGAGCCGGCCGCGCGGTCACCGGGTGAGCGCGTGGGCGTCGCCCCAGAGCGCGGTCGTCGACCGGTCCGGGCTCGAGGCGCGCGTCGCCGCGATCGAAGCGCGCTTCGCCGGCGCCGAGCCACCGCTCCCGCCGTTCTGGGGCGGCTACGTCGTGAGCTGCGCCGAGCTCGAATGCTGGCAGGGTCGTCCCGACCGGCTGCACGACCGCGTGCGGTACCGGCGCGACGATTCCGGCGGCTGGATCCGCGAGCGGCTCGCGCCGTGATCGTCGCCCGATGATCGTCGTCTCGTGAACGCGGCCGCGGGGATCGCGTTCGGAATCGCCTTTGTCTTCGCGGTCGGCGACTGGACGGCCAAGGCCCGCTCGCCGCGTGCCGGTAGTGCGCTCGAATACCTCTGCAAGCCCGCGACGCTGGTTGCGTTGACCTTCGCAGCCGGACTCCTCGATCCGGCCGCCGACGCGCATACGCGGCGCGCGTGGTTCGTCGCCGCGCTCGTGTTCTCGTTGGCCGGCGATGTCTTGCTGATGTTGCCCCGCGACCTCTTCGTCCCCGGCCTGGCCGCGTTCCTCGTCGGCCACATCTGCTATCTGATCGGCTTCTGGACGCACGGCCCGTCGGCAGTTGCGTTCGTCGTCGCGGCGGTCGTGACGCTCGCCTTCGTCGCGCCGCTCGGGGCGCGCATTCTCGGGGCGATCGCGCGCAGTGGATTGCCCGTCGACCTGCGCGTCGCGGTCGCCATCTACATGACGGTCATCTCGGCGATGGTCGCCACCGCGCTGGCGACCGGCAACGTCGTGGCCGGCGTGGGCGCGGTGCTGTTCGCGGCGTCGGATTCGCTGATCGCGTTGGACCGATTCGTGCGACCGTTGCGGTGGGCGCCGGTGGTGATCATGGTGACGTACCACCTCGGTCAGGCGGGCTTGGTGGCGTCGCTCCTGCGCTGAAGGATTGGGCGGGCGCCGGTCGCGCTTGAGGTCGACGCCCGGGACGCCGATCTCCGTGGTGATGTTCGATATCGATGTCGTCTCCCGCGCCACGGATTGCTTCGAGCCGCTCCCGACGAGCGTGACGCGCCTCGCGGTGCTCGCGACCCGCGAAAGCGTCGATCTGGCCCAGATCGTCGATATCGTCCGCTACGACCCGGCCCTCACCGCGGCGTTGTTGCGCCGGGCGAACTCCTCGTGGAGCGCGGCGCGCACCGAGATCGCGACGGTCAACGACGCGGTGGTCCGGCTCGGCGCCGGGCCGGTGCTCGCGCTGGCCCTGGGCGTCAACGTGCGGGCCCGGCTCGAGGCGCCGGTGCCCGAATACGACCTGCACGCCGGCGACCTGTGGCAGCACTCCGTGGCCGCTTCCCTCGCGGCCGAGGCTCTGGTTCGGGCGGGGGCGCCGCTGCCGCTCGAGACGCCGACCGCAGCCCTGCTGCACGACGTCGGCAAGCTGATCATGGCGCGCTTCACGGACGCCCCCGCGCAGGCATCGATCGACGTGGCCCGCGCCGCGGGGGCCTCACGTATGGAGGCCGAGGTCTGTGCGGTCGGAATCGACCACGCCGAGCTCGGTGGGTCGATCGTGCGGGCCTGGGGCCTGCCCGAGGCCCTCGTGGTCGGTGTCGCCCGCCATCACGCACCCACCGGCGCGGTCTGCCCGGCCGGCCCGATCGCCCCGGGCGTGCATCTCGCCGACGCGGTCGCCAAGGCCGTCGGGACCGGATCCGACGACAACCCGGACGCCGAGCTGCTCGCTCGCACGCAGCGGGAGCTCGGGATCACCGTCGACCGCTACGACGACGTGTGCGCCGCAGTGTCGGAGCGCCTGGCCGAGGTCTCGGCCCGCTACGCCTGACGTCTGCCCGACCCGTCACTCTCAGCAGCATCACTCTGGGCGGTACGTGATCCGGGGATTCGGTCACGGTGCGTGTGATTCACTCTTGAGTCACTTCCGCAACGTGCCGATGGCCACTGTATGCGTTTGGGAGGCGCCGAATCTTCGGTCAAAAGGAACAGGGCCGCGCGTCGCGTGGCGGCGGCACTTGTCGTCGTCGCCGGGGTCGCGGTCATGGGCTCGGGGTCGGCGGCCACTGCGGCCGAGGCGACTCACGGAATGTGGTCGATCACCCGGGATCCCGGGGGACACCTGCATGTGGTGCGCGGGCTCAACGCCGCGGTGGCCACGATGGACAACCGCCTCGGGCGGCCGTCGGATCAGGTGTTGTCGACCGACCAGGACGAGACGGTCCGGGTCCTGAACACCAACGACGCGTTGCGACCCCAGCAGTGGGCGTTCAACGCGGTCGACTTCGAAGGGGCCTGGAAGGTCTCGAACGGTGCCGGCATCACGGTCGCGGTGGTCGACACCGGTGTGCTCGGGAGCCACGAGGACCTCGCCGGTTCAGTCCTGCCGGGACTCGATCTCGCGGCCGACGCCTCGACCTATGACCACGCCGGCAACGGTGAGGTCGACCCGGCCGGTCACGGCACGCACGTGGCGGGGATCATCGCCGCGCACGCGAACAACGGGGTCGGCATCGCGGGCGCCGCACCCGGGGTGAAGATCCTGCCCGTCCGAGTACTCGACGCGTCGGGAAGCGGTTCCTCGTCCGACGTCGCCGAGGGGATCATCTGGGCGGCCGATCACGGCGCCCGGGTGATCAACCTGAGCCTGGGCGGCGGACCGTCGTCGGGCATGCAGGTTGCGATCCAGTACGCGCGCTCGAAGCAGATCGTGACGTTCGCGGCGGCGGGCAACGCGTATCAGGACGGCGACCTGCCGACCTACCCGGCCGCGTACCCGGAAGCGATCGCGGTTGCCGCGATCGACAGCAACCTGCAGCACGCGTACTTCTCGAACACGGGCTCGTATGTCGATCTCGCGGCGCCCGGCAACCTCATCTGGTCGACCTACGGCCAGGGCCACTCGCAGTACGCGCTGATGAGCGGAACGTCGATGGCGACGCCGTACGCGACTGCGACCGCGGCGTTGGTGCTCGGTGAAGATCCGCAACTGAGTGCAGACGCACTCATCCATGATCTGACCGCGAGCGCCTCCGATCTCGGCGCACCCGGGCGCGACGACACCTTCGGCTACGGCCTGATCAACCCGCGCGGCGCGCAAC
Organism: uncultured Actinomycetes bacterium; assembly: GCA_963701825.1. GTDB lineage: Bacteria > Actinomycetota > Acidimicrobiia > IMCC26256 > PALSA-610 > PALSA-610. The sequence goes on along the minus strand of CAVPBG010000003.1, from coordinate 1,264,156 downwards.
TGTTGGCGTCGCCGGAACGGATCGACCGCGGGACGAAGGGGAACGGCTACTGGATCACGACGATCAGCGGCCACGTGTACGCCTACGGCGGTGCACGGTTCTACGGCGACCTCAGCCACGTCGCGTTGCCCGCGCCGATCGTTGCGTCGGCGCGTACCGCCGACGGCAAGGGCTACTGGTTGGTCGGCGCGAACGGCGCGGTGTACTCGTTCGGCGACGCCCGGTACTTCGGTGGTCTGCAGGCCCATCACCTGAACTCCCCGATCGTGGGCATGACGGCCACACCGACCGGGAGCGGTTACTACCTGCTCGGTCGCGACGGCGGCGTGTTCGCCTTCGGGAACGCGCACTTCTACGGCTCGACGGGCGCCTGGCGCCTCAACGCACCCGTGCTCGACATGACGGTGACGGCCGACGGCCACGGCTATTGGTTCGTCGCGGCCGACGGTGGTGTCTTCTCGTTCGGCGACGCGCACTTCCACGGCTCGACAGGATCGATGAAGCTGTCGCAACCGGTGCGCTCGATGACCGCGGCCGCGAACGGCAAGGGCTACTGGATGGTCGCCAACGACGGCGGGATCTTCGCCTTCAACGTGCCGTTCGAAGGCAGCCTGCCGCGGGTGCGCGACCTGTTCGGGTATCCGTTCGTGCCGAGCGTGCGGTTGCGATCGCTGTCGACGAACGACGGCTACTACGTCCTCGGTCAGGACGGCACGGTTTGGGCGTTCGGTAACGCCCGGTTCTTCGGATCGCTTTCGGGTTCGTGGGCAGTTGACCTCATGCAGGCGCCCTGAACTCGAGATGCTGGTCGGGTGACGGCGCCGGCAACGGCGCCGGGGTCGTCACCTGACCGAACGCACGACGCCGGCCTGCCACGGGCTTTCCGGCCAGCCGCGCCGACCCCGGCCGTGGGCGATGCGGTCGAGGTAGTCGACGACGATGTCGGGATCGTGGCCGAGGCGCACGAGCGCGACGCCGATCACGGTGCCCGCCCGACCGCGACCGCCCATGCAGTGCACCGCGACACCGATGCCGTCGTCGAGATGCGCGACGACGTCGGTCGCCGCGAGTTCGACGAGCGCCTGCTCGCGATCCGGGTCGTTCGGGTTTCCGCCACTGACGAGGTCTTGCAGACGGATCGCGGTGATCGTGCACGGCGCGGGGTCGTACGGCGGGTGCGTCGTGCGAGAGGCACACGACATGACCGATGCCGTTCGCGTTCAGCAGCGACCAGTCGGCCCGCCCCGGGTACGCCATGCCGACCAGCGCGACCGGTTCACGCGCGACCCAGTAGAGGTCGTCGGGCACGCAGAGGTTCCCGAGGAAGCCCGTGTGTGCGCCGGGCGGCAGCACGCGCACCCGCGGCCGATCGGGGTGGTCCGGTGTGGCGTTCAGTTGGAGAAGCGTTCGGCGTAGTGGTCGTCGGGCTCGTAGCAGACGTTTTCGGCGATGAGTCCGTCGATCTCGGGATCTTTGTGACCGAGCTCGTGGAGGATGGCGCGGGTGTCCTGGCCGACGAGCGGCGGGGGCCCGGCGACGCGGCCGGGCGTCTCGGAGAAGTCGATGAGTTCGACCGAACTGGCGGATCGTTGCCCAGCAGCGGGTGCGGGTAGCGGGCGACCAGGCCGAGCTCGACGTTGTCGGAGTCGAACAGGGGGGTTTCGCCGCCGTGCGTGTCGAGCGGCACCTCGTTGGGGACGCCCGCGTCGTCGAGGGTGCGGGTCCAGAACGTTGCGGTCTTGGTGCGAAGCGCGGTTCGAGGATCGTCTCGAGTTGACGGCGGTGTTCGTCGCGGTTCGCGGCGGTCGCGAAGCGTTCGTCGTCGGCGAGCTCGCCCACGCCGAGCGTCGTGCACAGCGCGGCGGAATTCCGTCGTCGGTGATTGCCGCGATGCAGATCCAGTCGTCGTCCTGCGTGCGATACAGGCGGTAGGTGGCGCCGACACCGATGAGATCCTTGTCGAGGTGCGGCCGCGGCGCCGCGGCGCCGCCGACGAGATGCGCGTCGGAGGTGTAGATCGCGCCGCCGTCGAACAGTGACGTCCACACTTCTTGACCTTCACCGGTGCGCTTGCGGTGATACAGCGCGCCGAGCACGGCGACGACCGACAGCATCGCGTTCGACGCGTCGCACATCCCGAAGCGGTAGTACAAGGGCGTGTTGCCTTCGTGCACCGCGCCGGATTCGTGTTCGAGACCGGACGACGCCTGGTACAGCGGGTCGAGACCGCCGAAGCGGGCCAGGGGACCTTCGAGGCCGTACGCCCAGGTGTTGCAGTAGACGATGTCGGGCTTGACCTGCTTGGCCGCCGCGTAGTCGATGCCGAGCTTGGTCGCGACGCCCGCGGTCATGTTGTGGTGCACGACGTCGGCCGACGCGATGAGCTCGAGCGCGATGGCGAGGCCGCGGGGGTCTTTGACGTTCAGCGCGATGTCGCGTTTGCCGCGCTGGCAGCCGAAGAACGGCTTCGTCGCCATGCGCATCCCGTCGCCCGTGACGGGCTCGACCTTGATGACTTCGGCGCCGAGATCGCCCATGATCATCGGGCCGAACGGCCCCGCCAGGTACTGGCCGAAGTCGATCAGGCGCACGCCTTCGAGCGCGAGGGTCATAGTCCCAGCTCCTTGAGGATCTCGGCGTTGTGCTGGCCGGGCGTGGGCTGCGGCCCCTGGATCGCGGTCGGGGTGCCGAACATGTGCAGCGGCGTGCCGATCTGCGTGGTCTCACCGACGACCGGATCGACGACCGTTGCGACCATCCCGTTGGCAATCAACTGCGGATGCGCGAACTGCTCGTCGGCGGTGATGATCGCCTCGATCGCGTGGTTGTTCTCCTGGAACGCGGCGACGATGTCGTCGCGCTTCCACTCCTTGAACTTCTCCCGCCGTTTCGCGTTGAACGCCTCGCGCTCCTCGGGCGGCATCGCCATGAACGTGAACGGATCCGGCGCGTCCTCCAACCCCAGGATCTCGTCCTGGGACTTGGTCGGGGTGAGTCCGCTCATGACCGACGCGTGCACCCAACCGTCGGCGCACTCGAAGATCATCTGTCTGATGGATCCCGGGCGGATACGCCTTGCCCATCAGCTCGTGCGTCGCCGCGTTCGACGTTCTCGAGGTGTTGCCAGATCTGGGTCGTGTAGAGCATGGCGCCCGCGAACAGCGACGTCTGCACGTGCTGGCCGTGCCCGGTCGTCTCCCGGGCGATCAGCGCGGTGAGCACGCCGGTGGAGATCAGGTAGAACGCGCCCATCGACGGCATGGGCATGTGCAAGAAGATCGGGCCCGTGCGCCAGCCCGGCTGTTCCCACATCTGCCCGCTGCTCGCCTGCACCAGCGCGTCGTAACCCGGGCGTTGGGCGAAGCGGTGGCCGTCGGGATACGCGGGACACGAGAGGTAGATGACGCGTGGGTGCGCGGCGTGCACCGATTCGTAGCCGAAGCCGAGTCGTTCCATCACGCCCGGCCGGAACGACTCGACCACCACGTCCGCCGTTGCCAGCAAGCGCTCGAAGATGTCGCGGCCCGCGTCGGATTTGAGATCGACCTCGAGTGATCGCCGGCTGCGGTTCCAGACGCGGTACCCGTCGTACGCGCGGAACGGATCGCCGCCGGGGGGTTCGACCTTGATCACGTCGGCGCCCTGCTCGGCGAGCAGGAGCACGCCGAGCGGACCGGCGATCCCCCAGGAAAGGTCGAGAATACGGACGCCATCGAGTGCACCGGGCATGGCCCCGACGCTACCTGACGCCCGCGTCAGCTCGTCGTGATCGCGCCCGGTCGGTCGGTGGCGTCAGCTGGTCGTGATCGCGATGTTGAACGCGGCCTGGAAACGGTCGCCGGGATCGACGACGGGGGCGAGCCCGCGCCCGAGCGCGTCGATCTCCGCGGTCATCGGTTCGATGGCGACGAACTCGCGGTCGGGCGGGACGAACAGCTGGGCGAACGGATACGCGGGGTCGAACTGCAGCGTGAGCGTGCGCCGGTTGCGGCCCGCGCCGCCCGAGATCGCGAAGGAGCGGTCGGGCCCGAGCGCGTAGTGATCGTCGAAGGTGCGTTCGCGCGATCGAGCTCGCGCTGCCGCGGCCTGCGGAGTGCGGACACCGGTGGGGATGACGCGTGTCGTCGACCTCGACGTGCTCGCACGCCGGCCACCGCAGCTCCCATTCGGCGCGGGGCGCGTTGGGCAGCTGCACGAACGGGTGCCAGCCGAACGAGATCGGGACCGGTTCGGTCGGCGGTCGGCTCGACCTGGGTGACGATGTTGAGGCCGCGCGTCGGGTGCAAGCCGCGCGTCGACGGTGAGCGTGTGCGGGAACGGGAACGCGCGCAGCTTCTCGGGGAGCGCGCCGTAGTCGAGGCGGGCGACGACGCGCGTGTCGTTGTGTCTGCAGGACTTCGAACGGCGCGCCGAAGAGGTTGCCGTGCATCGGGAGACCGTTGGGGTCGTGGGGGAGGGTGAGCCCGGTCAGGTCGACGCGCGTGCCGGCCGCGTCGTAGCTCTCGCCCGCGAGCCGGTTGCGCCCAGGGTGCAGCAGCGGGATCGCGGTGGCGCGCCCGGCGCGGAACTCGTCGATCGTGCGCGGGTCACGCGACGAACTCGTCGTCGCGGAAGCGCAGCGACGTGCAGAGCATCGCCGCATCGGGCCGGAACGTCGCCTCGTACTTTCCCGCCCGGAGCTCGACGCCATCCACGAATCGCGAGCGTAACCCCGGAAAACCCTGCCATCAGATGGCAGGGAAATCGTCTCCATGAAGCAGAAACGCTGCCATCTGATGGCAGGGGAATCAGGCGTTCGGCTTGTCCTTCGCCTTGGCCGCGGCCTCCATCGCCGGCCAGGCGCTCGAGGATCGGCATCGGTTCCTGGCCGACCTCGGCGAAACGCGTGCGCGATCTCGTCGACGCGTCCAGCGGCCGTCCTTGCGCATCTCGCGCACCTCGATCGGCTGGTTCCACACCGCGATCCGTCCGGCGTTCACCGTGTAGATCTGGCCGGTGACCTCGCTGGCGAGGTCGGAGAGCAGGTAGCAGACCATCGGCGCGACGTCTTCGGGCTCGCCCATCTCGAGGCCGAACGGCACCTGGCCCGACATGCGCGACTTCGCGACGGGTGCGATGCAGTTCGCGGTCACGCCGTACTTCTGCATGCCGGCGGCCGCGCTGCGCACGAGCGACACGATGCCGCCCTTGGCCGCGGAGTAGTTGGCCTGGGCGACGCTGGCCGCGAACGCGCCGGACGTGAAGCCGATCATCGTGCCGCTCTTCTGCTCGCGGAAGATCGCGGCCGCGGCGCGGAACACGGTGAACGTGCCCTTGAGGTGGGTCTCGATGACCGGGTCCCACTCGTCCTCGGACATGTTGAAGAGCATCCGCTCGCGCAGGATGCCGGCGACGCACACGACGCCGTCGATGCGGCCGAACGTGTCGACGGCCCGACTGCACGATCGACGCGCCGCCCTCCATCGTCGTGACCGAGTTCGCGTTGGCGACGGCCCGGCCGCCCGCGCTGCTTGATCTCTTCGACGACCGCGTCGGCGACCTCGCTGGTCGGCTCGTTGCCGTCCATCGACACGCCGTAGTCGTTCACGACCACCGCCGCGCCTTCGGCCGCGGCGGCCAGCGCGACCGCGCGGCCGATCCCACGTCCGCTGCCCGTGATCGCGATCACCTTGCCGTCGAGTGCACCCACGTCGCCTCCGAAAAACGGTTCCAGTCGGACGGCGACGCTACAAGTCGGGTGGCGGGGCGGGCGATTCGGTAGCCCGGCGTTCGCTCTAGGCTCGGAACCATGAAGCCAGCCGGGATCCATCACGTCGCCATCTGCGTGCGCGACGCCGACGAGGCCAGCACCTTCTACACCGAGGTGCTCGGGCTCACGCGTGCTGGCGACCGCCCCGACTTCGGTTTCGGCGGCTACTGGCTCGACGCCGGCGGCCAGCAGGTGCACCTCATGCAGAGCGAGAGCTCGCGGTCGGGCGGCGACCACTTCGCGATCCGGGTCGACGACCTCGAATCGGCCGTCGCCGACATCCGGGCGACCGGCGTGACAGGGTCAACACGATCGACCACATGGCCGGCGCCGGCCACCAGGCGTTCCTGCACGACCCGTGCGGCAACTTCATCGAGCTGAACCAGCCCGATTCGGGCGAATAGCGCGCGGCATCGCTGCAGAGTCGCCCGCCGCCTCCGATGAGGTGGGGTGAACGACAGCGGTCAGACGACTCGACTCAAGGCGCCGGTGCCCAGCGCGAGCGGCCGGGCGGCGATGAAGGAATGGGACCGGGCGTACGAGGCCTATCCCAAGTACGCGGCGGACTACGCGTGGAAGCACGTCGTCGACGTGTTCGAGGCGTACCCGGGTGAGCGCGCGTACGAGATCGGTTTCGGTTCGGGGAACAACCTGCGCTGGGCGAGCGAACGCGGTTGGGAAGTGGCGGGTTGCGAAGTGTCGTACGCGGCGTACGCGCGGGGTCGCGCGTCGTTGCGTGATGCCGACCTGCGCAAGGAATCGATCGTCGACTGCACCGCGCCTTCCGACTACTACGACGTCGTAATCGATCGGGCCGCGCTCACGTACCTTTCCGCGAAGGACATGAAGGTCGCGCTGTTCCACGTACGGCGCATCCTCAAGCCGGGTGGCGTCTTTCTGTTCAACCCGTACGGTGTGCTGCAGACCAAGCCGTTCCCGGAGCAGATGCCGCCAGTGACGTTGTGGGACCCGCAGGCCGCGCGGCGGCTGTTCCCCGACACGAAGTGGACGCTGCTCGACTTCGAGAACATCGAGACGCGTTACAAGGACGACAACACGGGCGCGCTCGAGAACACGTTGCGCATCCTCGTACGCAAGCTCGGCGACTGAGTCGTTTGTCAGTAGTTCGTCAGTCGTTGACGACGAGCGTGCTCGCGATCTTGTCGTGGACGCACTGACTGTCGCCGTCCCAGAGACACCAGAGCGAGTCGAGCAGACCGATCCAGCCGATCAGGTTCGCGGCCCAGACGAGCGCGGCGCGGCCCCACGAACGACCACCGCCGAGGGCGTGACCGTCGAGGGTGACGGGGCGGATCTTCATCCACCGCTTACCGAGCGTGCGGCCGTACCGCTCGGTGGCGACGGCTTCGTAGACGACGAAGAGCGCGTTGACGACCAACGCGGCGACGAACGCGGCGAGGTACAGCCACACGAAGCCGGGTGTGGGTGTGGAGACGTTCGGATCGGTGCTGGCCTTGGGGAAGATCGGGCCCGTGTGCGGTGCGACGATTGCGATTGCGATTGCGATGACGACGATGCTCACCGGAAGGAAGACGAGCCAGTCGAGCAAGCGGGCCAGGAGACGGTTGCCCGGGTTCGCGAGCGCGCCCGATCCGGCGGGCGGACGGCCGTAGCGCGCGCCCTTCCAGAGCGCGGCCGGCGGCGCGACATGTGCGGTCCAGCCGTAGCCGTCGTAGTACCGCTGGCCCCCGCCACCCGGGTCGGGATACCACCCTGGCGCCGCGCCCTGCCCGTAACTCAATGGTGCTCCTGGTTCATCGACCGGCACAGCATGCCGGTTTGTGTGCCTCACGTATCGGCAATCGCGATTCTCGGGTCAACCCGTTCCCTCTGCGGGAACGGGTTGACCCGAGAATGCCGCCGGCGGCCTTCGACCGCGGCAGGCGAATCAGGCGGGAGGCGTCCAGCTGTACGCGAGGAAGGGTTGGCCGATCCATTCGTCGGGGAGCACGAGATCTCGGTCGCGGTGCCATTCGTCGTAGGGCACGTCGCGCTCGGGTGCCCACGTGAAGCCGTGGCGCGCGTAGATGCGCTGCGCGCCGATCATCCAGGGCGTGGTGTGGATCAGGATCGGTTGCTCGTCGCGCCCGGCGCGATTGATGCACGCGCGCACCGAGCGCGTCGCCCGCGCCTTGGCGGCGCGCGGCGGGATCGACGGCCAGCAGGCGGAACTGGGCTTCGTGCGGCCGCGTCCACTCGCTCCACTCCGACGCCGAATCGGCCGCGTAGGTGACCGAACCGACGACCTGGTCGAGGTCGTCGACCGCGACGATGATTTCGGCGTGCTTGGCGCGCTTCTTCGTGGCGAGGATCTGCTCGTCGTAACCACCCCAGAGGTGATCGACCGGCAGCGCCCGATACGCGTCGATCGTGAGCGCGCCGACGCGCTCGTATTCGCTGGGCCGCGCCGCGCGAACGGTGATCAATGTGCGTGCAGGTGCTGTTGCGTCGCGCCGAGGATCGCGAAGGTCACGGTCGGCGTGATGGCGAGCACGAACCGGATCATGGTGCCGCGATTCCAGCGCCGAGGCGCGCGGCTCTGGAAGGTCGCGAGATCGACCTCATTCGCAACGTCGCCACCCGGTGCCATACCGAAATCCTACAGTCGCTTCGCTTCGATGATGCTGCGCAGGAAAGCGCGCGTGCGGTCGCTCTGAGGGTCGTTGAACATCTGGGCCGGTGGCCCTTCTTCCTCGATCCGGCCCTGGTAGAGGAATACCACCTTGCTCGAAACCTCGCGGGCGAAGCCCATCTCGTGCGTGGCGAGCAACATCGTCATGCCCTCGGAGGCCAGCTGACTCACAAGTGTCAACACCTCGGATACGAGCTCGGGGTCGAGCGCACTCGTGACCTCGTCGAGCAACATCACACGCGGCTGCATTGCGAGCGCGCGCACGATCGCGACGCGTTGTTGCTGTCCGCCCGACAACCGGTCGGGGAACTCGTGCGCCTTCTCGGACATGCCGATGCGACTGAGGAGCCCGAAGGCACGCTCCAGGGCTTCGTCGCGGCTCAACTTCAGCACCTTGCGCGGCGCGAGCGAGACATTGTCGAGCACGCTCATGTGCGGGAAGAGGTTGAAGCTCTGGAAGACGATACCGACATCGGCGCGCAACGCATTGACGTCGACGCCCCGCCCGGACACCCGCTCGCCGTCGATGTGGATCTCGCCGCCTTGGATCGGCTCGAGCGCGTTGATGCAGCGCAACAGGGTGGACTTGCCGCAGCCCGAGGGCCCGATGAGGCACACGACCTGGTGCTCGTCCACGGTGAGGTCGACGCCGCGCAGCACCTCGTTCTCCCCGAAGCTCTTGTGCACGTCCCGCAGTTCGATGAACGAGCTCATCCGCCCTGCGTCCGTTCCTGATCGATGCGAATCAGATAGTCGACGAATCGGGTTACCGGAATGGTGATGATCGAGAAACGCGATCGCGGCCCCGGTCACCGGGGAGAGGTTGAAGTACTTGCTCTTGTAGATCGTGGCGTAGTTGAGGATGTCGAGCGCACCGACGAAGGCGACCAGCGCGGTGTCCTTCTGCAACGCGACGAAGTCGTTGAGCAACGGCGGGATGATGCGCCGGACGGCCTGCGGTATGACCACATGGCGCAGCGTCTGCCATTGCGACAGTCCGAGCGAGCGGGCGGCCGCGGCCTGGCTCCAGTGGATGCTCTCGAGGCCGGCCCGGTACACCTCGGCCACGTACGCGCCGTAGACGAGCACGAGTGCCAGGACCGCGAGCCAGAACACCTGACCGTTCTGACTCATGCTCTTGAACACCGGCACACCGGCCAGTGCGAACCCGAACACGATCAGGTAGATCGAGATGACTGCGGGCACGCCGCGGAACACGTCGATGTAGGTGATCGCGAGGACACGGATCGGCGCACACGCCCGGCCGGGCAATAGTCGGACGACCGCGACGATCAGCGCCCAGATCAGCACCAGGATCTCGCTGATGACGAACAGCTTGATGTTCAGCCAGAAGCCTTTGAGCAGGCCGGAATGACTGTCCCAGATGATCGTCCAGTCGAAGAGCACCGACCGGACGGCACCGTTGTTCGCCGAAAACAAGAACGCGAGGAACCCGACGACACCCGCGGTGAGCCCGACGCCTACGACGAACCAGATGTCGTCGCGCGAGTCTTCGACCGCGATGCGTGCGTCCTGGTATTCACCGCTCGCCGCGAGTCGCTCTCCGCGCCGTGACGCGGCGAACGCGCGGAATCCGTAGAACGGCACCACGAGCGTCGCCAGACCGAGTGCGATCTCGATAACCCGCGCGATCGCCAGTCGGGTGGCATCGACATGCAGTGACTGATCGAACTTCCAGAGCATCGCCAACGTGAAGAGCGTGACGGCGACGGAGCCGACCAGCGCGATCGTCGCCGGAAGCAGGTTGCCCCGAAACGGCGCCGCCCGGCGCTTGGAAGCGCCGGGCGGTACGACCGAGATCAGTTCCTCTGGTCCCACTTCTGTTGTTCAGTTCCTCGAGCTTCGGGCCCGGGGCTCAGGGGACGGTGATCGTGGGCAGGGTGCCGGGGTCGGCGGTCAGGTCGCTCTTGGCGAGTGCCGACAACTGACCGGAGTCGGCGAGTTGCTTGATCGCGGCATTGATCGCCGGCCCGTTCGTCGAGTCCTTCGGCAGGATCGCGCCGTACTGGTCGGGCCCACCGGTCTGCGCGAACTGCGACACGACGACGAACTTGCCGTTCGACTGCGCGGCTTCACCCAGGTTGATCGCCGTGTCGATGAGGACCGCGTCGATCTGGTGAGCCTGCAGCGCCGCGTATGCGTCGCCGAGCTGCTGGAAGACCTTCGGCTCCTTGTCGGGCTTGATCTTCGCGAGCAGGTCGGTGGCGGTGGTGCTGGTCTGCACACCCCACTGCACCTTCTTCGCGTCGGCCAGCGTGAGGATCGACGGGCCGCCCGCGTTGGTCAGGATTCCCTGGTTCGACTGGAAGTAGGGAATCGAGAACTTGGCGACCTTGGCCCGGTCGCAGGTGATGGAGATCTGCGACAAGGCAATGTCGTACTTCTGCACGGTGCCCGCGGTGATGGCGTCGAAGTTCTCGTTGCGCACCACGAGCTTGTGCAGGCCGAACGCCTGCTCCATGGCCTTGGCCATGTCGTACTCGTAACCCGACGTGATCTTGGTCGGGTCGCTGTCGCTGCCGACGAAGAAGCCCGGCCCGGGAAGGCTCGTCACGACGGTGAGCGTGTCGGGCACGACGGGCTTGAAGTCACTGGCCGTCCCGATGTCGGTCACGTACACGCTCGTGCCGTTGCAATCGATCTTGGCGAGCGTGGTCGGGGTTGTCGGGGCCGATGTCGTCGAAGACGCGACTGTCGTCGATGTGTCGGACGATGCCGCGGGCTTGCTACTGCTGCCGCACGCGGCGACTCCGGCTGCGAACAACGCGGCCGTGGCCATGATTGCGAATCTGCGCACTGTGGTCCTCCCACCTCTGGAACCCGAGACAATACTCATGCAACCCTCAGGCGACCTCTACTCGGAAGCCTCCGGCCTCGAGCGCCTTCACGATCTCGTCAGCATGCGCCCGATCGCGGGTCTCGACGGAGAGGTCGAGGCGGACGCTCTTGAGCGCCACGCCGGGAAGATCGCGGCGGTGCTCGACGTCGACGATGTTCGCCCGCAGACCCCCGACGATCTCCGCGACCGCGGCGAGCACGCCCGGCCGATCGGGAAGTTCGATCTGCAACCGGACGAGCCGGCCGGATCGGGCGAGCGCCCGCAGGAGCACCGACGAGAGCATCCGCGCGTCGATGTTGCCGCCGCTGAGCACCACCCCCACGTTCTGGCCGCCGAACTCGGCGGGATACTCGAGGAGTGCGGCGAGGGCCGCGGCCCCCGCTCCTTCGAGCATCGTCTTTTCGATCTCCGCGCCGAGCGCGATTGCTTCCTCGATCCGTTGCTCCGACACCACAACGATGTCGTCGACGAGCGCGCTCGACGACGTGGCGCGTCAAAACGCCCGGGTCGGTGACGGCGATGCCTTCGGCAATGGTCGGTCCGCCCGTCGCCGGGGGAGTGCGGCCCAGCGCGTGCAACATTCCCGTGTAGTCCTGCGCTTGCACGCCGACGACCCGCACGCTCGGCGCCACGGCTTTGATCGCAATCGCGATGCCCGAGATGAGACCGCCACCACCGATCGGGACGAGGATCGTGTCGAGCATCTCCGTGCTCGTCTGCGAGAGCATCTCCAGCCCGATCGTCCCTTGACCCGCGATGACGAGTGGATCGTCGAACGCAGGAACCATCGTCGACCCGCTCTCGGCCGCGATGCGCTGCGCGCCGAAGAGCGCGCCCGCGTAGCCCGCCCCTTCCAGTACGACTTCGGCGCCGAGGTGCGCGGTGTTCGACACCTTCGTGAACGGTGTGTCGGCGGGCATGACGATCGTGGCCGGAATGTCGAGCAGGTGCGCGTGGTAGGCGACGCCCTGCGCGTGATTGCCGGCCGACGCGGTCACAACTCCCCGGGCACGTTCCTCGGCCGTCAGATGGGCCAGGAAGTTGCGGGCGCCCCGCTCCTTGAACGCGCCGGTGAACTGCAGGTTCTCGAACTTCAGCCAGACCCGCGCGCCGGTAATGGCCGACAGCGTCTCGGAGTGCGAGGTCGGGGTTTCCCGGATCGCCCCCCGGATCGTCACGGCCGCGGCCTCGATGTCGGCCAAGCTCACCGGCAGCTCCGTGGTGGCATCGTCCATAGGGGGCATCTTCGCGCCTGGGCCGCCCCGGGACTGCGTTGCGACCTCGGATAATGATCGTTATCATCGCCTGGTGGCTGCTCTCCCGGACCCGTCGACCCGCGATCGCCTGCTCGCCGCGGCGGTCGAAGTCTTCGTCGAGCAGGGGTACGAGGGCGCCCGGCTGCACGACATCGCCCGGGCCGCAGGGCTCACGACCGGGGCGATCTACGCCAACTTCCGCGACAAGGGCGAGTTGCTCTTCGCGGCGATCGGTGCGCGCGTCGGCGTTGAGATGGATTCGCTCCTCGCCGACGCGGCCGAGCGCGAGCCGCGCGCATTCCTCGAATTGCTCGGCGACCGGCTCGTTCGCCCCCAACTCACGCCGCCGCTGCTCATCGACGCGATCGCGGCCGCGCGTCGCGACGACGAGTTGGCATCCGCGTTGCGCGAGCGGCTCGCGGCGCGCGAGCACGTACTCGTCGACATCGTCGAAAACGGCAAGGCCGACGGCACGATCGACCCCGCGCTCGACTCGGAAGTGTTCGCCCGCTTCGGCATCACCCTCGCAATGGGCGCGCTCGTACTGCGCGTGCTCGACGTCGACGCGCCGGCAGAAGGCGCATGGCACGAACTGATCTCGCGTCTACTCGACGCAGTCTCGGAGGAGAAATCATGACGATCATCAACGAGGAAGGGCTCGAGCTGGCGCACGCCGTCACGGCCGAGTTCGACACGATCTTCACGTGGGACTACGAGCGCAGCCGGCCCGCGCTCATCAAGCTCTACGAGAAGGCGAAGACGTCGCAGTGGAACGCGTCGACCGATCTCGACTGGTCCGATCGACGTCGACCCGGAGAAGGTCGCCGACGAGCTCGGCGGCGGCGGTACCGCGCGCTTCCAGGCGCTGGCCGAGGCCGAAGGCTCGCCGGTCAAGCACTTCGGCGACAAGGAATGGCGCCAGGTCGGCATCGAGCTGCAGAACTCGCTGCTCTCGCAGTTCATGCACGGCGAGCAGGGCGCGCTGCTCTGCACGGCGCGCATCGTCGAGACGGTTCCGTGGATCGACGCGAAGTACTACGCGGCGACGCAGGTCGTCGACGAAGCGCGCCACGTCGAGGTGTTCGCGCGCTACCTCGACGAGAAGCTCGGCACGCAGTACGGCATCAACGAGAACCTCAAGGGCATCCTCGACGACATCCTCTCCGACCCGCGCTGGGACATCGCGTACCTCGGCATGCAGATCATGGTCGAGGGTCTCGCGCTCGCCGCGTTCGGTCTGATGCAACAGATCACCAGCGAGCCGTTGCTCAAGAAGCTGCTGCGTTACGTCATGAGCGACGAAGCGCGCCACGTCGCGTTCGGCGTGCTCTCGTTGCAGGAGTTCTACAAGGAGCTCACCGATGCGGAGTTGCGCGAGCGCCAGGAGTTCGCGTTCGACGTCGCCCGCCGGCTGCAGCGCCGCTTCGCGCACACCGAGATGTGGGCGCGCATGGGTGTCGACCCCGACGCGATCTACCGCACGATGGATCGCGTGAACCCGCCCGCGCAGCAGATGTTCCAGCAGCTGCTGTTCTCGAAGATCGTGCCGAACTGCAAGAAGCTCGGCCTGCTCGACGCGCTCCGACGGCTGGCTGCGCGAGCGCTTCACCGAGATCGGCGTCATCCAGTTCGAGGACTGGGCCGACACCGGCGAGGAATACGGCGAGCTCGACGAAGTAGAAAAAGACCGCGCCGCCGCGGCCGGCGCCTAGAACCTCCGCGCGCTGGACGGGTGGGCGGTGAACGGTAAGCATCGGCGTCGTGAGCGCGCCTGATCTCGACGAGCTGAACGCGTGCGGCCGACCGGGGCATGCTCGCCGCGTTCTGGGCGGCGGCGAACCCCGACTGCGCCGGCCGTCATCTCCGAAGCCGGCAACCGCACCCGCGCCGAGCTCGAACGCGAACGCGAACCGCTCGTCCGCGCGCTGCGCGACCGCGGCGTCAAGGCCGGCGACGGGATTGCGCTCCTCTGTGCGAACCGGCCCGAGTTCCTCGAGACCGTCGCCGCGGCCCGCCGCGCCGGCCTCGCGCTCACGACCGTCAACTGGCACCTCACCGGCGACGAGGCGGGATACATCGTCGACGACTGCGAGGCGACCGCGTTCGTCGCCGACGCCCGTTTCGCCGACGTCGCCGATCGCGCCGCGGATCTCGCGCCCCGCCTCAAAGCCACCTTCGCGGTCGGCGGTCCCATCGACGGGTTCGAGGACTACGACGACGTCCTCGACCCCGAAGACGGTGCCGACATCGACGATCCGCAGTGTGGCGCGACGATGCTCTACACGTCGGGCACGACCGGCCGCCCGAAGGGTGTGCGCCGGCCACCCGATCCGCGCAGCGACGCTCGATGTCGCGCTGCTCACGCATGTATCGACGGCCGACCGGCACGTGCATCTCTGCACCGGACCGCTGTACCACGCCGCGCCGCTGTCGTTCTCGCTGACCGCGCCCGCCGCGATGGGCGTGCCGATCGTGATGATGGACGGATGGTCGGCGGAACAGACGCTCGCGCTGATCGAAGAGCACCGCGTCACGCACACGCACATGGTGCCGACGATGTTCCACCGCCTGCTCGTCGCTGCCCGACGACGGTGAAGAGACACGTACGACCTCGTCGTCGCTCGTCTTCATCATCCACGGCGCCGCGCCGTGCCCGGTCGACGTGAAGCAGCGCCTCATGGAGTGGCTCGGTCCGATCGTGTGGGAGTACTACGCCGCGACCGAAGGCGCGGGCACGCTCGTCGGTCCGGACGAGTGGCTGCGCAAGCCCGGGCACCGTCGGCAAGGTCGAATCCGCCCGACCATGTCCGCATCCTCGACGACGACGGGCGCCGACGCCGCGACCGGCGAGATCGGCACCGTCTACCTGCAGCGCCCCCGACGACGACCGCTTCGAGTACTTCAAGGCCCCGGAGAAGACCGACGGCGCGTACCGCGACACCCATTTCACGCTCGGCGACGTCGGGTACGTCGACGCCGACGGCTACCTCTTCCTCACCGACCGCAGCGCGCACCTCATCATCAGCGGCGGCGTCAACATCTATCCGGCCGAGGTCGAGGCCGCGCTGCTCGCGCACCCGGCGGTCGGCGACGTCGGTGTGGTCGGCCAGCCCGACGACGAATGGGGCGAGGTCGTGGTGGCGGCGGTCGAGCCGCAGACCGGTGTCGAGGCCACCGACGCCCTCGGAGCCGAGCTCGTCGAGTGGTGCCGGGACCGCATCGCGCACTACAAGTGTCCCCGTCGTGTCGATCTTCGTCGAGGCGCTGCCCCGGCACGACAACGGCAAGCTCTACAAGCATCAGCTGCGCGAGCAGCTCCGGACCAGTTAGGGATCAGCAATGGGTATTTGCGACGGCCGGGTGGTCATTGTGACCGGATCGGGACGCGGAATCGGCCGTGAGCACGCGCTCGCGTACGCGGCGCGAGGGCGCCAAGGTCGTGGTCAACGACCTCGGCGGCGACATGCACGGCGACGGCGGCGTCCCTGAGCCCGGCGATGGAGGTCGTCGAGGAGATCAAGGCGATGGGCGGCGAAGCGGTCGCCGACGGCGAGAACGTCGCCGACTTCGCGGGCGCGGGCCGCATGGTGCAGCGCGCGATCGACACGTTCGGCCACCTCGACACGCTCGTCAACAACGCCGGCATCCTCCGCGACCGCATGCTCGCCAACATGGAAGAGAGTCGGAGTGGGACGCGGTGATCGCGGTCCACCTCAAGGGTGCGTTCTCGCCGACCCGGCACGCGGCCGCGTACTGGCGCGACCAGGCCAAGGCGGGCACGCCGTTGAAGGCGCGCGTCGTGAACACGTCGTCGCCGTCGGGCATCTTCGGCAACGCGGGTCAGACCAACTACGGCGCGGCCAAGGCCGGCATCGCCGCGTTCACGATCATCTGCGGACTCGAGCTCGGTCGCTACGGCGTCTGCACCAACGCGATCGCCCCGGTGGCGCGTACGCGCATGACCGAGAACCTCGGCTTCGGTGCTCCCGCGGCGGGCGACTGGGATGCACTCGACCCTGCCAACATCTCGCCGCTCGTGGTGTGGCTCGGTTCGAACGACAACGACGACGTGAGCGGCCGTGTGTTCCTCGTCGACGGTGACCGCGTGTCGGTCGCCGAGGGTTGGCGCCGCGGCCCGACCGCGACGAACAACAAGATGCGCTGGGAGCCCGCGCAGCTCACCAAGGTCGTCCCGGGTCTCGTGGCCGACGCCGCGGAACCGTCCAACATGCTTTCCTAAGTCCGAGATCTAGGAGCAACACCATGCCGATGAATCTGGAAGCCGTGGGCGCGGTCTCGAACCCGAACCGCATCTCGTGGGACTCGAAGGATGCACTGCTCTACGCGCTCGGCATCGGGCGCGGGCCAGATCGACCCGACCGGTTTCGAGCTGGAGTTCACGACCGAGAACTCGCAGAACGTGCAGCAGCGCGTGCTGCCGACGATGCCGGTCGTACTCGGCATGGGCGGCGGTCCGGGCCTTCCGAGCTGGGGCGAATTCGACTTCCGCATGCTGTTGCACGGCGAGCAGGGTGTGACGTTGCACGGCCCGATCCCGCCCGACGGCGCGGTCGACGCGGTCACCACGATCGTCGGCATCTACGACAAGGGCAAGGCCGCGGTGGTTCGGCTCGAGACCGACGTCGACGTACGTCGACGGCGGCAAGCCCGCGTTCGACGACGCGCTTCGCCGCGTTCATCCGCGGCGAGGGTGGTTTCGGCGAGAGCCGGGGCCCGGAGATCGCCGACCCGCCCAAGATGCCCGACCGCAAGGCCGACCACGAAGTGACGTACGCGACGCGTCCCGACCAGGCGTTGCTCTACCGCCTCTCGGGCGACCGCAATCCGTTGCACTCCGACCCGGAACTGGCGAAGTTCGCCGGCTTCGAGCGCCCGATCCTCCACGGTCTCTGCACCTACGGAGTCACGGGTCGGGCGCTGCTGCACGAGCTGTGCGGTTCCGACGTGGCGAAGTTCGGCAGCATGGACGCCCGTTTCTCGAAGCCCGTGTACCCCGGTGACACGCTCACCGTGAGGATGTGGGACGAGGGCTCGGGCGCGTCGATCTTCCAGACGGTGAACCAGGAAGGCGTCGTCGTGATCGACGGCGGTCGCTTCCAACTCGCCTGATCAGGCGACCGCAGAACCGAAGCGCGCGACGGCGGCGGCCCCGATCAGCGGGCCGTCGTCGCCGAGTGCGCCGGGGACGACGACGGTTCCGCTGGAGAAGTCGAGCCGGCAACGTGCGTCGATCTCGGTCTGTGCCGAGGTGAAGAACGTGTCGCCGTACCCGAGTGCGACCGAGCCGCTCACGACCGCGAGCTGAAGGTCGAGCAGGTTCGCCACCGACGCGATCGCGCGCCCGACGAGCCGGCCCGTGCGCGTGCGGATCTCGTTCGACGCGAGCGCGGGTGGGCGGCCGGTGATGCGCGCGATCGCCGTGCCCGAGGCCTCGGCCTCGACGCAACCGTGCGCGCCGCAACCGCAGATCGCGCCGTCGGGCTCCACGATGATGTGCCCGATGTGACCGGCATTGCCGCCCGCGCCGTCGAGGAGCCGGCCGTCGACGACGATGCCGCCGCCGACGCCGGTCGAGACGACCATCGCGATGTAGTCGCGCGCGCCGACCGCGGCGCCCGTCCAGCCCTCGCCGCGGGCCAGCGCCTTGGCGTCGTTGTCGACGCAGACGGGGCGACCGCCGCAGTGTTCGGCGAGCCGGGCCCGCAGCGGGAACTCGCGCCAGGCCGGGATGTTCAACGGCGAGACGAGCTCGCCCCCGGCCGTCATCGGACCACCGCAGCCCACGCCGAGCATCGGCGCGGCCCGACCCTGATCGCCGAGGGTGTCGATCGCGCCCGCCAACGCCGCGAACAGCTCCTCGGCATCGTCGGTGCGCGGCGTCTCGACGACATGCCGCTCGAGCAGCCTTCCCTTGTCGTCAACGATGCCCACCGCCAACTTGGTGCCGCCGATGTCGACGGCCAGCACGTTCCCGGTCACGAGTCGAGTGGGAGCGCGGGCGGGTCGGGTGCGAGGGCTCGGTCGTGCGCGCTCTGCACGCGCAGCGCGAGTACGCAGATGTCGTCGGGCGACGGGTGGGGGACGAACGGGTCGTCGACGAGCTTGTCGCAGAGGGTCCCGACCGACTCGCCCGCGTATTCGTGCACGCGTTCTTCGAGCCAATCCAGGCCGTCGTCGAGAACACGGTCGCGCCGTTCGATGAGACCGTCGGTGTAACAGACGAGCAGCGCGCCCGGGTCGAGGCGAGTAGTCGCAGTGCTGTACGCGCGCGCCATCGTGCCGAGGGGCGCGCCATTCACGTCGCCGAGGAAACGCGTCGTGCCGTCGGGTGAGACCAGCAGCGGCGGCGGATGCCCCGCGCGCGACCACGACATGAGTCCGGTCGCGGGCTCGTAGCGCGCGACGAACGCGGTCACCATCGCGTCGTCGTCCTGATTGCGAATCAGCCGATGCACGCGCAACAAGATGTTCGCGGGGTCGGAATCCTCGAACGCGTACGCCCGGAGCGCGTTGCGCACGCGACCCATGAGGCTCGCGGCCTGCACGCCGTGCCCGGCCACGTCGCCGACGACCACGACGATCCGGCCGTCGGCGGTCTCGAACGCGTCGTACCAGTCGCCGCCGACGTCGACGTTGACTTCTGCCGGCCGGTACGCGGCCGCGATCTGGATACCTTCGATCTCCGGCAATCGGTCGGGGATGATCGTCGTCTGCAACAGCTCGACGATCCGGTGCTCGGCTTCGAAGCGTTGTTGGCTCGCCTGCCACAAGCGGGCGCGTTCGAGGGCCGATGCACCGCGCCGGCCGAGGTCGACCGCGAGCTCGACGTCGCTGGGCCCGAGTCGTTCCGGGCGCGCGTCGCCGATCGACAGAACCGCGAGGCGCCGGCCGGCGACGGTCAGGGGAACGAGCACGCAGGATTCGAAGCCGACGCGTTCGAGATCGGCGCGCAACTCGGGATCGGCGTCGAGCATCCCCGACGCCGCGGCGGTGAGCCCGTGGAACAGCAACGGCTCGCCCGACTTCATCACCTGCTCGACGGATTCGAAACCGTCGGTGAGACGGTCGAGGGTGGCGCGCAACAGTGGCGCGAGAGATTGGTCGCGGTGCGCGGTGTTGGAGCGTTCGAGCGTGCCGTCGGGCGCGACCCGGATGACCGTCGCCCACTCGCCGACGCGGGTCGCCGCGACCTGGCAGATGGTTTCGAGCACCCGCTCCGG
The DNA here is from genome assembly GCA_963701825.1 of uncultured Actinomycetes bacterium. Classification (GTDB taxonomy): domain Bacteria; phylum Actinomycetota; class Acidimicrobiia; order IMCC26256; family PALSA-610; genus PALSA-610. Next base: position 1,244,397 of record CAVPBG010000003.1, on the reverse strand, counting down.
ATCGTCGAGCTCGCCGAGGCGTTCCGACGAGTCGACCAAGGTGCGGAGCCTCGTCCGGCTGGACTGTTCGGCCGCGAGCAACGCGCGCCGTTCGTCGATGTCGACGCAGACGCCGGTGGCGCCGATCACCACGCCCGTTCCGTCGTGCACCGGTTCGCCGCGTCCCTCCAGCCAATGCACGCTGCCGTCGGGCCAGACGATGCGATGGTCGAAGCGCCACCCGATCTTCTTGCGCATGCCGTCGCTCACGATCGCGGCGGCCTCGGCGCGGTCGTCGGGGTGGAACAGCCGCTGATACATCTCGATGGAGCCGTCGAACTCGCCCGGCGCCAGGCCGTACAACGCCTCGAGATACTCGTCCCATTCGACGGTGCCGGTGGTGAGGTCCCAGCTCCACGTCCCCATGCCGCCCGCGCCCAGCGCGAGGCGCAGGCGTTGCGCGTCGCGGGCCTGGGGACGGGTGACCTCGAGCTCGGTCTCGCGGCGCTCCCGGATCCCGGTGAGTGCCACCGCCGCGAGGGACGCGATGGCCACGACCCCGATCCGGATCACGTGTTCGCCGTCACCGAAGATGTGGTTGACCTCGCCGAGCGCGGTCGCGAGCGCAACCGCATAGACGCCGACGATGGCCACGTCGATCACCGAGGCGCCGATGGCTGCTACGAGCGGCCCGATCAGGACCCAGGTGAGCAGGGTCTCGTGATCCCGGACGACGTCGACGATGGCGATGGCGGAGCTCGCGAGTAAGCCCGCCAACAACCACATGCGAGACCGGAAGACCCGTCGCCCGGGCGAGGCCGGCTGCCACGCGAGGGACACCATGGAGGGCGATGGTAGCCAGCGTGCCCCGCGGGCCCGGCCGCCCCGAAGAGGGGAGTGCGGCGCTTCCCGTCGCGCGGTGGGTGCGCTCAGTAGCATTTGGGACCGTGACCTCGCTGCGGCTCCCGCCGGATCATGTGGCGGCATCCCGGGCCCGGCGCTTCGTCTCGGAGACACTGCGCGCGTGGGGCCTCGACGACGCGGTCCCGGACGCCGAACTTCTCGTGTCGGAGTTGGTCACCAACGCGGTCCTGCACGCCCGCTCGGCGACGCGCGTGACGCTCGAGCGCAACGGACGCATGCTGCGGATCTCGGTGTACGACGACAGCCCGGTGCAGCCCCGCGTACGCGACTACGGCCCCGAGGCCGTCACCGGGCGGGGTCTCCTGCTCGTCGAGCGCATTGCGAAGAGCTGGGGCGTGTTTCCCGACGGCGCGGGCAAGTCCGTGTGGTTCGAGCTCGAAGCCGCGTAGCCGGTCCGAACGGTGAGATCGGCTCGGGTAGCTCGAGTCAGCTCGAGTCAGCTCGGGTCGGGCGCGATCGCGAACAGCTCGGCCAGGCCCGAGGTCTCGATCACGCGCACCACGCGCGGGCTCGGCCGCCGCAGTTCGAACGTGCGGCCGTCGGATTCGAAACGTCGTTTCGCCTGCACGAGCAGGCTCAGGCCCGACGAGTCGATGAAGCGGAGCGCGGCCAGGTCGACGACCACGGGGCCGTTGCCCTGCTGGGCCAGATCGCTGAGGGTCGAGCGCAGGGAGGCAGCCGTGCCGAACTCGAGCTCGCCGTCGATGGTCACGAGAGCGGTGCCCGCCTCGTGGCGGACGTCGACCGCGATCGGGGCGCCTCCATTCGTGTTCACGGAGGCCATCGTACCGTTGCCCCGCGGGCCAGGCGCCGGGCGGCGTTCGGGATAACGGGCCGTGGGACCGCAGGTAGCTTGCGGTCATGACGCTCGACAGCTTCGGAGCCCGCGCCGATCTGACGGTCGGCGATCGAACCTACGGTATGTGCCGGCTCGACGCCGTGGTCGCCGATCCCCACACGCTCCCGTACTCGCTGCGGATCCTGCTCGAGAACCTGCTCCGCCACGAAGACGGCGCCAACGTCGGCGCCGACGACATCGCCGCGCTCGCCGATCGCTCGCGCGCCGCGACCGAAGCGGGCACGCGCGAGCTGCAGTTCATGCCCGCGCGGGTGCTGATGCAGGACTTCACCGGCGTGCCCGCGATCGTCGATCTCGCGGCGATGCGCGACGCGATGGCCGACCTCGGTGGCGACCCGCGGTTGATCGAGCCGGGCATCCCGGTCGACCTCGTGATCGACCACTCGATCGTCGCCGACGTGGCCGGCGTCTCCGACGCGTTCGTACGCAACGCGCAGCTCGAGTTCGCGCGTAACCGAGAGCGGTACACGTTCCTGCGGTGGGCGCAGTCGGCCTTCCGTACCTTGCGCGTGTTCCCGCCGAACCGCGGCATCTGTCATCAGGTCAATCTCGAATACCTCGCCCAGGTCGTGTTCCGCGCCGATGACGGGCCCAACGCGGGAATGGTGTATCCCGACACGCTCGTCGGTACCGACTCGCACACACCGATGGTCAACGGGCTCGGTGTACTCGGTTGGGGTGTCGGCGGTATCGAGGCCGAGGCCGCGATGCTCGGCCAACCGCTCTCGATGTTGTTGCCGCGCGTCGTCGGCATCGAGCTCGTCGGCGCGTTGCCGGTCGGGTCGACCGCGACCGATCTCGTGCTCACGGTGGCCGAGATATTGCGCAAGCACGGTGTGGTCGGCAAGTTCGTCGAGTTCTACGGCGAAGGTGTGGGCCGCGTGCCGCTCGAGAACCGCGCCACGATCGGCAACATGTCGCCCGAGTACGGGTCGACGTGCACGATCTTCCCCGTCGACGACGAAACGCTGCGCTACCTGCGCGCCACCGGGTCGGCCCGACGACCTCGTCGCGTTGGTCGAGGCGTACGCGAAGGAACAGGGGCTCTGGCACGACCCCGACGTTCGGCCCGTCTACGACGAGACGATCTCGTTCGATCTCTCGACGGTCGAGCCTTCGTTGGCCGGTCCCGCCCGCCCGCAGGACCGCGTGTCGCTGTCCGGCGCACGGGCGAGTTTCGAACAGGCACTGCTCGCGTTCCGGCGCGAAGAGTCGGTGTCGAACAGCACCGCACCCATCGGCGCGACGCGGGCCAAGGCCGACGAATCGTCGATCGAATCGTTCCCCGCCAGCGACCCGCCCGCGCCGTCGCCCACCGCGCTGACTCAGGTGCCGGCCCCCGCGCCCGCGTCGGTGCAGCCACTACTTCTCGACCGCAAGGAATGCCCGGTGACGCTGGCCGACGGCCGCGCCTTCGACCTGGCCGACGGACATGTCGTGATCGCCGCGATCACGTCGTGCACGAACACGTCGAACCCGTCGGTGATGATCGCCGCCGGGCTGCTCGCGAAGAACGCGGTCGCGCGCGGGCTTACGCGTGCCGCCGTGGGTGAAGACCTCGCTCGCGCCGGGCTCGCTGGTCGTGACCGACTACTACGAACGCGCGCACCTGCTCGAGCCGCTGCACCAACTCGGTTTCGACGTTGTCGGTTACGGCTGCACCACTTGCATCGGCAACTCGGGGCCGCTCGCGCCCGAGATCTCCGAGGCGATCGAGAACGGCGATCTCTCCGTCGCGTCGGTGCTGTCGGGCAACCGCAACTTCGAAGGGCGGATCCATCCCGACTGCCGCATGAACTATCTCGCGTCGCCGCCGCTCGTCGTGGCGTACGCGCTCGCGGGTTCGATGGACGTCGACCTCTCGTCGGATCCGTTGGGCCACGACCCGAGCGGCGCGCCCGTGTTCCTGCACGAGCTCTGGCCGTCGGAAGCCGAGGTGGCCGAGGTCGTCGGCGCGGTGCTCGATCGGGCGATGTTCGAAGAGAGCTACGCGACGATCCTCGACGGCGACGAGAACTGGCGTGCGCTCGCCGCGCCCACGGGCGACCGCTACGAATGGGACCCCGATTCGACGTACATCCGGCGGCCCCACGTTCCTCGAAGGCATCACGCCCGAAGCGCCCGCTCAGCACGACATCGCCGCGGCGCGCGCGCTGGCGCTTCTCGGCGACAGCGTCACCACCGATCACATCTCGCCCGCGGGCGTGATCCGACGCGGCAGCCCGGCCGGCAACTGGTTGCAGGAGCACGGCGTGGAGCCGCTCGAGTTCAACTCGTACGGCTCGCGCCGCGGTAACCACGAGGTGATGGTGCGGGGCACGTTCGCGAACGTGCGGCTCCGCAACCGCTTGCGCCCGGCACCGAAGGCGGCGTGACCGTGCACCTCCCCGACGGCGCGCCGACCACGATCTACGACGCGGCGATGCAGTACGCGCAGGAGGGCACGCCGCTGGTGATTCTTGCGGGCAAGGAGTACGGCTCGGGATCGTCGCGCGACTGGGCCGCGAAGGGGTCACAGCTGCTCGGCGTGCGCGCGGTGCTGGTCGAGAGCTTCGAGCGCATCCACCGGTCGAACCTCGTCGGGATGGGTGTCCTGCCGCTCGAGTTCGTCGACGGCGCGACGGTCGCCACCCTGGGCCTCAGCGGCCAAGAGACGTACCGCGTCGTCGGTCTGGAAGCACTCGCCGACGACGGACCGCTCCCGCGGATGGTCACCGTGCACGCCGACGAGCAGCAGTTCCAGATGCGCGCCCGCATCGACACGCCGTTCGAGCTCGCGGTGTTCCTCGAGGGCGGCATCCTGCCGTTCACGCTGCGCCGGCTCGCCCGCCAAACGAGCTGACCCGCCTTACCCCGACGAGCTACGGGCGGGGCAGGTCGACTGGCACGGCGGCGTTCCCGGACACGGAGCGGTACGCCGCGTCGACGAGTGCGTGCGCGGCTAGTGCATCCGAGAACGTCGGGGCGGCAGGTCGTCGGGCGCGCACCGACCGCACGAACGCGCGGGCCGCCGGATACAGGTAGACGAAGAAGTCGCGGCGCGCGATTCCGTCGGCCGCGAAGCTTCGGTCGAGCAGCGCCGCGACGTCGAGGCGTTCCGGGTCCTCGTCGGGGCGTTGTACGAGGAAGCTGTCCTCGCGCGCGCCGACGAGGAAGTCGGTGGTCACCTCGACCGCACCCCGTTCGAAGAACACCTCGAGTCGCCGTTCCTCGCGGCCTCGCACACCGTTGAAGATCGAGATCAACGTGCCGACCACACCCGACGAGTGCTCGATCGTGCAGACCGCAGTGTCTTCCACGTCGTAGCCGAACACGTTGCGGGTACGCGCGTAGACCGTCGCCGCCGGACCGAACAGCCACGTCAGGATGTCGGCACTGTGGATCGAATGCTCGATGAGCGCGCCGCCGCCCGCGTGAGCGCGTTGTGAGCGCCACGAGCTGTGCCCGGGCACGATGTCGCCCGTCGGCCAGTACTGGTCGTCGCGCAACGTGTAACCCATCGGTGCGCCGAGCTCGTTGGCGGCGACGATCCGCACGACCTCGTTGATCAGCGGATGGAAACGCGAATGGAAGCCGACCTGTGCGGTCAGGCCCGACGTGTCGACGAGCGCGCACATCTCCTGCACGATGTCGAAACGCGTGGCGAGCGGCTTCTCGCACAGGAACGGCTTGCCCGCGGCGACCACGGCCGCGACGAGGTCGCGATGCGTCGTGGTGGGTGTGACGATCACGACCGCTTCGACATCGGGATCGTCGATGACGGCCTGCGCGTCGGCCGCGACGCGTTCGAACGGGCAGATGGCCCGCGCCGACTCGACCGCCTCGCTCGAGAAGTCGGTGATCGCGACCGGCCGCACTTCGCCGTCTTCGGTCAGCAGGCGCAACGCATACGCGTGGCCCTGGCCGATCATCCCCGCGCCGATGAGGCCGATGCCGACGGGCGGGTGCGCGGCTGTGGTCTCGGGCATGACCCGATGCTGGCCCGCGACCCGGCGCTACATCAAAAGCGAGGGCCCGCCGTCAGAAGGACGCGCCGACCGACTCCTGCGGAGATCCGTCGACTGCTTCGATTTCCGGTCGCGTCGCGGTCGCGGTCAGGCGGCGTGCGGCGTGCACGACGAAGAGCACGACCGTCGGGCCGAGCAGTGCACCGCCGAGCACGTCGGCGGGGTAGTGCATGTGCTTCGAGATGACCGACAGACCGACGATCACGGGCAGCGCGATCAGGAGCGGCCGGAGGCGGGAGCCGCGATCGAGGACGAGCCAGGCGAACGTCGCCAACGATGCGGCCGCGGTCACGTGCGCGGACGGGAACATGTTGCCGCCGATGCGCACCGCGACGTGTTCGACGCCGACGAAGTGCACGCGCACCCGGCCGACGAGGGGCTTGAACACCAACTCCGCCATGATCACCGCGGTCAGGCAGCCGACGACCCCGGCGACCGCGAGCCGGGTGCGGCCCCGCGCCGCGGCCGCGAAGCCGAGCGCCATCGTGGTGAGCGCGAACGGGACCGGCTCGAACATGCCGATCCAGAAGTCGCGGGTCGGGTGGGGGAGCCGCACGATGCCGTCGATGATCGGGCGCTCCCAGGCCAGGGGTTGGGTGGCGTGCCACACCACGAGGGCGAGCGCGACGAAACCGGAGATCGAGAGCAGCGCCGCCGTGCGGGCGAGCGGGCGCGCCGGAGTCTCGGTGCGGGGGGTCACACCTCAAGTATCGCCGGGCCGGCTGTGGATCCGAGCAAAGTGCCCGGCGCCAAATGCGAAGAGCCGGCGAAGAAATTGTGAGGCCGCGGGCGACGCGGGCGTGAGCAGTCGGGTGACGGCCCCTGACGGGTGGAGTGGCGAGGGGCCGTCACCAGCGACCGGATTTCTTCGTGTCGAGTGTGTGCCGTTCGGCCTGTGTGTAAAAAGAGGAAAACTCTGTGACTTACCGGTGGATAACTCGCCCGGTTATCCGCAGACGGCACTGACCTGCGCCGCGTCACAGATCGGTGACGCCACCTCCCGTAGGTTTTGGCACCTCGGAACTTCTGTTCGGCCGCCCCCCGGCCCGGATGTTCCCTGGCGATGCCCTTCGCCCCCGCGGGGGCATCGCCGCGTTCCGGCCAATTTCCGATTCCCGGGCGAATTCAGCATCTCGTTACCGTCCTCTCAGGCGGGACTCATGTGGCGGGGCGAGAGTCGCCCCGAGGCTTGGATCTCGGCCGGCGTCTGCCTCCCCCATGGGCCCGGCCGAGATCTCAGCTGGGTCTTGACGGTGTGTGGTCGACCCTGCCACGCTTAGTGCTCGGGGATGGCGTTGGGGGGCAGGGATGCGTTGGCTCATGAATTGGTGCGTGCCGGATCGTGCGTTGCGGGTGAGCATCAACAGCAAAGTGGGCAACCTCGCGGATGCGAGTGCGGCAATGTCGGCGCGCTCGAACTGATCCGCTTCCGGGTTCGATCGGACGGGGGGAACCTCGGACCGCTCTCCGGCGCCACCCCCCAGGAAAGGCGGGGGCTGCGCCGTCGGCGCTAGACGGCGTCGGCGACGAACACGGCCAGATCGCGCCGGCTCCAACGCAGCGTCGCGTCGAGGGGCGCGTCGGTCAGCCATTGCAGCTGATCGTCGGCGCGGCTCGGCATGTCGTAGCCGTCGTCGAGCGGCGTGACGATGTCGGCTTCGTCGTCGGGCACAACCACGTCGCCGAGCACGAAACGGCCGCCGGGCCCGAGCACGGCCGCGACGCGACGAAACAGGTCGGCCTTCTCGCCCGCGTCGAGATGATGGACGGCGAGCACCGACACGACGACATCGAACGGGCCGCTCGGTAGCGGGTCCTGCAGCCGGGCGATCCGCAGCTCGGCGTGCGGGACGTGTTCGTGCGCGACCGCGAGCATTCCTTCGCTCTCGTCGACGCCGACGAACCGCGCGCCGGCGTGTCGGGCCGCGACCCGACGCAGGGTCTCACCCGTGCCGGTACCGAGCTCGAGGACGGCGGCGGCGCGCACTTCGCCCACGGCGTCGGCGACGATCTCCTGCAGCAGCTCGTAGTCGGGCACTTCGCTCCGCACCATGTCGAGGTACGTGTCGGGGTCGAAGTGGAACTGATCCGCCATCGGGATCAACCCTAACGACGTTGGCCGCCGTCGGGCCCGGGTTTCCGTTTCAGCGACGGCGGGCGCGGGATCGTGATCGCCAGTACACGTCGAGCGGATCGTCGTCGGCCTCGTGCCGGCGCAGGGCACGTGTCCGTTCGATGTGCCCGAACAGTTCGCTCGACGACGGCGCGATCACGCAATTGCTCGCGCCCGCGGCTTCGGCGCGGTGCACCACCTCGACGTCGACGGGCCGGGGAAACACGACCAGCACCGCCGCGGCACCGCGCGCCTTCATGCGGGCGATCGCGGCGACGAAATCGTCGGAGAGTGTGCCGCCGTCCGGGGCAACCAGGACCACGACGTCGATCGGCTCGTTCTCGACTTCAGGTGTCGTTGGCTCAGGTGTCGGACCTTCGGACGGCGCACGTTCGGGTGCCGGACGTTCCGCAAGCATCGAGCTCTCCTGTCGGTTCAAGCCGCCCCGGCGTTGATGGTCACGGTTGCTTCGTGGGCCTGGCCCGTGGTGTCCTCCCACCGGATGGCGATCGTGTCGCCGACGTGCGTTGCGGCCATCGTCCCGTCGAGATCTGAGATTGTGCTGGTAGTTCGGCCGCTGATCGCTGTGATCGCGTCGCCGGCGACGATTCCGGCTCGAGCGGCGGCTGAGTTCGCCTGCACGCCCAACACGGTCACGCCCGCAGACGCGCCGCTCGCGCTCGATCCGTCGACCTCGACGCCGAGCAGCCCGTGCTCACCGATGTGCACAGTCGAGCTCGCGTGGCCGGCTTCGATATCGGCCGCGATCGACAGTGCCGACTCGATGGGGATCGCGTACCCGGCCGTCTCCGCGGTCGTGGCCATCGACTGCACACCGTTACTCGCGGCGGCCGTGGTCATGCCGATCACCTCCCCGTAGGCGTTCACGGTTGCGCCGCCCGAGTCGCCCGGCGCGATCGAGGCTTCGAACTGGATCAGGCCGCGCAGGGTTTCCGGCACGGCGCCGGTCTCGTCGGATGCCGTGATCGTCTGGCCGACCGCGGTGACGGTGCCCGCGGCGACGGCCGGGGTTCCGCCCTCGCCGTACGCGTTACCGAGCGCGACTACCGCGTCGGCAACAGCGACGTTCGGCGTGCTCGCGGTCGTGATCGTGGTCAGACCGGAAACGTTCGGGATCTGCAACACGGCTACGTCGTCGGTCACGTCGTAGCCGACGAGCGTTGCGCGATACGTCGTTCCCGTCGCGAGGACCTTCACGCTGATGCTCGTCGCGCCGGACACCACGTGATTGTTCGTGAGGATCTCGCCCGTCGACGTCACCACCATGCCCGTGCCCGCGGCGGTGCCGTTGCCGAGCGTCGACGTGATGTCGACGAGCGCGGGATCGACCGCGGTTTCGATCTGCGCGAGCGTCAACTTCGTCGTCGAACTGCTCTTGGACGAGGAAGTGGTTGCCCTCGACTGGGCGGTACTGGGGAACGCCGATTGGCGCGCCTGCGTGAGGCCGTAGCCTCCGACGCCGGCGGCGACCATCGCCGCGACGGTCAGCGCAGCGAAGCGCCGCCCGGATCGGCGCGGCGCTTCGTGCGGTTGCCGTTCGTGCAGTTGCGGTTCGTGCAGTTGCGGTTCGTGTGGTGTGTCCATGACGTGTCCCCTGTCGCTCTTGTCGAGCTTGGGGGACACGTCTCGGTCACGGCTTGGAGTCGAGCAAGAACTGGGTGAGAGTCGCCTCGCCTCGCCTCGCCGCTTTGCTCAGGGCTGATCTACGTGCCGGGTGCGACCGTACAGACGAGCGGTGGCGAGTGGCAGATGATCGTCTGCGATGTCGTCGTCGGCGTCACCGGCGCCACTGTTGTGGTCGTGGGTGCATTGGTCGGGGGAGTCGTGGTCGTCGGCGGGATCGTCGTCGGGGCGACCGTGGTGGTCGGTGCGAGTGTGGTCGTCGTCGGCGCGGCGGTCGTGGTGGTCGTCGGCACGATCGTCGTGGTCGTCACGACGGGGTTACCGGCCGGTGCGGCGGGCTGGCTCTGCCATGTCGACACGACACCGGTCGCACTGACCTGCGTGTTGCCGGATATCTCACTGATGCAGGTGTTGGGAATCGGTTTGCTGCAGATGCTGCCGCCGAAGCCCATGATGCTCGGCGGATGCGACGACGATGCGAAGAACGTGTTCCCGACGATGTGCACGTTGGTCAGCGTCGCGGTGTAGGCGGTGTTCTGTTGGACGATGATGCCTTGCGAGTTGTAGCCGCTGCCGTAGGTCGGCAACGCCTTGTTGTTCAGGACGAAGATGTATCCGTTGTTCCCGTAGTCGGTGGTGATGTTCGCCGGGCCGCCGGTGCTGTCGCACAGGCACGAGAAGTAGTTGTTGGCGATCGTGATCGGGTGGGCCGCGCTCGTCGCGGGCGTGCCACCGCCGTAGACCTCGGGGCCGCCGTCGGTGTGCTGACAGGCCGGAGTCACCGACTTGTCGCACCGGCTGTTGTGCATGTAGTTCCACTCGAAGTCGACCGATGCGCCGAGGCCGGCCTGGTCGGTGTTCTGCGAGAACTCCGAGTAGTAGATGTGCGATGTGATGCCGGGGTCTTGCGCCTGGACGATGACCGGGTGTGTCGTGTTGGGTGCCGCGCTCCCGTCGAGGAGGTCGTGCAGCATGTACAGACCACCGCCCGCACCGTTGCCGATGTAGCCGCTGCCGCCGTTGTCACCGGTCTCGGCGACGTGGCAGTTGGTGATGTACACGGCCAACCCGGGAACGACGGCGCCGCCGCCCGGACCCATCGTGATCGGGCTGTTGATGATGCAGTTGTCGAAGTAGTACGTCTGTTTGTTGTTCGCGGGCGAGCTCAGCGTCATCTTTCCGGTGGTGTAGCCCGCGGGCCGGCAGTTGTGGAACGGGGAAGCGCCCGCGCACGTCGGCATCTTGGTGATGGCCGTGAGCTGCGCGTCGGTGAACCCGGTGCGGAGTCCCGGCTTCGGGTCGTCGAACGAGAGCCCGGTGAAGGGGTCGAGATCCTTCGTGGCGTCGTTCTGGAAGTTCATGGCGCACGTCGTCTCCGCGGCCAGACACTGCGAGTCGGTGACGGAGTAGCCCGGGGGCGTCGCCGCAGTGTTCGTGAACGAGTTGGAGGTCGACTGCGTGTGCTCCACCACAGCTCCGACCACACCGCCGATCACCAGTGAGGTTCCGGCGATGATCGCCACGACTTGCAGAGACAGCTTGGCCCGTATGTTCATGCGGTGGTCTTGCCCACACGGAGAGCGCGCATATCCGGATTTCTCCGGCAGATGGTTATTTCTTCGAAATAGGCCATGAAAGCCGCGAACCGGCAGACTTCGGGTGTGGTTCTATAACCACGCTTCGCGATTCCGGCGGGTAAACCCCGAGGTCAGAGGGCATATGCCGCACGTCGTCAGCCGCGATCGTCACAACGCCGCGATTCGGCGGGTCAGTGCTCTGGTAGACGCGACACGGGTTGGGACGCGGGTCGGACGAAGGAGGATCTGCCGTGGACGAACACGACGAGTGGGCGGCCCGGCAGTTCGAGGGATTTCGCCCGCACCTGCGGGCGATGGCGTACCGGATGCTCGGTTCCGGAGCCGAGGCCGACGATGCGGTGCAGGAAGCCTGGATTCGTTTCCACCGGGCCGACACCGCCGCGGTCGAAAACCTGGGCGGCTGACTGACGACCGTGGTGGCGCGGGTGAGCCTGAACATGCTGCGCGCCCGGGGCTCGCGGCGCGAAGACCTTGCCGGCGCGCAGATTCCGGATCCGGTTGTGAGCGCGGCCGACGCGCTCGATCCGCAAGAGGAGGCCGTGCTGGCCGACTCGGTGGGTCTCGCTCTGCTCGTGGTGTTGGAAACACTGGCTCCGGCCGAGCGGCTCGCGTTCGTGTTGCACGACATGTTTGCCGTGCCGTTCGACGAGATCGCCGACATGGTCGGGCGAACTCCCGACGCGGCGCGTCAACTGGCGAGTCGGGCCCGGCGGCGGGTGCGCGGCGCCGCGACTCCCGATGCCGACATCGGCCGCCAGCGCGAAGTCGTCGACGCGTTCTTCGCGGCGGCGCGCGGTGGCGACTTCGACGCGCTGGTCGCGGTGCTCGATCCCGAGGTGGTGTTGCGGGCCGACGCGGGGCCGTCGCGTCTGGACGGTTCGTCGGTGGTTCGGGGTGCGGCCGCGGTGGCCGGCAACGCGCTGATGTTCGCCCGCCCGGACGCGGTGGCGCGGCCGGCCGTGGTGAACGGCGCGGCCGGGGTCGTCGTCCTCGTGGAAGGGAAACCTGTGTCGGTCATGGGCTTCACCGTTGTGGGCGGGAAGGTGGTCGAGATCGACGCCCTGATCGACCCGCAGCGCCTCGAGCGCCTCGACCTCGCCTTTCTCGCCGGTTGACCGGTCCTATCTCTCGCCCGGGAAGGCGTGTCATGCTTTGGCCGTGCGCCGAGCCCGTCGAAGTGCAGTGGTCGTCCTGGCGGTACTGATCGTCGCGATCGGCGCGGCCGCGACCAGCGGCGCGTCGAGTGTCGTGCATGCCGCGGTCATGCGGCCGATGGCGGTCACGACGCTTCCTTCCACGACGGAATCGTCGAGCACCACGCTCGAACCGACGACCACGACGACGGAGACCACGAGCACGACCGAACCGTCGACGACCACCTCGTCGTCGACGACGACCACGACGATCGCGCCCGCGGCCGCGCCGTCGAGCAGTAGTAGCTCGACGCCGTGGGGATGGATCATCGCGATCCTCGCGGTGATCGCGGTCGCGTTGATCATCGTGTTGGTGTTCCTGAAGCGTTCCGCGAATCAACGCAAGAAGGAATGGAACGCGTCGGCGACATCGGCGTTGCGCGATGCCGACCTGACGCGCGACATGCTCGCGGGTGAAGCCGAACCGGGCCAACCGGAAGATGCGGCGCGGTTGACGGCCGTACGTTCGAGTGTCGACCGGGTCGCGACGACCTTCGAGCAGCTCGCGGCCGACGCGCCGAGCGACGGTCTGCGCCAGCGAGCGACCTCGCTCGCGTCGTCGTTGCGCGGCTACCTGTTCGCGCTCGAGGCGGAGCAGTTGCTGCGGCGTGCACCGACTCCGCCGAGCGGCGAACAACTCGCGTCGGCCGACGCGACGAAGCGCGCCCGCGCCGCCGATCTCGACGCCGCGATCAGCGGAATCCGGGCCGAAGTGGTCCCCGAGCCGCGCCAGTAGTTACTGCTACCGGTCGTAGCTGTCGCTCACTGGAGGGCGGTGAGGGCGGCGGCGACGAGGTACCCCACGACGGTGACGAGGCCGACGAGGGCGCCACCGTTCTCGAACGCCTCCGGCATCATGGAGTTGGCGAGCATGGTGAGGACCGCGCCGGCCGCGAACGCTTCCGCGTAGAGGCCGGTGAGGTGTTGCGTGTTGCCCAACGTGTAGCCGATGCCGGCCGAGATCGCGGAGGCGATGGTCAGCGCGGTCCACATCCCGAAGATGTGGCGCGAGCTCGAGCCGGCCTTCTTCAGTGCGCTCGTGCCCGCGACGCCTTGCGGGATGTTCGAGACGAAGACCGCGACGACGAACGCGACGACGAACGCGACGCTGACACCGGTGCCCGACGCGATCGTGATGCCGAGGATGAACGACTCGGGAATGCCGTCGAGGAGCGCGCCGAGAAACATCGCGGCCCCGGATCCCGGTTGTGGATCGCCGCCGCCGATGTCCTGACGGTTCGCGCCGCCGGACTGGTCGATGATTCGGTCCGCGACGTAATACGTCAGCGCGCCGAGCAGGAAGCCCAGGCCGATGCCGAGGCCGTGCGTGAGGCTCGACTCCGGGATGAGCTCATACGCCACCGCGCTGAGCAGCGTGCCCGCGCCGAATCCCATGACGAGGCTGGTGATCTCGTCGCGGTTCTCGAGCGGACCGGCGAGCGCTTGACCGATGTACAACGACGCCGAGGTGAACGCGCCCCAGAGCAGGGCGGCCCAGATGTTCACCGGCGCGGACCGTCGAGCACCGCCCACGATTCCTACTCGGGCGGCCCGCGGGCCTCACCCGATTCGGGTAAGGCGTCGGATGGTGCCCCCGGCAGGATTCGAACCTACGCACACGGTTTAGGAAACCGATGCTCTATCCCCTGAGCTACGAGGGCAACGCGCTCTGACCTGCGCCTTCGCGAATTCGACAGTGCACGTAACGGCGTAACGGTAGCGAATTGATGGCCGTACTTACGGCCAACGGTCTTGCGCCCGCGTACGTCGGCGAATCGTTGCGAACATTGACGAGCAGCGGCGGATCGAACGAGCAACCGTTTTCGCAACCGCGCGCCGCGCGACGTTCCCGATCGGGCAATATTCGCTCGTGTATCCCGATCGAGACCTCGCGTCCGATGCGAGGGGCCCGACACTGCGGACTCAACGCCTCGTGTTGCGGCGTTGGCGCGCCGAAGACCTAGCACCCTTTGCCGAACTCAACGCCGATCCCGACGTAATGGCGCACATGCAGAAGACCATGAGCCGAGAGGAGAGCGACGCATTCGTGGCGCGCATAGAGGAGGAGTTCGACGACTGCGGTTTCGGTCTGTGGGCCGTAGAGGCGCCGAACCACTCGCCGTTCATTGGCTTTGTCGGGTTGCACCGAGTGCCGTTTGACGCTCCCTTCACGCCCGCGGTCGAAGTCGGATGGCGCCTAGCCCGCGAGCACTGGGGCTATGGATTCGTGACCGAGGCGGCTCGTAGTGCGGTTCGCTACGGACTCGAAGAGGTCGGTCTTGACGAGATCGTTTCCTTCACCAACCCAGACAACGTCCGGTCGTGGAAGGTGATGGAACGCCTCGGCATGATTCGTGATCCGGCGTCGGACTTCGAGCACCCCAACGTTCCAACGGGACACTGGCTCCGTCCCCATATCTTCTACAGATTTCCGCCTGCGGCCCCGTCGCCGTAGCGCCCGATCTGCCGATCGGTGCAGAGATGTCTGCGAGCCCTCGTCGCGTTACCACTGACGCGGTATTTCGTTGGGTGAGCCGTTCACCGTCTACACGCGTCCGCGTGGGCCGAAGGTTGACGGACAACGGTGCCTCATCCCGGCTCGTCCCGGATAAGAATGCACTAGTGCATTCAATGCTATAGTGCATGGATGATGCAGTCAGCTGTCGACGCGGTACTCACGGCGTCCCGCGCGCTTGTCGGCGTGGCAGCTCGGTCGTTGGCCGAGACCGAAGACGGGGTGACGCTCGTGCAATATCGAGCACTCGTGCTCCTTGCGTCGCGGGGCGCGATGAATGTCGGGATCCTCGCCGGCGCCCTCGGCGTGCATCAATCGACCGCAACGCGTCTGTGTGATCGGCTCGAGTCGCGTGGGCTCGTTCATCGAGAGGTTGCCCAGGAGAATCGCCGCGAGGTTGTGATCTCGCTGACGGGCGCGGGCGAGAAGCTGATTCGCGCTGTCACGGCCCATCGGCGGGCCGAGATCGAAGTTGTGCTGAACAGGGTCAAGCCGAAGGAGCGTGCGGCGATCGCTGCCGCGCTGCGGCTGTTCGCCGAGGCGGCCGGCGAAGCGCCCGACGACGCGTGGAAACTCGGCTGGACCACGTGAACCCCGTGCGTTCCATCAGCGGCCGGTCGCGTGCTCTCGCCCAACGTTCGCGTGAAGCGTTGATCGTCGCCTCGACGACATGCCGCTCCGGATCATCGCGTGCGGGCCGCTGGTCGGCCTCACTGTTGCGGCGCTGTCGTTGCGGTGGATCGGGCCTCGCTCCACGCCGGCGACCGCGGATGAGTACCTCCTCGCGTTCCACGATTCCGAGCACGCGCTCGGCCTGCGTGCGCTGGCCGCGCGCATGGTTGCCGGCATCGCGACCCTGGCCAGTGGCGCGCCCATGGGTCTCGAGGGTCCGTCGCTCTATCTCGGTGCCACGATGCGCGACAGTCTGCAACGGCGGGCGCCCCGACGCTTCTCGGCTCGGACCCGCCGGCTCCTACTCGTCGCCGGTGCCCCGCGGCCGGTGTCGCCGCGATCTTCCGCGCGCCGGCCACCGGCGCGGTGTTCGCATTGGAAGTGCCGTACCAGGAGGACCTGGCGCGAAGGATGCTTGCCCCCGCGCTCGTCGCATCCGCGTCGAGCTATCTCGTCTTCGTCGCGATCCACGGCACCGCGCCGGTTCTCGCAGTCACCGGGAGCCCGCCCTTCTCGTTCAAGACCTCGCGGCTGCGCTCGTGCTCGGGCTCTTGGCCGGTATCGGCGCGCGCACCTTTGCGCACATGTTGCGGGCGGCGAAGCACGTTGCAAAACACCTGTCCCCGTGGGTGCGCGTCCCGGTCGCGGGCATCACACTCGCCGCGTGCTTCGTCGGCGCACGGCTTCTCGCCGGTGCCAACCTCACAACCGGTCCCGGCTACGACACGATCCGTTGGGCGCTCGATCCGACGCGGAGCGTTTGGCTCGTCGCCGCGATTCTCGTCCTTCGGATCGTCGCGACGTCGACGACCGTCGCGGGCGGAGGTGTCGGAGGTCTCTTCATCCCGCTCGTCGTTGCCGGGGCGCTCGCGGGCCGGGTCGTGGGCGGAGTCGCGAACGCGCTGGACACGTCGTTGTTCACCGTGGTGGGTGCGGCCGCGTTCCTCGGCGCCGGCTACCGCGTTCCGCTCGCCGCGGTCGTCTTCGTCGCGGAGGCGACGGGTCGGCCGGGCTTCGTCGTACCCGGTCTGCTCGCGGCGGTCGTCGCGGAGCTCGTGATGGGAACCATGTCGGTAACCGCGTACCAACACCCCGCAGTCGCGACCTAACGCGGTTTGACGACCGACGTTACGGCCGACGAAACGAACGGTTGCCGGGCCCGGCGGACGCGGGCTGCGAATGGCAGACTCGGCGGATATGGATCCTGTCGTCGCTCGGAAGCTGCACCGCACGCTCGAGCCGTATCACGGGCTCGTGTACCTCGTTCCGGAAGCGGCCGATGCGTATACGCGGATCGGGTTACGAGAGGGGCGCATGGGTTACTTCGCGTCGCGGGCCGCGCCGATGGGACCGGTGCCGGCCGACGTGGTGATCGCGACGTTCTTCAACTTTCAACCCGATCTCGTGCGCTCGGTCATTCCGGAAGCCTGGTCGCTCGCGAGCGTCGACGAGATCTTGGCGGCGCGCCTGGCCCTGGTCGACACCGCGCTCCGCCGCATCCTGGGCGACGACGTCGTGTGCGGCCCGGAAGTGGTCGAAGCCGAACAGCTCGCGCGAATCGCGGCCGAAGGCTGTACGCCGGAGGGCCGGCCGCTGTACGCCGGTCATGCCTCACTCGACTACCCGGACGAGCCGCATCTCGCGCTGTGGCACTCGCTCTCCCTGCTGCGCGAGTTCCGCGGCGACGGACACATCTCGGCGCTGGTCGTGACCGAGCACGACGGGTGCGATGCAATCGTCATGCATCACGCAACCGGAGAAATTCCCAAGCGGTTTCTCGCCACGCGGGCCTGGTCCGAGGCGGAGTGGGCCGCGTCGGAGGAGAAGCTCCGGGCGCGCGGTTGGCTCGGCGCCGACAACGCGATCACCGACGCGGGACGGGATGCGCGGCAGTGGGTCGAGGATCGGACGGATCAGTTGGCGCTGCGCTGCTGGGAAGGCCTCGGCGACGACGGCTGCCAGCGCCTCCGCACCCTCGTGCGACCGCTGTCGAAGCAGATCGTCGAAACCGGGTTCGAAGCGCTGCGATAACCGGACGCGTCGATGGACCGGCACCGTGTTCCCCAATAGTGTCGACGACAGGGGACGTCGGAGGATGGTCGGGGTGCGCGAAGAGACCATCGGGGTCGACGCGGTCAGTGATCCGCGGCACTGGCGGTTGGTCGGGCGCAGTGACGAGTTGTCGCTCGCCGTGCGCACGCTCGCGGGTGGTCGCAGCGTCGTCTTGACCGGTGCCGCGGGGGTCGGTAAGACGCGCCTGGCCCGGGAGGTGCTCGAACGAACCGCACGCGACTCTGACGTGCGCTTCTGGGTCGCGGCGACGGAGGCGACGGCGCAGATTCCTTTCGGTGCGGTGGCTCATCTTCTGGTGCGGGATCCGAGTGACGAGGACCGCGCGTCGACGTTGCAACGCGTCACCGCCGCGCTCGCCGATCGGGCCGGCGGCGGGCGCGTCCTGCTCGGTGTCGACGACGCGCACCTGCTCGACGAGGCGTCGTCGGCGCTCGTGCATCTTGCGGTGTCGAGCGGTGTTGCGCGGGCCGTCGTGACGTATCGCAGCGGTGCGGCCCTTCCGAGTGCGATCACGGCACTGTGGAAGGACGGTGACGCACCGCTCATCTCGCTGCAGCCCTTTGCGCGCGCCGAGTGCGACGAGCTCATCGCAAGCGCGCTCGGTGGCCCGGTCGACCGAGGAACGCTCTCGATGCTGTCGGACGCGAGCGCCGGGAATGCGCTGTTCCTGCGCGAGCTGGTCCAGCTCGGACTCGATTCCAACGGGCTGCGACGCGATGCAGACATGTGGCGTTGGACCGGCCCGCTGTTGCCCGGCGAGCGGCTCGCACAAATCGTCGCCCGCCACATCGGTGGACTTATCGAGCCCGAGCAGCGCGCGCTCGAGTTGATCGCGTTGGGTGAGCCGCTGACTGCCGCGTCGGTACGCGCGCTCGGCATCGAGGAGGCGACGGAACGGCTCTTGCGCCGGGGTGTGGCCACCATGAACGACGGGTATGGCGGCGAGGTGCGTTTGGCCCATCCGCTGTTCGGCGAGGTGGTTCGGGCGCGCATCCCAGCACTGACCCTCGACACGATGCGCAGCCAGCTCGCGCACGCGGTCGCGTCGTGCGCGGTGGAAGGCGACGACCACGACCGGTTCCGCGTGGCGCTGTGGCGCGCCCAATGCGGTGACATTTCCCATCCCGACGAGTTGCGCTGGGCGGCCCGTCATTCGCTGTCGCTCTGGGACGGGGTGATCGCCGAGCAATTCGCGCGTGCCGCCCTGGCGTCGGAACCCGGCCTCGAAACCGCCTATCTGCTCGCGGAGTCGTTGCGCTATCAGAACCGCGCCGCGGAAGCCGTCGACGTGTACGCGTCGGCGGAGACGCTCTCCGGCCCCCAAATGCTGCAGGCTGCCGTCGCCGCAGGCTGGGCGCACACGGTTGGATATCAGCTGGGTCGTCGCGACGAGGCGCGCGCGGTGTTGCTGCGCGCGCTCGATCGACTCGAAGACCCGGCGGCGCGGCGGCGAGTTGCCGGTGCGCTCTTGGACGAGGGCCTCGCGTCTCCCGACGAGATCGCGGCGCACGTCGTCGACGATCCGGGCGCGCCGGCAGGAGCGTTCGGCGCCGCGGTCGACGCGCTGCTCAAGGGCCGGTTCGACGTGCTGTTCCGGCGCGTCGATCTGGCCCTCGAGCACGAGGCGACGTGGGGCGCGGAGTTCACGACGCTCAGCGTCTTGTTGCGGGTGGTGCGGGTCGTGGGCCTCGTCTTGAGCGGTCGCGCGACGGAGGCCGCGAGTCGCGCCCAAGCGTCGTACGAGGAGACGAGCACGGCCGAATACCCGCGGGGCGCGTGGTGCTTCGTGCGCGGCCTCGTCGCGACCGTGCGGGGGCTGCCGGAAACCGCAATCGAAGCGCTCGGTGAAGCGGACGGCGCGTTGCGCGCCGCCGACGCCGGACTCCTGATGCCGACCCACGCATACCTCGCGATGGCCTGCGCGGCGACCGCGTCGGGAATTCCCGCGGCCGTCGAAGCCCTCGAAGCCGCGCAGCGAGACGCACAAACGCTCGGCCGGCTGTTCTCACCCGAGGTCCGCCGCGCCGCGGGCTGGATCGCGGCCGCCCAGGGCGACCTCCGCGCGGCGCGAGAGCGTTGCGGCGCCGCGGCCGACGAGGCGCGGGCACTCGGTTCGCCGGTGCTCGAAGCCCTCGCGCTTCATGACGTGGCCCGCTTCGGCGGCGCGGCGTCAGTGGTCGAACGGCTCGACGGCGTCGTGTCCGAGATCGAAGGCGGATTGTTCGATGCAATCGCGAACCGGGTTCGGGCGCTCGTGGGCGAAGACGCCGACCGGCTCGTCCGCGCCGCCGAGTCCTTCGAGGCGCTCGGCTATCCGCTGTTCTGTGCCGAAGCGCTGGCCGACGCGGCGCGGCACTACGACCGCGTCGGCCGGAACGGCGCGGCGGGGTCGTGTCGGCTGCGCGCCCGTGTCGTCGTGCAGGCATGTGCCGACGTGACATCGCCGGCGTTGAAGATCACGTCCGCCGCGTCGGAACTCACCGCGCGCGAGTACGAGGTCGCGCTACTCGCGGCGGCCGGTAGGTCGAGTCGTGCGATCGCGGACTCGCTCGGGATCACGGTTCGCACCGTCGACAACCTGCTCGGTCGGGCCTACGCGAAGCTCGGTATCGCCGGACGGGGTGGGCTGGTGGACGTCTTGCGGGAGGCCCGTACCGGTGGTGCATCCGAGTCGTGAGTCCCGGTCGCGCGTAGGTGTCGTGAGTAGTGGCCTACTCACGACAGCCCGGCACCGCGAGCGCATGCTCGGCCCGTGGATCGCGACGAAGCCGTCGACACGCTGCCGCCGGCCTACCAGCAGGTCTTGCGCATGCTCGACGCGGGGCGGTCGGTGCCGGAGATCGCGGCCGCGCTCGACGTCGAGGCGGACGCGGTCGGTCCACTGATCGAGTTGGCCGTCGCGAAGCTCGCGCGGGCGCGCGGAGACCTGCCGGCCGCGGACGAGGAGCACACCGATGGACAGTGACGCGCGTCGACGTAACGGGCGCATGGGGCCGCGGACCGGCATCGCCTTCGGGTTGGCGGTGTGTCTCGTCGCGTCGTGCTCGAGCGGCGGGTCGAAGGCGGCGCCGAGCCACGCCCCGCGCCACGTCGCGCCGCCCACGGTTCCCGCGGCGCCGGTTGCTCTGGCGACTCCTGTCGGCAACCCGGCGGCGCGGGCCCGGGCACTCGCGGCCGCGGTCGCGCATCCGGGCGACGCGTCGATCCCCGCGTGGCTGCGCGCCTACGACCTCGCCGGCGTGCCGGTGTTCGATACCAACGGCCGACCGTTGGGTACGACGGGCGCGGATCCCGCGGGCGTGCACTACTGGCAGGTCTGGATGGCGGCGACGCTCAACCAGGCGGGGACCGGGGTCAGCCTCAGCGATCTCGGCCGGATCATCGCCGACCGCGGCGCACCGCGGGCCGGTACCGCGGGAACGGTTCTCTTGACCGCGTTGCGGGCCGCGCCGAAATCCGCCGACGCGCACGCCGCGTTCGCCGCCGACTTCGTCGCGGCGCGCGTCGCGCAATCGCCCGCGCACGTGGACTTGATGGACGCGCGCGTCAACGCGGATTCCGTCGTGCTCGACAGCGCAACTGCGCAGTTGCTCAGCTACGTCGCGTTCCGCTCGCTTCTGGCGCGCGCCTTCGGCACCGCCCACACCGCCGCCGCTACCCACACGAGCACACCATTGATCCAGACGCTCGCGTTCCACGAAGCCGGTACATCGGGGGGCCTGCCCTGCAACCAGATCTGGGGTTCGGAGGACGCCACCCAGTGGATCAACTGGTTCACCAACAAGGCGGCGGGCGGCGCCGGCATCCTCGGGGTCGGCGACCTTCCGGGCATCTCGAATGTGATCGCCGGTCTCACTCCGTCGATCGACGCGGCTACCGCGGCCGAGAAAGCCCAGGCCACCAAGTCGGTGCTCAACAAGGTCAATCTGATCACGAGCCTGCTCACACTGATCATGCAGCTGGCCACGGTGACGATCGACGCGTCGAGCGATCCACCGATGCTCGAGCGCACGAAGAGCAGTGGATCGGACGGCCAACTCGCGCACGACACCTTCCAGCTGCGCTTCGATCTCGGCGACCTCCCGGACGGCAACAACAAATTGCTGTGCGGGCTGAGCTTCCTCGCCAACACCGCCGGCATCAGCTTCTCGCTCCCGGCCGACGGGCCGATCTCCAAGGCCGAAGTGACCGTCACGGGCGGCGCCGGCTTCGCGAACGGGCTGTCGTCGGACGACCAGCTCGTCCTGTTCGCCGACTACACGCAGCTCAAGCAGGAGACCGGGAGCGACGGCGGCTTCCGGGTCGACGTCCTCGGCAAGCGCCAGAAGCACGACCTGCCGGACAGCGCCCGGCCGGTCTCGAAGGAGTACAGCCTCTCCATCTCCGCGCAACTCGCCGAAGTCAACGCGGGCAACATCGCCAGCATCTTCCTGGACGGCCTCACCGTCTCGGACGGGGTCGGAGTCGGGAGCGCGGTACTCGATGTCGCGCAGACGCTGCACCTCGCGAGCGACGACCCCGTGTATCCGTTGACCGACTGGGTGGCCGGCTACACGGTCGACCAGACGACCTACGGCTATCACCTGAGCGGAACGATCTGCGATCCGGCGAAGCCGTATCACCTGCAGGCCAACGGGAATCTCGGCGGCGCGCACGCGGCGGGGACCATCACGGTTGTGCCGTCCGGCTCGGGCGGAACCTGGACGTACGACGGGTCGTTCGGAAATCCGAATGCAGTCCCCCAGCACGGCACCGGACGACTCAAATCCGAATTCCCGGACAAGTCCGAGCCGGACGTCACGCTGCTCACCGGTGATTGGTATGTCGTCGTGCCGATCGCCGGCACCACTCCACTCGGTCCGTCCGGACACCACCTGCCCGACCTGCATCTCGACCTGCACCCCATCGAAGGGGAGTGCCCGCAGAACTCGTAGCCATCTTGGGTAGGAGAGTCCGAAGACTGAACGCGATCCGAACGCGGCGGGCCTTCTCTTCGTGGTCGTGCCGTTAACTCCGACTCACCGAGAGCGTCGGCGAAGTGGTCAGCGTCTGTAGCACCACGCAATAGCGCTCGGTGAGCCGGACGAGTGTGTCGAGCTGATCGTCGGTGGCGTCGGCGTCGAGTTCGAAGCGCAGACGAATGGCGACGAAACCGACGCGCGCGTCTTTGGCGACGGCCAGCGTCCCCCGAAAGTCGAGATCACCCTCGGCGAGGACTCGTCCACCGCGAATCGGGATCTCCAGTGACGCGGCGACAGAACGCAAGGTCACCCCCGCGCACGCGGCGAGCGCCTCCAACAACATGTCGCCCGAGCAGAGCAGCGATCCGTCGCCGCCGGTTGCGGGATGCAGCCCCGCTTCGGCGATCGCTCTCCCGGTCGCGACGGAACAGGAGATGCCTTCGCCGAGCGTGCCCTCGGCGTGCAACGTCACCAACGCCGCGGCCGGCTCGGTGCGGTACTGCTCCTTCAGGGGCCCTTGCGCGGCTCGAAGCTCGTCCCGGTCGACCGGTTTTGCACCTATCACGTTGTGTTCCACTCCCATCTCAGTTGTCTTTCGGATCGGTGGGTTCGGGCCAAAAACCGGAACAGAGCAACGACATGTGTTGAACGCGATCGTTCGGACCGGTCGTGGCGTAGATGTTTTGCTCGACGATCATCGGATCGCTTCCGAAGCGGAGTCCGCGCAGTCGCAACCGCCAGCGCATCTGCAGCAGTTGGCCGATTTGCCCCACGGAAGCGTCGGCGAGCTCGAACTCGTCGACGTTGCCGAACCAGCGCTCGAAGGCGCCGCTGATCGCGGTCGGGCCTTCCCACTCCCGAAACCCGCTCGGCAGCAGGGCCGACAGCGACGCGTCGACTTCGAACGCCGCCGCGAGCTGTTCGAAGTCCGCGGCCCCGAGCGCCTCGAGGAGTTGCCCGGCGGCTTCGAAGCAGGGAGTCGGCGGAGATACACCCGGTTGATTCATGACGCTCCGATGCGCTCGATGACGGGCTCGATGACGATGTCGGTCGTCAGGCTGTTCGCGATGTAGCACTCGCGATGCGCGACCTCGACGAGGTGGAGTATGCGGGCATCCTTCACGTCGCCGCGGACGGTGATGCGCGGCCGCAGCGTGATGCGGGTGATGCGGGTGATCGCGTCGGGCTGTCGTCCTCCGGCATCTCGCCGATGGCGTCGTCGGCGTACGCGACGATGTCGAGTCGGGCGCGCGCCGCCACGGCGAGGAACGAGAGCAACTGGCACGAGGACGCGGCGAGCACGAGAAGCTGCTCGGGGTTGAGGAATGCGCCGTCGCCGAGGAACGCGGGGTCGCCCGAGAGGTCGAGGGCCGTGGCGACCGGTGCGACCCGCGCCGCGTGCCGGCGTTCGTAGTGGTCGTAACCGACTCCTGTCGACCCTTCCCACGCGACGGTGGTGGCGTATCGGTGCGTCTCCACCTACGCCCTCAGATCTGCGAGCGCGGAAAGCGCCATGTCGGTCACGTCGGTTCGCCTGGGCGTGGGACCGACATCGTCGCCGACGCGCTGTTCGAGTCGCGCGAGCAACGCGGCCAGCCGCTCCCCGGCCGCATCGATGAGCATCGACGGGCTGAACTGATCGGACTGCGCGGCGCGCAGGATCGCGAGCGCGGTCTTCGGGTCGGAGTCCTCGATGAGCGCGGCGACATGGCGCAGCGTCGTCCACTGTTGAGTCCAACTGCCCGAACGCAACCAATGGTGGATCAACTCGGTGTAGCTCTCGGCCGCGGCCGCCACGTCGCCGCGGGCCGCTTGCACCGACGCGCGGGTCACCCCGGCGACGCCGACGATGAAGGTCGCGTCGAGGCTCCGGGCTCGCTCGATCGCGCGCTCGAGCAACTCGAGGTCGGCGGAGCCCACGGTGTTCTCGATCTCGGCCGTGCAGTACTCGTCCCACGACACCATGCTCGGGGTCGGCGTCGACAGTGCGGTGGCATGGGCCTGCGCCGCGTAGCTGCGTGCAGTTTCGACGTCGCCCGCGTACGCGGCCGCAACGGCTGCGCCTCCGAGCGTCCAGCTGTCGGCTCGGAGCTCGGCCGCCGCGAGGAACGCGTGCTCGGCTCCCTCGAGATCCCCGGCGAACACGAGCGTCGGTCCGAGCTCGGCCTGGGCCTGGCGGCGCGTCCGGTCGTCGGGATCGCGATCGAGAACCGCCCGCACGTCCTCGATCGCGCCCGCGATGTCGCCGCGACGCCACGCGGCCTGCGCGTGAATTGCGAGGGCGGCGGTGCGGCGCGGATCGGGATCCGGGAATCGCGCGAGCAGGTCGTCGGACCAGGCCCACACCTCGGTCGCATCGCGGAAGCGCGCCCACTCGGTCAGTCGACGCGACATTTCCAGCAGCTCATCGGTGCGATCGCGGGCCGCGAGATATTCGCGGGTCGACTGAATGTTCGCGAGCCCGCGGCGCAGGCGCTCCGACCAAAGCCCCTCGTCGACCGACAGCACACCGGATTCGGCGCGCTGCAGCATGTCGAGGGTCAAAGCGGCGGCGATATCGCGGACGGCCTCGGTCTCGCCGCACAGCTCGAGTTGCTCGAGACCGAAGGCGCGCAGTGTTTCGAGTTGCGTGTAACGCGACTCGAACCGCGTGCGCCGGCGCACGAGTAACGACGCGTCGACGAGGCGGGCGACCATGTCGAGTCCGGGGGTCGTCAGACCCAACCGCTCGTTCAACGATTCGATCGTCTCGATCGTCACGCCCGCGGGAAACACGGACAAGGCCCGCAGCAACCGTTGCTCGTCGGCGTCGAGAAGCTCGTAGGACCACTCGACCGTCGAGCGCAGGGTGCGATGCCGATGTTCTCGGGTCTTCGAATGGTCGCCGATCACGTCGAGCCGACGGTCGAGCAACCCGAGGAGGTCGGCCACGCCGAACGCCGATACCCGGCCGGCCGCGAGCTCCAACGCGAGGGGGACCCCTTCGAGCGCGCGGCAGAGCTCGACGATCTGTTTCGCGTCGGCGGAATCGACCATCAGATCGTCACCGGCGAGCTCGGCGCGGTCGAGGAACATCGCGACTGCGGGATTGCGCAGGACGGTGTCGACGGTGACCACCTCGGTGTCGCTCATGAGGGGCAGCGGGCCGAGGCGATAGAGCCGTTCGGAGCCGAAGCCGAGCGGTTCGCGGCTCGTGGCCAGGATCGACGCCTCGGTGGTCGCGGCGACGATCTCCGCGGCGGCGGCATTCGCACCGGCGAGCACGTGCTCGCAATTGTCGAGCACCACGAGGTGCGGGACCGCTTCGAGGAACTCACACACGGCATCCATCGGGTCACGGCGCTGACCGATCTCGATGCCGAGCGTGGCGGCGATCGCCGCGCCGACCTGGGTGTCGGCACTCGTCGCGACGAGGTCGACGAACACCGGTGGCAGCCTCCGCGATTCGCCGCGCTGTAAGTCGGCAGTGACCTCGACCGCGAGGCGGGTCTTTCCGATCCCGCCCGGGCCGAGGAGAGTGACGAGCCGGTGGCTCTGGACCAGCGCGGCGACCGCAGCGCGTTCGGTATCGCGTCCCCGGATCGGATTCGCGAAGCGCGGCATCGATTCGGCAGCACGTGATTCATGTCGCCGCGCCGCGGACTCGGGACGCGCCTCGACCTCGACGATCTCGACCACCGGTGATACGAGTTGGTAGCCGAAGCCGTGCACCGTGCGGATGTGATGCTGATCGCGGCCGTTGTCGCCGAGCGCAGCCCGCGCCGACTTGACGCGCGTGGTGAGTGCCGATTCCGATACGAACTGGTCACCCCAGATCGCGTCGAGCAACTCGGTCTTGGCGACCGCGCGGTCGCGATTGACGACGAGATAGAGGAGCAACTCGAACACCTGGGGTTCGATGTGTACCGCGCCGTCGCGACCCGTCAACGTACGAGCTCGTTCGTCGAGTTCATGGTCGCCGATGCGGTAGCCCACGGCTCCATTTTGGCCGATGGCCCCGCGCCGCGTCGGGCTGTTCTGTCGAGCGCGGCGTGGAGCACGCCCGCGAGATCGCACGCGTCGGCACCGACACCGTCGAGAAAGCTCGACTTGCGGCGCCGCATGAACGGAAGCCCCAGCACGTACATCCCGGGGTAGGCCATGACGCCGCCGTCGTGGACGATGGCGCCCTTGCGATCCAAGAGGCTCGGATCAAGCCACGGATATTCGGGCCGGTAGCCGGTCGCCCACACCACGGTCCCGATCGCCGACGTTTCCAACTCGAGCCGCGGTTGACCGGTTCGGGTCGGTGCCGGGCGTTCCGCGGGTGCCAGTTCCGTTTCGAGGCCCTGCTCGTGCGCGTACGCGTCGATGTCGTCGAGCAACCGGTTCTGCTTGAGGTCGGCCGAGACGCACAGATTCGCGAGCGAACCCGAGAACTGCAGCTTTCCGTTGTTGCATCCGACCAGGCGGCCGACGAGCTCGATCCCGCGTTCCGAAAGCTCGTTGATGTCGAGGTTGCGGCGTTCGGGCGAGCCGATGAGCTGGAGCGACTTCACCCGCCGAGCGCGCTGGAGATCGTCGACCTCGTCGTAACGCTCGTCGAGGATGCCGAGTCGATCCAACCACCAATGGATGTCCATGCCTCGATACGTTCGAGGCATCCGCACGTGTTCGCCGACCGCGATCGTCACGTCTCGTCCGCGGCGGCGGAGCTCGTCGGCGATCTGCAGGCCGGAAGCCGACGCACCGACAACGAGTACGCGGCGGTCGTCCAGCTGCTCCGGGTTCTGATACGCGAGTGCCGCGAGCGTGTGAATCGTGTGCGGGAGCTCGCGCGCGATCGCCGGAATGCGGGGATTGCTGCACGCCCCGGTGGCGATGACGACACTGCGCGCCGACCACTCGCCGACGTTGCTGTGTACGAGAAATCCCGACCCCGTCGGCGCGATCCGCTCGACCGTCACGCCGGACACGACCGGTGCGTCGATGACGTCGCGGTAGCGGCGAAGGTGCGAAGCGACTTCCGCCGCGGTCATGTAGCCGTCGGGGTCGGGTCCGTCGTAGGTGAAGCCGGGAAGCCGGCTCAACCAATTCGGGGTGAGAAGTCGGAGCGAATCCCAGCGCTCGGTGATCCACGAGTGGGCCACTTCACCGCGCTCGAGCACGACGTGATCGATCGAACGGTCGGTCAGGCTGCGACTCATCGCGAGTCCTGCCTGACCGCCGCCGACGATGACGACATCGGTGTTTCTCGATTCGTTCATGGGATCCGCCCCGAGTTCTCGTCAGCCAACCGCTCAAGCGACGGTGACGACGACGGCGGTCGGGTTCGTCACGACGTCGTAGACCGCCGAACGCTTCTGCGACTGCGCCACGACGGCTTCGATCTCGGCCTTGGTCGCGGCCGCGTCGATCTCGTAATGGACGCGGACCCCGCTGAATCCGTTGCGCACGTCGGCGTCGGCACCGAGGATGCCCGACACGTCCATGTCGGCTTCGATCGTGGCGCGTACCGAGCGGAGCTGAATCGAGCGCTGGGTCGCGACCGCGGCGATGCCGGCGGTGAGGCAGCCGGCCAGGCCCGCGAGCACCATCTCGACCGGCGTCACTCCGTTGTCGGCCGAAGCGAAGATCTCCGGGTGGTCGGTGTCGAGGACGTACTGCTGGCGGTGCGACTGCTCGCCACCGAGTCCGCCGAACTTCTCGATCGTCGTGCGACTGTGCGTGCCGTCGACCCATTCGCACGCGGCGCGCCACTCGAACTGGGCCAGCTCCGGTGTGTCGGTCAGCATTTGCCGGGCGCCCAGGAGGGCCTCGACGTTGACACCGTTGTCGACGGTGTGGTTCTCGGTGATGCTCACGGAGGTGCTCCTTGTCTCTCCCCAACGAGGGGCTTGGTTCGGAGTACTCACCGTGACGAATCGGCGAAGCCGGGGCTTGGAGAGGATCTGGAGAAGTTGTGGAGGCGCCGGCCAGAGAATCTTCAGACGGGCTCCAAGACTTTCCGTCACGAGCCACGCATCGTGGAGCCCATGACCGAGCTCATCGCATCCAACGGGTCGACGCCGCCCGCGGGGCACAGCTGGCAGGAGGCCGGGGCCGCGTGGGGCCACCGTTCTCGCGACTGGGCGTGCCTCTTCGAGCACTATGCGATCGATGTGATCCAGGCGATCTTCGGCCGGCTCGCAGTCGGTCCGGATTCAGTGCTCCTCGACGTCGCCTGCGGATCGGGCCTGGCCGTGCGGTACGCCGACGCGATGGAGGCGACGACCGCCGGCATCGACGCGTCGGCATCGCTCATTGCGCTCGCGCGAGAGCGGACGCCGCGTGCCGACCTCCGGGTCGGGACGATGTTTGAACTGCCGTGGGCCGACGAGACCTTCGACTCCGTGGTCTCGATCAACGGAATCTGGGGCGGCTGCGAGGCCGCGCTCGCCGAAGCGTTCCGGGTCCTGCAACCGGGCGCACGGATCGGGATCAGCTTCTGGGGCAACGGTACGCCTCTTGACCTGCGCCCGACCTTTCTTGCGTTCGCCACGAACTCGCCGGCCGCGCACCTCGACGGCATGCGGCGCACGAACAACATCGCCCGACCGGGTGTGGCGGAGACGATGCTCGAGAGCGCGGGTTTCGCGGTCGTCGAGCGCGGCAGTCGCGTCTCGACGCTCGAATGGCCGGACGAGGACATCGCGTGGCGCGCGCTGGCGAGTGTCGGACCGGCGGTTCCCGCGCTGGAGCACGTCGGCGCCGACGTGCTCCGTCCCGCCGTGCTTGCCGCCCTCGAGCCGTGCCGCGACAAGTTCGGCATCTACCGGTATCGCAACGACCATCAGTTCGTGATCGCCCGCAAGCCCGGGGCCCGGCGCAGGACTCCGACGCCATGAACGTTCAGGAGGCGCTCACGCAGTGGGGCGCATTCGATCCGGACAATCCCTATCCGCTCTTCGACGACGTGCGTGCTCTCGGGCCGGTCCACGCCATCACCCTCGCCGACGGCCATGACGCCTGGTTGATCGTCGGTCACGCCGAAGCGCGAGCTGCGCTCAACGATCCCCGCATCTCGAAGGACATGCACGCCGCGCTCGCATCGTCAGGAGGTGTCGTCGCCGAAGGCCTGCCCGGGCCCGCGTTCGCCCGCCACATGCTCGCGGTCGATCCGCCCGATCACACGCGCCTGCGGCGATTGGTGGCGGCCGCGTTCTCGATGCGAAGGGTCGAAAGCCTGGAAGGCCGCGTCCGCCAGATCGTGGCCGACCTGCTCGACGCGATCGAGGCGCGCGGCGCGGAATCGGTCGTCGACCTCATCGAGAGCTTCGCGTTCCCGTTGCCGTTCACCGTGATCTGCGAGCTCCTCGGAGTTCCCGAGGCGGGCCGCGCGGCCTTCGGTCGAGCGCTGGTCGAGACGCTGGTCCCGACGCGCACCGAGGAGGAGTTCGCGCGGGCGAAGGTTGCGTCGGACCGCGTCGTGGCGTTCCTCGAGAACCTCGTCGACTACAAACGCGATCATCCCGACGACGCGCTCGTGAGTGCGTTGATCGACGCGCGCGACGGCGACGAGCGCCTCAGCGAACAAGAGTTACTCTCGACGATCTTTCAGCTGATCATTGCCGGTCATGACACGACGAGCAGCCTGATCGGCAACGGCGTGGTCGCGCTTCTGACCCATCCGCAACAGCTCGATCGTCTGCGCGCCGAACCGGAGCTGATGGCGAACGCGGTGGAGGAGCTCATTCGTTACGACGCGCCGGTGCCGCACTCGACCTTCCGGTACGCGGTCGAACCGATCGATCTCGGTGGCGTGACGATCCCCGCGGGCGCACAGATCATCATCAACCTCGCGGCCGCGAATCGTGACCCGTCGTGCTACCCGGATGCCGCCGCGCTCGACATCGATCGGTCGCACGTACGCCATCTCGGATTCGGGCACGGGATCCACTTCTGCCTGGGCGCGCCGCTCGCCCGGATGGAAGGCCAGATCGCGCTGGGCGAGTTGATTCGTCGCTTCCCGAGCCTTCGCCTCGCGGTTCCCGTGGAGGAGCTGCATTGGGGCCACGGCGACGGCCTGGTCCTGCGCGGTCTCTCGACCCTGCCCGTCATCACCGGGCCGGCGAACGCCTGACCCGCGGCCGCTTGTACACCGCGTTCTTCAACCCGCGTGGTCGTCGGTTGTGGTCTCGCCGAACGCGAGGTGTCCGCCGAGGTAGCCGCCGATCGTCGCGACGGTCGCGCCGGCCCAACCCAGCGCGACGCCGGACGCATGGCGCCCGACGCGACGTTCGTTCCACGACAGCGTGTACAGGGTCAGTGCGGCGAGGTTCGAAGCGGCGTGCACGACGCCGACGCGGCGTTGGCGATGATCGAGATGCAACCAGTCGACCGCACCGCTGACCGCGGTCGGGATCGCGCTGATGCATCCGAAACCCACGAGCAGCTGTGCGGCACGCTCGTTGCGGCGGTCGCCGACGACATCGAGCACCCACGCACTCGTCCACGATCCGATGGGTAGGTCGGTGAGCATCGGGTGCAGCGGGTGCCCCATCCACCTCCCCTCCGCGAAGTCGCGGACCGGACCCGACGGAACGAGGCGTTCGACCGTTACTGCGACCTTCGACGCCGGCCCGTCGAGACGTGTCGCGTGTTCGAGGAAGCCGATCGCACGGTCGCTCGTATCGCGGAAGCGCTTCAACGGCCTGGCGGCCCCGGAATCCTGTTGGCTCATGGCACTCTCGTCGTGGGTGAACTCGAACAACCTCAGCTGGTGTACCCATGTTGGTCGATGATCGGCGTTTGCCCCAACCTCTCTATCGTTTGGTTCCCGGTTCAGTCGGGCCCCATCAGGGTCGTCGCCGGCGCCGTTGGACCGAAGTCCAATGTTGGGCGTCGCGCGAATGTGACGTTGGCCTCTGACCCCGGAGGTGGAGCGGGCACGAAACTTCCGGGCAGATGATCGCTCTCGACTCCACCGCGCATCGCGGTCACGATGTCGAGGGCCGGACGGGTCGGTTGCCATGAACGCAGCAGAGGGTGCCGGCGGGCTGACATGGATGTCGGATGCTCGATGTCGGGGCGTGAATCCGACCTTGTTCTTCCCGCCCGACGGCGAGGGCGTTGCCGACGCAC
Organism: uncultured Actinomycetes bacterium; assembly: GCA_963701825.1. Classification (GTDB taxonomy): domain Bacteria; phylum Actinomycetota; class Acidimicrobiia; order IMCC26256; family PALSA-610; genus PALSA-610. The sequence continues at coordinate 1,212,757 of CAVPBG010000003.1, read as the reverse complement.
AACCCGTGTGCGCCGACTGTTCCGTTCGCGAGACATGTCTCCAGTTTGCGTTGGCAAACCGAATCGGCAACGGCGTCTGGGGCGGTACCTCCGAACGTGAACGCCGCCGGATCCTCCGCCGCCGCACTCAGGCGGCGGTCGGCACAACCCAACCGACCAGTTCGAGGTGATGTGATGCGGTTCGACCTTCCTTCCTCGGTCACGCGACCCGCAGCCTCCCCGAGTACGCATCGGGCGGGGGCACGGAGCGCAAGTGCGCTTCGGCTCGTGGCGTTACTCATCGCCACCGCGCTCGTCCTCTGCGGGACCGCCGCAGTCGTGCTCATGGCCGCACTCACTCAGCTTGCGGGTTGACGAACGGGTCGGCACACCCGACTTCGCGAGATCTTCTCTCGAACGACCCGGTAATCCGCGGCCAGAACAGAGAATGCCCTCCGCTCGTACTCGCGCCGGGTGACGGGAGCTTGGACCGCCGGGGTCATGCGCACAGACGGACGAATGTGTACCCACGGGCGCGTAGGCCTTGAATGATGCTGGGGAGCGCGGCGATGGTTTCACTTCGGTCGCCGCCGCCGTCGTGAATGCCGATGACCAGGCCGCGGCCGGTTGCCGCGGCGAGGACGCGAGAGGCGATCACGCTCGCGCCCGGTCGCAGATAGTCGGAGGGATCCACGTTCCAGAGGATCTGCGCCAACCCGAGCTTGGTCCCTTCAGCCGCGACAACCCTGTTCGTGGCGCCGTACGGGGGCCGAAAACACGTCGGCCGCCATCCGATGGCCGCCTGGACCGCCGATGCCGATCGTGTGAGCTCATCGTCGATCGCGGGAACCGAGAGCCGGGTGAGGTCGGCGTGGTCCCATGTGTGCACTTCCACCGACATTCCGGCGTGTGCCTCCGCGACGAGGAGATCCGGCCGCGCGGCGGCCAGGTAGCCGACGGTGAAGAACGTCGCGGGGACGTCGTAGCGAGTGAGTGTCGCGAGCACCGAGAGTGTGTAGCTGCTCGGGCCGTCGTCGAACGTGAGCGCGGCTTCGTGCTGCCCGACCCATGTGCGTTGGGGGCGATGCTGATTCGCGAGGGAACGGAGGAACTCGAGCAGCGGAAGCGCGAAGCCCGACGACGACGCCCACGGTGTCGCGATGCCCACGACCGGCGCCGCCGGCCGTATCCCTGGAAGGCCCACAGTTACCGCGTCGCCGAACGCCCGCACCGCGCCGTCGGCGAAGGCAATCCAATATCCGGCGCCCGACTGTGTCGGCACCAAGCCGACGGCAAGCGCGCCCGAGCCTGTGGCATCGGGAAGCGCGGCGGCGCTTCCGAAATGAAAGACGCGTCCGTCGCGACGCAGCAACCAGTAACCGTTGCCGTGCGGTGTCGCCGCGACCGCCGCAATTGCAGGACGGACGCCGCTTCCGCCGAGACTCCCGTAGAACCGTGCGTCGCCGAAGGTGTACACGCTGCCGTCGGAGGTGACGATCCAGTATCCGTTGCCGTCCGGTGTCGGCACCATCCCGGTGATCGGCTGGCTGAGATGCATTCCGCCGAGACTGCCGAAGAACCGTGCGTCGCCGAAGGTGAACACGCCGCCGTCGGCGGCAACGAGCCAGTAGCCCGCGCCGTTCGGAGTCGCGATCATGTCGACGATCGGCTGATTGAGACGCGTCGAGCCCATGCTTCCGTAGAAGTGGGCGGAGCCGAAGGCGAACACCCCGCCGTCGAGCGCTCCGAGCCAATAGCCCCGGCCGCTCCGTTCGCCCGCGACGGCGATCACGGGCTGGTTCAGGCGCAGGCCACCGAGACTGCCGAGGAACGGCCCGTTCCCGATCGAGAACACACCGCCGTCCGTCGCCGCGAGCCACACCGGCGGGGCGATCGGCGCCGATGCCGCCGCGTGCGCCGCGGGCACCGGAACCGAGGCCACGAGCGCGGTCGCCAGAAGAAGTGCGATGGCGAACACGAGCGCAGCCGTGCGTCCCGAACCGGCTGGGTGCGGCGTCGTCATGACGTTCTCTCCTGAGGGTTGTGGCGCGGCGAGCGACTTCGATGCCGAGCGGAGTTCGCTGAATCGCCCGGTTGGACCATTCCGCGGCAGCGACGCCGACCGGGCCAGTGCCAATGGTCCTTTGCTTGCGCGCCGGCAGGACGTTCGGCCCTGGTCTGTGGCAGCCGCGTCGGTCATGGTGAAGACGCGACGAACGAGGAGGCTGAACATGACGGTTTTGGTGGCGTACGCATCGAAGCGGGGCGGCACACAAGGCATCGCCGAGAGCATTCGCGATGCTCTCGTCGAGCGGGGCATGACGGCTGACGTCGTCGCCGCGAAAGACGCGAAGTCGTTGGCCGGTTACGACGCGGTCGTCGTCGGTGGCGCCCTGTACATGATGCGGTGGCGTCGCGAGGCGCGCCGCTTCGTGAAGCGCCACACGCGCGCCCTGCGCAAGCTGCCAGTCTGGTTCTTCAGCAGCGGGCCCTTGGACGCGAGCGTGGACGAGCATGAGATCCCGCCGATAAACCAGGTCCATTCCCTCATGGAGCGGGTCGGTGCTCGCGGGCACGCGACGTTCGGAGGTTGTCTCGAGGCCGACGCGAAAGGATTCCCCGCCAGCGCGATGGCGAAGAAGAACGCCGGTGATTGGCGTGATCCCGAACACATCCGGCGCTGGGCCAACGAGATTGCCGACACACTCGCGTCCACAACGCCCGCGAGTGCGGAGTAAGTGATGGCATCGCCGCCGCCTGCACATCCGGTCTCGTTCGCGGTCGAAGTTGCCGACCACGAACGCAATCGCGTCACCGTGGCGTTCCGTTTGATTTTGGCGATCCCGATCCTCGTGGTCGCCGCCGCGATCGGCGGCGGCACGTTCGCCGTCGCGAGTAGCAACGGTACGCGGTCGGTCAGCGCCGCGGGCGGGCTCGTGGTCGCCGGGCCGGCCTTGCTGATCGTGTTCCGCCAGAAGTACCCGCGCTGGTGGTTCGACTGGAACTACGCGCTGCTGCGCTTCCAGAACCGTGTAGGCGCCTACCTGCTCCTGCTGCGCGACGAGTATCCGTCAACCGACGAAGAACAAGCAGTGCATCTCGGGATCGCCTTCCCGGACGTTCACGCCGAGCTGAATCGCTGGCTCCCGCTCGTCAAGTGGATCCTGGCGATACCGCACTACGTCGTGCTCTTCTTCGTCGATATCGGGCTGTTCTTCGCCCTCATCGTCGCGTGGTTCTCGATCGTGTTCACCGGCCGCTACCCGCGCGGGATCTACGACTTCGCGGTCGGCGCCATGCGCTGGCACAACCGAGTCGTGGCCTATGCGTTCATCCTCGTCACTGACCGATATCCGCCATTCCGGCTCGCCGCATGAACGCGTCGATTGCGACCGAACTGGAAGCGAAACTGGTACCGAGTCGTCGATTTCGGATGCCACCGCTCGCGGGATTCGTCACGGTCTCGCGGCCGGTACGCGAGCTCGACGCCACCTACTACGACACGCCCGAGCTGGAGCTCGCCCGCTTCGGTATCACGCTGCGCTATCGCGAGGGCGAACCTGGTCCGCGCTGGACGCTGAAGCTCCCCGGCAACACCGAGCACAGCGCGATCACCCGTGACGAGTTGACGTTCGAGGGCCGAGTCGACGTGGTACCGGACGACGCGCGCGACCTGGTCCGATGCTTCACCCGTGGGATTCCGCTGCGTACCGTCGTTCGCCTACGCACCAGACGCACTCCGATCGACGTCCGTGACGCCGACGGAAACACGCTGCTCGAAATCGACGACGACGCGGTCTCCGTCACGGGCGCACACATCGCGCTCGACCACTTCCGGGAGGTCGAGGTCGAAGCGTCAGGCGACACGCGACAGAACCGAGCCGCTCTCCGGTCGGTGGTCGCGACGTTGATCGATGCGGGCTGTCGCGACGAGCGACCCGTCCCCAAGCTCATCCGTGCCCTCGGGCCACGCGCCGAGGAGCCGCCGTCGGTCGTGGCCGGTTCCGTGGGTCGGCACGCTTCTGTCGCCGATCTCATTCGTCACCTGAGCGCAGTGTCGGTCGTCGAGCTTCTCACCCACGACCCGGGCGTTCGTCTCGGGCACGACCCCGAAGCGGTGCACCTCTACCGCGTCGCGACCCGCAGACTCCGATCCGACCTTCGTACCTTTTCTCCCTTCCTCGATTCCGATCAGACCGACCGACTCCGCGGCGCGTTGCACTGGTTGGGGACAGCTGTCGGCCCGGTTCGCGACCTCGACGTCCTGAGCGATCGGATCGCTGCCCACGTGCGGGCGCTTCCCGACCAGGACCAACCAGGCGCGGCGGAACTGCTCGCCCGGTTGGCGACGTCGCGACGAGAAGCCCACGAGAACCTGCTCGAGGTGCTGCGGTGCGAACGCTACGACGACACCGTGCGGGCGCTCGTCGCGTTTGCCACGGAACCGCCCATCGCCACGGCGGCTCACACCAGAGCAGCCCGACCCGCCGCACACCGCGCCCGATCGCTCGTCGGCCGCCGATGGATGCAACTCGCGGCCGCGGTCGACGCCGGCGGTGAGAACCCGACCGACGCGCAGTTGCACGAGATCCGCATTGCGGCGAAGCGCGGCCGGTATGCCACCGAAGCCGTGATTCCGGTCGTCGGACGTCCGGCGCGCAGATTTGCGGCCGGCGTCGAACAGATCCAAACGGTGCTGGGCGACTACCACGACACGATCGTTGCCGAAGCCTGGCTGCGGAACGCGGCCGCCGAGCTCATCGACGCACGCCTCGCGGTCGGCGAGCTCATCGCGGCCGAATTCGCCGAACGGGCGCGCCTTCGGAGTCGATGGCCCGCGGCATGGCACGAAGCCTCGCGGCCGAAAGCACGGTCCTGGCTCTAGGTACGAGCGGGACTTTGGGCCAGGTCGCTTTACTCGTCCTCGTCCGTCTCCTTCGGTGACGTCCACCGACGGGGAATTGCCGTGGCTACCCTCCTCGGGAGGGATCGGGCGTGAGGGGTGGAGCGGGTGGTTTCGCCGGAAGTCGACGTGTTGGTCGGCCGCGACGCCGAGCTCGAGTTGATCGACGACGCGCGCCGCCGTGGCGTGGCGGCGATCGTCATCGGAGGCGTCGCCGGGGTCGGCAAGACCCGTCTGGTGCGCGAGGCCGAAGCGCGTGCAATCCGCGATGGTTGGCGGGTCGAGCGGGTGCTCGCGACGTCGTCGGCGCGCGAGATTCCCTTGGCCGCCTGCGCGGGCTTGTGGCAAGCATCCGGGCGGGAAAGCTCCGAAGTCGCGGCCAGCCGTGTTGTGTCGCAGGTGCGCGCCCGCGTGACGGGCCCGACCCTTTTGGTTGTCGACGACGCACATTTGCTCGATGCGTCGTCGGCGCATGTCATCGCGTTGCTGGCGCGCGACGAACAGATCACGTGTGTCGTGACGGCGCGGACAGGCGAACCCCTGCACGACGCGGTGCGGGGCTTGTGGAAGGACGCGGGGGGCGAGCGGGTCGAGCTGCAGACGTTGAGCCTCGCCGAAACCGTTGCCCTCGCGTCGGCGCGGCTCGGTGGACCGGTCGAACACACCACCGGTCGCCGCTTGTTCACCCAGTGCAGCGGCAACGTCATGTTCCTGCGGGAACTGATCGGCGCGCTCCTGCGCGGCGGCGCGCTCGCCGAGGTCCACGGTGTCTGGCGGTGGACGGGTGCAGCGGTGGTGTCGGCGCGACTGGAGGAGATCGTCAGCGAGCGCATCGACCAGCTTCAGCCGGACGAGCTCCTGGCCTTGGAATACGTGGCGTTCGGTGAGCCGCTCGAACTCGGCGTTGCGCAAGCGCTGCATGTATCCGACGGAGTGACCGGGCTCGAGCGCGCCGACCTCGTCGCGGTGCGCACCGATGGGCAGCGACTGATGATTCGGTTGAGCCATCCGCTCTTCGGCGAATCGGTACAGCGCCGTGTCGGGAAGGTTCGCGGCCGCCAGATCCACGCGAGCCTCGTTGCTGCGCTCGGTGCGGTTGGGGGTCGGCGCCGGGACGACGAGTTTCGGCGCGCGGTCTGGCAGCTGAACGCGGGGACGGCGCGCGACCCGCAGCTCCTGATCACTACGGCGCGTGAAGCGCGGTCGCGCAGCGATTTCGATCTCATGCACCGGCTCGCGACGGCGGCGATCGGCGCGGGTGGGGGACTCGAGGCCCGTGCGCTCGCCGCGCACGCGCTGAAGGATCGCGGCGACGAGGAGGCCGCACTGCATGCGCTGCGCGCGCTGATCGACGAGGACGGGCCGGACGACGTGCGTGCGCTCATCGCCGAGGCGCTCGCCGCGCAGTTGGCGATGGGACTCGGACAGGTCGCCGAGGCGCGCGCCGTTCTCGAAACCGCGCTCGCGTCGATCTCCGATCCGGCGGCGCGGGCGGTGTTGGAGGCGCTCGAGGTTGCCCTCCATCCGCACAGTTCGGCGACCGAGCTCGATGCGCCGCTCGCGAGCAGCGCGCCCGACGACGACGACACGGCGCGCTTCGTCACCTGGCTCGGGACCGCGCACGCCGACCTCATCGCGGGACGGTTCGAATCGGTGGCAACCATGGCCGAGGAGATGCGGCTGCGGGCGCTCCGGATCCGCGAGCGTCGCCCGGAAGGATTGTTCTGGGTGACGGTGCTGAGCTGGTATGCGCTCCTGATGTTGGGTCGGTTCCCCGAGGCCGAGCGGCTCGGGCTCGACGCGCTCGAACAGTCGGCCGACCACCCCTACGCGCGGGTGCGGGCCTGGTACATCGACATGCTCGGCACCTTGGCGCTCGTCCGCGGTGATGCCATGGCCGCGGCGCGGTATCTGGAAGAGGCCGCCGCGGTGCGACGCGAAGACGACCGGGGTGCGCTCGCGGGCTCGATTGCTCGCGCTCACCGCTGCCCGCGCGCTGCTCGGCGACGGCGATGGGGCCGGCGCCGCGTATTCGGAGGCGGACGGCATGAGTGTGTCCGTGCTCGCGCCGTTCGTCGAAGTGCCGCTCGCGAACGGGGCGCGGCTCGCGGCCCAGGGTCGCGTGTCGAGTGCGCGTGAGGTCGCAGTTGCTTACGCGCACGAGTGTCACGCGAACTCGTTCTATTTCTACGAGCTCTGGGCATGGCGCGACGCGGCACGGTACGGCGCCGCCGCCGAAGCCGCCGACGGGCTCGAGGTGATGATCGATCACGTCGATCCGCCACTTCCCGCGGCCTTCGCCGCGGCCGCTCGTGCCCTCGCGCACCGCGACCCGGATGCTCTCGTCGCGGCTGCGTCGGACCTCGCCGACCTCGGGCTGATGCTCGACGCCGCCGAGCTCCTCGCCACGGCGGCTCGGCACGCGGAGGCGCGCGGCGATCGCCGCGGCGCGCAGCGCTGCATTGCCGACCTCGAAGTGCTGCGGCGGCAGATCCCGGGAGTCGAGACGCCGGCCCTGCGGACGCGACCGACCGTCGCCGCGCTCTCCGCGCGGGAGCTCGAAGTCGCAACCATGGCCGCCGACGGTCAGCGGGACGCCGACATCGCCGCGACCCTGGTCGTGTCGTTGCGGACCGTTCACGCCCACCTGCGCGCGGTGTACACCAAGCTCGGTATCGCGGGTCGCACGGACATCGCCGCCGCGCTCGCCGATCGGCAGTCGTCGGGTTCATGATCCTCGAATAGGTACCGGGTACCGATGACGGCCTGGGACCCGGTCCGTATGGTCGCCGGGTGGAGCAAGAGGATCTGGGCGCGACCCTGCCGGAGGCCTACGCGACCGCGCTGCGGTTGCGGCGCGCCGGTGAGAGCGACGCCGAGATCGCACGCGCCCTCGGTATCGACGAGGATGCGATCCCCGCTCTGCTCCGACTCGCGGACGCCAAGGTTGCGGAACATCGCGCCCGCGGATCCGCGACACAGACGTGATGCTCGAACGGAGGTTCTCGGTGGTCTCATTCGGTTCGTTGGGCTCGGGCATGCGGCGCGCGGCGTCGGCATTCGTGGTGTGTTCGGCGTTGGTTGCCGTGTCGGTGACGGGCGCGGGTCCGGTCGGCGCGGCGGTCACCGTCGTCCGCCATCCGCTGCCGGCACCGGACAATGTCTCCGAGCCCGTGGGGGTTGCCGCCGGGTCCGACGGAAACATATGGATCACGCTCGCGTTTCAGAGCCGTATCGCGCGAATGACACCCGCGGGCGTGGTCACGGACTTCCCGTACCCGACGGCTCACGCCAACGCCGGCGGCATAGTCGGAGGTTCCGACGGAGCGTTGTGGTTCACCGAGGAGCAGTCGGACAAGATCGGCCGCATGACCACTACCGGAACCGCGACCGAGTTCCCCTTGACCGCCGGAAGGCATCCGCAATTCATTGCGAAGGGTCCCGACGGTGCGGTGTGGTTCACCGAAGAGGGGGCGCGCTTCATCGGGCGGATCTCGCCCGCAGGGGTGATCACCGAGTTCCCGATTCCGGGCGCGGGGCGGGGCGCGGAAGACATCGTGACCGGATCCGATGGTGCCCTCTGGTTCACCGACCCGATCAATGGGCGCGTGGGCCGGCTCACGACCGCCGGCGCGCTCACGTATTTCGCCATTCCGCATCACGGCGTGAACACGGTCGCGCCGGGTCAGATAGCCGCCGGTCCCGACGGCGCGCTGTGGGTGACCGACGATCAAGGAACCGTCGATCGGATTACCACCGGCGGCGCGGTGAGCGAGTTCCTCGATCCCGACGCGTTCGGGGCTTCGATCACGGGCGGATCGGACGGCGCCCTCTGGATCAGCGGCGACCGCATCCTGCAACGGGTCACAACGGCGGGGGTCATCACGAAGCAAGCGACCTTGTTGGGTGAAGGCGCCCTGATCACCGCGGGCCCGAACAACACGCTCTACTTCCCGCTCCTCGGACCGGAAGAGATCGACTCCGTTCAACTTGCCCCGTCGCAGGGCTTCCGCACGACGAGCACCGACGGCAACGTCTACAACTACGGGAACGACGTGGCGCACGGGTCGCTCACGGCGTCGGGGGTCCATCCCGCGTGGCCGATCGTCGGCATCGCGTCGACGCCGTCGGGGAACGGGTATTGGCTCGCGGGCGCCGACGGCGCGGTGTACCACTTCGGTGCTGCGGGTTCGTTCGGATCGCTCACCGCGTTGCACGTGACGCCGAGCAAACCCATCGTCGGCATCGCGTCGACGCCGTCGGGCAACGGCTATTGGCTGGTCGGCGCCGACGGCGCGGTGTACGCGTTCGGCGGTGCGGGCTACTTCGGTTCGCTCCCTGCGCTGCATATCACGCCGTCCAAGCCGATCGTCGGTATCGCGGCGACCGCGACGGGCTACTGGATGGCGGGTGCTGATGGCGGGATCTTCGCCTTCGGTGCCGTCGGCTACTTCGGATCGCTACCGAGCGAGAAGATCACGCCGGCCCAGCCGATCGTGAGCATCGCGGCGACGTCGTCGGGCAACGGCTACTGGCTGGCGGGTGCCGACGGTGGCGTGTTCGGCCTGGGTGGTGCCGTGTTCCACGGATCGTGGCCCGGCATCGGTGGCGCTCCGGCCCGCGTCGGCGGTCTCGAACCGACCCCGACGAATGGCGGCTACTGGCTCGCGGCCGCGAACGGTGCAACCGCGCACTTCGGCGACGCGACCAACCTCGGCACCAAGCCCCCCAGCGCGGCCGTCGTAGCCGTCGCCAAGTAACCCCCCGGTGGAAGCGAACTGGCGTGAGCGGGGCGCCGATATGACGCCGCGCTCACGCCGGTTCGCGGGGTTCGGTGTCGGGTCGGAACGCAACCGGCGCGCGGAACTGGGCGCGCCGGGCGGCGCGCCGGAACGTGGCGAGCGCGGCGGGACCGATCAACAGAATGCAGATGAGGTTGGTGATGGCGCGACCGGTGTCCCAGCCCAGCGACGTTGTGGCGTCGAAGATGATGTATCGGTGCAGCTGGGTCAGCACGGATGCGCCGGGCAGGTACGCGATCGACGTACCGCGGACGTCGAACGGCCAGAACTGCAGATTGAGCATGAAGCCGAAGAAGTAGCCGACGACCACGCCGTACACGGCGAGCATCCACACCTCGGCCTTGCCCCGCACCGGCGGGAGCAGTCCCGCACCGAGTCCGACCCATGCGCAGCCGAACATCTGGTACGGCATCCACGGACCGACGCCGCCCGTGATGACGGCCGACGCGAACAACGACGTGCAGCCGAGCGCGAAGCCGAAGCCCGGCCCGAAGACGCGCCCCGCGAAGATGATGATGAAGAACACCAATTCGATGCCCGCGGTGCCGGCGCCGAGCGGTCGCAGGCCGGCGTTGATCGCCGACAGCACGCCGAGCATCGCCAGGGCCTTGGAATCGATGCCGCCGTCGGCGATCTCCGCGAACACGACGGAAAGAACGAGCAGCAGGAGAATGCCGAACATGAGCGGCGGCGTGTACTCGCTGCCGAACTTTCCCGGCGCGAGCAGGAAGGGCCACAGGAAGCAGACGAAACCGACGAAGGTCGCGAGCGCCGCGACGAGAGCCGACCGCGTGCGCATGCGGATCGCGACGCGCCGCCGCAACGAAACGTGGGGGAGTGCGGCGACGGTCATGAGGTTGTCCGGCTCGTCACGGGCTCGAGCGCGATGCGAACCTGCTCGACGGTGAGGAATTCGAGCGGCGCGAGGATCTTCGCGACTTGCGGCGCGAAGGCCGGCGACGAGACCACGACGTCGGTGGTCGGACCGTCGGCGACGATGTCGCCGTCGGCCATCACGACGACGCGGTCGGCTGCGGCGGCGACGAACTCGACGTCGTGCGTGGAGATGACGACCGCTCGACCTTCGGCGGCGAGGTCGTGCACGATGCGAATCAGGGCGCGCTTGGCGTGATAGTCGAGGCCGCGCGTCGGCTCGTCGAGCAGTACGACGGGCGGTGCGGCGCGCAACTGGACCGCGAGGACGAGCGACAACCGTTGGCCTTCGGAAAGATCGCGAGGATGGATGTCGTCGGGTATGCCGGGCGCGAGGCGATCGAGAAGCCGGCGGGCCGGTACCGACACGACACCGTCGGATTCCGAGTCGGCCTGCTCGAGCTCGTCGCGCACCCGCTCGAGGTAGAGCAGGTCGGTTGGTGTCTGCGGAACGAGACCCACGAGCGTGCGCGCCTGGCGCGGCGAGATCGTCTTGGGGTCTTTGCCGTCGATCTCGACGACACCGCTCTGGCGTTTGCCGGAACCTTGGATCGCCCACAGGAGTGACGACTTGCCGGATCCGTTGCGGCCCATCAGCGCGGTGACCTCGTTGGCGGCGAGGTCGATGTCGACGCCCCGCACCGCGATGACGTCGCCGTAACGGACGAGCACGTTGCGGGCCCGCAGCAGGCGGGCGCCCGGTGCGGTATCCGGTCGCGCCGGCCGCGGCGTTTGCTCGGCGATGGAATCGCGCAGCGGTTGCGCGACGCGCCGGGCGTCGCGTACGGACAACGGCAACGGTGACCAGCCCGCGAGCCGGCCGAGCTCGACGACAGGCGGCGCGACCGACGTGGTGGCGAACATGGCGGTCGGGGCACCGTCGGTGACGGTGCCGTCGCCGGCGAGGTGAATCACGCGGTCGGCGTACTGCACGACGCGCTCGAGGCGATGTTCGGCGAGCACGACTGTGACCCCGAGATCGTGCACCAGGCGCGTGATTGCGGCGAGCACCTCTTCCGCCGCGGTGGGATCGAGCGCAGAGGTGGGTTCGTCGAGCACGAGCACGCGCGGGTGGGGCGTGAGGACGGATCCGATCGCGACGCGCTGCTGTTGGCCGCCGGAGATCTCGTGCAGCGCGCGGTTGCGCAGCTCAGCCAAACTCAAGAGGTCGAGCGTCTCCTCGACGCGTTTGCGCATCGTCTCGGGCGGGACCGCGAGTTGCTCCATGCCGTACGCGAGCTCTTCCTCGACGATGTCGGTGACGAATCCCGCCAGCGGATCCTGACCGACGACGCCGACGACGTCGGCCAGCTCACGCGGCGGATGGGTCGCCGTGTCGCGCCCGTCGACGGTGACGCGGCCCTCGAGCACGCCCCCCGTGAAGTGCGGGACGAGCCCGTTGATCGCGCCGAGCAGGGTCGACTTTCCCGCACCGGTGCGCCCGACGACGAGACAGAGCTCGCCTTCGTCGATGCGGAGCGAGACGTTGCGCAGCACCGGGGCCGGCGCGTCGGCATAGGTGATCGTGACTCGATCGAATTCGATCACGCGATCACCTGCGGCGCGGACTCGTTTGAGGTACGGGTCGCGGCGCGTTCGCTCGGCGCGGGTGCGTCGTAGCGGCGGGGCACCGGGGGGGGCGGCGACGCGAACCCGGGAATCGCGGCGATGAGAATCGCGATCGTCGGCAATACCGGCAACGGCGGGAAGTGCAGTGGATAGAACGACGGGTTGAGTGCGGCCGCGTTGTAGCTCACGCTCACGTACACGAGGACCGCGGTGGTGACTCCGCACGCGGCGACGATCCATTCCGGCGCCAGCCACGGATCGGGGCGGTAGTTGGTGCGCTTGACCCGGCGCCCGCCGAGCATGAGTCCCCCGCAGCAGAGCGCGGCCCCGGCCAGGATCGCGGGCAGGCCGAGGAAGCGGGGCGCGGTGCCATCGAGGAGCCCGTACGTGCCTGCGCACAGGCCGAGCATTCCGCTCAGCATGAGCGCCGCGGTGAGTCGGCGCGAGCTGCGCGTCACCGGACCGGCACGGCCGTAGCCCCGACAGTCCATCGCCGCCGCGAGCATCAGCGACCGTTCGAGCGCGTCTTCCAGTACGGGAATCGCGATGCTGCGCAGGGCGCGCAGCCCTTTGCTCCGGCCGGCGCGCAAGCGGCGAGCCCGCGCGACGCGTTGCACGCTTTCGACGAGTTGCGGCGCCACGCTGATCGAGACGACGACCGCGACACCAAGTTCGTAGAGCGCGCCGGGCAGCACGCGCAACGCGCGCTTGGGGTTGGCGAGCGCGTTCGCGGCACCGATGCAGCAGATGAGTGTGCCGAGTCGTAGCCCGTCGACCGCTGCTGACAGCGTCGCTTCGAGCGAGACCGCGCCGCCGAGGCGGACCCCCGCGTACCAACTCGGGGTCGGGATGGTCGGCAGGCGGAAAAGGATGTGATCGGCAGGCGTCAATCCGGACGAGAAGATCGAACGGAACACGACGCGCATCCCGATGACGATCAACGCGAGGAAGAGGTAGTACTTGAACGCGCGCGCCCACGGTGCGTCGGTGCGCCGGTTGACGACGACGAAGCCGAGCACGGCGAGCACGAGCAGCAAGAGCAACGGATTCGTCGTGCGGTTCACCGCGACTGCGAGGCCGAGCGCCCAGATCCACCAGGCAACGGGGTGCAGCGTCCGCGGGACGCGGCGATCGCCGGTGAAGGCGGACGCTCGGGTCGCGTCGCGCACTCGCGGGTCGCGGGTCGCGGTCGTCACGGAGGTGCGGTCGTCATGCGAGTCGGCGCCGGCGGCGCAACATCGACCAGCCGGTGCCGGCCGCGAGGACGGCGACCAGTCCGATGCCGATGAGGAGCGGCGCGATCGATCCCGACGAATGATGCGTCGGAAGCGCGGGCATTGCCGAGACGACCTGCGGCGCGCCCGGCGCATCCGCCGACGTCCCGCCGATCGCGGCCGACGCGTCGGAGCTCTTTGCGCCGGGTTTCGCGCTGGTCGGCGTCGAACTCGCGGTGTTCTGGACGCCGCCGGCTCCGGTGCCGCTCGACGCGGGGATCGGGCCCGACGCGTGATCGACCGCGGTCGGTCCGGTCCCGCCCGGCGTGGGTGTCGACGCATTGGTCGGCGTTGGCCCGGACGCCGGTGGCGCGCTCGCACCCGTCACGGCGCCGACGCCCGGCTGCGTCGGCGTCGGCCCGGGGCTGGGGCCGGTCCCGGTCGGCGCGAGGTTGTGGGCGCGGATCGAGTCGGGGCTGAAGCTTGGCACTGCGTTCCCGGAGGTGCCGCCGAGGTCGGTGCCGCCGAACGTCCACAGCTCGACCTCGCCCGGTTTCGGGGTGGTGGCCGTCGAACCGACCCGGCTGTACGTCCAGCTGTTCTGACCGACGGGCGCCAGCCAGTACGACCAGTACGCCGCCGCGGGCGGGGTGAGGATGCACGGGTCCTGCGCGGCCGTCGGGTACTGAGTTCCGCGCTGGAACGCCTGGTTGCCGATGCGGCAGATGAACGCCGGTCCGTCGTGGTTGTCGCCCGCCGTGCTGAAACCGGCCGCGTGCAACAGCGCGTAACCGCTCGGGTCGTCCACGCCACAACCGCGTACCACCGGACCACCCCAGTGCGAGAAGTCGACCGCGATGATCGTTCCCGTCGTCGTCGTGCAGTTGCCGATCGGATCTGCCGTCGCCGTGGTGACCGCAGCCGGCATCACCACCAGACCGAGTCCGAGCACGAGTCCCGCGCTCGCGACGCGCAGCACGCGGTTCATCGCGTGTCTCCGTGTCGACGGCGGGCGAGCGTCGCGACGAGACCGAGCCCGCAGAGAACTGCGACGAGCTCGAGCGCCGGGCGCGTATTGGATCCCGTGTTGGGCAGCGTTCCCGACGCACTGCCGGATGAAGCGGTCGCCGTGATGGGCGCGACGGTTGTGGTCGCCCCGGCCGCCGCGGACGCGACCGTCGTGGTCGTGGTCTTGGTCGTGGTCGAGGTGGTTGTCGTGGTTGGGTCGACTGCTCCGACGACATCGGCGAGCGTGCCGAACGAAGTCCCGACGACGCCGCTCACGACCTGTGCCGTCGCGCGCACGTCGGAGCCCTGCTGTCCGCCTGCAGCGACGTCGAAGCCACCGTCGTCATTCTGTTGTGCGGCGAGGAACGCGTCGGCCTTGGCGATCTGCGTCGCGTAGGTCGGACCGCCGAGCGTCAGCCCTTGAATCGCGAGCCCGGTCGAGTTCGTCGAGTCGGCGGCGACGCCCGGGAATCCGCCCGCCGCGCTCTGCTCGGTCGCGATCCACGTAACCGCCTTGGTCACCGCCGCGGACGCGACCGCGTCGGTGGGCAGAAGGGCGAGGGCCATGGCCGCCATCGCGGTGCTGTCGACGTCGGAGTTGCCGGTCGACGGAATCAGGCTCGGCCACGACCCATTGCCGTTCTGCAAGCTTTCCAGGTAGGCGATCGGCGCGGCGGCGTGGGTGGCGTCGCCGGCGCGGAGCTGCGCCACGATGCCGAGCGCCTGCGAGAAGGTCGAGGTCGCGAACAGGTAATTGCCCGGGCCGCCGCAGCCGTTGCCGACGTCGGTCGTGGTGCAGGTGACACCGTCGACTCCTGCGATCAGGTCGTGACCACCGAAGTTGTGCGGATCGCGCCCGGTCACCTCGGCGAGGAGCGCTTCCTTGGCGATCGCGCCGCCGCTCGCGAACGGTGTGCCGATTCCCGTCCAGTCGTTGATCGAACGACCGGACGCGTCCTTCCCCGCCTGGTCGAGGAAGTCGACGACCTTCGCCAAGGTCGCGTTGTCGGTGCCGCTCGACGCGAGCGCGAGCGCACCGTCGATCGTGAGACCGAAGTCGCCGAACTGGTCGAATGCTTCGTAGTAGCCGTTCTTCGTGAGGCTGGTACCGCCGACGACGCCGTTCGCGTTCGTCGCAGTCACGAGGTAGTGCGTGGCGTGGGCGAGATCGGGTGTGGTGGGTGCCGCGCCGGCCGTGCGGGCCGGGAGCGCGACACCGAGCGCCGCGAGTCCCGACGCGAGCGTGGCCGCTGCAAGCCGTCGAGCCCAGAGTCGCGCCACTGTGCGCGTCGTCGGTCTCGTGAAAGGCACCGGTTCCCCCAACCTGTGGTGGAACGGCGAGCAGACACCCGCGCGGTTCCCCTCGCGACCACAGGGGGATCGCCCAGGCTCCGACCCGCAGTCCACGGCGTGCAAACGGAGCCCGTTCCCGGCAGGCATTCCGGCTTGCCCATCTCGCACCTCGCGATGGGCCTACGGCTGCGGGTCAGCGCCGGATTTCGACCGGCTTTCCCCACAAGGAACGTGCGCCCGGAACGTACCACAGGGTCGACATTTTCCCTCCGCTCCGATCCTCTGGATTCAGCCGCGGCGACTCGACGGGCGAATCACCGCTGGGCAGCTCCTCAGTCGATATCGACGCGTCGCAAGGTGAGCGGTTGCAGGTCGTCGAGGCCGCGCAGTCGGACGAGGCGTGAGTCCGGCGGGATCACCAGTCCGAGAATGCTTCCCTGCTCGTACCAGCCCCGCAGGATCGCGAATCCCTGCTCGCGCTCGCTGATGCTCACGAGCATTGCGTCCTCGGCCGCCGCCGCGTGCTCCGCGTCGACCGCGACGAACACGATCCGTGCGACTTCCGTTCCCACCATCTGCACGTCGGACAGGCGTACGCGGGGCACGTCGTGCAGAACGCCGACATCGGCTCGGACACTCGTGCCGCGTTCCGGAATGAGCTGCGTTCGTCGTCGCCAGATCGCGCGCAGCACGAGTCCGATAGCGACCAGGCATACGAGGAACCACACGATGCCGGTCATGTTCGACGCGCGCGACGGCGCTGGACGCGCGCGAGGAGCGCGCCCCATCCGATGGCGAGCATTCCGTAGAGGCCGAGCGGTCCCGCGGCCGCGCTCCCGAACGCGCTCGAGGCGATACCGCTGGCAATGGCGAAGTCGCGAATGGATGTGGTCAAGAGGATCGCCACCGCGTCGTCCCCGGGCATCAGACGCGAGATCACGGAGCCCGCGACAGTCGAGGCCACGATGAAGAGAACGAGCGCGACCGCAACTGTCGCGTACTCGGACGTGAGATGGACCTGACTCGCGACGAGGGCGACCAACGTCACGACCGCAAGCATCGAGAGGGGTTCCAGAGCGACGGTGACGCGTACCGACCGGTTCACGTACCGCCGGCTGGTCAGGCCGACAATCATGGGTATGCCGACAACCACGACGAGGTCGAACAGCACGTTGGTCGCATGAACGGTTCCGCCGGCCTCGAGCGCCAACACGGGACCGGCAATCAGCACGCTGACCACGGTCGATGTCGTGAGCAATGTCGCGCTCACGGCAACCGCACCGCCGGCGAGCGCAGTCAGTGCAATCGTCGCGATCTCCGTCGGAGCTACACCGAGGGCGAGCACGCCGTGTGCGAGGACCTGGTCGGTGACGAGGTGACTGACCGCCCACGCCGTCACGCCGACCGTGATCGACGAGAGCGCGACCACCGTCGCGAGCCGACCGGCGCGGGTTCGCAGCCGTTGACCGGCTCCCGTTGGAACCGACGCTCCGCTCGCGAACACCAAGAATGCGAGCACCACGTTGATTGCGTTGTGGTCCACGGCGGTGCGCAAGGGTGCCGGCCACACCAGTCCAGCGGCTCCGGCGAGCACGATGAGCGGGACGAAGGCGCGGTCGAGCCACTTCGCCGCGCGCCCGCCCGCACCGTCATGGCCGGTCTCGTCGAGCATGTCGACCTGTTCGCGCGGCACGCTCGTTTCTACAGGATGTACAGCATCTCCTGGTAGGTGGGCAGAGGCCAGAGGTCATCGGCGATCAGTCCTTCGAGCTCGTCGGCCGCCGCGCGCACGGCCAGCATTGCCGGCAGGACGTCGTTTCCGTAGTGCTTGGCCTCCTCTTCGATCTCGGCATGGTCGTGCGCGAGCTCGGCTCGGAGTCGGGCGATCCCGGCCCGAAGCGCGGCGATGGACGCTGACACCTCGTCGAATGTCGACGTGTCGGCATCGGCGCCCGCCGCGTTCACGCTGGTGATGTTCGTCGCCAACTCGGTCTGGTAGCGCAGGGCCGACGGCAGGATCACCGTGTTCGCCATCTCGAGCGTCAGGCGCGCCTCGACGGCGATGCTCAGCGCGTACTGCTCGAGCGCGACGTCGTAACGACTGTGCATTTCCCGCGCGCTGAAGACGCCGTAGTGACCGAAGAGCTCCATCGCTTCAGGAGTCACCAGTTGGGGGAGCGCGTCGAGGGTGGTGCGCAGGTTGAGCAGGCCGCGGGCCGCGGCCTCCACCTGCCATTCGTCGGAGTATCCGTCGCCGTTGAAGACGACGACGCCGTGTGTGGTGATGACGTCCTCGAGCAGCTTCTGCACCGCCGCGTTGAAGTCGTCGCCCGCCGCGACGTTCGACTCGATTTCGGTCGCGCAGTAGTCGAGCGCCTCGGCGAGGATCGTATTGATCGTCACCATCGGACCGGCGATCGATTGCAGTGATCCCGGCGCGCGGAACTCGAAGCGGTTCCCGGTGAATGCGAACGGGCTGGTGCGGTTGCGGTCGCCGGGGTCGGTCGGCAAGACCGGGAGGGTGTCGACGCCGATCTCGAGCGTTCCCTTCGCCTTCGAGTTCTTCGCTCCGCCCTTCGCGATCTGATCGAACACGTCGGTGAGTTGGTCGCCGAGGAAGATCGAGATGATGGCGGGGGGCGCTTCGTTGGCTCCGAGGCGGTGGTCGTTCGTCGCCGACGCGACGGACGCGCGCAACAACCCACCGAACTTGTGGACCGAACGAATCACCGCGGCGCAGAACACGAGGAACTGGGCATTCTCGTGCGGCGTATCGCCGGGCAGGAGGAGGTTTCCCTCGCTCGCGTTGCCGAGCGAGAAGTTCACGTGCTTCCCGGAACCGTTGATCCCTTCGAACGGCTTCTCGTGGAAGAGACATTCCATACCGTGCTTCTGCGCGATCTTCTTCAGTATCACCATCAAGAGTTGCTGATGGTCGGTCGCGATGTTCGAACGTTCGAACATCGGCGCAAGCTCGAACTGACCCGGCGCGACCTCGTTGTGTCGAGTCTTGGCCGGGATGCCGAGCTTGAAGAGCTCGTTCTCGGCGTCCAGCATGAACGCGAGTACGCGGTCGGGGATCGCACCGAAGTAGTGGTCGTCGAATTCCTGACCCTTCGGCGGCTTGGCGCCGAACAACGTACGGCCGGCGTTCAAGAGGTCGGCCCGAGCGAGGAAGAATGCGCGGTCGATCAGGAAGTACTCCTGTTCGGCGCCGGCGAACGACACGACTGCGTCGGGTTGGTCGTGTCCGAAGAGCCGAAGGACGCGCTCGGCTTGCACGGCCATCGCCTGCTGAGACCGGAGCAGCGGGGTCTTGAAGTCGAGAGCTTCTCCCGTCATCGAGACGAACACCGTGGGGATACACAACGTGTTCCCGTTGGGGTTCTCGAGGATGTAGGCGGGACTCGTCGCGTCCCAGCCCGTGTATCCGCGCGCTTCGAACGTTGCCCGGAGGCCGCCGTTCGGGAAGCTCGAAGCGTCCGGCTCGCCCTGCACGAGCGTCTTGCCGGCGAACTCGGCGATCGACGCGCCGTCTCCGCCCGGCTCGAGGAAGCTGTCGTGCTTCTCCGCGGTCAGTCCGGTGAGGGGGTAGAAGACGTGCGCATAGTGCGTGGCGCCCTTTTCCATCGCCCAGTCCTTCATCGCCGACGCGACGACGTCGGCGACCGTTGGATCGAGCGGCTTCGAATGCTCGACCGTGGCCATCAGCGACTTGAAGACGGCTTTGGGAAGCCGTTGCTGCATCACCGATTTGGTGAACACGTTGCGACCGAAGATCTCGCCCGGCGCCTCGGGGGCCGGGAAGAAGGCCGAAGGTGCACTCGCCTTCTTCACCGTGTCGATCGCCTGCAACCGTGCTTTGCTTCCACTCATCGGTTCCTCTGATTCTGTGATCTTGACGCTGAGGCCGTGCCGCTCTCCGTTCGAGCGCAAGCTAAGCGGCGCGCGTATCCGGCACGTTTCGCGGCAATGACAGGACGGATGGATCGCCGGATGTGACGGGTGTGCAACGACATCGTTTACAACCGCGAACAGAAACGTGTTGCGTTTCTGCCTCAGGTGCGCGGCCGCATTGCGTATCCGTACCCGCGAATGCACGTGACGGTCAGACCGACGGGTTCGAGCCGCCGGCGCAGTCGCGACATGTGGAGTCGCAGGGTCTGCCCGTTGCCACGATCGTGCGATGCCGCGCGCATGAGCTCGGGCTCGGAGACGGGCTCACCGAACTGTGCGATCAATGGTGTTGCCAACTCTTGATCCACGGGAGTGAGGAGCGCAATAGCCCCGTTGTGGAAGAGCTGACCATGTTCATCGAGTGACGGTCGGGACGGATGGTGGGCCGCTCGCCGTGTAAGGGACGACAGCCGGCAACGAACGTCGACGTCCTCCGCGGGAAGCCGGAGCCAGTCTTCGAGGCAGCTGTTGGCGACGGGCGGCTCGACGCCCGGTTCCACGAGCCAGAGGTGGGGAATGCCGATCTGGTCGAGCCGGTCGCGTTCGTCGATCTGCTCCGGCCAACTCAGGATGACGACGTCGCGACTCATGCTCTTGTAGGCGAGCTTCGCGGCCGGTTCAGTCAGCATCCTTCGTTGATACCGCGGGCGAGGCCCCTGCGTACACGATCCCTACGCGTCTCTAGCGCGCTGCGCTGCATCTTTGCGCGGCCTTTACGCATAACGGGTCTGCATCATCCGCATCGCGGTCTTGCAACATGTTGATGTCTTGATGATTGCACTCTTTCGGATTCCTTCACGCTCCGTTTACAAACCGGCGCGCGTCGGGAAATGGCGTCTCCTTACGGTCGGCCGGAGTCGACCTCGACTGCATGTGCATGCAAGCGAAGCACGAGGAGGAAACAATGGCAGAGTCCATCGCCCCGGCGGGGGAGATGAAGCGGAGTCTGACGCTGACGGGCGTGACCGTTAACGCCATGGCGCTCATCGCTCCGGGCGCGTTCCTATGGACGACCTTCCAAGCCCAAGCGGCATTGGAGAGAAATGGCGCGTCCACAGGCGGTGAGATGTGGACAGGTCTGCTGTTCGCCCTCATCCTCGCGTTACTGACCGCGTACAGCTACAGCGAGCTTGCTCGGATCTATCCCGACGCCGGGACCGGATCGAGCTACTACTTCGCCGAAGCGGCCCTGTTGCAGAAGGCGAATCCCCGACATCGGGGCTTCGCGAGATTCGCGAAGTTGAGCATCGGCTGGATCAGCCATCTGTACTACTGGATCTACCCGGGAATCATGGTCGCGTTCACCGCGACGCTCTTCGGATACATCTGGACGTCGTTGTTCAACCACGCGCTGGGTTATCCCGCGCTCGCGTTGGTCTGCATCATCTTCGCCTTCGGGACCGGCTACATCGCCTACCGCGGGATCTCCGGATCGACCTCGACGTCGATCGTGATCCTCGTCATCCAGACGGTCTCGCTGGTCGGGATCAGCGTCTGGTTCATTGCTTACCGACTCGGGCACGCCCACGCCGGTTACGAGCTCGCGAACGCGGCAAGGGTGATCATTCCTCACAGCTACGTCAACATGCTCTACCAGTCGACGATCGCCATCCTGCTCCTCGTCGGCTTCGAGTCGATCACGGCCTTGGGTGCCGAAGCGATCGATCCGGGGAAGAACATTCGACGGGGCGTGATGATCAGTCTGATCATTCAGGGTGGCTTCTGCTATCTGTTCGAGTACTTCTCCGCGAACTTCGTGGCCGGACCGCACACGCTGAACGCGGCCGCGGGTACGAGCGGTTACGCGGCCGCAGCCGCGGATCCCGCGCCTATCGGGACGATGCTCAAACAGACGATCTCGAGCGGCGGAACTGCGATATCGGTGGTTGTTGCGATCACCGTTCTGATCGCGCTCATCGGAACGACGCTGGCGTGTCTCAACACCGGCGTGCGTGTGACGTACTCGATGGCGCGCGACAAGGAGATGCCGAGCATCCTCGGCGGGTTGCACGGACGCTTCGCCACTCCGCACGCGGGTATCTGGATTCTGGTGGTCTTGTCGGCCGCATTGGGTATCTTCGGGGCGAATCCGCACCAGGTCGACAACCTGGTTCAGATCACTCTGGCGTCGAACACGGGAACGTTCCTCGTGTACGGCTTGACGTGCGTCATTGCCATCGTCGCGTTTGCCAGTCGGCACGATCGGCATCCGATCAAGCACTACCTCGTGCCCGGGCTCGGCGCGTTCATGAATATCGCCGAGCTCGTCGGCGTCATCTACATCGCGCTGACCGGCTCCGGTACAACGCCGGGCGACGCCGTCAAAGCCATCGGTGTCGTCGTGCTGTGGTGCCTGGCCGGTTTCCTGTGGGTCGTGTTGAACCCGGGAAGGCGTCACGCGAAGGAGATCCACCTCGATCGGGCTGCAACTGCCGCGAGCGAACCCGCGCCGGCCAGGTCGTAAGGATGTGCAGGGCGCCGTGCACGGGGCAACCCGTGCGCGGCGCTCAGCCGCGCCGGGCGAGGGTCGTGATCGCGGCGCGCAGATACATCAACCCGATTCCGATGAATACGATTCCCGGCACGAGCTTCCACGACGCCGAGAGCGCGACGAGTGCAACGATGCCCGCGAGAACCCACGACAGTGCGATCACGAACAAGAACACCGGCGGCGACGGTCGCCGCCCGACCTGTGGAGTGAGATCTTCGGGCTTCGGAGGTCCGGTCCGCTTTCGCGGCGGTTTACGATCCGGCTTTGCCATCGAACGAACGATATCGCAACGCGGTGAATGAACACGGGGGTGGGAACGGTTCACTCACTGCGCACGCGGTGCTCGCCAAGTTCTCGTGGGCGTTGTGCAGCGAAGCCGGTCCGTACCGCGACCACAACGAAGATTTCGCCGGCGCCTACGTATCGCCTGAACCCGACGACGCATGGGATCGTCCGCCACTCTTCGCTCTCGCGGACGGCATGGGCGGGCATGCCGCGGGCGAGGTTGCCAGTCGGATCGCGGTCGAACAGGCAGTAGAGACGTGGACCGCGCGCGAACCGCTGTGGGGTGCGTCCGGCGTCCGAGCTGCGGTGCGGTCGGCGAATCTCGCCGTCATCGACTCCGCGGACGCGCCCGAGCGGCGGGGAATGGGTACGACACTGACACTGCTTTCGCTTGCCGGCCGCGAAGCGACGATCGGTCACGTCGGCGACAGCCGTGCGTACCTCGTCCGCGATGGTTCGTGCACGCAGTTGACATCCGACCACTCCCGTGCCGGTGACATGCTGCGCATGAAGCTCATCTCCTCGGAACAAGCAGCTGTACATCCGGCCCGGTCGCAACTCACCCGCAGCCTCGGCCTCGATCCACTCGTGCAAGTCGACGTGCATCGTGAGCAAGTGCGTGTCGGTGACGCCTTCGTCATATGTTCGGATGGGCTCTGGGACGTCGTCGGGCGCGATGACATCGCCCGGATCGTCCGCGGCGATGCCGCGCCCGATCGCGTTGCCGTGGAGCCGGTCTCGGGCGTCGCGACCCGGCTCGTGCACACCGCGATCGAGCGTGAGGCCGCTGATAACGTCAGTGTCGTGGTGGTCCAGGTCACGTCGGATCGTCCGGTCCCGCCCGAGATGCGACGGGGATTGTTCCGTCGGCGGGGATGATGCGGTACGAGTCGGGTTCGCGCATCGATCAATACGAAGTGCTCACGTCTCTCGGCGCGGGTGCCTACGCCCAAACGTATAAGGCTCGCGATACGTGCAACGGCAGCATCGTCGTCCTCAAGATTGCGGACCCGATGTTGTTTGCCGATCCCGCGATCTACGCGCGGTTTCGTCGTGAGGCGCAGATCGCGCGAACGCTCGATCATCCGGGAGTCGTGCAGAGCCCGGATGACGGCTCCACCCGATCCGAGCCGTATCTGGTCCTCGAGTACATCGACGGTGAGAACTTTCGCCGGCGTCTGCAGAGCTTCGATGGGCCGCTCCCACTCGATTTGGCGATCCAGTGGGGACGCGAACTTGCCTCGGTGCTCATCTACCTGCATGAGCAGGGCATCGTGCATCGTGATCTGAAACCCGAGAACGTTCTCGTGACCTCCGACGACCATCTCAAGGTCATCGACTTCGGGACGGCACTCATCGAAGGCGCGAAACGACTGACGTGGCGGCACCTCACCGAGAGCGTCGGAACGCCCGACTACATGAGTCCGGAACAAATTCAAGGTGGCCGCGGCGATCACCGGAGCGATATCTATGCGTGGGGCGTGATGATGTACGAGTTCCTCGCGGGCCGAGTCCCATTCGGGGGGGATAATTGGATGGTGGTCATGGCGGAGCACCTCACGAAGAATCCGGAGCCGATCCACAAGCGCAATCCGAAGGTCCCTCGGGCGCTGGAAGCCGTCGTGTTGAAGGCGATGCGGAGATACCCGGAGCATCGCTACGCCGACGCCCGCGCACTCGCCTACGACCTCGACCATCTCGACTCCCTCGATGTCGACTCCTTCGATCTGTCGCCCGAACCACCGATGGGTGGGCTGGGTGCGGCGAACTCCAACAAGCAGATCTGGATGTTGATCGGGATCGCGACCGCCGTGTGTCTTCTCATCGCCGCGGTCGTCATCTTGTTGGCGGTGGTCTTGTGAGTGAGTTGAAATGGATACAGCTGTCGTTCGTCGACGTGTTCGGAACGACGAACTCGATGTTGTTGCCGGCGGCGCGATTGGATCAGGCGCTTTCCGCGGGTGTCGCTTTCGACGGCTCGGCGCTCGAAGGACGCTCTCGTCACTTCGAAGCGAATATGCGCCTCTGGCCGGATGCCGCGACACTCCGTGATCTCGGTGATGGCCTCGGACGCGTCGTGTGTGACATTCGCACGACCGCGGGCGATCCATGGCCGGGAGATCCGCGTACTGCGCTGCGTGCGGTTGTCGAGTCGCTCGACGAGTTCGGCTCGCATTTCACGATTGCAGCCGAGCTCGAGTTCTACATTTTGAGCGAGTCGCGGGACCCGGTCGACAGCGGCGGATACTTCGACGACGCGACGGGCGTCGGCGCGCAGGTCTTGCGGGATGCCGGAGATGCGCTGACGAGCCGCGGCTGCGAGATCATGAGTGGGCATCACGAGGCGGGTCCCGGGCAGTACGAGCTGGATCTTGCGCCTTCGAGTCCGGTCGCGGCCGCGGACGCGATCGTGCTCGCCAAGGAGACTGTGCGCGAAAGCTGCGCGGCGTTCGGCGTCGTTGCGAACTTCATGCCCTTGCCGTTCGCCGGCCTCCCCGGCTCGGGACTCCACGTGCACCAGAGGTCTCCCGAGTTGCTCGAGTCGAGCGGCCGGCTCACGCCGGATGGTTGTTCGTACGTGGCGGGCCAGCTGGCCCACGCGGCCGCGTTGTGCGCGATCGCCGCGCCGACCGTCAACTCCTACCGTCGACTTCACGCGGGACCGGAAGCGCCGGGAGCTGCAATCTGGGGGCACGCTTCGCGCGCCGCGTTGGTCCGGGTCAGTCCCGATCTCGGACGCGAAGCCTCGATCGAGTTCCGCGCCGCCGATCCGGCAGCCAATCCCTATCTGTTGATCGCGGGTTTGCTCATTGCGGGCGCGGCCGGGATCAACGACGAGCTTCAGCCCGGGCCGGCGAGCGACGAATCGATCGGTGGATTCGACGTCGGCACGAACACTCAGCGGTTCGTGGCGCTGCCCCGAAGCCTTGACGAGGCGCTCGACGCTCTCCAAGCCGACGATGTGCTCGCCGACAGTTTGGATTCGACGCTGCTGATGCGACTTGTCGACGGCCGGCGGCTCGAAGCCGAAGACTTTCGGGCAACGGTCAGCGAATGGGAGCGAGAGCGCTACTCGGGCGAGCTCTGAAACCGGTCGTGTTTTCCATCAGGGCATGAGCAGCTATCGAGTCGTGCAGTGGTCGACGGGCGGCGTCGGCGCGTTGGCCGTTGCCGCGATCAACGGTCGACCGGATCTCGAGCTCGTCGGCGTTTGGGTGCACAGCGCGGACAAGGTCGGGCTCGACGCGGGCGAGATTGCGGGCATCGATCCGGTCGGAGTGCTTGCGACGAACGACGGCGACGAATTGCTCGCACTCGCGCCGGATTGCGTCTGTTACACCGCGTCGGGCGAGTCGCGGCCCACGGAGACCATCGACGACTTCTGCCGCATGCTCGCCGCCGGAATCAACGTGGTGACCACGTCGGTTCCCGGACTGCTCTACCCGGAAGGATTCGACGCGCACGAAGCGGTGCGTATCGAGCGCGCGTGTCGCGACGGCAGGGCGTCGCTGTACGTCAGCGGTATCGAACCGGGCTTTGCCGGCGATCATCTCGTGCTCACGTTGTTGACGATGGCGAAGCGCGTCGAGTCGATCCGGACGCAGGAGATCTTCGGCTACGAGCACTATCCGGTTGCGTTCACGATGTTCGAAGTCTTCGGCTTCGGTAAACCGCTCGACCACCGCTGTCTGATGGAACTCCCCGGCGTGCAGGCCAGTGCGTGGGGTCCACCGGTGCAGTTCGTCGCCGATCAGATGGGTGTCGAGCTCGACGAGATCCGCGAGACCTACGACAAGTGCGCGACGGACCGAACGCTCGAAGTCGCGGCGGGGACCATCGCGGCCGGAACGGTCGGCGCAGTGCGCTTCGAGACGATCGGTGTCGTCGACGGACGCGACGCGATCGTCATCGAACACGTGAATCGCATGGCGCCCGATCTCGCGCCCGATTGGCCGACCGCCGAACGCGATGGCACGTACCGCATCACGATCGAGGGCGAACCGAGCTTGCGGTGCGAGCTGCAGGTGGGGAGCGCAACCAGCTTCTCGCTCGACGGCATGCTCGCAACCACGATGCGCATCGTCAACGCGATTCCGTTCGTGTGCGACGCGGCTCCGGGCATCGTGACGTCGACGAGCCTCCCGCTGACCCTGCCTCGGCACGCGTTCGACCAGGCGGCGGCGACGTGACGGCCGAGACGGTCCACTTCGAAGGCCGCGACGGGCTGCGGCTCGTGGCCGATCGCTGGGGCGATCCGGCGGATCCACCGATCGTCTTCCTGCACGGTGGCGGACAGACTCGCCATTCGTGGGGCGGCGCGGCGGCCAGTGTCGAGACGCGCGGTTGGCAGGCATTGACACTCGACGCGCGCGGTCACGGCGAATCGGCGTGGTCCGACATCGGCGACTATCGCCTCGCCAGCTTCGCCGACGACCTCCGGTGTGTCATCGATCAACTCGACGCGCCGCCCGTGCTGGTCGGCGCTTCGCTCGGCGGCCTGACCGCGATGCTTCTCACGGGCGAGCTCGCGCCCGGGATCGCCCGCGGGGTCGTGCTCGTCGACATCGTCCCCGACATGGAGCCGGTCGGCGCGGAGCGCATCCGGGCCTTCATGGTCGAGCGTTCCTACGAGGGGTTCGGCTCCCTCGAGGAAGTCGCCGACATGGTCGGGGCGTACAATCCGCACCGGGCGCGCACAACCGATGTCGAGGGTCTACGCAAGAACCTGCGCGAACGCGACGGGCGTTTCTACTGGCACTGGGACCCGCGCTTCATGGATCCCGACGCGGGGATGCTGCCGGTCGAGATCAGCGACACCGATCGGTTGCACGCGGCCGTCGAACGCATGGTCGCCGATGTTCCGGTGATGCTCGTACGCGGGCGCGTCAGCGATCTCGTGAGCGAAACGAAAGCCGCCGACTTCATCGCCCGGTTCCCGACGGTCGAGTTCGTCGATGTCTCGGGCGCGGGCCACATGGTCGCCGGCGATCGCAACGACGCGTTCACGGCGGCCGTCGTCGACTTCATCGAGGCGAACCAGCCGACAGTCTGAGGTGACTCAGGGCGCGACTCAGACCGCGGGTCGTTCGTCGGCCATCTCGCGCAGCTTGTTCTTCAGGATCTTGTCGAGAGTTCCGAGCGGGAACTCCTCGACGACGTACACGGCGCGCGGCACCTTGAAGTCGGCGAGCTGTCCGCGACACGCTTCGATGATCTGGTCTTGCAGCGTGTCGGCGTCGGGCGCGCCGGGATTGGTGATCACGAAGGCGACGACGACCTCGCTCAGGAACTCGTGCTGCTTGCCGACGACTGCGACCTGGCCGACACCGGCCACTGTCGACACGATCTCCTCGACCTCCTTGGCCGACACGTTCTCGCCGCCGACCTTGAGGAGGTCCTTGTCGCGCTCGCGGTAGAAGAGGTTGCCCCCCTCGCCGAGCACGACCATGTCGCCGGTCTTGAACCAGTCGCCGTCGAACGCCTTCGCGTTCGCTTCGGGATTGTCGAAGTACTCGAGGAACAACTGGATGCCGCGTGTGCCCCGCAGCCAGAGCTCGCCGGTCTCGCCTTCCGCGCACAGCGCGCCCGTGTCCTTGTCGACGACCAGAAACTCGTAGCCGGGCGTGATGTGCCCCATCGAGCGTTCCGGTAGCTGCTCGGAGGGCCGCCCGTTGGTGGCGTGGATGACGGTTTCGGTCATGCCGTACGCGGCGTACACGTCGATACCGCACATCTCGTCGAGGAACGGCAGGATGAGCCCGAAGACGCCGACCCGCAGTCGGCTCGCGGGCTTGTCGGCCTCCATCAACGTGGGGATGACGAACGGCATCAGCGAGATGTGTGTGATGTCGTTGCGCACCACGACTTCCCAGAAGCGACTGGTCGACCATTTCGGCATGAGCACCGCGGTCGCGCCGACGCCCAGGATCGAGAACATCGACCAGCTCTGCGCGTTGACGTGGAACAGCGGTAGGTAGATCAGGTAGCGGTCGTCGGTCTGCAGGTCGATGTTGCGCGGACCGATACGGCTCGCCCACACCGCGTTGGCGTGCGTGTGCACGACCGCCTTCGGCTTGTTGGTCGTGCCCGAGGTGAACATGATCCCGAACGGGCGCAGCGGTTCGATGGCGCGTGCCTTCCACGACTCGCCGTCGCCGCGCAGGTCGTCGAACGAGAGGTTGTCGCCGGCGTCCGCGGGGTCGCCGATGATCGCGATCCAACGGAGGTCACGACTCGCGGCGCCGACGTGTTCGACGAACTGCGGCTGCGTGATCGCGGCGACGCATTGCGAGTGATCGATGAACCATCCGACTTCCGCGGGCACGGAACGCGTGTTGGTGGTGACGGCCACGGCGCCGACCGTCGCGCACGCGAGCCACGCGAGCAGCATCTCGGGACAGTTGTCGGCGTGGATCAGGACCTTGTCGCCGAGCTCGATCCCGTGGTCGCGCAGTCCGGCCGCGAGGTCGCGGGTTGCCGACACGAGCTCCGCGTAGGTCCAGCGCGCTTGCGCGCCGTCGACCGGCTCCCAGATCAGCGCGGGATGGTCGGGCTTCTTCTCGGCCCAATGCTGCAGCAGCCACGGGATGTCCTGGCCGTGCATCTGCAGTTCGTCGATCGCCGCTCGGTCCATTTCCGTTACCTCTTCCGTGTCGTGTCCCGCGGGAAAGCTACTCACCGCGGCGCGGCCGTCGTACGTGTTGCCCCGGCTCGGAACGGCTGAGTATCGTCGGGCAACTCGTTGCGGGGGAGTGGTGGAAGATGCGTGCAGGGGCAGACCCTTGGAAGCGTTCGCGCGGCGCGGGTACCGCGTTGCGGATTGGCATGAGCGGCGTTCTTCTCGCCGGTGTCGTCGCCGGCCTCTCGGCCGCCCACGCCGGTGCTGATCCGCTCGGCACGGTCACGGATTACGCGACGCCTTCGGCGAGCAGCTCGCCCTTGTTCACCGCCGCCGGCTCGGACGGCAACATCTGGTTCACCGAATCCGATACGAACAAGGTCGCGAAGGCGACGCCGACCGGCGTGATCACCGAATTCACCGTCCCGACCGGGGCCAGCACGCCGGACGGGATCGCGGCCGGGCCCGACGGCAACCTCTGGTTCGTGGAAGCGAACGGGAACAAGGTCGCGAAGGTCACCACGGGCGGCGTGATCACCGAATTCGCGATCCCGACCGCCGCCAGCGACCCGGAGGGGATCGCGGCCGGGCCCGACGGCAAGCTCTGGTTCACCGAACGCGACGGGAACAAGATCGCGAAGATCACGACCGCCGGCGTCATTACGGAGTACCCGGTACCGACCGCGGCAAGCCTGCCGGAGTTGATCACCGCCGGGCCCGACGGCAACCTCTGGTTCACCGAGCTGACCGGCGACAAGGTCGCCAAGATCACGACCAGTGGCGTCGTGACCGAGTTCGCGATTCCGACCGCGGGGAGTTTCCCGACCGGGATCGCCGCGGGCGCCGACGGCAAGCTCTGGGTCGCGGAGCAGATGGGCAACAAGGTCGCACGGGTCACGACGAGCGGTGTGGTCACCGAATTCAACATCCCCACCGCCGCGAGCGGTACCGAGGGGATCGCGGCCGGCGCCGACGGCAACCTCTGGATCACCGAAGGCACCACGAACAGGATCGCGAGAGTCACGACCGGCGGCGTGTTCACCGAGTTCACCGTGCCGACCGGGGGCAGCTTCCCGCTCGGCATCACCGCGGGCCTCAACCACACGATGTGGTTCGCCGAAGCGCACGGCAACAAGGTGGGCAAGATCGGCACGGGTAACACCACTCCGCCGCCGCCTCCGACGCAGGGTTTCCGCACGACGAGTCGCGACGGCAACGTCTACAACTTCGGCACCGACGTGACGCACGGTTCGCTGAAGGCGAGCGGCATTGCTCCGGCGCATCCGATCATCGGGATCGCGTCCACACCGTCGGCCGGCGGCTACTGGCTCGCGGGCTCGGACGGTTCGGTGTTCCACTTCGGTAACGCGGCCGCCCACGGTTCGTTGCCCGCCGCCGCGCTCGACACCCGGCAAGCCGATCGTCGGGATTGCGGCGACACCGTCGGGCGGTGGTTATTGGTTGGTGTCGAGCGACGGTGGCGTGTTCGCGTTCGGGAACGCGGCGTACGACGGCTCGTTGCCCGGTTCGGGAATCACCCCGGCGAAGCCGATCGTCGGCATCGTGGCGTCGCCGACCGGGAGCGGTTACTGGCTGGTCGGCGCAGACGGCGGTGTGTTCGCCTACGGGACCGCGGGCTTCCATGGTTCGCCGACCAGCGCCGGCATCAAGCCGGCCAAGCCGATCGTCGGAATGGCGGCGAACGCGTCGGGCGGCGGCTACTGGCTCGTCGGGAGCGACGGCGGCGTATTCGCGTACGGCAGCGCGGCCTTCCACGGTTCGGGCCCGGGCGCTGGTGGCGTGGCGGCGCCGGTCGCCGGTCTCGAACCGACGGTGGGCGGGGGCGGCTACTGGCTCGCCGAGACGAACGGTACGAACGCCCGATTCGGCAACGCCACGAACCTCGGGAACGCGGCTGCGACCGCGGCGGTGAGCGGTACCGCGAACTGAGCGTCATCCGCGCAGGCGGGCCATCCGGTATTCGATAGACCGCCGGAGCTTGCGGCGAATGTGTAGATCGAACGACAGCTGTTCGAGATCGTCGATCCAGGCTTCGGCGCGCGTGACCAGTTCGTCGAGCATCGAGGCGATGGCCTTCGCGCGAACGCCGACCTGTTCGCCCACCGCGAGGAAGTCGGATCGTCCTACGCTCTCGTCCCGCTTTCCGTTGATGTCGAGCGCCAGCGATGTGTCTCCGTATGGGTATGTCGACGGGGTGTCGTAGGCCGGACTCACGCGCCACTCGCCGTCGAGATAGACGACCGAGAAGTTCTTGGCGTGCGCGTCTCCGTTGCCGGTGAGGTAAGCAAACGCGAATTGTCGTAACAGGTCGCGCGCCGCTACGACCGGTGCTCCGGTTACGGACGCGAGGCCGGAGATGACGTCGGCGGTGTCCAGCGTGTACTTGTCGGCCGGGTAGCGATTGAGTACCTGACAGGCGTCTTCTTGCGCGACGGCGCGAGTGGCGCCATCGACGTCGACTCGATCGAAGCGCTCGACGAGCAGCGCGGGCCGGCCACGAGAGTCGTGAACCACTTCCGCATTGGCCGCGGGTACACCGCTCCGCCGTGCCACGGCCAAGAAGAACGCCTCGTTCTCGGCGAGGTGTGCGTACTCCGGAGGTTCGAGCTTGAGGATGTATTGGCGAGTCGGACTGGTGACCGGTAGCGCGACCATTGCCGCCGAGACTTTGACCTGCACACCCGAAATGCCACTGGGTTCGAACGACAAGCTCTCCCCGGTCATCCGGCTGTAGAGCCGGGCGAAATCAACGTCCGCCCATGCGTCGACCTCGAGTGCGGTCACGCCAGTTGGAACATCGTCGGTGGGCACGACCTGAACGTCGCCGATCGTGTCGTCTCCGACCTCGACGAGGAGACTGAACTCGTCGTCGGCTGAGGTCTTGATCGCGCGGCGCAGCGCGCTGAGTCTGCGGCCCTCCGGTAGGAGGCCCGCGAAGAACGGGAGGACCGCGCCCGCCGCGCCGCTGCTCACGGGTTCGGTCGTTCGCGGCAGCGTCGTCGCGACCGTGGGCGCGGCGGGGTCGGCGAGGTACCCGTCGTCGTAGGTAAAGGTGACGCGGTCGGCGGCCCGAACCAGTCGAGCCGCTCGGCGACCCGCCTTGTAGACGTCGGCACTTGCAGCATCCCGCGCCGCGGCCAACTCGGGAGTACTCACGTCGGCACTTCGGGTGACGTCACGTTGGGAGGACCGACGTGGAGTTCAAGCCCGAGGATCGACAACACGTCGAGCACCTTGTCGAGTCGGACCGTTCCTTTTGCGTTCTCGAGAGTGTGTACGAAGCGAGCTGAGGTTCCTGCGAGCTCGGCCAACTCGGCCTGTGTGAGCCCGAGCGTTTTGCGACGCGCGCGTACTTGGGCGGCAACCGGCCCGAGTCGGGCGTCGGCGACGTCACTTGCGGTTGCGGTCACTGGTCCTCCATGTGCACGGTCGTGCAGATTTTCCCGCAAAAGGACGATTGCGAGCTCTCAGAGGTCTTGATCTGTACGATCGTGCAGTTTAGCCGGGATCGGAGCAGCAGCTGGCCGATCCGAGTCTGAATCTGCACGATCGTGCGTGCACCCGACGCCTCGCGTCGGCCTCGAAAGCCGCGGGCTGGGCCGGACAACTCAAGTGAGGCTAACCTAAGTTCCCACTTGGACCGTCGGACCGAGCCAGGCGACCCGCGATGCTCCCCACCTTCGTAATCGGCCTGCGGGAAGGGCTCGAAGCGGCGTTGATCGTCGGGATCATCGCGGCCTTCCTGAACAAGCAGGGCCGGGGCGATCTGCTGCGCGGGCTGTTCGCGGGCGTGCTCGTGGCGGTTCTGCTGTGCGCCGGAGTGGGGGTCGCGCTCGACATCGTCTCGCGCGACCTTCCGCAACGTCAGCAAGAGGGACTCGAGACCGTCATCGGCGTGCTCGCGGTCGGCATGGTCACCTACATGGTCGTGTGGATGCGCCGGCATTCGCGCGAGCTGAAAGGACAACTCGAAGGGCTCGCCGCCGACGCGATCTCGACTCCGGGTGGGCGCGCGGCGCGCGCCATGGTGGTGATGGCGTTCCTCGCGGTGATGCGTGAAGGCTTCGAGACGGTGGTGTTCCTGCTCGCCGCGTTCAACGAATCCGACAACCGCGCGACTGCGGGAACGGGCGCGCTGCTCGGCATCCTCCTCGCGGTCGGTCTCGGCTACGGCATCTACCGCGGTGGTGTGCGCATCAACGTGTCGCGCTTCTTCCGCGCGACCGGTCTGGTGTTGGTGTTCGTCGCGGCGGGGCTGGTCGTATCGGCGTTGCATACCGGGCACGAAGCCGGTTGGTTCACGTTCGGCCAGACCCAGACCATCGATCTCACGAGCGTTCCGATCATCGGTTGGTTTTCGCGCGCCGGGTCGGTGCAGGCGTCGTTGTTGACGGGCATGCTCGGTATCCAGCCTCGTCCGGTGCTCATCGAAGTCGTTGGTTGGCTCGTGTATCTCGTGCCCGTCGGCGCGTACGTGGCGTGGCCGCCCGGTCGCCCGGTTCCGCACCGCGCGCTGGCGCGTGGCCTCGCGGCGTTCGGCACGGCGGCTGCAGGCGCGGCGCTGTTGCTCGTCGTGACCGCCCCTTCGGGTGTCGGCTACGGATTGGTGACGCAAGCGGGCGCGGTGAACGCGCAGGTGGTGTCGGCGCCGAAATCTGATCCTGTCGTTCACACGCAGATACAGAGCCCGGCCGACGAGAGGAATCCCATCGCGCAACCGGCGACCGACATTCGCGTTCGGAGCGGCGGACTCGATCGCCACGCGGGCCTCGTCACCGAACTGTTGACTGCGACGGAAGCCGGCACGGCCGCGAAATCGTTGCCCGCGACGATGTCGGTGCAACAGATCACCGCACTCGACGGTGGACGTCTGCCGCTCGGAGTGCGCGCCACGGGGGTGACCGACCTCCCGGTGGACTACCAGGACGCGACGAAGCTCGAGGTCTGGACGATGCCCGCGACCGGGCGCGTCGTCGACATGCGCTGGACCGAGACGGTGAACGTGCGAGTAGTGGCACCGGGTATCGGCGCGGTGCCGATCGACGCGCCGTTGCGGACGTCGACATCGGATCTGCCGACGGAATCGGCCGCGGCCGCGCAGGCCGCGGCGCGGTCGGATCAGGCCGCAGTGAAATCGCACGCCGACCGCACGGCCGGGGCGTGGCTGCTGCTCACGCTGGCCGTCCTCGCCCTGGCCGGGGCCGGTCTGCTGAGGGTCGCCGGGCGCCGAACCAACGAACAAGAAGTGCCGGATCTGCCCCTGACTCGCATCCCCTCACCCGCCTAGCTTAGGTTAGCCTTACCGAAGTTCGAAGGGAGGAGATCAATGCGGAGGCGTTTCGGTCTGGCCGCGCTCAGCACGCTCGTGGTGGTGCTCGCGGCCTGCGGGAGCTCGTCGAAGTCGGGCTCGCCCTTGACGGGCGGCGACGGGGGCGACGCGCGTACCGCCAACGTCACCATCACCGCCGAGGACGGCTGCAAGGCCGACAAGTCGTCGTTCCCGGCCGGTGCGCTGACGATGCAGATCGAGAACAAGGACGCCACCGCGGTGAGCGAGGTCGAGCTCCTGAGCGGTGAGCAGATCGTGGGGGAGAAGGAGAATCTGCCGCCCGGCTTCAGCGGCAGCTTCGCGGTTCAGGTCGACGGCGGTACCTACACGATGTACTGCCCCGGCGCGCAGCCGGATCGCACGAACCTCACCGTGACGGGCCAGGCCTCCGCGACGACCAATCGCGACGTGGCGACGCTGCTCGCACAGGGCACGAAGGACTACGCAACGTACGTCACGACCCAGGTCGGTTACCTCGTCACTTCCAGCGAGGCATTGCAGACTGCGTTGCAGGGAACGGATCTCGCCGCCGCGCAGGCCGCGTACATGAAGGCGCGTCCGTACTACGAGAAGATCGAGCCCGTCGCGGAGTCGTTCACGGTCGGGAAGGAAGACCTCGACGCCGACATCGATGCCCGCGCCGACGACATACCGGCCGCGCAGTGGAAGGGCTTCCACCGCATCGAGCAGGGCCTGTTCCAGGCCAAGAGCCTCAGCGGGCTCGCGGAGCCGTACGGCGCCGGTCTCGTCACCAACGTCAAGAAGTTGCAGTCACTGACGACGGGCCTCACCTACAAACCGTTCGAGCTCGCGAACGGTGCGCAGGAACTGCTCGACGAGGTCGCCGGGAGCAAGATCACCGGTGAGGAAGAGCGCTACTCGCACATCGACCTGCTCGACTTCCAGGGCAACGACGAGGGCGCGGAGCAAGCGTTCGCAAGCCTGCAGCCCGGCCTGGAGAAGATCGATCCCGCGCTGACGAAATCGATCTCGACCGCGTTCGTCGCGCTCGACCAGCTCGTCGACTCCTACCGCACGTCGACGAACCCGTCCGGCTTCGAGCTGTACACACAACTGACCGCCGTCGACAAGCAGAAGTTGGCCGCCGCGGTGAAGGCGGTACAGGAGCCGTTGTCGAAGGTGGCCGGCAAAGTGGCCAACAGCTAGGAAGATCTGATGTCATCGGAAGAGCCGCAGGTGCTGTCAACGGATGACACATCCGCAGACGGTTCGGCGCGTGATGGTTCGGCGCGCGGCGACGTGTCGCGGCGAAATTTCCTGACCGGTGCATTGGGGACAGCCGGGGTAGCCGCAGTGGCCGGCGCCGCGGGCTTCGGAGTTGCCCGACTCACGGAGCCCGCGGATGCGGCGCCGGTGTCGGCCGGCCGCGTCCCGTTCTATGGCGTGCACCAGTCGGGGATTGCGACGCCGGCGCAGGACCGGCTGATGTTCGCGTCGTTCGACGTCACGGCGAAGGATCCGGTCGCGGTCCAACAGATGCTGGGGCTGTGGGCGGCAGCCGCGGCGCGGATGACCGAAGGGCAACCGATCGGTCTCGTCGACATCAGCCCGCAGGCGCCACCTGTCGACACCGGCGAGGCGATGGATCTCCCGGCGTCGCAGTTGACGCTCACCGTCGGATTCGGTCCGAGCTTCTTCGACGATCGTTTCGGGCTCGCGGCGAAGCGACCCGCGGCGCTGGCTCCACTGCCCGACCTGCCGGGTGACGGTATCGACCTGACGCGCAGCGGCGGCGACATCTGCGTACAGGCGTGCGCGAACGACCCACAGGTCGCGTTCCATGCAATTCGTAACCTGGCGCGACTCGCGCGCGGAACCGCGGTGATGCGGTGGTCGCAGCTCGGGTTCGGTCGTACGTCGACGACGTCGAATTCGCAGGCGACGCCGCGCAACCTCATGGGCTTCAAGGACGGCACGCGCAACATCAAGCTCGAGGACAACGCCGACCTCGACAACTTCGTGTGGGTCGGCGCGGAGAGCGATCAGGATTGGATGCGGGGTGGGTCGTATGTCGTCACCCGGCGCGTCCGCATGCTCATCGAGTCGTGGGACACCGATTACCTCACCGATCAGGAGAACGTGTTCGGAAGGGCGAAGACGAGCGGCGCGCCGCTCACCGGCAAGGACGAGTTCGACACGCCCGACCTGAGCGCACGCAACCCCGATGGCTCGTATGTGATCCCGCTCGGCGCGCACATTCGCCGGGCTTCGCCCGCATCGAACCGCGGCCTGAAGATCCTGCGCCGCGGCTACTCGTATGCCGACGGAAACGACCCGACGACGGGCCTTCTCGATTCAGGATTGTTCTTCATCGCGTTCCAGAAGAACGCGCACCAGCAGTTCGTCGCGCTGCAGACCGCACTGGGTCAGCACGACAACCTGAACGAATACATCCGGCACACGAGTAGCGCACTCTTCGCTGTACCGCCCGGCCTCGTTGAGGCCGGCGACTGGTGGGGCAAGCAGCTCTTCCACTGAGTCGACGCTTGTCTGCGTCGGATTCGGAACCGTTATCGGACCCGGCGGCGCATACGTCGATCCCACCAAAACACCACGATGATGCCGACGACACACGTTGGGAAGAGCAAGCGCGCGATCTGCTGGATGTCCGTGTTCGCGTAGCTGAGGTAATTCGCCGTTCCGATTGCGCCGACTGCGAGTACCACGAGCACGAGTACCGTGACGACCCGACGCACGCGCTCTCCCGTCGACAGGCCGAGAGTGAAGCCCTCGGTCAACTGGGTCTCGACGGGTTCGGGAGTCGGTTGCCGCTGCCGTTTCGGCGGTTGCGGCTGTTGTTTCGGCGTCGATGTCGTGTCGAGTATTGATGTGATCTCGGCGTAGATGTTCGCGGTGACGTCGTCGCGATTCTTGAACTGTTGCATGAGGTCGCATGCCGATTCCGGAGACCTCGCCAGGAGAGACTTCAGGTCGCCGAGGAGCACCATCTGCTCGGACTTCGCAAGGTCCCCGCTCGACTCGACGCGTTCGCGCGCGGATGCGATGAGCGCGTTCGTCGGTGATATCGGCGCGAGGGGTGGCGTGGGCAGTGGATCGGGGAGCGGCGGGCACGGCGGCAGTTTGTAGAGCGCTCTCGTCAGCGCGATCAGCGCGTCGTTGTCGGTAGCCGTGAACGTGACGAACTGCGATCGCGCGATGTACTCCGGGCATCCCGTTGGTTCGACACTCTCGATCATCACGGGCAGGACGGGCTTGTTGAGGGCTTCGGCCCACTCCGCTTCGCGTCGACACGGCGTGGAGTTCATGTAATGGCGGCTCAGAATGGGCACGAACGCGTCGCAGTGTTTGATCTGCAGGAGGAGCTGATCCCACCAGGGATGGCCGCCCTCGAGGCCCGCCTGATCGACAAACGGCGCGAACCCTGCTCGTCGCATCACCGAAGCCAGGTGCTCCACGTCGTCATGCTGGTGACGCGAGTAGCTCAAGAACAAACGCGGTTCGTGGTCGTCGCCGCTCGCCACCACTACCTCCCGCCGGATCCGATCTACCAGAATGATGCCTGATCTCGATCCCTTCCGGCGAGTACTGCGTCTCGATCAACTCGGGCGCGGGCTATTGGCGGCGGCCAATCACGAACGCCTGTGGTGTTGTCTCGTGTTCGAACTCCGGTTCCCGGAGCGCAGTGGCGCGCACCGACAAACCGGCATCTTCGAGGCGACTCGTCACCACTCCCACACCGTGCCGAATGCTGGTGAGGGGGAGACCCGTCCCGTGCGCGTCGGTGCGGAGTACTGACTCGCCGCCGCCCGCTTGGAAGGCCAACAACAGGTGGCCGCCGGGCATGAGCACCCGGGCGAGTTCGGCGAAGGCGTCGCCGAGTAAGTCCGGCGGCGTGTAGATGATCGAGTACCAACACACGACACCCGCGAGCGACGCCGTAGGGATCGGGAGATCGTCGAGTTGCCCTTCCTCGAACGTGATGTCGGGATGGGCGCCGCGCGCGACTGCGAGCAGTGCGGGCGAAGGGTCCAGCCCGACGACTTCGAGGTCATGCCTCGCGAGGAACGCGGCCGCGCGTCCGGGTCCGCAGCCGACATCGGCGACGCGCTTGGACGTTCCGGCTTTAACGAGGTCGACGAACGCGCGGAGCAGCGATCGCTCGACCGCCGCCTCCGTCGCCGCGCTGATCTCGGTGCCCACGAACGCGACGTACATCTCGGCCGACGCTTCGTACACGGCTCGCGCCGCGGCAACGTGGTCGTCCGAAGGCACCGCTCGACACTATTGGCCCAGAGGAAGCCGCGCTCGCGTACCGGCTGCTACGGCGCGGAGGAAGCTTCTCGGCCGTAGCGATCGTCGAGCCTGACCACATCCGTGAGCTCGGTGGTGCTCGCCTCGAGCACGACTGTGTCGACGATCGCGGTCATCCGGTGACACGTCCCGGGTCGAATGTGGACCGCCTCGCCGGGGAGGAGCTCGAAGCCGTCGAGCGGCTCGTCCCGCATTCCGATCTCGAGCCACAGCTTGCCGGACTGCACCGCGATGGTTTCCTCCTTGCGCTCGTGGTACTGCAACGACAGCGCTTCACCCTGTCGTATGTGAAGTGTCTTGCCGCAGTACTTGCCCGAGACCACCGCGAAATGGGTCTCGAATCCCCAGGGCTTGTCGACCCGGCCGACGGTGCTCACCCAGGTTTCCTTGGCCACGTTGGTCACGTCTGCTCCTCAGCTCCGCCGTCGACGACACCGCCCGCGATCGAGAGCGCCGCAAACGCATTGTGTCCGATCCGGGGTCGTCGAGCGAGCGCACAGAGGCAGCCACATGAGAGGATTCGACGGTGCCGATCGATACGGTGGTCTTGCCGCTTGACTTTTCCGTTGGAGCCGGACGGGCGGTGCGTCCCGCCGGTTCTGTCGCGGTCGGCTTCGGTGCGCGCGTCGTGCCGGTCACGTCGTCATTCGGGTGGGGCGATAAGGATCCCGCAGCGGAACTCGTTGCCTTGACCGAGCCGATCAGTTCGGTGACCGAGCCGCCTCGCGTCGAGGATCGGTTTGCGCCGAATGCCATCGACCTCGTCGTGAGATCCGCGGCGAATCCGTTGGTGTGCATGGCGACCGGCGCTCGCGAAGGGGTTCGACGCTTCTTGGGCAGTGTTGCCGAGGATGTCCTGCGCGACCAGCGCGTGCCGGTGCTGCTCGTCGGTCCGAACTCGCAGTCGGATGATCCCGTTGCCGATGCGGGACCCGTGTTGATCTGTGTCGATGGTTCCGACGTCTCGCGTGCGATCGTCGCGCTCGCGATCGACTGGATCGACGGCACGGGACAGGCTGCGCAACTCGTGCGAGTTCGCGCGGACGACGAAGACGCGGACGAGGTTCACGAGTCACTTGCTGCGCTTGCGGCTCAGTATGAGGCCCCGGCTCGACAGCTCTCATGGACCGTCGCCGAGCACGGCGCACCCGAAACCGCGATCGTCGACCTTGCGCTCGCCTCGTCGGCGCCCGTGATCGCAATGGCGACGCATGGTCGGTCGGGATTGGATCGGATCACCATGGGAAGCGTGACGACCAAAGTGGTGAGCGACGCGCCGTGTCCGGTGCTCACCGTGCGACCCGCCGGCCTAGAAAAATAGCGCCCGTCCTACTTCGTGCCGACGATGCAGCGGGCCGCGCCGGGGATCCTCACCTTGCCGTCCGTCTCGTAGGCGCCGACCTGGGCGATGACGGCTTTGCCGATCCGTGCGCGCGCCGGTGCGTCGACCGCGCGCAGTGCCGCGACTGCAAGTGAGACGTGCTCGCTGATCATCTCCCAATACTGCGCCGGTGATTGCGTGACGAGTTCGACATCGACGTCCCACTCGGCGACGTCGTGGAGCCCGGCCGCGTCATAGAGCGCGCTGACCTGTCCGGGCGCCGCGCAACGAAACATGTTCGGCCCGTTCGGGTCGGGTGGCGGGAGTGTCACCTCGGTTGCGATCGCCTGCATGGCGATAGTCGTCCACGGGTTCTCGTCGGGCTTGACCCACACCGACGAGCAGAGGCGACCACCGGGTTTGAGTACGCGTGCGAACTCCGCGGTCGCCTTCTGCATATCGGGGAAGAACATGTATCCGAAGCGTACGGAGACGCTGTCGAAGGTGGCGTCGTCGAACGGCAGATCCTCGGCGCTGCAGACCTTCGTCTCGATATTGGCGATTCCTTGGGCGCGGGCGCGTCGCATGGCGACGTCGAGCATCTCTGCTGCGAGGTCGGTCAGAACGACGTGTCCGCGGGCCGCGAGCTTGGCGACAGTCAGACCCGGCTCACCGGTCCCCGCGGCGATGTCGAGATGCTGCTGATCCTCGGCGATGTCGAGACGTTCGATCATTGCTGCGCTGACGGGGCCGAGCTGGTCCATGATCACGGCATCCCACTTCTCCCAGCCCGCGGAGAGACCGGCCCACGCCGCGCGCTGAGTGTCTCGGATCTCGTCGGCGCTCGGCATCAGCCGCGAGTATTGCCCGACCAGGCCTCTGTCCGGCGACTCACGATGGGCCGACGAAGACATCCACGTCGTGCGGAGCCGTTCAGCGAGGCGGGGGTAGCAGGTCGGCGACGATCGCGTCGGCTTGTACGAGCACCGCGCCATATTCGAGCCATTCCTCGGCCGCGGGATCGACCGCCTCACCGCGGTTTGCGTCGACGGCGAGCTGCGCTCGACGCGTTGCACCGCGATGGGCGTCGTCGCGTCGGAGCCGCACGTCCTCGAGCGCGGCGCGCAAAGTGTCCTCGTCGTGCGGGGCGTCGAGCTGGTCACCGAGAGCGCGAACCGCGTCGGCCAATGCGACGAGGAGCCCGCCGAGCTTCGGCATCGGAGGATGCGCATCGGTTGTTCGCGACGCGGTCCGGTCGAGATCGCGCGCGATCTCCGACACGCCGACGCTGATGCGTTCCAGCCGCGGCGCCAGGTCCTCGTACAGGCTCAGGTCACCGAGCTGCCGGCGGTCGCGGTAGTTCCACCGGGAGGCTTGGCGGCCCGAACCGATGGCGTCGACCGTTCGACGCGCGAGACGGGTTCGCGCCCGTTGCGCTCGGTCCTCCCACGCGCTCGTCGCGTCCGCCGTCCAGGGTTCTTGCATGCCGGCTCCCATCGCGCCGAGGCATGCGACGACATCGGCGGCGAGTCGCGCGAGCGCATCGTGCGCCTCCCGCAACCGCGACGTGGGAAACACAACCGAGACCGCGCCGCCCACGGCCGCACCGATGATCGTGTCGACCGCGCGGCCGAGGCCGTAGTTCTTCTGCCCGTATGAAACGACCGCCAGAACGAGGAGGACGGTGATGGGCAACTGGTTCGCGGCGCCGCCCGAGAACCGGAACACCAGGACACTCAGGCCGAGCGAGACGAGGGTGAGGATCGCAACGGTCAGACCATTGAGCGGAACGGCGGTGCCGACGAGCAGCGCAACGAGCACGCCCGCCGCGACGGCCACGCTGCGCTGGATCGCGGTTCGCAGTGATGTCAACGCCGTCGCATGGACAGTGACGATCGCCGTCGCGGGTGCGAGGAGTGGATTCGGGACGTTCGTGATGATCCGCG
Organism: uncultured Actinomycetes bacterium; assembly: GCA_963701825.1. Taxonomy (GTDB): domain Bacteria; phylum Actinomycetota; class Acidimicrobiia; order IMCC26256; family PALSA-610; genus PALSA-610. The sequence continues at coordinate 1,170,794 of CAVPBG010000003.1, read as the reverse complement.
CGAGCGAGAACGAGAGCCCGGCCGCGAGGCCGGCCTTCAGCACGACCGCAAATTCGGTCCGGCTCGGCGGAGTCCAAACGAGAGTCCGCCGCGCGCTGATCCAGGCTCGTTGCAGCGCGCTTTCGGGTCGCGACACACCAAGACGGTAGATCGCCGAGCGCTCACTGCCGAGTCCGTGGCCCGTGGCTCGCGGACGGGTATGCGAAACTCTCGTTCCGATCGGGGCCGCGAAGGGGTCGAGGTAGTGGGCGTTGCGTTCCGGATAGTCCGCGAGCTCAGGCTCACGATCGTTGTGTTCGACGGCAAAGTCACCGGCACCGACTGGCTGCAGACCACGCGCGATGTCTTCGCCCATCCGGATTGGTCGCCCGGGCCGCTCAATCTGACCGATGTGAGCACGGCTGACATCTCCGAGCTGACGCTCGACCATCGCGTCGAGGCCATTGGCGCGAACGGTCTGCAGGTCGAGTTGCTCGACGGGATGAAGAGCGCGGTTGTCGCGGGCCCGAATTTCGAGTCTTCGCAAGCGTTCACCCGAACGAACCCCGATCGTGGACTCACGTTGATCGTGTTCCCGGATCTCGAGCTGGCGTGCGCCTGGCTCGCGGTTGACGTCGAGCCCGTCCGTGCGATCGTCACCGACCTACGCGCCAACCTCCGTCAGTAGGCCGGGCACGGCCCGCAGCGCGTCGAGGAACGAACGACTCTCCACCGATGCCGACGCCGCCGCGCGCACGGCCGGTGAGGCGTTGAGCGCGACCGAGAAACCCGCCGCTTCGAACATCGGCAGATCGGATCGACCGTCACCTATGGCGACGATCTGGTTCATCGTGATGCCCCGCGATTTGCAGTAGTCGCGCAGGAAGAAGATCTTGTCTTCCGGCTCGAAATACTGCGCGACCTGACCCGCCAGGAGTCCGTCTTTGTCGACGTGCATCACGGTGCCGGACACTGCGGAGAACCCGAACCGATCGGCCACGCACTGCGCGGCGAAGGTCCATGCCACGGTGCACAACACCGCGTCGACGCCCCGCGCCGCGAGTTGTTCGACCCCGGCGCGTATGTCGTCGATGCAGGGGACTCCGGCCATCGCGTCCGCGACTTCGGTGATGGAACGCCCCCGGTAGTACGGCGCATCTCCGTCGGCAACGTCGGCGCTTACGATCTCGCCGCCCGCGAAACGGCGCTCGAGCTCCTCGATGACGGTGACATGGCCGAGCCATGCTCCGAGGTGCAGGCTCGCCGTCGTCCCCTGGATCAACGTGCCGTCGAGGTCGACCGCGACAACCGCCCACTTCGGTGAGGTGCTCACCCTACGTTCCTAGCACCTGGCGTTACTCGGCGGTCATCCACCTTTCGTGGTTGTCGTGGTCGATGTCGCGCTCGTCGGGGTCTGTGCGTTCGCGACCGCTTGCTCGACTGCGTTCAACGTTGCGGGGTCGACCGCACCGCTGGGCGGCACCCCGAGACCGGTCTGGAACTTCTTGAGGGCATCGGTGAGTTCAGCAGTCCACTTGCCGTCGATCGGGCCCGTCCAGTAGCCGGCGACCTTCAGGACCGATTGCACTGCCGCAGTCTCCGTGAGTGATTGCGTCGCCGTGCCGGCGCCGACGGCCTGAACCTTCGCGTCGAGTGCGAGCGCCGTCGCGCGGTCGACGAACCCGGTTTCCGGCAGATCACTCTCGCTTTGCAGTCGCTTGACTGCGGCGACAACCTCCGGGCCGTAGATGCCGTCGATCTTGCCCTTGTAGTAGCCGGTGAGCTGAAGCTGGTTCTGGAGTACGACCGTGTAGTCGTGCACCTTCAGGATTGCCTCGGCTTGCTGTTCGTCGCTGAGGCAGTCGGCTTGGGAGAGCAATTGCAGCCACGTGACTTCCAGGGCGAACGCCGCCGAGTTGTACGCGGCCCCGGCCGTCGCGATCGGAGTCTGGTCGGTGATCCCTTCCTCGGCCTTCGTGAGGTCGGACTCGGCTTGCTTGACGCGATCTACCGCGAGCTGCGACACGATGGTTGTCGTAGTGGTCGGCGCGCCGGTCGTCGACGAACCGACCGGCACGCTCGAGGCGGTCGCCTTCGCGCTCGCCGAGCGCGGCGTTCGCATCGGCAAGTTCTTTCTGTGCGCTCTCGAGTCCGTCGCGAGCGGTGTCGACGCCGGTGATCGCCGAGGTCACAGAAGCGCGCGGGGCGACGAGATCCGAGCCCGCGGTCTTGACGTCGCCCACGGTCGCCTTGGCGTTGCTGAACACCTTGCCGTAGCGATCGACCGCGGTGACGTAGTCCTTGCCGGCCGTACAGAACTCCTGATGCGCGGCGGTGAGTGTCTTCTGCGCGTCGGTGAGGTTGCTCTGTGCGCTGGCGACCCGGGCCTCGGCGGCGGCCACCGAAGTCGTGCTCTTACCCGCGCTGCTCCCGCAGGCGGCGATGAGTGCACCGCAGACCAGCGAGGCCGTAATCCGAGCCAAGGCGCGATCACGCGCGGGTTCGCTCGTTCGCGCAGCTGCCGACACTGTTTCTCCCGAATGGCCAACGCCCGCCCTCACGCTGGCGCTCGGCTCTGACCGCGTCGTCACTCGCCGCGGGTGAGTCCCGGGCGGTGCTCCGGGCGCTTCGGTAGCTCTACGCGTCGCGGCGGGTGAGGAGCACAGTCGCGAGCACGTAGATCGCGGTGAGCCAGATCAGGCAGACGAGCGCACCCATCGCGGGCGAGAGCAGGTCGGGATCGGGTCGCACCGTGAAGAGCGCAAATCCAGCTGGTCCGGGCAGGAGTTTCGAGACGTCCGTGTTCCATGGACTGGGTAGTGCTTGCGCGAGGAGCGGTAGGACGAGCACGAGACCGAACAGCGCGGAGATCGCGCCTGCGGTTCGGCGCAGGACCGTTCCGAGTCCGAGCGCTAGTAGTCCGACGAACAGCAGGTACGCCGTCGCTCCGCACACGGCCCGAAACACGCCGGGATCTCCGAGCGACACGTTGAGATGTTTCGACGAGAGGATCACTTGGCCGACCGCGAATGCAGCGAAACAGGAAACCGCAGCGACGACGAGCGCCACACCGCCGAACACCAGCACTTTCGCGGCGAGCACCGTGCGGCGCTGGGGCATCGTGGTGAACGTCGGCCGGATGAGTCCGGTCGTGTATTCGGCACTCATCACGAGCACGCCGAGCACGCCGATCGCGATCTGAGCCAAGAGGATCCCGCGCAGACTGTGCGCGGTCGGGTCGAAATTCAGGCGATCCCCGGTGCCCAGCCGGTCGAATCGGCTGACGAACGCCCACGACACCAACGCTCCGAGGCCGACGGTGATGGCGACCGTCGCGAAGAGCGAATAGACGGTTGAGCGCACCGACCGGAGCTTGGTCCATTCGCTCGCCATGGCCGCCCACAACAACGAACCCGCGGACGCGGACGCGGCCGCGGGCTGACCTGCCCGCCGCTCGGTCGTGCGGTTGTCGGCCGTTGCGGTGCTCACGATTCGCTCCCTGTGCTCGCGGTCGGGGCGCCGTGGTATTCGACGCTTTCATTCGTGAGCTCGAAGAAGGCGTCTTCCAGCGAGGCTTGCTGCGGCGCAAGCTCATGGAGCGCGATGCCACGACTCGCGGCGAGTTCACCGATCGCCGGCGCGTCGAGCCCCGTGACTACGAGCGCACCATCGTCGACCCGCACGGTCCCACCGGCGTTGGCGACGAGTTCGGCGAGCTCGGCGCCTCGAGGGCTGCGCACGCGTGCGGACGACGTCCCCCGCGTCAGGATTTCGTCGAGCGACGCGTCGGCAATGAGCCGGCCCCGGCCGACCACGATGAGATGCTCGGCTGTCTGCGCCATCTCGCTCATCAGGTGACTCGACACGAACACCGTTCGACCCTGCGCCGCGAGCGAGTGGAACAGCGTGCGGATCCAAAGGATCCCTTCGGGATCGAGACCGGTAACCGGTTCGTCGAACAACAAGATCCCCGGGTCACCCAACAATGCGCCCGCAATACCCAACCGTTGCTTCATGCCGAGTGAGTAGGTGCCCGCTCGCCGACCCGCCGCACTCGTCAACCCGACCTCGTCGAGCACTTCGTCGACCCGCGTCCTGCCGAGCCGGTTGCTCCGCGCGACCGCGAGCAGATGCGCGTATCCACTACGCGCCGGATGCAGCGCCATCGCGTCCAACAGTGCGCCCACCTCGCGCAGCGGGAATCGATGTTCGCCGAAACGTCGTCCGTTCACGGTCACTCCGCCGGACGACGGCGCGTCGAGGCCGAGGATCAGGCGCATGGTGGTGCTCTTCCCGGCACCGTTCGGGCCCAGGAAGCCGGTGACCACCCCGGGCCGGACCGCGAACGACAAATGGTCGACGGCCAAGGTTGCTCCGTACCGTTTCGTCAACCCGGATGCCTCAATCACCACACCACTCCGTCGTCACGCGTTGTCGCACCACACATTCACGCAGCCGTTCCTGCGAGCTACCTGAGCAGCCGGTGCGTCGGACGATTCACTCGACCGAGCATCAACGAAACCGCGCGGCCCGACAATCCGGGGAAACCCTGACGCGCAACATTCGTCGTTCGTGGGTAAAGGTTGGGTCAACTGTTGCGCCGCGGCACACAAGATCGAGGAGGCCGACGAGCTCGGCATTCACGAAGAGCCGTTTTCGAGCGATTAGCGGCGGACAGGCCGCGGCCGCGGGGTACGTCAGTTCGTCGTGACACTCTCAGCGCGGTAGTTCCGGGCTGTGATCCGTTGGTTGCGGAGTGACGGTCAGGATCGACACGCCGTCGGGCGACTCGAATCGATGCCATGTCGACTGTGGCACGATCACGAGCGCGCTCGGACCGAGCGACTCGGCCCGCTCTCCGTCATCGGTGAGGAAGAAGATGGTGGCGCGGCCTTCGAGGACCATGACGATTTCATCCCCGGTTCGATGCCGTTCCCACTCGCTGCTCCCGGCCCAGTGCCCGACGAAGATTCCGCCGTCGCGGTAGGCGGCGAGCTTGCGAAAGGCGCCCTCGGCCTGTTCGTCGGTTGTCTGCGGTGTCCTGCCGGACAGGAACGAAAGGTTTGCAAGGGCGTCGGCGATCGCGATTGGGTGAGGAGGAGTCGCGGGCATGAACGAACGGTATGTCGTCGCACCGTGCATTGGCGAGAGCCTCAGCGGGCGCGCACGTGGGTGCGCACGGCATCGCTCCGAGCTCAGGGATCCCGACGCATGGCGGCGATCTGGTCGCGCTCGATTTCGTCGAGCAGCGCGGCGATACGGGTCAACGGTTCTGCTCGACCGTTCTCGTCCCGGTGAGCAGCCTCATCGAGCATCGCGGCGGCGATCGCTCGCGCCTCCTCTATGTGCGCAGCGAGTCGCGCAAGCTGCTCTCGATGGGAGAGACCGAAGAGAGCCTCAGGGCCGGCGACATGTGCGATGTCGGTCAAGGGCAACGCCACGTAGTCGCCGACTGCGTTTGCCGGACTCGGTACTCCACCCGTACCGGACACGCCGGCCTGATACCAGTTCACCTGTCGTCCTTCTTCTCAGCCTGTTGTATGGGCCAATAGTGCATTCTCGTGAGCGGCAGGGCTAGCACCGAGCGGCATCAATTGCGCGTCATCGCCGGTATGCAAGAGTCAGCGTGTGCTCCATCGTCACGCGACCGGGCCGGGAGGCGTGGATGGTTGATCCTGCGGATCGGGACGGCCGGCTCGCGAACCTCGCCCGGTGGGACGAGGCCGCTCCGCTGCATGCGCAGAGCGCGCTGTATGACCTGGAAGGCTTCCGCGCCGGTCGGGACGACATCCGACCCTTCGAACACGACGAACTCGGCTCGGTGGAAGGCCGCGAGCTGCTGCACCTGCAATGCCACCTGGGCACCGACACGCTGTCTTGGGCGCGTCATGGCGCGCGCGTGAGCGGTCTCGACTTTTCGCCGAGCGCAATCGACATCGCGCGCACGCTCGCCGCGGATTGCGGTATCCACGCGGAGTTCTGGTGCGGTGACGTATACGACGCGGTCGGCGTCGTCGGCGGACGCAAGTTCGACATCGTCTACACCGGGATCGGCGCACTGGGCTGGCTTCCTGATCTGCGTTCGTGGGCCGAGGTCGTCGCCGAACTTCTCCGCCCCGACGGCGTGCTGTACCTCGTCGAGATCCATCCTCTCGTCATCGGAATGGTCCACGACGGCCGGACGCTCGAGCTCGACGTCTTCGAGGCCGACTTCGTGCGATGGGACGAGAAGGGCGGTACCTACGCCGCGCCCGACGCCGCCTTCGAAAACACCACCTCGTACGAACGGGTCCATGCACTGAGCGACGTCATCAGTGCCGTCTTGGACGCGGGTCTCACGCTCGAACTGTTCCACGAACAGTCCTATACGAACGCGCCGTGGCCGTGGGCTGTACGAGGTGACGACGGCTACTACCGGCTGCCCGACGGATGGCCGCGCTTCCCCCTTACGTACTCGTTGCGGGCCCGACTCGGATGAATCCGACGAGGTGACCTTGTAGACGACGTGGGTCACCAGCGGCGACCAGGTTGCCTCGACGACCTCGGCGCGGAAGTCGCGCGTCAGCGAGTCGCCTCTCGCCGGCGGCCGACGAGGAAGTAGAGCAGTGGGCCGATCGGCTGTACGACGAATGTGAGGACCCATAGGGATTTCGAACCGCGCACATCCGACGCCGGGCGGTGCGCCAGGTCCCGAAGCGCGACCGTCGTCACGATCAACTCGGCGACCGCGCCGAGCACGATCGCCTTCTGCTGCTGCGGCGAGAGGTCCGACCATCGCCGCTTCTTCGTTCGCGGTGACTCGTCGCCCGCTGTCGTATCCGTCGCGTCATAGTCCATTGCAACACTTTGCCCGATCGGAGAGCGGCGAGGCGAGTGCGTCACGAGAAGCGCTACGCGCGCCCGCGTAGCGAGTACCCGATCGGCAGTTATGGACCGGGGGGCACGGTTGAGGAAGTTGGTGGGAGTAAGAGGTTCGGCGGGATCGTGATGCCCGGGTAGTCGTGAGCTGTTTTTGGGCCGGAGAGCGCGTCGACAACCCGTTGCGCGTCAACCTGCGTCCAGTTCTCACCGTTGATCGACATCGTGCCGCCGAGCGGGCCCGGCGGTCTTGGAAAGGCGATGGCCGTCGAACCGAAGCGAATCGCCATGACCTCAGTCGCCGGCGCGGTCCGAATGAGGCGGTCGAGCCGAGCCGCCGCACTGTCGTTCAATGTGAGATCGATACACCAGCAACTCTCGTCGTCGTCGACGCGGGCCATCTGAACGTCGTCCGCCCGAGCAATCGGCGTACCGACGACCTCGTAGCACTTGTGGGTCTCGATGTCCCGCACGGTGCTCTTGGCGACGCATGATCCGTCCGCTACCTGACGCAACGCGGCCATCGTGGCGGAGCCTGCTGCTACGGCCGGCATATGAGGCGCGACGGGGCGTTGTGAGAACGGCGTCGAGTGACCGCGGGTTCCGTACGACACCGCGACCGCGACCACGACTGTGATCGCGACCGCAGCGAAAACGATCGGTCCCTGGCGCGACCTCCACCCACCTGACACGCCGCACAGACTGCCCGATCGCTCGCGTTCCTGCGACTCGGACAAGCGCTCGCGCGACGCCCGTCGCGCGCTCGGACGGCGAGTGCCCAATCAGGAGATCTGCACTCCGACAATCAGCCGCTCGAGCCGAGTCGACGTTCCTCGTCGATGCGGTGGAAGTCGTCCGGCGTCGGCTGGCGTCCCGAAGCGACGATCGCGCCGATCTGCTCGAACACGAGGTCGAAGCCACCCGGTGTGTAGATCTCCAATACGCGCGCAATGTCGTCGCCCTTGTTCCAGTGCCCATGTGGAACGCCACGGGGAAGGAACACAACTGAGCCGGCCGTCAGCTCGAACTCCTCGTCAGCAAGCGTTGCTCCTATCGTCCCGGAAACGACGACGATTGCCTGATCCTCGTGCGCGTGAGTGTGTGGCGCGACGCGCTCACCTACGGGCATATCGACCGCCAGCATCACCATCCGGTTGTCGGTCGCAGCAGTAGGGATCACACGGCGAAACGGGGTATTCGGGATCGGCTCTCCGCGACCCCAAGGAGTGTGCATTGCTGAGACCTCCGGCTCTACGCGCTGATACGACGCCTGACACACAGATTGCTCCATCACGCGCACACACGGCTACACCGATCGGTGGTGTGGCGCGCGCAGCGCGGGCCATGGTGTTGACCTCCGTGACGGGTTGAGCTGGACTGGATGTAGTTCTCGGTGTCGATCGGTGTTTCCCGCCGAGCCCGGGTCAGCCGCCCGACATCGACACGACCCGCGGTCACTTCGTCTATAGGAACCCCGGCCCGGTCGGTGCGCCGTCGTTCGGGTTGCAGGTCAGCGCGCCCGGCTACCCCGCGCTCGGTGACCCCGCCGCACCCGGCGTTCCGTCGCCGTCAATCCCGGCCCGATCGGTCTGCCGGCCGTGCAACGCATGAGCATCGGCCTCGTCACCAAGATCCTGCTCTAAAACGCGCGATGCCGTGCGCGCACAAAGCGCGATCGCGCGCTTCTCCACTCATGAACGACCGGGAAACCGGAAGTAGAACGCACCGAACAAGAGGACGATGCCGACGTTGGCGGCAAGCCGTTCCCAAAACCACGTCTTGTCTCTGAAGAACAAGAGGTCCACACCCACGATGACTGCGACCATGGCCAACACGTACAGCACACTGATTACCGAGTTGCCCATCCGGCGCTTCCTCTCACGCAAGGCGTCGCTCACGTAGCGATCATTGCACGGGCGCGGCGAGCACGCCGATCGGCGGTTCGGCGCGCGTTGATGCCGCGGCTATGCGCGGATGATGAGGAAGAACGATTTCGTTGCCGTCATGGATTGCGGATCGCTGACCGTGATCGCGGACCCCTGCCGGCAGAAGAAGTCGCACGCATGATGCCCGATCACACGCGGCTGAACGAGCGTCGATCAGCAGATCTGCGGAGTCGATCGACCCGCTCACCCTGGGCCGGATGACGCTCGGCATCGGAGGGCGGGGGAGTCTCTGTTGCCATTCCCCCCGTTTCGGGTGAGGCGGTCCGCAGGTGTTGTGCGTATGGTCGAGGGGTCCTGCCCGAAGGACGGTGGTGATGACGGCGCGATCTGGTGCGACTCGGCGAGTCCGTGTGCTGGGTGCATTCGTGTCTGCCGTCGGGCTTGGGCTGCTCGTTGTCGGACTTCTCGGTCCGCTGCCTGACGCGCAAGCGCAGTTGCGGAGCGCGTCCGCGTCGGACCCCCGTGCGAGGTTCGTTTCCGGGAACGCGACCACGTGCGCCGCGGTCGGGTTCGGTTCGGATGTGCAGGTCGGCTCGGGAGCGACCGTTACGGCGACCGGCGACACGAATGTGTTCGGGACGGTGACCATCAACTCGGGCACGATCCACCCCGGTGAAGGTCAGGAATTGAACGTGACCATCGCGCCCGGCGCGAACGTCGTGATCGACGCGGTCGTCGTCAAGGGCGGTCCCGCCTACAACGTCTACTCCAATGCCGCGGTGCTCCCGCCGGCGTTGGGCTCGCCTCAGCACTACATCTCGCCGTTCAATGGCGGCGGCAACGTGCCCGCCATCAGCCACTGGTTCGTCTGCTACAGCATCAGGACGCCCCCACCGACGGGAACGTTCGCGCTCACCAAGGTCGTCATCCCGCCCAACGGTATTCCCGTCGATCCGCTCCCGACCTCGTACTCCGCGCTGGTGAATTGCAATGACGGCATCGCCCCGCACACTGACGTCACGGTCACCTTCGGCGCGGGCGGTGGAGTCGGGACCCCAGCCCTTACCACCGTCGCCGCGGGCACGGTGTGTGTCGTGACCGAGCAGAACACCGGTTCGTTGCCGCCGGGCACGGTTGTGTCGTACGACCCAGTCGGGGCGAACACCACGGGCGTGACGATCCCCGTCGGCGGTTCGGCGACCGTCGAGATCACCAACGACATGTCCGCCACCGCGGTGCAGGACGGCACGCTGGAAGTCGCAAAGACGGTCGTCGCGCCACCCGGCGTCGAGGTACCCGCGACGTTCAACGCCGAGGTCGTATGTGACGACGGAACGAGCGCGACCATCACGCTTCCCGGCACTGGCGGAACGGGCACACCCGTCGTGACCGCGACGGCCGGATCGTTGTGCAACGTCGAGGAGACCACACCGTTACCCGAGGGTTGGGTCACGACGTACTCCGTCGGGGGAGGTCCGCCAACGTCAGTCAGCCCGACGGTGATCATCCTCAGCGGCGAGATGATCTCGATCATGATCACCAATGACGGCACCAATGCGACGACGACGTCGACGAGCACCAGCACAACAACTTCGACCACGACGACGACCACCACTACGACGAGTACGACGACAACGGTCCCCGAGACCACGACGACGATTCCCGAGACCACGACGACGATTCCCGAGACCACGACGACGACCACGATCCCCGAGACCACGACAACGACGGTCCCGGTGACCACGACGAGTTCGACCACCACGACGACCGTCCCGGAGACCACGACGACGGGCCTCGAGGCCACGTCCACCACGGCTCCCACGACGACGACAACGACAGTGCCCGAGACGAGCACCACCTCCGCGGAGACATCGACGACGACAACAACCCTCCCCGCAACCGCCACGACGATCGTCGGACCGGAATCCGCGACGTCGACGACCGTCACGCCGTCGAGCGGCGGCGGGACGGCCACGACGAGCCCGGTCGTCAGTGTCGGCGCGAAGAGTGGCGAGCTCCCTCGCACGGGCGGATCGTCGGGGCCGATGACAGCCGGAATCATCCTCCTCGTCTTGGGTTCCGGAATCCTCGCCGCGTCAACCGAACGCCGGCGCCGTCGGTAGCAGGCGAACATCGGCGCTACTGCAGATTCCCGGCCTCGGCGCGGGTCGCAACTCTCGAATCGTCAGTTGCGCAGACGAGCGAGCCCACGATCGACATCGTCGAGGTGATGTGACGAGTCATGCAGAGCGTGTTCGAGCAGGCGACGCACGTCGATTCGTTCCAGACCGATGGTCAGACCGCGCGACCAGTTCCCCGGTCCGGCGTCGTCGGCAAGTTGGGCGAGGCGCGTGGCCTCTCGATGCAGCGCGTCGAGGACCTCATCTGGATCGGCGTGGCCGTAGTTCGCCGCCGCCGAATCGACCAGGCCATCCTCGATAGGCGGGAACGCCGGCTCGTCGAGAGTCAGTGCCTGTTCGACCCCGAACGCGTGCAACGCCGTGATGTCTCGGCTGTGTGCGGCGTACTCGAGCGCCGACCAGACTTCCGGCTGCGGGCGCTCGCGAAGTTCCGGGCCGGCCTCGGCGACCAACGCTCGCCATCGCGGTCCGAGGGACCGCAACTCTTGCAGTAGTGCCGTGTCGTCGTACTGGGCGCCGTCGAAGCCACACGCACCGCACCGTTCGTGCTCCATCAGCGAACGATACGACACCCGATGTCGGCACCCGGATCGACCGCACCACCCAATGCCGGCGGCCGTATTCGCTCCCGGATGTCGAGGTCGGCGTCAGACCTCAACCATCCGGGCAACTCCATCACACGGCTGTCGGCGCGGTTGGCTATGGGGTGACGATTGGGAATCCGCTGCTGGGTGCGTCCAGGTATTCGAGGAGTCGGGTGGCCGCGCCGATGTCGCCTTCGGTGTTCAACGTGTCGAGTGCGACTTGACCGCCGAGCAGGCCGAGCAGCTGGGCTTTGGTCAGGGTAATGGTGAGGTCCGGCGATCCGCGCCGGGGAGCGTCGTCCTGGATCAGAACGCCGTTGGTGAGTTCGGTTCGGTGCGTGACGGTGAGGTCGGTGAACACCCAGTCGATCGTGATGTGTTGACCGGACGCTTTGGGACCGTTGACGCGGATCGCGACCGTGTCGAAGAGCTGACCGATCGTGAGCGCTCCGACCATGTCGGGTGACGAGGCAATGTCCATCGGGACAGGTTGGACCCCGTGGCGGAGTTCGTGGGCGCCTTGGAGGTAGAAGTTGCGCCACGTGCCGTTTTCGGCGCCGTAACCGAGGTGCTCGTAGACGTCGGCCAAGAGTTCGCGAGCGGGTCGGTTGGAGTCGTCGGCGAACACGACGTGGTTGAGGAGCTCGGCGGCGAACCGAAGGTCGCCGCCGTCGATGTACGCATGGGCCTTGGCGATGACCACCTCGATGCCACCGAACGCGTCGACATAGCGGCGGCCGGCCTCTTCGGGCGGGTGTTTCCAGAGGTTCGCGGGGTTGCCGTCGAACCAGCCGAGGTAGCGCTGGTAGATCGCTTTGACGTTGTGGCTCACGGAGCCGTAGTAGCCGTGCGTGTGCCACACCGCATCGAGCGCGGGCGGGAGTTCGACCATTTCGGCGATCTCGATGCCCGTGTATCCCTGGTTCATGAGGCGCAGGGTTTGATCGTGGAGGTAGGCGTAGAGGTCGCGCTGTTCGCCCAGATACTTGATGACGCGGTCACTGCCCCACATCGGCCAGTGATGTGACGCGAACGCGACATCGATCGCATCCGCGAAGAGGTCGATCGCCTCGTTCAGGTAGAACGACCAGATCCGTGCGTCGCGCACGACCGCGCCGCGCAGCGTCAGGATGTTGTGGAGGTTGTGCGTGGCGTTCTCGGCCAGGCACAACGCGCGTCGCTCCGGGAACAGAAAGTTCATCTCGACCGGGCACTCGGTGCCCGGCGTCATCTGAAAGCGGATGCGCACGCCGTCCAGGATCTCTTCCTGTCCCGTGTGCGTGATCTCGACCGTTGGCGCGATGACACCGATGCTGCCGGTCGAGTTGGTCATTCCGAGTCCGGCGCCGATCTGTCCCGCCGGTCCTTTCTCCAACATCGCGCCGTACATGAACTCGGCGCGTCGATTCATCGCCGCGCCCGCGTACACGTTCTCCGCGACCGCCGCTTCCATGAATCCGTGCCCGGCCACGATCGGCACGCCGGGCGCATACACGCCGTGGACCCCGCCGAAGTGGTCGACGTGCGCGTGCGTATAGATCACCGCGGTCACCGGCCGATCGCCCCGGTGTTTTCGGTACAACGCCAACGCCGCCGCCGCGGTCTCCTTCGAGATCAGCGGATCGATGACGATCACGCCGTTATCACTCTCGACCAATGTCATGTTCGACAAGTCCAAGCCCCGCACCTGAAAGATGCCGTCCGTCACCCCGTACAAGCCTTGCTTGGAGACGAGCTGCCCCTGCCGCCACAGGCTCGGATTCGCAGTCTCGGGACACTCGCCGGCCAAGAACGCGAACGCGTCGTTGTCCCAGATCACGCGACCGTCGTCGCTCTTCACTATGCACGGATCGAGTTTGCCGATGAACCCGCGATCAGCGTCCTCGAAATCCACACGATCAGAAAAGTCCGGACCGCTCACAGCATCTCCTCTTCGAAACGATCAAAGTCGGAACATCAAGTCGCGTCACCGGAGTGAAGATCGGTAGCTAAGTCGTCGCGACCTTGGCGGTCACCGCGGCCGCACCGCGAGCCTTGGCGAGGGCGTCCGAGCGTGACGTTGCGTCAAGTTTGCGATAGATCGCCTTGACGTGAGTCTTCAGCGTGTTGGTTGAGATGAACAACTCCTCCGCGATTTCGCGATTCGTCATCGGCGTTCCCAGATAGGCCATCACAACGCCCTCGCGAGGGCTGAGCAGCTCCCGAATCGGGCGGTCGGTTGCGTGGGCGTGTCGGCGAACGTTTCGCCGCAGCGTTGAGATCTGGACGTGACGGTCGGCGCGCAAGGTTTCTCGAAAGCGGCTGTCGAGTGCATGGAGGAAGCCTCTCTCGAGAACGTTGCACATCTCAAGAGTCTTTCGACCCTCATAGGCCGGCACGAAGGACGTCTCGGCGGCCGCGGCGATGACCTGGGATCGCGCGAGCTCTCGGCCGCGGTTCCTGGGTGTCCCGCCCGAATACACGATGCCCGAGCCCCAGCGGTGCGCCCGTACCTCAGCCCGATTGAGCCGCTACACGACTCCACGGCGACTTGCGGAGGTTTGGGCAACACGAGAGGTGATCCAGGCCGGTGGGAACGTCAGCACGACACCGAATCTCCACGCCGCGATCGTGCGGTCGACGGGTCGATTCTGCGCGTCGACCTCAGACAGATTCCAACCCATCGCGAGCCACGACGCTCGACCCGGCGACGAGGCCGAGAACGATCACACCCGGTCGGGTATCGGCGCGACGGTCCACCCACACATGGTGCCCGATCACGCGCCGGTCGGCGAGGGCACAGCGGCCGACCCGTTCCGGGCCGATGGGCACCCCGCCGCAAGGTCGTTCGGCCCTGTGACCGCCGAACCGCTCCGGCAAAGATCAGCCTATGGAACGCACCCCGAATGACCGCGATAGCGACCTCGGCCCGACACTCAAACTCGTCGCGACTTCGCTGATACTCGTCGCCGGACTGGTCGGCATCGGCTTCTACATGAACCACACCCAGTCCTCCTCGCACGACCAGTTCGCACTCACGATCGAAACCCCCGACCAGCTCGGCAACGAGACCATCGGGCCCGCGTACATCCCCGGGTCGTTCACCCTCCCGGCGAACGCCACCGTGACCGTGACGGTCACCGACTTCGACGACAACACGGCCCTGCCCGCCGTGTATGCCACCGCGACCGGCATCGAAGGCGCGATGACGATCCAGGCCATCAACTCCCAACATCCCAATGGGTACGGCCCGACCCGCAGCGCCACCGTGCTCGACGCCAAAGTCGGTGTCGGACACACCTTCACCATCGCGGCGCTCGGGCTCAACGTGCCGATCGCGCCCAATGCCAAAACGACGTTCACGTTCCATACGCCCAAACGCGGCACCTACAGCTGGCGTTGCATGGACCCTTGCGGCCCCGGCACATCCGGGTGGGGCGGCGCCATGGCCAAGAACGACTGGATGCAAGGGACCGTGACCTTCGCCTGACCGACCCCTACGGCGCAGAAACCCGATCGGCGGTTATGCAGTTAGTAGATGACGAGTGGGCTATTTCGGTCGGGCGCGTTGCTGGGGATGGATCGTCTCGCCCCGAGCCAGCATCTTGACGTATTGCTCGATCCGACGGGCGCGAGTCTCGGCCCGCTTTGCCGTTTCGATGCGGTACAACACCGCGTATCGGTTCGCGCCGTTCAGTCCGGCGAACATCTTCTCTGCAGCAGGGTTGGCCGACAAGGCGGTCGCGAGATCGGCCGGAATCGTCGCCGCGGCCTGGCCTGAATAGGCCGCAGCCCAGCGACCGTCCGCCTGGGCTCGCTCGATCTCGTCCAGCCCGGATGGCAGCATCCGGCCGCCCGCGATCAGTTCCTCGGCAATGTCGACATTGCGTTTCGACCACTGACTTGTGCGGCGCCGGGGAGTGAACCGCTGCGCGAATGTCGTCGCGTCGCGGCTTCGCTTCTGCCCATCGATCCATCCCTGGCAGAGCGCTTCTTCCACGGCCTGGGCATAGGTCAGGCTGGTCGGCTCAGTCGTGCCTTTCTTGGCGAGGACCAACCAAACCCCCTCGGAACCGTCGCGATTCGCGTCGAGCCAGGCCCGAAACGCAGCCGCATCGGAAACGATCAAGGTCGGAACATCAAGTCGTGCCATACGCCGTCCAGATTGCCCGATCGCGCGCCTGTCGGCGAACGACTCAGGTCGGCGCTTGTGCGGTGTAGAGGGTAGTGACGAACGTTCGAGTGACCTCGTTGTCGAAGCCGCGTTCGACGAGTGCCTGGAGCGCGTCGAGCACGTGGGCTCGGTCCGGTTCAGGTCGCCGCAACACGATCGCCATCGTCGCATAGAGAGCTCGGATTGCGGTGCCGTCGAAGGTATGAGCGCTGCGCACGATCTCGCTTCGGACATTGACAAAGCCTGCGTGTCTGAGGGTCGCGCACCGGGCCTCTGTTTCGGTCTGGAGTGCTGTTGGTCCGGGGTCGACGATCGACTGTGATGAGCCCAAGATGGCCGGGATCGCCCGGTCGAAATCGTCTTGCGCGGTGGGGTCGTCGAACAGCATCCACCAGATCGCCAGCCATCCACCCGCCCGCAGCATCCGGCGCAGCTTGTCCGGGCCGACGCGCGGATCGACCCAATGGAAAGACGTTGCCGCGACCGCGATGTCGAAGGCGCCGTCGGGCAAGCGGGCGTCCTCGAGTGCGGCGACTTCCATCTCAAGATCGGTGTCCGGCAACGCGCGCAGCAGAAACGCGGCGAGCGTCGGGTTCGGCTCAACGCCGGTGACGGCTGCGCCGTGCGCGAGGAGCTGTCGCGTCGCGAGACCGGTTCCGGGCCCGATCTCGAGCACGCGGGTGCCGTCGCGCAGATGACACCGGTCGCGCAGTACCTCGTACACCCTTTGCGGATATTGAGGTCGCCCGGCCGCGTACGCGACCGGATCTTGTCCGTAGAGGTGTCGCCCGACCGACCTGCCAGTCGTAGACGCAACACCGTCCGGCAACATCGTCAAAGATCGAGATCGACGGCTTGGGCCACTGCGCCGGGATCTCGTCGCCAGATGTCCGGCGACGCGTCGACATAGAGCTCGACGTTGTTTCCGTCGGGATCGGCGACGTAGATGGACTGGCTGACGCAGTGGTCGGCGATCCATTGGATCGGTACGCCGACTTCCGTCAGATGCGCCCGGGCCGCGCGCAGTTCGTCGAGGCTGTCACCGATCTTCAGTGCGACGTGGTACAGCCCGATGTCGTTCGCTTCGGGTCGGTGTGCTGCATGCCCCACCTCGACCAAGCCGATGTCGTGATGGTTTCGGCCCGCGCTCAGGAACACCATCATCCCGTCGCCGAAGTCTCCTCGGGCGACCTCCTGTAAGCCGAGCGCGTCGCCGTAGAACGCGAGCGCCTGCTCGAGATCCGAGACCTTCAGCACCACGTGACCGACGCACTTCACGACGATGGCCATCACACCTCCGGCCCGCGAGATCCGACGACACAGAATGCCCGATCGCGCGCCCCGGCGGATAGTCCCGATCGGCAGCTCTTCACGCCTCGGGAAATGCTGGGCTCGCCCAGTTCGAGGTGCGAAAGACTGCGGTGTGCACATCAGAACCGCGACGCCGGACGATCTGGACGAGGTGATCCGACTCTGGCGCGAGTACGGCGGACCAACCCGGAGCCCCGTCCGTTCGAAGCAAGCGCAAGCGTTGATCGCACGTGATCCCGGCGCCCTCCTGCTTGCGACGGATGACGAGACCGCAATCGTCGGATCACTCATCGTCGGGTGGGATGGTTGGCGTTGCCACCTCTACCGACTCGTCGTGCACCCTTCGTATCGTCGGGCCGGTGTCGCGAGCCTTCTCGTCACCGAGGC
This sequence comes from uncultured Actinomycetes bacterium, assembly GCA_963701825.1. Lineage (GTDB taxonomy): Bacteria > Actinomycetota > Acidimicrobiia > IMCC26256 > PALSA-610 > PALSA-610. The sequence continues at coordinate 1,153,495 of CAVPBG010000003.1, read as the reverse complement.
CCGAAGGCGTGCCGAAGCCCTGGGTGCCGCTCGGGTAGACGCGATGGTGCATCGCGACAACTCCGGCGCGGTGTCGTTTTGGGAGGCACTCGGGTACGAGTTGCAAGACGACGACGGACGCTGGTCCGTCGTGTTGTAGCCGAGTGCGCCGATCGGCGGTTGATGGAACAGCACCCTTTGAGAATCTTCCCAACGGAGGCGCACCCGCTCGCCGTACCGGTGACTCGCAGATGGATGAGAGAGAGGTTCGGCGTGCCCAGAACCCGTCCAGTCGGGCACGCCTCACCTCGTTCGAGCCGCCGGGGGGATGGCGGCACCTAGATCAGTACTCCCGGGCCCTTTCATTCGGCTTTCCGCCGCCCACCGACATTCAAGTCGAGGGCACACGAGCGTTCTTGTCGCGACCGGATCGCTGGCGGCCGGAGCTTCAGACGAACGGGCGCGCGAATGGTTCTTCGGCGATGCGGGCACCCCTGTTGGTGAGCGACACGTACTCCGAGATCACGGCGATCGCGTCGATGACACTCAGACCAAAGCTGCGCCGCAGGTCGTCGACGACGTCGTCGACGAGAGTTCCGGCCTGCAGCAACTGCTGCGCCCGACGTACGAGTGCGACCTCAGAATCCATGCCCGATGTGTCGGCAGGTCTGGGGTCAGCGCGCGGGAATGGTCGCGAAGTGCGACTGATGTCACTGGGAATGCGTCGCCGCGCGCTCGGCGATTCGGCCGGTCGCCGTCTCGGGCATCGAGCAAACACCTCTCGACTGGGACCTTCGGCTCTGGTCGTGCGATCGGGTGTGTGGTCGGGTTGAGATACGAGGAGTTGACGCCATGCGGATCGAAGTCTTTGCCGACATTGTCTGTCCTTTCACCCACGTCGGGCTGCGTCGCCTCGCCGATGAACGTCTCCGACGCGGAACCAAGACGCCGGTCGCGGTACACGCCTGGCCGCTGGAGTGGGTCAATGGGCACCCCCTCGACCCTGACCTAGCCGCCGGCGAGATCGCAGCACTCCGAGAGTCGGTGGCGCCGGACCTCTTCAAGGGCTTCGACCGTGGCACGTGGCCTCCCACGTCGATCCCAGCCTTTGGGTTGGTCGCGAGTGCCTACGCGCACGACGATGCGACAGGCGAGGCGATCAGCCTCGCGGTCCGCGACGCGCTGTTCGAGCGTGGTCTCGATATTGCCGACATCGACCTGTTGCGGCAACTCGGCGCGCCGTACGGCGTGATTCCCCTCGACCCGGAAAGCGCCGACGCTGCAGTGCGTCGCGATTTCGAGCTCGGTCGGAACCGGTTGGTGCGCGGTTCGCCACACTTCTTCATTGGCAACCGAGATTGGTTCTGTCCCAGCCTTCACGTCAGCCACCGCGGAACCAAGTTCGAAATCGAGGTCGCGGACGAGACCATGCGTGAGTTCTACGAGGCCGCCTCCGCGTAATACCGCGTAACTGATGCCGTCCGGCTCGGGGGTCATGTGTCGCCCCGGGCCCGAACCAATCGGCAGCTATTCGCCCGTCACGGTTGGGAATTTCCAGGACCCGTCAATGATCTGCGGACGCGGTCGGTAGAGCCGCACGAGGTAGTTCCAGCCGTCGTCGATCGGCAGGCGATTCGGAGTCTCGACGCTCCAGTCGCCGAAGTGAACCGTCACCGAGCCGTCGTCGTTTCGGGTGGCGGTCAGGTTGTTCACGCTTACGGGTTGTCCGGTGTTCGGAAAGTAACCCTGGGCGTTGTAGACCGAGATCGACCAGAAGCCGTCGACCGGGACGTCGCGCACATCAAGCTCGTAGCGACCGACGGGTAGACCCGGGTCGACGTTGACGTAGAACGCCTCGGATTCGGGAAGCCCGCCCCAGCCCGCGGCGGTGCCGATCAAGTGCTTCACCGGATCAACGTCCGCCTTGGCGCCGAAGGCGCCGGTGAAGCTGTCGACGTGCCGGTTCAGTTCGAGCAGCGCGTTCCGAGTCCCGTCGAGACTCGCAGTCGCGTAGTCGGCTGCGACGAATGGCTCCGCGGAGCCCGCGTCGACCGAGAAGCCGTCCTGCGTCGCGACGACGGCCGCGAGATCGGCGCCATCGTTGGGATCGACGAGCACCCTGATCGCGGCGACGACGTACCGCGTGTCGAAGTCGGTGACGGTCAGGCGGTAGGTGCCCGCGTCGTGGTAGATGCGGTTGACGTAGTGGTCCTGATTGACGACCATGACCGAGACGTACCGACCCTTCGCGTCGGGAACGACGATCGTCGCAGCGGAAGCAAGGTCGAGCACTGCCGCGCTGTAGAGCGTGTCCCGGTTCATTCGGATCACGGGCTGATTGTCCAGCGGTGTCGGCGTTCGGTTGTGGAAGAGCCGGTTCACTCCGCCGGCCTGCTCGCTGATCGCCGCGAACATCCGTTCCGTCTCCGCCCTCGCGAAGTTCTCCACTGTTACCGCGCGCACCGGTCATTCCGTCCTCCTCCTACGACGATCGACACCGCAAAGATTGCCCTGATGGTCGAGTGCGTGTCACGCGCGGCGGTGGCTTCGTAGCGTCGAGGGTGCCGGCGCGCTCACCAACGAGCTTGTCCGAGTGCGCCGGCCTTGGCGAGGGCTTCGGCGCGTGAGGTCACGTCAAGCTTGCGGTAGATCGTCTTCACGTGAGTCTTCAGCGTGTTCGTTGAGATAAATAACTCGCCGGCGATTTCGCGATTCGTCATCCGCGTCGCGAGATAGGCCATCACGACGAGTTCGCGGGGGCTGAGCACCTCCCGTAGCGGCGGGAGAAGCGGAGTCGGCGGCGCGGGCATGCGATCGGTAGGAAACTCGTGCGGCAGCACTGGCGAGTGGTCGGATGCGTCCCGCACGACCACGCATGCCCGTGTCTCGTCGCCGACCTGGAAGATCGCCGACGCGACATCTGCGAGGAAGACCGATCCGTCGCCGCAGCGCATCCGCAGCTTCGCTTTGGCTTTGCCCTCGCGCCGTCGTTGGTTGACGGCGTCATTCCAAGCGGGGTCGCTCGGATCCATGACTCCGTCGCGCCCGGCCGCGATGATCTCGTCCTCACTCATCCGCAGCAGCGTGCACGCCGCGTCGTTCGCGGCGAGGATACGGCCGTCCGGGGCCGTGAACATGACGCCGTCGAGACTGTGTTCGAAGATCGCCCAGTAGGCACCTACCCCGAGCCCGCGAGGATCAGCTCCCACGTCGTTGCCGCGCCACGCGTTCGGCGAGTCGGATTGCAGGCCAGACGTCGGTGCAAGCGTTGTCGGGTTCATCGAAGTCTGCCCTCGCGCTCGTGCGAGACGTGAGACCGAGGTCGGCGTTTCGCGGTGTCAGCGGGCTTGGTACCAAGGGGCGTAGGACATGCCGTAGGGGTGTCCGTCGGCCGGATAGACGATTGAGCCCTTGATCGTGAACCACGGAATGTTCGACGCTCCGCCGGGGTGGTGCTTGGTTGGATACGCCATGTCATCGACGATCCGAAACTGTGCGAGTGGTGAACTGTCGTCGGGGTGCGCGCTCGTCCGGTACACGAAGTCGCCCGTTCGCGGAGTACCACGGTTTGGGGCAGCCCGCTTTCGGGTGAGCGTCAACCGGATACCACTGGAGCATGCCAGTAGTGAACGGTCCGTGACGCGGAATTCTCAAACTCCAAAGGTCACAACATGTCGTAGAACCGACAGGACGAAGGTCCCGAATCTTGTCGTAGAACCGACAGGACGAAGGTCCCGAATCCCCCCGCGGTCGAACGGGCGGAGCGACGGCTCGGCGGGCTGCGACCGTCCGGCGTCCGTCGACCGTTTTCCCGCAAGCCATCAGAGACATTGCACAACGCAATGATCAGGCGAAGACGCAGAGAAGGCCCGCCCCGGGACGCTTATGGAAGCCGGAAGTGGCGGCGGGAACGGGCTAGCCCGGAGAGAGTTGGCCGGCCGTGAGTTGCGCTCGGTCGGCGGCGAGGCGGCCGCTGGCCCAGCCCGCGGCGTCGTGACCCGCCGATCGTCTCGGCCGGCGCAGCGAACCGAACATCGCGTCGACGGTCGCGTCGATGTCGGCTGATCGGGCTGCGAGCACGGGAAGGATCGAGCGACTGGTCTCCGCTTCCGCCGTGCTGATCACCTCGTCGTTGACCTCGGCCAGGCGTTGACCGATTCGGTACGCGTACGCGACGAGAAACGCGGAACGGAACGCACGACTGCGCGCGTGCGCACCGGCTTCGGCGGCCGCGGCCGCGGCATGCATCGCAGTTTGCGCCTGAATCAGGAGTGACGTGAACAGCATCTCGGTGGCGGCGACGTCGCCCGCGAATCCGATCACCGACATCAACGCGTACGAGGAGTGGAACACGCTCCGACAACGCGAGCGATGGGCGACGCTGTGCAACAACCGCGACTTCGCGTCGACGTACGGATCATCGATCGTGATACGGACCGTGAACGGTTGTTCGGAGCGGTCGGCACCGACCGAGAGCATCGCGAGATCGATCGCGTGCCGGGTCATCAACTCTTGGGCCTTGGCGGTGAACGCTTCGGCCTCCGCGTCGAAGGTGCTCGACTCGGCCTTGGCGAGCAACGCGCGGACCCGGTTGAGGATCGGATCGTTGGTTCTCGTCGTCAGGTCGATGAACGGCTGCGCGGCAGCCGGCGCACCCGGCGGTGGAATCAGCACCGGCAACGGACCGAGCACGGCCAGGGCCACGAAGAGCCGCAGGGCGGCATTGACTTCGTCGGTCCACTCCACGTGCTCGCGCTCGGCCCACGAGCCGAGCCAACCGTTCGGTTCTCTCACCGGCGGGAGATCGAGTCGGTCGAGGTCGGCGATCCAACGCGGGTCGAGCGTCGTGGGGTTGCGAACGGAATGGTCGGCCGCGATCGCGACGGGTGCCAGGCGCCCCGTGAGCGTGTTCCTCGTGCGGGCCGCCTGATGGGTGAGCTCGCTGGGCTGCCAGCCCGAGTTCCAGTGGGCCCTGATCGTTCCCAGCGTGTAGCTCTCCAATTCGGAGCGGACGATCATGGGATCGAACGAGCACAGGCGCGCCACGACTCGTGCGAAGAACGCGGAATCGTTGCTCCGTTCGATCCCCACCTCGAGTAGCCCCACGATCGTTGCTCGAGTCGAGAAGCGGGCTTCGTGGTCGGCGGTTCGTCGGGCTCGGTTCTTCTTTCCCATCACTCGAAGGTAGCGAGGGGGTGCGCCACTGCGTGTCTCTAGGAGCTTAAACCGACGAGCTCGGCGCAGTTCGTGCGCATGATGCGCTGCACCTCGTCGGGAGTGAACTCGGTGAGCTCGTCGGCGAACGACGCGGGCTCGGCGAGACCTTCGCCGTGCGGCCAATCCGAGCCGAACAACACGCGCTCGACACCGATCGTGTCCGCGAGCTTGCGCACGTCGTCCTCGTAGTAGGGCGTGATCCACACGTGCCGTTTGATCGTGTCGAGCGGATCCTCGGCGAACAGCCACGGCGTTCGGTTCGCCTGTTTGCGCAACGCCTTGACGAGTGGGTACACCCAATCGGAGCCGTTCTCGATGCTCGCGACCCGCAGACCCGGGTGTCGTTTGAACACACCGTGGGCGATCATGCTCGCCATCGTGTCGTGGATGGCGCGGTCACCGATGATGATCGCGCCGAGCAAGTCGGGTTCGCGGAACGGCGCGAAGTCCTCGGCGCCGCCCCACGGCGCACCGAGCATCTTGTTGTAGCCGCTGTCGCCGAGATGGAACGCGACGGGAATGTTCGCGGCCGCGAGATGGGCCCACACCGGGTCGTGGATCTTGTTGCCCAACGACCGGCCCTTGTCGCCACCCGTGGGCACCGGAGCGGGACGCACGTGCACGATGCGCGCGCCGCGCTCGACGACGTAGTCGATCTCGGCGATCGCGCCCTCGGGATCGGCGAGCGAGATCATCGGCGCGGTGATGATCCGATCTCGATACGAGTAACCCCAGTCGTCGTCGAGCCAGCGGTTGAACGCCGAGAGGCTGGCCATCGTCGCCGGGATGTCGTGCGTCAGCGCCTGCTCGACCCCGCAGCCGAGAGTCGGGAACAACAGTGCGGCGTCGAGGCGCTGCTCGTCCATCTTCGCGAGGCGCGCGTCGCGGTTGCGGTACGTGTCGGAGATCGGTTCGACACGCGTGAGAGTTGCCGGGTCGACGCCTTCGGGAATCTGCCCGCGGAACTGCAGGTCGAGGCAACCGGGCACGATCACGGGATCGAAGGTCGGGTTCGGGATGAAGCGGTTCAGTTTTCCCGCGATGAGGACCTCGGCGTGGGTGCCGTCGCGTACGACACGCACGGCGCGGTGCCTGTATGTCTTGTCGAGGTGGCGCGTGAACGCGTCGAGCGTCTCGTAGTAGTGATTGTCGGCGTCGACCGGTCGCAGTTCGTCGGGCATGAGCATCTCCCCTTCGACGACCGGGATGCTACCCGACGCCCTGGAAAGACATCTAGATCTTTTGCTACTGTCACGGCGCGATTGGGGGAGGGAACGACCGGATGGATTTCCGTTTCGACGAAGAGCAGCTTGCCCTTCGCGACGCGATCCAATCGTTCTGCCAACGTCACTTCGACCTCGCCTCGGTTGGTGCTCGAGAGTCGGAGCCGACCGCGGCAACCTGGACGGCGCTTGCGGAGATGGGTGTCTTCGGGCTGCTCGTCCCGGCCGAGCGCGGGGGCTTCGGCGGTAGCGCCGTCGAGGCCGCCATCGTCTTCGAACAACTCGGCGCGCATCTGGCGGGCGGCCCGCTGTTGTGGTCGACGATCGCGGCGCCGCTCATCGCCGACGTGCACACCGGTGCGGTACGGGTGACGGGCGTTATCGTCGACGCGTCGGCAGTTTCGCCCGTCGTCATCGAGCACGCGGCCGGGAGCGATGTCGTCGTGGTCGTGCACGACGACCGCGTCGATCGTTGCGATCTGTCGGCGCTGACGGATGCGATGGTGGGGGAGCCATTCGATCCGCTCACTCCGGCAACACTCGTCGACCGGCTGCCGGCCGGCGACACGATCGGTGGCCCGGACGAGGCGCGGGCGTTGAAGCTGATCGGCACCGTCCTGGCGGCCGCGATGCTCGTCGGGGTCGCGCAGGGCGCGCTCGACGTCGCCGCGGCGTACGCGCTCGAACGGCACCAGTTCGGCGTGCCGATCGGGTCGTTCCAGGCGATCAAGCACCTACTCGCCGACATGTACGTGCGCACCGAGCTGGCCCGCGGCGCCGTGTACGCGGCCGCCGCGGTGTCGAGTGCGCGCCGCGAATACGGGTCGGCCGAGATGGAAAAGTCCGCGAGTAGCGCCAAGCTGTTGGCCGGTGAAGCGGGTCTCGCGAACGGGCGTACGGCGGTGCAGGTGCTCGGCGGGATGGGCTTCACGTGGGAGATGCTCCCGCACTACTTCCTCAAGCGGGCGTGGGTGCTCGACCAGTCGTTCGGAACCGGCGACTTCCACGCGCTTGCCTTGGGCGACGCGCTCGGCGCGGAGGTTGCGGCGCGGTGACGGCATGGACCTGACCTACAGCGCGGCCGACGAGGAGTTCCGCGCCGAGATCCGGAAGTGGCTCGAGGCGGAAGTTCCCAAGCACGGCGCACCACCGCCTCCCGGGGACTGGCCGGCCCGGCGCGCGTACGACACCGACTGGCAACGCAAGCTCTACGACGCGGGTTACGCCGGTCTGCAGTGGCCGGAAGCGTTCGGCGGCCGGGGTCTTCCGGTGCCGCAGCAGCTCGTGTATCTCGAGGAGTACGCCCGCGCGCACGCGCCGTACATCAGCGTGAACTTCGTCGGCATGATGCACGCGGGCCCCACCCTCATCGCCGAAGGAACCGACGAGCAGCGGGCGTTCCACCTGCCCCGCATCCTGCGGGGCGAGAGCGTGTGGTGCCAGGGGTTTTCCGAGCCCGAAGCCGGCTCCGATCTTGCGTCGTTGCGAACGCGTGCGGTGCGCAATGGCGACGAGTACGTGGTGAACGGCCAGAAGATCTGGAGCACCCGCGCGCACGTGGCCGACTATTGCGAGCTCCTCGTCCGCACCGATCCCGATGCACCGAAGCACAAAGGCATCACGTGGTTGATCCTCGACATGCACCAGCCCGGCGTCGTCGTCAGGCCGATGCGGACGATCGACGGCGAGAGTCATTTCTGCGAAGTGTTCCTCGACGATGCACGGGTTCCGGTCACCAATCGCGTGGGTGCGGAGAACGACGGCTGGCGGGTGACGAACGTGACGTTGCGTTTCGAACGCGGCACCGCGTTCGCACAGCACGTCATCACGTTGCGGTCGCAGATCCGCGACCTCGTCGAACTTGCCCGCAGCACGCAGTCGGGCCCGGGCACCGCGTGGGACGACATCGGCCTGCGCAAGCAGGTCGGCCGGTTGGAAGCGAACGTCGATGCGTTGTGGCGCATGACGCAGATGGGTATCGCCGAGGCCGAACGCACGGGAATGCCGGCGCGATCAGGTTCGGCGGTCAAGCTGCGTTACAGCGAGCTCGCACAGGAGATCGCCGATCTCACGCTGCGGACGATCGGGCGGCCCGCGCTCGCAGGTGTCGCCGGTCGGGCGCGCGACGCGGCGCGCGACTACCTCTGGTCGTTGCAGTTCACGATCGCCGCGGGCACCTCGCAGATCCAACGGAACGTGATCGCCGAGCGCATTCTCGGCATGCCGCGCTGACCGGGCATGCGGATGTTCTTCGACCTGCCTACGATCGTCGGGCGCGGGGTGCCGAGCGCGCCTTAGGAGGCCGGTGAAGTGAGTCGCGAGTTCGATCTCCTCGACGGCGGTTGGTACGAGAGCCGGCCGTACGCGGATTGGGCCTGGATGCGCGAGCACGCGCCCGCGTACTGGGACGCGAAGAACGAGGTGTGGGCGCTCACGCGCTACGACGACGTGCTTGCGGTCGAGAAGGATCCGGTGACGTTCTCGAGTCAGCGGGCACCACGACCGCACGGCATGCACCTGCCGATGATGATCTCGATGGACGGCCGGGAGCACACGCACCGGCGCAAGCTCGTCAGCCGCGGTTTCACACCCCGGCGCGTTCGCGACCACGAAGCGACGATCCGGCGCATCTGCACCGAGATCATCGATCGCGTCGCGCCCACGGGCGCGTGCGACTTCGTCTGGGACATCGCCGCGCCGCTGCCACTGCTGCTGATCGCCGACATGCTCGGCTTCCCGACGTCGTCGTACGACGATCTGTTGCGGTGGTCCGACGACCTGATCCGCGGCACGACCGCCGACCCGCCGCCCGAGGTGACCCAGGCTGCACTCGAGGCCATGCTCGGCTTCCGCGAGTTTCAACTCGGCGTCATCGCCGATCGGCGCGCCAAGCCGCCGCAGGACGACCTCGTCAGCATTCTCTGCTACTCGGAGATCGACGGTGAGCGCCTCGACGACGAGTCGATCATCCAGGAGAGCCTGCTGATCCTGATCGGCGGCGACGAGACGAGCCGGCACGTGATGACCGACGGCATGCTCGCGCTGTTGGATCACCCGGATCAGATGGCGATCCTGCGCGACGAACCGGCGGCGATGGAAGTCGGAGTTGAGGAGCTGCTGCGCTGGGTGTCGCCGATCAAGAACATGTCGCGCACCGTCACGCGCGAAGTGGAGATGCACGACCGCACGTTGCACGAGGGCGACCAACTCATCCTCATGTATCCGTCGGCCAACCGCGACGCGGCGGCGTTCGACGAACCCGACCGCTTCGACGTCCGCCGCGACCCGAACTCGCATCTCGCCTTCGGATTCGGCCCGCACTTCTGCATGGGCGCGTCGCTCGCGCGCCTCGAACTGCACGTGATGTTCTCGGAGCTGTTGCGCCGACTGCCCGACCTGCATCTGGCGGGGGAGCCGATGCCGCGGCGGGCGTCGAATTTCATCTCCGGACCGGAGGCCATGCCGGTCGAGTTCACGCCGGTGTGACCGGGCTCACACCGGCTTGATCGAGCGGAGAACCTCTGCGTACGGCTGACCCTTACCCGGTAGGTCTTCACGCGGGAGACCGAGCGTCCGTTCGGCGATGATGTTGCGTTGGATCTCGTCGGTGCCGCCGTAGATCGACGACGCGGCCGAGAACACCAACGCGTTCGTGTAGCGGCCGTCCTCCTCCGCGTCGTGCGCGGCGAGGGTGGCGTCGGCGCCGAGGATCTCGGCCCCGATGTGCGCGGAGAGCTTCACGATGCGGGTCTGCGCGATCTTCCCGAGATTCGCGACCGCGGCACCTCCACCCTTCTTGGCCTCCGCCTTGGCCCGCTGCGCGTTCCACTGCCCGAGCTTCGTGCACGCGTAGAGCTCGGCGAGCTGCTGGCGAATGAGGGGATCGGCGGCGCGATCGCGCCGCTGCGCGAGCGCCACCAGGTCGGGGAACGGGAGCATGAGGTTGCCACCCGGCATCGGGTCTTGCGCGGCGTCGCCCGCGGTCCGTCCGAGCATGCCGCCCTTCGGTCCGGCGACCGGGAACCCCGCGTGCGATCCGCCCGCGCCGATCCCCGAACGCTCGAAGAACAGCGTCGTCTGCGTGACGGCCCAGCCGTTGCCTTCGCCGCCGATGAGATCCACCACGTCGCACTCGGCGTCGTCGAAGAACACTTCGTTGAACACGGCTTCGCCGGTCATCTCGCGCAACGGCCGGATGGTGACGCCCGGTTGGTCGAGGTTGAACGCGAACCACGAGATGCCTTTGTGCTTCGGAACCGAGAAGTCGGTGCGTGCGAGCAGCATCCCGTAGTCGCTCTCCATCGCCATGGAGCTCCACACCTTCTGGCCGTTGATGATCCAGCGGTCGCCGTCGCGTTCGGCGCGCGTGGTCAATCCCGCGAGGTCGCTGCCCGAACCGGGCTCGCTGAAGAGCTGGCACCAGTTCACCTGCCCCTCGAGGATCGGCGGCACGAGCCGCGCGATCTGATCGGGGGTCCCGTGGGTCAGGATCGTCGGCCCGGCCATGAGCAGTCCGAGGCCGCCCGGCGGGCGCAGCGCGCCGAACTCTGCGAACGTGGCGCGCACCGTGTTGCCCGCCGTTCGGTGCAACCCCCGCCCGCCTTCTTCCCGCGTGAAGTGCGGTGCCGTCCAACCGGCCCGACCGACGATCCTCCACCACTCGTCGACCGACAAGCTCGGATCCCAATGTTCCGCGAGCCAGGCGCGGACTTCGTCTCGCAGTTCGTCGTTGGCGTCGCCGTCGTCGTTGCCCACGGTCAATCCCTTCACTCTTCGCAAGTCAGAAGTCGGTGCCGCCGTCGACGTTCACCAGCGCGCCGGTGACGTAGCTCGCGCGTTCAGAGAGCAGGAAGGCGATCACGTTGCCGACCTCTTCGGGCTTACCCGCGCGACCGAGCGCGACGTGCATGCCCCAGTCCTCGACCATGGCGCGTTCGAGGGCCTCGTCGACGGGCCAGCCGCGCTGGTCGGCGAGCGCGACGCGCATCGCGGCCAGAATCTCGGTTTCGGTGGCACCCGGGCACACGCAGTTGGCGCGCACTCTCTGCGCGCCGAACGACTTCGCCACTGTCTTGGTCAGGGTCGCGACCGCAGCCTTCAACGACGCATACGGGACCTGATGCGGTTTCGGCGCCCGGACCGAATACGCGGCGGTGGTGACGATCGCGCCTCCGCCGGCTTCGACGAGTACCGGCGCGGCCGCCCGGCACGCGTGCACGGTTGCGAGCAACACGTCGTTGAACGTGTGCTGCCAGTCCTCGTCGGCGGCCTGCAACAGGCTGCGTTGCCCTCGCATCCCGAGTCCGGTCGTGACCGCGACGCCTCTGACGGCTCCGAGTTCGGCGGCGGCCGCCGCGAGCACCCGTTCCGCTTCCCCGTCGACGCAGAGATCGCCGGTCAGGCTCAGGACTCGTCCGTTACCCGCGCCCGAGAGCGACTGCGCCGCTTCGCGGGCACGTGTCGCATCGCGACCGACGACCGCGACCGAAGCATCGTCGCACGCGAGCGTGTGGGCGGCGGCGAATCCGATGCCGCGCGTTCCGCCGAACACGACGTAGGCCCGATCGCGGACTCCGAGATCCATATCGGCGTGATCAGCCGGGTTCGGGAACGTCGAAGTGCGCGTCGCGCATCTCGAACGCGCGCTTGGACCCGTGCTGGGCGCGCGCCTTGACGAAGTTGAACTCGTCGTCGGCGAACTGCAGGTTGGTTCCGTAGGCGTGGAAGAGATAGCTCGCTACCTCTTCGCCCTGATATGCCTGCAACTGCTCGACGAGCCGGAACGCTTCTTTCGCCATGACGAGGCCGTCGGCGGGCATGCGCGCGACCTTCTGCGCCCACCACTCCGCCCGGGGCGCGACGTCGGCGTCGTCGACGACTTCGGTGAATACGCCGAAGGGTTCGACGGTCGACGCGGGAACGGTGTCGCCGGTGAGCAAGAGTCGGCGGGCGAGCACCGGCCCCAGGCGGTGGAAGAACATGTGGATCGATCCGAGCGCGGGCCCGAGGAAGCGCGTCGCGGGCATGCCGATGACGGTGTCGCGCGCGACGACTGCGATGTCGGCCATGAGCGCGAGCTCGAGGCCGCCGCCCAGCGCGAACCCGCGCACCTCGGCGACGGTGGCCTTCGGATAGCCCATGAAGTCGTGGTAGAAGCTGAACGACGTGCGATCGACCGCCAGGCGGCGCCGCTGACTCGGACGGCGGCGGCGTGCGTCGCCGTTCTCCTTGCCGTTCGTCTCGTACCACGTGTACGCGTTGTCCATGTCGGCGCCGGTCGAGAAGATGCCGCCTTCGCCGCGGAGCAGGACCACTTTGATCGCGTCGTCGACCGCCAAATCGTCGAGATACGCGCCGAGCTGTTCGCGCATTGCCGGGTCCCAGCAGTTGCGCCGCTCGGGATTGTTGAGCGTGATGCGGGCAATCCCGAGCGTGTCGTCGCGGTCGAGCACGATGCGCGGATCAGTCACCGGTCACTCACTCGGCCCGGCCGTCACGTTGCAGTCGCACGAGGCCAACTCTACACTCTTACATCTAGATATTTCCACCTTGAAGCGCCGGCGCACAAGAACGCGCGTGACCCCGCGATCGCTGGGAAGATGCGAGCAGCATGACGAATTACCAGACGATCAGCTACGAAGTCGACGACCGCATCGCGACGATCACCCTCGACCGGCCCGACCGGCTCAACGCGCTCAGTCCGGCCATGATCGGTGAGCTGCGCCACGCCTACGCCGCGGCGGAAAGCGACGACGCGGTGTGGATCATCGTGGTCACCGGCCGCGGCCGCGCCTTCTGTGTCGGCGCGGACGTGAGCGAGATTCCCGCCGACGGTCGTGTCGTCTACGACGAGCCGTATCTGTCGACGTACGCGCAATGGGAAGCACCGCAGGAGGGAACACCGCCCTTTCGCACGATGACGAAGCCGGTGCTCGCCGCGATCAACGGTTTGTGCTGCGGCGCCGGGCTCGACTGGGTCACAACCGGCGACATCGTGATCGCGTCGGACCAGGCCGAGTTCTTCGACCCCCACGTGAGCATCGGTCTGGTCTCGGGTCGGGAGATGGTGCGGTTGGCGCGCGTGCTGCCGACGAACGTGGCCCTGCGCATTGCGCTCACCGGCCGGCACGAGCGCATGAGCGCGGCGCGCGCCTACGAGCTCGGCCTGGTGTCGGAAGTCGTCGCACCAGACCGCTTGCTGGAGCGGGCCCGGGAGATCGCCGCTCTCGTCAATCGCAACGCGCCGCTCGCGGTGCGGGGCACGCGCCTCGCGATCCGCAAGGGACTCGACGTGCCGCTGTCGGAAGCGGAGATCATGGGCGAGGCGTTCCGCGAGCGGGTGGTGCGCACCGACGACGCCAAGGAAGGCCCGCGCGCGTTCATGGAGAAGCGCGAGCCGGTCTGGCGGTGTCAGTGATGGGCGACACCTCGAGATTCGAGACGATCCTCTACGAGACGTCCGCCGATCATGTCGCGACGATCACGCTCAATCGACCCGAGGTGCTCAACGCCTTCGATCGTGCGATGTGTGAGGAGATGCGCGCCGCGTGGCACGCGGTGAAAGAGGATCCCGCGGTGCACGCAGTCGTGCTCCGGGCCGCGGGCGACCGCGCGTTCTGCTGCCGGACTCGACACCAAGAAGAGCTACGGCCAGCCCGATGACGTGTGGAACCACGAGGATCCCGGCGAGCTGCTCAGCCCGAAGTGGCAACAGGTGTGGAAGCCGGTCGTGTGCGCGGTACAAGGCATCTGCACTGCGGGGGCGTTCTATTTCGTCAACGAGTCCGACATCGTCATCTGCTCCGACGACGCCACCTTCTTCGATTCGCACGTGACCTACGGGATGGTCTCGGCGCTCGAGCCCGTCGGCCTCATGCGCAAGGTCGGCCTCGCGGAGACACTGCGGATGGCGCTCGCCGGCAACGACGAGCGCGTCACCGCGGCGACGGCCTTGCGCATCAGCCTCGTCACCGAGGTCGTGACGCGCGACCGAGCTCTGGGGACGTGCCCACGAGATCGCGGCGGGCATCGCGCGGGAAACCGACCGCGGCGACGCAGGGAACGGTCCGCGCGATCTGGGAGTCGCTCGACCGTCCCTATCGCGCCGCGATGCAGCAAGGCCTCATCTACACGCGCGTGGGCAACCCGATCGGCTCCGCCGAAGTGGCGGAGAAGGGCGCCGACCGTCCCGAGCCGAGGCTGCGTTGACGACCGACGCGCGGCCGGCGCTCAGTCGGCGCATCGCCGCGGTGCTCGCGCTCGACCCGGCGGCGCCCGCGTTGGAGTTCGAGCGCGTGTGGCACAGCTGGCGCGATCTCACGGCCACGGCCGATGTGGTTGAGGCGAGTGTCGCGCCGGGCGAGCGGGTTGCCGTGCTGTTGCGCAACCGGCCCGCGCAGGTCGGGCTGCTCGTGGGTCTGTTGCGCGCCGGTGCGTGTGTCGTCACCGTCAACCCCGAGCGCGGTACCGAACGGGTCCGCGCCGATCTCGAGTCGCTCGGCGCGGGAACCGTCGGGGGCGAGCCCGACGACCTCGACGCGTTGGCACCGAACGTGCGCCGGCTCGCGAGCGCCAAGCTCGGATCCGTCGACCTTCTCGGCGGGGCTCCGGCGGGCACCGTTGCCAGTCCGCGTGAGGTTGCGGTCGAGATGTTGACGAGCGGAACAACCGGGCCGCCCAAGCGGGTACCGCTCACCTACGAGACGTTCTCGCGCGTGTTGGCCGGCGCGAAGCACTACGAACGCAACCCCGATTCGGAGATCCGGCTGCGGCGCGGTGTGACGATCGTGAACTCGCCCCTGGTGCATCTCGGCGGGCTGTTCCGCGTGCTCACGTGTGTGAGCGACGGCCGCTCGTTCTGCCTGCTCGAACGCTTTCGGGTCGAGGAGTGGATCGACGCGGTGCGGCGGCACCGTCCCCGCACCGTCAGCCTCGTTCCCGCCGCGCTGCGCATGGTCCTCGACGCCGATCTCGACCCCCCCGATCTCGTGAGCGTGCGCTCCGTCGTCTGCGGTACGGCGCCGCTCGATCCGGCCGACGCCGACGCCTTCTTCGAGAAATACGGAGTGCCCGTGCTCGTCACGTACGCGGCCACCGAGTTCGGTGGGGGTGTCGCGGGGTGGAACGTCGCTGATCACGAGAAGTTCTGGGCGACCAAGCGGGGGAGCGTCGGACGCGCACATCCCGGTTGTGAGCTGCAGGTCGTCGACCCCGAGACCGGTGCGGCGGTCGGCCCCGACGCGGAGGGTCTGCTCGAGGTGAAGGCGCAACAGATGGGCGACGGCCGCGGCTGGACGCGCACGACCGACATCGCCCGCATCGATGCCGATGGTTTCGTGTGGATCCTCGGCCGCGCCGACCAGGCGATCATCCGCGGCGGGTTCAAGATCCGGCCCGACGACGTCCGCGCCGCGCTCGAACGCGACCCACGTGTACGCGGCGCGGCGGTTGTCAGTCGCGCCGACGCGCGGCTCGGCGCGGTTCCGGTTGCGGCCGTGGAGTTGCGGCCGGGTGGCGTGGCCGCGACACCGACCGAGCTGCTCGACGCGGCGGGCCGGGTGCTCGCGCGCTACGAGCTGCCGGCCGAGTTACTCATCGTCGACTCGCTGCCCCGCACCCCGTCGGGCAAGGTCGACCTGGTCGAGGTCCGCGCGCTCCTCGGTGTCGACGCCTGATGGAACGGTGGACGTTCGGCGCGGAGCCGTTGCCTCAAACACTCGTCGTCGCGCCATTGCTGCGGCGCATCGCCGGGCTGGTGCAGTCGCTGGAGCAGGAAGACGGTGCGGTCGACCAACTGATCGAAGACCTACGCCGCGCCGAAGCCACCCTCGCGGCGCGGGTCCCGGCCGACGCCGCACCGCGCATCGGTGTCGACGCGGCAGTCGAGCAGCGCGTCTACGTCGACCACTCGCGCGACATCGGCGCGTTCGACCCGTGTTTCCCTGAGTACGAGATGGTTGTCGACGGGAACCGCGCGTCAGGATCGGTGACGTTTCCGATTGCCTTCGAAGGCCCGCCCGGCATCGTGCACGGCGGGGTGCTCGCGACCTTCTTCGATTGCGTCGCCCAGCACCAGAACTGCGATGTCGGCGTCGCGGGGAAGACCCGGTCCCTGCTCGTCGAGTACCGCCTCCCGACCCCGCTCGGCGTCGCGCTGAAGTTCGAGATCGAGCGGGAGACCGATGATCGTCGGATCCGGTCGCGGGTCCGGCTGTTCCGCGACGACGACACGCTGTGCACCGGGACGATCGAAGCCGTCGCCGGTGATCTGAGCCGGCTCCCACCGGTTTCGCCGCGCAGGATGCGCCCGTGAGCGCGGCGCTCGTCGACGCGGGCGACGGCCTTCCGCTCACGGTTCCCGCGTTGCTACGTGCCCGCGCCGCGCGGCGCGGAGATCACGCGCTCTTGGTGTGCGATGACGACGAGTTGTCGTACGCGGCGGCCGACGCGCGCTCGAGAGACCTGGCCAAAGGGTTGCTCGCGTGCGGCGCGGGACCGGGTACGCATGTCGGCCTGCTGCACCCGAACGGCTCCGGCTTCGTCGTCGGCTGGCTCGCGGCGGCGCGCATCGGCGCGATCGCGATCCCGCTCAGCACGTTCTCGACGAGCCCCGAGCTCCGCGCACTGTTGCGGAGTGCCGATATCGAATTGTTACTGGCGACAACGTCGTTTCGCGGGCGCGACTTTGTCGACACGCTGCGGGACGCTGTTCCCGGGCTCGACTGGGCGGGCGCGCCGCCGCTCCGCGATCCCTCGGTGCCGGCGTTGCGTGCGATCGTGCTCTCCGCCGCGTGTTCCGGCGTCGAGCCCGCGTGGACGGCCGACGGTGTCGTGGCGGCGGGCGGTGCAGTCACCGACGACGTTCTCCGCGCGGCCGAGGATCGGGTCCGGCCCGCGGACCGCATGGTGATCGTGCACACGTCGGGTTCGACGAGCGCACCGAAGGGTGTGATCCATCAGCACGGCCCGTTGATCCGCCACGTCGACAACCTCAACGAGCTGCGCCGCTACGACGAGGACGAGGTGTTGTTCTCGAACTCGCCGTTCTTCTGGATCGGTGGGTTCGCGTACGGCCTGCTCGGCACATTGCTCGCGGGCGCGACGCTGGTCTGCTCGAACGCAACCGCCCCCCCGGCCACGCTCGACCTGCTCGAGCGCGACGCGGCCCACGATGGTGAACGGATTCGCGGCATCGGTCGCGCACCTGGCTGCCGACGCGTCGTTCGCCGCCCGCGATCTCAGCTCGATCCGGCGGGGGAACCTCTGGCCGATCATGCCGGTCGGCGTGCGCGCGGCCGACCCCGAACTTCGGCACAACATGCTCGGCATGACCGAAGCGGGGAGTGTCTGCCTCGCGAGCACCGACGAACGCGACCAACCCGAGCACCGTCGGGGTTCGTTCGGGCGACCGGTCCCCGGCTTCGAAGCGCGGATCGTGGGCGTCGACGGCGACGGCGACGGCGACGCCGACGGTGCCGAACCCGGGCCCGACTGCCCGATCGGCGAAGTCGGCGAGTTGTGGTTCCGCAGCCCGTTCCTCATGGAGGGGTACTACGGCCGGGAGCGGCACGAGACGTTCACCCCCGATGGCTGGTACCGCACCGGCGATCTGTTCCACGTGGACGCCGACGGGTTCTTCTATTTCCACGGTCGGCACGGCGACATGATCAAGACCGCGGGCGCGAACGTGTCGCCGCGCGAGGTCGAAGGTGCGATCGCCGATGTGACGGGCCTCGTCGCGCATGTGATCGGCGTCGACGATGCCGATCGGGGTCAGATCGTGGCCGCCGCGATCCGCGTGCCGCCCGATCGCCCGGGTCTCGATACCGATGCGCTGCGCACCGAACTGCGAGCGCGCCTCTCCGCGTACAAGGTGCCGAAGCGATTCCTCGTGCTCGCCGACGACCAGGTACCGATGATGTCGAGCGGCAAACTCGACGCCCGCGCGCTGAAGGAACTCTTCGGTGCCTAGCGACACCGCGACGTTCCCCGCACTGCTGCAGCGCAACCGCGAACGACACGGTTCGAAGCGCGCTGTCGTCACCGACGACGGCGCGATCACCCACGCGGAGCTCGAAGCCGCGAGCGGTGCCCTTGCGGCCCGCTTCATCGCGGCGGGCATCGCCAAGGGCGCGCGGGTCGGTGTACTGCTGCCCAACGGCATCGACTGGGCGGTCGTGGCCGCGGCCGCGTGGCGGGTCGGCGCGGTGGTCGTACCGCTCAGCACGTTGCTCCGACCTTCCGAGCTGGACGCGCAGCTCCCACTCGCGGCGGTCACGCATCTCGTGGTGGCCCGCGAGTTCCGTGGGCGGTCGTATCTCGACGACATCGAGGAGATCGCGCCCGGCATCGGGCCGACGTTGCGTGCCGGTGGTCGCCATGCGCGCCTTCCCGCGTTGCGGGCCGTGTGGGTCGCCGACGTCCTGCCGCAGCCGGCGGTCGACGACGCGCTCGTCGGCGCGCTCGGGGCGGCGGTACGACCGGCGGACGACTTCGTCGTTCTCTTCACATCCGGCAGCCGCGGCGCGCCGAAGGGGACGATTCACACGCACGGCAGCGCGCTACGCGCGGTGGCGTCGGGGCTCGACGCGCGCCGCGTCGGTGTCGACGAACGGCTGTACATACCGATGCCGTTCTTCTGGACGGGCGGGCTCGCGGGTGGGCTGCTCACCGCGCTCGTCGCCGGGGCGACGCTGCTCACCGAGGCGATTCCGGAGCCGGAGCGCACGCTCGACCTCCTCGAACGCGAGCACGTGACGCTCTTCCGGGGCTGGCCCGACCAGGCCGTGCGCTTGGCCGCACACCCGAAGTTCGCGACCGCCGACCTTTCCGACCTGCGGCCGGGGAGCCTGGCCGCGGTCTTGCCGTCGCAACAGCGGCCCGCGTCCGGTGCGCGGGCCAACCTGTTCGGGATGACCGAGACGTTCGGCCCCTACTGCGGCGCGCGCCTCGACGTCGACATGCGCCCGGACAAGTTCGGCAGCTGCGGCAAACCGTTGGCCGGCGTCGAAGTACGTATCTTCGATCCGGAAACGGATGTTCGGTGCGCGCCCGGTGACCTCGGCGAGATTCGCGTGCGCGGCTTGCAACGTGATGCGCGGCGTCTGCGGCCGCACGCGCGACACGACGTTCTCGCCGGACGGCTTCTATGCCACCGGTGATCTCGGCGTGCTCGATGCCGACGGGTACCTCTGGTATCACGGCCGCCGCGACGACATGTTCAAGGTCAGGGGTGCGACCGTGTACCCCTCGGAGGTGGAGTCCGCGATCCGGTCGATCGACGGCGTGCGCCAGGCGCACGTCACGAACGTGTCCGTCGCGGGCGCGACCGACGCCGTCGGAGTGTTCGTCGTGTCGGCGCTCGTGCTCGACGACCTGGTCGCGTCCACCCGCTCCTGTCTCAGTGCGTTCAAGGTGCCTACGGTCTGGCTGATCGCCGCGTCGAGCGAAGCCGTACCGATGACCGCGACCGCCAAAGTCGACAAGACTGCGCTGCAAGAGCTGTTGCAACGAGAGGGGATCCACCGATGACCCGCGCCATCGACTGCCTGGTGAACGTCGATTTCGCCGACAAGGCGCAACCCGACTGGATGGTGCGCGTCAAGGAGGATTACTTCAAGGGCGACGCTTCGTTCTTCAAGAGTCCGGAGCTCCCCGAGTTGCTCGACAACATGGACGCGAACGGTGTTGAGCGCGCGATCCTGATGACGAACCCGCGCGACAAGGAAAGCCGGTCGCTGTCGTTCGTCGAAGCGCGGCCGGATCGGTTCGCGCTCGCGGTCGGCGGCTTCAATCTGCTGAAGCCGATGTCGGTGGTGCGCGGGTTGACGTCGTACGTGCGCGATCACCCGGTCGCGTACACCGTTGTGGGCCCGAGCTTCTGGGGCGACGGCATGTACCCGCCCACGGATCCCGTCTACTACGCGCTGTACGTCGCGTGTTGCGAGCTCGACCTACCGCTGTGCATCAACACCGGGATTCCCGGACCGCCGTTGCCCGCGGAAGCGCAGAACCCGATTCACCTCGACCGGGTCTGTTACCGCTTTCCCGAGTTGAAGTTGTGCATGATCCACGGCGCCGATCCGTGGTGGGACACGGCGATCCGCCTGATGATCAAGTACCGCAATCTGCGGCTCATGACGTCGGCGTGGTCGCCGAAACGGCTGCCCGAGTCGCTACTGCATTTCATGGCGACGCGCGGCAAGGACCGCGTTCTCTTCGCCAGCGACTTCCCGGTGCTGTCGATGGAGCGCTGTCTCGGTGAAGCCGCCAACCTCGACCTCACCGACGAGGTCAGGCAGGCCTGGTTGTACGACAACGCGGAATCGTTTTTCTTCGGAGATCGGTAACCTCCGGGCGGGTAGGCCGCCCGGCTGGAGAGCGGAGGATGCGTGGCTGTCGCCAAGGGCAACAAGACGCGACCACGGGAGAAACCCCAGCTGATCGCCGACGAACTGCGCGCGCTCATCGTCGCGGGCGAACTGTCGGAAGGCGACTCGCTCGGGCACGAACCGGATCTGGTCGAACGCTTCGGCGTGTCGCGCCCGTCGCTGCGCGAGGCGCTGCGCATCCTCGAAGCCGAAGGGCTCGTCACCGTCGTGCGGGGCGTGCGCGGCGGCGTCGTCGTGCACGCGCCCAGCGGCCGCATGACCGCGCGTACCGCGGCGCTGGTGTTGCAAGCACGGAACGTCTCGCTCGCCGACGTCTCCGAGGCGCGCAGCCTGCTCGAGCCGATCGCGGCGCGCACCATCGCAACCATGCGCGGTCGCAAAGCCGCGATCAAGGAGCTGCGCGTCCTGATCCACGACGAAGAGGACGCGATCGAGGATCCGGAACGGTTCGGTGCGGCGAACGCCACGTTCCACGAACGGCTCGTGCTGCTGGCGGGAAATCAGACGCTCGGCATCGTCGCGGAGATGTTGAACGGCATCGTGGCCCGCGCGGTGACCGCAGTGAGCCGGGCCGACGACGTCGTCGGTTCGCTTGCGGTGCGCCGCCGCGGGATCCGGTCGCAGGAACGTCTGCTCGAGCTCCTCGACGCGGGCGACGCCGTCGCAGCAGAAGAGCACTGGCGCTCGCACATGCAGGTAGTCGGTCGCGTCATGCTCGGCCAGGACGCGGCAACCGTCGTCGACCTCCTCGACCACTACTAAAGACGCGTACTGTCGTGACTTCGGCCCGCTATTCGGGCCCAACTCACGACGGTTCGAGGTTTAGACGCTTGCGGGGAGGTGGGCGATGCCGTTGATGAAGTTCGAGGCGACGCGCGTCGGCTCGCCGACCGACATGTCGGGCGCGTGACGCAAGAGGAAGCGCAGCATCTCCGCCGCCTCCAGCCGGGCCAGGTGGGCGCCGAGGCAGAAGTGCGGCCCGATCCCGAACGCCACGTGGGGATTCGGGTCGCGGAGCAGGTCGAGGTGATGGGGATCGGCGAACACTGCCGGGTCGTGATTCGCGGCCGAGAACCAGATCACCACCTTGTCGCCCGCGCGCACGTGCTGGTCGCCGAGCACGACGTCGGAGGTTGCGGTGCGGCGGAACTGGTGCACGGGAGAGACGTAGCGGAGGAGCTCTTCGACGGCCGCGTCGAGATGCTCGGGATGGGCTGCGAGCCACGGCCAGAGCTCCTGTTGGTGCAACGCGAGCACCGAGCCCGATACCGCGTTGCGCGTCGTCTCGTTCCCGGCCACCACGAGCAGTAGCCAGAACATCTGGAACTCTTCGTCGGTGATCCGTTCGCCGTCGACCTCGGCGGTGACGATGCGACTCACGATGTCGTCGCGCGGATTCGCGCGCCGGTCGTCGGCCATCGCCTGGCCGTACATCATCATTCCCGCGAGTGCCGTCGTCGCGTCCTCGGCGTGCTGGGCTTCGCTCGGGTTCTCGGCGCCGAGCAGCGCATTGCTCCATTCGAACATGAGCCCGCGGTCTTCCCGGGGCATGCCGAGCAGGTCGGCGAGGACGCGCAGCGGCATCTCCGCGGAGACGGTCGTGACGAGATCGAACTCGCCGTGTACGCCTTCGAGAATGTCGGTGGCGTTGGTCTCGATCGACGTGCGGAGCCGTTCGATCGACCGGGGCGTGAAGATCGGCTGCAGGATGCGTCGCAGCCGAGTGTGCCGTGGGTGGTCCATGTTCAGCATCATCTGGCGGAACATGGCCAGGCTGTCTTCGGTGAGCGACGGCATGAACGTGCCGCCCAACTCCGACGAGAAGCGCTCCTGGTCGCGATCGACTTCGACGACGAGGTCGTAGGCGGTGACGGTCCAGAACCCGGGGCTGTCGACGAACTGGATGAACGATGCGCCACTCATCAACCCACCGACCGGCGGCTCGTCGTGCCACGCGATCCCGCCCTGCGCGCGGAGAATGTCGAAAGCTTCGTGGGGGACGCCGGCGACGAACGACGCGCCCGAGGTGAGGTCGCAGTCGACGAGGTCGGCGACGCGGCGCGCCCCGATCGGTGGCACCGACGGATTCGAGGGTGCGGATCCCGCGGTCGTTGTCATCTACAGCGCTCCAATGACGTCCGCGCCGAACTCGGCGAGTGTTTCCGGCCGCGCGAAATCGCAGAACCATGTGTAGACGCGTCCGACGCCCTGTTCCGCCAGGCGGCCGTAGTGGTCGACGAGCTCGGGCGCGGAACCGATCACGGGACGCGACCATCCGAAGCGCTGTTCCGTCCGCGCCACGATCGCGCCGCGGTCGGCACCTTTCGGGATGAGCGCAACCATCTGCTGAATCGACGCGGGAACGTCGCCGACCTGCGGCCGCAGTTCGTCCAGCTGGCGCAGGCTGCTCACGTCGACGTTCCACCAGTCGGCGAACTCCCGCACGAGGGCGAGCATCTTCGGTCCCTTGGCGCCGATGACGATCGGGATGCGCCCGAGCGGCCGCGGGAGCTGTCGCGCGCCGCGCAGGTGGTGGTACTGGCCGTCGAAGTCGACGGCATCGCCCGCCCACAGCGCGCGCATCACCTCCAGCGTCTCCCGCAGGCGGGCGACCCGTTCGCCGGGCTCGGTCGGGCCGACGCCGAACGTCGGGAACTCGTCGGGTACCGATCCCGCGCCGATGCCGAGCTCGAAACGGCCGTGCGATGCGTGGTCGATGGAAACTGCTTGCCGGGCGAGCACCGCGGGCTGCCGAAACGCGTCGCACAGCACAAGCGATCCCAACTGCAATCGGGTCGTGTGCGCGGCCAGCCAGGTGGTGGTGACGATCGCTTCGTACATCGGCTGTTCGTCGGCGAGCGGCGGGACGAGGTGGTCCATGCCGGTCATGCCGACGAAACCCGCGGCCTCCGCGGCACGGGCGCGCGTGACGAGGTCGTCGAACGACAAGCGCATCTGCGGAAGGAATAGGTTGAACTCCATCGTCACGCGGGCCTCGTCATAGGTCGGTCACGAGCTCGTCGAGCAACGGCGCGAACACGATCAGGTCGTCGGGGTCGGAGGGTTGTTCCTGCTGCCCGTACGCGATGCTGCGCATGCTCATCCGAGCCAGGATGATGCCGAAGCGCAACCCCGCGAGCGCTTCGTACCACGCGAGGTCGTCGAGCGTGGTGCCCGATAGTCGTGCGTAGGTCGCGGCCGCACCGGTGCGTTCGAACATCGCGGGGACCGGGGGCAACGCGTACTTGTCGGCGAAGTCCGCGAAGAAGCGTTGGAAGAAGGTGGTCCACGCGACATCGACCTCGGGCGGACCGACACCCGCCATCTCCCAGTCGAGCACCGCGACCGGCTCGAAGTCGCGGTAGATGATGTTGCCCGGCCGGCCGTCGCCCCAGAGCAGAACGGAGCGCGCGTTGTGGGGGATCGTGCGCAGGAGCGCCTCGTACGCCCGTTCCAGGACCGGGATCTCGTGTCCTTCACGCGCCCACTCGTAGTAACGACCGAAGGAAGTGAGCAAACGGGTCAGCGCGGTGTCTCCGGGTGTGTCGACGTGCAGGAACGCGGTGTGTTCACCGTCGTCGACGATGCGGTGCAGCTCGGCGAAGACCGCGATCGTCGCGGTCTCCATGCGCCGCCAATCCGCGGGCGTGCCCTGCAGGAACCAACCGTTGCCGTCGAAAAGGTACGGGGGAGTGTCGGAGGCGACGACACCGTCGACCGCCCGCACGACCATGAACGGTGAGCCGAGCCAGGCGTCGGATCTCTCGAGGTGCACGACTTCGGGAACCGGCACCGATGTGCGTTCCCGCACGAGCTCCATCACCTGCCGTTGAAACGCGAGGTCGAATGTGGGGAAGGTCGCGTAGCGGGAGTCGGCAGCGGGCGCGAGGCGCGCCACGAGCGCGTCGCCGTCGAGTCGGAACAACACCGTGTCGTTCGCCATCCCGCTTTGCGGAAGACGGATGTCCGTGACCAGCGCGTGATCGCCGTGGAACGCGCGGGCCCAGGCCGTCAAGCCCGCTTCGAGTTGCCGCGAGTCGCGGCGCCAGGGCGTGGCGATTGCGGACTCCATCTCGCTCATGGGTGCATCCGCGTCCGGCGGGTCAGGGTGCGATGCCGATGCGCGCGACCGGTTCGGCCGGGGCTTGGCGGCGGTTGAGGGCGCGTTCGAGGGAATGCAGGAGCACGTTGCGGATCTCGCGCGGGTCGATGAGCTCGTCGATGCCGAAGCCGTGCGCAGTGCGGTACGACGCCTGCACCTCGTGGTCGACGAGCATCGCCGCTTCGTCCTCGTCGGAGCCGCGTGACCGGCTCATCGCGGCCGCGCCCATCGCGCCCATCGTCACGCCCGGGAACGCGAACACCGCCGACTGCCCGTCGAACGGAATCATGCTCATCACCATCGAGCCGAACCCGTACGCCTTGCGCAGGGTCACCTCGAACTTCGGTGAGGTGGCGAGCGTCTGCGCCACGTACATGCGCGCGCCTTTGCGGAGAATCGCCTGCTGCTCCGACTTGCTTCCCGGCAGCACGCCCGGGTTGTCCGACAGGAACATCAGCGGAAGATGGAACGAGTCGGCGACGGTGATGAAGTGCGCGGCCTTGTCCGCGCCATCTGCGTCGATGGAACCCGCGACGGCCAACGGTTGATTCGCGATGACGGCCACAGGATGGCCGCCCAACCGGCACAGCGCAGTGATGACGGGGCGGCCGAACTCCGGCTGCACCTCGAAGGTGGAACCGGCGTCGAACACGACGTCGAGCACCTTGTGCATGTCGTAGACGCGGCGACCGTTGCGGGGAACGATGTCGAGAATCTCCGGTACGGCGCGCGGCCCGTCGTCGGCGCCGGCCATGTGCGGCGGATACGACCACGCCGACGTCGGGAAGTAGGAGAGATACCGGCGGACGAGATCGAGGGCGCGTTCGTCGTCGTCGGCACCGTTGTGGATCAGCCCGCTCCGCAACGCGATCTTCGGGCCGCCGAGATCTTCCTTCGTGATCTGTTCGCCCATCGACTCCAGCACCACCGGCGGCCCGGCGGTGAAGATCGATCCGTGGTTGCTCATCACGGCAAAGTCGGAGACGGGCGCGACCAGCGCGCCGTGTCCCGCCGACGGACCGAGCACGGCCGTGACCATCGGCACCCGCCCGGAGCAGCGGGCCTGGGCCAGCATGTCGGTGGGAGTGGGAGCGCCCGGCGAACGGCCGTCGGCCCGGAAGCCGGCGCCCTCCAGCATCATGATCAGCGGCACGCGGTCGGTAGCCGCGATCTCCGCGACGCGGTGGCGTTTCGCGTTCGCGGCCGAGCTGATCGTGCCCGCCTTCACGGTGAAGTCCTCGGCCGCGACCATCACCGCGCGGCCGTCGATGCGCCCCGAACCCATGACGAGCGCGTCGGCCGGCGATTCCGAGCCGCCGACGAGCGTGCCCAGCTCCTGGAACGATCCCGGGTCGAGCAGGTAGGCGATGCGGGCGCGGGCGTCGAGCTTGCCGCCCGCGCCGTGCTTCTGCAGGCGCTCGGCGCCGCCCATCGCCCGCGACACCTCGCGCCGGCGGGCGAGATCGTCGAGGACCTCGGTCCATTCGTGGGAGCTCTCGTCCTCGGCCATGCAGCTCCTCGTGACCCGGGGCGGGAAAAGATGTCTATAGGTTTTCCGGCCGCTCGCGCCAACCCGATCGAACGGGTGTGACCGCGGCATCCATACGATGCCACGCGCCCGCCGGTTCGGGCTCTAGGTCAGGAATTCGGCGACGCGGCGGTGGAAGCGCCAGGTGCCGGCGTCGTGGTGGAGCGTGTCGTGGTACCGACCCACGACCTGGATCGCCCAACCCGACTCGCCCGCCATGATGAAGATCACGTCGCTGATCGCGTGCGCTTCGTCGTCGTCCCAGTCGGTGACGAGGGTGTTCACGACGAGGTGGCGTTGTGGTCGGCGCGGCTTCCACTTGTCGTACGCGACGCGTAGCTCGTCGTGACCCGAGTGGTTGCCCATGCCCGGCATCTCCACCGACCCGTCGGGACAGAACGTGGCGACGATGTCGTCGGTGCGACCGTCGTCCATGGCCTGGGTGTACGCCGCGATCGCGCGGCGCACCCCTTCGGCGACTTCGGCATAGGGCGTGTTCGTGGTCATGGCTCAGAACCCGAGATCGGCGATGGGTTGCTCGAACGGATACACGTTGACCGCGTGGAGCGCGGTCAGCAACTTCTCCGACGGGAGGCCGGCGAGGTAACCGTCGATGGTGCGTTCGAAGTTCGAGATGTGTCCCTCGAGCCCGCGCGACAAACGCATGTACTCGAAGCCCCGCGCGTGCAGGCCCTGTTGTTGCCGGGGAAGGTTGGAGAAGTCCTGCGCCGGGATCGGCGGCCAGCGCGCATCATCCGGCGCCCACGCTTCGGGCGCCGCGGGCGGGTCGGGTTCTGCGCCGGACGGGAAACGGGCGAGCGACCAGATCTCCATCAGCGTCTCCTCCGGTCCGAGCGGACGGAAGCGGTACGACGACGCGCCGCTGTACATCGGCAGCACGAAGTAGTGGGGAAAGCCGTGGAAGAAGGTGAGGTTGAGCCCTTGGGCGTCGAGCGCGTTGAGGTCGGGAACGTCGACACCGAGCCCGCGGTGCCGACTCACCACCGCGTCGTTGAGCGTGCGATTCCACGCAGACATCGCCGCGGTCGGGTCGGCGGGGAGCTCGGTATCGCGCAGTCCTTCCGCGACGCGCACGTCGGCGGCCGGAACCATGCCGGCCATCCCTTCGTTCATCGCGCGGAGGTATTGGATGTCGGCATCGATGAACGCCCGGGGGTCGAAGGTGGCCGCGTCGGGCATGCCGAAACGCGTCGGGATCACGAGCTGCGGGTGCGTCTGCACGACGTGGTACATCTCGACGAACGCTTCGATCGCGAGCTTCCAGTTCACGGGTAGGCGCGCCGCGAACCACCGCTCGGTCCGCAGCGATTCGACCTTCCACGCGTCGAGCGCAGAGGCGGCGGGCTCGAGCGAATCGCGCAACGGCGGCGCGGCGGCGTCGAGATTGATCCACGCGCATCCGCCCCACATTTCGCAGCGCACCGGGACGAGGTCGATGTCGTCGGGCGCGAGGTTGTAGTCGGCGAAGGTGCGCCGCTGGATCACTCCCGCGTTCTTGCCGTCGACGCCGTAGCGCCAACCGTGAAAGGGGCATTGGAAGGCGCGCGCGCAGTGCCCCCGCCCCTCGACGACCTTGACGCCGCGGTGCCGGCACGCGTTCTGGAAGGCGCGCACCTCCATGTCGTCGCCGCGCACGACGATGATCGACTGGTCGAGGATCTCGTACTCGACGAAGTCGCGCGCCTGCGGGATCTCCTCGAGGCGGCACGCCATCTGCCACACCCGGGGCCAGAAGAGCTCGGCTTCCATTTGGTAGAAGCCGGGGTCGTAGTAACGCTGCTTGGGAACCCGGTCGGGGAGCTCCATCGCGTAACGCACCGGCGTAGGGTAACCGACCGGTCGGTACAATCGCCCGGTGCAATCGGAGCCGGCCAACGTCAGTGGCGCCGCCCAGGTCGACGTACTCGTCGTCGGCGCGGGCATCACGGGCATCTATCAGCTGTACCGCGCGCGGGAGGCGGGCTTCTCCGCGTTGCTGCTCGAAGCGGGCGGCGGGGTCGGCGGTACCTGGTACTGGAACCGGTACCCGGGCGCGCGGTTCGACTCCGAGAGCTACACGTACGCGTACGTCTTCTCGAAGGAATTGTTCGAGGACTGGGTTTGGCAGGAGCACTTCGCGCAACAGCCCGAGATCGAGCAGTACCTCAACCACGTCGTCGACCGGTTCGACCTCCGGCGCGACATCCGGTTCGGCGCAGTTGTTGCGTCGGCGACCTACGACGAGTCGTCGGGAACGTGGACGGTCGTGCTCGGCGACGGGACGGCGATCCGCACGCGCTTCTTCATCGCGGCAACCGGTGTGCTCTCCGTGCCGTACTTCCCCGACGTGCCCGGTCGCGCCGATTTCCGGGGCGAGTCGTTCCACACGGGACGGTGGCCGACCACGCCCGTCGACTTCGCGGGCCAGCGGGTGGCCGTGGTCGGTACGGGATCGAGCGGCGTGCAACTCATCCCGGCCATCGCCGACGAGGTCGCGTCGCTGACGGTGTACCAACGCACGGCGAACTGGTGCACGCCGCTCAACAACACGCCCATCACCGACGACGAACAGGCCCAGTTGCGGGCCGACTTCGAAGCGATTCGCGAAACGTTGAACACGTCGGTCAGCGGGTTCCTGCACGTCGCCCACGACCGCGCCGCGTTCGACGACTCGGCCGACGAGCGGCGCGCGTTCTTCGAAAAGATGTGGGCCAGCCCGGGGTTTTCCAAACTTACGAGCAACTACACCGACCTGTTGTTCGACCCGGCCGCGAACGCGGAGTGGTGCGAGTTCATCGCGGCCAAGATCCGCGGCATCGTCGACGACCCCGCGACTGCGGCGAAGTTGATCCCGACCGATCATCGTTTCGCGGAGAAGCGCCCGCCGTTCGTCACCGCGTACTACGAGGCGTACAACAACCCGAAGGTGACGCTCGTCGATCTGAAGCAGACCCCGATCACGCGCCTGACCGCGACCGGTATCGAGACCGCCGACGGCCTGCGGGAGCTCGACATCATCGTGTGGGCGACGGGCTTCGACTTCGGTACGGGCGCATTGGCGCGCATGGGCATCCGCGGTCGCAACGGAGTAGCACTCACGGACTATTGGGCCGACGGTCCGAAGACGTTCCTCGGCGTGCAGACCGCGGGTTTCCCCAACTTCTTCTTCCCGGGCGGTCCGCACGCGGCCGCGGGCAACAATCCGCGTTACAACGGCGATCAGGTCGACTTCATCACCGACACGCTCGTGTACGTGCGCGATCACGGGTACGACACGATCGAAGTCGATGCGAGCGCCGAAGACGACTGGACCGCGATGGTCGACCGGGCCGCGTCGAAGGGCCCGTTCGGCGAGAGCAGCTACTTCTTCGGTACGAACATCCCGGGCAAGGCGCGCAAGTACCTGTTGAATTCCGGCGGCCGGCCCAAGCTCTTCAGCGTGATCGCCGACGTACGGGCCAACGACTACGAGATGTTCAAACTGTCGCGACTGGGGTGAGCGGCGAACCCACCGCGCCGGGCAGGCGCAGCGGGGGAGCGGTGAGCAAGAACCGACTGCGGTTGTGTGCGCGCAACCAGGTCGCCAGCTCGTGCAGGTACCAGAGCTCGCCGAGCGGAACGCCCAGCTTGAACAGGCACAGGTGGTGGATCGGCAACAACGAATGCCGACCCTCGCGGCGCTTGCCCGCGACCATGCCCTCGACCGCGTAGTTGTCGGCGACCAGCGCCGAGATCTGCGAATCGGTGATCCAGTCGAGCAGGGCGTCGTCGTTCGCATCGAGGTACGCGCACGTGCGATGGATCTCGACCGGATCCGGTTCGCGGTTCCACTCCAACACCTTGGTGGCGAAACCGGTGTGGATCAACAGCATGTCGCCTGGTTCCACGACGACGTTGTCGGCCGCCATGATCTCTTCGAGGAGCGCGTGGTCGACACCGCGGAACTCGTGACCGAGGTGGTGCGCAACGTCGACGAGCACACCGCGTCCCTGCACGCCCGTGTAAGCCATGTGCTCGAGGCCGAGATGCTTGGCGAAGCAGAGGTGTCGGCCGCCGTCGCCCGCGGCATCGGGCTGCGGACCGACGAGGTCGACCCCGGCGCGGAACCCGTTGTAGTAGACCGCCTCCTCCACTCCGTCGCCCTGCACGTCGAACTCCGCGCCCGCATGCGCGAGCGAATCCCATTGCGTCGAGTACTGCAGCGAGAGCGTCACCTGGTCGTCGGCCCACACGTCGACATGGCGTTTGCTTCCGAACTTCGGGATGTCCTTCTGATGCACGTTGTAGAAGTTGGCGGGATTGCCTTCGAGGTCTTCGGTCGGCGCCAGGATCGGTGGGTAGCGGCGCTGGTTCAACGAGGTGCCGCCGGGATAGTCGAGGGGCAGGCTGAGGCAGAAGCTGATGCCGGCCTCGACCTCGCGGACGCCTTGGAGCACCTTCTCGGGAGTGAGCAGATTGATGCGGCCGAGCTCGTCGTCGTCGCCCCAATCGCCCCAGGTCGAGCCGTCGGGACGTACCTTCCAGCGCTTCGTCACACGTCCCCCCAGCGTTGCTTTGTACCGACCGGTTGGTTTACCTTAGAAGACCTATGGCGAATGGGCAGCTCGTCGTGTCCGCGGACGGTCATCTCCTCGAACCGACCGACCTGTTCGTGACCCGGCTGCCGAAGCATCTGCGCGACCGGGCGGTCTGGGAAGAGGACTTCGAGATCGAGCCGCTCGTCGAGGGCGGGGCGCGCGTTTTCCGGCGCCTGCACACGCCCGGCTACGAGGGTTGGACGATCTCCCGGTATCGCCAGACGCAGGGGCGTACCCCCGAGGGTGATCCCGAACAGATCCTCGAGGACATGGATTTCGACGGCGTCGACGTGCAGGTGATGCACCCGAACCTCAGCTTGTTCGGTCTCTACTCCGACGATCACGAACTGTCGATGGCGCACGCGCGCGTCTACAACGATTACGTCGTCGAACGCTTCGCGCCGTACTTCGCCCGGCTCGCGCCGACGGCTCCGATTCCACTCACCGATGTCGACGAAGCGGTGGCCGAGATCGAGCGCGTCGCGGCGGCCGGCTTCCGCGGAATTCTTCTGCCCGCGATCCCGCCGAAGCCGTACTACTCGCGCGATTTCGATCCGGTGTGGGCCGCTGCGCAGGCGAACGGCGTGCACGTGTTCATCCACACGCAGACCGGTGGCGTGAAGGTCAACGACGCGACCGCCACGACGCTGAAAGTCGTGTTGGAGCAGGCCGCGCAGGTCAACCAGCCGATGACGGAGAAGTCCGCGTCGAAGCGCATGATCACGCAGTGCGTGTACGGGCCGATGGTGCCGCAACAGGTGATCTGCGAGCTCATCGGTGGCGGTGTGGCCGAGCGCTATCCCGACCTGCACTTCGCGCTCATCGAATTCAACGCGCACTGGCTCGCGTCGCTCGTCGGTTCGATGGACAAGTGCTGGGTCACCGGTATCGGGCAGGACGCCGACTGGTGGCTCGGGCAGTGGGACGACACCCGCGCCGCGAACGACCAGCCGAACATGGCGCAACTGTTCCGCCTCAACGAGAAGTGGCCGTACCCGTTGACGCCGAGTGAATACGTGCGCCGCCAGTTCCACGTGTCGTTCCAGGACGACCCGGTTGCCGTTGCGTGCCGGAACGTGACCGGCTTGTCGACGATCGTGTGGGGCAACGACTACCCCCACGCCGAAGGGACGTACGGCGGGAGCCGCGAGCTCATCGCCCGGCAATTCGCCGATGTGTCGGCGTCGGATCGGGCGGCGATGATCGGCGGCACCCTGGGCTCGCTCCTGGGCATAAATTGACGTCATGACCGGACTCCTGCGCGACATCACGTCCCCGCCGAACTTCGATTCCGTCGACGCCGAACGTCTCCATCGCAAGCAGCGGCTCGCGGCGTCGTTCCGGCTGTTCGGCAAGTTCGGTTTCGACGAAGGCGTCGCCGGTCACATCACCGTGCGCGACCCGGAGCATCTCGACCGCTTCTGGGTCAACCCGTTCGGAATGAACTTCAAGCACATCTGTGTGTCCGATCTCATCTGTGTCGACCACACCGGTGCAGTCGTCGAAGGCGACGCGCGGGTCAACGCGGCCGCGTTCGCGATTCATTCGCAGGTGCATGCGGCGCGTCCCGATGTGATCGCGGCGGCGCACTCGCACTCTTTGCACGGCAAGGCGTGGTCCACGTTGGGCCGTTTGCTCGATCCGATCACCCAGGACGCGTGCGCGTTCTTCGAAGATCACGCGTTGTTCGACGATTTCACCGGCGTCGTGCTGGACCTGGAAGAGGGCCGGCGCATCGCGGCCGCACTCGGTCAGAACAAGGCTGCGATCCTGCGCAACCACGGTCTGTTGACCGTCGGTCAATCGGTCGACGCCGCGGTGTGGTCGTTCATCACGATGGACCGCTCGTGCCAAACGCAACTGCTCGCCGAAGCGGCGGGAACGCCGGTGCTGATCGATGCCGACATGGCGCGCAAGACGTACAAGAGCGTGGGTTCGCAGGTCGCGTGTCGCGCGTCGTTCCAGCCGCTCTGGGACATGATCACGCGCGAGCAGCCCGACCTCTTCGACTGAGCGCGACTCAGTTGGTGCGCGGGGCGCGTTGGTTACTTCGCGATACCGCGGATGAAGATGTCGGCGAAGGGTTGGGCCACGTCGCGCGCCGACACGCGGCCGCCGGCCTTGAGCCAGAGGTAGGTGTAGTTGTGCATGCCGAGCCACGCGAGCGCGGTGAGCTTCGGGTCGACATCGCGAAACTCGCCCGCGTCGATCCCGGCTTGCACGATCGCCGCGACCCGGCGCTCGTAGATCTGGCGCCGGCGGCGGAATTGCTCGGCCCGTTCCGCGGTGAGCGCGGGGAACTCGTGCAGAAACACCCACACGTGATCGGGATAGCGGTGGATGACGTCGAGCAGTTCCGCGCCCAACTTCTCGAGCTGCGCCGCGGGCGAACCGTCGGCCTCCGCAGTGCGATCCGCGCCGAGCATCACCTCGTCCATCACGCGATCGTGGATCGCGGCGAGCAGCTCTTCCTTCGAACCGATGTAGTAGTAGAACGCGCCCTTGCCGAAGCCGTTGACTTCGCAGAGCTCGGCGATTCCCGTCGCGTGGTAGCCGTTGCGCGCGAAGACGCGCGCCGACGTGTCGATGATCACGTCGCGGCGGGCGTTCCAGTTCGCGCTGCGGCGCGGATCGTCACTCGCCGCCGTGCGCGGCATGGGCTCGGACGGGGCGTCGGACGGTGCGGAGGACAACGGCAAAAGTATAATGACTGGTCGGTACAACCCCGGTGAGCGGATTGTGGTGAACGAACACAGCTTCGAGGGGCGCGTCGCGGTGGTCACGGGCGCGGGACGCGGCATCGGGCGCGCCTACGCGCGGCTGCTCGCGGAACGGGGCGCGCACGTCGTGGTCAACGACCTCGGCGGTTCGATCGACGGTGTCGGCGCGGACGCCGAACCGGCCGCGCTGGTCGTCGCGGAGATCGTCGCGGCCGGGGGCGTGGCGGTCGCCGACACGAACGACGTCTCGACCGCGGCGGGGGGCGAAGCCCTCGTGGGCGCCGCGGTCGAGCAGTTCGGACGCATCGACATCCTGATCAACAACGCGGGCATCATCCGCTGGGCCGCCTTCCCCAAGGCCGACGCCGACAATCTCGCTCGCCACCTGGCCGTGCACGTCGGCGGCTCGTTCAACACCACCCGCGCCGCGTGGCCGCACATGGTCGAACAGGGTTACGGCCGTATCGTGATGACCACGTCCGCGGGCGTGTTCGGGCTGCCGGAAAACCTCTCGTACGCGACGGCGAAGGGCGCGGTCATCGGGATGACGCGCAGCCTCAACACGGCCGGCGCCCAGCACGGGATCAAGATCAACCTCGTCATGCCGGGTGCGTTCACGCGCATGGCCGGCGCGGGGGAGGGCGCGCCCGAGATGGCCCCGGAGCTCGTCGCGCCGATGGTCGCGTTCCTCGCGCACGAAGACTGCCCCGTCAGCGGCGAGATCTATGCCGCCGGCTTCGGACGTTTCGCGCGCGTGTTCATCGCGTCGACCGAGGGCTACGTCCACACCGCGCCCGACCCGTCGATCGAAGACGTCGCCGCGCACTGGACGACGATCAACGATGAAACCAGTTACTCCGTCCCCGCCGACCTCAAATCCTGGTCCGCGGAGTTCATGCACCACCTAGAGAGAATCGAACCGTCGTGAGTTGTCGGCGCTATGCGCCCACAACTCACGACGGTTCGACGGTGCGGTGCAGAATCGCGCGGATCTGGGTGCAGAGTTCGGTGCCGTCGAGGCGCAGATCGGCGTGGCGGGCACTCAGAACGGAGTAGCCGAGCGCTTGAAGTTGGTTGCGGCGCTTGGCATCGCGGGCGATCTGGAACTCGTCCGAGTGCTCTTGCTTGCTGTCGTACTCGATCAGAATGCGCCGGTCGGGATAGGCCGCGTCGACGCGCGCGACGAATCTTCCACGGAGATCGGTGACGTCGTGTTGCACGACCGGCTTCGGAAGCCCGTTCTCGCGCAAGACGCGAACCAGCAGCGTCTCCATCTCGCTCTCCGTCGCGCGACTGTTCGGGTCCCAGCGTTCCAGCATTTCCCGCATCGCGCGCACGCCCTTGAGGCCGCGGCGGGCGTGCCGGTCGAACATCTCTCGAGTGGATTCGTACGTCACCAGCCGCTTACGGCGAGCCGCTTGCACGACGCTCTCGAGATAGTTGGCGCTCGGGTAGTACGACGCGATGTCGAGGACCGTGCGTTCGGGTCGCGTGACTGGAATGCCGTCGACGAGTTGTATGTCGCGAGCGTCGAGGCGCCGGCTCTCGTGGACGACGAGCCCACGTTGCACCGTGCGCTTCCAGTGCACACACGTGAGTTCGACGAGTCCCGGTCGTCCGCCGGGAAGGTCGTACAGCGCCGCGGCCGCGCGATGAGAGATCGCCGCGCCGGTACCCGCGGCCAGGGCCGCGGCGTAGAGGTTGCCACGCCACGTGACTGGAGCTCCTGCCGTCCGATAGACGCCTTCGTGCATCTTGATCCAGCGATCGGACGCCCGACGGTTGATCTGCTCGGTGGAAAGTAGCGCCGTCTGTGCGTCGGCAATGCAAAAGACGCCGTGCTGGGTCGCCGCGATGTCGGCGAGGATGTCGTCGGAGCGTGATCGCATCGGGCCATCCTGGCGACCCGGTGAGACAACCAGCCCCCGACCACTCGAACCATCCCTCGAACTGTCGTGAGTTGTGGGCGCTATGCGCCCACAACTCACGACAGTTCGGTTCGTAGGTTGCGTTTTAGGATTTTGCCGGAGGGGTTTCTCGGGAGGGCGTCGATGAAAGCGACGGCCTTGGGGACCTTGAACTTGGCGAGTTGGGCGCGGCAGTGTTCGATGAGCTCTTCCGGGGTGGGCGACGCGCCCTCGCGCAACACGACGTAGGCGACGGGAACTTCGCCCCACCGTTCGTCGGGGCGGCCGACGACCGCGACTTCGACCACCGAATCGTGCTCGTACAACACGCGCTCGATCTCCGAGCTCGCGATGTTCTCGCCGCCGGACACGATCATGTCCTTGAGCCGGTCGACGATGTAGAGGTAACCGTCCGCGTCGCGCACACCGATGTCGCCGGTGTGGAACCATCCGCCCGCGAACGCGGTGTTCGTCGCGTCGGGGTCGCGCCAGTAGCCCTTGAACACCTTCGGTCCGCGCAACACGACTTCGCCGCGTTCGTCCGCGCCGACCGACGCGCCGTGTTCGTCCCAGATGTCGAGCTCGAGGTACTGACACGGCCGGCCGACGCTGCCGAGCTTCGTTACCGTGCTCGCGCGGTCGAGGAACGTGTCGCCCGACACCGTCTCGGTGAGCCCGTACGCGTCGGCGAACCACGCCGACGGGAAGGTTCGCCGGAGGCGCTCGATGTACGGGATCGGCATCTTCTCGCCACCCGCGATGATGAGCCGGACCGAGGAGAGATCACGCGCCTCGACGCCCGGAACGTCGAGAATCGCGCGCACCATGGCCGGCGCGGTCCACACGCACGTGACGCGCGACGCTTCGATCTCGCCGACGACGCGCGCCGCGTCGAACGCGCGGTGGATGATCGTGGTTGCGCCGACCGCGATCATCGTCGTCGTGACGAGGTCGAGCGCGCCGACGTGGTACAGCGGTCCGCACGCGAGGCCGATGTCGGCCGCGGTGAAACCGAACTCGGTGATGTCCGCGTAGTTCTTCCACGCCAGGTTGGCGTGCGAGAGCATGACGCCCTTCGGCCGCCCGGTCGTCCCCGACGTGTACATCAGGCGGTGTACGTCGTCGGCCGCGACGCGCGCCCGGGTCGGAGGAGCGTTCCCGGCGCCGAGATCGGCGAACCGCTCCCATTCCGGCACCTTCTCGGTCGAGATGCACACTCGAACCAGTTCGCGGCCGCCGCTGAGTCCCTGGATCGCTTCGTCGGCGAGGTCGACGAGCTCCTTGTCGCACACCAGCACGCGTGCTTCGGAATGTTCGAGGATGAACCGGAGCTCGGGCGCCGCGAGCCGCCAGTTGATCGGCATCGCGATCGCGCCGAGATAGTTCACGGCGAAGATCGTCGCGAGGAACTCGATGTTGTTGTACGAGAGCAGCCCGACGACATCGCCCGCACCGACTCCGCGCGCCTGCAGCCCACCCGCGAGTGCGGCCGACCACTCGAGCATCTGCTGATACGTGACGACGTCGGCGCCGTAGACCGCGATCGGCTTGTCGGGCGTGTTCGCGGCGTGGTGCTCGAGGACACCGAGCCAGTTCACGTCGGGCTGCATCATCGGCGCACTCTCCTACGACTCCAACTTCTATGGGGCCGAGTAGCCGCCGTCGACGACGATCGCAGCGCCGGTCGTCCAACGCGCCGCGTCGCTCGCGAGGTATGCGTACGCGCCGACGAGGTCGGCGGCCGATCCCAACCCGAGCGGATGCTTGGCCGCGATCGTGTCGATCGCCTCGGTCGGGAGATCGGCGTGGATCCCCGACAGGAAGGTGCCCGGGCACACGCAGTTCACCCGAATCCCGTCGCGGGCGTACTCGACCGCCGCGACCTTCGCGAGTTGGATCACGGCCGCCTTCGTCGCGCAGTACGGCGCCGCGTGTGACCACGCGGTCAGGCCCGAGACGGACGCAGTGAGGATGATCGATCCGGACTGCTGCGAGCGCATGACGCGCACCGCGGCGCGGATTCCGTTGACCGCGCCCAGCACGTTGATGCGAAACGCGCGTTCCCAGTCCTCGGTCGTGAGGTTGTGGATGCGACCGTTCGGCGAGAGCACCCCCGCGTTGCTGATCAGGACGTCGAGCCGCCCGAAGCGTTCGACCGCGAGGTCGACGACCGCGTCGACCTCCGCGATCTCGCTCACGTCGGCGAGGCGGGTGGCGATGGGTCCGCGGGGCTCGGGGATGGCCGCGACGGTGGCTTCGAGCGACGCTTCACTCACGTCGCTCAACACAAGATCGGTATCGGTCTGCTCCGGCGAACTCGCGCGACAACGCCGCGCCCAGCGTCCCGCCCGCGCCCGTGATCGCAACGACCCGTCGTGCCGGAGGGGAGTTCATACCAACAGGTATCCGCCGTCGACATTGAGGACCGTTCCGGTGACGAACGCCGAGGCGTCGGACGCGAGGAACTGGTACGCGCCGGCAAGGTCGGTCGCTGCCCCCCAACGTCGTTGCGCGGTGTGATCGAGCACTCCCGCGCCGAGCTCGGCGCTGTTCTTCCAGCGCTCGGCCAACGGCGAGTCGAACCAACCCGGCGCGACCACGTTGACCGTGATACCGCACGGCGCGAGATCGAGTGCGAGTCCCTTGGCCATGCCGACGAGGCCGGCCTTCGACGCGCTGTACGCGGTGAGGCCGGCGCGCGGTCGTTCGCCGAGCACCGATCCGGTGAAGATGAGCCGGCCGCCGGCGTGCATGACCCGAGCCGCGGCGCGCGCGCCGAGGAACGCGCCGGTGAGGTTGACTTCGAAGATCTCGCGCAACACTGCGGGATCGGTCTTGAGCGGACCGGCCAGGATCGGCGAGATCCCGGCGTTGCAGATCCACACGTCGACGCCACCCCACTCCGCGACGGTCGCGTCGGCGACGGCCTCGTTGAAGTCCGCGTCGGTAATGTCGCCGCCGAGTACGAGTGCCGGTCCGGGAAGCTCCGCCGCGACCGCCTTCAGGTCGGTCTCGGTGCGGGCGACCAGCGCCAATCGCGCGCCGCCCTGCGAGAACGCGTGGGCCAGGAGGCGTCCGAGCCCGCGGCTCGCGCCGGTGATCACGACCCGCTTTCCGGCGACGTCGGCCGCGCCGGCGAAGGACCCGGGGATGTCGATCTGATCGGGCATCGTCCGCTCCCCGTTGCGCCCCGGCCGGGCCCGCACCACTCTTTGTACCGTTCAGTACAATACATGGCTCATGTTCTCGGACGCCGAAATCCTCGAGATGCATCGGCGGATGCTCGTGATCCGCGGGTTCGAGGAGCGGGTGGCGGCGCTGTACCGCGACGGCGAGGTGCCGGGCTTCGTCCACCTGTCGATCGGGCAGGAGGCGGCCGCGGTCGGTGCATGCCGGCCCCTCGGCCGGGCCGACGTCATCACGTCGACCCATCGCGGCCACGGCCACTGTCTCGCCAAGGGTCTCGACCCGCTCGGCATGTTCGCCGAGCTCATGGGCAAGGACGAGGGCACGAACCGTGGGCGGGGCGGCTCGATGCACATCGCCGATCCGAACCTCGGGATCTTCGGCGCCAACGGAATTGTCGCGGCCGGCCTGCCGATCGCGGTCGGCGCGGCCACAGCCGCGCAGCTCCGGGCCGACGGCAGTGTCGCGGTTGCGTTCTTCGGCGACGGCGCGGTCGCGCACGGCACGTTCCACGAAGCGATCAATCTCGCCGCGGTCTGGGAACTGCCGGTGATCTTCTTCTGCGAGAACAACGGTTACGCGGAGTTCTCGCCCGCGTCGGCGCAGCACGCGGCGACGCTCGAACAGCGGGCGGCCGGGTACGGCGTCGACTACGTCGCAGTCGACGGCAACGACGTCGTGGCGACCGCGACGGCGATGACCGAGGTGGTCGACGCCCGGCGCGGAACGCGCAAAGGTCCGGTGGTCGTCGAGGCCACGACCTACCGCTGGCACGGGCATTACGAAGGCGACCCGCAGCGCTACCGATCGCCCGATGAATTGCGCGAGTGGGAGCGGCGCGATCCGCTGCTCGTCAACGCCCGTCGGCTCATCGCGACGGGTGTGACCGACGACGTGCTCGCGGCGATGCAATCGACCGTCGCACGCGAGCTCGACGCGGCCATCGACACGGCGCGGAAGATGGTGGCGCCGCGCGCCGAAACGTTGACGAACTTCGTCGTGCGCGCTCGCCCCGAACACCCCGAACCACAGGCGCTCGCGGAAGACGCCCCGACGTTCCGCACGATGGATGCGATCCGCGCCGCACTCGAAATTGAGCTCGCGACCGACGACCGCGTGTTCGTCGCCGGCATCGACGTGGCCGCCGGCGGCAACGTGTTCGGACTCACGCGCGGGCTGCACGATCGGTTCGGCGATCGGGTGCGCGACAC
Source organism: uncultured Actinomycetes bacterium (assembly GCA_963701825.1). Lineage (GTDB taxonomy): Bacteria > Actinomycetota > Acidimicrobiia > IMCC26256 > PALSA-610 > PALSA-610. The sequence continues at coordinate 1,113,455 of CAVPBG010000003.1, read as the reverse complement.
GCCGATCTCGGAGAGCGCGATCGTCGGCCTGGGTGTCGGCGCGGCGATGGCCGGCATGCGGCCCGTCGTCGAGCTCATGTACCTCGACTTCCTCGGCGTGTGTCTCGATCAGCTGCTCAACCAGGCCGCCAAGCTGCCGTTCATGACCGGCGGTACCGCGCAGATGGCATTGACCGTGCGCACCCAGTTCGGCGCCGGACGTTCGTCGGGGAGTCAGCACTCGCAGAGTCTCGAAGCGTTGCTCGCGCACATCCCCGGGCTGACGGTCGTGATGCCGTCGACGCCGGCCGACACGTATGGGCTGTTGCGCGCCGCGATCCAGGATCCGAACCCGGTCGTGTTCATCGAGAACCGATTGCTGTACGGGATGAAGGGTCCGCAACCGCCCGCCGACCACATCGTTCCGATCGGCAAGTCGGCGGTTGTGCGCGCCGGAACCGATATCACCGTGGTTTCGGTGTCGCGGATGGTGCACGAGGCCGTCGCCGCCGCGGAAGCGTTGGCCGACGACGGCATCTCCGTCGAGGTGATCGACCTGCGCACAGTTGCGCCGCTCGACATGGCGCCGATCCTCGAATCGGTGCACAAGACCAGCCGCCTCCTGATCGCGCACGAGGCCGTCGTGCCGTTCGGCATCGGTGCGGAGATCGCGGCGACTGTCGCGCGCGAAGGCTTCTGGGACCTCGACGCACCCATCGAACGCATCGGCGCGGCATCGACCCCGCCGCCCTACGCGCCCGACCTCGAACGCGCCTGGCTCCCCGATCGCGCCGACATCGCCGAAGCCCTCCGCCGCCTCGCGAAGGTCTAAAGAAGCGAACCGTCGTGACTTAGGTGCGTATATCGCACCTAACTCACGACAGTTCGAGTTTTCTAGGGCTCAGCAGCCGAGTTCGCGGGCGATCACCACGTGCTGGATCTCGTTGGTGCCTTCGCCGATCTCGAGCACTTTGGCGTCGCAGTAGAAGCGGGCGACGGGGGTCTCGAGCATGTACCCGATGCCACCGTGGATCTGCACCGCTTCCGAGGCCGCCGCGACCGCGAGCCGGCTGGCCTTCAACTTCGCCATCGACGCTTCCTTGAGAAACGGTTGGCCGGTGTCGCGGAGGTACGCGGCGCGATACGTGAGCCAGCGCGCCGCTTCGAGCTCGGTCGCGATGTCGGCGAGCTTGAACTGGGTGGCCTGGAACTTGGCGATGGGCTTGCCGAACTGCACACGCTCGCGGGCGTAGTCGAGGGCGAGGTCGAGCACGGCCTGGGTGAGGCTCAGCGACAACGCCGCGATCGAGATGCGGCCGACTTCGAGCGTGCTCAGGAACTGGTTGATGCCCAACGCAGGATCGCCGACGAGGTGCTCGTCGCTCACCCACACGTCGTCGAAAAACAATTCGCGCGTGTCGAGGCCGCGCCAACCGATGCCGCGCAGCTTCGGTCCCATCGTGAATCCGGGCGTGTCCTTCTCGACGACGAAGCTGGCGAACGAATCGCCTTCTGTGCGGGCCAGCAACGTCACGCCGAACGACATGTCGGTTCCCGCGTTGGAGATGAACGCCTTGCGCCCGTTGATCAGCCAGCCGCCGTCGTGCCGTACCGCGCGCGTCGAGATGCCGCGCGCGTCGGAACCGGCGTCGGGTTCGGTCAGGCCGAACGCGCCGAGCGCGCGTCCTTCGGCGAGCGGTCGCAGCCAACGTTCGCGTTGCGTGTCGTTGCCGAAGAGGTAGAGGGGCAACGATCCGATCGTCACGTGCGCCTGCCACGCGGCGGCCACCGACTGGTCGGCGAGACCGATCTGTTCCATCGCCGCGACGAAACCAACCGTCGACATGCCGATGCCGCCCCACTGCTCGGGGATCAGCATGCCGAGGAGTCCCAGCGCGCCCATCTCGCGCAAGAGATCAGTGGGACACCGCGCCTCCTCCCACGCGAGCGGGGCGCGCGGCGCGATCTCCCGTTGCGCGAAGTCGCGGCACAGTCCCACGAGGTCGCGTTCGGCTTCGGTGAGCGAGAAGTCCACGGTCAGATCTTATTGGACCGACCGGTACAAGCTCCCAAATACCGGCCGCGTATGCTCGCCCGCATGTCGGACTACGAAACGATTCTGGTCACCAAAGACGACGGCATCGCGTGGGTGTCGCTCAACCGCCCGGCCGTGCGCAACGCCATCAATCAGAAGATGCAGGACGAGATCCACTCGGTCTGGCACGACTTCCGTTACGACGACGACGTTCGTTGCATCGTGCTGACGGCCGAAGGCGAAGCGTTCTGCACGGGCATCGATCGGGGCGAGGCGGTCTCCGACGACAACAACGCGGCGATGGCGGCCGGCAACTACCCGGGCTACCCGACGCCGTGGATGTACGACGACCCGGGCCGCGACCTCGGCCCGAAGACCTGCGATCTCTGGAAGCCGGTGATCGCGGCGGTGCACGGCATGGCGTGCGGCGGCGCGTTCTACATGCTCGGCGAGACGGAGTTCATCATCGCCTCCGACGACGCGACCTTCTTCGATCCGCACGTGACGTACGGCATGACGGCCGCGTTCGAGCCCATCGAGATGCTCAACAAGATGCCGTTCCCCGAAGTGATGCGGATGTCGCTGCTCGGCGTACACGAGCGGATGACGGCCGAGCGCGCCCGCGAGATCGGGCTCGTCACCGAAGTAGTGCCGCGCGACGAACTGCGCGAACGGGCGGGCTGGGCGGCGCGGGTGATCGCCGATTCGCCGCCGTTGGCGATCCAGGGAACGATGCGCGCGCTCTGGACGGCGCTCGAGGTTCCGCGGACCCAGGCCATCGGCCTCGCCAACCTCTTCACGCGCATCGGTTCCGACGCGGCCGCGTTCAAGGCGGGCCAGGACCGCTTTGCCTCCGGTCAGCGCCCGGAGTGGCGCAAGCGCTGAGGCGCGTACCGGCGCGAGCACAGCTGAGTCGAAACATCTAAACTTTTCCCGGAGCCGCCGAGGGTCGACGGTTCGGGGGAGTGAGACTCGAATGACCCCGGTCGAATGGTCCCTGCCGGCGGTGCACGATGTCATCGCGGGCGCCGTGCCCGAGCGCGACATGGTCGTCTGGAAGTCGAAGCGGCTGACCTACGGCGCCGCGGTGGCGCGTACGAAGGGCTTTGCCGCGTTCCTCACTGCGCGGCGGTGTCGGCGCGCATCGCGAGCGGGAGACACTCGAGCGTTGGGAGTCGGGTCAGGATCGGGTCGCGCTCGCGCTGTTCAACTGTCCCGAGTACATCGAAGCCATGCTCGGCTGCTTTCGGGCCCGTGCGGTTCCCTTCAACGTCAACCAGCACTACCGGCCTGCGGAGGTCCGCGATCTGTTCGGCATCATCGAACCCGTCGTCGTCGTGTACCACCGTCGACTGGGTCCGCTGGTTGCCGAGGCACTGCCGGATACGCCGATCGTGCTCGTCGATGTCGACGACGACTCCGGGGTGGCGCCGCTTCCCGGTAGCACGAACTTCGAGGACGCGTGCCGTACCGACCTCCGCGCCGACACACTTCCGGTGCCGTCGCCCGACGACCTCTACATGGTCTGCACGGGCGGTACGACCGGCCGCCCCAAGGGCGTGCTGTGGCGTCAGGCCGATGTGTTCGTCGCGGCGATGGGCGGATCCGACGCGACGACCGCGGAGTCGTTGCGTGCCACTGCGCTCGCGGGCGGCGCCACGTGGTTCGCGGCGCCGCCGCTCATGCACGGCGCCGCGCAGTGGACCGCGTTCGGTGGCATGCACATGGGTGCCACGATCGTCATCCATGACGATTCGCAACCCTTCGACGCGCGGACGATCGTGGCGACGGCGGCGCGCGAAAAGGTGTCGCTGATGTCGATCGTCGGCGACGCGTACACACGGCCCATCGTCGAAGAGCTGCAGCGCGGTGACTACGACCTCTCGTCGTTGCTCGCGCTCGCGACCGGCGGCGCGGCGACGAACGAGCGCTACAAGGAGGCGCTCGTCGATCTCCTGCCGCACGTGACGATCATCGATGGCTACGGGGCGTCGGAGACGGGCGGGATGGCGTTCGGGACGTGGACCCGCGACGCGCAATCGCGGTCGTTTGCGCCCGCGCTCGGTGCGGCGGTGCTCTCGGCCGACCGCAGCCGCTATCTGCAGCCGGGTGAAGACGAGACCGGTTGGACCGCGCGGCGCGGCCGCGTACCGCTCGCGTATCTCAACGACCGGGAGGCGACCGAGCGCACGTTCCCGGTCATCGACGGTCAGCGCGTCAGCGTTCCCGGCGATCGGGCGCGCCTCGAACCCGACGGGCGGATCGTGATGCTCGGCCGCGACTCGATGGTCGTCAACACCGGCGGCGAGAAGGTGTACGTCGAAGAGGTGGAAGGTGTGCTCCGCCAACATCCCGACGTGCTCGACGCGATCGTCGTGGGGCGGCCATCGGACCGGTTCGGGCAAGAGGTCGTGGCCGTGGTGAAGCTGCGCGACGGTGCGGTCGCGTCGCCCGCCGACCTACGGGAGTTCGTCGCCGCGTCGCTCGCGCGCTTCAAGGCGCCGCGCGCGATCGTGGTCGTCGACCTCGTACCCCGACTCGCCAACGGCAAGGCCGACTACGCGAGCGCGAAGGTGCTCGCCGAAGACGCGGTCAACGCGACGACGTAGCGACGTAGCCTCGCGGGTCGGTCATGTGGTTCGAGCCGGGCGGGCGACGCCCATGAGCTCGAACATGTTCGCCGACATCACGCGTTCGCGGTCTGCCGGCGCGACGCCGCCGAGCTGATCGGCGAACGACAGGGGTTCCGCGAGCCCTTCCGGGTGCGGGAAGTCGGAACCGAAACACACGCGGTCAGCGCCCATCAGCGTGATCACGTCGTCGAGGGAGTCCTCCCAGAACGGGTTGATCCACACGTTGCGGCGCAGCACTTCGAGCGGATGGGTCGGGAACTCCTTCGGCATCTTCTTCCACGCGGTCACGAGGTTCCGGGCCAGCAAACCGACCCAGCTGCCGCCGTTCTCGACGCTGATCAAACGCACACCGGGGAAGCGGTCGAGCATGCCGTGACAGATCGCCGACGCCAGTGCGTCATGAATCGTGCGCCCGCCGTCGGCCACGTACGCGAACGTCTTGGGCCGGAAGGCCACGTACTCGCCGCTGCTTCCTTCCCACGTGTTCAAGTAGTCCTGGTACCCGCTGTCGGAGGCGTGCATCGCAACGAGCACGCCCGCCTCTTCGATACGCGCCCAGAACGGGTCGAACTCCGGCAGGAACGGCGAGCGCAGGCCGCGCAGGTTCGCGACCGGCGCGGGGCGGACGAGCACTGCTTTCGCGCCACGCGCCAACACGTGTTCGAGCTCGGCGATCCCGCTCGCGACGTCGCACGGTGTGACGATCGGGGTCGCGAAGATGCGGCCCTGGTAGTCGTAGGTCCAGTCCTCGAAGAGCCACTCGTTGAACGCGTGGATCGCGACCTGCGTGAGCATCGGATCGTCGCGGAGCCGTTCCTCGATGAGGCTGGCGAGGGTCGGGAACATGAGGCTCGCGTAGATGCCTTGCTCGTCGAGCATCTGCAGGCGCGCGGGCGGCTCGCGGAACGCGGGGATGGCGCGCATGGGCTTGCCCGTGAGCTCGCGCAGCGTCTTCCCGTCCGGGTTCTCACCCGCGTAGAACGCCATGTGCGATCCCGGCTGCGCCACCACTTCGAACGTGGGGTTCGGGATGAACTCGGTGATGACATTGCGCACGACGAGCTTCTTGCGGCCGTTCACGTCGACCATGCGGAACAGGTCTTTGTGCGTGGCCGGCAGGCAGCGGGTCAGTGCGTCTTCGGCCTCGTAGAGATGCTGGTCGGCGTCGAAGACAGGGAAGTCCACGAGCGGCCGGGTCGGCGCGCTCACGAGCGCGTGGGCGCCGGCTTTTCCAGCTCGGCCTTCATGCCGTCGAGCAGCATCAGGATCGGCAGGCCCGACTCGCTCAGCGCATGCCCGTGCCCGGTCTGATGGATGTCGAACACCGATTGGATCGCGGCATAGAAACCCTGCACGTCGAGGGTCTGGTTCACCGCGCGTTTGGCCTGCCGCAGCGCGAACGGATGCTTCGTCGCGATCTCGGCCGCGAGCGCGCGCGTCTCCGAGCGGAGATCATCGAGCGGCACGACACGGTTCACCATGCCCAGGCGTTCCGCTTCCAGCGCGGTCATCTTGCGCCCGGTGAAGAGCATCTCCTTGGCCTTGCGTGCGCCCCACTCCCACGTGTGCCCGTGGTACTCGACGCCGCCGATGCCCATGTTCACCACGGGATCGGAGAACGTGGCGTTGTCGGCCGCGATGATGAGGTCGCACGGCCAGCACAACAGCAGTCCGCCGGAGATGCACACGCCCTGCACGGCGGCGATCGACGGCTTGGGCACGTTGCGCCAACGCAGCGAATACTCGAGGAATCGGCGGGCCTCGATCTCGTAGATCTCGGCGAGCGTCCAGCTCGTCTTCTCCTCGCTCCCGACCGACTTGATGTCGTGGCCCGCGGAGAAGTGCTTCCCGTTCGACTGCAGGATGATGACCCGTACTTCGGGATCAACCGCGGCCTGCTGCCACGCGGCGTCGAGGTCGTCGAGGAGCTCGAGCGTCTGTGCGTTGGCCGCTTCGGGTCGGTTGAGCGTGATCGTGGCGATGCGCTCGCTCGCCTCGTACTCGATGAACGACATGCCGGCTCCTGTCTGACTTCCCGCGACCGGGAGTCCTAGTGGCCTGTGAAATTCGGCGTCTGCCGCTTCATGTACGCGACGAATGCTTCGCGCATGTCGTCGGTGTGCACGTTCACGCCCTGCGCCAGCGCCTCGACTTCGAGGGCCTGCGCCAGTGACGACGAAGATGCATTGTCGAGCTCGCGCTTCGACATCGACAACGCGATCGGCGGACCGGCCGCGATCGCGTCGACGACCTCACGGGTTGCCGCGTCGAGCTCGCCGGTGGGCACGGCTGCGTTCACCAGGCCGAGCTCGAACGCCTCGGTGCCGCTGATGATCTTGCCGGTGAAGGTCAGTTCCTTCGCCTTGTGCAATCCGATGCGTTGGCGCAGCAGCCACGAGCTGCCGAAGTCGAGGCTGAGCCCCCGCTTGGCGAAGATGGCCGAGAACCGCGCGTCGTCGGCGCACCAGATCATGTCGGCCGCGAGCGCGAGGCCGAGCCCGGCGCCCACGCAGATGCCTTCGACCTTGGCCACGACCGGGATCGGGCAGTCGTGAACGGCGAGCACGACATCACCGAGTACGCGCATCCCGTAGAGGTTGTTCGCGGGTTGCACCGGCGTGCCGTCGGCGTTCGTGCGGGGCTCACTGGTGCTCGCGAGGTCGGCGCCCGCACAGAAGTGGCCGCCCGCGCCGGTGAGGATCACGACCCGGGCACCGGAGTACGCGATTTCGCGGAACGTCGCGCCGAGCGCGACCCACATGTCGCCGGTGCACGCGTTCCTCGACTCGGGTCGGTCGAGGGTTACCGTCGCCACGTGCTCGTCCCGCTCGATGCGGATGTTCGGGTGGTACGACATCGTCGATATGTCTATATCTTTACGGTCGGATACGTCAACTGACGTGAGCGCGTGCGCGCGGAGGAGAACACCATGACACTGTCGTCCACCGGACGCCTGGCCGACAAGGTGGCGGTGATCACCGGCGGTGCGTCGGGGATCGGGCTCGCCACCGCGCACCGCTTCGCGGCGGAGGGTGCGAGCGTCATGCTCGGCGACGTCGACGTCGAGGGGCTGGCGCGAGCCGAATCGGAGATCGACGGCGCGGTCGGTTGGCAGCGCTGCGACGTGCGCGCCGAAGGCGATGTCGAAGCGTTGATCGCGGCCGCGGTCGAACGCTTCGGCCGTCTCGACATCGCGTTCGCGAACGCGGGTACCGGTTCGTTCGGGCCCATCGTCGACACCGACGGGGCGGAGTGGACAGCGCGTGATCGAGGTGAACCTGCTCGGCCCGCTGTTCACCGTGAAGCACGCGGCGCGGCACATGCCGGTCGGCGGATCGATCGTGCTCACCGCGAGCTTGAACGCGGTACAGCCCGCGGCGGGCATGGGCGCATACTGCTGCACCAAGGCCGCGCTCGCGATGCTGGCGCAGGTCGGGGCGCTGGAGCTCGGCGGCGCGGGGATCCGCGTCAACGCGATCGGGCCCGGCCTCGTCCGCACCGGCCTCACCGAAGGCATGTGGCTCATCCCGGGAGTGGTCGAGGAGTTCGACGAGAACGCGCCGCTCGCGACGACCACCAGCGCGGCGGATGTGGCCAACCTCGTGGTCTTTCTCGCCTCCGACGAGTCGTCGTCGATCTCGGGAGGTCTCCATCTCGTCGACCGGGGCGCGCACACGCAGCGCTACCCGGACATGCCCGGGCATCTCGCCGCGCGTTTCCGGGGTGAGCGCGGACGGGCGCGGGCCGCGATAATAGGGTTCTCGTAAATCGAGAACCTCAGTAGTAGGAGTTCCGCATGCCCCGCCCGCGAATCCCGCAGCCGCCGGTACACCTGCGCAGCGCGCGCATGCTCGACGTCGACTCGGGCCGCATCATCGAGCCCGGCAGTCTCCTGATCGAGGGCGAGCGCATCACGGCCGTCGCGCCGGCCTCCATCCCCGACGATGCGGTCGTCATGGACCTCGGCGACATCACGCTGCTACCGGGCCTCATGGACATGGAGGTCAACCTCCTGCTCGGGGGCCCCAATCACGACAGCCCGCTGAACGCGGTGCAGGACGATCCCGCACTGCGCACGTTGCGCGCCGTCGCCAACGCGCGCCGCACGCTGCGCGCCGGTTTCACGACCGTGCGCAACCTCGGCCTGTTCATCCAGACCGGAGGGCTGCTGCTCGATGTCTCGCTGAAGAAGGCGATCGACTTCGGGTGGATCGACGGCCCGCGCGTCGTTCCGGCGGGCCACGCGATCTGTCCGACCGGCGGCCACCTCGACCCCACGATGTTCCAGGCGCTGGCGCCGCACATCATGCCGCTCACCGTCGAAGAGGGAATCGCGAACGGTCCGAGCGAAGTCCGAAAAGCGGTGCGCTATCAGATCAAATACGGCGCGCAACTGATCAAGGTGTGCGCGTCGGGCGGCGTGATGTCGCACACCGGGCCCGCGGGCGCGCAGCAGTACTCCGACGAGGAGCTGCGGGTCGTCGTCGACGAAGCGCATCGGGCCGGGTTGCGCGTCGCCGCGCACGCGCACGGCGACGCGGGAATTCGCGCCGCGGTCGAGGCGGGCATCGACTGCATCGAGCACGGCTCGCTGATGACCGACGAGACGATCGCGCTCCTCGTCGAACGGGGCACGTTCCTCGTGGCGACGACCTACCTCGCCGACGGTTTGGATGTGTCGCACGCCCCGCCCGACCTGCAGGCCAAAGCGGCGGAGGTGTTCCCGCAGGCGAAGCGGACGATCAGCAAGGCCATCGCGGCCGGCGTGAAGGTCGCGTGCGGCACGGATGCGCCCGCGATCCCGCACGGCCGCAACGCCAAGGAGCTCGTCGCGTTGGTCGAGCGGGGGATGACTCCCGCGCAGGCCATCCGGGCCGCTACCACCGTGGCCGCGGACCTGATCGACGTCGACGACCGCGGGCGGCTGCAGGCCGGTCTGTTCGCCGACGTGATCGGTGTACCCGGCGACCCGACGGCCGACATCTGCGTGACCGAGCGCGTGTGCTTCGTGATGAAGGGCGGTCAGGTGTACCGCGACGACACGACGTCGTAAGGGGTCGTGTTGCGCGTCAGTGTGAGCTGATACCGACGAGCAGGAGCTGCCAGAGGTTCTCCGCGTCGTGCGTGTCGGCGCGGGCCGACGCGCCGCTGATGATCGCCGCGAACGCGTTGAACATGATCGCCTGCAGGAGTACACCGGCGAGCCACGCGTGCGGGAGGTCGGACCGGATCTCGTCGGCCGCGGCGGCGTCGTCGAGCAGTTGCTCGAACAGTGACACGAGCGGAACGAACGCGCGCGCCGCTTCCTTGGGATGCGACGTGAGCAACTGCTGCGCGAACTCGGCGATGGCCGGGGTCGCACGCTTCTTCGTTGCCTTGTTCGCCTTGGCGGCCTTGGCCTTCGGCACCGGCCGGCAGAGGTCGTAGTACTCGACCGCGAAGCGGTGCAGGCGCTCGAGCGGGTCCTTCTCCTCGGCGACCGCGTCGCGCAGATGCTCGGCGGTGGCTCCGATGGACTCCTCGAACACCGCGAGCAGCAGCTCGTGCTTGCCCGCGAAGTATTGGTAGAACCCGCGCAGCGACTGTCCCGAACGTTCGACTACTTCTTGCACGGTGAAATCGCTGCCCGAGTCGCTGTTCATCAACTCGAACGCGGCATCGATGTAGCGCTGCACGCGGTTCTCGGCGCGCGCCCGGGCCGGGTCGAGTGACCGGGCCACGGCGAGCTCCCGCCAGGTCGGCTTGGCGCGGTCGGCCCCCGACGCAGCGGGCGGGGACGTTGCGGTGGCTTCGTCGCGGCTCATGGTGGGCCCGATTCTACCGGGCTACCGGGAGCCGGCTTGCGCCAACTCGGCCACGAACGCCCGGGTCCGCTGCGAGGATGCGATGAGCTCGTCGCGTCCTTCGCCGATCGGGACGACGCGAAACGACACGTCGGTGACGCCCGCGTCGGCGAACGCGCGCAACCGCTTCTCGATCGTCGCTTCGGTTCCCGCGGCGAGGATGTCGCCGACACTGCGCGCGTCGCCCTGATCGAGCAGGCGCTGATAGTTCGGCGACACTTCGGCTTCGGAGAGGATGCGGTTCGTACCGCGCGACCGCGACGTCGATCTCGTCGTCGGCGCACAGGCACACGGGAATGCCGGCGACGATGCGGGGCGCGGCTCTTCCCGCCGCGGTCGCGGCCTGCGTGATCGTGGGCGCGATGTGCGCGCCGATCGCCCGTTCGTCGGCCATCCAGAGGATCGTGCCGTCGGTCCGTTCGCCCGCGAGCTGCAACATGCGCGGACCGAGCGCGGCGAGCAACACCGGTGTCGGGGCGACGTCGGTGACCGCGAGCGGATTGTGAATGCGGAAGAACTCGTTCTCGACATCGACCGGACCAGGACCGCGCAACGCCTGATCGAGCACGTCGAGATACGCGCGCATCGTCGGGACCGGGCGCTCGTAGGGGAGGCCGAGCATCTCGTCGATGATCCAGTGATGCGACACGCCGAGGCCGAGCGTGAGCCGTCCCTCGCACACCGCCTGTACCGACAGGGCCTGGTGTGCCAGCGCGATCGGGTGCCGCGTCTGCACGGGCACAACGGCGGTGCCGATCTCGATGCGAGTGGTGTCGAGGCCCACGACCGCGACCGCGGTCAGCGCGTCGAAGTCGTCGGGGATCTGCGGGATCCAGACCGTGGCCAGGCCCGACTCCTCCGCCCACCGCACGTCGGCGCGCAGGCGCTCGACCTTGGTCGCGTACCGGCCCCGCTCCGGACCGACCATCACGCCGATGCGCACCTGGCGACCTCCGTCCTCGGGCGACGCTGCCGTACGCACGCCATGATAATGGCCTTTCCGTTTCGTGGAAAGTAAGTTATCTTTTGTCGCGAGCATCTCTGCGGCCGACGCCGATTCGCCGGGTGCGGCCGCCGCGAAAGGAACCGCAGTGCCTCACTTCGAAAAGCCGAGCCCGGGTACGTGGACCGAGCACTACCCCCAGCTGGGTACCGGGCCGGTGTCGTACGAGGATTCGATCTCGCCCGAGCACTACGAGCTCGAGCGGGACGCGATCTTCCGGCGCACGTGGCTGAACGTCGGCCGCGTCGAGCAGCTGCCGAAGAAGGGGAGCTACTTCACCAAGGAGCTCGACGCGGCGCGCACTTCGGTGATCATCGTGCGCTCCGGCGACGACGACTACCGCGCGTTCCAGAACATCTGCCGGCACCGCGGCAACAAGCTCGTGTGGCAGGACTACCCGAAAGAGGAGACCGCCGGTACGTGCCGGCAGTTCACGTGCAAGTACCACGGGTGGCGCTACGGGCTCGAAGGCGATCTCAACTTCGTACAACAGGAGAGTGAGTTCTTCGATCTCGACAAGGCCGACTACGGACTCGTTCCCGTCGCGTGCGAGATCTGGGAAGGCTTCATCTGGGTCAACCTCGACCCGAAGAACGCGGTACCGGTGCGCGAGTACCTCGGTGAGCTCGGCGCCGGTCTCGAGGGTTACCCGTTCGGCGAGATGACCCAGGTGCACAAGTACCGCGCCGAGATCGGGAGCAACTGGAAGCTGTTCATCGACGCGTTCACCGAGTTCTACCACGCACCGGTTTTGCACCAACGCCAGGCGGTGAACGAGCAGGCGCAGAAGCTCGCGGAGTTCGGTTTCGAGGCGCTCGCGTACAAGATCGACGGACCGCACGGCATGGTCTCGTCGTGGGGTGGCATGGCGCCGCCCAAGGATCCGAGCATGGTGAAGCCAATCGAACGCGCCTTGCGCAGCGGGCTTTTCGGGCCGTGGGACCGCCCGATCAAAATCGATCTGCCGCCCGCGGTGAACCCGTCGCGCAAACCGCAATGGGGCATCGACTCGTTCCTGTTCTTCCCCAACTTCATGCTGCTCATCTGGGCGCCGAACTGGTACCTCACGTACCACTACTGGCCGACGAGCTACAACACGCACGTCTTCGAAGGCACGTGTTATTTCGTGCCACCGCGGACCGCGAAGGAACGACTCGCGCAGGAGCTCGCGGTCGTCACGTTCAAGGAGTACAGCCTCCAGGACGGCAACACGCTGGAAGCCACGCAGGAGATGCTCGAGTCGCGCACGGTGCAGGAGTTCCCGCTCAACGACCAGGAGATCCTGCTGCGCCTGTTGCACACCACGGCGCGCGGATATGTCGACGACTACGAGAAGGTGAGCTCGCAATGAGCGACGTCACTCCGCAGTTGCCCGCCGAATTCAGCGACCTGCAACCGTTCGCGGGATGGGCGTTGGCGGGCGAGAAAGCGCGCTACCAACGGCGGCTCGCGTTGCCGATGGACGAGCTGCAGGCGTTCTACGACGCGGCGTCGGCCCGGCTCGACGCGGCGTGCGAATACATCGACCAGTTCCCGCTCGACGCGTTGCCCGCCGACGCCAAGAACCTGCTCTGGCTGTACTGCGCGCTCGTGAACGTGTCGTTCCCCATCGAGGTGTGGCGCCAGCAACGCGTCCCCGACAGCGGCGCCTCCGACTTCTACCCGGTGGTCGAACCCGCGGTGTGATCCTGCGGGCCCGCGTCACTCAGGATTCGGGCGGAGGCAGCGGGGCGATGTCGCGCAGCTCGGGATCGAGCTCGAGGCCCACGCTGTTGAAGACCATCGCCAGGCACGTGTAGCTGCCGACGACGAAGAGCAGCTCGGTGAGCTGGCGTTCGTCGAGATGCTCGGCGAGCCGGGCCCAGGTGTTGTCGTCGACGCGGTAATGATCGAGCAGCTCGTCGGTGGCGGCGAGCAGTGCGGACTCGAGGGGCGTCCACGCTGCGGCGTCGGCCGCGAGCGAGATCGCCGCGACCTCCTCGGGCGTGATGTCGGAGCGCGCCGCCATCCGCACGTGCTGCGCCCATTCGTACGGCGAACGCGTGCGCCAGGCGACGCGTAACACAACCAGCTCGCGGTGCCGCGCGTCGAGCGCGGGCGTGCGGAGCAGGACGTTGTTGTACGCGAGCCACGGCGCCGCGAGCTGCGGATGGTGCATCAGTGCACCGAGCACGCTCGGTATCGGCGGCGCGTCAGTGGCGGGGGAGAGGAAACGCGCCGCCGCGTCGGCGCCGAAGCTGCCTTCCAGCGCGGCGCGGGCGTCGGCGTCCCAACGTTCCTTGGGCAGCGGCGGGAGCCGCGGGCGGTCACCGTTCGCGCCGCGGTCGGTCACAGGTACCAACCACCGTTCACGCCGATCAGCTGGCCGGTGATGTAGCCCGCGTCCTCCGAACACAGGAATGCGCAGGCGGCCGCGATGTCTTCGGGGGTGCCGGCCCGGCGCACCGGAGTGCGGGCCGCCACGGCGTCGATGCTCGGCAGGTCGCCCCGGGCCTCCGCGCGCTGGGCCATCTCGGTGTTGATGAAACCGGGCGGAATGGAGTTCACGGTGATGCCGTGCGGCGCGAGCTCGAGCGCGAGCGCTTTGGTGAGACCGACGACGCCGCCCTTCGACGCCACGTAGTGCGCCATGCGCGACGCGCCCGATTGCGCGCTCGACGACGAGATCGTCACGATTCGGCCCCACTCCGCGGCGAGCATGTCGGGCACGGCGGCCTGCAGACAGTGGAACGTGCCGGTGAGGTTCACCGCGAGCATGCGGTCCCAGGCGTCGATCGTGATGTCGGTGAACGGTTGGAACTCGTCGATGCCCGCGCTCGTGACGACGATCTCGATCGGCCCGAACTCGCCCCGCACCGCGTCCCACGCGGCATCGATCGCGGCGCGGTCGGAAACGTCGACCTGCAGCCCGACGGCCTGCCCACCGCTGGCGCGGATCTCGGAGGCGAGCGCTTCGACCGCGGCACCGTCGCGGTCGGTGACCGCCACTCGGTGCCCACGCCCGGCGAGGTCTTTCCCGATGGCGAGGCCCATGCCCGAGCCTGCGCCGGTGACTACGGCGACCCGTCCCACAATGTCCTCCAGCCGATCGTCGTGAACCCGAAACGAGACCGCAACGTCGTTCTCGTGCGGCGAGAATAGCGTTGCCGCGGGGCAAGGGGCCGGGGTGCGAACGCGGCGGACCCGCGCTAGGCGTCGTAGTCGACGACCAACTCGCGACTCGTCGGGAGCGCCTGGCACGTGAGCACCCAACCGGTACTCACCTCGTCGGCGGTCAGCGCATTGTTGTTGCGCATCGTTGCGGTGCCGGGGTCGAGGTGGGCCATGCACGTGGCGCAGTTGCCCATCTCGCAGGAGAAGGGCGGATTCAGTCCGCCCCGGCGCGCGGCCTCCAGGATCGTGTCGCCGGCTTGGTACGCGAACGTGTGCGTCTGCCTCTCGAGCTTGATCGTCAGCGCTTCGGTCCGCGAAGCGGTGTCGACGGCGACGGAATCGTCCGCAGTGGCGAACCGTTCGATGAACACGTTCTCCGCCGCCGCGCCCGCACGCGTCAGGCCCGCCTCGACGACCTCCATGTACGGCGCGGGACCGCAGACGTAGAAGTCGGCGTGCGCGCGCTCACCTACGAGCGCGGTGCACGCGGCCGCATCGAGGAAGCCCCGTTCCGCGTCGTGGTGATGATGCACCGACAGCCGGTCGTCCGCGTCCCGCTCCAGCCGCGCGAGCGTGTCGGCGAAGATCACCGCGTCGGCGTCACGGTTGGCGTATACGAGCGTGATTGCGCGTGAGGTCGTGGCGAGGGCGGACTTGACGATCGAGATCACCGGCGTGATACCGCTGCCTCCCGCGAACGCGATGATCGGCCGGTCGGTATCGCGCAACACGAAGAAACCGGTGGGGCGCATCACGTCGAGCGCCGTGCCCGGCGCGACGCGATCGTTCAACCAGTTCGACATGCGGCCGCCGGGCACCCGCTTGGCGGTGACGGTGAGCGGTTCGCCGAGGTCGGGGGAGCTCGACATCGAGTAGGAACGGACGACCGATTCGCCGTCGATGTCGGCCCGGAACGTGCAGAACTGTCCGGCGCGATACGCGAAGCCCTCGGCCAGCTCGGCGGGGACGGCGAGGACGAACGAACGCGTGTCGGCGGTCTCGTCGACGACGGCGTCGACCGTCAGCAAGTGGTATTCGTGCTCGTGCGGCATCGGTCCCGCGATGATAAGCCGAGACCGATAAGCACGTATCCGCTGGCTGCAAACCGCCTCTCCGATCCTGGTAGCGTCATTTCCAAGCGAAGGGGGACACCGATGGCCGACGAACGGCGGCCCGTCCGGCGCGTGCCGGACGCGCTCCGAGCGCGCTACCTCGCCGAAGGCTGGTGGACCGACGAGACCCTCGGCGGGTTGGTCGATCGGTCGCTACGTGCCGCGCCCGACGCCACGATCAACATCTGGTCGGAGACGCGGCCGTGGCAAGGCACGTACGCCGACGTCTATGCCGACGCGCGCCGCCTCGTCCGCGTACTGAACGACGCCGGACTGCAACCGGGCGACGTCGTCGCGTTCCAACTCCCGAACTGGCGCGAAGCCGTGGTCGCGTTCTATGGCCTGGCACTCGGCGGTTTCGTGCTCGCGCCGATCGTGCACATCTACGGCCACAAAGAGGTGCGCTTCATCCTCGGGCAGAGCGGGGCGCGCGCCTACATCTCGGCCGACCGGTTCGGGCACGTCGACTATCTCGAGATCATCGACGGGGCCGCGCCCGACGAGTTGCCCGAGCTCGCGCTGCACGTCGTGCTGGCCACCGCCGCCGGCGCGGTCGTCGATGCGCGAGGCAGTGGAGGCGTGCGGCGCATCGGTTGGGATCGGGTCGACGCCGCCGCGCCCGTCGCCGCGCCCGCCGCGGGTGCAAGCGCGGCCGACCCGGACGACGTGTGCGTGCTCGCCTACACCTCAGGCACCACCAGCGATCCGAAGGGCGTGATGCACACGCACCGGACGTTGCTCGCCGAGCTGCTGCACATGCGGCCCTGGATGACGCCGGGATCGCCCAACCTGATGGGATCGCCGGTCACCCACGCGACCGGCATGCTGGGCGCGGTCCTCAGCCCGATGCAGCTCGCGCAGAACATTCATCTGATCGACCGGTGGGATCCGGCGCGTGTGCTCGACGTGATGCTCGAAGCCGACATCGGCGCGGGGACGGGCGCGTCGGTATTCCTCGCGAGCCTGCTCGAACATCCCGACTTCACGCCCGAGCACGCCCAGCGCATGCACCGCATCGGTCTCGGTGGCGCGCCCGTGCCCGTCGCGCTCGGGGAGCGGGCAGCCGGGCTCGGTATCGCGATCGTCCGCGCGTACGGGTCGACGGAGCACCCGTCGGTGAGCGGCTCCCTGTTCGACGATCCCGCGGCGAAGCGCCACGGTACCGACGGCCGGCCGTTGCTCGGCGTCGAGATCCGTCTCGTCGATGCCGACGGCGCGGATGTCGGGCGCGGCGAGGCCGGTGAGATCTGGTCGCGGGGTCCCGATCTCTGCGTCGGTTACACCGACGCCGCGCTGACCGCCGACGCGTTCGACAGTGACGACGGTTGGTACCGCAGCGGCGACATGGGTGTCGTCGACGCCGACGGATTCCTCACGATCACCGATCGGCTGAAGGATGTGATCATCCGTGGTGGTGAGAACCTCTCCGCGGCCGAGATCGAGGACGCGATCGGCGCGCTGCCCCAGGTCCTCGAGGTGGCGGTCGTCGCCGCGCCCGACGCGCGCCTCGGCGAGCACGCGTGCGCGTTCGTGCGGTTGGCTCCCGCCGCGACCGACCTCGGCATCGATCTCGACGCGATCAAGGCGCATCTCGCGCAGACGGGCCTGGCCCGGCAGAAGTGGCCCGAAGAGCTCCGTGTCGTCTCCGATCTGCCGCGCACCGCGTCGGGGAAGGTCCGCAAGGTCGATCTCCGGCGCGAGTTGCGCGCGGAAAAACCGTGACGAAAGGCTCGACATGGTGAAGATGAAGGTCGAACCGATCGCGGGTGCGTTGGGCGCGGAGATCAGCGGCGTCGACCTCGCCGACCTCACCGACGGCGCCGTGCACGAGATCCGGCGGGCGTGGCTGGAGCACCTGGTGGTGTTCTTCCGCGACCAGCCGCTCGAACCCGATGCGTTCCTCGCGTTCGCGCGCCGCCTGGGCGAACCGGTCGAGTATCCGTTCGTGAACGGCATCGAGGGCTATTCCGAGATCATCGCGGTCGCCAAGTTGCCGCACGAGACGGTGAACTTCGGTGGCATCTGGCACAGCGACACGGTGTACCTCGAGCGCCCGCCGATGGCCACACTGCTCGTCGCCCGCGAAGTTCCCCCGGTCGGCGGCGACACGTTGTTCGCGAATATGTACGCGGCCTACGCAGCGTGCTCACCCGCGCTCCAGCACGTGCTCGACGGTCTCCGGGCCGTCAACAGTTCCGCGCTCGCCGACGTGTCGAAGACCCGCGAAGACCGGATCCGTGACGACGGCCACAACGACGCCGCGACCGAGTACGTCTCCGAACATCCGGTGGTGCGCACGCATCCCGAGACCGGTCGCAAGGCGCTGTACGTGAACGTCGCGCACACGGCGCGGTTCGCGGGGATGACCGAGGACGAGAGCCGGCCGCTGCTGGAGTATCTGTTCGAGCATTCGGTCCGGCCCGAGTTCACGTGTCGCTTTCGCTGGCAACCCGGCTCGCTCGCGCTCTGGGACAACCGCTGCGCGATGCACAACCCCGTGAACGACTACCACGGCCACACCCGCCGGATGCACCGCATCAGCCTCGCCGGCGACGTACCCGTCTAACCCCAACTTGCGAACTGTCGTGACTTAGGCCCGCTATTCGGGCCCAACTCACGACGGTTCGTGGTGGGGTGGGTGGAAATGGCGTTTCCGGTTGTGGCAACCGGGCTACTCGTCGTAGGCTAGTGACGTTCTCGTTCGAGGCGCGGGGGATCACCACGGGGGCTCACGGGGTGCGCAGCGAGGTGCTTTGGTCGACGATCCCGGCGATGGTCCGCGACGGCGCGCGCCGCTACGCGGACACCGACGCGGTGGTGGACGGCCCGCGACGCGTCTCGTTCGCCGAACTCGCGGCACTGGTCACCGAGGCGGCGCGGGCGCTGGTCGCAGCCGGCATCCAAACCGGCGACCGGGTGGCGGTCTGGGCGCCGAATTCGCTCGAATGGATCGTGGCCGCGCTCGGCGTGACGACGGCCGGCGCGGTGCTCGTCCCGGTGAACACGCGCTTCCGGGGTGCGGAGGCGGCGTACATCCTGGCGCGGAGCAACGCGCGCGTGTTGTTCACGGTGCGGGGATTCCTCGACACCGACTATCCCGCGCTGCTGGCCGACGCGGGCACGCCGTTGCCCGCGCTCGAACACATCGTGTTGTTGCAGGGCGAGTTGCGGCCCGCCGACGCCGACCGGGCCGTCGTCTCGTGGGATGCGTTCGTCGCGCGCGCCGTCGACGTGCCGGCGGCCGAGATCGACGCCCGGCTCGCCATGCTCGGTGCCGACGATCCGAGCGACGTCGTGTTCACGTCGGGCACGACCGGTAATCCGAAGGGCGTCGTGATGACGCACGGTCAGACCCTGCAGGCGTACCTCGACTGGTGCGACTGGGCCGACCTGCGCACCGGTGACCGCTACCTGATCGTGAACCCCTTCTTCCACATCTTCGGTTACAAGGCCGGTTGCCTCGCCGCGCTCATGCGCGGCGCGACGATCTTCCCGCTCGCGGTCTTCGACGCGGGGGTGGTGCTCGGCATCGTCGAGCGCGAACAGATCACGGTGCTCCCCGGCGCGCCCACGATCTACCAATCGCTGCTCGATCATCCCGACCACACGCGGCGCGACCTCGCCAGCCTGCGTCTCGCGGTCACGGGTGCGGCCGACATCCCCGTCGACCTGATCCGGCGCGTGCGACAAGAACTGCCGTTCGAGCGCATCCTCACGGGCTACGGCCTGACCGAAGCCGGCACCGTCACCGGCAGCAAGCCCGACGACGACTTCGAACACATCGCCACCACCGTGGGGGTCGCGTGGCGCGGCTTCGAGGTCCGCACTGTGGATACCGCGACCGAGGCCGACGCCGCGCTCGGCGAGCCCGGCGAAGTGATCGTGCGGGGCGAGACGGTGATGCGCAGCTACCTCGACGACGCCGACGCGACCGCGGCGGCGATCGACGCCGACGGTTGGTTGCACACCGGCGACCTCGGCACGATCGATGCCGACGGCTATCTCCGTATCGTCGGCCGCATCAAGGACATGTTCATCGTCGGCGGCTTCAACGCGTACCCGGCCGAGATCGAGAACCTGCTGGTCCGTCACCCGCGCATCGCGCAGGCCGCCGTGATCGGCGTGCCCGACGCGCGCCTGGGTGAGGTCGGTATGGCGTTCGTGGTTCTGGAACCGGGTCCCGCAGTTGCGCCCGCGGAGATCATCGAGTGGTCGCGCGTGCAGATGGCGAATTTCAAGGCGCCGCGCTTCGTGGAGTTCGTCGATGCGTTGCCGGTCAACGCCACGGGCAAGGTCGTGAAGGACGAGCTCCGGGCGCGGGTGTCACAGTGATGCGGCGTTTCGGCCCGGAAGTCGAGTGGAGGAACTGATGACAAGCGTGTCGGTGGCCGAAGGCGTGTTCACGTGGCCGAGCGCCGAGCCCCAACTGATCGGGACTCGGTGTGCGGAGTGCGGGATCGTGACCTTTCCCGCTCAGGACTCGTGCCCGCGCTGCGCGTCGACCGCCATGGAGGAGCAACTCCTGGCCCGGCGCGGGCGGCTGTGGGCCTGGACGACGCAGGGCTTCCCGCCGCCGTCGCCGCCCTATTCGGGGCCCCGGGGTAAGGACTTCGTGCCGTTCGGGGTTGGCTACATCGAACTGCCGGGCGAGGTGAAGGTCGAGGCGCGCCTCACGGAATCCGATCCCGACGTTCTCCGCCACGGCATGGAGATGGAGTTGGTCGTGGTGCCGTTCCGCACCGACGACGACGGCAACGAAGTCGTGACGTTCGCGTTCCGTCCGGTCGGCGACACAGAGGGGTCCGCGTGACAGACGTCGCGATCATCGGTGTAGGTCTGCACCCGTTCGGTCGCTTCGGCGACGTGACGGCAATCGAGATGGGCGCCATCGCGATTCGCCGCGCGCTGGCCGATGCGCGGGTCGAATGGCGCGACATCGGATTTGCATTCGCGGGCAGCTACGAGGTCGACAACCCGGACGCGGTGGTCGCGCTCATGGGCCTCACCGGCATTCCGTTCACCGACGTGTACAACGGCTGCGCAACGGCGGCGAGCGCACTCACGCTCGCCGCCAACACGATCCGCCTCGGGGAGCACGGGCTGGGCATCGCGATCGGGATGGACAAGCACCTGCCCGGCGCGTTCAGTGCCGACCCGCGGCTCTACGCGTGCCCGTCGTGGTACGGCGAGCTCGGTCAGTTCATGACGACGAAGTTCTTCGGCATGAAGATCAACAAGTACATGAACGACTACGGGATCTCGCAGCAGACGCTGGCGCGGGTCGCGGCCAAGAACTACCGCAACGGGGTGTTGAACCCGAACGCGTTCCGGCGCAAGGCGCTGTCGGAGGAGGAGATCCTCGCATCGCCCTACCTCAACTATCCGCTTACGCAGTACATGTTCTGCAGCCCCGACGAGGGTGCGGCCGCGGTCGTGCTGTGCGATGCCGAGCACGCGCACCGTTACACCGACACGCCGATCTATCTTCGGGCCGCCACCGTGCGCACGCGCCGCCTGGGCGCGTTCGAAGTGCACAGCCCCTGGTTGCCGATCGAAGAGACCGTCGGGGCCACGGTCGACGCATCGCGCATCGCGTACGAGATGGCCGGCATCGGTCCGGAAGACGTCGACGTGATCCAACTCCAAGACACCGACGCGGGTGCGGAGATCATCCACCTGGCCGAGAACGGGTTCTGCGCCGACGGCGACCAGGAAGCGTTGGTCGCCGACGGTGCTCTGGAGATCGGGGGCGCGCTCCCGGTCAACACCGACGGCGGGCTGATCGCGAACGGCGAACCCATCGGCGCGTCGGGGTTGCGGCAGGTGCACGAGATCGTGCTGCAACTGCGCGGGCAGGCCGGCGACCGTCAAGTTCCCGGGAACCCGAAGGTCGGGTACACGCAGCTCTACGGCGCACCCGGTACCGCCGGCGTGTCGATTCTTTCGGTGTGAGCGGAGACGACTCATGAGCAACCCGGATGGCGAGCAGTACATCCAGTTCGTACGGCGCGAGTTGCCGTATTCCACGTTCGACGCCGACAACCACCTCTACGAGACCGCCGAGGCGCTGACGAAATTCCTTCCGCCCGAATACGAAGGGGTCGTGAAGTACGTCGAGGTCGGTGGGCGCACGAAGTTGGCCCTGCGCGACAAGATCACCGACTACATCCCGAACCCCACGTTCTCGAAGGTCGCGGTGCCCGGGGGCGCGGGCTTCGACGTGACCCAGGGTGGAGGCGGCCTTCCGAGCGTCGCCGCCGGCGGCTTCACCAAGAAGATGCTCGCCATGCCGAGCATCGACGCGTTCTTCGATCCCGCGCCCCGGCTCGAACTGATGCGGGAGATGGGGATCGACCGCACGCTGCTGTGGCCGACACTCGCGAGCGCGCTCGAAGAGCGCCTCGCGGACGATCCCGACGCGGTGTGCGCGGTGATCCACGCGTTGAACCAGTGGATGCACGAACACTGGACGTTCGTATACGACGACGCGATCTACGCGTCGCCGATCATCTCGCTCGCCGTGCTGGAGCGCGCGCTGGAGGAGCTGGAGTACATCGCGGAACGCGGGGCCAGGCTCTTCCTGATCCGCGTCGCGCCCGTCCCGACCTGGAAGGGCCGCAAGTCGTTCGCGCTGCCGGAGTTCGACCCGTTCTGGACGCGGGTACGCGAGCTCGGGCTCGTCGTCGGCATGCACTCCGGTGATCCCGGTTACACGCGCTATCTCAACGAGTGGGAAGGTTTCGGCGACCGCGAGTACAACATCATCTCGCGTCACGCCCGCCGATCGAGTCCCGCGTTCGTGACGCTCTCGTCGGAGAAGGACAACCTCGTCGACGCGCTGGCCTCCATCATCGGGCACGGTCTCGCGACGCGTTTCCCCGAGCTCAAGTTCATGCCCGTCGAATACTCGACCGCGTGGATCCGCCCGTTCTACGAGAAGCTGCAGCGCACGTGGGCCGACGCGCCCGAGATGTTCGACGAGAACCCGGTCGAGGTCTTCAACCGCAACGTGTGGGTCCACGCGTTCCACGAACCCGACCCCCGCGGCCTGATCGATCTCGGCATCCCCGTCGATCACATCCTGTTCGGATCCGACTTCCCGCACCCCGAAGGCATGGGCGACCCGCTGTCGTATTCGGAGGTCGTGCAAGATCTTCCGCTCGACCAACAGGCGCTCATCATGGGCGGCGCGCTCGAGAAGGCCCTCGGCGTCGGCGCTTACGCGGGCTGATCGTTCGCGTTGTCGATCCAGCGGTCGACGAACTCCATCATCTCCG
The DNA here is from genome assembly GCA_963701825.1 of uncultured Actinomycetes bacterium. Taxonomy (GTDB): domain Bacteria; phylum Actinomycetota; class Acidimicrobiia; order IMCC26256; family PALSA-610; genus PALSA-610. Next base: position 1,090,420 of record CAVPBG010000003.1, on the reverse strand, counting down.
CGTGACCGTCGGTCACGCCGAGCGCGGCCTCGAGCGCCATCACCTGACTCACGCCCGTCATCGCCAACAACGCGACGACGGGCGGGAACGTCTCGGGGGAGATGCCACGACCGCGGAGAATTTCCGCGATCGCATCGAGCTGCATCTGGCGGAACTGACGGGCGAAGCGCGCGATCTCGTCGCGGATCATCTTGCGATGGTTCGCGAGCGCGACGAACTCGATGTTGAACGCCGCGCCGCCGAGGTCGGTGGCGAACTGCCAGATGGTCCGCAGGCTGGGATCGGCTTCGAGGGCGGCGCCGAAGAACTCGATCGACGCGACCGCCCGGCGGCGGAAGACCTCCAAGAAGAGGTCGTCCATCGTGCGGAAGTAGTAGTGCACGAGCTGCGGTTTGATGCCGGCCTCGGCCGCGACGCGCCGGGACGTGACCGCGGCATAGCCCTCGCGGAGCATCAGCTGCTCGGTCGCGTCGAGCAGGAGCAACCGGGATTTCGAGTCGGTCGCACCGAGCCGCCGTGCTCCCGTCACATCGTTCTCCTGCGAGGCACATCCCACCTTGCCAGCTGGCGTGGGGCCGCACTAGACATCGACCCGACAATGCTGTGCAAGTGCTCAGCATCGCAATTCCTGGGCGAATGAGGGGACGGCGCGTGGGTCGAGTTGTGGTTGTGACGGGGGCGGCGTCGGGGATCGGGCTCGGTGTCGCCCGGGCGTTCGCCGCGCAGGACGATCTGGTCGCGCTGCTCGACCGGAACGGGGAGGCCGCCGAACGCGCCGCGGCCGAGCTGCGGAACCAAGGTGCGACCGCCCTCGCGGTCGAGGTCGACGTGGCCGACTGGGACGCGGTGACCGCCGCCTTCGCGCGGGTGCGGGCCGAGCTCGGACCGGTGGCCGCAATCGTCACGAGTGCGGGCATCGAGTCGTTCGACGCGGCCCCGACCATCACGCCGGAGATCTGGGCCCGGATCATCGGGATCAACCTCACCGGCACGTTCGCGTGCATCCAGGCCGCGCTCCCCGACATGATCGCCGCGAGCTGGGGGCGGATCGTCACGATCTCGTCGTCGAGCGCACAGTCGGGCGCGCCGTACATGGCGCACTACTCCGCGTCGAAGGGCGGCGTGCTCGGGCTCACGAAGGCCTTGGCGCGGGAGCTCGCCGGCAACGGCATCACGGTGAACAGCATCCCGCCGACGCTCGTCGACACGCCGATGGCGCGCGACGCGGAAGCGCGCGGGCTCGTCAGCGTCGACGCGATGGCCGCGATGGTGCCGCTCGGACGGGCGGGAACGCCCGAAGACATCGCCGCGATGTGCGTGTTTCTCTGTTCCGACGGCGGCAGCTACATCACCGGGCAGGTCATCGGTGTGAACGGCGGGATGTACATCTGACCGTGCGAGAACATGATCGCGGGAGCAGCAAATGACTGATTACGAACAGGCCGACTTCTTCTCCGACGTGTCGTTGTTGGAGGATCCGTACGCGTACTTCGAGTTCTTGCGTTCCAAGTGCCCGGTCACCCCGTTGCCGCACCACGGTGTGGTCGCGATCTCGGGCTGGGACGAGGCCACCGACGTGTACCGCGACGTCGACACCTTCTCGTCGTGCAACTCCGTCATCGGTCCGTTCGCCGCCTTCCCGGTCCCGCTCGAGGGCGACGACATCGGCGGCATCATCGCCGAGTACCGCGATCAGCTTCCGATGAACGAGCACATGGTCACCATGGACCCGCCCGATCACACGCGCGAACGGGCGCTGCTCATGCGGTTGATCACGCCGAAGCGCCTGCAGGAGAACGAAGAATTCATGTGGCGCCTCGCCGATCGGCAGATCGACGAGGTGATCGCCAAAGGGCCGTGCGAGTTCATCGCTGCGTACGCGCAGCCGTTCGCGATGCTCGTGGTCGCCGACCTGCTCGGTGTGCCCGAAGACGAACACGAACGGTTCCGGACCGGCTTCGGTCTCAGCGGGAATCCGGGCGCGCTCGGCGACGACCAGAGCGACATGGCGATGAACGCGCTGGGCTGGCTCGACGATTACTTCGCCGACTACATCGAGGATCGCCGGCGCGAACCACGCGGCGACGTGCTGACCGACCTCGCGCTCGCCAAGTATCCCGACGGCTCGACCCCGGACGTCACTGCGGTCGTGCGCACCGCGACGTTCCTGTTCGCCGCCGGTCAGGAGACGACCGCGCGCCTGCTCGCCACCGCGCTCAAGTACCTCTCGGAAAACGCCGCGCTGCAAGACGAGTTGCGCGCCAATCACGATCTCATCCCCGCGTTCATCGAAGAGGCGCTGCGCCTCGAGAGCCCGGTGAAGGCCGACTTCCGGTTGGCCAAGCGGGCCACGACGGTCGGCGGTGTCGACATCGCGCCGGGGACGCCGGTCGTGTTGTTGAACGGCGCCGCGAACCGCGATCCGCGCCGCTTCGAGTGTCCGGAGGAGTTCCGGCTCGACCGTTCGAACGGTCGGGAGCACATCGCCTTCGGCCGCGGCGTGCACTCGTGCCCGGGTGGTCCGCTGGCGCGGGCCGAGGCCCGGATCAGCCTGGAGCGCATCCTCGACCGGATGGCCGACATCCGGCTCTCCGAGGAGCACCACGGCCCCGAAGGCGATCGCCACTTCGACTACGAACCCACCTGGGTCCTGCGCGGCCTCCACTCCCTGCACATCGAGTTCACCCCCGCCTCGCGAGTACCGGCGTGACCGAGGCGCCATATCGGCGCCCCGCTCACGCCGGTACGAGGGGTGGGGTGCGCGAGTATTGCCTTCTCGTCAAACGATAACTACGTTTCCGAGTCGTGGATACGCGGGACACGCCCGAACAGGCCGAGCTGCGGAGTACGGCGGGGCGGCTCGCGCACGGGCTCGGTCCGGCGACGGTGGCCGATCTCGACGACGCGCCGCGGGCTCGACGGCTCGGCGCGGCGGTGCGCGACGCGGGTTGGCTCGAACTGCGGGACGAGGCCGACGACGGCGGACCGCTCGGTGGTGGGGTGGAAGTCGGGATCGTGGCCGACGCGCTGGGCGGCGCGGTCGCCGACGTTGCGTTCACCGGACCGATCCTGGCGGCCGATCTCGCCCGGCGTGCGGGCGTGAGTGCGCCGGTCGGCGCGGTGGTTGCGTTCGCGTCCGACCTGCGCGGGCCGGCCGTCGTCCGCGACGCGGTGAGCCCCGCGCTCGTGTTCGCGGTCGATCCCGATCTCGACAACCTCGACCACGTCCTGGTGCTCGTCCCGGAAGGCGCCGGCTATCACCTCGCCCAGGTTCGGGTCGACGCCGACCATGCCGCAACCGGCGCGGACCTCACGCGGGTCGTGCGGCCGGTGACCGCGGCCGCCGTCGTACCGATCCCCACGCCCCGGCTCCTCACCGACGACGACCTCGCGGCGTGGACCGCGCTCGGCCTCGCGCTCACGAGCGCCGATCTCGTCGGCGTCATGCGCGGCGTGCTCGACGTCACTGTGGTGTACGCGGCCGATCGCCGGCAGTACGGCGTGCCGGTCGGTTCGTTCCAAGCGGTGCAACATCTGCTCGCCGAAGCGCGCTGCCTGATGGAGGGCTCGCTCAGCGTTGCGCTGCACGCGGCCTGGGCGGTCGACGATCTCGCGCCCGCCGACGCGCTCGCGGCCGCGCAGGTGGCCAAGGCGTACTGCGCGCGCGCGGCGCGCACGGTGTGCGAGACCGCGGTGCAGGTGCACGGGGGCATCGGCAACACGTGGGAGTGCATCGTGCATGTGTATCTGCGGCGCGCGTTGCTCTCCGCGCAGTGGTTCGGCGACGATGGTGACCAACTGCTCGCGTTGCAACGGGAACGACTCGGGGTGGGTAGTGGACTTTCGTGACTCGCCCGCGGAGGTTGAGTTCCGCGCCCGGCTCCGCGAGTGGCTCGTCGACAACAACCCGGGCCTGCCGAGCTCGTCGACCGACGACGAGTACTGGGCGGGCCAGGCTGCGTGGCACACCGCGCTCTACGACGCGGGGTTCTTCGGTCTGAGCTGGTCGGCGCGCTACGGCGGGCACGACCTGCCTAGCGTCTTCGACGTGATTCTCGACGACGAGCTCGCGGCGGCCGGTGCGCCGCCGCGCCCGAGCCTGGGCTACCTCGTCGTGGGCATCGGCGAGCACGGGAGTGAAGCGATTAAGGACCGCTTCCTGCCCGGTCTGATCAGTGGGCGCGACCGCTGGTGTCAGGGGTTCAGCGAACCCGACGCCGGTTCCGATCTCGCCGCGCTGCGCACCACCGCGACCCGTGATGGTGACGAGTACGTGATCGACGGCCACAAGATCTGGACCAGCTACTCCGACGTGGCCGAGTGGTGCCTGCTGCTCGCGCGCACCGATCCCGACGTCGCCAAGCACAAGGGACTGTCGGCGTTCGCAGTGCCGATGCGTCAACCGGGCATCGAGCAACGCCCGCTGCGCATGATCAACGGCATCACGACCGAGTTCGGCCAGGTGCTCTTCGACCACGCGCGCGTTCCCGCCGCGAACATGATCGGCGAACCGGGCGAAGGTTGGCGCGTCGCGATGACCATCGTGAGTCACGAGCGCGAACCGGGAGAGCTCGGCTACGTCGCCCGCTACGCGAAGACCGTCGCCCAACTCGAACAGATCGTGCGTGCCGACCCGAGCGCGTTCCGCGCCGACCAGCGCGACGCGGTCGCGTGGGCGCATGTGCAGACCGAGATGCTGCGCCTGCACGTGCGCCGCCGCCTGTCGGAGCGCCTCGACGGCGTCGACCACGGCCCCGGGGGCTCGATCGACAAGCTGCTCATGACGTGGGTCGAGCAGTCGGTCGGCGCCGCGGCCCTTGCGGTGTCAGGCGCACAGGCCGTCGTCGATCCTGACGATGTCGCGCTCAAGACCTATCTGTACAGCCGCGCCCAGAGTGTCATGGGTGGAACGTCACAGATTCAGAAGAACATCGTCGCCACGCGCATTCTCGGCCTGCCGACGCAGTGACACCTCCCGACCCAGTGATAGAGGAGTACCAGTGAAGTACGAGCTCCCCGACGCGGTCCGCGTCGAAAGCGACGGGCCGATCCGCATCGTCACCCTCTCGCGGCCGGAACAGTTGAACGCGATCAACGAGGAGTTGCACCTCGGCTTGACGCAACTCTTCCCGCAACTCAGTGCCGACGACGACGCGCGCGTCGCGGTGATCACCGGCGCGGGCCGTGCCTTCTCCGCGGGCGGTGACTTCGACCTGCTCGACCGCATGGCGAACGACCGCGTGCTGCGCCGCAACGTGATCGCCGAAGGGCGCGAGCTCGTGCTCAACATGATCCGGTGTCGAGTGCCCGTGATCGCGGCGGTCAACGGGCCCGCGGTGGGCCTCGGCTGCAGCGTGATCGCGCTCTCCGACGTCGTCTACATGGCGGAATCGGCGTACCTGTCGGACCCGCACGTGATGGTCGGTCTCGTCGCGGCCGACGGCGGACCGCTCACGTGGCCGTTGCACACGAGCCTGTTGCTCGCCAAGGAGTACGCGTTCACCGGCGATCGCATCTCCGCGCCGCGCGCGGCCGAGATCGGACTCGCGAATCACGTGTGCCCCGACGACGAAGTGCTCGCGGCCGCGCTCGCGACCGCGAAGAAGATCGCGGCGTTGCCCCGCCAAGCGGTGGAGGCGACGAAGCGGGTGCTGAACCTGCACGTCGAGCGCTCCGTGCTCGCGACGATCGACTTCGCGATGGCGTCCGAGAGCGAGTCGTTCGACACGCCCGACCTCCGGGCCAACGTCGACCGTTTCCTCGGCCGCTGACCGAAGCCTCTCAGTCGACGGGCTTTTCCCCGAGCTCGAGCGGGACGTATTCCGGGTCGTTCTCGTCGCGCATGCTGAAGCGCCACTTGCAACACACGTTGCCGGGATCGACGCGGGGCGGGATCGCGAGGATGTCGACCTTCATGTTCGGGTTGTACATCTTGGTCGTGACGATCATCGACTTCGGACACGTCGAGTGGCAGTTCTTTTCGAGGATGTCGGGCCGGCCCATCCCTTCCCACTGATCGACGGCGACACAGCGATTGAACGTCATGATGCCGACTTCGGGCTCCGGCATCTCGAAGGAGAGGTCGAACGCCTTGCCCGGTAACGCGGTCGCGTCGAGTTGGAGGTCCTTCATCCAATCTTCGACGGTGTTGCCGGAGATGCCGAGGTACTCGGCCTTCAGCTTCTTCACGCCCGGGAGAACGACGTCGCCCCAGAGCTGGAACTGGATGTCGAACATCGTGTCGAGCCCGTGGCGAACGACGATTTGCGCGGCCCACGCCTCGATGCACTGCAGCAGGTACTCGTGCGTTCCGAGGAACCAGGTGACCAACTGTTCCTTGGAGAGATCGATCGCGTCGGCGCGCGGCGAGAACAGTCCGGTGTAGACGACGCGCGTCGTGGCGCGATCGTCGGCGGCCACCGCATGGTTCGGGTCGTGGTACGCGGTGCCCGCGGGCAGGAACTCGTTGCGCATACGTTCGAGCTCGGGCACGATCTGGTCGTTCCACGCCGCCCACTCGATCTCGGCCGCCTCCGCCGCGCCGTAACGCTTGGCCACTTCCGCGGCCCAGCCGTCGACGCACAACTGCATGTACGCCTCGCTCCACGGGAGGAACTTCGTCGCGAGCGCCTCCCGCGAGAAGTCGGTGAAGCGCAGATCGGCGCGATACGGACCGCTGTAGTCGGCGAGGTCGGCGCCCGAGTCGACGTCGAGCTCCTGGCGGATGTCGAGGCCGGCTCGGGGATACGTCACCCCGTCGTCGACCCGGGGGAACTTGGGGAAGTTGACGAGGTCGACGCCGAGCATCAGCACGAAGTCGTCGGCGACGACGCCCTCTTCGAGGTGGGCGCCGGGCTTGCGGATCTCCAGGAACTCGTCGAGCTGGTCGTTCGTCGGTTCTGACACGTGCGTCCCCCTGGATAGCCGATCGACTAGCGAGAGCGTAGCTGGTCAGTAGTCGATCGGCTAGGACGGCGCGGGTGGCGACTACCTTCGGCCCATGACGACCGCCGCGCCGTACAGCCCCGCCCAGGCGCGCATCATCGACGCGGCCCGCGACCTGTTCACGGAGCGCGGGGTCGGGGGCACCTCGCTCCAGATGATCGCCGACGCCGTGGGTGTCACCAAGGCCGCGGTGTACCACCAGTTCAACACCAAGGACGAGATCGTCGTGGCCGTCGCCGCGGGCGAGTTGGCCCGGGTCGAGGCGGCGGTCGAAGCGGCCGAGGCCGAACCGGACCGGGCCCGGGCGCGGGAGGTGTTGATCGGCGGCATCGTCGATCTCGCGGTCGAACGCCGGCGCATGGAGAGCACCCTCGTCGGCGATCCGGTGATCGTGCGATTCTTCACGCATTACGAGCCGTTCCGGAACGTGATGGACCGGCTCTACCGCCTACTCGTGGGCGACGATGCCGGATCCGACGCCCGGGTTCCGGCCGCGATGCTCACGGCCGCGATCGGCGGCGCCGTCATGCACCCGTTGGTTGCCGACCTCGACGACGAGACGCTGCGCGCCCAACTCGTGCAGCTCGCGCGCCGCTTCCTCGAACTGCCCGATCGCTGACGCGTCGGCGCGGCGGTCGCGCCCGTGCGCGTGGGCTTACGACGCGGGCGTGAACTCGAGGTGCAATCGGGTCAGGCCGCGCAAGATGTACGTGGGCGCGTACTGAAAGCGCCGCGCCCCGCGGGGCCGTGGTTCTCTTCCGAGATCTTGATGTCGGCCATGCGGTCGAGCACCCGTTCGATGCTGACGCGCGCTTCGGCGCGGGCGAGCGGCGCGCCGGGGCAGGTGTGGATCCCGTGGCCGAACGAGAGGTGTTGGCGCGCGTTCACGCGGTCGACGATGAACTCGTCGGGGTTCTCGAAGCGGCGCGGGTCGCGGTTCGCGGCGCCGTTCAACACCATGAAGGTGGTGCCCGCGGGAAAGTCGACGCCCCCGACGGTGCCCGCGACGCGCGACAACCGGAAGTCGCCCTTGATCGGGCTCTCGAAGCGCAGCGCTTCCTCGACGAAGTTCGGGATGCGTTCGCGATCGTCGCGTAGTTCCTGCTGCAGGTCCGGGTTCTCGCCCAACAGCAGGAGTGCGGTGCCGAGCAGGCGCACGGTCGTCTCCTGGCCTGCGGCGAAGAGGTTCGCGGCGATGCGGACGACGTCGATGACCTCGGGGGTCGAGCCGTCGGGGAATGTCGCGGTCGCGAGACCGGTGAGCACGTCGCCCCGCGGTTCGCGACGGCGGTCCTCGACGTACTCCGAGAACCGTTGGTAGAGGAACTCGAGCGGGTTGCCCGACATCGCGTCGTCGTGGGTCCCTCCGACGGCCCGGCCGGGGCGCGGCCCGAGCGCGGCGCGGAACGTCTTGTGGTCTGCTTCGGGGACGCCGAGCAGGTCGGCCACGACGAGCATCGCGAAGGGGCTCGCGTACTCGGTGATGAACTCGCAACTCCCGCGCGCGACGAACTCGTCGATCGTGCGATCGGCGAGCCGCCACATGAACTCCTCGTTCTCCTTCAACCGCTTCGGGGTGATGAGTCGCATCAGCAGCGCGCGGTGCGCGGTGTGCACGGGCGGGTCGAGGGTCGGCAGTTGGTCGCTCATCGGCAACTCGGCGCGGTGTTGCTCGATGAGGTCGGTGACGTCGTCGCCGACCAGTTCGACCGAGAATCCCGGGAACGGTCCGGTCACCGAATTGCACGACGAGAAGGTCGCGGTGTCGTGGTACACGGCAATTGCCTCGTCGTACCCCGTCACCATCAACACGTCGTGATGCGGTTCCCGGCGTACCGGGCACTGTTCGCGCAGGTGGGTGAAGTACGGATACGGGTCGGCGACGAGCGTCTCGTCCCGGAAGAAGTTGATGTCGTCGTAGTTCCCGGGGTCGGGGTTGGCGTTTCCGGGGTTCGGGTCGGTCACTTCGATGCCTCCGGCGTCAGAGTTCGATGAGGGTGGGAACGTGGCGCGTGTCGATGAGGTCGCGGCCGATGCCGGTGACGATCTCGTCGCTGCTGCCGAACAGGCCTTCGAGGGCGAGCGTGCGCTTCAGGTAGCGGTGGAACGCGTGATCGGTGGTGAAGCCGATCCCCGCCAGCACCTGTTGGCAGTGCGCGGCGACAGTCTGCGCAGTGCGTCCCGCGATCGCCTTGGCGAGCGCGCTGGTCGTGGGATCCGGTGCCTCGTCCGCGACCGCCGAGCGCGGCGTCGAGCGATTCCACGGCCACCAGCGCGTCGGCCAGTCGGTGGCGTACGGCTTGGAAGCGCGCGATCGGCCGCCCGAACTGCACGCGCTCGACCGCGTGCTCGCACGCGAGGTCGAGCATCACGCGACACGCGCCGGAGATCTGGTGCGCGAGTGCGAGCCGGCCCGCGGCGATCGCCGCGCCCCACGCTTCGAGGTCGAAGTCGATGTCGTGGGGCTCGGCGACGTCGACTTCGACGGCGAGGTCGACGCGGTGGAGGCCGAGGCCGGGGTCGATGCCTCGCACCGGCACCACGTGTGCAGCCGTGATCGGCACGATGACGAGTTGCGGCTCGCCCGCTTCGCGGCCGGCCGCCACGACGAGCTCGCGGGCGGTGGTCGCGCGGACCGATGCCAGTCCGCTCGCGCGGACGCCCGCGCCGTCGCGGCGGGCGGGCGGCGACCACGAAGCAAACGGCGGTAACAGCACGGCGCGGTCAGGGCTCGGTGGTAGACCCAACGCGCCGACGACCACGTCGTCGAGCGCGGTCGCGACGGCGTTGGTGGTACCGAGAGCGGAGAAGACGATCGCGACCGCATCCTGCGGTTCGGCCTGCAGCATCTCGAGCCAGCCGAGCTCGACGAGCCGCGCATCCGCGTCCGGCGCGCGCTCCAGCCCGGCGCGCACGGTTTCCTCGAGGAGCGCGCGCTCGGCCGGGTCGATCATTCGTCGGCTCCGAGGTTCAACAGCCGCCGGGCGATGATGTTGCGTTGCACCTCGGCGGTACCGCCGTAGATGGTCGCGGCGCGGGAGTACAGGAACTCGCGGCGCCACAGTTCACCGGCGACGCTGTCGTCGATCTCTACGACGCCGGTGAGCAGGCGACGCGCCGCGTTGTAGGTCGTCTGTTCCGCAGTCGCGACGAGGACCTTGTCGATCGACGTTTCCGCACCGATCGTCTCGCCCGCCGCGAGCCGGTGCTGCGTCGCGCGGGACCGGGCCCGGAGCGCGTAGAGCTGCACGAACGCGTCGCCGACGACGGTCGCGGCGCGATCGTCGGGTTCCACGGCGCTGACGATCAGCTGCAGCCGGTGGTAGAGGTACGCGATGCGCTGCCAGAAGCACGACGAGCGCTCGTAGGGGAGGATGCTCATCGCAACGGCCCACCCGCCGTTCACGGCGCCGAGGATGCGATCGGCGGGAACGACGACGTCGTCGAAGAACACCTCCGCGAACTCGCGCTCGCCGTTGATCATCTCGAGCGGCGCGACCGTCACGCCCGGTGTGTCCATGTCGACGAAGAACGCGGTGATGCCGCGGTGGCGCGACTCCGATGTGCCCGTGCGGGTCAGCAGCACACACCGATCCGAGTACTGCGCGAGGCTCGTCCACACCTTCTGGCCGTTGATGATCCATGTCGACGCGGTGGCGGGATCACCGTCGGGGGTGGCCCGACACGCGAGCGACCCGAGATCGCTCCCGGTCCCGGGCTCGGAGAACCCCTGACACCAGAGCTCCGCGCCCGACAGCAGCCGCGGCACGAAGTCGGCCGCGAGCTCGGTCGACGCGTAGTCGATGAGGGTGGGAACGAGTACCTCGATGAGCGAGAACAGTCCGGGATCGGTGAGTCCGCGCCCGGCCAGCTCCGCGCCGAGCTCGGTCCGGAGCAGAGGCGAGCCGCCCAGGCCGCCGACGCGTTCGGGCCAGCCCCACCGCATCCAGCCCGCGTCGTAGAGCAGCGCTTTCACGCGTTGCATCTGCGCGATGTGCTCGTCGAGGGTGCCGGGCGCGGCGTACGTGGGCGCGAGCTCGGCCGCGTGCGCGTCGAGCCACGCGTGGAACTGTGCACGGAACTCGGCGATGTCCATCGGGCCGATCAGGCCCCGGTGCGCGGGGCCGCGCGCCGGGTCTGGAAACGCCACATGCGTCTGGCGGGAAAGAGCATTCCACTCTATCGTAATGTCGTTCTCGCCCAGACGACCAGCGACAGCTCAGGGGAAGAAGATGAACTGGCACGAAGAGCGACTGCTGATCGACGGCGCGTTGGTTACCGCCGAGGGCGGCGCGACCTACGAGACGATCAACCCCGCGACCGAAGCCGTTCTGGGCGTGGCGGCCGACGCCACCGTCGCCGATGTCGACCGGGCCATCGGTGCGGCCCGACGGGCGTTCGACGAGACCAAGTGGTCGCGCGATCCCGCGCTGCGGGTGCGGGTGTTGCGCCAGTTCCACCAGGCGCTGCTCGACAACGTCGAGCCGTTGCGGGAGATCATCGTCAGTGAAGTCGGCGCGCCGGTCTCGATCACGAGTGGGCCGCAACTCGAAGCCCCGATCGACGTCGTCTCGTGGTACGCCGACCTGGTCGAGAACTACGACTTCGTCGAAGACCTCGGTGAGCGCGACACGTTTGCGGGCCGGCACCACCGGTGGATCGAGAAGGAAGGCGCGGGAGTCGTCGCCGCGATCACGGCGTACAACTATCCGATCCAGCTCGCGCTCGCCAAGCTCGCGCCCGCGCTCGCGGCCGGATGCACGGTGGTGCTCAAGGGCGCCCCCGACACGCCGTGGGCCACGCTCGCGCTGGGCAAGCTGCTCGCCGAATCCACCGACCTGCCGGCGGGCGTCGTCAACGTGATCTCGTCGTCCGACAACGCGGTCGGCGCGGAGCTCACGACACACCCCGACGTCGACGTCGTCTCCTTCACCGGCTCGACGCCGGTGGGTCGCCAGATCATGGCCGCAGCCGGCGCGACGGTGAAGCGCGTGTTCCTCGAGCTCGGCGGCAAATCGGCGCTCGTGGTCCTCGAGGACGGTGACGTCGGGCTCGGCGGGTTGATCGGTGCGTACGCCACGACCTCGCACTCGGGTCAGGGGTGCGCGATCACCTCGCGGTTGATCGTCCCGCGCGCCCGCTACGACGAAGCCGTCGACGCGGCGCGCAGTGCCATCGCGAACATCGCGTACGGCGACCCGACCGACCCGGCCACGATGATGGGACCGCTGATCAACGCCCGCCAGCAGGAGAAGGTCGCGGGTTATGTCGATCGGGCGGTGGCCGACGGCGCCAAGGCGGTGGTGGGCGGGCGGATTCCCGAGCACCTGCCCCGCGGGTTCTATTACGAGCCGACGGTGCTCACGGGCGCCGACGAGAACTCGGCGGTCGCCCAGGACGAGTTGTTCGGTCCCGTTCTCGTCGTGTTGCCGCACGACGGTGACGACGACGCGGTGCGCGTCGCCAACAACTCGATTTTCGGCTTGTCGGGCATGGTGCTCGGTGCCGATCGCGAGAACGCGCTCGATGTCGGGCGCCGGATTCGCGCCGGGACGATGAGCGTGAACGGCGGCGTCTACTACGCGCCCGACGCGCCGTTCGGCGGTTACAAGCAGTCGGGCATCGGCCGGGAAATGGGCGAAGCCGGCCTGGAGGAATTCATCGAGCGCAAGACCTTCGCCGAGCCCGCGAGTTGAGCGCGGGTCGTTTGCGGGTGGTCCAGTGGGCCACCGGCAACATCGGCGGCCGTGCGCTGCGCGAGGTGATTCGTCACCCCGATCTCGATCTGGTCGGCGTGCTCGTCTACGACCCGGCCAAGAACGGCGTCGACGCGGGTGAGCTCTGCGGGGAGGCACCGACCGGAGTCCTCGCCACGACCGATCCCGTGGCGATCCACGCGATCGCGGCCGACTGCGTGCTCTACATGCCGCGCGCGCTCGACATCGAGGCGGTGATCGCGTTCCTCGCGGCCGGGACCAACGTGGTGACGACCCGCGGCGAGTTCTTCCGCGGTGGGGCCGCGCTCTCCGACGACGACCGCGCGCGTGTGCTCGACGTGCGTGCGCGGGCGGGAACGTCCGTGTACTCCACGGGGAGTAGTCCGGGCTTCATCACCGATGCCCTGCCGTTCGCGCTGTTGTCGATGCAACGTCGGGTCGACGCGGTCGAGATCGACGAGTTCGCGAACATGTCGCGCCGCGATTCGCCGCACCTGCTGTTCGAACAGATGGGTTTCGCGCAGCCGTTGGACTCGTTCAATCCCCGCCGGGCGGAGTATCTCCTCGGCGAGTTCGGCCCCGCGCTCGGTGTGCTCGCGGAGGCGGCGGGGCGGCCCGTCGACGAATGGCACTGCAACGGCGAAGCGGCCGCCGCGCGACACCCGACCCGGATCGCGGCGGGCGAAGTTCCCGCGGGAACGATCGCGGCCCAACGCATCAGCCTGGCCGGGCGCAGCGGGGGAGCCGACGTCGTGTCGTTCACCGCCAACTGGTACTGCACCGCCGACGTCAATCCCGAGTGGGATTTACGCCCGACGGGCTGGCGGGTGCGCGTCCGGGGTGACGCGCCGTTCGACGTGGAGCTCCCGTTCCCGATTCCACTCGAGGAGCTCGGGGACTTCACGCCCGGCTACACCGCGAACCGGCCCGTCAACGCGATCCCGTACGTGTGCGCGGCCGGGCCCGGGATCCTCGCGACCACCGATATGCCGCCGATCGTTCCTGCCGGCCCGCGCTGACGGCTCGTTCCGGCGGCTCGTGCCGGCGGGCTACCGCAGTTTCCACTCGATCCGCTTGCCCTGGAACTGCAGCTGCCCGCTGGCGATGTTCTCGCGTGCCGTGCCGAGCGTGACGTAGGTCGAGACCTGCGCGAGCGCGTCGCGGCGGCCGAACTCGTGCGCCATCCACACGGCCCGCAGTGTTCCCTGGATCGCGAGCACCGGCGCCTGTGCGATCGCGGTCGCGACCCACATGGCGCGGTCGAGGAGCTCGTCGAGCGGGGCGATCTCGGAGACCAGACCGACCTGGTGCGCGCGCGTCGCCGACAGGCGTTCGTTCGCCCCCAGCAGCGCGACGCGCAGGGTTTCGCCCAGCGGCAGCTTCTGCAGAAGGTGCATCGACTCGAACCCGGCGACCATGCCGTACGTGACGTGCGGATCGAAGAATGTGGCGTGCTCGGCCGCGATGATGATGTCGGACTCGCCCAACATGTACAGCGCGCCGCCGCACGCCATGCCGTTCACCGCGGCGACGACGGGCTTCCACATGTCGTTCTGCTTCGGATTGATGTTCGCGCCGGGGTCGTTGTACATGAACGGGGTCGATACCTGTCCGGACCGACCTTCGGCGGTCGGCTGTCCCGGCTGGCGCTTGAGGTAACCCTCTTCGATCGACTCGGCCCGATCGATGCCCGTACAGAACGCCTTTTCGCCCGCGCCCGTCAGCACGACCGCGTGTACGTCGTCGTTGTCGCGGAGCGATGTCCAGACCTTCTTCAGCTCGCGCTGCATCGCGAGATTGAACGCGTTGTGGACCTCGGGGCGGTTCAGCGTGATGATGGCGACGCCGTCGCGCTCTTCGTACAACAGTGTCTCGAGGTCCTCCACGCGGGCTCCTTGTCCGTTCCCTACCGAGCGACGAGACCATAGCGGTTTTGCTGACGCTCGTGTCAGGTAGCAACCCCGCGTACGATCGCACTCATGACTGCCGTATCGATCGTGACGGGGGCGGGGAGCGGCATCGGTGCGGCCTGCGCGCAACGGCTGTACGCGACCGCCGACGTGCTGGTTCTCGCCGACGTGAACGGAGCCGCGCTCGACGCGACGGTCGCCGGATTCGGACCGGGCGGCGCGGCGTGCGAGACGGTGGTGCTCGACATCACCGATCCGGCCGCGCCGGCGGAGCTGGCGGCGCGCGCCGCGGCGCGCGGCTCGTTGCGGAGCGTCGCGCATGTCGCCGGCGTCTCGCCGACAATGGCCGACTGGCGGCGCGTCCTTGACGTCGACCTCGTCGGCACCGCGCTCCTCGTCGAGGCGTTGCGCCCGCTCGTCGTGTCGGGGACTGCGATCGTGTGCATCGCGTCGATGGCCGCGCACCTCACCGCCGGCGGCGCGACCCCCGCGATCGACGCCGCCATCGACGAACCGTTGACCGAAGGGTTCTTCGACGCGTACCGCGCCGCGACCGGTGAGGAGACCCCCGACCCCGGACTCGCGTACGCGTGGGCCAAACGCGGCGTGCAACGCCTCGTCCGCCGGGAAGCCGTGACGCTCGGGCCGCGCGGTGCGCGCATCTGCTCGGTATCGCCGGGCCTGATCGACACGCCGATGGGCCGCCAGGAATTCGAACAGCAACCGGCGATGGCCATGATGCGCGACATGACCCCGCTGGCGCGCACCGGTCACGCCGACGAGCTCGCGGCGGTGGTCGCGTTCCTCTTGTCGGACGAAGCGAGCTTCGTCACCGGCATCGACGTCTTGGTCGACGGCGGCGTCTGCGCGGCGATCATCCCCTAACCAATCGAACTGTCGTGAGTTGTAGGCGGAATGCGCCCACAACTCACGACAGTTCGGAGGTTCAGGGGCGGCGGAGGAGCATCACGCCGGAGGGGGTGCCGCCGCCGGACGTCACCACCGCGGTCTGCGCGTTCGCGACCTGGCGTTCACCCGCGTCATGGCGGAGTTGCATCATCGCTTCGTAGATGAAACCGAAGCCGTGCGTGCGGCCTTCCGACAACTGGCCGCCGTGCGGGTTGATCGGGAGCTCGCCGTCGAGCGCAATGCGGCGCCCGCCGTCGAGCCAGTCCATCGCTTCGCCGATGCCGCAGAAGCCCAGCGCCTCGATCCACGAGATCGCGTTGAAGGTGAAGCCGTCGTACATGAGCGCGAGGTCGACGTCGGCGGGCCCCATATTTGTGCGCGACCAGAGGTGCGCCGACTGGCCGAGCACCTGCGGTTCGTGGGTCAGCGTGCCCTGATCCCAGGAGACGCGCTCGGTGATCTGCGTGCCGACCGCTTCGATGCGGATCGCGGGCTTCGGAAGGTCACCCGCGACCGACGCGTCGGAAACGATCACGGCAACCGACGCGTCGCACGGAACGTCGCAGTCGTAGAGGCCGAACGGGCTCGTGATCGGGCGGGCCGACATGTAGTCGTCCATCGTCATCGGGTCGCGGTAGATCGCGGCCGGGTTGCGCGCCGCGTTGGCGCGGCCGTTGAGCGCGATCCAACCGAGCATCTCCCGCGTCGCGCCGTAGCGCTGCAGGTAGTGGTTCGCGTTCATGCCGATCCAGTTCGAGGCCGACAGCGCGCCGAACGGTGCGCGCCACTCCATCAGCGGACCGGAAACGCGACCGTCGCCGAGCGAACCGAGCCGGAGCGTCGCGTACGTCGACTCCCACACGGTGCGGAAGCACAACACGTGGCGGCAGAGACCGGCCGAGACCGCGAGCATCGCGGCGATGACGGAGCCGCCCGGACCGGGAAGGTCGCCACCGCCGTTGTGCCACGTCGGTCGTAGGCGCAGGGCTTCTTCGACCGCGGTCACACCGCCCTCGCTCATCCCCATCGCGCTCATGCCGGGGTACGTGGAGAGCCCGTCGATGTCGTCGGGGGTGAGGCCGGCGTCGGCGATCGCGGCCAGGCACGCGTCGACGGTGAGCGACAAGGGGTCGACCATGAGCCGGCGTCCGAGCGCGGAGCGGCCGATGCCCGAGAGGACGGAACCCTGTTCGAACCGGTGATCACTCAACGGCGCGCGCGGTGTGGGGCGTTCGGGCTCCGGTATCAGCTTGATCGCGACTTCGGGATCAGCCGCATCGGTCGGGCCGACCGGCTCGAAGAGCGGCAGCCACACGTCGTCGAATTGTTCGAAGCGAACCATCGTTTCTTGCCCGATGTGAACGTCGTCGGGATCGCAGCCGACGATGTTCGTCGTCAACCGGACCGCGGGATCCTCGGCGAGCGCGACGACCGCAATCGCGTAGGGCGGGGTGAAGTCGGGATGCCATTGGTGGCGGTTGACGGTGGCGCCGACGACCGTCGCCCGGCCCGATACCGCGGTCGGGGTCGACGCCCGGCTGCGACACGCGGGGCACACCGGTACCGGCGGGTGCACGAAGGTGCCGCAGTCGTCGCAGCGTTGGATCCGCAGCTGCCCGTCGGCGCCCGACGTCCAGAACCATTCGGTCGCGGGCGTCAGTTGCGGAAGCGGTCGCACGATTTCTCGCTTTCGGGTGGGGCCGGGTTGCGGGAGTCGCGGCTCTGGTTCAGAACTTGCCGGACAGGAACTGAACCGCGCCGGTGGCCGCCGGGAACGACTCGGTGATGCCCGAGCTGACGTAACCGGCGTCGGTGACGACCGTGACGCCGTTGACGCCCGCGGCCGCGTTGCTGCAGAGGAACACCAGCGGGTAGGCCTGCTCGAGCGGGGTCGAGGCCTCGATCCCGAGCTCTTCGCGGAAGTCGGCGCCGAAGCCGAGCCACATGTCGGCGTTCGCCTGCGCGAGCGGCGTGTTGGTGGGTCCGGGCAGGATCGCGTTGATGCGGATGCCCTGCTTCAGGAAACCGAACGCTTCGCGGGCGACGTAGGCGTTGATCGCCAACTTGCTCCACATGTAGTCGGCGCGGTTGTTGTCGCGGGCCCATTCCGCGGCCTCGTCGAAGTCGGCGATGTCGAGGTATTCGTGGAGCACCTCGAGGTTCGCCTGCCACCCGAGCCCGGCCGCGGAGGAGATCATCCCGATGGCGGAACCGCGCGGCAGCATGTTGCCCGCGACCATGCGGTTGATCAGCCGGCGGTGCCCGATGAAGTTGATGCGCTCGATACCGGGCGTTCCGTCGGCCACCCCCGCGCACGCGAACAGCGCGTCGACGGGACCACCGCACTCGTCGACCGCGGCGTCGATCGACGCCTTGTCGGAGAGGTCGAGGGCGATCGACTTCACGTTCGCCAGCGTGACCGGGGCCCGGTCCATGACCACGACCTCGGCGCCGGCGTCCTGCACGAGCTCGGCGACCGCGGCACCCATGCCGGTTGCGCCGCCGACCACGAGGGCGCGCTTGCCGTCGTACCTGAATGCGTCGAACAATGTCATTGCGTCCCCCTGGAGGTCGGCCGGCCGGCCGGCGGCGTGAGTATGACGCGGACGTTAGACCACCAGGCCGGTTGCTGTGCAAGGAGGCCGGGACGGATCGGCCGCCGTGACGCTACGGGGCCGGAGTGGGGCCGAGGTGCGCTCGTAAGATTGACGTGACTGTTAGATGATCGGTAACGTGCTGGTATGGCACCAGAGCCCGACTTCATGGTGTTCGACGCGGACAATCACCTGTACGAGACCCGGGATGCGCTCACGCGCCACCTACCCGAGAAGTACAAGAACGCGATCGACTACGTCGACGTGCATGGTCGCACGAAGATCGTCGTGCGGGGAACGATAAGCGACTACATCCCGAACCCCACGTTCGAGGTCGTGGCGCGGCCCGGCGCGCTCGAGGACTACTTCCGCAACGGCAACCCGGACGGCAAGCAGTACCGCGACGTCGTGGGCAAGCCGATGCGCGCCATCCCCGCGTTCCGTGAACCGGGTCCGCGCCTCGAACTGATGGACGAACTGGGCGTCGACCGCACCCTCATGTTCCCGACGCTCGCGAGCCTCCTCGAGGAACGCATGCGCGACGACCCGGAGCTGATCCACGCCGCGGTGCACGCACTCAACGAGTGGATGTACGAGGAATGGTCGTTCGACTACGAAGGCCGCATCTTCGCCACGCCGATCATCTCGTTGCCGATCGTCGAAAAGGCGTTGGAAGAGCTCGAGTGGGTTCTCGAACGCGGTGCCAAGACGGTGCTCGTGCGGCCCGCGCCGGTACCGTCGTTCCGCGGCCCGCGTTCGTTCGGCTTCCCGGAGTTCGACCCGTTCTGGCAAGCGGTCGTCGACGCCGACATCCTCGTGTCGATGCACGCGTCCGACAGCGGTTACACGCGCTACCAGAGCGACTGGACGGGCCCGCAGGAGATGCTCCCGTTCAAGCACGACTCGTTCCGCTACCTCACGATGGGCGACCGCGCGATCGAGGACACGATGGCCGCGCTGGTGTGTCACGGTGTGCTCACGCGTTTCCCGGAGCTGCGGGTTGCGTCGGTCGAGAACGGCGCCAAGTGGGTCGTGCCGTTCCTCACGCACCTGGAAGACACGTACCGCAAGATGCCGCACTCCTTCGCCGAGGACCCGGTTGCCGCGTTCAAGCGCAACATCTACGTCGCGCCGTTCCACGAGGACGACATCCGCGTGTTGATCGACGCGATCGGCTCCGATCACCTGATCTTCGGCTCCGACTTCCCGCACCCGGAAGGCTTGGCCGAACCGCGCTCGTACATCGACCACCTCCCGGCCGAGCTACCGCACGCCGACGTCGCCGCGATCATGGGTGGCAACCTGGCGCGCATCATGCGCGTTCCCACCGGCTTTGCGACGAGTAGTTCCTGACGCCTAACTCCTGACGACGCCGAGGCGTGCCTGGTGCACCCCTGAGCGAGTCGGCCACCGACCAGAAGGAATCGCGTGAACCTGAACGGGAGATCCGCCATCGTCACCGGCGGCGCGGGCGGTCTCGGCGCGGCGACGGTTCGCCGGCTCGCGGACGCCGGCATGGGTGTGGCGATCTTCGATCGCGACAAAGAACGCGCCGACGCGCTCGCGGCCGAGCTGGGTGCGGCGACGGTTGCCGTCGGCGGCGACGTGAACGACGACGACGCGGTTGCGGCCGCGGTCCTGGCCGCTCGTTCGGTCGGTCAGTTCTCGCTCGTGGTGAACGTCGCCGGCGGTGGCGTCGGTGGCGGCCGGACCGTCGGCCGCGACGGCACGCCGCACGACAAGGAATCGTTCGTCGCCACGATGGACATGAACGCGCTCGGCACGTTCAACGTCACCCGCATCGCCGCGGCCGCGATGGCCGAGAACGAACCCGACGAACACGGTCAACGCGGCGTGGTCGTGAACACCGCGTCGATCGCGGGCATGGAGGGTCAGACCGGCCAGCTCGCGTACGCGGCGGCCAAAGGTGCGATCCTCGGTATGACGCTGCCGCTCGCGCGCGACCTCGCGGCGTTGGGGATCCGGGTCTGCGCGATCGCGCCGGGAACGATGGGTACGCCGCTCATGCTGACGGCCGTTCCCGACGCGCTGAAAGAACACCTCGTGTCGAGCATCGTGTTCCCCAAGCGCATGGGCCGGCCCGAAGAGTTCGCGCAGTTGGTGCAATCGATCGCGGAGAACCCGTACCTCAACGGCGAGAACATCCGCCTCGACGGCGCGCTGCGATTCCCGCCCAAATGAGCCGGCCCCGATGAGCTTGATCGGCATCGACTCGCTCGTCGGTGCGCTCACCCTGGAACCGGTCGGACCCGATTGCTACCGCGCCGGGAATGCCGAGGGCGGCCACGGTGTCGTGTTCGGCGGCCAGCTGCTCGCGCAGTCGATCGTCGCGGGGCTCATCGGGCACGACACCAAGCACGTCAAGACGTTGCACACCGTCTTCGCCCGCAGCGCGTCACCCGACGCGCCGGTCGAGATCGCGGTCGAGCCGATGCAGGCGGGCCGGACGTTCGCGAGCAGTACGGTGACGATCAGCCAGGGCGAACGGCTGTGCACGCGCTCTCTCGTGTTGTTGAGCGCGGACGAGCCCGACTTCATTCGTCATGCCGATGCCGCTCCCGAGGTCGCGCCGCCCGACGAAAGCGATACCGCCGACGGCTGGCAGGTGCAGATCGTCGGTGATGTCGACATCAGCTCACCCGACCTGGTGGGTCCGCCGGAGCTCGATGCCTGGACGCGCTTCGTCGGTGCGCCCGACGAACCGGGTGTCAATCAGGCGCTGCTCGCGTTCGCCACCGACGGCTTCCTCATCGGTACGGCGATGCGACCGCACGCGGGAGTGGGCCAGGCGCAAGCGCACGTGACGATCTCGACGGGCGTCATCAGCCACACCATCACGTTCCACGAGCCCTTTTCCGCGGCGCAGTGGATGTTGTTGTCGCAGCGCAGTGTCCACGCCGGCCACGGTCGGGGCTACGGACGCGCCAACGTGTTCACCGCCGACGGCGCGCTCGTCGCGTCGTTCGTGCAGGACGCGATGATCCGCCCCCTCGAAGCCCCCCGCTCCAGCGGCCCCACCCTCTAGCAATCGAACCGTCGTGAGTTGTGGGCGCAATGCGCCCACAACTCACGACAGTTCGTTAGGGGATGGCGTGGACGGGGACGTTGGAGTACCCCGCGACGTTCGACATGTGGACGCGCTTCAGGCCGGCCTCGTCGATCTCCAGGTGTTGCCAGCGTTGGGCAAGTGCTTCGATCGCGACGCGGCTCTCCATGCGCGCGAGCGCGGCGCCGAGACACGCGTGCACGCCGTGGCCCAGCCCGATGGCGACGTTCGGCGGCCGTTCGATGTCGAACGCGTCGGCGTTCTCGAACTCGCGGGGATCGCGGGTGGCCGCGCCGGTGATGAGCAGCACGGGGAAGCCCGCGGGAATGGTTCCGCCCTCGAATGTGCGCGCCTCGGTGCAAAACCGACCCTGGTACTGCGACGGCGGGAGGTAGCGGAGGATCTCCTCGACCGCGCCGGGGATCTTGGCAGAGTCGGCGCGGACCTTCTGCCACTGGTCGGGATGGCGCGCGAACAGCACGGCCGCGTTGCCGACGAGCTTGGTCACGGTCTCGGCACCCGCCCCGCCGAGCAGCGTCGCGAACCCTGCGATCTCGACGTCGTCGAGCCCGGTCTCCGTGCCGTCGCCGCGGTCGACGGCGACCTGCGTGAGGCGCGTCATCATGTCGTCGCCCGGGTTCTTCCGCTTCTCGACCGCGAGCTCGTAGAAGTACGCGCCGGTGCGCGTGATCGCGTCCATGCCCTCGGGGGTCGGGTCGAGCTGACCCTCTTCGCGATGCAGGCTGAGATCGAGCCACTGCCGGATGTCCTGGCGGTCCGCGGCGGGCACGCCGAGCAGGCGCGAGATGATCTCGATCGGGAACAACGCGGAGAAGTCGGCGACCACATCGAACGCGTCCGCGCCTTCGAACTGGGCGACGCACTCGGTGATCACTGCGCGGATCATGGGTTCGAGCGCGGTCACCGCGCGCGGCGTGAACACTCGGCTGACGAGCGCGCGGAGGCGGTCGTGTTCGGGCGGGTCCATCATGATGATGCTGTGGAAGGTCTCGATGAGCTCCGCGTCCATCGACAACGTCGAGAGGTCGATGCCGTGCGCGCTCGAGAATCCTTGCCAGTCGCGGTGCGCGGAAACGACGTCGGCGAAACGTGACAGCGCGTAGAAGCCGTACCGTTCGCTGAAGTAGACGGGTGCTTCGTCGCGCAGGCGCCGATACACCTCGGTCGGATCGTTGAAGTATTCGTCGGAGAACGGGTCGAACTCGACCGCCGCGGTCGTCACGCCGACGCCTCCGGAGCCCGTACGGGCCGCGGCGCGACGGTTACCGACGGCATCGAGAGCGACGCGCCGCTGCGCAATACTGCGTCGACCGCCGAAACGAGCTCCTCGACCTCGATCAGCGATCCGCTCAACAAGCCGCGTGCGAACCACACCGCGCCGAGCTCGGCCGCGAGATCCATGTCCCAGCCGGTCGTGAACCCCGACATGGCATCGCCTTCGCCACCACCGCAGTCGCCGACGACGAGTCGGGTGAAGCCGACGTCCGGGTGCTCGGTGCGCCACGCTTCGACGAGCTTGTCGAGCGCGGCTTTGCTCACCGCGTACGCACCGAGGCCGGGCCACGGGGGAGTGAGCGACGCGCTCACCGACGACAGGTAGACCGCGGTGCCGGCCGACTCGGTGAGGTAGGGGATTGCCGCCGCGGTTGTGAGCGCGGCACCGGTGACGTTCGTGTCGAGGGTGCGGCGCCAGATGTCGGCGTCGGTGTCGACGAGACGCTTGATCGTGCCGACGCCCGACGCGTACACGAACGCGTCGATCCCGCCCAGGCCCTCGGCCGCGGCGGCGATCGCCGAATGGCACGACTCCGCATCGGTCACGTCGCACTCCACGACGAGGGCTCCCGCGCCCGCTTCTCGTGCCGCGTCGTCGAGTCGTTCCCGGCGCCGGGCGAGGAGCGCCACCTGGGCGCCCCGCTGCGCCAGGCCGATGCCGATGCACCGTCCGAGCCCACTCGACGCGCCGACGATCACAGTTCGCATCGCTTTCGACCCCCTCGTTTCGTGACGCCGACGTTAGACGAAATCTACGATGTGATGCCGAGACCCCGACTCACGCGGCGGCGGTTTGCGGGGCGAATCCCCGCACCATTCGCCCTGCGGACGGCGGACGAGATCGCGTCGTCGCCCGGCGATGATGACGGGATCGTTAGATCTTCTCGGCATTCCGTACGTCGTCGTGCAGACCGGCGAGGTCGGCGTCGACGACGTCGAGGAACTCCGCCCCGTTGGGCAAGACCCAGAAACGGTTCGCGCGCACGGCCTCGAGCACCATGGCGCCCGCTTGACCCGGCGGCATCGCGTCGGCGAGCTGGGTGCGCAGCGCGTCGACTGCCGCCGCGTCCTGCGGGCGGCCGAGCGTGCGCACGTTGTCGGCCAGGTTCGTCGCGATCGCACCGGGGCATACGAGGGTCACGCCGACGTGCGGCCACCGGCCCGCGAGGTCGGCGCGCAACGCCTTCGACAGCCCCACGACCGCGTGCTTGCTCGCGACGTACGCGCCCATCCCGGGCGAGCCGAGGAGGCCCGACATCGACGCGGTGTTCACGATGTGCGCCTCGTCCTGTTCGAGCAAGAGCGGCACGAACGTGTGCACTCCGTGCACGACGCCCAGCAGGTTGACGCCGAGGACCGCGTTCCAGTCGTCGAGCGTGGTCTTCCACTGATACCCGATCGCGGAGATGCCGGCGTTGTTGCAGACCACGTGGACCCCTCCGAACGCGTCGATGGTGCGTCGGGCGAGCTCGGCGACCGACTCGGGATCGCTGACATCGGTCGGAACCGTGACGACCTCGGCCGCGCCATCGGCACCACTCGACCGGACGCGCTCGGCCACGGACTCGAGCCGACCGGGGTCGATGTCGGCGAGCACGATCTTCATGCCCGCGACCGCGAACGCCTCGGCCATACCCAGGCCGAGCCCGCTGCCGCCACCCGTCACGACCGCAACCCGACCGGACACGTTCTTCATACGGCGACTGGCTTCATACGGCGACTGGCTTCATACGGCGACTGGCTTCATACGGCGACTGGCTTCATACGGCGACTGGCTTCATACGGCGACTGGCTTCATACGGCGACTGGCTTCATCTTGCGAGCAGCCCGCGCTCGACGATCTGCGCGGCGGCTTCGGTCATGACCGTCGGGCGGCGGCGGGCGCCGTACGCGACGAGCAGCGCGATCATCACGACCGCGTCGGTGTCGACGTCGCCGAACTCCCGCGGGGCGAGGAAGCGCGCCAACTGCCGCCGGCCCCAGTCGACGATCGGTGCGGAGTCGGCGCCGAGAGCCGGGTCCTGCGACATCGCGTCGACCCACACCCGCACGATGGCCGCTTCGCTCGCGTGCGCGGCGTTGTAACGCCGGAGCCAGCGGCGCAGCGCGGCCTTGGCCGCGGTCGCGTCGTTGTCACCCGCGGCCGCGTTCACGGCGGTGATCGTGGGCAGGTCGGTGAACATCGTCGAGAGATGCTGCATCGCGCGCGCCGCGAGCACGTGCGCGAACGCGGCCTTGTTGTCGAAGTACCGGTAGAACGCGCCGTGGGAGAGCCCGGCCGCGGCCACGACGTCGTCGATGCGCGTTCCGTGGTAGCCCCGTTGCACGAACACTTCGCGGCCCGCGTCCATCAGCGCGGTGACGGTGCGGCCCGCGTCGTCGCCGGGAACCGGCGCGGTCGCGGCCTTTTCGAACAGCTGCTGCAAGCTCGGGCCGAAAGGAATGCGGGGCGGCCGGTGCCGGGCGCCGGGATGCACGTTCACGCCCGGTTGCACGCCGAACAAGGTGCGGTGCATGACGTCGGTGACGGCATCTTCGACACGCGCGCGCGGGTACGACTCCGGCGCCGCGAGCCGCAGGATGCGCGCCTGGTAGCACGTCTCGGTCAGGCACTCGACGAGCAGGGTGACGATCGGGTCGAGTTGGCGGGGCGGCAGCGACGTCGTGACGAGCCGCGCCCGGATGTTGCCGATGTAACGCTGGGCGACGCGCGCGCTCCCGCCCGCGACCGCTTCGTCGCTCTCGGCCGCGGCCGCGAACGATCGGAACACGGGTTCGTAGCGCTCGTAGATATCGCCGTAGCGATCGACCCAGGCCCGCAGTGCCGCCCAACCGGTTGCGTCGGAGGTCAGCGGATCGAGCGCCTCCGTCGACGCGCTGACCTGCCGGCCGACCTGGCCCGACAGGTAGCGGAACACGTCCTCTTTGCTCGAGAAGTATTGGTAGAACGAGACGCGCGAACAGCCTGCATGCTTGGCGATGCGGTCGATGCTCGTCTGGTGGTAGCCCTCTTCGCCGAACACGCGCAGCGCGGCGTCGAGGATGCGTTGCTGGGTGCGCTGCCCGCGCGCGCCGACCGTGGGGTTGTCCGAGAACGGCGCGCGCCGGGTGACCGATCCCGCGCCCGGGTCGGCATCGGTCTCGATGGCGCGCGCCGATGTTCGTTCGGGATCGCTCGTGGCGGTCACGCGGCCTACTCGGCTCGCGCCTGATCCTTGACGGCCGGAACGATCGGCGGCGCCTCGCGCCAGTTCGGGATGCCGGAGTCTTCCTTGGCGACCGGGAACCCGTCGTCGTTGACCTGGGCCCAGTGCGAATGGTTGAGCTCGTGCAGTGTGAAACAGGCGTTCAGCGCGTTGTAGAAGCCCATGTTGTCGACCGACTGGTTGACGGCTTCCTTGATGAGCAACGCCGACATGGTCGGGAGCTTGGCGATTCGTTCCGCGAATTGCAACGTCCGGTCGGCGAGCTCGTCGTCGGGGAACACCTTGCTCACCATGCCGAGCCCGTACGCCTCGTCGGCGTTGACGGAGTCGCCGGTGAGCAGCAGTTCCTTCGCCTTGCGGGGACCGAACTCCCACGGGTGTGCGAAGTACTCGACGCCGCACATACCCAGCCGTGTGCCGACGACATCGGCGAAGGTGGTGCTCTGCGCGCACACGATCAGGTCGCAGGCCCACAACAGCATCAGTCCGGCCGCGTACACGTCGCCGTGCGCCTGGCCGATGGTGATCTTGCGCAGGTTGCGCCAGCGCCGCGTGTTCTCGAAGAAGTAGTGCCACTCCTGCAGCATCAGGCCTTCGGCGCCCTTGCGATTCGATCCGTTGATCAACCGGGTCGGATGCTGGTTCGGACCGGGCTGATACTCCTCGACCGAGACCTTCGAACCGAGGTCGTGCCCGGAGGAGAACATCGGGCCCATGCCGCCGAGGATGATGACCCGCACGTTGTCGTCGGCCTCGGCGTGCAGGAACGCGTCGTGGAGGTCGACGAGCAGCCCGCGGTTCTGCGCGTTGCGCGCCTCGGGCCGGTTCAACATGATGCGGACGATCTGGCCGTCGCCGATCGGCTCGTACAATACGAACTTGTAGTCGGGCATGCCCGCTCCTCGTGCCGTGGGACCGACGTCGGGAAGTGACACTACCGTTAGTCAGCGGTGGCGCGTCCGGACCGTTCGGCCGGGCCCGGCGCGGACCCCGAACCCACTGCTCCGGCCCCGCCCGGCTCCGATGCCGTCGTGCTACCGTCGTGACGCCAGTGTTAGTTGTCCGAGCGGCAAGGGGCTGACCGTGGATCTCCGGCTGGACGACGAGCAGGACCAGCTCGTCGCCGCGTTCTCCGCGCTGTACGCAAAGGAAGCGCCGACGGAACGGGTGCGCGCGGCCGAGCCGCTCGGCTTCGATCCGGTCTTGTGGGACACGGTGCAGGAGATGGGCGTCGTCGCGATGGCGGTCGCCGAGGCCGTCGGCGGTTGGGGTGCGTCACCGCTCGACCTCGCACTGATCGCCGAACAGCAGGGCCGTTTCGTCGCGCCCGCGCCGATCATCGAGACGCAGGTCGCGGCGCGGCTCCTCGCCCGGCTCGGCGGCGAACCCGCGGCCGGCGTACTCGCGTGCGCGCTCGCCGGCAGTCGCATGGTCACCGTTGCAGTTCGTCCGGCCGCGAGTGGGATCGCCGAGCTCGTTCCCGCCGGCGCGGTCGCCGACGACGCGATCGTGTTCGACGGCGACCGCCTCGTCCTCGTGCCGCTCGACGGTGTGCGCACGCGTGTCGAGAACCTGGGCTCGATGCCGCTGGCCGACGTCGCGATTGCGCCCGACGTCGTCGTCCTCGCGTCGGGTGCCGCGGCCCGCGCCGCGTTCGAAGCGGCCATCGACGACTTCCTGATGCTCAGTGCGGCCGCGCTCGTCGGCATCGGCGCCCGCGCCCTCGAGATCGGCGTCGAGTACGTGAAGGAACGGAAAGCCTGGGGTGTCCCCATCGGGTCGTTCCAGTCGGTCGCGCATCACCTGGCCGACGCGGCCGCCGCGCTCGACGGCGCGCGTCTGCTCGCGTACGAGTCGGCGTGGGCGGTCGAGGCCGATCCGGATCGGGCCGGTGAGCTCGCGGCGATGGCGTTCGCGTTCGCGTACGAGGCGGCGCGCGACGCGACCTACCGGGCGCTGCACTACCACGGCGGCTACGGCTTCATGATGGAGTACGACGTGCAGCTCTATTACCGGCGCGCCCGCGCGTGGGCGAACGTGTACTCCGAACCGCGGCGCGCGTACGCGCGTGCCGCCGACCGGCGCTACGGAGCAGTGGGGGAGAGCTGATGGACTTCCGCCTTTCGCCCGAGACCGAGGCGTTCCGCCGCGAGGTGCGCGCCTTCCTCGACGAGCAGATGACCGAGGCGCGCGAAGAGCGGCTCTATCGCACGGGTGTCGCGCACGATCCCGAGTTCACGGATGCGCTGCGTGAGCGCGGTTGGCTCGCGCCCTGGGCCGCGGACGAAGACGGCCGGCCCCGATTCGACCACTACGAATCGGATGTCTTGAAGTACGAGTTCGGTCTCGCGGAAGCGCCGAGCTACGCCGACGGCACGACCGGGATGGTCGCGGGGCTCATCCTGCGGGTCGGCACCGAGGAACAACAGCAGGAGATCGTCCCGCCCGCGCGGCGGGGCGAGATCATCATCGTTTTGGGATTCAGCGAGCCCGAGTCGGGTTCCGACGTGGCGAACGCGCAGACGCGTGCGGTGCGCGACGGCGACGAATGGGTCATCAACGGCTCGAAGATGTTCACCACGAATGCACACCTCGCCGACTACGTGTTCCTGCTCACCCGCACCAACCCGAATGTTGCCAAGCACAAGGGACTCACGACATTTCTGGTGCCGATGAAGCAGACGGGCGTCGAGGTCCAGGCGGTCTACACGCTTTCGGGCGAGCGCACGAACATCACGTTCTACAACGACGTACGCGTCGACGACCGCTGGCGCATCGGCGAGGTCGACGGCGGCTGGCGCGTCATGACGGCTTCGCTACAGGACGAGCACTCGGCCGGGTTCGCGAACCGCATCGAACGCCTGCTCGACGCGACCGAAGCGTGGGCGCGCGAGACGACGGGCCCGACCGGTCGGCCGCGACTCGAAGACCACGACGTACGCGAGCGGCTCGCGCGAGTCGCGACCGAGCTCGAGGTGTCGACGCTGCTCGAACGACGCAACACCTGGATGGTCGCGAAGGGCATGGTGCCCGAGTCGGAAGGACCGATGGCCAAGCTGTTCAGCTCCGAGGCGCTCGAGCGCGCGGCCCAGGACCTCTGCGAGCTCGTCGGTCCCGACGCGCTGCGGAGCTACTTCGACCCGAGCGCGCCGCAGGGCGGGCGGATCGAACACGCGTTGCGATTCTCGCTGGGCACCACCATCTATGCGGGAACGAGCGAGATCCAGCGCAACATCATCGCCGGTCGCGGCCTCGGTCTGTCGCGTTGACGCCCGGGCCGGCTCGCTGACGCCGCTGTTAGAGCCGGTGGCGGCTCGACATCGCAGCGTGCTGCCCGACTGTGCGGGTCCCACGGGCGATGCCTGGCGGGCGAGTGACTCATCTGTTATAACAGGGCTCAACCAAGCACCGTGAGCCGGGGGGACCGGAATGACATTGGTGACCAAGACGCGCACACGCGCGTTCGGCTCGGTTCTGGCGCTGACGCTGCTCGTCGCGGCGTGCGGCAACGCGGGTAGCTCCAAGTCGAGCGACACCACCGCGCCGGCCGGACCGTCGACCACGTTCAAGGGCACCGACTACTCGACCAACCAGCCGGTCAAGGCGCCCGGGGTCTCTTCCACCGAGATTCGCGTGGGCTCGGTCGTGTCGATCACCAACCCGGTCGGCGGCGACTACGGGCTCCTCAACGACGGTATCGACGCGTACTTCAACGTCGTCAACGCGCAGGGTGGCGTCTGGGGCCGGAAGTTGAAGCTCGTGAGCAAGCGCGACGACCAGTTGTCGCAGAACACGACCCAGGTCGAGGCGCTGCTCAGCCAGGACAACGTCTACGCCGCGTTCATCGCGTCTCAGCTGTTCACCGGCGCACCGGAGCTCGCCAAGGCCGGCATCCCCACGTACGGCTGGAACATCAACGCGGAATGGGCGGGCCCGAAGAACTTCTTCCCGAACGTCGCGCCGATCTGTTTCAAGGGTTGCACGTCGCTCGGCCGCTTGCTCCCGTACGTCATCAAGCAGGTCGGCGCGCACAAGGTCGCGCTGATCGGTTACAACGTCGCGCAGTCGTCCGACAGCATCAACGGCAGCGTCGCGGAGATCAACAAGTTCAGCTCCGACATCGGCGCGACCGTCGCGTTCTCGGACACGTCACTGTCGTTCGGCCAGACCGACTACTCGGCCCAGGTTTCGCAGATGAAGGCGAAAGGCGTCGACTTCGTCGCCACCGCGCTCGACACCAACGGTGACTACGCGCTGGCCAAGGAGATGAAGAAGCAGGGCATCCTCGACAAGGTGACCTTCTTCCACCCCAACCTGTACGACCCCGACTTCATCAAGCAGAACGCGGCCACGCTCGAAGGCGGCATCGTGTTCGTGGGCATCCTCGCCACGCAGCACTCGCCCGCTCCGCCCGCGCTCCAGCAGTACATCGACTACACGCAACAACACGGCCTCAAGCTCACCGAGATGACCGAGCAGGGCTGGATCGCGGCGCGCCAGTTCGTCGATTCACTGAAGGCGGCCGGCCCGGACTTCACGTGGGCGAACCTCGAGAACGCGTGGAACCAGCAGACGTCGTACAGCAACGGCGGGATGGTCACACCGATCGACTGGACGTTCCAGCACGCCGACCCGAGCACGAGCGTCGCGAACCGTTCGCAGTTCGAGTGCGGCAACTTCGTGAAGATCCACAACGGCACGTTCGAGGGCATCTACGACGACGGCGGCGCCAAGCCGTGGGTGTGCTTCAACGGTAAGCAGCCCGACGAGTGGGAGACTCCGGCCAACGTCAGCTTCGACGGTCCGCCGTTCAAGATCACCGATGTCGTGAAACCGAGTTAGCGCGGCGGCGGGGTTGACTGCTGACCGCGAGGTGAGCGCTGCATGCACAACGTGATCAGCTCGTTCATCGAAGGTATTCCGATCGGTTGCGTGTTCGCACTCGTCGCGGTCGGATTCGTACTGACGTACAAGGTTTCGGGCGTCTTCAACCTCGCGTTCGGCGCGCAGGCGTACGCGTCGGCCGCGGTGTACTACGAGCTCCGGGTCAAGCACGGTTGGCCGATCCCGCCCGCCGCGGGCCTCGCGGTCCTGGTGTTCGCGCCGCTCCTCGGGCTCGTCTTGTATTGGGGGATCTTCCGGCACCTACGGAACGCGCCGCAGGTCGCCCGGCTCGCGGTCTCGATCGGGCTCCTGCTCGCGCTGCCCGAGATCGTCAAGCTCGCGTTCAACTTCGGCAGCGCACCGCTGTTCGGAGTGCAGGGCATCGTCGGCAACGGCGACGTCATCTACAACTTCGGTTCGTACGCGTTCTTCCGGGACGACCTCGCGACGATCATCGTGACGCTGGCGGCCGTGCTCGGGCTCACGCTCATGTTCCGTTACACCGCGATCGGTCTGCGCATGCGCGTGGTCGTGGAGAGCGCCCGCATGACCG
This sequence comes from uncultured Actinomycetes bacterium, assembly GCA_963701825.1. Lineage (GTDB taxonomy): Bacteria > Actinomycetota > Acidimicrobiia > IMCC26256 > PALSA-610 > PALSA-610. The sequence continues at coordinate 1,059,339 of CAVPBG010000003.1, read as the reverse complement.
AGCTCGCGGGCATCAGCTCCGACCGTGTGTCGTCGACGGGCTGGGTGCTGTCGAGCGCGTTCGCGGGCATGGCCGGTCTGCTCCTCGGTCCGCTGTACCCGCAGCTCTCGTCGCAGAACTTCTTCCTGCTCGTCGTGGCCGCGGTTGCCGCGGCCGCGTTCGCCGGCCTCTCGAGCCTGCCGCTCGCTTTGGTGGGCGGTCTCGGCCTCGGGATCGGCGCGCAGATCCTGGCGCGCGAGCTGCCGACCAACAGCATCCTCGCTCAGGGCCTGCGGCCGTCGCTGCCGTTCGTCGTCTTGTTCCTGGTCTTGATCCTCAAGCCGTCGTTGCGACGCAAGCGCGAGTTCGCCGACCCGCTCGCGGGTGTCGACCCGCCGCCGCCGGCCCTCGCCGCCGACGAGCGCGGCCCGGGCCTCACGCGGGCCACGCATGTCGTCGGCATCGTGCTGGTGTTGGTCGCGCTCTGGTATTTCGGCGCGGTGGCCAACAGCTATTGGCTGTCGCTCGCTACGCAGGCGGTGATCTTCTCGATCATCTTCTTGTCGATCACCGTGTTCACCGGCATGGCGGGGCAGATCTCCCTCGCCCAGGGTTCGTTCGCGGCGATCGGCGCGTTCACGTGTGGTCAGCTCGCGACGAAGCACGGGGTGTCGGTGATCGTCGCCGCGCTGATCGGGGTGGCGATCGCGGCGGCCATCGGTGCGCTGCTCGCCATTCCCGCGCTCCGGCTCGGCGGTATCTATCTCGCGTTGGCCACGTTGGCGTTCGCACTGTTCTTCGAGAGCGTCATCGTCAAGTTCACGTGGGCCAGCGGCGGGCAGCTGCCGATCACGGTGCCGCGCCCGACGATCAGCACGATCAACTTCACCTCCGATCGCAGCTTCTTGCTCTTATGCACGGCCGCGCTCCTCATAGTGGGCTTCATCGTCGTGCGCGTCCGTTCGGGCATCACGGGGCACAACCTCCGCGCGCTCGACGGATCGGAGATCGCGGCGTCGTCGATCGGCATCAATCCCACGCGGGCCCGCATCACCGCGTTTGCGCTGTCGGCGGGGATCGCGGGCTTGGGCGGCGCCTTGCTGAGCATGCGGGAGGGTGCGGCGAACTACGACGCGAACTTCAGCGTTGCGTTCGCGATGTTCTGGGTCGTGCTCGTCGTCACCTTGGGTACGCGGACGGTCGAAGGCGCAGTCGTCGCGGCGATCGCGCTCAAGTTCTTCCCGGAGCTGCTGAACGCGATTCATGTTTCGGCAACGTGGCAGATCGTGCTGTTCGGCCTCGGCGCAATCACCTTCGCCCGCCACCCCGAAGGCATCCTCGAATACCAGAAGAGCATGCTCTTCAACCGGCTACAACGCGTCCTCGATCGGCGCGAGTCGCACAAGCACCAGGAAAGCGCGCCCGCGCGCTTGGCGGAGACGGAGTAGCGGCCCGTGGCAGCACCCGTTGAACCCCTTCTCGCCGCGACGGAGATCTCGATCAACTTCTCCGGTATCAACGCGCTCACCGGCGTGAGCTTGCATGTCGACGAGAACGAGCTGGTCGGCCTGATCGGGCCCAACGGCGCGGGCAAGACCACACTGTTCAACTGCATCTTCGGCGCGGTCGAGCCCGACGGCGGTTCGGTGCGATTCGCGGGGCGCACGATCACCAAGATCCCGACGTATCGCCGGGCCCGGCTCGGCTTGGGCCGCACGTTCCAACGCATCGAGCTCTTCGGCGGGATGTCGGCGCGCACGCACCTGCTCGTCGCGGCCGCGGCCCGGCGCGGCAATGGCGCCTTGTGGAAGGACGTGCTCGGCATCGGTCAGCACAGTGCCGCCGAACGAGACCAGGTGGCGGCGACGCTCGAGCTGCTCGGGCTCACCGATTGCGCCGACGTCCCGATCGAATCGCTCAGTCTCGGTCGGGCCCGGCTCGTCGAGGTGGGTCGGGCCCTCATGACCGAACCCCGGCTCGTGTTGCTCGACGAACCGTCTTCGGGGCTCGATCGGGCCGAGACGCACTCGCTCACCGAGACGTTGAAGCAAGTTCACGCGGAGCGGGGCATTGCCGTGCTGCTCGTGGAGCACGACGTCGAGATGGTCCGCGCCCTCGTCGACCGCGCCTACGTGCTCGACTTCGGCACCCTCATCGCCGACGGTCCCACCGCGGCGGTCCTCGGCGACGCGCGCGTCCGCAAGGCGTATCTCGGTGAACCGATCACCGCGGACGAGACGCGTGCCCCGGCGCCCGGAGCAACTTCCCCCGCGCCCGGAGCAACGGAGGCGGCGCCGTGAGCGACACAACGCCGGCCGAGATGACGACACCAGCGGGAACGGCGCCCGCGGGAACGACGCCCCTGCTCGAACTGCGGAATGTCGACGCCGCCTACGGTCCGTTCCGCGCCGTGTTCGGCGTGTCGATCTCCGTCGCCGAGCGCAGCGTGGTCGCGCTGCTCGGCGCGAACGGCGCGGGCAAGACCACGCTGGCACGCGTCGCTACCGGTCTCGTCGCCGCATCGTCCGGAACGGTCATGTTCGAAGGGCGCGACATCACCCGCATGAAGGCGTGGCGCATCGCCGAGCTCGGGATCATGCACGCGCCCGAAGGCCGATCCGTGTTCGGTTCGCTCACGGTGGAGGAGAATCTCACGCTCGACTTCCGCCGCAATCTCGGGCGCAAGGGCCTCGCGGGCGGACTCGAGCAGGCGTACGAGCTGTTCCCCCGACTCCGCGATCGGCGCAAACAGCAAGCCGGTTCGCTGTCGGGCGGTGAACAACGGATGCTGTCGCTGGCGCGGGTGCTGGTGCGCGCGCCCCGTCTGGTCGTCGTCGACGAGCTGTCGCTCGGGCTGTCGCCGCTTCTCGTCGACGAGGTCTACGCCACGCTGACGCGTGTGCGCGACGCGGGCACGGCCGTGCTCCTGATCGAACAGTACGTCGACCACGCGCTCAAGATCGCCGATTCGGTCGTGCTGTTGCAACACGGCGAGGTCGTATACGACGGCTTGGCGAGCGAAGTAGGCGACATCTCGCAACGGCTGCTCTCCGACACTCCGAGCTGAGGAAGAATTGATCCCGATGTCCGACTACGAAACGCTTCTCGTCACGATCGACAACGGGGTCGCGTGGGTCTCGCTCAACCGGCCCGCGGTGCGGAACGCGTTCAATCTGAAGATGCAGGCCGAGCTGCGCGACCTGTGGCGCGGCTTTCGCTACAACGACGACGTGCGCTGCGTCGTGCTCGCGGGTGAAGGCGACGCGTTCTGCACTGGCATCGACCGCTCGGAAGCGATGACCGACGACGCCATGGAGACCGACTTCTTCTCCGCGTATCCCACGCCGTGGATGTACGACGATCCGGGCGGCGACATCGGACCGAAGTCGAACGACCTGTGGAAGCCGGTGATCGCGGCCGTGCACGGCCTGGCGTGCGGCGGGGCGTTCTACATGCTCGGCGAGACGGAATTCATCATCGCGGCCGACGACGCCGTCTTCTTCGATCCGCACGTCACCTACGGGATGACGGCCGCGTTCGAGCCCATGCAGATGCTCACCAAGATGCCGTTCCCGGAGATCATGCGGTTGGCGCTGCTCGGCGTGCACGAACGCATGTCGGCGGAGCGGGCGCGGGAGATCGGACTCGTCAGCGAGGTGGTGCCCCGGGCCGAGCTGCGCGAGCGCGCGGGGTGGGCCGCGCAGGTGATCGCCGACTCGCCCGCGTTGGCGATTCAAGGGACGATGCGGGCGCTGTGGACCGCGCTCGAAATGTCGCGCAGCCAGGCGCTCGCGGTCGCGAACCTCTTCACCCGGATCGGCTCCGACGCGACCGCGTTCAAGGAAGGACAGGAGCGCTTCGCGTCGGGCGAACGGCCGAAGTGGCGCCTACGTTGAAGTGGTGAACACCTCGGAGGCGATCGCGCCGTTCGCGATCCGCGTCGACGACGCCGTGCTCGACGACCTCCGCGAGCGGTTGGCGAACGCACGCATCCCGGATCAGATCGAGGGCAGCGGTTGGGACTACGGGATCCCGTACGACTATCTGCGCGCGCTCGTGGCGTACTGGCGCGACGATTACGACTGGCGCGGCGCAAGAAGCGCGACTCAACGAGTTCGAACACTTCCGCACGACCATCGACGGCCAGTCGATCCATTTCATCCATGCCCGTTCCCCGAATTGCGACGCGTTCCCGTTGCTGCTCACGCACGGTTGGCCGGGCTCGGTCGTCGAGTTCCTCGACGTCATTCCCCGCCTGACCGACGCGTTCCACGTGATCGTGCCGTCGCTGCCCGGCTACGGGTTCTCGGAGCCGACCCGCACGCGCGGCTGGGACATCCCGCGAGTGGCACGTGCGTTCATGGAGCTCATGCCGCGGCTGGGTTACGCGCGCTACGGCGCCCAGGGTGGCGATTGGGGTGCGCAGGTCACGACGCGGATCGGTGCGCTCGACCCCGAGCACTGCGTTGCGATCCACCTCAACATGCCGATCGCGGAGCGCCCCGAGAATCCCGTCGAGCTCACCGATGCCGACCAGGCCGACCTCGCGTCGATGCAGCAGTTCGCGCGGCGGGAGTCGGGTTACGCGGCAGGAGCAGTCGACCAAGCCCCAGACGTTGGGCGTGGGTCTCAACGATTCGCCCGCGGGCCTGCTCGCGTGGATCGTGGAGAAGTTCCAGGCGTGGAGCGACTGCGACGGCGATCCCGAGAACGTCTTCACGCGCGATCAGATGATCACCAACGTGATGACCTACTGGGTGACGCAGACGATCGCATCGTCGACGCGCCTCTACTGGGAGAACGCGGACAGCCGGGATGCACCGGAGTACGTCGGGACCCCGACGGGGGTGGGGCGCTATCCCAAAGAGGTGCTGCGCTACCCCCGTTCATGGGTCGAGCAGCGGTACAACGTGACCCACTGGGTCGAGATGCCGCGCGGCGGCCACTTCGCGGCGATGGAGCAGCCCGCACTCTTCGCCGACGATCTGCGGAACTTCTTCACATCGGTGCGGTGACGGCGTCGGCCGCGAGGTTGCGCGCTCTAGGCGACGGCGACTTCGAGCAGCGCGTCGGCGACCGCCTGCGGCTCGGTGATCATGAGGTCGTGGCCGGTGTCGATGTCCCAGAACCGGCCGCGGGCGCGCGCGTCGTCGATCAGCTTCGGGTCGCGCGTCGCGATCGTCGAGGTACAGACGATGTGGTACTTCGGAATGGCCCACAGGGCCGCCTCGTTTTCCAATGCGAGCGGCTGTTCGAAGCACTGCCACGGATGGCCGGTGAGGCGTTCGGACATCCAGGCGAGGTCGTCGGGATCGGTGACCCCGTAGAGGAGGTCCGCGTCGGGCGCCGGGAGCAGGACCAGCTCGAGCCCGTCGACCGTCTCGCCGAACGGGCGAACCGCTTCGATGATCGGACCGGCAACGTCGCGCAGTGACTGGCCGTTCGTGGGCGTGGCCGCATCGAGATACACGAGGCGGCCCACGCGCGCCGCGGCGCGATCCGCGCTGCCGGTGATCACCATTCCGCCGTAGCTGTGGCCGACGAGGATCACGTCGTGCAGATCCTCGAACTCGAGTACCGCAACCACGTCCTGGATGTGCAGGTCGAGGTCGACGTGCGGACCGAGAAGGTGGGATCGCTCGCCCAATCCGGTGAGCGTGGGCGTGTAGACGTCGTGCCCCGCGGCCCGCAGAATCGGTGCGACGCGCTCGGTAACACCAGCCGCCGTGGCCCCCGCCATGAACGAGCACGTACGTCGCCACGACGCCCCTTTGGTCAGCACTCACGGCCGGTCTTGCCGAACCGTCGGTATTGATGTCATTCTCTCATGACACCAATTGCGCGGGCAAGCGCCCGGGCGCCACACGCAGGAGTTTTGCCGTATGGGACTGCTCGACGGGAAGGTCGCCGTCATCACCGGCGCGGGGTCGGGGATGGCGCGTGCTGCGGTCGAGGTCTTCGTGCGCGAGGGCGCGCGGGTCGTGGCCGGCGATATCAGCGGCGCCCAGGACGACACCGCGGCGGCGGTCGGCGTGGGCGTGCTCCCGATCCATTGTGACGTCACGTCGGAGGCCGACGTCGAAGCGATGATGCGCGCCGCGCTCGACGAGTTCGGTCGCGTCGACGCCGTCCTCAACGTGGCCGGCATCGCCGACGCGATGATGCTCGCCGACGTGACGATGGAGCACTACGACCGCGTCATGGACGTCGACCTGCGCGGTGTGCTGCTCGGGACCAAGCACGGGATCCGCGTCATGCTCGACGCGGGCAACGGCGGCGCGATCGTCAACTTCTCGTCGGTCGGCGGCATGAACGGCTCGTACTTCACCGGCGTGTATTCCGCGGCCAAAGCGGGAGTGATCGCGATCACGAAAGCCGCGGCCGTCGAGTACGGGCCGCAGGGAATCCGCGCCAACTGCATCTGTCCGGGATTCATCTACACCGCGATGAGCGCCGGCGGCGAGAACATCCCGGGCATGCTCGAAAAGGCGGCCCTCAATCGCGGTGGGCAGGCCGAAGAGGTCGCGGAAGTCGCGGCGTTTCTCGCGACCGATCGCGCTTCCTATGTGACGGGCGCGGTGGTGCCCGTCGACGGCGGATGGTCCGCCAAGCTCGCCTGAATGCCCGCGCCGGCGCCGGAACCCCAAGTGAGGAAACCATGACCAGCACGACCGGACTCTCCTACGACCCCTACGACGTCGAGATCAATGTCGACCCGTACCCCGCGTTCCGGCGACTGCGGGAAGAGGCGCCGCTCTATTACAACGAGCAATACGACTTCTTCGCGCTGAGCCGCTTCGACGACGTCGAGGCCGGGCTCAAGGAACGCGAGACGTACATCTCGGGTCGGGGCGCGATCATCGAGTTGATCAAGGCCAACCTCGAGATGCCGCCCGGCGTGATCATCTTCGAAGACCCGCCCGTGCACACCGTGCACCGCGGACTCCTGTCGCGCGTGTTCACTCCGAAGAAGATGAACGCGCTCGAACCCCAGGTGCGTGAGTTCTGCGCGGCCAGTCTCGATCCGCTCGTCGGTTCCGGACGGTTCGACTTCGTCGCCGACCTCGGCGCGCAGATGCCGATGCGCGTCATCGGGATGCTGCTCGGGATCCCGGAACAGGATCAGGTCGCGATCCGCGAGCACGTCGACGTGTCGCTGCGTACCGAAGCGGGCGAGCCGATGACCGCGTCGGTCGAGGACGTGTTGAGCGGCGCGATCTTCGCCGACTACATCGAGTGGCGGTCGAAGCATCCCTCGGACGACGTGATGACGGAGTTGCTGAACGCGGAGTTCGTCGACGAGACCGGGACCACACGGCGCCTGACGCGAGCGGAGGTGCTCACGTACGTGACGGTCGTCGCGGGCGCGGGGAACGAGACGACGACGCGCTTGATCGGGTGGGCGGGCAAGGTGTTGGCCGAGCATCCCGACCAACGCCGCGAGCTCGTCGACGACCCAACCCTGATCCCGAACGCGCTCGAGGAGCTCCTGCGATTCGAATCGCCGGCCCCGCACGTCGCGCGCTACGTCGCGCGCGACGCAGTGCACTACGGGCAAGCGGTCCCGGAAGGCAGCATCATGATGTTCCTGATCGGATCGGCGAACCGCGACGACCGCCGTCATCCCGAAGGGGACCGGTTCGACATCCACCGCAACGCGCCCCAGCACCTCACCTTCGGCTTCGGCACCCATTTCTGCCTCGGCGCCGCGCTGGCCCGCCTCGAAGGCCGCGTCGCGCTCGAAGAGGTCCTGAAGCGGTTCCCGACCTGGGACGTCGACTGGTCGGGCGCCAAGCTCTCGCCGACCTCGACCGTGCGCGGTTGGGAGACGCTTCCGGTCGTCACCCGTTGAGTACCGCGTCGAGTGCTCAGTCGAGGGTGACGGCGAAGGCCAAGGTTCCGGCGCGCGAGCGCCGGAAGTACGACAGCCCGGTGCGGCGCCAGCGCGCGACGGAGACGAGAGAGCGCATCATCGTGTCCGGCGCCGAGCTGCTCCACGGCGTTCCGGTATGGAACTGGCGCGCGCTGACGGTACGGGGCGTAGCGCAGCGCGCCGGTATCACCGAGCGCACCGTGTATCGCTACTTCGCGAGCGAGCGGGAGCTGCGCGACGCGGTGATCGCCCGGCTCGAGCACGAAGCGGGCGTGATGCTCGAAGGCCTGGCGCTGGAAGACATCGCGCCCCATACCGCGCGGCTGCTCACCTACGTGTCGTCGTTCCCGTTGGAGTCGCGCGCCCCCGATGACCCGACGTTGGTTGCCGCGCACGGGCGCCAGCGCGACGCGCTGGTCGCGGCGGTCACCGCGAAGACCGCGGACTGGCCGGAAACCGACCGCGCGGTCACCGCGGCGATGCTCGACGTGTTGTGGAGCGTCGCGTCGTACGAGCGCCTCGTCGTCGACTGGGGTCTCGACCCGGAGGACGCGATCGCGGGCGCAACCTGGGTGATCGGCCTGGTCGAGGAGGCCATCCGCACCGGCCGCCGCCCACATGGATTGGAGAACCGATGAGTGCCTCTGATGTCGACGGCGCGTTCGATGCGATCGACTATTTCCGCACACCCGCCATCTATCAGGATCCGTATCCGTACTACGAGTACGTCCGTGCCCACGGAGCGGTGTGGCGCGAGCCGCACTGGGGTGTGTTCATGATCACCGGTTTCGAGGAGGCGATGGCGGTGTACAACGACAGCGCGACGTTCTCGTCGTGCAACGCGGTAGCCGGGCCGTTCGTGAAGTTCCCGGTGGCCTTCGAAGGTGACGACATCAGTGCGATCATCGACGAACACCGCGACGCGCTCCCGTTCAGCGATCAGCTGCCGTCGTTCGATCCGCCCAAGCACACCGAACAGCGGGCGTTGCTGCTGCGGCTCATCACGCCCAAACGCCTGAAGGAGAACGAGGAGTTCATGTGGCAACTCGCCGATCGTCAGATCGACGAGTTCGTGGCGCGGGGCGAATGCGAGTTCGTGCGCGAGTACGCGAAGCCGTTCACGCTGTTGGTGATCGCCGACCTGCTCGGCGTCCCCGCAGCCGATCACGAAGCGTTCCGGGACGAGCTGCAGGGCAAACCCCATGGCGCGGCGCCCGGTCGGGGTGAGGGCGCCATGGCGCACAAGCCGTTGGAGTTCCTGTACGAGCGCTTCACCGCGTACATCGAGCAGCTGCGCCGCGAACCGCGCGACGACGTGATGTCGGGCCTCACGACCGCGACCTTCCCCGACGGGTCGATTCCCGACGTGCACGACGTCGCGCTCATCGCCGCGAACCTGTTCTCGGCGGGCGGGGAGACGACCGCCCGGCTCCTGGGCGCCGCGCTCCAACGGCTCGCGGAAGATCCCGAGCTCCAACAGCTCCTGCGCGACGAGCGCGATCGCATCCCGGACTTCGTCGAGGAGATGCTGCGCCTCGAGAGCCCGATTCAGGGCGAGTTCCGGCTGGCCCGCGTCACCACGACCGTGGGCGGCGTCGACATTCCCGCGGGCACCACGGTGATGGTGCACAACGGTGCCGCCAACCGTGACCCTCGCCACTTCGAGGCGCCCGCCGAGCTTCGTCTCGATCGCAGCGACGGTCGTCATCACCTCGGGTTCGGGTTCGGCATACACACCTGCGTCGGCGCACCTTTGGCCCGCGCCGAGGCGCGCGTCACCCTGGAACGCATCTTCGACCGCATGGCCGACATCCGGATCTCGGAGCGAGAACACGGCCCTGCCGGCGCGCGTCGCTACGGTTACTCGCCGATCTACATGTTGCGCGGTCTCGAGGCTCTGCATCTCGAGTTCACCCCGATCGCCGCGCCGACCGAGGAGGTCCCGGCCCGGTGACTGCGCACCAACTGGATCCCGATATCGCGGCCGCGGCCGAGCTCGTTCCCTTCGACGCGATGACGGCCGAGATCCTCGCCGTGTTGCGCACGATGGATGCGCCCGAGCTGCCGCCTTCGGACGCAGTCACGCGGACGAGTCGGGTCGTTCCCTCCGCGTCCGATCAACCTGCGGTGCCGCTCCGCGTGCATCAGCCGAAGGCCGCCAGCGGCCCGATGCCGTGCGTCTACTCGATGCACGGTGGTGGGTACGTCTTCGGTTCCAACACCATGGACGACCAGCAGTTCGCCGACTGGTGCCCGAAGCTCGGCCTGGTCGGCATCTCGGTCGACTACCGGCTCGCGCCCGACACGCCGTACCCCGGCCCGCTCGAAGACTGTTACCGCGGGCTGGTGTGGACGTACGAACACGCCGAGGAGCTGGGCATCGATCGCGGGTGCATCGGTGTCGCGGGCGTCAGCGCGGGGGGCGGGCTCGCGGCCGCACTCGCACTCTTGGCGCGCGACCGCGGCGAGGTTCCGATCGCGTTCCAGATCCTCGACTCGCCGATGCTCGACGACCGCCAGACCACTCCGTCGAGCTGTCAGGACGACCTCGCGGTGTGGAGCCGGGGCTCCAACACGTTCGGGTGGCAGTCGTATCTCGGCGCTCTCTACGGCCGCGACGACGTACCCGCGTACGCCGCGCCGACGTGTGCCACCGATCTCTCCGGTCTGCCGCCCGCGTTCGTGTCGGTCGGTGCCGTCGACGGATTCCGCGACGAAGACATCGACTACGCGCTGCGCCTCAACCAGGCGGGCGTGCCGACCGAGATCCACGTCTACCCCGGCGTGTGCCACGGCTTCACCCTGCTCGGCCCGGACACCGCCCTCGCCCGGCGCGCGGCCCGCAACACCGAGGAGTGGCTCCGCAAACACATCGAACCGGCGTGACTTGGGCCCTCTATAGGGGCCCAACTCACGCCAGTTCGAATCGCGGGGGCGTTATTTGATCCGGGGGCGGGTGCCGGGGCGGGCGTCGGACTCGACCTGGACCCCGTCGATCCGGATCGGGGTGCCGTTGACGAGCGTGTGCCGCATGCCGGTGGGCTCCTCGGCGGTCAGCCGTTCCGCGTCGGCGGGGAAGTCGCGGACGCGCCGGGTGGGGCCGGTCCCCACCGTGATCGGATCGAAGACGCAGACGTCGGCCGCGTACCCCTCGCGCAGATAGCCGCGCCCCACGAAGCCGAACATGTCGGCGGGTTCGCCGGTCAGCTTGCGGACCGCGTGCTCGAGTGAGATCGCGCCGCGGTCGCGCACCCAAGTACCGAGCAGGTCGGTCGGCAGGGGCGCGTCGCACAACTGATCGACGTGCGCACCCGCGTCGGAAAGACCCAGAATCACGTGGTCGTGCACGAGCAACCGGCCGACCTCGTCGACATCGTCGTTCGCGATGTACGCGCGGAAACGGGTCGTGAGATCTTCCGCGACCGCGATCTCGCACATCACGTCGAGCGGACTGCAACCCCGCTCTCGGGCGACGTCGGCGACGCGCCGGCCCTCGAGCTCGGGGAACTTCGCCGACTCGGAGATCTCGAACGTGTCCCACCGGGGCCGCATCGGTGATTCCTCGAGGTCGGCCGCGGCTTGCGCCCTCCACGCCGGATCGCGGTACGCCGCCATCCGTACCGATCGACCCACCTTCATCAGTTCGCCGAAGACCTGGCCGGTGTTGAGGCTGTACGCGTCGGCCATCGTGAACTGCATGGTGAGGGGGCGGGGAGTGACCTGGGGCCACACGTTCGCGCCGTGCGCCAAACCCTCGTCGTGCAGGCGGACGGGCTCGTGATGGCGCCCGCCCGGCGCCGCGAACAGCGGGTACGTGAACGGGCGACCGATGCGCGGCTGCCACGCGTACACGTCGGCGTAGGAACACTGTTCGCCCGGGGTGATGAGCACCACCCCCGTGCCCGCTTCGCCCACCGCGAGGAACAGCGCCTCGACCTCGGCCGCGTCCGCAAAGCGGCTCGGCACGGGCTTGCCGTCGACGCCGCGGTGCGCGAACGAGAAGCTCGTCGAGAACCCGGCCGCGCCGGCCGCGAGGGCGTCGCGCACCAACGTGCACATCTGCTCGATCTCGTCCGGCGTTGCGGCGCGTTCGTACGCCGCGTCGCCCATCACCCAGAGCCGAACCGCGGAGTGACCGATGTACGCGGTGAAATTGATGAGCGTTCCCCGGCTCCGCACGAGGTCGAGGTACTCGGCGAAGGTTGCGAACTCCCACGCGATGCCGGCGGTCAGCGTGGCCGGGTTCATGTCTTCGACGTTCTCGAGCGTTCCGACGATGAGGTCGTGGTGCTCGGCGCGCGTCGGCGCGATCGAGAATCCGCAGTTGCCCGCGACGACGGTGGTCACCCCATGAAACGACGACGGCCGTAGTGCCGGATCCCAGAACACCTGCGCGTCGTAGTGCGTGTGGATGTCGATGAAGCCGGGTGTGACCGCGCAACCGGCGGCGTCGAGCACCTGCTCACCCTGCAGCTCCGGACCGATCGCGGAGATGAGGCCGTCGGTGATCGCGACGTCGGCCGCGTAGCCGGGCCGACCGCTCCCGTCGAAGACCGTTCCACCCCGGATGACGACGTCAGCGGTCACGGGTCATCAGCTCCTTCATCGACCGGGGCGGAGAACCGGCGGTCGTTCCGCCGTCGACGGGCAACACGACACCGGTGATCTGCGCGGCGCGATCGCTCGCGAGGTAGAGCACGGCCTCCGCGACGTCGCGCGGCGAACCGACGCGCTGCAGCGGTTGCATGGCGCGCACGATCAACGACTGATCCATGGCCGCGTTGATGGCGGTGGGGATGTGCGCGGGGGCGATGCAGTTCACGCGAATGTTGTTCGCCGCGAGCTCGACCGCGATCGAGCGGGTGAAGTGGATGACGGCGGCCTTCGTCGCGCGGTACGCCATCACACCCGAACCCGCGTTGATCCCGCCGATCGACGTGGTGTTGATGATCACTCCTCCGCCGTGCTCGGCCATGTGCCGGGCGGCGCGCTGGCTCCCGACCATCACGCCGAAGATGTTCACCGCCATCACACGATCGAAGTCGGCGAAGTCGTCGTCGAGGAAGCGCTTGAACGATCCGCCGATGCCGGCGTTGTTGCACATGACGTGCAGCCCGCCGTATTGCTCGACCGCGAAGTCGACGACGGCTTGGATCTGATCGGCGTCGGTCACGTCCGTCGGCTTGAACGCCACGGCCGCACCGAGCGCGGCAGCCAACGCCTCACCCTCGGCCTGGTTCACGTCGGCGATGACGACGCTCGCACCCTCTTCCACGAGCAGCTCGACCATGCCCCGGCCCAGCCCGCTCGCGCCGCCGGTGACGATCGCGACCTTGCCCGTCATCTCCGCGCGACCGGTCACGCCTCTTCGATCCAGAACTCGGGCGAGGTGTCGATGTCGTGGCGGGCGAAGATCGCGTCGATCTCGGCGAGGTGCGCGGGACTGATCGACCATCCGACCGCGCCCGCGTTGTCCTCGACTTCGGCGACCGAACGACAGCCGACGAGCGCGGTGCTCACCGCGGGGTGGGAGATCGCCCAGCGCAATGCGAGCTGGGGGAGGCTCTTGTCGTAGGCGGCCGCGATGCCCTTCAGCTCCTCCACGGCCCGCACGTTGTCCTTGAACTTCTCCGGCCCGAACAGTGCGGCGAACATCTTGATCGCGCCCATGTTTCCTTGGCGTGAGCGCCAGTCGGCGCTGCCGAAGTCGTGGTCCTCGGTGAACGTGCCCGTCAACAAGCCGAACGCGAGTGAGCCGTAAGCCATGAAGCCCACTCCGTTCTCCTCGCAGTACGGGAGGATCTCCCGCTGCATGCGGCGGTCGAACATGTTCCAGCCGTATTGCACCACGTCGATCCGGTGTAGGGCCATGCATTGTTTGATCTCGTCGAGCTTGAAGTTCGAGAGGCCGACGAAGCGGACCTTGCCTTCGCGCACGATGTCGTCGAGGGCTTGCATCGTCTCCTCGAACGGCGTCTCGCGGTCGGGCCAGTGCACGAGATACACGTCGACGTAGTCGGTGCCCAGCGCCTTCAGGCTCTTGTCGATCGACGCGATGACACGCTCGCGACTGCTGTCGCGCATGTTCGGCATGCCCTTGTAGTTCGTGCCGAACTTCGTGACGATGACCGCTTCGTCGCGGCGCCGGCCGAGCGCTTCGCCCAACGCCCGTTCCGACGCACCCAGGCCGTAGCCCTCGGCGGTGTCGAAACAGTTGATGCCGAGGTCGAGCGCCCGCCCGATCGCGCTCGGGAACTCGGTCGCCTCGATGTCGCCGTAGCCGCCGCCGATCTCCCAGCAGCCGAAGCCGACGGCCCCGACCTCGAGTCCCGTCGTTCCGAACGGACGCTGTTCCATGGTTCCCCTCTCGATCGCCGCGCTACACGAGCCGGTAGCGCAGCGGTAGTTGTTTGATGCTGCCGTTGATCGCGGATTTCAACCGCTCGACTTCCCCCGCGAGCTCGAACGACTCGAGCCGGGCGAGCAGGTGCCGGAAGATGGTCTCGATCTCGACGCGCGCGAGGTGCGCGCCGAGACACACGTGCTCGCCGAACCCGAACGCGAGGTGTGGGTTCGGATCGCGTTCGACGCGGAACGCGAACGGATCGTCGAACACTTCTTCGTCCCGGTTCGCGGACGCGAAATAGAGCGCCAGTTGATCGCCGGCGCTGATCGTCATGCCCCGGATCTCGCATTCCTCGGTCGCGACGCGGGTGAAGTGGCTGATCGGGCTGGCCCAGCGCAGGATCTCCTCCGCGGCCGACGGCAGGAGCGCGGGGTTGGCGCGCAGTTTCTGCCACTCCTCGGGTCGCTCGCAGAAGGCGAGGAGGCCGCCGCTGATCGCGTTGCGCGTGGTCTCGTTGCCGGCCTCGACGAACAGCTCGCAGTACGAGAGCAGTTGTTCGTCGGTGAGTGGCGCACCATCGACGGTGCCCTGGAGGAGCTCGCTCACCAGATCGTCCTGCGGATCTCGGCGGCGTTGGTCGACCAAGTCTTCGAAGAAGCCGCGCAGCTCGCCCCGGGCTCGTTTCATCGTCTGCCCGGGCGACTCGCCGGCGCGGCGGTACTCCGGATCGTCCTTGCCGATGATCTCGTTCGTCCAGCGGAACAGCAGCTCCCAGTCGGCGTTCGGGACGCCGAGGATCCAGGCGATGACCGCGAGCGGGAACGGCGCCGCGACGCCGGTGACGAAGTCGCCTTCACTCGTGCCACCTGCAGTGGCGACGTTGTCGAGCACGTCGGTCGCGATGCGCTCGACGTCGTCGCTCCGCGCGCGCACCGCGCGGGGCGTGAAGCGCGCGTTCACGACCCGGCGCATCGGTCCGTGCCGGGGTGGGTCGATCATGACGAGGATCTCGGTCGGCGGAACGGGCGGCGCCCCGGCCCGCGCCAGCGTGATCCCTTGCGCGCTCGAGAACCGCTCCGGTTGCGCGGCGATCTGCAGGATGTCGGCGTGCTTGGTGATCGCCCAGAACGGTTTGTACCCGTCGACCTCGACGAACGCGACGGGCGCGTCGGCGCGCAGACGGGTCCAGGTGTCGTGCGGGTAGCCGCGGCGCGCGTAACGCTCCGGGTCGACGAGGTCGAGCGGATCGATGCCGGCCGGTCCGATGTTGATCATCTCGGCTCCCGCGGCAGTCCGAGCACCCGCTCGCCGATGATGTTGCGCTGGATCTCGCTCGTGCCGCCCATGATCGAGTTCGCGCGCGTCGCCAGCAAGGCGTGCGTCCACTTACCCGGCGAATCACCCGACGACGAAACCAGGGATTCGGGGCCGAGGACGGCGACCGCGGTGTCCGCGATGCGCTGGCTCGTCGCGGCCCAGAAGAGCTTGACGATGCTCGACTCCGCGCCGATCTGTTCACCCCGCGCCAGGCGCGCCAGTGCACGCGCGTTGTGCAAGCGGAAGATCTCCGCGTCGATCCAACACCGCGCGAGCCGCTGCCGGACACGCGGGTCGTCGGTCACGCCGACTCGCCGGCACTCCTGGGCGAGCGCGTCGATCGCCAACCGCTGCAGTACCTGCTCCTTCCAGATGAACGACGTCCCCCGTTCGTTGGCGAGCGTCGTGTTGGCCACACGCCAGCCTTCGTGTTCGGGGCCGATCAGGTTGTCGACCGGCACCTCCACGTCGTCGAAGAACACTTCGTTGAACTCGCTGTCGCCGGTGATCTGGCGCAGGGGCCGCACATCGACACCGGGTGCATCCATTGGGATGGCGAGCATCGAGATCCCTTTGTGCGGCGGCGCGGTCGGATCGGTCCGCACCAACGCGATGCCCATGTTGGCGAAGAGCGCGTACGACGACCACACCTTCTGGCCGTTGACGCGATACATGCCGCCCCGCTTCTCGGCGCGCGTCGACAGCGCCGCGAGATCGCTCCCTGCATCGGGCTCACTGAACAGCTGGCACCAGATGTCGTCGGCGCCGAGGATGCGGGGCATCCACCGGGCGCGTTGTTCTTCGGTGCCGTGCGCGATCAACGTGGGCCCGACGAGGGTGACGCCGCCGCGCCCCACGATCGGCGGCGCGCCCGCCCGCGCCAGTTCCTCGTTGTAGATCGCGACATGGGTCGACGACGCGGCGCGCCCGCCGTATTCGACCGGCCAGTGGATGCCGACCCAACCGCCGCGGTGCAACATCCGCTGCCAGTCGCGCAACGCCGCCGCGTCGTCGAGCGTCGGCGCGGGCCCGACGGCGGGGGGTGTGTGCGCCGCGAGCCAGCCCCGGAATTCCTCCCGGAACGCTTCGTCGGAAATCGACATGGCGCCCCGGCCGGTCACGTGCTCGCTGCCCCCTGATCTCCGCCCTGGATATATGCTTCACGATATTGAAGAATGGCGCTCTCCGCAACGTGCACTAACAGCGAGAGCACTCTTCTCAGCGGAACGGGCGAGGGCGGAAGCAGGATCGGCGCATGGCAGGAGTCGGGGCGGTTCCGGACGCAATCGAGCCTTCCTGGCGTGAGCGCGCGGTTTCCCGCAGCCTCGACGCGGCCCGCTCCCGGGCCGAGGAGCGGACCCAGCGCTTCTTGGATGCCGCGTTCGCGCTGATCGACGAGAAGGGCACGACCGAGTTCACGATCCAAGAAGTCGTCGAGCGGTCGAAGCAGTCGTTGCGCGGTTTCTACGAGTACTTCGACGGCAAGGACGAGCTCGTGCTCGCGCTGTTCGAGGAGACGCTGCGCGAAGCCGCCGACGACATAAGCGCCGCCGTCGATGGCGAGTCCGATCCACTTGCCCGGCTGCACGTCTTCGTGATCTGCCTCCACGAGTGGTGCGATCCCGTCGACTCGCCCCGCAAGCGGGGAACGCACAGTCGGCGGCCGATATCCGAGTTCTCGATGCTGCTGGCGGTCAACCACGCGGCCCGCGTCCGGGCCGCGCTGGCGCCGGTCTCGCATCTGCTCCGCGACCTCATCGACGCGGCCGCGGCGGCGGGCGCGATCCAGGTCGACGACGCGCGCCGCACTGCGGCATGGTTACAGCAGACCGTGATGTACAGCTGGTTCGGCAATCGCCTCGTCGAGAACCCGAAGCTGCGGCTCACCGCCGAGGAGACGTGGGAGTTCTGCCTCCACGGCCTCGGCGCCAACGAAACTCGCGCCTAGATCGAAGAGATACGGAGAGAGCGAATGACCATGACCAGAGCGACGACCTCGCCCGTACTGCACGGCGACCGGTTCTTCATCGGCGGCGAGTGGGTCGAGCCGTCGTCCGACGCGACGATCTCCGTCACCGACTCGGGAACCGAAGAGGTGTACTACACGGTCGCCGAGGCGGCCGCCGACGACATGACCCGCGCGGTCGCCGCGGCGCGCACGGCCTTCGACGACGGCCCGTGGTCGCGCCTCACGCACGCGCAGCGCGCCGAGTACATCCGCGCGCTCGGGGCCGGCTTCGCCGAGCACAACGACCAGCTCGGTCAGCTGTGGCCGCGTGAGTCGGGCGTGTTGTACAAGGTCGCGCAGTACTCCGGGCGCATCGGCGCCGGCGCGCTCGAGGCGTACGCCGCGCTCGCCGACACGTTCCCCTTCGAGGAAGAGTGCGCACCCACGGGCGGCGGCGAGTTCGGTCTGCTGGTGCGCGAACCGGTCGGGGTGGTCGGCGCGATCATCCCGTGGAACGCACCGGTCGCCCTGATCTGTCACAAGATCGGGCCCGCGCTCCTCGCGGGTTGCACCGTCGTGCTCAAGTCGTCGCCCGAGGCGCCGGGTGTCGGCTACATCTTCGCCGAGGTTGCCGAGCAGATCGGTCTACCGCCGGGGGTGCTCAACGTGTTGACTGCCGACCGCGAGGTGTCGGAGTTGCTCGTCACCAACCCCGGCGTCGACAAGATCACCTTCACCGGCTCGACCGCCGCGGGCCGCCGCATCGCGTCGTTGTGCGGTGAGCGGATCGCCCGTTGCACGCTCGAGCTCGGCGGCAAGTCGGCGGCCGTAATTCTCGACGACATGGACCTCGGCACCGCGGCCACAACCCTCGCCCGCGCCGAGTGCGGTCTCAACGGGCAGGTGTGCTCGTCGCTCACGCGCGTCATCGTCACCAAGGATCGCCACGACGAGTTCGTCGACGCGCTCGCGTCGAGCTTCGGGCAGACGCGCGTCGGCGACCCGTTCGACGCCGACGCCCAGCTCGGCCCGCTCGTGTCGGGGCGTCAGCGCGACCGAGTCCTGGGCTACATCGCCAAGGGTGTCGACGAGGGGGCCAAGCTCGCGACCGGCGGCGGTCGGCCCGAGGGCCTCGACCGCGGGTTCTTCGTCGCGCCGACGGTCTTCGGCAACGTCGACAACGCGTCGACGATCGCCCGCGAGGAGATCTTCGGACCGGTGCTCTCGGTCATTCCCGCGGCCGACGAGCAGGACGCGGTGCGCATCGCCAACGACACCGACTACGGACTCAACGCCTCGGTCTTCACGAACGATGTCGACCGTGCTCGCGATGTCGCGAGCCGGCTCCGCACCGGCACGGTCGGCCACAACGCCTTCCGCACCGACTTCGGCATGGCGTTCGGCGGCTTCAAGCAGTCGGGCATCGGCCGGGAGGGCGGCAAAGAGGGTCTGCAGGCGTTCCTCGAGACCAAGACCGTCATCCTCGAAGGCACGCCCGCGGCGTATCGCAAATGACCGACGAGCTGCCGCCGCGCATCGCCGACCTGGTGGAGCTGCACGCGCTGTGCTCGCGGTACATGGCGTACACGAGTCAGTTCATCGAAGACCGCTGGCTCGACGTGTTCACGCCCGACGTCGAGTACAACGCGTTCGGCACGCCGTACACGCTCGAGCGCTTTCCCGCGTTGTTGGCCGCCGCGCCGCGCGGCCAGTTCATCGGCAACATGCCCGTCGTCGAGCTCGACGGTGATCGCGCCACCGGGATGCAGCACTTCGTGTTCATCGACCAGCAGACGCACGCGATGCGCCTCGGTTGGTACCGCGACGAGTACGTGCGCACCGCCGACGGTTGGCGCATCCGCCGCCGCTCCACCACGTTCATGCGCAAGCACGGCGGCTTCGACTCCGGCGTCCAGCACGACCCCCTCGCCGAACCCAAATAACCAACGAAAACCCTGCCATCAGATGGCAGGGAACTTGCTTCCATGAGTCAATTTCCCTGCCAACGCCCGCGGGAGTGGTGGGTCAGTCTTTGGGGGGTTCGCCGTGGGCGGCGTTGGCGATGCCGCGGCGCCAGTACGACTTCGGTGACAGCTGCTCCGCGTCGAGTCCCTGCGCCAACAGGGCGTCGCGCACGGTCGCCACGACCGTGAGCTCCGCGGAGAGGTAGGCGTGACCCGGCCCGGTTGGGATGGCGAGCGTTCGCACCGCGTCGGTGAGCAACTCGACGTGTCCCGGTTCGATCGGCCCGCGGTGCAGCCAGCGGATCTCGACGGGTGCGTCGGCCGGCGGGGTGAACGGCGGCTCGTTCTCGGCGCCGCCGACCTCGAGGAGCGCGATCGCATGTGATCCGGGCGGCAGCGCTTCGATCATCGCAAGCGTTGCGGGAACGCCCGAGTCGTCGGCGACGAACAGATGCCAGTCGACGGCTTCGGCCAGCACGATCTTGCCGCGCGGACCGATCGCCTCGACACGGTCGCCGGGTTGCGCCGACGCGGCCCAACGCGCGCCGGGCCCGTCGCCGTGCACGACGATGTCGATGTCGACCGCGTTGTCGTCGGGGTGGAAGTGCCGGATCGTGTAGCGCCGGCGGCGGTGCAGCTCGGTGTCGGTGGGAACCGAGAGCATGAGGTCCTGGCCGGCTTGCGGCGCGAGCGCGTCGAGACCGGGCGCAGTGAGCCGGATGCGGCGCATTCCCGGCACCACATCGAACGCGTCGACGACCTCGAGATCCCAGAGTGGCGCGCCGACGTGCGCCGCGAGGCTCGCCCCGTCGGGGGTCGCGTTGTTGCTCATAACCGCCACGCTAGGGCGCACGGAGCTCAGTCGAGGAGTAGGCGCGGCCAGCTGTCGGCGAGCCAGCGCTCGTAACGCGCCGGTGACCAGCCCCGTTCACCGGTGAGCATGACGTAGACCTCGGGGCTGTTCGTCACCCAGACCGTGTCGGCGGCGTCGCTGACCGAGAGGCCGGCGCGCAAACGCCCCGAGGCGCGGATCTCGCCGATCAGCTTCCGCATGTTCGCGGCGCGTCGATCGCTGATCTCCTGCCACACCGCGCGTGCTTCCGGTTCGGTCGACGATGCGTCGCGCAGCGCGAGCAGCAGGGGAGCGAGGCGGGCGTGTGTCTGCCGAATCGTCTTGGCGTAGAGCCTCAGTTTTGCGACCGGGTCGGGCTCGGCCCTGATCGCCTTGATCGGCTCGCGTTCCTCGGCAACCAGGGCCCGGTTCGTGCCCGAGATCGCCTGCTCGATGAGCTCGCGGAGCAGCGTGGGCTTCCGCCCGACGAGCGCGTACACGGTGTCGACGTTTACCTCGGCCCGCGCCGCGACGGCGGCGATCGTCGTGGCCCGGTAGCCGCGCTCCAGCATGAGGGCGCGCCCGGCGTCGACGATCCGCTGCTTCGTCTCCGCCGACTGCGCCTGGCGCGAGGACGCGTCGTACGGGCGGCGCTTGACGGGTTTCGCCATGACCGGTAGTTTAATCCGAAAGAGCTTCGGACGAATACCACTCGCAACTACCTGTACGAGGAGAGCTCCGGTGCACGCATTCACACAGGACGTCCCGATCGACCGAGCCTTCTACGAGCGGATCACGGCCGGGCTCGGGGCCGAGCCGCCGGCCGGGCTCATCGTTCACCTCGCGATCGAACGCCCGGAGGGTGGCCTGCGCTACATCGACGTGTGGGACTCGCAAGCAGCGTGCGACCGTTTCTCCGAGGAGCGGCTTCATCCCGTCGTGCACGGGCTGCTCGCCGAGATCTTCGGTGACGACCTCCCGCCCGAACCCGAGCGTGCACCCGTGGCGGTGATTCACGTGTGGGGTTCGGCCGCCACGACCAACGCCGCGAGGTAGAGAAGTAGAGAAGTGGGGAAGCGACGTCAGAGCGGTTGCGGGGGGATCTGCCCGAGCCGGTGATGAATCGCGTGCGTCTCCGCGTCGGCCGGCGTGTAGACCATCATCCGGTTGCCGACGCGCTGCGCGAGCCACATGTGCGTGGCGTTGAATCGGAGCAGACCCAGCTCCGGATGACGAAACTGCTTCACCACGTTCTCCGGGCCGCCCACCCGATGTTCGTCCCAGTATTCGGCGAACGTCGGTGACGCGTCCTGCAGGCGTTTGACCATCGATCGCCACGCGGGTTCCGACATGTGATCGGCGTACGACGCGCGCAGGTTTGCGACGACGCGTCGCGCCGCGTGTTCCCAGTCGACGAGCAGTGTGCGAAACGACGCGCTCGTGAACATCAGCCACACGAGGTTGCGTCGGTCGAAAGGGACCGACGCGACGTCGCCCACGAGCGCGCTGTACGCCGGGTTGTAGGCGAGGATGTCGGACCTCGCGTTCACGACCATCGCCGGATACGTGCCGAAGCGTTCGAGCACGATGCCGACGGCCGGCTCGAGCGTGTCGGATTCGACGGTGACGACGGCGCTCGGCGCGCCCGCGAGATTGAACAGGTGCGCGCGCTCGTGTGGGTCGAGCAAGAGCGCGCGACTCAACGCGTCGAGCACGTTCTCCGACACGCGTATCTCGCGCGCCTGTTCGAGCCAGGTGTACCAAGTCACGCCGACACCCGCGATCTGCGCGACCTCTTCGCGTCGTAGCCCCGGCGTTCGCCGTCGGCCCCCGACGGGGAGCCCGACCTGCGCGGGGCGGATGGCCTCTCGGCGCCGGCGCAGGAAGTCGGCCATCTCCCGCCGTCGTTCCGCCTCGTCGGGCCCGGTCTCGCCCGGTCGAGGCTCAGGCCCGATCTCGCTCAGCACCACGGTCATGACTCCACTGTGCGCCGCCGGAACACCAGTAGCAAGGTAGTGCTGATACCTGGATAACCAGCAATCTTGTACCGGGTTCGCACGAACTTCATCCTGGTGGAAGAACGTAACGCGTGCTGAGGAACGCAATGCGTCCGCCGCCGGCCCGGAATGGCCCGGCGGAACAGATGGTTGGGAGAACCCGTGAACGTCGAACCGATGAAGAAGACGCCGATGAAGAAGACGCCGATGAAGAAGACGGCCCCGAAGTCCGGCCCGGAGTACGAAGGTCGCACGTACGAACGACGCTGGTGGACCCTCGGCGTGCTCTGCATCAGTCTCGTGATGATCGTGGTCGCGAACGCGTCATTGAACGTCGCGCTCCCCACACTCGTCGACGACCTGCACGCGTCCGCCAGCTCACTGCAGTGGATCGTCGACGCGTACAGCCTCGTGTTCGCGGGACTGCTCCTCACCGCGGGGTCGCTCGGCGACCGTTACGGACGGCGACTCGCGCTCAATGGTGGTCTCGTCATCTTCGGCTTGGCATCGGGCCTCGCCGCGTTCGCGCACTCGTCCGGTGAGCTCATCGCGGCACGCGCGGTCATGGGCGTCGGCGCCGCGTTCGTCATGCCGGCCACGCTCTCCGTGTTGGCGCACGTGTTCCCGCCCGCGGAACGCAAGGCGGCCATCGCGATCTGGGCCGGCTTCGCGGGCGTCGGCGCCGCCCTGGGCGGCGTCATCAGCGGCTGGCTTCTGGAGCACTTCTGGTGGGGTTCGATCTTCCTCACCAACGTCGTCGTCGTGGCGGTCGCGCTGATCGCCGGCGCGTTCCTCATTCCGAAGGCGAACGAAGACCACGAGCCCGCGCTCGACCTCGTCGGCGCGTTGCTCTCGATCGCCGGGCTGGGCGCGCTGGTGTACGCGATCATCGAGGCTCCGACCCGCGGTTGGTTGTCGGGCCCTACGATCGCCGCGTTCGCGATCGCATTGGTGATTCTCGGCGCGTTCTCCGCCTGGGAGTTGCACATCCCGGAGCCGATGCTCGATCTGCGCTTCTTCCGCAACCCCCAGTTCGCGGCGGCCGCGGGATCGATCACGTTCGTGTTCTTCGTGATGTTCGGGATGATCTTCGCGCTGACCCAGTACCTCCAGCTCGTCCTCGGCTACAGCCCGCTCGAGGCCGGCGTGCGCATGCTGCCGTGGGCGGTCGTGTACATGCTTTCAGCTCGCCGATCGGCGCGCTTCGTGGAACGTTTCGGCCAGCGTGTCGTCGTGTCGTCGGGACTGGTGGTCGTGGCCGCCGGCCTTGCGGTTCTGGCGACGAGTGGCCTCCACGCCGAATACGGCTGGCTCGTGGTGTCGCTCGTCGTGAGCGCGGCGGGGATGGGAATGGTGACCGCACCGTCGACCGGCGCGATCATCGTGTCGTTGCCGTTGAACAAGGCCGGCGTCGGTTCGGCCGTCAACGACACGACGCGCGAGCTGGGCGGTGCGCTCGGTGTCGCCGTTCTCGGCAGCCTGATCGCCTCGCTCTACCGCGGTGCGCTCCCGGCGTCCGCGCACGCCGCGAGCGCTTCCCTCGGCGCCGGACTGCAAGCCGCGGCCACGCTGCCCGCCGACGCCGCGGCCGAGCTCGTGCATTCCGCCCGGGCCGCGTATGTTCACGCGTTCGACATCACCATGCTGGTTGCGGTCGGCGTCGCGCTGGTGTCGGCCGCGGTCGTGGCCCGAGTGCTCCGACCGAGCGCGGTCGCATCGGCCGACGCGTCGGCGGTTGTCGAAGCCGAAGCCGCGGCCTGACCACAACACCGTTCGGCGAACACCGTTCGGCGGGAAAGGAACCCATGGCCCGAGCAGTGCGATTCGACAGGTACGGAGACCGCGACGTGCTCTACGTCGCCGACGTGGAAGTCCCGGAACCAGGCGCGGGCGAGGTCGTCGTCAACGTGCGGGCCGCGGGCATCAACCCGGGCGAGGCCGCGATCCGTGCCGGCACACTCGAGGCGCGCTTCCCGGCGACCTTCCCGTCCGGCGAGGGCAGCGATCTCGCCGGAGTCGTCCACGCGGTCGGCGCGGGTGTTGCGGAGTTCGCGATCGGCGACGAGGTCATGGGTTGGTCGTGGCAACGATCGAGTCACGCCGAGTACGTCGCGGTACCCGTAACGCAGCTGATCCGTAAGCCCGAGGCGTTGAGCTGGGAGGTCGCGGGATCGCTGTACGTCGTCGGGTGCACCGCGTACGCGGCCGTGCGGGCCGTCGACGTTCACGCCGGCGACACGGTTGCGGTCTCCGCGGCGGCGGGCGGCGTCGGTACCGTCGTCGTGCAGTTGCTGCGCACCCGAGGCGCGACCGTTCTCGGCATCGCGTCCGTGGACAACCACGAATGGCTCGCAGCACACGGGATCGTCCCGATCGCGTACGGCGCCGGGTTGGCCGAACGCCTCCGCACCGCTGCGCCCGCGGGCATCGACGCGTTCATCGATCTCTTCGGGCCGGAGTACGTGCAGTTGGCGGTCGACCTCGGGATAAAGCCCGATCGGATCGAGACGATCATCGCCCGCGAGAAGGCGCTCGAGGTCGGGGCCAAGGTCGAAGGCAGCACCGACGCTTCCACCACCGCGGTGCTGGCCGAGATGGCCGACCTCGTCGCCTCGGGCCGGATCGAGATACCGATTGCCGCGACCTATCCGCTCGACGACGTGCGCGACGCGTTCGCCGAGCTCGAGGCGCGCCACACGCACGGCAAGATCGTCCTCATCCCCGGAAGCTGATCTCCGCGAACGACGCGACCGAGCGGTGGTCGCCGACACCGGCCGCGGCCGCGGGCTCTCCCGCGCGGACGACGCCGACGGTGGTCCAGCCCGCGGCGCGAGCCGCGTCGAGCTCGGCGCGCGTGTCGGAGAGGAACGTGATGGTTTCCGCGGGTTGCGCGAGTGCGGCCGTGATCTTGCGGTAGCTGTCGACCTCGCGTTTCGGGCCCGCGTTCTCGGTGTCGAAGTGCGCGTCGACGAGCGGGAGCAGGTCGCCGGCCGCGGTGTGCGAGAACCAGGCCTTCTGCGCGTCGATCGAACCCGACGAGTACACCGCGAGCGTGATTCCGGCTTCGTGCCAGGTTCGCAGCGCGGGCGCGACATCGGGAAAGAAGTGCGACGTGAGTTCGTGGCGCGCGAATCCTTCCTGCCAGATCCAGCCCTGCACGGTCTTGAGGGGCGTGACTTTGGCGTCGGCATCGGTCCATGCTTCGAGCGCGGCGACGATCCGGTCCTCGTCCGCGCTCGGATCGTCGATCGCGGCGCGCACCTCGTCGAGCAACACCCGAGTGCGCGCTTCGGCCCGATGTTCGGCCAGATACGACGCGAAGCGAGCGCGCGAACGGGAAGAGCGTCGAGACGACGAAATCCGTCGAGCTCGTCGTGCCCTCGATGTCGACGACGACCGTTTCGGTCATGCAGTGATGGCGTCGAGCGACCGAAAGCGGGTTGCGATGGTGTCGCCGGTGAAATCGCCGACCCAACCTTCGGGCTCGCGGAAGAAACGCAGAGCGGTGAAGCCCGGGTCGGTGCCCATGTCGAACCAGTGCCGCGTTCCTGCGGGCACGTTCAACAGGTCGCCCGCCTCGCACACGACGATGTGGATCCTGTCGTCGAGGCGGAGGTAGAACGCGCCCCGGCCCGCGACGAAGAACCGCACCTCGTCGTCGGCATGCCGGTGCTCGGCGAGGAACTTCTGCCGCGCGCCGGCGGCCTTCGTCGCCCAATCCGCATCCGACTCGGCGCTCCGATGCAGGCGCGCCACGTCGACGGTCACGTAGCCGCCCTCACGATTGACCCGTTCGACATCGGCGGCGAGCGCGGCGAGCACCGCGTCGTCGTCGGCGTCGACCGGGATCGTGCCCGGCGTGGCCCAACGTTCGTACCGGACTCCGACCGCGTCGAGTGCAGTCGCGATCTCGTCGAGCTTCTCGGTGTCGAGGAGGATGTCGGTCGGTGCGTCGTCGGGCGTGACGATCAAGCGGGTCATGGGGTGCCTCCGGTCTGGTTCACGTAGTCGAGCACCCACGCGACGATCTCGGTGTGGTGCCGCGCCTGCATGAGGTCCCGGCCCCACGCGTACAGTCCGTGCTTGGCGATCACGACTGCGGGGGTCGTGGATTCGTACGCCTTGGTGAAACGGTCGCCGAGTTCCTGCATGTCCTGGCTGTTGGCGATCACGGGGATCAACACGCGGTCGCCTTCGGCGGCGCGCCCGATGCCCTTCAACATCTCGAGTCCCTCAACTGTGATGCCGGTCGGCCAGCGATCGGCGGCGACAACGGAACCGAGATGATGGACGTGTACGACGGCGCCCGCGCCCACGACATCGGCGATGCGCGCATGGAACGCGGCCTCGGCCGACGGCTTGGCGGCATCCGCCTCGACCGCGCGCCCGTCGGCGTCGACGAGAACGACGTCCGACGCGGTCGACTCGCCTTTGTCCTTGCCGCTCGCGCTCACCGCGAGGCGCAACGGGTCGCGACCCACGACGACCGACACGTTCCCCGACGTACCGCGCATCCAACCCAGCGCGGCGAAGCGTGCCGACTCGCGGGCCAGGGCCAGGCCCGCCGATTCGATGTCGGATACGGACACGGGTTCGATCACGGGGTCCTCCGCTCACGCACGCCTGATTTTGTCACGCGTGCAATCGCATCCATACGGTCGTGTCCGCGGGCAGCAGTGTCGGTTGGTCCAACTCCCGGCTGGCAATGAGCACGGCCCCTGCGGGCAGTGGAACCGGTGTGGTGCCGAAGTTCGTCAACGCGGACCAGTCGCCCGCCCGACGGAACGCCAGCACTTCGTCGCCGAGGTCGATCCACTCGAGCTCCTCGTTGCCGGGGCGCAGCGTGCGCCGCAGTTCGAGGGCGCGGCGGTAGAACGCCAGCGTCGAGTCGGGATCGGCCTCCTGTCCGGCAACCGCGTACTTGGCGAACCACTCCGGTTGCGGTAAGTGGGGTGCGCCCGCGCCGAAGCCGAACGACGGTCCGGTACTCGTCCACGGCAACGGCACCCGACACCCGTCGCGCCCCGGACTCGTGCCGCGGTCGCGGAAGAACGAGGGATCCTGCTTCTGCTCGTCGGGAATGTCGCCGACTTCGGGCAGCCCGAGCTCTTCGCCTTGGTAGAGGTACATGCTGCCCGGCAGAGCCATAGCGAGGAGCGTGGCGGCGCGCGCCCGGTTGCGGCCGAGCGCGCGGTCCTCGGCGTCCGGGTCGGCCCCGGCGAGAAGCCACGCGGAACCGCTCGTACCCGCGGGCAACGCGAAGCGCGTCGCGTGCCGAACGACGTCGTGATTGGAGAACACCCATGTGCTCGACGCGCCGCTCGCGCCGGCCAACGTGAGGTTGTCCGCGATGATGCGCCGGAACTGCGCCGCGTCCCAGTTCGCCTGCAACAGATCGAAGTTGAACGCCTGACCGAGTCCGGTGCTGCGCGCGTAGCGAACGCGCCGATCCGGTTCGACCCAAGCTTCGGCTACGGCTGTCAGCGGCGGCGAGTAGGTGTCGAAGAGCTTCCGCCAATCGCGATAGATCGCGTCGACATCGTCGCGGTCCCAGATGGGGTGGTCGCCGACGGCCCAGCGCGTGCTGGTCGGACTCATTCCTTCGAGCAGTTCGGCCCAACTCGGGAGTTCTTCGGGCAGGTCCTTGGCGAGCAGGTTGGCAACGTCGACGCGGAACCCGTCGACGCCGCGATCGCCCCAGAAGCGCAGCGTCTCGAGGAAGTCGGCGCGGACCTCCGGGTTGTCCCAGTTCCAGTCGGGTTGCTCGGCCGTGAACAGGTGCAGGTACCACTGCCCGTCGGCCACCCGCGTCCACGCCGGTCCGCCGAAGAACGACCTCCAGTCGGCGGGGGGTTCGTCGCCGTTCGGCCCGGAGCCGTCGCGAAAGATGTATCGGTCGCGCTCGGCCGAACCGCGCGGCGCGCGGAGCGCGGCCTGAAACCACGCGTGCCGATTCGAGCTGTGGTTCGGGACGATGTCGACGATCACCTTGATGTTGCGCCCGTGCAGCGCGGCGACCATCTCGTCGAACTGTCCGAGCGTGCCGATCGCGGGGTCGATGTCGCGGTAGTCGTCGATGTCGTAACCGCCGTCGACCAGAGCCGACGGATAGAACGGGCTCAGCCACACGGCATCGATGCCGAGCCGGTCGAGGTAGTCGACCCGGCTGATGACGCCGTTCAGATCACCGATGCCGTCACCGTTCGCGTCGGCGAAGCTGCGCGGGTAGATCTGATACACCGCGGCCTGCCGCCACCAGTTCGCCTCGTCGGTTTCCATGACCGGTCAGTCTTATCGGATCGGGAGACGTGCGCCGGGTGTGTCGCGTGAGGGATGCTCGGGGCATGGAGTATTCGCAGCTCGGCCCGTTCGCGCACATCAGCCGTCTGACCCTCGGCGGAGGTGGGCTCGGGCAGATCTGGGGCGCGTCGAGCGACGCGGAGGCCGTCGCCACGATCGCAGCCGCGCTCGAGGCCGGCATCAACCTGATCGACACCGCGCCGATGTACGGCGCGTGCGAGGCCGTCATCGGTGCCGCGTTCGCGGGATCCCTGCCCGCGGACATTCGCATCACGACCAAGTGCCAGCTCGGCGAACCCGGCCGGGGAGCGCGGCCGCCAAGCTCGCGGAGTCGCTCGACGCGAGCCTCGAGGTCATGCGCCTCGATCGGGTCGACGTCTTCTTCCTGCACAGCAACATCTGCGCCGACGACACGGTCTACGCACACGGCAACGATCAGCGTGCGTTGTTCGCGACTCCGTGGAGTCAATACGTCGACGAGGTCGTTCCCGCCTTCGAAGCGCTGCAACGGAGTGGTCGGATCGGCGCGTGGGGCATCACCGGGACCGGCGTACCGGGAATGATCATCAAGGCCTTGCAGCACGACGTGAAGCCGAGCGTCGTGCAGGCGATAACGAATGTCCTCGATTCGCCCGGTGGCATCCGCCGCTACGCGGATCCGGCACGACCACGCGAGATCATCGCCGCCGCGCAGGCGAACGGTGTCGGCGTGATGGGTATCCGGGCGGTGCAGGCCGGCGCGCTGACCGCCGAGTTCGACCGGCCGATGAAGGCGACGCATCCCGACTTTCTCGACTACCAGCGCGCCGAACCGTTCCGCGCGCTGTGTGCCGAGCTCGGCGTGGATCCCGCGTTGCTCGCGCATCGCTACGCGCTCGACATGAACGGGGTCGACACCGTCGTGTTGGGAGTGAAGAACCGAGCGGAGCTCGCGCAATGCCTGGAGGCCGAAGCCCTCGGCGCGCTGGCGCCGGAGCTGCGCGCCCGCATCGACGGCTTGGGTCTGGCCCACACGTAAACGGGTCGGCTGGGCATACTGGTAGCACTGATCTGTTCGCACGTTCACGTAGACGCGACTCGAGGAGCCGAATATGAGTGCCAAAGGTCGAGCCGGTGAACCGGGTCCGGAAGAACAAGCCGAGTTGGCGCGGGAAGATCAGCAGGAGGCGCTCGACGAGGTGACCGAGCTCGACGGTGCCGACGCCGCCGAAGAGAGCGACGGTGAGCTGACCGAAGCGGAGCTCCTCGACATCGACCAGACGGAGCTGGACGAGCTCGGGCTCACGCTCGACGACCCGCACCAGCCCGAAGCGGAATAGTCCCGAGGCCGGCGCCGCCGCACCCGAGAGAAACCCGCCGAGCATGGCAACTTGCGGAGGCCGATGCCGGCGGGTTCCTCGAACTGCCTCTGTGACCGAGGCAGGACTCAGCAGATACCCGCAATGTCGCCGCCCCCAAACGATTCGCGCACCGAGTCCGGGAGGAGCGGCCGCGGAACCTCGGGCACTACCCGCGCGGCCGCGCGGCCCGAGGCGCAGCGTGAGCGACCAATGCACAAGGAGACAATGAATGTTGATCATTGCCGGGGCGTTCGAGGTTGATCCTGCACAACGTGATGCGTTCATCGACGAGCGGGCCGCGATGATGCGGAGCTCGCGCGCCGAGGCGGGCTGCATTGCGTACGCGTTCATGGCCGATCCGATCGAGCCGGGCCGCGTCTATCTGTTCGAGCGATGGGAATCGAAGGACGCGCTCGCGGCACACATTCAAGGGCTGCGCGCGAATCCGACCGCGTTCGCCGTCGCGCCGATATCGGCCGACGCGCAGCAGTACGAGATCGCCGCGGTCGGACCGATCGGGTCCTAGACCGGCTCAGGCCTTGGCGTCGCCGAACGCCTTCACGGTGAGGCCGTCGGACTCGACGAGCCAGTAGCCGCGGCCATCGCCGGTGCGGGCAATGCCCACGATCGGCAGCGTGAGCTTCGTGACGCCGGCGCTCCCGGCAAAGCCCGCGTTCCCGAAACTGAAGATCCCGCCGTCCGCGGCCGCCAGCCAATAGCCATGGCCCGTCGGTGTGGGCGCCATGCCGACGATGGGTTGGTTCAGTTTGATTGCACCGGTGCTGCCGTAGAAGCGCGCGTCGCCGAAGCTGAAGATGCCGCCGTCGGTCGCGGTGAGCCAGTACCCGTGCCCGGTCGGGGTCGACGCCATGCCCGACGATCGGTTGGTTGAGCTTGATCGCTCCGGTGCTGCCGTAGAAGCGCGGCGTCGCCGAAGCTGAAGATGCCGCCGTCCGACGCGGTGAGCCAGTACCCATGTCCGCTCGGTGTCGAGGCCATCGCAACGACCGGTTGATTCAACCGGATCCCGCCGGTGCTTCCGTAGAAGCGCGGCGTCGCCGAAGCTGAGGATGCCACCGTCGCCGCCGAGCAACCAGTAGCCCTTGCCGGTGGGAGTTGCCGCGATGTCGACGATGGGCGCCTTCAGCGTGAACTTCGACGCGTCACCGAAGAACGGCGCGCCGGCGTGGATCTTGCCGGTCGGAGCCACGGCCCAATAGCCACCGCCGGGTCGCGCCGCGATCCCGCCGAGCGCCGACGCGCTCGCGCCGCCGCGTCCGAGCGGATCGTGCAACCACGCTTCCGCGGTGTGGTGGGTGAAACCCGCGACGCGCCAGCTTCGCGACCGCGAGCGTGTGCCAACCGTCGTCGGTGTCGTTCTGGCTCAGCATCGTGATCGAGCCGTTGCCGTTCTTGTCGACCGCACTCGCGGCGACCACGCCGACGTGACCGACGCTGATCGTGTCGGTGAACGAGATCACGTCGCCGGGCTGCGGTGCGATGCCCGGCGTGCCGTTGCGATACTTGACGAGCCCGCCGCCGTCGGCCGTCGAATAGTTGTCGACCACGCTGTCGCCGTTCGCGCCGTAGGGACGCACTCCGTAGATCAGCGCCATGAACCGCATCGCGAGCTCGACGCACTGCCATTCGCCTTCGCCGAACACGTGCGCGGGGTCGGGCCCTTCCTCGACCATCGCGAGCGAGTTGCCGCCGTTGACTGCGAACGGCGCGGGCCCACATACCTGCACCCCGAGATAGCTCGCGCCCAACGGATGTGAGTGTGCGTAGCGTCCGGTGTCGCAGACCTTGCCGTTCCACCACCACGGAAGCTTCGCGTCGGCCGACGCGCGCGTCGCCGTCGAAACAATTCCCGCGATCGACAACGCGCCCGCGATCAACGCCGCGACGCAGAGGTAGGAGACCGCGCGCAGGAGGGCGCGACGATGTGAGCGAAAGCTCATGTGGATGTGCCATTCCCGTCGTCGGCGGCGGAGCCGTTCACAGCAGTGGTCCCGAAGGACTTACCAGAACATTCGTCACGCGGCGTCGGGTGCTCGAGCGAAAAGACGTATTACAACGGGGGAATTACCGTCAGACCGTGCGCGCTCGGTAGTTGAGCGCAATCTGACGTGGACGATTACCGAACGTTTGCGAACATGTGCACCCGTTTGGGTGCAGTTGCGCGAAACGGGTGACTCAGCCGGGCACCGCGTCGGGTTCGCGGTCGATCACGTCGCTGATCACTGCGGAAGGATTCACGACGCCCGGTTCCACACTGCGGCGGTCGGGGGTCGGCGCGCCTTCGTCGTCGAGACGCAGAAGACCCGCGTCGAGCGCGAACCGCACCAGTTGCGCGCGCGTGTGCCGGTCGAGCTTCTGGTGGATGTGCGCGCGGTGCGTTTCGATCGTGCGCAGGCTCGCGCCGAGGATGCCGCGCGATCTCGGCGTTGGTGTGCCCGAGCGCGAGGAGGCGAAGAACCTCGGTTTCCTTCGGTGTGAGTCCGCCGATTGCGGGCTGCGCAATTTCCTCCGAAGGCCGCGACGCGAACGCAACGCCGATCGACGGCTGCAGGTAAAGGCCACCGCGTGCAACGGAACGGATGCCGGCGAAGAGATCGGACTTGGCCGCCGACTTCAACACGTAACCGTCGGCTCCGGCCGCGAGGACCTGCTGCACGGTGGTCAGGTCGTCGAGTGCCGTCAGCGCGAGGATCGCGGCGTCAGCGAAACGGCCGTGGACGCCTTCGACGACCTGCACTCGAGTGGCGTCGGAGAGCGCGAGATCGGTCACCACAACGTGTGGTTCGATCTCGAGGGCCACGAGCGCCGCAAGGCTGGTTGCCTGGCCGACGACATCGAAGTCGGGCTCCTGGTCGATGAGCGCACGGAGCCCTTCTCGAAACATCGTCTGGTCGTCGAGGAGGGCCAGACGGATGACAGGGTCCGTAGATTCGCTCATGCGATGGTGTTTTCTCCTTTGCCGCCCGGCAACGAGATCGGCAGTCTCCCACGTTGCGAGGCGCCCAAGCGCGCCTTCGACGGCGGTTTGCCGCAGGTCAGAGGCCCGGCGACCTCGGCTTTCGCGCGAGAAGCACGTTCTCGTTCCGCTCCGACGCGCGACCACAGTGGTCGGTTTCGCGCCGCCGATTGACCTAGAATGCGGTTAACGGCTACTCCGCCGACTTTCGAGTCGTTACGGAGCAGCCCGGTTTTCGAGTTCCGGTCCGCCCCAAGGCGCTGCCGGATCCGGACGGGTTTTCGGGCCCGCATTTTTTTCTTCGAGGACGCACATTGCGGCCTCCAGTCGTAGCCCGCGGAGATCTGTGACAGGAACGACGCCGACACCCATCGCGCCGTGGCAGTTCGATATGTACGTCGACGCCGAGGTCGACGGTGACGCCACGCCCGAACAACTCGCGGTGCTGCAGGCCGATCCGGTCGCGTGGCGCGCCGCGCTGCTGGCGTTGCTCCGCGACGCCGAAGAGCACCTCGCCAGCGCGCGCTCGCTGCGCGGCGAAGAGCGCGAACAGGTGCATCGCCGACCTCGAGTCCGAGCAGCGACGACTGGCCGAGGCGTGGGCCCGCCACACCGGGCAACGTCGCGCCGAATCCACGACCCGCCCCGCGCGCTCGGGCAATGCCGGGCGCGACAACGCCGCGCGCGATCGCGACGGCCGCGTCGATCGCGATGATCACGACACCGAGCCCGGTGTCGTCGAGGTGCAGGTGTCGTGGGAACCGGGCCGCGTGGTTGCGTGGGCCGCGGGCCGGAACGCGCCGACGGCTTCCGGTGACGAGCTGGCCGCGATGCTGTCGGCATCCGGCGCGCCGACCGCGGGCTGGACGCGCCACGGTCCGGTTCCGCTTCCGGGCGGCGCCAAGGCCGACGCGCAGGCGATCCCCGTCGGCGACGTGCTCGGTTGGCTCGTCGCGGCCGGCGCCGGTCAGGTCGAAGGCATCGGCGCCAGCGTGCGCTGGTTGGGGCACGTCGCGATCTGGGCGGTCGAGCTCACCGCGCGCGGCGCGATGGTTCCGTTCCTGCGCCAGCGCAACGCGGCGCGGCGGCACGCGCCCGCGACTCCAACGGCTCGTACTCGGTGCGCTGGACTCCGGCCCTCGTCGACCCGGCGCGCCTCGCGCGACTTGATCGACACGATGCCCGGGTCGCTGCTCGCGCTCGATCAGGACGTCGACGCGCGCGCGCTCACCCGCTCCGCGCTCACGGGCATGGTCGACGCGATCTGTCGCGACGGCGCGCGCCAGCTCGAGACCCCGGCGCCGCCGCCCAACGTCCGCACCGCGACCGACGTGGCCGAAGCGTTCCTCGGCCGCCTCGACGGCAGCGCGTTCGACGCGCCGATCCGGCTCGCGGGCGATGTCGCCACACGCATCGAGCGCTGGGGCCGTTCCGTCACGGGCGAGCGCGGTCGCCTGATCGTCCGGCTCGATCCGCCCGACGACGGCAACGTCTGGCACCTCGCGGTGTTCGCGGCCGGCAATCGCGGCGAGCTGTTGCCGATCGAGCAGGCGATCGTGAACGCGGGCGCGGGCCGACCGCATCTCGAGGACGAGATCACGCGCCTCGAGCGGATGCTGCCCGCGTTGCTCCGCCCCGGCGGAACGCGGCGGGGCGAGGTGATCCTGAGCCAGGACGAAGCGTGGGACCTGATGGCCACGACGGGCCCGCAGCTCGAGGCGGCCGGCTTCGACGTACGCGTGCCGGCGCTGTCGCGGCGCAAGCCCACGCCGTCGTTGCGCGTGTTCGTCGACGCTGCGTCG
Source organism: uncultured Actinomycetes bacterium (assembly GCA_963701825.1). Taxonomy (GTDB): domain Bacteria; phylum Actinomycetota; class Acidimicrobiia; order IMCC26256; family PALSA-610; genus PALSA-610. Next base: position 1,024,664 of record CAVPBG010000003.1, on the reverse strand, counting down.
GAAGTCGGTCGTCGGCGCGAACCAGCTCGCCAACGTGCGCTGGTCGGCGGTGTTCGACGACGTCGAGCTCACCGCGGCCGACATCGCGCGCCTCGCCAAGCGAAGCCCGTCCGCTCATCCGTTCCGGCGGGCGTTGGGTCGCGACTCGACAAGGCCGATCTCGCAGGCCGCGGCCGACGCGCTCGCGGAACGGGCCGACACGACCCAGCTCTCGGGCGCGGAGATGCTGCGGCTCGCGCTCGGCATCGAGGGCTCGCCGCTGCGCGGGCGGCGTCTCGGTGGTCGGCGGCGGTTGGGCGGCCGATCTGCTCGCGGCCGCGGCCGAGGTGTCGTCGTCGCCTGCGGCGTGCACCGGACGGTTTCGTCGGCGAGCTGCGCAGCTACCAGGCCGAAGCGCTGGCGTGGCTCGGCTTCCTCGACCAGGCCGGGCTCGGCGGCTGCCTCGCGCTCGACATGGGCCTCGGCAAGACGCCGACGATGCTGGCCGCACCTGCTCGCCGGCGCGGGCAACGGCCCCGCGCTGGTGATCGCGCCGCCCGCCGTCGTCGGCAACTGGACCGCCGAGGCCGCCCGCTTCACGCCCGGTCTCCGCGTCGTCGTGCACCACGGCGCGAATCGCGCCGCCGCCGACGAGATCGCGGCCGAGGTCGCGAACGCCGACGTGGTCGTCACCACCTACGGCACCGCGGTGCGCGACATCGACGCGATCGCGGCGGTGACGTGGTCGAAGGTCGTGCTCGACGAGGCGCAGGCCATCAAGAACCCGGCCAACGAGACGTCGCAGCAGTTGCGCCGCATCACCGCGCGCAGCGCGCATCGCGCTCACCGGCACGCCGATCGAGAACGGCCTCGGCGACCTGTGGGCGATCCTCGACTTCGCCAACCCCGGACTCGTCGGGCCGCGGCCGCAGTTCATCGCGCGGCTGTCGAGCGACGGCACGCGCGGCACGCGTCGAAGCCGAAGACGCGATGCGCGCGCTCAACGGCATCCTCGTGTTCCGCCGCACCAAGGCCGAGCCCGACGATCGCGGCCGAGCTGCCCGACCAGATCGACGAGCTCGACCGCTGCGCGATGACCCCCGAGCAGATCGGGCTGTACCAGGCGCTGCTCGACACGCTGGTCACCGGCACCGCGCTCCCGGAAGGCGAGCAAGGCGCGCAACGGTCAGATCCTCGCGGCGATCACCGCGCTCAAGCAGATCTGCAACCATCCCGCCGCGTACCAGGACGACGACCTTCCGCTCGCGGGTCGTTCGGGCAAGCTCGCCCGGCTCGAAGAGATCGTCGACGCGGTGTTCGCGGCCGGCGAGAGCGTGCTCGTGTTCACGCACTTCGCGCGAGTGGGGCCTGCGAGCTCGCCGATCACCTCACCGAAGCGCACCGGCACGCCGGTCGCGTGCTACCACGGCGGCCTGTCGCGCACCGCGCGCGATCAGATCATCGCCGACTTCCAGGCCGGCGACGGTCCGCGTGCGCTCGTGCTGTCGCTGAAGGCCGGCGGCACCGGACTCAACCTCACCGCCGCGAGCCACGTCGTGCTCTACGACCGCTGGTGGAACCCCGCGGTCGAAGACCAGGCGCGCGACCGCGCGTGGCGCATCGGCCAGACCCGCACCGTCATCTGCCACCGCCTGATCTGCCCGGGCACGGTCGACGAGCGGGTCGAAGAAGTCGTGGCCGGCAAGCGCCGGATCGCCGACCTCGTGCTGCCGAAGTCGAGCTCGCTCGCCGACCTCGACGGCGACCAGCTCCGCCTCGCCCTCGGCATCCGCCCCGACGCGTTGCTCACCGAGGATCTGCTCGATACCGACGAAGGGGTACACGCGTGAGCCCGCCTCGTCGCCGTTCGTCGGCGCGCTCGACTCCCGCGGCGCAAGGCTGCGCCCCGCCGTGATTTCTGGGACGGCGGCGGCGAGTCCGACGATCCGCCCGCCGCGGTCCGCTCGCTCGAGGACGCGTCGGCGATGATCCGTTCCCTCGGTCCGCCGCCCCTGCCGGGTCGGGAGACGATCGCCGAACAGTTCTTTGCGTTGGCCTACGACAAGGCCGCACGTCGGGCGGTTGCGCTCGCCGCCGCGTCCGGCCTGTTGGATCTCACCGATCCCGACGACTGACCCGACGGGTGAAGCGTCCGGGTCGTCGGCGCGGCCGTCAGTGCGTGACCGACGGCGACCACGCGCCTTTGACGTAGATGGTGGCGCTGCCACTGCCGTCGGCCGGGACCGAATAGATGTCCTTGATCGCGGTCCCCGTCGGCGAGCGGAGCAACGCGTAGAGCAGCGTGTTGTTGTCGAGCCACGCGACCTGGTCGTCGACGCTGCGCGTCTCCGCCACCGCGTGGTCTGCGCCGGTGACGAGATTCAGCACGTGCAACCGCCACTTCACCGCGGTGAGCGAGCCGCCGACCCGTAGCTTGTATGCGATGCGCGTTTGGTCGGGGGAGAGCGACGGGCACTCGACGCCCGACCGCAGGGTCACGGCCGACTGACTGCTGACGCTGCCGTGGATCAGCTGGATGTTCGAGCCCCGACCGAGGGTTGCGTAGAAGTGGTCGCTGTCGGCTTCGAACGTGACGCCCCAGTAGTTGCGATTCACGTCGGTGACCGTCGACCCGTTGTCGGTCACGTGGAACTGTTCGAGGTTGCCGAGGTTCTGACCGGTCGCGGTGTTGACGAACGACGTGCGCGTCGAGAACGACTGCGCGGCGTAGCTGTCGCCGCTCACGAACACCGTCATTGCGGCCCAGTGCCCGTCGGGCGAGAGCCGGGCGCGGCTCGGCAGGCCGGGCAGCGGAAACGAGTGCGTCACGTGGAAGTTCTTGTCGAAGATCTCGCCCTTGTACGTGTTGATGATGCCGCGGTCGATGATCAGGCATACGCCCACGTTGTTCGCAGTGGCGACGCGGTCGCAGGTGAGTGGAGTCACCGCACGCGGACCTTGCGGATTCGACAGCGGCACGACTTCGACCCGTCCCGTCGCCGGACCGAGGTCGGTGTTCTGGAACATCAGATGGGGCTTCGCCATCAGCGCGTCGAGCTGCGCGTCGGGCACGGCGACCGACTGTTCCTGCGGCTTGCCGTTCTTCGGATTCTCGGTCTGTGACGCGTGCACCACGAACGCGATGCCGATGCCCGCGCACACCACGAGGAGCGTGACGAACGCGGCGATCCGCAAGCCGACGCGAGTGGTCGGCGGTGCTTCGTCGGCGCGCTTGCTCATCCGTATCGCCTCGAACGAACGCGCAACAGGAACGCCCCGACGACCACCATGACTCCCAGAACTACCACGAAGACCTTCACTGTCGTCATCAGGCCGTACCACTCCGCCAGCAGGCCCCATCCGATACCGGTGACGATCGCGCTGATCGACGCCGCCGTCGTGAGCACCGCAATTCCACTCGTGCGCAGGTCGGCCGGGATCGCGGTGCTGGCCATCGCGATGAGCACGCCGTCGGTGCACGCATAGAACGCGCCGAGTGTGGCCAGAATGACGATGAGGTCTGCGCCGCCGGGCGCGGGCGCGAGCAAGACCAGATACAGGCCGAGCAGCAGGACGTAGCCCGCGATGTAGACCCGGCTGCGACCCACGCGGTCGGCGAGGTTGCCGACCGGGATCGCCAGCACCAGGTAGCTCATCGACATCCCGACGGGAAACAGTGCGAAGTCGATCGTCTGGAAGCCGGAATGGTTTTGGAAGATCGTGTAGATCCCCGCGTCGGCGATCGTGAACAGGCCGAAGAGCGCGCCGACGATGACGAGCGTACGGAAGCGTTCGTCCGCGAACAGGTTCACGGCACCGCGCCACGTCGCGCCGAGAGTCCCACGGCGATCCTCCTTGCGGTTCTGCACGAACAGCACGAGGACGGAGAGGCCGAGGAGCGCGAAGAGGAACGACACGATGAAGATCGCGTCGAAACCCGTCGGCGCGCTCCTCAGGATGAAGTACGCGATCAACGGTCCGGCAACGGCGCCCGCGGTATCCATCGCTCGGTGGACGCCGAACGAAGTGCCCAACCGGGATGGCTCGGAACTCAGCGATATGAGCGAATCGCGGGGCGCGGTGCGCACGCCCTTCCCGACCCGATCGGCGGCCAGGAAGATCGATGCGGGCCAGGCGGCGTTGCGGGCCGCGAGCAGACCGAGCTTGCACGCGGCCGACGTTCCGTAGCCCGCGCCCGCCACCTCCTTGTACTTGCCGAACCGGTCGGTGATGATCGCGCCGACCACCGTCATGAGGCCGGTGATACCGATGTACAAGCCGTTGAACAGCCCGAACTGCAGATACGAGAACCGGAGTTGGAAGAGGAGATAGATCGGCAGGATCGCCGTGATCATCTCCGACGAGACGTCGGTGAAGAGGCTCGTCAGGCCGAGGAAGATGACGTTGGCGGAGACCCGGGGGTTCTTGGGGCCACCTCCGGAATCGGTCTCGACCGGCGCGTCCGGGGCGCCGATGACCGCGGCAGGGCGGAGCGACGGATACACCTACATCATCCGCTGGCTCATGCTCATCCCGACCCTATCGGCCGATCAGGGCGCTTTTTTCGCGCCACGGGCGCGGCAATCAGCCGAGTTTGACTGCGCTGACCAGGAAGAAGAGCGCCTCGTCGGGCGCGATAACTCCTGTCCTACCTGCGGCCTGGTAGGCCAGGCTCGACGGGATCGACAGGAGGCGAACGCCGCCGACCCTCATACCCGGGATGCCTTGCTCCCAGCCCGGGATGACCCCGCCGTTGAGATTCGCCGAGAACGCGCCGCCATCGGTGTACGACGAGGCGAAGATCTTGCCGGTCGAACACGCCACGCCGACGTAGTTGACGGTCACCGTCGCGTTCTTGGGAACGACCGCGCCGGTTCCGACCTTCAGGTCTTTGATCCCGAGGTTCGTGGGCGCGGGCCCGGCCGCGATGGGCATGGCCGGGGAGCCCTTCGGGAGCGCGGCCTTGAGCCCGACGCACGGCTTTCCCTTGACCGACGTCAGGGCCGCGGCGGTCGTCGGAGGCGTCGTGGACGCAACGGTTGTGGGTGCCGCGGCCTTCGGGCTGCTGCTGCCGGCGCCGACGATGATGCCGAGGATTGCGACCGCCACGATCGCGATCACCACGACCGCGGCACCGATCCGGCGGCGCCGCTTCTGGGTCTGCCGGCGTTGTATCAGCTGCGCGGCGACGCGTTCCTTCTGCCGGTTCTGGCGGGCGCGTACTTCTTTGGAGGACGGCATCGGGCGGAAACGGTACTCGGCGGAGGCGCAACTACGTTGGCACGGGTGAGCCCGCCCCGGACGACTGTGGAATTGCTGAAGAAAGTCGCGGCCGAGCACCCGGATCGGGCCGCGTTCGTCGAGCTCGATCGGCGGCTCACCTTCGCGGAGTGGGACCGCGCCGCCGACGGGGTCGCCGCATTGCTGGCGGCCCAGGGCGTGGTGCCGGGCGATGTCGTCGCGCTGCTCGTTCCGTCGTCGATCGACTACGCCGTCTGTTATCAGGCGGCGATGCGATTGCGCGCGATCACGACGGGCATCAACACCCGTCTGGGTCCACCCGAGATCGCGAGCATCCTCGACCGCACGCAACCGCGCGTCGTCATTCGCGAAGCCGATCTCGACGCGGTACGCGCCGCGTACGCACACGACGCCGCGCGCCGATCTCCCGCCCGCCGAACCCGACGACGCGGTGGCGATCGTGTGGACGAGTGGAACCACGGGCATGCCGAAGGGCGCGGTGTTCGATCATCGCAACCTGAACGCGGTCGCGATCGGCGCGGGTGCGATGGGCGCGCCGTTCGACGTGCGGCTCGCGCCGCTGCCGTTCGCACACGTCGCGTTCATGTCCCGCCCGTGGGAGGAGATCGAGAACGCGATCACCACGGTGATCACGCCGACGCCGTGGACCGCGGCCGACGCGCTGCACCTCATGGCGCGCGAGTGCGTGACGGTCGGCCAGGGCGTGCCGACGCAATGGCGGCTCGTGCTCGACCACGCCGACTTCGCGGCGAGCGATCTCACGAGCTTGCGTATCGCGGGCACGGGCGCGGCGACCGTGCCGCCCGAGCTCGTGCGGGAGATGGAGGCGAGTCTCGGTTGTCCGGTGGTGATCGGCTACACGAGCACCGAGGCCGCGATCACGACCGGCACGGTGCCCGGCGACTCACCCGAGGTCATCTCCCAGACGGTCGGGCGCCGGCGGGTGAACGTGGAGCTCGAAGTGGTCGACGACGACGGGGCCACGGTGCCGATCGGTGTCGTCGGGCGGGTGCGGTGCCGGTCGGGGGCGGTCATGCGCGGCTACTGGCACGACCACGCCCGCACGGCCGAGGTGCTCGGGCCCGAGGGTTGGCTCACCACCGGCGATCTCGGGTTCCTCGACGAACGCGGGCTACCTGACTCTCGTCGGGCGCCGGAGCGAGATGTACATCCGCGGCGGCTACAACGTGTACCCGGCCGAGGTCGAGCGCGTGCTCTCGGAGCACCCGGCCGTCGCGCAGATCGCGGTGCTGGGAGTCCCCGACCCGGTGCTCGGCGAGATCGGCGCGGCGTTCGTCGTAGCCTGCGTCCGGACGGTCCGCCCGAGCTGGCCGAGCTCCGCGCGTTCTGCAAGGCCGCGCTCGCCGACTACAAGGCGCCCGACCGTCTCGTCGCTCGTCGACGCGCTCCCGCTCACGTCGGTCGGCAAGGTCGACAAGCGCGCGCTGGCCGAAGATGCGGCGCTCGGGCGGGATGGTTAGTTTCAACAACATGAGTCCCACAGCGCGCCCAACGCCTCGCATCGTCGAGAGCACTCTCGAGTTCCCGTATTCGCGTTCGCTCGGACCCGTGGTCGGCGCATTCCTGGCCGGGCTCAAGGAGCACCGATCCTCGGTATCCGGACCGCCGACGGCAGGTGCTGATCCCGCCGCTCGAGTACGACCCGAACACGGGCGACGCACTCGACGAGCTGGTCGAGGTCGGCCCAGCCGGCACCGTCGGCTCGTGGACATGGGTCGACCGAACCCACGCCGAAGCATCCGCTCGACCGTCCGTTCGCGTTCGCGCTCGTCACGCCCGACGGTGCCGACACCGCGATGGTGCACGCGGTCGACGCGGGCAGCATCGACAAGATGTCGACCGGCATGCGCGTGCAACCGCGGTGGCGCGACGAAGCGCACAACATGATCGACGACCTCGCGTGCTGGGAGCCCGCATGACCGACATGAGCACGCCCAAGGAAAACCTGGTGATGAATCACCTCGTGTCGCTCACGTACTCCGAGGAGCTCACGCCGATCCTCGAGCGGTACGTCGACGCGCTGATCGACGGCCGGATCGTCGGGCACAAGTGCCCGCAGTGCGGCCGCGTGTACGTGCCCGGCAAGGGCTACTGCCCGATCTGCGTGGTGCCCGACCACCGACAAGGACGAGTTCGAGGTCAGCGACCACGGCACCGTCACCGGCTTCACGATCATCACGCCGGTCGCGTACTACGGCCAGACCGAGACCGAGCCGTTCGTGTACGCGTCGGTGCTGCTCGACGGTTCGTCGGGCAACCTCGGCGGTCAGGACATCATCGGTGTTGCCGCACGACCAACTGCACTCCGGCATGCGGGTGCGCGCGGTGTGGAAGCCGCCGAGCGAGCGCAACGCGCGAAGGCGTTTCCAACCGCGGTTGGGGGAGCGTCGCGTCGGTGATCGACGCGTTCGAGTGGACCGGCGAACCCGATGCGGACCGGTCCGTGTACGAGGAGCACATCTTCTGATGGCCGCCACAGACATCGCAGTCGTCGGGTACGCGCAGACGCCGCTCGGTGCGCACGGCGCGCGAGAGCGAAGTGCAGTTGCTCGTCCCGATCGTCACCGAAGCGCTGGCGAACGCGCCGGTCTCGACCGGCGCGACGTCGGCTTCACGTGCGCGGGCTCGTGCGACTACCTCACCGGTGGGCCGTTCGCGTTCGTGTCGAACCTCGAGGCCGCGGGCGCGTGGCCGCCGATCTCGGAGTCGCACGTCGAGATGGACGGCGCGTGGGCGCTGTACGAGGCGTGGGTGCGTTTGCAGCACGGCGACATCGACACCGCGTTGGTGTTCGGCTCGGGCAAGTCGTCGCCGTCGAAGCCCGACGAGATGTGGGCGCAGCAGCTCGACCCGTACTACCTCGCGCCGCTGGGTGTCGACCCGGCGTCGCTCGCCGGGATCCAGGCCCGGGCGCTGCTCGACGCGGGCAAGGCGACCGAGCGCGACTTCGCCGAAGTCGTGGCGCGCAACCGCGCGCAACGCGAAGGACAACCCGAACGCGCAGGTCGCGGGCGACTTCTCGATCGACGACGCTGCTGCGAAGAGCCGTACGTACGCGCACCATTGCGCGCGCACGACTTCCCGCCGATCTCCGACGGCGCGGTCGCGGTCGTGCTCGCCCGCGGCGACCAGGCCCGGTCGTTGTGCGAACGGCCCGCGTGGATCCGGGGCCTCGATCACCGCATCGAGGTGCACCAGCCGGGCATGCGCGATCTCACGTCGTCGCTCGTCGACCACGCTGGCCGCCCGCAAGGCCGGCTACGACGGCGGGCCGCTCGACGTGATCGAGCTCTCGTCGACGTTCAGCCCGCAGGAGCTGATCCTGCGCGAAGCGCTGGGTCTCGACCGCCGACGCGAACGTGAACCCGTCGGGCGGTGCGCTTGGCCGCCAACCCGGTGATGGCGACCGGACTCGTGCGCATCGCCGAAGTGGCGCAGCGGATCGTCGACGGCTCGGCCAGTCGCGGGCTGGCCCACGCAACCGGCGGTCAGGTGCTGCAGCACAACCTCGTGTGCCTCATGGAAGGCGAGTAGTCATGGCCGTGCGGACGAGCGCAGCGCAGCGGAGCAGAGGGAGCCGAGTCATGTCTGAACAGTGTGCCGTCATCGGCGTCGGTCAGACGCACCACAAGAAGAAGCGCGCCGACGTGTCGATCCCCGGTCTGCTGCGCGAAGCGGCGACCCGGGCGCTCGACGACGCGGAATGCACGTGGGCCGACATCGACGCGGTCGTCATCGGCAAGGCGCCCGACGCGTTCGAGGGCATCGTGCAACCCGAGCTGTTCCTCGCCGACGCGCTGGGCGGCGCGGGCAAGCCGATGCTGCGCGTGCACACCGCGGGTTCGGTCGGCGGTTCCACGTTCATCGTCGGGTCGCACCTCATCGAGTCGCGCATCCACGAGCGGGTGCTCGCGATCGCGTGGGAGAAGCAGAGCGAAGGCAACGCGCAGTGGGGTCTGGCCGGCGGCCGCGGCCGCGGCATCGGCGCCGGCGGCGCGTTCGCACCGTGGATCCGCGCGTACATCGAGAAGACGGGCGCGCCCGAGTACATCGGCTGGCAGGTCGCGGTGAAGGACCGCCTCAACGCGTTGAAGAACCCGTACGCGCACCTGCACCTCCCCGACATCACGATCGAGACGGTCAAGGAATCGGCGATGCTGTGGGACCCGCTGCGGTTCCTCGAGTCGTGCCCGTCGTCCGACGGCGCGTGCGCGGTCGTGCTGACCAACGAGGCGAACGGGAAGAAGGCGTCGAAGCCGGCCGCGTGGGTTACCGGTACCGCGGTGAGCAGCGAGCTCGGGCAGTTCCCCGGCCGCGACCCGGTCCGTCCGCAGGCCGGCGTGGAGTGCGCGCACGACGTGTACCGCCAGGCCGGGATCGGCGTGCCCCGCCAGGAGATCGACGTTGCCGAGATCTACGTGCCGTTCAGCTGGTACGAGCCGATGTGGCTCGAGGGCCACGACATCGCGGGCCCGGGCGAGGGCTGGAAGATGGTCGAGAGCGGCGACACCGAGATGACGGGCTCGTTCCCGGTGAACGCGTCGGGCGGGGTGCTTGTCGTCGAACCCGATCGGCGCGTCGGGGATGCTGCGCTTCGCCGAGGCCGCGCTCCAGGTGCGCGGGTCTGGCCGGCGAGCACCAGGTCGACGGGGCGCGCACCGCGCTCGCCCAGGCCTACGGCGGCGCCGCCCAGTACTTCGCCATGGCCATCCTCCGCTCCCAGCCCGCCTAACCCCCCCAAACTCTCCCAACAGTTGGCACGCTGACGTACCGCGGGGGTGCGTGAGCGTGCCCACTGCTGGCAGCGTTATGCTGGGGGAGAATGACGTTCTCCCTGGGTGGGGCCGAGCTGGATCGGCCGGAGCGGTTGATCGCGTCGGCGCGGGCCCTCGCGAACGAGACGGGCAGCGCCGCGTTCACCGTGGTGCAGCTGACCGGCCACGCGGGCTTGTCGCTGAAGGCGTTCTACACCTGCTTCCGCAGCAAGGACGACGTCCTGCTCGCGCTGCTCGGTGAAGACAGCCGTATCGGCGCCACGTGCTCGCCGATCGCATCGGTGCGCGTTCCGGCTCCGACGCGTTGCAGGCGTACGTGTACGAGCTCTTCGCGATGCTCGCGCTGCCGGGGGCACTGGGCTACGCGGGAGTGCTCGTGCGCGAGTACCGGCGGCTCGCGGAGGCGCACGACGACGACCTGCGCCTCGCGCTCGCGCCGCTGATCGACCTGCTCGCCAACAGCATCGACTCCGACGACCCGAAGCGCGATGCGCGCACGATGTTCGGGGTGTTGCTCGGCGGCATCAACGACGTCGTCGTGGGCCGCGTCACCGACACCGACGAGCTCGCGCGTTACCTGCACCGCTTCTGCACCCAGGGCGTCGGCCGGTGACCGCTACCTTCCTGCCCGAACCCGAGCCCCGCGTCCGCGACTTCACGATCATCTCCGTCGACGACCATCTCATCGAGCCGGCCGACTGTTTCGCGGGCCGGCTCCCCGCGGCGTTGCAAGACCGCGCGCCGCACGTCGTCACCCTCGCCGACGGCCGCGAAACCTGGATCTACGAGGACAACTTCTATCCGCAGGTCGGCCTCAATGCGGTGGCGGGGCGGCCGAAAGCGGAATGGAGCATGGAACCGGCGCGCTTCGACGAGATGCGGCGCGGTTGCTACGACATCGAAGCCCGCGTGCACGACATGGATGTCGACGGGGTGTTCGCCACGCTCTGCTTCCCGTCGCTGATCGCCGGTTTCGCGGGAACCATCTTCGCCAAGAGCGAGGATCGCGACCTCGGCCTTGCCGCGCTGCGCGCCTGGAACGACTGGCACATCGAGGAGTGGGCGGGCCCGCATCTCGACCGCGTGATCCCGTTGCAGCTCGCGTGGATCCTCGACCCGGAAGTCGCGGCGGCCGATATCCGCCGCAACGCGGCGCGCGGCTTCAAGGCGGTCAGCTTTCCCGAGAATCCCGTCGACCTGCAGCTCGGGCTCCCGCCGATGATCGACCGCTACTGGGACCCGTTGCTCCGGGCGTGCGAAGAGACCGAGACCGTCGTGTGCCTGCACAACGGTTCGTCGTCGTGGACCGCGGCCCGGTCGCCGGGCGCGCCGCTCGAGCTGTACACGAGCCTCTTCCCGGTGAACGCGCTCGTCACCGCGGCCGACTGGTTGTGGGCGCAGGTGCCGACCCGCTTCCCGCAGATCAAGATCGCGTTCTCCGAGGGCGGCATCAGCTGGGTGCCGATGCTCATCGATCGCATCGACTATGTGCTGACGCATTCCGCCGTCGGCTCGCACGGCTGGGACGACCCGCACATCTCGCCGACCGACGCGCTGCGCCGCAACTTCTGGTTCTGCACGATCGACATCGGGTCCACTTTCGCGTTCCGCGATCACATCGGTGTCGATCACATCTGCATCGAGAGCGATTACCCGCACGCCGATTCGACGTGGCCCGATACGCAACCGAGCGCGGCCGCCTCACTCCACGACGTTCCCGCCGACGTGATCCGCAAGGTCACGTGGGAGAACGCCTCGAAGCTCTTCCGCCATCCGGTTCCTGCCGAACTGCAGCGGCCGTGACCACCCACAAGGAGCATTGATGTACACCGACGACGCCGTGTCCGCCGACAGTGACAACCCGATGGACGAAGTGTTCTCCCAACGTTGCGCCGACGATCCGCACTCCGTGTACCACGAGGTGCACGACAAGTGTCCGGTCGGCCGCGACGCCGGGGATGTTCGGGGGCCACAGCGTCACCTTGTCGCGGTACGACGACGTGCTCTGGGCACTCAAGCACCCCGAGGTCTTCTCGTCGAAGGATGTCGTCAACATCGGCAACGACGTTCCGCTCATCCCGCTTTCGGTCGACCCGCCCGACCACGCCAAGTACCGGCGCCTGCTCGACCCGCAGTTCTCGCCCAAGCGAATGAAGGACCTCGAACCGGAGGCCCGCAAACTCGTCAACGAGATCATCGACGAGTTCGCGGGCGCGGCGAGTGCGACTTCCACGAAGACTTCGCCACGCCGCTGCCGTCGACGATCTTCCTCGCGCTGATGGGCCTGCCCCAAGACGATCTCCCGCAATTCCTGCGCTGGCGCGACGACACGATCCGCCCGCAGGACGACGAGCACAGCACCGCCGAGGAAAAGCGCCAAGCCGCGGGCCAGGCGATCGAGGACTATTTCGAGACGCAGATCGAGGAGAAGCGCGCCCACCCCGACGATCGGCTCCTGAGCACGATCGTGCACGGCGAGATCGAGGGCCGGCCCGCTCACGCACGCGGAGCTGCTCGGCACGACGCACCTGTTGCTGCTCGGCGGCCTCGACACCGTCACCGCCACCCTCGACTGCATGATCGTGTTCCTCGCCCAGAATCCCGAGCGCCGGGGCGCGGTCATCGCCGACGGCACCCTCGTTCCGGGTGCGGTGGAGGAACTCCTGCGCCATCAGACGCCGGTGATGATGGTCCCGCGCATCGTCGCCCAGGATTTCGAGATGGGCGGCGTGCAGATGCAGGCCGGCGACGGCGCGACTCTGCTCATCGGTGCGGCGAACTGCGATCGGTCCGAGTTCGACGACGCCTCCGACGTCATCTTCGACCGCGAGGCGAATCGTCATCTTGCGTTCGGCGGCGGCGCGCACCGGTGCCTCGGCTCGCACCTCGCCCGGCTCGAGCTCACCGTTGCGCTCGAGGAATTCCACCGTCGGGTTCCCGACTACTCGCTGGCGCCGCACACGGTGCTGGCGTTCTCGCCCGGCATCCGCCAAACCGAGAACCTGCACCTGCAGTTCCCCGTCGGCTGATACGGCGGGCTCCGCGGTCGGTCTCGTGCGGGCGCCTACGCTCGCTCTTCGTCGTGATCAAGTACATCGGTTCGAAACGCCGGCTCGTACCGGTCCTGGGTGCGATCGCGACCGTGGCCGGCGCGCGCCGGGCTCTCGACCTCTTCACCGGCACGACCCGCGTCGCCCAGGAGATGAAGCGGCGGGGCGCGCACGTGACCGCGGTCGACACCGCGCGTTACGCCGAGGTGTTCGCACAGTGCTACGTCGCGCTCGACGGCGCGACCGCCGACATCGCCGTCATCGAGGCCGCGTTGCTCGATCTCATGGCGCGCCCCGGGGTCGACGGCTACATCACCCAGACGTTCTGCCAGAGCTCCCGTTTCTTCCAGCCACACAACGGCCGCCGCATCGACGCGATGCGCGAGGCGATCGAGCACGACTATCGGGATTCCTGGATGTACCCCGTGCTGCTGACGAGCCTGATCGAGGCCGCCGACCGCGTCGACTCCACGACGGGTGTGCAGATGGCCTACGTGAAGCAGTGGGCGGATCGGTCGTACCGCGACATCGCACTACGCGTTCCCGAGCTCGTCGAGGGCCCAGGTGCGGCGGTGCGCGCCGACGCACTCGACGTGGCGAGCACACTCGGATCGTTCGACCTGGCGTACCTCGATCCGCCTTACAACCAGCACCGCTACTTCACGAACTACCACGTGTGGGAGACGCTGGTGGCGTGGGACGCGCCCGAGCACTACGGCGTCGCGTGCAAGCGGGTCGACGCCCGGGATCCGGCGACGAAGAGCGTGTTCAACGAACGCAAGGGCATGCCCGCCGCGTTCGGCGCGCGTCATCCGCGACGTCGACGCCGAGCTCGTCGTCGTGTCGTACAACAACGAGTCGTGGGTCGCGATCGACGAGCTCGAGGCGGCGTGCGCGGCCCGGGGGGCGCGGTCGCGAAGCTCGCGTTCGACTCGCGCCGTTACGTCGGCGCCCAGATCGGCATCCACAATCCGGCCGGTAAGAAGGTCGGCGCGGTGTCGCATCTCCGCAATGTCGAGTACGTGGTCTGCGTCGGCGACCGAACGCTCGTCGATCGCATCATGGAAGAGGTCAGCCGGCTCGACGGCGCGGCGCGGTTCCAGCCGAAGTAGGCCGGGCCCGCAAGCCCGCGGCGCGCAGGCGCCGGACGACCTCGTGCGTCGTCACCACGTGCGCGCCCGCGTCGACTGCGAGTTGCCACGCCCGTTCCGGCACGTCGTAGTGGTCGTTGTGGAAGCGCAGGCGGCGGGGGAGGGCGAGCGCGGCCTCGAATGCGTGCAACTCGTCGAACGACCTGTCGCTCACCAAGTGGGCGAAGCGCGTACCGTGCGCGGGCCAGCGCGGTTGGTCGACGAGGATCACTCGTCGCGCAGGCCGATTCGGGCCGACTCGGTCATGATGTGCTCGACCCACCAGGCGGGCGCGGCGTTCATCAGCGTCGCCGAGGTCCCAGTAGTCCCACCAGCGCACCAGCTTGCCGTCGCGCACTTCGTGCATCGAAACGAACGGGAGCGACGCCCGTCTCGCCGGTCGGCCATTCCCAGTGCTCGACGTGCTCGGTCACGACGATGTCGCCCTCGGCGACGATCGCGCGTCACTGTCGTGCGAGATGCCCGCGAGCGGTTCGAGCCCGAGCCGCAGCCGGGCCGCGATCTGCGCCGGGCCGCGTGCGACGTCGTCGGCCGGGGTCGGCATGTCGGTGTACTCGCCGTCGTCGGCGAACGAACGGCGCCGACCGCGTCGAAGTCGCGGTTGTACAGGTCGATCCAGAGCTTCTCGATCAGCTCGCGGTTGGTCGGAGTGTCACGCCTCACTAGCGTGCTCCGGTTCGAGCGGCGGCCGACGGGCGTGAAGCGCACGGGCATCGCCTCGAGGCCGCTGATGAAGTTGGCGCGGCCGGCGGGGCAGGTCGGCGGGATCGGCCGCGAGCTCGAGGTCGGGGAGGCGCAGCAGCAGCTGCTCGAACATCACCTTGCAGCTCGAGCCGGGCGAGCGCCTGACCGAGGCAGAAGTGCGCGCCGAAGCCGAACGCGAGGTGCTCGTTCGGGTTGCGCTGCACGTCGAAGCGGAACGGGTCGTCGAACCTGGTCTCGTCGCGGTTCGCCGACTCGAACAACAGCATGCACTTCTGGCCCGCGATCATCGGCTGGCCCATGAACTCGGTGTCGTGGGTGACCGTGCGGCACATGTTCTTGATCGGGCGTGACCCAGCGCAGCATCTCCTCGACGGCCACGGTGATCTTGGCGGGATCGTCGACGCAGGAGCTGGCGCTGGTCGGGATGCAGCAGCAGTTGCTCGATGCCGCCGCTGATGACGTGACGCGTCGTCTCGTCGCCGCCGACGAGGATCAGCAGCGACTCGTGCAGCACGTCGTCGGGACTCGAGCCGGTCGCCGTCGACCTCGGCGTGCACGAGCACGCTCATGAGGTCGTCGGTCGGGGTGCTCCTGCCGCTGCGCGACCGCGTGGGTGCAGAACGCGGTGTACCCCTCCATCGCGTTCATGCGCCTTGATGAACTGCTCCTCGGTTGCGTTGCCGCTCTGCGCGCTCACCATGTCGTCGGACCACCGCAGCAGGTCGTCGCGGTCTTCGGGCTCGACGCCGAGCATGTCGCCGATCAGGATCATCGGCAGCGGCGCGGCGATGTCGTGCACGAAGTCGCACTCGCCGCGCTCGCACACCGTGTCGATGATCGCGTCGCACTTGTCGCGGATCTTCTGCTCGCTGTCGCGGACGCGGCGCGGGCGTGAAGCCCTTGTTCACGAGCTTGCGGCGCTTCCAGTGCTCGGGATCGTCCATGTCGATCATCATCGGGATCGGGCCCGGTGTCGGGCCGGATCCCGCCCGCGTTCGAGAACGTGGACGGGTCCTTCGCCATCGCCGAGCAGCGCCGCGTAGCTCGCGATGCCCCACACGCTGTTCGCGGCGTCGAAGTACACCGGCGCGTTCGCGCGCATCCACGTGTACTTCTCGTGCGGGTCGCCGGCGTAGAAAGCTGCCGTCGAGCAGGTCGATGTCGTCCCGGGTCGGATGCGTCGCCATTTCCCTACTCTATTTGGGGGGCATGCGGATGCCGGCGTCCATGCGGATGACCTCGCCGTTCAGGTAGTAGTTGCGCACGATCTCCATCGCCAGCGAGGCGAAGTCGGCGGGAACGCCCAGGCGCTTCGGGAACAGCACCGACTGCGGCCGACGCGTCGCGCGCTTCGGCCGGGAGTCCGCCGAGCAGCGGAGTGTCGACGAGGCCCGGTGCGATGGTGCAGACGCGGATTCCGACCGCCGCGAGATCGCGGGCCGCGGTGAGCGTGAGCGCCACGACGCCGCCCTTCGACGCGGAGTAGGCGGCCTGGCCGATCTGGCCGTCGTACGCGGCGATCGACGCGGTGTTGACGATCACGCCCCGTTCGCCCTGGTCGTCGGGTTCGTTGGGCGACATGCCCGCGGCAGCGAGGCGCAGCACGTTGAACGTGCCGACCAGGTTGATCTCGAACACCTTGCGGAAGCGTGTCGAGCGAGTGCGGGTCGCCGGCCCGGTTGAGCGTGCGCTCGGCCCAACCGATGCCCGCGCAGTGGATGCACGTACGCAGCGGACCGACCGCGGTGGCCACGGCCACCGCGGCGGACACATCGGTCTCGCTCGTGACGTCGGCGGGCGCGAACCGACCTTCGAGCTCGTTGGCCACCTGCTCGCCCTTGGCCTGGTCGCGGTCGACGATCACGACGGTGGCACCGGCCTCGGCCAGGCGCCGGGCGGTCGCCTCGCCCATGCCGGACGCGCCGCCCGTGACGAGGGCGGAGGACCCGGAAAGCGGCGTATTCCCCGAGAACTGCATATTGGTCGTCTGCATAGCGGCCGACCCTAGGACAGCCGGGAATCCCGGGCCCGATCCATGGGTTCGAATGTTCGTGGCGCCGCAACAACCCCTCGTGATCCCGCCCGTACCGACGTGTGGCGAGGTGCTCGGGGTGATCAATTGCTACATCGACTGCGAGTGCGACGTCGCGACGATGCTGGTGATCGCGGCCCATCTCGACGCCTGTTGCTCGTGCCGGGCGCAGCTCTCGCAGCTGCGGTGGGTCAAGTCGGCTGTCCGGCGTTGCGGTGGCGCGCCAGAATCACGGGCGTGGCCCTGATCTCGTATCCCAGTCGACTCGCCGCGCACGCCGCCGCGAACCCCGAACATCTCGCGCTCACGCTCGACACGAACGGTGAACGCATCTCGGTGACGCGCGCCGAGCTCGAAGCGCTCGCCAACCGACACCGCGCGACGCGTTGGCGGCGATGGGCGTCGGCCAGGACGACGTCGTGACGATCGCCCTGCCGAACGGCATCGCGTTCGTCGCGACGACGATCGCGTGCTGGAAGTTGGGCGCAGTACCGCAGCCGGTTTCGGCGCGCCTACCGAAGCGGGAGCTCGAAGCGATCATCGAGCTCGCGGGCTCGCGCGTTGTGGTGCAAGCGCCGATCGATGTCGACGGCTTCCCGACCAGACCCGTTGCCCGACGCGGTCTCGAATCCGTACAAGGCGATGACGTCGGGCGGGTCCACCGGACGACCCAAGCTCATCCTCGCCAATCAGCCGAGCCTGATCGACCCCGATGCCGCGCCGTTGCTCGGCATGAAACTTGACGGCACACACCTCATGCCCGGTCCGCTGTACCACAACGGTCCGTTCATCTGGACGATGACCGCGCTGCTCGCGGGCAACCACGTGGTGCTCGGTGGGAAGTTCGACGCCGAGCACACGATGCAGCTGATCGACGAGTTACCACCCCGACTCGCTCTACCTCGTGCCGACGATGATGGCGCGGATCTCGAAGCTGCCCGCGGCGACGCGCGACCGCTACGACGTGTCGTCGTTGCAGGTGGTCTGGCACCTCGCCGCGCCGTGCCCGCCGTGGCTGAAAGAGGAATGGATCGACTGGTTGGGCGCCGACACCATCTGGGAGCTGTACGGCGGAACCGAGGCGCAGGCCGCGACGATCATCACCGGCCGCGAGTGGATGGAACACCGAGGTTCGGTCGGCCGTGTCAACGTCGACACAGTTCAGGTCCTGCGCGCCGACGGAACCGAAGCCGGGCCCGAGGAGGTCGGCGAGGTGTTCATGCGGCCGTCGGAGGACGAGAACGTCCGCACATACCGCTACGTGGGCGCGGAGGCGCGACGCATCGACGGTGGTTGGGAGTCGCTCGGCGACATGGGCCGTCTCGACGCCGACGGATACCTCTACCTCAGCGACCGTCAGACCGACATGATCCTCGCGGGCGGGGCGAACATCTATCCCGCCGAGATCGAGGCCGCGCTCGACGAGCACGAGCGCGTCACGTCGTGCGCGGTGATCGGCCTTCCCGACGACGACCTCGGCAACATCGTGCACGCGATCGTGCAGACCGACGACGGATCGCCCATCGATCTCGACGAGCTGCGCGCACACTTGGGCGAACGCTTGGTGCGTTACAAGGTCCCGCGCGACGTTCGAGTTCACGGACGAGCCGTTACGCGACGACGCGGGCAAGGTCCGGCGCTCGGCCCTGCGCGAAGAACGCGTGTCTCAGACGTCCGGCATGTAGCAACGCGTGAAGCGCGTGCGGCCCGCGCCGATGACCTCGTCGCAGTGCGCCTGCAGCTCGTCCATCGAGTTGCCCTGCGCGACGAGATACGCATTCTCGTGGAATTCGCCGCGGATGTTCTGCACGCGGTCGAGGAACTTGGCGTTGTAGAGCGCGTCGTATTCGCCGCCCTCGATGTCGATCTTGAGCAGCGGGCAACGGTCGATGCCGTGTTCGGTCAGGATGCGATCGAGCGTGGTCGACGCGGCGTGGATCACGTCGTGACCCGCGAGTCGATGGTCGGCGGCGTAGGCACTCCCGCCGCCTGTGTTCGACCCGGGGTTGGAGAGGATCTCGAGGTCGCGTCCGTCGCCGGTCACCGCGAGATTGAACGCGGTGACGTTGCGGACGCGGTTGCGCCGCAGATTCGCCCGCAACAACGCGAAGACCTGGGGGACGGGCTCGAAGGCGAGGATCCGCGCCCCGGGATTTCGTTTGGCGAGGTAGATCGAGACCACGCCCACGTGTGCGCCGACGTCGAGGATCGTGGCGCCGGGCGCGAACGTGATGTCGCCGAAGTCGTAGGCGTCGTGACCCACCTCGCCCGCCACGACCTGGACCGCGATCGAGCCCTCCACATCGCCGAGCAACAGCCGCTCGCCGGCGACGTGCAGCTCGCGGAGCACCACACCGGGCTCCGCCTGCACACCGGAATATCGGACCCGGCGTCGGATGCCGTCCGCGACGCGACGCGGCGTCATCTTCATGATCGAGGCATCTTCATGATCGGGGGACAATATGCGGGGCCGGAAACCGCGTGCGCTAATCTAGAATGCCGTTCTAGATCCGAGATCCCGAGCCGGAAATCGTGAGGTAGCCATGGGAACCGTCGACTTCGATGTGTTCGATGCAGACAACCACTACTACGAGGCGACCGACGCCTTCATCCGCCATCTCCCGGCGCAGCGGTCGAAGCTCGTGCAGTGGGCCGAGATCGGCGGCAAGCGGCGCATGATCCTCGACGGGAAGATCTTCAAGTTCATCCCGAACCCCACCTTCGACCCGGTCGCCCGACCGGGCTGCCTCGACGACTACTTCCGAGGCAAGCAGGCCGGCGACGACATCCGTGCCGCGTTCGGCGAGCTCGAGCCGATCAACCCCGCGTACCGCGAGCCCGAAGCCCGGGCGAAGTTGATGGACACGCAGGGCATCCAGGCGTGCTTCTTGTTCCCCACGCTCGGCGTCGGCGTCGAGGAGGCGTTGCTGCACGATCCCGACGCGTTGCACGACCGTCTTCCACGCGTTCAACGAGTGGATGCACGACGACTGGACGTTCAACTACGACGACCGCATCTACGCGGCGCCGTACATCGCGCTGCAGGACCCGAAGCGCGCCGAGCAAGAGGTGGAGTACGCGCTCGCGAACGGTGCGCACGTCGTGGTGATGCGCGCCGGCCCGATCCGCGGCCCGGGGTTCTCCCGCAGCCCCGGCGACCCGATGTACGACGGCGTGTGGGCGCGTATCGCCGAAGCGGGAGTGCTCGCCGCGTACCACTCCGGCGACGCGGGCTACAGCCGTTACGCCGACGAATGGGGCGGCGGCGGCGACTTCCAGGCCTTCCGCAACGACCCGTTCCGCAACGTCACCGGCGGTCACCGCCCGATCTACGACACCGTCGCCGCGCTGGCTTGTCATGGCGTGCTGCGCCGCTTCCCCAACCTGCGCGTCGCCACGATCGAGAGCGGTTCGGAGTGGGTCGCACTGCTGCTGAAGGCGCTGAAGAAGTCGTACGGGCAGATCCCCGGCGCGTACGACGGCGTCGACCCGGTGGAGCAGGTGCAGAAGCAGGTATGGGTCTCGCCGTACTACGAGGACGACCTCGAAGAGCTGCGCGATTACCTCGGCGCCACGCAGATGATCTTCGGCTCCGACTACCCGCACGCCGAGGGCTTGGCCGATCCGAAGTCGTTCGTCGATGACCTCCCGACGTTCTCCGACGCCGAGATCCGTCTCGTCATGCGCGAGAACGGCCTCGCGCTTTCGCAGCCGCGCAAGTAAGCGGCGCAGCTATTCGGGTTTGACCGCGACCACGAGGTCGCGGGTGATCGCCTGGTCGACACGGTGCTCGAACTGCGAGTGCGCTTCACTCGTCTTCGGTTCGAGCCCGTGGTCGAGCAGGATTCCGACGAGCTGCGGGCGGGGGAGCACCTTCGCGTTCCACGACATCCCGATCGCCGCGCCCGGTTTCATCGCGCCGATCCAACCGTCGAGGGACGCTTCGAGGAGATCCTCGGGCCGGCGCCGGCGCGTGTCGGGCCGCGGTTGGCTCGCGTGTTGCACGCCATAGGGCAGATCGGCGACGACTGCGTCGAACACGGGCTTGCGGTAGTGCTCGCCCGCCTGCGTGGTGTCGTCGTTGACGAGCCGGACGCGCTGCACGTCGTCGGCCTTGTACTCGTCCTTGTCGCGGGCGAACACCACTTCCATACGCCGACCCACGACCTTGGCGTCGCGCCGCAACGGCATCGTGTGCACCTGATGCTTGAAGCGTTTGTCCTTCAACCACGTGACGAGGAACGTGCGGTACGCGTCGTACGCGGTGCGGTCGATCTCGATGCCGTCCACGTCGAAGCCGTACACGAGACCCTGGTTGAGCGACGTGCCGCGACCGCACACCGGGTCGAGGACGCGCAACCGGCGCTCGGGCCAGTCGGCGGCGTGGGCCGATGCCGCGAGCGTCACGTTGAAGAGGAGCTTGGTGAACTGCTCGTTGGTCTTGCCCTTGTAGCGCTGGATCGTGAGCAGATCGTCGTCCAGATGCGCGACCGGGGTGAGCGGTACCGGCGCGAGATGGGTCTCGTCGACGAGCTCGAACAGTGCGAAGGCCGACGAGAGATTGGAGAGCTGGGCGACGTCGGCGTCCGGCAATCCCGCGGCCACGTCGAAGCGCACGTATTCGACGCCGCCGATGAGCGTCGGCGCGATCGATTGCAACGCATTGGCGAACACGTCCTCGTTCAGCACGGCCAACTCGCCCGCGTTCAAGGCCGCGGCACCCTTGCTGTAGAGGCGGTTCGCGGCCGGGCGCAGGAGGAGTGCGTAGGAGGTCATCGCCGCTCACGGTACTGCGGGGTTCGAGCGGCCTCGGCGGGTGCCTAGGCTCTGACCCCGTGACCCGCCTCATCTTCCACATCACGACGGCCGCCGAATGGGCGGCGGCGCGCCGCGACGGCGAGTACCGCGCGCCCAGCCTCCAGACCGAAGGGTTCATCCACTGCTCGTTGCCGACGCAGGTGAACCACGTCGCCGACTGGTTCTACCGCGACGTCCCCGATCTCGTGCTGCTCTGCATCGAACCCGACGACTTGACGAGCGAACTGCGCTGGGAACCGTCGTCGGACTCGTTCGCGGGCGAGTTCCCGCACGTGTACGGCCCGATCGCGATCGCCGCGGTGGTGGCCGCCGTGCCCTGGGGCCGCGGCGACAACGGCTTCACGCTTCCCGACGAGATCCACGACCTCCTCGACGGCTGAACGTCTCCCCAAACCCCAACAGTGGGCACGCTCACGTACCGCAGCGGTACGTGACGGTGCCCACTGTTGGCGGGGTGCGCTAGGTGAGGTCGGGGAGACCCATCTCGAGGTTGGCTTCTTCGAGCCCGCCGTCGATCTCGAACAGCTTGCCGGTGACGAAGCTGCCCGCGGGCGAGGCGAGGTACAGCGCGCACAGCGCGATGTCCTCGGGTTGACCGAGGCGCTTCAACGGCGTGCGCCGCACCATCTCGTCGTGGATCTCGGGGTTGTCGAGGACGATCTCGAGCGCGCTCGTGGCGATCGAGCCCACCGCGATCGCGTTGACGCGCACCTTCGGTGCGAGATCGGCCGCGGTGAGGCGGGTCATGTGCGACAGCGCGGCCTTGGCCGTGCCGTAGGCGACGAACCCGCGGTCGCGCAGCCGCCCGATCGCGGAGGAGATGTTGACGATCGAGCCGGCGCCGCTCGCGAGCAGGTGCGGGGTCGCGGCCTTGCTCAGCACGAACGCGGTCGTGACGTTGAAGTGGAACGAGCGCTCGAAGAAACCCGCGCTCGTGTCGAGGAACGGCCGGGGCATGGTGCCGCCTGCGTTGTTCACGACGATGTCGATGCGCCCGAAGTCCTCCATGGTCTTCGCGACGATCCCCTCGAGCACGTCGTTGTCGTTGACGTCGGCGGGGATGACGAGCGCCTCGCGGCCCATGGCGCGCACGTCGGCGGCGACTTCGTCGAGCTGCTCCTTCGTCCGGGCCGTCAGCACGATGTTCGCGCCCGCGTCGGCGAAGGTGCGCGCGATCGACGCGCCGATGCCGCGTCCGGCGCCTGTGACGATCGCCACCTTGCCGTCGAGGCGGAATGCGTCGAGGGCGCTCATGCGAGGTACCGCGAGATCGAGTCGACGATCGCGACCGGCTTGTCGCCGCCTTCGCGTTCCATCGTGATGCGGACGGTCGCCTGCACGCCGCCCGGCACCTCTTTGGCCTCGAGCAGCTCGCCCCGGGCGCGGACCCGGGAGTTGACCGGGACCGGCGCCGGGAAGCGCACTTTGTCGGTGCCGTAGTTGATGCCCATCGAGATGTTGCTCACGTGCACCAACTGCGACAGGAAATGTGCCGCAAGTGACATTGTGAGGAAACCGTGCGCGATCGGAGTGCCGAACGGCCCTGCTTTCGCCCGCTCGGTGTCGACGTGAATCCACTGGTTGTCCAGGGTCGCGTCGGCGAACTTGTCGATTTGGTCCTGGGTGATCGTGACCCAGTCGGTCACGCCCAGATCGGTGCCGACCGCCCCGAGGAGGTCCTGTGGAGATGCGAAGTTCGTCGTCATAGGGGGGACGCTATAAGGCTTCGCGCCGCCGATGTCGATGCAAGCCCGATGGCAGGGCTTTCTCCGTTTGCCGCGCCCGACGGTGGCGCGCCCGACCCGTCGGGTTCACCGGTCGGCCCGCTCGACGTGCGCGATCCCGACATCGTGCGCGCCCTTTCCGACGCGGTCGCCATCCTCGGTGCCGACTATCGCCCGCGCATCATGCTCGGCCGGCTCGGTTCCTACGCCGGCTTCGACCATCTCGACGACCTGAGCGCGCGGATCTCGGACTGGGTGCACCGCGACGACCTCGCGACGGTGCTCGACGCGCTCACCCGGAGTCGCGAGACGCCCGGGGTCGATGTCGACGTGCACGTACGCGTACACAACCAGCACGACGGGTGGCACGACATGACGCTCGTGTTCCGCAACCTGCTCGAGCATCCCGACGTGCGCGGCACGATCGTGCGCGCCGTCGACCAGACCGTGTTCGACCGCGAGGCGCGGTGGCGCACGCTGGTCGGTGAGAGCCCCATTGGGATCTTCGAGATCGACCTCGACGACCGGTGCACGTTCGTCAATCCCGCGTTCGAACGCTTGACCGGACTTTCCGCGCACGAGGCGTTGGGGAGTGGTTGGTCGACGGTGATCGCGAGCGCCGATGTCGCGCACCTACGCGAGCGGCAGCGGGAGACGACCTCGGGCGGCAACTCCGGCGCGCACGAGTTCCGCATCGTCCTGCCCGAGGGCGCGGCGCGCTGGGTCAGCATGCGGTCGGTTCCGCTCCGGGAGCCGGACGGTCGGATCTCGGGCTTCCTCGCCACACTCGAAGACGTCACCGAACGCAAGGGCCTCGAGGAACGCCTCGAGCACGACGCGACCCACGATCGGCTCACCGGTCTCGGCAGTCGGACGCTGCTCGTGGAGGAGATGTCGGCCGCGCTGGCGCGCATGCGTCGAGGCGGCCCCGGCATCGCGCTGTTGTTCATCGACCTCGACGGCTTCAAGCGCGTCAACGACATGCTCGGCCACGCGGCGGGCGACGAACTGCTCGTGCAGGTGGCGAAGCGGTTGCGCGGTGCGTTGCGCGGCGGCGACATCTGCGTGCGCCTCGGCGGCGACGAGTTCGTGGTGTGTTGCCCCGAACCCGAAGCGGCCGACGGGGGAACGGGCCACGCCCACGAGCACGCGCTGCTGATGTCGGAACGCCTGCTGGACGCGTTGAACGAGCCCTACGACGTACACGGCCACGAGATGCTCGTCGGCGCGAGCATCGGTATCGCGGGCGCGTCGGGCGAAGATCCGGTCTCGATCGACCAGTTGCTCTCCAACGCCGACATCGCCGCGTACCGCGCCAAGCGGATGGGTCGGGGTCGGGTCGAGATGTTCGACGACGAGCTGCGCCGTCAACTCGCGAAGGCGCGTCGCGTGGCGCGCAGCGTCGGTCGGCTGCTCGACCAGCCCCGCCTGCCGATCATGTGCGCACCGCTCGTGCACCTCGGTGACCAGAGTGTCGTGGGCTTCGACTGTGTCGTCGACTGGGACGCCGCGGGCCTGCGGGAAGAGCCGGAGCTGATCGCCCGGGCGGTCGACGACGCGGGCATGTCGCGGGCGCTCGACGTCGCGCTGATCCGGACGATGCTGGCCCAGCTGTCCGACTGGGAGCGGCGTCCGCCCGCGGCGATCGTCCCCGGTCTGAGCGTCACCCTGACCCGCGCCGGCGCGCTCTCGCCGGTCCTGCCCGAGCTCGTGCGCGACATGCTCGTCCGGACCGATGTGACGCCGTCGCTCTGTTGGCTGGGCGTGCCCGAGGCCGCCGTCGCCCACGATCTGGAAACTGCCTCGCGGGTCGTGACCGGGCTCGACGAGTTGGGCATCGGTGTGGGGCTGCGCGACTTCGGTTCCGCGGTCTCCTCGCTCGAACAACTGCGCCGGCTCCCCGCGCCGACGATGACGATCGCCGGGCCACTCGTGACCGCGGTGTGGGACGGTGCGGTCGCCACGACCGAAAGCGGTGCGTCGGAGAACGATGCCGAAGCGAGCGCGACCCTGCTGGCCGCGATCGTGCGGTACGCGCGGGCGCTGGGGCGCGTGGTTGTCGCGTTCGGTGTGCAGGACGCGGCCCACGCCGAACGACTCCGCGAGCTGGGGTGCGACTTCGGAACCGGGCCCGCCTTCGGACCGCCGATCCGCCCCGACGACGTCGAGCGCTACTTGGGCCACCGTCGCTGAGTCGCGTCCCGGATTCGCAATCACCAGGCGAAACCCGATCTCGGCGCACCCGTCACCTACGGTTGGCGCCATGCCCCGATCCTCCGCCGGCGACTACTCCGCCGAGCACATCCAGGTGCTCGAGGGCCTCGACCCCGTGCGCAAGCGGCCCGGCATGTACATCGGTTCGACCGGGCCCGACCGGCCTGCACCACCTCGTGTGGGAGGTCGTCGACAACGCGGTCGACGAGGCGATGGCCGGGCATCTGCACGCGCATCGACGTGACGCTGCTCGCCGACGGCGGCGTGCGGGTCGCCGACGACGGGCGCGGCATCCCGGTCGACGAGCACCCGCAGTACAAGGGCAAGTCGGCGGCCGAGATCGTGATGACCACGCTGCACGCGGGCGGCAAGTTCGGCGGCGGCGGCTACAAGGTCTCGGGCGGTCTGCACGGCGTCGGCGTGTCGGTCGTGAACGCGCTCTCGTCGCGCGCTGGTGCTCGAGGTCGACCGCGACGGGAACACCTACCGCCAGGAGTACGCGGCCGAGAAGGCGCGGCCGCGGCGCGGTGAAGCCCGGCGTCCCGCAGGGGAAGCTGCAGCGTGGTCGCGCAGTCGAAGCGCGGGCACACCGGCACGAGCGTCACGTTCTGGCCCGATCCCGACGTGTTCGAGGAGGTCGAGTTCCGCGTCGCGACGATCGCCGAGCGCCTGCAGGTGATGGCGTTCCTCAACCGCGGCCTCACGATCGCGTTCACCGACGAGCGCCCGGGCCACAAGCAGTCAGAGACGTTCCGCTACGACGGCGGCATCGTCGACTTCGTGCGCCACCTCAACCAGTCGAAGGAGCCGCTCTTCAACGACGTCGGCTCTTCAGCGACACCGGGCCCGAGGGCGAGGTCGAGGTCGCGTGGCAGTGGAACACCGGCTACCACGAAGGCCTGCACTCGTTCGCGAACGGCATCTCCACGACCGAGGGCGGCATGCACGCGGAGGGCTTCAGGCGCGCGCTCACCGCAGGCCATCAACCGGTACGCCAAGGCTCGCAACCTCGTGAAGGCCAAGGACGCGGCGTTCCAGGGCGACGACGTGCGCGAGGGCCTCACCGCGATCGTGTCGGTGCGGCTCGCCGACCCGCAGTTCGAGGGCCAGACCAAGGCGCAAGCTCGGCAACACCGAGATGCGCTCGCTCGTCGAGCGCGCCACCAACGAGCACTTCGGCCGCTGGCTCGAGGAGCACCCGAACCCGGCCAAGGCGATCGTCGCCAAGGCGTCGAACGCGGCGCGGGCGCGCAGCGCGGCCAAGCAGGCGCGCGAGCTCACGCGCCGCAAGACCGCGCTCGACGGCGTGGGCATGCCCGACAAGCTCGCCGACTGCGCGTCGCGCGATCGCGACAACACCGAGCTGTTCATCGTCGAGGGCGACTCCGCGGGCGGCTCGGCGCGCGACGCGCGCGATCCGAAGACGCAGGCGATCCTGCCGCTGCGGGGCAAGATCCTCAACGTCGAGCGGGCGTCGATGGACAAGGTCGTCGCCAACGCCGAGATCCAGTCGCTCACCGCGGCGATCGGCGGCGGGCATCGGCGCCGACTTCGACGTCGCCAAGGTCCGCTACGGCAAGGTGATCATCCTCGCCGACGCCGATGTCGACGGTGGTCACATCCGCACGTTGCTGATCACGTTCTTCTACCGGCAGATGACGCCGCTCGTGGAGGCCGGCCGGCTCTACGTCGCGCAGCCGCCGCTCTACTCGGTGGAGATCGGCGGCGAGAAGGCAATACGTCGCCGACGACGCGGCCCGGCTGCGCGTGATCGAAGAGCACCCGAACCGCCAGCTCAGCTTCGCCCGGTTCAAGGGTCTCGGCGAGATGGACCCGCACGAGCTGCGCGAGACGTGCATGGATCCCGCGACGCGTCACCTCGTGCAGATCGACGTCGACCAGGCCACGATCGCCGACGACGTGCTTTCCGTGCTCATGGGCGACGACGTCGAAGCGCGCCGCAGCTGGATCCAGCGCAACGCCAAAGACGCCCGCTTCCTCGACGTGTAGCGAACCGAACTTCAGGGAGTCGACCCATGGCCCGTCGTAAGGCGACCAATCAGATGACGCTCGCTCCGCCGTCCGATATCCCGACGCGGACGCTTGCAGGAGGAGGTCGAGGCCGCGTTCCTCGAGTACGCGATGAGCGTGATCGTGCAGCGCGCGCTGCCCGACGTGCGCGACGGGCTGAAGCCCGTGCAACGGCGCATCCTCTGGGCGATGCACGACGCGAACCTGCGTCCCGATCGCCCGTTCGTGAAGTGCGCCCGCGTCGTCGGCGAGGTGATGGCCAACTACCACCCGCACGGCGACTCCGCGATCTACGACGCGCTCGTGCGCATGGGTCAGCCCTTCTCGCTCACCGCGCCGCTCATCGACAAGCACGGCAACTTCGGTTCGCCCTCCGACCCGCCCGCCGCGTCCCGCTACACCGAGTGCCGGCTGTCGCCAGCTCGCGATGGAGCTGCTCGCCGGAATCGACGAAGGCACCGTCGACTTCGACGCCAACTACGACGCGTTCGCGCACCGAGCCGGTCGTGCTGCCGGCGCGGTTCCCGAACCTGCTCGTGAACGGCGCGCAGGGCATCGCGGTCGGGCATGGCCACCAACATCCCGCCGCACAACCTCGCGGAGGTCTGCAACGCGGCGGTGAAGCTGATCGACAAGCCCGACGTGACGCTCGGCGAGCTCATGCGCATCGTGAAGGGCCCCGACTTCCCGACCGGCGGCCTGATCATGGGCGACGACGGGCATCAAGGACGCGTTCCGCACCGGGCCGCGGCACGGTCCGCGTGCGCGCGGTGCACGAGATCGAAGACCTGCCCGCGCAAGGCGGTCAGGCGATCGTGCTCACCGAGGTGCCGTTCCAGACCAGCGTCGACGCGATCGCGGGCAAGCTCGCCGAGCTGGTGCTCGTCGGGGAAGATCGACGGCGTCCGCGACATCCGCAACGAGTCGGGGCAGGGCAAGACGCGCCTCGTCATCGAGCTGCGGCCCGACACCAACCCGCAGATCGTGCTGAACAACCTGTTCAAGCACACCGCCGCGCAGAGCACGTTCCCGGTGAACATGGTGGCGCTCGTCGACGACGTGCCGCGCACGGTCACGCTGCAGGAAGCGCTGCAGCACTGGCTCGACCACCAGGTGGTGGTCGTCACCCGCCGCAGCCAGTTCCGCCTGCAGAAGGCGCAGGATCGCCTGCACATCGTCGAGGGCCTGGTGAAGGCGCTCGACATGATCGACGCGATCGTGAAGGCGATCCGGGCGTCGAAGGACCGGGCGCGCGGCGCGGATCGCGCTCGATGGCGAAGCCCTTCGACTTCTCCGAGATCCAGGCCAACCACATCCTCGACATGCCGCTCGGCCGCCTCACCCAGCTCGGCCGCGAGGAGCTCGACAAGGAGACGCAGGGAGCTCGCACGCGACGGTCAAGGAGCTGCAACGCGATCCTGGCCAAGCGCGACGTGCTTGATGGGTGTGATCCGCGAGGAGCTCGTCGCGGTCCGCGACGCGCACAAGGCGCCGCGCCGGACGCAGATCGTCACCGACGACGCGGGCACCATCGACGTCGTCGCGCTCGTCGAAGACGAGCCCTACGTCGTCACGGTGACCGCGCGCGGCTACGTGCGCGCCGTGCCGGAGCGCGACGCGGCAAGTCGCTGATCGCGAACCCGGGCGAGCGCGACGCGGTGGCGCAGGTGATCGACACGACCGCGCTCGCGGGCCTGCTGTTCTTCACCGACCGCGGCCGCGCGTACCGCGCGACCGTGCACGAGTTGCCCAAGGAGAAGCTCACCGCCGCGCAGAACCTCTTCCAGTTCGGCGACGGCGAGAAGGTCGTCGCGGTGCTCGACGCGCGCATGCACGAAGAGCACCCGAACCTCGTGTTCGTGACTGCGAGCGGCGGAGTGAAGCGCACCGCGCTGAGCGAGTTCGCCGAGGCGTCGGGCCGCCAGAACGGCATCGTCGCGATGAAGCTCGCCGACGACGATCGGGTCGTCGCGCGTCTTCCCGGGCTGGGACGACTACGAGCTGCTGCTCGTCACCGCGAACGGGCAGGGCATCCGCTTCGCCGAGGACGAGGTGCGGCCGGTCGGCCGGTCGGCGGGCGGGATGCGCGGCATCCGCCTGAAGGGCGACGATCGGGTCATCGGCGGCTGCGCGGCCGCGGACGGGCGAGATCGTGGTGATCGCGACCGACCAGGGATTCGCCAAGCGCACCGAGGTCGACGAGTTCCCGGTGCAGGCACGCGGTGGGTCGGGCCTGAAGGCGGCGAAGATCGACAAGGCCCGCGGCAAGTTGGTCGCGGTCACCGCCGCGGCCGACACGCTCGCGTTCCTCGCGGCCGACGCGTGCCTCGTCGTTCCCGGCGCAGGTGTGCGCGCCGCGTCACGCGACGGCGGGGGTTCGAAGGTCTGCCCGGAGGGTTTGCAGCGCGTGGTTGCCGTCGCTCCGCCCCGCACCGACGGCTGAGAGGTTCGTGTCCCGACCGGTTACGGCGCGGGGTTCTCGACCGTCTGCCAGTCGCGCGTCGTGAGGTACGTCTTGAAGTGTTCGGCGACGTTCACGAGGTCGCTCGTGCGTCTTCGGGTGGCGCAGCTCGTAGAGGTGCGGGAAGCGCGCCATCGACCGCACGAGATCCCAGAGCGCGACCGCGTCGGCGCCGGTGGGCGGCGGAACCACGACCGGGCCGTACACCGCGTAGTCGTTCTCGAGCACGAGCGTCGGCACGCCGTGCGCGCCGTAGCGTGCGACCGCGTCCTGGTGTTCGTCGCGCACCTCGGTGAGCGTCGAGTCGTCGGCGATGGCGCGATCGACGAGCGCGGGGTCGAAGCCGGCGTCCGCGATCACCTGCGCGTGCACCTCGGGTATGTGGGTCTTCACGCCGTCGAAGAAGAAGGCGTGGCCGACGGCGGCGTACCAACGGTCGAGGCCCGTCGTTGCCGAGCTCGCGGCGGATCAGCGCGCCGACCCGCATCTGGCCGAAGCCGTACGACCAGGGCCGCTCCCAGGGGTGGAGCTTGCCCGCGACGAGGTTGACCTCCTCGAGCGAGAAGAACCGCCACGTGATGTCGAGGCCGGTCTGGCGTCGCACGTCCCGGATCCAGAGCGACGTCTGGTAGGCGTACGGGCACATCGGGTCGAAGTAGAAGGCGACGGAGTCGGGCACGCCCGGAGTCTCTCACCCGGTGACTCGCCCTGCCCCCGCGGGGTACGTTGCGCGCATGACGGATCCGCTCGTTGCCCGACTCGAAGAAGTGTGGAACGACATCGCCGGCGTGTGCGAGGGCCTGACCGCCGAGGAGTGGAACACGCCGACCGACTGCCCGGGCTGGACGGTGTTCGACAACGTCGCGCACATGATCGGCACCGAACGCATGCTGGCGGGCGAACAACCCAGCGCCGCGCCCGGCGCGGGCGCCGACGCCGCGCACGTGCGCAACGACATCGGCAAGGCCAACGAACAGTGGATCGCGAGCTATCGGGGTTGGAGTGGCCCGCAACTGCTGGACGAGTTCCGCGCGGTTACGGCGCGTCGCCTCGAAACGCTGCGCGCCATGACGCCGGAACAGTGGGACGCGGAGGGCTTCACGCCCGAGGGCCCCGGTCCGTACCGCCAGTTCATGGCGATCCGCGTCTTCGACTGCTGGTACCACGACGAGGACATCCGCGAGGCGGTCGGTCGCCCCGGGTTCCTCGAAGGCGAAGTCGCCGATCTCTCGTTGGCGCGGATCCCGCCGAAGGGCCTCGGCTACGTCGTGGGGAAGAAGGCCGGTGCGCCCGCGGGCAGCGTCGTGGTGTTCACCATCGAAGGCACGCCGCGAGATCGTCGCCGCGATCTCGGTTCCACCCGAGGGTCGCGCGGTGTTGCTCGACGAGGCGCCGGCCGCGCCCACGGCGCACATCACGACCGACCGCCGCACATTCGCCCGCCTGGCCGGTGGCCGCTGGACGGGAGCATTCGCGCGTGAGCACGGGGTGGTCAGGGTCGAAGGCGACACCGCGCTGGCCGACCGCATCGTCGACAACATGGCCTTCACCATCTGACGCGGCTCAGGGTGCGGCGAGCAAGTTGAGCGGGGTGACATAGGCCGTCAACCAGGCGTCGGCGGAGCGAACGCCGATGCGCGCCACGACGACGTCGTCTCGCTGCGCGACGGAATCGACGGTGTACAGCGACGCGGCCGGTACAAGCGTCGGGTGGTTGACGTCAGCAATCGAGTACACGAGTCCGTTCTCGAATACGTCGCGCAGCCGAGACACGTTCGCGGCGGCGGAGGCTCGGTCGCTGTGGCCGAGCACGACGACCATCTCGTGGCCCCTCTTCGTAGCCGCGACGCCCAGTCCGAGGCTTGTGAAGTTGCCGAGCACGTGTTTGGTTGCCTGATCGGCCTGCGCGGGAGTGGCGAAGAGAAGGCTGTCGGCGAGCCCCCAGGGTTCCGAGAAGAACGCTCCGGCGTAGACGCCCGAGCTGAGCATGGCGTTCAATACGTCGCGGGACGTCGCCGTCTGCATGAACCCAGTCGCGCCTGGACCGTCGACGAGATGCTGCATCGTGCTCAGTTCTTCCGTCCGGAAGATCGCGCCGCGCACCACGCCCAGTTGACCGGGCGTACCACCGCCCTGCAATGAGTCGTTGTTCGCCCCGCGGCTGGAAAAGTCGTTCCAACTGAGGATTGATACGCCGTGGTAGGCGGTCGTGGAGCCGTCGGGGTCGACGCGGGGCATGGTCGACATCAGCCGGGCCGCGTCGAAGTGGCCGGCGAATCCGATGATCAAGCCCGCGTCGCCTGGAGCCGATTCAAGGCGCGCTGATTGGTCGACTACCGCGGCCGAGAACTCGTTGAGCGAAAGCCCGTCGCCGTGAAGGGTTGTGCCGGGCTGATCTGATCCGAACCAAGGCTTCAGGTGTGCGCCGCCGAGAGCCAGAGCCGACGCCACCTGGGCATCACTCGCACTCGGCGATATTCCGAGCGAATCTTTTGCCAAAGCGATGTCGACGAATGTGAACCGACGCCCGGTGACAGCAAGAGATGACAGCAGCTGCGCGACGGCGTCGCCGGTGGGCGCCGTGCCGGACGTCGTCTGAGTCGCGGTCGTGGTCGTGGCCTGGGTCGAGACAGGTGTGCGATGCGAGCCGCCACACGCCGCCGCGACCGCCAGGCATATTGCCCCACACGTCATCTGTCCCCGCCGCAAGCGCCGGACGTTACTCGCGACGACTGGACCGAGGTCGGACTGAGTCGCGTTGTCATCCGAGGCTCTTGTTCGCGCGAACGCGCAGTTCGGACTCATTCTCGCAAGACGTGGGCGCGACCAGTCTGGGCGACTCCGCTTCCCGATCGGCGTCAGAGTGCGCGGTGGAGAACGGACGCGTCGCGAGTGGTCTCCTTGCGATGCGCGTACTCGTAGCCGCAGCGTTCGTAGAACGGTCCGGCTTCGGTCGTCCACACCCAGAGTTCCTGGGCTGATCGGCCGTGCGCCGTCGGCTGCGGCACGCAGCAGCTCGCGTCCGACACCCATGTTCCGTGCTTTTCCGACAACCACCATTCCGGAGAGCCAGGGCCGACGATCGCCGAAGCGAGTGTCGCGATCGTCTTCGCACACCGTCAGGCAACCGACGGGTTCACCGTCGAGCGCGGCGACGAGGGTGAACGGAATCCCGTCGTCGTGACATCGGCCCGCGAGCTGCGTGCGCCATGCGACCTCGTCGGCGTCCGGTGTCGAGACGCCCCACTCCAACCAGTGCCAGCGAAACACGGCCGTCGAAGACCGCCGTCGTCGGCGTTCAACCGTCTGATCTCGATCACCGCGCCAATAGTGGTCCGCCACGGTCTCGCCTGCGAACGAAATACTGCCGTTGTGTGCCGTCTAGCGCATGCTCTGCGACGGACGCGACTCGCTCGCGTAGGTCGGTCAGGAGATCGGGTTCGGCCTTGAGGGCCGAACGGGTGGCGCCGCTCAGGACGGCGGGCCGCAGGCGATCGAGCGCTCGAGTGATCGCGTCGGGCCCGACCGCGGCGAGTCCGGCGGCCACCGCGCGTTCGGCGCCGGTCTGTGTCGCAGACGACGCGAGCAGTTCCGCCACGTCCGTTGCCAACAAGCGGCCCGACGCCGCGAGCTCGCTGAAACCGAAGTCGATGATCCACACCGTTCCCTCATCCGCCCGGAACATGTTGGCGAGGCGGAGATCGCGATGTGCGATGCGGTGACCGCGCAGCCGAACCAACTCGGCCCATGTATCCGCGAGTACCTCGTCGGTCAGCTCCGCGGGATCGAGGCGGTCGAGGGAACGACCGGCGATCGCCTCGTAAGCGAGAACGAAGCCGTTCGGCTCCGCGGTGGCGAACGCGACGAGACGCGGAGTGCGGATGCCGAGCTCGCGCGCGGTCAGGGCGACGAGTGCCTCGTGCTCGACTGCGCGCCGCAGCGACGAGAACGGCCGCTCGTCGCCGAGGTCGCGCCGCCGTGTGCGACGGTACAGGCGAAAGAGCAGGTCGGCGCTGCGCTCGTCGGCGCCCAACGCCTTCACGAACAATGCTTGACCGTCGCGGCCGACGGCGAAGTACGGCGTCGAGCCGCGCGCGTCGAGGCTGGCCTGCTCCAACCGCGACAGCGGTACGCCGACCGCAGCCAGACCGTCTGCGATCGAACTACCCGTCGGGCGACGCGAGGGTGCGCCGAACACAACGACGGCGGCCGCGCCCGCGGTCCAGCCCGCGAAGACCGCGACCAGCGTGTCGAATCCGATCGGCGCACCGAGCAGTCGTGTGAAGAAGGCAATGAGGACGAGCGTCCACGCGGCGCGTCGTTGTCGCCGTCCGATCCACGGCGCGGCGGCGGTGACCACGGCCGTGAGAATTGTGAGGCCCAGCAGGGACGCGACGCGGTCCGGCGCGACCAACGTGTACGACGTATCGACCGGGGCGACATGTGCAGTGAAGCGGTCGACCAGCGGACGGATGAGCAGCGTCAGCACCACGGCGGTCGCCGCAGCACCCGCGGCCACCGCGAGCAGCGACCACCTGCGCTTCCATATCGCGGCCGCGGTGCCTCCGACGATCACGACTACTCCGAGGATCTGGCCGAACAACACCACGCCGGTGACCAGCCACGACGGGAGCGTCTCGATGCCGTTGACCAGTCGGGCGACGAACCGCACGACGGATTCCCCGAAGCGCGCGCCGACCACCATCACGACAAGCAGCGAAACCACGGCGACTGCGAGCCGCAGGACGTCGGTCGGAGCCCGCGCCATGCGGCTGGGCTCGGACGCGATGATCTCGACCGGAGCCGAGGTCACATCATTGTCGGTGGCCGGCCGATCGGCCGCGTCTCGATCGTCACGCGGAGTGTGCATGCGGCCGTCAGTGGAGGACCAAGTCGACGAGCCCGCCGGCCAGAAGGCCGGCTCCGAGACCCGCCGTGACGTCGAGGGGGTTGTGCGCGCCCACGTAAACCCGAGCCACCATCACGGTCACGACCAAGAAGTACGGCAGCAACGACCACGCCAGTGGGATGTCGTTGGCGAGCACCGTCGCCATCGCCGCGACCAAGATGACGTGCCCCGACGGAAAGCTGGGCCCGGTCGCCGGTACGTCGCCGCGCAGGATCGCGCCCGGCTCAGTCGTTCCCGGGCGTTGACGGACACGCATGTATCCGGACATGCGGTCGCGGAGGACTCGTTCGATAACCAACTTCAAGACCATCGCGATCACGACCGCGACCGCGAGCCGCCAATCGCGCCGGCACCAACGCGACCAACAGGCCGACACCGGTACCCACGACCAAGTTGCCGAGCTGCATCGGCACCCAGAGCGGCCAGTACAACCAGTCGGGGAGACGGTTCACCGCCCGGAACACGCGCTGTTCTCGCGGATCGATCGCCGGAAGGCGCGCCCCGGCCAATGACCCGCCCAGCACGACGACTCCCACGGCGGCTGCGACGAGCGCGCCTCGATCCGTCACGTTGCTCGCGCCTCCCGGGTGTGATTCGGGCGAACGTAGGTCGCGGAGCGGGCGCCTGTATCCCCCGCCGCGGGTGACTGGGCAAACAACGCGGGCGCGAGCACGAGGGTTGGCGGACCCGGGATCGCGCATCGGTAAGTGCGGGAGTGGTCAGGCGTCGATGGGGTCCTGTTCGGTCTCGGGCGCGCGGCGATCACGGCGGAGTTGCCCGGTGTTGGCGTCGTATTCGTAGAGTTCGCCGTAGCGGCCCCAGTCGATGGCGATGTCGAGTTGGTGTTGTGCTTCTTCGTCGGAGAAGCCGCGGCGCAAGATGTCGAGGAAGAATCCCTCGGAGAGGTTGCCGTCCATCGACGCGGCGAGCGCGTTGTTGATCGCTCGAACGAGAGGTGCGTGTTCGGCGGCTTTGCGGGCGAAGAGCTCTTTGGTGGTGAGGATGTCGGAGATGACGAAGTCGCGGCCGTCGTCGGTGATTTGCAGGTCGGCGTTGTCGACGGTCGCGAACCCGAGCAAGGTTGGCGCCGTCGATGAGTGGCAATAGGTCGTCGACCTCGAACATGAGGTCGTCTGCGAGCGCGGGGAGGTCCTCTCGGCCACCGCGTGCGAGCAGGATTTCGAGGAGCCCGGCCATGCCGCCGACGGTCGCGGCGGGAAGCGGTTCATCGATCGGTGACCGCGGTTGAGTTCGGGATCCGTGGTCGGCGCGGTGGGTTCTTCGCTCGCGGTCGGTCATGATCCCGTAGATGTCGTCAACGAGCGCTTCGAAGGCCGGCGGTGCGTCGGTCGCGGGGCCGTTCGAGGTCGATTGCGAGTTCGGCGCGGATGCGGCCCGGGTTGGATGACAAGACGAGGACGCGGTCGGCGAGGAGAACCGCTTCTTCGATGTTGTGGGTGACGATCAGCATTGCTCTCGTAGGGAAGTCGGCGCGTGCCCAGAGCGTGAGCAGCTCCGTTCGCAGGTTTTCGGCAGTGAGTACATCGAGAGCGGAGAACGGTTCGTCCATGAACAGGGCATCGGGCTCGACGACGAGGGCTCGGGCAAAGCCGACACGTTGGCGCATGCCCCCGGAGAGTTCTTTGGGGTAGGCGGATTCGAAACCGTCGAGACCGATGAGGTCGATCGCCCGTTCGGCGCGGTCGCGTCGCTCGACCGCCGTTGACGTTGCGGGCTTCGAGGCCGAGTTCGACGTTCTGGCGGACGGTGAGCCACGGAAGGAGTGCGAAGGTTTGGAACACCATCGCAACGCCGGGGTTCGCGGCGGTGACGGGCGAATGCTTGTAGACAGCCTGGCCGGAGGTTGGGGCGATGAGACCGGCGAGGCAACGCAGGAGCGTGGACTTGCCGGATCCGGACTTGCCCAAGAGCGCGACGATTTCGCCGTCATGCAGTTCGAAGCTGATGTCGTCGAGCACGGCGAGTGGTGCGCCGTCAGGAGTTGTGAACGACTTGGTGATGTGATCGGCCGCGAGGATCGACGGTCCGCGTCGGTCATGGGCGCGTGGTCATAGCGAGTACCTCGTTTCCGCAAGTCGGTAGAGGCGGCCGCCACACGAGGCGGTTGACTCCGACGACGTAGATGCTCATCACCACGATGCCGGTGAGGGTCTTGCCGAACTGACCGTCGGCGGTGGACAAGGCGATATACGAACCGAGACCTTTCGCGATCGAGCGACGTGATGGCCATAACTCGACGAGCTCGGCGACGATCGAGGCGTTCCACGCGCCGCCCGCCGCGGTGATACCGCCGGTCACGTACGCGGGGAAGATTCCCGGGAGTATGAGCCGTCGCCAACGTTGCCAGCCGCGGACGTCGAAGTTGTCCATCGCTTCGCGCAGATCCGACGGGATCGAGATCGCGCCGGCAATGGTGTTGAACAAGATGTACCACTGGGCACCGAGTGCCATGAGCACGATTCCGCCCCAGTTGAGGCTGATGCCGGTCGCGATGAGGAAGGCGGCGAAGAACGGGAACAAGAAGTTCGCGGGGAAGCTCGCGAGGATCTGCACGATCGGCTGTGCGTACCGGGTCAGTCGCGGCGACATCCCGATCTTGACTCCGACCGGCACCCAGATCAGCGTCGAGACGACCACCACGACGACGACGCGAGCGAAGGTGATCGCACCCAAACCGAACGCGTGGGTGAACTCGCCCAGACCGACCTTGTCCCGGATGAAACGCAACGCCGATGTCGAACCCAAGGCCACGACAGACGGCCACTGCGATCCCGAACGCGGCATCTCCGGCGCGGCGTCGCGCGACATTCGCGACCAACGGGCGGTCTGCCACTCCGAACGGGCGCGTCACACGATCGAGGCGCGCCGACAGGTCGGATGGGACGGGCAATGAGGCGCGGGTACCCGCGATCGTCGCAACGTGTCGAGGGCGATGCTGCGTGGCTGTTCTGCGGCCTCGCTCTGTTCGTTGCGGAACTTTTCCGACCACGCGACGAGTGGCCGCCAGAACAAGAAGTTGACTCCCAACACCATGATGATCATTACGAAGATCGCCAACAAGACGCGTCCGAGTTCGCGAGCGAGTGCTTGCCGCCGCGACGTAGCTCCCGATGCCGGGCAGCGCATACGAACGCCGATTCACGGTGATGGCCTCGGACGCGGTCAGGAAGAACCATCCGCCCCCGAAGCTCATCATCCCGTTCCAAACGAGACCGATCATCGACGACGGCACGTCCAGGCGCCAGAACCGTTCCCATTTCGTCAACCGCATGAGCCGCGCGGCTTCGTCGAGGTCACGCGGTTGCGAGATCAGGGAGTGGTAGAAGCTGAACGTCATGTTCCACGCCTGTGACGTGAAGATCGCGAAGATCGACGCGAGCTCCAGACCGACGATCGAATGTGGAAAGAGCGCGATGAAGAACGTCACGGTCACCGTCAGAAACCCGAGCACGGGCACCGACTGCAAGATGTCCAGGAGCGGGATCAATACCTTCTCGGCCACGCGCGTGACCTTGCTGCCGCGGTGCCGTACACGAAGGTGAAGACAACCGACAGCCCGAGCGCGATGAACATGCGGGTCAGCGACCGCAACGCGTAGTACGGAAGAGATGCCGGATCGGTCGAAATCAACGCCCGTGAATGCCCCGGAACGAACGGATGTGTGACCGTCAGACCGATCCGCAGGAGGCCGTACAACACCACGAAAATGGCGCCGCCGACCAAGAGGTCGACCAACCGCAAACGCGGGCGCCGAAATACATCGCGGGTCGGAAACGACTGACGCATTGCCACGGAGATCATCTCCTCTCAGGAGATGGACGCGACGGGCGCCGGGGCGTCAGCTCACAGCGACATTTGGCACGGTCGCGTCCGAGAAAGCAGGTTGACGCAGCAACTTGGAAGGCCGTCGCTATTCATCACCCACCTCCTCTCACCACGTCTACGCCGGTGCTCCAAACGTGTCCGACGAAGGGCCCAAACTGCCGAAGCGCACCTCACCGGAGACCATGTCAGATGCTAAGTCTTCGGCGCGTAAAGAGCCCGTACACGCGTTCCGCAATGACGCGTCTCCGTCCGTCCTAGGCTTGGGTCATGGCGGCTGACGGCTTCGAGATCGTGTGCGAGGTGGAGCCGCCGACGCGGCCCGACCTCATGCACGTGCGGCATCAGATCGGCGTGCTGAGCAAGGTCGCGTCGACGTTCCTGATCCCCGACAACCACATCGGTCGGGCGACGGTTTCGAGCGTCGCGGTCGCGCACGAAGTCGAACGGATGGGCGGCCGCTCGATCGCGTGCTTGAACGCGCGCGACCGCAACCTGCTCGGGTTCCGGCGCGACCTGCTGACTGCGGCCGCGTACGGCGTCGACCAGTTCCTCTTCGTCTACGGCGACTCGCCGAGCCTCGGCGCACGCACCGGACAGCTGACGGTTCAGTCGATGGTGCGCGAGCTGCGCACGTTCCCCGAGACGCACGACTTCGCCACTGCTCGGCCGTTCCGAGCCGGGGTCGCGGCCGGCGCTCGGCCCGCTGCCGGCGTGGAAGCGCGACGCCGACTTCCTGTTCGCGCAGGTGTGCTTCTCGCTCGACACGCTGCTCGAGTGGCGCGCGACCGACCGAGTTCGACGGCCCGGTCTATGCGGGCGTGATGGTCGTGCCGAGCGCGGCGATGGCGCGCAAGATCAGCGCCGACGTACCGCAGCTCGCGGTGCCCGACGAGTGGATGCGTGCGATCGAGCAGGATCGCGAACGCGGGAGTCGAGCTCGCGTGCGACCTCGTCGTCGGCATCCGCGAGTCCGGCGCCTTCGACGGCGTGCACCTCATCCCCGTGAGCAAGTACCGCGCCGTCGCCGCCCGCCTCGAAGTCCATGCTCGCCTAGTCCCTGATCGTGCCGGCAGGTATGACCGGATGATCTCGCGGCGTGTACCGTCCGCCGCATGAAAGCCTTGCTCTACGGCGTGAAGCCCGAACCGCAT
The DNA here is from genome assembly GCA_963701825.1 of uncultured Actinomycetes bacterium. Classification (GTDB taxonomy): domain Bacteria; phylum Actinomycetota; class Acidimicrobiia; order IMCC26256; family PALSA-610; genus PALSA-610. Next base: position 984,535 of record CAVPBG010000003.1, on the reverse strand, counting down.
GCCGGTCCCCGAGACCGACAACCATCTCCTGCGCAGCCTCGCGCAGACCCCGATGAAGCTCGTCGAGATGGACGAGCCCGGATTCTTCCTGCCGGACTGGGTCGTCACCCGGCCCCGCCTCACCGGCATCTGCGGCTCCGACTCCAAGCAGGTGTTCATGGACTGGGGCGAGGTGCGCTCGCCCGACAACCCGATGAAGGGCGTTCTTCTCGCTGCCGCAGGTGCTCGGGCACGAGGTCGTCGCCGACGTCGTCGCGCTCGGGCCCGGAGGCCGAGGGCCTCGAGGTCGGCGACCGCGTCGTGCTGAACCCGTGGCTCTCGTGCGGACCGCGCGGCGTCACGCCGCTGTGCCCCGCGTGCGAGGTCGGCGACTTCAGCCTCTGCTACTCGTTCGACGTCGGGCCGATTCCGCCGGGCATCCACATCGGCACGTCGCAGCGACGGCAACGGCGGCTACGCGCAAGCTCATGCCGGCGCACGACTCGCAGCTGTTCAAGGTTCCCGACAACGTCCCCGACGAGCTCGCGGTGTTCGCCGACCCGTTCGCGGTGTCGCTGCACTCGATCACGCGCCACCCGCCGACGCCGGGCGGCAAGGTCGATGGTCTACGGCGCGGGCGCGCTCGGAACGTGCGCGACTGCGATCCTGCCGCGCGCTGTACCCCGACGTCGAAGTGCTCGTCGTCGCGCGCTTCGAGGCGCAGGCCGAGATGGCGCGCAAGCTCGGCGCCAAGGTCATCGGGCACACGCCCGCGTTGCAGGTGATCGAGGAAGCGGCCGCGTGGTCGGGCGGCGTGCTGCGCGCGAGCGACGGACTGCCGATGGCGTTCCCGGGCTTCATCGACGTCGTGTACGACACCGTCGGCAAGCAGGAGACGTTCGAGGTCGGGCACGCGCGTGCTCAAGGCGCGCGGCACGCTCGTGAAGGCGGGCGTGCACGGCCCCACGTGGTGGGAGGACACGCCGCTGTACTTCAAGGAGATCTCGATGGTCGGCTCGAACGCGTTCGGGTTCGAGGAGGTCGAGGGCGTGCGCAAGCACGGCATCGACCACTACCTCGATCTCGTGTCGTCGGGGCCGCATCGATCTCACCGGCATGCTCACCCACACGCTTCCCGCTCGACGACTGGCGCGACGCGTTCACCACGCTCGCCACCCAGGACGACGACCGGCGCGATCAAGGTCGCCTTCGACTTCCGGAGCGCATGATGCGCCGACGTCGTCCTCGTCGACATCGCCGACCGGGTCGCGGTCATCACGCTGAACCGTCCCGATCAGCGCAACGCGCTGAACCGCGACGTGCGGCGCGAGCTGCCCGCCGCGATCACGCGTTGCGATACCGACGAAGACGTCGACGTGATGATCCTCACCGGCGCCGATCCCGCGTTCTCGGCGGGTGTCGACCTCAAGGAGTTCGGTTCCGGCCAGGTGCGACAGGGCGAGAGCTTCGGCGGTGTGGCGGAGACGCGCGCGACGCGTTCCGCGGCGCGCTGCCTGCCGCACACCAAGCCGCTGATCGGCGCGGTGAACGGGGTCGCGGTGACGGGGGGCTTCGAGGTCGCGCTCAACTGCGACTTCCTCATCGCCTCCGATCGGGCCCGTTTCGCCGACACCCACGCGCGCGTCGGCGTCATGCCCGGTTGGGGCCTCACGGTCCTGCTCGCGCAACGCATCGGCGTCGGCCCGGGCCAAGCAGATGAGCTTCACCGGCAACTACATCGACGCGCAGACGGCGTGCGACTGGGGGCTGGTCAACGAGGTCGTGCCGCACGACGAGCTGCTGGCGTACTGCCGCAAGCTCGCGGCCGACATCGTCTCGAACGACCAGATGGGCGTGCGCCGGATGCTGCGCACCTACGACGAGGTCTCGGCGACCACCGTCGACGAAGGCTGGGAGATCGAAGCCCGCGTGAGCCGCGAGTGGGAAGGCCCCGGCTTCGATCCCGCCGAGCATCGAGTCGCGCCGCATGAAGATCGTCGAGCGCGGCCGCTCCCAGATCCAACCCTGACCGAGAACCCTGCCATCAGTTGGCAGGGTTCTCGCTTCATGGAGACAATTTCGCTGCCAACTGATGGCAGGGTTTTAGGTGGTGACGGGGCTGGGGGTGTGGTTGGTGACGCGGTAGACGTCTTGGCGGAGGCTCGTGCCGTCGCGGAGCTCGACGGCGACGAGGAGCCCGGGCTGCAGGACGAGGTCGTCGGGCCACGGTTCCACGCCCCGGCCGACGCCGTTCACGACCGCACCGGCGGCGCGCAGCTCACCCGCGGTCGTGCCCGACACACACATGGCGACCACGTCGTCCCAGCCTCCGGGCACCGGTTGTTCCACCGATGGCGTGCCGACGACGAACGTCCGAGCCACCGACGCTTCCCAACCGTCGCGCAATGCGCCCGCGCGCAGCACGACCCGCTCGCCCTCGGCCAACGCGCGCGCCGGCGGTAGCCAGCTCGACGAGCCTTCGGCGAGGGGCGCGGCGACGGCCTCGAATGCCGGCGTCGTGGTTCCGTGGAACGCGAACTGCGCGCCGCAGATGCCGCGGAGCTCGCGCGGCGTGACGCCCGGTGCCAGCGCGGCGATCATCGCGTCGAGCCCGTCGCGCGTGACGATTGCGGCGCGTTCGACGCCGGCGACCTTGTCGCGATCGGGGATTCCCCAGAGCTCGGTGAAGATCCGGCCCGCGTCGACGATCTCCGCCGCGGGGCGCAACGCGCGCCAACAGGGCGCCGGCGGTGGGCGACATGCCGTCGACGCCGGCTCGACGCGCGTCGCGCACGCCGTCGATCGCGTCGAGCTCGGCCGCGAGCCGGTCCGGGTTCCACGTGAGCCCGTAGAGATGCTCGACGGGGAAGTGGCGCGGCACCACTGCGTCGGTGTTGGCGAGGATGTGCACGGTCGCCGAACGGCGCACGACTACGCATCCGGGGGAGAACCCCCGTGTCCCCGCAAGCCACAGCCGGGCTGCGTCCGACACGGTGCGGGCGTTCGCTTCGCGCCCGAGGAACAACACGTCGATGTCGGCCTGCGCCATCAGTTCGAGACACTCGAGGAGCCGGCTCATCGCGCGCCGCCATCGTCGAGCGTGGCGGGCGACGAGAGGCGCACGTAGCCGTCGTTCGTCACCGCGACGATCTCCTCCGAGCGGTGGCCGGAATCGCCGTCGTCCCAGATCACCGGCTCGAATACGAGCACCATGCCGGGCTGCAAAACCGAACGACGCGTCGAACGCGGCGCCGAGATCGGTGCCGACGAACGGCATCTCCGCGCTGTCGGTGCCGATCCCGTGGGCGAGGTAGAAGTACGAAAGCCACGGCAGCCGGCCGTCGTCGAGGCGGGCGGCCTCCACCAGGTCGGCGCCGGTCGCGCCCGGTTTCACGCGCGCCAACGCGTGGTCGACGACCGCCCGCCAGAGGGCGAACTGGTCGCGTTGCAGCTCGTTCGGTTCTCGCCCGACGATCCAGGTCGCCCCGAAGTCGGAGGCGTAGCCGTGCAGGTTGATGCCTGTGTCGATCCACATCACGTCGCCTGACTGCAGCTCGTCGTGGATCACGCGGGATGGGGAAGACGGGTTCGCCGGTGATGCTGTACGGCCCGGTCGGCGACCGAAGCGGGCATCACCTGGAAAACCGGGTCGACGGTGTTCGCGGTTGCACCGAGCTCGGCGATCGCCCGCAGGAACGCGCCCGACAGCTCGGTCGGGTTGCGCGCCGGGCTTGGCGATCCGGCGGACGACGCGCATCGCCGACTCGTTGATCGCCTGCGCCTGGCGGATGCATTCGAGCTCGTCGGGAGTCTTCGTGAGCTTGGCCGGCCCCATGACGGCGCCGGCTTCGACGAGATCGCGCGGCGCGCAGCGCGTGCCACAACGGGAACGACGCGTCGTCGATCGCCAACCGACCGGGCCCGAGCTTGGTCACGAGCTCGGCCGCGCCGGTGGCTGTCTCGACCTCGAGCGCGCGGTGCAGGAATTCGTCGGGCCATTCATCAGGCGCACCCTCGGGAAAGTCCGTGTAGAGGTGCGGCCACGGCGCGCCCCGCTCGAGCACGGCCACCGAGCGCCACCACGAGGCGCGCATGTGATCGGCCGTCGGCATGCGGGTACCCGTCGCGTACGAGACGTTCTGTTGTCCGCAGAGCACGAGCGTGTCGACGCCCGCGGCTCTCCATCGCCGCGTTGAGCTTGCCGATGCGATCGCGCCGCATGCGTGCGAGATCGAGCTCACAGATCGGATCCGTCACTTCGCCTCCGGCTCCCGGCGTTCCGACGTCTGCAGGTACACAGCCACCCGCGCGATGAGCCCGGCCGCGACATCGAACACGACGGTCTCGTCGGTGCGCAATCGTGCGTCGCCGTCGTCGACGGTCTCGCTCAACTCCACGGCAACGCGATTTCCGTCGACGATCATGTCGACGATCGCGAGCTCGTAGCCCGACAGCGCGCCGATGATGTCCTCCAGGAATGCCGCGTACTCCGCGCGACCGCGGACGTTGTCGCGGTACGGACCGAAGCGCTCGACGTCGGGCGCGAGGGTTGCCGCCAACGCAGTCCAGTCGCCCGCGGCCATCGCGTCGAGATAGCGCTGCACGACATCGCGCGCGAAGGCGCGGTCGAGAATCCGATGCGTGCCGGGCCCGAGCGGCACCTCGGCGATCAACGCGATACCGGCGGCGCTCATCTTGTGGGCGGTCTTGATGATGACGCCCGGGAGTTTGGCCGGGTCGAGGCGCGCCGCGATGTCGACGAGCTGAGTCTCGAGGAACACGAGGCACAACGCGTCTTCGAGTACCTGCACGTCGTCAGTCGGCGCGGCGTGCGCCAGCCCGTCCTTGCGCACGAGGGCTTGCACGCGGGCGATGGTTGCGTCGTCGTAGCCCGCGTCGGCGAGCACGACGCCGAGCTCGGTCGCGTGTTGCGCGTGCAGGTCCTTGCGCCAGCGCAGGTAGCCGGCCCGACCCGCGGGATAGCTCGTGCGCGGCACTGTCCACCGGCGGAAGTGATGCCCCCGGGCCGCGAGCAGCAGCGCGTCGTCGGCGCCCGGACGTAGACGAAGCACCCACTCCGTCACCAGATTCGGCGTGAACGATCTCTTTCGGACCCCGGCTGCCGCGCGCCGTCGACCCGTGTCGGATCGGCCGCGTTGGCGTCGTCGATCGCGGCGAGAGCGGCGCGCAAGCGCGCAGACGGAGCCATCCGCCGCAGCCTACGAGGTCCCAACCCTCGAACTGGCGTGAGTTGTGGGCGTATATCGCACCGAACTCACGACAGTTCGCTATCGGGTCTTCAGGCGAGGTGGGTGGCGAACCAGTCGAGGGCGCGGCGCCAGGCGTCGGCCGCGTCTTCGGCGCGGTAGTCGGGCCGTTGGTCGCAGTGGAAACCGTGGCCCGCTTCGGCGTAGCGCACGATCTCGGTGTCGACCGTGGCTTTGCCGAGCGCGGCGCGCAGCTGCCTCGACATCTTCGACGGGGATCGAACCGTCCTGGTCGCCGAACAGGCCGAGCCACGGCGTCTGCAACGACGCGACTTCGCTCACCAGCGCGGGGAACTGCGGGAACCGACCGGTGACGATGCCGCCGCCGTAGAAGCCGACGCACGCGCCGAGCGCGCGCCGCACCGCGACGAGGAACGAAACGCGTCCGCCGAAGCAGAAGCCGACCGCGCCGATCTTGTCGTCGGCGAATCCGGCGGCCCGCAGATGCGCGAGCGCGGCGTCGACATCCACCAGGATCGAGTCGTCGCTCCCGAGCGCCTGGAAGTACTCCATCACCTGTTCGAACTTGCCGTACTCCACGACCGCACCCGGTCCCGAGCGATGAAAGAAGTCCGGCGCCACCGCGTGATATCCGGCCGCGGCCGCCCGCCGGGTGACGTCTTCGATGTGCGGGTTGACGCCGAACGCCTCTTGGATGACGACGAGCGAGCCACGCGCCTCGCCCGGCGGCTTGGCTTCGTACAACCGCATCGGGCCGTCGGCGGTGTCGACGGTGTGGTCCTGGCCGGAGATGCTCGTGTCGCTCATGCGGCGGAAACTAGTGCCCATCGCAACCATCTGTGGCGTCGCGACGAGTGTCGGCCGGGCGACGCGCGCCAAGCGGAACTGTTCGGTCAGATCGCTACCGGTACGAGCTCGCCGGTGTGCACGTCGAACATGAATCCACCGACCTCGAGATCCGCCGGCAGCAACGGACACGCACGGATCCGCGCGATATCCGACCGCAACGTTTCCACCTGATCGGTCATCGTCAGGAAGTCCCAGCCGCTCGTGTCGACGCCGCGCGCCGCGCCGATGCGGTCGCGCAGGGCTTCGTCCGTGGTGCTCGCCATCGCGCACGCGGTGTGCTGCATCACGCAGACACGAGTGACGCCGAGCAGGTTGACCGCGAGCACCAACGACCGGAGCGCGTCGTCGGTGACACGTGCGCCCGCGTTACGGATGATCTTGGCGTCGCCGGTGCGCAGTCCGAGCAACGCGAGGGGATCGATCCGGGAGTCGATGCAGGTGAGCACCGCGAGGCCCTCGGGCGGCCGTTCCCGATACTCCGGAGTCGCGGAAATCGGCGCGGTAGCGCCGGTTGGCGTCGAGCAGGTCGTCGAACACGCCTCTCTCTTAGCAGCTGATCATGCGCTCGTGCGGCTCGGGGCGCGTGCGGGCTCGATGATGCTGTCGATCATCCCATATTCGAGGGCCTCCTCGGGGGTGAACCAGCGGTCGCGTTCTCCGTCGGCCAGGATCCGTTCGACGGTCTGGCCGGTGTGCTCCGCGGTGAGCTCCGCCATGAGCCGGCGCAGCACCGTGAACTGCTCGGCCTGGATCGCGATGTCGACTGCGTAGCCCTGCACGGAGCCGAGCGGCTGGTGCATGAGGATGCGGCTGTGCGAGTACGCCGACCGCAGACCGGGTGTCCCGCCGCACAGGAGGAACTGGGCCATCGACGCCGCGAAACCGAGGCAGACGGTTGCGACCTCGCACCGCAGGGCGCGCATCGTGTCGTAGATGGCGAACCCGGCGTCGACCTCGCCACCGGGCGAGTGGAGGTAGAGCGTGATCGGCAGCTCGGGTTGTTCGGCCTCGATGACGAGCAGCTGCGCGCACACCCGCTCGGCCAGCGGGCCGTCGATCGGGCCGGTGAGCATCACCCGGCGTTGATTGAGCAGGCGACGACCGACATCGTCGGTGACACTCGGTTCGGGGGCGGTAGGGGCGGGGGCGGCGACTTCTTGGTGCAACTGCATGGTTGCAGATTAGCGCGCCCAAACGTGCGGGCCGGCGCGCTAGGGTGCAACCCATGAGTTGCAACGATGCCGACGATTCCGACAGCCCGACCGACACCGCCGACGCGACGGTGGAACGCCACATCGAGCTCCCGGCGCCGCCCGAGGTGGTGTGGGACGAGTTGCCCGCAGTCCTCGGCGACGACGTCGAGCTCACGCCCGAGCCCGGAGGCGCGCTGCGGGCCCGCGGTCCGGAAGGTGATCGCGTCGGCGTGGTCGACGAGGCCGAGCCCGGCGCGCGGCTGGCCTTCCGATGGGTCGCAGTCGAAGGCGACGAACCGCCGTCGGAGGTCGAGATCACGCTCGAACGCTCGGCGGTCGGAACGATTCTGCGTCTGCGGGAGACGCGCCTCGACGGCGCGCACCTTCGGCGCGCAGCGTTTCGCGCCGATGCCCGCGCGTGCGCCCGTGCCTGAGGCGCGCCAGGAGCTGATCGACTCCGTCTTCGACGCGTTGGCCGATCCGACCCGGCGCCGGATCGTGGAACACCTCGGGCGGGCGCCCGCGAGCGCGGGCGAGATCGCCGACACCCTCCCGATCACCCGCCAAGCCGTGGTGAAGCACCTGGCCCTCTTGGAGGAGGCCGGACTCGTGCGCGGCGAGCGCGACGGACGCCGGGTCGTGTTCCGGCTCACGCCGGGTGCGTTCGCCGACGCCGCGGGCTGGATGCACGAAGTCGGGGCGGCCTGGGACCGGCGCCTCGACAAGCTCGCCCGTCGGGTTGCCAAACCCCGCTGAGCCCGCAAAGCCCTCCGGGGCCCGTGCGCTACGGTGCCGCCCGTCAAGTGTCAACGGGAGGAACACAATGAGCTTCCGGGTCGTCGTCGACTTCGACAAGTGCGAGAGCAACGCGTTGTGCATGGCTGCCGCGCCCGAGGTCTTCGAGGTGCGCGAGGACGACTTCCTGTACGTCCTCCAAGAAGAGCCCGCCGACGATCTGCGGGCCAAGTGTGAGGAAGCGGTTCGGGTCTGCCCGAAACAGGCGATCACCATCGTCGACGCTTCCTGAGGTTGCGCGGTGCCGGGCATGGAAGGGATGGCCGCGCTCGTAACGGGCGGCGGTAGTGGCATCGGGCTCGGTTGCGCACAGCGCTTCGCGGCCGACGGTGCGCATGTGACGATCGCGGGTCGCACCGAGGCGCGGTTGGCGGAGGCGGTCAACGAGATCGGCGCGGTTGCCGCGCCGGGGACGACGATCCGCTACTTCGTCTGCGACGTCACCAAGGAAGACGATGTCGAAGGTGCGGTCGCGACCGCAACGGAGTCGACGGGCAAGCTCGACGTGCTGTTCGCGTGCGCGGGTGGGTCGCTGCACGGTGGCCCGATCGTCACCTCCGACGTCGACGGCTGGCGCGCGACCGTCGACCTCAATCTCGTCGGCACGTTCCTTTCGATCAAGCACGCGGGCGCGGCGATGATCAAGGGCGGCGGCGGCTCGATCATCGGCATGTCGTCGATCGCGGGCCACACGACCCACCGGTTCATGAGCGCGTACTGCGCGAGCAAAGCCGGCATCGAGATGCTCGTGAAATGCGCGGCCGACGAGCTCGGCGAGCACAACATCCGCGTCAACGCGGTGCAGCCCGGCATCGTCGGCACCGACCTCATGAGCTTCATCACCGCGGGCGGCCCGATTCTCGACAGCTACTACGAGAACATGCCGGTTTCGCGCATCGGAACCGTCGACGACATCGCCGCGGCGGTGCGCTATCTCGCCGGCCCCGAGTCGACGTGGGTGACCGGACAGATGTTGGGGATCGACGGCGGCCACCAACTCCGGTGTGGCCCCGACTACGGCTCCGTCATGGGTGGTTGAGAGTGGATTTCGAAGAAACCGAAGAAGAGAAGGCGTTCCGCGTCGAGGTGCGCACCTGGCTCGACGCGCATGCCGAGCGGCGTAAGGCGGGGGAGCAGTCGGACCACTCGTACATGCCCGGCGACGGCGACCCGGATGCCGACGACAAGCACGTCGCCGCGTGCAAGGAATGGCAGCGCGTCGTGTTCGACGGCGGTTGGGCCGGGATCACGTGGCCGGTCGAAGCCGGCGGACGAGGCGGTCCGGGCTGGCAGGCGCGGATCTTCAACGAGGAGCAGTCGCACTACAACGTCGCGACCGGTGTGTTCGCGGTCGGTATCGCGATGGCCGGCCCGACGATCATCGCGTGGGGTACGCCCGAACAGCAGGAGCGCTTCCTGCCCGCGATGCTGCGCGGCGACGACGTGTGGTGCCAGCTCTTCTCCGAACCGGGCGCGGGCTCCGACCTCGCCGGACTGCGCACACGCGCCGAGCTCGACGGCGAGCAGTGGACTGTCAACGGCCAGAAGGTGTGGACGTCGGGCGCGCACTACAGCGACTGGGGCCTGCTGCTCGCCCGCAGCGACCCCGACGCGCCGAAGCACAAGGGCATCACCGCGTTCCTCGTCGACATGCGCACGCCGGGCATCGACGTGCGGCCGCTGCGGCAGATCAACGGCGCCTCGCACTTCAACGAGGTCTTCCTCACCGACGTCCGCATTCCCGACGCGATGCGCCTGGGCGCGCCGGGTGGCGGGTGGCGCGCCGCGAACACGATGCTGTCGAACGAGCGGGCGATGATCGGCGGCGGCGGGCGCGTCGGTTTCCGCGATCTGGTTGCCCTCGCGCAGCGGCTGCGGCGTCACCGGCGATCCGGTGCTGCGCCAAGCGCTCGCGCAGAGCTACACGCGTACGCAGCTCATCAAGTGGCTCGGGCTCCGGTCGCGGAGCCGCAAGGACGGCGGTCTGGGCCCCGAAGCGTCGGTGCTGAAGCTCGCGGCGTCGCGGCGCCTCGAGCACGACGGCAACCTCGTGATGGAGCTGCAGGGCGCGCAGTCGATGCTCTACGACGACGACGCGATCCAACGGGGCTACTGGCAGCAACAGTTCCTCGGCCAGTGGAGCAGCCGGATCGGCGGCGGCACCGAGCAGATCCAGCGCAACGTGATCGGTGAGCGGGTGCTCGGGCTCCCGAGCGAACCGCGGCCCGGAAAAGACACGCCGTTCCGCGATCTTCCCCAATAGGGACCCACCCGGGGAACTTCGGGCGGCGCGGCGAGCGTCGAACGGGAATGCGCAAAGTCTCCCCGCTCGTGGCCGGCGCTCTCGCGTGTGCGTTGCTCGCCGCGTGTGGGTCGAGTGGGAGCCCGCGGGTCTCCTCGCCTCCGGATTCCGTCCCGCCCGCCGCCGGTCCGAAGGTCGCGTTGATCCGCTCCGGCCAACCCGGGCCGGTGCCGCCGGCCGCGCAGTTGCAAGCGGCCGGACAGGGCGAAGAAGCGTTCGCACTCGCGCTGTTCGGGGAACTCACTGCACAGAAGGGCAACCTCGCGATCGCGCCGTCGAGCATCGCAACCGTGCTCGGCATGGTCGCGGCCGGCGCCAAGGGCGCGACCGAGCAACAGCTCGTCGCCGCGTTACGCGTGCCGCTCCCGGCCGCGCAGCTCCATGCCGCGATCGGCGGCCTCGTGCGCACACTCGCGGCCCGGACGACGACCGGCGTCACGTTGTCGGAGGTCGACCAGACCTGGGTGCAGCAGAAGCTCCGCCTCGTCCCCGACTTCACCGCCACGCTGACCCACGACTACGCCGCGCCACTCGCCACGATCGACTTCGCGGATACCCAACACGCGGCCGCCACTATCAACGGGTGGGTTGCGGCCCAGACGCACGGGAAGATCACGCAGCTGATCTCGCCCGACCAACTGGACGCCGCGCAGTTGGTGCTCACCGACGCGGTGTATCTCGACGCGCAATGGCAGAACGGTTTCGATGCGTCACTGACCACCGACGGGCCCTTCCATCTCGCGGACGGTTCGACCGTCTCGGTTCCGACGATGAATCAGGAGGGCGAGTTCGCGGTCGGCCACGGAAGCGGTTGGACTGCCGTCGCCCTGCCGTACAAGGGCAATCAGCTCGAGATGGACGTCATCGTCCCCGACGATCTCGCGCAGTTCGAGAAGGGACTCGACGCGGCCACCCTCGACCGCGTCGTCGCGAGCATGCAGCCCGCGGGCGTCAACCTCGCGCTGCCGAAGTTCGAGTTCCGGACCCGCTTCGACAACCTGAAGGAGCCGCTCGGCAAGCTCGGCGTGGTCAACGCCTTCGATCCCGATCGGGCCGACTTCTCCGGGATGACGACCGACGCCCACCTCTTCTTGAGTGCCGTGGTGCACGAGGCGTTCGTGCATGTCGACGAGCAGGGCACGGTCGCGGCGGGTGCCACCGGCGGCGTCATGAGCAAGGCGTCGGCGATGGTCACGACGCCGCTGCGCGTCGACAAGCCGTTCGTGTTCCTGGTGCGCGACCGCGCCACGGGTGCAATCGTGTTCCTGGGTCGCGTCACCGACCCGCGGCCGAGCTGAGGTCTGCGCCAGACTGCGTTCATGCAGCTCGACGAGTTCCAATCACTCATGGCCCGCACCTACGGCGAACGCGATCGGGCGCGAGGCATCGACGCGACGGTTGCGTGGCTCGCAGAAGAGCTGGGCGAGTTGGCGCGGGCGGTGCGCAAGGGCACGCGGGCCGAACAGCTGCACGAGGTCGGCGACGTCCTCGCCTGGCTCGCGTCGCTCACCGATCAGATCGGTCTGACCCTCGGAGAGGCCGCACGCCGCTACGAGTCGGGGTGTCCGCGCTGCGGGGCTATTCCGTGTTCGTGCCCGTGACGGTCGGATCGGTGACGACCGGGCCGGCGTAGATCGCCACACGCGCGATCAGGCCGTCCGAAAGTGTGAACACGTCGCCGACCAACGTGGTGGTGCCACCCATCCGCAGCCGGATCTCGACCGCGACGCGATCGCCGTCGACGATGAGCGGTCCGGGATCGGGCCAGAGGTCTTCCACGGTGAAGGCGAGATCACGGTAGAAGCCGACGATCGCATCCCGGCCCGAGAACGTGCCGGCAGCACTGACCAACTCCGCGTCGTCGGTGAACAGTGCACCGAGCGCGTCGGCGTCGTGGGCCCGGATGGCGGCGAAGTAGGCGGGGATTGCGTCGAGGCCATCTGTCACAACCGCGGACGGTACCGTGGCCCGGAGCGCGGGCGCACGCTCTCAGGAGGAATCGGTGCGGATCATCGTTGTGGGCGGGGGCATCGCGGGCTTGGGCACCGCGCTCGCGTGTGCGCGCGACGGACATCAGGTCACCGTGCTCGAGCGCGACGACACGCCGATGCCGCCCGATCCCGATGCCGCGTTCGCGTGGCAGCGCACCGGCGCGCCGCAGGTGCGCCACTCGCACGCGTTCCTCGCCCGCTTGCGCAACGTGCTGCTCGACCGCGCGCCCGATGTCCTCGAAGCGCTGTTCGCCGCGGGCGCGACGGAGATCGATTTCACCGCGAACCTGCCCGAGACGCTCACCGATCGTGGGCCGCGTCCGGGCGACGACGAGCTGGTCGCGATCGCGTGCCGCCGCACCACGTTCGAGTGGGTGCTGCGCCGGCTCGTGCTCGCCGAACCGGGCGTCGAGCTCGGCCACGGTGTCGCCGCCCACACGCTCGACGCGATCGACCGCGCACCGGGCACCATTCCCCATGTCGTCGGGGTCGACGGCCTGCCCGCCGATCTGGTCATCGACGCTCGCGGTCCGCGCTCGTCGTCGGCCGACTGGCTCACGACGATCGGCGCGGCACCGGTGCGCGAAGAGCTGCACGAGAGCGGCATCGTCTACTTCTCGCGGTTCTACCGAGTGTGCGCCGGCGCGGCCGCGCCCGCGTACATCGGCCCGACCGCGGCCGATCTCGGTTATCTCAAGTACGCGATCTTCCTCGGCGACAACGACACCTTCTCGATCACCTACGCGGTCGAGAGTCACGACGAGCAACTGCGCCGGGCGCTCGCCACCCCCGAGGCGTTCGAAGCCGTGGCCCACTCCCTGGTTGCCCTCGGCCCGTGGCGCGCCGACGGGATCGCCGACCCGATCACCGACGTGCACGTGATGGCCGGCCTGCGCAACCGATACCGGCCGTTGGTCGACGAGCAGGGCGCGCCGCTGGTGCACGGATTCGTCGCGGTCGGCGACGCGTCGGTCTGCACGAATCCGCTCTACGGGCGCGGGTGCAGCTTGGCGTTCGTGCACGCGTTCGGCCTGGCCGACGAATTGCGCGAGCACGGCGACGACCTCGACGCGTTCGCCCGCGGCTTCGCGGGGTTCACCGAGCGCGAGCTCGTGCCGTGGTTCCGGTCGGCCGTGATGCAGGACACGCAAGCCCGCGTCATGCACGAGGAGCTGTCGTCGGAAGACCCGCGTTCGTTCATGCAGTCGGTGTTCCGGGAAGGTCTGCTCCCCGCGATGCGGACGTCGCCGGTCGTGTTCCGGGCCTTCCTGCGCTGGTTCAACCTCCTCGCGACCCCCGACGCGCTCATGGGCGACCAGGACATCGTGACCGAGGTGTTCGCCGCGTACGAGGACCGGGAGAACCGCCCCGGGCCGCCCGTCCTCGGCCCCGACCGCGAAGCCCTCCTCGTCCAACTCCCGCAATAGCCCCAACAGTGGGCACGCTCACGTACCGCTGCGGTACGTGACGGTGCCCACAGTTGGCACGGGGGGTGTACGCGGTTTCAGGGTTTCAGTAGGCGAGGAGGGCGCGGAGGTCGCGTTCGATGTCGGCGGCCTGGGGGAGGATCGCGTCTTCGAGGGCGGGCTCGTACGCCACGAAGGTGTCGGTCGCGGCGAGCCGCCACACCGGTGCGTCGAGATACTCGAAGCACGCGTCGGCGACGAACGCGGCGATCTCCGCGCCGAACCCGCACGTGAGCGTGTCCTCGTGCACGACCAGCACCCGGCCGGTCTTGCGCACCGACTCCGCGACGATGTCCTGGTCCCAGGGCGATGATCGTGCGCAGGTCGATGATCTCGACCCCGGCGTCGTCGCCCAGGGCCTTGGCCGCGACCTGGGCCCGGTGCACGGTCGCGCCCCACGTCACGACGGTGACGCGGTCGCCGCGCGTCGATGTAGGTGCCGCGGCCGAACGGCAGCATCCAGTCGGCGGGCGGCATCGGATCGCGGTTGTAGCCCTGGCGATAGAGGTGCTTGTGCTCCAGGAAGAGCACGGGGTCGTCGCTGCGGAAGGCCGTGCGCAAGAGTCCGGCGGCGTCGCGCGCCCGCGACGGGAACGCGATGAGCAGACCGGGCACGTGGGCGAAGATCGATTCGCCGGATTGGCTGTGGTACACCGCGCCGCCCTGCAGGTAACCGCCGATCGGGATGCGGACGACCATCGGGCAGGTGAACGCGCCGTTCGAACGCCAGCGGGTCGTCGCCGCCTCGGACCGCAGCTGGTTCATGGCCGGCCACACGTAGTCGAAGAACTGGATCTCCGCGCAGGGGCGCAGGCCGCGCATCGCCTGGCCGACGGCGCGGCCGATGATGTTCGCTTCCGCGAGCGGCGTGTTGAAGCAGCGGGCATCGCCGAACGCGCGTTGCAGCCCGAACGTGATGCCGAACACGCCGCCCTTGCCCGGCACTTCGTCGATGACGTGCGGGTCGGCGTCGGCGACGTCCTCGCCGAACACGCGGATGCGTTCGTCGGCCGCCATCTGCTCGTGCAGCGTGAGCCGGATCGCCTCGCCGAAGGTGATCGGGTCCTCGGATGCGTTCTGCGGCTCGCCCGGATCCGACTGCACCGGCAGAGGGCCGAACACGTGATCCAACACCGACGCGGGTTCGGGGCGGGGCGACGCGAGCGCGGCTTCGGCCGCGGCGCGCACCACGTCCTTGGCGTCGACGCGCATCTGCTCCGCGGTCTCCGCGGTCGAGCACGCCCGCGGCGATGAGCTGCTTTTCCAGCGCCGTGATCGGATCGTGCTCGCGCTCGTCGTCGAGCTCCTCGGGGACGCGGTACTTCTTCTGGTCGTCGGAGAGCGAGTGCGAGTACGGCCGCGTGACCAGGGCGTGCACGAGGCACGGCCCGGCGCCGGCGCGCACGTGCGCGATCGCGTTGGCGCCCTTGCGCCGTACCTCGAAGTAGTCCCGGCCGTCCATCTTCACGACGTGCAGGCCCCGGATGCCGCGCACCATCTCCGAGATCGGCGCCGGGTGCTGATCGGTGGAACGCACCGAGATCGCGTAGCCGTTGTCGGCCACGACGAACAGCACCGGGAGGTGGAGGCGGGTCGCGGTGTTGAGTGCTTCCCAGAACTCGCCTTCCGACGTGGCGCCCTCGCCCAGCGACACGTACGTGAGCTCGTCGCCGTACGCGGTGCAGCCCGGCAGATGCGGGCGCCGACCGATGTAGCGCGCCGCCTCCGCGCATCCGACCGCGGGCAGGCACTGGCTCGCGGTCACCGAGGTCTGGCTGACGATGTTGAGCGCGGGTGCACCCCAGTGACACGGCATCTGGCGCCCGCCCGACGCGGGATCGGCCGACGGCGCCGACCGCCTGCATGAGCATCTCGAGCGGGGTGACGCCGAGCGCGAGCGCGAGCGCGCGGTCGCGGTAGTACGGGAAGAACCAGTCGTACGCGGGCCGCAGGTTGCGGGCGAGCCCGAGGAGCAGCGCTTCGTGCCCCGCGCCCGAGATCTGGAAGAAGGCCCGGTTCTGCTGGCGGAGCGCGATCTCCCGGTCGTCGCAGTAGCGGGAGACGAGCGCGAGGCGGAAGTCGTCGAGCGCGTCACGGAACCCCGTGTCGAGCGATCGGTCGAGTGCGGCGTCGTGCACTGCCATCAATGGTACGGCCTACCCTGGAGCGCGGTGACCCACTCGCAGGAACAGTCAGTGGCCGAGCCCGTCACACTTCCGTGGCGCCGGCGCCCCGAGCGTGACGCGGCCCGTTTCCTGTCGCCCGCCGTCCGCTCGCGTGCGGCCGATCTGGGTGTCGACGCGGCGGCACTCGCCGGTTCCGGTTCCGGTGGTCGGGTCACACGCGCCGACGTGGAGGCGGTCGGCGGACAGCGATGTCGTCGTGCCGTTCGACAACATCCGGCGCCGGACCGCGACCGCGCTCTCGGCCTCCAAGACAACCGTCCCGCATGCGCTCGTGGTCGCGGCCGCCGACTACGGCGCGATCGACGAAGCCCGCCGCGGTGAGCGCGTCGACCGCGCTTGCGTTCGTGGCCCGGGCCGTGGTCGACGCGTTGCGCGAGTTCCCGCTCCTGAACGCGACGGTCGCCGACGACGCGCTCTCCGTCACGACGCACCGTGCCGTGCATCTCGGGATCGCCGTCGACCTCGATCTCCAGGGCCTCGTCGTGCCCGTCGTGCACGATGCCGACGGCCTGCGCCTGCGCGCCCTCGCGGCCGCGATCCGGGATGTCGCGGCGCGCGCCCGGGCCCGCCAGCTCGGCCCCGACGACCTCGCAGGCGGAACGTTCACGATCACCAATCCGGGTGCTTCCGGGACGTGGATCTCGTTCCCGGTCATCAACCGGCCCCAGGTCGGCATCCTCGCGACCGACGGCGTGTCGAAGCAGGTCGTCGCCGACGCCGACGGGAAGTTCGGCGTTGGGGGGCTCGGCATCGCGTCGGTCGGGCACCTCTGTTGCTCCTTCGACCACCGTGCCGTCGACGGTGCCTACGCGGGCGCCTTCGTCGAGCGGGTTCGCGAGATCGTCGAGACCCGCGACTGGTCGCGGGAGCTCTGAGGTCAGTGAACCTTGACCGTCAGTAGCGCCGGGTCCTCGACGTCGGTCGGCTTGCAGTCGGGCGGCGCGGTCACCGGATCGCAACGCGCGGGAGTGCCACCCGGGATCTTGGTGACGTAGCCGTTGCCGAGCTTCGGGTCGGGCTGCTCGTAATCGGTGCTCACCAGTTGCGCGCCACCGCGCAATGCAACGATTTCGTCGTGATGGTTGTTCGCGCGCGCTTCTTGCGTGTCGGCGTCGGCGCGCGTGCGCACGATCATGTGTGCAGCCAGCGCGGCCTTGATCTGGGCCGCGTCGCCGATCGGATCGTTCAGCTTCGCGAACGCGGCGTCGTCCTGGCCCGGCGCCGACGGTGTGAAGATCAGGCGCCCGCGCAGCGACGGATGACCGACGAGGTAGGCGGCCCGGAACGCACCCTCGTTGTCGAGCGTGAAGTACACCTTACCGCGCACCTTCCCGAGTGTCGGCCAGCCGTGCGCGCGCACCGCCGCGCCGAGCGTCGCCGCATTGCCGCGCACGTAGTCGGGCGTGATGATCTGATCGCGGGTGAACACCGAGAGGATCTCGTGTTCGAGCTCCTGGAACATCGTCTCGGTCGCGGTCTGGTCCTTCATCTCGATGTGCACGTCGATCGGGACATGACCGGGGTGCGTGTCCGACCACGTGTGCACGAGGCGAAGGCAGATCACGAACGTCAGGCACGTGGAGTTGGTGTCGACGTCGGCCTGATGGATGATCTTGAAGCCCGGCTGCAGCATCACCGGATTGTTCGGGATCTTCACGCCCTCTTGGATCGGGAACGACGGGTGCGCGTACTTGCCGCCCGCGCGGGTCGTTCCACACGTCGAGCTCGATCTGGCGCACACCGATGTCGAACTGTTGCGGCAGCGGCGCGTGCGCGTAGTCGAGCGTCTCCGCGAGCGCGGGCGTCGACTTGTAGAGCGCGTCGAGCACCTGCTTGTACGGACGGCCGTGGTAGCTGTTGTGCGACCCGAGGACCTGCACCTGGTCGAGCCGTAGCGAGTCGTCGAGCCGGTAACCCGGAACCGTCGTGCTCGACGCCGGGTTCGAAGATGGCGGGATGGAGTGGCTGCGTCCACTACTGCACGCGGCGGCGACGAGCGCGACGAGAACGACCAATACCGACATGCGGGGCTGCACGGGCCGGAGCATAGGATGCCGAGCTGTACGCGAGCCCGTGCAAGGGGAGTGTGGTCGCCGTGAAGGTACGCGTGGATGCCGATGTCTGTGTCGGGCACGGCCGGTGTTACGTCCTGGCTCCCGACGTGTTCGCGCCCGACGACTTCGGGCACTGCGAGATCATCGTGGCCGAGGTCGACGGCGCCCTTGCCGATCAGGCGCGCATCGGAGCCGAGAACTGCCCCGAGCGCGCGATCACCTTGGAAGACTGAGAAGACCGCGGAGCGCAACTGGTGAACGACGTCCTGCAATACGAGGGCAAGCGCGTCATCGTGACCGGCGCGGCCTCGGGCATGGGCGCGGCCACCACGGAGATCCTCGTCGAGCTCGGCGCGGAAGTGCACACGATCGACATCAAGAAGCCGGAGACGAAAGGCCTCGCGAGCTTCACGCCGACCGATCTGCGCGACCCCGCGCAGATCGACGGGCACGGTCGCCAAGATCGGGAAGATCATCAACGCCTTGTTCAACTGCGCGGGCGTGCCGAACACGTTCCCCGCGCTCGACGTCATGCTCGTCAACTTCTGCGGCCTCCGCGCGCTCACCGAAGCGGTGGTGCCGTTGATGATCGAAGGCTCCTCGATCGCGAGCATCGCGTCGACCGCGGGCATCGGGTGGACGCAGAACATGGAGATGCTCTTCGGCCTCGTGGCGCACCTCCGATTTCGACGCGGCGCAGCGCCTGGTGCGAAGCGCACCCGAAGGAGTTGCGCAACGCCTACGGGCTGTCGAAGGAGGCCATCAACCTGTACACGGCCTTTCGTTCCTTCGATCTGGCCCGGGAAGGGATCCGCATCAACTGCGTGAACCCGGGGCCGACCGACACGCCGATGATGCCCGAGTTCGAGAAGGCGATCGGCAAGCAGTACATGGACGATTTTCCGGTGCCGCTCGGTCGGCACGCGGTCGCGGCGGAGCAGGCCTGGCCGCTGGTGTTCCTCAACAGTCCCCGCGTCCGTCGTTCGTCACCGGCCATCAGCTCGACGCCGACGGCGGCTTCAAAGGCGCCCTCTTCACCGGTCAGATCGACCCCGCCGTCCTCGTCCCCAAAGACCTCCCCACCTGACGTCTCGCTCCGAACCCCGTGCGTTGTGTCGGGCGGGCGTCGGGCGAATAGCCTCGGCACCATGACCGACGTGGTGCGCAACGACTGGACGATGGCCGAGGTGCAGGCGCTCTTCGAGCTGCCGCTGATGGACCTGGTCCGCCGCGCGGGGCGCGTGCACGAGCAGTTCCACGACGCCGACGTCGTGCACGTGAACCAACTGCTGTCGATCAAGACCGGCGCGTGCCCCGAAGACTGCGGCTATTGCTCGCAGTCGGTTCATCACGACACCGGCGTCAAGCCCGAGCCGCTCATGCCGATCGACGAGGTCGTCCGCACGGCCAAGCGCGCCAAGGCGCAGGGCGTCACCCGGTTCTGCATGGGCGCGGCCTGGCGCGACGTGAAGGACAACGCGCAGTTCGAACGCGTGCTCGAGATGGTGCGCCAGGTCAACGACCTCGGTCTCGAGGTCTGCACGACGCTCGGCATGCTGAACGCGGAGCAGGCCCAGCGCCTGGAAGAGGCCGGGCTCTACGCGTACAACCACAACCTCGACACGAGCGCCGAGTACTACGACTCGGTGATCACGACCCGTACCTACCAGGAACGGCTCGACACGATCGCCGCGTTGCGCACGACGAACGTCACCGTCTGCTGCGGCGGCATCATCGGCCTGGGCGAGACGGAGGCCGACCGCGTCTCGTTCCTGCACACGCTGGCCACACTCGATCCGCATCCGGAGTCGGTGCCGATCAACGTGTTGTCACGTGTGCCCGGTACACCGCTCGAAGACGCGGCCGACGTCGAGATCGACGAGACCGTGCGCATGATCGCGGTGGCGCGGTTGCTCATGCCCACGTCGGTCGTGCGCATTGCGGCCGGCCGCCACCTGATGAGCTTTTCCGATCAGGCTCTGTGCTTCCTCGCCGGCGCGAACTCGATGTTCACGAGCGAGCGCAACATGATGCTCACCGAGACCACTCCCTGCGCCGACCACGCATCCGATCGAGCGATGCTGGCGACGATGGGCCTGCGGGCCCGGGTACTCGAGCCCAGTGAGGCGTCGCTCTAGCGCGTGGCTCTAGCTGGTCGGTTCGCCGTGTGCGGTGTCGCACAAGCGCGTCTCACCGGCGGGTATTTCACCCGCGCCGATGCCTTCGAGCGCCGCGAACGGACCGCACGGATTCGGCTCGACCCACACGTGCAGCATCGGCATCAGGCCGGCCTTCTCGCTGCCCGCCGGGCACTTGTCGTTCGTCGCGGCAAAGCCGGCGAGCGTCTTGTCGGTGGGATTGTCGGTGAGGCACAGCGTGGAGTGGATGTGCCATTGCGTCGAGCGCGCCGCCGACGTCGGGAGCATTGGTGAACCGTGATCCGAACGGCAGCATGTACATCGCCGCGGCCACCTGCTGTTGCCCGTTGTGCACCTCGTAGACCAACGACTCGGGGAGCGCGGGGTCGAGGATGTGACCGTCGTCGACGAGCGACCACTTCACGTAGTGCTCGTCGCCGGTGAGGCCGTCGCCGATCGAGCGGTAGCCGGCCGCGTAGGCCTCGGCCGGGGTCTTGTACTTCCGCAGCTCGGCGATCGTCTCGCGCAGCAACGTTTCGGCCCGATGTTGTTCGGCCGGCGTGACCCCGGGAGTACCACCGAGGTCGATGGGCTTCGACGGGTCGTACGGCTTCGGTCCGACCGTTGTCGTGGTCGGCTGCGCCGTGGTCGAGGTGGCCTTGGCCGCGACGTTGTTGGCCGACGCAGGCGGACCGGATGCTTTCGCCGAGCTCCCGCAGGCCGCGGCGAGCATCACAATCCCGGCCGTAACGACCGCGACCTGAAGTCCCCGCCTGTTCATGACGGCAACGCTATCCCGCCCCGGAGAGCCCTCGACCGCGCCCGCTAGTGCGGCGCGTTCCGCAGGAAGGCGGCTGCGAGCGGGGCCGCGACGGCTCCGCCGACGCCGCCGCCCTCGACGATCACCGCAAAGGCGAGATTTCCCTCGAAACCGATGTACCAGGCGTGGGTCTGCGAGTTGTCGCCGAACTCGGCGGTTCCCGTCTTGCCGAACGAATCGGGCGGCAGCCCGGCCCCGGCAGCAGTGCCGCCCTTTTGGATGACGCTCTTCATGAACGATTTGAGGGTTGCGTCGACGGGCGCGCTCGAGGGCCGGAGCCGCAGCCGTCGACGCGCTCAAGGGCTGCGTGACGAGTCGGGGTTGACGCCACTGCCCGCTGTCGACCGCGGCCGCGACCGTCGCCATCTGTAGCGGGCTCGCGAGGACACGGCCCTGACCGATCGCGGACGCGGCCCGCTCCGCCGCGTCCTTCGGTGTGGGATACGAACCGCCCGCCACGTTGACGCCGAGCGACCAGTGTGTGTTGAAGCCGTAGAGCGCGGCCGCCTGTGCCAGCGCGTTGGCCGGGAGCTTGTCGGCCAGACCGATGAACGCGTTGTTGCACGACGCCGCGAACGCGCCCGCGAGATCGATCGCGCCGGGGTCTTCGCCCTCGAAGTTGCGGAACGTCTGCCCGTCGACGGTCAGGGTCTTCGGGCACGGCGCCGGCGTCGCGGCATTGGAGCCCGCCGTGAGCAATGCCGTCGAGGTGATCACCTTGAATGTCGAGCCGGGCGGGTATGTGCCCGACAGCGCGCGCGGGAACCCGTTGTCGGGCTTCGACACCACGGCCCGGATCGCGCCGGTGGTCGCGTCGACCGCGACCAGCGCCGCGTTCTTCGTCACGCCCGCGAGCGCGGCTTCGGCGGCTCGTTGCGTGGCGAGGTCGATGCTCAGCCGGACGGGCTGCGCGGCTTGGCCCGCGAAGCGCTGAACCGTGCGCACGGTCTCGCCGTCGCTCGCGACCACCACGACGTCGGTGGTCGGCGATCCCGCGAGGCGCTTCTCGTAGGTCGACTCCAGGCCGGACAGCCCGACCTGATCGCCCGCCGCGTACGGCGGGCCCAGCTTCGCCAGGCCTTCGGCCGTCACGTCGCCGACGTCGCCGAGGATCTGCTGGGCGAGCTGATCGTCGGCGCTGCTGACACCCTGGGCATCGCGGAACTCGATCCCGGGCACCGGGACCAGCGTGTCGTGGATGTGCTTGTAGTTGGCATCCTTCGGGACCTTGACCACGCGGACGAACTGATTCGGCTGCACGCCCGGGCCGTGCAGCGCGGCGTCGATCGCGGGGCCGTCGACCAGCAGCTCCGTCTTCATCGAAGCCTTCACCGCGGCGAGATCGGCGGGCGTCTTGATGTGGTCGGGTTCGAGCCCGACCCACACGAAGGCCTCCGTACCGGCGAGCACGGAGCCGTCGGCCGCCAGGATCGACGCCCGCGCCGGCCATGTCCGGCTGACCGAGAGGCGTTGGTTCGCGCCCAGACCGGGATACAGGATGGTCGGGTTCCACGAGATCAACCAGCCCGACGGGCCGTGGGCCAGGGCCAGCGTCCCGTCCCAGCGCACGGTCCCGAGCCCCTTGAGTGCAACCGTGGCGTGATACGTGGCATTGGCCTGGTCGGCGGTCCCGACGAGCCCTGTCCGCGTGTAGGTGGCGGTGCTCCCGGGCACGGCGTGCACGAGGCTCGAGGCCAGGGTCGCGAAGTTGGCGGGCGGATTCGCCACGAGGGTGGCCATGTCGGCGGGGTCGTCGCGGCCCCAGGCGTGCAGGAACGTGTCGACCTCCCGACTGGGGAGGGTGACCTTGTCGGTGTGCGACGTGGCGAGGACGGCGCCCACGATCCCGCCCGCCACGACCAGGAGCGCCAAGAAGAAGATCAGGGCGCGCTTCATCCATGCCAGTTTGGCGCGGGCCACCCCGGTCCGTTCGACATGCCCCCTATCGTGGGGCGAAGATGGAACACGTTCTATCCGGAGAGCCGTCGGAGGCCAGATGTACGTCGGGTTGAGCAAGGAACAAGAGGCGCTGCGCGACGAGCTCCGCGCGTATTACGACAATTTGCTCACGCCCGCGGTCGAGGACGACCTGCGCAAAGGCGAGGGCGTCGGGCAGATCTCCAAGGACGTCTGGAAGCAGATGTGCGCCGACGGTTGGGCCGGGGTCGGCTGGCCGAAGGAGTGGGGCGGCCGGGGCATGACCCCCGTCGAGCAGTTCGTGTTCTTCGACGAGTCGATGCGTTCCGGTGCGCCGGTGCCGATGCTCACGATCAACTCCGTCGCGCCGACGATCATGCGTTACGGCTCCGAGGAGCAGAAGCAGTTCTTCGTCGACAAGATCCTGAAGGGCGAGATCCACTTCTCGATCGGTTACACCGAGCCCGACGCGGGCACCGACCTCGCGTCGCTCAAGACCAAGGCCGTCCGCGACGGCGACGAGTACATCATCAACGGGCAGAAGGTGTTCACCAGCCTCGCGAGCGGCACCGACTACATCTGGCTCGCGGTGCGCACGAGCCAAGAGGCGAAGAAGCACAAGGGCATCTCGATCATCATCGTGCCCACCGACGCGCCCGGCTTCTCGTACAAGAAGATCGAGAACTTCGGCGAGATGGACACCAACATCACGTACTACGAAGACGTGCGCGTGCCCGTCGGCAATCTCGTCGGCGAAGAGAACCAGGGTTGGTCGCTCATCACGAACCAGTTGAACCACGAGCGCGTCACGTTGTGCTCGTCGGGCGTGGTCGAGCGGCAACTCGACGACGTGCGCAAGTGGGCGCAGGAGACGAAGCTCGCCGACGGCCGCCGCGTCATCGACCAGGAGTGGGTGCAGATCAATCTCGCCCGCGTGCACGCCAAGCTCGAGTACCTCAAGCTGGCCAACTGGAAGATCGCGTGGCTCGCGCAGACGGGTGAGTCGCTGAACCCCGCCGACGCGTCGGCGATCAAGGTGTACGGCACCGAGTTCTACATGGAAGCGGCGCGGTTGCTGATGGAGATCATGCGCGACCAGGCGCCGCTGTCGGGCACATCGCCCGGCGCGGTGGTGCGGGGGCGCGTCGAGCGCATGCTCCGCGGCATGCACGTGTTGACCTTCGGCGGCGGCACTAACGAGATGCAACGCGACCTGATCTCGATCTTCGGGCTCAACATGCCCGGCAGCCCGCGCTGAGCCGCGCGCCCGCAGATCTGTAGCCGAGTAGGAGACGAACGATGGACTTCGCACTTTCCGAAGAACAGCAGGAGCTGGCCGGCCTCGCGGCGCGCATCCTCGAAGACCGCATGGACCTGCAGCACCTGAAGGAGCGCGACCGCTCCGAAGACTGGTACGACCTCGACACCTGGCGCGAGTTCGCCAAGGCGAACCTGCTCGGTATCGCGCTGCCGGAAAGTGCCGGCGGACTCGGCCTGGGCTTCGCCGACCTGTGCATGGTGTTGCGCGAAGTCGGGCGCGCGGTTGCGCCCCTGCCCGTCATCCCCACGCTCGTCAGCGTGGCGCTCCCGATCGCCCGTTACGGCACCGATGCGCAGCAGGCGATCCTGGCCAAGGTGATCGCGGGCGACATCCTGCTCACCGCCGGGCTCGTCGAGTACGGCAGCGAGTCGGAGGTGCCGGCCACCACCGCCACGCGCGACGGCGACGGCTGGCGGATCGACGGCATGAAGGGAAGTGTCGCCGGAGCCGCGACCGCGGAGCTGATCCTGATTCCGGCCACGACCGACGACGGCGTGGCGCTGTTCCTCGTTCCGATGAGCGCGAACGGCATCCGGCTCGAGCGCCAAGTGGTGATGAACCACGAGCCGTTCTCCGAGGTCCACCTCGAAGGCGTTCACGTGGGCGACGACGCCCGCCTCGGTGCGCCCGGGCAGGGCAGCGAGATCCTCGCGTTCACGCTGAACCGCACCACGGTCGGTACGTGCGCGCTCGTGTCCGGTGTGGCCGACAAGGCCCTCCAACTGACCGCGCAGTACACGACCGAGCGCAAGCAGTTCGACCGGGCCATCGGCACGTTCCAAGCCGTCGGGCAGCGCCTGGCCGACTGCTACGTCGACAACCAGGCGATCGAGCTCACGATGCTCCAGGCGGCCACCCACCTCGACGAGGGCCTCGACGACCCGCTCGAGGTCGCCACCGCGAAGTTCTGGGCCTCCGACGGCGGAAACCGCATCGCGGACGCGGCGTTGCACATCCACGGTGGCGTCAGCATCGACCTCGACTTCCCGATCCACCGCTACTTCCTCTGGCTGAAGCGCTACGAGTTCACGCTCGGTTCCGCCACGCCCGAGCTGCTCCGCATCGGCGCGGTCCTCGCCGACACCCCCGTCGGCCATTAGTACTGGTCGCTCGCGCTGCGCCTCGGCCAGAGCACCTTCGCGGGTATGGCCGAGGCTCCGCTGCCGCGCCCGTCAGCTCGCGCGGGCAGCTCCCGAAAAAAGTTCTCCTGAATCGCTCAAGGTTTCGCGCGCCCAGGCCGAAGACCATGGGGAGCCAGTAGTGCGGGAAACTTCCGGGCGGGAGTCGGAGCACCTGCGTGCAACAGGGGGATTATCACCGTCGCCTCAGGCGATTGGTTTCGGTACTCACCGGAGCAGCCGCGCTCGTCGTCGCGCTCGCGTTGATGGCAATCGCCGACGGCGGGACGAGCTCGATCACCGATCCCAACCGGACCGGGCCGAGCGTGCCGTTCACGACCACCGCGCCCAATGCCGGACCGACGCCTACGACTGCGCCCGCGGTCACACCCGTCGCGCAACCGGTGACGCCGGCCACCACGACACCCACCACTGAACCCCCGGTCGCGTCGACGCCCGACACCGCGCCGGAGCCGGTGCTCTCGAACCCGCCCGCGGTCCTGATCGTCCGTCAGGAACCCGAGCCGTCGTCGACAAGTGCGCCGACGACCTCGCCCACTACGTCGCCGGTCGCACCGCCCACGACCGTCCCCCCGACAACCGTCACGACCGGGCCGCCCTCGACGATCCCGTCGCACACGCACACCCCCGTGCCGCCGACGACGACGCCGTCAAAGCATCACTCCGGTGGCCGCCCGAGTGGCCACGGACCCGGCAAGAAGGGCTGCCCGCCCCCGCGCCACACCAAGCCCGCGCCGAAGCACACGCCCGGGCCGACTAGTCGCGGGCGTAGCTCAGGAGCTTCGCGACCGGAGCAAGGTCGTACGGTGCCCCGACCATCACGATCAGATGATCAGCACCCGCGTCGAGGTACGCCGGCCAGGTGTCGACCTCGGTGATGTTGATGCCGACCGTGCGCTCGATCTGACTGGGCTTGCGGTCGACCTTGGCGCACCAGTCGTCGAGGATCTTGTTCTTCTTGGCGAAGTTCTCGGGCGGACCGAAGGTGTTCCAGCCGTCGGCGTACTCGGCCACCAGCCGCAGCGTGACCTTCTCGCCGCTGCCGCCGATGAGGATCGGCAAGCGGCCCACGGGCGGCGGGGTGAGCCGGCTGAAGCGGTCCATGATGATCGGGAGGTCGCGCTGCAGGTCGCGCAAGCGCGACGGAGCGGTGCCGAACTCGAAGCCGTACTCGTCGTAGTCGCGCTCGAACCAGCCCGATCCGATCCCGAGCGTGAACCGTCCGCCGCTGATGTGGTCGATCGTGCGCGACATGTCGGCGAGCAGGTTCGGGTTGCGGTACGAGTTGCAGGTGACGAGCGCGCCGATCTGCGCGTGCCGGGTGTCGGCGGCCATCGCCGCGAGCAACGTGTACGCCTCGAAGTGCGGGGCGTCCGGGTCGCCGTAGAGCGGGTAGAAGTGGTCCCAGATCCAGATGCTGTCGACTTCCAGCGCGTCGGCGGCCTGCCAAGCCGCCCGCAGCTGCTCGACGCTCGTCGCCTGGGGATGAAGCTGAACGCCAACCTTGAATCGGGCCATGGGCCCGACGCTAGTGGTCTTGCAACTCGATCCGGCGCCCTCCGTCGGCGAGGGTCAGCGCCGCTTCACCGTTGAGCAGACGCTGGAGCGGCTCGCCGACGAGGTCGGCGCGCCAGCCCGTGGCGAGGCGGCTCGGACGGCCCTGCAACATCTGCGTGAGCTCGGCCCGGGTGGCGAGGAGCGCGGCATCGAGATCGAGCTCGGAGGCACGCTGGGCGAGCCAGGCGCCGAGAACCGTGACTGCCGGCGCGAGCGAACGGTCGATGCGGTCCGACTCCGGGAGCCGCAACTCCGAGGCCGGGAGCTCGAGACCGGCGTTGATCGCGTCGAGCAGTTCGGTGGCCGTGTGGTCGCGCAGGCGGCCGTCGATGCCGCGGACGCCGGCGAGGTCTTCGCGCGACAGCGGCGGGCGTTGCACGACACCCGCAAGGGCGAGATCGGAGAGCACGTAGCGGGCGGGGACGTCGAGGGTCTCGGCGGTGTGCTCGCGCCACGCCGCGACCTTCTGCGCCACGCCCCGCCCGGTGCCGCGCAGCTGGCGCGCACCCTTGATGCGCCACCAGGCGGTGTCGGCGTCGGGGCGCGTGCGGATGCGCTGGCGGCGTTCCTCACACTCGTCGGTCGCCCACACGAGCCGACCCATCTCGTCGAGGGCCTTCACGAGCTCGTCGTGCAAGGGCAACAGGTATTCGACGTCGGCCGCGGCGTAGGCGCGCTGCTCGACGCGCAGCGGGCGGCGCGTCCAGTCGGTGAGACGGTCGCCCTTGGTGAGCCGCGTGCCGAGCAGCTTCTCGACGGTCGCCGCCAGGGACGGTGTCCCCATCCCGATGAACCCCGCCGCGACCTGCGTGTCGAACAACGTGGTGGGTGCACTCCCGCAGGCGCGTTCGAGGATCGACAGATCCTGGTCGGCGGCGTGCGCGACCATGCAGCCCGGCCCGGCCAGCACTTCACCCAGCGGCGCCGGATCGACGGTCAGCGGGTCGACGAGGGCGATGCCGGTCGGCCAGGCGATCTGGATCAGCGCGAGGTGCGGCCAGTACGAGCGCTCCCCGTGGAACTCGGTGTCGAGCGCGTAGCGGGGCTCGTCCGCGAGTGTCCGGACGAGCTCGGCCAACTGCGCGGGAGCGTCGATCCAGAGGGGTTCCACGGCGCAAGCTTGCCGCGCGCGCACGCCCGACCGTGGTTTTGCCGGTCGAGCGCCCGTCGGGCGCTGGTCAGGTCAGGCCGGCCCGGACGCTCGCGAGCTGTTCGAACGACCGTAGGACCGCCGGTTGGTCCTCGGCGAGGTGACGGACGATGACATCGGTGCAGCCAAGCTCGCCGAGCGCGGCGAAGGCGTCGCGGACCTGGCTCGGACCGCCGACCACGACGGCCGACGGATCGAAACCGCGGTACCCGCCGGAGATGATCGGATCGGCGACGACCACGGCCGCTTCGTCGGTGGCCTCGACGTGCACGTCGCGCCGCACCGCGATCCGGTCGGCGGGTCGGCCGTGGCGCGCGCAGGCGGCGCGATAGATCTCCACGAGGTCGGCGACCTGCGTCGGCGTGGCCTCCGGTCCGATCAGGAACGCGTCGCCGATGCGCGCGGCGCGGTCGATGGCGGCGGCTGACGATCCACCGATCCACACCTGCAGCGGCTCCGAAGGGACCGGTGCGATGCGGGCCCGGTCGATCTGCCACGGTCCGTCGGCGACGGTCACCGTCTCACCCGCGCTCAGTCGGCGGATGATGTCGACCGCGGCTTCCATGCGCGGCGCCCGGTCGCGCAGCGTCGCGTCGAAGCAGCGGAACTGCTCCTCGCCGCCACCGACCGCGCATTGAATGATGAACGGGCCCCGGGCGATCGCGGCGAGCGTGCCGATCTGTTCGGCGACCAACACGGGGTGCCACAACGGCAACAGGAACAGTGCGCCCGCGGGCCGGTCGTCCCATTCTGCGAGGAGGCGGGCCAGGATCGGGACGTTCTGGTAGTAGGGGACCGGAACGTTGTGATGGTCACCGACGAAGAGGCTGTCGAGCCCGGCCGAGGCCGCGGCTCGGGCCCGCTCGACCATCCATTGCGCGCCCTGGCGGGCGTCCATCGGCGGATACCCGCTTCGCAACGACACGCCGACTCTCATACCTGCTCCCATCGCTCACCCGCGCGATTCACCAGCGGCAGCCTCGCGCGAAGATGCAGGCATGGCGACCACAGCCCAAAACGATCGTGAACGTGACCTCGGGGCATTGGCGAAGCGGCGGGGTGAGCTACGGGCCATGTTCCTGCGGCCGGCCGTTGCGCGCGGCGAGTCGAACGGCGGGGGAGTGCACCACCTCGCGCTGATCTGCGCCGACCCCGAGCGCACGATCCGCTTCTACCAGGACGTGCTCGGGTTCCCGCTCGTCGAGCTGTTCGAGAACCGCGACTACGAGGGTTCGAGTCACTTCTTCTTCGACATCGGCGCGGGCAACATGCTCGCGTTCTTCGACTTCCCCGGGCTCGGCCTCGTTCCCGTTCCCGAAGGGCTCGGCGGTGTGCAACACGTTGCCATCTCGGTGACACCCGAGACGTTCGAGATGCTGAAGGGGAAGCTCTCCGACGCGGGCGTCGAGTACATCGGGCCCGACCGCGGGATCAAGGAGTCGGTGTACTTCAAGGATCCGGACGGCATCCAGGTGGAGTTGATCCGCCAGCCGCTCATGGAAGTTCCGGAGAGCGCGCCGCAAGACGACTAGCGCGCTAGCCGAGCTGCACCAGCCATTGCAGGTGGGCGTCGGTGAGCCACGTCTGCAGATGAACGCTGAGGCGCGAGAGCTCGTCGAACATCAACAGCAACCCGAACGCGCCGATGATCACGGCCGAGCCGCCGACGATCCACACGAAGTGCTGCTTCACCCAGCCGAGCGCGCCCCCGAGCCGGCCGAGGAGCAGGCCGCTCAGCAGGAACGGGAGCCCGAGGCCGAGCGAGTACACGACGAGCAACGTGCCGCCCGCCCAGAGCCGATGCTGATTCGCGGCGATGCCGAGAATCGATCCGAGGATCGGGCCGATGCACGGCGACCAGCCGAACCCGAACGCCACTCCGGCCACCGCGGGCGCGGCGTTGCCGAACCGGCCGAGCTGCGGGTGAAAGCGCTTCTCCTGATAGAGCCACGGCGCGCGCAGGAACAGCGAGCCGAGCAGGAACAGCGCCATCGCGAACATCAGGGTTCCCGACAGGCGCGTCAGCGCGCTCTGGTGATCGCGGAGCAACTGTCCGAATGCGCTCGCCGACAGCCCGAGCGCGACGAACACCGTGCCGAAACCGGCGACGAACCACGCCGTCGTCAACACGATGCGGCGGGTGTGCACGCGCGGACCCTCCTGCAGCTCCGCGAGATCGAGGCCGGTGACCATCGAGAGGTAACCGGGCAGCAGCGGCAGCACGCAGGGTGACAGGAACGAGATGACGCCGCCGCCGAACGCGGCGAAGTAGGCGAGCAGGTTCACGTCGTTGAAGCGGGCGCCAAGCGCCAACAGCCCCGTCACCTCTCCATTGTGGGCGATGGCCTCGGTCGGCGCCGTCTCGGGCCGGTTGCGTAGGCTCCCGAACGCTCATCAGCGGATCGACGAAAGGTGTCTCGTGACACGCGTGCAGGACCTGTTCGACCTGTCGGGCCAGATTGCGGTGCTGACCGGTGTCGCGAGCGGCATCGGCAAGGCGTCCGCGCTCATGCTCTCCGCCGCGGGGGCGACGATCGTCGGCGGCGATATCGACGAAACCGGAGCGCAGGCCACCGCGGACGAGGTCAAGGCCGAGGGTGGCAACGCCGTCGTGCAGCGCGTCGACGTGACGAAGCGCGCCGACGTCGACGCTCTCGTCGACCGCGCCCGGTCGGAGTTCGGACGCGTCGACATCATGGGCAACATCGCCGGCATCCCGCACAACAAGATGGTCGCCGACTGCACCGACGAGGAGTTCGAGCGCATCCTCTCGATCAACCTCAAGAGCGTGTTCTACGGATGCCAGGCTGCGATCCGGCACATGATCCCGCAGGGTTCCGGCAACATCGTCAACATCTCGTCGGGCGCGATCGACACACCCGCGCCGACGCTCGCGTGCTACGGCATGACGAAGGCCGCGGTCGCGATGCTCACCAAGACGCTCGCGACCGAAGTCGGACGGAACGGCATCCGCGTGAACGCGATCGCGCCGGGGATGATCCTCACCAACTTCTCGACGCACAACTTCACCGACGCCGACGGCAACGTCGTTCCCGAGAAGCTGGAGCAGTACCACAAGCGCGCGAGCGCGATGGCGCCCCTGGGTCGGGCCGGCGAAGCCGAAGACGTGGCGCGCTCGTTCCTCTACCTCGTGTCGGAGGCCGCTGCGTTCGTCACCGGTCAGATCGAGCGCCCCAACGGCGGCGTCTCGATGCCCTGGTAGTTCAGGCGTTGCCGCCGGAGTCGGCGCGACGCGTCGGGCGCACGCGTACGTGCGATTCGACGGGTGGCCCGATGCGCGTTCCGGCGCGGTAGCGGCCGTCGACGACAGGTAGCCCGCCGCTGCGCATCGCGCTGATGCGTTGGCGGCGGCGCGCCAACCGCATCGCCCGTTGTCGTTTCACGGCGCGCCGCCGAAACGCGACGACGACCGCGAGAACCAGGATCAACACGACGATCAGGTTGCGCGGTCGCAGCAAACCGGCCGAGTGGTGCTTGCTCGTCGCCGCCGCCGACGTGGAGGTGGTCGACGCGGTGCGCGTGCTCGCGGGCGCGGCCAGGGGGGCTTGGTTGAGGACGGGTACCGACGAAGCAACGGTGACGCTCGGCCCCGCGATCGGGCTGCTCGACACCCCGAGCTTGGCGAACGCCGCCTGATCGGCCGCGCGGTCCTGGCACCGGGAGACCTTCACCGGCGGCAGTGTCGCACCGATGCCGGCCGCGTCGGGCGGGGTCGCGAAGCCGGCGTCGAGCAGCGACGCGGCCTCCGCGTAGCCCGCGTCTTCGGCGCCCAGGATCACTGCGATCAACGTGCGCCCGTTGCGTGTCGCGACCGCGACGAGGGTGTGCTCCGCCTGCGCGGTGTAGCCGGTCTTGAACCCGATCGCGCCGGGGTAGTCGGCGCCGCCGCCCGGCAGCATCTTGTTGTGGTTGACGAGATCGTGGTGCACGCCGGACGGATCGACGAACTGGTACTCGTGCGTCGCCGTCCACTTCGCGATGTCGGGAACCGAGAGCGCGTTGCGCGTGGCGATCGCGAGGTCGTACGCGCTCATGTACGGCCCGCCCTTGTACGACGTCGTGTCGTCGAGGCCGGCCGGGTCGCCGAGCGTGCTGTCCTGGAGGCCGAGCTGCTTCGCCGTCGCCTGCAGATCGACCGCGAACCCGTCGAGACTCCCGCCGACGGTGTTCGCGAACGTGTACGCGGCATCGTTCGCGGAGACCATCAACATCGACGCCATCATCTGGTCCATCGGCCACGGCTTGTCGACGGGCAACCCGATGCGCATCGTCTCGACGCTCGCGTCCTGCGCGTTCGCGGTCACCAGCGAACCGGGGCAGAGCCGTTCGATCGAGGTGAGCGCGGTCATGATCTTCGCGGTGCTCGCCGGGTGCAGCGCCTTGTGGATGTTGTCGCCGACCAGGACGTGCCCGTTGCCCGCGTCGACGAGGATGTCGGCTTTCGGCGACGGCAGTCCCGCGGCCGCGGCCGGGGTGGCTGCAGCGGTGATCGAGGCGACGCTGATGGTGGCGGCCAGTACCGTCGCCGCGCCCGCGAACGCGGCTAGGCGGCGAGGTCGGCGCATGGCTGACCAGGCTAGGCGCAACACCTCCCGCAGCGTGGCTCGGCGCTCTCTTGTAAACCACTCGGGCTGTGGGGGTGCGGCGTGCCACCATGGGGTCGTGGCTACTTCATCCCCCCGAATCTCGGCGCGCATCGCCGCCATCCAGGAGTCTGCGACCCTCGCCGTCGACGCCAAGGCGAAGGCACTGAAGGCCGCGGGCGAGAACGTCATCGGCTTCGGTGCCGGTGAGCCTGATTTCCCCACCCCGGCCCACGTGGTCGACGCCGCCGTCGCCGCATGTCGCGATCCGCGGTTCCACCACTACTCGCCGACGCCGGGCCTGCCCGAGCTGCGCGAGGCGATCGCGGTCAAGACCAAGCGCGACTCCGGCGTCGACTGCACCGCGGCGCAGGTCGTGGTCACGAACGGCGGGAAGCACGCGGTCTACAACACCTTCCAGGTGCTCTGTAACGAGGGCGACGAGGTGCTCCTCCCGGCGCCGTACTGGACGACGTATCCGGAGACGATCACCCTGGCCGGCGGGGTCCCGGTGGTGCTGACGACGTCGGAGGCCGACGGCTTCAAGGTGACGGTCGAGCAGCTCGAGGCCGCCTGGACTCCGCGTACGAAGGCTCTGCTGTTCGTGTCGCCGAGCAACCCGACCGGCGCGGTCTACCCGCCGGCCGAGGTCGAGGCGATCGGCCGCTGGGCGCTCGAGCGCGGCGTGTGGATCGTCACCGACGAGATCTACGAACACCTCACCTACGACGGCCACGTGTTCTCGTCGATCCCCGGGCTCGTGCCCGAGATCATGGACCAGTGCGTGATCCTGAACGGCGTCGCCAAGACCTACGCGATGACCGGGTGGCGGGTCGGCTGGATGATCGGGCCGCCCGACGTCACCGCCGCCGCGACCAACCTGCAGTCGCACTCCACGTCGAACGTGTCGAACGTGGCCCAGGCCGCCGCGCTCGCCGCCGTCAGCGGCGACCTGAGTGCCGTCGTCGAGATGCGCGACGCGTTCACGCGGCGGGGCCACATGATGTACGAGCTGCTGGCGAAGATCGACGGGGTGACGGTGCTCGAGCCGCAGGGCGCGTTCTACTGCTTCCCGTCGTTCCAGGGTGTGCTCGGCCGCAACATCGGCGGGCGCACGCCGCAGAACACGCTCGAGCTCTGCGAGATCCTCCTCGACGTGGCCAAGGTCGCCATCGTTCCGGGCGAGGCCTTCGGCGCACCCGGTTACGCCCGGCTGTCGTTCGCGCTCGGCGACGACGACCTCGGCGAGGGAGTGCGCCGGATCGCCGAGTTGCTCGGGTAGCCGTCTACTCTCGCCGCCGATGGCTGCCGCGCGTACTTGTCTCCGAACCGCTGGCCGAGCGTGGGCTCGAGGCCATGCGCGCCGCCGGTCTCGACGTCGACGTCCAGACCGATCTCTCGCCGGAGCAACTCTTGTCGGCGATCAAGGGCGCGCACGCGCTGGTGATCCGCAGCGCAACCCAGGTGACGGCGGCGGTGCTCGAAGCCGCGACCGATCTCGTGGTGGTCGGACGAGCGGGGATCGGGCTCGACAACGTCGACGTCCCCGAGGCCACTCGCCGCGGCGTCATGGTCGTGAACGCGCCGCAGTCGAACATCCTCTCCGCGGCCGAGCACACGCTCGCACTGCTGCTGGCGCAGGCGCGCAACGTGCCGCAGGCGAACGCCGACCTGAAGAACGGCGCGTGGAATCGCTCGAAGTGGGAAGGCGTCGAGCTGCACGGCAAGACGCTCGGCATCGTCGGCCTCGGGCGCGTCGGCGTTCTCGTCGCCCAGCGCGCGTACGCGTTCGGCATGCGGTTGGTCGCGTACGACCCGTTCGTGAGCGCGGATCGCGCCCGCCAACTCGGGTGTCGCGCTCGTGCCGACGATCGAAGAGCTCGTGGCCGCCTGCGACTTCGTCTCCATCCACGCGACCAAGACCCCGGAGACGGTCGGCCTCGTCAACAAGGCCGTGCTCGCACACGCCAAGCCGGGAATGCGTTTGATCAACGCGGGGCGCGGCGGCATCGTCGACGAAGACGCGTTGGCGGCCGCGATCGCCGACGGCCGCCTCGGCGGCGCGGCCATCGACACGTTCGCGAAGGAGCCGACCACCGAGTCGCCGTTGTTCGCGCTCGACAGCGTGGTCGTCACGCCGCACCTCGGTGCCTCGACTGCGGAGGCACAGGACAAGGCCGGCGAGACGATCGCGGAGCAGGTTGTGCTCGCGCTGCGCGGCGACTTCGTTCCGTTCGCGGTCAACGTCGCCGCGTCGGAGGCGTCGGAGAGTGTGCGCCCGTACCTGCCGCTGGCCGAGCGGGTCGGACGGTTGTTCACCGGCTTGGCCGGCGGCGCGCCCGTCGACGTTGAACATCGAATACGAGGGCGAGATCGCCGACTACGACTGCCGGGTGCTGACCCTTTCGGTGTTGAAGGGAGTGCTCGCGCCGGTCGTCGCGGAGCCGGTCTCGTTCGTGAACGCGCCGCAGATCGCCGAGCAACGCGGGATCGCGGTGCGGGAGACGAAGTCGTCGGATGCGCGCGACTACGTGAACCTGATCGTCGTGCGCGGCGACCAGGGAACGCATGTGGCCGCGACACTGTTCGGCAAGCACCAGGCGCCGCGCATCGTGGGTATCGACGGCCACCAGGTCGACCTCCCGCCGGCGCGGTACATGCTCGTCGTGCACAACGACGACATCCCGGGGATGATCGGGCGGGTCGCCACGGTGCTCGGTGGTGCCGGGCTCAACATCTCGAACATGGCCGTGGGTCAGAGCCCGAGCGGCGAGGCCGCGTTGATGGTGATCGCGACCGACACGGTCGTGCCGACCGCGGTTGTCGAGCAAGTGGTGCAGGTCGAGGGCGTCCAGTCCGCCCGCGCCATCGACCTCGGCTGACCGTTCCCTCGTTCGACGCTCAGACCTTGGAGGGGCGGAGGCCGTCGGCTTGCGCAGCGGCCTCGTCGGTGTAGCAGCGGTCGGCTTTCACGTGCGCGCGTAGTTTGCGCCGCCGGGTACGTGGTAGATGCCGCTCGCGAGCTTCGCTTTGACCGGATGCCCATCGGGGCAGGATCCGTCGGCGTTCGGCTCGGTCCAGGCCGCCGACGAAGCCGACCGAGCCGGAGCCGAAGCGGGCGCCGCGGTGGCGACGGGCGCGGGCGCGGGGCGATCGGCCGCAGCGCGCGGCGCGGGTGGGAAGGGGAACGGTGCCGTGGTCCATTCGGGTCCACGCGGCCGCTGAGCGGCTTGCGCGTTCCACGCCCGCCAGGCCGCGAAGGCCATCCCGCCGACGATGCCGAGACCGAGAGTTCGCTTCAGCGATTTACGCATTGGGGCCAATTCTCTCATGTCCGGGGGATGGACGGTCGATCAAGTGGTTTGACGCCCGTTATCGACACTGATTAACTAGGATTTACTTATGCGCAAGGAGACAACGGCTTCCACAGCACTGCTGAGCCTCCTCCTTATGTAGGCGCGGGCGCCCACCGGTGCTCGCGCTCGAACCTCCGTGCCAATCCGGCCGGAGGTTTTTTCGTTGCGGGAAACACCCTTCCCCGCAACAGCCCCACCACTAACCCGAGGTGCATGATGGACACGGTCAAGATCTTCGACACGACCCTGCGAGACGGCGAGCAGTCGCCCGGTATCTCGCTCGACGTCACCGAGAAGCTCGAGATCGCCGACCAGCTCGCCCGCCTCGGTGTCGACGTGATCGAGGCCGGCTTCCCGATCGCCTCCGACGGCGACTTCGAGTCGGTGGAAGCGATCGCCAAATCGGTGCGCGGCCCGATCATCACCGGGCTGTCCCGTACCGCCTTCAAGGACGTCGACCGGGCGTGGGAAGCCGTACGGCACGCGGAGAGGGCGCGCATCCACGTCTTCATCGCGACCTCGAAGATCCACATGGAGAAGAAGCTCCGTATGACCCCGGAGCAGGTGAAAGAAGAGGCCCGCGGCGCGGTCGCCCGCGCCAAGACCTACCTCGACGACGTCGAGTTCTCGCCCGAAGACGGTTACCGCTCCGATCCCGACTTCATGTGCGAGGTCTGCCAGATCGCGGTCGACAACGGTGCTACGACCCTGAACATCCCCGACACCGTCGGCTTCGCGGTACCGGAGGACTACGGCAAGTTGATCAAGTACGTGATCGACACGGTGAAGGGCGAGTTCGTCGTCTCGACGCACTGTCACAACGATCTGGGCCTCGCGGTTGCGAACTCGCTGGCCGGCGTCGCGAACGGCGCCCGCCAGGTCGAGTGCGCGATCAACGGGCTGGGGGAGCGGGCCGGCAACGCCGCGCTCGAAGAGGTCGTGATGGCGATCCGCACGCGGCGCGATTACTTCGGCACCGTCGACGTGAACGTGCGCACCGAGGAGTTGGCCCGCACGTCGCGCATGGTCGCCCGCCTCACCGGCTACCACGTGCAGTACAACAAGGCGGTCGTCGGCCGTAACGCGTTCGCGCACGAGGCCGGCATCCACCAACACGGCGTGCTCGCCGACCGCGAGACATACGAGATCATCGACGCGTCGACGGTCGGTCAAGAAGCGGCCCAGATCGTGCTGGGCAAGCACTCCGGCCGGCACGCCTTCGCCGACACGCTCGAGAAGATGGGTATCCACGTGCAGGGCGACGCGCTGAACAACGCGTTCCTGCGCTTCAAGGATCTCTCCGACAAGAAGGTGGAGATCACCGAAGCCGACCTCGAGGCGATCGTCGCCGAGGAGCTGGGCAGCGGCGTCGTGCACCGTTTCGCGTTGCACGAGCTCGAAGTGCGCGGCGGCACGAACACTGCGCCGACCGCGCACGTGATCGTCACCAACGCCGACGGCAAGATCGAGGCGAGCGGCACCGGCGACGGCATGATCGACGCCGCCATCGCCGCGATCGGCGAAGCCACCGGCGTACACGGCAAGCTCGGCAACTTCCAGGTGTCGTCGGTGACCGGTGGTTCCGACGCGCTGGGCGCGGTCGCGGTGACCGTTGACTTCGACGGACACAAGGTCGCGGGTCGCGGCGTGGCCACGGACGTCGTCGAAGCATCGGCACGCGCGTACCTCAACGCGGTGAACAAGCTCGTGCGGATGCGCGAGCGCGGCGTCGAAGTGCGCGAGACCGACGTCGGTCCGTGACATGAGCGTCAACCTGTGGGTCAACGAAGAGCATGCGCTCTCGTATCTGCGCGAGCGCGAGAACCTGCCCCATCGTGTCGACGCGCTCGAAGTGTTGTGCGAGCTGTTACCCGAGCGCGTCGAGCGGGTGCTCGATCTCGGAACCGGCGACGGCATCACGCTCGGCCTGGTGTTGGCGGCGCGGCCCGGCGCGACCGGTGTCGGTGTCGACTTCGGTGACGAGATGTTGCGCCAGGCCCGTGAACGATTCGTAAACGACACGCGCGTCGAGTTCGCGCGTCACGATCTCGAACAACCACTGCCCGCCGCGGTCGGGAATTTCGAGCTTGCGAGTCTCGATGTCGTGGTGTCGAGCTTCGCGATTCACCACCTCGCGCCGGCCCGCCAGCGTGCGCTCTACGGCGAGGTGTTCGCCGCGCTGCGCCCGGGTGGACTCTTCGTGAACGCCGAGCACGTTGCGTCACCGACCGTCGAGCTGCACGAGGAATTTCTTGCGGCTCTCGGCCTCCGGCCGTACGACGACGATCCGTCGAATCAACTGGTTCCCGTCGCAGACCATCTGACCTGGCTGAACGAGCTCGGCTTCACGAATTGCGACTGCTTTTGGAAGTGGCGGGAGCTCGCCGTGCTCTCGGGAATCCGCCCGACCGATGCGTGAACTGCCGAGTGATCGGGAAGAAAGACCGCACTTCGGAACTTGAACATTGGGACGGACGACGACAAGGCGGAGGGCGTGCAATGAGCGTCATCGACTTCTTCGAATACCTGGCCGCGAACGACGGCACCATCGAGCTTGCCCACGAGCTCGCCGACGTGTGGGTCGCGCACCAGATCGCAGACGTTTACGAACCTGCGGCCTGACGCTGCAGTTCGAATAGCAGAAGCGTCAGATAGCGGCCGACGGTAACCACGCCGGCCGCTTCGACTCGTACGAGTCGATCGCGTCCTCGTGGCGCAACGTGAGCCCGACATCGTCGAGGCCGTTGAGCAACCGGTACTGCGTGAAGTCGTCGAGCTCGAACTCGACGTCGAGGCCGATGGCCGGCGCCGCGACCCGCTTGCGTTCCACGTCGATCACGATCTCGAGATTGGGGTCGTCCTCGATCGCGTCCCACAGCCGCTGAATCGAGTCCTCGTCGATCGCGGCGACCACCAAGCCCATCTTCCCGGAGTTGTTGCGGAAGATGTCGGCGAAGCGCGTCGAGAGGATCGCCTCGAAGCCGTAATCCATCAGCGCCCAGACTGCGTGCTCGCGCGACGAGCCCGTGCCGAAGTTGGGGCCGGCGACGAGGATGTTCGCGTCGCGGTGACGATCCTGGTTCAAGACGAAGTCGGAGTTCTCACGCCACTCCGAGAACAGACCTTCGCCGAAACCCGTGCGCTCGACGCGCTTGAGCCAGTCGCTCGGGATGATCTGGTCGGTGTCGACGTCGGAGTGCTTCAACGGCACGCCGCGCCCGGTGATGACCGTGACCTGTTCCATCAGTGCAGATCCTCCGGAGTCGAGAAGTGGCCGGCGATGGCGGTGGCGGCGGCAACCGCGGGGGACACGAGGTGCGTGCGGCCACCCTTGCCCTGGCGGCCTTCGAAGTTGCGGTTGGACGTCGAGGCGCAACGTTCGCCGGGCGCCAACTTGTCGGGGTTCATGGCGAGGCACATCGAACAACCCGGCTCGCGCCAGTCGAAGCCTGCGGCGACGAACACGCGGTCGAGTCCTTCCGATTCGGCTTGCGCCTTCACCGCGGCCGAACCCGGTACGACCAGCGTGCGCACGCCGGCCTTGACCTGACGACCGCGCGCCACGTCGGCCGCGACCCGCAGGTCCTCGATGCGCGAGTTCGTGCACGAGCCGATGAACACGGTGTCGACGGGAATGTCGCGCATCGGCGTTCCCGCCTTGAGGCCCATGTAGACGAGGGCGCGCTTGGCCGACTCCCGCAGCGACGCGTCGGTGAAGGCGTCCGGGTCGGGGACGGCCGCGTCGATCGGGATCGTCTGCGCCGGGTTCGTTCCCCACGAGACGTGCGGGCGGAGCGTCGGCGGCGTCGATGAAGACCTCTTTGTCGAAGCTCGCACCGGGATCGGTGACGAGACCGCGCCAGTCGTCGAGGGCGCGTTCCCACTCCGCGCCCTTCGGTGCGAACGGTCGGCCTTCGAGGTACGCGAACGTCGTGTCGTCGGGCGCCACGAGCCCGGCCCGGGCGCCGGCTTCGATCGACATGTTGCACACCGTCAAGCGGCCTTCGATCGACAGGTCGCGAATGGCCGAACCGCGGTACTCGATGACGGAACCGATGCCGCCGCCGGTGCCGATGCGGGCGATGATGGCGAGCACGATGTCCTTGGCCGACACGCTCGCGGGCACATCGCCTTCGACGGTGATCGCCATCGTGCCCGGTCG
Organism: uncultured Actinomycetes bacterium; assembly: GCA_963701825.1. Lineage (GTDB taxonomy): Bacteria > Actinomycetota > Acidimicrobiia > IMCC26256 > PALSA-610 > PALSA-610. The sequence goes on along the minus strand of CAVPBG010000003.1, from coordinate 944,328 downwards.
CATCTGGGGGAGCGTCTGCGTGGCGAGCACGTGCTCGACCTCGCTGGTGCCGATGCCGAACGCCAACGCACCGAACGCGCCGTGCGTGGAGGTGTGGCTGTCGCCGCACACGATGGTCATGCCCGGCTGGGTCAGGCCCTGTTCCGGTCCGATCACGTGCACGATGCCCTGGCCCGGGTCGCGCATCCCGTAGAGGCGGATGCCGAACTCGGCGCAGTTCTGCGCGAGCACTTCCATCTGCTTGGCCGAGATCGGGTCGGCCATGGGCTTGTCGAGATCGGCGGTGGGGACGTTGTGGTCCATCGTCGCGACGGTGAGGTCGGGCCGGCGCACGCCGCGCCCGGCAACCCGTAGGCCGTCGAACGCCTGCGGCGACGTCACCTCGTGCACGAGGTGGAGATCGATGTAGAGGAGGTCGGGTTCACCGGGTGTCGAGCTGACGACGTGACGATCCCAGAGCTTCTCGGAGAGTGTGTTCGGCATGGTGCTCCTGTCTCAGTATGTGAGACGCTAGTATCGCTAGGTGGTCAGTGTAGCAAGCGGTACGTCCAGCGGTATTCAGGTGCTCGATCGGGCGGTCTCCGTCATCGACACGATCGCGCGGGTCGGCCCGTGCTCGCTGGCCGACCTCCAGCGGGAGACGGGCCTGCCCCGGCCGACCGCGTACCGGCTCGCAGTCGCGCTCGAGCGCCACGGCGTTCTGACGCGCGACGCGGAAGGCCGCTTCGGGCCCGGCAGCCGCCTCGCGGCGTGGGGTGCGGTGGCCGGCCGCGGGCTGCCCGACGCCGGCCGTCCGGTGCTGGCCCGGCTCGGCGCCACGACCGGCGAGAGTGCGCAGCTCTACGTGCGCGAGGGCGACCATCGGGTCTGCGTGGCGGTGCACGAGCGCCCGAGCGGTCTGCGCGACACCGTGCCGTTCGGGTGCGGTGCTGCCCCTCGATCGCGGCTCGGGGGGCAAGGTGCTCCTGGCGTGGGCGGCCGACGCGGACGCGTTCGATGTCAACGCCCGAGAGCTGGCCACGGTGCGCCGCAGAGGCTGGGCTGCGAGCGTCGGAGAACGCGAGGCCGGAGTGGCGAGCGTGAGCGCACCGGTGTTCGACGCGTCGGGCGCGCTCGTGGCGCGCGGTGAGCGTCAGCGGCCCGATCGACCGCCTGGGGACCCAGCCGGGACGCCGTCTCGGCCCCGCGGTGGTGGCGGCAGCGAGCGATCTGGCGACCGCGCTCGGCGGCGCAGGCAAGCCCGCGCACGTCACGGCGGGGTAACAAGGGCGTAACAAAACCCGCCTACCGTTCGCTCCGTGAACGTCGAGGTCGTCCGATGGCCCGCTGACGCACAGCGGTTGGCTGAACTGCGGGAAATGCGGATACCGCGGTTACTTGTGGTTGCCGACGGTGACGGTGAACTGCCGTTGCCGATCGACTGCCTCGAGGACTGGGTTACTTCCGGTGCGCCGGAATGGGAGGTGGATGCCCGTCGGCATGCACTTGTCCTGCGCTCCGGCCAGCACGCGGTGCGGCCGCTGCTCGACGAGGACGGCCTCCTGCATCATCGCGATGCGTGGGTGTCGCTGTCGCCGGTCGAACAGTCGCTGGCGGGCGTGCTCCTCGACCGGTTCGGTGCGGTCGTGACCCGGGAGATGTTGGCCGACCGGGCGTGGCCCGACGGGCGTGCCGACCCGCAACGCGCTCGACGTGCACGTACTGCGCCTCCGCCGCCGCATCGCGCCGATCGGGCTCGAGATCCGGACCGTGCGCTCCCGCGGCTATCTGATGCAGTCGCGCGAGGTCGTGCTCTCGTAGTCCCCATGCTCTTTCCCGGGCGCCGGGTTGCGTGAGTAGCGTCGCCGCGTGCGACTCGGGATCGACAGCGGCGGGACGTTCACCGATGTCGTGACCGAAGACGGCCGGGTGGCGAAAGTCGCATCGACGCCCGACGATCCCGCCCATGGTGTCGAGCGCGCGATCGCCGCGGCCGACGCCGGCGTGCCGGTCGATGTGCTCGCGCACGGAACCACCGTGGCGACGAACGCGCTGCTCGAACGCAAGGGGCGCGCGTCGCGTTGGTCGCCACGCGCGGCTTCGTCGACGAGATCGAGATCGCGCGCCAGGTGCGGCCCGTCGCTCTACGACCCGTTCGTCGGACCGGCCGGATCCCCTCGTCCCGCGCGCGGCTGCGCTACGAGGTGGCGGGTCGCCTCGATGCTCAGGGCCGCGAGATCGAGCCCTTCGACGGCGTGCTGCCCGCGCTCGCGGACGACATCGACATCGTCGCCGTGTGTCTCCTGCATTCCGACCTCGACGACCGCCACGAACGCGCGGTCGCGGCCGCGTTGCGGGCCGAGCGTGCGGAACCGGTCGTCGTGCTCGCACGACGTGAGTCCCGAGTTCCGCGAGTACGAGCGGATGGTCACGACCGTGATCGAGGCATACCTCGAACCCGTGTGCGGGCCCTATCTCCTGCGGTTGGCCGTACTGGCCGGGGACGCGTTCGTCATGACGTCGGCGGGCGGTCTCGTTTCGGTGGCCGACGGAGCGCGCGCCGCCGCCTCGCTCCTGCTCTCGGGCCCGGCGGGTGGAGTGCGGGCCGCGGCCGAGATCGCGGCCGCGTGCGGCTTCGCCGACGCGGTCAGCTTCGACATGGGCGGAACCAGCACCGACGTGTGCCTGATCCGGGGCCGCGTGCCCGAGCCCACGGCCGAGCGGATCGTCGCCGGTTTCCCGATCCGGTTGCCGGCCCTCGACGTGCACACCGTGGGCGCGGGCGGCGGCTCCATCGCCCGCCTCGATGCGGGCGGCGCGCTCCTGGTGGGTCCGCGCAGCGCGGGGGCGGTTCCCGGTCCCGCGTGTTACGGGCGGGGCGGCGAGGAGCCGACGGTCACCGACGCCGATCTGGTGCTCGGTCGGATTCCCGCGGACTCGGCCTTCCCCGATCTCGGACGACTCGATGTCGGCGCGGCGCGGCGCGCCCTCGAACGCGCGGGCGTGACGGCCGAAGGCGTCGTGCGCGTGGTCGACGCGGCGATGGAACGCGCGGTCCGGGCGGTCACGGTCGAGCGGGGCGTCGATCCCCGCGAGCTCGCGCTCGTCGCGTTCGGCGGAGCCGGTCCGATGCACGCGTGTGCCATCGCCGAAGCGCTGGGCATGCGGGCGGTGGTGATTCCGCCGCGGGCAGGGGTGTGTTCCGCGGTCGGGCTGTTGTGCGCGCCCCAGGCCCGCGAGGTCGTGCAGAGCTTTACCGGTGGATCACTTGCCGACGCGTTCGATCCGCGTCGAACGGGAAGCGCGTGAGCGGGTTGGCGCGGGCGCGCACGTCGAGACCGCGGTCGACTGCCGTTACGTCGGTCAGAGTCACGAGTTGACCGTGCGCGCGCCGGAGGACTTTCCCGCCGAGCACGCCCGCCGCAACGGCCATGGCCGCGGCGGCGCGCCCGTGGAAGTGATTGCCGTGCGGGCCCGCGCGTCCATCGCCGCGCCCTTGCGTATTACCGACCTTCCCGCGGTGGATCGCGCCCGGGTCGTCGGGCCCGCGGTGGTGGCCGAACCCGACTGCACGGTATGGGTACCGGCCGGTTGGGTCGCCGAGCCGCGCGAGCTCGGGGCCTGGGTCGTACGCCGGAGCGACGACCGGTGATGGATCCGGCGACGCTGCAGGTGTGGATCTCGCGGTTCGCGGGCGTGGCCGACGAGATGGGCGCCGGGCTGCGCCGCGCCGCGTACAGCCCGAACATCAAAGAGCGCGCCGACTGCTCGTGCGCGCTGTTCACGGCCGGCGGCGAGCTCCTCGCGCAGGCCGAACACATCCCGGTGCATCTCGGGTCGATGCCTGCGGCTGTACGGGCCGCGATCGACGCGTGCGGTTCGGCGCTCGAGCCCGGCGCCCAGATCGTCGTGAACGATCCGTTCGCGGGCGGCACCCACCTGAACGACATCACGTTCGTCGCGCCCGCGTACCTCGACGACGGAACCTTGCTCGGGTGGGTGGCCAACCGCGCCCACCACGCCGACATCGGCGGCATGGCCCCCGGATCGCTGCCGCCCGACGCGACCGAGATCTTTCAAGAGGGTCTGCGCATTCCGCCCGTGCGCTGGTCGGCCGCGGTCGAGGCGATCGTCGTCGCCGCGTCGCGCACGCCCGATGAGCGCCGCGGCGATCTCGATGCACAGCTCGGTGCGAACCGGATCGGCGTCGAACGCCTGCGGGAGATGGCTGCTACCGCGGGTGCCGGCACGCTCGCCGAGATCACCGCCGAGATCGTCGACTATGGCGAGCGGCGGATGCGCGCCGCGATCGCGGCACTGCCCGACGGCGAGTACCGCTTCGACGACGTTCTCGACTCCACCGGCGGGCCCGACGCGGCGCGGCCCGCGCACATCCGCGTGAACGTCACCGTCGCCGGCGACACGATCACCTTCGACTTCACGGGCTCGGCGGATCAACGCGCGGGATCGGTCAACGCGGTAGAGGCGGTGACCGTCAGCGCGGTCGTGTTCGCCTTGCGGTCGGTGGTCGATCCCGATCTCCCCGCGAACGGCGGGGTGTTCCGCCCCGTGCGGATCGTCGCGCCGAGTGGCTCCATCGTGGCCGCCCGACTCCCGGTGGCCGTCGGCGCGGGCAACGTCGAGGTGAGCCAGCGCGTCGCCGACGTGTGCCTGGGCGCGCTCGCCCTCGCCGCGCCCGACGCGCGTCGGTGCGGCGTCGCAGGGGACGATGAACAACGTGCTGATCGGCGGTGACGGGTTGGGTGTACTACGAGACGATCGGCGGTGGGCAGGGCGGGCGGCCGGACGGAAGTGCGGGCATGAGCGGTGTCCACACCGCGATGACGAACACGCACGACACGCCGGTCGAGGCGTTCGAGCGCGCGTATCCGATGCGCGTCCGGCGCTACGCGTTTGCGCGCCGGCAGCGGAGGCGCGGGCGCGGCGCCCGGTGGCGACGGCATCGTCCGCGAGATCGAGGTGCTCGAGGCCGCGACGCTTTCGCTGATCACCGAACGCCGGGTTTCATCGCCCGTGGGGTCTGGCCGGCGGCGAGCCCGGCGCGGTCGGCGAGAACTGGTTGCTGCCGGGCGGTGCCGAGACGCAGCGGCGCGCGCTCGCCGACAAGTGCACGATCCGGCTGCGCGCGGGCGACGTCGTCCGCATCCTCACGCCGGGCGGCGGAGGTTTCGGCGCGACCTCGTAGCGAAGGTCAGTCGGGGAGGCGGACGGCGACGATCGTCACCGACATCTCGCGCTTCGGGCCCTGATACGTGACGGTCTCGCCCGGACCCTTGCCCAGGATTGCGGTGCCGATCGGCGAGTTGGGCGAGAGCACGTCGTACTTCTCGTTGCGCTCTTCGATCGAGCCGACGAGATACGTGAGCACGTCGTCGTCGCCTTTGTAACGCAGGTCGACGACGGTGCCCGCCTCGACGACGTCGCCCGAGGTCGTGGAATCGATGACCACTGCGTTGGCCAGCATCTGCTCGAGCTGGCGCACGCGGGCCTCGTTGATGCCCTGCTCGTTCTTGGCCGCGTCGTAGTCGGCGTTTTCCTTGATATCGCCGTGCTCGCGGGCCCGTTCGATCGCGAGCGAGAGCTCGACCTTCCGAGTGGTGGTTCGTTCTTCCAGTTCCGCCTGAAGCCGCGCGTAGGCCTCGGGCGACAGATGGGGCTCGCCATGAGGGCAGGGTATTCGGCCATCGGAATCCGGGCAGGGTGCAGTTCGCGGGCGGTCGAACTGGTTTGACATGGTTCTGATCTGCTGCGATCCTGAGGGCCTCATGTCCGTGCACTTCTCGGTCGTCGCCATTCGGTAAGCGAACGCCGCACCGGCGTTCGCTCCAACCGTCCACGCCAGCGTGGGCGGTTTTTTCGTGACGGACCTGATTGGAAGGAAGCAGCCAGTGGCCCATCGGGTCGGGATCATCGGTGGGGACGGGATCGGTCCCGAGGTAACGGCCGAGGCGCTGAAAGTCGTGCGCGCCGCGGGCGTCGAGCTCGAGACCGTCCGACTACGACCTCGGCGGCCGGCGCTATCTCGCGACCGGCGAGGTGCTGCCCGACGCCGTGCTCGAGGAGCTGCGCGGCTTCGACGCGATCCTGCTCGGCGCGGTCGGCACGCCGGACGTTCCGCCCGGGCGTGCTCGAGCGCGGGCTGCTGTTGAAGATGCGCTTCGCGCTCGACCTCTACGTGAACCTGCGGCCGTTCAAAGCCGGACCGGGCAGGCACAACGACGGTGTCGACTTCCTCGTCGTCCGCGAGAACACCGAGGGCACGTACGCGGGGGAGGGCGGGTTCCTGCGCCAGGGCACCCCGCACGAGATCGCGACCCAGGGTTCGGTCAACACGCGCATGGGAGTGGAGCGCTGCGTGCGTTACGCGTTCGAGCTCGCCCGCTCGCGTGACGCCAAGCACCTCACGCTCGCGCACAAGACGAACGTGCTCACGTTCGCCGGCGACCTGTGGCAGCGCACGTTCGACGAAGTCGCCGCTGAGTTTCCTGACGTCGCCACGGCGTACAACCACGTCGACGCGGCGTGCATCTATTTCGTCGCAGGACCCGCAGTCGCTACGACGTGATCGTCACCGACAACCTCTTCGGCGACATCCTCACCGACCTCGGCGGCGCGATCGGCGGCGGGCATCGGGCGGGCGGCCTCGGCCAACCTCAACCCGGCCCGGACCGGCCCGTCCCTGTTCGAGCCCGTCCACGGCTCGGCCCCCGACATCGCCGGGACCGGCCAGGCCGACCCCCGGGCGGCGGTGATCTCGGCCGCGATGATGTGTGATTTCCTGGGCGAGAGCGATGCCGTGGCCCGAATTCAAAAGGCTTTGGACACAACCGACGATGTAGAAGGCACGACCACGCAGATCGGCGACGCGATCGCCGCCGCCTGCTGACGTCGGGCTTCAAGACGAAAGGCAACCACGATGCCCATCACGCCGACCGAGAAGATCTGGATGAACGGCGAGCTCGTCCCGTGGGCCGACGCGCAGGTTCACGTCCTGACGCACTCGCTCCACTACGGGACCGGCGTATTCGAGGGCATCCGCGCGTACGAGACCAAGAACGGCCCGGCGGTTTTCCGCCTGACCGAGCACATCGCGCGCCTCTTCGACTCCGCCTCCATCATGATGATGGAGATCCCCTACACGGTCGACCAGCTCGTCCAGGCGACGAAGGACACCGTGCGCGCGACGGGACTCCCGTCGTGTTACGTCCGGCCGATCGCGTACTACGGCTACGGCGAGATGGGGCTCAACACGTTGCCGTGCGAGGTCGACGTCGCGATCGCGTGCTGGCCGTGGGGTGCGTACCTCGGCGCCGACGCGGTTTCCGAAGGCGTGCGCATGAAGATCTCGAGCTGGACGCGCCACGACCACAACACGATGCCGCCGCTTTCGAAGACGACGGGCAACTACGTGAACTCGTCGCTCGCCAAGGTCGAGGCGCTGAAGGCCGGTTACGACGAGGCCATCATGCTCAACCCCGACGGACTGGTCTCGGAGTGCACGGGCGAGAACATCTTCGCGGCCCGTAAGGGTGTGCTGATCACACCGCCGGTTTCGGCGGGCGCGTTGCCCGGCATCACGCAGGACTCGGTCACGACGATCGCGCGCGACCACGGGTTCGAGGTGCGCGTCGACGATCTCTCCCGCAGCGACCTCTACATCGCCGAGGAGATGTTCGTGTGTGGCACCGCGGCCGAGGTGAGCGCGGTCAACTCCGTCGACGATCGCAAGATCCCGTGCCCGGGCCCGATGACCAAGGTCATTGCCAACGAATACGCCAAGGCGGTCCGGGGCGAGATCGACAAGTACAAAGACTGGTGTGAGTTGGTATGAGTCAGGCGCAGAACGGAGGCCCGGAAGCGGTCGCGAGTCGCACGGGCGATGGAGGGCCGGAGTTCGAAGCCGCATCGAGTGACTCCGAAGCGGCGCGGCCATCGATCGAGATCTACGACACGACTCTGCGGGACGGGTCGCAGCTCGAGGGAATTTCACTGACGGTCGAGGACAAGCTGCGGATCGCGGAGCAGCTCGACTGGCTCGGCGTGCACTACATCGAAGCCGGGTGGCCGGGTGCGAACCCGAAGGACGACGAGCTGTTCCGGCGCGCTCCGACGGAGTTGAAGCTCGAGACGAGCACGTTGGTCGCGTTCGGGTCGACGCGCCGCGCCGAAGGGCAAGGTCGACAGCGACGACACACTGCGGCATCTCGTGGAAGCGAACGTCGGGACGGTGTGCATCGTCGGGAAGTCGTGGGACTACCACGTCACCGAAGCGCTCGGCACCTCGCTCGACGAAGGTGTCGCGATGGTCGGCGATTCGGTCGAGTTCCTACGGCGCTCGGGCATGAACGTGCTGTTCGACGCCGAGCACTTCTTCGACGGCTTCCGCCGCAATCCCGAGTTCTCGTTGCGCGTGCTCGAATCGGCGGCCACGAACGGTGCCAGCCACCTCGTGCTGTGCGACACCAACGGCGGCGCGCTGCCGCACGGATGTCGAGCAGGCCGTCGCCGAAGTCGTCAAGTACTTCGGCGACGACGTGAAGATCGCGGTGCATCTGCACGACGACGCGGGAACGGGAGTGGCGAACGCGCTGGCCGGCGTGCGCGGTGGCGCGACGCAGGTTCAAGGGCACCATCAACGGCTACGGCGAGCGCACCGGGAACTGCAACCTCACGACGATCATCCCGAACCTCACCTTGAAGATGGGTTACGACACGATCCCGCGCGACCGTTTGGAGCGGCTCACGCCCGTCGCGCATCACGTGGCCGAGCTCGTGAACATGCCGCTCAATCCGCAGGCTGCGTACGTGGGTCATTCCGCGTTCGCGCACAAGGCCGGACTGCACACCAGTGCGATCGCCAAGCGGCCCGACGCGTACGAGCACGTGTCGCCCGAGATCGTCGGCAACGGCACCCGGTTCGTCGTGTCGGAGCTCGTCGGGTAAGTCGACGCTCGGCCTGAAGGCCAAGGAGCTCGGGTCTCGAGCTCGACGGGCCGCAGCTCGCCGACGTGGTGGAGACATTGAAGCGCCTCGAACACGAGGGCTACCACTTCGAGGTCGCCGACGGTTCGCTCGAGCTGTTGATGCGCCGCGCGACGGGCTGGGAGCCCAGCTGGTTCCGCGTCGAGTCGTTCCGTGTGATCACCGACGACATGCTCGGTGTCGACACGCTCACCGACAAGACCGGCGCGACGGTGATGACCGAGGCGACGGTGAAGGTGCACATCGGCGACCGGCGCGTCGTCGCGACGGCCGAGGGCAATGGCCCCGTGAACGCGCTCGACACCGCGCTGCGCAGCGCGCTCGACGGGGATTTCCCCGCGCTGGAACGGGTGCACCTCACCGACTACAAGGTGCGCGTGCTCGACACGAACAAGGGCACCGGCGCGGCTACGCGGGTGTTGATCGACTCCACCGACGGCGACTCCACCTGGACGACCATCGGTGTGAACGAGAACATCATCGAAGCGTCGTGGCAGGCCCTGCTCGACTCGATCCACTTCGGCCTACTCCGCGCCGAGCTCGCCGCCCGCTGAACACCGCGCGCTGAGCACCGCGCGCTGAACACCGCGCGCGGTGCTCGCATACGCGTCCCATTGCGGGCATGGCATTATGCGTGCCGCACAAGGTGATGGGTTCGGGCGTCGATCCGAGGGAGTCGGGCGGTGAGAGGTCGAAGTTCAGTCCGCCGCGTGCCTTCCGGAGTGCGCGAAACATTGGAGAGAAGCGCGCACGATCGGTTCGTTCGTTCCCTTGCGCTCATCACGCTGCTCGGCCTCGCCGTGCGGCTGGTGTACGTGCTCGGCTTCCAGCGGAACGTGACCCTCGGCGGCGACGCGCTCTTCTACCACTGGGGCGCCGACCTGCTCGCCCACGGGAAGGGATTCATCGGCCCCTTTCAATACCACGTGTTCCACATCAGGATCGAGGCTGCCGACCACCCGCCGCTGTACATGTTGTTTCTCTCGATTCCCTCGGTGCTCGGAATCGGGACGGTGATCCAGGACATGCTCTGGTCCGCACTGCTCGGCACCGCGACCGTCACGATGAGCGGATTGGTCGGGAGGCACGTCGGCGGAACCCGCGTCGGCCTCCTGAGCGCGGCAATCGTTGCCGTCTGCCCGAACGTGTGGGTGTACGACGGCCAGGTGCTGTCGGAGACGATGGCCATCTTCCTCGCGACGCTGGCGTTGCTTGTCGCGTATCGCGCGTTGGAGCGCTCGACGAACCGGCGGGTTGTGATCCTCGGCCTCGTCTGCGGACTGGCCGCGCTCTCTCGCTCCGAGCTCGCGCTTCTCGTTCCCGCGTTGCTGTGGCCGATTGCTGCGCTCGCTCGTACGCGTGACATCCGCGGCCGGCTCGGTCTGGCCGCGGTCGGCACACTTGCGGCGGTCCTGGTGGTGCTGCCCTGGGTGGCGTACAACCTGACCCGGTTCGAGCATCCGGTGCTGCTGTCGTCGCAGTTCGGTGCGACGGTCGGGGGCGCGAACTGCGATGACACGTACTACGGCCCCGACCTCGGCTTGTTCTCGTATAAATGCCCGATTACGCAGCACCCGCGCGACGAGGACGAGTCGGTGACCGAGGCGGCGGCGCGCAAGATCGTGAGGACCTACATCGGCGACCACCTCTCGCGCTTCCCGGTGGTTGCCGCGGCGCGGTAGGTCGCGAGGTCGGGCTCTACCGACCTGCGCAGCAGACGCGGGTCGACGAGTTCCTCGAGGGTCGCTCGCACAGCGTGGAAGTCGCGTGCCTCCTGACCGGCTATCTGCTTGCGGTCGGCGCGATCGCCGGCGGGGTCATCATGCGACGCCGGCGCGGGCCGCCCGTGTTTCCTCTCGTCGTCATACCGGCAATCGCGCTCTTCACCGTGGCGGTGACGTACGCCAATCCGCGATTCCGTGCGGCAGCCGAGACGTCGCTCGCGATTCTCACTGCAGTAGCAATCGACGCGCTGTGGCGACGGCTGGTGCGGACCGACGTGAAAGACCCGCAGCCGTCGCTCGCCGACGACGACGCAGTTGCTCTGGTCTGATTCGCCGTTGCCACGCGACTCGGCGAATTACTGCCAATCGAGACCCGCCGCCGGTCTGAACTGCGTTCCACGAGGGAGGATCTTCATGAACGACCATGGTTCGGCAGTCGGGAGTAGCGCATGGCCAACCTGATCTACGTGACGAACGTGTCGCTCGACGGGTTCATCGAGGACGAGCACGGCGGCTTCGAGTGGACGGAGCCTGACGACGAGCAGTTCGTATTTGTGACTGACCTCGTGCGGCCGGTCGGCACTTACATCTACGGGCGTCGCCTCTACGAGACCATGGCCGTGTGGGAGACCGAGCCCGCGCTGGCCGCCCAGTCAGAGCTGATGGCTGACTTCGCGCACGTCTGGCAGGCGGCGGACAAGATCGTCTACTCGACCACGTTGGATGCAGTCTCGACGGGCAGGAGTCGACTCGAGCGGAACTTCGATCCGGCCGCCGTCCGAAAGATGAAGGCCACGACCAGTCGGGACCTCATGGTCGGTGGGGCGAACATCGCCGCGCACGCGTTCAGCGCCGGGCTGATCGACGAGTGCCACCTCTTCATCGGCCCGTGCGTCGTCGGCCGCGGCAAACCGTCGCTGCCCAGCGAACTGCGCGCCAAGCTCGAGCTGCTCGACGAGCGCCGGTTCGGCAACGGCGTTGTGTACGTCCGCTATCGCATCCTCATCTGAACACGCCGCGGCACGTCAATCTGTGCGGGTGAAGTCACCCACGCGCTTTCGCGATCCGGCAGTATTCGCGTGTGCGAAGACGAATCATGGTGCTCGTACTGAGCGCACTGCTGGTCGCAGGGTGCGGAGGCGGCGCTCGATCGCTGGGTACCGTCGCAGGGTTCTTCCGCCTACCGGGAAGGTCTTCGGCCGATCTTCAACGCGGTGGCCTGAACTTCTCCCTCGCGAGCGACGGTGCACACGGACATGGTTCAGGTCACACGGTCAGCGTTGGTGCCGACGGTGGCTACACCGTGACGTTGTCGCCGGGGACGTACTCGGTGATCGGTGCACTCTCTGGACAATCTGGAAGGATCGCGCCGGAGACCTGTAGCGGCTCGATAAACGTTGTCGTGCGTGCCAACAGCACCACGCGGGTCAACTACGTGTGTCACGGGACGCCGGTGACTACGGCGACCACCGGCGCTGCTCCCTGAACATGCAGGCGTCATAACTCAGCGCAACGTCCGAGTCCATGCCGGCCACGACCCACGGGGGCCGGAGGGCTTCCGGGTATTGTCGGCCTCGTGCCTACCGATCCGTTCGTACCCTCCGACCCGAACGCTCGGCCCCGCCAGCAGCAGAACCTGCCGCCGGGCGTGGCCTACCCGCCCGCGGCCGACTGGCGCTCCGATCGTCCCGGCGATCTCGGCCCGGACCAACCCGAAGGCGCGCTCTTCGGTCGGCCCGGTCCGAATGTGGGCTACGCGTACACGCTCGCGCAGCGGGCCAAGGACCGCCTGCGGCTCGGACCGTTCGAGCACGCGCGACGACGCGGTTGCCGTGGTTGCCGAAGTGGCGGGCAAGCGCGCCGCGCAGTTCGGGCGCGCGCCGGTCATCGGCGACGTCGAGCTCGCGATCGCGCTCCTCGGTTTCGACGGTGGTGCGAGTGACGACTTCGTGAAGGCGCGTTCCGCGTTGGTCCACGAAGCCGGACACGACTACCGGCGCCGGCGCGCGATCGTCGATTCGGTTCCCGACGCGTTGTTGCGCAGCAAACCGGGCCCGGCCGAGATCGACGCGTGGCGCACGACGATTCCCGCGCCCGCCGCGTCGGGCTAGTACCTCCGCCCATTGCCTCGGTCGTCGCCGCGAAAGGCCCGCAGTTGACCAGCTTCACCCTCTCCGACGATCTCGAGGAGCTGCGCACTTCGGTCCGCCGCCTCGCCGAGGACAAGATCGCGCCCAACGCGGCCCGCGCCGACGAGGACGAGCAATACCCCTGGGACTCGTGGAACGCGTGGAAGACCGCAGGCTTCGCCGGCCTCGCGTTTCCCGAGGAGCTCGGCGGCCAGGGCGGCGGGTTCCTCGCCCACGCGATCTGCGTGGAGGAGGTGGCGCGGGTCTGCGCGTCGTCGTCGCTGTTCACCTTCATCTCGAAGCTCGCGATGACCCCCGTGATCGACCACGGCGGTGACCTGCTGCGCAAGAAGTATGTGGAGCGCATCGCGAGCGGTGAATGCCAGGCGTCGTACTGCTTGTCGGAGGCTGACGCCGGCAGCGACGTCGCCGGTATGCGCACCCGCGCGGTGCGCGACGGCGATCACTACGTGCTGAGCGGGCGCAAAGCCTGGATCACCAACGCGAGCGTCAGCGACTTCTACACGGTGTTCGCCAAGACCGATCCCGACGCCGGCCACCGGGGGATCAGCTGCTTCGTCGTGGAGAAGGACTTCGCCGGGTTCTCGGTTTCGAAGCTCGAGCACAAGATGGGCGTGCGGGGCTCACCTACCGGCGAGATCGTGCTCGACGAGTGCGCGGTTCCCGCCGAGAACCTCATCGGCGAGCCCGGGCAGGGATTCGCGTACGCGATGGGCGCGCTCGATCGCTCCCGCCCGCTCGTGGGCGCGCAGGCGCTCGGTATCGCGCAGGGCGCGCTCGACCTCGCCACCTCGTATGTGCAGGAGCGCAAGCAGTTCGGTCACGCGATCGCCGACTTCCAGGGCCTGCAGTTCATGCTCGCCGACATGGCCACTGCGGTCGACGCGGCGCGGCTCCTCGTCTACCGCGCGTGTTCGCTCCTCGACGACGGCCTGGGCGGTACTCCCCGGACCGCGAGTGCGTCGTCGATGGCCAAGCTGTTCGCGTCGGACACCGCGATGCGCGTCACGACCGATTGCGTGCAGCTGCTCGGCGGGATCGGGTACACGAAGGACATGCCCGCCGAACGCTTCATGCGCGACGCCAAGATCACGCAGATCTACGAGGGCACCAACCAGATCCAGCGGGTCGTGATCGCCAAGCGGCTCCTCGGCGGCGACCGGTGAAAGAGATCCGTCTTCGCTTCTCGCCCGCGCCGACCGGGTTCCTGCACATCGGCAGCGTGCGCACTGCGCTCTACAACTGGTTGCAGGCGCGCCACGTGGGCGGCACGTTCATCCTCCGGATCGAGGACACCGACGTTGCGCGCTCGACGCAGGAGTCGGTCGACCAGATCCAAGAGGTCATGCACTGGCTCGGGCTCGAGTGGGACGAAGGCCCGCATCTGCAGAGCCTGCGGTTCGACGCGTACCTCGCCGCCGCGCAACGGCTCCTCGACGCGGGCGATGCCTACGAGTGCTACTGCACCGAAGCCGAGGTCAAGGAACGTAACGAGCAGGCGATGCGCGACGGTCGCGCTCCGGGTTACGACGGTCGGTGCCGCAACCTCACGCCCGCGGAACGGGCCGAGCGCGCCGCCCAGGGCCTTCCGGTTTCAGTTCGCTTTCGCACGCCGGACGACGGGCGCAGCACCTTCGTCGATGTGATCCGGGGTGAGGTTTCCGTCGAGTGGTCGACCATCTCCGACTTCGTCATCGTGCGTTCGAACGGCACGCCGGTGTTCTTCCTCGCCAACGCCATCGACGACCTCGACATGCGGATCACCCACGTGCTCCGGGGCGAGGATCTCATCGACTCGACGCACCGCGTGCTCGCGCTGCGGCGCGCCCTCGGTCACGACGACCAACCCGTGTACGCGCACATGCCGCTGATCCTCGGCCCGGGCGGCGGGAAGCTGTCGAAGCGCCACGGCGCCGTGTCGGTGGAGGAGTATCGCGATGCGGGTTACCTGCCGGCCGCGCTGCTGAACTATCTGACGCTGCTGGGTTGGGGCCCGGAAGACGGTCGCGAAGTGCTGACGATGGCCGAGATCGTCGCCGAGTTCGACATCGACCGCGTGAACACGTCGTCGGCGACCTTCGATCCCAAGAAACTCGAGTGGATGAACGGCGAGCACATCCGCCAGCTCCCGTTGAACGAGCTCGGTTCGGCGGTGTTGCCCTTCGCTCGCAGCCGCTACGGCGATCACCTCGACATCGTGCGGTTCGAGCGGGCGATCGAGCTCGCGCAGGTGCGTGCGACAACTCTCGTGCAGATCGCCGACCAGATGGCGTTCCTCTTCGTCGACGACGATGCGCTCGAGATCGATCCCGCGTCGTGGGAAAAGGTCGTCGCGAACGAGCGCGCCGCCGAGGTCCTCGACACGGTGATCGCGTTCGTCGAGACGTGCGAATGGGCGGAACAGATCGACCCGCGCCCCGCGATCGAGGCGCTCGGCCTCAAGTCGGGCAAGGTGATGCACATTCTCTACACCGCGGTGCAAGGTCGGGGTCAGGGACTCCCGCTCTTCGACTCGATCGCGATGCTCGGGCGTGAATCGTCGCTCCGGCGGCTGCGCGTCGCACGCGCCCGGTTGTAGGTCACTCGACCGAGTGACCGGGCCCCGGTCCGGCTACAATGTGGCCTCCGTTGCGGCGTCCTCGCGGTCGGCGCACCGGCACCCATTCGGGGGTGGTGTAATCGGCAACACGGCAGGTTCTGGTCCTGTAGTTGGGGGTTCAATTCCTCCCCCCGAGCGCAAGCCGTTGACTTGCCCCGTTCGTCTAGAGGCCCAGGACGCCAGGTTCTCATCCTGGTAACACGGGTTCGAATCCCGTACGGGGTGCCATGTGGCCCGAGCAAATGCGCTCGGGCCACATTCTTTTCGAAATTGTTTCGTGACGCGCGTGGTCACGCTGTGCGCGCACCGCGACAACGCCGCGCGCGGACGAAACGGCGTCGTTACGCAGTCGTGACGCGTAGACGCGGACGTGCACACGCGCGTCGCGAGCGACGCGACGCGCGTCACTGCGTGATGCGTATCTCGTCGCCGTGCACGATCAACGTGCACGGGAGTCCGACGAGTGAAAGCGGATCGCGCGCGACAAAACTGCTGGTCACGATGTTGATCACGTCACCGCGCGCTGCACCGGACGTGATCGTGCACTCGAGCGCGACACCGTCGTCGTGTTGTTCGGCCCAGATGATGAACGCGTCGTACGTTCCGTCGTTCAGCGTTGACATAGGCGTTGCGCGCACCGACGCGCGCGTTCTCCGAACATTCCTCATGCGCGTCTCCGCGCACCCGATGATCTTGGCATGAGTCGCGCAAACAGTGGTGGACTGCAAACGCGATGCGTGACCAATGCTTGACGTACGTGTGTGAATAAGTTCTCATAACACGAACACACACGCGGTGCGTGGAGGTTTTACGTGAACAAAGGCGAGCTCGTCGACGCAATCGCGTCCGACGCGAACCTCAGCAAGACGGATGCCGAGAGCGCGCTCAACGCATTCATCAATTCGGTTCAGTCCGCGATCACTGCGGGCGAGAAGGTGACGCTCCCAGGTTTCGGGACGTTCTCACCGGCGTTGCGCAAAGCGCGGACGGGTATGGACCCGCGCACGCGTGAGCCGGTGCAGATCCCGGAGCGCAAGAGCGCGAAGTTCTCCGTGGGCTCGAAGTTCAAAGCCCAGGTACAAGGGTCTTGACCGCGTAGGGCGTGGGGTCGCACTCCCTCGCGCGCCGAATTAGCTACGAAGTTCGAACTTCCCCGAGTGAGAGCTCTCAGGAAAGGTGGTAACCGTGCCTCCGGCTAAAAAGGCTACGAAGAAAAGGGCTGCCAAAAAGGCTCCGGCCAAGCGCAAGGCCGTGAAAAAGGCCCCCGCGAAGCGTAAGGCGGCGAAGAAGACCGTCAAGCGCAAGGCAGTGAAGAAGGCTCCCGCCAAGCGCAAGGCAGCCAAGAAGACCGTCAAGCGCAAGGCACCCGCCAAGCGCAAGGCAGCCAAGAAGGCACCGGCCAAGCGCAAGGCAGCCAAGAAGGCTCCGGCCAAGCGCAAGGCGGCGAAGAAGACCGTGAAGCGCAAGGCTGCGAAGAAGGCGCCCGCAAAGCGTGTCGTTCGTCGCACGACGCGCAAGCGCACTGCGAAGAAGAGATAGCTTCGCAGCATCGAACTCGTCGAAGGACCCGGGCAACCGGGTCCTTCTTCGCGTCGCTAGAGGTTGTCGATGCGGGCGAACGACTCCGCGGCGCGCAGGCCGGCGCGCAGACCCTCGGCCCGGGCTTCGTCGGCGAGCTTGGCGGCGAACGCGGCGCGCTGATCGTCCGGGTGATCGTCGATCGCCATCGTCGAGCGCCACTGGCTGCGGTGCGCGAGGAGCGCGTCGATCTTGCGGTCGACGTAGCCGTCGGTGTTCTCGACATGGTGGACCCGATCGGGCTCGAAGCACAACAGCGTCGTCGGCCGGTGCGGCGCGAGACCGAGGTCGGGGAAGAACTGCGGATCGCGGGCGGCGACGATGCCCGACGTCACGAGGATGCCGGCGTGGTAGTGGTCGGGATGGATCCGGTAGCGCTGCCAAGGATCGTGGCCGAACATGACGTCGGGCCGTGCGTCGCGTATGACCCGGGCCACCGCGGCGCGTGCTTCCAGGCCGCTTTCGAGCTCGCCGTCGACGTAGCGCAGAAAGACCACTTCGGTGGCGCCGAGGACTGCGGCCGCGTCGCGCGCCTCGGCTTCGCGGGTCTTGATCAGCGCGGCGAGGTCGGCGTCGTCGTCCCAGGTTCCCTTGGAACCGTCGGTGCAGATGCACATCGTCACGTGCGTGCCCGCCGCGGCCCACTTCGCCAGCGTGGAACCGCAGCCGAACTCGATGTCGTCGGCGTGCGCGCCGACCGCGAGAGCACGGCCGGGAACGCGGAGATTGACGCTGACGGTCACGGCGCGGTCGTTCCCCGGAGCGCCTCGAGCGCGGTGAGGTCGGTTGCGATGTCGACGTCGAACGCCAACGCGGGGTCGTGCAGGATGCGGACGGTGAGCGACCGGCGCCGGGCTTCCTCGGCGTGCTGCGCGGCCGAGCCTGGGCCGTAGTGGAAGGTGAACGGGCTCGCGGTGGGGAGCGCGAGCACGGGAGTTCCGTCGTCGCGGTGGTCGGGAACGATGACGGCGACCGGCGCGGCGCCGTCGGTCAGCACCGCGTCGAGCGATTCGGCCAACGGGAGGTCGGCGTGCACGACCGCGTAGCGCACGAGGCCGCGCCCCGCGGCCCACGCCCGCCCCGCGGCCGCGGCCGTGTCGAGTGATCCCGGGTCGTCGACGACATCGCACCCGTGGGCCTGCGCCCACTCGACGACTTCGGGCGCGCTCGAGACGATGGCGACGGGTAGCCCACCTGCGGCGTTCAGGACGCGGTCGGCCATCGTCCGGGCCAGCATTTCGCGATCGGGTGCGGAGAGCGCGGAAGCGAGCCGGGCCTTGCCCAAGGCGAACGACCGGAGCGGCACGACGATGCCCGCGGCGATCCCCGCGTCTACTCGGGCTCGACTCGGCATTCGCTGCGTATGCTACCGACCGTGGACGCGGTGTATCCCGCCGCGAAGGCGGTGTTCTCGCCCTGGTTGCGCTACGGCTTGCGCTGGACCATCGAGGGCGAATCGAACATCCCGACGCAAGGCCCGGTCATCCTCGCGAGTAACCACATCTCCTATCTCGATCCGCTGACCCTGGCCTACGTGGCCGATCGCCGTGGTCGGCGGATCCGCTTCTTGGCCAAGGCGGAACTGTTCCGCGTCCGCGGGCTCGGGCCACTTCTGCGCGGCGCGCATCAGATCCCGGTGCACCGCGGTTCGGAGGCGTCGTCGGGTGCGTTGTCGGACGCGGTTGCCGCGCTCCGCCGGGGCGAGTGCGTGACGGTGTTCCCCGAGGGGACCATCTCCGAGGATCTCGAGCCGATGCGGGGCAAATCGGGGACGGCGCGACTCGCCCAGGAATCGGGCGTCGACGTCGTGCCGGTCGGGCTGTGGGGCACGCACCGGCTGATGATGAAGGGCCGCAAGCCGCACTTCGCCTGGCGCATCGCCGAGGTCGCGGTCGTGGGCAAGCCGGTGCACATCGAAGAGGGCGAGCGCGTGCGCGACGCCACGTTGCGCGTGATGGATGCGATCACCGAGTGCGTGGCGCGGGCGCGCGAGATCTATCCCGATCGTCCCGCCCCGGGCGACGACGCCTGGTGGTGGCGCGATCCGGGCACCGCGACCGCGCATCGGCGGGCCGAATGACGCGCATCGCGGTTGTTGGTGCCGGGTCGTGGGGCACCGCGGTGGCCGCGATCGCGGCGGGCAACGTCGACACCACGTTGTGGGCGCGTCGGCCCGAGCTCGCGGCCGAGATCCGCGACGGCCACGAGAACCCGACCTACCTCCCCGGCATCGCGTTGCCGACGCGGCTGCATGCCACCGCGTCACTCGAAGAAGCGTGCACGGATGCCGACGTGCTGGTGCTCGGCGTGCCGTCGCACGGACTGCGTGCGGTGCTCACCGACGCGAGCGCCTACGTGGGGCCGAAGGTGCCGATCGTGAGCCTGGCCAAAGGCATCGAGCAGGGCACGCTCGCGCGGATGACCGAAGTCGCGTGCTCGGTGCTTGCCGATCACGAGCCCGCGTGCATCGGTGTGCTCACCGGACCGAATCTCGCACGTGAGGTCGCGGCCGGACAGCCGACCGCGTCAGTCGTGGCGATGGCCGATCCCGCGATCGCAGAGGAGATGCAGCAGCTCTTCTTCGCGCCGACGTTGCGCGTGTACACGAACCCCGACGTCGTGGGCTGCGAGATGGCCGGCGCGCTCAAGAACGTGCTCGCGATCGGTGCCGGCATCGCCGACGGTCTCGGCTACGGAGACAACACCAAAGCCGCGCTGATGACGCGCGGGCTGGCCGAGCTCGCCCGACTCGGCGCGGCGATGGGCGGCGACCCGCTGACGTTCGCGGGCCTGGCCGGCATGGGTGATCTCATCGCCACCTGCAGCAGCCCGCAGAGTCGCAACCGCCACGTCGGCGTCGAGCTCGGCAAGGGTCGCGCCCTCGACGACATCATCAACGAGATGAACATGGTCGCCGAAGGCGTGAAGTCGACCACCGCCGTCCTCGAGCTCGCGCGGCGCCACGGCGTGGAGATGCCGCTGGCCTCCTTCGTGCAGCGGGTCCTCTACGAGGGCGCCCGGCCCGCCGATCTCGTGCCCGAGCTGATGCTGCGGAAGGCCAAACCCGAGCTGCACGGCATGCGGTGAACGAACGTTCGATGACGGGTCCCCGATGACGAAGTTCCGATGACCGGCGTCGGCACGTTGACGGCCGGTACGACGGCCGAGGTCGCGGCCGACGGCACGGTGTCGCAGGGCTCGCGGCGCATCGGTTGGCGAATCCGGGTCGGCAACGAGTGGGTGACGCCCGGCGGCGACGCCGCGACCCGGCAATCGCGACCCGAGGCCGCGCCCGTCGTGCACACCGCGCACCGGATTCCCGGCGGCGACGTGCTCCAGCGCGTGTACGCGGTCGGCGACGGTGACGCGGCCGTCGTGATCATCGAGGTCGAGAACGACTCGCCCGAGGCGATCGGGGTGGGCTTCGTCGTCGAAGCGCCGGGCGCGGTCACCGTCGACGACTACGGGGTGCGCGTCGACGGGACGCGCGTGCTGGCGTACGCCCGCCGCCCGGGCGCGATCGAAGCCGACAACGGGTTGGTCTTCCCGGTGCCGCACCGCACCAAGGTCCGGATCGCACTCACCGCGCGCGCGGGCGTCGACGTCAACGCACTGCCCGACGCCGACGCGGCGACGCGCGCCTGGGATCGGATCCTCGACCGCGGGCTGCGCACGGAGCTGCCGTATCCGCTGCAGCTCGACATCGACGCGGCCCGCGCCGATCTGTTGCTTGCGCCGGCATCCGGGGCCGCGTTCGTCGCGCTGGAGGCATGGGGATTCGACGCCGAGGCCATCGCGATGTGGGAGCGTCTTCCCATGCGGGCCCGGCGCGCGGCTCGGCGATCGGCACCCACCGGTGTGCTCGGCGAAGTGCACGCCGCGCTCGCGCTCGAGCACCGGGCCGCGCTCGCAGATCCTGCCCGGCTTCCGCACCGCATGGCTCGGGCAATCGTTGGCGGTGCACGACATGCCGCTCCGCCGTGGACGGTGTTCGTTCGCGGTGCGTTGGCATGGCGCCCGCCCCGCGCTGTTGTGGGACGTCCCGGCGGGCACGACGGTTACGGCGCCTGCGCTCGATCCGGCCTGGTCGAGCGCGGAGCCGGTCGGCGAGACGCTGTTGGCCGAGCCGCCTTCGGGTTTGCTCGCGCTGGGGGAGCCCGGAGTCCGCGCCGGGATCAGTTTGGAAACGCCGGAACAGTTCTCGTGAGCGAGCACCTCGACGACCTCGTGGCCGCGGGCCTGTACAACTCGGCCGACGAGGGCGCGGCCGAGCGGCTCGAGCTGTTCGAGTTCTTGCTCGACGAGATCGGCGCGTCGATCCCGGAGCTCGTCCAGGCCGACGAGCAGGGTGGGCTGTTGAGCTTTGCCGCGTTCCGATCGCTGCGAGTGGGTCGTGACGGCCTGACCTTCGCCGAGGCCGCGGCGCAGCGCCGAGATCGACCCCGACACCGCGTTGCAGCTCTGGCGGGGCGCGGGGTTCGCCGATCCGCGGCCGTTCGAACGGCGCTTCGGCGACGACGACGTCGAGATGTTCCGGCTCTTCGGTTTGCTCGCCACGTTCGTCCCCGAAGAGCAGGTGCTGCAGCTCATGCGCACGATCGGAGAGGCGGTCGGACGTGTCGCCGAGGCCGAGGTTGCGTTGGTGCGGTCCAACATCGAGGCACCCCTCGCCGAGCAGCGGCAGTTCCTGAACGTCGCCCGTACGTACGTCGCGGTCGTCAACGACGTGTTGCCGCGCATCGCGGGCGCAATCGATTCGATGCATCGCCATCATCTGCAGGCGATCGGCCGGCGCTACAGCGACGTGAGCGCGCCGACGTCGGCATTGAACGTGGTGCAGCTCGCGGTCGGGTTCGCCGATCTCGCGGGCTACACCGGACTCTGGCAGGAGCTCGAGCCGCACCATCTCGCACTGATGCTCGATCGCTTCGAGGCGACAACCGGCGACGTCATCGTCGCCGCCGGTGCGAACGTGGTGAAGCGGATCGGCGACGCGGTGATGTTCGTGACCAACGCGCCGGGCATCGGCTGCGCGCTGGCCGTCGGCCTGCTCGAAGCGTGCGCGGCGGCGAAGCTGCCGAAGCTACGGGTCGGGATCGCGTTCGGTGACGTCATGGTCCGGCAAGGTGACTTCTACGGACCGACGGTGAATCTCGCGGCGCGGCTCGTGTCGTCGGCGGAAGCCGGCACCGCGCTCACCGACGAAAGCATGTACGAGCGCCTCGCCCGCGTGCGCGGCGGCTACGCCTTCGCGCCCGCCGGTCGGTACAACCTCGCCGGCTTCCTCGAGCCCGTATCCGCCTACCAACTGCTCCGGGTCTAGTCGAGGCAGGGGGGAAGTCCGGCGGGCTTCACCCGTTCGGGTGAGAGCGGTCTGCTCCTGACCGGAACTTGAGAGAAATCTTGTCAAATTGCGGAGCGTGACGGTATCGTCACGGTACCGTGTCGGCATAGTCACCGAAAAGTGACGATTCGCGAACTGCGCGCCCGACCCGAACGCTCCGAAGGACCACGCTGTGCGACTGCCGGCCCGGATAGCTGCGACCACAACCATTGCGTTGTTGGTCGCGGGCATCGCCGGCGTCGGAGTCGCATCCGCCACTCCCGCCACTCCTGTCACATCGCCGTCGGTGGTAGCGACGCACGGACTCGGCGCCGCTCCGATCGGCCACGCCTCGTCGGAGATCGCGGCGGTCAAGGCCGCGAGCATCGCGATGACCTCGGTGCCGGCGAGCGTCGACCTGCGCAAGTGGGCGGTCACGCCCGGCTACCAGGGCTCGCTCAACTCCTGCGTCCCGTGGGTCGTCGACTACGCGATGCTCGGCTGGTACTCGAACTACAGCGGTCGCGTCGGGCAACCGTTCGCGCCGATGTACACGTACTCGCAGATCAGCGTCGGAGGCGACTTCGGCAGCGACATCGCGACCGTGCTGAAGATGGCCGCAACGCAGGGCAACGCTACCCGCGCCGCCTATCCGCAAGGCGACTACAACTGGCAGACGAAGCCCACTGCCGCAGAACGCGCCGACGCCGCGCACTACAAGATCGCGGGTTACGAAACGCTCTTCACGACCGCGGGCTATGCCGCGAACGCCGAAGTGCTGAAGCGCGCGATCGCGACCGACCATCCCGTCGCGATCGAGCTTTCGGTACGCCACGGCTTCGACTACATGGGAACGAGTCCCACCTCGGTCGACACCGACGTGACCAGTGACATCCGCGGCGATCACGAGGTGCTCGCGGTCGGTTACGACGCCGCGGGTCTCATCGTGCAGAACTCGTGGGGCACCGGTTGGGGCAACGGCGGTTTCGGTCGCATCTCGTGGCGCGTCGTGCAAACCGATGTCGGCGAAGCGGAGACGATCGACGGGTTCGTACCCGTTCCCGCGCTCCCTTCGGTGAGTGCGCCGGCCGTCGCCTATCACGCGACCGCGCTGCACACCGGGGCCGCGACCTCCGACAAGATCACCTGGACGGGGAAGGCCGGAACCACGGGGCCGATCACGCGCTACTACGTCTGGACGCAGACCGACGGCGGTCCGTTCGTGATCGCCAAGCTCGCGTCGCCGACCGCGACTTCGCTCACGCTGCCGACCCGCGCCGGCCACAAATACCGCGTCGCCGTGCGCCCCAGCGCCGGCACCAAACTCGGCACCCTCCGCTACAGCGCCACCTTCGCGGGCTAACCCTGCGAACCGTCGTGAGTTGTGGGCGCGATGCGCCCACAACTCACGACAGTTCGAATTATTCGGGGGCGTCGGCCGCGGCGCGGAGGGCGTCGAGGTCGAGTTTCTGCATGCCGAGCATGGCCTTCATCGCGCGCTTGCCGCGCTCGGGGTCGGGATCGGCCATGATCTCGGCGAATCCGGGCGGGATGATCTGCCACGAAAGCCCGTACCGGTCTTTCAGCCATCCGCACTGGCCGCCGTCGCCTCCCGCGCCGAGCTTCTCCCAGTAGTAGTCGACCTCGTCCTGATCGGCGCAGTTGACGACGAACGAGACCGCTTCGGTGAACGGGAACAGCGGACCGCCGTTGATCGCGGTGTACTCCTGGCCGTCGAGCTCGAAGTCGACGGTCAACACGGTCCCGGCCGGTCCCGGGCCGACCTCGCTGTAGTACGTGACGTTCGTGATCTTCGAGTTCGGGAACACCGATACGTAGAACTCGGCGGCCTGCTCGCCTTCGGTGTCGAACCAGAGGTTGGGCGTGATCCGGGGCATGGCGATGTTCCTCTCGTCGGCGGTCTGCTCTCTCCGACTATTGACCGACCGGGCGGCGCGAACTCATCGCGTGTCGAGTCGCAGTGTCGCGATCTCGAACGGCCGGAGCTCGAGGTCGCCCTCGAAGGCGGCGATCGGTTGGCCCCGCAGGTCGACGACGAACCCCCGGGCCGGGATTCCCTCGTGTTCCAAGGTCACCGGCCCCGTGTCCGCCGCGGTCCGGAACACGCGCACCACGAGTCCGCCCGGCACGCGTTGCACGGCCGACACCTCGGCGCCGTCGACCCGCAACGCGGCGCCGGCGGCGGGCCGGGTCGCGTCGGTACGCGACGCGACCCGCGTGCGCTCGAAGGGCACGAGGAGCGCGTCGGCCGCGCCGTAACAGTCGGCGGCCCGCCAGTCGCCGGCGTGGGGGAGCACGGCGTACTCGGCGCGCTGCGATCCGAGGAGCTGCGGACCTTCCAACGCGTCGGGCGGTCCGGCCGGGTTCGGCCGCAGTTGTGGTTCGGTGCGCGACAGGTAGCCGACGGCGCGGAGGAGCGTGAGCGCGAGTGCGCGCCCGTCGTCGACGACTTCGTACTCGAGCAATCCGTCGTGCACCAACGCGAGGCCGGCAGTTCCGTCGGACGCGTCGACGAACCGCCGCGACGGGAACGTCGGCAATCCGAATTCGTGCACGCCACCTTCGGCCGTGAGTCCGCGATGCACGACTGCGAACGCGCACTCGGCGTCGGAGCCCTCGACCGCGGCGGGCAGCGGGAAGTGGGCGCGCAGCCGATGGTCACGGGCGTGGTTGTCGATCTCGTGCGTGACCCGCAGGAAGCGTTCGCGGGGCCGGAGCTCGAGCGTGGTCCGGACCGTCGAGCGCACGGTTTCCGCGCTGCGGGCGCTGCACGAACGAACGTCGCCGATCGCGAACGCGGGCCACGTGTATTCGGCGTCGATCACAATGCGGGCCCGCACCGGACCGGTCTCGGTCGCCTCGACATGCACGCGATCGGGCCGGTCGACGACGAGGTCGTCGTCGGGCGGGGAGTAGTTGTACGTGTCGCCGCCGTCGCCGTCGTCGACGAGCCGCCCGCAACCGGCGATGCGCAATCCGTCGGCCGTGCCGATCGTGTACGTGCCGTCGGCCGGGTCGACGGAAACGGTGAGATGCTCGTTCTTCAGCGTCGTCCCGTCGTGATCGATCGTGACCTCCGCGGTTTCCGACGCGGGCCCCTCGGCCGCGGTGAAGCACGACCAGCCGAAGCCTTCGATCTCGCCGGTGTCGAACAACACGTTGCGGACGGGGGCCACCTGCAGCCCGACACGCATCGTGTGCCCGGCCTCGCCGAGCGCCAGCATCTCCTCTTTCAACTCCGCGAGGTCGACGCGCGCGTCGGCACCTTGGGCTTCGTGCAGCATGATGTCGCGTACGTCGTCATCGCGAACGTCGATGTCGTAGGCCCGGATCTGGCGGCCCGCGAACTCGGTGCCGCGCATCATGTCGAGCACCCAACGGATCTTCTGGCCCGTCACCATCGTCTGGAAACCGTCGCCGCCGGCCTCGTCGACGAGTTGGGCGGGGTGGAGCGTGCCGTCGGGCCCCACGAAGTGACACGGGCCGCGTCCCGGGATCCGCGCGTCGACGATTCCCGAACGAGTGCGGGCGGTCGGATTCACCACCACCGTCGCGCCGGCCGGTGCGCCGACCTGACCCGCGAGCGCGGCGACCGCGTCGTGGGTGAGGCCGTCGCCGATCTGGCGCGCCTCGTAGTAGCGCACGAGCACCTGGTCGACCACTTCGTCGCTGCTGCACGCGCACGACGAGTCGTGCGCGCTGTTGAGCACGAGTTTGCGCCACGCGATATCGGCCGGCGCGTGCGGATAGCGGTCGGCCGGCATGAACAACGCCGACAGCGGCTCGGCCCGTTTCTCGAGCGAACGTTCGGCGCGCGCGCACGCCCGGTGCACGTCGACGCGGTTCGAGCCCACACCCATCAGCAGGTTGGCTCGCGCGCCCGATCGGAGCTCACCGGTAACGGTTACGAGTCCCTCCGAGGGCTGGTCCGCCAGATACTCGGGCAACGACGTGACCGCGAATTCGTACTCGTCCTGTTGCGCGTTCGCCTCCGCGACGACGCGCCCGAGCCAGGGCTGTGGCATCTGATGATCGGTGCCGTTCATCAAGAGCATGTCGCGCAAGCGGGCCGAGCCGAGCTCGTGCTCGTAGTCGCGGGCGCGCAGCACGAGGCGCTTGGCGTCTTCGGGAATGTCGCGGCCGTTGGAGTACGAGCCGTAGAGATACTCGGCGCGCACGCGCGAACCGTCGGGCGCATCCCACCAGAACGCGGTCTCCTCCACGACCTCGGGAACGCCGCGCCACACGACGGCGTGTTCGAAGCCCGCTTGGCGGAGGAGCTGCGGCATCTGCGCGACGTGGCCGAACATGTCGGGCAGGTAGCCGACATCCATCACGCCGCCGAGCTCGGCGCCGCGTGCGATGCCGAATTGCAGGTCGCGCACCATTGTCTCGCCCGACACCATGAACTCGTCCATGAGGACCATCCACGGCCCGATCGCGAGCCGGCCCGAGCTGGCCAGGCGGGCCAGTGTCGGAGCCGCCTCCGGCCGGACCGCGAGGTAGTCGTCGAGTACCGCGGTCTGCCCGTCGAGCAGGAAGCGGGAGTACGACAGATCCGACTCGAGCATCGGCAGCAGCGCGTCGAGGAGGCGGACGAGCCGCAACCGGAACGTCTGGAACGGCGAGTACCACTCGCGATCCCAATGCGTGTGCGGGACGATTGCGACGCGCTTCGGCATGGTTTCGACGCTAGTGGTTCTCGGCCGGCGATTCCTCGCCCGCGATCCACCGGTAACCGATACCCGGCTCGGTGAGGATCAGGCGGGGATGGGCGGCGTCGTCGCCGAGCTTCTTGCGCAGCTGGCCCACGTACACGCGCAGGTAGTTGCTCTCGCTGCCGTATCCCTGGCCCCACACCTCGCGCAGCAGGAACTCCTGGGTCAGCAGCTTTCCCGGATGGCTGACGAGCAGCTCCAACAGCGCGAGCTCGGTGCGTGTCAGGTGGACGGGGTTGCCGTCGAGCGTCACGCGGCGCCGGGCGAGATCGATCTCGACGCCGTCGATCCGTACGAGCGTGGGCGTGGGGTTCGCGTGCGGCACGCGACGCAATGTCGCGCGGATGCGCGCCAACAGCTCTTCGGTGTCGAAGGGCTTCGTCACGTAGTCGTCCGCGCCCGCGTCGAGGGCGCGGATCTTCTCCGACTGCTGGTGGTGCGCGGTCAGGACGATGACGGGCATGCTCGAGAAGGCGCGCACGCGGCGCAGCACCTCGATGCCGTCGATGTCGGGGAGCCCGAGGTCGAGGACGATGAGGTCGGGGGTGCCACTCGACGCGGCCACGACCGCGTCCTCTCCGGTGGCGACGTCGAGCACATCGAGATCGCGGCTGCGCATCATCGTGCGCAGCGCACGGCGCAATGCGGGGTCGTCTTCGACGAGCAGAATGGTTGTCACGCGGTTCGGGCCTCCCGCGGAAAAGTACACACGAACGTGGCCCCGCCGCCCGGAGTGTCCTCGTAGCGCACCGAACCGCCGTGCGCGACGACGAGCGAACGGACGATGGCGAGGCCGAGCCCCGTACCCGAGCGGTCGGGCCGGGTCTCCGCGCTCTGGAACTCCTCGAAGATGCGCTCCCGGGCCTCGGCGGGCACGCCCGGGCCGTGATCGGTGACCCGCAGCTCCATCGCGTCGGGATCGTCGGGCGGCACGCGCGCGCCCGACCAGGATCTCCGATCCGGGCGGGGCGAACCGCAGCGCGTTCTCCAAGAGGTTGAGCAGGATCTGCTCCGCCATCGTCACGTCGAGCGATACCGGCGGCAGATCGTCGTCGACGTCGAGGCGTACGCGATGCGCACGCGCGATCGGCCGCAGCCGCCGCACGGCGTGTTGCACCAGGTCGGCGATGTCGACGCGCTCGGGCTCGACCTCCAGCGCGCCGGCGCGGATGCGGCTCAGCTCGAGGGTGTTCCGCACGAGGCGTTCCAGGCGTTCGGCCTCGTCGGAGATCGTCTCGAGCAACTCCCGGCGTTCTTCGGGTTCGATGCGCGACCACGACGAAAGGAGCGTTCCCGCGGCGGCCTTCACCGCGGTCAGCGGTGTGCGCAGGTTGTGACTGACGGCGGAGAGGAAGCCGGCGCGCTGGCGCCCGACCTCGGCGACGAGGCGCGCCTCGCGCACCTCCTCCTGCAACCGCAGCCGATCGACGCCGGCCGCGAGCCCCGCGACCAGTGCTTCCAACAGTTCACGATCGGGCGCGCTCGAATTGTCGGGACGACCGGGCGAGCAGGGTGACGCCCGGACCGTCGACCCGCACATTGGCGCGGGCGAGCTCGGCGGTCGTCAGGTTCGGCTCGCCCGCGATGAGTGTGCAGGTCTCGAACGAGAACAGCGCGGCCAGCGCGTCGGCGGCGCTGTGCAGCGAGTCGTCGACATCGGCCCCGGTGAGCAGGCGGTTCGTGAGATCGAGGCGAACCTTGGCCTCGGCTTCTCGTTGCAGTGCCGTCGCGCGGAGGCCCGAAAGCCGCTGCACGATGAATCCCACGAGTGCGGCCGACGCCGCGAACACTGCGAGCGCGACGACGTCGTCGGTGCGATGGATCTTGAACGAACCGGTGGGCTCGGTGAAGAAGTAGTTCAGCGCAAGGAAGCCGACGACGGCCGCGGTGAGGCCCGCGGGCAGCCCGAGCGTGCCGACCGCCAGCACCGTGACGAGCAGCAGCAGGGCCGCGACCGTGAGGTCGGCGTGCGCGGCCCGGGCCAGGCCCGCGACCGCGCCGACCGCAACGACGGCCACGGCCATCCGCACGACGGAACGCTCCAGCAACCGCATCTCGCCGACACGATCGCACGGATCCCCCGACCCGAGCCGCATTAGCCTCCCCGGAATGCCGATGTTCGCGATGCTTTCCACCCTCGGCCCGGGCGGCTGGGAAACCCTGCGGGAGAAGCCCGAACGCATCCGCGAGGTCGCGGCCGAGGTCGAGGCACTCGGCCTGGTCGTGCACGCGCAGTACGCCCTGATGGGTCAGTACGACTTCTTGAACATCCTCGAGGCGCCCGACGAGGAGACGATGGCCAAGGCCGCGATCATGCTCGCCGCCCGGGGCACGATGCGCACCACGACCCTGCCGGCGATCCCGGTCGACCAGCTGATCGCCCGGCTGAAGGCCGACGGTTAGTCAGCCGACGCGGGAGCGCGCGTCCGATCACTGTCGCGACCGAGGGCTAGATCCACCACGTCGAGCGGCGATTCTCCTCGCGCAGATCGGTCTCGGCGAAGGTCACCGGGAGGATCGAGCCGTCGGAACGGCGCCGCACTTTGTACATCGGTACGCCGGGGCCTTCGTCGTCGACTCGGTCGGCGACCTCGAAGCCGCGAGACCATCGGGACTCGAAGCGGCTCCTGACCTCGACGCGCGTGCCGGGTCTCACGCTCCCATCGTACGGCGCGTGTCCAGCCGTTCTGACGTGGCCGAACGCGATCGGGCCCGGTGGGGGCGAGTAGCGTCACCCGCTGTGACAGCGCCGTATCCGACGTTACGGGTCGAGCGGAAATGCTGGGCCGACGGTGACCGGATCGTGGTCGGCATCGACGAAGTCGGCCGGGGTTCGTGGGCGGGCCCGGTGACCGTCGCCGCAGTGGTGCCCGGCGACGAGCATCTCTCGGGTGTGCGCGACTCCAAGCTCTTGACGCACGACGAACGGGAGAAGGCCGCAATCCGTGTGCGGGGTTGGGCGCGCGGCATCGGGGTCGGCCACGCGTCGCACGAAGAGTGCGATCTCGTGGGCATGACCGAAGCGCAACGACGGGCGGCGGGCCGCGCGCTCGCGCAGCTCGCGGAGCAGGGTTTCGAACCCGACCGCATCGTGCTCGACGGCAAACACGACTACCTGTCGATGCCGAGGGTCGTGCGCACCATCGTGAAGGGCGACCAGAAAGTGTTGTCGGTCGCGGCCGCGTCGGTGATCGCCAAGACCACGCGCGACGCGATGATGGCCGAAGAAGCCGAGCACTATCCGGCCTACGGCTTCGAATCGAACCGTGGTTATCCGGCGCCGATGCACAAGTGCGCGCTCGCGGGCTACGGCCCGTCGGCGATTCACCGCCGCTCGTGGATCTTCATGGACTACTGCCTGTGGGGCGGCATCCCGCGATTCGAACGACAACCGACCCTCTTCTCCGGAGCCTTCGATGCCTGACGCGGCCTGGGATGCGCTGACCGCGCACGCGGCCGCGATGCCGGCGCGCGGACGGTGCGCGAGCTGTTCGCGGCCGACGCCGACCGGGCGCGCATGCATGTCGAGGCCGCGGGCTGGTACTTCGACTACGCCAAGCACCGCGTCGACGCGGAGACGTTGCGGTTGCTCCTCGAGCTCGTCGAGGCACGAGGCCTGCGCGCCCGGATCGACGCCATGTTCCGGGGCGACCACATCAACGTCACCGAAGACCGGTCGGTGTTGCATGTTGCGCTCCGCATGCCGCCGGGAACGCGCGCTCGTCGTCGACGGGGTCGACCTCGGCGCCGAGGTGCAAGGCGTGCTGCAACAGATGTCGGCGTTCGCCGATTCGATCCGCGACGGAAGCCGGCGTCGGTCACACCGGTCGGCCGATCCGCAACGTCGTGAACATCGGCATCGGCGGCAGCGACCTCGGGCCCGCGATGGCCTATGACGCGTTGCGCGCCGTACAGCCGCGCCGATATGCAGTTCCGGTTCGTCTCGAACGTCGACGGCGCCGATCTCGTCGACGCGTTGCGCGGCCTCGACGCGGCCGAGACGCTGTTCATCATCTCGTCGAAGACGTTCACGACCCTCGAGACGCTCACGAACGCGCGGGCGGCCCGCGCGTGGCTGCTCGACGCGTTGGGCGACGACGACGCGGCCGTCGCCAAGCACTTCGTCGCGGTGTCGACGAACGCGGAGAAGGTCTCGGAGTTCGGCATCGACACCGCGAACATGTTCGCGTTCTGGGACTGGGTCGGCGGCCGGTATTCGATGTGGTCGGCGATCGGTCTGTCGTTGATGCTCGCGATCGGTCCCGACAATTTCCGCGACCTGCTCGCAGGCGCGCACGCGATGGACGAGCACTTTCGGACCGCGCCGTTCGCCGCGAACATCCCGGTGCTCATGGGTGTGCTCGCGTGTTGGTACCGCGACTTCCTCGAGGCACAATCACAAGCCGTCGTTCCGTACGCGCAGGCGTTGGTGAAGCTGCCGTCGTACCTGCAACAGCTCGAGATGGAGAGCAACGGCAAGTCGGTACGCGCCGACGGCACCGCGGTCGGAAACGCACACGGGGGAGATCGTGTGGGGGACCGTCGGGACCAACGGCCAGCACGCGTACTTCCAGTTGCTGCACCAGGGCACGGCCCTCGTGCCGATCGACTTCATCGGCTTCGAGCATCCGCAACCCGATCATGGGCTCGGCGATCAGCAGAGCCTGCTCGTCGCGAACCTGTTCGCGCAGGCGGAAGCGCTCGCGTTCGGAACCGACGATCCCGCGTTGCCGCCGTACAAAGTGATGCCCGGCAATCGGCCGTCGTCGGTGTTGATGGCCGAACAGCTCACGCCCGCCGCGCTGGGCGCCCTCGTTGCCGCGTACGAGCACAAGGTCTTCACGCTCGGCACGATCTGGGGGATCGACTCGTTCGACCAGTGGGGAGTCGAGCTGGGCAAGAAGCTCGCGCAGAACATCGCGGCCGAGATCGCGGCGCCGACCGACGCCGGGCTTGCGCACGACCCCTCGACCAACGCCCTCATTCGGCGGTACCGGAACCGATCGACTCCAGGGGCGTCTGGCTAGGCTGACGGGATGGGTCAGCCGATCACCGTGACGGTCCGCGCCGGCAACGCGCCGGACATCCGCTTCTTCGAATGCAACCGCTCGCTCACCGGAATGGCGATCGAGGTCTACACCGCCGCCTCCGAGGCGCTCGCCGGCGGTAAGCCGCCCGACGTGTTGGCGAAGCGCCTGCTCGACGCGGGCGCAACCAAGGTGACGATCTACTCGAACGTCGTCACGGTGGAAGCGCCCGCCGCGGTGTGGGCCGAGCTCGAACCGAAGGCCACCTTCACGATCGAGCACCTGTTCGAGTTCTACGGCGACGACGCGGGCTGGTCGTTCGAGGCGCGGGGCGTCGAACCGGAGATCTCCAAGGTTCAATAGCCGATCGGTGCCGCGTTGCCGCTTCGTGGCGACGGCGCGAACACGGTGGCCGATGTCCGACGGCACAGTGAAGCCTCGGCGCGTTTGGGTCCCGGCCCATGGTGTGCATGGTTCGGGCGCGGCAATGTCGGGAAGTGCCGACCACCGTCGTCGTCGTGGCGCTGAGCGCGCTGGTGATGATCCTGTGGTTCTCCGCGCCGCGGCGCCGGGCGTCGAGGCGCCACCGGGCCCGCAGTCCGCGCCGCCGCCTCGACGCCTGAGGTCTCCCCGGATCGCTCCTTGCGGGGGCGAACATATGTTCGCTATCGTCGAACGGTGGTCGCCACCCCGATTTCCCAGGTTGCTCCGGTTTCGACGGGCCTGCCCCGGCGGGACGAGCAGGCCCGGGCGCAGTTGCGGGCCGCGGCCACCCGGGCCGCTCCGGCGGTCCTGGCCGGCGATCGGCTCCTCGCCGTCGCCGGACCGATCGGTCACCTTCTCCCGGCGGGCGGTATTCGACGCGGCAGCACGGTTGCGCTCGATGGGCCTCCGGGTGCGGGGTCGACGACCGTTGCCTTCCTCCTCGCCGCGGCGACCACCTCCGTAGGCGAGTGGGCGGCGGTCGTCGACCCCGACGGAACGCTCGGCGCGCGGCGCCGCGGCCGAGCTGGGGGTCGCGCTGGAACGGTGCGCGATCGTCCGGCGGGTTACGCCCGATCGGTGGCCAACCGTTGTCGGTGCTCTGCTCGACGGCGTCTCGCTCGTCGCGGCCGCGGTTCCGTCGAGCTTGCGGGCCGGTGATGCCCGCCGCCTCGCGGCCCGCGCCCGCGAGCGCGCCACCGTGCTGGTCGCGCTCGGGCCCTGGCCCGTCGAGGCGTCCCTGCGCTTGCACGCGTACGGGCGGAACTGGTCCGGGCTCGCGAGCGGCGCCGGGCTGCTCGCGCCGTGCGATCCCGACGTGCGCGTCGAAGGGAAAGGAGTCCGCGCGCACGCCCGCGCCGGATGAGCACGACTACCAGAACGGGCCGGAGCGGCAGCGGAGCCGACCGGAAGGCGACGGACGAACGCGAGCGATCCGACGGAAATGGAGGCGGAGCGCGAGCGACCCGTACAGGCTGTGTGTGGTGTCCGGACTGGCCGGTTATCGCGGCCCGGAAACATGCGGCCGATATCGGGGCGGATGATCTACGGGGTCGGCCGGTCATCGTGCGGGAACGGGTGGGGAGCCGCGACATCGTGCGGTGCGCGTCGGCGGAAGCGCGTGCAGTCGGGGTGACGCGGGGCATGCGGCGACGCGAGGCGGAAGCGCGTTGCCCGGATGCGGTGTGTGTCGACGCCGACGAAGCGAACGAGGCGCGCGCGTTCGAGGTCGTGGCGCGCGCGATCGAGCTCTTCACGCCGCGCGTGGTGTTGGAGCGTCCCGGGCGGTGCGAGTTCCCCACTCGCGGACCATCGCGTTACTTCGGCGGCGACGACGCGCTCGCGGCCCGGATCCGGGCCGGCGTGTCGGAGGCGCTCGGGCCCGACGGTGACGACGTGCGGGTCGGGATCGCCGACGGCGTGTTCGTCGCCCGGCTCGCGGCCCGGAATTCCGTGGTGGTCCCCGACGATGGATCGGCGGCCTACGTCGCGCCCTGGCCGGTGTCGGTGCTCGACGACGACGATCTCGCGAGCCTGCTCGTGCGCCTCGGGCTGCCGACCCTCGGCGATGTCGCGGCGCTGGCCCCCGAAGCGGTGCTCGCCCGCTTCGGGTCGGAAGGCCGCCGGATCCACGAGCTCTCCCGCGGCATCGACCCCGGTCCATCGATCCTCGTTGCCCCGCCGCCCGATCTGATCGAGCGCACCGAGCTCGATCCACCCGCCGAACGCGTCGACGTCGCCGCGTTCGCGGCCAAGGAGCTCGCCGATCGTCTGCTCGAACGCCTTGCAGCTCGCGGGCTCGCGTGTACGCGCGTGTTGGTGGAAGCCGAGACCGAACACGGCGAACGGCTCACGCGCTGTTGGCGGCACGCCCGTTCCGCCCTCGGCGACGCGCTCACGCCCGGTGTGCTCGCGGAGCGGGTGCGGTGGCAGCTCGACGCGTGGATCAACACCGGCGAGACCACGGCCGGCATCACGAGTCTGGTGTTGATTCCCGACGAGGTCGTTCCCGCCGACGGGCGTCAGCTCGGGTTCTGGGGTGGCGATCAGGTCGCACACCAACAAGCCGACCGCGCGCTGGCGCGCGTCCAGGGCATGCTCGGCTACGACGCGGTCACCACCGCGGTCGTGCAGGGTGGTCGCACCGCGGCCGAGCAGGTGCGGTTCGTGCCGTGGGGTGAACCCCGGGAGCCGTTGCTCCCGCTCGCGGTCGGATCCGAGACCGCGGCGTGGCCGGGCGCGCTCCCACCCCCGTTCCCGGCCCGGGTGTTCGATCCACCGGTTCCCGCCGATCTCCTCGACGCGGCCGGGAACGCGATCGCGGTGACGGGACGGGGCGAACAGTTACGCCCGCCCGCGCACGTGCGTTGTCGGGCCTTGCCCGCGGGCGGGGGCGCGGTGGGCGCGTGGGCCGGACCGTGGGCCCACGATGTGCGGTGGTGGGATCCGCACGCGCACCGAAGATGCGCGCGCTGGCAGCTGATTGTCGGCGACAGCGCGTGCGTCGTTGTCGTCGAAGGCGGGCGCGCGGGCGTCGAAGCGATCTACGACTAGCAGTCGCACCAAACGAAATCCGAAAACGAATCCGGAGTCTCGGCTGTGTACGCGGAGTTGCACTGCCATTCGAATTTCTCGTTCCTCGACGGCGCGAGCCATCCCGAGGAGTTGGCCGAAGAAGCGGCGCGCCTCGGCTTGGCCGCGCTCGCGATCACCGACCACGACGGCTTCTACGGGGTCGTGCGATTCGCGGAAGCGGCGCGTCCGCTCGCGTTGCCCACGGTGTTCGGGACCGAGCTGACCCTCGGCGCGGGCAACCCGCCGAACGGGACCGCCGACCCGCCGGGCGAGCACCTGATCGTGCTCGCCGAGGGCCCGATCGGCTACGCCCGCCTGGCCAAGGCGATCAGCGAGGCGCAGTTGGCGGGGGAGAAGGGCGCACCGCACGACGTCGCTGCCGCAGCTGGCCGACGCGGCCCGAGCAGCAGTGCACGGTCATGGTCCGAGTGCCGGTAACGACCGTTGGTTCGTGCTCACCGGGTGTCGCAAGGGCACGGTGCCGGCGGCCCTCGTCCGCGACGGTCCGGCCGCGGCCGAGTACGCGTTCGGCGGAGCTCGTCGACGGGTTCGGCCGGGAGCGGGTGCTCGTCGAGCTCTGGGATCACGGTGATCCGCTCGACCGGCACCGCAACGACGCGCTCGCGCGGATCGCGATGCGGGCCGGGGTCGAGGTCGTCGCGACGAACAACGTGCACTACGCCACGCCCGCTCGGCGTCCGCTCGCGCAGGCGCTCGCCGCGGTGCGTGCCCGCCGGTCGCTCGACGAGATCGACGGTTGGTTGCCTGCCGCGCCGTTCGCGCACCTGCGCAGCGCGGCCGAGCAACGCCGCCGGTTCGCGCGCTGGCCCGGCGCGGTCGAAAGAACGGTGGATATCGCGCGCGCGTGCGCCTTCGACCTGAAGCTCGCGGCACCGCAGCTGCCCGACTCGCCCGTGCCCGAGGGGTTCGACGAGATGTCGTGGCTACGGGAGCTCGTGCGCCGGGGTGCGGCGGTGTTCTATCCGGAGTCGCACGCGCAGCACGCCCAGGCCGTACAACAGATCGAATACGAGCTCGGCGTCATCGAGCAGCTCGGTTTCCCCGGCTATTTCCTGTTGCTGCACGACATTGTCGAGTTCTGCCGCCGCTCCGACATCTACTGCCAGGGGCGGGGGAGCGCGGCGAACAGCGCGGTCTGTTACGCGCTCGGGGTCACCAAGGCCGACGCGGTCGCGCTCGGGTTGTTGTTCGAACGGTTCTTGTCGCCCGAGCGCGACGGCCCGCCCGACATCGACCTCGACATCGAGCATCAGCGGCGCGAGGAGGTGATCCAGTACGTCTACGAACGCTACGGACGCGATCGCGCCGCGCAGGTGGCCAACGTGATCACGTACCGGCCCAAGTCGGCGTTGCGGGAGATGGCAAAAGCCGCGGGCATGGCGCCGGGGCAGGCCGACGCGTTGGGGAAGTGGGTCGACCGGTGGGCGGCCGGGCCCGAAGCGTTCGGTGAGCTGACCGACAAAGAGCTGAAGGACCAACGCCAGATCACGCCCCGCAACGAGCGTCGGTTCGAACGGACGGCGCGCGACCGCACCCGCGACGGCGTCCCGATCGACGGTCCCGACGCCACGACGCGCCCGCCCGCGATCCCGCCGCTCGCGCTCGAGCTCGCGAGCGCGGTGATCGACTTCCCGCGCCACCTCGGCATCCATTCCGGCGGGATGGTGATGGCCGACCGTCCGCTGGTGGAGTTCTGCCCGATCGAGTGGGCGCGCATGGAGGGCCGCTCGGTGCTGCAGTGGGACAAGGACGACTGCGCGGCGGCCGGGCTCGTGAAGTACGACCTGCTCGGGCTGGGCATGTTGACGATGCTGCACATCGCAGTCGACATGGTGCGCTCCCAGGGCGTCGACATCGATCTCGCCACGATCCCGCAAGAAGACGAGGTCTACGACCTGTTGTGCGCGGCCGACACGATCGGCGTGTTCCAG
Organism: uncultured Actinomycetes bacterium; assembly: GCA_963701825.1. Lineage (GTDB taxonomy): Bacteria > Actinomycetota > Acidimicrobiia > IMCC26256 > PALSA-610 > PALSA-610. Next base: position 907,197 of record CAVPBG010000003.1, on the reverse strand, counting down.
GTCGAGAGCCGGGCGCAGATGGCCACGTTGCCGCGCCTGCGGCCGCGCTGTTTCTACGACCTCGTCGTGGAAGTTGCGCTCATCCGACCCGGTCCGATCCAGGGCGGTTCCGTGCATCCGTACCTACGTCGGCGCAACGGCGAAGAAGAGGTCACGTACATCCATCCGCTGACGGAACCGTGTTTGAAGAAAACACTCGGGGTGCCGCTGTTCCAAGAGCAACTCATGCAACTGGCCGTCGACTGCGCGGGATTCAGCGCGGCCGAAGCCGATCAGCTGCGCCAGGCGATGGGCTCGAAACGGAGCCAGGCCCGCATGGAACGGATGCGGGAACGGTTGATGGCGGGCATGGCCGAACGCGGTATCACCGGCGACACCGCGGAGGAGATCTACACGAAGCTGCAGGCGTTTTCGAGCTTCGGTTTTCCCGAGAGCCACTCGGTGAGCTTCGCCTATCTCGTCTACTCGAGCTCGTGGATCAAATACCACTACCCGGCCGAGTTCGCGGCCGCGCTGTTGAACGCACAGCCGATGGGTTTCTACTCGCCGCACTCGATCGTGCGCGACGCGCGGCGCCACGGCGTGCAGGTGCTCGGACCTGATCTCAACGCGTCACAGCGCGACGCAACCCTCGAACCCCGCACTCTCGACATCGAGCCGATCGGCCGTCCGCTGCGTGGTTTCCACGCCGAGCCGTCGCACCTCGCGGTCCGGCTCGGCCTACGCAGCGTGCGCGGGCTGCACGACGCGTTGCTCGATCGCATTGACGACGAACGGGTGGAACGGGTCTTCACCGATCTCGAAGACTTCGTGCGGCGCACGGGGGCAACCGTCGACCAGGTGGAGGCGCTGGCAACCGCGGGCGCGTTCGAAGCGTGCTTCGGCCAGTCGCGCCGCGCCGCGTTGTGGGCCGCCGGCGCGTTGGGAACCGCGCGGCCGAACACGCGGCGCGACGGAACGGTGGTCGAGACGCTGCCCGGCATCGTGACCGGTACCGACGCGCCGCCCCTGCCGGGCATGACCGAGATGGAGACCGTGTACGCCGACCTGTGGGCGATGGGGTTGAGCGTGGGCAAGCACCCGACCGAGTTCGTGCGTGAGGAGCTGGCGCGCCAGGGCGTGGTGACGAGTATGCAGCTGCGCGAGTTACCCGACCGCACAGTGGTCGAGGTCGCCGGAGTTGTCACACATCGCCAACAACCGGCAACCGCCAAGGGCACCGTGTTCCTGAACCTCGAGGACGAGACCGGCCTGATCAACGTGATCTGCGCCAAAGGCGTATGGAAACGGTTCCGCGTCGTGGCGCGGGGCGCGCCCGCGCTACGTGTGCGCGGTGTGCTGGAGAAGCATCAAGGCGTGATCAACCTCGTCGCGGGCCGTATCACGCGCCTCCCCATCAGCCTGGCGGAAGCTCTGAAGTCCCGCGACTTCCACTGACGAGATTCCCCAACCGGTTCGCGCCCACCATCGCCAGTCGACGGGACGAGGTGATTCTCGGCGCCTTCCGTACCTCCAGGACGTACAGAAGGCGCCGAGAATGCGGATCCGGGCGCGGGCGACGCCGCGGGGAGCGAAGCGCGAGACTCACGGGATGACCGCAACGATCGGGCCGTGCATTTCGGCCGACTCGCACATCACCGAACCGCCCGGCACCTACATCGACCGGATCGATCCTGCCTACCGCGACCGTGCGCCCCGCCTGCACCACCACGACGTGCTCGGCGACGTCATGTTGATCGACAACGGCAAGAGCCTCGTGCCGTTCTGGTTGGTCGCGGCCGCGGGCCGGCCGACCGAAGAGGTCCGCCTCGACACGGGCAAGACCTTCGACGACCTGTGGCGCGGCGGCTGGGATCCGGTGGCCCGCCTGCTCGACCAGGACACCGACGGTGTGAGCGCGGAGGTCATCTACCCGAGTGTCGGCATGTTGCTCTGCAACCACCCAGACGCCGAGTACCAGCGCGCGTGCTTCAACGCGTACAACCTCTGGATCGCCGAGTTCTGCGCGACCGCGCCCGATCGGCTGATCGGTCTCGGCCAGACCGCACTGGTCACGCCGGAAGACGGCATCCGCGATCTGGAAGCGATCAAGGCGCTCGGCCTGAAGGGCGTGATGCTGCCGGGCAAGCCGCCCGAGAAGGATTACGACGACCCGATGTACGACGAGCTCTGGGACGCGATCATTGATCTCGAGCTCCCGCCCTCGTTCCACATCCTCACGAGCAAGAGCGACACGCCCGGCGCCGACAACGTGCGCGGCCCGAAGCTCAACAGCTTCATGAGCATCGTGCGCGGCAACCAGGACATCATCGGCACGCTCATCTTCGGGGCGGTGTTCGAACGCCATCCCGATCTCCGAGTCGTGTGTGTGGAGGCCGACGCGGGTTGGGCGCCGCACTGGATGTATCGCGCCGACCATGGGTACGACCGTCACCGCAACTGGCTGACTGCCGGCGAGCTGACGCGCCGGCCGAGCGAGTGGTTCTCCGACAACGTGTACCTCACGTTCCAGGACGACTGGGTCGCGTTCCGCACCGCGCATCTCATGAACACCGATCGCCTCATGTGGGCCAACGACTTCCCGCACAGCGACGCGACATGGCCGAACAGTCAGGCGTTGCTTGCCGAGCACGCACTGCAGCTCGACGAGCGCTCACGCGCCCGCATCCTGCACGACAACGTGGCCGAGCTCTACGGCCTCACCGTCTGAGGGCGCAACCCACGGCGAGGTAATTCGGATCGAGCCCACGCGCCCGGTCCGTAGGATTGTCCGGTTATGGGACTGCTGATCGACACCACACCACTGCGGGTGTCGCGCGACTTCCGCCGGCTCTGGATCGGGCAGGCGGTGTCGTTCCTCGGCACCACCATGACCGCGGGCGCGCTGCCGTTCCAGGTGTACCACCAGACCGGATCGACACTCGATGTCGGACTGCTCGGCGTGGCGCAGCTCGGTCCGTTGTTGATCTGTTCGATCGTCGGCGGCGCCTTCGCCGACAGCATCGACAAGCGCCTGCTGCTCCTCGGTGTGACCGTCGCGGCCATGTCCTGTTCCGTCGGCCTCGCGTTCAACGCCTCGCTGAGTCATCCGCAGCTCTGGGTGATGTACGTGCTCGGCGCGGTCGCAGCCGGAGTCACCGCGATCACGTATCCGGTGTTGCGATCGCTGCTGCCGATGCTGCTCGACGACGCGCTGCGCCCGGCCGCGTTCGCCTTGCAGTCGACGTACGGATCGTTCGGCATGATGTTCGGCCCCGCGGTCGGCGGCGTGCTCATCGCCGCGGTCGGGTTCACGAGTACGTACGGCTTCGACGCCCTTACCTATGTCTTCGCCTTCATCGCGTTCGCGGGCATCGCATCGTCGCCCCCGGTCGGCGACGGGAGCCCGGCCTCGATCGCGTCGGTGCTGCACGGGCTCCGGTTCCTGCGGGGCCAGCCCGTGATCATGAGCGTGTTCGGCATCGACCTGCTCGCGATGATCTTCGGAATGCCCCGCGCCCTGTTCCCGGCGTTGACGGCCCGCCTCGGCGGCGGCGCCGTGCTGTACGGGTTCTTGTTGTCGGCGGTCGCGGCGGGTGCGTTCATCGCGTCGATCACCAGCGGCTGGACGGGTGTCGTCCGGCGCCAGGGCCGCGCCGTGCTCGTCGCGGTCGCGATCTGGGGCACCGCGATCGCCATCGCCGGACTCGTGTTGAACTCGGCCGTCGTGTTGGTCTGCCTCGCGATTGCCGGCGGTGCCGACATGATCTCCGGTGTCTACCGTTCTGCCATCGCGGCCGCGGTGACGCCCGACGATCTACGCGGGCGCATCAGCGGCGTCGAGATCGCGGTCTATGCGGGCGGTCCACAGCTCGGTGACGTCGAGGCCGGCCTCGTTGGCGGACTGGTGAGTGTTCCGTTCGCGATCGTGTCCGGCGGGCTGGCGTGCGTGGCCGCCGCGGGCTTCTTCGCGGTGAAGGCGAAGAGCTTCGCGAACTACGTCAGCCCGTCACATCAACGCGTTGAACGAGTCGAGTAGCGACTGACTCACGAATCCGGCTTGAGCTGCGCGCGGCGGTGTTGACCGAGCGACAGCAACACGAAACGCATGATGCGATCACGGTCGAGCTCGCGGATGAGCACGAACTCGATCGCGCGTCAGCGGTTTACCGATCGTCGGCAGCATCTCGCGCGGCAGCACGCGGCCGACCGCGACGAACGGCGGATCGTCGTCGAGCGCGAACGAGATCACGATCTGTGCACCGGCGGGCGGCGTCGCGTCGGTGAGGACCGAACATCCGCCACCACCGAGGTCGCGCACTTCGGCCTCGAACGCGATCCAACGCATTCGTGGCGGCGATCGAGCACCGCGCAACTCACCGGTACGTGACTCAACACCCGCGCGTACGCGCGCCGTTGGACCGCGGTGTCGTCGTCGGGCGCGCCGATCACGAGCCGCGTGTCGCCGCTGCGCACGACGGGCACGTGGATGAGGTACACGCTGAAGCGCCCGAGGCATGTGAGCTGGATCTCCGACAGTGAGTTCCACTCGCGCGGGAGATGCTCGTCCTCGCGGGCCGCGAGCGTGATGTGGCCGTCCTGGACGAGGTCCACGACCATCCGCCACGGCGCGCTCGTCGGGCGCGGGTGCGACCAGCACCGGCTGGCCGACTTCGAGCAGTGGTGTCGTCACCGGCTCTTATCGGCACGAATCGGAAACGCCACACCCCGGGCGTGCGGACGAGGCCGAGCCCTCTCGGGCGAGGCGGAGGGAGCCATGGAAGTCGAAACGCAAGACAGTCTGTAAGGGGTAGCCTTGACAGGTTCCGGAGGACTCTCGATGGCTGACCCGCCGAGTTCGTCATGCTGCGTTATTCACGCCGGGTCGGCGCGCGCTTCGTCGCGTTCATCCGTGCGGACATCTCCGGTGTCCGTGCGGGCTTTGTCGCGCTCCTGATCTCTTCGGGTGGCGATCTCGTCACCGGCGTCACCTTCGCCACGATCAGCAACACGCTGAATCTCCTGCCCGGGCTGGTCGTCCTGGTCCCGGCGGCCATCGGGATGCGGGGGAACGTCTTCGGGGGCCTCGGGAGCCGGCTCGGGACGATGATCCACACCGGCACCTTCCGGGTCTCGCGCCGCATCGACACCGAGGTCGGCCAGAACATGTCGGCCGCGATCCTCTCGTCGCTGTCGACCGCCGCCCTCCTCGCAGTGCTGGCCAAGCTGATGTGCGAGATGCTCGATCGGCGGACCGTCGATCTCGATCGCCGACTTCATGGTGATCTCGGTCATCGGCGCGATCCTCTCGTCGGTCGTCGTGCTTGGTGCTGACGGTGGCCGTCGCTGCGTTCTGCGCGCGCCGCGACCTCGACCTCGACAACGTCGCCGCGCCGATCGTCACCGCCGCGGGCGACATGGTCACCCTGCCCAGCCTGTTCGTCGCGACCTACCTCGCTCGGCATCCACCTGCTGACGCCGATCATCGCGATCGTGTGCGCCGCGATCGGCCTGGGCGCGGCCGTCGTCGGTATCGGCGCCAAGGCGTACCCGATCATGCGGCGCATCGTGATCGAGTCGCTTCCGATCCTGGCGCTGGCCGGAGTCGTCGATCTCCTGGCCGGTATCACGATCCAGAATCGGTTTGCGTCGTTCCTCCGGTACCCGGCCCTCCTCGTCATGGTGCCCGCCTTCTTCGAGGACTCCGGTTCCCTCGGCGCGATCCTCGCCGCCCGCGTCTCGACGAAGCTCCACCTGGGCACGTTGGGCGAGACGGGCGCGCTCGTGGCGCGCCGCGACCAACGACGTGATGCTCGTCTACTTGTACGCCATTCCGGTGTTCGTCTTCCTCGGCCTGACCTCGACGGTGGTTGCCGACGTGCTGCACAAGGCCACCCCCGGCTTCGTGGACATGCTGGCGGTCAGCCTCATCGCGGGCTTCTTCGCGACGACCGCCTCGGTGATCGTCGGCTTCTACTCGGCGGTAGCCACCCACCGGTTCGGGCTCGACCCCGACAACCATTCGATTCCCCTGGTGACATCGAGCCTCGACCTCTTGGGCGCGCTGTCGCTTATCCTGGCCATCGTGATCCTCGGGCTGGCTTAGGGCCCCTCGAGGAGCCGGCTGCGGAGCCGGCGGTATCAATGGATGAACGACCACGAAATCTGAAGGCCATGTTGTCGGAGGCGAAGGACACCTCTGAGCTCATGGTCGACCTCGGGTACGCATCGCTGTTCTTCGGCGACACGCGCATGGCCGACGAGGTGCACGAGCTCGAGGAGCTCCTCACGCAACTCGTGCACGAGATGCGCGAGGTCTGCGTCCTCGCGGCGCGCTCGAAGCGTGACGCGGAGCAGATGTCGGGCGTGTTGCACGTCGTGTCCGCGATCGAGCGGATGGGCAACGCCGCGGTCGGCATCGCGCGCGTCGTCACCCACCACCTCGGGATCCCGGCGTCGTTGGTATCCGACCTGGCCGGCGCGGAAGAGGTTTCGCACCGCGTGCGCATCCGCCCCGACTCCGCACTGGCGAACCGTTCGCTCGACGACGTGGAACTGCCGGTCGAAGTCGGCATGCGCGTAGTGGCGATCCGCCGCGGTCGGGAGTGGCTCATCGACCCCGACGGCGACGAGCACCTCCTGCCCGACGACGTGCTGATTCTGCGCGGTGCACGCGAAGGGATCGGCGAAGTGCGCGAGCTCGCGGGCGCGCCGGTCTGGCGCCCGGCCGGCGTCGAAGAGGATCCCGCGATCTCCGACCTCGACCGCGCCGTCGACGTGCTGGTCGAGATGAAGAACCTGTCGGAGGCTGCGGTCGGGCTGGCCTACAGCGCGCTGCTGCTCAACGACCAGGGCCTGGCGTCGCAGGTGACCCAACTCGAGGATCGCCTCGACGAGATGCGCGAGCAGCTCGAGCTCTGGGTGCTACGAGCCGGCGCGGAGACGGTCGACCCGTCGGGCCTACGGGGTCTACTGCATCTGGGTGCGGCGTCGGAAGAGGTCGGCGACGCCGCACAACAACTCGTGTGGCTCGTCGAGCAGGAAGAAGAGATGCACCCGATCCTCGCGGTCGCGCTGGGCGAGGCCGACGAAGTGTTCGTGCAGTACCCGATCGCGGCGGGGAGCGCGCTCGACGGCGACGTCGTCGCGGGCACGCAGATCGGCGACGACACCGGGTTCCATCTGCTCGCGATCAAACGCGAAGGTCGTTACCTGTATCGCCCGCGTCGCGCCACGGCTCGCGGCCGGCGACGAGATCCTCGCGACCGGTCCGTGGGAGGGCCGCGCCGTGCTTGCGCAACAGTGTGGTTTCCGTCTCGTCGAAGACGACGACACCGGCACCGTCGAACTGGTGCCGGCCCGTTAAGCGTTAAGTCGTCGCGACAGGGCACGTGCGACGGGCGAAGACGGGTTCCACCATCGGCCCGCACACGTACGCGAGCCCAAGGGCGAGGATCGCGAAGAACACCGGCTGCGGGAACGTCTGCGGCATGCAGAACGCGCACAACAGCGTTGCCGTGAGGCCGCGTAGCGCAATCGGCTGCCCGTTGCGCGCGCACCAGATGATCGCGATGGCCAGCGCGGGCACGAGGTAGTAGGCGAACAGCACGGGCTCGAAGAGCAAGCGGGCCAGCATGGTGGTGCCGACCGCGGCGAGCAGCAGGTCGACACTCGGGTTGTGCCGGACGCGGAACGCGATCGCCACCGCGGCGACGCCCCACAGGAGGCGCAGCAGGTCGGGATTCGCCAGGTGCTGGTGGCCGAACGCCACGTTGAGCCAGAGCTGCGGCTGGCCGTAGGTGAGCGTGGCGCGGGTGCCGACGAGGCTCGACCACGCCCCCGGTCCGACCAGAAGGAAGGGCGCGAGGATCAGCGCCGGGAGCGCGAACGCGTAGAACGCGACGTACGAACGCCGGCCGCGCGGCGCGGCGAACAGAATCGGGATCGCGGGCCACAGCGCCCATTGTTTGAACAGCAACGCCGCCCCGAGAAGTGCGCCGACCACCCGCCAGTCGGGTTTGTCGCTCCCGGCCCTGAGACACGCGGCGATCAGCAAGGCGCACGCGATCGTGTCCTCCGGATGGAACCACACGCCCGGGGCCCAGAACGCGGCGAGGAACACCAGCCCCTGCACGCTCCAGATGCGGCGGCGGGTACCGCCGACGGCGCGGCCCGTGACCAACAGGATCGGGAACATGCCGAGCGCGGCTTCGGCCGGCCCGAGGATGAGGAACATCGACGGATGACGGTGCGTGAAGAAGTAGTCGCCGAGGAAGTTGAAGTGGTCGCCGATCGCGACGAACGGCGCGACGAGGATCGGCAACCCCGGCGTGTACGGATACCCCGTGCGGCCGACCAACGGTTGGTACATGTGGAACACGTCGCCGTTCGCGACGGAACGCGCCGCGGGCAACGCCGTCCACACGTCTTGCGGGATGACCCAGGCGTTCGCGCTCTCGATCCACGGCACGATCACGACCCGGGTCAAGAGGACGAGCCCCGCCGCAACCAGCGTGAGCACCACGGCTCCCCGGCGCGTCGCGGCGCGCGCCGCCCGGGCCGCGAGCGCGGCGGGATCCGCGTCGGCCGGTGCATCGGGGGAGCGGGTCGCGAGCCTCATGCTGTCCTTCGGGGGATTTCCCCCCTCAATCGGCCTCCAGTCCCAAAACCTGATCGAACTGTCGTGAGTTGGGTGCGATATACGCCCATAACTCACGACGGTACGCAGGGGTGTAGTTCGCAGGGGTGTCCCGTTTAGTGCGCGACTGCTAACGCGAGGACGAAGGCGGCCGCGCCGACGACGACCGCGCCGGCGATCCCGAGCTCGGGCCGTCCGGCCTTGCGGGCCTGCAACATCGCCTCCGCGGCGAGCAGCCCGCCGATCGCGCCGCCGATGTGGGCGGCGATGGAGATGTTCGGGATGAAGTAGTCGAACACCAGATTGATGATGAGCAGCGGGCCGAAGCCGGTGTCCCAGAAGCGCACACCCTGGCGCTGCATCACGATGGTCGCGGCGGCCGCCACGCCGAACACGCCGCCCGACGCGCCCGCCGACGGAATGTGCGGCTGCACGAGGAGTGCCGCCGCGGATCCGGCAGTCACCGAGACCACGTAGATGAGCGCGAACCGCACCGGACCCGAACCGGGTTCCAGGAGCTGGCCGACGATCCACAACAGCAGCATGTTGAAGAAGATGTGCAGGAAGCCCTCGTGGACGAGCGCAACCGTGAAGATGCGCCACCACTCGCCCTGATGCACCAGCGGCCCGAACAGGACGAGCTTGTCGGCAGTGGGGCCGGTGCCGTTGACGTTGCCGTCGCGCAGCGCGATCACGACGAACGCGACCACCGTCACGCCGATGATGATCTTCGTGGCGAGCATGTTCTCGTTCTTGGTGAAGATGCTCACCCGTTGTCGGGTGGTCGGGGCCGCGTCCTTCACGCAGTCGACGCAGTGCGATCCGACGGATGCCTCCTGCAGACAGTCCGGGCACGCCCTCCGGCCGCAACGCGTGCAGCGCCGCCCGGCTTCCCGGTCGGGATGCCGGTAGCACGTGGTCGGTTCCGGTACCTGCTCCTGGGTCATGGCGCTGCCACGGTACCGGCAACCAGCGAGTCGAACGGCGCACCGGGAAAGCCGCGGATCGGTAGCGTTCGAGCGATGAGCGACACCGGACTCGCGGGTGCGGCCACGGCTCCCGGGCCCGACGGGCTGACCGCGGACGAGGTGACGCAGCGGGTCCGCGCCGGCCAGGTGAACGTCGCCGACGACCGGACGAGCCGGACGCTCTCCGAAATCCTGCGCGCCAACGTGTTCACGCGTTTCAACGCGATTCTCGGCACTGCTTTCGTCCTGATCCTCATCTTCGGCGAAGGCCAGGACTCGCTCTTCGGTTTCGTCCTGCTGTTCAACGTGCTCATCGGCGTGATTCAGGAATGGCGCGCCAAGCGGACGCTCGACCGGCTCGCCGTCTTGAACGCGCCGGGTGCGCGCGTCGTGCGCGACGGCGAGGTTCGGGAGATCCCCGTGACCGAGGTCGTGCTCGACGATCTCTGTGATCTGGTTGCCGGGGAGCAGGTTGCCGCCGACGGTGTGGTGCTGGCGGTCGACGGGCTCGAGCTCGACGAGTCGATGCTCACGGGCGAATCAGATCCGGTGACGAAGCAGGACGGCGACGAGGTCCTCTCCGGCAGCATCGTCGTGGCGGGCCGGGGCCGGTTCCAGGTCACCCGCGTCGGTGCCGACGCCTACGCCCGCCGGCTCGCGACGGAAGCCCGGCGGTTCACGCTGACCCACTCCGAGTTGATGGACGGGATCAATCAGATCCTCCGCTATGTGCAATGGGCGTTGCTGCCGACGGCGGTGCTGCTGGCCTTCAGTCAGTTCCACGTGCAGAAGGACACGCACGCCGCGATCGCGGGAGTCGTCGCCGGTGTTGTGGCCATGGTGCCCGAGGGTCTCGTTCTGCTCACGAGCCTCGCGTTCGGATTGGCGGCGATCACGCTCGCCCGGCGCAAGGTGTTGATCCAGGAGCTCCCCGCGGTCGAAGGCCTGGCGCGCGTCGACGTGGTGCTGCTCGACAAGACGGGCACGCTGACCGAAGGGGTCATCGCCTTCGATCGCATCCACGAATTCGCGCCCGACGATCCGGTGTCGGAGGCGCTCGGCGCGTTGGCCGACGACGCGAACCGCAACGCGACGCTGAATGCGATCTGCGAGGCCTTCCCCGCGCCGGACGGTTGGGAGCGCACGGGGTCGACTCCCTTTTCCTCGGGGCGCAAATGGAGCGCGGTGACGTTCGGTGATCGCGGCACGTGGGTGCTCGGCGCGCCGGAGATGGTGTGGACCGATCGCGACGCCGACGATCCGGTGCGCGCCGATGCCGACCGCTTCGCGAGCGAGGGGCAGCGCGTGTTGTTGTTGGCGCGCACCGAGGCCGCGCTCGTCGAGGAGGAACTGCCCGACGGGCTCTCGGCGTCGGCGCTGGTCGTGTTCGAGGAAGAGATCCGGCCCGACGCGGCCGACACGCTGCGCTATTTCGCGGAGCAGGGCGTGCGTTGCATGGTCATCTCCGGCGACAATCCGCGCACGGTCGGCGCGGTGGCGCGGCGGGTCGGCGTGGCGGGCGCGGATCGGCCGTTCGATGCCCGGGAACTGCCCGACGACCTCGACGAGTTGGCGGCGGTGCTCGACAACGTCTCGGTCTTCGGGCGGGTGTCGCCGCAACAGAAGCGCGGCATCGTCGGCGCGCTGCAGAGCCGCGGCCACGTGGTGGCGATGACCGGCGACGGCGTGAACGACGCGCTGGCGCTGAAGGACGCCGACATCGGAATCGCGATGGGGAGCGGCGCGCCCGCCACCCGCGCCGTCGCGCAGGTGGTGTTGCTCGACGGACGTTTCGCGAACATGCCGAGCGTCGTGGCCGAGGGCCGGCGCGTGATCGCCAACGTCGAGCGCGTCGCGAGCCTGTTCGTCACGAAGACGGTGTACGCGATGCTCCTGGCGATCGCGATCGGCGTGGCGCGCTGGCCGTACCCGTTCCTGCCCCGCCATCTCACGATCGTGAGCAGCTTGACGATCGGTATCCCCGCGTTCTTCATCGCGCTCGCGCCGAACTCGAGCCGGTATGTGCCGGGCTTCGTCCGCCGCGTGTTGCTCATCGCGGGGCCCGCGGGCGTGATCGCCGCGACCTCGACGTTCACGGCGTACGCGATCGCGCGCCACTACGAAGATCTCCTCCAAGCGCAGACCGCGGCCACGATCACGTTGCTCATCGTGGGTCTGTGGGTGTTGAACGTGCTGTCACGCCCGATCACACCGGGCCGGTCGGTGGTGTTCGGCGCGATGGTCGGCGCGTTCGTGCTGATCATGGCCGTGCCGGGCTTGCGCGACTGGTTTGCGCTGGAGGTGCCGACCGGCGCCGCGCTCTGGGGAACGATCGCCTCGGCCGCGGCCGGTGTGGCCGCGCTGGAGATCGGCTGGCAGGTGCGCCAATGGCGAATGCCGGCGTCGGCGCGCACGCCCCGGTGGGCGTGGCACGGTGAGGCTCAGGCGAGCGAGCTCTAGCGAGGCGTGTGATCGCGCGCGTACGCGGCGGAGCACAACGCAGATTGCGGGCAGCCGTCGCAGTCGCCCGGGTTCACCCGGCGCACGTAGCCGAGCTCCACGTGCCAGCACCGGCTACAGCTGCCGCACAAGAAGTGCACGCCCTCGGCGTCGATGTCGACCACGGGTTGCAGCTGCCAACTGCCGCACCCGGGACAGTTGTCGAGCGGCCGACCGATCAGCGCGGGCTCGGGCGTGCGGGCCGGCGGGGAAGTCTTCTCCGCCGCGCGACCACTGCTCGCCGACCCACTCGTCGTATTTGCCATCCCAGCGTCCTCGCCTCGCCTGCCGGGAAGGCTACGACGAATACGCGCGCCAACCCGGGCATTGCCCGGGCGACGACGTCAGCAGTGCAGCGTGCCGGAGTCGGGGCGGGCGATCGGGTTGACCGGGGGAGTGCCCGACGCGGGTTGCGGTGCGCCCGCGTTCGACGGGTGGCCGAAGTCTTCCGTCATCCAGATGGAGCCGTCGGGCGAGCAGAACACTCCGACACCGACCCGCGTGTAGCCGGAGTTCAGGATGTTGGCGCGGTGGCCGTCGGAGTGCATCCACGCGTCGTGCAACGCGCCTTCGAGCGTTCCCGGGCTGCCGGCCGCGATGTTCTCGCCCACGAAGTTGTACGGGCCGAGCAGGTTCCCGATCTGGCTGTGCCGGAAGCCGCCCGTCGACATGTTGGCGCTCCACGCGGCCGCGTACGCGCTCAGGCTCGGGTCCCACGTCAGCAGGGCGAGGTGGCGCAGCGCCCGTTCGTCGTTGATGCGGACGAAGAGGTCGGCCGACATCTCGGCGGCTTTGGACATGTTCTTGCATTGCGGCGCCGCGGATGTCGGTGAGAACGCGTAGGTGCGGGCGTCGGCGAAGGCAATCCAGTAACCGCGTGCGCCGGGCGACATCGCCACGGCAACCGCGGGAGCTCCGGGGCACGCGTTGACGGCCGAGCCGTAGAACGGGCTCGCGGCACCGAAGCGGAAGAGCCCGCCGTCGGCCGCGACCATGGTGTAGCCGTTGCCGGTCGGCGCGGCTCGCCATTCCCGTGATGGGTTGGTTGAGGTGCAACGATCCGGTGGAGCCGTAGAACGGCGCGTTGAACGCGAAGATCCCGCCGTCGCTCGCGACGAGCCAGTAGCCGTTGCCGCTCGGCGCCGCGGCTCATGCCGACGATCGGTTCGTTGAGACGCATCGCACCGGTCGAGCCGCGGAAGGGTGCGTTGAAGGAGAAGATGCCGCCGTCGCTCGCGACCAACCAGTAGCCGGAGCCGCTCGGGGTCGCGGCCATGCCGACGATCGGGAGGTTGAGCGGGTGGCCCGCCATCGAACCGTGGAACGCGGCGTCACCGAAGGTGAAGACCTCGCCCAGGCGATCGGTGAGCCAGTAACCGTGACCGGTGCGCGTCGCCGCGATCGCGACGATCGAATCGTGGGCCCTGCCCACCGCCGATCCGTAGAACTTTGCGTCGCCGGAAGTGAGCACGCCGCCGTCGGCGCCCACGCGCCAGTAGCCCTTGCCGCTCGGTGTCGCGGCCAGGCCGACCACGGGCGCGGCCAGCGCCATGGCCGTCGACTCCACCGAGACGTCGGTGGTCTGGACGGTGCTCGCGTGCGCGGCGGATGCCGTCGCGGTTGCGGTACCGAGTGCGGTTGCGAAGACTGCGAGCGCAAGAAATGCGCCACGCATGCGGCGACGCGCGCCGTCGCCTCGACCTCGCTCCATGAGGATCTCCCCGTGCGGCCACCCGTGAACCCGTCCACCGATCAATTCGGCAGATCAGCGGCCCGGATTGAGGGGAATCGGACAGCTTCGGCCTGCCGGGCGCCCGTCCCTTTCGTCCGGCGATGGACGAAACGTCCGCACGAATGCGGCGGTGTGGGTCAGGGACGCTTCGTCGTGGTGGTCGTGCTCTTCGCCGATGCCGGGCCCGTCGTCGTGGTGTGGGGCGCGGTCGTGGTCGACGTGACCGCCGCCCCGGCACCCACGAGCACCGTGTTCTGCAGCATCGGATAGTGCACCTGGTAGTGCTGGACCTCGACCGGCTTGCCCGGCTGGGTGATGACGCGATCGAACTCGACGTCGTAGCCCGTCTCGCCGCCCGCGACCGTGTCGTGTTCACCGGGGCTGAGTTGCGCGCACGTCGTTGTTCGGATCGTCGGTGGGCTTCGTGGCCGGGCACGGGACGAGCCGGTCGGTGATCGGTTCGGTGTGCAGGATCTTGCGGTTCGCTTCCGTCGCCATCCGGCCGTCGGTGTCTCCGTAGAACGTGACCGTGATCGACGACGCGCTGTAAGTCGCGCGGATCAATACGCCGTGCTTGGTGTCGTTGCGGAACTTCAGGTCGACGTAGGGCCACACGATCGTCGCTTCACGACCGAGCGGGTAACGCGACACGTAGTAATGGTGCGGTGAGTGGTCGACGTCGACATAACCGCCGAAGAACACCGCGTTGAACAGCGTCGTGCTCAGCTGGCTGATGCCACCGCCGTAGTCGTTGGTGAATCCGTCCTCGACCTCGACGGGTGCCTCGACGTATCCCTTTTGGGGAGTGCGCTGCCCCAGCGCCGCGTTTTCGGAGAAGGTGTGACCGGGCTCGACGACGGTGTTGTTGACGGTGTCAGCCGCGAGGTGGATGTTGTGCACGCGCGGTTCCCCGGGGATGTAGTACGTCGTGAACGACGACACCTGATGCGTGATCCCGAGCGCTTGCGCCCACTTGGTGTCGTGCTTCGGATGTTCCGACCGGATGGTCGCGTTGATCGTGCGTTGACCACGCACGATCGCGGCGCCGATCGCGGCCGTGTCGAGCTCGTGACCGTCGCGCGAAGGCACGACGGTGACGGTGTTCGCGCCGCTCACGTCGAAGGTCGCGTCGACCGGCGGCTGCTCGACTGCAGCGAACGCGCCGCCGAGCGCGAAGCGCAACTTCTCGCCGTCGACGGTGAGGTCGAGCGCGTGATGGTCGACCTTGGTTCCCAGTGTCGGTGCGATCTGTGCAGGACTCAGCGTGACCCGGGTCGTACCCGCCACTACCGTGTAGGTCCCCGTCAACAGCGCGCGGGCCTTCTGCGCGGCGGCGTCGACGGCGGCCTGGTTGACCTGCGGGTCGACCGCGCCGATCGGCAGGGTGAGGTCGGGCCGGGCTCCGCTCGCGAGCAGATCCTGCATGCTCTTCTCGGCCTGGGCGCGCAGCAGTCCGCGGCCGGCGTGCGGAGTGACGGGGATCACGGTCGTGCCCTGGAAGCGGAGGTTGCCCTCGACGAGGCCGGTCTGCAACGCGTTCGTCCAACCGTCGAGCAGCCCTTGGAAGCGCGACGGGTCGTAGTGCACGACGAGATGCACCTGGTCGGGGCGGAAGCGGCGCAGCACGGTGTCGGCGACCATCGAGAGCGGGTTCTTGTCGCGGCCCGCATCGCTCGCCTGCGCAACCGTCGCACCCGGATCGACCGAAAAACCGATGAGGCTCGGATCGACGGTGAACGTCTGCGCGCCCGCATGCGCGTGGATCGGCTGCGAGTCGAGCTGCATACTGAGCTTCTCGATCGCGGCCGTGACCTCGGCCTGCTTCTGGCCGCCGACATGCGTACCGTCGATCCGGACGCCGGGAAGCACCGAGCCGGAGTACATCTTGTGCTCGGCGAGCGACGCGATCACGACCAGCATCGCGAGCCCGAAGAGGACCGCGGCGACGATCAGGAACACCCGTCGGCTGCGCGCGCCAACGGCTCGGGCTCCCTTCGTCATCGGCGGCAGGCTACCGAAGCAGGAAGAATGGTTGGATGCGCGACGATCTGCGCGTTCGGCTCCGAGAGCTGGGCGCGACCGAGGACGACATCCAACGGGCCGAGAGCGAGGGTTGGCTTCCGCTGCTCGCCTTCGACTGCATGGTGTTGCCCGGGCGTCGGACTCACGATCTCGCCGGACTGGCCGCGGCCGCGGGCATCGACGAGGAATTCGCGCGTCGGCTGTGGCGGGCTGTCGGCTTCCCCGACGTTCCGGCCGGTGCCGAGGTGTTCACCGAGCGCGATGTCGACGCGGCGCGACTCGCGTTCGTCCAGGCGCCCGCTCGCGACGTCGATCACGGCACGTTGTTGCAGCAGATCCGCGTGATCAGCGGTTCGCTGGCGCGGGTCGCGGCAGTGGAGGCCACCGGTTTCACCGAGCTGTTGGAGGAGATGCACGCGTCCGGCCTCGCTGACGAAGACATCGCGCTCGCGGTGCTCACCGAGGCTCGCCTCGCCGATGTCGGTGTGTTGATCGATTACGTGCACCGTTTGCAGCTACGCGCCGCGGTGTGGCGCCGGAGCGTTCTGGCAGCCGCGCCCGACGTTGCGGTCGCGGTCGGCTTCGCCGATCTTGCGGGCTACACGAAGTTGAGCTCCTCACTCGACGCGGGTGAACTCTCGAACCTGGTGGGACGCTGGGAAGCGGTGGCCTACGACACGGTCGCGGCCTACGGGGCGCGCGTCGTGAAGACGATTGGTGACGAGGTGATGTATGTCGGGTTGCCGGAAGAGGCCGTCGCCGCGTCACTCGCGCTGCGCGACGCGGCCCGGTCCGAGGCGCTGCCCGCGTTGCGGATCGGTCTCGCGGCCGGGCCTGTCATCTCACGCGACGGCGACTACTTCGGGCCCGTCGTCAACCTCGCGAGCCGCCTGACCGAGCTCGCCGAACCCGGTGAGCTCCTGGTGCCGGCCGGCCTGCGGGACGAGCTGAATCCGGCCTCCGGCGCCGACATCCGCTGGATCGCGAAGGGCAGCCCGGCGGTGCGCAGCATCGGTGTCGTGGAGGTCTTTGCGCTCGAACGCAGCAGGTAGCGTGCTCCCGTGACCGCTGAACGACTGACGCTCCTCCAGGTCCACGCCCACCCCGACGACGAAGCATCCAAGGGCGCGGGCACCACGGCGAAGTACGCGGCCGAGGGCGTGCGCAACGTCCTGGTGTGCTGCACGGGTGGCGAAGCGGGCGACATCTTGAACCCCGCGGTCGAACACCCGGGTTCGCCCGAAGCGATGTACGAGCTGCGCATGGCCGAGCTCGCGGAGAGCGTGCGCGTCCTCGGCTACGAGTCGCTGCACATGCTCCGGTACCGCGACAGCGGCATGCCCGACACCGAAGACAACGCGCGGCCCGACAACTTCGCCAACGCGCCGCTCGACGAAGCCGTCGGTCGGCTGGTGAAGATCATCCGCGAGGAACGTCCGCAGGTCATCATCACGTACCGCGACGATCGCAACTTCTACCCGCACCCCGATCACATCCGGGTGCACGAGATCTCGGTGCCGGCCTTCGACCTCGCCGGTGATCCCGAGGCCTACCCCGACGCGGGTGAGCCGTGGCAGCCGCTGAAGATGTACTACGTGTCGTGGTCGATCGCCCGGGTGAAGGCGTTGCACCAGGCGTACCTCGACCGGGGCGAAGAGAGCGCGTACGCGTCATGGTTCGAGCGCGGCTTCGACACCGACCGGGTCGACGAGTTCACCACGCTCATCGACGTCGGCGACTACCTCTTCAAGCGCCGTGAATCCTTGCTGGCGCACCGCACCCAGGTCGACCCGAACGGGCACTGGATGCGACTCCCTGACTCCGTGATCCGCGAGGTGTTCCCGTGGGAGGAGTACACGCTCGCCCGCTCGCTCGTCGACAATCACGTACCCGATGGCGAGTACGAAGACGATCTGTTCGCGGGCGTGCGTGAGCGCGTCGAACAGCAATAGCACGGCCATGATCGTCGAGTTCGTCGTCGCCGCGGGCAAGAAGGAACAGGCGCGGAGCTGGGCGCAGGTCGTCGACGGCGCGGTTGTGGGTCAGGGCGTCGGTGTGCCGGCCGAATCCGCCGACGTCACGTTCACCGCCACTCCCGCCGACGCCCAGGGTCTCCACGAAGGAACGCTCGACCTCTCGGTGGGCTTCATGCGGGGCCAGGTCAAGATGGCCGGCGACTTCGGCGCGTTGTTGCAGTTCCTCCCGCTGACCAACGGTCCCGCCGCCAAGGTCCCCGTCGCCCAACTCCTCCCCTAACCCCTTCGAACTGGCGTGAGTTGTGGGCGCTATGCGCCCACAACTCACGCCAGTTCGAGGTCTGGGGGGTTAGGAGGCGATGTTGGCGGCGCGGAGGGCGGGGATGCGGGCGGCGAGGCCGAGCTCGGTGAGGATCTCGTCGGTGTGCTCGCCGAGCATCGGGGCGGGGCCGCCGAGGGGTGGGCGTACCGCGCCGAACTCGGCGGGGTGGCGCGGCTGGCGCAAGCGCCCCGCGGTGGGATGCACCGAATCCTCGAAGAGCCCGATCGCCCGGGCGTGCGGGTCGGCCGCGAGCTCGGTCGGCGTGAGCACGACGCCGCACGGGACGTTGTGGTGCTCGAGCGCGCCGATCGCGTCGGCCGTCGTCATCTGTGTCGCGGCCGCGTAACAGCGGTCCATGATGTCGCGCATGAGCTCGCGGTGCTGTACGCGTTGGCCGATGGTCGCGACGCGCGGGTCGTCGTAGCCCTCGACGCCGAACGACTGGCACATGCCGGCGAAATCGGCGTCGGACGTCGGCGTGCAGATGCCCCAGCCGTCGCGGAAGTGGAACGGTCGGAAGTTCGACACGAAGCTCGACGGTTGCGAGCGATCGGCGTCCTGCAACACCTCGTTGCCGGCCGCGTCGGCCCACAGGAACGACACCACCGCGTCGAGCATCGTGAGCTGCACGTGCGCACCGTTGCCGGAACGCTCGCGGGCGAATAGGGCCGCGGTGATCGCCTGCGCGGCGTACAGCGCGGTGACCTTGTCGGCGACGGTCTGGTTGAGGAAGTGCGGCTCGCCGGTCGCCGCGTCGGCCTGGTTCGCGGCCATGCCGCCGTACGCCTGGATCACGGTGTCGTACGCGCCTTTGCCCGCGTACGGACCGGTCGGGCCGAAGCCGGAGAGCGACGCGTACACGACCCGTTCGTTGACGGCCCGCACGTCGTCGTAGCCGACCCCGAGGCGTTCCACCACGCCGGGCCGGAAGTTCTGCACCACGACGTCGGCGGTGCTCGCGAGCTGGAGCAGGATGTCGCGGCCTTCGGGCTGGTGGATGTCGAGCGCGAGCGAACGCTTGCCCCGATTGCACATCTGCGCCGAGCGCGCTCAAGCCGTTGACCGACACTCCGACGTAACGGCCGATGTCGCCGAAGCCCGGTCGTTCGACCTTCACGACGTCGGCACCCTGATCGCCCAGCAGCGCGACCGCGTACGGCCCGGTGAGCGCGATCGACAGGTCGACGATCTTGATACCGGCGAGGGGCAGCGGATCGGTCACGCGTCGAACTCCTTGTTGGTGCGAGGCCGACCGCCGGGACCGCTGTACGCGAGTCCGTAGCCGGGTGCAACCGCGAAACCGGCGTCGGGCAGCGCGGCAGTGGCGGTGAGCCACGCGTCGATGAGGCGATCCTCGGCCGCGTAGTCGAAGGGATCGGTGAGGACCATCTCTTCCTGACCACCGGGCGCACAGGGGTTGTCGACCAGCCAGAGTGCGGTCGCGCCGATCGCGACGCGCGCCGGAACCAGGTCGTGGTAGCCGAGGTCGGTGCGCAGTCGGGACAGGTCGAGCACCCGGTGCGTGGGCAGCGGTTGCGCGAGCAGCGGGCGGGCGGGGACCGCGAGCTCGTAGGGCATCGAGATGATCTCGAGCTCGTGACCGAGCGCGGCCGCGATGAGTTCGATCACCTGGCGGATCGAGAGGACGTCCTCGTCGGCCGCGTTGAAGATCTTCCCCGCGGCCGCATCCGGTTGCTCGATCGCCAACAGAAGCGCGTGGGCCAGATTCTCGGTGTAGCCGTGATGATGCAACGTGAGGCCGTCGTCGGCCACCACCATGCGCCGCCGACCGTCGAGAATGCGCCGCACGATCAGCCACTCGCGCGGCACGAGCTGATGTGGTCCGTAGACGTAGGGGTAGCGGAAATGCGCGGCGCGGGGATGGTGAGCGAACACGGCCTCCTCGCTGCGCACGATCCGGTAGCCCTTTTCGTCGTCGTCGGGACGCGTGACTGTCGGCGCGTGCTCGTCGACGGGAACCGGCAGCCCGGGCGGATCGAACAGCCACGGATTCATCCAACCCTTGTACGCGGGCACACCACCGACGGAGACGAACTGGTCGACCTTGCCGGCCGTCAGCTCTGCGATCCGCCGGAGCCGTCCGTACATCGCGATGACCACGTCGAAGTCGATCGCCGCGCCGCCGAACAACTCGCGCAACGCATCGTCGTCATAGGGATCGCGATGGATGTGCGCGACTTCAGCCGGCGTCTCGGCCCGTTCGTGCAACCCGCGATGCACGATCGTGACGTCGCAGCCCCGGGCCACGAGTCCCCGTACCAACGGGATCCCGGTCGGTCCCGTCCCGCCGATCACCAAGGCACGCGTCACGGGGCCGCACGCTATCCATCTGCTCCGACCGGCCACGAGAACGCGTTGCCGATGCGCTCGAGCTCGGCCCGGGTCGATTCATCGCACAGGGCGCCGCGTACGCCGGCCTGATACGCGGCCCGGTCCGAAAGCCCGAGCGTGTGGGCCGCTTCGTAGTCGCGGGAGAGGTCGGTCTCGAACATCGCGGGATCGTCGGTGCTGATCGAGCACGAAACGCCGGCCGCGATCATCGCCGGGAGCGGGTGGTTCTCGATGACGTCGACGGCCCGCGTCCGCAGGTTGGATACCGGGCAGACGTCGCACACGATGCCGCGTTCGGCGATCTCGGCCAGGAGGCGGGGATCGTCGACGGCGCGGATGCCGTGCCGGAGCCGGTCGGCCCCGAGCGCGTCGATCGCACCGCGGATCGACGCGACCCCTTCGGTCTCACCGGCATGCGGGACCGAGCCGAGCCCACCGGCGCGCGCGATCTGGAACGCGGGCGCGAACGGTTCGGGCGGGAATCCGGTCTCGCGTCCGCCGAGCCCGAGCGCGACGACGCCGCGGTCGCGGTACTTCACCGAGTAACGCGCGGTCTCGAGTGCGGCGTCGAGCGCGAACCCGCGCGGGATGTCGGGGGTGAGCCGTATCTCCACGCCGGTGGTCTCGCGCGCCTCGTCGACGCCGTCGCAGAAACCGGTGAAGACCTCGTCCCACGATGCCCCACCGAGCACGCGCTCTGCGGGCGTGAAGATGCCTTCGAGGTAAACGGCCCCGTGCGCGGCCGCTTCCTGCGCGTACGACACCACGACCTGGCGGAAGTCGATCTCGGTGCGGATCGCGTGCGTCGTCATCATCCAGAGCTCGATGAAGTGGTCGAAGTCGCGGAAGCGATACATCGCCGCGAGCTCGGCTTCGTCGTGCGTGGGCAGCGCGACTCCGTTGCGTTCGGCGATCTCGATGAGAGCCTCGGGCCGGACCGCGCCTTCGAGGTGGACGTGCAACTCGATCTTCGGCGTTGACGAAAGTGTCGCTGACATGGGAGCTCCTGACGCGTCGAAAAGCGGTGTCTGCAAAGACGTATGTCTTCGAGAAGATGCCTTCGCCGCGAACCGGGGCCTTCAGGCCCTGCCCCTCTGGTCAGCTCGTGACTGCCCGAACGTTACCGCGCCAACGGGAGCTTGCCGCCGAGAAATACCCGCGACACCTGCGCGCCGCACTTGCCGTAGAAGCGGAGATTGCTGACCCACGAGATCTCGCCGGTCGGACAGCCCCGCGCTTCGAGGTCGGCGCACAGTGCACCGACCACCGCCGATCCGACGCCGCCGTGTTGCAGCGTGGGGTCGGTCGCCATCGGACCGATCCAACCGAACCGGTTCACCGAATGACACCCGAAACCGATTGTCGCCCCTTCGGAGTCGCGCGCCGCGAACGCCGTGCCGAGGCCCACCGCGCGATCGAGCTCGGGGACCCAGTAGGGATAGGCGCGCGCCGCGAACTCATGCGCGCCGCCGCCGGTCTCGCGCTCGACGACGACGCCCGCGGGCGGAATGCGCCGGAAGGCCGTGTCGATGGCCATGTTCGTGCCGACCCAGTCGCGTTGGAACCCGCACGTCTCCAACAGCATCCCGGCGCGCGTGTTCGTGACGTCGACTCCGGGCCACAGATAGCGCGGGATCGCGCTCGCGAGCAACAGATCGGGCGCGCCGAGGGCGCGGGCGCGGTCGGCGACCGCATACACGAGCTCCTTGCCCCGACCCTTGCCTTGTTCGTCGGGATGCACGACCGCGAGCGTGATCCACGCCGACACGTACTGCTCGAACCGGCTCACCTGCAGCACGGCCGCGGCGCGGTCGTCGCCGATCAGCTCGTCGTCGGCGCCGAAGCAGAGGTATTCGAGCTCGTCAGCCGTGAGGCGTTCGTCGGGCATCGCGGCCGCGCACAACGCCGCGAGCGCGCCCGGGTCGACGGTCATTGAGGGATCGACGCGTCGGCCCGTTGCAGATCGCGCAGCGCGCGGTACCCGATGCGCGTGACGCCGGCCCGCTCGAGCAGATCGCGGAACGACGGGTCGCGGGTGAGGTACGCGTGATCCTCGACGCGGTTCGACCAGTCGGGATGCGACGCGCGGAGCTCGTCGGTGTCGATGGCGGGGTGGAGATAGACCTCCGTGACACCCGGCGCGAGATCGAACAGCGCCTTCTCGATCGAGCGCCGCGATCCGACACTCGTGTAGACGAAGTGATCGGGGAACACCACGCCCTCTTCGTCGGCGAGCCGGCGGTACGGAAAACCGACGAGCCGTTCCGCACTCGCGCCGGCCATGCGCAAGGGCAGCTGGAAGTCGACGGCCATCTCCAGGTAGATGTCGAAGAACTCGGGCCGCAATTGCATCGTCCCCATGTGCGAGTCGATGTGCGACACGTCGAAGCCCCAGTAGATCGCCCGCTCGAGTTGGGCGCGGCACTCCTTACGCACCTCATCGAGATCAGCGTGATCCCAGACGTCCTCGACCGTGCGGGGGAACCCACCGTCGCCGTCGAGCAGGCTCGGCGAGTGCGTGATCGGACCCCACCGATACGTGTCCCACTCCGAGTTGAGCGTCATGTGCACACCGACGTCTTCGCCGCGATACATCGCGGCCGCGTCGCGCGCCCAGGGGCACGGAACCATGAGGGTGGCGCTCGTCGCGAGGCCGTCGCGCAAGGCCTCGTAGATCGCCACGTTGGCCGAACGCGACGACCCGAGGTCGTCGCAGTTGACGATCAGCAGCTTCGCGTCGGCGGGGTATCCGAGGCGTTCGGCGAGGCTCACGGTGGTGCAGGCTACGCGAACTCCCTGGGTGAGGTTCCCTGAGCGAAATTCCCTAGGCGAAATTCTTGGTGAGCAACTCGCCGGCCCGGGCGATGCCTTCCGCGTCGGAGACGGGCATGTTGAAGATCGGGTAGTCGACGCCGACGGTCAACAAGGCTTCGACGCCGCGGAGAACATCGTCGGCTTGGCCGACGGTTGCCTGCTCGGCGAATTCCGGTCCACCGATCGACGAGAGGAACTCCCGAACGCGCCCGGTCTCGTCGGCGCTGTCGGTGAGTATGAGGGTGCCGAGGCGGGTGTTGGTGATCTCGGCCGGGTCGCGCCCGACGTCGGCGCAATGACCCCGCAAGACCTCGAGCTTGTGACGCACTGCGTCGGGCCCGCCCGCGACGTTGCACATGTCGGCGTATTGCGCGACGAGGCGCAGCGTGCGCTTCTCGCCGCCACCGGCGATCATGATCGGCACGTCGGCGCGCAGTGGTTTCGGCACGTTGCGCGCGTCCTTCGTGGTGAAGAACCGCCCTTCGAAGGTCGGCCGTTCGTCGCGCAGCAGCGCCCGGCAGATCTGCACCGCCTCTTCCAGTCGGTCGAGGCGCTCACCGTCACGCGGAAAATCGAACCCGTATCCCACGTGCTCGACGTCGTACCAGGCCGCGCCGATACCGAGGATCGCGCGGCCGTGCGAGATGACGTCGAGCGTGGTGACCATCTTGGCGAGGAGGGCCGGGTTCCGGTAGGTGACGCCGGTGACGAGCGTGCCGAGCTCGACCCGTTCGGTGCGCGCCGCGAGCGCGCCGAGCAAGGTGTACGCCTCGAGGATCGGTTCGTCGGGTCCGCCAAGCGCGGGAAGTTGCCAGAAATGATCCATCACCCAGACCGATGCGAAACCGCCGGCTTCGGCCGCCTGCGCGTGTTCCAGCGTGTGGTCGAACATCTCGGCGTCGGGCGCGCCCGCGTGGCGGAAACCGGGGATCTGGAGACCGAAGTTCGTCATGTTCGGGGACGCTATCCCCGCCGCCGGTTGTCCGCCGCGCCCCGATCAGTGCGGCGGCAGGTGCGCGTCGATGACCTCGACGGCACGCTTCAGGCCGCGGGCGCGCATCGCCTCGACCTCGACGACGCCGCCGTGCGTGAAGCCGAAGGCGACGCCGGTGACGATGCCGTGCGGGGTGGCGACGATCTGGGCGATCTGGTCGAAGGAGACCGCACCCCAGAACCGGCTGGGAGTGCGGCCCCAGAAGGTCGGCTTGCCGAACAGGATCCGGCGATCCGTGACGGCGATCACCATGTCGGGCGGCACGAGCGGGAAGCCCGCCTCGATCGCGGGGTCCTGCCATTCGTGGAACGCGCGGTTGCGCATGCGCGCCGAACCCAGCGCGAACGTCGCCCGTGTGCTCACCGCGGCCGCGCCCCGGAAGCTCGCGCGGGCGGTCGCGAGAATCTCCTCGCCCGCTTCGAGGTCGAGCAGATCGGCCCGCGCCACTGTCAGATGCGCTCGAGCACCGTGCCCGTACCGAGCCCGCCGCCGCAGCACATCGTCACGAGCGCGAACTGCCCGTCGGTCCGTTCGAGCTCGTGCAGCGCGGTGGTGATGAGCCGGGCACCGGTGGCGCCGACCGGGTGACCGAGCGCGATCGCGCCGCCGTTCGGGTTCACGTGCGCCATGTCGGGCTTCAACTCGCGTTCCCACGCCAGCACGACCGACGCGAATGCCTCGTTGATCTCGATCGTGTCGAAGTCGGTCGATCGCGAGCCCGGTGCGCTCCATCATGCGTCGGGTCGCGTCGATCGGTCCGGTCAACATCAGGACGGGGTCGACGCCGACGAGACACTGATCGACGACGCGCGCTCGGGGTCGCAGGCCGAGCTCGCGCGCCTTGCGCACGGTCGTGACGAGAACCGCGGCCGCGCCGTCGGTGATCTGCGACGAAGAACCCGCGGTGTGCACGCCGTTCTCCCGCGCGACCGGCTTCAACTTCGCGAGCGCCTCGAGCGAGGTCTCCCGCAACCCTTCGTCGCGCGTGACGTGATGGGTCGTACCCGTGGGCTTGCCTTCCGCGTCGACATCGGGCGCGTCGACGGGGAGGACCTCACGCTCGAATCGACCCTCGGCCCAGGCCTGTTGCGCGCGTTGCTGCGAGAGCAGACCGAACTGCGTCGCAGTCGGCGCGGGTCACGCCCCACTTGTCGGCGATGCGCTCCGCGCCTTCGAACTGACTGGTGAGCTCGTAGTGGTCGCGGTACGACGGGCGGCTGCGGACGGCCGAAGTCGTTGCGGACCGCCGCACCGAGCGGCACCCGGCTCATCGACTCGATGCCGCACGCGAGCGCGACGTCGATCACACCGGATCCGACCATCGCCGTCGCGAGGTTCGTCGCCTGTTGCGACGAACCGCACTGGCTGTCGACCGTCGTGCCCGCGACCTCGAGCGGCAGGCCGGCGCTCAGCCACGCCGTCCGGGCAATGTTGAACGTCTGCTCGCCGACCTGGCTGACGCAGCCGCCGATGACCTGGCCGACCTCGAGCGGGTCGATGCCGGAGCGTTCGATCGCGGCGCGTTGCACGAGGCCGAGCAGGTCGGCGGGATGCATCGTCGCCAGGGCTCCGTTGCGGCGCCCGAGCGGGGCTCGCACCGCCTCGACGATGACAACGTCGTTCTCACTGAGTTCGGGCACGATTGCTCCTCGGAAGATCGGAACCGGAGTCGGCCGAATCGTAGTAGTGACCCGTTCGGGGCGGCCGGTGGTGCCAGGATGGTGTGTGCGAATTGCTGTGATCGTCGCGTGTTGCGGAGCGTTGGTGCTGAGCGCCTGTGGTTCGAGTAAGACCGAGGTGACGACCGAGCCGTCCACGACGATCGGCGCGTCCACGACCGTCGCCGGGCCCACCGTGAGCACCGCTACGACGGAACTGTCGACCACGCCGCTGCCGTGCCAGCCGCTGCCGATCCCGACCACGCCGGTGAAGAGCCCGGCCGCGGCCACCGCGGTGCTGCTCACGAAGGTGTCCGACATCAGCGACAACTGCGTCGACCACGTGATCTTCGACTTCACGGGCAAGGGCACCGACCCGCCCGGCTACACCCTCACCTACGGCACACCACCCTTCGTCGGCGACGCCTCGGGCGCGCACGATCGCGGTCCCGGGTAACGCCTTCGTCGTGGTCAAGGTGCAGCCCGGCTACGGCTTCGACTTCGAGACCGGGAAGCAGACCTACAACGGGCCCAAGAGCGTCCCGGTCACGAAGACCAACCACGTACAGGGGATCGTCGAGACCGGCGACTTCGAGGGCGTGCTCACCTGGGTGATCGGAATGGACACCAAGCGTCCGTTCAGTGTGCAGGCGACGGGAACGCCCACGCATCAGCTCGTCGTCACGATTGGTTGAACTTCGCCGGCTGACTCCGCCCGTCGAGGCGCGCCGCTCGCTCGGTCAGCGGCAGTCGAGGATGACTTTGCCGAACGTCGCGTCCGACTCCAGCAACGCGTAGGCGTCGTCCGCCCGTTCGAGCGGGATCGTCGCCTCGACGATCGGCGCAATCCGTTCCTCGGCGAGCAGCGGGACGACGTCGCGCACGAACGCTTCGGTGACCACGGCCTTTTCCTCGGCATCGCGGCCCCGGAGCACCGTGCCGATCACGGTGAGCCGCTTGCCGAGCACCGACATGATCGGCAGGTTGACGCGCCCGCCCGCGATCGTCCCGATGCACATGATGCGACCCTTCGGCGCCGACCGCGTTGACGTCGACGGCCACGTAGTCGCCGCCCACGAGATCGAGGGTGACGTTCGGGCCGCCGCCGGTCGCTTCGACGATGGCCCACGCGAGCGCGTCGACGTCGAGCGCGCCGTCGGCCGTGCGGGTCGGTTCGATGCCGACGTCGAGACCCAGCGTGCGGCAACGATCGAGTTTCGTGGCGGTGCGCGCGGTCCCGACGACGCGTGCGCCCCACGCGTGTGCGAGCTGCAGCGCGGCGGTGCCGACGCCCGAACCGATCGCGTGCACCAACACCCACTCGCCCGCGGCGACCTGTGCCTGGGTCACCAGTGCGTCGTGCACCGTGACGTACACCTCGGGCACGCCGCCCATCGCGACGAGGTCGAGATTCGGCGGGACGATCGCGCAGTGCACCGCCGGCACGGCGACGTACTCCGCTTGCGCGCCGCCGCCGATGATCCCGAAGACGCGATCGCCGACCGCGCGCGTCGTGACGTCGGCGCCGATCGCTTCGACGACACCGGCGAACTCCATGCCAGGGATGTCGACGGGAACGCCGGGCGGCGGGGGATAGCGACCGGCGCGTTGCAGGAGATCGGCGCGGTTCAAACCGGCGCCGTGAACCCGCACCACGACCCCGTCCGGAGCCGGGTCGGGGACGGGCCGGGAGGCGACCTCCAGATGGCCGTCGACGATCGTGATTGCCCGCACGAGCCAGCAACCTAGCGGGCTGCAGGGAGGGCCCGAGCCCGGCGCTACCGTCCTGGGCGTGGCCGTAGGGCTCGTGATCATGGATGAGGACGGGAACGAGGTCGTGCTCGACGCGCGCGAGAGCGATTGCCTCTTCGCGCTCTCGGGTGGGCTCGAAGCGGCGACGATTTCCGCGTGTCCCGACTGCCGCTGCCGGGTGATCGCGAGTGTTGCGCTCGTCGATCTGCTCGACGCGGCACCGCCGCACCCGCGCGGCATCGAGCTGCTCGACCTGGCCGACGAAGCGCCGACGCTGCACCTCTACGTGGTCGACGCGGCCGACGACTGTGAGCACCCCCGGTGGCGCGACCCGCTCTTCGACGAGTGGCTCGACGCGGGCGTGTCGCCCGGCCCGCGCCCGACGCTGAACATCGCCCGCGGGCCCGACGCTCAACACGGCCCGCGGGCGAGGCGTTGAGCGTCAGACGAACGTGCAGAGCTCGGTGAACGCGACGCGCACGTCGAGCATGAACTCGCCGATGTCGGCGAAGGCCGCGGGGTCGATATTGAGGCCGATGTGCGCCTCGTCGCAGTACGAGAGCATCGTCACGGTCAACGCGCAGCCCGTGCGCGGCCCCATCGGGTAGCTGCCCACGATGCGCGAGCCCGCGAGATAGAGCGGTACCGGACTGCCGCGCAGGTTCGACGCGGCGAAGTCGATGGTGCGCGTCTGCGAGCGCGTCATCGCGACGAGCATCGACGTGGGGAGTCCGGAGATCAGTCCGGCCAGGCCTTCCGCGGCGGTCACCGCGGTCTCCTGCTTGGCTGCTTCCAGGCGCTCGTGCACGTCGCCGAACAAGGTGTGGAGGTCGTGCGCGGGTTGGATCGGTACGAGCACGCGCGCGGGGACGAAGCTGTTCGTGGAACGATCGCCGCGATTGCGCGTGCTGATCGGCATGGCCAGGCGAAGTTCGTCGACGGCGCTGCCGGCCCGCTCGTGGTAGCGGCCGAGCGCACTCGCGAAGCCGGTCACGAACGCGTCGTTGACGCTCCCGCCGAGCTTGGCCGCGGCGGTGTGCAGTGCGGCGAACGAGAGCTCCATCGTCTCGAAATGCCGGCGGAGTGAGCGGCCGGTGAGCACGTCGGAGCGGGCCGCGTCGGTGACGAGCGCCTGGCGTTGCAACGAGGTGAGCAGGCGGGCGGCGTCGCCGGCCCGGCCCGGAACCTCGGTGGGATGGGTGACGACATGGCCGACGGTACCGATGGTCGTGCCCACGACACCGATGCCGCGGTGCGCGGCGTCGACCACCGCGTCCCGAGTGGACGAGCGGGGAGTGGCCGCGGATGCGTCGGGGCTCGGCGCGTCGACAATCGGCCCGTCGGAGCGCGGGACCGTCGGTTCGGGGTCGCGCTCGAAGTCGACCATCGCCAGCGACAGCTTGAGTCCGCCGACGCCGTCGGTGATCGTGTGGTGGATCTTCTGCAACAGTGCGCAGCGGCCGTCGGGCAACCCGTCGATGAGCGTGAACTCCCACAGCGGCCGGGCCCGGTCGAGCGGGACCTCGGCCACGCGCGCCGCACAGATCGAGGAGCGCGCGCTCGTCGCCGGGCGCGGGCACCGCCACGACCCGGATGTGCGCCTCGATGTCGAGCGTCGGGTCGTCGGCGAACTCCGGCGGCACGATCCGCAATGGTGCTCCGACGACCCGTTGGCGAAGCCGCGGGATCGCTTCGAGCGCGCGCTGCAGCGTGGCCCGTAAGCGTTCGTCGGTCGGGCGCCGATCGAGGAAGGTCAGGTTGCAGAAGTCGGAACGGAGCGCGGGGTCCTTCTCGACCGCCCACATGATCGCTTCCGCGTTCGACATCCGCACGGGTCAACGCTACGTCGTGGCCGCACCGGGCCGTCGCCAGGGGGTTGCGGTTGTCCTCATACCGCGGGCGAGCTCACCCGGGTTCTTGTTGCCGGCGGTACTGGTTGAGTCGGGCGGCTTGGCGCGTCTGATGGTCGCGTTCGGCGAGGTTGGGTGCGTTGCGAGCCGCGTCGGCGTACAGGCGGGCCGCGAGCTCGAGATCGCCGTTCTTCTCGTGCAGGTACGCGGCGACGGCTTCGCGCCGCGGTACGTCGTGCGTCGACGTCGGCCAGTGCCGCCAGTCCCGCGGGTGCGCCGTCGGCCTCGCCGACTGCGACCGCACGGTTCAGCCGGACGATCGGGGTGTCGGCGAACTGCAGGAGCTCGTCGTACCACTCGACGATCTGGACCCAGTCGGTCTCCTCGACACGCGGCGCGTCGGCATGGAGCGCGGCGATCGCGGCCTGCGCCTGGTACTCGCCGAGCCGATCGCGCGCCAGGGCTGCGTGCACGATGTCGATTCCCTCGGCGATGAGTGCGGTGTCCCACCGGCTGCGGTCCTGGTCGGCGAGCGGCACGATGCTTCCGTCCGGTCGTGTGCGGCTGCGCGCGGCGGGCGTGGTGCAGCAGCATCAGCGCGAGCAATCCGTCGACCTCGGGGTCGTCGACCAACGCGGCCAGCTGCCGCGTCAGGCGGATCGCCTCGGCCGCGAGATCGACGTCGCCGGAGTAGCCCTCGTTGAACACGAGGTACAGCACGCGCATCACCGTGCGCACGTCGCCGGGACGCGTCGAATCCGCGGCGACGCCGGTGCGGCTCACCGTGCGCTTGGCGCGGCTGATGCGCTGCGCCATGGTGGGCTCGGGCACGAGGTACGCCTGCGCGATCTGGCGGGTGGTGAGGCCGCCCATGGCGCGGAGGGTCAACGCCACCGCCGATGACGACGACAGGTCGGGGTGCGCGCACAGGAAATAGAGCTGCAGTGTGTCGTCGGCGCTCGGGATCGCGCCGGCCGGCGGTTCGGTGTCGAGTCGGAGCTCACGGTCGCGACGCGCCGCGTCGGACCGCGTCATGTCGAGGAACGCTCTCCACGCAACGGTGATGAGCCACCCGGTCGGGTCGGCGGGTG
Organism: uncultured Actinomycetes bacterium; assembly: GCA_963701825.1. Classification (GTDB taxonomy): domain Bacteria; phylum Actinomycetota; class Acidimicrobiia; order IMCC26256; family PALSA-610; genus PALSA-610. The sequence continues at coordinate 876,550 of CAVPBG010000003.1, read as the reverse complement.
CGTCGTCCCGCCACGCGGCGAGCGCCCGGATGAGTGCCTCTTGAACGGCGTCCTCGGCGGTCGCGAAATCCGCACCGCGACAGACGAGGACGCTCAGGACCCGGGGGACGAGCTCGCGGAGCTCGACCTGATCCACGGTCTTCGGACCCGTGGTCAGTGGGTGAAGGCGGGCGGCGAACCCAGGAAGGGTCGGACTTCCAGCCATTCGTGGATCGGCTTCCGCCGGCCCCGGGTGCCGCCGACAGCTCACCGGCGAGCTCGATCGCGCGCTCGTAGCTGTCGACGTCGATCACCATCCATCCCGCGATCAAGTCCTTCGTCTCGGCGAACGGTCCGTCGGTCACCGGCGGGCTTCCCCTCGCCGTCGAAGCGGACCCACATGCCGTCGGGCGACAGCGCCTGCCGCGTCGATGAACTCGCCGGTGGCCTCGAGGCGACCGGCGAAGTCGTTCATGAACTTGATGTGGGCCTCGACCTCGTCGGGCGTCCACTTGTCCATCGAGATGTTGTTGACCGGTGCGGGCGCGCCTCGGTAGTGCTTGAGCAACAGGTACTTGGCCATGGTGTTCTCCTCGTGTGACGCCGGCCCTGCGGCCGGATGCACCCCGGGGACGAAGCCGGGCCCGCGTTCTCGACATCGCCGCGCGAAATATCTGGGCGAGAATTTGGCACACGAGGAATGGCGCGGAGCTGCGGGCTCCCGCGCCGAGCTCGGAAACGCGGGGGTTATCGCGGTACCGACGTGTGCTTGAACTCGTTCAGGTCGGTCCACGCGAGGAGGTCGAGCACCTTGTCGACATCCTCGGGGTTGCCGCGGTCCATCAGGCGCACGAACACGGCCCGGTCGTCGACGATGAACGTCGGAACACCGAATACGGCCAGGTTCTTCACCGCGTCGGTGTGGGACTGCGCCAGGACCTTCAGCGGCCGGCCCGTGGCCACCTCGGCCGCAACTGCGGCGGGGTCGAGACCGACCGAGGTGGCGATCTCGGACAGAACGTCTTCCTTGGCGATCTTGGCGCCCTCTTCGTGGCGGGCCGTGAACGCGGCGAGGTGCCAGTCGAGGAACTTGTCCGGGAACTCGTCGCGGATCGCGATGCTCCACAAGAGCGCGTTCGTACCGGTGCCGCGCTCGTCGGGCTCGCGGTCCCAGACCGCGGTCTCGCCCTCTTCCACGTGCACCTGGTCCAGCGAGAAGGGCAGGAAGGTGACGTCCCAATCGCGACCGGCCTTCAGGCCTGCGACCACGGAGACATGGCCGTTGCGTGCGAACGGGCAGCGATAGTCGTACGTCACAGCGAATTGACGGGCCACAGGTCCTCCTCGGGGTTACGACCTTTACGTCGCAACGACCCCAGCATGCTCGCCATTCCCCATCCCTGACGAATGCACGCATTGACGGGTCGGCGTCGGGACGGCTTCGACCCCCGATGCCGGGTCGGTCAGGAGCGGCCGTTGACGAAGGGGCGGAGGGCGTATCCGAGCGCGAGGCCGAATGCCGCGCCCGCGATCACGTCGGACGCATGGTGCAACCGCACGTAGACCCGGGTGGCCGCAACCGCACCCGCGGCCGCATACCAGCCCGGGCCGCCGCCGAACAAGGTGGCGGCACAGAACGCGGCCGTGGCGTGCCCCGAAGGGAAGGAGCTGGTGATCGGCCGGCGCAGGCCGTGGTGGAACTCGATCTCCGCGTAGTCGGCCGGGCGCACGCGCCGAAAGAGCTGCTTCACGGCACCGTTCGTGATCGCCGACTCCGCGCCGAGCGCGAGCGAGATCCGGACCGCGCGTTCGACGTCGGCCCGGGTCAACAGTGCTTGCCCGACCCCGCAGATGTGCCACAGCAGGCTGTGGTCGGCCGCGCTCGACAAGCGGTAGACGAACCGGTCGGCGCTCGGGCTGCGCACCGCGTCGAAACTGCGATCGACGGCGGCGTCGAACGCGGCGATCCGTTCCGCGAGCTTCGTCATCTCGGGATCGGCGCGTTCACGCAAAGACGAGCGGGAGTTGCGGGCGCCCCTCGCGCTCGGCCTGCCGCGCGAGCAGCGTGGGCCGAGCGAGCTCCGGCTGCCCGTCGAAGGAGGGGCAGAACTCCTGGAACGTGCAGTAGTTGCAGAGCGCGGAGGGGTGCGGCCGGAAGTCGTCGCGCTTGCACGCCTGCCGCACGGCCTGCATGACCGCGTTCGTCTTCACGTCGACGCCGCGCAGGCTCTGGTCGGAGGGCGCGGTGATGATGCGTTCCGGCTTCGACAGGTAGAGCAGCTGCACGCGTGCGGGTCGACGCCCGAACATCCGCTCGCACAGGAGCGAGTAGATGTGCACGCCGGCCATGCTCTTCTGTTCCCAGCCTTCGCCGGGGGCCGAACCGGTCTTGTAGTCGGTGACCACGAGCTCGCCGTTCTCGTCGAGCTCGAGGCGGTCGATGATGCCGCGGATGGTCACGCCGCCACTGGTGACTGCACTGACCCGCAGCTCGACGCCGAGCACGGTGATGTCGCGCGGGTCTTCCATCTCGAAGTACTTGTGGATCAGCTTCTCCGCGTCGGAGTGAAACGACGCCCGCTCCTCCTCGGTGAGCTCCAGATGGGCGAACTCGGGATGGGCGGCAACCTCGGCCTCGGCGCGCCCGAGGTCGGCGAGCGCGGCCTCGATGGTGCGTTCGGCCGGCGGCCGCCACATCAGGTGCTGCAGGGCCAGGTGGACGAGGGTGCCTTTGCTCGCCGGTGCCGACGGCGGCTCCGGCAGGCGCTCGATGTAGCCGAAGCGGAACGCGAGCGGGCAGCTCGTGAAGGTGCCCATCGAGCTCGGCGACAGGGAGATCGGCACCGGGTGCGCGAGCTCCTGCGCCGCGGACTGCGCCTGTGCGCGGTCCTGTTCGATGATGCCCTCCGCCGTCATGTATTGAAGATACAGCGGGGGTGTGCCGCTTACGGCGACCGTCTAGGTTCCGGTCCATACCTCGCCGACGTACTTGCCGAAACGCTGGAACAGGGAGCTGGAGATGAAGGTCGACACCGGAGTGATGGCCCCCTCGCTGGGCGATATCGGGCCCCGGGCCCGGGAGCTCGAGGAGCTCGGTTACGACGGTCTCTCACCGCGGAGACCGGTCACGACGCGTTCCTGCCGATCGCGCTCGCCGCGGAGCACACCGAGCGCATCGAGCTCGCGACGGGGATCGCGGTTGCGTTCGCCCGCACCCCGATGGTGCTCGCGTACACGGCCAACGACCTGCAGCAGATGTCGAAGGGGCGGTTCTCGCTCGGCCTCGGTTCGCAGATCAAACCGCACATCGAGAAGCGATTCTCGATGCCGTGGTCGCACCCGGCCCGCCGCATGCGCGAATACATCCTGGCGCTGCAGGCCATCTGGACGGCGTGGAACGATCAGACACCCCTCAAGTTCGAGGGCGAGTTCTACCGCCACACGTTGATGACGCCGTTCTTCGCGCCGAGCCCGAATCCCTACGGCGCCCCCAAGGTGTTCCTGGCTGCAGTCGGGGAGTTGATGACGGAGGTCGCGGGTGAGGTCGCCGACGGCATCCTCATCCACGGGTTCACGACCGAGCGGTACGTCAAGGAAGTGACGATGCCGGCCATCGAGCGCGGCCTGAGCAAGTCGGGCCGTGACGCGCGCCGTCGTTCCAGGTTTCCGGGCCGCTGTTCGTGGTGACGGGTACGACCGAAGAGGAGATCGCGGCCGCGGCCACCGGAGTGCGCCAGCAGATCGCGTTCTACGGCTCGACGCCCGCGTACCGCGGCGTGCTCGAGCTGCATGGCTGGGGCGACCTGCAGACGGAGCTCAACGCGCTGTCGAAGAAGGGCGGTTGGGTCGAGATGGGCGAGCTCATCGACGACGAGATCCTCAACACGTTCGCGGTTGTCGGACCGCCCGAGAGTGTCGGTGCCGAGTTGAAGCGGCGTTACGGCGGCGTCGTCGACCGGTGTTCGTTCTACGCGCCGTACCGCGCCGATCCCGCGCAGTGGGCGCCCATCATCGAAGACCTGAAACGGGCGTAGCCGCCGCCGTAACGCGCTCCGTCTAGACGCCGTGCAGTTGCTTGACGACGCCCTCGATGTTGCGCAGCGAGACGTCTTGGATCTCCCGGCCGTTCTGGCCCGCGGGGAGCTTGCTCGCGATGTTGTACATCGCCGTGTTGACCAGGAGGTCGGCGGAGAGCTTGTCGATCTCGTCGAGCACGGGGTCGCCGCCGTGAATGCGCAGCCAGAGTTCGATCATCCAGGCAACGGTCCACTCGTGCTCGGCCGTATAGATCTTCGGAGGCATGTCGGTTCCTTCCATCGGGGGGTAAGTGCGCCTCCGACGGTAAGGACCGGTCGCTAAATCGCAGCTAAAGCGCGGGCTGCTGCGCGAAATCCAAGATCGACGTGACGCACGCGTCGGGGTCTTGTTGCGGGCCGAAGTGCCCGAGACCGGGGAGCACTTCGAGGCGGCCGTTGGGGATGCGCTCCGCGATCTGGGCGCCCAGCGCCGGATCGATGGAGCGCGACACCTCGCCGCACACCACGAGAACGGCGCTCGTGATCTCGCCGAGCCGCGCGTACGCGCCGTTGTTCGGCGCCATCGAGAACACGCGGGCTTCGACCTCGGGGCGGCACTTGAGCTCGAGCACGCCGTCGCCGCGGTCGCGTAACCCGTATTCCACGTACGCGCGCAGCGAGTCCCCGGTCATCACGTCGAGCGGCGGCTTCGACGCGTACGTGGTGAACGCCTCGGCAGTCGAAGACCATTCGTTGCGACGCTTGCGTGCCGCGCGGGCCAGGAAGAAGTCCTCCGCGGGCGGGAGGGTTTCCTCGGACGCGAACAGGATCGGTTCGTAGGCCCAGATCCGGGGGAACGTTCCCGGCCGCTTCAGCTCACCGAGGATGAGTGCAGCACCGCCCTTCGAGTGTCCGCACGCCACGAGCGCGGGATCGCCCGCGACCCCGAGGTGTTCGGCGACTGCGAGCACGTCGTCGGCGAAGCCGTGCCACGAGTAGTCGACGTCGGGCGCGTCGCTGTCGCCGTGGCCGCGGAAGTCGAACGACCACACATGGCGGCCCGCGGCGACGAGCGCGGACGCGATCGGCGCCCACACCCGACCGTGGAATCCGGTGGCGTGCCCGAGCAGCACCGGCGCGCCCGAGCCGCCCCACTCGTGCACGACGAGACGGATGCCGTCCGCGTCGAATGCGTGTGATGTCGGCGAGATCACGGCGTCAGGTCGTCGCCTGTTGTTCGGCGGCCTGTTGTTCGGCTTGTTCGGAGGCGTGATCGGTGATCGCCTTCATGATCGCGTTGGCGGCTCGGTTGACGAACTCGCCGCCGCTCCCGGTGACCCAGTCGCACGACGCCGCGGGCCGCTCGAGCTGACCGGTGAAGTGCGGCATCACGTATTGCGCGAACAACTCGAAGCTGTGCTTCGTCGCGGCCGGGTTCGCCCAGTCGTGACCGAAGATCAAGAACGTGCCGAAGCCGCCCGACTCGTCGACGAGCGATTGGATCTTCGCGATCGCGTCGTCGGGCGTGCCGATGACCGCGAATCCGTCCTCGTCGACGTTGGCGATGATCTCTTCGGGCGTGTCGCCGCGCGTCGGGTCCGGCCGGCAACACATGGGTGAAGTACTTCGAGAACGGCACGATGCCGTACGCAACGTCGGCGCGGGCCTGCTCCTTCGTCTCCGCGAGGTGCATCGGGCCGACGAGTCGCCACTTCGATCGATCCGCGGTGTTGCCGTGTTGCGCGGCGACCTCGTTCCACGTCTTCCAGTGCGAACCGATGGCGTCGAAGCCCTGCTTCGTGGTGGCGGCGATCGAGAGGAGGCCGGCACCGTACTTGCCCGCGGCCTTGGCGCCCGTCGGTGAGATCGAGGCCGCGACCGCGACTTCGATGTTCGGTTCGCTGTACGGCTTCAGCTGCAGGCGTGCGTCCTGCAGTGTGAACCAGTCGGTCTGCCGGGTGACGGTCTCGCCGCGGAACAGCGCCATGATCACGTCGAGCGCTTCGTCCATGCGCGGTCGCTGCGTGTCGGCGGGGATCCCGAGCATGTGCGCGTCGGAGGTGAGTTGCCCCGGGCCGCAACCGAGCATGGCGCGACCACGCGTCAGGTGGTCGAGCAGCACGAACCGATCGGCGAGCATCAACGGCTGGTGGTAGGGGAGCGAGTTCACGCCGCTGCCGAGCCGGATGTACTTCGTCCGCGCCGCGGCCGCGGCGATGAAGACCTCGGGCGACGAGATGATCTCGTAGCCGCCGGAGTGGTGCTCGCCGATCCAGACTTCGTGGAAGCCCAGCCGATCGAGGTGCTCGATCAGGTCGAGGTCGCGTTCGAGCGCGAGTGTCGGGTTCTGCCCGGTCGGGTGGAACGGTGCCATGAAGAGTCCGAAGCGCATGCCTCCATTCGACCCGCGACTTGACCGGACGGTCAACTTGTCGGCCTGGCATGCTCAGTGTGAAGGAGGCCCGTGGACAACGAGCGTGACGAAGCAGACGACCAAGCGACCGCCCGGCGCAAGCGGACGCGGTTGCTGTGGGCGAGCGGGACGGCCGGCGTCGTGCTCGTCGTGGGCGCCGCGATCGGCATCTGGGCGACGGCGGGGAGCAACGACACGGCCGCCTCCGCTCCGTCGAGCGCGGCGACGTCGGTCGTGGCCGTCACGTTCGACGATCACGGCATGCGCGCCGCGCCGGACGCGACGAGTGCGGGCATCGTCGACTTCACCTTCGCCGACCGGCGCGCGCAGCCCGGGAAATCGGTGGCGCTCCTCTACTACGAGGTGCAGCCGAGTGTGGGCGGCGACTTGATCACCGGCTCCGGCGGCAGCGTGCGCGTGCTGTTGTGCGCGCACACCTGGTACCTCGTTGTGCGCGTCGACGGGACGGTCAAGGCGCGCATTCCCCTCGACGTGACCGGCTCCGCGCCCGATTGCACGACGCCGGTTACCTGACGGCTACGGAAGCTGCGACTCGACCCACGCCTCGAGCGCGGGACCACTCTCGTAGCTCGTGATCAACGCGTAGCGCGGCTCGGTGCCGTTGTGCACCACCACATGCCACAGACGCTGCGTGTCGACCAGGAAACGGGAGCCCTTGTGCAACGGGACCCGCGCCTCCGTGGCCGGGTCGGGAAGCCCGTCGGGTCCGGTGTCCATCAACAACATGTAGCTCGACGGATTGTCGGTGAGCTCCACCCAGGTGCGCACGACCCAGCCGTCGGTCGGCGGGTTGAAGCGGTTGTTGTCGTCGCGGTGGAAGCTGCGGATCGCCGTGTCGTAGTCCTGCGGCTCGAGCTTGATGGTGCGCACCCGGCCGAAGTCGGCACCGGCGCTCTCGACGTAGCTCTTGATCGTCGGGCACTGCCGAGCGTTGCTCGTGAAGCGCGCACCCTTGTCGGGGCGCTCGTCGCCCGCGTTCCAAAAGCCGCGGCAATCGAGCTCACCGTCGGCCGTTGCGATGGGCGCGAAGTTCGTATCGCCGCCGCTCTTCCAATCCATGTATTCGAGGTCGAGGTATTCGTGCGCGGGGATCTCGTACGAGAGATCCGCCAGCTGAACGAACCCATGGGCCGCGAGCACGTCGAGCCGCGGGTGCGGGGTCTCGAGCGGGATCTCGCACGACCAGTGCTCGGCGTTCGGCCAAAACGTCGTTGCCATGCGGCAAGTGTACGGCGGCAGACCTGTCGCTCAGGGGCGCAGTCCGTGGGCGGTGGATCCGGTCTTCTGCACCCGTGCTGCCAGCTCGGCGAACTCGCAGAGCAGCGGGCGGGTGTCGCGCGGATCGATGATCTCCTCCACCAGGAACGCTTCCGCGGTCTTGAAGGGCGACTGGCGGGCCGTGAGCCGGGCTTCGATCTCGGCGCGCAACGCAACCGGGTCGTCGGCCGCTGCGAGTTGCGCCTTGTACGCGGCTTCGATGCCGCCTTCGAGCGGAAGGCTGCCCCAGTTCCCCGACGGCCACGCGAACCGGTACGACAGCTTCGACGCGTCCTGGTGCGCCGCGCCGGCAACTCCGTACACCTTGCGCACGATCACCGAGCACCACGGTGTCGTGGCCTGATAGATCGCGGCGAGTGCCCGCGCGCCGTAACGGATCGTCGCCGCCTTCTCCGCGTCGGTGCCGATGACGAAGCCGGGGTTGTCGACGAAGTGCACAACGGGGAGATGAAACGTCTCCGCGAGGTCGACGAAGCGCGTGACCTTCTCCGACGCGGCCGCGGTCCAGCCCCCCGCGTAGAAGTACGGATCGTTCGCGAGGACCGCGACGGGCCGGCCGTCCAGACGGGCCAGACCGGTGACCGCGCTGCGCCCGTTGAAGCGGCCCATCTCGAACCAGGAATCGCGATCGACGACCGCTTCGATGATCGGACGAATCTTGTAGACCTTGCGCCGTTCGCGCGGGATGGCGTCCAGCAGCGATTCGTCGCGGCGTTGCGGATCGTCGTCGTCGGCGTCGATCGCCCGCGGTGGGAGCTCGTCGACCGACGACGGCAGGTACGACAGGAACCGGCGCACGCGCGTGAACGCTTCTTCCTCGGTGGCCACCTCGTCGTCGACCGCGCCGTTGCGCGTATGGATCGCGCTGCCGCCGAGCGTCTCCTTGTCGACGTCTTCGCCGAGCCGGGCGACGACGGGTGGCCCGGCGACGAACAGCTGCGCCGACCCTTTGACCATCACGCTGTAGTGGCTGGTGACGACGCGGGCCGCGCCGAGTCCGGCGACGGAACCGAGACAGCACGACACGACCGGCACGGTTGCGAGGTTGGCGACGACGTGTTCCCAGCCCGGGTTGAACGGCACGAACGAACGCCGTTCGGTCTCGAGCGACTTCACCGAGCCGCCGCCGCCGGAGCCGTCGACCAACCGTACGATCGGCAGCTTGAGCGAGTGGGCCATCCGCTCGGCGTGCACCTGTTTTTGGAAGATCGACGCGTCGGCCGCGCCGCCCCGAACGGTGAAGTCGTCGCCCCCGACCACGACCGGCCGGCCGTCGACGCGGCCGCGTCCCATGACGAAGTTCGCGGGCGTCACCTCGAGGAGCTGACCGTCGTCGTCGTAGGTGGCGCGTCCGGTCAGCGCACCGACCTCGTGAAAGGTCCCGGCGTCGAGCAGCGCGTCGATCCGCTCGCGCACGGTCAGCTTTCCCTGGGAGTGGTGCCGCTCGACCTTCTCCGGGCCGCCCATCTGCCGGGCCAGCTCGGTGCGACGCGCCAGCTCTTCGAGTTCGGGTTCCCAGGTCATGACCGAGTCTCCCTCCCCAGTTGTTCGTTCCGCTACTAGTGTCCGCGGCGTGCGCGCCGCTGTTGCCCGACGTGGTGTCCTGGTGGTCGACGACGTCGCCGAGCCCGTGCTCGGTCCCGGCGACGCGCTGGTTGCCGTGAAGGCGTGCGGGATCTGCGGATCGGATCTGCACGCGCTGCACCACGCGGCCGAGCTGGTGGCGATCACCCGGGAGATCGGCGCGCCGATGTCGTTCGATCCCGCGCTCGACTTCATCATGGGCCACGAGTTCACCGCGGAAGTGCTCGAGCTCGGACCGATGACCGACGGCGTGCCCGTGCAGGTCGGCGACCTCGTCACGTCGCTGCCGATCGCGCTCACGCCGACGGGCATGGAACCGGTCGGCGCGTACTCGAACGTCTACAACGGTGCGTACGCCGACCGCATGCGGCTGACCGCCGGCATGTGCATGAAGATCCCGAACGGTCTCGACCATCGCCGCGCTGCGCTCACCGAACCGATGTCGGTCGGGCGGCACGCGGCCGCGCGTTCCGCGATCACGCCCGCGGAAGCCGCGGTCGTGCTCGGTGCGGGTCCGGTCGGGCTCGCAGTGGTGGCGGAGCTCCGCCGCATCGGTGTCGAGACGATCGTCGTCTCCGATTTCTCGCCCCGGCGGCGTGAGGTTGCGATCGCGATGGGCGCACACGTTGCCGTCGACCCGCGCGTCGAGGATCCGATGGAAGCGTGGATGGCCGCCGACGGTCGGCGCACGCCCGTCGTGTTCGATGCCATCGGCGTGCCGGGCACGCTCGAAACGGTGATCAAGGCCGCGCCGCCGATGGGGCGCGTCTGTGTCGTCGGCTCGTGCATGCAGACCGACTCCATCCGTCCGCTGGTCGCACAGGCGAAGCAGCTGACGATCGTCTTCTCGTTCGCGTACGACCCGTTCGAGTTCGCCGACACGTTGCGCGCCATCGCCGAAGGCGAGATCGACGTGGCGCCGATGATCACCGGAACGTGTGGCGTCGACGGCGTGCCCGCTGCGTTCGACGCGCTCGGCGATCCCGAGGAACACGTCAAGATCCTCGTCGAGCCCGGCGGCCCGACGATTCCCACCGCGATCTGAGCGGTGTCTACGACTCGAGCTTCTTCTTGAGCTCGACGACCGAGCCCTCGTACACCGGAACGAAGAGCCCGAGAAGATCGTCGGGCACGACTTCGACCGCCCACGTGAGGTGCGAGCCCGCGCCTTCCGGCTCGACGGTGATCGTCGCGAGATGCGATTCGAGATTGCCCATCGGCGACTCGATCACCGAGTACGAGATGCTGTGCGAGGCGTCGTCGAGACTGCGCAGCTGCTCTTTGATCTCGATCCCCATGAGACCGATCGTGCGGACGTCGCCGTCGACGACACACGTCTCGACGCCGGGCATCCAGGTCTCGAGACCGCCGAACTCGCGTACGAGTTTCCAGACGTCGTCGGGGGTGCGTTCGATGGAGACTTCTGCTTTTCCTGCGGCCATGCCGACATCATTGCACGCCGCGCCGCGGACGTGTCCGGCCACCGGTATCCGCGGGATCAGGGTATGGCGACGCCCGGTGCGGTGAACATGCCGCGCGCCCAGCGGTCGGGTGTGCCGAGGATGGCCCGCGGATAGTCCTCCCACATCCAGCGCGCGAAGTTCCGGCGGGTCCATGGGGTCAAGTCGGCGGCGCGCAGCGCGGCACGCGCGCCGAGCGGATACCGCAACACCTTCTGCAGGAAATTCGCGAAGCGCAGGTCGCGCCCGAGCGCGTGATGAACGAGGCTGCGGTAGTCGGCTCCCGTCGCGATCGATTCCGCGGCGAGCATGCCGGTTTCGATGGCCTGCGCGATGCCTTCCCCCGTCATCGGGTCGACGACCCCGGCCGCGTCGCCGACGAAGAGCACGCGGCCGTGTTGCAACCGGGCCGGGTCGTAGCGCGCCGGGATCGGCCACGCGCGCACGGGCTCGGCGGCCACCGCCCTCGGGCCGAGGACGTCGCGCAACACCGGGCGCGACAGGAGGTCGGGCCAGAGGTCCTTGAGCTCGCGGCCGCTCCGCCCGTCGGCGCGCAGCACGCCGTACCCCACGTTGGCGCGCCCGCCCGGGAGCGGGAACACCCACGCGTAACCGGGAAGGAGATCGCGCTCGAAAATGACCCACAGCCGGTCGTCGTCGACGCCGTCGAAGTACTGCCGCACCGCGTGCCACTCGCCGAGATCGCGGGGCGTTCCCGGCTCCACCGCGCGGCGAACGCTCGACCAATGACCATCGGCCGCGATCACGAACGACGCGGCGATCTCTGTCCCGTCGTCGAGCCCGACCCGGACGGTCCGCCCGTCGTCGGTAATCGTCTCGATGGCGTGGCCTTCGCGCACGTCGACACCGGCGCGCCGGGCGACGCTGACCAGTTCCGCGTCGAGCGCGCGCCGGCTCACGACCGCGGCGTGCGCACCGTTCGTCGGCAGCGGCAGGTGCGCTCGGCGGCCCGACGGTGAGACCAGCACCGTCTCCCGTACGAATGCGGCGTCGGTCGCGCCGAGATCGGCGCTGGTGACGCCCAACTTCTCCAACAGCCGCAGCGCGTTCGCGGTGAGGCCGTCGCCGCAGGTCTTGTCGCGCGGGAACTGCGCCTTGTCGACGCAGACGGCGCGCAGGCCGTGCTGTTTCGCGGAGATCGCGGCCGCGATTCCGGCCGGTCCGGCTCCCACCACGACCACGTCGACGTGCTCGGACATCGAGGCCGACGGTACCGGGTCGGGATCGGATCGACGCAGCTCGGCCGGCGGACGCCGCTCCGGCCCACGTTTCGACGCAGTGGCGGGGGGATTGGCACAATCGGGGTTCCCCGAGCCGGCGCCGAGCGCCGGTTCGCGCCGACGAACCGGACGCCCACGAAGCGGACGCCCATCAAGAGGAGCAGTATGAACGTCGCCGTCTGCGTCAAGCAGATCCCCGACCCGGCCGTACCGGGCTCGCTCTCGGCCGACCACACGCTCGATCGCAGCGGCAAGCTCATCCTCGACGAATCCGACAGCTACGGCGTCGAGATGGCCCTGCAGCTCGTCGACGCGGCCGGCGGCGGCGAGGTCACGCTGATCTCCGTTGCGCCGAACGACGAGGTGTCGGGTCTGCGGACCGCGCTTGCGATGGGTGCGGCCAAGGCGATCCTCGTGTCCGACCCGGCGCTCGCCGGTTCCGATGCGCTCTCGACCGCCAAGGTGCTTGCCAAGTGCATCGAGCGCGCCGGCGACATCGACCTCGTGCTCGCGGCAACCGAATCCTCCGACGGCTACACCGGGACGGTCCCGGCCCAGGTCGCCGAGTTGCTCGGCTGGCCCGCGCTGACGTTCTCGAAGCACGTCGAGATCGCCGACGGCAAGGCCAAGGTGCAACGCCAGACCGAAGCCGGTTACGACGAGGTCGAGGCTTCGCTGCCCGCGATCGTCAGCGTGACCGCCGGTGTGGTCGAGCCGCGCTACCCGTCGTTCAAGGGGATCATGGCGGCCAAGAACAAGCCGGTCGACAAGGTCACCGCGGCCGACCTCGGTCTCGACGGTACCCACGTCGGTTGGGCCGGTGCCCGCCAGGAGATCACGAACGTCGAGCAGGCGCCCGCCCGCCAGGCCGGCGAGAAGTTCGAAGACGACGGCACGGGCGCGGAGAAGGTCGTCGCGTTCCTCGAGCAGTTGAAGGTGGTCTGACGTGAAGGTCTGGGTCTTTGCCGAAGCGGTCGGCGACAAGGTCACGACCGCCACCCTCGAGCTCCTCACGAAGGCGCGCGAGGTCGGTTCCGAAGTCGAGGCCGTCTACTCGGGTGCGGGCGACACCGCCGCGATCGCGGCGACGGTCGGTTCGCACGGCGCGACGAAGCTGCACGTGATCGACCCCGGCGACGGACTCCCGGGTCAGGTCGCGGCGGCCGGTATCGCGGCGCTCGCGGGTACCGAGAAGCCCGACGTCATCTTGTTCGCGCAGACCTACGACGGTCGCGACACGATCGCGCGTCTGTCGGTCAAGCTCGACCAGCCGGTGTTGACGAACGGCATGTCGCTGTCGGCCGACGGCGGCGCGCTCGTGTTCGGCACCGCCATCTTCGGTGGTGTCACGTTGGTCGACGTGAAGCTCACCGCCGACGGTCCGGCGCTCATCGCGATCCGGCCGAAGTCGTTCGCGGCCGAGGAGTCGGGCGGCGGTGCGGCCGAAGTGTCGAACGTCGCCGCCGCCGACGCCGGTCGGGCGGCGGAGGCCAAGGTGCTGGCTCGCCACGTAGAAGAGCAGCAGGGACCGAAGCTCGAAGAGGCGGCCGTGGTCGTCTCCGGCGGCCGCGGTATCGGTGCGGCCGAGAACTACGCCCCGCTCGTCGAGGAGCTCGCCAAGCTGCTCAAGGGCGCGTGGGGTGCATCACGGGCCATCGTCGACGCCGGTTGGGTCCCGTACGCGTTGCAGGTCGGCCAGACGGGCAAGACCGTCAAGCCGAAGCTCTACATCGCGCTCGGCATCTCCGGTGCGACGCAACACCTCGTCGGCATGAAGAACAGCGACAACATCCTGGCCGTCAACAAGGACGGCGAGGCGCCGATCTTCTCGGTCGCTGACCTCGGAATCGTCGGCGACGTGCACAAGGTCGTGCCCGCGTTGATCGAGTTGCTCAAAGCCAAGCAGTAATCAGTTCTGGGGCGGAGTAGGCGCCCAGACCTCGCCCTCGAGGCGAGTCGTCGGATCGGTCGCGGCCCTCAGGGCCGCGACCGTTTCGCGTGCGTCCCACATCACCCGCGCGGACACGACCGCGTCGCGCTCGTGCTCGTTGTTCCACGGTCCGCCGTCGTGCTCTGGAGAGAGCTTGCGCAGCGCCGACGGATAGATCTCGAACACGGTGCGTTCGGCCGGCGCGTCGAACGGCCAGATCGCAGCTCCGGCCGCGCGAAGTCGCGCGATGAGCGGCATGCCGCGCACCGAGCCCGCGCCGACCTGGCCGTTGCCGACGAGTTGGAAGATCGACTTCGCGTTCGGATAGCGCTGCTCGCACCTGCGGAACCGTTGGTCGCGGGGAACGTCGCAGCGCGTCCGCCAGAACGGCGGCGCCGGTGGCGACGCGAGCCAGTGTTCGCCGTCGCGAGCCGCGAGTTCCCATACGTCGTCGATCGTCATGCATCCCTGCTCGTGGGCGAACCATTCCGGCACGCTGAACGAGAAATCGAAGCCCGCCACGACGGGCGGAGCGGCGCTCAGCACGACATCGATGGCCTCGGCGCGGGTCGCCAGCGCCGCGGCTCTCGACGAGCACACCGTTACGCACGACGGCGAGCCAGATCCCGCTCTTGGGGCCCGTCTGCTTGGCGCCCGACCAGTCGACCGCAATGACCGTCGGCGCAATTACCGTCGGGTCGGGCACAGGGAGACGGTACCGTTCGCGCATGGTCGCCGACGTTGTGCTCGAAGCTCGCGGCCTGGTCAAGGACTATCGCCGGAACCGGGCTGTCGACGGTCTCGATCTCGTCGTGCACGCGGGGGAGCGGGTCGCGCTGTTGGGCCCGAACGGTGCGGGAAAAACCACGACCATCCTGATGGTGCTCGGGGTCGTGTCGCCCGATACCGGTTCCGTCACGATCTGCGGCTTCGATCTCGCGCACCAGCGGAGCCGCGCCGCGGAGTGTGTCGGATTCGCGGCGGGGTATCTGCCGCTGACCGAGCGCATGCGCGTCCGCGAGTACCTGCGCCTGTACGGGCAGCTCTACGGCATCGCCGATCCGAACCCGCTCATCGACGAGGGCCTCGAACGGTTCCGCATCGCCGACCTCGCCGAGGCCATGGGCACCGAGTTGTCGTCGGGGCAACGCACGCTCATCGGGATCGTGCGCGCCACGCTGCACCGTCCGCGCCTGCTCGTGCTCGACGAGCCGACGGCATCGCTCGACCCCGACGTTGCGCAACGGGTGCGCGCGGGCCTGCTCGAGATCTGCGATCGCGAAGGAACCGCGTTGTTGATGACGAGTCACGACATGAGTGACGTCGTGCAGGTGTGTGAGCGCGTCGTGTTCCTCTCGCACGGGCGGATCGTCGCCGACGGACCGCCGGAGACCGTCGCGTCGGCGTACGGGCACGGCGACCTCGAAGGCGTGTTCCTTCATCTCGCCGAGTCGCACGAGACGGCCGGCACACAGCAGAGCGATCACCCATGACCTCGCCCGCGATCTCCGCATCCGACGCCGACCGCCTGACGGGTCGGGCCAAGTCGTGGTTGCGCATGCGCGCGATCGCGCGCCGACACGCGTACGTGCTCGTGCGCAGCCCGCACCGGTTGTTCGACGTCTCGCTGTGGCCGCTCGTCGACGTGATCCTGTTCGGCTCGCTCGCGGCGTTCGTCGGCACGGCGGGGTCGACGCCTGCGGCGAAGGCCTCGGGTTACCTGCTCGCGGGCATCGTGCTGTGGCACGTGATCTACCAGTCGCAGATCGCGATGAGCACCGGTCTGCTCGAGGAGACGTGGACGCGCAACCTGCTCAATCTCATGGTTACGCCGTTGCGCGAGGTCGAGTATCTCGCCGGTGTCGCGCTGTTCGGGATGGTGAAGCTCCTCATCGGCGTGGGCGTGATGGTGCTCGGCGCGCTGGCGTTCTTCTCGTTCCACACCTGGTCGCTGGGCTGGGGACTGGTCCCGATCGTGGCGATCCTGCTCGTCGTCGGCTGGTCGATCTCGCTGTTCGTGATGGGTCTGGTGCTGCGCTTCGGCACCGGCGCCGAAGCGCTCGCGTGGGGTGTGATGTTCGTGCTGTTGCCGCTGTCGGGCGTCTTCTATCCCACTGAGGCATTGCCTGCCTTCATGCAGCCGATCGCACTCGCGCTCCCCACCACGCACGCGTTCACGGCCTTGCGCTCACTCGTCGATCACAACGGCAACGATTGGGCGCAGCTGGCGATCGCCGCCGTCGGTTCGGTCGCGATGCTCGCGCTCTCGATGTGGTTCCTGGTTGCGATGCTGCGCACCTTCCGCAAGCGCGGCTACATCACCCGCTACACCTAACCCCCAACCCCTCGAACTGTCGTGAGTTGGGCCCGCATAGCGGGCCCAACTCACGACAGTTGCCGCGAAGTTTGAGGAGCGCAATGACGATCGACGTGACGTTGCTCGGAACGGGGAATCCGCTCCCGGATCGCGACCGGGCGGGAGCGGCCACCCTCGTGCGCGCCGGTGGTCGGATCCTGCTGTTCGACGCGGGGCGCGGCGTGTGCATGCGCCTGTCCGCGGCGGGCGTGCTGCCGGTGATGCTCGATTCGGTCTTCGTCACGCACCTGCACAGCGATCACATCTGCGACTTGAACGACGTCATCACGACGCAATGGATCATGAGCCCCGTCCCGAAGCCGCTCCGAATCTTCGGGCCGCCGCGCACGGGCGAGGTCGTTGCCGGCATCACCGCGATGTTGCGTCCCGATGTCGAGTACCGGCTGGCCCATCACGCCGATCTCACGTGGGAGCCGCAACTGGAGGTGGTCGAGGTCACGCCCGGTTCCGTGCTCGACGAGGACGGGCTGCGCGTCGTCGCGGCGCGAACTGACCACCGCCCCGTAGAACCGACGCTCGGCTATCGCGTGGAGTTCGAAGGCAAAGTCGTGGCCATCGCGGGCGACACCGTCCCGTGTGACGGACTCGACGACATCTGTCGGGGTGCCGACGCGTATGTGCAAACGGTTCTGCGTGACGACCTCGTCAGCCTCGTGCCGATGCAGCGCTTCGTCGACACGATCGACTATCACTCGACCGTCGTGCAGGCCGCGCAGACCGCGGCGCGCAACGGAGTGGGCACGCTGGTTCTGACGCATCAGATACCGACGCCCGCGCCGGGCAGCGCCGACGAATGGATCGCCATCGCGCGGGAGCACTTCGCGGGCGAGATCGTCTTCGGCGACGATCTCACCGGGATCTCGGTCTGAAGCGCGCGGCGACGAAGGAACGCGAACGCGAAGATGCCCGGCCGGGGAGGGCCGGGCATCTTCACCGTGGTTGACGGCACGCTGGTTGTCAGGCGGTCGCCGGAACCTTCCCGCTCCACTCCCGCTTGTCGCTGTACTGGTAGTTCGTGATGAGGCTGACGCCCAGCACCGCGAGGCCGGCGACGATGTAGACCGCGGTGAGGCCACCGTCGGTGCTGTGGAAGTTGAGCGCGAACGGGGCGATGAGCAACAGCGCGGCCGCGAGGTAGTCGCCGGCCGAGTGCACCGTGAACGGCAACACCTTCGCCACGCCGAGCGGGTAGCGCGTCAGCATGCTCACGACGAGCACCACCGCGCCGACGACCACGCCGGTCGCGACGGCCTTTCCGCTTCCGCCGACCGCGAGCGCGATGACGATGAGTCCGGCGCCGACTGCGTAGTCGGCGATGGCGTGCAACCACGCCGGGAGTAGACGTACGAGGGACATGGTGTCTCCTTCTGTGCTGGTCGACCGGGGCGCGCGTCCCGTGTGTTCGGCTGCGCCGGCGATGTCGTGGGTTCGTGCATATTTCGGAGCCGCGGCCCGGGTTGGATGACTGCAAGACTCACGGTCGTGGCGAAGAAGAGCGCAGACGATCTCGTAGACCGCGAACGGCTGGCCGCGTGGATGGACACCGAGGCCCTGTCGACCGGCGCGCCGTTGTCGGTCGAACGCATCACTACCGGTCATTCGAACGAAGTGTTCCGCGTAACCCGCGGTGACGCAGTGTTCGTGTTGCGCCGCCCGCCGCGTACGCCGTTGTCGCCGACCGCGCACGACATGGCGCGCGAGTTCCGCTTGCTGCGTGCATTCTTCGGCCACGCCGCGGTACCCGTGCCGCAACCGATCGCGTGTTGCACCGATCTCGACGTGTTGGGCGTGCCCTTCTATCTCATGGCTCCCGTCGACGGCGTGGTCGTGCGCGAGAAGCTGCCGGCGCCGTTGACCGACGACGACGGCGCGCCGCGGGCGTGCGCGAACGCACTCGTCGATGCGCTGGCCGGTATCCACGCCTTCGATTGGCAGGCGGGTGGGCTGGGTGACTTCGGCCGGCCCGCCGGTTACCTCGATCGCCAGGTGCCGCGTTGGCTCGGTCAACTCGAGCGCTACGCGACGCGGCCGTTGCCGGACGTCGACGCGGCCGGTCGCTGGTTGCAGGAGCACACCCCGACCATGCAGGCGCCGGCCGTGATCCACGGCGACTACAAGCTCGACAACGTGATGTTCGCGCCGCGTGTGCCGGTCGAGCTCGTCGCGGTCGTCGACTGGGAACAGTCGACGGTCGGCGACCCGCTCGTCGATCTTGGTTGGATGATCGGGTTGTGGACGACACCGGGGGAGCGGGCATCGCTCGCGGGGGCGTCGCCGTTCGCGCCGACGGCCGATGTCCCGACCCGGCGCGAACTCGTCGATCGCTACGCGGCGGCCACCGGTCGCGACGTCACCAATATCGCGTTCTACTGCGTCCTCGGGCTCTTCAAGTTGGCGTGTGTAATGGAAGGTTCGTTCGCCCGCTTCCGTGCGGGCACGAGCGACGATGCGTACTTCGCCGCGCTCGAGGTCGGCGTGCCCGCGCTCGCGCAGCGGGCGCTCGAGTTCGCCGCGGGCGGCGGGCTGTAGCGGTCAGCCCGTAGCCGTCAGCCCGTAGCCGTCAGAAGGGGCGGTCGCCTTT
Source organism: uncultured Actinomycetes bacterium (assembly GCA_963701825.1). Classification (GTDB taxonomy): domain Bacteria; phylum Actinomycetota; class Acidimicrobiia; order IMCC26256; family PALSA-610; genus PALSA-610. The sequence goes on along the minus strand of CAVPBG010000003.1, from coordinate 857,670 downwards.
GACCGACACGCGTTCCATGACCCGCCGGTTCGGGAAGTAGTCCGACGTGGCGTAGTGCTGGGTGGCGCGGTTGTCCCAGAACGCGATGGTGTCGGGCTCCCAGCGCAACCGGACCTGCCATTCGGGATGCATGGCCTGTTGCGCGAGACGGTCGATGAGCCACTCGCTCTCGTCGTCGTCGCAGCCGACGATGCGTTCGGTGAAGAACGAGTTGACGAACAGCGTCTTGCGCCCCGTCTCCGGATGCGTGCGCACGACCGGATGCTCGACCGGCGGGTACTCCTCGATCATGCGCGCCAGCCGTTCCGGCGACATCGCGTAGCCGAACACGTGCACGAACGAATGCACCGCGCGCATCCCGTCGATGCGTTCTCGGAGATCGAGCGGGAGGTTGTCGTACGCGCAGGCCATGTCGGCCCACAACGTGTCGCCGCCCTCGTCGGGTACCTCGACCGCGCGTAGCACCGCGCCCATGGCGGGTTGCGCGCGCCACGTGACGTCGGTGTGCCAACCGTTCTCGGTGCCGGTCGCACCGGGGTTGGTGAGATCCTCGCCCTTCTCGAAGCGGACGACCTCTTGCGTGTCGCCCTGCTTCAGGAAGGGGTGGTGCTCGAGCTCGCCGAACGCGCCCGCGAACGCGAGATGCTGGGCCGAGTCGAGGCGTTGCCCACGGAAGAAGAGCACCTTCCACTCGAGCAACGCGTGGCGGATCTCGTCGCGTGTGTCGTCGGCGAGCGGTTCGGAGAGATCGACGCCGCGTATCTCCGCGCCGATCACTTCACCGTACGGCTCCACCGTCAGTTGCCGATAGTCCCGGGGCTTCCAGTCGTCGGGAACCCGGCGCATGACACGCGGGCCCACTCCCCAGGTCAGGGCACGGGTCAATCCGGTTCCGGGCATCGCGCCAACATTACGCGGCTGCGGAGTCGGCGTCAGTCGCGCAGGTCGATGATCACCGGCGCGTGATCGGAGGGACCGGTTCCCTTGCGGGCATTGCGGTCGACGCCCGCCCACGTGACGCGTTCTGCGACGGGCGGAGTAGCCAGCGCGAGGTCGATGCGCATGCCTCGGTGTTGGTGGAAGTCGCCGGCGCGGTAGTCCCAGTAGCTGTAGAGCCCGTCGACGTCGGGGTAGACGCGGCGGAACGCGTCTTCGAGGCCCCACTCCTCGAGCCGGGCGACGGCCTTGCGCTCCGGCTCGGTCACGTGGGTCGAGCCGACGAAGCGCTTCGGATCCCACACGTCGCGATCGGTCGGCGCCACGTTGAAGTCGCCCATGACCACGAGCGGATCGGTGCGCTTGTACGTCGCGTCGATCCAGTCGTACATGCTCCCGAGCCAGTGCAGCTTGCGCTCGTAGAACTCGGTCGCGACTTCGCGCCCGTTCGGTACGTACACACTGACGATCGAGACGCCGCCGCACATCGCGGCGAGCACGCGCGCGTCGCCGTCGTACGGGTCGACGTGCGCGTCGCCGAAACCGTGCGACGGATTCTCGACGCCGACGCGCGACAGGATTGCCACACCGTTCCACTGACCCTGGCCGTAGTGCACGGAGTCGTAGCCGAGGGCTTGAAACGTGAGCGCGGGAAACGCCTTGTCGGCGAGCTTGGTTTCCTGCAGGCACAACACGTCGACCTCGGCGTATCCGAGGAACTCCTCGACGCGCGGCAGCCGAGCCTTCAACGAGTTGACGTTCCAGGTCGCGATCCGCATCGAAGACGCAGGCTAGGCCGATGGATCAGTGGGGAGGTAGCCCGGGTTCGCGACGAGGAGCTTCTCCCGCACGGTGGCGCGCACGTGCTCGCGGATTGCGTCGAGGCGGTCGTCGAGGGTGCCGGCGCGGATGCCCGCGGCCAGCTCGCGTTCGAGGTCGCGGGGGTCGCCGTCGTGGCCGAGGAGCGCGGCGGCGCGGGCCCGTTCCGCGGCCGCGAACGCGGGGCCTTCGGTGAGCTCGCGCTCGATCATGCCGAGCGCGTTCACCGCGACGCGCGTGTGGAATTGCACGCGGCCTTCGGTGGCAGCCATCACGTCGTGTTCGAGGAATTCCCGGACGGCCTGCACGAGCTCGGCCGCGGTCGGACGGTCCTGGGTCATGCGTTCACCAGCCTCCGTCGAGGATCTGCAGCAGGTCCCATTCCGTCTCCGCGACCCGGCGGCCGAGGGTGGCGAGCTCGACCGATCGGACGAGGCCGCTCAGGTGGGTGAACGACTGCCCGACGCAGATGACGCCCCACTTCAACGTGCCGAGCCCGACCCAGAAGCGCAGCGCGGCTTCGTCGACGCGGCGGCCGCCCGCGCGCTCGTACGCGGCGAGCAGGTCGTCGACCGCGCCGAAACCGCCGACGAGATTGTCGGGCACGCCGAAGCGCCACGACTTCACGCAGAGCCAGCCCAGGTCTTCGATGCAGTCGCCGAGGTGCGCGAGCTCCCAGTCGAGCACCGCCCGGATGCCCTCGGGGCCGACGATGAAGTTGCCGTTGCGATAGTCGCCGTGGACGAGCTCCGGTTCGGGCGGCGCATCCGGCACCCGGTCGGCGAGCCAGCGCAGGCCGAGCTCGAACGCGGGGTGAGGCTCGCCGAACGTGTCGAGCAGCGCGCGGTACTGGTCGAGTTGGGCGGCCGCGCCCTGCACTCGTAGGCGTGGGAGGCGACGCGGGATCGATGGCGTGGATGCGGGCCGCGATCTCGCCGCATTGCGTCGCCAGTCGCGGGCGAGCAGCCTCGAACTCTGCGTCGCGCAGAATCTTGCGGGGAATCGTCGCGCCTTCGACGCGGTCCATCACGAAGCCCCGACCCAGGTCGTCGGCATCCTGGAGCAGGACCCGCACAGCGGGAACGGCCACTCCCGCGTCGGCCGCGGCCTCGAGCAAGAGGTATTCGGTGGAGCGATCGGATTCGCCGCCGTATTCGCCCGGGTCGCGGCGCAGGACGAATCCGTGGGCGGCGCCCGCGGCGTCGACGAGGTCGAAAGACCACGTCTCCCGGGACGCGCCGCCCGAGAGTCGGCGCAACCCGACGACCGAACCCGCGCCGCACGTCGACGCCATCACTTGGGCCAGTGCTTCGGGATCGGGAGGGCCGGCCACGAGCGGCGACGCTACCCAAGCCCCCGAACCGGCGTGGGCGTGGCGCCGATATGACACCGCGCTCACGCTGGTTCACCGGTTTTCGACGAATCGTTCGACGATTCGTTGCGACGGAGTTTTCCGCGACGATGGCGGTGCGATGAGCGACGACGATCCGAGGGCCCTTTTGGACGAGGCACGAGACCGGGCCCGGCGCCGGGTGCAAGAGCTGGCGGCCATCGTCGACGGGATCATCGAGTCGGCCCGGGACGCCAACCTCGACGACGAACACGACCCGGAAGGATCCACCATCGGCTTCGAGCGGGCCCAGGCCGCGGCGCTGCTCGACCAGGCCCGCGACCAGCTCGCCGCACTGGACGCCGCCCGCGAACGACTCGCCCGCGGCACCTACGGCCTCTGCGAACGCTGCGGCCAATCCATCGGAACGGAACGGCTCGAGGCTCAGCCCGCAGCCCGCGGCTGCGTCGCGTGCGCGTCACGAGCCTCCGGCATCCGGCCCGAACCCACCTGATTGCACCTTCTCGGTGGTCGGATCAGCATCGGGCGGCGCTCGTGACTTGATGAAAGTGTGATCGACGTGCCGGTGTCGCGCGACTTTGAGCACTGGTACCGCAGCGAGCACCCGCGCCTGCTGGCGTCGCTATTGCTGCTCTCGGGTGATCGGGACCGGGCCGCGGAAGCGACCGACGAGGCGTTCTCCCGGGCCCTGCAGCACTGGAGTCGGGTGTCCGAGATGGCTTCGCCCGCGGGCTGGACGTATCAGGTTGCGGTCAATGTCGTGCGCCGGATCGGTCGGCGGCGGGCGCTCGAACAGCGCCTCCTCCGGCGGGTGGTGCCGCCGGGGATTGTGGCCGCGCCCGCGGGCGAGATCTGGGACGTGGTCCGATCGCTGCCGGACCGGCAGCGCGAAGTGGTCGTGTTGCGCTACGTGGCCGACCTCGCCGAGGCCGACATCGCAACGGTGTTGGGTGTCACCCGGGGAACGGTCTCGTCGACGCTCGTGCACGCCCGCCGTTCGCTCGCGGACCACTTGTCCGAGCCGGATACCGAACGGAATGTTGTCGAGGAGAAGTCGTGAGTCCCTTGGACGACGCAGTACGCCATTTGCTGTCGAGCATGCCGCCGGGTCCCGCCGTAGGCGAATTGTTGCAACGAACCCGGCGGCGCCGGCGGCGGCGCGCCACCACGTTCGTTGCGGTCGTGGTCGCGATCTCGGTGGCTTCGATCGGAGCGGCGGCGTCGCTCGGTCACGACGACGGCGGACCGCGCGTGACAGTCGCGCCGCCGACATCGGGTGCGCCCGCGGACACGACCTGGTGCGTCGCGATCTCGCGGGCAGACGCGATTACCCGCGGCATCGCCTACGCGAGCGTCAGCCTCGACGCAGCGCGCACACGCGCGAAGCTCGTCGACCGCGCCGAGCTCGAGACCGCGGGCAACCCGTTCACGGGTACCGACGCGCACCTCGCCGGACACGACGTGTTCTGGGTGGTCGAACTCCGTGACACGACGAGCACCCCAGGCCCGTACACGTGGGTGATCGCGGCGTTCGACGCGAAGACCGGCGACCTGGTGGGCAGCGACCTCGGTCCGCACCGCGGCCCGAAGGGGATCGTGGGACCGGCGACCGAGCCGCCGTACTTCGACCAGCTCCCGGACCACGGCGCGGCGTGTCCGCCTGGTATCGCGGTGACGACGAGGCCGACGGCACCCCGCACCACGACCGTCGCCCCGTCCGTCACCGGTACGACTTCGACGTGCTCGGGTGCGCGCAGCTGCCCACCGGGACCGACGCCGCCGTGCCCGGCGAACCAGGCGCAACCCTCTTTCGGCGGCCGGTTCTGCGGTCCCGATCCCGGCCCCGGGAACGGCTTCGGGCCGTCCGGCGAATGCAACGGTCGTGAGACATTGCCGCCGTGCGGCGCCGGAATGATCCCGGGGCGTTACTACGCGTACACGCTCCCGGGTCGATGCGTGCCGCTCACCCTCGACGGTCGCACCTGGTACTCCGAGCTCCCGCCCCCGAACCCCGTCCCCGACATGAACGTGTGGGTGAGCATCGATGCGGCCGGCGATCACGCGGGCTTCATCAGTCCCAACGGAGCCGTCGGCTTCAGCCCCGGCGTCGGCGGCGCGCCCGCCTGCACCGGCAATCGGTAGATCCGTCGGGCCGCGACCCGCTTCGTTCCGCCCGGAAACGGCGATCTGCACACTTTCTCCACAGGCGCGTGGGGACTCCTGCACCCCAGATCCGTATCCTCGTCTTGTGACCTCGCTGGCACCAAGAGCGCGCGAAGGGGCGATTCGGACGGTCGTAGTGATCGAGGACGAACCGTCCATCGCCCAAGCCGTCGCGGCTCGGCTGACCAACGAGGGCTACGCAGTCGAGATCGCGGCCGACGGCCCGAGCGGGGTTGCGGTCTGCGAACGGGTCCGCCCCGACCTCGTCGTGCTCGACCTCATGCTTCCCGGTCTCGACGGCATCGAGGTCTGCAAGCGCATCCAGCACGAGCGCCCGGTCCCGGTGCTGATGCTCACCGCCCGCGACGGCGAGAGCGACCTGCTCGTCGGGCTCGCGGTCGGCGCCGACGACTACATGACGAAGCCGTTCAGCATGCGTGAGCTCATCGCCCGCGTGCACGCGCTGTTGCGGCGCGCGGATCGCACCGGTGAGGCACCGCCCGAGCCGATCGTGCGGATCGGCGCGGTGGAGCTCGACTCGACGACGCGCCGGGTGCGCGTCGACGGCGAGCTGGTGCACCTCACGCCCATCGAGTTCGACCTCGTCCACTACCTCGCGGCACGCCCCGGGCGCGTCTCGACGCGCGAAGAACTCCTCGCGCAGGTGTGGGGTTACGACGTTCCTTCCGGTGCGCGCACCGTCGACTCACACATCCGCACGGTACGGCGCAAGCTCGGTTCGGAGATCGTGCGCACGGTGCACGGCGTGGGGTACGCGATCGAGGAGGCTCGGGCAAATTGCACCTGAAACGCCCCCGCACCCCGGAGCGGCCGCTCGATCCGCTGCCCACGCTGAAGCTGAAGATCAGCGTCATCATCCTGGCCGCGGTGGCCGTCACCGTCGGCGTCTTCTTCATCGGGCTCAAAGTGGGGCTCTGGCCCTCGTTCGCCGGTGTGCTCTCCGGGCTCGTCGCGCTCGCCGTGGTCTGGGTTCTCGCCCGCGGCCTGACCTCGCCGTTGCGGGAGATGGTGGTGGCGACCGAAGCGATGGCCCGCGGCGACTTCACTGCGCGCGTCACGTCGATCTCGCACGACGAGATCGGCACCCTCGCCCTCGCGTTCAACCAGATGGCCGCCGAGCTCGCCGAGACCGACCGTCTACGCCGCGACCTCGTCGCCAACGTGAGCCATGAGCTCCGCACGCCGATCACCGCGCTGCAGGCGGTGCTGGAGAACCTCGTCGACGGTGTCGGCGAGGCCGACCCCGAGACGATGCGCACGATGCTCGCCCAGGTCGAACGGCTCGGCCGACTGGTGCAGCAGCTCCTCGACCTCTCCCGCCTGGAGTCGGGCACGTTGCCCCTCGATCGCAACCCGTTCGAGGTCCGGCCGATGATCGAGCACGCGATCCGCGAGTCGCAGCTGCACGCCACCGGCGTGCATTTCGAGATCGAGACCGTGCCCCGCGACTTCCGGCTCGAAGCCGACGCCGAGCGCCTCCACCAGGTCGTGGCCAACTTCGTCGAGAACGCGGTTCGGCACTCGCCGCCCCAGGGAACGGTGTGGGTGCGAGCGGTTGCCGTCCCCGACGGTGGCGCCCGCCTCGAGGTCTCCGACGACGGTCCTGGCATTCCCGACACCGAGGTCGCTCGGGTGTTCGAACGTTTCTATCGCGCCGATTCCGCTCGCTCGTCGAGCGACGGTGGCGCCGGTCTCGGGCTCGCGATCGCCCGCTGGATCGTGGAGCTGCACGGTGGCGACATCCGTGTGGCTCGCAACGAACCGCATGGATGCCGCATGATCGCAACCATTCCGGGGCGCGTCGAGCTTTCGGCGCTGCCCACTCCCGAGCTCATCAACTGAAGGACGGTGCCGTGTCCCTGACCACCATCGACGACGCGCTCCGGCGCATCCGCCGGGGCGAGATGGTTCTCGTGGTCGACGACGAAGATCGCGAGAACGAAGGCGACCTGACGCTCGCCGCCGAGTGGGTCACGCCCGAGGCGGTCAACTTCATGTTGCGCTGGGCCCGTGGCCTCGTCTGCATGCCGTGCAGCACGCAACGGCTCGACGAGCTGGAGATCGGCCCGATGGTTCCGGCCGACGCGGCCGGTTGCGACACCGCGTTCACGGTGACGATCGACCACCGCGACGCCGGCAGCGGCATCGGCGCGCACGACCGCGCGCTCACCGTCCGCAAGATCCTCGACCCCGCGTCGCGGCCCGAGCACTTCGTCCGGCCCGGCCACGTGTTCCCGTTGCGCGCCCGCGAGGGTGGCGTGCTCGAGCGCCGCGGTCACACCGAAGCGGCCGTCGACCTCGCACGGCTGGCCGGCTGCGCACCGGTCGCCGTCATCTGCGAGGTTCTGCACGACGACGGTTCGCCCGCGCGCTTCCCGTACCTCGAGCTCTTCGCCGAGGAACACCGCATCGCGTTGGTGTCGGTGGCGCAGCTGGTCGAGTACCGGGAACAGGCCGGAACGGCGGCCGGCACCCGGCGCACACTGTTGCTCTAGCGCGCGGTCGTCGCGCTCTTCGTCGGCGCCAACCGGGTGGTCGTCGATGATCTGGTCGAGGTATTCGGAGAGGCCGTAGCCGGTCATCCCGTTGCACGACCATTCGGTCATGCCTTCGGAGATGCGCGTCACGAGTTGCTCGCCCTCGGGCGTCTCGCGGCGATTGCGCAACGGGATCAGGTTGAGAACGTGACCGGTGATCTCGTAGGTGTCGACTTCCGTGGTCGCGGTCGCGCGCACCTCGGCGTGGTACTGGTCGGCACCGCTCCACACGGTTTCGATGGTCGCGTGCTGGATGTGTTCGTACACGCCGTTGCGCAACACGATGCCGCCGTAACGCCGGCCACCGTCGCGCGACGCGATGATCGACACGACGAAGCCGAACTCCGCGCCGAAGTTCGCGGTCAGCCAGCGGTACCACCACGGTGCCTGCCAGTACCGCGGGCCCCACGAGTGGTCGCGCAACCCGAAGCCGTTGACGGGCCATTCGTCGTCGCCGACGCGGATCGATCCGGTCACGGCCATGTGTTGTTCGTAGTGGCCGCGGGCAAAGCCGCCGGAGTGGTCTTCGGAGAGCGCTGAGCCGTCGTCGTTCACGGGCTCGCCGCCGTACATCGGCGACACGCCGCGGTGCGTCAGGGACACGTGCGCCTCGACCCACGGGTTCTCGGTGAACGCCTGGCGCGGATTCGCCATCTGCAACGGCTCGGTGAGGAGCGCGAGCTTGCCGTCGTAGGTGGTGCGAATCTCTTCGAACGGTGTGACCACCTCGAAGCGCGTACCGCCCGCGTCGAACGCGTCGTTGTCCGCGATCTCGGGCCGGTTGTAGGTGAACGCGACGCGACCGTCGGGGAGGTAGAGGCACGTCGTCAACTCGGCATAGCCCTCGTTGGCGCGGTTGCCGAGGCGCAGGAAACCGCCGATCCGCTCGGCGGGGTCGTACACGTTGAAGTACATCGACTCGTTGAAGTTCGATGCCTCCTCCAAGGCGTGCATGTACTCGTCCTGGGGCTCCATCCGAATGCGCATGCCCGTATCTTGACCGCTCGTACCGGGCGGTGCTCTGCTCGCCGCATGAGCCAACCTGAGATCACGGAAATCACGGCGGGACTGCAGTTTCCGGAAGGACCGGTTGCGACGCCCGACGGCAGCGTGATCGTGGTCGAGCTGAAGGGCGGTTGCGTCACCCGCGTCGCCCCCGACGGCACCAAGTCGCAGGTCGCCGCGCCGGGCGGATCGCCCAACGGAGCGGCCATCGGGCCCGACGGCGCGCTCTACATCTGCAACAGCGGCGGATGGACGTTCGGCGAGATCATCGGCCTCACCATTCCCGACCTCGAGCTGCCGCCCGACCACAGCGGCGGCCGGATCGAGCGCATCGACCTCGACACCGGGAAAGTCGACGTGCTGTACACCGAGTGCGACGGCAACAAGCTGATCGGACCGAACGACATCGTCTTCGACGCGTACGGCGGCATGTGGTTCACCGATCACGGACGCCGCGAGGGCCGGGTGCAACACATCGGCGCGATCTACTACGCGCAGCCCGACGGCTCGTCGATCCGCGAAGTCGTGTTCCCGAGCGACGCGCCGAACGGGATCGGTCTTTCGCCCGACGGCTCGCGTCTCTACGCGGCGGAGACGCACACCGGCCGCGTCTACGCGTGGAACATCACCGCGCCGGGTGAGGTCGAACAGAACCCGGCCGGCGCGGCGGGCGCGATGATCTGCGGTCTGCCGGGTATGCAGCTGTTCGACTCGCTCGGCGTCGACAGCGCGGGCAACGTGGTGGTCGCGACCCTCGTGACCGGCGCGCTCACCGTCATCTCGCCCGCGGGCGACGTGCTCGACCAGGTCAGCACCGGCGACCCGATGACGACGAACGTCTGCTGGGGTGGCGACGATCTGCGCACCGCGTACGTGACCTGCTCCGGCACCGGACGACTGATTTCGATCCCGTGGCCGCGCCCGGGCCTGAAACTCAACTACTGAGACGCGTACCGGCGTGAGTTGGGCGCCATATACGCACCGAACTCACGCCAGTTCGACCGGCTGTTTCGGCGCGCGTAGCTTGCAGCCCTATGGGACCGCTTGCAGGAGTCAAGATCGTCGAGTTGGCCGGTATCGGACCGGGGCCGTTCGCGGGAATGTTGTTGTCCGACATGGGCGCCGACATCATCCGCGTCGACCGCGCCCAGCAGGTCAACCCGGCGCAGTTCGACAAGGTGAACCTCGAGCCGCTGTACCGCGGCCGGCGTTCGATCGGTGTCGACCTGAAGAACCCGGAGGGCCGGGAGCTGGTGCTCCGGCTCGTCGAGAGTGCCGACGCGTTGTTCGAGGGTTACCGCCCGGGCGTGACGGAGCGCCTCGGACTCGGGCCCGACGACTGCCTGGCGCGCAACCCGAAGCTCGTCTACGGACGCATGACCGGTTGGGGGCAGGACGGTCCGATGGCGCAGGCCGCCGGGCACGACATCAACTACATCGCGCTCGCCGGTGCGCTCGCGCATTTCGGGCGGGCCGAGAGCAAGCCGACCCCGCCCATCAACCTCGTCGGCGACTTCGGCGGCGGGGGCATGTTCATGGCGTTCGGTCTGGTGTGCGGGATCCTCGAAGCGAAGACCTCGGGCAAGGGTCAGGTGATCGACGTCGCGATGGTCGACGGCACCGCCTCGCTCATGTCGATGATCTGGGGCCTGAAGCAGATCGGCGCGTGGAAAGAACAGCACGGCACCAACGTTCTCGACACCGGCGCGCCGTTCTACGACACGTACGAGACCAAGGACGGCAAGTACGTGTCGCTCGGATCGCTCGAGCCGCAGTTCTACGCCGAGCTGCTCGCGCGCACTGGTCTCGACGCCGAAGAGCTGCCCGCGCAGATGGACCCGGGCGGTTGGGACACGCTGCGCACCCGTTTCACCGATTTGTTCAAGACCAAGACGCGCGCGGAATGGGACGAGCTGCTGCTCGGCACCGACGCGTGTTACGCGCCCGTGCTCACGATGAGCGAAGCGACGAACGACGGCCACATCAAGGCCCGTTCGACGATCATCGAGCGCGACGGCGTGCCGCAGCCGGCGCCCGCGCCGCGTTTCTCGCGGACGGCGGGCGAGGTGCAGCGTTCGGCGCCGTGGCCCGGTCAGCACACCGACGAAGCGTTGTCGGAGTGGGGGATCGCGGCCGCCGACGTGGCGAAGCTACGAGAGACCGGCGCCATCGCATAAGGCCAAGACCCGGGCGAGGCGGTCCTCGAGCTCGCCCGGATCGGCGGCGGTGACGGTGACGTGCCCGACCTTGCGGCCGGGCCGGGCTGCCTTGCCGTAGTCGTGGAGATGCGCGCCCGGGATCTGCAGAATCGCGTCGCGGTCGGGCATCTCGCCGATGCAGTTCACCATCGCGCTCGGACCGCGCGCCGCGGTGGAGCCGAGGGGCATCCCGAGGATCGCGCGCAGGTGATTCTCGAACTGGCTCGTCTCCGCGCCCTCGATCGTCCAGTGCCCGGAGTTGTGCACGCGTGGTGCGATCTCGTTGGCGACGACATCGCCGTCGACGTCGAAGAGCTCGACGCAGCACACGCCGACGTAGGCGAGGTCTTCCAGTAACGGCCGGATCGCCGCTTCCGCGCGCCGTTGCAACGCGTCGTCGAGATTGGGGGCCGGCGCGCGGGTGAGGCGCAGGATGCCGTTGCGGTGATGGTTCTCGACCGCAGGCCAACACGCGACCTCGCCGTCGGGGCCGCGCACGGCCAGGATCGACAGCTCCCGTCGGAACGGCACGAAGCCCTCGAGGATGCAGGGGACCTGGCCGAGCGAGGACCAGGCGTCGTCGACCTCGTCGGCGCCGCGCAGCACGGCCTGCCCCTTGCCGTCGTAGCCGCCGCGCCGCGTCTTCAACACCGCGGGAAACCGGATCGCGTCGACCGCCGCGTGCAACTCGACGGTGGTGGCGACGGCGCGGAACGGCGCGGTCGCGACCCCGAGCTGGTTCAGCGTCTGCTTCTCGACGACCCGGTCCTGGGAGACGTCGAGGGCCCGGCTCGGCGGGAAGACCGGGACGTCGGCCTCGAGGGCCCGCGCCGTTTCCGATGGGACGCCTTCCCACTCATACGTGACCACGACCGCGTCGGCGGCAGTTCGGCGCGCGGCGGCGATGTCGTCGAGGTCGCCGACGACGAGCTCACCGACCGCCGCGCCGGGCGCACCCGCGACCGGATCGAGGAAGGTGAAGGAGAGGTCGAGTGGTATCCCGGCCAGCCCGAGCATCCAGCCCAGCTGACCTCCGCCCAACACTGCGACGCGCGCCATGGCGCGGCACGCTAGCGATCGCGCGGGCCCGGGTCAGGCTTCGAACGCGAGCGGCATGCTCTCGGAGTCGACGAGAGCAGGCTCGTCGAGCCGGAGCGAGTCGATCTTGTCGAGCGGGCGTTGCAGCGCCCGGTGGCGCGTCGTCATGAGCGCCGCGTATTCCTTGGCCACACCGTCGAAGCGTTGTTGCACCCGGTCGAGCTGGCCCGAGTACTTCTCCCATTGCAGCGAGAAGTCGCGCAGCAGCCCGAGGATCTCGTTCGAGGTGCGCTCGAGGCGGAAGTTGTCGACGGCTTGACGTACAACCGCGAGCACCGCGTAGAGGGTCAGCGGTGAGCAGAGGACGATCTTGTTGCGCATCGCGTTGTCGATCGCGTCGCGGTCGTTCTCCTGGACGAACGAGTACACCTGTTCGTTCGGGATGAACAGGAGCAGACAGTCGACGGTCTCGTCGGTCGCGTCGAGATAGCCGCGCGTCGTGAGCTCCTTCACGCGGTCACGCACGTCGCGCAGGAACTGGTCGCGGAAACGGGCGCGTTCGATGTCGTTCTCGGCTTCGAGGAAGCGCACGTAGTTGTCGAGCGGGAACTTCACGTCCATGTGCATGACGAGACCGTTGGGCAGCAGGAACGTGTAGTCGGGCCGGCCCGCGCCGGTCAGCGTGGTCTGCTTGCGGTAGTTCACGCCCTCGAGGAAACCCGCGAGCTGCAGCACGTCTTCGGCCATGCGCTCGCCCCACTGACCGCGCACGCGCGAGCTCGCGAGTGCCTCGCGCAGCTGGTGCGTGTGCTCGGAAAGGGCGTTCAGGCCTTCGTGCTGACGTTGCAGCTCGTTCGTGAGCTGGCCGAACACCTTGTGCCGATCATGCTCGAGCTCGCGCACGAGATCACTGACCTTGCCGAGCTCACCTGTCATCGAGACGAGTTGCTGGTCGATCAGGCCCTTCTTTCCGTCGAGCTCGGCCGTCGACCGCAGGCGATCCTGTTCGAGCAGCGCCCGGTTGGCGTCGAGAACCCTGGTGACGATCTCGTTCGGGTCGGGCGGTTGGGGCGCCCGCAAGCGCGCGTCGGCCTGACCTTTCCACACGAGATACGCACCCGCGACCCCGCCGCCGAGGATGCCCAGCACCACTCCGACGAGCACTCCTATGACCATGCGCCGACCCTAACGAGAGGGTGTGACAGCTACGGCGGGCGTGACGCCCGCGCCGTCAGGCGGTCGTGGTGGGTTCGGTGGTGCTGGTGTCGAGCGTGGGGATGGAGCCGTCGCCGAGCACGGAAGCCACGACGGCGCGCACCGGCCCGCGGCGGTCGTTCTCGTAGCTGACGACGGTCTGGTTGAAGTCGGCCGCCGCCTGGTGGGAGGGATCGGCGAGGAACTTGCCGACCGCGGTGATCACGCCGGAGTTGCCCTGCACCCGAGGCGACGCCGCGGCCGTCGTGATGACCCGGCGGGCGAGTGCCTCGACGTCGTTCGCGGCCTGCACCTGCGCCGCGACGCTGCCGTGGGCGCGCGTGCTCCGCCAGTGCGCGAGCGCCGCGTCTTGTTGCGTGACGAGGGTGTGCACCGGACCGGGGATGGGCCGCAGCTGGTCGTTGACGGCTGCCAGCAGCAGGTATCGGTCATCGAGCTGACCCGCCACCGTCGACCACGAGGAGTCGACCTTGCCTTTGGCCTTTTGGAGATCGGGGCGGGCGCTGAGAACCGACGATCCGGCCGCGACGACGGCGGCCACGATCAGTACGGGCAGCAGCACGCGTACGACGCGCAGCACGTGCATGAGGAACGACCCTAGTCGTGGGCGAGAAGGAATTCGGTCATGGAGGGGCCCGGATTCATGCTTCCGGGCGGCTGCTCGAGCGGTGGTCCGCCGCGTTCACGGCACTAGGGTCGCAATCGGCGGAGGGGGTACGCGATGGCACGCATCGTCGTAATCGGTGGCGGGGTCGGCGGGCTGACGAGCGGAATGTTGCTCGCTCGGGACGGCCACGACGTGACAGTCCTGGAGCGCGACGCCGCGGGTCCGCCTGACGCGGATGCGGCGGCAGCTTCGCCCGACGACGCCGACGCCGCGTGGCGCAGCTGGGAACGGCGCGGCGTCAACCAGTTTCGCATGATCCACCTGTTCGCACCGCGCTTTCGCCGCGCTGGTCGACGCCGAGCTTCCCGAGGTCGTCGAAGAGCTCACCGCGCTCGGCGCGCTGCGTTTCAATCCGATGGCCGGGATCCCCGAGACGGTCATCGGCGGCTACCGCGACACCGACGACGAGTTCACCTCGTACTCGGCGCGTCGGCCCGTGATGGAAACGGCGTTGGCCCGGGCTGCGGCGCGCACGCCGAACCTCGAAGTGCGCAGGGGAGTCGCTGTCACCGCGTTGTTGACCGAGGGCGAGATGGCGCCCGGGATTCCGCATGTCGTCGGGGTGCGCACCGAGGGCGGCGAGGAACTGCACGCGGATCTCGTGGTCGACGCGGCCGGTCGGCGTTCGTCGCTGCCGGCGATGTTGAAGGCGATCGGCGCCCGTGCGCCGGAGGAGGAGCTCGAGGATTCGGGCTTCATGTACTTCGGGCGGCACTTCCGTTCGGCCGACGGCGAGATCCCGCCGATGCTGTGCGGGTTGCTCATGCCGTGGGGAACGATCTCGACGTTGACGCTGCCGGCCGACAACGGAACCTGGGGACTCGGCATCGTCATCAGCGCGAAGGATGCCGCGCTGCGCGGACTGAAAGACATCGAGACCTGGATGCGCTTGTGGAAGTCGATCCCGCTCGTCGCGCACTGGGCCGAGGGCGAACCGATCGATGACGACGTCGCGATCATGAGCAAGATCGAGGACCGGCATCGCACGTTCGTCGTCGACGGCACACCCGTGGCCACCGGTGTGCTCGCGGTCGCCGACTCGTGGGCATGTACCAACCCGTCGCTCGGGCGCGGCGCGGCGATCGGCCTCATGCACGCGATCGCGTTGCGCGATCTCTTGCAGGTTGCGTCGTTCGATTTCCCGATGGAGCTCGCGCAGCGCTGGCACGAGGTCACCGAGGCGACCGTCGAGCCGTACTTCCGGGCGACGTTGGACTTCGACCGGCACCGGTTGGCCGAGATCGAGGCCGGGATCGACGGCAAGGCGTACGAGCCCGGCGATCAGCAATACGAGCTGAACCAGGCGTTGACCGCGGCGGCGGGGAAGGATCCCGATCTCTTCCGGCCGATGTTGCGCGTACTCGCGGTGCTGGCCGTTCCCGATGAGGTGTTTGCCGAACCGGGTGTGACCGAGCGGGCGATGGAGCTGGGCAAGAACTGGCGCGACGAACCGGTGTTCGCGCCGACGCGGGAAGAGCTCTTGGCCATCGTGGCCGGCTGACGAACGGGGACGACATGCGGATCGATTCCAGTGGTGTGACGCTCGACGTTCAGGTCGAGGGCGAGGGACGACCGGTCGTGTTGTTGCACGGCTTCCCCGACACCAAGCGACTGTGGTCGAAGCAGGTGCCCGCGCTGGTCGACGCCGGTTACCAGGTCATCGTTCCCGACCAACGCGGCTACGGCGCGAGTGACAAGCCGCCCGAGGTCGAGGCGTATTCGATCCCGTTCCTCGCGATCGACGTCACCGCGATCCTCGATCACCTCGGTATCGAGCGCGCGCACGTAGTTGGGCACGACTGGGGTGCCGCGATTGCGTGGGCCACCGCGGCGTTCGCGCCCGAGCGCGTCGACCATCTCGTCACGTTGTCGGTCGGTCATCCGAGCTCGTTCGCGAGTTCCGGTCTCGTGCAGCGCGAGAAGTCGTGGTACATGCTCTTGTTCCAGTTCCGCGACATCGCCGAGCAATGGTTGTCGATGAACGACTGGGCCAACTTCCGCGAGTGGTCACAACACCCCGATGCCGACGCGGTCATCGCCGATCTCGTGCGCGACAACTCGCTGACGACCGGACTCGACTGGTACCGGGCGAACGTCCCGCCGCAGGCGCTCATCGATCCGCCGCTCGAACTGCCGCAGGTGCAATCGCCGGCGATGGGGCTCTGGAGCACGGGCGATTTCGCGTTGACCGAGGCGCAGATGACCGGATCGGCCAAATACTGCGACAACTCGTTCCGCTACGAGCGGGTCGAGGGGCCGGGGCACTGGATGCAGTGGGAGGCGCCCGAGAAGGTGAATCCGCTGCTGCTCGACTTCCTCCCGCGCTAGGGGTTGCCGCGGTAACGAGCGCGTCACGCGGTCGCGACGCCCGGTGCGCACCATATGGGGGTGCGCTGTGGGCTGGTCCGCGGTCCGACACGTGGAGAATCAGTGACCGACGTCGCCGCAGTCGATCATCCCGACCGGGAGCCTCCGAAAGAGGAGCTCATGGTCTCGGTGCTCGACACCTTCAGCTTCCGAGCCGGTGATCACGCGCTCGCGCTGCCGAGTGGGTCACGCAAGCTGCTCGCGTTCCTGGCTCTGCGCGACCGGCCCGCGACCCGTCACCTCGTCGCGTCGACGTTGTGGCCGGAAGCGCCGCCGCAGGACGCGGCGAGCAGTCTTCGCTCCGCGCTGTGGCGACTCAAACCGACCGCGAGTGCTGCGGTAGTTGTCGAAGATCTCGACCTCGGTCCCGCGCCCGACGTGCGCGTCGACATACGCGAGTCGCGTGCGTTGGCGCATCGCTTGCTCGACCCGACGTGCGAGTTGTTGCCGAGCGACGAGTCGGCCGCCGCGGTCGCGTCGCTTTCCGTCGACCTGTTGCCGGGTTGGTACGACGACTGGGTCGTGATCGAGAACGAGGAGTGGCACCAACTCCGGCTGCACGCGCTCGAGGCGATGGCGTCGCACCTCACGCAGAAGGGTCGTTGGGCCGAAGCCGTGATCGCGGCGCTGGCCGCGATCCGCGCCGAACCGTTGCGGGAGAGCGCGCACGGCGCACTGATCCGCGTTTTCCTCGCGGAGGGCAATCAGATGGAGGCGCTCGAAGCCTTCAACCGTTACCGCGGGATGTTGAAGTCGGAGCTCGGCATCGAGCCGACCGAACAGTTGACGAATCTCGTCAGCAACCTCGGTCGCCGTCGCACCGACCCCTGATTCGCGCTACCGGTTCAGCGCGAGTCCGGCGGCGGGTCGAACAACGCCAGCTCGGCCGCGTCGGGAGCCTCGAAGCTGCGTACCCATTCGTCGAAGTCGGCGCGACCAATCGGGTGGCTGCTCCAAGGTGGCTCGGAGTTCCTCGCGTGCACACGGCGCCAGAGTTCGTCGATCGGTACGGCGAGGTAGTGCAGTTCCACACCGACGCCCAAGCTGCGAGCCGAGGATCGCATCTCGTCACGCTCGCTCCTTGCCCATAGTCCGAAATCGACGACGACACCGAGGCCGAGGCGCAGGACCTCTTGTGCGAGGCGCCAGAGCTCGTGGTCGACCTTCTCCCGGGTCGACGCGTCCCACGGGCTGGAGCCGAGCGCGACGAGCCACTCATCTTGCGTGAGGCGTAGTGCCCGCCGCTCGGCAGCTAACCGTCGTGCGAGCGTGGTCTTGCCCGCGCCGGGCAGCCCGCAGGTGAGAACCAGTCGGGCGTTGCTCACGGCGATCGGCGCACGCCGTTATACGTCTGCGGTTGTCTCGCCGCAGCGCGGACAGCGGGTTGTCGCACCATCGGTCGGCGTCTACTCGACGTCGCGCTCAGGCGAACGAGCGGCGACGCGCTCGATACGCCGGTCGGGGATGAGCCACACGATGGCGACGCCGACGTAGATCGCGATGGACAGCCAGGGTTCGACGAACGCCGCCGCGATTGCAGCGAGGTAGGCGACTGCGGAGAGCTTGCCCTTCCAATCGGCTCCGATCGCGACCGCCAGCCGCGAATTCGGGCGCGTGAATCGAGAGCAAGGTTCGGGTCAGAACGAAGTACGCCACCGCGGAGCCGAACAGAACGACGCCATAGGCGACCACCGGCGCGCGGTCGTGAACATTCGGACCAAGCCAAGCAGTCGCCGCGGGAGTGAGCGACAGCCAGAACAGCAAGAGCGAGTTCGCCCACAAGACGGCGCCGCTGATGTGTTCAACGACGTGCATCAGGTGGTGGTGGTTGTTCCAGTAGATCGCCAGGAACGCAAAGCTGAGCGCGTAGACCAGCACCTTCGGGAAGAGCGGGCTCAGGTCGGAGAATTCATGCCCGGCAGGTGGGCGGAGGTCAAGCACCATGATCGTGATCAGCACGGCGAGTACTCCGTCGCTGAACGCTTCGAGACGACTCTTGCTCACGCGAACAGTCTCGCAGGCGTAAGGGTCTGGCTCGAACAGCCAGACGATCGATGACGCGAACCAATCGACGAATACATCTGGTTGACTGAGGGCCCGATGCCCCGTCGTAGGCGGGCGCGATCTCCTGCGAGTGGAGGTGACAGTGGCCGAGCCCACGCAGCCCGCCCACCGAATGGTGGTGACCCACTTCATCGTTTCCGATGACATCGAGC
Source organism: uncultured Actinomycetes bacterium (assembly GCA_963701825.1). Taxonomy (GTDB): domain Bacteria; phylum Actinomycetota; class Acidimicrobiia; order IMCC26256; family PALSA-610; genus PALSA-610. Next base: position 839,137 of record CAVPBG010000003.1, on the reverse strand, counting down.
GCTCCCGGCGGTTCTATACCGAGGTGCTTGGCGGCACGGTGGTGTTCGGTCCCACGCCGACGAACATCGCACTGGCCAACACGTACATCATCATCAACGGCGGCGGCGGTCCCACCGACGACAAGCCAACGGTCACCCTCGAGACACCGAGCGACCCCGACCGGGTCAGCAGCTTCCTCAATATCCGGGTCGCGGACATCCACGCCGTGTACGCCGATTGGAGCGCCCGGGGCGCTGAGTTCCTGACGCCGCCGAAGCAACACAAGTACGAGATCCGTTGCTACATCCGGGATCCTGACGGCTACATCATCGAGGTCGGGCAAACCACCAACCCAAACGGAGACTGGTGGCCGGCCGAGTGGCCACCGATCACCCCCGGTGGAGGATCCGACTGAGGCGATCGACGCCGTCGGCGATGTGACTGCCCGCGCACCTCCGACCGAGCCTAGGACGTTCGTTTCCGAACGATGGGCCGACCGCGGTCGTGCTCGACGAGGCTTCGTACGTCTAGCGTCGTCCCAATGGGGATTGCGCACCAGGCCGTGAGATCGCATGGCTGTACGTTCGAAGTCTGGAATGGTGACATTGATGACGAAGAAGTGCGGTCGCACCTCCTCCGGTTAGCAGAGGACCCACATTGGCCTCCCGGTGCGCTGAACCTCGTCGACCTCTCAACGGTGGGAAATATCAGTGTTCCGGACCCCGACCTCGTCGCGCTGCTTCGAGAGGGAACCATCCTGGAGACTGAACTCAAGACCGCGCTCGTCGTTCCCGAGTTCGCTCGTGCGACAGCACCCCAGTACGACGAAGCTGCTCGCGCGACGGGCGTAACGACGTTCGGAGATCTTCGTTCGGCATCCGCGCACCTCGGGATACCACTTGAAACATCACTCGGCGTCATGGACCTCCTAAGACGATCGACCTGAGCGGTTGCACGACAGCTCTGCGCGAGATGGACTACGCGGTCTTCCTCAGTCGAGACGACGAGCATCTTGTCGCATGCACGTGACGTGATTCACGGACACGCTCGGACCGCATGGGCGGCGCCGAGGAATTTCGACACTGCGGATTCCGCTCGCCTCGATCGTCACGGCAGGTGGTGCACCGTCTCGGCCCAGAGGCGCCAGGTGGATCGATGCCGAAGTGCCGATCGGGAACTCGCCACGACCGTGCACGATCGGGCAACATGCGTGCGCGATGGACACGAAGTGGGACCTGATTTACGAGCTTCGTGCCCACGCGGAACAGGTTCGCCAGTTGCAAGAGGTGACCGCGAACGGCCAGGGCTTCGCGACCACCCCGTACCTTTTCGGAACGACGGAGTGGTGGGCCGCGATTGCTCCGGGCTCCATCGAGCGTCGAAGCATCGAAGGCACGATCACCGAGGCGCGGTCCGAGAGGCTGCCGGATCGACAAGACTTCCGCATGCTCACCCAGGACGGCTCTGAACTCGTCGGCGCTCGCCACGGTGACCCGACGCGTTACGTCGAGGGACTCCGGATTCGATTTGAGTACGTCACCCTGGAACGTTCGCCCGACACTCCGCCAGAGTTTGGTACGACCGCGGATGTGGTTATCGCCGTCTGGATCGAGCACAGCCACAAGCGGACGCCGTACCTTCATTCGGTCTTGCCGCCCTTCCCGTGGCCGATCGACTTCGACCGCGAGAAGCCATAACTGCCTATCCGCGCCGCGTGCGCGTCCCGGCGCATCGCACGAATGATTGGACGCCATAGCTGGCGATCAGGACTGGCTGCGCCGATGGGTGATCTGGCCCGCCTGAAGCGTGCGATCCAGTGAGTTAATCAGTTGGTCCGGAGAAGCCAATCAGGACGCCTCCCGGAGCACGAACCATGGCGATGCAGACGCCCTCCATGACGCGAGTCGGCGGGTTCACGGGTTCTGCTCCTGCACGAAGGGCGGCGTCGTATGCCGCTTGCGTATTCTCGACGTGAACCGTTGGCGTCGAACCGGGCGACTCGTCAGACCCCGTCTGACGGATCCCGCCACCGCCGGCGTCGGAGTACGCGAACAAGTGATAGTTGCCCTGAGGTGTTGGGAACGGCTCCTGAAAGGTCCAGCCCAGCACCGATTCGCACCAGTCGCGCGTCGCCGCTGCGTCAGCGCTCGCAAGATCGGTGTGCGTGATCCAGCCGTAACGACCCCGTGTGAACTCGTGCCGACGATCCTCGGACATGTTCTTGCCCTCCTCATCCGCCGTCGCGTCAAGGCACCGCACCCAACCGCCGGCCGTGGCCATCGCCGCAATCGCATCGTTGTCGACTTCTGAACATTCTGCCTCCCGCGAATGGTGAAGTCACCGCTCACATAACCGCCGATCGGCGGGACCAATGACAGGCGGCGCGGGTAGTCGAATCTTGTTGAAGGCGCGCTGTGCGCAATAGCCTTGGACGACTCGGGCGCGTGCATGCACTCGACCCGCATTGTGTCGACGGGGGAAGTATGCGGACGGCGGTGTTGACTCCATATTCAGGCCCTCGGCCCTCGCCCGCCCGGGTGTGGACACCATGGGTCCTGGTAACGGCGAGCCTCTGCGGAATCGGGAACCTCGCTCTATTGGTTCTAAATCTCGTCGAGCGGCACTATCAGCAACAACGGCTCGCGGGTCACTCTCCCAGCGTTGCGCGCATCCGCGACACTCTCTCACTCATCCATACGCTCGCGACACTTACCTTGGTTGCTTCAATTGCGTTCCTCGTCGTCGGCGTGACTTGGGAGCTGAAGCGTCGGACTCGAGCACGAGTGGCTCGCGACGGCGAAACGGGAGTGGAGCCGTCGTTGCGGAGCGTGTCGCCCACGGCCTTCTGGACGTTCTGGATCGCGTTCGGTGCATCCTTTCTCGCGAACGAACACGCGACCTCTCTCTACAACGCTCACGCCACGGTCAGCGACATCGTCAGTTACCGTACCTATCTCGCCATCGGTCACGGGTTCCGGGTGATCTATTGGACATGCCTGTTCGTGCTGGTTCTTCGCGCGATGCTGCTGCAGGACAGGCGCGAACTCGCGGCCGAGGTGCCGCAAACGAACGCCGACATGACCCGCACGTTCGCCGCATTCACCGAAGCCTTGCGAGCCGCAACGCGCCGCTGCGTGGTCGCGATGCTCGCGGCCGGAGACTCGACGAACGAGTCGGCACGGCTTGCGGTGATCCAGGCGCTGCGAAGCAGCGGAATGGAGCAGTACGACAATGACTGGCTGGTACATGATCTGAAAGCGAACGAGACCTCACAGATCACCTCGTATCTCGCTCCGCTGGAGCAAAGCCTGAACCAACAAGGCAAGGAAACTCTCTGCGGTCAGGTCGCCGCGGTCGGATTCGCAGACGGAACCCTCACCACCGCACAGGTTCAGGTACTGGAAACCATGAGAGCAGCGCTCGACCTCAGCGACGACGACCTGCGCAGAGTGCTCCCCACCTGAACCAATCCACGCGATGCACTCGCGCCCGAACGACCAGGCAGGTGGCAGTTCAACTGACCGACTCCCAACGTGCCAGGACGGCGGTGCGCGACGACACCGATCGGCAGTTACGGCATGGGGTAGCTGACGTAGAGTCGCTGATTGGATGGAACGTGCCGATGCGGAGCATCTCCTACGACGCGGGTTCATTCTCGAATGGATCACGCTTGGGTGGAACGTCGTTGGGGTCGTCGTGCTTGCGGTCGCCGCGATTGGCGCTCGATCGGTTGCACTCGCGGGATTCGGCCTCGACAGTCTCGTTGAGATCGGTGCGAGCACCGTCGTGATCTGGGAGCTATCCGGAACCGGTGAGCGCCGTGAGCGTCGGGCGTTGCGCCTAATTGGTGCCGCATTCGTCGTTCTTGCGGTCTACATCGCGGCCCAATCCATCTATGTGGTGTTCGTTGGCCACCATCCGAAGCACAGTCCGCTCGGTATTGCTTGGACCGCTGCGACCGCGGTCGTCATGTTCACGCTCGCAGCAGGCAAGGCGCGAACCGGCGCTGCGCTTGGCAATCAAGTCTTGCTGACGGAGGGCCGCGTGACCTTCATCGACGGTTTGCTCGCGACCGCTGTGCTGCTCGGGCTCACAGTCAACGTTGTCGCGGGTGCGTGGTGGGCCGACCCGCTGGCGGGTTTCGTGATCGTCTTCTACGGCCTGCGCGAGGCATATGCGATCTTCACGGGCGACGGGCACAGCCACGGCTGACCGCGCACCGGTCGCCCGATCGTGCGGACGTGTGACGAGACCGATCGGCAGTTATGGACGGTGGCGGACGTGGTTATGACGTCGTGCGGTAGCCGGTGATGTGGTGCGGGCGGAGGCGGACGTACGCCGAGTGCGCGATGCGCTTCGGGGACGAGGCGCTGTCGATGGCTTGGCACTCGGCGCGTTCGTGGGGGTTGGTGACTTCGATCGCTTGACCGAAGACGAGGACGGCCCAGGTCGCGTCTTCCGAGTTGGCGTTGTCGATCTCCAGAGCGATGACGTTCTCGTGTGCGAGGCGTCGAAGGGCGGGGCCGTCGCGCATTCCGATGATGATGTCGCCGCCAAGGTATTGGTAGGTGATGGGCAGGACTGCGGGGAGGGCGTCGATGGTCAGGCTCACCCGGCCGACGTGCGTGCTGGCGAGCAGCGCCTCACAAGAGTCGGGAGGGACGAGCAAGAGTTCGTCGTCGAAGAACATGGTTGCGATGGTCGTCCATGCGGATCCCGGGGGTAAGAGGCGAAGGTCATACCAGTTCTGGGACACCGTGTGGAGCACGCACGATCGCGGCGCCGGTTTGCGATAGAACCGTGTGGCCCGATTCCAAGGTTCGAGCTGACGCCCGCGGGATCAGGCGGCGGCCCTGTACTCTTCGTCCAGGTTCTTCTCCGACTGCATCCGTAGCGAGCCTGTCGCCGGTCCAGAGCCTCCATCCAGGTCCAGCAGAGCGGCCTGACGGAGGGAGACGGTCGTGGGGTTCCAGCACGATCTCAATGCAGCGGATGTCGGCGATCAGGTAATCAATCACATCTTTGGATGTGGATTGACACTCGCGGCCATCGTGGGTCGCCCCGACGTCAATGACGACGTTGCTCGACGACTTCAGGACGTCATCGACGGGCTTGACATGGCGGTGTCCGCGATCCGACGCGCCGCGTTCACCGCGCTCATCGCAGACCAGGACCGACGCTCGGACGCAGCGCGCGAGGTCGCGGTCGTTGCCGTTCCCGATTCCGTCGCCGAGGTCGGTGTTGCATCGAGCGATGTGCGTCGGCGCTTGTCCCGTTTCGCGGGCGAGGCGTTCGCGTATGCGATGCACGGCCACGACTTCTATCGCGTCACCGATCACGAGTTGTGGGCACATGAAAGTGATGGCCTGCTGTTGTCCGCGCGTTCGGGATCGCCATTGGCGCGCCGCGCCGGCCGTGTGTTCTACGACGTCGACACCGACGTTCCGCTCTACTACGAAGACGCGCACCTCGGACAACTCGCCCAACCGTGCGATCTAGCCGCCGATCCATCGTCGCACCTGGATCCGCATCTGTTCCGGTAAACCCGCGCCTATCGAGACCACGGAACACGCCCCGCGCGATCCTGCCAGCGTCTCGTCTGTCCGGACGCGCGCATAATGCCGCTTGGACGCGTCCACGGCGAGACCGATCGGCAGAGTTATGGCGCGCGCGGCCGAGGAATCCAGTTCCCCGACGGATCGCGGTTGAGTACCCATTTTCGTAGGCGGGCGTGACGGCTGTTCGACGTTCAAGGTCCAGCCGCGGTCGAACGAGACGAGTCGATTGAGAGCTATCGTGCGCACCGATGGCGTCACGCGGGGATGCAAAACGCGAACGTCTGCTCGACGTCGCTGAGAAGCTGTTCAGCGAGGGTGGCGTGTTTCTCACGTCGCTTCGCCAGATTCGTATCGCAGCCGGAGAACGCAACACCACCGCGATCCAGTACCACTTCGCTGATCGCGAAGGACTTCTCGTCGCCCTCACGAATCGTCACGTCCCGCGTATCGGCGCCCGACAACAGACCCTCTGGGAAGACCTCGTGCGCCGCGATACGACTGACCAGCCGCGCCAACTCGTCGAAGTTCTCGTGCGTCCGGTCGCTGAATACGTCGAGGTCGGTCCGAGTGAACGCGCATGGGTCAAAATCATGGCCGAACTCGGATCACAGCCCGCCTTCTATTGGCACGAGGTGGTGCGACTGACTCCGAGCAAAGGGATCGCGGCAGGCAAGACGCTCGACACGATCATGCGTTCCACCCTCCCGCCGCGCATCGTTCGCGAACGCCTGTTCGTCGGCACGCGCATGATGGTCAACGTCTGCGCAGACCGGGCCCGAAGGATCGAAGCGCCCTCCGATCGGGGGAGGCCACTCCCGATCGAGGTCTTCATCGACAACGTCTCGAACATGCTCACCGGCGCATTCCTTGCACCCCTTTGAGGGCCGAAGCCGACATACTCGGGCCAGGTTGTGACCGTCCCGCTCGCCGCCGCCGGAAGTGCCGTTGACCTGCTGTGCTCTGGAAGTAGGTCGACCGATAAGCGCTCATAGCAACAGCCATTACGGAAGAATCGTGACGAACGCCAACGCGACGCAACCGAGCGATCCAACGACCTTGGCAATCGAGACTGGCACCGAGTCTTGTCCATCCACCCCGAACATGAGGAGCGCGGCAGCGGCGAGAGGCAGGGTCGGCAGGGCTATCGGCACCTTTTCGTGCGCAAGGACCGCGAGACAACAGATGAGAAAGGCCAGACCGAACAACCAAGTCGTCCGCACGATTCGGTAGTACCGCTCGCGCTGGCTCTTGTAGGCGACGTCGTCAGTCGCGCTCGTTCTGACGTCGATTGTGCTCGCAAATGTGACGGCGTTGGTCCCGGCGGCGACCTCCTTTTTCGTCGCGGCGATCCAGCCTTCGTCGCCGGCGCGGCCCGCTGACCAGCCGCACAGAACACCGCCGCTCTAGGGCTGCGTAAGCATTCCAGAGTGGGCAATCGGTGCGCCTTGCGCTGACCGGGTTGACGTAGGCGTCAGCCCGATCCGGGGCGATCGGGTAGATCGACTATCTTATAAATATGTCAGATTGTCAGGTGAGTGCCTGATGCCGGATCGTGATCTCGCTTCGGCGCTCAACGAACCGGTGTCGGTGGTGAAAGCCGAGTTGTTCAAGGCGTTGGCCCATCCGGCGCGCGTCCGCGCGCTTGAAGTGTTGGTGGATGGGGAGCGTTCGGTCGGGGAGATGCAGCCGCTGGTGGGGATCGAGTTGTCGCATCTGTCGCAACAGCTCGGCGTGTTGCGGCGCGCGGGTCTGGTCAGCACACGCCGGGTCGGGACCTCGGTCGTGTACGCGATTTCAAACCCATTCGTGGCGGAGCTGCTGGGCGCGGCGCGTCGCGTGCTGATCGGGTCGTTGAGTCAAACCCAGGATCTCTTGGCGGATCTTCGCGCTGCGGGCGCGTGAATACCTTCACGCGTTTTCTTCCTCGCCGCTCCGACTACCGCGGGTTGCGAAGGTCGTGGAAGGCTGATTTGCTCGCGGGGCTGACGGTTGGTGTGGTCGCGTTGCCGCTGGCGCTTGCGTTCGGGATATCGAGTGGGATGGGTGCAACACCCGGGCTGGTGACGGCGATCGTTGCCGGGTTGGTCGCCGCGGTCCTCGGCGGTTCCAACGTCCAGGTCTCGGGTCCGACGGGCGCGATGGCTGTCGTGCTCTTCCCAGTCGTGACGCGCTACGGGATCAGCGCGGTGTACACGGTCGGACTCATGGCCGGCGTGTTGATTCTCGTCGCCGCGTTCCTGCGTCTGGGTCGGTACGTCGCGTTCGTGCCCTGGCCGGTCATCGAAGGATTCACGGTCGGTATCGCGACGCTCATCTTCTTACAACAAGTGCCTTCGGCGCTCGGCGTTCCCAAACCGACGGGTGTGAACACCGCCGTTGTCGCGGCGCGGGCAGTGGGACGAGTCGTCGGGCACGGCAATCGGGGGTCCGTGCTGCTCGTAGTGATCGTGGCCGGGCTGATGATCGTGCTTCCGCGTTTGCATCGTGCGCTTCCAGCGTCATTGATCGCGGTGTCGGTCGCGACCGTGTTCGCGCAGGTCGTCCACCTGAACGCTGCTCGGATCGGGTCGATCCCGTCTACGTTGCCGACACCGTCGCTTCCGCATCTGTCGGTCTCCGCAACCAGCAACCTCTTATCGGCGGCACTCGCGGTCGCGGCGCTCGCCGCGCTGGAGAGCTTGTTGTCAGCCAAGGTCGCGGACGGCATGGCCGACACACCGAACCATGATCCCGACCGAGAACTCTTCGGACAAGGTGCAGCCAATATCGCGTCCGCGTTATTCGGAGGCATGCCCGCCACCGGCGCGATCGCGCGTACCGCCGTCAACATCCGCGCGGGAGCGCGCACGCGAGTCGCCGCGATTGTCCATGCCCTCTTTCTCATCGGCGTCGTACTGCTCGCGGGGAACTTGGTTGCAAGGATTCCGCTCGCCGCCCTCGCCGGGGTGCTGATGGTCACCGCCGTACGCATGGTCGAACCGCACAACGTACGAGCCGTCGTTCGTGCCACTCGCTCCGATGCCATTGTCTTCGCACTCACCGCACTCGCGACCGTCGCGTTTGATCTTGTCTTCGCGATCGAACTTGGCATGGCGGTCGCCGCGGCACTCGCCCTCGCCAGCGTCGCCCGCAGCGCATCGATCACCTCAGACAGCCGCGCGGTGGAAATCGATGCCGACGAGGCCGCGGACCTCCGCCACAACGGCATCATCACCTACCGACTCGACGGAGCACTCTTCTTCGGCGCCGCACAACGATTCCTCACCGAACTCACCGCGGTCGCCGATGTCCGCGTGGTCGTGCTGCGCCTACCCGAGGTTCAGGTCCTCGACGCCACCGGCGCACAGGCACTCGGTGAGATCGTGTCCGAACTCGAAGGGCGCGGTATCACCGTTCTCATCAAAGGACCCAAACCCGACCATCTACGAACCCTGACCGCCGTCGGAGCACTCGACCACCTCGCCCACGAAAACCACCTGTTCGAGCAGCTCGATGGCGCACTTGCCCACGCTCGCCGACACGCGCTCTCGGCGCCCGACCCCATCGCGGAACCAAACACCCCGTCGCACTGATCCTGCTGGACCACCGTCCCGACAATCGGGTTCGCCCCGAAGCGGCTCGGCACGCTTCCGACATGACCCGCGATCGGCCACGCGGGTCAGCTTCGCGGTTGTGATTCCGGACCTTCGCCTACCGAGTCCGCCAGACGTTGTGACCTGTTGTTCCGCGGGTGGCGACGGCGGTCCGGGGCGGCTACACCTTAAGCGTGACGCGTGTTCCGAAGGTGACGGGTCTGTGGGCGGACGATCCACAAGATCACGACTTCCCGGCCGCGAGGGACTACCTCAGCTTGATCTATGCGCCCGAGGTGGCGAGCGCACTCGCGGACGCGTTACGGGCCGCGTCGACGATCCGGACGTACAAGGCGAAAGACATCCTGCGCGCTTCGGGACTACGCCCGCTCGGTAAGAAGGATTTTCACGTCCGTGCGGATCTCGCCAAGGTCACCAACGGCGAGAAACTCTCGCCGATACTGCTCGTGCGCGACACCGCCCGCGCGGTGTTGGTGATCGCCGACGGGTTCCATCGCGTCTGCGCGAGCCGGCTCGTCGAGGTAAATCTGATCGTCCCCTGCCGAATCGTCACCGCGGTCTGACTCTCGCGCGCCATCTTGCTCACGACGCACGACGTAGGTGTCGTCGGCGGTTGCTACGGTGCGGACATGGCTCTTTCCCGAGCCGTGTGCGCGACGTTTGCCGTCGCCCTGCTCGGGAGTGCCGGGTGGGGTTGGCGGTCGGGCGGCGCGGTCACGGCGAGAATTGAAGCAACGGTCGTACATGTCTCCGATGGCGACACGATCAGTGTCGAGGTCGGCGGCCACGTTGAACGCGTGCGCATACTCGGTGCCGACACGCCGGAAACCGTCGACCCCCGCAAGCCGGTGCAGTGCTTCGGGCCGCAGGCCAGTGCGCACACGAAGGCGCGCTTGCCACCGGGAACGCGCGTTTCGCTCGAGACCGACACCGAGAAGCGCGACAAGTACGGCCGCCTGCTCGCGTACGTGTACGTGAACGGCGCGCGCTACGACGACGAGTTGCTCCGCCTCGGCTACGCCCGGCTCTTGATCATCCCGCCCAACGGCGTGCACGCCCGCGCGATGTTGGAAGAAGAGCTGCAAGCGCAGGCCGCGCACCGGGGCTTGTGGGGCGCGTGCGCGAACTGATCCCGAAAACCCGCGCTACTGCCCGATGCGGCCGTCGATCCGCTCGCGCAGCAGGTCGGCGTGCCCGAGGTGACGGTTGTATTCCCCGATCATCCCGAGGAGCATCTCGCGCAGCGAGATCCCGCCGCCGCCGCTCCCGTGCTGATTCAACGGATCGTCGGCGGTGACGTCGAGACTCGACGCCTCGGCGACGAACCGGTTGGCGAAGTCGATCTCGGCCTCCCATGCCGCCCACGCGTCGGCGACGACCTTCGGATCGCCGACCGCGTCGTCGAAGTCGCCGTCACGGTTGGTCGGCGACGTATACAGCCGGGGCACGTCCTGGCCGGCCATCGTGATCCGGAACGAGATCCGCTCGACCTCGGCCAAATGACGAACGAGCCCCAGGAGCGACATGGTCGACGGCTCGACCGAACGCCGCGCCATCTGCTCCGCATCGAGACCCTCGCACTTCATCTCCAACGTGAGGCGCAGGCAGCGCAGCGCCTCGACCAACGTGGCGCGCTCGTCGCCCAAACGCGGCCCGTTCTCCCGCGGGTCGTCGTCGGAGGGCTTGCCGTCCGCGGTGAACATGTCGGCGCGTCGTGATGTGGCCATAGCGCCATCATGCCCACGCACACGCCGGCCAACCACCGATTAAGCGGTCAGGCGGTGGTGGCGAGGATCTCGTCGACGATGTCGAGTGTCGTGTCGGGATGCAGGAACGCCAAGCGGGCAACGGTCTCGTCGTGCCAACGGCTCGGCACGACCAGGGCGATCTGTTCGCGCGACAACCGCGCCGACCACTGGTGATACTGCGCGTCCGTCCAACCGGTTCGGCGAAACAACACGACCGACAGCTCGGGCTCACGGGCCAGCTCGAGATGGGGGAGGGCACGGATCCGATCGGTCGCGGCGCGCGTCGTGGTGATGACGCGTTCGACCGCCTCCCGATACGCGTCCGTGCCGTAGACCGCGAGCGAGAACCAGAACGGCAAGCCCCGGGCCCGACGCGTGAGTTGGTACGCGTAATCGCCCGGATTCCAGCCCGACGTCTCGTCGTTCACCGAGTCGAGATACGCGGCGTGTTGGCCGTGCACCGAGCGCGCCAGTTCCGGATCGCGGTAGAGCAGCGCCGCGCAGTCGAGCGGTGCGTACAGCCATTTGTGGGGATCGACGACCAGCGAGTCGGAGCGTTCGATGCCGGCGAACAGGTCCCGCACCGACGGTGCGAGCAACGCGGCTCCGCCGTACGCGGCATCGACATGCATCCAGAGGTTGCGTTCGTCGCAGATCTCGGCGATGCCTTGGAGATCGTCGACCAGTCCGGCGTTCGTGCTGCCCGCGTTTGCCACGACCGCGCAGACCGACGCGGGGTCGGCACACGTTTCGAGTGTGGCGCGCGAGCGCGGCACCGGTGAAGTGGTCGTCGACGAGCGGAACGACGAGCGGATCGACGTCGAGCAGCCGCATGGTGTTGCGCACCGAAGAGTGCGTGTCGTCGGTCACCGCGAACCGCACCCGCGCCCGTGGGTCGCCGAGCCGTCGGCGCCCGGTTTCGCGCGCGACCGCCAGGGCCGAGAGATTCGCGGCCGAGCCGCCTTGCACGAACGTTCCGCCCGCGGAGGCGGGCATGCCCGCGAGGTCGGAGAGGAACCGCAACGCTTCGTTCTCGGCCCACACGGCGCCCGCCGATTCGATCCAGGAAACGCCGCTGATCGACGCGAGCGACACGACGGCATCGAACAACATCGACGCTTTGGTCGGTGCCGACGGGATCCAGGCGAGAAACCGTGGACTGTCGGCGCGGATGACGGCGGGCATCAGCACATTGACGAAGAGATCGATCACGGCGTCGGGATCGTTACCGGTGGGGTTGATCATCGGCCGGACGAGCGCGGCGAGCTCCGAGGGCTGAATCGTCCCGTTCAAGGGCGCGGGATCGAGTGCCACCAACTCGCGCAGCAACTCGAGAACAGTGTCCGCGAGGGCTTGCGTAGCCGCGTCGTACTCGTACATCTGTCGAGGCTACCGCCGCCTCCGCGCCTCACTGCCCGTTCATGGAATGCGGATTTCAGCGATCGCGCGTGTTCAAACGGCCGGCCCGCTCCGGCGGTGGCGCCGGCGGTGCAACGGCCGCGAGCGTGGCCCGCAGCTCGGCGATGTGGTCGTGCGGATCCCGGCGCCGCTCGAGCAATCCGTGCGGCGCATGGTTGGCCTCGTTCTCCAACATGCCCAACCACGGCGACGGTTCCCGCGGCGTACGGCGGGAACCGACCGTGCGGGAGCGCGCCCACGAACAATGCAGCTCGTCTTCGGCGCGACTCAGCGCGACATGCAGGAGCCGCTGTTCCTCGGCCAGTGCCGGCTCGGAGGTCGACCAGGAAATCGGCACGAGCCCGCGTTCGAGTCCCGTGACGTAGGCGACCGTCCACTCGAGCCCCTTGGCGCGGTGGAACGTGACGAGGTCGACGCCGGGCGCGTGGCCCGATCCGCCGCCGGTCGCGGTGTCGAGCCACGTCGCGAACTCGGTGACGCTCCCGGTGCCGCCGACGGATTCGAGATAGTCGCGGCCGAGCTCCAACAACGCATCGCGGTGCGAGCGCGTTTCTTCGACGGTCGCGTCATTGCCGGGCGCATCGTGTTGGGGCGCGTCGGTGGTCGGTGCATTGTTGTCGGGTCCATCGTCGGGGGCGGCGAGCTCGGCGAGGTGCTCCGAGAACGGTCGCCCCGCAAACTGGCGCTCGGCTTCGCGGAGCTGGTCGAGCACGACCCGAACGGGAGGACGCATCGCGAAGCGCTGACCTTCGCCGATGCGGAACGGCACACCACGTTTGGTGAACGCGGCCTCGAAGCGCGACGACTGTGCATTCGTGCGGAACAACACCGCGATGTCGTTCCACGGCACGCCGCCCGCGTGCGTCTGCCAACACGCGTCGGCGATCGCCCGGGCCTCGGCCGCGTCGTCGTCGTACGCGGTGATGGTCGGCGCGGCGCCGTTGGCGCGGATGGCCTCCGGGCGCCGACGGGTGCGCCCGGCCGCGCCTCCCAGCGCAACCTCCGCGAGCGCGACGACCGCGGGCGTGCTCCGGTAGTTCCGCTCGAGCACGACGGTTTGGCTCCCGGCGAAGGTGCGGTCGAAGGCGATCAACGGCGACGCGTCGGCGCCGGTGAAGCCGTAGATCGCCTGCGCGGGATCGCCGACGACGGTGAGCTGATCGGAGCGCCCGAGCCAGGCGCGCAGCAGCCGCAGTTGCAGCGGCGTGGCGTCTTGGAACTCGTCGACGAAGAGATGCCGGAAGCGCCAGCGCTGGCCGGCCGCGAATTCCTCGTCGTGATCGATGGCCTCGGCACAGCGGCTCAGGACGTCGTCGAAGTCGAGCAGGTGGCGGCGTGCGTTTCTCGGCCTCGTAGCGCGCGTAGAGCGCCGAGACCTCGCCCGCGCCCCGCGGGATGCGGCGGCCCGCGGCCCCGGCGGCCGCCGCGTAGCCATCCGGCGTGACGAGGCGCGCCTTCGCCCACTCGATCTCGGCCGCGACGTCGGCGATGGCGATTCCCGACGCCGTGCCCCGTTCCCGCACGATCGGGCCGAGCAGGCGGGCCTTGCTCTCGAGAACCCGCGGTGCCTCCCGATTGCGTTCCATGGCGTGCCGGCGCAGTTGCGCGAGCGCGATCGCGTGGAAGGTGCCGGCCGTGATCCGACCGTCGACACCGAGGCGCCCGATGCGCGACACGAGCTCGCCCGCCGCTCGACGGGTGAACGTGACGGCGAGCACATGGCGGGACTCGAGCCGGCCTTCACGGGCGCCGTATGCGATGCGCCGCGTGAGTACCCGCGTCTTGCCCGAACCGGCGGGGGCGATGATGGCGAGTGGAGCCGCGCTCGAGGTGACGGCTTCGTACTGCGCGGGATCGAGGTCGTCGAGCAGCGCGTCGCGCACACTCGGACCGTACACATCGGGTGCGACACGCGCCCGGTTCGGAGACACTTGCAGACGTTTGGCGCTCGCGGCGCGAACAGGTCCGGACGCGGCGAGGCCCCGAGTAGTCTTCGCCGCTTGCGCGGTTCCGATCTCCTCGGGACCCTGCCTCCGGCGCCTCGTTGCCAGGCTGCCCTCGCAGGCGCCCGACACCGGCTCTCCGGTACATGCGCCGGCCCGAAAGCCGACCCACGCCCGGCTCGCACGTACGTCCGTTCCGTTCCCGCAAGCGGGTTCGGAGTCCGACGCATCGGCGAACCAGGAATGCGCACACTACGACCGCGCCCCCAGAGCGTCAAGCAGAAATGCCGACAAGTTCTCCGCGAGTGCGCGACGAGTGCGCGTTGCCCGAATCAGTTCGCGGAGCATTCACACGGCGCGTGCCTGAGCGGCGCACCGACGCGGTATAGATGGGAGACATGGAGATCGAACTGGTGCGTGGGACGCGTCGCCGTAAGCACGTCGAGGCGGTGCTGGTCGGCGACCGATTGCGGGTTTCGTTCCCGCGTTGGATGTCGATCGACGAGGCGCAGGTCACCGCGCAGGAATTGGCCGAACGCATGCGGCGGCGCACGGACTCCGCCGCGATCGACGTCGCGGCCCGCGCCCGCCGGCTGGCCCGGGAACACGGACTCCCGCGTCCGGCGAGTGTGCGTTGGGTCGACAACATGCGCCACCGTTGGGGTTCGTGCACGCCCGAGGATGGTTCCATCCGGGTGTCGGCGCGGCTCGCGGCCTTCCCGTCGTTCGTGCTCGACTACGTGCTGGTCCACGAGCTGGCGCACCTCGTGGTGCCCAGCCACGGCCCCGCGCACGATGCCCTCGTCGACGGCTTCCCCCAGGCCGAACGCGCCCGAGGCTTCCTCATGGCGGTCGACCTCGACCCGTACGAAGGCGACGACCCGATCCCGGCGCTGTTGCCGGGCGACGTCCGGCCCTGAGGGGGCGGGTCCGGTAATCGCAGCCCTGGGCGCGCATAGAATTTCGGCGTGCCGTACCCCAAGAAGCTGCTGAACGACGGCGAAGAGGTCGCGCTCGATCTCCGCCCGCATTGGTGGTTCTTCTCCAAGCACATCGCCACCGGGCTCCCGCTGTTCGTGATCTTCGGATTCATCATCTTCGACACCCACGGGACCGTGAACCACGCGCTCCTGATCCTGTGGGGGATCGGGGCGGTGCTCTGGGCGGGCTGGCTCGGGCTCAAGTATCTCGAGTGGAACTTCACGCACTTCGTCGTGACCGACGACCGGGTCATCTACCGGACGGGTGTGCTCGCCAAGCGCGGTGTCGAGATTCCGATGGAGCGGATCAACAACATCAACTTCCACCAGGGCCTGTTCGAGCGCTTCATCGGCGCGGGCGACCTCGACATCGAGTCGGCGGGCAAGGACGGCCAGTCGCACTTCGACGACGTGTGGCACCCGGACGGCGTCCAGCAGGAGCTGTATCGCCAGATGGAGGCCAACGCGAAGAAGCGCGCGGGCTGGGCCAATCCCGTGCCGAGCGCGCCCGCGGCCGCTACGGCCGCCGCGCCTGCGCCCCACACCGTGCCCGAACAGTTGCAGCAGCTCGCGGATCTGCGCGACCGGGGCGTGATCACCGCCGCCGAGTTCGAGACGAAGAAGGCGCAGCTGCTCGAGCGCATGTGAGCGCGGTGCGGCACCCGACAACCGTGCGTGTCGTGTCATTGGTTCCCAGCGCGAGCGAGACTCTGGTCGCGCTCGGCGTCCCGCCGGTCGGGTGCACGCGCTTCTGCGAGCTCGAGGGCGTTCCAACAGTGGGCGGTACCAAGAATGTCGATGTCGACGCGGTGGTCGCGCTCGCACCGGACCTCGTAGTGGTCAACGACGAAGAGAACCGCATCGAGGATGCGGAAGCACTCCGGGCCCGGGGCCTGGCGTTGCATTCGATGTCGCCGCACTCGGTCGCCGACGTCGGTCCCGCGGTCGGCGCGCTCGCGACGAGCGTGGAGTCCGACGTTCCCGTGCCCCTCGACCACTGGGATGCGTGGTTGGCGGAGACGCACCAAGTTGAGCAGGGTTCGGTGTTCGTCGCGATCTGGCGCCGGCCGTGGATGTCGTTGGCGGCCGACACGTACGGGTCGTCGCTGCTCGCGCACGTCGGGCGGGCCAACGTTTTCGCCGACGCGGCCGATCGCTACCCCGAGGTCGCGCTCACCGACGTCGCGGCGCGCCGTCCCGACGTGGTGTTGCTGCCGAGCGAGCCGTACGCGTTCGCACCGCGCCACGCGGCCGAGGTGCACGAAGCCGTTCCGGATGCGGAAGTGAAGTTGATCGACGGCCGCGACCTCTTCTGGTGGGGCATCCGCACGCCGGCGGCCGCGGTCCGATTGGCGAGCGAGCTCTGATGGCTCAGGTCCGGGTACGTATCGACGACCTCGAGCGCGGCGACCTGCCCGCGCTGTCGGTGAAGACGGGCCAGCCGTGCGCGAACCCGGTCGCGATCGTGCTTCGTCCCGAACAGACCCCGCTCTCGCCACTCGGACCGAAGATCGAGGCCGTGGTGCCCCTCGAGGCGGGGCGCGTGCGCGCCCGCAGGTTGCTGACGCGAACGTCGTGGGTCGTGCTCGTGGCGGCCGCGGCCGCTCTGTTTGCCGGCCTCACCGGCGCGGGCTCGGCGGTCTTCCTGCTCGCGGTGCTGCTGCTCGTCGCGTACGCGGCGATCATGTTCGCTGGTGATCGTCGCTGGATCGGATCGAGACCGTCGGACGTCAGCGGCGAGGTCGTCGTGACCCGCGTGCACGCGGCCTTCGCGGCCGCGGTCGACGAGCAGTACAACCGCTAGGCGCGCCGGCGCCGGCTACTCGTCGGCGACTTCGGGGCAGCCGAGCTCGCGCAGTCGCGCGCGGATGCGCGCCGCGGCGTCTCCGATCGCCGCGAAATCAGGCGTCGCGTCGGCGTGCGCGAACGACAGTTCCTCGGGATGATTGATCGGCACGACGTGCAGATGCGTGTGCGGTACCTCTTCACCGACGATGAGCAGACCGACGCGACGCGGCTTCCATTCCAGATCCTGAGCGCGCCCGATCTGACGGGCGACCGTGAACAGGTGTGCGGCGAGTTCGGGCTCGAGGTCGATCCAGTGGTCGATCTCCTCGCGCGGCACGACGAGCGTATGTCCGGGCATCATCGGCGCGATCGACATGAAGGCCACCGCGCTCGGGTCGTTCCAAACGAACGTTCCCGGAAGCTCGCCGGCGATGATCCGACTGAAGATGCTGGGCACCGCTTCTCCTTCGAATGACTTGAGCGCGAACTACGTGACGCTCGCGCCGTCGACGGCATGCACGACGAGTGGAGTTGCATCCGTGCCGGTCGCAGAACGGTAGCTCCCGACCGCCTCGGCGACGATCCGGTCGACGTGATTCGCGGGGGCGAGGGCCACCACGCAGCCGCCGAAGCCCGCACCGGTGAGCCGCGCGCCGTAGACGCCCGCGTCGACCAGCGCGTCGACGAGTACGTCGAGCTCGCTGGTCGAGACGCGGAAGTCGTCGCGCAGCGACGCGTGGCTCTCGATCATCAACCGTCCGGCCCGCTCGAGGTCGGCGCCGTGCAGCGCGTCGACAAAATC
Organism: uncultured Actinomycetes bacterium; assembly: GCA_963701825.1. Lineage (GTDB taxonomy): Bacteria > Actinomycetota > Acidimicrobiia > IMCC26256 > PALSA-610 > PALSA-610. The sequence goes on along the minus strand of CAVPBG010000003.1, from coordinate 821,326 downwards.
GAGAACTCTTTTATTCTCGGAGACGACATGGCGCGCGATCGGATCGTCACGGACCTGATCGAAGGTCGCGTCGCGCAACGCCACGACGTGCAGGCGTTCGGCCGCGGCTTCACATGCCGCCCGGCGCCGCGCGTACGCGCTGTCCTCGAGGCGGCGGGCGACGCCGGAGTCGACGACGACGACCGCGACGGAGTCGGGGAGCGCGACGGCGCGTATCTCGAGGCTGCGGCAGTCGAGCAGCAGCGCGTGCCCGGCGCGCCCGAACACCGACGCCATCTGGTCCATGACTCCGCACGGCACTCCCGTCGCCAGTTGCTCGGACGCCTGCGCGATCTGGGCGATGGATCGAGGCGCGATCGCAAGCCCGGCCACCTCGGCTGCGGCGATCGTGACGGCGACCGCGAACGCGGCGCTCGACGACAGGCCCGAGCCCACCGGCACGGTCGAGGTGATCTCGGCATCGAACCCGACCGGCGGACGGTGCGCGGCGTCGAGCAGGCGCAGCACCGCCGCGACCGAACGGCCCCACGCAGGCTCGACCCCCTGCCGGTCGAGCCCGCCGTCCGCGAGAAGCTCGACGATGCCGGGGAGCGCGTCGGAACGCGCGACCACCATCTCGTCGGCGCGAGCCGTGGCGCGGACCACCACCTCCCGATCGATGGCGAGGGGCAGGCACAAGCCGTCCTGATAGTCGGTGTGGTCGCCGATGAGGTTGACGCGCCCCGGCGCCCGCACGACGAGCTCCCTGCGCACGGCCCCCAACCTAACTCGACGCGTATTCGCCGGACGCGGGGCCGGTAACCTGGTCGGAGCAAACGTCCCGGGAGGACACCATGGGTGGTCGGTTCCAGAACTCGCTCGCGTTGGCCAAGTCGTCGTGGAACGTCCTGCGCGACGACAAGCAGCTCACGCTGCTCCCCTTGATCTCCCTGGGTGTCACGCTGCTGGTCCTGGTCGCGGTGATGCTGCCGATCGGCCTCATCGTGAGCAACGGCAGCGGCGGCTATTCGGGCTCGAAGCCGCTGGTGTGGATCCTCGGATTCATCGGCGCGATCGTGCTCTCCTACATCGTCGTGTTCTTCAACGCCGCGTTGGTCTTCGCCGCGAACAGTCGTTTCCAGGGTCAACCGGTGACGATCGGCGAAGCGATCCATGCCGCCCGCGAGCGCTCGCACGTGCTCTTGCCGTGGGCCGTGGTGAGCGCGACCGTCTCGGTCGTGCTGCGCGGCATCGAGCAGCGGGGCGGAATCTTCGGCCGCATCATCGGCAGCCTGGCCGGAGTCGCGTGGTCCGTGGTCACGTTCCTGGTCCTGCCGGTATTGGTGTTCGAGGGCATCGGTCCGATCGCGGCCGTGAAGCGTTCCGGTGAGCTGTTCAAGCACACGTGGGGCGAGAACCTCATGACGAACGCGGGCATCGGGCTCGTCGGCCTGTTCGCCACGATCGCGGGCGCGTTGCCGCTCGTGATCTTCCTCGCGATCGGTGGGCCGATCGCGGTCGTGGGCATCGGGCTCTTCGTCGTGTGGGTCGTCGCGGTGACGCTCGTGACGAGCACGCTCACCGGGATCTTCCAGACCGCGCTCTACCGCTTCGCCACCGGTTCGCCGGTGCCCGGCTTCGAGCCCGCGGAGCTGCAGGGATCGTTCCGCACCCGGGGCCAGGGCCGTAGCCGCGGCTTCCTCGGCAGCTGACCGGCGGCAGTCGCTTCAGTCGGTACGGCGGGCGCCGTCGGCGCCGCGCACCACCCACGCGGTCGGTTCGAGCGCGGTCAGGGCGCGGTAGCGCTCCGTGGCGGTGTCCGCGATCGCGTCGACGTGTTCGGACGGCGCCAGCGCGACGACACAACCCCCGAAGCCGGCGCCGGTGAGGCGCGCCCCGTACGCACCGGCGTCCACGAGGCACTCCACCAGCGTGTCGAGCGGCGCGATCGAGACCTCCATGTCGTCGCGCGACGACGCGTGGCTCGCGAGCATCAGCGGCCCGAGCGCGTCGAGCCGGCCCGCGCGGAGCGCGCCCGCGAAATCGCAGACGCGCACCATCTCGTTGACCGCGTGGCGACCGCGCGGGATGTCGCGCACCTGATCGAGTGTCGCGTCGCGCAACACCTTCAGGCCGAGCTGGGCGGCGACGGCCTCGCTCTCGGCGCGGCGTTGCGCGTAGGGCGTCGCTTCGAGAGTGCGGGCAATTCCCGAATGAACGACGAGTACACCGAGCTCGGCGGGCAGCGCGAGGTGCTCGACGGCGAGCGTCCGGCAGTCGAGGAACACGGCGTGGTCGGCGCGGCCGAGCACCGAGGCCATCTGGTCCTGGATGCCGCACGGCACGCCCGTCGCCACGTGTTCGGCGCGTTGCGCGGCGAGCGCGAGCTCGACGCCGTCGAGCTCGAATCCCGCCGCGTCCGCCAAGGCCAGCGCGCACGCAACCGCAAACGCCGCACTCGACGAGAGTCCCGCCCCGACCGGAACGGTCGAGGTGACGGTGAGGTCGGCGCCGACCGGGGGACGACCGAGCTCGGCGAGGACCCGGACGACCCCCGCGACCTCCCGACCCCATGGCGGACGCGTCGCGGCCGGGATCGTCACGGCCGTCGGCCGCGATGTCGACCTCGCCGTCGAAGTCGGACGAGCGGGCAACCACTCGACCGTCGGCGCGCGGTGTCGCCGTCACGTGTACGTCGCGGTCGATCGCGAGCGAAACGACCCAGCCCTCGTGGTAGTCGATCTGACCGCCGATCAGGTTGACGCGCCCCGGCGCACGGAACGAACGCGACCCGTTCATGCGTCACCGAACTTCATGCGTCACCGAACTTCGTGTGTCACCGAACTTCATGCGTCACGAAGTGCTTGGGCGGCGGATTCGGGGACGACCGGGTTCGACAATGTTCCGCTGCCGACCTCGCCCGAAGCGACGTAACGCGCCACGCCCGGTGCGCGCAGCGGCGGGGCGACGTGCGCGTGCAGATGCCATTCGTCGCCGCCGGCCGCGGGTGCCTGGTGGAACCACAGCAAGTACGGGAAGCGACGTTCCGGATCGGGCGCTTCCCAGAGTCGGTCGTAGCGCGCGAGCGCGTCGCCGAGCACGGCCGCGAGATCGTCGCGGCCCGCGTCGTCGAGGTCGGCGATCGAACCGAGGTGCGCGCGGGGTGCGATGCGCAACCCGTACGCGTAACCCGACGCGAACGGCACCCACGCTATCCAGTCGCCGTGCTGCGTCACGATGCGCGCACCGGCCGCCAGCTCGGCTTCCATCTCCGTACACAACGCGCATCCGTATTCGCGGGCGACCGCTGCTTCGCGCGCCGGCGCGGGCGGCACGAAGGGATAGCCGTAGATCTGGCCGTGCGGGTGATCGATGGTCGCACCGACCTCTCGACCGCGGTTCTCGAACACGAGCACGTATTCGATCTCGGGCCGGGTGAGCAGCTCCGTCGTGCGTTCGGCCCAGAGGTCGACGACCTTGCGCACCTGCGCGCGGGGAAGTGTCGACAGCGACTCGCCGTGGTCGGGGGAGAAGAGCACGACCTCGCACGCGCCGGTTGCGGGAACAGTCGGCGCGGGCGCGGCTTCCGTCGCGTCGAACGTGATCGGCGCACCGGGCGCGTACGCGGGCCAGCGGTTGGCGAACCAGCGCACGTCGTATGGGTCCGGTGCTTCGAGACCGCCGACACAGAACGGACAACCGCTCGCGGGCAGGTTCGGACGCGACTGACGCGCACCGACAATGTTGACCCACTCGCGCGTGAGCGGATCGAATCGCAGCTCGCCCGCGGGGTCCGACATCACGCCATCTTGGCGCACACCTGCGGTCAGCCGCGAACGGCGGGCATCACCTCGGCCGCGAAACGTTCGAGGCCGTCGCGGTCGAAGGGCGCACGCAATGCGAGGATCACGTAGGAGGCGCCCGCCTCGACGTACGCCCCGACCTTGCCGACCATCTCCTCGACGCTGCCCGAGAGCACGCCGGGCTTGACCGCGTTGGCCATCGGCCCGAATTGGCGCCGCAGCTCTTCTTCGGTGAACGCCATGCCCACGTTCACGGATTTCGTGATCTCGGCCGGGTCACGGCCGAGCCGTTCGCAATGCGCGTCGAGCACGCGCCGCCTTGTGAGCCCACATCTCGGGCGGGATGAACGGCACGTTCCACCCGTCGGCGTATTGCGCGGCGATGCGCAGCGTCACCTTCTCGCCGCCACCGCCGATCCAGATCGGGAGCCGCGTCTGCACGGGCTTGGGCTCGCATTGCGCTTCGTTCATGTGGAAGAACTCGCCCTCGAAGGTCGTGCGCGGCTGCGTGAGCAGTCCGCGGACGCACTGCACGTACTCCTCGAGTAGGCGCAGGCGTTCGCCCGTCGAGCCGTAGTGCAGCCCGTACGCCTCGTACTCGCCCTTCAGCCAACCGCCCCCGAGCCCGAGAACCGTCCGGCCGTGCGCGACCTGGTCGAGGGTGGCCATCGCGTTCGCGAGTACCGCGGGGTGGCGATAGCCCGCGGAGTAGACGAGCGATCCGCACGTGACGCGTTCGGTCATCGCCGCCAACGCGGTGTGCGCGGTGACGGCTTCGAGACAATGCGGGTCGCCCGACGCGTCGGCCGCGTAGAAGTGATCCCAGATCGAGATCCAGTCGAAGCCGAGCTCTTCGATCCGGCGCCACAACGACTGCAGGTCGTCGATCGACGTGTGCTGCAGTCCGGTGTGCACGCCGAAGCGCACAGTCACGTTGTCGACCCGACCCGGGGCAGGACCTCGCTACCGATCAGCTCGAGGTGCTCGGGCTCGTCGAGCGTGTGGTACTGCAGGTACACGCGTTTCCGCGCCCTCGCGTTCGAACTCGAGGATGCGTTCCACGACTTGCGTCGGGTGTGCCGGCCGCGCCGCCGTCGCGCACGTTGTCGGGATCCTGTCCGCTGGCGATCGCGCGCCGCCGGACCTCGGCATCGTCGCGTCCGGCGCACACGACGGTCGCGACCGTGAACTTCATCGTCGCGGGGTCGCGGCCGATCGCCTCGCACGCGGCGCGCACGTGATCGCAACCTTCCCGGAAGTACGACACCGGCGCGAACGGCATGTTGAACTCGGCCGCGTAGCGAGCCGCGAGGCGCGGCGTGCGCTTGGTGCCCCAACCGCCCATCACGATCGGCGGCCCGGGTTGTTGCACCGGTTTCGGCAGTGCGGGCGAGTCGACGATCGAATGGTGCGTGCCACTGAACGAATACGTCTCGCCGACCGGTGTGCTCCACAGTCCGGTGACGATCTCGAGTTGCTCCTCGAGCATCGCGAAGCGGTCGCCGGTCGCCGGGAACGGGATTGCGTAGGCCGCGTGCTCGCCGTCGTACCAACCCGCGCCGAGCCCGAGCTCGACCCGTCCGCCGCTCATCGCGTCGGCCTGCGCGACCTGGATCGCGAGCGGACCGGGGAAGCGGAACGTGACCGGCGTGACGAGTGTGCCGAGGCGAATGCGCGTGGTTTCGCGTGCGATCGCCGCCAACGTCATCCACGCGTCGGTCGAGCCGGGCCCGGGTGCGCCGTCCCCGATGCGTTGGTAGTGGTCGGAACGGAAGAAGGCGTCGAATCCGAGCCGTTCCGCCGCCTGCGCGACGGCGAGCAGCTGGTCGTAGGTCGCGCCCTGTTGGGGCTCCGTGAAGATGCGTAGTTGCATACAGCGCGGAACCTAGTCGGCGTCGCCGTACGATGCAGGGGTGCCCAACGTGTTGAGTGTCGACCGCTGGCCCGAGCTCCGCGAGCCGATCATGATCCTTTCGCTGTCGGGTTGGGTCGACGCGGGGCTCGCCGGATCGGGAACGCTCACAGCGCTGCGTGAACAACTCGAAGACGCCGACGAGTTCGGGTCGATCGACCTCACCGACCACATGGATCTGCAGCAGACGCGCCCGAACGCGCACTGGTCGGACGAGGGAGTTCGCATCATCGACTGGCCGGAGATCACGTTCGTCTCCGGTCGTCTCGGACGCGACGTGATCCTCGTTTCGGGTCCGGAGCCGTCGTTGCGTTGGCCCACGGTGTCGGCCGCGATCGTCGACGTCGCGCGCACGCTGCGGGTGAACGACGCGTGCACGGTTGCGGGCATGCCGTCGCTCGTCTCGCACCGCCGTCCGGTTCCCGTGTTGGCCACGGCTACGCATCATTCGCTCGCCCAGGAGATCGCGCCGCTCCGGTACGCATACGGCGGCCCGACGGGATTGCAGACGATCGTGCAACGCGCGCTCGGCGACGCGGGTGTGCGCAGCGCCGGTCTCTGGGCGCAGGTGCCGCAATACGTCTCGGGCTCGCCGTCGCCGCCCGCGGTGCGCGCAATATTGCGCCGCCTCTCCGAGATCGGCCGGCTCGAGCTCGACCTCCGGCCGCTCGACGCGCGCTGCGACGCGTACGCGACCCGGGTCGACGCCGGTCTGGCGACCCGACCCGAGGTGCAAGAGGTCGTCGATCGCATCGACCGCGAGCAGGGTGCGTCGGCCGACGATCTCGTCTCCGAGATCGAGCTCTTCTTGCGTCAACAGCCCGACGAGTAGCGCCGACCGAGAGACGCCCGGGGTACACGGCTTGGAGAATTCCGTTCGCAAAGCACAGTCGACCGATACCGACGCGCTCGGCCGCACGCTGACGCTCGCCTTCGACGACGATCCGCTCACGACATGGCTCTTCCCGGACGGGGCTGCTCGGCGGCGCAAGCTCCCGACATTCTTCCGTTCGCTGCTCCGCGAGTCGCTGCCGTTCGGCGAGGTGTACACCGCCGACGACGCGCGGTCCGTTGCGATCTGGAACCCACCGGGAACGTTCCCGCTGCGCTGGACGGCCGACGCGCGCCTCGGGCTCACGACCACCCGACTGGTCGGGCCGCGCATCCTGTCGTGCGCCCGCGGTCTCGCCTATTTCGCGAGCCATCATCCGAAGGAGCGGCACTGGTATCTCCAGATGCTCGGCACCGATCCGCAATGGCAGGGAAAGGGCCTCGGCGCGGCGGTGGTGGCGCCGGTGCTCGAACGGTGTGACCGGGAGGGCGAGCGCGCCTATCTCGAGTCGTCGAAGGAGCGGAACATTCCCTTCTACGTGCGGCTGGGTTTCGAGGTCACCGAGGAGATCCACGTGCCACGCGGCCCCGTCGTATGGGGCATGTGGCGAGAACCTCGCTGACCGTCGGAGGCCCGACTAGGCGAGTGCAGCCCCGGGCCGCGAGAATGCGGACATGTCAGTCGTGCGCATCAACGCCATCACCGTCCCGCCGGAACGAGCCGACCAGCTGGTCGAGCGCTTCGCCAACCGGGCGGGCGAGGTTTCCAAGATGGAGGGCTTCGAAGCCTTCGAGCTCCTGCGGCCCACCGACGGGAAAGACGTGTTCTACGTGTACACGCGTTGGCGTTCCACCGAAGACTTCGAGCGCTGGCTGAACAGTCAGGCGTTCGGGCAGGGCCACGCCCAGCACTCGCAGCAGGGCCCGGTCAGCACCGGTAGCGACCTCCTCGCCTTCGACGTGGTGCAAGAGGAGTACGCGTGACCGCGATCGATCCGATCGCACAACTCACCGGCGCGGGCGGCCCGTTCGAGATCGTCGTCGGCGATGTCGTCGGCCACCCGATGCAGGTCTACAAGCAGCGGATGCAGTCGCTGCGCGAGCTCATGACCCAGAACGTCGTCCGGGCCGACGTCGACTGGCTCGTGCAGGGCGATCAGCGCTTCACCTACGGCGAGCACGACCGCTTGGCACGCGTGTTGGCACATTCGCTCGCGCAGCTCGGCGTGCACCGCGGCGACCGCGTCGCCCTCGTCTCCGCCAACGTTCCGGAGTGGGTGATCACGTGGTGGGCCTGCGCGGTGCTCGGCGCCACGCTCGTGCCGCTCAACGCGTGGTGGAAGTCGGAAGAGCTCGAGTTCGGGCTCGACGACTCGGGTGCGAAGGTGCTCATCGGTGACGCCCGCCGGATCGCGGCGGTTCGCGATCGCATCGACGCGCTCGAGGCGTTGGAGCACGTCTTCGTGATCGACGGTCCGGGTGACGAGGTCGTGCGCCCGTTCGCGGAGCTGGTCGACGATGCGGGCGACCCGGGGATGCCGGAGTCGCCGATCGACGAGGACGACGTGCTCGCGATCCTCTACACGTCGGGTACCACGGGCAAGCCCAAGGGCGCGACCGTCTCGCACCGCCAGGCGATCGCGAACGTGCAGAACATCATCGTCATGGGCGTGGCCCAGGCGATGCGCGGGACACCGCCGCCCGAGGCCGAAGCAGGCCTCCAGAGCTGTTCGCTGCTCGTCGTCCCGCTGTTCCACGTGACCGGCTGCCTCTCGACGATGACGCTCGCGTACGCGACCGGCGCCAAGGTCGTGCTCATGCCGGTCGGCAAGTTCGACCCCGACGTTGCGATGGAGACGATCGAGCGCGAACGCGTCACCGCGATCGGTGGCGTCCCGACTGTCATGTGGCGCATCCTCGAATCACCGACACTCGAGAAGTACGACCTCAGCTCGGTGAAGCGCGCGTCGTACGGCGGCGCGCCCGCGGCACCGGAGCTGGTCGAGCGGATCGAGCGGGTGTTCCCGCACATGCGCAAGACGCTCACCACCGCGTACGGGCTCACCGAGACCGCGTCCGTTGCGACCGCGCACGGCGGCGACGACTATTTCGCCCATCCCGGTTCCGTCGGCCGCGCCGCGCCCACCGTCGAGCTGCGCGTCGTCGACGACCAGGGCCACGACGCCGCGCCCGGCGATCGGGGCGAGATCTGGATCAAGGGCCCCACCGTCATGGCGCACGGCTACTGGCGCCGGCCCGACGCGAACGCGGCCGCCTTCACCGACGGCTGGTTCCACACCGGCGACATCGGCTATCTCGACCCCGACGGCTTCCTCTACCTCGTCGACCGGGCCAAGGACATGATCATCCGCGGCGGCGAGAACGTGTACTCGGTCGAGATCGAGAACGTGCTGTTCGACAACTCGGATGTCGTCGACGCAGCGGTGGTCGGCGTGCCGCACAAGACGCTCGGCGAAGAGGTCAAAGCAGTGGTGCAGCTGCGACCGGGCTCGACCATGACCGCCGAGGAACTGCGCGAGTTCTGTCGCGAGCGGCTCGCGAACTTCAAGGTGCCGGAGTACATCGAGCTGCGCGACGAACCGCTCCCGCGCAACCCCGCGGGCAAGGTCCTGAAGAATCTGCTGCGCGGGGGCGACTCCGCTTTCGCGACGACATCTGACGACCAAGCGCTCTAGTGCTCTTCGACATCCACCGCGCCTGGGGTTACAGCGCGATCGTTGCCAACTTCCTGGCCGGCTTGTACACGCTCGGTGCTTGGCGTTGGAAGAGTTGGCGCACCCGTTGGCTGTGGTGGCCGACGATCGTCGCGGAAGCGATGATGATGATCCAGGTGTTCACGGGCGTGTTGCTCGTGAGCGCCCAGCACTACGCGCCGCCGCGGTTCCACATGTTCTACGGCTTCGTCGCGTTCATCACCGTCGGCCTCCTCTACTCGTATCGCTACGTGTGGAAGGCGAAGGGCTGGATGGAGCTCGCGTACGGCCTGGGCGGTCTCTTCATCATGGGTCTCGGTATCCGCGCCGTCCTCCAGGTCGTCTGATCCGGGTTCGAGATACGTAAGACTGCAGGCGTGCCCGCACCCCGCCGCCGTGTCATGTTGTTGTTCGGAGGCCAGTCGGCCGAACACGACGTTTCTCGCGTCACCGCCGTCGCGGTCGCGCGGGCTCTCGACCCGGCCAAGTACGAGGTCATCCCGGTCGGGATCACGACCGAAGGGCGCTGGCTCCGTTCGAGCGAAGCCGCCCGGATGCTCGCGGCCGGACGCGACGCGTTGCCGGCCGCGTTCGAGGTCGAAGGCGATCTCCTGCCCGTGCCGAGCGCGGCCACCGCAGCCGTTGCCGACGTCGTGATCCCGTTGTTGCACGGTCCGTACGGCGAAGACGGCACCGTGCAGGGCCTGCTCGAGTTGGCCGGCCTGCCGTACGTCGGCGCGGGCGTGCTCGGCTCCGCGGTCGCGATGGACAAGATCGCGATGAAGCAGATGTTCGCGGCCGCCGGCCTGGAGGTCGCGCCCGGGCTCGCATTGCGCGACGGGCACGACGTCGACGAGTTCGTCGTGCGCGTCGAAGCCGAGTTGTCGTTCCCGTGTTTCGTGAAGCCCGCGAACATGGGTTCGTCGGTCGGGGTGAGCAAGGCGCGCACGCGCGCGGAACTGCGCGCCGCAATCGAGCACGCGTTCACGTTCGACGAATGGCTGCTGGCCGAGGCGATGGTCGCGGGCCGGGAGATCGAGGTCGGCATCCTCGGCGACGATCCGCCGGTCGCGTCGATCCCGGGCGAAGTCGTACCGGCTGCCGACTTCTACGACTACGCCGACAAGTACGAAGACGGCAAAGCACAGTTGCGCGCGCCCGCGCCCTTGTCGGGCGAGCAGGCCGCGGAGGTCCAGCGGCTCGCGGTGCTCGCGTTCGAAGCCTGCCGGTGTGAAGCGATGGCCCGGGTCGACTTCTTCCTGCGCGAGGACGGGGTCTTCGTCGTGAACGAGGTGAACACGATCCCCGGCTTCACGCCCATCTCCATGTACCCGCGGTTGTGGGAGGTCTCGGGGGTTCCGTACGCCGAGCTGCTCGACCGACTGATCGACCTCGCCATCGCCCGCGCCCGGCGCCGGACCGACCGCCGCGGCCGTCAGCGGTAGTCACTACGATCGGCGCGACCCGAGGCCCTCAGGCCGGGGCCTGATATCGAGGAGCCGGAATGGCGGTCAGCGCGTACATCCTGATCCAGACCGAGGTGGGCAAGGCCTCGGCCGTCGTCGACTCCTGCCGGGGCCTCGCGGGCGTGGTCCAGGCCGACGACGTGACGGGTCCCTACGACGTCATCCTCAGGGCGGAGGCCACCTCGATCGACGAGCTCGGGCGCATGGTGGTCTCCCAGGTGCAGCTCGTCGACGGGATCACCCGCACTCTCACGTGCCCCGTCGTTCATCTCTGAGCCGGCGCGGCGGCGTCTCTGCGTCACCGCGGCAGCCATCGGTGACCACGTCGGGTCCGATTCGTCCGACCACGGTTTACGCGACACGGCAATAGGGGCCTACCCTTGCCCGTCTATGGCTTCCACGCCCGACAACGCGCCGACCGCCAACCAGAAGTTGCTCGAATGGGTGGAAGGCTGGGCCGCAATCCTCCAGCCCGAGCGCGTCCATTGGTGCGACGGCTCGGAGGCGGAATACGAGACCCTCAGCCGGGGCCTGGTCGAGTCCGGGACGTTCATCCCGCTCGATCCGGCGAAGCGGCCGAACAGCTTCTACGCCCGTAGCGACCCGGGCGACGTCGCCCGCGTCGAAGACCGCACCTTCATCTGCAGCGAGCGGGAGATCGACGCCGGGCCGACCAACCACTGGCGGGCGCCGGACGAGATGCGCGCCGAGCTGAAGCGGCTCTTCACCGGCGCGATGCGGGGCCGCACGCTCTACGTCGTCCCCTTCTCGATGGGTCCCCTCGGGTCCCGCATTGCGCACATCGGCGTGGAGCTCACCGACTCCGCCTACGTCGCGGTGAGCATGCGCACGATGACGCGCATGGGGCAGGCCGCGCTCGACGTCCTCGGCGCCGACGGCGAGTTCGTTCCCTGCGTCCACTCCGTCGGCATGCCGCTCGCCGCGGGCCAGGCCGATGTCGCCTGGCCGTGCAACAACGAGCAGAAGTACATCGTGCACTTCCCCGAGACGCGCGAGATCATGTCGTACGGCTCGGGTTACGGCGGCAACGCGCTGCTCGGCAAGAAGTGCTTCGCGCTGCGCATCGCGAGCGTCATGGCCCGCGACGAGGGCTGGCTGGCCGAGCACATGCTCATCTTGAAGCTCACGAACCCGAAGGGCGAGGCGCGGTTCATCGCGGCCGCGTTCCCGAGTGCGTGCGGCAAGACGAACCTGGCCATGCTGGTACCGACGCTGCCGGGTTGGACGGCGGAAACCGTCGGCGACGACATCTGTTGGATGAAGTTCGGCGACGACGGCCGCCTCCACGCGATTAATCCCGAGTTCGGAATGTTCGGCGTCGCGCCGGGCACCGGGCTCGACACCAACGCGAACGCGATTGCCGCGCTCACGCGCAACACCGTCTTCACGAACGTGGCACTCACCGACGACGGCGACGTGTGGTGGGAAGGTCTCACCGACTCGCCGCCCGCGCACTGCACCGACTGGAAGGGCAACGACTGGACCCCGGAGTCGGGAGTGCCGGCCGCCCACCCGAACAGCCGTTTCACGGCACCGCTCTCGCAGGTTCCCTGCGTCGCACCGGAATGGGAAGACCCGAACGGCGTGCCGATCTCCGCGATCCTGTTCGGCGGTCGGCGCCGGAGCACGGTCCCGCTCGTGACCGAGGCCTACAACTGGCAGCACGGCGTGTTCCTCGGCTCGATCATGGGCTCGGAGACCACCGCGGCCGCGGCCGGCGCGGTCGGCAACCTGCGCCGCGATCCGTTCGCGATGCTGCCCTTCTGCGGCTACAACATGGGCGACTACTTCGCGCACTGGCTCCGGATCGGTGAGTCGGCCGACGCCGAGAAGCTGCCCAAGCTCTTCTACGTCAACTGGTTCCGTAAGGATGATGACGGCAAGTTCCTGTGGCCGGGCTACGGCGAGAACAGCCGCGTGCTCGCCTGGGTGTTCGACCGCTGCGCGAACGCGGCCTCGGCCCGCGACACCGCCATCGGTCGGTTGCCGGCGGTCGACGCACTGCCGGTCGACGGCTTGAAGCTCGCGGCGGGCGCGCTCGACGAGCTGTTGTCGGTCGACGAGGACGAGTGGCGCGCCGAGCTGCCGTTGATCGAGGAGCACTACGCGGTGTTCGCCGATCGCCTCCCGTCGGCGCTGCACGACGAGCTCGACGCCCTCGGCAAGCGACTCGCGGAGTAGTCGGTCTCTTGGGTCTGCTGGGCTGGATCGTCGTCGGCTTCGTTGCCGGCGCGTTGGCCCGGGCCGTCACCGGCGGCGGCTGGAACCTGGGCTGTCTGGGCACGGTGGTGATCGGAGTCGTCGGCGGCCTGCTCGGCGGCGCGTTGTTCAACGCCGCCGGCGACCATGGCATCGGCGACTTCGGGCTCCGCTCGATGTTCGTCGCGTTCGTGGGCGCGGTGGTGCTGCTCGTGCTGGTCGGCCTCGTCACCGGCCGAGGCCGCGGCGCCCGCGACCGGCGCTGGGACTAGATCTCGGCGGCCTAGATCTCGGCGGTAGGAATGCCGAGGTCGATCTCGGCCCCGGTGCGCACGTGCGTGGCGCGGCCGGCGGTGTCGAGATCGAAGATGATCCGTTGACCCTGGCGCAGCAGCCGGAACAACGAGCCGTTGAGCGCGTCGAGCGCCAGCACGATCTCGGAGCGGTCGGCGTCGACGACGACGATGCCCTCGTTCGTGGCGGGGTCGAACATCTTCACGGTGCCTTGCATGACTGCTCCAGTGATCCGTGAATCGTGCGTACCTGCAGGCGGGCCTACGCCTTGACGATCTTGCCCGCCTTGAGGCACGACGTGCACACGTTCACGCGCTTGGGCGTGCCGTCGACGATCGCCCGGACCCGTTGGATGTTCGGGTTCCAGCGCCGCTTGGTGCGACGGTGCGAGTGACTCAGGCTCATGCCGAAGATCGGCTTTTTGGCACACACATCGCAAACCGAGGACATCGTCCGAGCACCTCTACCTAGAGTCGTGATGAAAGCACGAAAAGGCTAGCACCCCGGTACTCTGGCGCCCGATGCCGACGCTGACCTGCCTGTCCGCCGCAGATCTGCGCCAAGCCGTGCTCCGTTTTCGGGATGCACTGCGCGCGCACCAAGAAGAGCTGAACCGGCTCAACGTCTATCCCGTGCCCGATGGCGACACCGGCACGAACATGGCGTTGACCCTCGAGTCGGTGAGCGCCGAGCTCCAGACCGCGGAGTCGATGGACGAGGTCTGCCACGCGGTGAGCCGCGGTTCCCTCATGGGGGCCAGGGGCAACTCGGGCGTGATCACCTCCCAGATACTCCGAGGGCTGGCCGAGGGCTTCCGCACCCTCGAAGCCGTCACCGCGGCCGATCTCCGGGCCGGACTGCGCGAGGGCGCCGACGCCGCGTATCAAGCCGTCATGCGGCCGGTGGAGGGCACGATCCTCACCGTCGTACGCGAGGTCGCGGAGGCGGTTGAGGCGATCGCCGGCGAACCGACGCTGGCGGCGTTGCTCGAACGCGCCTACGACGCGGCGGTGGCATCGGTCGCGCGCACGCCGGATCTGCTGCCGGTCCTGCGCGAAGCGGGCGTGGTCGACGCGGGCGGGAAGGGCTTCACGTTGCTGCTCGCGGCGCTGCGTGAAGTCGTGACCGGAGAGGCGATCCCCGAACCCGAAGTGGGGAACGCGCCTGCGGTCGTGACCGCGCACCTCGCGGGTGACGATGTGTCGAGCCTCCGCTACGAGGTCATGTATCTCCTCGAGGCGACCGACGACACCATGCCCGCGTTCCGCGACACGTGGGGCGCGATCGGCGACTCCATCGTGGTCGTCGGCGGCGACGGTCTCTGGAACTGTCATATCCACACCAACGACATCGGCGGCGCGGTCGAGGCCGGGATCGACGCGGGCCGGCCTCGCAAGATCCGAATCACCGACCTCATCGAGCAGGTCGAAGAAGAACGTTGGGTGCGCGAAGCCGACGTGATGGCCGACCTCGACGAGTTCGCGGACCAGACCGAGGTCACGACCGCGGTCGTCGCGGTCGGTGTCGGCGAGGGGATTCGCCGGCTGCTGACGAGCCTCGGGGTGCAGCAGGTCGTCGCGGGCGGGCAGTCGATGAACCCGTCGACCGCGCAGATCCTCGAAGCGGTCGAGCTCTGCCGGTCCGAGTCGGTGATCGTGCTGCCGAACAACAAGAACATCGTCGCGGTCGCCAAGCAGGTCGACGCGTTGAGCGAGAAACAGGTTGCGGTGATCGCGACCCACAGCGTCCCCGAAGCGCTCGCGGCACTCGTCGAGTACGACCCGAGCAGCACCGTCGACGAGAACGAGTCGTCGATGCAGGACGCGCTGAGCCGCGTGCGCACCGGCGAGGTCACCCAGGCCGTTCGCACGACGTCGGTCGACGGCACCGACGTGAAGGAGGGCGACTGGATCGCACTCGCGCGCGACGGTGTGGTCGGCGCTGCCGCGTCACCTTCCGCCGCGGTCTACGCGTTGCTCGATTCGCTCGTCGACGAGAACAGCGAGATCGTCACCGTGCTCATCGGCTGCGACGCACTCGCCAAGGACACCGAACGCATCCGGGAGCACATCGAATACAAGTTCCCGCAGCTCGAGGTCGAGTTCCACGACGGCGGCCAGCCCCTGTATCCCTACCTCGTAGGCGTGGAGTAAGGGCGTGCCGACCGGTGATCCGCCGCTGACCCTGGCGGATCTGCGCGACATCCCACTCGAACGGTTGAAGGGCGTCGGCCCCGCGCTCGAGAAGCGCCTGGCCGACATGGAGTTGCACAACGTCCTCGACCTGTTGCAGCACTACCCGCGTCGGTGGATCGACCGGAGCAAGAAGACCGACATCGCCGAGCTCGCGGTGGGGGAGGAGGCGACGGTCTTCGCCGAGGTGCGCACCGTTCACGGTCGCCGCACGCGTAACGGCCGCGCGCTCGTCGCGGTCGTGGTGCACGACGGAACCTCGATGCTCACCCTCACCTTCTTCAACCAGGCGTGGCGCGAGAAGCAGTTGAGCGTCGGGACCGAGGCGTCGTTCTTCGGGAAGCTCGACGTGTACCGGGGCAAGCGACAGATGACGAACCCGGTCGTCGACGTGGTGGGCCGGGCCGGAGTCGCCGACGAGAAGACGGGCGTCATCGTCCCCGTGTATCCGCAGTCGGGCAAGGCGGAGGTGTTCACCTGGCAGCTGCGCGCGTTGGTGTCGGACGCGCTCGCCAAGTGTCGCGTGCGCGGCTTCGCCGACCCGCTCGACGAGAGCTTCCTCGACCGCGGCGACCTCGTCGACCGCAACACCGCGTTGCGCGCGATCCACCGCCCCGAATCGATGCCCGAGCTCGGTGCGGCCAAGAAGCGCTTGATCTTCGACGAGTTCCTGCGCATGCAGGTGGGCCTGATCGCGCGCAAGCGCGCGTTCGCAGCCGAGGAGTCGGGGATCCGTCACGATGTCGACGGGCCGCTCGTCGACGCGTTCGTCGCGCACCTGCCGTTCTCGTTGACCGGCGACCAACAGACGGCGCTCGACGAGATCATGCGCGACCTCGCCGGGCCCGCGCCGATGCACCGACTGCTGCAGGGCGATGTCGGATCCGGCAAGACGGTCGTCGCGCTGGCCGCGCTGCTGGTGGCCGTGCAGGGGGGATACCAAGGCGCGTTCATGGCCCCGACCGAGGTGCTCGCCGAACAGCACTTCCTCGGCAGCGTGCAGATGCTCGCCGGGCTCACCGTTCCCGCCGAGGGCTCGCTCCTCGCCGACCGCCCGGTGGGTGTGGCGCTGCTCACCAACCGCACCACCGCCGCAGAGCGGCGCCGGATCGCGGCGGGGCTGGAAGCGGGCGACATCGACATCCTCGTCGGCACGCACGCCTTGCTCTACGGCGACGCGCAGTTCTCCCGCCTCGGGCTCGCGGTCATCGACGAACAACATCGCTTCGGTGTGGAGCAGCGGGCGTTGCTGCGGGGCAAGGGTGATCAGCCCGATGTGCTCGTCATGACGGCCACCCCGATCCCGCGCACCGCGGCGATGCTCATCTACGGCGACCTCGACAAGTCGGAGCTGCGCGAACTGCCGCCCGGGCGCACGCCGATCGAGACCACGCTCGTCGAACCGACCCCCCTCGCACAGGCCGCGGCCTGGAAAGCGTTGCGGGCCGAAGTGGCCGCCGGGCACCAGGCGTACGTGGTCTGCCCGCTCGTGGAGGACAAGGGGAAGGTCGAGGCCAAAGCGGCGACCGCGGAGTACGAACGGCTGCAGGCCGAGGAGTTGCACGACCTCCGCGTGGGCTTGTTGCACGGGCAGATGCCGGCCAAGGAGAAGGAAGCCGCGATGCGGGCGTTCCGGAGTGGCGAGACCGATGTGCTCGTCGCCACGACCGTGATCGAGGTCGGGGTCGACGTTCCGAACGCCACGGTGATGGTCGTCGAGGATGCCGACCGCTTCGGGCTGTCGCAACTGCATCAGCTCCGAGGGCGCGTCGGGCGCGGCGGCGACAAGTCGTACTGCTTCTTGTTCGCCGACCCGAGCACCGAAGACGGCGAGCAACGCCTGGAGGCGATGGCCGCGAGCACTGACGGTTTCGCGCTCGCGGAGAAAGACCTCGAGATCCGCGGTTCGGGTGAAGTGTTCGGCGGTCGGCAGTCGGGGTTCAGCGACCTGAAGCTCGGCCGGATCCCGCGCGACGAGGAGATCGTGATGCAGACCAGATCGGTCGCCGAGGAGATCCTCGACGGCGATCCCGAGCTCACCGCGCACGGGCAGCTCCGCGACGAAGTGCAGGATCTCCTGGGCGACGACGTCGACTTCCTGTTCAAATCGTGAGCCGGGACCAGTGAGTCGGCCGAGGGGGTTGCGGGTCATCGCCGGCGAAGCGCGGGGGCGCCGGTTGATCGCGCCCGAAGGCGACCAGGTCCGACCGACGAAGGACATCGCCCGCGAGTCGATGTTCTCCGCCCTCGACGCGCGCGGCGCGATCGACGGTGCGGACGTCCTGGATCTCTACGCGGGGACCGGCGCGCTCGCGATCGAGGCGCTGTCGCGCGGCGCCGCGGGAGCGGTGTTCGTCGAGTGGGACCGGTCCGCGCTCGAGTGCATCCGGTCGAACGTCGAGGTCCTGTCCGGCGCCGAACCGGTGCACGTCGTGGCCCGCGAGGTCGGGCGCTTCCTCGCCGGCGGCCCGCCCGCCGAAGCGCCGTTCGACCTCGTGTTCGTCGATCCGCCCTACGAAACGGCGGACGAGGAGATCACCGCGCGCCTGGAGACCCTGCTGGGGCCCGGGTGGTTGGCGCCGGAGGCGATCGTCAGCGTCGAGCGGCCGCTCCGCCACCCCGTCGTGGTGCCCGCGGGCCTCACGAACGGTTGGGAGAGAACCTTCGGCGATACCCTTTTGACGTTCCTGTTCCTCGAAACCGACTAGGCCTCCGTCCGAAGGGCCAGTCGATCGGCTCGATTGGGAGACTGCGTGGCGACCGCCCTCTGTCCGGGATCGTTCGACCCGGTGACCCTTGGTCATCTCGACATCATCGAACGCTCGTCCCGGCACTTCGACGAAGTCATCGTCGCGGTCATCCGCAATCCCCAGAAGACGCAGTCGCTGTTCAGCCTCGAAGACCGCCAGCAGATGCTGAAGGAAGCAACGGCACACCTGCCGAACATCCGGATCGAGTTCTTCAAGGGTCTACTCGTCGATTTCGCGCGTGACCACGGCGTCGACGCGATCGTGAAAGGTCTGCGCGCGGTCTCCGATTTCGATCAGGAATTGCAGATGGCGCAGATGAACCAGCGCCTGTCGGGCATCGACACGTTCTTCTTGTCGACGAGCCCGCAGCACTCGTTCTTGTCGTCCAGCCTCGTGCGGGAGGTCGCTCGTTTCGGCGGTGACGTATCGGGCATGGTGCCCAAGAACGTCAACGATCGTCTCGTCGAGACGTTTCACCGAACGGATCCGCCCGAAGGGGAGGGGTGAACATGCTCGAAGACGAACCCGAGAAGGTTCCCGACTCCAACGCGATTCTCGAACAGCTCCGTGACATCCTCGACGCGGCGCGCAAGCTGCCGATGTCGGCGTCGGTGTCGATCAACCGCGACGAGTTCGGCGCGCTGCTACAGGACGCGATCGACGGGCTGCCCGAGGAGCTACGCGAAGCGCGTTGGCTCTTGAAGGAGCGCGATCAGGTGGTCGAACGGGCGGCGGCCGAGGCCGGCCGGCTGGTCGACGCGGCCCGGGTCCGGGCCGAACGCATGGTCGAGAAGAACGAGCTGGTGCGCGAGGCCCGGCGGACGAGCGAGGAGATCCTCGAAGACGCCGAACGCCAGGCCGCGGCGATCCGCCACGAGGCCGAGGACTACGTCGACCGCAAGCTCGCCGCGTTCGAGGTGGTGCTCGACCGCACCATGCAGACCGTGCAGAAGGGTCGGGAGCGGCTCCAGGTGCACGCGCCGTCGCCGGTGGTCAACGAGTCGGACGCCGACGAGAACGGTTTCTTCGACCAGGACGACCTCTAGCCGCTCCGACCTGCGCAGGGTCGCGATTCCCCGTGGGTTTCGGGGCGTCTGACGCATCTCTGTCAACCGGATAAGCGGGCTGACCTGCTACGATCCAGCGCGCCCGCGGTGCGCAGGCGGTACATTCCCCGCACCCGACCACCGGGCCAGTCAAGATCTCCAAATCACGATCTGTCGAGACATCTGCCATGCCGACCACAAGCGCGTTCCGCATCCCCGTCGCCAACTTGCTGCGGCGGCCCGGCGCGTCCCGGTCGGTCCAGGTCGAGGGCGTGCTGGCCGATGTCCGGGGTCCGGGCGCCGAGGTTCCGGCCGACCGGGCGATCGCCGTCGACCTCACCTTGGAGCGGGTCTCCGAGGGGATCGTGGTGCGGGGCACGGTCACAGCCACCTGGGACGCGGCCTGCAGCCGATGCCTGGTGCCCGTCGGCGGCGAGCTCTCGGTGACGGTCGGCGAGCTGTACGAGCGCCAGCCCCTCGAGGGCGAGACCTACCTGCTGGCCGAGGACGACGTGATCGACCTCGAGCCTCTCATCCGCGACGCGCTCCTGCTCGAGCTGCCCGCGGTGCCGCTGTGCCGGCCCGACTGCCAGGGCCTCTGCGCGAACTGCGGCATCGACCACAACCTCGCCTCGTGCGACTGCGACACCACCGCGACCGACCCGCGGTGGGAGGCGCTCCGCTCGCTCGAGCTGTAATCCAACCCTTCGACCACCGATCAAGAATTTCTGACGAGGAGCTAGGAAACCATGGCCGTCCCGAAGCGCAAGATGAGCCGCTCCGCGACCCGCTCGCGCAAGTCGGCAAACATGCGGCTTGCGCCCCCGGCACACTCGTTGTGCCCGAATTGCGGCGCGTCGCGGCTCCCTCACCGGGTGTGCAGCAACTGCGGTTGGTACCGAGGCCGCCAGGTCCTCGACGTCGAGTAGCGAAGTACGACCCGTGCCGCCCGTGATCGCGATCGACGCGATGGGCGGCGATCGCGCGCCTGCGGAGATCGTCGCGGGCGCGCTTCGAGCCGTGTCCGAGTGCAACGTCGAGGTGTTGCTCGTCGGGCCCGCGGATGCGATCCGTCCGCACTTGCCTGACGGTCGGGAGCCCGCCGGCGTCGAGATCCTCGACGCCGCGGAAGTCATCTCGATGGACGAGGAACCGGCCGCCGCGGTCCGCACCAAGAAGGACTCCTCGATCGTCCGCGCCGCGGAGGCCGTCCGCGACGGCCGCGCCGCGGCGATGGTCGGCGCGGGCAACACCGGCGCCACGATGGCTGCGGCCCTCTTGCGGTTCGGCCGTATCAAAGGTGTGCACCGGCCCGCGATCGCGCTGCCGGTCCCGGTGATCGGTGACGATCGCATCCAGCTGCTCGTCGACGGCGGTGCCACCGTCGATCCCGATCCGGAATGGCTCGTGGAATGGGCGGAGCTGGCGCAGGCGTACGCACGCGTTCGCCTCGGGGTCGAAGCGCCGACCGTCGCGCTGCTGTCGAACGGTGAAGAGGCGGGCAAGGGCGACGCGCTCCGCAAACAGGCGGCGGTGTTGTTGGCCGACGTGAAGGGTTTCGTCGGAAACGTCGAAGGCCGCGACGTCATGCGGCGCAGCGCGGATGTCATCGTCACCGACGGCTTCACCGGCAACGTCACGTTGAAAACGCTCGAAGGCGCGGTCATGGGCCTGGCGGGCCTCGTGTTCGGGGTCGTCGACGAGCCCGGCACGCCCTGGGCCGACGCGGCCGACGCATTGAAGCTCCGACTGCTGGAAGCCGCCGCTCCGCTCCTGCCCGACAACACCGGCGGCGCGATGCTGCTCGGCGTCGAGGGCGTCTGCATCATCTCGCATGGGTCGTCGTCGGCCACCGCGATCGTCAACGCGGTACGTGTCGCCCGCGACTCGGTGCAAGCCGATGTCGTCACCCAGCTGCGCGCCGCGGTGAACCATGCCCGCTGAGACGCACAGCCATCTCGGGCCGCTCAGCGGCGACGACGTCGAACGGGTCGTGCGCGAACAGCTCGTGGAGATCTTCGGCGTCGACCCCGACGCCGTCACGCTCGACACCCGGCTGCGCGAAGACCTCGACGCCGACGATTTCGCGGTCATCGATCTCGTCGAAGGTGTGATCGCCGAGCTCGGGGAGCGGACCGTCGGCTTCTCGATCGACGACGACGATCTCGTCGAGCTGCGCACTGTGCGCGACGCGGTGGAGTGCGCGCTCGCGGGCCTGGGATCGGAGCACGGCTCGTGAGCCAGCTGGCGCCGTCGAGCCTCGACAAGCTCGAGGAGAACATCGGTGTGGTGTTCGCCGACCGCGAGATTCTCCTGCGCTCGCTCGCGCATCGTTCGTGGTGCGCCGAGAACGGCGAACCCGAGTCGAACGAGCGCCTCGAATTCCTCGGCGACTCCGTGCTCGGTCTCGTTGTCACGCATTACGTGTTCGAACATTTCCCGACGCTCCCCGAAGGTCAACTGTCGGAGGTGCGGGCGGGCGTGGTGAACGCGCGCGTGCTCGCCGAGCTCGCGGCCGAGCTCGATCTCGGTGCGCATCTGCTGCTCGGCAAGGGAGAAGACGCGGCCGGTGGCCGCGCCAAGCAGTCGATCCTGGCCGACGCCTTCGAGGCGGTGGTCGCGGCCGTGTATCTCGACCAGGGATTCGCGGTCGCCCGCGACCTCGTCATGCGTTGCCTCTCGGAACGGATCGCCGACGCGGCGGCCGGTCCCGGCGGCCGCGACTACAAAACCCGCCTACAAGAGGCCACCGCGGCCCGGACGCTCGGTCGCCCCCGGTACGTCGTCCGCGACGAGGGCCCAGACCACGCGAAGCAGTTCTTCGCCATGGTCTACGTAGGTGATCGGCTCTACGGAGAAGGCGAAGGCCGATCGAAGAAGCAAGCCGAACAATCCGCCGCGTGGGTCGCGTGCACGCGTCTGCAAGAAGAGGCGGACGGGCAGGGGGGCGACCATGCCGGAGCTACCTGAGGTCGAGGTCTTGCGCCGCGATCTGGAGAAGGAGGTCGTCGGCAAGAAGATCAAGACGGTCGAGGTCACCGGCACCCGATCGGTGCGGCGGCACAAGAACAAGAAGGAATTCATCGATCTGCTCGAGGGGCGCAAGATCGTCTCGGTTCAGCGCCGCGGCAAGTACCTCGTGGTGCGGCTCGACGGGCCGGAAGCATTGATCGTGCATCTCGGTATGTCGGGGCAGCTGTTGCGGGCGAAGTCAGCGCGCGAGAAGGCGCCGAAGCACACGCACGTAGTGATCCATTTCACCCAAGGTGGTCTGTTGCGCTTCGTCGACCCGCGCACGTTCGGCGAGATGTTCGTCGCCAAGTACGACGATCTCGAAGAGCAGGTCGAAGAGCTCTCGCACCTCGGTCTCGATCCGCTCGAGACCGCGATGTCGTGGGAGCTGTTCGGGCGCATGCTCGCCGACAAGCACGCGCGCTTGAAGTCGTTGTTGATGGACCAGAAGTTCATCGCCGGCATCGGCAACGTCTACAGCGACGAGATCCTCTTCCAGGCCGGGCTCAAGTGGGATCGCCTCAGCGACTCACTCTCGCAACAGGAGATCCGCCGCCTGTACCGCGCGATCTTCGAGACGCTGCAGGACGCGGTGAAGTACCGGGGCTCGTCGCTCGCCGACGAGGGTTACGTCGACCTGTTCGGCCAGCCCGGTGGCTACCAGCACCATCACCAGGTGTACGACCGTGAGGGACAGGCGTGCCCGCGTTGCCGTCACGTCGTGCAACGCGCTCGGTACACCAATCGGTCGACGTTCTACTGCGAGGCATGTCAGGTCTGAGTGGTCCGAGTGACGCGGCGCCGATCGCGATCCGGGTTCATGTCGTGGTGACCGGACGCGTGCAGGGGGTCTGGTTCCGCGACTCGTGTCGCGATCAGGCGCGGGCCGCGGGCGTGGGCGGCTGGGTCCGCAACCGGTCCGACGGTGCCGTCGAGGCCGAATTCGAAGGTCCGCGGGCGGCCGTCGACCGCCTCGTCGCGTGGTGCCACGAGGGCCCGTCGCGAGCCCGGGTCGACGCGGTCGCGGCCGCCGAGGTCCCGACCTGCGGCGATCCCCGATTTCGGATCCTGTGACCAAATTCGCCCAACAGTGGGCACGCTCACCAACCGCACCGGTACGTGAGCGTGCCCACTGTTTGCAAGTTGGGGAGGTCCGCGGGGGGTCGGGGCGCGCCCCCTACCATCGGCTCTCGGAGAGGGGGCCGGTTTGTTCCTCAAATCGTTGACGCTGAAGGGCTTCAAGTCTTTCGCGGACAAGACCACGCTCGAGTTCGAGCCGGGGGTGTGCGTCGTCGTCGGCCCGAACGGGTCGGGGAAGTCGAACATCGTCGACTCGGTCGCGTGGGTGCTGGGCGCTCAGGGTGCGCGCGCGTTGCGCGGCACCAAGATGGACGACGTCATCTTCGCGGGGACCGCCGACCGGCCCGCGCTCGGCCGCGCCGAGGTGTCGCTCACGATCGACAACACCGCGCGCCTGCTCCCGATCGAATTCACCGAAGTCACGATCACCCGGATGCTGTTCCGCACGGGCGAGTCGGAATACCTCATGAACGGCGTTCCGTGCCGGTTGCTCGACATCCAGGATCTGCTCTCCGACACCGGCATCGGTCGCCAACAGCACGTCATCGTGGGGCAGGGCCAGCTCGACGCGGTGCTGAACGCGCGGCCCGAAGATCGCCGGGCCATCATCGAAGAAGCGGCCGGGATCCTGAAGTTCCGCAAGCGCAAGGAAAAGGCGGAGCGCCGGCTCGAGGCCACCGAGGGCAACCTGCTGCGCCTCACCGATCTCCTGCGCGAGGTGCGGCGCCAGTTGCGGCCGCTCGAGCGCCAGGCTGACGCGGCCCGGCGCCACGACGGTCTCGTCGCCGAGGTGCACGCGATCCGCTTGCATCTCGCGGGGCGCGACATCGAGCAGCTGCGCGGTCGGGAACACAAGCGGGTCGAAGCGCGCCGCGATCTCGCCCAGCAGGAGCAAGACGTTCGGGTGCAGCTCCGCGCGTTCGACACGCAGGTGCTCGACGCGGAGCACGCGCTCGCGGTGCCGGGCGACGACGACGTCGCCGACGTGTTGGCGCGTACGGAGGCGCTGCGCGAACGCAGCCGTGGGCTCGTCAACCTCGTGACCGAACGCGGTCGGAGCCTCGATCGTGAGCTCGCGTCGGTGGCCGATGAAGGCGTCGTCGAGTCGCTCGTGGCGGAAGCCGCGCACGTGCGCCGCGCAGCTTGCCGAAGTCGAGACGGATTTCGACTCGCTCGCGCCGACGCGCGCGGAGGTCGAGGCGGCCGAGGCGCGCGTCGAGGCCCTCGGCGTCGTGTCGGTTGCCGTGGCCGAAGGCGAGTTCCAGCGCGCCGCGCACGATCTCGAGCAGATGACCGCGCGCGCCGGTTCGATCGCCGCCGAGCTGGCCCGGGTGCGTTCCGAGCTCTCGACCGTCGACCGCGACCGCGCCACGCTCGAACCGCGCACGCAGGAAGCCGACGCCGCACAGCGCGAGGCCGATCGGGCGCGAGCCGAGGTCGAGGCCAACGCCGGTGTGTCGCCGGAACTGACGGCCGAGGCGCGCGAGCTGCGCGCCGCCGAAGAGGCACTCCGCGACGCCGACGAGACCCACCGCAAGGCGGAGAGCGACGCGTCCCGGTGGCGCGCCCGGGCCGAGATGCTCGCCCTCGCGCTCGACGAGGCCCACGCCGCGGCCGGCGGCGAGGACATCGCCGGTCTCGACGGAGTGCTGGGCCCGCTCGTCGACCTGCTCGAGATCGACGACGGCTGCGAGATCGCGGTCGCCGCCGCGCTCGGCGACGCGCTGAAAGCAATCGTGGTCGACGGCGACGACGCGGCCCGCGCCGCGGTCGAGCGCCTGAAGCGCGGCGACCGCCAGGCGCTGCTGCTCGTGGCCGAGGGTCGCTCGAACGGCATGCAGATCTCGTTCGCGCCCGCGGGAACGCATCCGCTCGGTGCGTCGGTCCGCGGTCTGCGCCCCGGGCTCGACGCGGTCTTGGCCCGTCTGTTCTCCCAGTTCGTGCTCGTCGACGGCGGGTGGGAACACGCGCTCGATGTCGCGCTCGCCAATCCGGGCGTGGTCGCGGTCACCCGCGACGGCGATCGTTTCGGCGGCTTCTCCGCCTGGCGCGCCGGTCCGTCGGGATCGTCGGTCGTCACGCCCGCGGCGCTGGCCGACGCGCTGACGCAAGCCGACGCGGCCGACGCCACGCGCGTCGCGGCCGAGGCCGAGGTCGAGGTCGCGCGCCAGCGGCTCGCCGGCGCGCGCCGCGCCGAGCTGCGCGCGACCGAGGAAGAACGGCGCCGGCGCGTCGAGCTCGAACAGCTCACCGCCCGGGCCGCGCAACTGCGCCGCGAGGTCGAAGTCGGCGCGGCCACACTCGACTCGCGGCGGGCAACCTTGGCCGCCCGGGCCGACGAGCTCGAACAGAGCGGCGCGGCCGGACCCGAAGCCGAGATCGAAGCGCGCGCCCGCCTGGCCGCGGCCGAGCAGCAGCGCGACGATGCCCGCACGCGGCGGGCCGAGATGGAACGGCTGCGTTCGCAGGCCGCCACCCTGCGCCGCGATTTCGAACTGCGGGGCGCGGCCGTCGACGAACGCCGGACGGTGCTGACGGCCCGCCTGGGCGAGGTCGAAGCCCGCCTGGCGGTGCGACCGGCCGAAGAAGCCAAAGCCCGCGCTCGGCGCGCCGCGCTCGAAGAACGCCGGAGCGCGGTCGCCGAGGTGTCGGCCGCGTTGTCGGCGCGCACCGGTGAGATCGAGGCGCTCGCCGAACGGCTGCGGGCGCGCCGCCGGGAGCAGTCGGAAGCGGCGCGCGAAGCAGGCCGCCGCCTCGACGGGTTGCGCACGCAACGCAACGCGGCCGAAAAGCAGCTGACCGAGCTCCGCGAGCGGGTGAGCAAGCTCGAAGTGGAAGAAGCCGAGATCCGGTTGCGGCTCGAACAAGCGGTCGAACAGGTGCGCCGCGACTTCGACTGCGAGCCCGAAGCGGCGATCGCGGCACCGGCTCCCGACGTCGCCGACGGAACGTCGCTACCCGGTCGGGCCCGCGAGCTCGAACGGGAGCTGCGGCTCATGGGCCCGGTCAATCCGCTCGCGCTCACCGAGTACGAAGCGTTGGTCGAGCGGCACGAGTTCCTGCAGAAGCAACTCGACGACGTGCGCAACACGCGGCGCGAGTTGGCACGGGTCATCAAGTCGGTCGACGAAGAGATCGTGCTCGTGTTCGACGCCGCCTTCGCCGACGTCGCCCGCAACTTCGGCGAGTTGTTCGCGCTGTTGTTCCCGGGCGGTTCGGGCCGGTTGGTGTTGACCCAGCCCGACGACCTGTTGAACACCGGCATCGAGATGGAAGCGCGGCCTTCGGGGAAGATGGTGCGCCGGCTCTCGCTCCTGTCGGGCGGCGAGCGCTCGCTGTGCGCGCTCGCGTACCTCTTCTCGGTCTTCCGGGCCCGGCCTTCGCCCTTCTACCTGATGGACGAGGTCGAGGCCGCGCTCGACGACGTCAACCTGCACCGGTTCCTCGACCTCGTGCACGAGTTCCGCAACGAGGCCCAGCTGCTCGTCGTGTCGCACCAGAAGCGCACGATGGAAGCCGCCGACGTCCTGTACGGCGTCTCGATGGCGCCCGGCGGCTCGAGCCGCGTGGTCACCCAGCGCATGCGCGACGTGAAGTTCGACGAGGCCCAGGTCCTGTAAGCCGCTCCGGTGCGGGATCTCGGCCGGAGCGTCGCGCCGCTGCCGAGATCCACGATGGCGGATCTGGGATACTCGCGGCGATGGTGTGGATCGGCTTGGGCCTTGCGCTCGTCGGTTTCCTGCTCGGGAAGTACACGATCGACCCGAGCTTCCCCGAGGGCGCCTACGCGGGGATGACGCGGCGCAGCTGGCGCGTGCTCGGCGGGATCATGATCTCCCTCGGCGCGTTCTTCGTCGTCTACGGGTTGGTCACCGTCTTCTGAGCTGAAGCAGTCGATCGTGGGCGGTATCGCGAGCCCTGGGTAGCCTCCGGGCATGGTCTTCGTGATCGTCATCATCGTCGTCGCGCTCGTTCTCGGCGCCGCGAGCGTGTTCACCGCGCTGCGCCTCTCGAACCGGTCTCGACGCCGGGAAGGCGTCTCCGGCGAGCCGGCAACGCGCCCCGTGGCGCGGCCGCGGCCTGCAGCGGAACCGAAAGCCGACACGCCGACGGTCGCGGCGCCGAGTGTCGACGAGCTCGAGGCGTTGCTGCGCGCGCCGTCGGCGCCCGAACCGGTCGTCATCGAGCCCGAACCCGAACTCGAAATCGTCGCCGAGCCCGAGGTCGTCGAGCGGCCGCGGCTGCGCGATCGCCTGGGCGGCACGCGCAAGGCGTTCACCGGTGCGTTCGGCCGGATCCGGGGCCGCAAGATCGACGCCGAAACCTGGGACGAGCTCGAGGAGTCGTTGCTGTTGGCCGACGTCGGGATGCAGACCACGACGCAGCTGCTCGACGCGGTACGCACGCGCGTCAAGGAGACATCGGCGACCGAGCCCGACGAAGTGATCGCACTGCTGCGCGAGGAAGTCGTCCTGCTGTTGAGTGGCGACGCCGATCGCACGTTGCACACGACACCCGGTGAACCGAACGTGTGGATGTTCGTCGGCGTGAACGGCGTCGGTAAGACGACGACGATCGGCAAGCTCGCGTCGCAACGCGTCAGCGAAGGTCACCGGGTCGTGCTCGCGGCCGGCGACACGTTCCGTGCTGCTGCGGCCGACCAACTCCAGCTCTGGGCCGAGCGCACGGGCGGCGAGCTGATCCGAGGGCAGGAGGGCGCCGATCCCGGATCGGTCGTGTTCGACGCGATGTCGGCCGCCGCGAGCCGGGGCGCCGATCTCGTCCTGGTCGACACCGCGGGCCGGCTCCACACCAAGACGAACCTCATGAACGAGCTGGAGAAGCTGCGCCGCATCGTCGATCGCACGCCCGGCGCGCTGAAGGAGATGCTGCTCGTGATCGACGCGTCGACCGGGCAGAACGGCCTGGTCCAGGCGAAGCAATTCGCCGACGCGGTCGACGTCACGGGGATCGCGCTGACCAAGCTCGACGGCACCGCCAAGGGCGGCATCGTCCTGGCGATCCAGGCCGAGCTGGGGATCCCGGTGAAGGTCGTGGGCGTCGGTGAAGGCATCGGCGACCTGATCGAGTTCGACCCGGTGGAATTCGCGGCCGCGTTGTTCGAGGGGTAGCCGGTTCGAGGCCTGAGAGGTCCGTCGGCCGGAGAGCCGGAGTTCGCCTGACCGGCGGTAGCCTGCCGGGCTGTGTTCGATGCACTGAGCGATCGTCTCGACGGGATCTTCTCCAAGCTGCGCAGCCGCGGGCGGCTGAGCGAACGCGACGTCGACGAGATCTCGCGCGAGATCCGTCTCGCCTTGCTCGAGGCCGACGTCAACGTCCGCGTCGTGAAGGCGTTCATCGAACGGGTGAAGGTGCGTGCGGTCGGCGCCGAGGTCGCCCAGAGCCTCGACCCCGGTCAGCAGTTCATCAAGATCGTGCACGAGGAGCTCGTCGCGACCCTCGGTGGCACCACGGGCAAGCTCACGATGAGTCCGAAGCCGCCGACGGTGCTGATGCTCGCCGGGCTGCAGGGCTCCGGAAAAACCACGGCCGCGGCCAAGCTCGCGCGGCTGTTGAAGTCGCAGGGCCTGCAACCGTTGCTTGTCGGCGCCGACCTCCAACGTCCCGCCGCGGTCGAACAGCTGCGCGTGTTGGCGAGCCGCGTCGACGTGCCGTTCTACAGCGAGGCGTCCGATCCGGTCAGCGTCGCGCGCGGCGCGATCGCCGAGGCGCAGCGCCTCGGGCGCAACTTTGTGATCGTCGACACCGCGGGCCGGTTGCAGATCGACACCGAGTTGATGGACGAGCTGCGCGCCATCGACGCCGCGGTGCAACCGCACAACACGCTGCTCGTCGTCGACGCCATGACCGGACAAGAAGCGGTCAACGTGGCCGAGGCGTTCAACGACGCGGTCGGCCTCGACGGCGTGATCCTCACCAAGATCGACGGTGACGCGCGTGGTGGTGCCGCGTTGTCGGTCAAGGAAGTCGTGGGCAAGCCGATCCTGTTCGCGGGTACGGGGGAGAAGCTCGAGGACTTCGAGCCCTTCCACCCGGACCGCATGGCGAGCCGCATCCTCGGCATGGGCGACGTCCTCACGCTCATCGAGAAGGTGGAAGCCACCTTCGAAGAAGACGAGAAGCGCCGGGCCGAAGAGCTGCTGGAGAGCGGGCGGCTGACCCTCGAGGACTTCCTCGAGCAGATGCAGCAGATCAAGCGCATGGGTCCGCTGCAAAACGTGCTCGGCATGTTGCCGGGGATGCCCAAGGAAGTGCGGAACGCCGAGATCGACGACCGTGATCTCGGGCGCATCGAGGCGATCATCCGGTCGATGACCCCCGAGGAACGCCGCAAGCCGGAGCTGATCAACGGGCAGCGGCGCACCCGGATCGCCAAGGGCAGCGGCACCTCGACGACCGAGATCAACAACCTGCTGAAGCAGTTCAAGCAGGTGCAGACGATGATGAAGGGCATGGGCGGCATGTCCCGCAAGATCGCCAAGAGCAAGGGCAAGAAGAACAAGGGGAAGCAGAAGGGCCCGAAGCGGCCGGCCGGTCTGCCCGCCGGATTCGGCGGGCTGGGCAAGGGTTTCCCCGGTCTGCCGGGCGCGGGCGACCCGAACGCCGCGGGTGGCCCGGGTGGGGGCCTTCCGGGTTTTCCGCCCCGGTGACCTAGACTCCCCGCGCTGTTCTCGAAGAGGAGTTTCACTTGTCAGTAAAGATCCGTCTGATGCGCGTCGGCAAGAAGAAGCAGCCGACATATCGCGTCGTAGTTGCCGACGCGCGCAGTCCCCGTGACGGTCGTTTCCTCGAGATCCTCGGCCAGTACGCGCCGCTGCCAGGAGCCGTCGCTCGTGTCGATCGACAGCGAGCGCGCGCTGCACTGGCTCAACGAGGGCGCCCAGCCCACCGAGAGTGCCGCGAAGCTCCTGCAGATCGCCGGCGTCTGGGACGCGTACAAGGCCGCGTCGGGCAAGGTTGCCGCCTCGAAGCCCAAGGTGAAGTCGAAGGCGAAGACGGTCAAGCCGGTCGCCGAAGTCGCAGCACCGCCCGCCGCGCCGGCTGCGGAAGCTGCCACTGAAGAGCCTGCCGCGGAAGCTGCGGCCGAAGAAGCACCCGCCGAAGCTGGGACCGACGCCGAATGACCGACGAGGCGCTCGACGACGACTTCGAAGAGGATGACGATTTCGAAGAAGACGACGACTTCGACGACGATGTCGCGCCGGAAGGCAATCGGGTCGTCGGTGCTCGCGCCCGCGCCGCGGTCGAACACATCGCCCGTCATCTCGTAGACGACCCCGACGGGATCTTCGTCGACGCCAACGAGCGCGGCGACAACGTCACGTTGCTCGTGCACGCGAGCCCGGGCGATCTCGGTCGCATCATCGGTAAGCGCGGCCGCGTCATTCAGGCGGTCCGTCAGGTCGCACGCGCGGCCGGCGCGACCGAG
This sequence comes from uncultured Actinomycetes bacterium, assembly GCA_963701825.1. Taxonomy (GTDB): domain Bacteria; phylum Actinomycetota; class Acidimicrobiia; order IMCC26256; family PALSA-610; genus PALSA-610. Next base: position 790,577 of record CAVPBG010000003.1, on the reverse strand, counting down.
AACGTCCGCGTCTCCGTCGACGTGGCGGAGTAGTCGACTGCCGAGCGTTCCCGCCCGGCTGGAAATTGGGCGCATCGGGCGCGCGCACGGGTTGCGGGGCGACGTCATCGTCACGCCGGTCAGCAACATCCCCGAACGCTTCGCGGCCGGCGCGACCGTGTGGGTCGAGGGCGTCGCGCACGTCATCGTCTCGTCGCGGCCCAATCAGCATCGCTTCACCGTGCGCTTCGAAGGCGTCGACGATCGCAACGGCGCGGAAGCGCTGCGGGGCAAGCTCGTGGAGGCCGAGCCGCTCGGCGAACCGCCCGAAGGCGAGCTCTGGGTGCACGAGCTCATCGGCTCCGAGGTCCGCGATCGCGCCGGTGCACCGCTCGGTCAGGTCGTGGCGGTCGAGGCGAATCCCGCGCACGATCTGCTCGTGCTCGACGGCGGCGCACTCGTGCCGATGGTGTTCGTCACGTCGTACGAATCCGGGGTGGTCGTCGTCGACCCGCCGGAAGGCCTGTTCGACCTCTAACGCCGGGTTCGCAGCGTGCGCATCGACGTCTTCACGATCTTTCCCGAGTTCCTCGACCCGCCGTTGCAGGTGTCGTTGATCGGGCGCGCCCGCACCGCGGGTGTGCTCGACGTCGCGCTGCACGACCCGCGCGCGTTCACGACCGACCGGCACCGCAGCGTCGACGACGAACCGTTCGGTGGGGGCGCGGGGATGGTCATGACGCCGGGCCCGTTGTTCGCGGCGGTCGAGGCGGTACAGCCCGCGCGTCCGTTGCTGTTGTTGTCGGCGAGCGGGCGCCGGTTCGACCAGGCCTACGCGCGTGGAACTGGCCGCGACCGAAGGTTTCTCGTTGATCTGCGGCCGCTACGAAGGGGTCGACCAGCGCGTCGCCGACCATCTGTGCGACGGCGAACTGTCGATCGGCGACTTCGTCCTCGCGGGCGGGGAGAGCGCCGCGCTCGTGGTCATCGAGGCGGTGGCCCGGTTGTTGGCGGGTGTGCTCGGGAACGAGGCGTCGACCGAGGAGGAGTCGTTCAGTACCGGGCGGCTCGAGTATCCGCAGTACACCCGGCCGGCCGAGTTCCGGGACTGGCCCGTCCCCGAGGTGCTGCGTTCCGGCGACCACGGCCGGGTCTCCCGCTGGCGGGCGGCCCAGGCCTTGCGCCGGACGCTCGCCCGGCGGCCGGATCTGGTCGGCCTGCCCCTCGGCCCCGAGGACGAGGCGCTGCTGGCCGAGTTCCCGGCCGACGTTTCTGGCGAATCGCCGGGCGAATTCCCGGCGAACCCGCCGTCCCGCTAGCATCTCTGGTCGCGCTCGCTCGGGCGCAGTTGTACCTCGGGAGCCTCCTCATGCACCGCATTGACATTGTCGACCGCGCCGGACTGCGCGACGATGTGCCCGATTTCGGGCCCGGAGACACCTTGAAGGTCCACGTCCGTGTGGTCGAGGGCAACCGCGAGCGGGTCCAGGTCTTCCAGGGCGCCGTCATCCGGCGTCAGGGCAGTGGCGTGCGGGAGACGTTCTCCGTGCGCAAGATCAGCTTCGGGGTCGGGGTGGAGCGCACCTTTCCGGTGCATTCGCCGATCATCGCCCGAATCGAGGTCCTCACTCGCGGTGATGTCCGCCGGGCGAAGCTGTACTACTTGAGGGATCGGATCGGAAAGGCCGCAAAGATCAAGGAAAAGCGGTTCTGACCCGATCTGAGCAGGGCATTTCCGGGCGCCGATGGCGCTTCGGGCCGGTCGTACACTGGCCCCGATGAGCGCCGAAGACCTGGAACGGTACGAGACGGATATCGAGCTCCAGCTCTACCGCGAATACAAAGACGTTCTCCCGATGTTCAAGTACGTCGTGGAGACGGAGCGGCGCTTCTACCTCGCGAACGAGGTGAAGCTCGACGCCAAGCAGGAGAACGGTCGCACGTACTTCGAGTTGCAACTGCGCGACGCGTGGGTCTGGGACATGTACCGCCCGACCCGCTTCGTCGCCGACGTTCACGTGCTCACATTCAAAGACGTGAACATCGAAGAGCTCGAAGGCAAGGAACTCTGACGCGTCCGCGGACGCGTCGCCGGTGACCGACGATCGCCGAGCAGTCGGAGCGGCGGGTGAAGACGCGGTCGCGCAGTGGTACGTCGGGTCGGGTTATTCGGTGGTCGCCCGGAACTGGCGGGTACGCGAGGGCGAGATCGACATCGTCGCCCGGCGGGATCGCACGATCGTGTTCTGTGAGGTGAAGACGCGCCGTGGTACCGCTTTCGGGCTCCCGGCCGAGGCCGTGAACGCGCGCAAGCGCGCCCGGCTGCGCACGCTCGCCGTCCGCTGGCTGGGCGAGAACTCCGAGCGCGCCGACGTGCTGCGCTTCGACGTTGCGTCCGTTACTCCGGACGGGTGTGGCCACTGGGTCGTCGACGTGCTCGAGGCGGCGTTCTAGCCGCAACTCGGTGGGCCGTCGGTGACGCGTCCGCGGACGCGTCAGCGCTTGCGGGAACGCGTCGGCGCCTTGCGGGGCCGGGATGCGCGGTGCCAGCAGCCGCTGTGCCAGTGCCGGCGGTCCTCGGGATGATCCCGGGGAACCACGACCTCGTGGCCCTCTCCGGGCCGGATCTCGTGATCGCATCCGGGGCAGCGGTAGGTCTTCTCGGCCTCGTACGGCTGCATGTGGCGCACGTCGACGTCGTCAGTGGGTTCCGTCCATCCGTGCGCGCTCATGCGCCAGTTACGGTATCGCCGCGAACCAGGCCTCCCGGCCCACCGTATGAACCGGGAAGGCGCACGGAATGAGCGGCGCATGAGCGGCGGCACGATGGGCGGCGGTACGGACATGGACGGCTTGATCATCGAACGGTCCGAGGGGATCGTGACGCTCACGCTCAATCGGCCGGAACGCAAGAACGCGATCACGAACGACATGTGGCGCGGACTGGCCGAGACCTTCGACGACATCGCGACACGCCGCGACGACCGTGTGCTCGTGATCACCGGCACCGGCGACGCGTTCTCTTCCGGCGCCGACCTCGCAAACGCCGCGGCGGGCGACGCGCCGACTGGCGCGGGTGCATCCATGGAACTCATGCGCCTCGTCGGCAGAGCCGCGTTGCGGCTGCACGAACTTCCGCTGCCGACCATCGCGGCCGTAAACGGTGTGGCCGCGGGCGCAGGCTGCAATCTCGCGCTCGGTTGCGACCTCATCGTCGCATCGGAGCGCGCCCGCTTCGCGGAGATCTTCACCAAGCGGGGGCTCGCCCTCGATTTCGGCGGCTCGTGGGTGTTGCCCCGCCTCATCGGACTACACCGCGCCAAGGAGCTCGCGTTCCTCGCCGACGTCATCGACGCAACCGAAGCCGAGCGCATCGGGCTGGTGAACCGCGTCGTGGCACACGATCAGCTCGCGGCCGAGGTTGCGACGCTGGCCGCGCGGCTCGCGGCGATGCCGCCGTTGCAACTCGCGGTGGTGAAGCGTCAGCTCAACGACGGGCTGGGCCGCACGATGGCGGAAGCGCTCGAAGCCGAGGCGATCGCGCAGTCACTGATGTTCACGTCGCGCGACAGTGCCGAAGCCTTGATCGCGTTCGTGCAGAGGCGCGAACCCCGCTTCACCGGCGAGTAGCGGCTCCGTATCTCACGCGTCCGCGGACGCGTGCCGCGCCTACCGCGCCGACTCGGTCGAACGCGTCCGGGCTCGGGCCTCGAGCACCTTTTCGCGATCGGGCTCACGAATCCGGCGGAGCCACGCGCCGTGCCATTCCCAGGCGGCGTCGCAAGCCGGGCACGACAGCACCACCGACCCGCCGGAGCAGGCCTCGGCCTCGATGGCCGAGTGGTCGTAAGGGCACTGGGTGAGTTCCACGAGAACCTTTTCGGCGCTCGAAACGGAAAGTTGATCACTCTTGACCACTCGGCGTGGTCGCCGGGCGCCATTTCATCGGGACTCGCCCGAAATGCCACCCACGTCCTGCCACCCGTGTCGTGCCGCCCGCGGACGCGTCCGCGGACGCGTCCGCGGCGCGAAAAGCCGCGAATGCGGCGGTCACTTCGGCCACCACAGTCCCTGTTTGCGTTCGACGTGCCCGCCGATCTCCAGCGCGCGCAGTGCGCGGCCGAGCCGTTCGGTTGGGAACGGCACGCGGCGTTCGATCTCGTCGATCGTCGCCGAGTCGCCGCCCAGACAGCGCAACACCGTGCGCTGGTCGGCGTCGATCGGTGCGGGTGCCTTGTTCCAACCGCCCTCGAGCGTTCCGCCCCGCCCCACCGCGAACAGCACGTCCGAGGGTTCGAGGAGCGGCTTGGCGCCGTCGAGCAGCAGCGCGTTGCAGCCGGCGGCGGCCGGGTTCCGGCGCGATCCCGGCAACACGTACACATCGCGGTTGAACCGGATTGCGTCGTTGGCCGTGATGCGCGCTCCGCCGGTGTTCGTCGCCTCCACCACCACGACCGCGTCGGCCAATGCCGCAATGATCCGGTTGCGGATCGGGAACCGCCACGGCAACGGCTGCGTCCCGTACGGGTTCTCGCCGACGATCACGCCCGCGGCGCGCACGCGCTCGTACAGCTTCGCGTGCCGACGCGGATATACAACGTCGAGCCCGGTCGCGACCACGCCCACCGTCAGACCGCCCGCGTCGAGCGCGCCCGCGTGCGCGGCGCCGTCGATCCCGATCGCCAGTCCACTGATCACGGTGATGCCGGCCCGCGCGCAGAACGCGCCGATCTCGTGGGCATCGACCATGCCCATCGGCGTGGCCGCCCGAGTACCGACGATGGCGATGCGGGGCGCGGCGAATGCGTCGGGCCGGTCGCCTTCGCCCAACAACACGGACGGCATCTCGCCATCGCACATCGAGTCGAGCTCGTCGGCATCGCGAATCGGGAAGTCGGGGCCGCGCGTCCAGCGGTGCGTTTGGCGGCTCACCAGAGGTCCTCGCGCATCCAAGCGGCCTTGTCGATGTCGCGCGCTTCGATCTCGGTGCGATCTTCGAGATCGGCGAGCGTGCGCGCCACCCGGCGGATGCGCGCCGCGCCCCGCCCCGTGAGTTGGCGAACCTGGCATTGACCGAACCACGCCTCCCGTGCATCTGCGCCCAGCCGGAGGTAACGCTCCAACGCGCCGGCGGGAATGTGCGAGTTCCGCCGCCAGGGCGTGCCCCGCAGGCGCGATCGCTGCCGATCGACCGCCACTGCAACACGCGCCGCGATGACCGCCGACGATTCGCCCTCGTCGGTACCGGCTTCCTCGATCTTGATGCGGAGGTCGAAGCGGTCGAGCAGCGGCGCCGACAAGCGGCGCGCGTAGCGCGTCTTCTGCACGTCGCCGCATTTGCACGACGTTGCCTTGCGGCCGCACGGACATGGATTCGCGCACGCCACCAGCACGAAATCCGCGGGGAACTCCGTCGTTCCCGACGCCCGGCTCACGCGCACCACGCGTTCTTCGAGGGGTTGGCGCAATGACTCGAGCGCGTGCACGGGGAACTCGGGGAGTTCGTCGAGGAACAACGCGCCGCGGTGCGCGAGGCTGACTTCGCCCGGCCGCACCCGGCCGGATCCGCCGCCCACCAGGGAAACCATCGAGGCGCTGTGGTGCGGTTGGCGGAACGGCGGATCGATCCGCAACGCGGGCGCGCGATGACTCCCGGCCGCGGAGTGGATCCGGGTGACCTCGAGCGCCTCCTCGTGATCGAGTGGCGCGAGGATCGTCGGCAGCCGCCGCGCCAGCATCGTCTTGCCCACCCCTGGTGGACCGACCATGAGTAAGTGATGCGCGCCCGCGGCGGCGACGGCCAGCGCGAGTCGGCCGGTTGTCAAGCCGCGCACGTCGACGAGATCGAGCGGTTCGTCGCCCTCGGGCGGGGCCGAGACCTCGGGCGGGGGATCGGGCGCGTCGGGCCACGCCATCTCGCCTTTGAGGCACTGGTGCAGCTCGCCCAGCGATCGCGCCACGCGGATCCCCACGCCGCGCACGAGTGCCGCTTCCGACGCGTTGGCCTCGGGCACGATCACGTGCTCAACGCCGGCGCGCATCAGCGCGTCGACCAGCGCGATCGTGCCCACCACCGGCCGCACCGCGCCGTCGAGCCCGAGCTCGCCGAGCACCGCCACATGATCGAGCGTCCCCGCCGGCAGACCACCCGCCGCGCACGTCAACGCCACCGCGACACCCAGCTCCAACCCCGCGCCCGTCTTGCGCACCGAGGCCGGCGCGAGATTCACGGTGACGCGTTGCTGCGGGTATTCGAGGCCCGACGACAACAGCGCGGCCCGCACCCGTTCCCGCGACTCCCGCCCCGCCGCATCCGGCAGCCCCACGACCGTGTATCCGGGCAGCCCCCGCGACACATGGACCTCGATGGTCACGATCCGGCCGTCGACACCATCGAGTACGGCACTACGAACGGCTGCCAGCACGATCGACCCTCACTTCGCAACAGACTGCGGAAGGAGGGTCGTGACCGCGACCTCGACGGGAGCCAACCCAACACGCGGCTCGACGGGAACCAGACCATACGCGAGGGGTGTGACAGTCCCGAACTACGGTTCTGGCCTCATGAGTCCGCCCGCGGCGAAAGCCGCCCGACCCACAGCCGCCAAATCGGCGAAGGCCAAGCCGGCCACGCCGTCCAAGACGGTCAAGCCCGCGCCCAACGCCACGAAGCCCCGTGCCCACGATGCGGCCGGCTTCGTCACGTCCCTCAGCGCCATGAGCGAGAACACGCGCCGCGCCTACGAGCACGACGCCCTCGAGTTCGTGCAGTGGTGCGAACGGGGCGGCTGTCCCGACGCCTCCGCGCTCGACCACCGCGTCCTGCGCCGCTACCTCGGCTACCTCCAGACCCGCGGCTTCGAGCGGTCGTCGATCGCCCGCAAGGCCGCTTCCGTCCGCGCCTACCTCCGTCACCTCCGCCGCCGCGGCGTCCTCGAGCGAGACGTGGCCGCCGCGATCCAGGCGCCGAAGAGCGCGCGCCGCCTGCCCCGCATGCCGCGCCGCAAGGAAGCCGCCGCGCTCCTCGACGATCTCGCCGAGCAGGCCGTACCCGGCGACCCCAAAGCGCTCCGTGACCTCGCGATCGTCGAGCTGCTCTACGGCGCGGGCCTCCGGGTCAGTGAATGTTGCGGACTCGATGTCGGCGATGTCGACCTCCGCCGCGCCACCGTGACCGCGCTCGGAAAAGGGGCAAAAGTCCGCCGCCTTCCGCTCGGCGAACCGGCCTGCGAAGCCGTCGCGGCCTACGTCAAGACCGGCCGCGCGCAGCTCCGGCAAACCCCACAACCCAGCGTGGAGGCGGCTGACGCCCTGTTCGTCAATGCCCGGGGGCGCCGCATGACCCCCCGCGACGTGCGCCGCGTCCTCGACCGCCACCCCCTCGCCGACGGGCGCGCATTGCACCCCCACGCGCTGCGCCACGCCTACGCCACGCATCTCCTCGAAGGGGGAGCAGATCTGAGAGCAGTTCAGGAGCTGCTCGGACACGCCGATGTGGGAACGACGCAGATCTACACTCACGTGACCCGTGAGCGGATGAGGGCTGTGTACGAACACACGCACCCCAGGGCCTAGGGAGCAGGGCGACAGAGTGGACGAGTCCGCCGCGGACATCGCCGAGCTATGGCGTGACTACAAAGAGGGCGGTACATCGGACGCGCGCGAGCGTCTGATCCTGCACTACTCGCCCCTCGTGAAGTTCGTCGCGGGTCGGGTGGCCGCCGGGCTTCCCCAGAACATCGAGCAGTCGGATCTCGTCAGCTACGGGATCTTCGGCCTGATCGACGCGATCGATAAGTTCGATCCCGGTCGGGGCTACAAGTTCGAGACGTACGCGATCAGCCGCATCAAGGGCGCGATCATCGACGAGCTCCGGTCGATCGACTGGGTTCCCCGTTCGGTCCGCGCCAAGGCCCGCGCCATCGAGCGTGCCTACTCCAAGCTCGAGAACGAGCTGCGCCGCAGCCCGGACGACAAAGAGGTCGCGGCCGAGCTCGGCGTGACCGAGGACGAGCTCGCCACCACCCTCGGCCAGATCAGCTTCGTGGGCGTCGTCGCCCTCGACGAGCTGCTCTCGGCCGGTTCGGAACGGGGCAGTGGTGCGACGGTCGGCGACACGATCGCCGGCGGCGGCCACGACCCGGTCGAGGCGTTCGAGTCCGAGGAGATGCGTCAGGTTCTCGCCGACGCGATCAACCGGATGCCCGATCGCGAACGCCTCGTGCTCACGCTCTACTACTACGAGGGCCTGACCCTCGCCGAGATCGGCAACGTGCTCGGGGTCACCGAGAGCCGCGTGTGCCAGATCCACACCAAGGCCATCTTCCAGCTGCGCTCCCGCCTCTCGGAGCCCATGCCGGAACGCGGCATCGTTACCTGACGCCGCCCCCGCTCGCGGGAGACGTCTGCACCGGAATCGTCGCCCGGCGACGTTTTCGCTTCACACCGGCGCGTTCATGGCGCTCGGAGCCGGGCCCGCTCCTACGGTCGGCGGATGCCGAAGCGCGCCGCCCGCATGATCGTCGGGGTCGTCCTGGCCGTGGTGGTGGTCTCGATCAGCGCCCCACCGGCCTACGGCGCCGCCGCGCCCCCGTGGACACGCCCGGTCCCCGGTGCGCTCGTGCGGCCGTACATCGCACCCCTCAGCCGCTACGGAGCCGGCCACCGGGGAGTCGATTTCGCGGCCGAACCCGGAACGCCCGTGCACGCCGCCGGCCCCGGAACGGTCGTGTTCGCCGGGATCGTCGCCGGGACCCGTCACGTCGTGATCCGCCACGACAACGGCTGGCGGACGTCGTACTCGTACCTCGCCGCGGTCAGGGTCCGGGCCGGCCAGCGGGTCCGGGAAGGGGCGATCGTCGGGACGACGGGCGGGCGGGGTTGGAACCACGACGGCCACGTGCTGCACCTCGCGCTGCGGATCGGCGACCGCTACGTCGACCCGATGCAGCTGTTCGGCCCCACCGACCTCGCCGCCATCGTGCATCTCGCCGAGCTGCCGCCGACCGCCGCCGCGGCGCGGCGGGGCCAGGGGAGTTCGGCGTCGGCTATCCGCAGTCGTCCGGCGGCCCTGCTGCGGATCCCCGCGACCCCGGGCGACCCCGGGTCCCTCTGCGTCCGGCCCGGCCGAGATCCCGGCGCGAATCGGCTGGGATGAGCGGAACGGCCGACCGCTACACTGGCCTCGCTTCCGGACCGATCCGGAGGCGTTCGTACCAACGATTCGCACGCCCGTGATCCCAAGGTGGTGCCGACGGTGTCTCAACCGATCGGCGCTCGCGCGGGCGGTAGATCCAACCTAGGGAGGCGCGGCCGTGGCCGTCGTAAGCATGAGGCAACTCCTGGAGGCCGGAGTTCACTTCGGTCACCAGACCAGGCGCTGGAATCCGAAGATGCGCCGTTTCATCTTCGGGGAGCGCAATGGCATCTACATCGTCGACCTGCACCAGACACTGGACCGCATCGACAGCGCGTACCGGTTCGTGCGGGAGACGACCGCCAACGGCGGCACCGTGCTCTTCGTCGGAACGAAGAAGCAGGCGCAAGAGCCGATCGAGAACGCGGCCAACGGCTGCGGCATGCCCTACGTCAACTTCCGTTGGCTCGGCGGCATGCTCACCAACTTCCAGACGGTGCACTCACGTGTCGCCAAGCTCCGTGAGTTCCAGCGCCAGGTCGATTCCGGTGAAGTCGATCTCATGTCGAAGAAGGAAGGGCTGAAGGTCCGCCGCGACCTCGCCAAGCTCGAGCGCAACCTCGGCGGCATCAAGAACCTCGAGAAGCTGCCTTCGGCGGTGTTCATCATCGACACCAAGAAGGAGCACATCGCGGTCACCGAGGCGAACCGCTTGAAGATCCCCGTCGTCGCGATCGTCGACACCAACTGCGATCCCGACATCATCGACTACGTCATCCCGGGCAACGACGACGCGATCCGGTCCGCGCAGCTCCTGTGCCGCGTGATCTCCGACGCGGTCATCGAAGGCCGCGAGATCGCGCGTCGTCGTGGCGCACGCGCGGGAACGCGTTCCGAGGAAGCCGCGCCGCCGGCCGCACCCGTGCGTCCGCAACGCAGCCCCGAGGAGCAGGCCGAGTTCGATCGCAAGCAGGCCGAGGCGCGCGACGCCGCGGCCGCCAAGCAGCGTGAGATCGAAGAGCGCGCCCGCCTGGCCAAGGAAGCATCGAAGTCGGCGCCCGCAGCCGAAGCACCGGCCGCGGAAGCAACCGCAGCCGAGGCTGCACCGGCAGAAGTAGCCGCGACCCCGGCCGAGGCGCCGGCGGCCGAGAGCGAGGGCTGATCATGGCCGATGTCTCCGCCAAGGACGTCGCCGCGCTCCGCAAGATCACGGGCGCGGGGATGATGGACTGCAAGAAGGCGCTGCTCGAGAACGACGGCGACATGGAACGCGCCAAGGACTGGTTGCGCGAGAAGGGCATCGCGGGCGCGGCCAAGCGCAGCGGGCGGGCGGCCGACCAGGGTGCGATCGAAGTGCTGGTCACCGACAACGTCGCCGCGGTCGTCGAGCTCAACTGCGAGACCGACTTCGTCGCCAAGGGTGAGGGCTTCGGCCAGTCGCTCGCGGCGCTCACGAAGCTCGTCGTCGACGAGGGCGACACCGAGATCGGCGCCAAGACGATCAACGGCGAGACCGTCGACGACTACGTCAAGGGCCTCTCGGGCACGCTCGGCGAGAAGATCGAGTTGGGCCGCGTGTTCCGCTTCGCCACGACCGACGGTCTGCTGGACGGCTACAAGCACATCCAGAACGACCGCGGCACGGTCGGAGTGGTGATCGAGCTCGGTGGTGTCGATCGCAACGACGCCAACGCCAAGACCGTCGCGCACGACATCGCGCTCCACATCGCGAGCGCCGCGCCGCGTTACGTCAGCCGCGACGAGGTCCCGGCCGAGGAGATCGAGCGCGAGCGCGGCATCTACGAGGTCCAGACGCGCGAAGAGGGCAAGCCCGAGCAGGCGTGGCCGAAGATCATCGAGGGCAAGCTCAACGGGTTCTTCAAGACCGTCGCGCTCGTCGAGCAGTCGTTCGTCAAGGACAACAAGCAGACGATCGACGCAGTCGTGAAGTCGCTCGGTCCGGAGGCGCACATCCGCGGCTTCGCCCGGGTCAAGATCGGAGAGGAATAGCTCTCCACGACGACTCCGACCCGCCCGACTCGACCCGCCCCGTCCCGACGGATCTCACGAGAGGAGTTGCCGATGACCACGAGCCGGTACCACCGGGTGGTGCTGAAGCTCTCGGGTGAGGCGTTCGCCGACCAGAAGATCGGGTTCGGCATCGACGCCGTCGTCGTCCAACGCATCGCCGAGGAAGTCGCGAAGGCTCGGGCCGACCTCGGTGTCGAGATCGCGATCGTCGTCGGCGGCGGCAACATCTTCCGGGGCCTGAGTGGCGCGACGCGTGGCATGGACCGCGCCCGCGCCGACTACATGGGCATGCTCGCCACGGTTATCAACGCGCTGGCCCTGCAGGACGCGTTGGAGTCGCTCGGGCAGGCGACGCGCGTGCAGACCGCGATCACGATGGCGCAGGTGGCCGAGCCGTACATCCCGTTGCGTGCGATCCGGCATCTGGAAAAGGGCCGGCTCGTGATCTTCGCGGCCGGCAACGGCAACCCCTATTTCACGACCGACACCACGGCCGCGTTGCGTGCCGCGGAGATCGGTGCGGAAGCGGTCCTGAAGGGAACGCACTCGGGTGTCGACGGCGTGTACAGCGCCGACCCGCGTCTCGATCCGACCGCAGTGAAGATCGAGAAGTTGAGCCACTTCGACGTGTTGGCGCGCGGCCTGCAGGTCATGGACTCGACCGCGATCACGTTTTGCATGGACAACTCGCTGCCGATCATCGTGTTCGACGTGATGAAGCCGGGGAACATCACCATGGCGTTGACCGGAGAGCCCATCGGGACGTTGGTGCACCCGAAGGAGACCACGTGAGCAACAAGTGGGTCGACGATGCGAACGACAAGATGCACAAGGTCGTCCTGCACGTCCAGGATCAGTTCGGCTCGGTACGCACGGGCCGGGCGTCGCCTGCACTCGTCGAGAAGCTCCGGGTCGAGTACTACGGATCCGACGTTCCGCTGCAGCAGCTCGCCGGGTTCTCGGTGCCCGAAGCGCGGGTGCTGGTGATCGCGCCCTACGACAAGGGTGCGATGAAGGCGATCGAGAAGGCCATCCAGGCGAGCGACCTCGGGGTGAACCCGAGCAACGACGGCGCCAACATCCGCATCACCTTCCCCGAGCTCACCACCGAGCGGCGCAAGGACCTGGTGAAGGTCGTGAAGAAGCAGGCCGAGGACGGCCGCGTTCGCGGTGCGCAATGTGCGGCGGAGCATTCGCCAGGAGTTGGAGCACCAGGCCAAGGACGGCGAGATCTCCGACGACGAGGTTGCCCGGATCGAGAAGGAGCTGGAGAAGCTCACCCACGACGTGGTGGCCGAGATCGACACGCTCGTGGCCCACAAGGAAAAAGAGCTGCTCGAGGTCTGATCGGCCGCTGCCGGGCGGGTTGTGCGGGACCGCGCCGTCGGCATTGCGCAGACCGACATGCGAGCCGCGAGGGCGAGCCCCTAGCCTGGCCCGGCCCCCTGGGAGGATGACGTGAGGGACCGCAACGAATCCGACCGTGCCACCGTGACGCCCGTCGAGGGTGTCCGGATCCTGGGTGCGAAGGAGACTCCGACCGTCCGCGCCGGCGATGCCGAGCGCGATCCGGCCCCGCGCGACGACGTGCGCGCCGCGGCGGCCGGGCGCGACGACGACGCTCAACCGGACGAGCTCGACCTGTCGGCCCTGGCGCGCGACGAGGGCTTCGAGAGCCGGCCGAGCTTCACGCACCGTGCCCCCGTCCCGGTGGTGGCGAGCAGCGACGACGACCGCGAACACGACGCCGACTACGGCGGCGGGCGCGACTACGGCCGTGACCTCGACGACGACCTGCAGATCTCGTCCGGCGCGCCGGGCTCGTCCGAACCGGCCGGCGGCGAGGTTCCACCGCTCCCGCACTGGACCGAGCCGCCCACCGGCGCCGTCCCGGCCATCTTCGCCGACGACACCGGCGAGCACCCCCTCGACGACGACCTCCTCGACGCCTGGGCGCCGATCACCGGCAGCACGCCCCGCTTTCGGGCCGAAGGTTCCGACTGGGCCGAAGCCGACTTCGGCGACGATCTGAGCGGCGAGAACGAACGGCTCGGGGCCCTTTCCGAGGCCGAGCCCGTCGACGAGGAAGCCGAGTTCGCCGAAGCGCTGGCTCAGCGCCGCCGGCGCGGTCCGCGCGGCGGTCGCCGCGCCGTCGTCGCCGAGACCGCGGCCGTCCCCGCCGTTGCGGCCGCCGCCCCGGCCCGCACCCGTCCGCCCCGCCGGCCCGCGCCCGTCGAGTCCGACCCGAACGGTCCCGCGCCGGCCCGCGACCTCCCGACCGCGATCATGACCGCCGCCGCCGTCGTGGTGGTCGCACTCATCTGCTTCTCGTTGGGTCGCACGACCACCGCGCTGTTCGCGGCCGTGATCATCGCGGTCGCGTCGATCGAGTTCAGCAACGCGCTGCGCTCGAAGGGCTTCCGTTCGGCAACGCTGGTGGCGCTGATCGCCAGCGCGACGTTGCCGCTCGCCGTGAAGCACTACGGCGTCGGTGCGTACCCGATCTATGTCGGGCTCATCGTCGTCGTCTCGATGCTGTGGTTCTTGTTGGAGGTCACGCCCGGTCGTCCGCTGCTCGGCGTGGCCACGACCGTCCTCGGCTTCGCGTACATCGGCGGGCTCGGCGGGTTCGCCGGCCTCCTGCTGGCGCCGCGCGACGGCGTCGGCATGATCGTCGGCGTCGCGATTTGCACCATCGGCTACGACGTGTTCGGCTTCTTCATCGGGTCGCAGTTCGGGCGCACACCCATCGCACCCAAGGTCTCGCCGAACAAGAGCGTGCAGGGCACGGTGGCCGGGATGGGCGCCTCGATCGTGCTCGGTTGGGTCGTCGTCAGCCACATCACGCCGTGGAATCACCACTACGCGGGCCTGCTCCTCGGACTCCTTGTTGCCGTCGGTGCGTTCTTGGGTGATCTCTGTGAGTCGATGATCAAGCGCGACCTCGGGCTCAAGGACTTCGGCACCCTGTTGCCCGGTCACGGCGGCGTCCTGGACCGTTTCGACGGGCTGCTGTTCTGCCTCCCGATCGCCTACTACCTCGTCGTGGCTTTGAAATTGGTGTGAACGACGGGGAATTGCCGTCGCGAGACCCCGAGGCGGGTCCGCAGGCGGCTGTGCGGCCCCTAACCTCGCGTCTATGACGCCCTCGGTTTCGCGCGCATGACACGCGGTGTCGCCATCCTCGGATCGACCGGATCGATCGGTACGCAGGCGCTCGACGTCTTGTCGCACCATCGCGACGAGTACCGCGTCGTCGCGCTGGCCGCCGGCGCCAACACCGAGTTGCTCGCCCGCCAGGCCGCGGAGTTCGGCGTGCCGGCCGAACGGGCCCGCGCCTGCGCGGGGGATCCGGCGGTGCTCGCGGAATTCGCGTCGCTGGCCGAAGTGGATGTCGTGCTGAACGCGGTGGTCGGCTTTGCCGGGCTCCCGGCGACACTCGCCGCGTTGCAGTCGGGCAAGCGGCTTGCGCTCGCGAACAAGGAGAGCTTGATCGCCGCCGGTCCCGTCGTTGCCAAGGCCCGCGCCACCGGCGGCGGCGAGATCGTCCCGGTCGACTCCGAGCATTCCGCGGTGTGGCAATGCCTGCGCAGCGGACGCGCGTCGGAAGTGAATCGCATCGTGCTGACGGCGAGCGGCGGCCCGTTCCGCGGTCGCACGCGGGAGCAGTTGCGCGAGGTCACGATCGCCGACGCGCTCGCGCATCCCACGTGGAGCATGGGCGCCAAGATCACGGTCGACAGCTCCACGCTCATGAACAAGGGCCTCGAGGTGATCGAGGCGCACGAGCTCTTCGACGTGGGGTTCGACCACATCGATGTCGTGGTCCACCCGCAGTCGGTCGTGCACAGCATGGTCGAGTTCTGCGACGGCGCGACGATCGCGCAACTCTCGATGCCCGACATGCGCCTGCCGATCGCGCTGGCGCTCGGTGCACCGAATCGCCTGTCGATCCCGTACGGCGCGATCGACTGGGCAACCCTCGGGCGCCTCGACTTCGAAGTCCCCGACCTCGGCACGTTCCCGTGCCTGGCGATCGCCTACGCGGCCGGCCGGCTGGGCGGCACCGCACCCGCGATCCTCTCGGCCGCGAACGAGATCGCGGTGGAGGCCTTCCTCGCGGGGCGGATCGCGTGGACGCAGATCGCCGAGGTCGTCGAGGAAGTCCTGAACGGCGGGACCGGAAACGCCGATGAAATTGCCGACGTACTTGACGCCGATCGCCGGGCCCGGGAAGTGGCCGCGGTCATCGTCGCTGCCAGGAGTTCTGCGTGAGAGCCAGTGACCCGTTCGAAGACGTAAAGGTCGACCCCCGACGCGGGGTCGCGCTGACGGGTGTCGCCGTGCTGGCGATCATCGTCGGTTCGTTCTTCTTCCCGACCCAGACCGCGGTCGTCGCGGTCATCGCCGCGCTGTTCGTCATGATCATGCTGCACGAGTTCGGCCACTTCATCGCGGCCAAACGATCCGGCATGAAGGTCACCGAGTTCTTCGTCGGCTTCGGCCCGCGCCTCTGGTCGTTCACACGCGGCGAGACCGAGTACGGCGTCAAGGCGATCCCGCTCGGCGGGTACTGCCGCATCATCGGCATGACCAACCTCGAAGAGGTCGATCCCGCCGACGAGCCCCGCGGTATCGCAACAAGCCCACTGGGCCGAAGGTCGCGGTCGCGGCCGCGGGTCCCGCGGTGCACTTCCTGATCGCGCTCGTCTTGATGTTCACGGTGTTGTTCTTCGCGGGCGACTACCGCAACCAGAAACTCGTCACGACGTTGTCGGAGACCACGCAAGGCGCGGCCGCCGCGGGCTTGCACTCCGGCGACAAGGTGCTCGCGATCAACGGCACCGCCGTGACCGACTGGACGCAGGTGCAGTCGCTGATCAACCCCAAGGCCGCGCCGGCCAAGGCCGGCGACGTGGTCGACTTCCTCATCGCGCGCGGCGACCAGCAGCTCACGATTCCGGTCACGCTGCAGGAGAGCACCGACCCGGGTACGAAGCGCGTGATCGCGGGCGTGTCGCCCAGTGTCGTCGTGCCGCACCCCGGTCTGCTCGGCGCGATCTCCCAGGCGCCGCGCCAGGTCGCCGACGAAGGCTGGTTGTCGGTCAAGGCCATCGGCAGCATGTTCTCGCCCGCGGGCGTGTCGAACTACTTCCGCATCCTTTCCGGCGACAAGGGCAGCAACGTCAATCAGACGCAGCGCTTCGTGTCGCCGGTCGGCGTGGCCGGAGTTGCCGACCAGGCGGTGCGAGCCGGCTGGGCCGACGTGTTCGTGCTCCTGATCGCGATCAACATCTTCGTCGGCCTGTTCAACCTGCTGCCGCTGCTGCCGTTCGACGGCGGGCACATCGCGATCGCGCTCTACGAGATGGTCGCCTCGACCGTTCGCCGCCGGCGCGTGCAGGTCGACGCCGCGAAGCTGATGCCGATCACGATCGCGGTCGTGGCCGTGCTCGGGTTCATCTTCTTGTCGAGCCTGTTCCTCGACATCGCGCACCCAATCGCGAACCCGTTCTGAGTTCTACGCCCAGCGTTGGCGTTGTTCGGTTTCGGCGCGCACGTCGATCGTCTCCGGCGCGACGGCGGGGAACGATCCGCCGAGCACGCGCTCGCCCGGGCGGGCGGGTTGGATCTCGGGCGCCCCGGAAGGTTGCGCGAGCTCGGTGAGGGCGTCGATGAACGCCTGCCGTTCGACGCGCTCGGCGTCGATCCGTTCGCTCAACTGCGTGCAGATCTGCGCGAGGTGAGTCACGGCCAAGGCCAGATCGCTGCGCGTGTCGAGGACCGTGGCGCGGAGATGCTGCACGGTGATGCCGCTCGTCGTCTGGATCTTGGCCTGTTCGTCGAGGCCCTGCGCCAGACGCTTGTCGATCCGGGCCAGGGCCTGGACGAGCTCGGCCCGCGCATCGGCGTCGGCGGCCAGCGCCGCGTAGATCGCTTCGACTTCTGCTTCCGAACGCCGTCGGCCAAACACCGCGACTCCTCAAAACCCTTGGTATCCCGTCCGGGACAGATACCCGCTCCGGCCCCATTCCAATGCAGGTCGTCGGGGAAGCGCAAGGGCCGTGGGCCCTTTCGGGCAAATGAATTCCCCAGTGGATTTCCTGGTGTATCCACCGAAGATCCACACGTTCGACGGCCGAGGGCCCGGTGGGAGGCCTTAGGCTGAGGTCGTGATCACTCGTCGGCGCACTCGTCAGGTGATGGTCGGCAAGGTCGCCGTCGGTGGCGACGCACCGGTCTCGATCCAGTCGATGACCACCACCAAGACCGCCGACGTCGACGGCACGCTGGCTCAGATCTACGCCCTCGCGTCGGCGGGCTGCGACATCGTCCGCTGCACCTGCAACGAGGAAGAAGCGGCCGAGGCGCTCGCCCAGATCGTGCCCCGCTCGCCGGTTCCGATCGTCGCCGACATCCATTTCCAGTACAAGCTCGCGCTCGGTGCGCTCGAAGCCGGGGTGCAGGCGCTGCGCCTGAATCCGGGCAACATCCGCAAGCCCGAGCACATCAAGCTCGTGGCGGCCGAGGCCAAGGCGCGCGGTGTGCCGATCCGCATCGGTGTGAACGCCGGATCGCTCGATCCCGCCATGGCCGAGGCGCACGGTGGCATCACGGCCGAGGCGATGGTCGCGTCGGCGATGCACGAGCTCGACCTGTTCCGCGAAGTCGACTTCGACGACGTCAAGATCTCGGTGAAGGCGTCGAGCGTCCCGTTGATGATCGACGCGTACCGCCTGCTGTCGCAGACGACCGATCACCCGTTGCACCTCGGCGTGACCGAGGCGGGCGTGATGCCGCAGGGGATCATCAAGGGGGTCGCCGGCATCGCCACGTTGTTGGCCGAAGGCATCGGCGACACGATCCGCTTCTCGCTCACCGCCGACCCGGTCGAAGAGGCCAAGACCGGTCGCACGCTGCTCGAGGCGATGGGCCTACGCGAACGCAAGGGTCTCGACCTGATCGTGTGCCCGTCGTGCGGGCGCGCCGAGGTCGACGTGATCCGCGTCGCCACCGATGCGCAGGCCGCGCTCGAGTCGCGCAACATTCCGTTGCAGGTCGCGGTGATGGGTTGCGTCGTGAACGGGCCCGGCGAAGCGCGCGAAGCCGATCTCGGCATCGCCGCGGGCCGCGGCAAGGGCCATCTGTTCGTGAAGGGACACGTCGTGCGTGTCGTCCCTGAAGCGGAGATGGTTGCGGCGTTGATCGAAGAGGCCGAGCTGATCATGGCGGAGGGCATCGAGGCCCGCATCGCCGCCGCCGACCCGAACGCGGCGGCCATTGCCGATGCCACCCGCGACGAGTTGCTGCAGATCCAGGGCGTCGACGCGAACCACTCCGCGGAGAAGGTCCTGAAGATCCGCGAAATCGCGGAGTAGCGCCACCCGCGGCGCGCCCGAACCGGTCGGGTCAGCGGTGGCGACTGGCGACGTCGAGGCAGGCCGCGACGAGCGGCTCCGCGAACCGTGCCGTCGCGCAGGCGAGATGGCCGTCGGCGATCGAGTGCACCGTGGCGCCCGGGATCGCGGCCGCAGTTGCGAGCTGCAACGCCGGCGAGACGCCGCGGTCCTCTGACGTGCACACGATCGCGGTGGGCACGTCGACCTCGCCGATCCAGCGCGTCGCGCTGTAGGTGCTGATCGAATGGCCGGCTTCCACGATCATCCGCCAATCGTGGCGCCGCATCTCCGCCGCGGCCCACGTCGGCATCTTCGACGGATGCGTGCGCACCATCGGAACCTGTTGCAGCAGCCGTGACGGCCACGCCAGCCGCGTCAGCGCGGTCGCGCTGAGCATCGTCGCCTGGTACATGTTGCGCGTGAAGCGGTTCGGCGCGAAGTCGGCCGTCGTGGCGCACAGCACGAGTCCGTCGACGAGGTCGCGGTGGCGGCGCCACAACAGCTGTGCGATCGGGCCACCCATCGAGTAGCCCACCGCGATCACGGGTCCGGTGCCGAGCTCGACGAGCGTCGCCGCGCAATCGTCGGCGCAGTCGGCGAGGCGGAAGATCTTGTTCGACTTGAGCCCCCGGGCGTGGCCGCGGAGGTCGGGCGCAATGATGTTGAAGTGCTCGCGCAGCGGGCCGAACGACTGGTACCAGTTGAGGCCCGCGCTGGCGACCCATCCGTGCAAGAGCAGCACCGTGGGCGCCCCGGGCGGGCCGGCCAGACGGCGCACGAACGTGGTTCCGCGGTCGTCGAGCTCGATGCGCCGGCCGAACGGGAGGCGCGGCCCGAAGATGCGGTGGTTGGGCAGCTCGAGTGAAGCGGTCACCCGGTTGCTCCCTTCCGTGCCGGCCGCGGACCATCCATGCTGACACATTCGTCAGGTATTGGCGACGACTACAGCAGCGTCTCTACCCAGTAGCAGTCGACGCGGTAGGGGATTTCGACCGACTCGCGGCCTTGGGTCGCCGGATGCGTAGCCAGGAGCTGACGGACCTCGTCGAGCACGACCTTCTGCTCGGCGGCGGGCAGCACCGCGACGTGGCTCACCGAAGCGACGCGTTGGACCACGCCCGCGGGGGTGATCGATTGGAGGTGCCGGAACTCGGCGGCGTGCAGTTCGCCGAATCCCGGCATTCCCCGGGCATCGACGCTGTCGCGCCAGTTCTCGTGATCGCGCCACGGGGCGTTCTTCTCCACCCGGTCCATGATCGACCACACCTCGTCGACCCAGGGCTCCGACCGGTCGCGCGCGTTCCAGACGAGGCCGAGCCGCCCGCCGGGCCGCAGCACGCGCGCGGCTTGCGCGCTCGCGCGCTCGTGGTCGAACCAGTGCCAGGCCTGGGCCACCGTGATCGCGTCGAGCGCTCCGTCGCGGAACGGCATGGCTTCCGAAGTTCCCGCGACCAACGGAACGTCGGCCAGGACGGTGCGGAACGTCGCGCGCATGCCGGCGACGGGCTCGACCGCCACCAGGTCGGCGCCGCTCGGTACGAGCAACCGCGTCAGCTTGCCGGTGCCGGCCGCGAGGTCGGCGACGGTCGTGCCCGCGCCGATCGCGAGGTTCTCCACGAGCCACGCCACCACCTCGGGCGGATACGACGGGCGGGCCGCCTCGTAGTCGGAGGGGTCGTTGAAACCTTGGGCCGCGACGTTGTGGACCACGCGCCCATTCTGGCGCGTTTCGGCGAGCCGATCGACGCGTTTGGGCTAGAGGATCATGCCCGCGGCGACGGTGTCGTTCGTCGCCTCGTCGACGAGGATGAACGAACCGGTCGCCCGGTTACGCCGGTAGTCGTCGGAGAAGAGCGGCGCCGTCGTGCGCAACGTCACGCGCCCGATCTCGTTGAGCGACAGCGAGTCGGCGTTCTCGTCGCGATGCAGCGTGTTCACGTCGAGGCGGTAGTGCAGATCCTTCACGAGCGCGCGCGTCCACTTCGACGTGTGCTTCAACGTGTACTTGGCCCCGGACTTCAGCTGCGCGCGTTCGCCGAACCAGCACACCATCGCGTCGACGTCCTGACCGATGTTGGGCTGATTGTTCGGGCGGCAGATCATGTCACCCCGGCTGACGTCGAGGTCGTCGGTGAGCCGGATCGTGACCGACATCGGCGGAACCGCTTCTTCGATCGGGCCGTCGGCGGTGTCGATCGACGCGATCCTCGACGCGAACCCCGACGGCAGAACGACCACGTCGTCGCCGACCTTGTACGTGCCGCTCACGACCTGGCCCGCGTACCCGCGGTAGTCGTGGTGCTTGTCGTCGCGCGGCCGGATCACGTACTGCACCGGGAAACGACAGTCGATGAGGTTGCGGTCGGAGGCGATGTGCACCTCTTCGAGCAGGTGCAAGAGGCTCGTGCCCTCGTACCACGGCATGTTCGCCGACCGGTCGACGACGTTGTCTCCGTTGAGCGCCGACATCGGGATGAACTGGAGGTCGCGCACGTCGAGCTTGGCCGCGAACTCGCGGAACTCGGTCTTGATGCGTTCGAAGACCGCCTGGTCGTAGTCGACGAGGTCCATCTTGTTGACGCAGAGCACGAGGTGCGGGACGCCGAGCAGGGACGCGAGGAACGCGTGCCGCCGCGACTGTTCGATGATGCCCTTACGTGCGTCGACGAGGATCAGCGCGAGGTCGGCGGTCGACGCGCCCGTGACCATGTTGCGCGTGTACTGCACGTGGCCCGGAGTGTCGGCGATGATGAACTTGCGCCGGGGTGTGGCGAAGTAGCGGTACGCGACGTCGATGGTGATGCCCTGCTCGCGCTCGGCCCGCAGACCATCCGTGAGCAGGGCGAGGTTCATGCCTTCCTCGCCGCGCAGCATCGTCGTGTGCTCGAGCGCTTCGAGGGTGTCCTCGAAGATCTGCTTCGAGTCGTAGAGCAACCGACCGATCAACGTCGACTTACCGTCGTCGACGGATCCCGCCGTCGCGAACCGCAGGAGTTCCATTTACTTCCCACCCGCTCTCTTCGGCCGGCGGCCTTCGGCGAGTTGCCTACGGTGCGCTTCCCACCCCATTAGAAGTAACCCTCTCGCTTGCGGTCTTCCATGGCCGCTTCGGAGAACTTGTCGTCGGCTCGGGTTGCACCCCGCTCGGTGATGCGGGAGGCCGCCACCTCGGTGATGACGTCTTCGATCGACGCCGCGGTCGACGCGACCGCGGCCGTGCACGTGGCGTCGCCGACCGTGCGGTATCGCACCGTCGCCTCGAAGACCTCTTCGTCGGCGCCGGGCTGCAGGAAGTCGGTGACGGCCATCAGCATGCCGTCGCGCCGGAAGACGTCGCGGCGGTGTGCGTAGTAGATCGACGGGAGCTCGATTTCCTCGTCGGCGATGTACTGCCAGATGTCGAGCTCGGTCCAGTTCGACAACGGGAACACGCGGATGTGCTCGCCCTTGCGGTGGCGGCCGTTGTAGATCGACCAGATCTCGGGGCGTTGGTTCTTCGGGTCCCACTGACCGAACTCGTCGCGGAAGGAGAAGAAGCGCTCCTTGGCCCGCGCCTTCTCTTCGTCGCGTCGGGCGCCGCCCATCACCGCGTCGAACTCGTGCGATTCGATCGCGTCGAGCAGAGTCGTGGTCTGCAGCCGGTTGCGGGACGCACGCGGTCCCGTGTCCTCGACCACGCGTCCCGCGTCGATTGATTCCTGCACGGAGGCGACGATGAGGTTCACCTCGAGCTTCTGCACCGACGAGTCCCGGAACTCGATGACCTCGGAGAAGTTGTGGCCGGTGTCGACGTGCATGACCGGGAACGGCAAGCGCGCCGGCCAGAACGCCTTCTTGGCGAGGTGGAGCATGACCACGCTGTCCTTGCCGCCCGAGAAGAGCAGCACCGGACGTTCGAATTCCGCCGCGACCTCGCGCAGCAGATGGATCGATTCGGATTCGAGCGCGTCGAGATGAGAGATCAGGCGTTGCATCTATCTGCTTCCAAAAGAGACGTCAGGCCTCGGGCCACCCGTGAAGTCCGCATTCCATTTTGCCCTGTCCCGACCAGCGGCCGGAACGGGGGTCTTCGCCGGGGGCGACGGGGCGTGTGCAGGGCCAGCATCCGATCGACGGGTAGCCCTGCGACGTCAGGGGGTGCTCGAGCAGGTCGTGATCCTGCTTGTAGGCGGCGATGTCGGCGTCGCTCCACGTGGCAAGCGGGTTCACCTTCACGATGCCGCGGCCGACGTCGAGGTGCGCGATCGGCGCGTTGGTGCGCGTCGGCGACTCGGCCCGGCGCAGCCCGGTCATCCACGCCTGCTTGCCCCGGAGGGCGCGGGCGAGCGGCTCGACCTTGCGCATCGCGCAGCACTCGTCGGGATCGGTCTGCCAGAGGTCGTCGGGCGACACCAGCGGCTCCATCACCGTGAGGTTCAGGTCGTAGCGCTCGCGCACGCGGTCGACGTACCAGAGCGTCTCCGCGAAGTGGTACTGCGTGTCGAGGAACACGACCTCGATGCCCGGCGCGGCTTTGGCGGCGACGTCGATGAGGACGCAGTCCTGGAACGACGCGGCCAGCACGATGTCGGTGCCGAAGCGATGCCAGGCCCACTTGATCGCGCTCGACGCGGGCTTGTTCTCGAGCTCGGCCGAAACCGCGGCGAGCTCGGCCAGATCGACATCGACCAGAGGCCGATCGACGGTTACCGGATCCAAGAGACTCACGCTCGCTCGCTCACGTCGCCGCGCACTCCCCGTCGCCGACTTCGGCGACGTAGGGGCCGGTCTCGTCGTAGTCGACGTAGAACTCCGGTCCGAGGTCGGGGGAGGGGAAGTGGTCGAGCTCGGTCAGCGTGTCGCCGACACCCTTCGCCCCGCCCGAACGGGCGAGCCAGGTCTGGAACGTCTCGCCCGCCTGGCGCTCTTCACTGAAGCGCCGCACGACCCGCACGACCGCTTCCGGTGCGTTCTTGGCCGGCACCTTCGTGGCCTTTTCGCCGAACTGCACCTGCGTGTCGGCGAGGTGACCGCCGAGCAGCATCTGGTATCCCGGCGCGGCCCGCCCGTGCGCCCGGCGCTCGAGCCCGAAGAAACCGATGTCGGAGATGTGGTGCTGGCCGCAGCTGTTGGTGCAGCCGGAGATGTTCACGCGCACACCGGGCACTTCGGCCAGGCCGGCCTCGTCGAGGGCGTTGCCGATCTCGGCCGCGAGGCCACGGGACTGCGTCACCGCCAGGTTGCAGGTGTCGGCACCCGGGCACGACACGACGTCGCGGGCGAGCTCGGCGCCGGCGTCGGCCATGGCGATCTCCGACAGCCGGTCGTACAGCGGCCGGATGTCGGCTTCGGTGAGGTCGCGCAGCGCCAGGTTCTGGCGATTGGTGATGCGGACGTCGATGGCGAAGTCGCGCTGGATGTCGGCGAGGGCCCGGAACTGGTCGGCGGTGATGTCGCCGAGCCGGGAGTACGCGACCGCGCTGACGGTTCCGCGGTCGATGCCGCGCACGATGTTGGCTTCCTGCCAACGGTCGAACGGGTCGCTCGAGAGGAGCTTGACCGGGACGCCGGCCTGGCCGACCTTGGTCGCAGTGGGGCTGCCGCCGGCCGGCGCGTCGCCGACCTCTTGCACGTGGGCCGGAATGCCCCACGGGTAGTCGCGGGCGCCCTTCAGGAACTTGCGCTCCCGGAAGATGCGGCGGCGCAGCTCGTCGATGTCCATCGAGTCGAGCAGCCACTTCATGCGGGCGCGGATCTTGTTGTCGCGGTTGCCGTAGTGGTCGAACGTGCGGAGCACCGCGTAGATCGTCGGCAACAGCTCCTCGCGGGCCGTGAAGTCCTCGAGCGCGTACGCGGGGCGGGGGTTCGAGCTCAGGCCGCCGGCGATGAACACCTTGAACCCGACCTCGGTGCTCCCGTCGTCGTGGGTGCGCGAAGTCGCGACGACGCCGACGTCGTTGAACATCGCCTGGCCGCAGTCGGTGGCGCAGCCGGAGAAGTTGATCTTGAACTTGCGGGGCAGGCGCTGCGCGTACGGGTGGCGCAACAGGAAGTCGGTCGTGGCCTTGGCCCACGGCGTGATGTCGAGCACCTCTTGCGGGCACGCGCCGGCCAGGTGGCAACCCATCACGTTGCGCACGGTGTCGCCGCACGCCTCGCGCGACGTCAGCCCCACCGACGCCATCAGCCGGAGGATCTCGGGCGTCTGCTCGAGCGCGACGAAGTGGAACTGCACGTTCTGGCGCGTCGTCAGGTGGCCCCAGCCGCGCGAGTAGGTCTCGGCGATGTAGCCCATCGTCTCGAGCTGCTCGGGCGTGATGCGGCCGTGCGGGATCTTGACCCGCAGCATCTGGGCGTGGCCGCCCTGGCGCTGGCCGTACACCCCGTGGTTCAGCCGGAACACACGGAACGCGTCTTCGTCGACTCGGCCGTCGAGGTACTCACCGAGGGTGCGCTCGTAGATGTCGAGCTCCTCGGCGATGACCGGTTCGAGCGTGCGGGTCGCGAGATCGCGGACGTCGATCGCCATGCGGGCGTCTCCCTTACGGGCGGGCGGGAAGGAACGGACGGGGCGGCGCAAAGGCCGGGGCCGTCAGCGAGTGCGGTCGCGACTGAGTTCGTCAGTGACTTCGTGAGGCGTGCGGCCCATGAAGATGCTCGCCGCGCCCACTACCCGCAGAATCATGCTCGCACCTTACGCCGCTTCGGGGTGAAATACCAGCTGCCAGGTCGGGAATTTCTCCGACCTGCCAAGTCCACAATCGATCCTGGCCCGGCCCCTTCGATCTTCGGCTCTCCAACACCCGTCCCGAGAACTCGTATTCCGGATTTCCGGCCCACAAGTACCCTCTCGGGCCATGCGTATGACCTCGTTGTTCTTGCGGACGCTGCGTGACGATCCGGCCGATGCCGAGGTCGACAGCCACAAGCTCCTGGTCCGGGCGGGCTACATCCGCCGGATCAGCGCCGGGATCTACTCCTGGCTGCCGCTCGGGTACCGGGTGCTGCGCAAGGTCGAACAGATCGTCCGGGAGGAGATGGACGAATCGGGCGCCCAGGAGGTGCTGCTCTCGATCGTCCAGCCCCTCGAGCTCTGGGAACGGACCGGCCGCGACAAGAACTACGGCCCGCTGATGCTCAAGCTCACCGACCGCAAGGACACCGGGTATTGCCTCTCGCCCACGGCGGAAGAGGTCGTGACGAGCATCGTGGCGCAGGAGTACGGGTCGTACCGGGACCTTCCGGTCAACCTGTACCAGATCAACTGGAAGTACCGCGACGAGCTCCGGCCCCGGTTCGGGCTCCTGCGGGGCCGCGAGTTCCTGATGAAGGACGCGTACTCGTTCGACCTCGATCTCGACGGCCTGAAGACGAGCTACCAGCTCATGTACGACGCCTATCACCGGGTGTTCGAGCGCTGCGGGTTGACCTTCCGGGCCGTCGAAGCGGAGTCGGGCGAGATGGGCGGCTCCGAGAGTCGTGAGTTCATGGCGGTCGCCGCGGTGGGCGAGGACGACTTCGTGTGGTGCCCGAGCTGCGAGTACGCCGCCAACGTAGAGGCGGCGCGGCGGGGTGCGATCGAGGGGCCGCTCGACGGTCCGGCTTCCGGTTCCGGTGAGGTGCCCCCGATGGAAGAGCTGCACACGCCCGACGTGCCGGGTATCGCCGGTGTCGCCGCGTTGCTCGCGGTCGAACCGTCGACGTTGTTGAAGACGATCGCGTTCGACGTCGACGGGAAGCTCGGGCTCGCGCTGGTCCCCGGTGATCGCGAGATCAACGAGTACGCGCTCGCGTCTGCGTTGGCGCCCAAGCGCGTGCGCCTCTACGGCGACGAAGACTTCGCCGAGCAGCCCGCG
This sequence comes from uncultured Actinomycetes bacterium, assembly GCA_963701825.1. Classification (GTDB taxonomy): domain Bacteria; phylum Actinomycetota; class Acidimicrobiia; order IMCC26256; family PALSA-610; genus PALSA-610. The sequence continues at coordinate 764,196 of CAVPBG010000003.1, read as the reverse complement.
CTGCCGAAGGGTTACATCGGCCCGCAGTTCGACGACGCGAGTGTGGTCGTGGCCGACCCGAGCGTGCGCGCGAACGCGGCGTGGACGACGGGCGCGAATCGCGTCGACCATCACGTGAAGAACGCGGTGCTCGGACGCGATTTCGCCGTCGACGTGTGGGCCGACATCGTGAGCGTTGCACCCGGCGATCCGTGCCCGCGGTGTGGCAAGCACCTGTCGATCGACCGCGGCATCGAGGTCGGCCACGTGTTCCAGCTCGGGACCAAGTACAGCGAAGTGCTCGACGCGCGCTACACCGACGAGAACGGTGAGCAGCACCCGATGGTGATGGGTTGTTACGGCATCGGCGTGTCGCGGGTGCTCGCGGCGGTGGCCGAGGAACATCACGACGAGAACGGTCTGGCGTGGCCGGCCGCGCTCGCGCCCTACGACGTGCACCTCATCGTGGTGCCGGGGCGCGGCGACGGCGCCACCGCGGTCATCGCCGAAGCGGAGCGCATCTACGAGTCGCTGCGCGGCCTGGGCATCGACGTGCTCTACGACGACCGCGACGTGAGTCCCGGCGTGAAGTTCGCGGACGCCGACCTCGTCGGCGTGCCGGTGCAGCTGGTCGTGGGCGCCAAGGGTGTCGGCCGGGGGGTCGTCGAGCGCAAGCTGCGGGCGACCGGCGAGCGCGACGAGCTCGACCTGGCGAACGTCGGCGACCCCCGGGTGCGCTGAGCGCGACTACTGCGTCGGCTCGTCGAGGGGCGGTTGGGGCTCGGCGGTCGGTGCCCGGTATCCGTACGTCGGCGGCGTGAACGTCGGCGTTTCGGTGGTCGGCCGCTCGGAGATCTGCGGCTCGGGCGCGGGGGCGGCGACCGGTTCTCCGTCCCGTCGCGACGAATCGTCGAACGATTCGTCGCGACGGAGATTCGTGGCCGGGGCCGGCACGCGGCGGCGGGGCTGGTGTAGCAGGGTCACCGCGAGGAATGCGGAGCCGATCGTCACGAGGGCGATCGCCGCGATCCATGCCGGATCGAAGGTGCGGTCCGTGAGCTGGTGCACGATGAAGCCTGCGCCGGTTCCGAGGAACGCGAGGCCGAACAGCAGCTCGACGAAATCGGTCGGGTGACGGTCCATCATCGATTGACTCCCAACGCCGTGTCTCCCAGGATCGTCTCGACCCCGCCGGGTTCGAAGCGCCGTACCCGGATGTCGCCGGCGCCGACTTTCAGGTTGAGTACCAATACTCCGGGGCCGGTCCCGTCGATGGCCCGTTCGTCGTTCTCGGGCCAACCTCCGCTCTGGCTACCCCACAGCTCCACGCCACCTGCGCCCGCGTGCGCATGTACCTCCACGCGCACTGTGCTCGGCACGTACACGAGCACCTGGCCCAGCCCCAGCTGGGCGTTCACGGTCGTGGTGTGGTTGGCCAGCGGAACGTCGCGGAGATCGAGCTGGAGTTGCCCGATGCCCATCTCGTAGGTGCTCTGCAGCTCGGAGCGCTGGATGGGCCGGTATTGGTGACTGCCGATGCCACCGCGCAAGGGCACGTCGACGGTGTTCGCGATTCCCGTCGCCGCGAGCAGTACGAGCCCGACGGCGATGAGGGTGTGCGCCGCGCCCGACGAACGCCGCGACCACGAGCGCGGCGCCGACGACGCACGTGCCGATGGCGAGCAGGACGGTGAGATTCACGTCGAGCGCGCCTGTCGCCTGCAACAAGCTCGCCACGCCCGCGCCGATCAGCAGGATGCTCAGCGTGAGCGGCGTGAGGAACGAGCGCGGTCGTTCGGCGCGGCGCTGATGACGCGACGACCGCCGCAGATCACGCGCGGACGGCGGGGCCGGCCACGGCGCGGTCTGCGTCCACGCGCTCGGGGGAACGGGGGGAAGTTCCCCGGTCGGCGCGGTAACGGTCGTCGCGACGGGTTGGGTGGGGTCGGCCGCGTCCGTCGCGTCCGTCTCGGTCGCGCGTGTGTCGCTCGCGGGCGTTTCGGTCGTCGGCGTTTCGGTCGTCGGCGCGTCCGTCGTCCGCGCATCGGTCGTCGGCGCGGGCTCGCCCGCGCGGAGCCCGAAGTCGTCGTCGCGTCGGCGCAGCAACAAGATCGCGAGCCCGACGGCGATGAGCAGTAGCGGACCCCCGAAGTGGTCGAAGCGGAATCCGTGCGGGAGCAGCCGATTGCTGACAACCAGCGCGCCCCCGCAACCAGTGCCAGACCGATGAGCGCGAGCGGGTCGCGGCGCCCTCCGTGCTCGGGCGGCCCGCCGTCGCCGGGCGGAACGAAGATCCAGGCGACGATGTAGAGCGGTACGCCGATCCAGAGGATCGCGGTGACGACCCAGACCACGCGGACCAACGTCGTGTCGAGGCCGAACGTCTCGGCCACTCCCGCGCATACTCCGCCGAGGATCCCGTTGCTCCGGTCGCGGTGGAGGCGGCGGCGGCCCCGGTGGTGCCCGGGGGGCGCGGGCGGTTGCGGCGGGGGCGGCGGCGGTGCGGTGGGAGGCGCATTCATGTCCATGAGCGCCAGCCTGCGCCCGATCGGCGGCGGGCGATATCGGGAATGACCCTGAGCCCGGCCCCGAGGTGTCGGCGCGCCCTGATGTGAGGGTGAGGGCCGCGGCGCGATCATCTGCAGGTGCCCGCACCTGGAGTCCTGCGTCGTCGCGACATCACGCGGCCGGTCGAAGGGCGGATGGTCGCGGGCGTGGCCGCGGGCCTGGGCGACGCGCTCGGGCTCGATCCGAACGTCGTCCGCTGCGGCTTCGTCGTCCTGTCGATCGCGAGCGGTCTGGGCGTGATCCTCTACGGCGCGGGCTGGGCGTTGATGCCGAACGGTCCCGAAGGTGTCGCGCGTCCGGAGGGTGCGAGGGGCGATGTGATCGCGACGGTCGCGTTCGGCGCGGTCGTCTTGGGCGGTCTGTTGTTGGTGCGCACGGTCGGGTTCTGGCCGGGCGACGTGATCGTGTGGCCACTGGTGGCAGCTCTCGTGGGCTTGTCGTTGCTGGCGATGCGCACGCCGGCCGGCGGGTCGAGTGCCGAACTTCCGGACTGGCCGGTGTTGCGGCGGCTGCAGCCCGACGCGGCCGAAGCGGTCGCGGTACTGCTCGGAACGCGCCGCGGCGCGCTGGCGCGGATCATCGCGGGCGCGGCTTGTGTCATCGCGGGTCTGGCCGCGTTCATCGTGAGCGTCGACTCCTGGGACGCGTTGCGCGGAACGGTGGTGGCCGCGGTCGCGGTGTTCATCGGCGTGGCGCTCGTGGTGGGCCCCGGCGTGTCGCGACTCGTGCATGCGCTCAGCGCGGAACGGCGCGAACGCATCCGTGCCGACGAACGGGCCGAGGTCGCCGCGCACCTGCACGACTCCGTACTGCAGACACTTGCGCTCGTGCAGCGCCGCGCCGACGAACCGCGTGAGGTCGTCCGCCTGGCGCGCCTGCAAGAACGCGAACTGCGCGCCTGGCTGCTCGGCGGCGACGCGCCGGCCGCGAGTGTGAGCACGTCGCTGGGTGCCGCGCTGGAGGAGATCGCGGCGACGATCGAGACCGAGCACGGAGTCCCGGTCGAGGTCGTGCGCGTGCGCGACGCGGGAATCGACGGGACCGAACCGATCCTTGCCGCCGCGCGCGAGGCCATCTTGAACGCGGCCCGGCACTCGGGCGCGGCGACGGTTTCGGTGTATCTCGAGGTGGAGCCGGACCAAGTCACGATCTTCGTGCGCGACCGCGGCAAGGGCTTCGACCCCGACACGGTTCCGGCCGATCGCGGCGGAATCAGCCATTCGATCGTCGGGCGGATGACCCGCGCCGGGGGCCGCGCGAGCGTGCACTCGATGCCGGGCGAAGGAACCGAGGTCGAGCTCGTGCTGCCGCTCGCGAACGTTGGAGGGCCGACATGACCGCGACCACCCCGCCCCGCGTGTTCCTGGTCGACGATCATCAGCTCTTCCTCGCCGGAGTGCGCGCCGAGCTCGGTGCGGTCGTCGACGTCGTCGGCGCCGCGTCGGAAGTCGACGCCGCGATCGAGATGATCCGCGAGCGCGTGCCCGACGTCGTGCTCGTCGACGTGCACATGCCCGCGGGTGGCGGCGCGCGGGTGATCACCGAAGTTGCCAAGACGCATCCCGCGGTGCAGTTCCTCGCGCTCTCGGTCAGCGACGCGCCCGAAGACGTCATCGCGACGATCCGCGCCGGTGCGCGGGGCTACGTGACGAAGACGATCGCGCCCGACGAGCTCATCGCCGCGATCCTGCGCGTCCGCGACGGCGACGCCGTCTTCTCGCCGCGCCTCGCGGGCTTCGTGCTCGATGCCTTCGCCGATGTCGCGCCCGCGGCCGCCGATCCGGAGCTCGACCAGCTGACGCCGCGCGAACGCGAGGTGCTGCGCCTGATCGCCCGGGGTTACGCGTACAAGGAGGTCGCGCGTGATCTCGGGATCTCGGCCAAGACGGTCGAGAGCCACGTGTCGTCGGTGTTGCGCAAACTCCAGCTCTCGAGCCGCCACCAGCTCGCCCGCTGGGCCTCGGAACGCCGGCTCATCTAGGCCCGAGGCAGAGGTAGGTTCGTTTCGTGCCGCTTCCCGTTCAACCGCCGTTCGAACCGATGCTCGCCAAGCTCACGCGCGACATGCCCGCGTCGGGTGCGGTTTCGTACGAGCCGAAGTGGGACGGTTTCCGGTGCATCGTGTTCCGCGACGGCGACGATCTCGATCTGCAGTCGCGCAATCAGAAACCGCTGCTGCGCTACTTCCCCGAACTGCGCGAACCGCTGCTCGAACAGCTGCCCGATCGGGTCGTGCTCGACGGTGAGCTCGTCGTGGCGAACGAGCGGGGCCTCGACTTCGACGCCTTGCAGTTGCGTCAGCACCCCGCCGCGTCGCGCGTGAACAAGTTGGCGATCGAGATCCCGGCGTCGTACGTGGCGTTCGACATCTTGGCGTTGGGCGACGACTCGTTGCTCGCCACGCCGTTCGGTGAGCGACGCACGGTGCTCGAAGACGTGCTCCGCAATGCGCGTCCGCCGCTGTATCTGACCCCGACGACGCGCGACCGCGACACCGCGGCGGATTGGTTCTCGCGCTTCGAGGGCGCGGGGTTCGACGGCGTCGTGGCCAAGCCGTTGGCCGACGGGTATCAGCCCGGAAAGCGCACGATGCTGAAGGTGAAGCACGAGCGCACGTGCGACTGTGTCGTCGCCGGCTTCCGCGTGCACAAGGACGGCAACGGCGTCGGCTCGTTCCTTCTCGGTCTCTATGACGACGAGGGCACGCTGCACCACGTCGGGGTCGCGAGCGCGATGGCCGCCCAGCTGCGCACCGAGCTCGCCGCCGATGTCGAAGACCTGCGCGCCGACGCGCTCGAGAATCACCCGTGGAAGGGCTGGGCCGAGTCGATGTCAGCCGCGGCCGAGAGCGGTCAGCGCATGCCGGGCGGCCCGAGCCGGTGGAACGCGAACAAGGACCTGTCGTGGACGCCCCTCCGCATCGAGCGGGTCTGCGAGGTCGAGTTCGAGGGGATGATGAACGGCCGGTTCCGCCACAACGCCCGCTTCCGGCGCTGGCGTCCCGACAAGGATCCGGCCGACTGCACGTACGCGCAGCTGGAGACGATCCCGCCCGCGGAGTTGCGCGAGATGTTCGCCTGAATCGACCGTCCCGATGGCCTGAATCGGCCGCCCCGTTGGTTAGTCCGGGCACCCGGAATCGGCCGCTCGACCTGATATTTCCCTGGTTACTGCCTGGTACAGGGGGTTCGGTCGCGCTACACTTCTACGGTTGTATTGGGCGCTCCCTCGGGGGCGGGGAACGTGGGCCGTGGCCCACGTTTTTTCTTGGGATCATGAGGAAGGCGCAGACTGTGAGTGCGACGGACACGCAACTCGAAGCGGTACGCGCCGCAGTCGAGCCTGCCGTCGCCGCGCTCGGACTCGACGTGTACGACGTCGAGCTCCTCGGGGGCGCGGGTGCGCGCACGTTGCGCGTCACGGTCACGACGTCCGACGCCCAAGCGGGTGGCCTCGACCTCGAAGCGGTCACCGCCGCGACCCATGCAGTCTCCGAAATCGTCGACGACGCGACGATGATCAACGGCTCCTACCTCCTCGAGGTCAGCAGCCCGGGCATCGAACGCGCCCTCCGCCGGCCGGAGCACTACAGCTCCGCTCTCGGCGAGGAGGTTTCGGTCAAGTTCCACACTGGCGCGGGTCCCCGACGTGTGCGCGGCGTGCTTCGCCGTTTCGACGGCGCGAGTTGCGTCGTCGAATCCGACGCAGGCATCGACGAGGAGATCGCGATCGCCGACGTCACTCAGGCGCGCACCGTCTTCGAATGGGGCCCGCAAGCGCGTCCGACTCCCGGAGCCAAACACTCCAAGGACAAGGCACGCGCGCGGGCGAAAGGGAAGTCATGAAAAATCCCGAGATGCTCGAAGCGCTCTCCGCGCTCGCGATCGAAAAGGGCATTCCCGAAGAGATCATGTTGGAGGCGCTCGCCAACGCGCTCGTCACCGCGTACAAGCGGATGCCGGAAGCGGCCGAGGAGGCGTTGGTCGAGATCGACGTCGAGACCGGTGAGATCCGCGTGATCGCCCAGGAGCTCGACGAAGAGGGCAACGTCACCCGGGAGTGGGACGACACGCCCGCCGACTTCGGGCGCATCGCCGCGCAGACTGCGAAGCAGGTCATCCTGCAGCGCATTCGCGAGGCCGAGCGAGAGATGAAGTACGAGGAGTACGCGGGTCGCGAAGGCGACATCGTCACCGGCATCATCCAACAGACCGACGCGCGCTACACGCTGCTCGACCTCGGTCGGGTCGAGGCGTTGTTGCCGCAGGCCGAGCAGGTCCCCGGCGATCGCTACGACCACGGCTCGCGCATGAAGGCGTACATCGTCGAGGTGCGCAAGACGGCCAAGGGTCCGCAGATCGTCGTGTCGCGTACGCACCCCGGTCTCGTGCGCCGGTTGTTCGAGCTCGAAGTTCCCGAGCTGCTCGACGGTGTCGTCGAGATCAAGGCGGTGGCGCGCGAACCCGGGCACCGCACGAAGCTCGCGGTCGCGTCGAACGACGGCAACGTCGACCCCGTCGGCGCGTGCGTCGGCGCGCGCGGCATGCGCGTCCGTCAGGTCGTGAACGAGCTGCGCGGCGAGAAGGTCGACATCGTTCCCTACAGCCCGGACCCGCCCGAGTTCGTGATGCGCGCGCTCGCTCCCGCGAAGGTGCGCGAGGTCCGCATCCACGAGGACACCGGTATCGCCGAGGTGATCGTCCCCGACTTCCAGCTGTCGCTCGCGATCGGCAAGGAAGGCCAGAACGCGCGGCTCGCGGCCCGGCTCACCGGTTGGCGTGTCGACATCAAGAGCGAGACCCAGCTCGCAGAAGAAGAAGCAGGCGGCGGCTACGCCGAGGGCGAGTGGGTCGACGGCCCGGACGGTCAGCTCATGTGGCAGCCGGCCGAAGGTGGCGAGGCGATCAGCGCGGCCGAGGCCGGCTACGGCACGATCGGCGGGGGCGACGCCCCTGCGGCCGACGCGCCGGCCGAAGTGCCGGCCGAGGGCGCGACCGAGGCTGCGCCCGTAGAGTCGGTGCCTGCGCCTGGCCTCAGTACGGAGGTCGAAGCCGAAGCCGAGGGCACCGGTTCGGGGCCCGAAGTCGAAGCAGAGACAGAAGCAGTGGAAGAGACGTCGGGAGATGAGAGCTGACGAAGCCGCGACGCACATGCGTCGGCTGTCGGCGGACCGACCAACCCTGTGGGTGGGTCCGGATTGCGGCGATGCGTGGGGGAGCGGTACAGATCGGCAGGACGGCGCCCGGCCGAGGCGCCTGGGTCTGCTCTCAGGCCTGTTTCGCCGAGGCGGCGAAGCGGGGTTCGCTCGCCCGGGCGTTGCGCCGGGAGATATCGAGCACTGAAGTTGAAGTGTTGCGCGCGAGACTAGAGAGCATCAATTTCTAAGGGAACGGACTGTTTTGGCGACGAAGAAGATCCGGGTCTACGAGCTGGCACGAGAGCTCGGCGTTGACAACGCCGTCGTGGTCGAGCTTTCCAACGAGCTCAAGATCGGGGTGAAGAGCCACTCGTCGAGCATCGACGAGCCCTCGGCCGACCGTGTCCGGCGGCTGGCCGACTCCCGCGGACTCAAGCGCGAGCCCGTGGTCGAGCCCGAACCCGCGCCGACCCCGCCGGCCCCCGAACCCGCCGCACCGGCCGTCGCGGCCCCGGTCGCACCCGCTCCGGTCGCCCCGGGCGAACCCGCGGTTCCCGTCGCCCCCGCGCCTTTGTCGGTCGAAGAGTCCAAGCCCGCAGTCGTGCGTTCCGCGCACCGGGTCGTGCGCTCGTCGCCCGCGCCGGTCCCGCCCGCGCCGCCTGCGCCCATCGAACGTCCTGCGGCCGAACGTCCCGCAGCCGCTGCGGCATCCGCCGCGCCGCCTGTGAGCCCGCCGCCCGCCGCGCCGCGGGTTGCCGCCGCCGGCGACGATCGTCCGCCGGTGGCCGCGCGCGCCACGCCGCCTCCGACCGCGCCGTCGCGCCCCACGTCGGGTAGCGGCAAGGCGATCCCGCCGCCCCCGGGTGGCGGCAAAGTTCCCCCGCCCCCGCCCGGTCCGCGTACGAGCTTCGGGAGTCGTCCCGGTGGCCCGCGCCCCGGCCCCGGTGGTGGTGGCGGCACGAGTACCGGTGGCGCCGGTCGCCCCGCGGGCGGAGGCGGCTTCGGCGGCCCTCGTGGTGGCGGCGGCGGTGGCGGCGGCTACACGCCGGGCGGAGGCCCGGGTGGCGGCGGCGGACCGAGTGGTCCGGGCGCCGGTCGTACCAACGCGCCCGGTCGGGGCCGAGGTGGTCCCGGTGGTGGACCTGGTGGATTCGGTGGCGGTCCGGGCGGAGGCCCGGGTGGTCGCGGTCGGCCCGGTGGCCCGCCGCAGCGCCGGCGCAAGAAGCGTCGTCGCGACCGCGCCGAGCTCGAACCGGCGTCGCAGCGGCTCACCCCCGCGGATGCGCCCGTCCCTGAAGGCGAAATCGTCGTCGCGCGCGGCAGCACCATCCAGGAGTACGCACCCAAGCTGAATCGCACGCCCGCCGACCTCGTACGCATCTTGTTCGAGGCGGGCGAGATGATGACGGCGACCGCGTCGCTCGCCGACGAGATGATCGAGCTGATCGCCGAAGCCCTCGGCGCGCAGATCCTGATCGTCGAGCCGGGCAGCGAGCAGGAGATCGAACTGATCGCGCTGCTCACCGCCGACGACGACGAGGACGACGAAGCGCTGCTCGAGCCGCGCCCGCCCGTCATCACCGTCATGGGTCACGTCGACCACGGCAAGACCACGTTGCTCGACCGCATCCGGCACGCGAACGTCGTCGCGGGCGAAGCGGGCGGCATCACCCAGCACATCGGTGCATACCAGGTCGACCGCGACGGTCGGCGCATCACGTTCATCGACACGCCGGGTCACGAAGCGTTCACCGCCATGCGTTCGCGCGGCGCGCAGATCACCGACATCGCGATCCTGGTGGTTGCCGCCGACGACGGCGTCATGCCGCAGACGATCGAGGCGATCAACCACGCCCGGGCCGCCGAGGTCCCGATCGTGGTCGCGGTCACCAAGACCGACCGGGAAGACGCCGACCCCACGCGCGTGCGCCAGCAGCTCACCGAGCAGGAGCTGGTACCCGAGGAGTGGGGCGGCACCACGATCGTTCTCGACGTGGCCGCACCGACCGGTCAAGGGGTCGAGGAGTTGCTCGACGCGCTGTTGCTCGTTGCCGACGCCGAGATCGCCGAAGACCTCGTCGCCAACCCGAAGCGGCCGGCCAAGGCCTACGTGCTCGAGTCGTACCTCGACCAGGGTCGTGGTCCGGTCGTGACCGCGCTGGTCGAAGAAGGCACGCTGCGCGTCGGCGACCAGATCGTCGCCGGGCCCGCGTGGGGCCGCGTGCGCGCGATGTTCGACGAGCACGGCCAGCAGGTCAGCGAAGCCGGTCCGTCGGTTCCCGTCGAAGTGCTCGGTCTCGACGACGTCCCGCTCGCGGGCGACGAGCTCCGCGTGGCTCCGTCCGACAAGGTCGCCCGTACCGTCGCCGAAGCGCGTTCGCACCGGCGCAAGGTGGCTGCGCAACGCAACCCGATGATGTTGGGTGGTGGTGCCCGCCTGGAAGACATCTTCGCGATGGTCCAGCGGGGCGAGGTCGCCACGTTGAACCTGATCGTGAAGGCCGACGTGAACGGCTCGCTCGAGGCGCTCACCGACGCGTTGAAGAAGCTCGACGCCGAGCACGACGAGGTCCGCCTGTCGTTCGTGCACCGCGGTGTCGGTGGCATCACGGCGTCCGACCTCGACCTTGCCGCGGTCTCCAACGCAACGGTCATCGGCTTCAACGTCCGTCCCGACCGCAAGGCCCGGGAAGTAGCCGAGCGCGAGGGCGTCGAGATCCGTACCTACGAGGTCATCTACGGCGTCCTCGACGACGTCCGTAACGCCCTCGTCGGCATGCTCAAGCCGGAGTACGAAGAGGTCGTCACCGGCGACGCCGAGGTCCGCGAGGTCTTCTCGGTCCCGCGGGTCGGCAAGGTTGCGGGTTGTTACGTCACGAGTGGCGTCATCACCCGCGGCTCGAAGGTCCGCTTCCTGCGGGAGGGCACGATCATCTGGAAGGGCGCGATCGCAACCCTGCGCCGCTTCAAGGACGACGTGCGCGAGGTCCGCGACGGTTTCGAGTGCGGTATCGGACTCGAGAACTATCAGGACCTGAAGCCCGGCGACGTGATCGAAACGTTCGAAGAACGCGAGATCGCCCGGGTCTGATCCGGGTAACCCGTCCCAGGTGCGTCTCCTGGCGGTCGTGTTGTTGGGTGTAGGTCTCGTGGGTGCGCTGGCGCGCCCACGGAACCTGCCTGCGTGGCTGTTGCCCGTCGTCGCCGCGGTCGTCGCGGTGCTCGCCGGCGTCGTGCACGGATCGGAATTGCACGAGCAGTTGCGCCCGCTCGTGGCACCGCTCGCGTTCGTGCTCGTCGCAGTTCCGCTCGCCACCTCCCTCGATCACGTCGGAGTGTTCGACGAGCTCGCCGCGATCGCGGCCCGCACGCGCTACGTCGTCGGCGCACTGTGGTTGCTCGCGGCGCTGACCGTCGCGTTCTTGAATCTCGACGCCGCGGTCGTGCTGTTGACTCCGCTCTACATCCGCACCGCCGCGCTCGTCTCGGTCGATCCGATCGGGCTCGCGTTCCAACCGGTGTTGCTCGCGTCGTTCGCGAGCAGCGTGCTCGTCGTGTCGAATCTCACGAACCTCCTCGCCGCGTCGCATCTGGGCCTCGGCAACGCCGACTTCCTTCGGCACCTCGCGTTGCCGTCGGTCGCGGCGACGATCGTCGGCTGGTTCGCGTACCGACGCGTGTTTCCCGCGCGGGCACGCGCGGTGACCGATTCGCGACCGGTTGATCGGCGCGCGCTGCTCGTGGGGCTTGGCGCGATCGCGTTCTTCCTCGTGTTGTTGCTCGGGGGCGAGTCGTTCGGTGTGCCGGCGTGGGCCGCGGCGCTGGCGACCGAGATCGGCTTGATCGTTATCACCCGGCGGCTGCCGTGGCGGCAGGTGCCGGTCGGTACGGCTGCGCTCGCGGCGGCGTTGGCGGTGCTCGCCACCGGGGTCGCGGTGCAGTGGCCGAGTGCCTTCTCGAGCCTGGGCGCGGGCGGATGGCGCGGTTTCGCCGGCGGCGCCGTGTCGGCCGACGTCTTGAACAACCTGCCCGCGATCCTCGTCGGGCTGACCCGGGTGTCCGTCCGGAGCCGGGTGTGGCCGCTGTTGCTCGGTGTGAACCTCGGACCGTCGTTGGTGCTGACGGGGTCGCTGGCGGGCCTGTTGTGGCAGAGCTGCGCCCGAGGGGCCGGGGTAGAGGTCGACGCCCGGCATTACGCCCGGGTGGGGCTGGTCGTCGGGGTACCCGCGCTGTTGGTCTCGGCCCTCGTTTTACGCGTGGCGGGCTAGGCCCCCGCGATTGCGTATCGAAGCGGTGCCTCGCGCGGCGCGAGAATGCACGGGTGCACGCCGTCGCCGCCCGTTTCGATCTGCATATCCCGCAGAGTCGTTCGCTGAAGGCGAAGCGCGCCGCGATCCGTCCGATCGTCGACGGCCTGCGTAACCGCTTCCACGTTTCGGTCGCCGAAGTCGACCATCACGACCAGTGGCAGCGCGCCGCGATCGCGGTCGCGATCGTCGCCGGGAGCGAGTCGCAGGTGCGCGACCACCTCGCCGCGATCGAGCGGTTCGTCGTCACCAGCGCCGACATCGAGCTGCTCGACGTCGAGACCGCGTGGCTCGAGAGCGAATGGGCGTGAGCACATGACCTCGGCCCGCAAGTACCCGCGTACCGCGCGGGTCAACGAAGTGATGCTCGAGGTGCTCGCCGACGAGCTCGAACGCATGAACGATCCGCGCCTCGAGCTCGTTACGTTGACCGGCGTCGACGTGAGCCGCGACCTCGCGCACGCCAAGGTCTATTACTCGACCCTCACGGCGACGGCCGCCGACTCACGGGCGACGGTTCCCGAGGATGCTGCAGCCGCGCTGCAGGCCGGCGGCTCACACCTGCGCGGCGTGGTCGGGCGGCAGATGCGCATCCGCCAGGTACCGCGGCTCGAGTTCGTGATCGACCCCGGCATCGTTTCCGGTCAACGCATCGAAGACCTGTTGCGCGAGATCCACCACCGAGAGGCGTCGAGCGGCGAGAGTGGTGCCGCAAGCGACGAGGAGGACTCGTGAGCGGCGATCTTCCGGTCGACGACGCATTGACCGAGGCGGCGCGCGTCATCAGCAGCGCGCCCGAGGTCAGCCTGGCGTGCCACGTCAGTCCCGACGGCGACGCGTTGGGCTCGATGCTCGCCTTGCACCACGTGCTCGTCGCGGCCGGGATCCCGAGCATCGCGTCGTTCTCCGAGCCGTTCGTCGTTGCGCCGCACTACCGCGAGCTGCCCGGGCTCGAGTTGCTCACGCCGCCCGACCGCTTCCCGCGCGAGCCGAGCGTGATGGTCACCTTCGACTCCGGTTCGCTGGCCCGCCTCGGCGATCTCGAACCGCCGGCCAAGGCCGCCGAGGAGCTCGTGGTGGTCGACCACCACGTCTCGAATCAGCGCTACGGCACCATCAACGTGATCGACCCCGACGCGGCCGCGAGCGGCGTGCTCGTGCGGCGCCTCATCGCCCGCCTCGAGCTCCCGATGACCCGCGACGCCGCGGTCTGTCTCTACGCCGCGCTCGTGTGCGACACCGGCCGCTTCCAGTACCAGTCGACCACGCCCGCGGTGTTCGAGCTGGCGCGTGAGCTCGCGTGCTTCGACCTCCCAATCCCCGAACTGTCTCGGACGCTGTTCGAGGAACACCGTTTCGCCTATCTGCAGCTGCTCGCCGAAGCGCTGCAGCACGCGGTGTTGGTGCCGGAGAAGAAGTTCGTGTGGACGAAGGTGACGCAGAGCGATCTCGAACGCCACGACGTCACGTTCGACGAGGTCGAGGGGCTCATCGACGTGCTGCGCCGGACGCGCGAGGCCGAGGTCGCGTGCGTGTTGAAGCAGGGGCCCGACTCCACGTGGCGGGTGAGCCTGCGTTCGCTCGGAAGCATCGACGTGCGCCTCATCGCGGAGCGCCAGGGCGGTGGCGGTCACCGCTTCGCGGCCGGCTTCACGAGCGACGAGCCCGCCGACGCGGTCGTGGCGCAGATCCTCAACTCGCTCTGATGCGCGGAACGCGCAGCCCGATGCGGGACGGCTTGGTCGTCGTCGACAAGAGCGCGGGCTGGACGAGCCACGACGTCGTCGCCAAGTTGCGCGGCGTCTACGGGCAGAAGCGTGTCGGCCACGCCGGCACGCTTGACCCCGATGCAACGGGCGTGCTGCTGGTGGGGCTCGGACGCGTGACGCGCTTACTGCGTTACCTGCAAGAAGCGGGGAAGGAATACCGCGGCCGCGTGGTCTTCGGTGTCGCGACCGACACGCTCGACGCCGCGGGCTCGGTGTTGGAGCGCGCGGAGATGACATTCACGCGGGCCGATCTCGAGCGGGCCGCGGCTGCCTTCGTCGGCGACATCGAACAGGTCCCGCCGATGGTGTCGGCGCTCAAGGTCGGCGGCCGCCGCCTGTACGAGATGGCGCGCGCGGGCGAGGAGATCGAACGCGCGGCCCGCCCCGTGCACATCGGCGAGCTCGCGGTCGAGGAGTTCGAACCCGGCGCGTATCCCGAGGCGACGATCCGGGTCGCGTGCTCGACCGGTACCTACATCCGGACGCTCGCCGCCGATCTCGGCTCCGCGCTCGGCGGTTGCGCGCATCTCGGGTCGCTGCGCCGGTTGCGGGTCGGGAGTTTCACGCTCGCCGAGGCGCGCACTCTGGACGACATCGCGGCCGACCCCGACGTGGCCGTGCTCGCGCCGACCGAGGCGATGCGCGATCTCGAGTGCATCCGTGTCGATGCCGAGCGGGCGCGGGCGGTTGCGCACGGCGCCACGTTCGCCGCGCCCGCGCTCATCGGGGAGAGTGACGGCGAGGGACCGTTCGCGATCGTCGACGAGGCGGATGCGTTGCTCGCCGTGTACGAACGCCGGGGCGGCGGTGTGAAGCCGGCGGTGGTCGTCGTGACCGAAGCGCCCGTCGCATGAAGGTCTACCGCGACCCCACCGAGCTCGGCTCCGTTGCAACGAATCTTTCGACGAATCGTTCCGACGGCGCGCGCGACCGTGCGGTGACGATCGGCGCGTTCGACGGTGTGCACCTCGGCCACCAGGCCGTGTTGCGTCTCGTGCGCGAGCTCGCCCAGGCTCGTGGCCTCTCGGCCACGGTCCTCACCTTCGACCGTCACCCGGCCGAGGTCGTGCGCCCCGGCTCGGCGCCCAAGCTCCTCACCACACTCGACCAGAAGCTCGAGCTGCTCGAGGCCACCGGCGCGGTCGACGAGTGCGTCGTGCTCCCGTTCGACGCATCCCGCAGCAAGGAACCGGCCGAGCAATTCGTCGAAGAGCTCCTCGCGAGCGCGCTGCGCGCCCGACTCGTCGTCGTCGGCGCCGACTTCCACTTCGGCTACCGCCGCCACGGCGACGTCCCGCTCCTGCAGCTCATGGGCGCGGAGCTCGGCTTCGAGACGATCGGCCTCGGCCTGGTCGCCGCCCCCGACCGCGACACCGGTATCCCGTACTCGTCGACCCGCATCCGCCAGCTGATCGCGGCCGGCGACGTCGAGGGTGCGGCGCTCATGCTCGGTCGTCCGCACGAGGTGCGCGGACCGGTGGAACGGGGCGATGCCAGGGGCCGGGAGCTGGGATTCCCGACCGCCAACGTCAGCGTCGCGGAGAACATCTGCCTCCCCGTCGACGGTGTGTACGCGGGCACCTTCAGCGGCGCCGACGGCATCGCCCGCCGCGCCGCGATCTCCGCGGGCCGCCGGCCCACGTTCTACGCCGATGCGGGGATGTTCCTGCTCGAGGCGTACGTCCTCGACTTCGACGGCGACCTGTACGGCCAAGCGGCCCAGGTCCGTTTCACGCACCGCATCCGGGGCCAGGAGCGCTTCGACGACGTCCAAGACCTGATCGCCCAGATGCAACGCGACGTCGCCCGGGTGCGCGACCTCCAGCCCGCCTCGGAGTGAGCGAGCCCGAGCAACCAGGCCGGAACCAGCGGGTCTGGTAGCCTCCACAGCTGAATCCGTATCGGATGAAGCCGAATTGAACGAAGAAGGTTCGAACGCGCGTATGCCCGACAAGGCCGCAACGATCAGCGACAACAGGCTCCACGACACTGACACCGGCTCCGCCGAGGTCCAGATCGCGCTCCTCACCGAGCGCATCCGTCATCTCACGGAGCACATGAAGGTCCACAAGAAGGACTTTCACACGCAGCGTGGGCTGCTGATGCTCGTCGGCCGGCGTCGGCGAATGCTCGACTACCTCCGGCGCAACAACGTCGAGCGGTATCGAGTTCTCATCGCAAAGCTCGGCATCCGCCGATAGGTATTCGCACGAGGAGCGGACATCCGCTCCTCGTTTGACATTCAACCGCGAGAGGAAATGTCGGTTGTCAGTCGCGAGCGCCCAGCCTGCCCGTCGGGGCAGAGCCGGACGCTGACAACTGGGAACCGGAGCCTCTCGCCAAAACAGAGAGGAACCTTTGCGTGAGTGACGCAATTTCGGTTTCCGGTCCCATCAACGCCGCAGGTCTCGAAATGACGCTCGAGACCGGCAAGCTCGCATCCCTTGCGGCCGGCGCAGTCGTCGTCAAAGTCGGCGGTACGACACTCCTGTCGACCGTCGCCACGTCGAAGCCCCGTGAGGGCATCGACTTCTTCCCGCTCACCGTCGACGTCGAAGAGCGCGCCTACGCCGCGGGCAAGATCCCCGGTTCGTTCTTCCGGCGTGAAGGCCGCCCGGGCGAGCTCGCCATCCTCACCTGTCGGTTGACCGACCGGCCGCTGCGCCCGTCGTTCCCGGCCGACTTCCGCAACGAGGTCCAGGTCATCGCGACCATCCTCGGTGTCGACCTCGAGAACCCGCACGACATCGCGTCGATCAACGGCGCGTCGGCGGCGTTGACCGTCTCCGGTATCCCGTTCGACGGCCCGATCGGTGCGGTGCGCCTCGCGCACCACAACGGTGAGTGGATCGCGCACCCCACCTTCCAAGAGGGTGACGACTCCACGTTCGAGATCGTCGTGGCCGGCCGTCAGCTCGACGACGGCGACGTCGCGATCATGATGGTCGAAGCCGGCGGCACCGAGCGCACGTGGGAGCTCTACGAAGAGGGCGCCCCGAAGATGACCGAAGAGCTCATCGCGACGGGTCTCGAAGAGTCGAAGAAGTGGATCTCGGCCTCAATCGAGTTGCAGAAGAAGCTGCGCGACGAGCTCATCAAGGCCCGTGGTCCGATCACGCCCATCGAGTACATGCCGAACGTCGACTACACGCCCGCCGTGTACGCATCGGTGAAGGCGCACGCCGAAGCCGACACCGACGCGGCGATGAAGATCGCCGACAAGACGGACCGCAACAACAAGCTCGACGAGATCCTCGTCGGCATCCAGGTTGCGCTGATCGGCACGCCCGAGAAGCCCGGCGTCCACGCCGAGCAGGCCGGTGAGGTCAAGAAGGCCTTCCGTTCGTTGCAGAAGGAAGTCGTCCGCCGGCGCATCGTCAACGAAGGCGTGCGTATTGACGGTCGGGGCCCGACCGACATCCGGGCGCTCTCGGCCGAGGTCGGCGTGCTCGACACCGCGCACGGCTCGTCGCTGTTCCAGCGGGGCGAGACCCAGGTGCTCGACGTCGCGACGCTCGCCATGCCGCGCATGGAGCAGATGCTCGACACGATCACGCTCGAAACCAAGAAGAAGTACATGCACCACTACAACTTCCCGCCGTTCTCGACGGGCGAGACCGGACGCGTCGGTTCGCCGAAGCGCCGCGAGATCGGTCACGGTGCATTGGCCGAGCGGGCGTTGATCCCGGTGCTGCCGAGCGGCACCGACTGGCCGTACACGATGCGGGTCGTCTCCGACGTGCTCGCGTCGAACGGTTCCACGTCGATGGCTTCGGTCTGTGGCTCGACCCTTTCGCTCATGGACGCGGGTGTGCCGATCAAGGCGCCGGTGGCCGGCATCGCGATGGGCCTCGTGTTCGCGGAGGGCAAGTACACGACCCTCACCGACATCCTCGGTCAGGAAGACGCGTTCGGCGACATGGACTTCAAGGTCGCGGGTACGTCGGAGTTCGTCACTGCGCTGCAGCTCGACACGAAGATCGCCGGCATCCCCGCCGACGTTCTCGCGGCGGCGTTGCTGCAGGCCAAGGACGCCCGTCTGAAGATCCTCGCGGTCATGGAAGCCGCCATCGCCAGCCCGCGTGAAGAAGTGCGCCTCACGGCACCGAAGATCGTCAGCTTCGAGATCCCCGTCGACAAGATCGGCGAGGTCATCGGGCCGAAGGGCAAGGTCATCAACACGATTCAGCAGGAGACCGGCGCCGACATCTCGGTGCAGGACGCCGACGGGGTCGGCATCGTGTCGATCGGTTCGAAGGACGGCGCCGCAGTTGCCGAGGCGCAGCGTCGGATCGAGCTCATCCTCGACCCGCCGACCGCCGAGGTCGGCGCGGTCTACGAAGGCCGGGTCGTCAACATCACCAAGTTCGGTGCGTTCGTCAACATCCTTCCAGGACGTGACGGCCTGATCCACATCTCCAAGCTGGGTCGGGGCAAGCGCATCGACCGGGTGGAAGACGTGTTGGCCCTGGGCGACGAGCTCTCGGTGCGCGTCGACGACATCGACCAGAACGGCAAGTTGTCGCTCTCGTTGTTGGGCGACGACGGTGACGACTCCGGCGACGGTGGCGATGGTGGCGGCGGTAACGCCAGCGGCCCGCGCGACCGTGATCGTGAGTCCCGCGCACCGCGCGGCGATCGTCCGCCCCGGGAGTCACGCGACTCCGGCGGCGGTTCACGCGAGTCGTCGTCGCCGGCGCGGGTGACCGCGTCGTTCGAGTCGGCTTGGGAAGAGCAGGCCCGCGAAGAGTTCGGCGACCTCGGTCCGGCCCCCGAGCCGGAGAAGTCCGGCGCCGGTGGCGACCGCGGTGGCCGTGGTGGGCGCGGCGGACGGGGCGGCGGCGGCCGCGGCGGTCCCCGGCGCTAGTCGCAGTCGCGGCGCAGACGTGAGCGTTCGGCGGACGCGCAGCCCTTCGGGGCTGCGCGTCGTGACCGAAGCGCTCCCCGCGCTGCATTCCGTCACGCTCGGCGCCTGGGTCGGGAGTGGCGCGCGCGACGAGCGGGGCGCGGAGTGGGGTGCCAGTCACTTCCTCGAACACCTGCTCTTCAAGGGCACCGACCGGCGCAGCGCGCGCGAGATCGCGGAGTCGATCGAGTCGGTCGGCGGCGAGATGAACGCGTTCACCACGCATGAACAGACGGTGTTCTACGTCCGTGTGCCCGATGTGCAACTCGAATCCGCGCTCGACGTGCTGGCCGACGTGTTGTGGAACCCGGCCTTTCGCGTCGACGACGTCGAGTCGGAACGCCGAGTGATCCTCGAAGAGATCGGGATGCGCGACGACACGCCCGACGACCTCGTGCACGACCTCTTTGCCGGCGCGCTCTTCCCCGGGCATCCGCTCGGACGCGAGGTGCTCGGCAGTGACGAGTCGATCACCGAGATGGCGCGCGACGACATCGCCGCCTATCACCGCGCCCACTACCAGCCGTCCAACGTCGTGTTCGCGGCGGCGGGCAACCTCACGCACGAGCATGTGCTCGAGCTGATCGAAGACCGGTTCCCTACGAACGCCGGGGAGCGCCCGGCGCGGCCGCGCGACGTTCTCGGCGCGGCCGAACCCAACGTGGTGCTGCACCGCGACACCGAACAGACGCATCTCGTCACGGGGGTGCGGGCGTTACCCGCGCTCGACCCCGACCGCTACGCGCTGACGATCGTCAACCAGGTCTTGGGCGGCGGGATGTCGTCGCGGTTGTTCCAGGAGATCCGCGAGTCACGCGGGCTCGCGTATTCGGTGTTCTCGTACGCGGCGAGCTTCGACGACGAGGGCTACGTCGCCATCTACGCGGGAACCGCGCCCGAGCGCGTGCCGGAGACGCTGGCCGTGATCGACGCCGAGCTCGACCGGCTGGTGAACGAGGGGCTTTCCGGCGCCGAGATCGCGGCGGCCAAGGGGCATCTCGTCGGGTCGCTGGCCATGTCGCTGGAAACGTCGGCGAGTCGCATGCGGCGGCTCGGACGCTCGGAATTGGTCGAAGGCGAGATACCGAGTCTCGAAGATCTGATCGCCCGCGTCGAAGGCGTCGGCCCCGACGATGTGAGCCGTGTCATCGAGCGGGTGTTCGTGGGCGCCGACCGCACGTTGGCTGTCGTCGGACCGCATATGTCCTCGGAGTTCGGCACCTCCGAGTCGTAGGCTCGCGCCATGACGCGAGTGGGCGTGTTCGGCGCCGGTGGTCGTATGGGCGCAACCGTGTGCGACGCGGTGCGCGACACCGTTGACCTGGAGTTGGTCGCGGCGGTTGATCCGATGCACGCCGGCACGGCGGTGGGCGATCTGAAGCTGGCGGCCGATGCGGGCGCGCTCGAAGCGGCGCAGGCGCAGGTGGCCATCGACTTCACCGTGCTCGACGCGGCCCGCGAGAACATCCGTTGGTGCGCGGCGCACGGTGTACACGCGGTCGTCGGCACGACTGGTTTCAGTGACGCCGAGCTCGAGGAGTTCGCGGAGCTCTTCGACCGCTCGGAGGCCAACGCCGCGATCATCCCGAACTTCGCGATCGGCGCGGTGTTGATGATGCGGTTCGCGGAGATGGCCGCGCCGTTCTTCGAGACCGCCGAGATCATCGAGCTCCACCACGACCAGAAGATCGACGCGCCGTCCGGCACGGCCGCGCTCACCGCGCAGCGGATGGCGGCCGCGTCGAAGGATTGGGCCGACGACCCGACCACGAAGGTGATCGCGCCCGGCGCGAGGGGTGGCCGGGTCGACGGGATCCCGGTGCACTCGTTGCGCATGCGGGGGATGGTCGCGCACCAGGAGGTGCTGCTCGGCACGACCGGGCAGACGCTCTCGATCCGCCACGACAGCTACGACCGGGCGTCGTTCATGCCCGGCGTTCTCCTCGCGGTCCGCAAGATCGCCGACACCCCCGGCCTCACGATCGGTCTCGACGCGCTGCTCGGTCTCTGACCGTTCTTGTCGCCGCGCGCTACCGACAGATCGGCTCGACGAGCTTCACCAGACCGTCGAGGCCGGTGACCACGACGAGGTTCTCGCGCTGCACGAGCCAATCCCGATTGCGCACGTGCAGGTCGGAGCGCGCGTCGAAGCGATTGAGATAGACGACCACGAGGCGCTCCTTCCAGAGTGCGTCGCGGCTCAGGCGGACGACGTTGATCGTGCCGAGCCCGGCGTCGGCGACGAGCACCACGAGCGCGGGTTCGAGGGCGCGGACGAAGTCGGCGACATCGCCGTCGGTTGCGATGGGGGAGCGCACCCCGCCCGCGGTCTCGACGATCAACGGCATGCGGTCGGGGAAGTTCGCGAGCACCTCGTCGGTGAGGTCGGCGACGGTGAACGACGGGAGCCCCAACGCCTCGGCGGCCATCGGCGGTGCCATCGGCAACGGGATCCAACGGTGTTCGGGGCACACCTCGGTGGGGGTGACGCCGGCGGCGCGGGCCAGGACCTCGGCGTCGGTGGCGGTGTCGCCCGGTGCGAACGACTGCACCGGCTTGCGCACCAGCACGGTGCTCCCCGTCGCCCGCAGTCGTTCGATCAACGCCGCCGCGACGAAGGTCTTGCCGACATCGGTCCCGGTGCCCGCGAAGGCGATGACGTTCCCGTTCACGTTCACCGGCCCATTCACCGGGCGGGAACGGAGCCGAACACGTTGGTGAGCGCGCGCAGCAGGTGATCGACCTGGGCGTCGGTGTGCGCGGCCGAAACCGTGACCCGCAGCCGCGACGAGCCCGGCGGAACCGTCGGCGGGCGGATGGCGGGGACGAGGAGCCCCTCGTCGAGCAACGCGGCCGCGGCTTCGAGCGCCCGTTGCTCTTCGCCGCACACGAACGGGACGATCGGCGACGGGTGGTCGAGCCGTAGCCGGTCGACGTGGTGGCGCAGCCGGGTGCGGAGCGCGGCACCTTCCGGCGATTGCACGACGCGCAACGCGGCGAGTGCGGCCGCCGCGTCGGCGGGTGTGAGCGCGGTCGTGAAGATGTACGGCCGCGCCAGGTTCTCGACGAGTTCGATGAGCCCGGTCGGGCCCGCCACGAAGCCACCGAGCGCGCCGAGTGTCTTCGACAAGGTGCCGACCCGCAACACGTTCGCGTCGGGCGCCAGGTCGAGGTCGGGGCCGAGCACCGCGTGGGCTTCGTCGACGACGAGCAACGCGCCTTCGCGCGCGGACAGCTCGACGAGCGCGACCGTGTCGGCGACGTCGCCGTCCATCGAGAAGACGGTGTCGCTCACCACGAGCGCGCGCCGGGGGCCGCGGTCGCGGAGGAGCGCGGCGAGGTGATCGAGGTCGCGGTGGCGATAGACGGCGACTTCGGCCCGGGCGAGCCGGCAACCGTCGATGATCGAGGCGTGGTTGAGCTCGTCACTGCACACGAGCACGCCCGCACCCGCGAACGTGGTGATGACCCCGAGGTTGGTCGCGAACCCGGTCGGGAAGATCGCGGCGCGGGGCGTCGCCTTCCAGGTCGCGAGCTCGCGTTCGAGATCGGCGTGCACCGGCCGCGCGCCGACGATCAAGCGGGCCGAGCCCGCACCTGCGCCCCAGCGGTCGAGCGCGTCGTGCGCGGCGGCGATCACCGCGGGATGCGCAGTGAGCCCGAGGTAGTCGTTCGACGCGAACGACACGACGGCCCGGCCGTCGGCGGTCAGCGTGCCTTCGGGGCCCTTGGCGTCGAGGGTGCGGGGCGCCCGCCAGCGACCGCTCGCGCGGATCGCTTCGGCTTCGGACGCGGCCCACACATCCCACGTCATCGCGTGACCCCGGGGTCGTCCAGCTCGGCGACGTCGTCGATCGAATCGCTCAGCGCGTGCACGACGCGATGCAGCTCGGCCGAAGTGATCGTGAGCGGCGGCATCAGCGTGACGTTGTCGCCGATCGACCGCAGCAACACGCCGCGTTCGACCGCGCCCGCGCTCACGCGGCGGCCCCACTTCAGTCCGTCGGTGGGCGGCGCGAGCTCGACCGCGCCCATGAGTCCGCGCAGCCGCACTTCGCGCACCGCCGGCTTGGAGGCGATGCGGTCGTGCAGCAGACCTTCGAGCTCCTCCGAACGCTCGCGCACGTTGGCGAGCACGTCCCAGGCGTCGATCAGTTCGAGATGGCGCAACGCGACTGCGGCGGCCAGCGCGTTCCCGCCGAACGAGTGCCCGTGGTAGAGGGTGCGTTCGCCGAGATCGTCGCCGAGGAACGCCTCGAAGACCGCACCGCTCGCGGCGGTGACCGACATCGGGAGGTAGCCCGCGGTCAGACCCTTGCCCAGGCAGAGCAGGTCGGGCCGGATGTCGCACTGCTCCGACGCGAACAACGTGCCGGTGCGACCGAAGCCGGTCGCGATCTCGTCGCAGATCAACAGCACGTTGTGTGCGCGGCACGCGGCGCCGAGCCGGGTCAGGCCCTCGTGGTCGGCGAGTTGCATACCCGCCGCGGCCTGCACCGACGGTTCGACGATCACCGCGGCCAGCTCCGACGCATGCTCGGCGATCATCCGCACCGCAACGTCGAAGCACGCGGGGTCGTCGAACGCCGGCGCCCGCAGCACGGGGAAGCGCAGCGCGTTGAACACGTCGGCGCCGAAGCCGTCGTCGCCGACCGAGAGCGCGCCGATCGTGTCGCCGTGGTACGCCCCGCCGAACGCGAGGAACTTCGACCGGCCGGGCGCGCCGAGGTTGTGCCAGTACTGGATCGCGATCTTCAGCGCCTGCTCCACCGCCGACGCGCCGTCGCTCGCGTAGAGAAAGTGCGGATCGTCGACGGGCACGACCCGTGCCAACACCTCGGACAGCTCGATGACCACCCGGTTGCCGTTGCCGAGCATCGTCGAGTGCGCACCGAGCGCGAGCTGGCGGATGATGGCGTCGTCGAGCTCGGGAACGTGGTGGCCGAGTGTGGTCACCCACAACGACGAGATCGCGTCGAGATAGTGCTTGCCGTCGACGTCGATGAGCTCGTGACCCTCGGCCCGGTCGACGATGATCGGGCGGTTGTCGGCGAAGGTCGCCATCTGGGTGAAGCCGTGCCACACGACCTGTGCGTCGCGTTGCACCCAGTCGTCGTGCGCGGTCACGGGTCGATTCTGGCGCACAATGTCGAGATGAGCCCCACGCGGACCGCGACCCCGATCGGCGGGTGCCGGCGCGCATGACCGCGGCGAGCGATCCCCTCAGCCTGCACGATCGCCTGCTCGCCGCGACCTACCGCTGCGTCGAACGGTTCGGCATGGGCAAGACGACCATCGACGACATCGTCAAGGAGTCCGGGGTCTCCCGGGCGACCATCTACCGCCAGTTCCCGGGCGGCCGTGACGAAGTGCTCCTCGAGACGGTCGGGTGGGAGCTGGCGAACTACTTCAACCGGCTCGCCGATCAGGTCCGGGACGCGCCGAATCTGGCCGAGTTGCTGCGCCGGGGGCTGGCCTACGCGTACCGGTCGATCGCGGACCACGCGGTCTTGCGCAAGATGCTCGACACCGAGCCCGACCGGCTGTTGCCCCTGCTGACGACCGAGTCGGCCAAGTCGCTGCCGTTCATCGCCGACTTCCTGCTGCCGTACCTGCGCCGGGAAGAGGAGGCGGGCCGGCTGCGGCCCGGCGTCGACATCGACCGCGCCGCCGAATACCTGGCCCGCTCGATCCTGTCGCTGATCGGGGCGCCCGGCCGCTGGGACCTCTCCGACCCCGCCCAGGTCGCCGACCTCGTCGACGTCGAGCTCCTCGGCGGCGTCACCGCCCCCACCCCCTAAACCCCTGCCATCAGATGGCAGGGAAATTGCTCCCATGAAGCAAAACCCCTGCCATCTGATGGCAGGAGAATTGCTCCCATTAAGCAGAAACCCTGCCAACGCGGGGCGGGGATGTGCTCGCGATCGCGAGCATGAATGTGACACGGGACACGTTGACGATGAGACGTATAGTGGACCAGTGTCTCAGGTGATGGACTTCTCGGCCGCCGACCTCAGCCCGAAAGCGGCGCAGGTGCTCGACGCGGCCCTCGTCTGCATCGGGCGGGTCGGCCTGACCAAGACCACGCTCGACGATGTGGCCCGCGAAGCGGGTTGCGCGCGGGCGACCGTCTACCGGTGCTTCGCGAACAAGCAGCAACTCCTCGTCGCACTCGTGGCCCGCGAGGCCCAGAGCTTGGGTTCGACGGTCGTCGTCGCGTCGGCGGCGAGCGACACGCTCGGCGACGCGATCACGGCGGTCGTCACCACCGCGGTCGACTTTCTCGCGAACCATCCGGCGCTGACGTTCGTATGTGCGCATGAACCCGATGTGTTGATTCCGTTCCTGGCGTTCGAGCGCGAAGACGCGGTGCTTCGTACCGCGGCAGTTCTGATCGCGCCCGCGTTCGTGCGGTTCCTCGAGAACGCGCCCGAGGCGACGCGGCTCGGCGAATGGATCGCCCGCATCACCCTTTCGTACCTCTTCAGTCCCTCCGAGAATTTCGACATCGCCGACCCGGTGCACGTGCGTGCTCTCGTCGACGACTTCGTCGTCCCGGGTTTCGTCAACTCCGAAGGAGTGTCCCGATGACCACCAACAACGAACTGATCGGCCGCGACGAGATCAACGATCTCGAGGCGATCCTTTCCGTCAGCAACACCGACGTCGACGCCAAGGACCACAACGTCGGTGCCGGCTTCGACGCGGTCTTCACCTGGGACTACGAGCGCAGCCGGCCCGCGCTCGGCAAGCTCTACGAGAAGGCGAAGACGTCGCAGTGGAACGTCACCACCGACCTCGACTGGTCAACCCCCGTCGACCAGGAGGCGCTCGCCCTCAACGAGATGAACCGTGAGGACGTGAAGTTCTTCGGCGATCACATCGACCTCTCGGGCACGCCGTTTGCGAAGTGGACCGAGAAGGAATGGGTCGAGCTCGCGATCGAGGGTCAGAACTGGACGCTCTCGCAGTTCCTGCACGGCGAGCAGGGTGCGCTGCTCTGCACGGCGCGCATCGTCGAGACCGTCCCGTGGATCGACGCCAAGTACTACGCGGCCACCCAGGTCGTCGACGAGGCCCGTCACGTCGAGGTCTTCGCCAAGTACCTCGACGAGAAGCTCTCGGGGCACTACCCGATCAACGCGCACCTCGAGCTGCTCCTCGACGACATCCTCGCCGACAGCCGCTGGGACATGACGTACCTCGGCATGCAGATCATGGTCGAGGGCCTCGCGCTCGCCGCGTTCGGGTTCATGCACCAGATGACGACCGAGCCGCTGTTGAAGCAACTGCTGCGCTACGTCATGAGCGACGAGGCGCGCCACGTTGCGTTCGGTGTGCTCTCGTTGCAGGAGTACTACAAGGAACTTTCCGACGCGGAGATGAAGGACCGCCAGGAGTTCGCGTTCGAGGCCGCAGTGCGCATGCGCGACCGGTTCCTGCAGCAAGAGGTCTGGGACCGCATGGGTGTGCCGGTGAAGGACGCGCTCGAGCTCGTCATGGCGGACGAGGGCCGCAAGATCTTCCAGAACATCCTGTTCTCCAAGATCGTCCCGAACTGCAAGAAGCTCGGCCTGCTCGACCGCAACCAGGGTTGGCTGCGCGAGCGCTTCACCGAGCTCGGCGTGATCCAGTTCGAGGACTGGGTCGACACCGGCGAGGAATACGCGATGCTCGACGAGGTGTCGAAGGACCGCGAAGCCCAAGCCGCCGCGCGTAACCGCGGCTCGTTCTTGCGCATTCATGCGCCCGTCAATGCCCCCACCGGGTACGGACGGGCGCATGAATCGCGTCCGGCAGGGATCGGCGCGACGGCGGCGCACCGTGTGCGTGCGCCGCTGTAGCGTGCACGGTTGATGTCGGTCCGGATCGTTTTCCTCGGTGGCCTCGGCGAAATCGGCCGCAACTGCTTCTGTCTGGAGGTCGACGGGCGGATCATCGTCGTCGACTGCGGGATCATGTTCCCCGACGCCGATATGCCCGGCATCGACCTGGTGCTGCCCGACTTCACGTACCTGCGGGAAAATGCGGAGCGCGTCGAGGCAGTAGTTCTCACCCACGCGCACGAGGACCACGCCGGTGGCCTGGCCTTCTTGCTGCGCGACGTCTCGGTCCCGATCTACGGCTCCGCGCTCTCGTTGGCGCTGGCCCGCAACCGCATCGACGAAGCGGGGATGCTCGACCGGACCGAATTCATCACGGTCGAGGACGGCGAAACGCGGCGCATCGGGCCGATCGACTGCCAGTTCATCCCCGTTACGCACTCGGTGCCGCACGGTTTCGCGGTCGCGTATTTCACGCCCGAGGGCACGATCATCCACACCGGCGACTTCAAGCTCGACCTCACGCCGATCGACGGCCGCCAGACGGATCTCGCGCTCCTCGGCGAGCTGGCTCGCCGCGACGGCGGCATCCGGCTGCTGCTCTCCGACTCCACCAACGCCGAGCGCCCGGGCTTCACGCCTTCGGAGGCGACGGTCGGTACCGCGATGCGCGCGCTGTTCCGCGAGCACGCGGAGAAGCGCTTCATCGTCGCGAGCTTCGCCTCGCATCTCCATCGGGTCGAGCAGGTTGCGCAGGCCGCGATCGCGCACGGCCGCAAGGTCGCGTTCGTCGGCCGCTCGATGCTGCAGAACGTGTCGATGGCGCGCGAGCGCGGCTTCATCGACCTTCCGGCCTACGCGGTCATCGACATCGAAGAGACCTCTCGCTACGGGCCCGGCGACGTGTGCATCATCTGCACCGGTTCGCAGGGCGAGCCGATGAGTGCGCTGTCGCTCATGGCTGCGCACGAGCACAAGTTCGTGAAGATCTCCGAAGACGACGTTGTGGTGATCAGCGCGCACGCGATCCCGGGCAACGAATCGAATGTCTCCCGGGTGATCGACTCGCTCTACCGCGCCGGCGCCGAGGTCGTGCACGACCGTTCGTCACCCGTGCACGTGTCGGGGCATGCGTCGCAGGAAGAGCTCAAGTTCATGCTCAGCCTGTTGTCGCCGGAGTGGTTCGTCCCGGTCCACGGTGAGTATCGCCATCTCGTGCATCACGCCCAGCTCGCGCACGAGGTCGGCGTGCCCGACGACAACGTGCTCGTATGCGAAGACGGCGATGTCGTTACCCTGAGTGAGCTCGGCGCCGAGGTCGAGCGCCGCGGTGTGCCCGCGGGATACATGTATGTCGACGGGATCGTCGGCGACGTGAGCCGCGGCGTGTTGCGCGACCGGCGGATGCTTTCGGAAGAAGGCGTTGTCGTCGTGATCGTGACGATCTCCGCCGCGAGTGGTGAGATCGTCACCGGTCCCGAGATCGTCACCCGGGGCTGGGTGTACGCACCCGAAGCCGAAGACCTCATCGAGGACGCCAAGCAAGTGGTGCGCGAGTCGATTGCGAGCGCGGCCAAAGAAGGCGCCACCGACTTCGAGACGATGCGCCGTCACTGCCGTAAGTCGTTGGCGCGCTTCATCGACGAGCGCACTCGGCGCCGACCGCAGATCATTCCCGTCGTCATGGAAGTCTGAGGGGCATGACGGTCGGGATAGATCTCTCGGGTCGAACCGCGCTCGTGACCGGCGGCGGCAACGGCGTGGGTACCGCGATCTGCGAAGCGCTCGTACGCGCCGGCGCGTTCGTCTGGGTCAACGACATCTTCGAAGCGCGCGCCGCGGCCGTAGCCAAGGAGCTCGGCGGCGACGAACACGCGCGCCCGGTCAAGGCCGACGTCACGAGCCCCCTCAAGATCACGCGCATGCGCGAGGCGACCGGGCCCGTCGACATCCTCGTGAACAACGCCGGCATCCCGACCACCGGGTTCGGTGAGCTCAAGTCGTTCGTCGACACGTCGCCCGAGGATTGGGAAGACGCGATGCGTCTCAACCTCGGCGCCGTCCTCCACGTCACGCATGCCTATGTGGGTGCGATGGTCGAGGCGGGCTGGGGGAGGGTCGTGACGATCGTCTCCGACGCGGGTCGGCACGGCGAGCGTTTCCAGGTGATCTACGGCGCGGCCAAGGCCGGTGCGATGGGATTCGTGCGCGGGCTCGCGGCGGAGGTCGGAGCGCACGGGGTGACGGCGAACTGCGTCGCGCTCGGCACGATGCGGACCGGCCTGCTCGAGGATGCCTTCGCGGCCCGCCCCGAGCTCGAGGCGAAGCTCATCCGGCCGTACACGATTCCCCGGCTCGGCCGGCCCGAAGATCCCGCCCTGCTGATCGCCCTGCTGTGCAGCGACGCCGGCGCCTGGATCACCGGTCAGGTGTATCCGGTCGACGGCGGCTACGCCTCCGCCCTGTAGCTCACGCCGGCGTCCGGACCGGCCGGACGCGACTGGGCTGGTGAGGGCCATGATCCCCTTGTGGCCCAAGTTGGCGGTGTTAACTTTCGGATATGGCTTCGCGCCGTCAGTCCAAGTCTCGCGCGCGCAAAGAAGCGCGCCAAAGCCCGTGTCCAGACCCGTGCGGCCTGGCGCGACGAGTTCTCCGAGCAGCTGGCCGACCATCGCATCGACGCGTTGGCGATCGGCCTGGTCGTGTTCGGCCTGCTCAGCCTGCTCGCGATCTTCTCCGACGTCGTCGGCCCGGTCGGTCGGGGCATCGACGCGGCCGCGGCCGGTCTGCTCGGCCGGGGCAAGGTTCTCGTCCCGGTGGCCTCGCTCGCGGCGGCCGCCTCGGTCATCATCCAACGCCGCAGCGACGACGATGACGAAGAAGTCGCCAAGCGCGGGCTGCGGTTCGGGCTCGGTCTCGTGCTGATATGCGGCGCGGTCGTCGGCGGCTTCCATCTCGCCCGCGGCAAAACCGCCACCGGTGGTGTCGAACCGCTGAAGCACGCGGGCGGTGTCATCGGCGCGGCGATCGGTGCGCCGTTGCGCGCCGGGCTCGGAAACGCGGGCGCGGTGATCGTGTTGGTGGCGATCGGCGCGCTCGGGATCCTGCTCGTCGTCGGAACCGGCGTGCGCCAGATCGCGCAGTCACTCGCAACCGGTGGCCGGTTCGTCGGTCGCCAAGCGCGCACGTACCTGACGTTGCCGTCGGAGCGCGCCGACGGCGAGACCACGACGGTCGCCGACGCGCCGCCGCCCCGGCGCGCGGTGTTGTTCGACCAGCTCGATGCGGAACCGATGATCGATCTCGTCGCCGCCGAGGACGAGCTCGAAGCAGAAGAGGAACTGGAAGAAGAAGACGAGCTCGACGAGGAATACGAGTACGAAGAAGAAGACGGCGAAGAGTACGAGGAAGAAGAAGAGGAATACGAGGAAGAAGAGGACGAAGAAGAAGGCGAGTACGCCGAGGAAGACCTCGAGGAATACGACGAGGAGGAGGAAGAAGAAGAGGGCGAAGAAGGCGAAGAGGAATACGAGGAAGAAGAAGAAGACGACGACGAGGCGAAGATCAAGCCCGTCCCGAAGGTCGCCTGGAAGTTGCCCGCCACGAGCATGCTCAAGCGGAGCGAGAAGCGCGAGATCGACACCCGCATGGTCAAACAGGGTGGCGACGTGCTCGAAGCGACGATGCGCGAGTTCGGCGTGGATGCGCGCCTGATCGACGCGACCGTCGGGCCGACCGTGACGCGCTACGAGCTCGAGCTCGCGGCCGGCGTCAAGGTGAGCAAGGTCACCAGCCTCTCCAAAGAGATCGCCTACGCAATGGCGAGCCACGACGTGCGCATCCTCGCCCCGATCCCGGGCCGCAGCGCGATCGGCGTCGAGGTGCCGAACAAGATGCGCCCGATCGTGACGCTCGGCGACATCCTGAGCAGTCCCGAAGCCAAGAAGGCGAAGCACCCGCTCGAAGTGAGCATGGGCCGCGACATCGCGGGCCGCGCGGTGTTCGCCAATCTCGCCACGTTCCCGCACGTGCTGATCGCCGGACAGACCGGCGCGGGCAAGTCGAGCTGCATCAACACCATCGTCACGTCGATCCTCATGCGCACCACGCCCGACGAGGTGCGCATGATCCTCGTCGACCCCAAGCGCGTCGAGCTCGGTCAGTACAACAACGTGCCGCACCTGCTCACCGAAGTCGTCACCAATCCGAAGAAGGCCGCCAACGCGCTCGACTGGGCCGTGCGCGAGATGGAGATGCGCTACGACCTCCTCGCCGACATCGGCGTGCGCGACATCACGGGCTACAACGCGATGTACGACAAGGGCGACATCCCCACCGCCGACGATCCCGATCCCGACACGGGCAAGGCCTACGAGCGGCTGCCGTTCATCGTCGTCGTGGTCGACGAGCTCGCCGACCTCATGATGGTCGCGGCCCGCGACGTCGAGACCAGCATCTGCCGGCTCGCGCAAATGGCGCGTGCGGTCGGGATCCACCTCGTGATCGCCACGCAACGGCCGTCCGTCGACGTCATCACCGGCGTGATCAAGGCGAACATCCCGAGCCGCATCGCCTTCAGTGTGAGCACGCTCGCCGACTCCCGGGTCATCCTCGACCAGCAGGGTGCGGAGAAGCTCATCGGCAAGGGCGACATGTTGTTGTTGAACGCGTCGTCGAGCCGGGCCGATCGTATCCAGGGCGCGTGGGTCGACGAGGAGTGCGTGCGCAAGGTCGTGGCGCACTGGAAGCGCCAGGTCGTCGCGCCGCAGTACATCGAAGGTGTTCAGGGTGTCGAAGGTGCGGGCGGCCGTGGAGGCCGGGGCGACATCGACGAGACCGACGACCTGCTCGACGAGGCGATGGAGCTCGTCGTGACGAGCGGCCTCGGTTCCACGAGCATGCTGCAACGCAAACTGCGAGTGGGTTTCGCCCGCGCCGGCCGCCTCATGGACCTGCTCGAACGCCGGGGCATCGTGGGGCCGTCCGAAGGATCGAAGGCCCGCTCGGTTCTCATGAGCGTCGACGAGTTCAACGAACTGAGAGACCGGGACGAAGACTGAGGGCCGCGCGTCGTTGCGCGACCCTCAGCCCGCCAATCATCGGTGCGTTGCGTTACGCGGCGCGCACCTTGGGCGTGTGCTCGCCGAGTGTCTCGTCGGCGGTCGCCCGGTCGTGGGTCAGATAACCGAACAGTGCTCGCCACGGCACGGTCATGCCCGCCACGACGAAGCCGGTGACCCAGACGCCGACCGTGTCGTTACGGATGCCGATCCCGAACCCGCGGAACAACGAGTAGTCGAGCAGCACCGTCGCGCCGACGCCGATGACGAACGTGGCCAGCGAGCGGAAACTCCGCAGCTGCGGGATCGCGTCCGACAGGAAGTCGACGAGCTTCAATGTTGCGAGTGCGAGCAACGCGACGATCGCGAAGTCGTACATCTGCCACCTCCAGGTGACTCGCGGATGGCTCCATGCCGTCCGTCGAAAGTTCTGACCCTGGAGGGTCGGCGATGGTTACTTGTCGCGCCCGGATGCGTCGCGCGTCAGGCCGTGGCTAGAGCTTGCCGTCGGCTTCGAGGTCGTCGAGGCGGGTGCGCAACTCGTCGAGGAGTCCGGCCACCGCGGAGAGGTGCTCTTCGATGCGCGCGACGTAGGCGTGCGGGGAGTCGTCGCTGACCTCGTCGTCGACATCGATCTCGTTCACGACCGCGGCCGCGAACTCGGCCTGATCCTCGGGGACGAGCACCACGCCGCGGCGGTCGTCGGCGGGACCGGACCACTCGATCATCACGGGCACGCTCGCGGTCTCGAGGCGGCGCCGGAGCACCTGGGCCTGGATCTTGGGCCACTCGCCGATCTCGACCAGGCCGTCGCCTTCGTCGTCGTCGGTCCCGTCGTCGGTGGCCGTGAGATGGGTCGGTTCCTGCGCGACGAGCGCGACCCGGCAATCGGCGCAGCGAGCGCTGCCCAGCTGGTATTCGGCTCCGCACGACGGGCACCACACGCTCGGTTCGTCCACGGCGAGGGAGTGTACGGGGGTGCCTCGGTACGATGGCAGGAATGCCCGCCGATTCGACGACCGGAAAGCGATTTCACGTCGAAACGCTCGGCTGTCCCAAGAACGCCGTCGATTCCGACAAGGTCGTGGCGTCGCTGCTCGCCGACGGGATGACCCGGGCTGAGTCCGCGGCCGAAGCCGACCTCGTGGTCGTGAACACCTGTGCGTTCATCGAAGCGGCGCGCCAGGAATCGATCGATGTCGCGCTCGCGCTTTCCGACACGCGTAAAGGCGGGGCGCGCCTGGTCGTGACCGGCTGCATGGCCGAGCGCTACGGCGACGAGCTCGCGGCCGCGCTGCCGGAAGCCGACGCCGTGGTGGGGTTCTCCGACGAAGGCGCGCTGGTCGACGTGGTGATGCGCGGTCGCAAGCCCGCGGGTGTGCGAGACCTGCTCGAGCTCCCGCGCCCGGCGCCGAGCGCGCCGTGGGCGTACGTCAAGGTCGCCGAAGGCTGCGACCGCGCGTGCGCGTTCTGCGCCATCCCGTCGTTCCGGGGCAAGCAACGCTCGCGGACGCCGGAGTCGATCGAGGCCGAAGTGCGTTCGCTCGTCGAGCAGGGCGCGGCCGAGATCGTGCTCGTCGCGCAAGACCTCGCCTGGTACGGCCGTGACGCGGGCGAGCCCGGTTCGCTCGCCCCGCTGCTGCGCCGCCTCGACCCGTTGCGGGCCGACGGGCTCGCGCGGGTCCGCTTGCTCTACCTGTACCCGTCGGAGGTCAAGGGTCCGCTCGTTTCCACGATGCTGGAGCTCGAGTCGGTCGTTCCCTACTTCGACCTCTCGCTCCAGCACGCCGCACCCGGACTTCTACGCAGCATGAAGCGCTGGGGGAGCGCGGAGCGCTTCACCGAGATCATCGCCGGCATCCGCGCCGAAGAGCCCGAGGCCGCGTTCCGCTCCTCGTTCATCGTCGGTTTCCCGGGCGAGACCGAGTCGGATCACGACGCGCTGCTCGGATTCCTCGACGACGTCCGGCTCGACTGGGCCGGGTTCTTCGCGTTCTCCAAGGAAGACGGAACCGCGGCTGCGAACATCGAAGACGGACTGGTTCCCGACTCGCTCATGCGCGAGCGCCTGCGCGAATGTTCCGAGGTGCAGGAGCCGATCACCGCGGCGACGCGCGCCGCGCTCGTCGGGCGTGATATCGACGTGCTCGTCGACGGGGTCGACGACGACGACGTGATGGTCGGGCGCACGCATCGCGAGGCACCGGAGATCGACGGTGTCGTTCGTCTGGTGGGAAGCGACGACATGTTCGCCCGCCCGGGCGCGATCGTGCGCGCAACGGTGTGCGGGGTCGAGGGTCCCGATCTCGACGCCAAGGTGGCGCCGTGACGGCAGCTGCTGCGCCGCCCCCGAGCCGCGCGACCAAGCGATTCGGTCAGAACGCACTCGCCACGCCGGCGAACTTCCTGACGCTGAGCCGCATCGTGATCGCGATCCCCGCGCTGGCGCTGATTCGTGAGCACGGCTCGGAGTGGCTGACCGTTGCGCTCTGGTTCGCGATCACCGCGAGCGACAGTCTCGACGGCTGGCTCGCCCGGCGCGACGGCGCGACCCGCTCGGGCGCGTTCCTCGACCCGGTCGCCGACAAGCTGATCGTGCTCGGCGGGTTCGCGGTGTTGGCCGACCGCGGTGTGTTTGCGTGGTGGGCGGTTGCGCTCGTCGTCGCGCGCGAGTTGGGCATCGAGCGCGTACCGGTCGGTTGCCGGCCGGCGCGGTGTGGTGCTGCCCGCGCAGCGGCTCGGGAAGTACAAGGCGTTCGCGCAGTACTGCGCCGTCGGATTCGTTCTGCTGCCACCGACGGCCGACTACGTCGGGCTGCAGCAGACGGTCTTCTACGTCGCGGTTGCGCTCACGCTCATATCCGGTTTGCAGATCGTGCGGCGCGGCTACATCGACTGGCAACGCGCCGATAGCTGATTCGCAGTTCAAAGGGGCAGGCAATGCGGTGTGAAATCCTCGCGATCGGAACCGAGTTGCTGCTCGGCCAGATCGTCGACACGAACAGTGCGTGGATCGGCGAGCAGTTCGCCGCGTCGGGCATCGATTCGTACGAGCACCGGGCCGTGGGCGACAACCAGGCCCGCATCGTCGCCGCGCTCCGCGATCAGCTCTCGCGTTCGGACGCGGTGCTCATATGCGGCGGTCTGGGGCCGACCCAGGACGACCTGACCCGCGACGCGATCGCCGAGCTCATGGGTGTCCGGCTGGTGCGTCAGGACGAGCTCGCGGAGACGATCGCCCAGATGTTCCGCGCCCGGGTGCGCGACATGCCGCAGAACAACCTCCGCCAGGCCGACATCCCCGAAGGTGGCGAGGCGATCGCGAATCCCATCGGTACCGCGCCGGGTCTGCGTTGCGAGCTCGCCGACGGCAAGATCGTCTACGCCGTTCCGGGCGTGCCGTACGAGATGAAGCAGATGGTGACCGATCACGTCATCCCCGACCTGCTGCGCCGTTCGGGCGAGGCCGCCGCGATCGTGTCGTCGTCGCTGAAGACCTGGGGTACGTCGGAGTCGGCGCTCGCGGAGATGGTCGCGCACCGGCTCGACGCGCTCGACGCGCAGGGCGGGAACCCCACGATCGCGTTTCTCGCGCGTGGCATCGAGGGTCTCGTGGTACGTGTCACCGCCAAGGCGTCCACCGAGAGCGAAGCGCGGGCCCTCGTCGACCTCGAGGAGAAGGAACTCCGGCTCATTCTCGGCGACCTCGTGTTCGGCGTCGACGACGAGACGATGGAGTCCGCGGTACTCGAACGGCTACGCGGGCACGGTTGGAGCCTCGGGGTCGCGGAATCACTGACCGGCGGCTTGATCGGCGCCCGCATCGTGAACGTGCCCGGCGCGAGCGACACGTTCCGGGGAACGATCGCGTCGTACGCGACCGAAGTGAAGCGATCGGTGCTTGGCGTCACCGCCGAAGCGGTGGTCAGCGAACAGGCCGCCCGGGAGATGGCCGAAGCCGCGCAGCGCGTGCTCGGCGCCGACGTGGGTATCTCCGCGACGGGCGTCGCGGGCCCGACCGAACAGGACGGCGTTGCGGTCGGGACGGTCTACTTCGGCGTCGCCATTCCCGGACTGCCGACCGAGGTCGTGAGCACACGCCTGCCCGGCGACCGCGAACGCTTGCGCCAGTTCTCGACGATCTCACTGTTGAACCTGTTGCGCCAACGCCTCGACGCGCTGAGCGCGCGCACCTGAAGCGAGGCCGCATGATCGAGGTCCAGGTCAACATCGACTGCGCCGATGCCGAAGCGCTCCGCGCGTTCTACTGCGCCGCGCTCGGCTACGAACCGTTCGGCAACTCGGAGCAGTACGCATCCTGCGTGCCCGGCCCCGACGCCGACGGCCCGAAGCTCATCTTCCAGCAGGTGCCCGAGGCGAAGACGGTGAAGAACCGGACCCATCTCGATTTCGTCGTCGGCGACATCGAGGCCGCGGCGGCGCGTTTCGTCGCGCTGGGCGCGACCCGCGCGAGCGCGGAGCCGGTGTCGGGCTGCGACTGCACGTGGATCGTCATGCTCGACCCGGAGGGCAACGAGTTCTGCCTCTGTAGCGGTTAGCTGATCGGCCGAGCCATGACGCGCGCGTTCGTTGCCGTCCAGCCGCCGCCGAACGCGCTCGACGCGATCGCAGAACGCACGGCGGTGGTGCAGATGACGCCGGGCCGGCGCACGACGCGCGCGCAATGGCACATCACGTTGCAGTTCCTCGGCGACTACGTCGACCTCGCGACGGTCGTCGCCGCGCTCGGCGCGGAGCCGATCCGTCTCGGCGGTTCTGGCGAATTGCGGCTCGGTGGCGCCGCCACGTTCGACGCCCCGCAGCGGGCGCGGATCCTCATGCTGGGCTTGCAGGCGGGCGCGGAGTGGCTCGGCGCGTTGGCCGCGGCCGTCGAGGCGCGGATCGGCCCGCTCGGATACACGCGTCATGCCGACGCGCCCGGTTTCGTTCCGCACCTCACGCTCTGCCGATACAAGAAGCCGGTGGATCTGCGGGCGGCGTGCGCGGCGATCGGTCCGGATCCGGTCGGCGCCGCGTGGCGCGTCGACGAGGTGCTACTGGTCGAAAGTGAGCTCCGCTCCGACGGCGCGCGGCACACGGTTCGCGCCCGATTCCCGATCGATTCGACCGACGGTCCTTGAATCGAACGCCTGTTCGCTCTAGTGTGACTCACACGCATGTGATTCACCCGCGGTGAGCGTCTCCGTAGCTGTCACACCCCATCGTTAGGGTCGCCAGCACAGCGCTTCCCTATGACCGAATGGAGCAAGGCGTGGTGGCAGACAGGGGTTCACAGGTGGACCGGGCGAAAGCTCTCGAGATGGCACTTGGCCAGATCGACAAGCAGTTCGGCAAGGGTTCGATCATGAAGCTCGGGGAACGGGGACACGTGGGGATCGAAGCGATCCCGACCGGTGCCCTCGCACTCGACCTCGCACTCGGCATCGGCGGCCTGCCGCGGGGCCGGATCGTCGAGATCTTCGGGCCGGAGTCTTCCGGCAAGTCGACGTTGGCCACGCACGTGGTCGCCGAAGCGCAACGCAACGGCGGCGTGTGCGCCTACATCGACGCCGAGCACGCCATGGACCCGGTGTACGCCGCGGCCATCGGCGTGAACGTCGACGAGTTGCTGATCAGCCAGCCCGACACGGGGGAGCAGGCACTCGAGATCGCCGACATGCTCATCCGTTCGGGCGCGCTCGACGTCTTGGTCATCGACTCGGTGGCCGCACTCGTGCCCCGGGCCGAGATCGAAGGCGAGATGGGCGACAGCCACATGGGGTTGCAGGCCCGGCTCATGAGCCAGGCGTTGCGCAAGCTCACCGGCAACCTCAACAAGTCCCGCACGATCGCGGTGTTCATCAACCAGCTGCGAGAGAAGATCGGTGTGATGTTCGGTTCGCCCGAGACCACACCGGGCGGGCGTGCGCTCAAGTTCTACTCGTCGGTGCGCCTCGACATCCGCCGGATCGAGTCCATCAAGGACGGTCCGGAAGTCGTCGGCAACCGGGTGCGGGTGAAGGTGGTCAAGAACAAGACCGCACCGCCCTTCAAGCAGGCCGAGTTCGACATCATGTACGGCCAGGGCATCAGCCGAGAGGGTTCGGTGCTCGACGTCGGCGTCGAGATGGGCATCATCAAGAAGTCGGGTGCCTGGTTCACCTACGAAGGTGAGCAGCTCGGCCAGGGCCGGGAGAACGTCAAGAAATTCTTGACCGAGAACGCAGATCTCATGATCGAGATCAGCGAGAAGATCAAGGACGCGTCGGGACTGAACGACGACGTTGACCTCACGGACGAGGCCGCCGAAGGTGTCGAAGAGGACGTCGACGCCTGACGATTCTGACCGCTCGGAGACCGGGGTTGGCCCTCCCCTTGGAGGGTTCCCCGGTCGGCGGTCAGGCTGCTGCCCGTAGAGACGTGGCCCTTTAGACTGGCCGCACAATGACGCGGCGTTTCTACGTACGCACCTACGGGTGCCAGATGAACGAGCACGACTCCGAACGCATTGCGGGAGTGCTCGCGGCCGACGGCATGGAGCCGACCGACGACATGGCCGAAGCCGACGTCGTCGTGTTGAACACGTGCTGCATCCGGGAGAACGCCGACAACAAGTTCTACGCCCACCTCGGCGACCTGAAAGCGGTCAAGGCCGCGCGGCCCGACATGCAGATCGCGGTCGGCGGATGCCTGGCCCAGAAGGATCGCGAGGGTGTGCGCGAACGCGCACCGTTCGTCGACGTGGTGTTCGGCACCCACAACCTCGCCCACGCTCCCGACCTCCTGCGCGCCGCGCAGCTGACCGGTCCGGTGACCGAGATCCTCGACGAGCACGAGGCGTACCCGTCGGCGTTGCCGGCTCGGCGCGACGTCGACCATGCGGCCTGGGTGACGATCCAGATCGGTTGCGACAACACGTGCGCGTTCTGCATCGTGCCGGCGGTGCGGGGCAAAGAGGTGAGCCGGCGGACCGGCGACATCCTCGCCGAGGTCGAAGCGTTGGCCGCCGACGGAGTGCTCGAGATCACGCTGCTCGGCCAGAACGTGAACTCCTACGGCCGCGATCTCGGTGCCGGTCAGTTCCGCCCGCAGTTCGCCGATCTGTTGCGCACCCTCGACGGCGTCGACGGGATCGAGCGCATCCGGTTCACGTCACCGCACCCGAAGGATCTCCGACCCGAGACGATCGCGGCCATGGCCGAATCGGCGAGTGTCTGCGAGCACCTGCACCTGCCGTTGCAGTCGGGGAGCGACGCCACCCTGGCGCGCATGCACCGCGGCTACACCGCGGCGCGCTACCTCGAACGGCTGCACGCGGCGCGCGCCGCAATCTCGGATCTCGCGGTGACCACCGACATCATCGTCGGGTTCCCGGGCGAGACCGAGGCCGAGTTCGTCCGCACCCTCGAGGTGGCGGCCGAGGCCGACTACGACGCCGCCTACACCTTCGTGTTCTCGCCCCGCCCCGGCACCGAAGCGGCGCTCATGACCGACGATTTCATTGCGCCCGAGGTCATCCAGGAACGTATGACCCGAC
This sequence comes from uncultured Actinomycetes bacterium, assembly GCA_963701825.1. Classification (GTDB taxonomy): domain Bacteria; phylum Actinomycetota; class Acidimicrobiia; order IMCC26256; family PALSA-610; genus PALSA-610. The sequence goes on along the minus strand of CAVPBG010000003.1, from coordinate 725,110 downwards.
TTGTCGCGGTGGTCGAGGGTTCGGCGCTGCGCCGCCACGAAGCGCGGGTCGGCCGCGTCGAGGAGTTGCTTGTCGAAGGACCCTCGAAGAAAGACGCGGCGATCTGGTCGGGGCGCACCCGCCAGAACAAGCTCGTGCACTTCGCGCCCGATGCCGCGACGCGTTCGGGCGACCTCGTCTCGGTCGAGATCACGAGTGCCGCACCGCACTTCTTGCGCGCGGACTTCGTAGGCCTGGTGAAGCCGGCGCCCCGTCGGCGCGTCCGTATCCCGGTCGCGGTGGTGTGACCCGTCACCTGGCGATCGTCGGACCGACCGCGTCGGGGAAGTCGGCGGTTGCCCTCGCGGTTGCGGCCGCGCACGACGACATCGAGATCGTCTCGCTCGATTCCATGCAGGTCTACCGGGGCATGGATATCGGCACGGCCAAACCGTCGGTCGCTGATCGGGAGGCGGTGCCGCACCACCTGATCGATGTCGTCGATCCCGACGAGGAGTGGTCGGTCACCGAGACGCAGGTCGCGGCCCGGGCCGCGATCGCCGACATCGAAACGCGCGGGCGGCGGGCGCTGCTGGTCGGTGGGACCGGCTTGTACGTGCGGGCCGTGGTCGACGGATTGCAGGTGCCGCCCCGGAATGCGCAGGCGCGGGCCGCGCTCGAGGTCGAGACCGCGACCGAAGCCGGCTTGGCGAATGCGTACGCGCGGTTGACGGCCGTCGATCCGGTCGCGGCGGCGCGCATCGAGCCCGGGAACTCGCGGCGGATCGTGCGCGCCCTCGAGGTCGTGGAATCGACCGGGCAACGGTTCTCGTCGTTCGGTGCCGGGCTCACCGAATACGGGGCCCCGGTCTTCGACGTCGGGCTCGTCGGCGTGTGGCTGCCCCGGGCCGAGCTCGGCCACCGCATCGACGCCCGTTTCGCCGCCATGCGCACCGCCGGCCTCGAAGCCGAGGTCCGTGCACTCACCGATCGCGCGGGCCGTCGCGACGAATCTTTCGACGATTCGTTGCAACGGCGCGCGGAATTGTCCCGCACGGCGGGGCAGGCGATCGGCTACAAGGAGGTGCTCGCCCACCTGAACGGCGAGATCCCCACCCTCGAGGAGGCGTTCGACCTGGCCATTCGCCGCACCCGGCAGTTCGCCCGCCGTCAGCGGGTCTGGTTCCGCCGCGACCCCCGCATCCGCTGGATCGGCACCGCGCGAAATCCCGACGACCTCGCCCCGGTTGTACTGGCACTCTGGAGCCACACCGCGACTGTCGCGGCCGAACCCGCATGACCACACTCCATCTCGCCAAGCTGCAGGCCACCGGCAACGACTTCCTCGTCCGGCTCGCGCTCGAGCCCGGCCCGCCGCCGCTCGCGCCCGAAACCGTCGCCTTCGCCTGCGACCGTCACCTCGGCGTCGGCGCCGACGGCCTGATCACGATCGGCCCCGGCGACCCCGCCACGGGCGCCGACTGCACGATGACGTTGCAGAACGCCGACGGCGGCCCGGCCGAGATGAGCGGCAACGGCATCCGCTGCCTCGCTTGGGTCGCGGCCCGCGCCGGCCTCGGCACCCCCGACACATTGGTCGTCGACACCGCGGCCGGCCGCCGCACCGTGGCGCTCACCCGCGACGCCACCGGCGCGGTCGTGTCGGCTGATGTCGACATGGGCGCGGTCACGCTCGGCGACGAAGACGTCGAGGTCACCGTCGACGGCGTCGAATACTTCGGCGACATCGCCAACGTCGGCAACCCGCATCTCGTGTGCTTCGTGATCGACCCGGCCGCGGTGCCGGTCACGAGTCACGGCCCGCGCATCGAGCTCGATCCCCGGTTCCCGCACCGTACGAACGTCGAGTTCGTCCGCGTCTTCCCTCCGGACGACATCGTCATGCGGGTCTGGGAGCGCGGCGTCGGGGAGACGATGTCGTGCGGCACCGGCGCTTGCGCGGCGGCCGCAGTCGCCCACAATCGCGGCGTCGTCGACAACACGGTGCGTGTGCGCGTTCCCGGCGGCGAGCTCTCGGTCACGCTCGGCGAGACCGTCCGGCTCGGCGGACCGGTCGTGCACATCTTCGACGTCGACCTCGATATCACTGCCGATGTCGTCAACCAGGCCGCGCTTCGATCTGCGCCGCAGACCTCGTGAGCGAGCCGACGCGCGCACACCAGAGCCGCCAGGGCCGGCGCCTCACCGCCACCGAGGTCGATCTCGAGCGCGCGCAGCAACGCGCGCTCCTCGTCGGCACCACGTACGGAAGCGACACGGTGGAGGAGGCCGAGGCTTCGCTCGACGAGCTCGCGCTCCTGGCCGACACCGCGGGTGCGGAGCCCGTCCACGCCGAACTGCAACGCCGCCGCACTCCCGACCCCGCGACCTATGTCGGAAAAGGCAAGGCCGAAGAGCTGCGGGAGATCGGCCAAGCGCTCGACATCGACGTCGTGATCTTCGACGACGAGCTCACACCGGCCCAGCAACGCAATCTGGAGAAGATGTTCGGCGTCGACGTCGTCGACCGGGTCGCACTGATCCTCGACATCTTCGCCCAGCACGCGACGAGCCAGGAGGGCGCGGTCCAGGTCGAGCTCGCCCAGCTCCGGTACCGGTTGCCGCGTCTGCGGGGTCGCGGCCTCCAACTGAGCCAGCAAGGCGCCGGTATCGGCACCCGCGGTCCGGGCGAGACGCAACTCGAGGTCGATCGGCGCCGGCTCCTGCGCCGGATGCAGAAGCTGGAGCGCGATCTCGTCGGTCTGGCCGCGACGCGGGCCACACAACGCAAGGCGCGCAAGCGCCGCGACATCCCGCACGTCGCGCTCGTCGGTTACACCAACGCGGGGAAGTCGACGCTGTTGAACCGGCTCACGCACGCGGGTGTGCTCGTGCAGAACCAGTTGTTCTCCACGCTCGATCCGACCGTTCGGCGCCTGCACCTTCCCGGCGGCGAGACCGTCGTGCTCTCCGACACCGTCGGATTCGTCCGGCGCCTGCCGCACCAACTCGTCGAGGCCTTTCGCTCGACGTTGGAAGAAGTTGTCGACGCCGATCTGCTCGTGCACATGGTCGACGCCAGTGCGCTCGATCCCCAAGCCCTGATCGACGCGGTCAACACCGTGCTGCACGAGATCGAGGCCGACGATGTGCCCCGGCTCCTCGTGTGGAACAAGTCGGATCTCGCCGACGCCGACACGTTGAAGATCCTCCTCAACGCGTACCCGGGTTCGGTCGCGATCTCGGCGGCCACGGGCGCGGGGTTGCCCGAGCTGCTCACCACGATCGGCGACCGGCTCCGGGCGTTGGCGCGCGTCAGTGAGTTCGTCGTTCCGTACGAACGCGGCGACGTGCTAGCCGCGCTCCACCGGGCGGGTCAGGTGCTGATCGAAGTGCACGGCGACAAGGCCACACGCGTGCGGGCCCGGCTCCCGGAAGCGATCGCCGGTCGCTTCTCGGAGTACGCGAGCACGCCCGATTAGTCTCGATGCAGATGGCGGCCACCGGCGGTTTCGTTCCGCCCCCGTACCCATACGAACGGCTCGACGCGCTCAAGCGCCTCGCCGATTCGCTGCCGGGCGGGGTCGTGGACTGTTCGATCGGAACGCCGTGCGATCCCGTGCCCGCGGTCGCGCGCCAAGCCGCGATTGCCGCGATCGACGACGCGAACGGGTATCCGCCGTCGGCCGGCACCGCCGCGCTGCGCACCGCGGCCGCGGCCTGGATCACGCGTCGCTTCGGCGTGGCCATCGAGGCCGTGCACGTCGGCGCGTGCGTCGGCACCAAGGAACTGGTCGCGTCGTTACCGCACGTCCTGCACCTGCGCCGGCCCGCTCGCGACACCGTCCTGTATCCCGCGATCGCGTATCCCAGCTACGAGATGGGCGCGGTTCTCGCCGGCTGTCGGGCGGTGCCGGTGCCGCTCGACGCGAACTGGCATCTCGACCTCGACGCGATCGACGAAGCCGACGCAGCGCGGGCGCTGGTGTTGTGGATCAACGAGCCCGGTAATCCGTCTGCCTCCACGGCCGACGATGCGTACTTCGCCCGGGTTGCCGAGTGGGGCCGGGCGCGCGGCGTGATCGTCGCCAGCGACGAGTGTTATGCCGAGTTCGCGCCGCAACCGGCCACGATCCTGGCGAGCGGGCTCGACGGCATGCTCGCCATGCACAGCGTCTCCAAGCGTTCGAACCTGGCCGGGATGCGGGTGGGCTTCTACGCCGGCGACCCCGATCTCGTCACCTATCTCGTCGAGACCCGCAAGCACGCCGGGCTCATGGTGCCGAGCCCGATGCAGGCCGCGGCCGCAGCCGCGCTCGGCGACGACACGCACGTCGACGATCAGCGCGCCCGGTACGCGCAGCGCCGCGATCTGATGCGGCACGCGCTCGCGGCGCAGGGTCTCGTGCACGACGGCGGCGACGCCGCGTTCTATCTGTGGCTGCGGTCGGTCGACGGCGCCGACGACGGCTGGGAGATCGCGGCCCGGCTCGCGCACGTCGGCGGCCTGCTCGTCTCGCCCGGCGATCTCTACGGCGCGCTCGGCGCCGATCACGTTCGGCTCGCGCTGGTGCAGCCGCGCGACCGTCTCGACCTCGTGCTCGATCGCCTGGAGCACGCGACGAGTGTGAAACCCGACTGAGGAGCGCAGTGGACACCGAGAAGCAGGTCACGCAGTTGTTCGAGGCCGGCGATGCCTGGCGCGACCTCATGCCGATCGCCGAAGCCCGCGAGCTCGTCGGTTCGATGATCGGTCGGCTCGACCGGGGCGAGATCCGCGTGGCCGAGGTTGTCGACGACACGGTCGTCGTCAACGAGGCCGCCAAGCACGCGATCCTCATGTGGTTCCGCGTCCAGGAGATGGAAGCGATCGAGGCGGGGCCGTTCGAGTACGTCGACAAGCTGCCGTTGAAGCACGGTTACGAAGCGGCCGGGGTGAGGGTTGTGCCCGGCGCGTCGGCGCGCTTCGGCTCCTTCCTGGCCCGGGGCGTCGTGATGATGCCGTGCTACGTGAACATCGGCGCCTACGTCGACACCGGCACGATGATCGACACGTGGGCGACGGTCGCGTCGTGCGCGCAGATCGGCAAGAATGTGCACCTGTCCGGTGGTGTGGGCATCGGCGGAGTCCTCGAGCCGCCGCAAGCCGTCCCGGTCGTGGTCGAGGACGACTGCTTCATCGGGTCGCGCTGCATGATCGTCGACGGCGCGCGGGTGAAGGCGGGCGCCAAGCTCGGTGCGGGGCTCATCGTCACATCGACGACGCACGTGATCGAGGCCGAGACCGGCAAGGAGTTGGAGCGCGGGGTCATCCCCGAGCGCGCGGTCGTGGTGCAGGGCACCCGGATGCGGGAGTTCGACGGCGGAACGTTCGGGCTGCCGTGCGCGCTGGTGCTGCGCTACCTCCCCGAGGGCGCGGGCCACGACAAGCTGCAGCTGAATGCCATCCTGCGAGAGCACGGCATCGTTTCGTGACCACCGATCTGCTCTCGTTGACCGAGGAGCTCTGCGCGATCCCTTCGGTCAGCGGTTCGGAAGCGGCGTTGGCCGACATGGTCGAGGCGCGGTTGCGTACGTGCGGCGGCGCGTTGCACGTCGTTCGGATCGGCGCCAACGTCGTCGCCCGCACCGAGTTGGGTCACGCGCAACGGGTCGTGCTGGTCGGCCATCTCGACACGGTGCCCGCCAACGGCAACCAGGTGCCGCGCCGCGCCGGCGACGTGTTGCACGGCCTGGGTACCGCCGACATGAAGGGCGGGATCGCAGTGTTGCTCGCGCTGGCCGACGATCTCGCGCAGGAGAAGGCCCGGTTCGACACCACGCTCGTGTTCTACGAAGGCGAAGAGGTGGCCGAGGAGCACAACGGCCTGCGCCGCCTGTTCGCGGAGTCGCCGGATTTGGTCCGGGGCGATCTCGCGATCGTTCTCGAACCCACCGGCGGTTGGGTCGAAGCGGGTTGTCAGGGCACGATCCACGTGCGCGCCACATTCGACGGTGTGCGTTCGCACTCCGCCCGGCCCTGGATGGGTACCAACGCGATTCATCGGGCGGCCACGCTCGTTCAACGCTGCGCGCAGTTCGAGGCCGAGACCGTCGACGTCGACTCGCTCCTGTACCGCGAAGCGCTGCAGGCGGTCCGTATCGAAGGCGGAACCGCGAACAATGTGGTGCCCGACCGGTGTGCGATCGTGATCAACCGTCGGTACGCGCCGTCGCGCTCGCTCGAGCACGCGGTCGGCGAGATGGTCGCGTTCTGCAACGAGGCCGGCGCCGATCATGTGGAGGTGTTGAACGCCTCGCCGGCCGCGCCGCCGAACCTGATGAACCCGTTGATCGCCGAGATGATCGGGGTCTACGACCTGGCCGTGCGCCCGAAGTTGGGCTGGACCGACGTCGCCCGCTTCGCCGCCCAGGGAATTCCGGCGTGCAACTTCGGGCCCGGCGATCCGGAGCTCGCGCACACGGCCGACGAGCGCGTCGATCGCGCAACGCTCGACGCGTGCCTGAACTTGTTGCAGCGTTTCCTCGGTCTGGTTTAGACCGCCTCGATATCCCGTGGCCGGTGTTACATCCGGCGCATCAGGGTGACGAGCTTGCCGTAGATCTGTACGTCGAGCGGGTCGAAAACGAGGTCTTCCATCGTCGGGTTCGACGGGCGCAGGATCACCTTGTTGCGCTTGCGCAGGTACGTCTTGACGGTCGCTTCCTCGCCGGGGATGCCGGCCACGACGATGTCGCCGTTCTCGGCGTTCGGCTGGGAGCGGGCCACGATGTAGTCGCCGTCGAAGATGCCGGCGTCGATCATCGATTCGCCGCGCACCCGCAGCATGAAGAGGTCGCCGTCGCCGCAGAGATCGGTGGGGACGGGGATGACTTCTTCGACGTGCTCGTGGGCCAGGACGCCCGTGCCCGCGGCGACGTCGCCGAGTAAGGGAACGTTGCGGACCGGCCGCCGGTCGATGGCCGTGCCCGTGCTCGGCTCCAGCGCGACCTCGATGGCGCGGGGCTTCGTGGGGTCACGGCGTAGGTAGCCCTTGTCCTGCAGCGCCGCGAGGTGGGCGTGCACCGTCGAAGGCGACGACAGGCCGACGGCCTCGCCGATCTCGCGCACGCTGGGCGGATAGCCCTGCTCGCGCGTCTGGGCGTCGATGAACTCGAGCACCTGCCGCTGGCGGGCGGTCAAGCGGGCCGGAGTGCCGTCGGGGCTGGGCGCTGCGTGTGCGTTGGACATGAAATCGACGGTAACACGATCACGCGTTCGGGGCAAACACCCGTTCGATTTTTTCTTGACATCGAACAGGCGTTCGTTCACGGTGTTGGAGCCGGGCGGAGAGTCGTCCGGCGTCGTCGTCTCGTCAGGCGTAGTTGTCTCACCCCTCTGGTTCGATCAACACGTCGACGAACCCGTCGATCACGCACCGCATCCCAGGAGCACAGACCCATGGCAGCCGTCCTCCAACTCGAGCCCCGCTACCTCGAACCCTCCACTCCTGTACGGCGCCTGCGTCTGATCGAGTCCGATCGTCAGTTCGCTGACCCCCGATCGGCGCGCCGCCATCAGCGCGCCCTCTACCGACGTCGGCGCGTACTTGCCGCGCTGGTCGGCCTGGGTCTCGTGCTGACGATCGTGCGTGTGGGGGCGGCGCTCGGCGGGTCGTTCCTCGCCACTCCCGAGCGTCTCCCACACGCGCAGACCGTTGTGGTGCAGCCCGGCGACACGTTGTGGTCGCTGGCGGCCCGGACCGTTCCCGGTCACGACGTGCGGCCGATCGTCGACCAGATGGAGCAGGCGCTCGGGACGCAGACCGTCTTCGCCGGCGAGCAGGTGTCGGTCCCGACTCCCTGATCGTTTTCGCTGATCATTTTCGAGGGCGCACCGCGCGAGCCGAAGGATTACCGTGTTTTCGTGCGCTGTCCCTACTGCCGGGCGAATGACGACAAGGTCGTCGACTCGCGCCTCTCCGAGGAAGCGGTGTCGATCCGCCGGCGGCGCGAGTGTCTGGCGTGTGGGCGGCGGTTCACCACCTACGAACGCATCGAGGAGGCGCCGCTCCTCATCGCCAAGCGGGGCGGGGGCACCGAGCCCTTCGACGCCGTCAAGCTGCGGTCCGGGATCGAACGTTCGGCGAGCGGCCGCCTCGACGATGCCCGGGTCGACCAGCTGGTCGCCGACGTCGAAGAGGAGCTGCGGGCCACCGGGGGCGAGGTGTCGAGCGACCGGGTGGGGATGGCCGTGCTCGAGCGGCTGCGGACCCTCGACCACGTCGCCTACATGCGCTTTGCCTCGGTCTACAAGGGCTTCGAGGACCTCGCCGACTTCCAACGTGAGGTCGGAGAGCTCCAAAAGACCACCGAGCCCAAGCCCCGCTGAGGGGTGCTCAGGGGCAGTGTCCGGGGCCCGGAAAAAGGGCAGGCGTTATGCCCGGAAACTGTTGACACGTGTGGAATTACAGTGATGTAATGCACCCCCATCTCGCGGTCGGGGTGGGAAGCAACCACAACATGTAGTGGTTTCACCCTGCGGTTGTGGTGTAGGTGTCGATCAGGGCGAGGGTGAGTCCGGATGCGGGCTCGGAGGGAGACGGACAACATGGCGATGGCGCCGGAACAGCTCGGGATCGGGATCGATCGACGCTTCACGCGTCCGGGTGTCGACCCGTACGACACCGTCGAGTGGGAGCGGCGCGATGCCCGCATCCAGAACTACAAGGACGGCGGCGACGCCTTCTTCCAGCCCGAGGTCGAGTTCCCGACGTCGTGGTCGCTGAACGCCACGAACATCGTCGCCCAGAAGTACTTCCGCGGCACGCTCGGTACGCCCGAGCGCGAATGGTCGTTGCGTCAGGTCATCGACCGGGTCGCCGACACGATCGCCGACTGGGGCACCAAGGACGGCTACTTCGCCGACGAGCGCGAGGCCGAGGCCTTCCGCGACGAGCTCAAGTACCTGCTGGTCCACCAGCGCGCCGCGTTCAACTCGCCGGTGTGGTTCAACATCGGGGTGAAGGGCGTTCCGCAGCAGGCGTCGGCGTGTTTCATCCTCGCCGTCGACGACCAGATGGACGCGATCCTCAACTGGTACCGGGAAGAAGGCACCATCTTCAAGGGTGGTTCCGGTGCCGGCATCAACCTCTCCAAGATCCGCTCCTCGCACGAGCACCTGAAGGGCGGCGGCACTGCATCCGGTCCGGTCAGCTTCATGCGCGGCGCCGACGCGTCGGCCGGCACGATCAAGTCGGGCGGCAAGACGCGCCGGGCGGCCAAGATGGTCATCCTCGACGTCGACCACCCCGACATCGAAGACTTCGTGTGGTGCAAGGCCGTCGAAGAGCAGAAGGCGCGCGCGCTGCGCGACGCGGGCTTCGACATGGACCTGGACGGTAAAGACAGCCACTCCATCCAGTACCAGAACGCCAACAACTCGGTGCGCGTCGACGACGCGTTCATGCAGGCCGTCGTTGACGACCGCGACTGGGACCTCAAGGCGGTCACGACCGGCGAGACCGTCAAGACGCTGCGGGCCCGTGATCTCATGCGGCAGATCAGCCAGTCGGCGTGGGAGTGCGCCGACCCGGGCATGCAGTACGACACGACGATCAACCGTTGGCACACGGCGTCGAACACGGGCCGGATCAACGCGAGCAACCCGTGCTCGGAGTACATGCACCTCGACAACTCGGCGTGCAATCTCGCGAGCATCAACTTGTTGCACTACCTCGGCGACGACGGGAGCTTCGACGTCGACGGGTTCAAGCACACCGTCGAGGTCATGTTCACCGCGCAGGAGATCCTCGTCGGCAACGCCGACTACCCGACCGAGCCCATCGCCGAGAACAGCCGCGTGTTCCGCCAGCTCGGTCTCGGCTACGCCAACCTCGGCGCACTGTTGATGGCCGAGGGCATGCCGTACGACTCCGACGGCGGTCGGGCGTGGGCGGCGGCGATCACCTCACTGATGACCGGCCACGCGTACGCGACGAGCGCCAAGACCGCGGCCCGCATGGGTCCGTTCGCGGGCTTCGCCCAGAACGAAGAGCCGATGCTCAACGTCTTGCGTATGCACCGCGCCGCGGCGGCGACCATCGACGAAGACCTCGTCCCGCCGGACCTGCTCTGCGCCGCGCAAGAGGCCTGGGACAACGCGGTCGAGCTCGGCGAGCGCCACGGCGTGCGCAACTCGCAGGCCACTGTTCTGGCGCCGACCGGCACCATCGGCCTGATGATGGACTGCGACACCACCGGCATCGAGCCCGACCTCGCACTCACGAAGGCGAAGAAGCTCGTCGGCGGCGGCACGATGTTCATCGTCAACCAGACGATCCCCCGTGCGCTCGACCACCTCGGCTACAGCACCGAGGAGGTCGACACGATCATCAACTACATCGACGAGCACAAGACGATCATCGGTGCGCCGGTGTTCAAGGCCGACCACCTGCCGGTGTTCGCGTGCTCGATGGGCGACAACACGATCCACTACATGGGTCACGTCAAGATGATGGCGGCCGTCCAGCCGTTCATCTCGGGCGCGATCAGCAAGACCGTGAACATGCCCGAAGAGGCGAGCGTCGCCGACGTCGAAGAGCTCTACCTCGAGTCGTGGCGGCTGGGCCTGAAGGCCGTTGCCCTCTACCGCGACAACTGCAAGGTCGGGCAACCGCTGTCGACGCAGAAGAAGGCGTCGGACACGGTGACCCAAGAGGTCGAGCGCATCGTCGAGACCGTGATCGTGCAGGAGCCGGTTCGCCAGAAGCTCCCGAAGGTGCGTTCCGCGAAGACGTTCTCGTTCCGCGTCGCCGACTGCCACGGCTACGTGACGGTGGGCGAATACGACGACGGCCGGCCGGGCGAGATGTTCTTGCAGGTCGCCAAGCAGGGCTCGACGCTCGCCGGGATCATGGACGCGTTCGCGATCTCGGTGAGTCACGGCCTGCAGTACGGCGTGCCGCTCGAAGCGTTCGTCGAGATGTTCACGAACATGCGCTTCGAACCGGCGGGCATGACCGACGATCCCGATCTGCGCTTCGCGACGAGCCTCGTCGACTACATCTTCCGCCGGTTGGCGGTCGCGTACATCGATAAGGACAAGCGCGAGGCGATGGGCATCATGACGGTCGGGGAGCGGCTCCAGCCGACACTGCCCGGGGTCGAGGAAGCCACGACCCCGAGCGCAACCTCGATGGATCTGCCGTTCGAGGATCGGGCACCGTCGGACGCACTCCGGGTTCGCAACGAGCAGCCCGCACCGGCGCCCGCGGCTGCGTCACGCGAGATGGTGTTGTGTCACGTCTGCGGCGACATGATGCAGCGCGCGGGCAGCTGCTACGCCTGCCCGAGCTGCGGCAGCACCAGCGGCTGTTCGTAATTTGCGGTGAGCGAGTGTCACCTCGTGACGGATCGTCGCGGGGTGACACTTACGCCGGCCCGATGACGGCCGACGGCTGCGCCCGCCGGAGTGACGCGCTATAGCGGCATCGCGCCGAAGACTCCCTGGGCGCGGACCCGTTCCATGAACGACGGTTCGTACGCGTCCTCGGGGGTCTCGCGCACCATCCGGTCGAGTTGCTCGGCGTCGGGGCCGACGAGGATGCGCCACCGATCAGCGCGCACACCGTCGAGGATGATGGTGGCGGCCTGTGCCGCAGTTGTCGGTGCCTGGTCGCGGAACATCTCGCCTTGGAGTTGCATGCCGTTGCGCAGGTCTTCGTCCGACGCGCCCGACACGTCGATTCCCTGGGATGCGAGCCGGGCCCGCACCTGGGCGAGCTGCTCGGCGTCGAGAAGCTTTGGGTCCAGGCCGAAGTAGCGCAGCGAGTTGAGCACGATGCCCGTGCCGATGTGGCCCGGCATCACCACTGATGCCCGGACATGCGGCGCGTTGAGTCGCAGATCGGTGATCAGTGCCTCGGTGAATCCCTTGACCGCGAACTTCGCCGCGCTGTACGCGGTGTGCGGCCGCGCCGGTCCGAGCGACGCCCAGAAGCCGTTCACGCTGCTGGTGTTGACGATGTGCGCCTCGTCGGCGGCGATCAACATCGGCAGGAACGTGCGGCAGCCGAGGTAGACGCCGCCCCAGCACACGGCGAAGGTCGCATCCCACTGCTCGCGCTCTTCGGTGACGAAGCTGCCGCCGCCGCCGATGCCGGCGTTGTTGAAGAGAAGATTGATGTGATTCGTATCGTGCTCGCTCGCGACGTGGTCGCGGAAGCCTTGCCACTGCGCCTCGTCGGCGACGTCGGCGACGAACGTGCTGACGCGCGTCGCGGGCGGCGCGTCCTTCTCGGCCAGCTCGCGAGTTTCCTCGAGCGCCTCGTGCGATATGTCGCAGGTCGCGACGTGGCATCCCTCGGTCGCGAGCAACCGCACCAGTTCACGACCCATGCCGGAGCCACCGCCGGTAACAACTGCTCGTCGGCCCGCGAAGTCGTGCATGGCCAGACGGTAGTCGTGGGCTTTGCGCCTTGCCACGTCGTCGGGTCGGGCCCGCCGGGTCGATGCGGCGCCGGTGAGCGGGCAGCTACCGTCTCGGCATGACGACGGATCACGGTGCGCTGCGGGCCAAGTACCGCCAGGAACGGGACAAGCGGCTGCGGCCCGACGGGAACGATCAGTACCTCGAGCCCACGGGCCGGTTCGCGTCGATGCTCGACGATCCCTACGCCGACCGGATCGAACGCGACCCCCTGTTCGACGAAGTGACCGTCGCGCTGATCGGTGGGGGCTTCTCCGGGTTGTGCGTCGGCGCGCGGCTGAAGCAGGCGGGCATTGACGACGTGCGGATCATCGAGGTCGGGGGCGACTTCGGCGGCACGTGGTACTGGAACCGCTACCCGGGCGCGATGTGCGACACCGCGGCGATGATCTACCTGCCGCTGCTGGAAGAGACGGGCCATATGCCGTCGGCGAAGTACGTCAAGGCACCCGAGATCTTCGAGCACTGCCGCCGCATCGCCACGACGTTCGATCTCTACCGCGACGCGCTGTTCTCCACCGCCGTCACCGAGCTCGAGTGGGACGCGACCGCGGCGCGCTGGATCGTCCACACCGACCGCGGCGACGCCATCCGCGCCCGGTTCGTGGCGATGGGTACGGGTCCGCTCAGCCGGCCCAAGCTGCCCGGCATCCCGGGTATCGAGACCTTCGCCGGGCACACGTTCCACACGAGCCGCTGGGACTACGCCTACACCGGCGGCGACTGGACCGGCGCGCCGATGACGAAGCTGGCCGACAAGCGCGTCGGCATCATCGGCACCGGCGCCACCGCGGTGCAGTGCATCCCGCCGCTCGCGCGCGACGCGCACGAGCTGTACGTGTTCCAACGCACACCTTCGTCGGTCGACGTCCGCAACAACCACCCGATCGACCCCGAGTGGTTCGCGACGCTCGCAGCCCGGCTGGCAGCAGCGATGGCTGCTCAACTTCGCGACCCTCCAGACCGGCGGCTTCGCCGACGAGGACCTCGTCAAGGACGGCTGGACCGACATCTCGCAACGGATCCGAGACCGGATCGTCGAAAAGGTCGCCGCCGGCAACGAGCTCACGCCCGAGCTCGCCGACCTCGCGTTCCTCGAGAGCGACGACGAGAAGATGGACGAGATCCGTGCCCGCTGCGACGCCGTCGTCGATGACCACCAGACCGCGCAGAACCTGAAGGCGTGGTACCGCCAACTCTGCAAGCGGCCGTGCTTCCACGACGAGTACCTGCAGGCCTACAACGAGCCGAACTGCCAGCTGGTCGACACCGACGGAAAGGGCGTCGAACGCATCGACGAGACCGGTGCGTCGGTCGGGGGTGTGCACTACGACCTCGACTGCCTCGTCTTCGCCTCCGGCTTCGAGGTCGGCACCGAGCTACGACCGCCGCTCGGGCTACGACACCATCGGACGCGATGGCTACCGGCTCTCGAAGAGTTGGGAAGACGGCATGCAGTCGATGCACGGCATCCACGTGCACGGCTTCCCGAACCTCTTCATCATCGGCTTCGCGCAAGGTGCCAACCTGATCTCGAACGTCACGTCGAACCTCGCCGACTCCGGCGTCACCATCGCCGCGGTCGTCCGGCACGCGCTCGAGACCGGTGCGCGACGAGGTCGAGGTCACGGCCGATGCCGAACAGGCGTGGATGGACCTGCTCGACAGCAGCCCCACCTCATTCTTCGGCAACGCCGACTGCACGCCCGGCTACTACAACAACGAGGGCAAGCCGCTCAACGCCCGAGGCCGGTTCGGCATGGCCGGCTACCCGCTCGGCCCGGTCGCGTACTTCGAGTTCATCGATACGTGGCGCAACTCAGGCGACGTTCGAGGGCCTCGAGTTCAGCGGTACTGCATGATCGCGTTCGTCGCGGCCCCGACGTAGCCGCCGCCGAACTTGATCGTGTGCACGACAAGCGGCGCGATCTGGTGGAGCGACACGCGCTCGGGCCAGCCGTCGGCGAGGGGAAACACGTTCGCGTACTCCGCGAAGGCCGCGTCGCCGAAGCCGCCGAAGAGACGCATCATCGCGAGGTCGAACTCGCGGTGACCCCCGTGCGCGGCGGGATCGATCAGCCAGCTGCTGCCGCCGCGGTCGACGAGCCGGTTGCCGGCCCAGAGGTCGCCGTGCAGGCGCGCGGGCGGTTCCACCGGACCGGCGAAGTCGGCAAGGTGATCGGCCAGATGTTCCAGCGCGGAGATCGTGGAAGTCGCGAGGGCGTTGGCGTCACGCGCCAACTTGGCCAGCGGGCGCAGCCGATTGTCGGCATAGAACTCGACCCAGGTCGCCCGCGGATCGTTGGGCAGACCGCGGCTGCCGGTCGTGCGCCGATCCTCGCGCCCAAAACTCGGCACGCCCGCCCGATGCAACGCGGCGAGCGCGCGGCCGAACGCAGCTTCCGTCGTCGGCACCGACCGCCCCTCGTCGATCCATTCGAGCACGAGATGATTCGGCGGCCGGTCGGCGACGGCCAGCACCTCCGGCACCGGGATGGCGTCGGCGGCGCGGAGCCACTCGAGCCCCGTCGCCTCGGTGGTGAAGAAGCCGGGCGGCGCGGTCGCGTGCGTCTTCGCGAACACGCGCCGGCCGTCGTCGAGATCGAGCGCGTAGGCAACGGCTACGTCGCCGCCCCGCACCGGTGTGTCGCGGACGATGCTCGCGCCGAGACTGCGCTCGATCTCGCGGCGCA
This sequence comes from uncultured Actinomycetes bacterium, assembly GCA_963701825.1. GTDB lineage: Bacteria > Actinomycetota > Acidimicrobiia > IMCC26256 > PALSA-610 > PALSA-610. The sequence goes on along the minus strand of CAVPBG010000003.1, from coordinate 709,969 downwards.
GCGCATCGTCCACGGCCCGAACGCTATGGCCTCCTGGGCTACTGGGTCGGTTGCGGGGCGTAGCCGAGGTGCAACACACCGGTCGTCAACACCGCGTGGTTGATGAGCTTCAAGGGCGTGGTGGGACTGCCGTCCTCGAAGAGGCGCCGGCCGTGCCCGACGACGATCGGGTGGACGAGAAGCTGCAATTCGTCGAGCAGATCGTTGGCGATGAGCGACCGGACGAGCGTGGCGCTCCCCGAGATTCCGATGTCGCCCTCGGTGCGCTGCTTGATCTCCCGGATCTGGGCGACCACATCGCCGGATACGAGCGTGGTGTTGTTCCACCTCGCTTCGGTCAGTGTGTTCGACACGACGTACTTCGGGATGTTGTTGATGAACTCCGCGAACGGGTCGGCCGCGGCCTGCGGTTCGCCTTCGGGCACCGACTCGACATGGCCGTGGTTCGGCCAGTAACTCGACCACTCCTCGTACAACGCGCGGCCCATCATGAACGCGCCTGCGGTGCTCATGCCCGCGCCGATTACGGCGCCCATCTCGTCGTTGAAGTACGGGAAGTGCCACTCGTTCGGGGCCTCGACGACGCCGTCGAAGGAGATGAAGAAGTTGGAGACGATCTTGCCCACGTCTGCTCCTGGTGATTCGGTGCCCGGCGTACGGATCCGGCGCTTCATGCAGTACGACCGACCGGCGCGCCGATACTCATCGCGGCCCGAGGCAAGGGTCGAAATGGCTGCGCCTCGCCGGTAGCGTACGGGCATGGCATTGGAAGGCGAATACGAACCGAGTCCGTGGGAATGGGTGCGCAATCAGGTCGAGACCTACGAGCGCACCGGGGGCCGTGAGGCCAACACGCTGCTCGATACGGGCATGCCGATCATCATCGTGACGACGCGCGGCAACAAGAGCGGCAAGATCCGCAAGACCGCGCTGATGCGAGTCGAGCACGACGGTGAATACTCGCTCGTTGCTTCGCAGGGTGGCGCGCCCAAGCATCCGGTCTGGTACTACAACCTCAAGGCCGATCCCGACGCGGTCGTGATCCAAGACGGTGCCGAACCGTTCGACGCGCACGTGCGCGAGCTGCCCCCCGGGCCGGAGCGTGACGAGTGGTGGGCGCGGTCGGTCGCCGCGTATCCGCCCTACGCCGAATACCAGACGAAGACGGATCGTCTGATCCCGGTCTTCGTCGCCAGCCGGCGCGCGTAAGTCGCGTCGGTGAGCACGCCGCCGCCGGGCTGGTATCCCGATCCGGGCACGCCGGGGCAGGTGCGGTGGTGGGACGGCACCGCGTGGACCGAACACGCGCAACGACCGGCGTCGGCGCCGACTCACCAGCACGCGCCGTGGACGCCGCCGCCGGGCGCCGGATCCGCACGAAGATCGGCCCGCAACGTGTCGTGGGTGCTTGTCGTCGTGGGCGTCCTTCTCCTGTTCGAACTCGTGCTCGACGGCGCAGGCACGTTGGTGTTCGCGGTCGTCGCGCTCCTCGCCGTTGCCGCGGTAGTGGTCCCGCTCCAGCGGCGCTCGCAACGTCGGGCCGACGCGACGGCTCGCGCCGCGGGCGCGCTTTGGGGCGGCACGGTGGTGGCGCAACCGCCCAACATGGGAGTCGGTCAGAGCGGTCGCTCATTCTTCGCCGGCTTCTCTCCGACGTACTGGCGCACCGTCGCCCGCGGAACGTTGCAGGTGTACCAGGGCGGTCTCGTCTTTGAGCCCCGCAAGCCCGGCCCTCGTCGCGTGAGGCTGCAATTGACGCCGGACGATGTGGTCAGTATCGGCGCGGCCCGCTACAGCTACGGCGGCATCATCGAGGTGTACCTCCGAGACGGGAATCGCCGCCGGTTCCAACTCAACGTCGGGCCCGGCCAACTGAACGACATCCTGCGCCGGGCCGGCTTCCGCGTCTCCTGACACGAATCGCGGGCGCGGTGTCACAGAAGGCCGCCCGGCGGTGTTCTGATAGGTGATGGGCGCGGTGCGAGACGACGACGGGGCGATGTTCGCAGAGCTCTATCCCGCATTGCGGCGGTTCGCCGGCGCGATCCGTCCGGTCGGGGTCGACGCCGACGATCTCGTCCAAGAGGCCTTGACCCGCACTCTGGCCGCCCGGTCGCTCTCGAGCATCGAGAATCCGCTCGCGTATCTGCGGACCGCGATTGTGCGGGTCGCGTCGAACCAGGCGCGTGGCGCGCGTCGTCGTGACGCACGGCTGCGGCGCGAGGCCGCCGATGGAGATATCGCCGACGTCTATCCGTCGGACCTCGACGACCTCATGCGCATCGCGCCCAAGGCGCGCGCGGTGTTGTTCCTGACCGTCGTCGAGAACCGGTCGTACGCCGATGCGGCGGAGATCGTCGGCGGTTCCGAAGCGGCGGCGCGGCAAGTCGCGTCCCGGGCGTTGCGCGCCCTACGCGCCGAAGTGACTGCCGAAATGCAATCGGGAGAAACGACATGAGCGAACTGCAGAATCTCCTCGAAGCGCTCGCCGACGAGCCCGACGCGCGCGGAGCCGACGCGGTGTTCGGTACCGCCGCACCACTCGCGGTGAAGCGGCGCCGGACGCGCCGGCGTCGACGCGTGCTGTCGGCGTGCGCATCGGTCGTCGTTGTCGCGCTGCTCGTCGCCGCGATCGTTCAGTCGACGAGCACGACGGGCAGCAACGTGAGGGTGCAGGGCACCGGGACTGCGACCGCAGGCGAGGCGACCGCCGCCCAGCTCGCGGCCGGGCATTGGGAGGTCATTCCCGCCGCACCGATCGCCCCGCGCGCCGATGCGGCCTCGATCTGGACGGGCCGCGAGCTCATCGTGTGGGGCGGTCAGGCGAAGTCGACCGGTCCGACGATCGTCGATGACGGCGCGGCGTACGACCCTGCGAGCGACACCTGGCGTGCGCTTCCCTCCGCGCCGATCTCCCGCCCGGATGATGCCGGCCAGGCCGTCGTGTGGACGGGTACGGAAATGGTGGTGTGGGACGCGACTCACGGTGACGGTGCCGCGTACGACCCCACATCGAACACTTGGCGCGCGCTCCCGAGCGCGCCGTTGCCGGTTTCGCCGTTCGGCCTTGGTGTGTGGACGGGAGATCGCGCGCTCTTCGTCGCGGGTGCGCACGCGGCCGCGTTCGATCCCGCCGCGAACAGCTGGCGCGCGGTCACGATGCCGGCGCTCCCGCCGCTGAAGCCGGACGAGGCACCGTTCTGGCGGGCGGTTGCGGCCGGCGCCGGGCGGGTGCTCGCGTGGGCCCAGACCGACGACATGAGCGCGCCGACCATCCTGTTCCGTTATGACGAGCACGCCGATCGTTGGACGCAGCTCCCGGCGAGCCCCGGCGCGGTGTACCTGCCGCTCGAAGCAATCGCCGCGGGCGACCGCGTGCTCGTGCGCGGCTACGCGTCGCGGCCCACAGCGGGGAGCAATCCGACGGCGGCGAGCGCGTGGTACGACGCCGACTCCGGTGTGGCGACGCGTTTGCCGACCGACACGACGGTCACGAGCGAGATGGCTGCGGGCTACTTCTTTTCCGCGTGGACCGGTGGCGCGGTGTGGGCACTCAACTATCTCGGCCGGGCCGGGCCCGACGATGTCGCGACCGCGAGCGCCTTCGACCCGGACGCGAACGTGTGGCGGAGCATTCCCACCGCGCCGTTCGCCTGCGGAGGTGTCACGACGCCGGCGTGGACCGGAACCGCCGTCCTCCTGTACTGCCCCGACGGGCTTCCGTATCAGTCGCCGGCGGTCGGTGGCCTCGAGTTCGTGCCGGGTGAAGCGACGGCGCCGGCGCCGGCGACCATCTCCGGGAGCTTCCGGATGACGGGCGGGCCGATTGGCGCCGACGACAGCCCGTTGGCCGGAACGATCGTCGCCGTCGACCGCGCGGGCAAGAAGTATCAGGTCGCGGTCGGCGCGGACGGTCGTTTCTCTCTGGCGGTTCCGCGCGGGACCTATGACATCTACGGCGAGAGTCCGGCGTACAACAACGGTCGGCGGTGCGAACACGGCTCGGTGACGATTGGCGGCGATACCACGATCGACGTCGACTGCATTCGTTTCTAGCCGAGCTCGGCCGCGCGCCCGAGCAACAACTCCCGTTCGCGGCCGTTGCGCGTGAGCGCGGCGGCGCGTTCGAACTCGATGCGCGCCTCCGGGCCGCGGCCCAACTTGACGAGGAAGTCGCCGCGCACGCTCGGCAGGAGGTGGTACTGCGCGAGTGACGGTTCGGCGAGCAGCGCGTCGACGATCTCGAGACCGGCCTCCGGCCCGAACGCCATCGTCACAGCAACCGCGCGGTTCAGCTCGACGATCGGCGAGGGCGCGATCTGCGCCAACGCGTCGTACAACGCGGCGATGCGCACCCAATCCGTGTCTTCCGCAGTGCGCGCCCGCGCGTGACATGCCGCGATCGCGGCCTGCAGCCCGTACGGACCGAGTCCGCGACCCAAACCCTCGGCCCGCGCCAACGCGTCCAGCCCCCGGCGGATCAGCACACCGTCCCAACGGGAGCGGTCCTGCTCGAGCAGCAACACCGGCTGCCCGCCGGGCCCGACCCGGGCCCGCGTCCGCGACGCCTGGATCTCCATCAGCGCGACCAGGCCGTGTACCTCGGGTTCGTTCGGAAGGAGCTCGGCGAGGATGCGCCCGAGTCGCAGCGCGTCGGCGCACAACGCGGGCCGCATCCAGTCGTCGCCCGCGGTCGCGGAGTAGCCCTCGTTGAAGACGAGATAGACGACCTCGAGCACCGACGCGACTCGGGCCTCGAGGTCGGCGCCGGTCGGCACCTCGAACGGAACGTGGGCTTCCGACAACGTGCGTTTGGCGCGCGCGATGCGCTGACCGATCGTCGACTCGCGCACGAGGAACGCCCGCGCGATCTCGTCGGTCGTCAAGCCACCGAGGAGCCGCAACGTGAGCGCGACGCGGGCGTCCGTGGACAACACCGGATGACACGAGATGAACACGAGCCGCAACAAGTCGTCGCCGACATCACCGTCGACCTCGGCATCGACCTCCGCCGCGAAACCCGCTCCGGAACCGGTGCTGTCGGCTTCGAGCGCGCGGGTGATCTCCTCGTACCTGCGTTCGAGGGTCGCCCGCCGGCGCAACGCATCGACCGCGCGTCGTTTGGCCGTGACCATGAGCCACGCGCCCGGGTTGTCCGGGACGCCCGAATCGGGCCACTGCTGCAAGGCCGCGACGAGCGCGTCCTGGGCGAGCTCTTCGGCGAGCCCCACGTCGCGCACCGTGCGGGTCAACCCGGCGATGAGTCGGGGCGCCTCGATCCGCCAGACCGCGTCGATCGAGCGATGCGGATCGAGGTTCGCCACGAGCGGAACGGAGAATCAGCCGGAAGCGTCAGAGCAGCGGATCGCCGGCCGCGGCCTGCACGTCGGGCGGGAATTCCGAGATGTCCATGATCTGGCGCAGTTCGATCGCGCCCTCCGGTTGCGGACAGCGCGCCGCCCACTCCACGGCTTCGGCCTTCGACTTCACGTCGATCACCCAGTAGCCGCCGATCATCTCCTTGGCCTCGGTGAACGGCCCGTCCGTGACGGTCTGCTTCCCGCCCGAGAACGTGACCCGTACGCCTTCGGTCTGCGGGTGCAGGCCGTCGAGGGCCAACAGAACGCCGGCCTTCTGCAGCTCACGGTTGTACTCCGACATCGCCGCCACCGCCTCCGCGGTCGGCATCCACTCGCCGTCGGCGGGGATGTTCGGCAGCATGAACATCACGAAACGCATCGTTGTATCTCCTGGCCTATCGGGGGAGTCCGGATCTCGGCCTCTCGTGAAGACGTCGAACGGCGTCCCGCGATTTCGACACAACGCACGGTATTTCTTTTCGCTGTGCTAAATCACTGCCCGTGGAAGACATCTTCTGGTGGCATTCCGTCGATCTCGGCGACCGCGTCACTCCCGGTCACAAGTCGCCCGAGCTCCTCGAGCACGAGTGGCGCAACGCCCATGTTCCCGACCTGACGGGTCAGTCCGTGCTCGACATCGGATGTTGGGACGGGTGGTTCTCGTACCGCGCCGAGCGCGAGGGCGCGGCGAGCGTCACCGCCATCGACCACTACGTCTGGTCGCTCGATCTGCCGCGCCAACAGGCGTACTGGCGCGACTGCCGCGACCGAGGCGTGACCCCGCAGCCGTACCACGACCAACCCGCGTTGTGGCATCCCGACACGTTGCCGGGCAAGGCCGGATTCGACCTCGCGCACAAGTCACTGCAGAGCAAGGTCGTACCGATCGTCGACGACTTCATGACGACCGATCTCGACGCGCTCGGCACGTTCGACACCGTGTTCTATTTCGGCGTGATCTACCACGTCGAAGAGCCGCTTACCGCGCTGCGGCGCCTGCGCCAGGTGACGAAGACGCTCGCGATCATCGAGACCGAGGCACTCTTCATCGACGGGTTGACCCGACCGATGTTCGAGTTCGTGCCCGGTGCGGAGGTCAATGCCGACGTCGGCAACTGGTGGATCCCCACCGCCGAAGGCCTGCACGCGCTGTGCAAGGCCGTCGGATTCTCCGAGGTCGAGACCGTCGCCGGTCCGCCCGAGGGCCTCGAGCGCTACCGCCTCGTGGTGCACGCGCACGTCTGAGCAAATCCGAGCGCGCGTCGAGGCTCAGTCGACCCGCATGGTCGCGAGGTGTTTCCCGACGAGGTAGATGAGGGTGTCCTGGATGCCCATGCCCTTGGCGAACAGGAAACCCTGTCCGTAGTGGCAGCCGACCGCGCGTACCGCGGCCAGCTTCGCGTGCGTGTCGATGCCCTCCGCGATCACATCGAGATCGTTGGCCGAACCGAGCTTTACGATCGCGCTCAGGATCGCGTCGTCGTGCGCGGCCGATCCGAGCGACTGCAGGAAGGAGCGGTCGATCTTGATCGAGTCGATCGGCAGTCGCCGCAGATAGGTGAGCGAGCTGTACCCGCTGCCGAAGTCGTCGAGCGAGATGTGCACGCCGAGATCGCGGATGCGGCGCATGATCGCGGCGTTGCGGTCGGTGTGTTCGAGCATCACCGATTCCGTGATCTCGAGGATCAGGAGGTCGGCGACGAGTCCGCTTTCGGCGAGCGCCGAGTACACCGTCTGCACGAGATCCCCCGACTCGAATTGCCGGACGGAGACGTTGACCGATACGCCGACACCCGGCGCGACCTTCTGCCATTGCAGGCAGTCGGCAACCGCGCGCCGGAGCACCCACGGACCGATCTCCATGATGATCCCCGACTCCTCGGCGACGGAGATGAAGCTGTCGGGCGGAACCATCCCGACCCCGGGCCGGTGCCAGCGGATGAGCGCCTCGAAGTGCGAGACGCTCTCGTCGTCGAGGTCGACAATCGGCTGGTAGTGCGCGACGAGCTCGTTCTTCCGCGCGGCTTGCCGCAACGCCGATTCGAGATCGAGCCGGCGGGCCGCGTCGCTCTCCATCTCCGCGTTGAACACCTCGATGCGCGTGTCGCCGTGCTCCTTGGCCCGATACATCGCGGTGTCGGCGCAGCGGAGGAGCTCGAGCGGTGTTTCGTCGCCGGTGCTCACCGAGATCCCGAGCGACGCGCCGACGAATACCTCGCTCTCACCGACCACGAACGAAGCCGCGAGCGCGTCCACGACGCGGAGCGCGACGGCGCGCACCGCTTCGAGATCCGACGCGCTCGGGCACAGGATGACGAACTCGTCGCTGCCCAGGCGCGCCACGATGTCGCCGATACGAATCGCGCCCGCGATCCGATCCGCCACGAGTACGAGGAGCTGGTCCCCGGCGTCGTGGCCCAACCCGTCGTTCAGGAGCTTGAACCGGTCGAGGTCGACGAACACCATGCCCACCACCTCGTTCGAACGGCGGGCGTCGAGGATCGCGGCACCGGCGCGGTCGAGCAGTGTCCGGCGATTCGGCAGACCGGTGAGCTCGTCGCATGTTGCCGCGAGCCGTAAAGCGTGTTCCATGGCGCGCTGGTCGCTGATGTCGCGCACCATCGCGGTGTAGTAGTGGGTGGTCCCGACCTGGACGTCGGAGATCGCGACGTGCGCGGCGAACGTCTCGCCGTTCGCGCGAGTCAGGGTCGTGTCGACCTGGCGGCCGACGGTATCGCCGGGCCGATTGCGTTCGATGAGGACGGAATCGCTCGGCAGGAAACGGGCGTAGGGCTGGCCGATCACCTCCGCGGAACGTATGGCGAAGATGCGTTCCGCGGCCGGGTTGAAGCTCTGGATAACACCGACCGTGTCGACGGAGATGACTGCGTCGTCGGCCGCTTCGACGATGCTGCGGTTCCGCTCTTCCGACATGCGCAACGCGGCTTCGGAAGCGCGCCGCTCGGTGATGTCACGCAGGCTGATGACCAGGCCCCGGATCGAGGGGTCGGAGAACTGGTTGGTGGCGGTGCTCTCGAACCAGCGATAGGTGCCGTCGACGCGGCGCAGGCGAATCTCGAGGGGGACTGCCGTGTTCGGCCCCGTTTCGGTGACGAGGCGCGCCAGCCGGGCTGCGATCGCGTGGCGGTCGTCGGGATGCACGACGTCGAAGGCCGAAACGCCGACGAGGTCGTCGGGTTCGATTCCGAGGACGTGACGCGCCGCGCCCGAGACCCACATGATCTCGGCGTCGGCCGCGCAGATCGTGATGATGTCGGTGACCGCGTCGGCCACGGCCGCGAGGCGAGCCTCGGCCGCGACGACCGCCGACATGTCGTGAACGTTGAGCACGATGCCGGCGATCGCCGGTTCGTGCATGCGGTTCTCGGCTGTCACGTCGCACGTGTGGACGTGGCCGTCGCTCGCCTCGAAGCGCAGCGCCACCGATCGACCCTCGAATCCGGGTGTTGACGACCGCATCTCGTTGAACCAGGCCCCGGCGGAGGCGCGGTCGGCGGCGACCACCTTGGCGAGCGGGGCGCGGATCTCCTCGCTCGAGTACCCGAGGAACCTGACGTCGGGCGTCGGGCTGTAGACGATCTCGCCGCGTTCGTCGACCACGCACGCCAGGTCGCTCGAGCGCGCGACCAGACTTGCGAACCGAGCCCGCTCGCGCTCCAGCGACCGGCGCCCTTCGACCTCATTGGTGATGTCGAACGCCACGACCGCGAGGACGTCGCGGTCGACGGTGATGACGTTGACGCGTCGCCAACCCTTGCCGCCGGCGCGGACTGAGACCGGGTGCTCCGCCTCGACGGACTGGCCGGTGTCGAGCACGCTCTTGTAGAGGCGGATGAACGCGTCGGAGTCTTCGCGGACGTTCAGCGCCGACAGTCGCGCGCCGAGGATCTCACCTCGGGTCGAGGTGAACGACGAGCGCACGATTGCGTTCGCCTCGACGACCAGGAAGTCGACGACCTCGTCGTTCTCGCGGATGGCGCGCAGCACGGCGAACGCGCCGCCCATGCCGTCCATCGCGAGGCGATGATGGGCGAGGGCCCGCGACGTCATCGTGGCCATCGTGCCCGTCGCGCTGATGCCGTGCTTGCGGGCGTACATCGCCTTGTCGGCTTCGCGGAGCAGGGCCTCGGGGGAGCGCGATCCGTCCGTGTCGTCGACCACGCCGACGCTGGCGGAAACCGTGTTCGGCGCGATGTCGGGCCACGGTTCGGCCAGGACCCCCCAGATCCGGTCGACGAGCTCGGCCGCGTCGGTCTCCTCGTGGGAGGAGCGGACGAGGATCACGAATTCGTCGCCGCCGTATCGCGCGATCAGGTCGTCGGCGCGGACAACGCGTCGAAGCCGCTTCGCGACCTCGACGAGCACCTGGTCGCCCATGTGGTGACCGAACGAGTCGTTGATGTCCTTGAAGTTGTCGAGGTCGACGAACGCGAGGATCGCGGGCTCGCCCCGGGCGCACGACTGTTCGAGCGCGTCGGTGAACGCGCCGCGGTTGAGCAGCTGCGTCAAGGAGTCGGTGGCGGCCTCGTGCTCGTGGCGTTTGCCACGTACGCGGACTTCGAGCTCGATCGCGTCGCGGGCTGCGAACGTGCCACTCACGACCCAGAGCGTGGCCGCGAGCAACCCGAGTCCGACGGCGGCCATGAGATGTGAATCGAGGACGTTGGCTATGTGGGGTGCGAGGCCGACCTGGATCGCGATCTCGCCCGCGAACGCGCTGACGAGGCACCACCCGAGCACCGTGCGCCAGTCGATACCGGGGATCTGGGCGAGCAGCTGAACTGCGCACAGTGCGTACCCGATTGCGAGCAGCGATCCCCACCCGCTCGAATAGATGATCGTGGTCACCACGCTGACGGCGATCACGACCCGGAGCTGCTGGCGCAGACGGGACTCCGGCCGTTGCTGGAGAAAAGCGCGGCCGCAGATGTCGACGACGATGGATGCCGCGATGATCAGCGAGTACACCCAATAGCGCGGTCCGAGAATGACGTCGTTGCGGCGCAACAGCCAGACGGCGACCACCGCGGGGATGGCGATCAGGTTGCCGCCCGCGAGGACGGCGACCATCGCGGAGCGGGGGGTCTTCGCCCGCGCGCCGGACGCGCTGCCCTCTCTGTCCGCATCCACCTCACCCGTTCGTCAACCGGCCGCCCCGAATCGACCTCCGGAGGGCCGAATCGCCGATTTTCAGTTCTCGGGGTGCTGATCGAGCGCGTAGGTGGGCGTGTGGGCGGTGAAGCCGCCGTCGACCCGCAGGATCTCACCGGTCACGAAACCGGCGTCGTCCGACGCGAGATACGCCACCGCAGCTGCGATATCCTCGGGATACCCGAGCCGCCCGACGAGGTGGCTCGTGCTGTACCGGCGCAGGCGATCTCCCATCGCGCCGCCCAGCGCCTCCTGCGCGGCCTGCGCCACCACGACGCCGGGCGCCACCGCGTTGCAGCGGATTCCTCGCTCGCCGTACGCGGTGGCCACGTAACGGGTGAGGGCCACGACGCCCGCCTTCGACGTGCCGTACGCGGCGAGGGAGTGGCTGCCGTAGAAGGCGGCCGCCGACGCGGTGTTGACGATCGCTCCGCCCCCGCGTTCGAGCATGTGGGGGATCGCGAAGCGACACCCGAGCATCGGGCCGTTGAGGTTCACGCGCATCACGCGTTCCCAGGTGGCGAGGTCCATCGTCACGACATCCTGGTCGACGCGGTTCTGATCGAGGGCGGCCGCGTTGTTGTGCAGGATGTCGAGCCCGCCGTACGCGGCGACGGTGTCGGTGACCATCGCTTCGACCGCGTCGGCGTCGGCGACGTCGGTCACCTGCGCGCGGGCGACGCCGCCCGCGGCGGTGATGGCGGCGACCACCTCGGCCGCGGCCGGCTCCGCGATGTCGGCGACGGTTACCGCGGCACCTTCGGCGGCGAACAGCAGCGCGGTTGCGCGACCGATGCCCGAACCACCGCCGGTGACGATCGCCACCTTGTCCGTGAACCGGGCCACGTCAGTCGATCAGTTCGTACTCGGACGGGTCGGGTGCGAGCGTGCGCTGCCAGTACTCGAGCAACGTGAACGGCCAGTTCTGGGCGACGTGCCCGTGCTCGTTCTTGTACCAGCTGCTCACGTCGGACCAACCCCAAGCCATCATTCGGTTCTCGGCGTCGACGCGCTCGTTAAATTCGTCGTGCACGTCCTTGCGCACGTCGATACCGCGGTGACCGCCCGCGAGCAGCAGGTCGATGCAGCCCAGGATGTAGCGCACGCCGCATTCCGAGAAGTAGATGATGCTGCCGTTGATGACGATGTTCGTGTTCGGTCCGTAGAGACAGAACAGATTGGGAAAGCCCGGAACGGTGATCCCGAGGTACGCGCGGGCGTCGCCCTTCCAGTGCTCGTGGAGGTCGACGCCGTCGCGGCCCGTCACGGCCATCGGCGTGAGGAACTTCGACGCCTGGAATCCCGTTCCGTAGATGATCACGTCGACATCGTGCGCGATCCCGTCGGCGGTGACGATCCCGGTCGGGGTGATCTCGCGGATCGAGTCGGTCACCAACTGCACGTTGTCGCGCTTGAGCGCGCCGGCCCACACGCCGTTGTCGCGCAGCAGCCGTTTCGCACCGGGCGGATACGTCGGCACGACCTTGTCGCGCAGATCGGGCCGATCGGCGAACTGCATGTCGAGATAACCCGTCAGCAGCTGGCGCAGGATGTCGTTGAACAACCCGACCGCGTGGTCTTTCGGTTCCCAGTCGGGGTCGACGCGCACGCCCACGAGCACTCCGTCGCCCATCTTCCAGAAGATGAGGAACCGGTTCCACTCGCTGTACGAGGGAACGTGCCCGTAGAGCCAACGCAGCCCCGGTTCGACCGCGGCGTGGTAGTCGTCGGTCGGTCCCAGCCACGGTGGCGTGCGCTGGAACACCACGAGCTCGCCGACGCGTGGCGCGATCTCGGGGATGAACTGCACCGCGCTCGCCCCGGTACCGATCACCGCGACGCGTTTGCCGCGCAGGTCGATGTCGTGATCCCAGCGGGCGGAGTGGAAGGTCGGGCCCGCGAACGAGTCGCGGCCTTTGATGTCGGGGAACAGTGGTCGGTTGAGCTGGCCGACCGCGCTGATGACCACGTCGGCCTCGACGGATTCTTCGCGGCCGTCGGCGTGCGTGATCGCAACGGTCCAACGCCGATCCGCTTCCGACCACGTCGCGCCGCGCACCTCGGTACCGAACTCCACGAAGTCGCGGAGCCCGAACGCGTCGGCGCAGTTGCGGAAGTAGTCGAGCAGCACGTTCTGGGTCGAGAAGTGGAACGGCCAGTCGTGGCGCTGCGCGAACGAGTAGCTGTAGTTGTGGTTCGGATTGTCGACCCGACACCCGGGATAGCTGTTCTCCAACCACGTTCCGCCGACGTCGGCGTTCTTCTCGTAGATGACGAACGCGACTCCGGCTTGGCGCAAGCGGTGCGCGGCGAGCAGCCCCGACATCCCCGCGCCGATGATCACGACCCGGAAGTCGGTATCGGGTGCGACCTCGGCCTTGGTCCATTGCGGCGCGCGCGGGTCTTCGCCGCGCACGGCGAGCTCCTCTTCGAGGAGCGGGAGGTACTCCGCCATGTCGGCATCCCCGCCGACCGCGAACTCCATGATCCGGAGCAGGTCTTCCCGGCCGGGCGGTGGCGCGGGCCGGCCGCCCCGGTCGCGGAACGCGGCGAGTGTGGTCAGCGCGATCTCGCGGACTTCGGCCTGCTGGGCCTCGCTGAGGCCGCCCTGGGGCGCGCTCAGGAGGATGGGGTCGGGGCGCAGGTCGTCCCGGAGGAGGGAGAGATCGCCGGTCAGGTAGGCCAGTGCGGGGAGGAGGGCCGGGACCTCGGCCTCGGCCAAGGCCGCCCGGATCGCATCGTCCGACTCGGTGATCGGCTCGATCGCCTGCACGAACGGGCTGGGGGAAGTGCTCTGGGTCACCCTCCCATCTTGGCACCGCTGCGCCGGCGCGGCATATTGGCGCCCCACGGTGGTACAAGGTCGTATGGCCATTGCAACCACGAACCCGGCAACCGGTGAGATCGAGAAGACGTTCGAGGCGCTCTCCGACGCGGAGGTCGACCAACGCATCGCCCGCGCCGCCGCCACTGCGGCGCAGTACCGCACGACCACGTTCGAGCAGCGCGGCGGGCTGGATGAACGCGTCGGCTGGCATCCTCGAGGCCGACTGCGAGTCGATCGCCCGCGTCATGACGACCGAGATGGGCAAGACGATCGCCTCCGCCCGCGCCGAGGTGTTGAAGTGCGCGAAGGGGTGTCGCTTCTACGCCACGCACGCGGCCGCGATGCTCGCCGACGAGCCCGCCGACGCGGGGGCGGTCGGCGCGAGCCGGGCCTACGTACGGTACGACCCGCTCGGCCCTGTGCTCGCGGTGATGCCGTGGAACTTCCCGCTCTGGCAGGTGATCCGGTTCGCCGCCCCCGCACTGATGGCGGGCAACGTCGGCTTGTTGAAGCACGCGTCGAACGTGCCCCAGACCGCGCTCCTCATCGAAGACACGTTCCGGCGGGGCGGGTTCCCCGACGGCGCGTTCCAGACGTTGCTGATCGGCGCAGGCTCGGTCGAACGGATCCTGCGCGACCCACGCGTGCGCGCCGCGACCCTCACCGGGAGCACGCCGGCCGGGCGCTCGATCGGCCGGATCGCGGGGGAGGAGTTGAAGCCGGTCGTGTTGGAGCTCGGCGGCAGCGACCCGTTCGTGGTCATGCCGTCCGCCGATGTGGAGAAGGCCGCGCAGACCGCGGTGACGGCGCGCGTGCAGAACAACGGGCAGAGCTGCATCGCCGCCAAACGATTCATCGTGCACGCCGACGTCGCCGACGAGTTCGAGAGGCTGTTCGTCGGCCGGATGCAGGCGCTGCGGGTCGGTGATCCGTTCGACGAGGGTACCGACATCGGGCCCTTGGCGAACGAGCAGGGTGTCGTCGACGTCGAGACGTACATGGCCGACGCGGTGGCGAAGGGTGCGCGCGTGCTGTGCGGCGGGGCGCGGGTCGACCGGCCGGGCTGGTTCTATCCGGCGACGGTGGTGACCGATGTGACCCCGGCGATGAACATGTTCGCGGAGGAGATCTTCGGTCCGGTCGCGCAGTTGTACCGGGTGCGCAGCGCCGACGAAGCGATTGCACTCGCCAACGCCACCGTGTTCGGGCTCGGATCGAACATCTGGACCCGCGACGACGCCGAAGCCGCCCGTTTCGTGCGGGAGCTCGACGCCGGGGGCGTCTTCGTGAACGGGATGACCACGTCGTACCCGGAGCTCCCCTTCGGCGGCATCAAGGAGTCGGGCTTCGGCCGGGAGCTCTCCGCGCAGGGGATCCGGGCCTTCTGCAACGTCAAGACCGTCTGGATCGCCTAACCCGTCTGTATCCCGCAAACGGGGGAATGAAATCGGCTCGGCGGGCGTCGAACCTTCTCATAGGCTGAACCAGGAACGAAGGGGCGCGCGTGCGGTCGGAAATGAAGAATCCCGAGATCGCATACCGCCGCCGGTGGATGACGCTCGCCGTGCTCTGCATCAGCCTGATGGTGATCGGGCTCGACAACACGATCCTGAACGTCGCACTGCCCACGCTCTCGCACACCAAGAACGCCGGTGGCCTTGGTGCATCCGGTAGTTCGTTGCAGTGGATCGTCGACGCGTACACCTTGGTGTTCGCGGGTTTGCTGCTCACGATGGGCAGCCTCGGTGACCGTTTCGGTCGCTACAAGTTCCTCACGATCGGTCTCGTGATATTCGGCACGGGCTCGATCTTGTCGGCGTTCGCAGTCTCCTCGGCGATGCTGATCGCGACCCGCTCACTCATGGGTGTCGGCGGCGCGTGCATCATGCCGGGCACGCTTTCGATCCTGTCGAACGTGTTCCGCAACCCCGCCGAACGCGCCAAGGCCATCGGTGTGTGGGCCGGCGTCTCCGCGCTCGGTGTCGGCATCGGCCCGGTCGCCGGTGGTGCGCTGTTGACGCACTTCTGGTGGGGCTCGGTGTTCCTCGTCAACGTGCCGATCGTGATCGTCGCGCTCGTGCTCGGCTTCTTCTTCGTTCCCGACTCGAGCGACAAGACCACGCCCCGCCTCGACCCGGTCGGCGCCGGCCTTTCGATCGTCACGCTCTTCGCGCTCTTGTGGGCGATCATCGAGGCCCCGAACCACGGCTGGACCTCGCCCGAGATCATCACCGCGTTCGTGGCGGGCGCGGTGTTCCTCACGTGTTTCTTGCTCTGGGAGATGAAGTCGTCGAGCCCGATGCTCGATCTCCACTTCTTCCAGAACCCGCGCTTCTCCGCCGCGAGTGGCGCCATCATGCTCGTGTTCCTGGCCCTGTTCGGCACGATCTTCCTGCTGACGCAGTACCTGCAGACCGTGCTCGGTTACTCCACGCTGAAGGCCGGCGCGATCCTCATCCCGCAGTCGGCCGCCCTGATGACCTTCGCGTTCCTGAGCCCCCGTTGGGTGGTCCGCTTCGGCAACAAGGCGGTCGTGGCGGTGGGCCTGGGCCTGGTCGCGGTCTCGCTCTTCGGCTTCGTGACGCTCGACGCCGGGTCGACCGCGCTGCACGTGATCATCGTCACCACGATCATGGGTATCGGCATGGGCAACGTCATGGCGCCGGCGACGGAATCGATCATGGGTTCCCTCCCTCGGGAGAAGGCCGGTGTCGGTTCGGCGATGAACGACACCACGCGCCAAGTCGGCGGCGCGATCGGAGTCGCGGTGCTCGGCTCGTTGTTGTCGTCGCACTACCGGCCGAGCGTCAGCTCCGCGCTGTCGGGCAAAGTGCCGGAGTCGCTCGTCAACGCGGCCAAGGACTCCGTCGGTGGCGCGATCAGCATCGCCAACGATCCGCTGCACCCGATCGCGCCCGGCTTTCGCACCCAGATCATCGACGCCGCGCACCAGAGCTTCGTCTCCGGACTGCACCTGGCGTCAGTGGTTGCCGCGATCGTCGTCCTGATCGCCGTCATCGGCGTGTTGATCTGGCTGCCGTCGCGTGCGCCCGACGAAATCGAAGAGATCGACAAGCCGAGCGTGCCGGCCGCGCCGGACGCGCTGCTCGAACCGGCATGACCGGGGCGCGGTATCCGTCCCGCACGCGCGCCGGTTCGGGGATCGCGTGACTCGGTGACACATCCCTGGTTGAATGCGCCCGGATGCGCATCTCCTCACGCCGTTCGGCGGCGTTCTCCCTCTGTGTCGCACTCAGTCTCGTAGCGGTCGCGGCGAACGCCGCGCACGCCGACGACGTGAGCCCGATCACGCCCGCCAACCGCCCGACGCCGCTCGCGGGTGCGGTCAACGGGGAGGTGCCGATCACGCGCCTCATCAACGTCGCCCCGAACTGTCTCACCGCGCGCGAAGCCGGCCCGAGCCTGGCGCGCATCTTCGCGATGGCGCGCGAGATCAACGACGCGTTCGGTGCCGACCAGTGCTACCGACCGCTGTCGGACGAAGTGAAGTTCGCGAACCAGGCCAACCAACCGGGCAACAATCCCGCGTGCGTGGCCACCGTCGGCACGTCGGCGTCCGGTGCTCCCGTCGGCCACTCGTACCACGGTTGGGGCAAGGCGGCCGACCTGACCGATGCCGGTCGGTCGTTGACGTTCTCGAGCCCGGGCTACGCGTTCATGAAGCAGGTCGCGGGCTCGCTCGGTTGGAACCATCCCGCGTTCGCGGAACCGGGCGGCAGCTCGTGCCCCGAACCGTGGCACTGGGAGTGGGTCGGCGACGGCGGAAACCTCGGGCTCACGCCGCGTCGGGGCGACGCGATCGCGCTGCTGCCGAGCGCGAACGACGGCGGGTTCGCGACCGTGAACGGTCTGGGCGGCGTCACGCCCCACGGCAACTTCGTGAATCGGGGTGGGGCCGGATCGATCTCCCTCGCATGGGTGATGGTCGGCGCGACCGACACGATCGACCGCGGGGGCTACTGGATGGTCGGCGCCGACGGCGGTGTGTTCAGCTTCGGCGACGCGCACTTCTACGGCTCGACCGCGACCTTCCCGCTCGCGCAGCCCGTCAACAGCATTGCGCCGACGCGCTCCGGGCACGGCTACTGGTTGCTCGCCTGGGACGGTGGCGTCTTCAGCTTCGGCGATGCCAAGTTCTTCGGTTCGACGGGTGGCATGCGCCTGAACTCGCCCGTCGTGAGCATTGCGCCCACGCCGACGGGCAAGGGGTACTGGCTCGTCGCCGCCGACGGTGGTGTGTTCAGTTTCGGCGATGCCAAGTTCCACGGGTCGATGGGCGGTAAGCCCCTCGCGGCTCCGGTCGTCGGCATTGCGCCGACGCCGACGGGCAAGGGCTACTGGATGGTCGCCTCCGACGGCGGCATCCTGAGCTTCGGCGACGCGCACTTCTACGGATCGCTGGCCAAGACGGGACCGCCGTCACCGATCATCGGGATGGTCGCGACCAAGACCGGGCACGGCTACTGGATCGAGCTCGCCGACGGCGAAGTGCTCGGTTTCGGCGACGCGCACACCTAGCCGGTCGACCGGGCCGACCCGTCAACCGACGCGCACGACTATTCGACCCGAACGACCGGCAAGCGGCGAGGCCCGTGCTCGAAATAGGTGGGGACCTGCTCGAACCGGAATCCGGGCTCGAGTTGCAGCTCGCCCGGCGCGAAGCGGTCCAGCACCGCGCCGATGCCGATCCGGGCCACAGCCCGCGCCAGCGTTGCGCCCGGGCACACGTGGGTGCCGTAGCCGAAGGTGAGATGTTGATCGGCGTTCTCGCGACCGAGATCGAAATCGTCGGCGTGCGCGAACACCCGGTCGTCGCGGTTCGCCGACGCGGCACCGATCGCGACGCGCTGGCCGGCCTCGACAGGACACCCCCCGATCTCGGTGTCGCGCGTGCAACCGCGCGCCAGGAACAGGATCGGCGGCGCGAGGCGGAGACTCTCCTCGATCGCGACGTCGAGCAGCGCGCGGTCGGCGCGCAGCGCGGCCTCGATATCGGGTCGGTGCAACAACTCGAAGAGCAGATTGCCGAGCAGCTGACTCGTCGTCGTGAGACCGCCGGTGATGAGGTTGCGCACGAGCGCGCGCAACTGTTGCGGTGGGAGCGGCTCGTCGTCGACTTCCAGGCGGAGCAGGCGCGCGAGCACGTCGTCGCGCGTCTCGCCCGCCGCGAGCTGCGCCGACCGTTCCGCGATGCGCGCGTCGATGTAGCCCGCGAACTCCGGGAACGCGGCCGCGAATCCCACGCCCTGCTCGGTCTCGTTCCGCGCCGGGAACGTGCTCTCCATCAAGCCCTTGGCCCAGCGCGCGAGCTGATCGGAATCGTCGGGGTCGAAGCCGAGCAGGTACACGGTGACGCGATTCGGCAACACCGCGGTGTACTCGGTGACGAAATCGAAGTTGCCGGCGCCGAGCGGGGCGAGCAACGCCGCCGCGGTCGCCTCGATGAACGGTTCGGCCGCGTGCACGACCTTGGGTGTCATGGCCGTGACCATGACGCGCCGCACCGCCGTGTGCCGGGGCGGGTCGAGCTCGCCCAGCAGCCGATCCTCGAGCGGGACCACGACGCCCGGCGCCTTCATCCCCGAAGCATTCGAGAACGTCACGGTGTCGCGGAGCACCGCTCGGGCCTCGGCGTACCGGGTCACGTACCGCAGGCCGCTCGCGAGCGTGGCCAGGGGACCTTCGGCGCGCATCTCCGCCAGCGCCGGCCACGCATCGCGGGAGTGGGCGGGGTCAAAGGGGTCGAACACCGCGGCATGCTACCGAGCGGACGCCCGGCCCGGACCGGGGGCGCGCCGCCGTCGGGCGCGGCGATGGGAACCTCAGGAGGGTGCGAAAAGGTGTCGATAACAGACGTGTGTACGGGTACGCGTTCGCCGGGGCCGCGCCCGTGCGCCATCGGGACCCCGTGCGGCTAGCGGCAATTGCGGTCTTCGCCGCGGTGATCGCCGTGGCCGCCGGTCTGGGCTTCGTCACGGCGTCGTCGGGATCGTCGTTCTTTCCGAAAGCATGGGATCCGCGCGTCGCCCCGATCGCGGCCGAGGTGTCACACCTGCGCGGTCTCGCCTTCCTGCATCCCGTCGCGATCAACTACCTGTCGGTCGACGCATTCAAGAAGCAGCTCGGCGCCGACGACACGCCGAGCGCGTCGGATCGGGCCGAGGTGGCGCGGGAAGCGGCGGTCTTCCGGGCGCTCGGCCTGGTCGGCGGCAAGGTCGATCTCGCGAAGGCGTTCGACACCTCCGACAGTTCGTCGACGCTGGCGTTCTACGACCCGACAACCCAGCAGATCTACGTACGGGGGACGACGCTCGACGTCGAACACCGCGTCACCGTTGCGCACGAGTTGACGCACGTGCTGCAGGACCAACACTTCGACCTGCAGAAGCTGGAGAAGCAAGCCGACGATTCGGAGTCCGGCGACGCGGGGGCACTGAAGGCGCTCGTCGAGGGCGACGCGGTGCGGATCCAGGACGACTACCTCCAACAGCTGCCGAAGGCGGACCAGACCGAGTACCAGCGCGAGGACGCGGCGGAGAGCTCACGCGTCGGCAACGAGACCGCTTCGGTTCCCGACCTCGTCTCGATGTTGGAGGGCGCGCCCTACGAGTACGGGCCGTCGACGATTCGCGTGCTGTTGAACTCGGGTGGCAACGCGGCCGTCAACCAGGCGCTGACGGGCCCGACGCCGTCGACCGGTCTGTACATCGACCCGGGCGATCTCAGCGCGCCGACCAAGGTCGATGTGCCGGCGCTGCCCGCGGGCGCGGTGAAGTCTCGGCGATCCCGAGGTGTTCGGCCCGTTCGAGACGTACCTCACGCTCGCGCAGCGGATCGATCCCGGTCGGGCGCTCGTCGCCGCCGACGTCGTCGCCGGCGGCCGGGCGGTCACGTACAAGAGCAAGGGTTCGACCTGTTATCGGGTTGTGGTCGCGCCCGCGTACGAGCACAGCCGCGCGTATCTCCTGAGCGCGGTGCGGGATTGGGCGCACGGGCGCGCCGACACGACGGTCGACGCGGTCGGCGACTTCGTCGGCTTCACCGCCTGCGATCCGGGGTCGAGTGCGCCGACGCCGTCGTCGAAGCTCTTCCACGACGAAGACAATCTCTTGACCTTCCGCGCCGAGGTCGTCGTCGGCGCCACGAAGTCGCCGAACGTGTCGGCCGCCGCCGCCCGCTGCCTGGCCCGCGTTCTGCTCGAGCTGCCCGGCGCCGAGAAGCTGGTCTTCACGGCGAGCGCGCAGGCGACGTTGACGACCGCCCAGACCGAGCAGCTGCGCGGACTGGCGACCCGGGCCGGCCTGCAGTGTCGCGACAACTCCGACGCCGGCTATCCCTGAGCCGCACGCGCGTTACGGTGAGCCCCGTTCCGTCTGCACGGCGAGGGGGGTTCGCATGGTCGACGATCACGATCTCGAGGGGCTCGACCCCTACGACCTGATGGCTACGGAAACCGCGCGGCTCGATCGCTTCTTCGGCGCCGCGCCCGCCGCCACGTGGGACGCCCCCAGTCGCTGCGACGGCTGGAGCGTGCGCGACGTCCTCGCGCATCTCGCGGCCAGCGAGGACTACAACCGTGCGTGTCTCGACGGCACGGTCCAGGACTTCCTCGCCGACCTCGGCGCGAAAGGTGCGGTCGATCTCGCGTCGGCCAACGAGCTCGGGGTCCACGAATTCGACGGCCAGGCGCCGGACGAGATCCTCGCGACCTGGCGGGAACGGAGCGCCGCCAACCGCGAGGCGATCCGCGCGCGACGGCGCCGACGTCGACAGCAGCGTCGGCGCGTATCCGGCCCGCTGGCAGGCGTTCCATCTCGCGTTCGAGCTCGCGACCCACGCCGACGATGTCGGTGTTCCGGTCGGGGCCGACGAGGCCGCGCCGCGCATCGATTGGCAAGCGCGCTTCGGCCGCTTCGCGATTCGCGAGCTGAAGCCCGACCTCTCGATCGCCGCCGACGCGGGGCGCACGGTCGTGAAGGGCGACGGTGTCGACATCGAGCTCCCGGACGAGGAGTTCGTCCAGGCCGTCGCGGCGCGCTTGCCCGAGGAATCGAACCTCGACGACGACATCGCGGCCACGCTCTCGGCCACTCCCTAGGTCCGGAAAGGACATGACCATGACCAACGAGCCGCTGAACGGCGCGCGCATCCTCGTCACGGGCGCGACCGGCCAGGTTGCCCTGCCCGTCGCGCTCGCGCTGGCCGCCGACAACGACGTGATCGCGGTGGCCCGCTTCAAGGATGCGGCGCTGCGGGCCCGGCTCGAGTCGGCCGGCGTCGAATGCGTCAGCGTCGATCTCGCGCACGGCACGTTCGACGACGTCCCCGACGACGTCGACTACGTGTGCAACTTCGCCGTCGTGAAGAGCAACCGTTGGGAGATCGACCTCGCGGGGAACGCGGAGTCGGCCGGTCTGCTCATGGCGCACTGCCGCAGCGCGCGGGCGTTCCTGCACTGTTCGTCGACCGGGGTCTACGAAGCAGCCGACGGTTCACCGCAGCTCGAGACCGACCCGCTCGGCGACAACCACCGGGTGATGATGCCGACGTACAGCATCTCCAAGATCGCGGCCGAGGCCGTGGTGCGCACGACATGTCGACTGTTCGACGTGCCGACCACGATTGCCCGCCTCAACGTGCCGTACGGCGACGGCGGGGGTTGGCCCGCGTTTCACCTCGCGCTCATGCAGGGTGGGGTTGCGGTTCCGGTCCACACCGACGGCCCGAGTCGTTTCAACCCCATCCACGAAGACGACATCATCGCGACCTTGCCGGGGATGCTCGCGGCCGCGACGGTCCCGGCGACGATCGTCAACTGGGGCGGTGACGAAGAGACGAGCATCGAAGCGTGGTGTGAGTACATGGCCGATCTCGTCGGGGTCGAGGCGCGGTTCGACCGCACCGCGAACACGATCGGCGGGATCCCGACCGAGAACTCGAAGCGCCAGAGATTGGTGGGCCCGACGAGCGTCGGTTGGAAGGACGGCTTCCGCCGCATGGTCGAGGCTCAGTCCGCGGCGTCGGGGGCGGCCGCGGGCTCGTAACTCCCGCCCGTCCGCCAGTACTCGCCGCGCTTCGCGCGAGAGGAAGTCGTCGTCGACCATGTAGCGGCGCAGCGCGGCGGTGTCGGGATGGACCTGGGCGATGATCAGGTTCACCATCTGCTCCGAGTAGCGCCGGCCCGGTTCGAAGCGTTGCGAGAGCCAGTCGAGCACGACGAGCCGCTTGGAATGCACGGTCGGGATCGAGACCAGCCGACCGTCGCGGACGAACGACCGGAGAACGCGCCGCGACCTCGGCGGGCGCGTCGTCGTGCTCTTCGCTCCGGGGCGCGCGTTCCGCCTCGGCCCGCGCCGCGAGCGCGAACGCCTCGCCGAGCAGGTGGAGCGTCCCGTCGTCGCCCTCGACGACGAGGCCGACGTCGACGAAGCGCTGTACGGCCTTGACTGCAGCCCGTAGCTCGAGGCCCGACTGTTGGCGGACCGATTCGATGTCGGCCGCGCCGAGAACCAGCGCCGCGAACACGGCGCGTCGATCGTCGCCGGCCAGCAGCCCGACCAGCTCGCGGGCGGAGAAGGGCGAGGTCGTCACGCCAACTAGCGTCGCGCGTACGGCCCCGGATGCCGAAGCGCGCCGGGGTGGAGGGAGCAGACGGTGGAAGAGCTCGATCTGACCGGTGTGCAACGGGTGCTGGCAGTGATGGCGCATCCCGACGATGTCGACTTCGGGTGGGCGGGCTCGGTCGCGGTGATGACCGACGCCGGGATCGAGGTCGTGTACTGCCTCGTCACCGACGGCGATGCCGGTGGATCGGAAACGGGGATTCCCCGCGAGGAGATGGCGCCGCGGCGGCGCGACGAGCAGCGGGCGGCGGCGGCGATCGTCGGCGTGCACGACCTCCACTTCCTCGGCTACCCCGACGGCGAGGTCGTGCCGTCGATCGAGTTGCGCCGCGACATCACGCGCGTGATCCGTACGGTGCGGCCCGACCGCGTGCTCACGCAGTCGCCCGATCGCAACTGGGACCGCGTGTTCGCCAGCCACCCTGACCATCTCGCGGCAGGCGAGGCGACCGTCGGCGCGGTGTACCCAGACGCGCGCAACCGTTGGGCACATCCGCAGCTCGCCGCCGAGGGCTTCGAGCCGTGGACGGTCGACGCGCTGTGGGTCGGCATCGGACGCGAACCGGCCACGCATTACGTCGACATCACGACCGCGGTCGACCGCAAGATCGAGGCGCTGATGTCGCACAAGAGTCAGCTGCCCGATCCGGACGCCACCGCGACGATGGTGCGAAGCTGGACGGGCGCGATCGCGCAGGTTGCCGGGCTGCCCGAGGGACGCGCGGCCGAGTCGATGAGAGTGGTGGGAACGCGATGACGGCGAATCCGGCAACGACGAACGAGAACGAGCTCGCGGTAGTTCATCCGCTCGAGATGCTCACGCCCGCGGAGGTCGTGCGCACCCGCTCGATCCTGGGCGCCAGCGGGCGCCTGCCGGAAGGCGCGTTGTTCGCGAGCATCGTCTTGCACGAGCCGGTCAAGGACGTGCTCGCGCGGTGGAAACCGGGTGATCCCGTCGAGCGTCGCACGCGCGCGGTGATCGTTCCCGACGAGAAGTGCGGCGTGGTCGAAGCGATTGTCGATCTCGGCGCGGGTGTGATCGAGGCCTGGAACGAGATCGAGAGCGTGCGCCCCACTCTGTTGATGCACGAGGCCGCGCAGGCGATCGGCACGATCCGCGCCAATCCTGAATACCTCGCCGCGCTCGCGCGCCGGGGTATCACCGCCGACATGATCGATCAGGTGCAGATCGACCCGTGGCCGGCCGGCGTGTTCGGTTACGACTGTGAAGACGGGCGCCGCATCTCGCGCTGCATCTCGTTCCTGCGCGAGTCGCAGTTCGACAACGGATACGCGCGCCCGATCGAAGGCCTCATCGTGCACTTCGACAATGGTCGAAACGAAGTGCTCGAGGTGAACGATCACGGCGTCACCACGATGCCGCCGAACCGCGCGAGCTATCTCGCCGCCGATCAGCCCCGCATGCGGACCGACCTCAAGCCGATCGAGATCACACAGCCCGAAGGGCCGAGCTTCACCGTCGAGGGCAACCTCGTGCAGTGGCAGAAGTGGCAGTTCCGCGTCGCGTTCGATCCGTTCGAAGGGCTGGTGCTCCACCAAATCGCGTACAACGACGACGACGGGCGACTCCGTTCGATCCTGCACCGCGCGTCGATCAGCGAGATGGTCGTGCCGTACGGCGATCCCGATCCGCTCCACGGTTGGAAGAACGCGTTCGATGCGGGGGAGTGGGGGCTCGGGCGCATGACCCAGTCGCTCACCCTCGGGTGCGACTGCGTCGGCGAGATCCACTACTTCGACGCGACACTCGCGTCGGAGAGCGGCAAGCCGTGGGTGATCGAGAACGCGATCTGCATGCACGAAGAGGACTACGGGATCCTGTGGAAGCACGTCGACCTCTGGGGCGGCACGAGCGAGGTCCGGCGGAGTCGTCGTCTCGTCGTCAGCTTCATTTCAACTGTCGGCAACTACGAATACGGATTCTTTTGGTACTTCTACCTGGATGGCAACATCCAGCTCGAGGTCAAGCTCACCGGCATCGTGTCGCCGATGGCCATCGAGCCCGGTACGCAACCCAAGTACGCGAACGTGATCGCCGAGGGCGTGGCCGCGCCGCACCACCAGCACATGTTCAACGCCCGGCTCGACTTCGACGTCGACGGTGAACGCAACGAGATCTACGAGGTCGACGCGGAACGGATGCCGCCCGGTCCCGACAACCCGTGGCTCAACGCGTTCCGCGCCAAGTCGACGCGACTCGAAACCGAAAAGCGCGCGCAGCGGGAAGTCGACGCGGGCGCGTCGCGCACCTGGCGGATCGTCAACCCTGTGGCGCGCAACGGGCTCGGGCAACCGACCGCGTACAAGCTGGTTCCGACCATGTCGACGCCCACGCTGCTCGCACACCCCGATTCCTCGGTGGGCAAGCGCGCCGCGTTCGCGCAACACAACCTGTGGGTCACGCCGTACGCGCCCGACGAGCGGCGCGCGGCCGGCGAATACCCGAACCAGCACCCGGGCGGCGACGGCTTGCCCGCCTTCACCGCGAACGACCGGTCGGTCGTCGACACCGATCTCGTCGTCTGGTACTCGTTCGGCGTCACGCACTTCGTGCGGCCCGAGGACTGGCCCGTCATGCCGGTCGAATACACCGGGTTCACGTTGATGCCGTTCGGATTCTTCGACCGCAATCCCGCGCTCGACGTTCCGCCCACCGAAGGCGAGCACTGTCACTCGTGACCCGAGTTCTCGTAACCAACGACGACGGGATCGCGTCGGCCGGACTCCATGTGCTCGCCGCCGCGCTCGACGCCGCGGGCTACGACGTCACCGTGGTCGCGCCCGACCGCGACCGCAGCGGCATCGGCGCCGCGATCGGGCTCGTCCACGCCGATCAGCACCTCGATGTCGAGAAGGTCGAGATGCCGGGGTGTCCCGGCATCCCCGCGTACTCGATCGACGGTCCGCCCGGGCTCTGCGTGTGCGCAGGTCGGCTCGGCGCGTTCGGACCGCCGCCCGAGATCGTCGTGTCGGGCGTCAATCCCGGTTGCAACACCGGCCGGGCGATCCTGCACTCGGGCACCGTCGGCGCCGCACTCACCGCGCAGAGCTTCGGCTGTTCCGCGTTGGCCGTCAGCGTGGCCGTCTCCGATCCGTACCGTTTCGACACCGCGGCCCGCATGGCGGTGGAGTTGGTGCCGATGCTGCTCGACGCGCCGCCCCGCAGCGTGCTCAACCTGAATGTGCCCGCGCTCGATTACGACGCGGTCTCCGGCGTGCGGTGGGCGCGCCTGGCCGCGTTCGGATCCGTGCGCGCCGCGATCGCGGAGTCGACCGACGGCGGTCTGCAGTTCGAGCTCCGCGCCACCGGCGTGGCCGCGCCGCCCGATTCCGACCAGGGTCTCGTCGACGCCGGGTACGCGTCGCTCACCACCCTGGTGGGTGTCGCGGAGGCCTGGCCGACCGAGCTCACCGGCTCCGCCGACGTCGGCTCCGACATCGTGCCCGGTGCGAACGTCGAGCCCGTCCACGCGGTCCCGGATGCGTCCGCGCCACGGTCGCTACACCGTCCCCTCCACCAAGGCGCGGTTCCGCCCGACTGACCCGTCGCCCCGATTTCCCAACAGTGGGCCCGCTCACGTACCGCCTCGGTATGTGACGGTGCCCACTGTTGGCACGGAGGGAGGGGCGGCGACTGAAAATCGGGGACTCGTGGTCGCGGCGGCTCGTATGGTCGTCGGCATGCCGATCACACCGGACACGAAGAACTGGACCTGGGTGCTCGAGCGGCGCTGCCCCGAGTGCGGCTTCGACGGACCGAATGTCGACCGCGCCGACGTGGCTCGGCTCATCCGCGAGAACGCGCAGGCCTGGCCCGCGATACTCGCCCGGCCCGACGTTCGCATCCGTCCGAACGACGGCACGTGGTCCGCACTCGAGTACGGCGCGCACGTGCGCGACGTGTACCGCATCTGCGACGGTCGGCTCGCGTTGATGCTCGGTGAGATCGATCCGACCTTCCCCAACTGGGATCAGGACGTGACCGCCGAGGAGGACGACTACGCCGCGCAGGACCCCACGCAGGTTGCGGGCGAGATCCTCGAGGCGGCGGCGCGCATCGCCGACCGGTTCGACACGGTCGGTGCCGACGACTGGGCACGCTCGGGCAACCGCAGCGACGGCGCCCGCTTCACGGTGGAGTCGTTCGGCCGCTACGTGCTGCACGACCCCGTCCACCACATCCACGACGTGCAGTTGTGACGTGAACCCGGGACTTCGGGCGTTGTGACAGCACGCCCCACGATGGGGGATGCTGTGCGCATGGCCAAATGGACACGAGAAGAACTGCAGCGCGCGCACGACAACTACCTCGCCGTCGCCCAGGAAGCCGGGCGCACCAACGACTGGCGGGCCTGGGCCGACTGCTTCACCGAGGACGCCACCTACATCGAGCACCACTACGGCACGATGCGCGGCCGGGAGAACATCCTCGAGTGGATCTCCACGACGATGGCCGAATGGCCGAACTCGGAGATGAAGGAGTTCCCGCACGACTGGTGCGTGTGCGACGAGGAGCGCGGCTGGTGGATCTGCCAGATCGAGAACCGGTTCCGCGACCCCGGTGACGGCGAGGTGTACCAGGCGTACAACCTCACCGTCCTCAAGTACGCGGGCGACATGCGGTGGTCGTCCGAGGAAGACGCGTACAACCCCGCGAACTTCGCGCCCGTCGTGAAGTCGTGGATCGAAGCCGACCGCAAAGCCCAGAAGGCCTAGCCCCCAATCCGCTGACGGGAGGCGGGTCGGGGGGTTTTCGGGGGCCTGGTACCATGAAAGGTCGCTCGGCGTTCCTTACACAGGTTTTTGGCGCCGATTTTTCGATCATGGAGTGGTATGGCGTTCAAAGTCGGTGACCGGGTCGTGTACCCCCATCACGGGGCCGCCGTGATCGAGCGCAAGGAGATGCGGGAGGCGTTCGGCGAAAAGACCGAATACCTCGTGCTGCGGGTCGCCAACGGCGACCTCACCCTTGCCGTACCTTCCAACAAGGCCGAAGACGTCGGGATGCGCCCGCCGATCTCGGTCGAGGACATCGACGACCTCTTCCAGCTGCTCTCCAAGAAGGACGTGCGCGAGCCGACCAACTGGAGCCGGCGGTTCAAGAACCACCAGGAGAAGCTGAAGAGCGGCGACGTGTACCAGGTCGCCGAGGTGGTCCGGAACCTGGCGCTGCGCGAGGTCACCAAGGGGCTCTCGGCCGGCGAGAAGGCGATGCTCGTGCGGGCCCGCGGCATCCTCGTGTCGGAGTTGAGCTTCGCGTTGAACGTCTCCGAAGAAGAGGCGCTCACCAAGCTCGAACAGCAGCTCGCCTAGATCTCTCGGCCCCTTGTAGCGCTGAGTCGCGTACCGCTCAGCGATCGAGCACAGTGACGCACTCGACGTGCGGCGTGTGCGCGAACAGGTCGACGAGTGTCACCGACGTGAGGTTGTAGTCGGCGCTCGTCGAGCAGCGCGACGTCGCGCGCCAGCGCGGCGGCGTCACACGACACGAGCACGACGCGTTCGGGGTCGCACGCGAGCACCGCCCGCGCGCCGTCGCGGCCGAGACCGGCGCGGCTCGGATCGGCGATCACGACGTCGACGTTGTTGCCGTGCCACTTGCCGACATCGCCGCGCACGACCCGGGCGTCGCGGCCCTTCAGGTTGTGCTTCGCGTCGGCGACCGCAGATCGACCGCGCTCGACCGCCACGATGCGGCGGGGCGTGTCGGCGGTCACCGCGAACAGCCCGACGCCGCAGTAGAGGTCGGCGATGATGCGGTCGGGGCCGGTCGCTTCGCGCACGAGGCGGGCGAGGGTCGCGGCGCCGTCGGTGCGGCTCTGGAAGAACGAGTTGATCGAGACGCGCATCGTGTGCCCGTCGATCACCTCGTGCACGACGGCGTCCTTGCCCCGCCGGACATCGGGCGGGAGGTCGAGGACGATCTCGGCGGGGTCGGCGAGCGCGGCCCGTTCGCCACTGCCGACGCCGACGCGCAGCGTCACTTCCTGGGCACGGCCGAAGTCGCCGTCGCGGATCAGCTCGTCGATCAGAGGATGGGCGACCAGGCACGAGTCGATCATCACCGGGTCGTGCGACTGGTGGCGCCGGAACGCGGGCTTGCCGTCGACCACCAGCGCGCGCACCGTGGTGCGGAACCCCTCGGTGGGCAGCACGACCGGTTCCGCGAGCGGCGGATCGGCGATGTGGCCGATGCGGTTCAACGCGTCGCGCAGGATCTCCAGCTTGAGTTGCGGCTGCGCGTCGGTGGCGACGTGCTGCCAGCCGCAGCCGCCGCAGCCTTCCCGGGCGTGCACGCACGGCGGGGTCACACGGGCCGGCGACGCCTCGAGAACCTCGATTACCCGGCCCCGCAGATGGTCGGCCCGATCGGCCGTGACCTCGATCTGCACCTTCTCGCCGGGAAGCGCACCGTCGATGAGCGCGACCCGGCCGTCCTCGGCCCGAGCCAGCGCGTCGCCGCCGGCAACCATCCGCGTCGCCGTGAGCTCCACCGGACCAGTCAAGCGCAGACTCTGCGAGACTCGCGCATTGTGAAACTTGGAGCAGTGATCAGGTGAAGTCACTACGGGTCCACGAGCTCGGCGAGCCCGAGCAGGTCATGCAGCTGGAGGAGCGCCCGGAGCCCGAGGTTCGGCCCGGCGACGTCCGGCTCCGGGTCCACGCCGCGGCCCTCAACTTCCCCGACGTGCTCTTGTGCCGGGGCGAGTATCAGGTGAAGCCGCCACTGCCGTTCACGCCCGGCGCAGAGGTGGCCGGCGTGATCGAGGAGGTGGGCGAGGGCGTGGAGGGCTTCGGAGTCGGCGACCGCGTGCTGGCCATCCCGAACTTCGGCAACGGGGGCTTCGCCGAGTCGACGACGGCGTCGGCCGGCGCAGGCTTGGGCGGGGTGTTCCCGGTGCCGGAATCGATGCCGTTCGCGGCCGCGGCCGCGCTGCACGTGGTGTACCAGACGGGCCATCTCGCGTTGCACCGGCGTGCGCACATCCAGCCCGGCGAGACCTTGCTCGTGCATGCCGGTGCGGGGGGAGTGGGGAGCGCCGCGATCCAACTCGGGCTCGCGGCCGGCGCCCGGGTGATCGCGACCGCAGGTGGGCCCGACAAGGTCGAGGTCTGCCGCAAGCTCGGCGTCGATCTCGCGCTCGACTATCGCGAACAAGACTTCGTCGACGCGGTGAAGGATTTCACCGACGGCCGCGGTGCCGATGTGATCTACGACCCGGTCGGCGGCGACACCTACGACCGTTCCACGAAGTGCATCGCGTTCGAGGGCCGCATCCTGATCATCGGATTCACCGGCGGCCGTTTCGCCGAGGCGCGCACGAATCACGTGTTGATCAAGAACTACTCGGTGGTCGGCGTGCACTGGGCGCTCTACAACGTGATCAATCCCGCGCTCGTGCGCGCGACGCACGACGAACTGGTGCGGCTGTTCGAGGCGGGGCAGATCGACCCGCTGATCTCCGAGCGCGTCACCCTCGCCGAGGTGCCGGCCGCACTCGGCCGCCTCGGGTCACGCGGCACGTACGGCAAGATCGTCTGCGAGCTGTGACCAACCGGTTCGTCGGCCGGGAGTACCTCACGGGGGTTCAGTACTCCTCCGACGCGAATCTCGCGGCCCGCCAGTCGCTGTACCGATTCCAGGTCCCGCCGGTGCAGAACGCGGTGTGGACACTCGACTGCGCGCAGCTACAGGGCGACGAGCGCGTGCTCGACGTCGGCTGCGGCAACGGCGTGCACCTGGCCGAGCTCGCGGCCCGTGCGCACCGCGGGACCGTGCACGGACTCGACCTTTCTCCCGGCATGCTGGCCGCGGCCGGTTCGCGCTCGGCCGCGACGCTGACGGTCGGCGACGCGCAGGGGTTGCCGTTCGCGACCGGTTCGCTCGACGCGGTTTTCGCGATGCACATGCTGTACCACGTGCCCGACCGCGATCTCGCGGTCGCCGAGATCAAACGCGTGTTGCGGTCCGACGGGATCGCGTTGATCTCGACGAACTCGGAACAGCACCTGCTCGAGCTCACCGAGATGATCGCCGCGGTGGAGAAGGCGCAGGGCCGCCCCGCTTCGGGAGCCGGGCGCGCGTACTTCGGCTTCTCGTCGGAGTCGGGCGCGGCCGAGCTCGGACGACACTTCGCGTCGGTGGAACGCCACGACGTGCGCGGCGAGCTCGTCATCACCGAGGTGCCGCCGCTGCTCGACTACATCGCCACCATGACGTGGTTCATCGCGCCGGCCGACGGCAACGCGGCCGCGGTTCGGCGCGAGATCGACCGTGAGGTGCGCGCCGCGATCGCCCGGGACGGGGCGTTTCGCATCCGGACCGATGTCGGGTGCTTCGTCTGTCGGTAGCCGTCAGGCGGAAAGACGTTCCTTGAAGAAGGCAAGCACCTGATCGAGCGCTGCGCGCGTGGGATTGCCGGGCTCGTCGACGAGATGTTCGGTGACGACCGAATGCGCGGCCCGCGGGAAGTTGTACGGGTTCCGACCCTTGCGGTTCTCGATCTCGATCGTGATCACGCGGTCGCCGAAGACTTCGCGCAGGTGTTCGAAGCGCGCGGCCGGAACCGCGGGGTCGCCGGTGAACCGCATCGCGAGCACGCACAGCTCTTCGCGTGCCGCGACGGTCGCGAGATCGGCATCCGACAGACCGAGCGCGCGTTTGCGCGCCTTGCCGCCCGCGAACGGCAGTGACGGTTGACTCAACACCGGCGCGAGCATGTTGTCGTCGACGGCCATCGCGAGCGCGAAGCCGCCGGTGAAGCACATGCCGATCGCGCCTACGCCCGGCCCGCCGCACTGCTCGTGCAGATCGCGCGCGAGTGCGCGCAACCAGTCGATGATCGGCGACGTGCGGTTCAGGGCCCAGTTCGAGAACTCCCGCGAAACGCAGCCTTGCGTCATCGACTTCATGACGTAGGGAAGCGACATCTCCCGGCCGGGCGTGCCGAACATCACCGGCATCGCCACCGTGAAGCCTGCGTCGACGAGGCGCTGCGCGAACCCGGCCACGCCCGGTGTGATGCCCGGCATCTCGCTCATCACCACGATGCCCGGTCCGGATCCGGCGCGGTACACCGTCTTGGTGTCGCCGTCGTGCGTGAACGTCGAGGCGGTGAACGCGTCGAGCGCGTTCCCGGCAGCAGTTGAGGTCATGGCGGGGGAGGTTAGAACCGCGCGAGCTCGTCCTGCAGCTGCCCGAGTCCCATGCTGCCGAGATCGAGGGCGAACGTGTGGAACGCCTTCAGGTCGAAGTCGGCGCCCTTTCGCTGCTTGGCGTCGGCCCGGGCCTCGAGCCAGACCCGTTCGCCGACTTTGTAGCTGATCGCCTGGCCCGGCCAGCCGAGATAGCGGTCGACCTCGCTGCGCATGAAGACCTCGGGGAACCGGCTCCGGCCGATCACGAACGGCAGCGCGAGCTCCGGCGTCCACGTTTCGCCCGCGTGCGGCTCACCTGCGATGATCGGGAGCTCCAGGTGCATGCCGATGTCGACGACCACCCGCACCGCGCGCATCGCTTGCGCGGCCAGCATGCCCATCTCGAAGGCGGGGTCTTCGAGGTAGCCGAGCTCGCCCATGAGTCGTTCCGCGTAGAGCGCCCAACCTTCGCCGTGCCCCGACACGAAACCGAAGAGGCGTTGGAACCGCGACAACCGGTCGGCGAGATACACCACCTGCGCGACCTGGAGGTGATGACCGGGAACCGCTTCGTGGTAACAGGTGCTGACCTCCTTCCACAGTGGGAAGCGCGTCTCGCCCATCGTGGGATACCACGTGCGCCCGGGCCGGGAGAAGTCTTCGCTCGGCGCGGTGTAGTACATCGCGGCCGCGCCTCCGGGCGGCGCGATCATCGCCTGACAGGTGAGCAACGGCTCGGCCATGTCGAAGTGCGTGCCCTGGAGGTCGGAGATCGTCTGGTCGATGAGATCCTGGTTCCAGTGCTGGAACGCGTCGACGCCGTCGATCGTGCGATGGTCGTCGGTCTCGAGATAGTCGCACGCCTCGTCGATCGACGCGCCGGGACGGATGCGTTCGGCGACGCGCCGCATCTGGTCTTCGATCCGGTGCAGCTCTTCCCATCCCCACGCGTACGTCTCGTCGAGATCGAGATCGATGCCGGTGAACGCGCGGGCGAACAACGCGTAGCGGTCGCGCCCGACCGGATTGCGGGGATCGGCCGCCGGGGCGTACTCGTCGCGCAGATACGCGGCGAGCTTGGCGTAGCCCGCGGTGGCGAGCTCGGCCGCGGCCGCGAGCTTGGTGTCGTCGGGACGCTGCGCGGCGAGGGTGCGGAAGAACGGATCGGTGTCGCGCTCGCCGCCCCAGGCCGACGCCATCTCGGCACACGCCAGCGCCTGGCGCCGCGCCGCGACGAGCCCTTGCTCGACTCCGACGCGCAGCGATTCTTCGATGCTCTCGAGCGACGCGGGAACGCGGGTCATGCGTTCGGTCGCGGTGGCCCAGTCGTCGTCGGTCTCGAGGCGCATGAGGTCGAAGCACTGGCGCGCACCGTCGATCGGGCTCGCGATGATCCGGACGTCGCGGAGGCGCTCACCGGCGTCGAACTGATCGACCTCGAGGGTGAGGCGCTCGATCATCACACTCGCCGCGAGCCGGTCGTCGAACGACTCGGCCGGCGCCGCCTGCAGCGCGGCGATGGTCTCGCGGGCCAGGTCGGTGCGGCGTGCCGAACCCTCGGGCGAGAAGTCGGTCATCTCGTGGTCGTGGCCGGGAATCCCGGCGCCGGTCGCGCTGCACGGGTCGAGCGCACCGAACTGGTCGCAATAGCGATCGGCGATGGCGAAGACTTCCGACACGTTTCCTCCTCCGGGTGGCCGGTACGGTGAGGAGTATGGCTCACCAATTCATTCTGACGATGCGCGATCTGCGTCGGGTCCATCCACCCGACAAGGAAGTGCTGCGCGGCGTGAACATCTCGATGTACCCCGGCGCGAAGATCGGGGTGCTCGGTCTGAACGGCGCCGGGAAGTCGACGCTGCTGCGCATCATCGCGGGCGAGGACGACGGGTACCAGGGCGAATGCCGGGTCACACCCGGCTTCTCGGTCGGCTACCTCGCGCAAGAACCCCTGCTCGACCCGAAGAAGGACGTGCTCGGCAACGTCACCGAGGGTGTCGCGGGTACGAAGGAGCTGCTCGACCGGTTCGAAGCGGTCTGCAACGCGATGGGCGAGCCCGACGCCGACTTCGACAAGCTCCTCGCCGAGCAGTCGGATCTGCAGGACAAGATCGACCACGTCAGCGGCTGGGACCTCGACCGTCAGCTCGACATCGCGATGGACGCGCTGCGTTGCCCGCCGGCCGATGCCGACGTGACCACGTTGAGCGGTGGTGAGCGGCGCCGGGTCGCGCTCTGTCGGCTGCTGCTCGGCAAGCCCGACCTCTTGCTCCTCGACGAGCCCACCAACCACCTCGACGCCGAGTCGGTCGCGTGGCTGGAGCGGCACCTGCAGGACTACCACGGCACCGTCGTGGCCGTGACCCACGACCGGTACTTCCTCGACAACGTGGCGGGTTGGATCCTCGAGCTCGACCGCGGCGCGGGCATCCCGTGGGAAGGCAACTACACGAGTTGGCTCGAACAGAAGGAGCAGCGGCTCGCGCAGGAAGAGAAGGTCGACGAGACCCGGCGGCGCACGTTGCAGCGTGAGCTCGAATGGGTGCGGCTCGCACCGCGGGCGCGCCAAGCCAAGGGCAAGGCGCGCATCACCGCGTACGACAAGTTGGTCGCGGAGGCCGACTCGGCCGAGAAGCGCGCCGAGAAGGTCCAGATCACGATCCCGCCCGGGCCCCGGCTCGGCGATCTCGTCATCGAAGCCGAGCACCTCAGCAAGGGCTACGGCGATCGTCTGCTCATCGACGACTTCTCGTTCTCGTTGCCACCTGGTGGCATCGTCGGTGTCATCGGAGCGAACGGTGCCGGTAAGACCACCTTGTTCCGCATGTTGGTCGGCCAGGAAGAGCCCGATGCCGGTTTGCTGAAGGTCGGTCCCACGGTCGAGATCGCCTACGTCGACCAGTCGCGCGAGTCACTCGACCCCGACAAGACGGTCTACGAGGAGATCACCGGCGGCGTCGACCTGGTGAAGGTCGGCGACCGCGAGGTGCACGGCCGGGCGTATGTGGCCGGCCTCAACTTCAAGGGTTCCGACCAGCAGAAGCGCGTCGGCGATCTCTCCGGCGGCGAGCGCAACCGTCTGCACCTGGCGAAGGCGCTGCTGATGGGCGGCAATGTGTTGCTGCTCGACGAACCGACCAACGACCTCGACGTCGACACGTTGCGCGCACTCGAAGAGGCGCTGCTCGACTTTCCCGGTTGTGCGGTGGTCATCTCCCACGACCGTTGGTTCCTCGACCGCATCGCCACGCACGTGCTCGCGTTCGAGGGTGACAGTCAGGTGACATGGTTCGAGGGCAACTTCTCCGACTACGAGAAGGACCGCCATCAGCGGCTCGGCGGGGATGCCGACCAGCCGCACCGTTTGAAATACAAGCCGCTGACCCACTGACGCACGCCGGCGGGCGGCTGCTTTACCCCGGCGAGTTGCCTAGTGTCTCGGCGTGGACCCGAGCGGCGTGCTGCGGATCACGCGATCGTGCGCGATCGGCAGTGACGAGCTCGAATGGCGGTTCACCGCGTCGGGCGGGCCTGGTGGTCAGCACGCGAACACCTCGAACACCAAGGTCGAGGTGCGGTTCGACGTCGAGTCGTCGCCGTCGCTCGGTCCCCGCCAACGGGCGCGGATAATGGAACGGCTCGGACCCGTGGTGCGGGTCACCGCGTCGGAGCGCCGGTCGCAGCACCAGAACCGGGAGCTCGCGCTCGAACGCCTCCAGGCGCGGCTCGCGGGGGCGCTGCACGTCGAGCCCAAGCGATTCAAGACCAAGCCGTCGCGTGCCTCCAAGAAGCGGCGCGTCGACGAGAAGCGCCAGCACGGCGACATCAAACGGAACCGGCGCCGACCGTCGGGGGACGACTGATATGACGACGTTCGGACACGTCCTGCTGATCCTGGTGGGCCTCGGCGCGGTCGTCTTCGTCCTCGACGCGGCCGTGCGCACCTTCGTCGTTCCGCGCGGCTCGGTCGTGCTGTTCACGGTGGTCGTGTTCCGCGTGGTCCGGTGGTTCTTCTCGAAGTTCGCCTCGCCCCGGCGCGGTTACGAGGCCCGCGACCGCGTCTTCGCGCTGTACGCGCCGATCGCGCTCCTCGCCTTACCGTTCACGTCGATGCTCGTCGTGTTCGGCGCGTTCACGTTGATCTACGCGGGCCTCGAATCGCACGGATGGAGAAGCGCGGTGATGACGAGCGGATCGTCGTTGCTCACGCTCGGCTTCGACCGCCCGCCCGACCTGCCGTCGGCGTTTGCCGCGTTCACCGAGGCGGCCATCGGCCTCGCCCTGCTCGCCTTGCTCATCGCCTACCTGCCGACGATCTACAGCGGATTCTCGCGGCGCGAGGTTGCCGTCACCGACCTCGCGGTGCGCGCCGGAACACCGCCGACTCCGGGCAACATGCTCGTGCGCGCGCACCAGACCGGATTCCTGCTCGAGATGGACCGGTTCTGGGAGTCGTGGTCGACCTGGTTCACGGAGGTCCAGGAGACGCACACCTCGTACGGCTCGCTCGCGTTCTTCCGATCGCAGAACCCACACCGTTCGTGGGTGACCGCCGCGGGCGCGGTTCTCGACACCGCGTCGATCCGGCTCGCGGTCGTCGACATCCCGTGGACCCCGGCCGCGGCGTTGTCGATTCGCTCGGGGTATCTCGCCTTGCGCGAGATCGCGGGGTTCTTCGGCTTCGACTACGACGACGCGCCCGCGCCCGACGCGCCGATCAGCGTGACGCGCGACGAGTTCGACGAACTGTACGCGCGCCTCGATGCCGCCGGAGTTCCGGTGCGCGCCGACCGCGATCAGGCCTGGCGCGACTTCGCGGGCTGGCGGGTGAACTACGACCGGGTGCTCGTCACCCTGGCCGCGTACGTCTTGGCGCCGTACGCGCCCTGGGTGTCGGATCGCTCCGCGGTCGTGCCGCTCAAGCACTACGCCTGGGGCAAGAAGCGGATCGAGATCAGCCGCCGGGCCCAACGTTAGGCACCGCCCGCTCCGGCCTTACAGGTCGTCGAAGAGCCAGGTCTCGCGACTCTGGGGTGCGTCGCGGCGGATGAACCACTCCGCGCCGAACGCCTGGCGGAACGCGTCGACGGGCATGGCCAAGAAGAACGAGTCGGGCGGGATCTGGCTCGCGTGCGCGGCCATCGCGGCGCGCTTGTCGTCGACGAAATCGCTGACGTCGACAGTCGTGGTGATGATCTCTGCGGGCGAGCCGAAGTCGTCCATCTCGGCCGCGTCCGGCGCGTCGGGAGTGTCGGGCATCTCGTCGGCGCGGCGCGCCATGAGGTCGCGGATGAAGTCGCGGTTCATCGTCGACTCGTACACGCGCTTGGTGCCGGCGAGCTCGGCCGCGCGCACACCCACGACGTGCACTTGCACGTGGTCCGGATGTCCGTAGCCGCCGTGGTTGTCGTAGACGGTGAGTACGTCGGCGTTCTCTTCGCGCAGGATCGCGGCGAGACGGCCCGCGGCCTCCTCGACATCGGCTTGCGCGAATGTGCCCTCGTCGTTGTTGGTCGGCTCGCCGGCCATGCCCGAGTCGCGGTAGCCGAGGAACTCGACGCGATCGACGCCGAGAACCTTGGCCGATGCCAATTGCTCGGCCACGCGCCGCTCCGTGAGCGTCTCGCCCGGTGCCAGCGCGTCGGGTGAGTATTCGCCCAGCTCGCCGCGGGTCGCGACCACGAGCACGACGCGATTGCCTTCGGCTTTCGCGCGCGCCATCGTGCCGCCGGTCGCGATCGATTCGTCGTCGGGGTGCGCGTGAAACGTCACGAGGGTGTGGGCCATTCGGGTCTCCTGGCGGGCCGGAGGGTTCTTGTGGTCGGCTGAGTATGACGTTAGCGTCAGTCTTTGCTGTCGAAGTTCGGCTCTACGACGTTCATGCACAAACCCGGGGGACTGATGCGGTTACGCACGAAGGCAAGTGGTCTGGCGACGCTGTTCATCGCCATGGTGCTGGTGGCGGCAGCTTGCAGCAACTCCAAATCGCAATCGACCCCGAGCACCACCCCGAGCAGTAGCGGCCCGGCCGCCACCGTTGCGCCGACCGCTGATCTCGCGAAGTTCGTACCCGGGCGCGGCCCCGGCGTCGACGACTCGAAGAAGGAGATTCGCGTCGCCGTCATCACGAGTGCGACGAACCCGATCGGCGGGAAGTACGCGCAGTACGCCGACGGTGTGCAGGCGTACTTCGACATGCTGAACGCTTCGGGCGGGATCTACGGCCGCAAGCTCGTCATCGTGAAGCGCCGCGACGACCAGATCGGGCTGCAGAACGTGCAGCAGGTGCAGTCGAGCCTCTCCGACGACAACGCGTTCGCCACATTCGTGGCCACGCTGCAATTCACCGGTGCCGACCTGCTGGCCAAGGCGAAGCAGCCCACGTTCATCTGGAACATCAACCCCGAGATGGCGACGCCCAAGGACGGCCCCTCGCACGAGAACATCTTCGGCTCCCTCGGCGCGCTCTGCTTCTCGTGCGCGGGCCCGTACCTGCCGTGGCTCGCGCAGCAGGAGAAGTTCACCAAGGTCGGCCTGCTTGCGTACAGCAAGGCCACGTCGGCGTCGTCGGGCCTGTGCGCCGACGGCATCCGCAACAGCTACAAGCAGTACACGCCCAACACGAAGATTGTGTTCTTCGACGACTCCCTGCCCTTCGCGGCCGACATCACCGCTGACGTTGCCCGCATGAAGGACGCCGGCGTCCAGTTCGTCAACACGTGCATGGACACCAGCGAGGTCACGAAGCTCGCGCGGGAGATGAAGAAGCAGGGCCTCAACGCCGTGCAGCAGCTCCCGAACGTATACGACCACGACGCGTTGGCGGCGAGTGGCGGCATCTTCGACGGCAGCTTCGCCAACCCGCAGTACGTGCCGTGGGAAGCGTCGCCGCAGTCGCCCGCGACGCAGCAGTTCCTCTCCTACACGTCCGCGCACAACATCTCGACCGTCGAGCTCGTCGAAGACGGCTGGATCATGGCCCAGATGATGGTCGACGGGCTCAAGCTCGCGGGCCCCGAGTTCACCAAGCAGAAGGTGATCGACGCGCTGAACACGCAGACCGCGGAATCGCCGGGCGGTCTCATCGTCCCGATCGACTGGACGAAGCAGCACAACGATCCGACCAACGACGTGGCCGTCCGCGGGAAGTACAACTGCTACGCGTCCCTCGAGATCTCCGACAACAAGTTCGTTCCGCAGTTCACCGAGCCGGGTAAACCCTGGATCTGCTTCGACCCGAACCCCAACGCGCCGCTGCCGGCGAACGGACCGACGCACATGTCGTTCGCCCCCGGCGGCGTGGGCTGATCGGTCCGGCGGGCTCGAGTTGAGAGCGGTCTCCTGACGAAATGGAAAAGCTGCTCGGCGCGCTGATCGACGGCGTCGCGTTCGGATGTGTCTACGCGCTGCTCGCGGTTGGGCTGACCCTGGCGTACAAGACGTCGGGCGTGTTCAACATCGCGTTCGGCGTGCAGGCGTTCGTCTCCGGCGCGATCTACTACCAGCTCCACGTGAACGAGAGCTGGGGGATCATCCCCGCGTTCGTGATCGCGGTGATCATCGTCGCGCCGCTGATCGGCGTCATCCTCGACCGCTCACTGTTCCGACATCTGCGCAGTGCCGAACCGATGGCGCGGCTCATCACCGCGCTCGGGCTTCTCGTCGCGATACCCCAGATCGTGCTGCTGTGGTTCGACGAAACGAACGCGGTCAACCCGACCGGGATCGTGCCCAACGGCCAGGTTGTGTACCACGTGTTCGGCGCCGCGCTCGACCGCGACCAGATCGCGATCATGCTCTCCGCGGGGTTGGTCGCGGGCGCGCTCACGCTCGTGTTCCGCTACACCGCGCTCGGTATCCGTATGCGGGCCGTGGTGGAGAGCCCGCGCATGGCTGAGCTCGCGGGCACCGACTCCGACCGCATCAGCACGACGTCGTGGATCATGTCGAGTCTGGTCGCCGGTCTGGCCGGCGTGCTGCTCCCGACCGTGATCGGCCAGATCGGCGACATCTACTACACGACGTTGTTGACGGCCGCGATCGCGGGCGTCGTGCTCGGCTCGCTCACCAGCATCCCGCTCGCGTTCGTCGGTTCGATCGGGCTCGGTGTGGTGCAGGAGATCCTGAACCGGTATCTCCCGACGAACAGCTTGCTCGCGAGCAACCTGCGCCCGTCGCTGCCGTTCGTGGTCTTGTTCCTCGTGCTGATCCTCTCGCCGCGCCTACGGAACCGCAAGGAGATCAGCGACCCGCTCGCGGGCGTCGACCCACCACCGCCCGCACCTTCGTCGGAGAAGCGCAGCCGCGAGCTCACCATCGCGACGCGCGTGCTCGGCGTGTTGTTCTGCCTGGGTGTGGGCTACTACGTCTTCTTCCACGGCAACGCGAGCGTTGTGGGTCAGGCGATCCAGATCGTCATCTATTCGATCATCTTCTGTTCGATCGTCGTGATCACGGGTATCGCGGGCGAGGTGTCGTTCGCGCAGGCCACGTTCGCCGGCATCGGCGGGTTCGCGTCGGCGCAGCTCGCGTCGAACGCGGGCATGTCGGTCTTTGTCACGATCATCCTCGGTGGCCTCATCGCGGCCGTGATCGGCGCGATGTTGGCCGTCCCCGCGCTCCGGCTGGGCGGCATCTTCCTGACGCTGGCCACGTACGCGTTCGCGTTGTTCTTCGACAACGTGGTGGTCAGTCTGAGCTGGGTGAGCGGCGGCCTGTTCCCCGTCGTGGCGCCGCGTCCGCAGCTGGGACCCATCGACTTCGCGAGCGACAAGTCGTATCTCGTGCTCTGTCTCGTGATCCTGACCATCGTCGGTATCGTCGTCATCCAATTGCGGAACGGCACGACGGGTCGGTACCTCTCCGCAGTCCGCGGCAGTGAGGTCGCAGCCGCGTCGGTGGGAATCAACCCCATGCGGACGCGCATCGTGGCCTTCGCGGTGTCGGCCGGAATCGCCGGCGTCGGCGGTGCGCTTCTCGCGAGCTACGAAGGGCACGCGAACCGCGCCGACTTCAACGCGACGCTCGGCTTGTTCTGGCTCGTGATCGTCGTGACGCTGGGTCCGCGCACCGTCGAAGGCGCGATCCAGGCCGCGATCGGTTTCATCCTCATCCCGGCGCGCGTGCTCACCGACTGGTTGCCGTGGCTCATCAACCACATCCAGCCCTTCTTCCATTGCGGTCCGCTCTCGACGGGCATTGCCGCCATCTTCTTCGGGTTCGGCGCGGTCACCTACGCCCGGCATCCCGAGGGGATTCTCGAGGCGAACAAGACGCAGGCGCTGGCCTGGGTGCAACGCCGGATCGACCGGTTCAAAGGCACCGGAGGTGCCGCGTCCGATCCGGCGCCCGCGGAAGTTTCCGCGCCCGCGCCGGCGGGGAGCGCGTCGTGACGTTGCTCGTGGCGGAGAACGTCACGATGAAGTTCGCGGGGATCACCGCCCTCGACAACGTGAACCTCGACGTCGAGCGGGGCGAGGTCGTGGGCCTGATCGGGCCGAACGGTGCGGGCAAGACGACGTTCTTCAACTGCCTGCTCGGGATCCTGAAGCCCGACGGCGGACGGGTGATCTTCGACGATCGCGACCTCTCCCGCGTAGCTACGCACAAGCGGGCCCGCCTCGGTATCGGGCGCACGTTCCAGCGCATCGAGCTGTTCAGCGGCATGACGCCCCGCGATCACTTCCTGGTTGCGGAGCGCGTGCGGAACGGGCGGGGTGCGCTCTGGAAGGACGTGTTGTTCCTCGGTGGCGCGTCGGCCGACGAGAACGCGCGGGTCGACGCGATGTTGGACCTGCTCGAACTGCGCGCCGACGCCGATCGCCCGGTCGAGGCGCTGAGTCTCGGTGTCGGGCGCCTGGTCGAGATCGGTCGGGCGTTGATGACCGAACCCAAGCTCGTGCTGCTCGACGAGCCGTCGTCGGGCCTCGATCGGCACGAGACCGAAACACTCGCCCGGCAACTGCAGACCGTCCAGAAGGAACGCGATTTCGCGATCCTGTTGGTCGAGCACGACGTGGAGTTCGTGCGCAGCCTCGTACGCCGCGTGTTCGTCCTCGACTTCGGCACGCTCATCGCGTCGGGCCTCACCGACGAGGTGTTCGCCGACAGTGCAGTGCGCAAGGCCTACCTCGGAGACATCGTCTGATGGGGGCTGTCTGATGGCCGCGGCCGCGGAGAGCGCGGATGCACCGCTCCTCGAACTGCGCGACGTCGACGCCGCGTACGGCCCCTTCCGCGCCATCTTCGACGTGTCGTTCTCGTTGGCGAAGGGCCGTGTGCTCGCGCTGCTCGGATCGAACGGCGCGGGCAAGACCACGATCGCACGAGTGTGTTCAGGGCTGATCGTCCCGACCGCGGGTCAGGTCTTTTTCGGCGGAACCGACATGACGGGGCGGCGCGCTTTCCACTACGCCCGGCTCGGCATCGTGCACGCCCCCGAAGGTCGTTCGGTGTTCGCGTCGTTGAGCGTGCAGGAGAACCTGGAGCTCACGTTCCAGCGCACGCGCGGCCGGACGGGAACAGGCGAGGCCGTCGACGAGGCGTTCACGATGTTCCCGCGACTCGGCGAGCGCCGCCAACAGATCGCGGGCACGTTGTCGGGTGGCGAGCAGCGCATGCTGTCGCTCTCCCGGGTGATCGTCGAGAAGCCCCGGCTGCTCATCGCCGACGAGCTGTCACTGGGCCTCGCGCCGATCATCGTCGACGAGGTGTACCGCACCCTGGAGCAGATCCGCGACGCGGGAACGACGCTGCTCATCGTCGAACAGCACGTGCATCACGCGCTGGCGCTGGCCGACGACGCGATCGTGCTCGTGAAGGGCGAGGTCGCGTACAACGGTCCCGTGTCCGAGCTCGGCGACCTGCAAGCCCGCGTCCTCGGCAGCTGAGCTCCCCGAGTTCCCGGGCTGCGGATGCTGCGGAATTACGAGCCGAAGAGTGCGGCGTGCGTCACCCGCGCGAGGGTTTCGGCGACGAGGTCGGGTTCGAGGCGAACCTGCTCGGTGAGCGCGTAGTAGTTGAGGCGCTCCATCATCGCGACGATCGCCAGGGTGGCGATGGTGGGGTCGAGGTCGGCCGGGGCGACCTCTTGAATGCGGGCGACGATCACTCCGGTGAACTGCGTCAACAGGTCGGTGCCGAGCCGGCCGAACTCGCTGCCGCCGATCTCGGCTTCGGTCCAGGCGCGGATGACCGGTCCGTTGCGGCGGTACAGCTCGACGAACTCGCGGATCCACCGTTGGAGCCGGGCCCGGCCGGTCGCGCCGGCGCGCAGCGGTTCGAGTGCCTCGGCGAGCGTCTGCATCTCCTCGGCAACTTCGGTCGCCAACGCGCGGAACAGCTCCTCCTTGTTGGAGAAGTAGAGGTAGAAGGTGCCGTGCGAGGTCCGGGCCAGTTTCACGACGTCGTCGACACGTGTGGCGTGGTAGCCCTTCGACGCGAGCACCTCGGCGCCCGCGTCGAGGAGGCGGCGTTTGGTGTTGCGGCCCCGGGCGCGCAGCTCTCGAGGTTCGGCTACGGCCCGTCGGCGCGCAGCGGGTTGTATTCCACCGGCCCGGGCCACCAGGGAAGGCTAGGCCGGAACCGACGTTGGTGTCAGGTTTCGGGGCTCTCGCCCTGACTGGACCGGCCCTGCACCGCTACGCTCCGACGCCGGTGTCAGCTTTGCCG
Source organism: uncultured Actinomycetes bacterium (assembly GCA_963701825.1). GTDB lineage: Bacteria > Actinomycetota > Acidimicrobiia > IMCC26256 > PALSA-610 > PALSA-610. The sequence goes on along the minus strand of CAVPBG010000003.1, from coordinate 666,137 downwards.
TAAGCCTCGGAGGGCCCAGTGACTGCGACCACGTACGAGACCGTTTCCATCGGTGAGGAACGGACCCAGGAGTTCCCGGCGCTCACGCGCACGATGTTCGTGAAGTACGCGGGCGCGAGTGGCGACTTCAACCCCATGCACCACGACGACACGATCGCCACCCAGGTTGGGAACCCGTCGGTGTTCGGCCACGGCATGCTCTCGATGGGCCTCGCGGCGCGGCTGTTGAAGGACTGGTTCGGGGCCCAAGCGCTGCGCCGGTTGCAGGTGCGGTTCGCCAAGCAGGTCTGGCCCGGCGACGTGCTCACGTGCACCGCGGTCGTGACCGCCAAGCGCGACGAAGGCGGCGAGCACCTCGTCGACCTGACCTTCACGGTCGCGAACCAAGACGGCGTCACCGCAGTGATCGGTGAGGCCACCGCGGCGGTCGCGTAGATGGGCATGCTCGACGGTCGCGTCGCGATCGTGACCGGCGCCGGTCGCGGCATCGGGCGCGAGTTCGCACTGTGCTTCGCGCGTGAGGGCGCGTCGGTCGTGGTGAACGACGTCGGCGTTTCGCTCGACGGACGCGGCACCGAAGAAGATCCCGCCGCCGCGGTGTGCAAGGAGATCGAGGCGCTCGGTTCCCAGGCGGTACCGAACTACGACTCCGTCACGGACTACGACGGCGCCGCGAACATCACGCGCACCGCGGTTGACGCGTTCGGCAGCGTCGACATCCTGGTGAACAACGCCGGCATCGTGCGCGACAAGACACTGTTGAAGATGGACGAGTCGGATTTCGACTCGGTCGTCGCGGTGCACATGAAGGGCACGTTCAACTGCACGCGGCACGCGGCGGAAGTGATGAAGGAAAAGGGCTACGGCCGGATCGTCAACATCACCTCGTCGGCCGGCCTCCGCGGCAACTTCGGCCAGACCAACTACGGCGCGGCCAAGGCTGCGATCATGGGCATGACCTTCGTGTGGTCGATGGAGCTCGGCCGGTACGGGGTGACGGTGAACGCGGTTGCGCCCGCGGGCGCCACGCGCATGACCGCCGCGCTCTACGAACGCTCGGGCAAAGAGCCTCCGCCCGAGGAGAATCCCGCGCTCAACGCGCCGTTGGTCGCGTTCCTCGCGTCCGAATCGGCCGGGCACGTGAACGGCCAGATCCTCGGGCGCACCGAATACGCATACACGCTCTTCCAGCACCCGAAGCAGATCGCCTGGATGTGGAAGGACGGCGGCTGGAGCGCGTCGGAGGTGGCGGAGAAGTTCGACGCCACACTCGGCCAGCACATGCAGACCGTCGGCATGGTGATGCCCAAGTCGATGGAGAAGTGACCACTCCCGTCGCCGAGCGTTGGCCCCTCGGTGTGGTCGACGTCACGTACGCACGGTTACCCGAAGTCGCCGACCGCGCCCGCGCCGCGCAGGCCGACGGGTTCGCGCACATCGATTGTGCGGTCGGCACCGATCCCGAATCGCTCGTGCTGCCGATCGGCTGTCCGACCGCGTTCCCCAAGCCGATCGCGCAGTGGTGCACGACTCCCGCGCCCAGCGCGGACCTGGACGGCGCGTGGGAACGGGCGGTCCGCTGGTGGCGCGCCGCGCCGCAGGCGTTGTTGGAACCGTGGGCGGGGGCGGTGGTGAACTCGGTCGAGTCGGTGCGCGCGTTCCGGGCCGAGGTCGGCGACGTCCGCCTGCTCGTCGACACGGGCCACGTCGCCGACTGGGGTGGCGATCCGTGCGAGCTGCTCGAGCTGGCCGACCATGTCCAGCTGCGCCAGGGCAAGCCCGGGTTCACGCAGCTGCACGTCGACGACCCGAGCGGGGTCGTCGACTTCGCCGCGGTGTTCCGTGAGCTCGACCGCATCGACTACCGGGGCAAGGTGAGTGTCGAGCACTTCGACCTGCCGTACAACGGCTGGGATCTCGCCGACCCGGTGCAGTGGGCGTGCGATCTCGCCGCTCGGTTGCGCCAACTCAGCGTGTAGCGAGGCCGGGCCAGGTCGGGAGCGCAAGCCCGGGCGTCGGCATTCCCTCGAACGCCACGAGGTCGCCGGGGAGCGCGTCGGCCACGAACAGCGTGCGCAGGTCGGGCCCGCCGAAGCAACAGTTCGTCGTCAGTCCCTGACCCGCGATCGGCAGAAAATCGACTTCGGTGCCGTCCGGATCGACCACTCGGATGCCGTGCTCGATCGTCGACGCAACGTAGAAGCGCCCGTCGGCATCGAGGCAGAAGCCGTCGCCGCCACCCTGGCCCAACTCCTCGACGACCCACTCGCGTGATCCGTCGGCGAAGACGCGTTGCAGCCCGCGCCGTTCGACCACGACGACCGATCCGTCGGGCTCGAACGCGATCCCGTTGCAGTAGTAGAAGCCGTCGGCGAACGTCGTGACGCGGCCCTCGGGCGCGAGGACCATGACCCGGCCCCGCCCATCCTCTTGTGGGGGATAGTGGCCGGGATCGGTGAAGTACACGTCGCCGGCCGCGGTGATGGCGAGGTCGTTCGGGCCGCGGAAACCGTCGTCGAGCAGGTACGACACGGTGCCGTCGGGGGTGGCGAGCTGCAGGCCCGGTTGCGTCGGCACGCAGGGCGGGAAGGTCGAGAACACACCGGGCAGCACGGTGAAGTCGATTCCGCCGTTCTGGGTGACGAGGACCGAGCCGTCGGCTGCGAGCGCGGCACCGTTCGCGCCGCCCCGGGTTTCGGCGAATCGTTCGACGATTCGTTGCTCCGGCTGCACGCGGAACAACGCGCCCGCGGCCACGCTCGTCACGACGACGGTGCCGTCCGGGCACCACACCGGACCCTCGGCGAACGGGATCCCTCGCGCCACGATCTCGGATTGCATCGGCGCGAAGGGTACGCCGGATCGTCGCGCCGCCGCCGTTCCCCCGCCAACGCCGCGTGGGCAGGAAAACCAGCGCGTGGCGCCACTTTTCCTGCCATCAGTTGGCAGGGTTCTTGCTTCATGGAGACGATTTCGCTGCCAACAGATGGCAGGGTTTTTGCTTCATGGAGACGGTTTTGCTGCCATCTGATGGCAGGGTTTTCGGGGGGCAACGGGTGGGGTCGGGTCGCTCCGGTAGCTTCCCTCGCTGTGCGGATCATCGCCCAGCTCGGTATCGGAACGCTCGAAGCGGCGCGTATCACCGACACGTACCCGGAGGTCGAGCTCGTCGAATTCACCGGCGGCGATCCGCCCGCCGGGCTGCAGGCCGACGCGTTCTTCGGCGGTTACGCGAGCTGGGACGAGATCGTGCGTTGGCTCGATGCCGCGGGCGTGCGGTGGGTGCAGCTCTCGGGAACGGGCGTCGACAACGTCGCGGCGGGGGTCTTCACCGACGACCGCATCGTCACCTGCGCGCGGGGCGCGAGCGCGGTCCCCATCTCCGAATGGGTCATGGCCGCGATCCTCGCCTGGGCCAAACGATTTCCGGAGACGTTCCTGTCGCAGCCCCCGAGGCACTGGAACTTTCCCCGGCCCGCGCTCGATCGGGTCGAGGGTGCCACGCTGGCGCTGGTCGGCCTGGGGGGGATCGGTGCGGCCGTCGCGTCGCGTGCGCAGGCGTTCGGTATGCACGTGCGCGCCTTGCGGCGCACCGACGCGCCCAGCCCTGTGCCCGGTGTGCAGATCGTGCACTCGCTCGACGACCTGTTGCCGGACGCGGCGCACGTGGTGCTCGCCGCGCCCGCGACCGCACGGACGCGCCACCTGATCGACGCGGCCGCGTTCGCGAAGATGACGCCCGGTGTGCACCTCGTGAACATCGCGCGCGGTTCGCTCGTCGACCAGGACGCGCTGCGCGTCGCGCTCGACGACGGCGTGGTCGCGATGGCGACACTCGACACTGTCGATCCCGAGCCGCTCCCGGGCGGGCATTGGCTGTACGAGCACCCGAAGGTGCGGATGACCGCGCACATCTCCTGGTACACCCCGCAGTTGCAGGCCGCCGCGCTCGACATCTTCGTCGACAACGTCGGCCGCTATCTGCGGGGCGAGCCGTTGCTCAACGTCGTCGACCCGGCCGAGGGTTACTAGTGCCGGGCGCGGTCGTCGTCGGGACCGGCTTCGGCTGCCGCGTTCACGTTCCCGCGCTGCGCGCCGCGGGCTTCACCGTCCAGGCCTTGGTGGGCCAGGACGCCGACCGCACCGCGCGCCGCGCGGAACGGCTCGGCATCGCGCACGCGTGCACGTCGCTCGCTGCCGCGCTCGAGCTCGACGGCGTCGACGCAGTGACGATCGCGACGCCGCCCGACACGCACGCGCCGCTCGCGATCGAAGCGTGCGCGGCCGGTCGTCACGTCGTATGCGAGAAACCGTTCGCGCTCGATGCGGCCGAGGCCGAGCGGATGCTCGACGCCGCGCAGCGCGCCGGAATCACGCACCTGGTCGGCCACGAGTTCCGGTGGTCGCCGGATCGGGCCCTGGTGGCGCGCGCCATCGCCGACGGTGTGATCGGCGAGCCGCGCCTGTTCTCACTCGTCTCGTTCGTCCCCCTCGCGGCCGACCCGGAAGCGCGCGTCCCGCAGTGGTGGTTCGACGGTCCGCGGGGTGGCGGTTGGCTCGGCGCGTCGGGCTCGCACATCGTCGACCAGCTGCGCACCTGGGTCGGGGAGATCGCGTCGGTCTCCGCCACGCTCCCGACCGTGAGTGCGCGTGCCGACGGCGCGGAGGACAGTTTTGTCGTGCGCTTGACGACTCGTGGCGGCGCGGAAGGGGTCATCCAACAGACGGCCGCTTCCTGGGTGCCCGGCGTCGTCGGCATCACCGTGGTCGCCGGGACCGAAGGCACCATTGAGGTAACCGGCGCGGGCGTGTTCTGTTCGGATCGCAGCGGTCGCCGGGAGCTCGCCGTTCCCGCCGATCTCGCGCTCCCGGCCCCGCCCGACGAGTCGGGTGATCCGCGCGAGCGCTACACGCACCTCGAGCTCGGCCCGTACACCCGGCTCGCCGAGGCGTTGCGCGAAGGGCTCGAGGGCCGACGGTCGACCGCTGCGGTTCCACTCCCGACCTTCGCCGACGGTCTGGCCGAGATGCAGGTGATCGACGCGATCCGGGCTTCGGCCATCGGCGGCGGTGCAGTCGTCGGCGTCGGCGGGCGGAGTGGGTAAGGATCACACCATGCACATCTTGATCGCCACCGACGGTTCCCCGAGCTCGATCGACGCGGCCCGGGCCGCGCGCGCCATCCTGCGGGTCGCCGATCACGTCACGTTGTTGAACGTGCTCACCGAAGTGCCGGGCGACGATGCCGGCGGCTTCGAGGGTTCTGTGTACTCGCCGGGCGAGCAGGACCGCCTGTGGGAGCAGGAGCTGGCGGAAGCCGGCCGGGAGCTCGAGACGACCGCGGCCGCGCTCACGAAAGCGAAGATCGACAAGCGGATCGAAGCCGGTGACGTCGGCGGCACGGTGTGTCGGGTCGCGGGCGAGCTCGGGGTCGACGTGATCGTCGTGGGCTCCCACGGTCGCGGCGCGATCGAACGTCTCCTGCTCGGTTCCGTGAGCGAACAGGTCGTGCGCCACGCGCCCTGTCCCGTACTCGTCGTGCGCCCCGCGCCGGCCGGCGACGAGAAGAAGAGCTAGCTCAATATGTGTTCACCACGACTCGCCGTAGCGTTCGCGGTGCGTGCGTTCGGTAAACGGGGCGCGGCGGGGCGGGCCGAGCGGTCGGGCTGGATAGCCGACGGGGACGAGCGCGATCGGCCGTACGTGGTCGGGGAGCGCGAGCAGCTCTTGCATCTCGGCGCGAAATCCGGTGGTGATCGTGGTGAGCGCGCTGCCGAGCCCCAAGGCAGTTGCCGCCAGTAACAGGTTCTGCACCGCGGGGAAGATCGACGACGGAATCGTCGCTTCCAAGCCGCGCTGAATGTCGGCGCACACGACGATGTTCACCGGCGCGTTCGCAACCCCGCCCGTCGCGCCGTGATCCACCTCGGCGAGCATCTTGGGTGTGAGGCGCGACTCCGAGAACGCGCGGCCCCGCGTCTCCCACGCCCGCCGGGAGAGATCCCCGATCGCGGCGCGCATCGCGTCGTCGCGCACCACGATGAACTCCCACGGCTGCTTGTTCTCCGCGCTCGGCGCGAACGTCGCCGCGGTCAACAGTCGCCCGACGGTGTCGTCGTCGACCGCCGCGGTCGAGAACGCCCGGCACGCGCGTTGGCGCGCAACCACACTGAAGAGATCGTCGTCCATCAGAGTTCGCGTTCTCCGACGTGTACGAACGAGTTGACGTACATGATGCGCAGGCTCGGTCCCCACGCCCAGCGTTTGTATGCGTCGGTCTGTTCGTCGCCGATGCGTTGCATCACGAGCGGCGTCATCGATTTGAACGCGGTTTCGGGATCGTCGGTGTCCATCTCGTAGAAGTGCATGAAGCGTGGATCGCCGCCCGCCACGTTCTCGTACGGTGTGATCATCGTGTAACCGGGTACGGCGGCCGCCGCGATGTGGCGGATGTGCACGAAGTCGCCCCAGTCGCGTAACTCCTGGGCACGCGCTTCGTCCCTCGGCGAGATCAGCACGAGCGACAGCCCCAGCGTGGGCCGGCCGGTGACGATGCCTTGGCCGGGGCGCGGGTAATGCCGGAAGTGGTGCCCGGTGATGCCGGCGGGTGTATCCGGTGCGCGAAACGTGTCGTCGACCTCGTACACGCCGAGGTGCGCGAACTCCGGCAACACCGCGGGCAGGTCCGTGCGGTTCGGCTTGACGTTTCGCCACCAGGTGGCGCGCTGCACGCCCCGTTCCGCCAATACCGCGGGCACCCGATCGTGTGCGTAATCGTCGACCGCGATGTCGGTCATCTCGAGGTAGAGCCCGGGCGTGATGCGGTCCTCCACGCCGGTCCTACTCGGTCGGTACCGGACGGCACAGCAGCTGACTCGTACCCATCGCCAGCAATGCGCCGTCGCGCGCCCACACCTTGCCCTCGCACCCCACTACGCCCGCGTTCGCGCTGACCGATGTGACCTGCGCGTAGAGCCAGGGCTCCTGGATCCGGGCCCGGTGGAACGTGCACGAAATGTCGATGCTCGGCGCGACGTAACCGCTGTCGATGTGCAGTTGCGACACCGCGGGCCAACCGAGCGTGTCGATCAGGATGAGCGAACGGCACGCGTCGACCCAGAGGTCGTCGAAGGTGGAGGTCGGCAGGTATCGGTACCAACGTTCGAAGCTCGGGTATTCGGGCGTGCGGTCGATGAACTCGTCGCGTGTCATCCACGTTTCCGCGCGCTCGTCGAGATTCGCCCAGAAACGGTAGAGCGGTTGGATGCCGCTCGCCGCGAGACGCTCGGCCGTCGACGGCACCGACTCCGGCTCGAACGTTGCCGGACTGAGGGCGAGCTCGTGCTCGAGACCCTCCATCGGCGCGCACGTCCACACGAGAGCTTCGAAGATGTCGTTGCTGCCCTGCTTCAGCGACACGCGCATCGATTCCGCGCGCTTCGAGATGCGGAGTGTTTTCACCTCGATGACGACGTCGTCGAATGTGGCGATGCCGAGGAAGTGACCGACGATGCTGACCGGCCGCCCGAACTGCGAGTGGTCACCCGCGGCGCGCAACGCGATCGACGCGATGTAGCCGCCGTTCGGTCCCCAGATCTCCCAGTCGCGCGAGAGGCGGGCCTGGTAACGGCCGATACTCCCGGTGACCTTGGTATCGGCTGCGAGGTCGCCCATCGGGCCTATTGCGCGAGCTGGCAGGCGTCGTCGAGCGCGAGCACGTGGAGCGTGCGGCCGAGCGCGAGCCATCCGCCGATGCACACGGTGAGGTCGAGGATCTCGGCGTCGGTGTAGGTGGCGGCGCGCATGCGGTCGTAGTACGACGCGTCGATGGTGTGGTGGTCGAGCGCGAACAACTCCGCGTACTCGATCGCCAGACGCTCACGGTCGGAGTAGCCGTCGTGCGTACGCCAGTCGAGGACGTTGGCGTAGTCGTCTTCGGTCACTGCGCCTTCCGCGCCCGGAGTGGAGCGCCACTGCTGACAGATCACGCAGCCGTTGATCTGGGCGATGCGCATACGGGCCAGCTCGCGTTCGCGCACCGGGACGATGCTCTCGTCGTAGATCGCGTGACTCAACGCTCCCGCGCCCATGCCCATCTCGGGCCGGAGCGCCCACACGCGCACCTCGGGATCGGCTTTGCCTTCCGGAACCGCGATGTTGGGCACTACTGCACTCCCAGGAGTTTGCACGGGTTGGTGCACGCCATGCGTCGGATGTCGGCGTCGGTCACGCCTTCTGCGTACAAGGCGTCAGCGTAGGTCTGCAAACCCGCGGCCGGGTGCGGGTTCATCTTCTGGCCGAAATCGGTCCCGAGCGTGACCCGCTCCGGGCCGACGGCCCCGATGGTCTCGACCATCTGCGCCACGGTGCGGGTCGCGAGGCCGCCGATGCAGGTCATGGCGCAGAGCTCGATCCACGCGCCGAGGTCGGCGAGCTCGCGGCACTGCGCCGCGGTCAGCTTCGGGCCCGCGAGATCTTCGGTCGTGTGCGTCACGAGCACCTTGCCGGTGCGGGCGAACTCGCGTACGACCGCGTAATGCTCGGCCGCGCTCACGTGTCCGGTGGCGAGCACCGCGTCGTGCTCCTTGACGAGGGCGAGGACCTCGTGCGTCTCGGGCAGGAGCGCGTCGTCGGCGTCGGTCACGACGATGCCGGGACCGGGGATGCCCAACTGGGCGGCCACCCCGTTGTCGAAGTCCTGGCGGCTGCTCAGGGTCGGCAGCCACACGATGCGGGCGCCCAGGCCCAGCGCGACCTCGACCGCGGCCGGGTTCACGCCGCCGATCTCCCGGTCGCAGCAAATGCCGCCGAAGACGGAGATCGTGTCGCCCAGCGTGCGCTGGACGGCCCAGGCGAGGGAGGCGGTGGGCGAGTCGTGCGACTTCAGCACGACGGCCCGGTGGCCGGCGGCCGCGGCCTCCGCGCCGGCCTCGAAGGCGTCGACCGAGCGTTGGCGATGCGGGTCGGGGCCGAAGTGACAGTGCAGGTCGGCCGCGCCCGTGAGGTCCACGCTCATCGCCTGGGAGCTTACGCGTAGTCTCTGACGCCGATGTCAGTTTCGCCACCGGAAGACGTCCCTGCGCCGGGTCTGGCGCCGCTCGTGGCCCCCAACGCGGCGGCCCTCCTGCGCCGCAACGCGGCCGAGCACGGTGACCGGCCCGCGATCCGTTTCGGCGACTCGGTGTGGACCCACGCCCAGTATTTCGAGGAGTCGTGCCGGTTCGCCGCCCTGTTCGCCGAGCGGCTGCCCGAGGTCGGTCCCCGGCACGTGGCGGTGCTGCTCGACAACACCCCCGACTACCTGTTCGCGTTCGGGGGCGCGGCGCTGATCGGCGCGGCGGTGGTGGGCCTGAACCACACGCGCCGCGACGTGCATCTGCTGCGCGACATCGAACACGCGCACTGCGGGCTGGTGCTCACCGAGCCCCGGCACGCGGCTCTGCTCGAGCCGATCGCCGACCGCCTGCCGCCGGTGCTCACGTCGATGCGCTTCGCCGATGGCGACGATCCCGAAACGATCCTCGGCTCGTCGCTCGCCGACGCGCTGGCCGCGCACGCCGACGCGGGCGATCTCGGGATCGAACCCGACGTCGATTCGATCTGGGCCCTGATCTTCACGTCGGGTACATCGGATTCGCCCAAGGCCGTGATCTGTTCGCAGCGCCGTTTGTTGGTGACGGGCAAGCGGATGTCGATGATCATGGATCTCCGGCCCGACGACGTCGGCTACGTCTGCATGCCGCTCTTCCACTCCAGCGCGGTGCAGGTGGGTTGGGCACCGTCGATCGTCACGCCGTGCACCGTGAGTTTGGGTCGGCGTTTCTCGGCGTCGCGTTGGCTGCCCGATGTGCGCCGCTACGGCGCGACGTATTTCAACTACACCGGCAAGCCGCTCGCCTACCTGCTCGCGCAACCGGCGTCGGCCGACGACGCCGAGAACACGCTGCGCGTCGCGTTCGGCAACGAGGGTTCGCCGGAGGTCGTCGGGAGCTTCGGCGAACGCTTCGGTCTACGGGTCATCGACGCCTACGGCGCGACCGAAGGCGGTGTCGCAGTGAACCGCGGTCCGGACATGCCGGCCGGCGCGCTCGGTCATGCGCCCGATCACGTACAGGTCGTCGACGACGACGGCGTCGAGAAGGTGCGCGCGGTGCTCGGCGCGGGCGGGCGTGTGCTCAATGCCGACGAGTGCGTCGGCGAAATCGTGAACACGCAGGGCGTCGGTCCCTTCGAGGGGTACTACAACAACGAGACGGCGACCGCCAAGACGACGCGCAACGGCTGGTACTGGTCGGGCGACCTCGGTTACAAGGACGACCAGGGCTACCTGTACTTCGCGGGCCGCACCGCCGACTGGATCCGGGTCGACGGCGAGAACTTCCCCGCCGGTCCGATCGAAGAGGCGCTGCGCCACGCCCCCGGAGTGGTGCTGGCCGCGGTCTACGGCGTTCCCGACGACCAGGCCGGCGATCAGGTGATGGCGGGGTTGGTCCTGGCCGACGGCGCCGGGGAGGCCGGCGGCACGTTCGATCCGGTCGGGTTCGCGCAGTGGCTCGACGCGCAGGACGCGATCGGGCCGAAGTGGCGACCGCGGTATATCCGGATCATGCACGACCCGCCCACGACTGGTACGAACAAGATCGTGAAGCGCACGCTCGTGCAACAGAAGTTCCGCCACGCGCTCGTGGCCGGCGACGAGCTCTTCGTACGGCTGCGGGGCGACGACGTGTATCGCCCGTTCGAGCCCGACGACGAGCGCGCGCTGCACGATTCGTTCGTGAAGTACCAACGCGAACGCTTCTGGGACCTCTAGCGCCATGGATCTCGCGTTCACCTCCGAAGAGCTCGCCTTTGCGCTCGAGATCCGGGCCTGGCTCGCCGACAACGTCGAGGTTCCGGCGCGGTTCGAGAACATCGCCGACGAGGTCGAGTTCGGGCGGCGCTGGCAGTCTCGCCTCGCGGCCGATCGGTGGGTCGGTATCCACTGGCCGCAGGCGTACGGCGGGCGGGGGGCATCGCCGGTCGAGGTCGCGATCTTCAACATGGAGTACGCGCGTTCACGCGCGCTGCAACCGATCAACCGCGTCGGCATCAACTTGGCCGGACCCACGCTGCTCGCGCACGGCACCGACGAGCAGAAGTCGCGTTGGCTGCCGTCGATCCTGAACGCCGACGAGATCTGGTGCCAGCTGTTCTCCGAACCCGACGCCGGTTCCGACCTCGCCTCGCTGAAGACGCGGGCAGTACGCGTCGACGACGGCTGGCTGTTGTCGGGGCAGAAGGTCTGGACGTCGTACGCGCAGTTCGCGCGGTGGGGGATCTGCCTGGCTCGCACCGATGCCGACGCGCCGAAGCACAAGGGAATCTCGTACCTCGTCGTCGACTTCACCGCGCCGGGGATCGAGGTTCGGCCGCTGGTGCAGATCACCGGCGACGCCGAGTTCAACGAGGTGTTCCTCGACGAGGTGTTCATCCCCGACGACCAGCTCGTCGGCGCGTTGCACAACGGCTGGGCGGTCGCGAACACCACGCTCGCGCACGAGCGGGGCACCGCGTTCCCGTTCAAGGAACAGGTCGTGCACGAGGTCTACCTCGACGAGCTCTGGCAGCTCGCCGCGGAGCGTGCGCTCCTCGACGACGTCGAGATCTCCGACGCGTTGGCGCAGTCCTTCGTGGAACTGCGGGTGCTGCGGTTGCACAATTGGCGAACGCTGTCGCGCCTGTCGAAGGGCATCGAGCCCGGGCCCGAGTCGAGCATCACCAAGCTCGCGTGGACGGACATGACGCAGGCATTGTCGGCGCGCGCGCTGGAGATCGTCGGCGCGGCGGCGCCGCTGTGGTGGGCCGCCGACGACAATCCCGGCGGCGGCTTCTGGCAACGCCAGTGGCTCTGGTCGAAGGCCGCGTCGATCGCGGGCGGCACCAGCGAGGTGCAACGCACGATCATCGGCGAGCGCATACTCGGCCTGCCGCGCTAGCCCGTAGTGGTTTCCCGCAATTGTGTTGCTGTTGGTGCAGGATGTCGCGTTTGTCAACGCTCCGTCTGGTGAACCGCACCAACCTCGCGTTACGTTCACGGCCGGACATCTTTCTGGGGGCGGAAAAATGCGGGCACGGTTCGGAATTGTCTTGGCGGCTGCTGCGCTGTCGGCCGCAGTTGTCTCGGGCGCCGCGATCCCGACGGCCGGCGCCGCCGGCGCGCACGTCGCGCCGGCCGGCGACTCGTGGATGGTGAAAGCCGAGCGTGCGGCGCGGGCCCGGCGCGCGGAGGGCGTCCATGCGACTCCGAGCGCGGTTCCGGCCGCGACGCCGAGCTCGCCTCCGCCCGACCTCGTCACCGACCCCGTCGGCGACGTTCCCTCGCCCGAAGGCGACATCATCGCCGCCGGTTTCGCGCAGGGTAAATCCGACTTCGTCATCGGGACGCGCGTGGAGACGCCGACGGATCCGGCAACCGATCCGGCCTGGCAGCAGGGCACCGCGCAGGTTGCCTGGGCGATCGACACGAACCACGACCAGAACCCCGAGTACATCATCATCGTCCTCCCGGATTTCACGGGCCTCGACGCGGAATTGCTGTCGGTCAACAGCAGCGCGGGTTGTTCGGGGACCGGCACGTACGTCCCGAACTACGGCTACACCGCGGAGTTCGCGAACACATGCCTGCCCGGCGGCATCGCGTTCCAGTTTCAGGCGGCGATGTCGTACACGCTCGATACGACCGACATGAACCCGCCGGTCGACTTCGCACCCGACAACAACTTCAGTGCCGTGTTGCACACCCCGTCGCGCGCGACGCCGGGCGGATACTGGCTGCTGGGCGCGGACGGTCGTGTGTACGCCTTCGGCGGCGCGATCGCCTTCCCGGGTGTCGTGCCCCACGCGGTGTCGATGGCGCCGCGCAAGGACGGCAAGGGCTACTGGGTCGCCGACGCGTCCGGGAACGTCTTCGCCTACGGGACGGCCACGTTCCATGGCGCCGCGCCGCGCCTCGATCGCGGCGAAGCGATCACGACCATGGCGACCACTCCGACGGGCAAGGGCTATTGGCTCTTCTCGAATCGCGGTCGGGTGTTCAACTACGGCGACGCGCACTTGCTCGGCGACATGTCGGGCACGAAGTTGAACGGCTCGATCGTCGCGTCGTCGGCGACGCCGTCGGGCAACGGCTATTACATGATCGGGAGTGACGGCGGCATCTTTGCGTTCGGCGACGCGGCGTTCCACGGCTCGACCGGCAACCTGCGCCTCAACAAGGCGATCGTCGGGATGGCGCCCACGCCGTCGGGCAAGGGCTACTGGCTCGTGGGTTCCGACGGCGGTGTGTTCGCGTTCGGCGCCCCGTTCCGCGGCTCGATGGGCGGCAAGCGTCTGAACCGGCCGGTTGAGGGTCTCGTCTCGTACGGCGACGGCTATCTCATGGCCGCGTCGGACGGAGGCGTGTTCGTCTTCTCGAACCGGCCGTTCATCGCGAGCCTGGCCGAGAAGGCGCCTTCGGCTCCGATCATCGGCATGGCCGCGTTCGGCAGCTGATCAGCACCGGCCGGGCCGGCGTTATGTGACATACGCCACTGGTCCACACACACAGCTGCCCGTACGATTGATTCAGAGAGTTCGGGGGGCGGACGTATGTGGGCTCGATTGTGTGTCGGAATGTCGGCGTTGGCGTTGTCGGTGGCCATCGTGCCCGCGGTCGGCGCCGAGTCCGCCGGTGCGAGCACCGGAACGCAGGTCGGCGCGAGCCCAACGTGGGTGAACACCGCGGAGCAGTGGGCGCGCGCGCAATCGGCGAGCCCACTCGGCGCGCACGCGTTGCCGCGCGCCCTTGCCGCGGCGACGCCGATCCGGCCCGCGAACACGGTGACCGATCCCGCGGGCGACGTCGCCGACGCACGCGGTGACATCACCGCGGCCGGATTCAGCCAGGAGTCGGGGAGCGTCGCGTTCGGCGTGAAGGTGAAGTCGGCCGTCAATCCGAGGACCGACGCAGGTTGGGAGGCGGGACTTCCCCTCGTGGCCTGGGCGCTCGACACGAACCACGACGGCACACCCGAATACATCGCCGTTCTGGGCAGCGATCCGGGCGGCAACCTGCAAGCCGAGCTCGGTTCGCTCTCCGACGGCAGCTTCTGTGCCGGCACCGGGCACTTCATCGCGGGATATGGCTACACGGCGCAGTTCGCGTCGCACTGCCTCGCGCCCGGCCTGTCGTTCCAGTTCCAGGCCGTCATGACGTACACAACCGACCCGAGCGACATGAACGCGCCGATCGACGTCGCGCCGAACAATGGATACAGCCCCACGTTGGTCACATCGACGTCGGCCGGTTCCGACGGCTACTGGATGCTCGGTGCCGACGGGCGCGTCTACGCGTTCGGCGGCGCAATCGGGTTCTCCGGGCTCGTCCCGTTCGCGGCGGCGATGGCGCCCCGTCAGGACGGGCGCGGGTACTGGATCACCGACATCGCCGGCCACGTCTTCGCGCACGGGACCGCGGTCTTCCACGGCGGATCGCCGGCGCTGAACCCGGGCGAGCTCATCACGACGATCGCCGCGACCCCGACCGGCAACGGTTACTGGCTGTTCTCGAATCGCGGCCGCGCGTTCAAGTTCGGTGATGCGCAGCTCTTCGGCGACATGTCCGGCACGCACTTGAACGGCCCGATCGTCGCGTCGACGGCGACACCGTCGGGCAAGGGCTACTACATGATCGGGAGCGACGGCGGCATCTTCGCTTTCGGCGACGCGCGGTTCCACGGCTCGACGGGAAACCTGCGGCTGAACCAGCCGATCGTCGGTATGTCGCCGACCCCCGACAGCAAGGGCTACTGGCTCGTCGCGTCCGACGGTGGTGTGTTCGCGTTCAACGCTCCGTTCCGCGGTTCGATGGGGGCGACCCATCTGAACCGGCCGGTCGACGGTCTCGTCGCCTACGGGAACGGCTACCTCATGGCCGCGTCCGACGGTGGCATCTTCGACTTCTCCAACCGGCAGTTCGTGGGCAGCCTGGCGCAGAATCCGCCGTCGGCCCCCATCATCGGGCTCGCGGCCTTCAGTACGTGACGTTCAGTACGTGACGTTCAGTACGTGACACAACCGAGGGACGTAGCCTGCGGGCGTGCAGCCTGAAGGTCGTATCGCGGTCGTCGGCCTCGATCACGTCGTCATCAACACACTGAACGCGGAGGCACTGCTCGCGTTCTACTGCGACGAGCTCGGACTCGAGCCGGTGCGCGTCGAGGAATGGCGACGGGGCGAGGTGCTCTTCCCGTCGGTGCGGATCTCGCCCGACACGTTGATCGACCTCTTCCCGGCCGAACGCACGGGCGAGAACATGGGCCACGTGTGCCTCGTCATCGCGCCGACCGACCTCGACGCACTCGCGGCCCGCTTCCCCGACGCGCAGCGCGCCGACGGACTCTTCGGTGCGCGCGGATTCGCGTCCAGCGTCTACATCCACGATCCGGACGGCAACACGATCGAACTCAGGTTCTACGCCGAGTGACGACGACACGAGCGAGGGAGGGCGCATGACGGCGACCGAGGTGTTGTTGAAGGAACGGGCCGCACTCTGCGACGACTTCGAGAAGTACGGGCCGGACGCACCGACGTTGTGCGCGGGTTGGACGACACTCGATCTCGCCGCGCACCTCGTCGCGCGCGAGGCGCGTTCCGACGCGGCCGTCGGGCTCGTGTTCCCACCCCTGGCCGGCCACTTGCAGAAGGTGATGGACAAGTACAAGGCCAAGGGGTACGAGCCGCTCGTCGCGATGTTGCGCACCGGTCCGCCCTGGATGCACCGCACCGGGCCCCTGGCAGCCGCGAACGTGAACGAGAACTTCGTGCACCACGAGGACATCCGGCGCGCGTCCGGTGAAGGTCCGCGCGACATCGATCCGGAGATGGACGCGATCCTCTGGAAGATGCTCGGCTTCGGCGCGCGTATGTCGAAGAAGGCCGTCAAGGGCGCGGCGTTCACGCTGAAGAATCCTGACGGCCGCGAGCGCGTGGTCTCGACCGAGGGCTCGCCGGTGACGATGACCGGCGCGACCGGCGAGCTCGTACTGTTCATGGGCGGACGCAAAGATGCCGCCGTCGTGACGTTCGACGGTGACCCCGTCGGGATCGCCATCGTGCAGGCCGCGAACTTCGGCGTCTAGCCGGAACGGCGCCCGAGCCAATACGTGTAACGCAGGAGCGCGGAGAACCCGAGCTGCTCGTAGACGGGCCGGCCGAGGTCGCTCGCGATGAGCGCGGCCGGTTTCGTCGGGTCGCTGCGCGCGGCCGCGGCCGTAAGTGCGAATCCGTAGCCCCGACCGCGATGGGATTCGAGCGTTGCGATGTTGTCGAGGTGCACGAGGCGCGCGCCGACGTAACCCGAGCCCGACGCGACCGGCTCGTCGTCGACGTAACCGACGAAGTGATGCCAGCCGGGCGCGCGCGAAAGACTCCGGTGTGATGACGGTCACGGCATCCATCGGCTGCAGTTGCGGCACCGGATATCCGTTGACCATCGTGTACTCGAAGTCGAACGCGGTGCGGTCGTCGGCGACGCGCTCGATTCGCAGTTCGGCCGGCGCGGGCGGGAACGGATCGGGCGGCCGGAGCATGAGCGGGGGATGGCCGACGAGCGTGTAGCCGCGCGGTCGGAGATCGGGGGTCGGCCACGCGCTGTCGAGTAGGAACGGCGTGTCGGGTCCGGAGTCGTAGAACGCCTGGATCCGGTCGAGCGCGCCCGGATCGGCGTCGAGAGGCCGTTCGAGCACGGCGCGGTTCGTGAACGGGAGGGAAGGCGAGGCGTCGATCAGCGTCACCGAATCGTGCACCCGCTCGACCCGGTCGCCGCGCGCAGTTCCGAAGGCCGCGTACGAGGCTGCGCTCTCCTGGACGAAATCGTTGAGGAGGTTGTCGCCGGTAGGGGTCTCGAACCCGAATCCCGTCTCGAGCTCCGGTGTCGGCGTCATGGCCGGTCATTCTGGTCGCAGTGCCGACTAGCGTCGCGGCATTCGCGAGTCAGGCCGGTTGCCGAGAGGAATCGTGCGATGAAAGAGCTCGTCTACCACCGGCTCCTGTTGCCGGCCGTGGAGCGCAACGCCGATCGTGTCGCTTTCTTCGACGGCGAATACCGCGCCACCTTCGGCGAGCATCTCGAGCGGGTCGCCCGGCTCGCGGCGGGGCTGCGGGGCCTCGGCGTGGCGCCCGGCGACCGGTTCGCGGTCATGGCGCTCAACGGTCATCAATTCCTCGAGTGCTACCACGCCGCGTTCCTCGGCGGGGGAGTGATCAATCCGCTCAACCTGCGGCTCGCGCCCAAGGAGCTCGAATACATCCTCGCCGATTCCGGGACGAAGGTCTGTTTCACCGACCAGTTCTTCGCGCCGGTCATCGACAGGGTGCGCGCGGCCACGGGCATCGAGCACGTCGTGATGATCGGCGCCGGCGACGCGCCGCACGACATTGCCTACGAGGATCTGCTCGCGAGCGCCACCCCCGCGATTCCCGACGAACCCGAGGAAGACGATCCCGCCGTACTCATGTACACGGGTGGCACCACGGGGTTGCCGAAGGGCGTGTTGCTCGACCAGCGCGCCGAGATGCTCAACCTCTACCACGTGCTGCAGGTGTGGCGGTTCGGTCCGACCGACGTGTTCTTGCATCAGACGCCGATGTTCCACGCCGCGTCGATGGGCGGGATGCTCGGTGTCCCCGCGCAGGGCGGCGCGTCGGTGTTCCTGTCACTGTTCGACCCGGGACGGGCGCTCGAGCTGTGCGAGCAGTACTCGATCACGCAGACGGTCATGGTGCCGACGATGATCGGCATGTTGTTGAACCACCCGGATTTCCGCCCCGAGCGGCTGGCATCCCTGCGCACGCTGACCTACGGCGCGTCGCCGATGCCGGCTGCAGTTCTCGACCGGCTGCTCGCGCTGTTCCCGACGCTCGACGTGCTCCAGGGCTACGGCATGACGGAATCGTCGGCGGTGCTGACGGCGCTCGGGGCCGACGAACACCGCGCCGGGGGCGCGCACCTGCGGTCGGCCGGACGCCCGGTCCCGGGTGTCGTGCTCCAGATCCAGGGCGCGCACGGAGAACCGCTGCCCGCCGGCGAAACCGGCGAGGTCTGCGCCCGGGCCGGCAACTTCATGAAGGAGTACTGGCACCAGCCCGACGCGTCCGCGGACGCGTTCCGCGGCGGCTGGTACCACACCGGCGACGCCGGATACCTCGACGCCGACGGATACCTGTTCCTCGTCGACCGGGTGAAGGACATGATCGTGACGGGCGGCGAGAACGTCTACTCCGTTGAGGTCGAGAACGCGATCGCCTCGCACGCGGCCGTGGAACAGGTCGCGGTTATCGGCGTTCCGTCGGACAAATGGGGCGAGGCCGTACATGCGATCGTGGTGCTCCGGCCGGGCACGACGCTGACCGAGGACGAGATCATCGCCCACACCCGCGAGTGGATTGCCGGTTTCAAGGTTCCGAAGTCGGTCGAGATCCGGACGGAGCCGCTTCCGCTCTCCGGGGCCATGAAGGTGCTGAAGCGCGAACTGCGCGAGCCGTACTGGGCCGGACGCGACCGCGCGGTGAATTGACGCCTTCGGCCGACTTCGGCCGATCCTGGTGGGTCAGTTTTTCGGAGCCACGTGCCGATGCATTTCCAGGGGACTACCAAGGAAGCATCTGTGCGGCAAAACCGACCTCTGGGCGGCGAGACTGACGGCGAGCGGACCCGACCGGCCGCGCGCGTCCCCGAACCGCTGCCCCCGGGCCCCTCGGCGCAGGAAGAAGCCGTGCTCATCGCCGAGCGCCTGGCCGCGCTGGTCGCGAGCCGGCGGGCAGGATCCGCGCAGAACGCGCCCGTGGACGCGTCCGCCGATTTCCCGCGTCCGCACGCGTCCGCGGACGCGTCTGTCGATATCTCTCGTCCGCACGCGTCCGCGGACGCGCGGGCCGATACGTCGCACGCGGACGCGTCCGCGGACGCGGCGGCCCCTCGTCCGGCTCGGCCGCTGCCCGCACCCCCGGCATCGGGCCCGGTGCTGGGCGCCCGGCACTCCGGCCGCCTGCTCGGCAACCTCCTCCTGACCCGAGGCTTCATCATCGAGTCGGAGCTGCAGTACGCGCTGACCCGCCAGAGCATGACGGGTGGGCCGATCGGGCAGATTCTCGTCGACCTCGGTCTGATCACCGATCGCGACCTGGTCGAGTTGCTGGCCGAGCAACTGCGGATGCACGTGATCGATCTCGGCCGGATCGAATGCGATCGTTCGATGCTCGCTCTGCTGACGAAGGGCGAGGCCCGGCGGCTCGCCGCGCTGCCGCTGCGCCGGGTCGACGGGCACATCGACGTGGCCATCGCCGACCCCACCGACGAGGCCGCGGTCGGCGAGCTGACCAGGGCGATGGGCGCTCCGGTGCGGCTGCTCCTCGCCACGCGCGCCGACATCGACGCGGCTATCGATCGCCTCTACGGCTGATCCGCGAACCGCTCCACCGCGAACAGATCCTGGGCGCACACGACGTCGGCGGGAACATCCGCCGGTTGTGGCGCCGTCCGGTCGATCCCGAGGTGTGCGCGCCGTAGGTAGATCGCGTGCATGCCGGCCGCCCGCGGGCCGTCGACGTCGCAGGTCCAGGTGTCGCCGACGAACAGCGTGTCGGCCGGGTCGACGCCCAGCTCGGACAGCGTGTGGTCGTAGATGCGCGGGTGCGCCTTGCGGGCGCCGACCCACGCCGAGGAGACGACCAGATCGAACGAGCCGCTGAGGCCGGCGGCGTCGATCGCCTCGAGCAGGTCCCAATCCCAGTTGGAGCAGATCGCGAGCGTCAGCCCCTGCGCCCGGAGCCGACCAAGGACCTCGCCGACCTCCTTGTACGCGTCGATCCGGTTGTGCGCGCTGATCTCGCGGACGCGTTCGGCGAACGCGTCCTGGCCGGACTGCGGGATCCCGCAGTCGGTCAGCATCGAACCGACCCGCGCCTGTTGCCAGGCGACGTAGTGGTCACGGGAGACCGAATGCTCGTCGTGCTCGGTGCCGTCGATGCCGTCGTTCCACCAACGCTCGCGCACGTCGTCGGGGAGGTCGTAGCCGAGCTCGGCCACCACTTCGTCCCAGGACGGCCCGAACCGGGTCGTCTCCGCGAGCGTGCCGTAGAAGTCGAAGATGACGGCCCGGATCATCAGTCGATTCTCGCAGACCGGTGAGACACGGTCGTCCTCGTAGCGCCCGCGCAATTCTCGTTGCAACGAATCGTTGAGAGATTCGTTGCAACGGAGATTTCGCTGAATCTCGGCCACCCAAGGGATTCGGCGCGGGGAGACTCTGTCTCATAGTGGAAGCGATCGACTTGCGGTTCCGCGAGGTGAACGGTTTCCTCGTTCTCGACCCGGATCCGCCGGTTCGGGTCGTGCCGTCGGCCGGGACCGAGATCGTGCTGTCCGGCATCTGGATCGATACGAGCACCTATCCCGCCGGGTGCCGACGGCCCGCGAAGCGAGCCGGCACACACCTACGGGACTTCCGGTACGCGTCGCACCCGATGGGGGCGTGGCGTGGTGCGACCCGGTTGCGCGGGCGCTCATCACGATCGCGCCGCCGGCGTCGGCCGACGCCGCGATCAACGGATTACGTGTGACTCGCGTCGGTTGATGGGCGCGAAGCTCAGGCGGAGCGCAGTGTGGTGACCAGCTGATCGATGTCGGCGTGGTCGGTGCTGTCGGTGTCCATGTGCTGGTAGCGCACCTTGTCGCCCGCGCCGATGACGAACGTGGCGCCGATCTGCTTCACCCGCATACCGGGCTTGTGGACGTGGTGGCCGCGCCGCGACGTCTGCCACGTTGCCTTCCACGTACGCGGGTGCAGCAGCTGGTACCAGTTGAGCGTCTCGAGCGATGCCGCGTTGGCCGCTTCCGCGTCGTCGTCGACGAGCACCAGGAACGGGATCTTCTCTTCCTTGGCGAACGCGTCGGCGTAGCGCTGGTCGCCGGTGCCGATCGCGACGATGTCGCCGCCGGCCGACTTGATGTCGTCGTAGCGGTCGCGCAGCTGAACCGCGTGCTCGCGGCAGTGCAGGCAACCGAAGTGGCGCAGGAACACGAGCACCACCGGCTTGTCGTCCCAGAGGTCACCGAGACGGTGCTTCGTCCCGGTGGCGTCGGCGAGCTTGGTCTCGGACAGCGCGGCAAGATCCATGTAGGCAAGCCTACTTATCTCGGCCGGGCGGGCGAGTGCTCGTCAGCGGCGGCAGGCCCGCCAGGTTCCGACACGCCCGCAGGGCCAGCGCGACGATCGTGAGCGTGGGGCCGTATCCGGTCGAGGTGGGGAAGACCGACGAGTCGGTGCAGACCAGGTTCTCGACGTCGTGGAAGCGCTGCCACGGATCGACGACGCTCGTCGCCGGGTCCTCGCCCATCCGGCACGTGCCCATGATGTGTCGCGACATCGACGCGCTCTGTGTGCCGGCGCGGTCGCCCTCGAGCGGAGGTGAGCTCGCGGCGAACGTGTGGTCCGCGCCCGCGGCGCGCATGATCGCCTGCAGTTTCGGCGCGTAGTAACGCGACGCCACGACTTCGTGCGGGTGCACGTCGTACGTCGCCCGGCCCGCGGAAAAGCCGTACACGTCGCGCACCGTCGGATCGAGATCGATGCGGTTCGTCGCCTGCGGGAGGTCTTCGCCCTGCACGGTGAACGCCCACAACTTGTCGCGCAGCTTCGAGTCGAGCATCTCCCGGCTGTGCGTGATGCCGGGCGCGGTGTAGATGCCTTCCATGACCGGACTCCCGCCGCCGCCGTGTTCGGTGAGGCCGCCGCGGAAGTAGGGGAGTCCGTGATCGCGCGCGTAGGCGCGGACGTCGTCGTCGATGATCATGTGATCGTCGTGCAGGTGCGTGACCGAACGGCCCCGGTGACCGTGCAGCCGGAACGGGAACTGGCCGATCACGAACGTCTGGAAGTGGTACATGAGATACCGGCCGACGAGACCGCTCGAGTTCGCGACCTCGGAACGCAGTAGCAACCGCGGCGTTTCCCACGCGCCACCGGCAACCACGACGACGCGCCCGCTGACCTCGTGGGTGTTGCCGTCGATGTCGATGTACCGCACGCCGCGCGCGGTCTTGCCTGCCGCGTCGAGCAGCACGCGCTCGACGTAGGAGTCCACACGGATCTCGCAGCGTCCGGTGCGCAGCGCGTTGCGCAGCGGTGCGATCGGGTCGCCCTTGGCCTCGATCGGGCAGCCGTAATACGCGCAGAATCCGCAGTTGTTGCACGCGGGCCGGCCGTCGTAGGGAACGGAGTTCACCCCGGTGGGCGCGCGGTAGGGGTGGTAACCGAGCTGCGTCGCGGCCTCGGTGGTCAGCACCGCGCCGAACATGTCGGCGCCGGGCGGCATCGGGTACGGGCCGCTGCGCCACTCCGCGAACGGGTTGCCGTCGGCGTCGCCGGCCACGCCGACGAGCCGCTCGGCTTCGGCGTAGTACGGCTCCATCTCGTCGTAATCGACCGGCCAGTCGACGATGTCGGACCCTTCGATCGGACCCAACTCCGAAAGGGGCTTGAAGTCGACGGCCCGAAAGCGCGGCAGCTTGCCGTCGGCGTGGAATCCGCCGCCGCCCACGGTCGACGGCAGGTTGTTCACCTCGCCCGCGAACAGCCGATCGCCGTCGTTCTCGTCGCGCCGGTAGCTGCGGGGCTCGAGGAATGGATCCGGACCGAGGAAGTGGCGGCGCGCCGACTTGATCTCGTCGTTCGAGACATGGCCCAATCCCGCGAACGGTGCGTCGAGCGAGAGCAGGTGGTTGCGGCCCTTCTCGAGCATGATCACGGACCAGCCCGCACTCGTGAGCACGTCGGCCGCGGTTGCGCCCGCCGGTCCGGTGCCGATGATGACCGCGTCGCAGTCGCGGCCCTCAGTCACGACCGCTGACCTCTTCGTCGGTGTAGCCGCGCGGTTGCACGTCGCCCTCCCAGTCGATGACGCGCCAACCCGCGAGGTCGCGGTTCCCGCCGTATTCGGGCGGTCCGTACGCGCCTTCGCACGCGTGTTCGTAGAGCACATCGCGCAGCTCGGGCTGGGCGGCCAGTCGACGATCTTGTTCGGCGCCGTCGACCGTGCCGAAGTCGGCACCGAGCGCGCCGATGCCGGTGCGGTAGATCTCCTGCCAACCGCGGTGCGGCCCGTTGAACTCGCGCGCCGCGATGCCGAGCGAACCCTCGACGCGTGTGCGCCACGCGAGCTCCTCGCGTGGCGACAGCGGCATGAACTCGCCGAACGACGCGTCGCCGCCGTAGCGGCCGCTGAACGGTCCGCCCGCGAAGATCAACGGTGGCTCGACGGTGAAGGCCGCGAGCAGGTTGTCGACGTAGTCCGCCACGCCGAGCGCGGCACCGCCGGGATGGGTCTCGAGTGGGGGAATGAGCCGATCGGCCGCGGCCGCCACCACGCCGTATTCGTGGTCCGACAAGAAGCGCGGCACTAGTGCGAGTGCGGAGGGCCGTCGGGCGCGATCTTGCGCAGGACTTTGGCCAGCGTCTCGAGGTCGCGGCGGGCTGAGCGCGCGCAAGCTGTCCGGTGCTTCGTAGAACCGTGCCTCGACCTGGCTGCGTATCTTGGCGCCCTTGCGGGTAAGGGCAACGGTGCGAATGCGCCGATCGCCGGGATGGGCGCGCCGTTCGGCGAGACCATGTTCCTCGAGCCGGTCGACGAGCCACGTGACGTTCGACGCGTCGCACTTCCAGGCCCCCGCGAGTGAGCTCATCGATTGCGGGGTCTCGGGATCGAGTTGGAGGAGGGCGTGCATCGCGCCGGGATTGAGGCCGAACGACGCCGCGATCGCCGGGAACTCCTCCTTGCGCGCCATCATCACCGAAGTGAGGAGACGCCAGGCCTCGTCGGCGGGGTCGTAGACCGGAAGCGGCTCGATGGTCACCCGTGAATCGTACGGCTGTTCACGCAATGTTTCAAGTACATCGAAGGTTGATGACATAGATACTTGACATCATTCAAGGATATGTGCGAGAGTGAGGCCATGTCAGACGCGATCATCGTCGAAAACCTCCAGAAACGCTTCGGTTCCGTCGTCGCCATCGACGGCGTCTCCTTCTCGGTGCCGACCGGCACCGTGCTCGGGCTCCTCGGTCCGAACGGTGCGGGAAAGACCACGGCGGTACGCGTGCTCACCACGATCCTCCAGGCCGATTCCGGGCGGGTGGAGGTGCTCGGCACCGATGTGACGCGCGATCCGCAAACGGTGCGCGAACAGATCGGGCTCGCGGGCCAGTACGCGGCCGTCGACGAGAACCTCACCGGCCACGAGAACCTGCGCCTCGTCGGGCGGCTCTCGCACCTCGCCAAGCCCGTCGTGCTCGAGCGGGCCGACGAGCTGCTCGAACGGTTCGATCTCGTCGATGCCGCGAACCGGCCCGTGCGCACGTATTCGGGGGGCATGCGGCGCCGCCTCGACCTCGCGGCCGCGCTCGTCCACCGCCCGCCGGTGCTGTTCCTCGACGAGCCCACGACGGGTCTCGACCCGAGCGGTCGCCAAGACCTGTGGGGCGTGATCGAGGACCTGGTGCGCGAAGGCACCACGTTGCTGCTCACCACCCAGTACTTGGAAGAGGCCGATCGTCTCGCCGACAACATCGTCGTCATCGATCACGGCACCGTCATCGCCGAAGGAACCGCGTCGGAGCTGAAGGCGACGCTCGGCGCGACGATCATCGAGGTCGGATTCGTTGATCCCGGCACGGCGCGGCGGGCCCAGGCCGAACTTGCGCGGCACGGTCTCTGCGACGTCAGTTCCACGTCCACGGTGGTCGAGCTCAAGGTCGACGACGGTGCCCGCGTGGTGCTCGACGTCGTCCGTTCGCTCGACCGCGCCCAACTCGAACCCGTCACGCTCAACGTGCGTGAACCGACGCTCGACGACGTGTTCTTGTCGCTCACCGGCCACACGGCCGAGGAGTCCGAAGACGAATCGGCGCAGTCCGAGCGCCGCCGTGACCGAGGTGCAGCATGACCGCCATCGCCGTTTCCCCCACGACGATTCCCCGCCCGCAGCACAGCTCGTTCAGCTGGGCGATCCAAGATGCGCTGACCGTCACGTGGCGCAACCTCGTGTCGATGAAGCGCACGCCGCAGGTGTTGGTGTTCTCGACGATCCAGCCCATCATCTTCGTGTTGATGTTCCGGTACGTGTTCGGCGGCGCCATCCGTATTCCGGGTGTCGACCACTACGTCGACTACCTGATGCCCGGCGTCTTCGCGCAGACGGTCGTGTTCGGCTCGATCCAGACCGGTGTCGGCCTGGCCGAGGACCTGCACAAAGGGATCATCGAACGGTTCCAGTCGTTGCCGATGTCGCGTTCGGCGGTACTCGCGGGCCGCACGTTGGCCGACCTCGTGCGCAACGTGTTCGTCGTGATCCTGATGGTCATCGTCGGCTTCATCGTCGGCTGGCGCATCCACACCAGCGTGTGGGGCCTGATCGGCGGGATCCTCGTGATGCTGCTCTTCGCCCACGCGTTGTCGTGGGTGTTCGCGTTGGTCGGCCTGAAGGCGGCGAATGCCGAAGCGGCGCAAGCGGCGTCGTTCCCGATCCTCGCCCCGCTCGTGTTCGCGTCGACCGCGTTCGTGGCCGCCGCGTCGATGCCCGGCCCGCTGAAATGGTTCGCCGAACACCAGCCCGTCTCGATCGTGATCGACGCGGTGCGGTCACTGACCTACGGCGGCCCGTTCTCGGCGCCCGGGAAAGTGCTCGGCGCCATCCTGTGGAGCCTCGCGATCATCGCGGTCGCGGCGCCCCTCGCCGTCCGCATGTACCGCCAGAAGGCCTAAGACCCCCCGCCCGCTCGTACGTCGCGTGAGCGCGGCGTCATATCGACGCCGCGCTCACGCCGGTTCGGGGTTGGTCAGCCGAAGGTGACGCGCACGGTGCGCAGTGCGTGCGGCGGGACGTGAAAGCTGATGTCGCGGCCCTGGTGCAACACGTAGAACTCGTCCGGGAGCTCGTCGCTGCGGACGGGCCGGGCCCGGCGCACGTCGAGACCGAAATGCAGGACCACGTCGTCCGGCTCGTCGGTCGGATTCAGCACCCGCACGACGATGCGGTCGCCGTCTTCGGCGGGTTTCAGCGCGGAGAGAACACACTGCTGCGATTCGAGGGCGAGCAGTGACGCGCCCGATTCCAACAACGGTGTCGGACCACCGAGCACGCCCCGGAATCCGATCTCCGATGCCCGCGCGTCGTCGGCCGTGCGCGCCAACGTGATCGTGGCGGCCACCGGCCCGAGCGACTGCGCGCCGGGCGCCATCATCTCCGGACCGGCCGGCATCGGCCGCGAGCGCAGTTCGATCCGCGCCAACGCGCCCACGCTCCGCACGAGCGTGACGAGCATCTCGCCTTCCGGCGTCACCTCGGCCTCGGGTAGCCCCGGCGCGCCGACGACGAGGCCGTTGGCCGCGATCCAGCCCTGCTGGGGGAACGTGCGGGGCGCGGGATGGATCCACGCCGAGTCATCGACCGGCTCGGTCGATCGGTGCGCGGTGTCGAACGTGGTGGCCGCGTCGAACGTGTCGACCGGAGCACCCGTCGGGAAGCGCAATCGCAGGCGATGGTCGGGGGCCCGATTGTCGAGGAGCACGGTGCAACGCACGAACGGCACGCCCGGCGCGACCAACGCGTCGACGGTCAGCGTGCCGATGTCGTCGAGCTCGCGCACGACGCGCAGCCGGGCGATTCCCGACTTGTGGCGCATGCGTTCGAAGGTCACGGACTTCACCAACACCTCACGCACGGGATCGACATCGGCGTCGTAAGAGTCGCCCCGGTCGATCGCGTCCTCGATGCCGAACAGCCCGGCAAAGGTCGTTGAGCCGAGCGTCACCGAGAGCGTGCCGTCGGCGGCCGCGACCACGCGCACGTCGCCCGCGTCGATCGCGGGGTGCTCGTCGACCTCGTCGAGCGCCGCGCCCGTGGGCTCGACCGTGTAGCTCTTGGCCCCGAAGGCGGGTACGTCGACCGCGACGAACTCGACGTCGAGACCGCCGAGCCCGGGCAGGAACCGCACCCGGGTGGAGTCAACGCCGGCGACCAGGCGCGCGGGCCGGCCGTCGACGGTCACGCCCCGGAACGACGGCATCGACAGCGGGTGCATGTCGAAGCGCGTCATGCTCGCCCACCACGGCGGGAAACCGTCGAGCGGTATTCGCACCACGTCGGTGCGCGCGGTGGCCGACGCGTTGAAGACAACCGCGGTCTGCGCCTCCGACTTCGGCGTGTCGCGCGTGATGTTCTGCCCGGCGATCCGTTCCAGGACGCGTTGGACGGTGGCGGTGCCGAGCCCTTCCGCGTCGTCGTAGCGGGCCTGCATGCGTTCGTGCACCGGATCGATCGAGCAGCCGCAGATGGAGTCGTGCGCCTGGTTGCAGAGCAGCGTCCGCCACGCCTGATCGAGCGCGGGCCGCTCGTCGGCGAGGCCGAGCGCGTGCGCGAACGCCGACCACGGTTCTGCCCATGCGGTGAGCAACGTTTCCACGGCCCGGTTGCGCAACTTCAGCGGCATGCGCGCCGACCAGACGCCCGGCAACAGGTTCGAGATGCGCGCGCCGACGAGCTCGCCCGACCATTCGGTGAGCGTGGCCGCGTCCGGAAGCCGCGACACCGCGCCGTCGAGCAGCACGCGTTGCGCGCCGATGAGCGCGGCGACGCGGCCCGTCGACTCGTCGGCGGGAAGGTGGTCGAAGCCGTTCATGAGCAGCACGGGGTCGCCACCGGCGGCGACGATCCGGTCGATCACCGGTCGGAGGCGGGCGACGGTGGCCGCGAGATCGCCGTCGGTGTCGAGACCGCCGGCCGAGAAGTAGCCCTCGGGCATCTGCCAGGCCCGCACCGAGGAACCGTCGGGCGCCGTCCACCGGTACAGCGGTCCCAACTTGTCGAGCTCGGAACCGTTGCCCCGCCAATAGACGAACGGGTCGAGGCCGAAGCCGGCCAAGAGCTGCGGGAACTGCGCGGGATGACCGAAGGAGTCGGGTACGTAACCCACCGCCGACACCGGTCCGAGCGCGCCGGCCACCGCCCGCCCGTGCAACAGGTTGCGGATGTGGGTCTCGCCGCCCGGCAACAACGAGTCGGGTTGCACGTACCAGGGGCCCGCGGCGAGGCGACCCGCTTCGAGGCCGGCGACGATCTCCGCGCGCCGCTGCGGCCGCACCGCGAGGTAGTCCTCGAGCACGATGGCCTGACCGTCGAGCACGAAGCAGAAACCGGGATCGGCGGCAAGTAGATCGAGCACCGAGTCGACCGCGTCCACGAGGCGGCCGCGGAAGACCTCGAACGACCGGTACCACTCCCGATCCCAGTGGAAGTGGGAGACGATCAGAATTTCCGGAAGCGGGTCGAGCGTCACGCCGTGACGATAATCACCGTGCCCCGGTTCCGCCGTCACACCGTGACGACGTAGTTGCCCAGGCCGTCGAGCGTTGCGGTCGTGCCCGGGGGCAACACGACGACGGTGAAGGGTTCCTGGATCAACGCGGGTCCGGCGACGGTTGCGCCCTCACCGAGCCGGGCACCGTCGTACACCGGGGTGTCGACGAAACCGTCGCCCCAGTAGGCCGGACGCGTTGCGAGCTGCGCCTGGGAGGCGTCGGCGAGCGTGCCGGTCTCGGCGAAGTGGTCGGGCTTGGCCGTGGTGCCGCGGGCGATGACGCGCACGCCGCGCATGAGCGGTTGCTGCGAACGGAAGCAGAAGCCGCGCTCGGATTCGTGCTGGTCGTGGAAGCGCTCCGCGAGATCCAACAGCCCCGGTTCGTCGAGCGTGACGCCCTCGGGCACCGGCACACTCATGTCGAAGTTCTGGCCCGGGTAACACATCTGTGCGAAGAGGTCGCGCTCGACGTCGGCCGCGGCCACGCCGGTGGGATCGAGCTCCTTGTCGACCTCCTGCAGCAGATCGGTGAGGAGGTCGCGGACGCGGGCCAGGTCGACCTGCGACAGGGGAGTGACGTAGGAGCGGACGAGGTCGACGACGTAGTCGGCGACGAGCACGCCCAGCGCGCTGAACGCGGGCGCAGCCTTGGGCACGATGATGCGCGACACGCCGAGCTCACGCGCGATCGCGGCCGCGTGCACCGCGCCGTTGCCGCCGAATGCGATCAACGAAAGGTCGCGCGGATCGGCGCCGTGCCCGGCGAGCACCTTGCGCGTCGCGTTGGCCATGTTCGAGTTCACGATGCGCTCGATGCCCCACGCCGCGTCGGTCACTTCGATGCCGAGCGGTTCGGCGACGTGCTCGTGGATCGCGGTGCGGGCCGCGGCGACGTCGAGGTGCATGCGGCCACCGGCGAAACCGTCGACCGGTAGGTATCCGAGCACCGCGTCGGCGTCGGTGACGCTCGGCCGCGTTCCGCCCCGGCCGTAACACGCGGGTCCGGGGACCGAACCGGCCGACTCGGGCCCGACGAGCAGCGCACCCTGGCGCACGCGGGCGATCGAACCGCCGCCCGCGCCGACGCTCTGCACGTCGACCATGGGCAGCCCGATGTAATAGCGATAGCGCCAATTCCAGTCGGTCTTGATCTCGGGCCGGCCGTGACGCACGAGGCAGATGTCGAAGCTCGTGCCGCCCATGTCGACCGCGACGAAGTCGCCGATGCCGGCACTGCGGGCCGCGACCGTCGCGCCCATGACGCCGCCCGTCGGTCCGCTCGCGAGCAGCGTGACCGCGCGGCGGGAGACGTAGTCGGGGGGCATGACGCCGCCCGTCGATTGCATGATCAGGAGCGGCCCGAGATACCCGGCCCGGCGCAGTTTGTCTTGCAAGTTCTGCGTGTACGTGGCGATGCGCGGCGCGACGTACGCGTTGACCAATGTGGTCGAGACCCGCTCGAATTCCGGGCCGCGCGGCATGACCTCGTGCGAGAGCGAGATGTGCTCGACGTCGGGGAACTCCTCGAGGACGATCTCGCGCGTGCGCCGCTCGTGCGCGGGGTTCACGAACGAGAAGAGGTACATCACGGCGATGGACCGCACGCCGAGCTTCCGCAGGCGTTGCACGCCGCGGCGGACCGCGTCTTCGTCGAGCTCGAGGATCGGTTGACCCTCGAAGTTCATGCGTTCCGGAATCGGGATGCGCGCCCGCCGGCGCGCGATCGGGATCGGGCCCGGATAGTTCGGGTCCCAGATCTCCTCTTTGTGGCAGCGGCGTAGTTCGATCTCGTCGCGGTGGCCTTCGGTCACCAGCAGACCGGTTGGCGCGCCGTTCATCTCGATCATCGTGTTGTCGGCGGTGGTGGTGCCGTGCACGAGGATGTCGAGCTCGCGGCAGAACGCGTCGAGCTCGATCCCGAAGCGCTCCGCGAGCTGCTCGAGCCCGTTCATCACGCCCGTCGACTGATCGTCGAGCGTGGTGGGGGTCTTGTCGAGGACGATCTCGCCCACGGGGGTGACACAGATGAGGTCGGTGAACGTGCCCCCGACGTCGACTCCTACTCGGTAGCCCACGTCAGGCCCGTTCGGCTCGCATCTGCTCACGCCGCGCGTGGGTCGCCACTTCGTCGATCTCGAGCGTGAGCTCCTCGAGCGAACCCTGCAGCACCACGCCGTAGTCGCGACTCGCGCCTTCGACCGATACGTACTCGTCGATCACGTCGTCGAGGACGGCCTGCGGATCGCGGACGAGAGGATCGCCCCAACCGCCGCCGCCGCCGTAGTCGTACATGATGCGCTCGCCCGCGTGGATCGGGACCCAGTCGGCGGTGTGCTTCACCTTGAACTCGTCGTCACTTCCGTACCGGATGATCATCTCGTTCGGCGAACCGTCGGTGCCCCCGCAGATCCCCGGCATCGGGTACTTCATGCCGACGACGTACGTGTAGACCTTGGCGTCGACGCACACTTCCTTCTCGTAGTGCGAGCCGCAGATGCCGCGCCATTCGCCCGGTCCACCGCCGTCGGTGCGGTAGTCGCGGCTCCATTGCACGTGCGGGTACAGCGACTCGTTGATCTCCGCGGTGGCTTTCCAGAGGTTGCCGAAGCTCGCGTTGAGCGCGCCCCACGCGTCCATTCCCTTGGATGCGTTGCACCAGCCGGAGTAGACCTCGGCCGAGTGGTCGGTGAACGACGCGCCGGAGCGCGGATCGACGCCGACGATGATCGTGGGGATGCCGGTCTTGTAGGTCTGCGGCACGGCCCGGTCGGGGAGCACGTACTGCATCGCCTTGGCGATGACCTCGCCGACGTCGGCGCCCGGGTGGTGCGTTCCCGCGGAGACCGGCTTGCCCGGTTCCGGGTTGAGCAGGCAGCCCTTGGGCACGACGAGCTTGATCTGTTCGAAGAAGCCTTCGTTCTTCGGGATCTCGGGATCCATCATCGCCGCGATCTGCCCGACGGTGTATCCCGCGGGTGTTGCCGAACGTCGACCACGACTGCAGCTCGGGGCGCGTGTCGGTGCCGGTGAAGTCGACGGTGAGCTCGTCGCCCGCCACGCTCACCTTGACGTGCAGATGGATGTCGGGGTTCCCGAGCGGGTCGTGGTCGACATAGGAGTCGGCCTCGTACTCGCCGTCGGGCCACTGCGCGACCTCTTCGCGGAAACGCCGGGCCGCGTAGTCGATCATGTAGTCGACGGAGTCTTCGATCGCGCCGACGCCGTAACGGTCGATGAGCTCGCCGAGCCGTTGCGCACCGAGCTGCGCCGAACCGATCTGCGCGCGCAGGTCGCCGATGTAGCTCGGGATGCGGTTGTTGACCTGCAGCGCGTACAACACGTCGCGACGCTCCACGCCGCGGTCGAGCACCTTCACGACCGGCCAACGCACGCCTTCGCCCCAGATGTCGGTGGCGGTGATGTTGTAGCCGCCGGGAACACCGCCGCCGGTGTCGCCGTGGTGGCACTGGATGCTCGCGATCAGCACCATCCGGCGCCCGCCCGGAGTGGCGGGGTCGTCGGCGAACACGGGTGCGAAGACGTTGTAGTCGGGGAGGTGACCGCCGCCGTGGTACGGGTCGTTCGCGACGAACACGTCGCCTTCGTGGAACTCCTCGGCACCGAAGAACTCGAGCGCGAAGCGCACGGGCAGCGTGGAGGTGAGCATGAACTGCGGGATGCCGACCGACAGTGCGGCCAGGCGGCCCCACGCGTCGAGCACGGTGGCGTTGCGCTCGTTCGACTGATTGAGGATCGGGGTCGTGGCGGTACGGGAGACGTACTCGGCCATCTCGAAACAGACGGTCTCCATTCCGCCCCGGATCACCTCGGCCGTCACGAGATCGACGGTCGGCGCATCCGAGATGCGGCCCCGGCTACCGGCGAGCCGTACCAGGTCGACGTTCGTCATCGGCTTCCCCTCGCGTAACTGACGCAGACGTCAGAGAAGTGTAGACGGTGTGCGGAACCCCGACCAAGGGCCGCGGCCCCGATCCGGGTCAGGCCCGGAGCTCGTTGCGCAGGTCGTCGATGGTGGTGAGGACCAACTCCGGGTCGACGCCGAGCCATGTGCACGCGACGTGGACGTTGGCGAACATGCCGACGACGGTGGCCGTACGCCCGTCGGTCAGTCGATTTCGCGCCTGCGCGACCGCCACGATGAGATCGGCGGAGCCGATCAGTCGGCGCGCGATGCCCATTGAGTCGTCCGCACGCCGTGGGATGATCAGGCACGGGTTTCGATGCTCCGGAGCTCTTGGCGCAGTTCTCCGATCGTAGTGAGTGCGATCGCGGCATCGATGCCTAGCCACGCGCATGCAGTGTGCACTTCGTCGAACACCTGTGTGGAAACACCGTAGGTCTGCATGCGTTTCTTGACGAGCTGCGCCACCGCCCAACCTTCATTCGTCACGATGGCCAAGCGCACGCCCGTCGAAGGGATGGCGAGATCGTCGTACGACGTGCCGACGGTCGTGACCTCGGCCGGGGAGAGTCGCGACCCCGCGACGGTCCGGGTGTCGGTCAGGCGTCGGCCGGCCAACAGAAGAGCCGGGTCGGTGCTCTGATCCTTGACCGCGATGGCCCAGTCGTGCGCGGTGACGACTCCGTCCCAAACGGTGACGACGAAGTCCTCGGCTTCGACGTAGCGCCGCGTGATACCCACCGAGACATCCTTCGTCAGAGCCGCCGCGATCGACGGTACGGCGTGGCTGTGACCGGCGCGTCACGAGACGCGAATCCGCAGCGGTCGATGACTCGGTCGACGAGGTCAGTCGATGAGAAGTTCGGCCAGGCGGTCGAGGTGCCACCCCGTGGTGCCGAACAGATCCTCGTCGGCGGTCGCGCGCCGCAGATAGAGGTGCAGATCGTGCTCCCACGTGTAGCCGATGCCACCGTGGATCTGGATCCCGTCCTTCAGGATGCGCCGCGCCGCCTCGCCCGCGGCCGCTTTCGCCACGTGGCATGCACGCGCCTGGTCGGCGTCGTCGCCGTCGACGGTCATCGCCGCGTAGTGCACCGCGGCCGTGGCGCGCTCGAGCGCGAGCGACATGTCGGCCAGCTTGTGCTGGATCGCCTGGAACGAGCCGATCGGGACGTCGAACTGCTTGCGCTCCTTGGCGTAGGCGAGGGCCATGTCGAAGATGCGCCGGGCGGTGCCGACCATCTCGGCCGCCATGCATGCGTACGTGCGGTCGCGCCAAGCCGCGTACACCTCGGGATCAAGCGGCTGCGCGGCGAGCGTCGGCAGATCGAGCGTGAACGCGCGGCGCGAGAAGTCGACGGTGGAGACGAAGTGCGCGGTTACGTCGGCGGCATCGATCACCGCGAGTTGCGGACCGGGCAACACGACGGCGATGCGATCGACGCGGTCGGCTTCCAGCACGAACAACAGCGTGGGATCGTCGACCAATGCGACCGTGCCCGTAGTCGTGTCGTCGCCGGTGAGCGCGGTGTACGCCGTCGTGGCGAGGAAGGGCCCCGGCGCCGCGGCATAGCCCGTCTCTTCGAGGAAGAGGCAGAGATCGGTCGCGGGCCCCGCGCCGAGCGCGGTGTACTCCGACAGGTGGCGCCACAACGGTTCGTACGCCGCCGCGTCGTCGATGTGTACGCGCACGAGCGCGGGCGGGCATTCGCGTTCGAGCAGCTTGTGCCCGGTCTCGCGCAGCAGCTGCTGATCGGCGGTGAGCGAGAAGTCCACGGTCGACGCCCTCAGTGCCTCGGGAGGCCCAGCACGCGCTGGGCGATGATGTTGCGCTGGATCTCCGAGCTACCGCCCGCGATCGTGTTCGCGAACGACATGAAGAAGCCGTGCACGTAACGGTTCGTCGCCGCGCCGAGCACAGGGTCGGTGACCGGTGCGAGCCCACCGGAGATCTCCATGCCGAGCTCGAAGGCCGCCTTGCTCGCCTCCGACATCGCCATCTTCATGTAGCTGTGCTCGGGCGCAGCTCGAACCCTGCGCGAACGAAGCGAAGCCCTTGTACCCGAGGGCGCGCAGCGATGCGGCCAGCTCGTAGGCCGAGGCGATCTTGCGCCGGATGATCGGGTCGCCGGCGCGGCCTTGCCGCTGGGCGAGCTCGACGAGGCTCGCGATCGTCTGTTCGAACCGGGCGATGCCCTCGACCCAGAGGCCGGCGCGTTCGTGCGCGAGCGAACCTTGCGTGATCGCCCATCCGCCGTTCAGCCCGCCGACGAGGTTCTCGCGCGGCACGATCACGTCGGTGAAGAAGACCTCGGCGAAACCGGCACTGCCGTTGATGTGGCGCAACGGGCGGATGTCGATGCCGGGTGAGTCGATGTCGATGATGAGCAGCGAGATGCCCTTGTGCTTCGGCAGCGTCGGATCGGTGCGCACGTAGCAGAAGCACTTCTGCGCGATCGTCGCGTAACTCGTCCACACCTTCTGCCCGTTGACGACGAAGTGGTCGTCGAGCAGCTCGGCGCGTGTCTGTAGGCCGGCGAGGTCGGAGCCCGCGTTGGGTTCGCTCATGCCGATGCACCAGATCGTGTCGCCCCGGATGGCCGCGGGCACCAGCGCCTTCTGTTCGGCGTTGCCGAACTCGAGCAGGCTCGGCGCGACGATCGCGTAACCGGGGAAGTGTCCGCTGCGCAGCAGGCGCCGACCGGAAAGCGTCTCGAGATAGATGAGCGTCTGCACGGGGGTGCAGTTCCGGCCGCCGAGCTCGGGCGGGTAGCCCGGGATCATCCAGCCGTGATCGAAGAGCGTGGCCTGCCAGTCGCGCATCCACTGCGGCACGAGCTCGTGTTCGTCGCCGACGTCTTGGAAGTCGAAGCCGTCAGTCATTTCCTTGGGCGTGTGCGCGTCGAGGAAGGCGATGAGCTCGGCCCGAAACGCCTCGTCCTCAGGGCCCCAAGCGAGCTGCACCTGCACTCCTCCGAATCGACCGACCAACCTGACGCCGACGTCAGGAAAGGTAGCGGGCGTGGGAGTCGGCGTGCCAAGCCCGTGTCGTCACGGCACTGTGAGCCGGTACAAGTTGTCGAGGTAGCCGTCCACGACGGCCTGTTTCCAATACTCGAAGCCGAGCTTGGCCGCGAGGTTCTGCGACGGCAGGTTGGTCGGATCGATCATGGCGAGGATCTCGCCGGTGAACGTTTCCGCCGCCAACGCGACGAGCGCCCGACCGGCTTCGGTCGCGTACGCGTACACGTTCGCGATCGGCCTCGACCGGCGGACGCAGCTCGACGCGATCGGTGAACATGCGCCGACCGGTATGTATCAGTCGACGACGGTGTGCCACGCGCACGGCATGCGCTTGATGCCGTGGATGAAGTTGCTCTGCAACATGTCGGGCTCGCCCGTGATCTCGATGTCGGGGAGGCGGCGGAGCACTTCTTCGAACATCACGCGGATCTCGCGCCGGGCGAGGTTCGCGCCGAGGCAGAAGTGCGGTCCGCCGGCGCCGAAACCGAAGTGCTCGTTCGGGGTGCGCAACACGTCGAAGCGGAACGGGTCGTCGAAGTTGCGCTCGTCGCGGTTCGCGGAGTTGTAGAACATCACGACCTTCTGGCCCTCCTTGATCTGCTGGTCGCCGATCATCACATCGCGCGTGGCCGTGCGGCGGAAGTTGATGACGGGAGTGGCCCAGCGCACGATCTCCTCGACCGCGGTGGGGGACACAACTTCGAAGTCGGAGGTCCACACCTTGCGCTGATCGGGGTTGTTGGTGAGCGCGAGCATGCCGTGGCTGATCGCGTTGCGGGTCGTCTCGTTGCCGGCGACGACGAGGAGCAGGAAGAACGATCCGAGCTCACCCGTGGTGAGCCGGTGCTTGCCCGATTCGTCTTCCACCTCGGCCTGCATGAGCGCGGTCGTGATGTCGTCGCGCGGGTTGTCGAGGCGGTCCTGGGCGAGTGCGATGCCGTACTGGAAGAGCCCCATGCCCGCGGCCATCAGCTGGTCGAGGGTCTGCACGTACTCGGGATCGCCGACGCCGAGGATCGTGTTCGTGAGCTCGAAGATCATCTGCACGTCGGAGCGGGGAATTCCCATCATGTCGCAGATGATCTGCAGCGGCAGTGCCGCCGCGATCTCGCTGACGAAGTCGCATTCACCGAGCGGTGCGACGCGTTCGACGATCTCCTTCGCCTGCTCGCGCACGGAGTCGTCGATCCGCGCGACCTGGCGGGGCGTGAAGCCGCGGTTGACGATGAGCCGGAGCTTGGTGTGCTTCGGCGCGTCCATGTTGATCATCGAGCCGAGCCACTCCGCGATCTCGGCCGGCATGTCGCCGATGGTGGAGGTCGGCGCGGAGTGGAACGTGTCGGGGTCGCGCGACACCTGCGTACAC
The DNA here is from genome assembly GCA_963701825.1 of uncultured Actinomycetes bacterium. Taxonomy (GTDB): domain Bacteria; phylum Actinomycetota; class Acidimicrobiia; order IMCC26256; family PALSA-610; genus PALSA-610. Next base: position 629,392 of record CAVPBG010000003.1, on the reverse strand, counting down.
GTCGGCGTAACGCGTGAGCGCCCAGAAGCCCGGACCCTGCGGGATCCCGATCTCGGGCGGCGGCACGGGCTCTTCGTGGAACGAGATCGGCCGCTCGGCGCGCAGCTTGGCGAAGATGCCCTCGCGGTCGGCCCGCATCCACTGCTCGATGTCGCCGAGGTGGATGTCGTCGAGCGCCAGGTCGGTGCGGGGGAGTTCGATGCTCACGCCCCGAGCCTAGGGCTCGGGGCGGGGTCAGGGCGCGGCTGTCAGTTGTCGCCCACGTTCGGCATGAACGGCGGGACGCCCTTGTCGGTCTTGGCGAACAGGGTGCCCGACACCGCATCGATCGACTCGATCGTCCACGGCTTGTCGTCGGTGGCTTCGGTGATCGGCCGCCAACCCCGCACCAGCTGCACCTGACCGCCCATGACCTTCACGACCTGGCCGGTCACGCCCGCCGACAGATCCGACGCGAGCCAGCACACAACCGCGGAGATGTTCTCCGGGGCGAAGCGATCGAATTCGCCTTCCTTCGGATTCATGAAGTCGCCGGCGACGGTCTCGGTGAGGCGCGTACGCGCGACCGGACAGATCGCATTCACGCGCACCCCGATGCGCTCGAGCTCCCGCGCCATCACGATCGTCATCGACGCGATACCTGCCTTGGCCGCCGCGTAGTTCGCCTGGCCCGCGTTGCCGTACAGGCCCGACTCCGACGCGGTGTTGACGATCTTGCCGTTGACCGGCGCGCCCGTCTCCTTCGAGACGCTGCGCCAGTACGACGCGGCGAACCGCGACGTGGCGAAGTGGCCCTTCAGGTGGACGTCGATCACCTGATCCCACTCCGACTCGTCCATGTTGAAGCTCATCTTGTCGCGCAGGATTCCGGCGTTGTTGATGAGCACGTCGAGCCCACCGAAGGTGTCGACGGCCTGTTGGATCATCGCCTCCGCGCCGGTCCACGACGACACGCTGTCGTAGTTGGCGATCGCCTGGCCGCCCTTGGCTTCGATCTCGTCGACGACCTGCTGCGCGGGTGTGGCGTCGGCCCCGTCGCCTGCGCTCGAGCCGCCGAGGTCGTTGACCACGACCGCCGCGCCCTCGGACGCGAGGAGCAGCGCGTGCGTGCGGCCGATGCCACGTCCCGCGCCGGTGACGATCGCGACCTTGCCGTCGTAGAGACCCACGTGTGTTCCTCCGGAGAATGAAGTTTGCTGACGCGCTCGTCAGGGTCGGGGCGTCAGGTTAGGAGGGCGCGTTGCAGCTCGGCAACGTCGGCGACGCTCACGAGCAGCTCCCGCAACGTGACCCGGAAGCCGAGGACACGGGCGTGGGTGGGCAGTGCGAACGTGATCTTGGCCACGGGCCGGTTCGCGCCGTTCACCAGCCAGCGGCCTTTCCAGCCGTGGATACCGACGCTGATGACGGGCCGGTTCGCGGTGATCGTGCTGATGTCGCCGCGGGTGAACTTCGCCCGGAAGGCCCACGACATCCGCACGCGGATTGTGGTGCCGTCGACCTCGATGTACGCGAGCGCGCCGGGGAGCAGGAAGATCATGAGGATCCACGACCACGGCCGCGTGTACCTGATCGGGATGCGCGTCTTCATGGGCGCTCACCGTAGGCCAAACGCGCACCCAGCTCGCTCGTCGACACCAGTGGGATCGTCCGCAGCTCGGCGCGCGTCCACCAACCCGCACGGTCGGTCGACTCGTTCGTCTCGTGGGTCAACGTCCCACCCTCGATCGTCGTCCGGTAGAAGATGCGAATGCTGTGGTAGTCGCCCGCCTCCTCGCCCGCGCGGGCCGGGCGGAACATCGAGTCGACGGCGAGCAGTTCCTCGACCCGGCCGGCGAGACCGGTCTCTTCGCGCAGCTCTCGGATCGCACCCGCTTCCGGGTGTTCGCCGAAGTCGATGCCGCCGCCCGGCAAGGTCCACGAACCCGGCACCTCGGTGATCGCCGACAGGCGACACAGCAGCAGGCGATCGTCGGCGTCGAGGCACACGTTGTACGCGGCGACGCGCTGGACCCGTTGCCCCGGAACGCGACCCGGCCCGCTCACTCGCCCGTGAATTTCGCGTCGCGCTTCTCGCGGAACGCGACCATGCCCTCGACGAGGTCGGGCGACGACGTGGCGAGCGCCTGAAAGTGCCCTTCGAGCTCGAGCGAGCTCGAGAGATCGGATTCGAACGACGCGTTCAACAATCGCTTCGAGAGCCCGAGCGAGCGGGTCGGCCCCGCCGCGAGCTTGCGCGCAACCGAGATCGCCTCGGTCTGCATCGCCGCGGGATCGTCGACGCATCGGTACGCGAGACCCAGCTCGACGGCCTCGGCGCCGGTCGCGCCTTCGCCGAGCATGATCATCGCCTTGGCCCGCGGCAGGCCGACGAGGCGGGGGAGCAGGTACGCGCCGCCCGCGTCGGCGACGAGACCCCACTTCGCGAACGACCACATGAAGCGGGTGCGGGCGTGCACGAAGACGAAGTCGCAGGCGAGTGCGAGGTGGGCGCCGGGCCCGACCGCCGCGCCGTTGACGGCCGCGATCGTGGGCTTGTCGAACTCCCAGAGCTCGCGGATGAAGGTCTGCACGCCGGCGCGCAACGCTTCGGACGTGGTGCGCGGGTTGAAGCCCGGCTTCCCGGCCTGGGACACGGTCGATGCCGACAGGTCCATGCCCGCGCAGAACGCGTCGCCTTCGCCGGTGATCAACACCGCGCGCACCTGCGGGTCGGCGCGGAACTCGCGCAACGCGGCGGTGATGCCGTCGCGCATCCCGACGGTGAGCGCGTTCTTCGCCTCGGGCCGATCGAGGACGATGCGCCCGACGCCGTCGACGTCGCGTTCGGTGCGGAGGTCGGTCTGCGGCATCAGGCATCGTTCCGATTCGTGAGGATGTTGACGACCGAGACGCCCGAGCCGCGCCCGCCCGCGTTGTGCTGCAGTGCGTAGCCGTTGCGCGTCTCGATCTGGCGGTCGCCCGCCTCGCCGCGCAGCTGCCACCAGCACTCGGTGATCTGCGCCACGCCCGTCGCGCCGATCGGGTGCCCCTTGGCCAGCAATCCGCCACTCGTGTTGACCGGGATGCGGCCGGTCAGGGCGGTCTCGCCTTCGAGGCTCGCCCGGCCGCCGTCGCCCTTCTCGAAGAAGCCGAGGTCTTCGATGTCGAGGATCTCGGTGATCGTGAAGCAGTCGTGCACTTCGGCGCAGTCGATGTCGCTCGGGCCGATACCGGCCATCGCGTACGCGCGCTGTGACGCCACGCGCGTGACCTTGATCTCGGTGAAGCTGTCTTTCTCGTGCAGGTACGGGTGGTCGGTCGCAACGCCGAAGCCGGCGACGTACACGGGCTTGTCGCTGAACTCCCGCGCCCGCTCCGCGCTCACGAGGAGCACCGCGGCCGCGCCGTCGGTCTGCGGGCAGCAGTCGAGCAAGTGCAGTGGATGGCAGACGGGTTGCGACTTCAACACGTCGTCGACGGTGATCTCGTTCTGGAAGTGCGCGTACGGATCGCGGGCGCCGTTGTAGTGGTTCTTGACCGCCACCGATGCGAGCATCTCGCGCGTCGTACCGAACTCGTGCATGTGGCGCGTCGCGAACGGCGCGAACAACACCGGCGCGGTCTCGCCCCGGGTGAAGATCGGGTGTCCGGCCGCGGCGCGCGACAACAGCCCTTCTTCCGACGACTTGTCGCGCATCTTCTCCACGCCGATGACGAGCACGACATCGTGCACACCGCTGGCCACGGCCATCGCGCCGACGCGGAACGCGTCGGAACCCGACGGGCACGCGTTCTCGATGCGCGTGCACGGAATGCCGGCCAGGCCGATCGCGGTCGGGATGGTGTTGCCGCCGATGCCTTCCTGGCCCCACAAGGTGCCGCGTTGAGTGGCGACGAATGCGGCTTCGACCTGCAACGGCTCGAAGCCCTTGTCGACGCTCGCGACCGCGGCCTCGAACGCGCCCGCCGCCATCTGCTCGTAGCTCTGCTCGAAGAGCTCGCCCATCTTGATGAGCCCGGCCCCGACGACCGCGACCTTGTTCCAACTCATGGTGTGACGTCCTTTTTCACACGCGCCTTGAAGCCGTAGACGGGAACGCCACGCTCGTGCGCGTATTTCCGGAGCACGAGCTCGACCTTCGTCCCGATCTCGATGTCGGTGCCGTCGCCGATCGCCTGCAGCATCAGCCGGGCGCCGTCGTCCATGTCGAGCACGGCGATCGGCAGCGGCGCGACGAACGGCGCGGGCATGGTCTGGTTCACGACGAACGTGTGCACGGTCCCGGCCCGCGCCAACGCGACCGGCTCGAGCTTGCCGCCGCCGCAGTTGATGCAGTGCGGGTGGATCGACGGGGGCGTGCTGATGGTTCCGCAGTCGACGCAGCGCCCGCCGAGCAGGCCGAGCATCTCGTCGGCGCCCCGCACGAACATCGCGCTCTCCGGCGGCACGCCCATCGGGATCGTCTCGCCGACCGGCTGGAGTTGCCCGCGGGCGCGCAGCGCGGCCGCGTAGCTCGCGGGCCGGCCGCCGGCGAGGGCATCGGCCGTGCTCGCCGCGCCCGGCACCGCGGCGTCGGCGTTGATCAGCACGCCCGTCGTACGGCCGCCGCCGGTGCCGACGATCGCGACGGTTCCCGCCGCGTCGAGCGCGGCAATGCCGCCGAGCAGTGCGGCCGCCGCGCCGGCATCACCGATCGCGGCGTAGATCTCGTGCGAGGGAGTCGTCGCGGCCTTGACGCCGCGCGCCACGACCGCGCCGAGCCGGCCGTCGGGATCGGGCAGCGACCAGGCGCGCACGTCGAAGGCCGACAGCGACTCCGCGACCTCGCGCACGACGGGCAGGAAGATCTCCTCGCGGAACAGGCGCCCGTCGTACATGTCGCGGTTGTCGGTCTCGCCGTCGCCCCGGTACCGATCGAGGAACGGGCGGGTGCGGGTGACGCGGGTGCCGAGGGTGGCGTGGCCCGGACCGTCGACGGTGAGAACGAGAGCGGCCGCGCCCGCGCCGCAGCGCGCCTCGAAGCCCGTCCCCGGGCCGGGGCGCACCGCATCCGACGCGATGACCAGCGCCACGCGCGCCGATCCCGCGCCGATCGCGTCGGCGCCGGCCAGGAGGGCTTCCATCCCGGCGTGCGCCGAGCCCGCGCAGAGGGCGCCGCTCACCGTCGGCGCCAGGCTGAGGGTCGACGCCAGGAACGCGAAGCTCGGGCCTTCGGCGAACGGCGGACGGCTCGTACCCCAGAACAGGGCATCGACGTTCTCGGCCGCGACCCCGGCCGCGGTCAGGGCGCGGTCGGCGGCCTGCCACGCGAGGGTCAACGTGTCTTCGTCGGGCGCGCAGAGCGCGACCGTGCCGCGTCCGCCCCGACCCCATGCCGCGCCGACATCGGCGGCGTGCAAACGCAACTCGGGCGCGGCGGCGCCGACACCCAATACCCGGACGGTCACTGCTTCGCTCCCCGACATGTGCGGTCGAAGAGGCGACTGTAGCGGTCGGTCCCTGGAGCAGCCGAGGTAGTCTTGCTCGCTCTGGCGGTGTAGCCGAGTGGTTCAGGCAGAGGTCTGCAAAACCTTGCACGCGGGTTCGATTCCCGCCACCGCCTCCATTTTCAGTCTCCGGCTTCCCGATTTCAGCGGGCGCCGGCCATTCCGACCATCGGTTGGTTGAGTTTCGAGCCGCCCATCGAACCGGCGAAGGTCGCGTTTCCGAAGCTGAAGATCCCGCCGTCGGAGGCGACCATCCAGTAGCCCTTGCCGTTCGAGGTGGGCGCGATTCCCACGATTGGCTGGTTGAGACGGATGGCGCCGGTCGAGCCGAAGAACGGCGCGTCGAACCCGAAGATCCCGCCGTCGGTCGCGACGAGCCAGTACCCGCCGGTGGAGGTGTCGGCGCTGATGCCGACGATCGGTTGCTTCAGCGGCGTGCCGAACATCGACCCGAAATTGTGCGCGTCGCCGAACGCGTAGATGCTGCCGTCGCGACCCGCCACCCAGTAACCCTTGCCGTCGGCGCTGGGGGCGATCCCGGCGATCGGCGCGTGCGGACGGGTCGCCGAACCGAAGTTCGGCGCGTTGCCGAACGCGAACACCGACCCCGCCGCGGTCACGAGCCAATAGCCCTTGCCGTTGGGGGTGCTCGCCATCCCGACGACGGGCGCGTCGAGCGCGGCGCCGCCCGCGGAGCCGAAGAACGGCGCGTTGAATCCGAAGATCCCGCCGTCGCTCGCGACGAACCAGTAGCCGCCGGTCGCGCGGTCGGTCGCCATGCCGACGATCGGCCGGTTGAGGTGGATCGCGCCGGTCGAGCCGAAGAACTTGGCGCCGCCGAAGCTGAAGATGCCACCGTCGGACGCAACCATCCGGTACGCGTGCGTGTTCGGCGGATCGGGCTTCGGCGGGGGCGGCGGCGGAACCGTCGTGGTCGTCGTGGTCGGCGGAACGGTCGTTGTCGTGCTGGTCGACGTCGTGGTCGTCGACGTACTCGTCGTTGTGGTGGTCGTGGAGAAACCGGGATACGCGAAGTCGATGGTCTGGGTGCCGGTTCCCATCGTGTTCGTACCGGTGACCGTGACCACTCCCGTGCCCGCGGGCACAGTGACGGTCGCCGACGTCGCGTCCTGCGCGGTCACGACCGCGCTCGTGTTCCCGAACTTGAAGGTTGCGTCGGAGAGCCCGAAGCCGGTGAGCGTCACGCTGGTGCCGACCGCCGCGTTCTGCGCGCTGAGGTCGCTGATCTGCGGGCACGACCAGCCGGGGGCGACGGGTGCACCCACGCCGGTGGCGAGGTCGGTGCCCGTCGTGGCCGTGAAGCTGTTCGCGTGCACGCGGGCGAGGTCGTTGTTCCCGCTCGTGATGTCGTTCAGCGAAACGGTGTAGCCGTCGGTCTGGCCCGCGATCGTGACGAGCTTCGGCGCGAGCTCGCCGACGGGGGCCACGCACGCAGTGTTCACGTCGGCGACGATCGCCGCGATCTTCGGGGCGGCGATGCTCGTTCCGCCGACCGCACCCCAGCCCCCGTTCGACCGGAACACCTCACCGACGCCGGCGTTGGCCGACACGTCCGGTACCGCGCGGCACGACGAGAGCGAACACGTTCCGGCCGCGGGCGCGGGTTGCCACGCCGGTCTCGTGAAATGCGCGGAGAGGCCGCCGCCGCCCGCGCCGCCGCTGTTGGGGCTGAGGTCGTTCTCGCACTGCGTGAATGTCGATTCGCCGTCGCAGTCGTTCCATACGGTCTCGTCGCCCGCGCCGAGCAGGAAGGTGCCGCCCACGCCGGTCACGTTCGGGTCGTCGGCCGGAGAGTCGACCGCGAGGCTGGATGAACCGCCGGCCTGACCGCCCGCGAAACAGTCCTCGGATCCGCTGTCGCCCGACGCGGCCACGACGGTCTGGCCCTGCGCCGCGGCCTGCGCGAACAAGGCGTCGAGCTGGTTCATGATCGTGCTGCTCGAGAACGCCTCGCAGAGTCCCCAGCTCGTAGAGACGGATTTGGCGAGGTCGTCGTTCACGATCTTCGTGTACACGTCGCGTTCGCCGGTCGCGGTGTTGGGGCCCTCGTAGGAGAGGATCGTCGAGTGCGGCGATTGCACAGCCGCCTCTTCGACGTCGATGTTCGCTTCGAGAGAGCCGCCCGGGTCGGTGGGTGCGCCGCCGTCGACCTTGATCGCGGTGACGGTGTTGGTCAGGCCGAAGCAGGACTTGAACGCGTTGGTGTCGGCTGAGAGGTGTGGCGCGAGCTCGACCAGTGCGATCGACTGGCCGGTGCCGTTCTGCCCGTTCGTGAGCAGGCTGCCCACGCCGTACAACGAACCGACCTGGTCGGGTGTGTAGAACTGTCCGCCCGCGGCCGACGTTGCGGCCGAGCACGGTGTGAGCCCGTCGGCGTGCGGCGCGGCACCCGCACTGGCGCGGGGTGCGGCACCGGGTGACGCGTCGAGGCGCGGGAGTGCGGCGGGTGCGTCGGTCAGGCCGAGGATCGCGGAGACGTTCGGCGCGACGGTTTCGGGCACGAGCGGCGCGTCGCGGGCGAAGAACGACTCGTGCCGGTTGGGCGTGCGGTACCGCTCCATCGCCACGCCGAGACCATCGCCCGCCGCGCCGGCGGTCGTGCGGACGTGCACGGCCGAACCGTCGACGCTGACGTCGTCGAAGCCGCGGCTGTGCAGCCACGACGTGACGCCACTGATCTGATCGGAGGTGGGCCCGAAGTCGCGGGCGAACTCACCGGGCTCGAGATAATGCTGATAGAGCGGCGAAGAGGGATCGCGCTGATCGGCGAGGAGCTGTTGCAACTCGGCGCGGTGCGACGGCTCGAGCACCACCTCGAACGTGAGGGGTGTCGGGTCGGCGAGTTGGCCGAGCGCGGTCGATCCCGGCGGGACGAGAGTGGCCAGCCGGGCGACGCGCGTTGACGCGACGGGGGAACCCGCGGCGACCGCGCCCGAAGGAAGTGCCATTGCCACGAGGGACATCGCTGTCAGTGCGATCGCCCTCGACCTCGACCGGGTCATTCAGCACCCTTGCGGCTCGGTGGTGGTACGAGTGATTGTCGACAATTGCGCAGCCCGATTTAGGTCGGCTGTTTGCGGTAGGCCCGCAACCTGCTCAAACAGCCGACGCCGTGACCGAGCTCGCACGGCGCAATGCACGGTAGACCACGTTTGGGTCACCCATTCGATGGCGCAGGTCACGCTCCAGACCACCGATCGGATACAGGTTCTGCGGGGCCCGCGGATCCTTGTGGGGTTCGGAGGCAAACCGGGGCAGGGTGGCGGCGACGCGGTCGGCGAGCTCGATCGCCTGCCGGGCGGGCAGTTTCGCACTCGCCTCACAGCGAACGATGCCGGCCCAGGGTCCGCCGGCCGGTCCGGGGAGTCGGAGGTACCAGGAGAATTTCGGGAAACGGGTGTCGAGACCGAACACCGGCGTCCGTTCGCCGGGCCCGAGCTCGCCCACGATGCGGTCGAGTGCGGTGGGGAGGTACTTCACGTCGTGCGACTTCACGACGCCGACCGCGTCGCGCAGCTCCTTCGTCGACTCGCGCAGAGGACCGTCGAGCACGATGAGCTCCGAGCCGCAACGCCGCGTGCGTTCGGCGATGCGCGCCTCGACCTCCGTCATGCACGTGTTGATCTTGGTGTTCAGTGTCTCCGGCCGCGCGTTCGTCGTTGCCGTCGCGACGAAACGACCGCACGATGTCGTGATGTCGTCGAGCACGGCCGACGGCGCGAACACGCCCCGGGCGACCTCGATGGCCTCGATGCGGGCGGTGCCGTCGCAGCGCACGACGCCCGCCGCCCACGACGCGAAGATGCCGGGCACGGGCTCGATGCCGCCCTCGATCCACGCCCGCGCTTCGATCCGACGGACGCCGTCGACGAACAGCGTCGTGTCCGCCGCGACCGCGCGGCCCGCGGGCGAGAGCGGTCGCCACTCGGTGTCGGGGCACTCGATCTCGGTCTGGGGCACGGTCGGGCTCTCGGTGAGATCGGATTGCACCGACGCGCCGTAGCCCGGGTCCCAGGGATCGACGGTGAACCGCACGTCAGGCGTCTTCCCGCGTGACCGTCGACGTGCGGCCGACCTTGCGGACACGGAAGCGCACCGGCATGCGTTCCGCGAGCGCGGGCACGTGCGTGACGATCCCGACCACGCGTTCACCGCTTCCGAGTGACTCGATCGTGCTCGCCACGATGTCGAGGGTCTCGGGATCGAGGGTGCCGAACCCTTCGTCGAGGAAGATCGACTCGAGGGTCGCCGCACCATCGGCCGCGAGGTCGGCGATGCGATCGGCAAGGGCGAGGGCGAGGGCCAGCGATGCCTGGAACGTCTCGCCGCCGGAGAGGCTGCGCACAGAGCGGGTCTCGTCGGCGTTGACGCGATCGACGACGAGCAGCTCGCCGTCGGTGTTCGTGGTGAGCGCGTACTGGCCCCCCGAAAGGCGGTCGAGGAGCGTCGACGCGCCCGCCACCAGGCCCCGCAGGGCTTCGTCGACGAGCCATTGGCCGAAGTGGCCCTTGTCGAGGAGCCGCCCGAGCTCGCTCGCCAACAGCTCTTCTTCCCGTGCCTCGGCCATGGCCGCGTCGAGCTCGTCGGCCCGGTGCAGCTGGCTCTCGATCGTGCGCAACGCCTCGGCCGCCTCGTGTTGCGCGCCCGCGACCGCGAGGGTCAGCGCCGCGACCGCCGGTTCGGTCGGCGCGGCCGCGCCCAGCGCCGAGGCCCGGCGTTCGAGATCGCCGTACGCCGCTTCCCGCTCCGCGGTCTTCGCACGCGCGAGGTCGTCGAGCTGTGACGCGCGCTTCTCGTAGTCGGGGCGGATCTCGTTCGCCCAGGCTTCGAGCGCATCCCATTGTTTGGCCAGCGCGCCTCGCGACGAGCGCGGCGGTTCGAGACCGGCGGCCACGAGCGTGTCGCGCTGGGTCTGCAACGCCGCGTCGGCGCGCGCCAAGGCCGCGTCGAAGGACGCGAGCTCCTTCTCGGCGGTCTGCGCGGTCCTGCGCCGGGTGGTCGCCTCGGCCCGCGCTTTGGTGGCGAGCGCGTGTGCGGCGTCGACGGTCTCGATCAGTGCCGCGAGCGCGGCCGCGTCGGGGTACGTGCTGACGCGAGCGTCGATCGCGGCGAGCCGCTCGCGGAGTTCGTCGAGCAGCGGACCGCTCTCCGCGAGCGCCCCGAGTGCGGTCTGCGCGGCCTGTTGCACGTCGGCGAGCACCTTCTTGGCCGCGGCGGTGGCTTTGCGCGCTTTGTCGAGCTCGGTGGCGCGGAGCGGCGGTGGCAGCTTGTCGACGGCCTGGTCGCACACCGGGCACCGTTCGCCGACGTGCAACGACGCGCGCAGCTCGGCGTGGGCATGCCGGTGTTGCGCGTCTTCCAGCGTGGCCTGGGCCTGTTCGACCGAGGCTTGGGCCGCGAGCAGTGCGTCCTTGGCTGCTGCCGCGGCGGTCGCCCGCTCCGCGTTGACCGTTTCGCCCTTCTCGATGCGGGTGGCGATGGTGGCGCGTTCGGTGTGCGCGGCGGCCGCGGCGCGGAGCTCGTCGACCGGCGGCTGGTTGTCGCGCGCTTCCTCGGCGCCGATCGCGCGGGCTTCGGCTGCGTCGGCCTCGACGGCGGCGCGTTCGACCGCGGCACGCGCCGCATCGATCTGTTGGACGACCGTCCGGAGATCGTCGGGAACGCGCACAGCAGAAAGTGCCCGGGCGACGCGGCGGGCCGAGTCGGCGCCGGTCAGGGTTTCGGAAACTTCGGCCCCGAGCGCGAGGTCGCGGGGCGCGGTCGAATCGAGGTCGGTGCGCAGGAGCGTGAGGCCAACGGATCGCGCCTGGACCTCGTCGCGGGCGGCAGTGGTAGCTGCACCGAGCCGGGCCCGCTCGGTGCCGAGCGCCTCGCGGGCCCCCGCCGCGCGTTTCCGCGTTCGTGTGCCACCGTGGCCATGCGGTCGTACCGGCCGAGATCGAGCAGCGCGCTCAGGATGGCGACGCGGTCGCCGGCGCGGGCGTGCAGGAAGGACGCGAACTGGCCTTGAGGCAGAACGACGCACTTGGTGAACTGCTCGAAGTCGAGGCCGACCAGCTGGCGAATCGCCTCGTCGAATTCGTCCTTCTTTCCCGCGAGCACCAGCGTGGTGCCGTCGTCGTGCAGTTGTTCGAGGCGCAGGGCGCGGGTGGTGGCGCCGTCGCCGGTGGGTTTGCGGCGCAGCACGCGGGTCGCGATGTACGACGCGCCCGCCAGCTCGAAGGTGAACGACACCCGGGTCTCGTTGCACCCGAGGGTCATGACCGGCGCGATGTCGCGTTCACCGTGCCGCGGGACCTTGCCGTAGAGCGCGAAGGAGATCGCGTCGATCAGCGACGACTTTCCGTGACCGGTCGCGCCCACGATGGCGAACAGCTCGGTGTCGCGGAAGTCGACGCTCGTGCGCTCCCGGAACGCGGCGAAGCCTTCGAGCTCGAGCCCGAGCGGCCGCATCAGACGGTCTCCGCGTCGAGCAGCTCGTCGAACAGGGCCACCAGCCGGTCGTCGTCGGCGTGCCCCTTCTCGCCGAGATACTGGCGGAACAACTCGCGCGGCGTCGTGGCGCGTTCGACGGCTCGCACCACGCGGGTCGGATCGTCGGCGGGGACATCGGGCGCGACGCGTACGTCGACCGCAGTCGGCAGGAGCGCGCGCACGTCGTCGGCCAGCCCGGCCCGGGGCTGCTCGCGGACGAACACCCGCAGATGGGCGTCACCGACGTTCGCCGCCAGTTTCTCCAACTCGGCGAAGGTCCCCCGCAGCGTGCGCAACACCGCGCCGCGGGTCAACGCGACGGGCGAGACCTTGGCCGCGCCCCGCTCCGGAATGTCGACCAGCAGAACCTGCTTGGTGTCGTTCTCTTCGCCGAAGTCGACCTGGATCGGCGATCCCGAGTACCAGATCGGTGCCGCACCGGGCATCTGCTGGGCGCGGTGGAGGTGACCGAGCGCCACGTAGTTGGCCGCGGCCGGGAACGCCGCGGTCGGGACCGCGTACTCGTCGATCAATTGCGCGTCGCGTTCGCCGCCCCCGAGCATGCCGCCCTGCACCATGCAGTGCGCGGCGACGATGTTGACGGTGTCGGCCGCGAACCCCTCACTCAGCCACGCGAGCAGGCGCGCGACGCGCGCCGCGTAGAACTGCGCGGTGGCCGCGGCCGTCGCGCCCATCAGCTGTTCGGTCTTGATCGCCCAGCGCTGCGAGACCCAGGGCATCATCACAACCCGGGCGCCGGCGACGTCGACGACCGCCCGTTCCGGTCCGGCCGGAAGCCCGAGCACCGTGATGCCGAGTCGGGCGAACACGGGTGCGACGGCATCCAGCTGCGACTGCTGGTCGTGGTTGCCGCCGACGACCACCACCTGCGCGCCTGTCTCGCGCAACGCGAGCAGCGCGTCGTACACGACGGCGGTGGCTTCGGGCGCCGGCGCGGCGGTCTCGTAGACGTCGCCGACGACGAGCACGAGGTCGGCGCGCTCGCGCTGCGCGATCTCCGCGATCTCGCCGAGCACCGCGCGGTGCTCCTCGATCCTCGATGCGCCGCGCAACAGCTTGCCGACGTGCCAGTCGGAGGTGTGGAGGACCCGCACGCGCGCGCCCTTCAGGCCCTGGGCCCGGGCGGAACGCCCTCGAGGAGGTCGTCCGGGATGCGCAGCTCGCCGGCTTCGGCCGGGTTCTCGCCCCGCTCGTCGGGCCGGGTCGCCCACGCCGGGAACGGGAACTCGACGACGAGAGGCACCGGGATCTCGGGCTGGTGTACGAACATCGTGCCGGGCTTGGCGATAACCGCGCGCTGTTGGTGGACCTTGGGCAGGAAGCCGTACTCCGGGCGCGATGCTTCGGCCGCGTCGAGCCGGCCCGTCACCCGGATGGAGGAGTTGGAGATGATGCGGCGCTCGACCTCGCTCGCGGTCTGCTGCGCGCCGATCAGGATGATGCCGAGCGAACGGCCGCGCTCGGCCACGTCGAGGAGGATCTCCTTGATCGGCGAGTCGCCTTCGCGGGGCGCGTACTTGTTGAGCTCGTCGAGAACCACGAAGAGCAGGGGCTTGTGCTGACCGGCGCGTTCCTTGGCGTCGAACGCGCTCCGCAACGTGACGCCGACGACGAAGCGCTTCGAGCGATCGTCGAGGTTGTGCAGGTCGACGACGGTGATCTGGGCTGCGGTGTCGATGCGGTGCCGCAACAGCGCGTCGGCCGCGACGTCGGCCCGGACGAGGCGGGCCAGCGAACGCTGTGACGACAACAACCGGCGGACGAACGCGTTGATCGTTCCCGTTCCCGTCACGGGACCCGCCCATGGTGCGCGCACCATCGGGTCGTCGTGGGACACCCGGGCCACGATGAAGTCGACGAGATCGCGGTACGTGCGCAGCGTTTCGCCGTCGATGCGCCAGCCGCCGTCGCCCGCGGGTTGGCCGTCGCGCTTCAACGTCGCCGCGACGTTGTGCACGACCATCGTGTACTGCTGGCGCTCGTCTTCGGCGTCGGCGAACACGAACGGCAGCAGCGCTTCGGTCGCGAACTCCTCGATCGTCCAGAAGAACGGGTACACGCCGAGCTGGCGATTCTGGACGTCGGGAGTTGCGTTGGGGTCGTCGCGACGGGGCGGCGCGTAGACGGCGACGTCGGCGAACGCGCCCGGCATCATCCCGAGGTCGCGGTACTTCTGCGATTGCTCGGGCGAGAGCTTGACGTTCTCGTGGTCGAGGAAGAGGAGGTCCTCACCCTTCACGTTGAAGATCAAGGCCTTCGAGTTCGTCGCGTCGGTCCCGAGCACCCCCGAGTGGAAGAGGCCGTACAGCAGGAACGTCGCGTACGTGGTCTTCGTCGCGACACCGGAGATGCCGGAGATGTTGACGTGCGCGCCGCGCGTGCCGTCGACGAAGTCGAGGTTCAGATACATCGGGAGCCCGTCGCGGCCGAGGCCGATCGGCAGGCGGGATTTCATCTGGTCGAAGAACAGCGCGACGTCGCGCTCGTGGCCCGACGCGCGGCGCACTTCCGAACCCGGGGTGGGCGGTACGAAGACCTCGGGGTCGAAGCGGGTCGTCAACACTTCCGCGGCCTCGATCGCCTGCGCGGGCAGAACGCCGTCGGCGATGAGGAACACGTCGGAGTCGAAGCGGGCGCCCTCTTGGCGAGCCCGCACCTGGGTGACGACACCCGACAACCGCACCAGCTCGTCGCGGCCTGGAACCGCGCGTTCGCACACCACGACGTCGTCGAGCTGGAGGTACTGCTCGGGCGCGATCGCGACCCAGAACGACAGGGGAGTGGCGTCTTCGGTGCCCAGCACCCGGCCGACGGCGTCCGGGCTGTCGTGGGTCTGATCGGGCATGCAGGCGACGGTACTTCCGGGGTGTGACATCCAAACGGATGCCGACCGGCCGGCGAATCAGACCGACGGTCAACCGGCCGTCAGTGTCTCGAGGAACTCCGTGATCGCCTTCGGGCTGCGCAGGACGTGCACCTCGGCCGTGGGTGCCAGCTCGGCGATCGCCCGCACGACGATCGGACGACTGCGAGCGCGGTACCGCACCACCCACCAGAGGAACTTCGGGTCGACGCGTTCCGGGCAACCGTCGGCCTGCACCGCCCGGCCCCGGTTCGCGACGCTGCGACGGAGGACTCGGGGGAGCGTCCGCCAGGCCCGAAAGTCGCAGAAGATGACGGTGTCGGCGCGGGGGAGGCGCTCGTCCAGGGTGGAGCTGTAGTTGCCGTCGGCGATCCAGTCCTCGCCCGAGAAGAGTTCGCGCTGGACCTCCCGCCACTCGTCTCGCGGTGTCTCGACCCATCCCGGGTGCCAGAAATAGCGATCGAGGTGGAACACGTCCAACCCGGTGAGCTGCCCGAGCTCGTTTGCCAGCGTCGTCTTGCCCGCCCCACCGGGCCCGACGATCACGACCCGGCGCATCCGCGAATTGTCGCGTCTCGACGCCGGCGCACGCCGGCCGGTCATGGCTGGACACGGCCGGGAGGCTCCTCTAGGATTTAGAACACGTTCTAAAAACGGCACTGGTAGGCGACGGCGGAGGATCTCGCATCATGGAATTCGGCCTGTTCCAAGGCGGCTTCGTACACAAGGACCTTGCGGCGAAGAACCCGAACGCCGAGCACGATCGGCTGATGAGTGAAGTCGATCTCTGCGAGGTCGGCGACCAGCACAACTGGAAGTACGCCTGGTTCACCGAGCACCACTTCCTGCAGGAGTACTCGCACATCTCCGCGAGCGAGACGCTCATGGCGTGGGTGCTGGCGCGCACGCAGAACATCCACGTTGCGTCGGGCATCATCAACATCACGCCGCCGGTGAACCACCCGGCCCGCGTCGCCGAGCGCGTCGCGATGATGGACCTCGTCTCCAACGGCCGGTTCGAGTTCGGTACCGGGCGCGGCTCGTCGACCACCGAGATGGGTGGCTTCGGCATCACCGATCCCGAGATCACGCGCGACATGTACGACGAGGTCGATCCGCGAGATCGTGCGGATGTGGCGCGACGAGCCCTACTCGTACGACGGCAAGTTCTTCTCGATGCCCGAGCGCAACGTGCTGCCCAAGCCGTACGTGAAGCCGCACCCGCCGTTGTGGGTCGCGGCCGGCAACCCGGAAACGTTCGAGCAGCGCCGCCAAGATGGGCATCGGCGTGATCTGCTTCACCGGCGGCACGCCCGAGAAGATGGCGCCGCTCGTCGAGACGTACAAGAAGCACATCGAGGACGCGGAGCCCGTCGGCGAGTACGTGAACGACAACATCGCGATCACGACGAGCTTCATGTGTCTCGAGGATCGCGACGAGGCCCGCAACTACATGGCGCACTCGGGCAACGGTCGCCAGCAGACGCTGGTGTTCCACTACCTCGACACGTTCCCGAAGCCGCCGTTCGTGCCCGACTGGCCGACGGAGATCCCCGACCCCACCCTCGACCAGATCGAGAAGGGTTTCCAGAGCGGCGCCGCGATCGTCGGCGACCCCGACGACTGCGCGGCAGGGCATCCAGAAGTGGGTCGACATCGGCGTCGACCAACTCATCATGGGCCCGTCGGGCAGCTTGTACCCGCACGAGTTGCTCGAGCGCACCGTCACGCTGTTCGGTGACGAAGTGATCCCGCGCTTCGACAAGGACCAGGAACACTCGACCTCGAAGTACCGGAGCGCCGCCGCGGCGCGCTGATGGCGGTACCCACGGACGGGGACGCCGACCATCCCGATCTCTCCGGCGTTGGCGGGGAGATGCGCGCCGTGTGGCGGGCCGAGCAGGACGACGCGACGGCCGACGCGGCCGCGCAGTGGCGGCACAGCCGCGGTGTCGTCGACTGGCTGCGCGATCGCATGCACGCGGGCGACCGCGTGGCGGTGACGGTTCCCGGACAACGCTTCGTCGGCACGGTCGCCGAAGTGGGCGACGATCTCGTCGCGTTGCGGTGCCCGTTCGGGCGCGTCGAAGTGCACGTGTGCGACAGCGTCCCGTTCTCAGTGGAGGTCGTCGAGCACACGACGAGCGGCGGGCTACGCGCTTCGATGAACCGTGGGTTCCGCGACGCGCTGTTGGAGCGCGACGCGCTCGGCGGCGTCGATGTCGGGACACTGGATCGGCCGGAGGGCATCGCCGGAACGCTGTTGGTCGGCCGCGATCACGTTGTAGTGGTCGACGGCTCGGGCGCGGAGACGCTGATCCCGCTCGCCCACGTCGCCTGGGTGCGGCCTCGCTCCGACGAGCAGTAGTTGCAGGCGTGGACCTTCCTCTTCGGGCGCGCGCGCCTTCTCGGTGCCGTGGTAGTTCAGCGGGGCGCGTCGAACAGGTAGCGCAACGAGCGCGACAGGTTGAGTTGCGCGACGGTGATGTGGAACTCGTCGGGGAAGATCGCGCTTTCGATCTCGAGCGACGGGTAGCGCCGTCGGCGCAGCGCCGACACCATGCGCACGGTGTCGGCGACCATGTCGATGTAACGGACACTCATGACGGATTGCGCGTCGGCCGGCAGTCGGCTCGCTTCGTGCAACCGGCCGGCGTGGTCTTCGAGCGCGCCGATGCCGAAGAACACCTTCGCGGGAAGGTCATCGTGGGACTTCGAGTACTGGCGCTCGTAGTCGAACATCATGTGTCCGTGCCACCACAACGACGGGCTGCCGATGCCGTAGCGCAGGAACGTGCTCGGCTCGGTGAGCAGCACCCACGTGCCGAACAGGCCGCCGAGCGAATGCCCGAAGTAGGCCGTGTCGTCGGGATCGACGTTGTAGTTCGCGCCGACCCACGGCTGCAGTTCGTCGCGGATGAATGCGAGGAACTTCGGGCCGCCGCCTGTCTCGGTGCAGTCGGGAAAGACGGTCGTGTACAGGTCGTCGTGGGTGGGCGAGAAGTCGCGGGAGCGGATGACGTCGGTGTCGGCGATGCCGCCCATCCGGTATCCGATACCGACGACGAGCATGGGCGGAACGTGCGCCGACTGTTGCAGGAGCCGCACGATGTCGACTGCGCTCGCGAACAGACCGTTCGCGTCGCTGACGTACAGCACCGCGCTCGGCGTGCCGTCGGTGCGGTCGCCGCAGTGGCCGACGAAGATCTTGAACTCGTCGCCGACGTGCTCCGACCGGAGGTAGTGCACCTCGGTTCCGGCGAGGGGGGAGAGATCGTCGGCGGGCATGTGGTTCAGCCCGCGGTGAGCTTTTCGCTGATCTCCCACAGGCGCGCGGCCGCGGCGTCGTCGAGGGCATGCGCGGCGGGCTTCACGGCCTTGCCCTTGATGAAGTACTGGCCGGTGACGCCGACGAGATCGGGCGACGTGGCGAGGTAGATCGACGTGAGCGCGCCTTTGTCCTGCGAGATCGCGAACGGGCGCATGAGCGGCATCGCGATCGTGCCGAGCAGGCCGAGATCACCTTCGCGCCCGAAGTTGCTGGCGACGAAGCCGGGATGCAAGGCGTTGGCGGTGATCAGGTCGGAGTCGGTCCGGCGCGCGAACTCGCGTGTGAAGAGCAGGTTCATCAGCTTCGTCGCCGAGTACACGCCGAAGCCGCGGTAGCGCCGCTTCTCCCAGTCGAGATCGTCGAAGTCGAGCCCGCCGCGTGCGGTCGTGTGCGCGTACGACGACACGTTGATCACCCGCGCCGGCGCGCGCTTCGCGAGCGCGTCGTGCAGCAGGTTCGTCAACAGGAAGTGGCTGAGGTGGTTGACCTGGAACTGTGTCTCGTGCCCGTCGACCGTCTCCACCCGCTTGCGCAGAACGAGGCCGGCGTTGTTCAGAAGGACGTCGAGGTGGCCGTGCTTGGCGCTGAACGCGGCGACGAACTCGCGCACCGATGCGAACGACGCGAGATCGATCGGCAGGAAACCCACGCGGCCGCGGGCGTCGGCGCGCGTCTCGATCTCGGTGACGGCCGCCGCGGCCTTGGTGGGATTGCGCGCCGCGATCACCACGTGCGCGCCGGTGCGAGCGATACCGATGGCGGCTTCCTTGCCGATGCCGCTGTTGCCGCCGGTGACGATGGCGACCTGGCCCGACGGTTCCGTCACGAGGCGTCCGTCACGACTGGGCTTTTTCGACCGCGCTGGGGGAGCGGTCCTCGCCCGGCTGCTCCCGCACCCACGTGATCAGCTCGTCGCGCAGGAACCGGATCTCCCGGCCGCCCGGGAACCGGTGCGCGGGGATGCGGCCTTCCCGCACCATGCGCCGGAGGTATTCCACGTGGACGTGCAGCATCTCGGATGCCAGCGCCGTGGTGAGGATCTCGGGGTAGCGGCTGGCCGCGGAGGGAAATTCGCCGTCGGGGATCGACATGAGCGGGACGTTAGCCGTCATCTGGTGCAACTTCGAGCTACCTGCGACACGACGGCTTGCCGGCTCGGGGCGGCGCGGCGCCATGGTTCGTCGGCGGCGCGCAATCTCGGCAAAATGGGACCGAGCCGACACGGCTGCCGGGGCGAGAGATAGCGGGAGACTTCTGATGAATGCCATCGTCTTCGTGATCGCCGCCCTCCTCGCGTGGTGGGCGTATCGCGACGTGGAACGGTTCCGGGCCCGATGGGGCAGGGGCCCGTGGGGCGGTTCGCCGCGCGTCTGGGCCTTCGTGTGCTTCCTGATCGGGATCATCGGCGTGCTGTTGCTCCTGATTGCCAAGCGCAACACGAAGAAGCAGCTGCAGGCCAACGCCAACTGGATCGCGCCGCCGTCCGCAAACCCGAGCTACACGCCGCCGCAGCAGTACGGGCAGCTGCCGCCCCCGCCCGCCGCGCCGCCCACAACCGAGTGGACGCCGCCTCCGCCCCCGCCGAGCTGGACCCCGCCCGAACCCCCCGCCTGGTCGCCGGGCCCCGACTCGAGCGGCCACGACCCGTCCCGGGGGAGCAACAACTAGCTCCCGGAGCTCGGTTGGTGCCGGTGTCGCGCCGGACTTCAGTTGCAGGATATTGCGGCATCTGTCGCAACTTCAAGTGATCTGCGCTGTCCCTTTTGATCAGACTGCTCACCGGACGGAATGACGCAGTCGAGCGTTCCGCCTGATTCCATGCCGCCAGCCACGGAGGCTGAACGCGCGGGGATGGGGTGGTGGTGGGGACCGCACAAGGAACGGTGACGAGTCGTACGCGGCGGGAGCTCAGCTCGCGGATATCGACCGGGCACGTGGTGATGGTGCTCGCCGGCGCGCTCGGTGTTCTGCTCACGCTGAGCGTTTTGCGATCGGCGGACGACACCCGTCCCGTCCTGGTCGCGGCGCACGATCTCGCGCCGGGAACGGTGATCAGCGACGCGAGCGTGCACGTCGAGCGCATTCACGCTGACCCGTCGGTGCTCGCAACGCTGTTCGGCGGATCGCAATTGAGTGCGGTGCGCGGCCGCGTCGTGACCGCCAACGTGCACGAGGGCGAGTTGATCGCCCAGGCTTCGATCAGCGATCTCGACGCGCACGCGTCGGCGCGTGTCATGAGCTTCCCGATCGCGCGGGCGCGGGCGGTTGGGGGAAAGCTGGCGACGGGAGATCGCGTCGACGTGCTCGCGGTCGATCACGACTCCGGTCGCGCCGGGTATGTGCTCGCCGACGCGGAGGTGGTCGCGGTCGACAGTCGCAGCGGCGGCGCGCTCTCGGGTGCGTCCGACGACGTCACAATCACGCTGGTCGTCGATCCCGTCTCCGCGCCGGCCCTGGCCGCGGCGATCGACGCGGGCACGGTCATGTTGGTGCGCTCCACGGGCGCGCCCGTCCTGCACGGGCAAACTCCATTCGCGCCCAAGAGCGACAAATGAGAGAGCCCGAGGTCGCGCTGGCGTTCACCGCGGATGTCTGGGTCGAGGGACTGCACCGCCACCTCACCGATCATGGCGGTGCCCGGGTCCGCACGCTGCTCGTCGAAGCCGAAGGCGCGCTCGAAGAGTCGTACGACGTGTTGGTCGCCGGGCATCGTTGGCCGGGACTGACGCGCGCGCTGATCGCCGACGTGCATTCGCATGGTCGCGCGGTCGTGGGCGTGCACGACCGCGACGAACCGCCGAGTCGTGAGCACCTGCTCGCACTCGGCGTCGACGCACTCGTCGAATCCGACGCCGCGCCCGACGCGTTCGTGCGCGCCATCACCGAGGTTGCCGATCGCCGGGACGACCTCACGCAGGCCGGGCCGCTGCCGGTCGTGGCGCGGGTCGGCCGAATCGTGACGGTCGGTGGTCCGCCGGGCGTCGGCCGGACCGAAATCGCGATCGAGTTGGCCTTGGCGCTGGGGCGAACCGCGGGTGTGGTTCTCGTCGACGCCGACGACGTGGGCCCGGCGGTCGCGGCGCGGCTCGACCTGCCCATCGAACCGAACCTGCGGACCGCGATCGACGCGGTCGAGCACGGGCGCGGACTGCTGGATCGCTGCGCGGTCGTCGAACCCGGGTCGCAGTTGCGCATCGTGTGCGGCATCCCGAATGCGAGTGCGTGGGCGCAGGTCCGACCGGGCGAGATCGTCCGCGTCGTCGACCGGCTGGCCGACGACGCCCCCATCGTTGTGATCGACGGCGCGGGAATGTTGGAGGACGTCGGTGTCGGCGCGGCACGCGGTCGTTTCGCGGCGGGGCGGGCGCTGGTTGCCGAAGCCGACATTCTCGTTGCCGTATGCGACGCGTCGCCGCACGGTTTGGGTCGGTTCCTCACCTGGGCGGTCGAAGCGCATGTTCTTGCTCCCACGACCGCGTTCGTCGTCGCGGTCAATCGTGCACCCGGTGCACAGTTCCGCCGGGGCGAGCTCTACGAAGAGATCACGACCAGCCTGCCCACGGTCGAGGTCGTGTTCGTCCCGACCGACGACCGCGTCGGCGACGCGGCGTGGAACGGAACGCCCGTGACGCGCGGGCCGTTCACCCGCGCCGTCGGTCTCGTGGCGGCGCAGGTCACGGGGCTGGTTGCGGCCGGCCCGCTTCGGTCGGCGGATATCGCACAGTTCGAAGCGGCGTCGTGACGGTCCGCACCGACGCCTACGACATCATTCGCCGCGACGCGATCACGGGCATCGAACGCCGGCGACTGCAACCGGCCGCGCAGGTCGGCGAAGTGCGCGTCGAGATCGAACGCGCAATCGACGACTATCAGCGCCGCGCCCGTCTCGGCGACGAAGTTCCGCTCGGCGACCCGCCGGAGATGGCCCACCGGGTGCTGCGGTCGATCACCGAGCTCGGCCCGTTGAGCGCGTTGCTCGCGCGTCGGGACGTCGAAGAAGTGTTCGTGGAAGGCGCACGCGTCACGTACCTCGACACTGACGGTCGCCTGCACGGACTCACCGAGCCGACGACCGAAGAGGAGAATCGCCAGATCATCGATCGGCTCCTCGCCGCGACCGAGCGTCAGCTCAACGCCAAGCACCCGCTCGTTCAGGCGCGGGTTCTCGACGGTACGGCACGGTTGACCGCGGCGATCGAGCCCGTCGCCGACCGGCTCTCCGCCACCGTGCGGCGCTACACCGTGCGGGACGTCACGCTCGACGCGCTCGTGGCCCGCGACGCGTTGACGCGCCAAGCCGCGGACTTCTTGTGGGCCGCGATGCAACTTCGCAGTCGTATTGCGGTCTCGGGTGAACCCGGCGCGGGCAAGACCACGCTCGCGGCCGCGCTGCTCTCGGCCGTTCCGACCGCGCACTGTGTGCGGAGCTGCGAGGAGATCCGCGAGCTCGCCGTACCGGTTCTGCACGGCGGGTACTACGAGATCCGCCCCGCGGGTTTGGACGGCACCGGCGAGATCAGCTTGCGCGACCTGGTCAAGTTCGTACTGGCGATGCGGCCCGATCGGATCGTCGTCGGCGAGGTCCGGGGCGCGGAAGCGTTCGAGCTGACGCGGGCGATCAACGCCGGGTGCGGATTTCTCTGCACGCTCCATGCCAACAGCGCCCGCGACGCGGTGAACGCGCTGGTGAACGCGGCTTTGATGGCCGGCGAGAACGTGACCGAACACATCGTGCGCCGCATCTTCGTGGAGGCGCTCGACCTCGTGGTGCACGTGGATCGCGACGACGTGGCTCGGGCCGACGGTCATGTACGGCGTCAGGTCACCGAGATCTCCGCGGTCGTACCGAGCCTGAGCGAAGGCGAGACCTACGAGCCGATCTTCGTGCGCGATGGTCTCGGGCGGCCGTTGGAATGGACCGGCATGTTGCCGCCGGCGTTCGAGCAGCGCGTCGATCGGGTCCTGCCCGAAAGCGCCGGTCTCCGACGTCTGCTCGAGCACGGACGGAACCCGCAATGAGCGTCATCGCGGCCACAGTCATCGGACTGTTCTGTGCCCTGGTTGCCGGCGCCCTCATGGGAACCCTGCCCGATATTCACCTCCCGACCCGCGTGTCTGACGCGTCCGCGGACGCGCAGCCGGGTGTGGTTCCAACAGGCCGGCGCCGGGCTGACGCCCACCCGGTTCTGGCTCGGGAGCGCGGCGGCCGGGCTGTTGGCGCTCCTGATCCTGGTTGCGTTGACGGGCTCGGTGTTCGTTGCGCTGGTTCCGGCCGTGGCCGTAGCGCTGTTTCCGCGCAGCTACTTCGCCCGGCGCCGGCGGCTCCGGATGCGCGAAGTGCAGACCGCGTGGCCCGACGGGCTCCGCGACATCGTCGCGTCGATCGCCGCGGGCCGTTCCCTCACGCAGGCCGTGAACTCGCTTGCCGCGACCGGGCCAGTTGCATTGCGGGAGGCGTTCGCCCGCTTCCCCGAGTTGGCGCGCGTGCTCGGCACGGGTCCCGCACTCGAACTGGTCAAAGAGGAGCTCGCGGATCCGACCAGCGATCGCGTGCTCGAGGTCTTGTTGCTCGCGCACGAGCGGGGCGGTCCGATCGTCCGCCACATCTTGGAAGATCTCGTCGCCGCCACGACCAGCGACCTGAAACTCCAGGACGCACTGGAAACCGAAGGGCTCGAGATGCGCATCAACGCACGCGCGGTCGTCGTGCTGCCGTGGTTGGTGTTGGTCGCGTTGACGGCCCGCCCCGGACCGTTCCGCGACTTCTACCGATCGAGCGGTGGGTTCCTCACGCTCGTCGTGGCCGCGTGCCTCACCGCGGTCGGCATGATCTTCCTCGGTCGGCTGGGCCGCGACGAAGACGAAGAGCGCGTGTTCGGCGCCGCCGCGGGCGCGACGCGATGAGCCTCATCCCGCTGCTCGCCGCCGGTGCGGTCGGCGTCGGTGCGGCCGGCGTCGCCGGTGTGTGGCACCGGCCGACGCGTCGGCTCGCGCCGCGTGTCCGCCCGTATGCCATCGTCGCCCGTTCGGCGTTCGGTCACCTCCCGGAAGCAGTAACCGTCCGGGATGCGGGCCGGGCCCCGCAGGCGACGCTGCCTCGTCTGTTCGTGCCCGCGTTGCGGGCCGCGACGGGCCGGGCGAGCAGGGCGATCGAGTCGCGGGGCGACGATCACCTCGCGCGCATGCTGCGCCAGGCCGCGTTCGACGACGTGACCCCCGAGCGGTACCGCACTCGGCAACTCACACACGCGGTGCTCTTCGCCGTGGGCGGCGGAATCGCGGCCGCGGTGACCGTGAAGACTCCGATCATCGTGCTCGTCGCGGCGATCGCCGGTTTCGCGTACGGAGCCAGCCGCGCCCGCAGCTGGCTCGAGCGCGCAATCGCGGCGCGCGCCGGGCGCATCCGGCTCGAGTTGTACACGGTGAACCATTTGCTCGCGATGCAAGTGCGCACGGGTTCGGGCGCGATGCAGGCGGTGCAGCGCGTCGTCGAGCGGGGCCGCGGCGCCGTCGTCGAAGAGCTCGCCGACGTTCTCACGTGGACGCGCAGCGGTGTCGGTGAGGCCGATGCCTTTCGCCGCGCCGCGGAGCTGACTCCGGAGCCGAGCGCGGCGCGTACCTATTCGTTGCTGGCGGCGGGCGTCGAGCGCGGCGTCGACCTCGGCGGCGGACTGCTCGCGTTGAGCAGCGACATCCGCGATGCTCGCCGCGAACAGATGCACAAGGACGCGGTCAAGCGCCGGGCCGCGATGCTCGTGCCGACTATCGCGATCCTCGCGCCGATCATGTTGCTCTTCATCGCCGCGCCGCTGCCGTCGATCGTTCTCGGACACCACTGACCCGCCCGAAGAAACCAAGGAGACCTGTGACCATCCGCAAGCACGACGAATCCGGAATGACCACTGCCGAACTGCTGGGCAATGCCGCGCTCGGCGTGCTCGCGCTCGTCGTGATCTGGGGCCTCCTGCAGGCGCTGGGCGTCGACATCGTGAACTCGCTGCGCACCGCGCTGATCCACTAGCGGTGGCGCGCCACGACGAATCCGGATTCACGACGATCCAGTACGTCATCGCGACCGCGTTGTCGTTGTTGTTGTTCGTGATGGTCGCGAATCTCCTGGTCGATCTCTACGAGCGCGGCGCCGTGCGCGACGCGCTCGACGAAGGCGTGCGATCCGGCGTCTCCAATGCCGCGACCGCCGACGACTGCCTCCGGACGACGCGTGGCGTCGTGCAATCGATCGCCAACGGCTCGTCGTTGACGGTCGGCGCCATCACCTGTGCGCGCGACGGTGATCGGATCGTCGCGACCGCGCACGTGGCGCTGCATTCGTGGTTCCCGATGCTCATTCCCGACTGGCGGCTCGAGCTCCACGCGTCGGCGCACCGGGAGCGCTGAGTGGCCGCGGTCCGGCGCGGGAGCACCGACGCCGGCTTCATCGCGATCGAATGGGTCGCGGCGTGCGCCCTGTTGTTGCTGCCGATGGTCGTGCTCGTCGCGACGATGCCGACCTGGGCCGAGCGCAAGAACGGCGCGACGATCGCCGCCCGGGAGGCGGCACGCGATCTGGTCGACAACTGGCCGAACGGCAGTTCCGCGGCCGCAGTCTTGGTCGCGCAAGATGTCGCCGCCGATCACGGGATCGACGCGTCCGATGTCGACGTTCAGGTGGCATCGACGGGTGCGGCACGCGGCGACGAGGTCGAGGTCGACGTACGCGTCACCATGCCCGCGATCGGCGTCGGTGCGATGCGGGTCGGTTCCTGGACCTACACCGCCCGGGCCACGCGACGCGTCGACGATTTCCGGAGCCGGTGATGCGGTCCCGGCGCGCGGACCAGTCGGGGACGATCACTCTGTGGGTGCTCGGCCTTTGCATTTCGCTGTTGTTCCTCGGTGGGTTGAGCCTCGACCTGTGGCGGGCCGTCGCCGACCGCCGCCAGCTGTCTTCGATGGCCGACTCCGCCGCGACCGCGGCCGCCAACGGGGTCGATGTCGACGCACTGCGGGCCGGGACCGTGCACCTCGATCCGGCGCGGGCTCGGTCGATCGCGCTGGCCTCGCTCGACGAGGATCCCCACAGTGGAGAGCTCGACAACGTCGACGTCGAGGTCGTCGGCAACCGCGTGACGGTGACGTTGCGCGATCACGTGCCGTTCTCGTTGCTCGGCATCTTCATGGCCGGGAAGCGCTTCGACATCGAGGTGCACGCGTCGGCGGAACCGGAAGAGCGTCCGTAACGCCGAACGCGCGACCCGATGTGGGCCGCGCGTTCGGATGGATCACGTCAGGTTCGGCGTGGTGGGGGTGGCTTCGCGCTCGGTGTTGCGGCGCTTGGTCCACAATGCGATCGCGCCGGCGAGCAGCACGATCAACACGAGGGCGACGATCCACCACGGGAAGTGGTGGTGCGTGGCGCCGAGTGCATCGGCCGACGCGCTCTTCCTTGCAGCTGCGGTCTTGGCCGCACTGGCCAACACCGCACCGCTCCCGTTGCCGTTGGTGCCACCGAGGTGCGAACCACCGGAACCGTTGCCCGCGCCGACATCGGGGGTACCGGAGCCGGAGCCGGAACCGTTGTTGCCGGTTGCCGAACCGTTGCCGGGATTGGCCGCCGTGGTGCCACCGCTGTTCGTCCCACCGGTCGCGCCACCGGTGTGTCCGGGGCGGGTGGTCGGAGTGGTCGCGGCCGGACTGGTCACGGTGAAGCGCTGCGGTGTGTAGACGGTCGTCGACGCCGGCGTGCCGTTCGTGAAGCACACGGCTTCGACGAGTCCGGGAACCGGAAGTGCGTTACCCGGGATCGTGAACGCTCCGTGCCACGAACCGTTCGCGGCCACCGGCATGTTGACGGTCAACGGGAACGTCGTCGACGAAACCGACACGTAGTCACCACTCGTCGGGAGCGATGCAGTCGGGTTGCAGTTCGTACCGCTCGCACTCACGACCGTGCCGATCGGG
The DNA here is from genome assembly GCA_963701825.1 of uncultured Actinomycetes bacterium. Taxonomy (GTDB): domain Bacteria; phylum Actinomycetota; class Acidimicrobiia; order IMCC26256; family PALSA-610; genus PALSA-610. The sequence continues at coordinate 602,252 of CAVPBG010000003.1, read as the reverse complement.
CCGGACGACGGTGAGATGTGGAACGACTGCACCGCAGCACTCGCTTCGCCCACCATCGCGAAGCTCGTGACGGTGAAGGCTGCGAGTGCGGCGACGAGTCCGATGCGTCGAGCTCGTCTGGCGCCGCCGAAACGGCTCGCGTCGATACCTTGGCTTTGGCGGTTCATGTGAATCTCCTCGCGTTGTTGCGGGGGGCACGGGCGACAAAGGCCGGAGGTATTCGGCGGAGCCCGCTCGTCCAGACGCAGAGGCGGGATCGCACGACGGAAGTGCGCAATCCACATCGACGGTCCGGACGTGAAGCAACCACCCTGGACCACAGCCGTCACGAAACTGTGACTTCTCGACCCCGTCACCAGGCGCTCGACCAGCCCTCGGGCGGCCTCTACGGAATCGCAGAGGGGCGGACTGACGGCAACGTCAGGTACTCTGCGACCCTGATCGAGGCTCGATTCCGAGCAGAACCGCACGTCTCACCAAGTAGTAGGCAGGGGAGCAAGAAATGCCTGACGCAGTCATCGTCGCCGCGGCCCGCACGCCGATCGGCACCGCCCGCAAGGGAACGCTCCTCGACGTGAGCGCCTTCGACCTCGCCAAGTACGCGGTCGCCGAGACGCTGAAGCGCTCGGGCATCCCCTCCACCGACGTCGACGACCTCGCGCTGGGCGAGTCGTTGCAGGGTGGGGGAGACATCGCCCGTTACGCGGCCGTCGACCTCGGCTTGTCCGAGATCCCCGGCGTTGCGCTCAACCGGCACTGCGCGTCGGGCATGGCCTCGGTGCAGCTCGCGGCGGGCAGCATCATGGCCGGCATGGACACGGTCGTCATCGCGGGCGGTTCGGAATCGCTCTCGTCGATGCCGCAGGTCTTGAAGCGCACGCCCGGCACCGACGACTACGCGCAGTGGATGTCGCCGTCGCACCCCGCCACTCCCGACGCGCCGGCCTTCGACATGTCGATCACCGTTGGCTACAACACCGCCAAAGCCGCGGGCCTCACCCGCGCCGATTGCGACGAGTGGGCGTTGCGTTCACACGACCGCGCCATCGCCGCGATCGACGAAGGCCGCTTGCAGGAAGAGATCTTCGCGATCGAAGTCGCCATGCGCGACGGCACGACGAAGATCTTCGACACCGACGAGCACCCGCGCCGCGGCTCCACCATCGAGAAGTTGGCGTCGCTGAAGCCGTTGCACCCGGAGATCGAGGACTTCCCGATCACGGCCGGCAACGCCTCGGGCGTCAACGACGGTGCCGCGGCGATGATGATCGTCAGCAGCGACTACGCCAAGGCGCACGGTCTCACGCCGCTCGGCCGGATCGTGTCGTGGGCGTCGGCCGGAGTCGAGCCCCGCAACACCGGGCTCGGTCCGATCTCGGCCATCCCGAAGGCGCTGCAGCGCGCCGGTCTCGGCGTCGCCGACATCGACCTCGCCGAGATCAACGAGGCGTTCGCGTCGGTTCCGATCGCGGCGTGCCGCGAGCTCGGCTTCTCCGAGGACATCATGAACCCCAACGGCTCGGGCTGCTCGCTCGGTCACCCGGTCGCCGCCACCGGCGCCCGCATGATCATGACGACGATGTTCGAGCTCCGGCGGCGCGGTGGCGGCATGGGTCTCGCCAGCATGTGCGCCGGTGGCGGCATGGGTTCGGCCACGGTGTTCGAGGTCTACCCCGGCTGAGCCGATCTGGAGAGCATGACCGACGAAGAACAGCTCGCGGGTGGTGTCGCCAACGCGGGGCAGGTGACGCGCGTCGGCGCGCATGTTCTCCGGCCCGCGAACGCGCACTCGCGCACGATTCACGAGTTCCTCCGCGCGTTGCGGGATGCCGGCTTCGGCGGCGCGTCGGCGCCCGTCGGGATCGATGCCGACGGGCGCGAGCGGCTCGAGTTCATACCCGGCGATGTCGCGGTGCCGCCCTATCCGGCGTGGGCGCAGACCGATGACGCGCTCGCGTCGGTCGCCGAACTGTTGCGCCGCTTCCACGCCGCGTCGCGGACCTTCGATTTCGCGGGGGCGGAGTGGAGCGCGGAGATGGCCGACCCGGCGCCGCGCGCTTCCGGCGCCGAGTACATCGTCTGCCACAACGACGTGTGCCTCGAGAACGTCGTCTTCCACGACGGTGTGGCCGTCGGCCTCCTCGACTTCGACTTCGCCGCACCGGGCCGTCCCGCGTACGACGTCGCCGCGTTGGCGCGCATGTGTGTGCCGATCGACGACGACCGCAACGCCGAACGGCTGGGCTGGGCACCGGCCGACCGGCCCGCGCGCACCCGACGTGTGGCCGACGCGTACGGGCTCGACGCTGCGGGCCGCGCGGAGATGTTCGCGAGCGTCGCCGACACCATCGCCCGGGGTGGCGAGTTCGTGCGTCGCCACGTCGAGGCCGGCGAACCCGGCTTCATCCGGATGTGGAACGAGATGGGCGGGGCCGAGCGGTTCGATCGCCGGCGCCGCTGGTGGGCCGAGTGCGAGACCGATTTCAGGCGGGCGTTGGCGTAACGCCGGTCAGCGCAGGGATCACCACTGGGGCCAGCCCGCCGGGAGCGACCCCGACGGCGAGCCCTGCATGATGCCGCCCGGCGCGCCGAGCGACTGCAGGAGTTGGGAGAAGTTGGCGCCGAACGCGGTCGAGTTGTCGCCGTTGAACTGCCCGGAATCGCGCGCCATCGTGTCGGGCAGCCGCGAGCCGTTGGCCCAGCCGATCTCGATGCCGTCGGAGCCGGCGAACATCTGGCCCAGGACGGTGTTCGAGTTCACCCGGTCGCCGACATTCACCGTCGGCTGAATGTCCTCGGCCGCGTACACGACCAGGCCGCGCGCGGGCCCGTCGGTGAGCTGGTAGGCGATGAAGGTGCCGTTCGGCCAACCACCGCCGACGGTGTTGAGCACCACGCCGTCACCGATCGCATAGATCGGACCGAAACCGGTGTAATCGACGCCCTGATCGATGCGTTCGGGCGACAGTCCGACCGCGCCGCGCAGCGGATTGGCGTACGTGCCGAGCGATGGTGCCGGTACGGTCGGGACCGACGGTGGATCGGACGGAGCCGGTGTCGACGGCGACGACGACGAAGTCGGTGCGGGGGTCACGAATGCCGGTGTGGGCACGCGCGCCTGCGGCTGTGGCGCGTGCGCGGCGGTGGCGAGCGCGCGTTCTGCGGCCGCCTCTTCTTTCTCGTGCGCGGCCGTGGCCGCCGCGAGCAATGTGCTCAGGTTTCCTTGCACGTGCGTCAGCGTGCGCTCCTCCGCCGTGATCGCCGACGTCGCCGCGGTGCGGGCCGAGGTGAGTTGCGCGAGTGCGGAATGGGCGGCATCGCGGTCGGACTGCAATGTGCTCTGCGCGGCCTTGGTGTTGTCCCGCGCCTGCAACAGCGTGCCGAGTTGCCGGGTGAACTTGTCGTTCACCGCGCCGAGGTAATGGGTCTGTTCGAGCGCGGTCGAGATGTCGGACGTGTCGGTGAAGATCGTCATGTCCGAGATCCCGCCGCCCGTCACGTAGGCCCGAATGGCCGTGGTGCGGAGGGTGGCGGTGGCTGCCGCTTCGGCGCGCTGATCGGCGTCGAGGACAACTTGGTTGTGCGCGATCTTCTGGTCGAGCTCGCCGACGTGCGCCTCGACCGCGTTGGAACGCGCGACCAGCGACTGGACGTGCTCGCCCTGCACTTCGATCTGGTGCGCCAGCGCGGAGATCTGCGCCTTGTCGGATCCGACCGTCGCGCCGGCCGCGACGGGCGTGGCGAGGACGGCGGACAGCGAGACGGCAAGGGCGACAAAAATGAGCACGCCCGCGCGGATGTGTCGGCGAAACAACACCAGCAACACCGCCCCCAACTGCGACACAGGTACCCACGCTAGTGAGGGCGCGCGCCGGATGCCAACACCCCCCAATGTTCCGTATTGCAGCCTTTACCCCGGCTTGACCTGCGCCTCAGCCGGTTCTCACGTTCGCGCCCAAAGGTGACGAAGAACTGGCAACGGACACAACGACGCGCCCCGGCCTCGCGGTCAGCGCACGAGCACGATCGGCGGTGACATGGGCGGGCTGCTCGTTGACAGCGGCGGGGCGCCCGGCCACCGGGCGATGCTCGTGGCGGGCGGTTCCGACGACGTCTCCGCCGGGCGCACGCCGATCTCGAAGCTGCGTGTCTTGCGCATGGTCGGACGGCGATCACTGCCCGCGCTGATCGAGGCGACGGTCATCCCCTCGATCCTGTTGTACGTCTTCTTCGTCACCGTCGGTCCGGCCGCGGGGATGTGCGCCGCGCTCGGCTGGGCGTACGGCTCGGTGTTGCGGCGGCTGCTCACGCGCCAAAGCGTTCCCGGCGTGCTGCAACTCGCGGTCGCGGGCCTCACCGTGCGCACCGTCGTCGGTCTGCTCAGTGGCACGTTCATGTACTTCCTGCAACCGGTCGCCACGACCCTGGTACTCGCGCTGGTGTTCCTCGCGTCGCTGCGGTTCGGCACGCCGATGATCGCCCGGATGGCCTCCGACTTCTGCCCGCTCGACTCCGATGTGAGTTGCCGGCCTGCGGTCACGCGGTTGTTCAGCGGCCTCACGTTGATGTGGGCGGGTGTGCACCTGTTGTCGGCGGGCACGACGTTCGCCATGCTCGTGAGCTTGCCGACGACGACCTTCGTCGCGTTGCGTTCGTTCGTCAGCCTCGCGATCACCATCAGCGCGATCGTCTTCACGGTGTCGTGGGCGATGCGGATCGCCCGTTCGGAGAACTTGGTCTTCGCCCGCGTCGACGACCCGGACGACGCTGACAACGCGGACAACGCGGACGGCGTGCACCAGTAGCCATACTGGCGCGGTGTCGTTCCTCTCCCGCATCACGATCGTCGTCGACGACTACGACCCCGCGATCGCATTCTTCGTCGACGTGCTCGGGTTCGAGCTGGTCGAGAATGCGCCGGCCGCGACGAACGCGGGGGAGCCGAAGCGCTGGGTCGTCGTGCGCCCGCCCGGGGCCGAGACCGCGATCCTGCTGACCCGCGCCGACAACGACGCGCAGCGTGACGCGGTCGGCCACCAGACGGCGGGCCGGGTCGGTTTCTTCCTGCAGGTCGACGACTTCGACACCACGCACGCCCGCATGCAGGCCGCGGGGGTCGAGTTCGTCGGTGCGCCCCGGTCCGAGCCCTACGGCCGGGTCGTGGTGTTCGTCGACATCGCCGGAAACCGTTGGGATCTGCTCGGCGCCTGAGCCGCCGGGTCAGTTGACCGCGCGGAGCTCGCGCAGCGCGACGGAGAGGGTCGCGACGTCGAACACGCCGTGCGTGCGGATCTCGGCGAGGAGTGCGAGCAGGCGAGTGGTCACCGCGGTACGGGACGCGGCCCAGGCTTCGTAGGAGCCCGCGCTCAGGGTTGCGTCGACGACGCGGCGGTACTGCGCGGCCGCGTCTTCGCGCAGCGCATTTCGGGCGAGCGCATCCCAACGATCGGTGCGGGGCAGATCGACGATGCGGTCGCCCAGCCATTCGAAGCGCAGCTGTTCGCCGACCTCGTCGTACGCGGCGGCCACCACCTCCACCTCGACGTCGTGCGTGGACGCGAGCTCGGCGATGTCGAGCGCGCGCGGCAGATGGTCGAGAGCAGCGATGCGCTCGGCGAGCTCACGGGGGACTCCGGCCGCGGTGTACTCCGCCGCGACCGCGTCGAGCTTCGGCGAAGCGGCCGCCATCGCGCTGAGGCGGGCGACCGGAACCGCGAAGAACGCGACCGTCGCGGCAACGGGGAGCGGCCGGGGCCGATTGCGCAGCAGCCAACGTGCGCCCCGCTCAACCAGGCGGCGGCTCGCGAGGTACATGCGGGTCTGTACGTCGACGTCGACCACCTTGTCGAGCGCTTCGATGTCGCGCCAGAGCGCGTCCTGGTCGAACACCGCGCGTGCCGTCTCGTGGGCCCGCACGACATCGGGGCCGTCGGCGCCGGTCTCCTCGCCGATCCGGAAGGCAAACGTCGCGCCGGCCCGGTTGACCAGCCCGTTGACCAGTGCGGTCGCGGTGATCTCGCGGCGCAGGGTGTGCGCCCGGATCCGGTCGAGGAAGCGTTCGCGCACGGCGGTGGGGAAGGCGCGGATCAGCTCGGGCATGAAGTCGAGGTCGTCGGGCAGCTCCGACGCGAGCAGCTCTTCTTCGAGTGCGATCTTCGCGTACGCGAGCAGAACCGCGAGCTCCGGCGGTGCGAGACCGAGCCCGGCCTTGTGGCGTTCCGAAAGCTGATCGTCGGACGGCAGGCGCTCCACGTCGCGCGACAGGTTCACCGATTCTTCCAGCGCGTGCATGAAGCGCACGTGCACACCTTCCATCGCAACCGCCTGGGCGCGGCCGTTGTCGAGGGCGCGGTTCTGGCGGTAGTTGTCGCGCAGCACGAGCGCGGCAACTTCGTCGGTCATCGTGACGAGCAGCGCGTTGCGATCGTCTTCGCTCAGTTCGCCGTCGTGCACGGCGCCGTCGAGCACGATCTTGATGTTCACCTCGTGGTCGGAGGTGTCGACGCCCGCACTGTTGTCGATCGCGTCGGTGTTGATGCGGCCGCCGGCGAGCGTGTACTCGACCCGACCGTCCTGGGTGAAGCCGAGGTTGCCGCCCTCACCAACGCTGCGGCAGCGCAACTCCCGGCCGTCGACCCGCACCGCGTCGTTCGCCTTGTCGCCGACGGTCGCGTGCGTCTCGGCGCTCGCTTTCACGTAGGTGCCGATCCCGCCGTTGTAGAGCAGGTCGACGGGTGCCTGCAGGATGGCGCGGATCAGTTCGGCCGGCGTGAGGTGTTCCACGCCGTCGGCGATCCCGATCCGGGCGCGCACCTGCGGTGTGATCGGAATCGACTTGAGCGTGCGGGCGTAGATGCCGCCGCCGTCCGACACGAGCGCGGGGTCGTAGTCGGCCCACGACGAGCGCGGGAGCTCGAACAGCCGGCGCCGCTCGGCGAACGACGGAGCAACCACCGGATCGGGATCGAGGAACACGTGCCGGTGGTCGAACGCGGCGACGAGCTGGATGTGCTCCGACAGGAGCATGGCGTTGCCGAACACGTCGCCCGACATGTCGCCGATGCCGACGACGGTGAAATCGTCGTGCTCGGGATCGATGCCGAGGTGGCGGAAGTGCCGGCGCACCGATTCCCACGCCCCGCGGGCGGTGATGCCCATCGCCTTGTGGTCGTAGCCGTGCTTGCCGCCCGACGCGAACGCGTCGCCGAGCCAGAAGCCGCGGCCCAGTGCGATCTCGTTGGCGATGTCGGAGAAGGCCGCCGTTCCCTTGTCGGCCGCGACGACGAAGTACGGATCGTCGTCGTCGTAACGCACGACCTGATCGGGCGGAACCACCTTGCCCTCGACGATGTTGTCGGTGACGTCGAGCAGCGCGCCGATGAACAGGCGGTAGCACGCCTCGACCTCGGCGGGCAGTTGTGCCGCGTCGGCCGGTGGGGTCTTCACGACGAAGCCGCCCTTGGCGCCCGCAGGCACGATGACCGCGTTCTTGACCCGCTGCGCCTTCATCAGGCCGAGCACTTCGGTGCGGAAGTCTTCCCGTCGGTCCGACCAACGGATGCCGCCCCGCGCCACCTTCCCCGCGCGGAGGTGCACGCCCTCGACGCGCGGCGAGTACACGAAGATCTCGAACAAGGGGCGCGGCCGCGGCAGGTCGGGGATCGCGCTCGGGTCGAGCTTGAGCGCGACACACGGCAGCGGATTGCCCGCGCCATCAGCGTCGTGGAACCAGTTCGTGCGCAAGGTGGCGAGCACGAGGTGCAGGAGGTCACGTAGGATCCGGTCTTCGTCGAGCGACGTGACCGCGTCGAGCTCGGTCCGGATCTCGTCGGCGAGTCGCGCGGTTGCGTCGCCATCTCCGTCGCCGCTGATGGCACCGTTCGTCCCGGCCACCCACGGATCGAGGCGCGCCACGAACAGCTCGACGAGCCGCCGCGCGATCTCGGTGTGGCGACTCAATGCCTGGGCGATGTACGTCTGGCTGAAGCGGCTGCCGATCTGGCGCAGGTAACGGCCGTACGCGCGCAGCAGCGCGACCTCCCGCCACGCGAGCCCGGCCGTGAGGACGAGGCGGTTGAAGCCGTCGTCCTCGGCTCGGCCGTCGACGACTGCGAGCAATGCTTCCTCGAAGAGCCGCAGCGCGGCCGGGTCGATGATCGTGCCGTCCGGCGCCCGCAACCGGAACCACTTGATCCAGCGGGGTGGCACGCCACGGGGCGTGACTCCGTACGGGTGCTCGTCGTCGACGACGACCCCCATGTTCGTCAAACGGGGGAGCACCTCCGACAGCGACGGTTGCGCGCCGCATCCGTAGAGCTTCAGGTCGAGGTGATCCATGCCGTACGTGAGGCGCGCGGCGAGGGGTTTGTCCGGGCCGAGCAGACCGAGTTGGGGCAGGTCGGCGAGGGCTTCGCCCGCGTCGAAGTCGTCCTGGTACGCACCGGTGAACGCGTCGGACCACTCCCGCAGCGCGTCGAGGCCGGTCTCCTCACCGTGCGCGGCGATCAGTGCATCCCGGAGGTCGTCGACCCACGCCCGGGCGGCCGCGGCAACCAAGGTCTCCAGCTCCGCGACGTCGACGGGATCGCCGGTCGGCATGTCGAGGTGCAACACGTAGTGCAGGCGCGCGAGCACGGAATCGGAGAGCCGCGTGTTCCATTCGTAACCGCGCGATCCGTACGCGTCGACGAGGAGGCGCGCGATGTTTTCGCGGACCTGGGTGGTGTAGCGGTCGCGGGGGATGAACACGAGGCACGAGACGAAGCGGCCGTAGGGCTCGCGGTGCACGAACAGCCGGACGCGGCGGCGTTCCTGCAACCGGAGGATGCCCATCGCGGTTTCGAAGAGCGGCACCCCGCCGATCTGGAACAGGTCGTCGCGCGGATAGGTCTCGAGGATCTGGACGAGATCCTTCTGGTCGTGACTGGCGGGTAGGAAGCCGGCTTGTTCGATCACCGCCGCGACCTTGCGCCGCAGAACGGGAACCTCGAACGGGCTGCTCGTGTACGCACTCGATGCGTACAAACCGATGAACCGGTGCTCGCCGACGACCGAGCCGTGCGCGTCGTAGCGCTTGATCCCGACGTAGTCGAGGTGGGTCGAGCGGTGCACGGTCGAGCGCGCGTTCGCCTTCGTGAGCACGAGCAGCGTCTTCTCGCGCGCCTTGGCCCGCACCTCCGGCGGCAGCGCGGCGAAGCTCGCCGACTTGTCCTCGGGGGCGTTGCGCAGCAGCCCGAGCCCGGAGCCGGGGACGGGCAGCAGCTCGTCGTCGTCGACGAGGTCGTACGCCCGATACCCGAGGAACGTGAAGTGCTGGTCGGCGAGCCATTGCAGGAACGCCATGCCTTCGGAGAGATCCTCCGCCGTGCAGGGCGGCGGCAGCTGTTCCAGCGCGGTCGTGATGGTGTGCAACACGTGCAGCATCGGCTGCCAGTCGCGGGTCGCGGCGCGTACGTCGGCGAGAACGTCGAGCAGATCGGCGCGCACGCTCGCGAGGATCTCGGCGCTCGTCTCACGGTCGATCTCGATGTGCGTCCACGACTCGAGCAAGACCTGTTCGCCCGGGCTCGAGTGCACCTCGTCGGTCTCGGCGGCCATGCCCAACAGCGCGCCCTCGGTCGAACGCCGCACCTTCAGGATCGGGTGCACGACGAGATGCACGCCCATGTTGCGGCGGTCGAGCGCCATCGTGAGCGAGTCGACGAGGAACGGCATGTCGTCGAGCACGACATCCACGGCGGTGTGCCCGTGCGCGGGCGTGTACACCCGCACGAGCGCTTCCTCGGGCGCGCGCTGCGCGCCGAATCGCCAGTGCTCGAGCGCGGCGCGCGACAACTCGTCAGTCGTCCAGGTCGCGAGGTCGTCGTCGCCGAGCTGGGCGTAATAGGCCTGCACGAACGCGTCTGCGCCCACGGGATCGGCCGTGCGTACGAGGTCGCAGATTTGCGCGATCACGTCGTCGCGACGGGCCACGACGCCGACCATATCGTCCATGGCGTCCCCATCGGCACGTTCGCGCGCTCCCGTATGCTCGGCCCGTGGAGACTCCCGCGGCGTTGGAACTCGCACTGGAACTGGCCGACCTGGCCGACGTGATCACCATGGACCGCTTCCGGGCCCACGATCTGCAGGTCGCGACCAAGCCCGATCTGACTCCGGTCAGTGAGGCCGATCAGGCCGTGGAGCGGGCGATCCGGGCCCGGCTCGCCGACGTGACCGACCACACCGTGCTCGGCGAGGAGTACGGAGTGGAGGCGGCCGGGGCGGAGGATGACTCCGAGTACCGATGGATCATCGATCCCATCGACGGCACCAAGAGCTATGTGCGTGGTGTGCCGATCTGGGCCACGTTGATCGGGCTCGAACGCGCGGGCGAGTTGATCGTCGGCGTCGCGTCGGCGCCCGCGCTCGGCATGCGCTGGTGGGCCGGCCGTGGTCTCGGCGCGTTCCGCGACGGCGAGCGGATCACCGCGTCGTCGGTGTCGGAACTGGCCGACGCGCAACTCTCGTTCGCCTGGGACACCGCCGAGCGCTTTCACGCCGACGGCATCGGGCCCAAGCTCGTCGACCTCTCGCACGCGTGTTGGCGCACACGCGGCATCGGCGACTTCTGGCAGCACCTCCTCGTGGCCGAGGGCGCGTTCGACATCGCGATCGACCCGATCGTCTCCTTGTGGGACATCGCCGCGCTCATCCCGATCATCGAAGAAGCCGGCGGCAAGTGGACGACGGTCGGCGGCCAGGCCGACATCGACGGCGGCAGCTTCGTGTGCACCAACGGCCGGTTGCACGACGCGGTCATCGCGTCGTTGGCGTAGTGTCGTCCGCCGTGTCGGAGCTGACGGTCGGGATCGATATCGGAACGTCGTCGGTGAAAGCCGTTGCCGCCGACGCGGACGGCAACATCGTCGCCCGCTCGCGCATCCCGCACGACTTCTTCGTTCCGTCGCCCCTGCGCTTCGAGCACGACGCCGCGAACGCCTGGCATGCAGGCCCGAAGCGCGCCCTCGAAGCACTCGGCGCGGTCGACGCGCGGGGCGTTTCGGTGGCGGCGATGGTTCCGTCGCTGACGGCCGTCGACGCCGACGGTGTCCCGTGCGCGCCCGGGCTGCTCTACGGCGACGAGCGCGGACATGCCGACCGGCCCGGCGCGATCGCCGAAGCGGGCGAGCTCGCGCAGTTCATGCACTGGCAGGCGACCGAGCACCCCGACGCGCGCGGCTACTGGATGGCGCAGGCCGTCGCGAACCACGCGCTGTCGGGTCAGCCCGTGATCTCGACGACGGTCGCCGCGACCGCGTTCCCGTTGTTCGACTGGAAGCAGTGGGACGAGGCCAAGCTCGCGGAGCTGGGCGTGCATCCCGATCAGATGCCGATCATCGGACCGACCGGGCAACCGCTCGCGGAAGTGAACGGGCGTCCCGGTTGCGTGCTCGAAGGCGGCACCATCGACGCGATGGGCGAGCAACTCGTGGCCGGCTGCGACGAAGTCGGCGACGTGTTGGCCATCTGTGGCACGACCCTCATCATCTGGGCCGTGACGCCCGAGCCCGCGTCGGCGCCCGGCCAGTACGCGATCCCGCACACCGCGCCCGGGAAGTTCCTGCTCGGCGGTCCGAGCAACGCCGGCGGCCTGTTCCTCAACTGGGTCGACCGCATGTGCGCGACCGAGGGCGACGGTTGCGGCCCGGGCACGCCCGAGTCGGTCGGCGATCCCGGCCGCGTCCCGATCTGGGCGCCCTACCCGCGCGGAGAGCGGGTGCCGTTCCAGGACTCGGCCCGCCGCGCGCAACTCGTCGATCTCGACCTCACGCACGACGCGGCCTCGATCCGCCGCGCCGCGTTCGAAGCTCAGGGTTTTGTCACGCGCCGCATGCTCGACGCGTCGCCGATCTCGGCGCGACGCATTGTCGCAACCGGCGGCGGGACGCGTGTCGAGGCGTGGATGCAGGCGCTCGCCGACTGCACCGGCCTCCCGGTGCACGTGTGCGCGGTTCCCGAAGGCGGTGCGCTCGGAGCCGCGTTCCTGGCCCGGCTCGCGGCCGGCCTGGAGACGTCGATGCACGACGCGGCGCGCTGGGCGCGCACCTCGCACATCGTCGAACCCGATCCCGCGTGGGCGAGTGCCGTCGAAGATCGCTACGCCCGCTTCTGCGAGGTCGCGGGTTGAGCGCGTCGGTGCGTTAGCGTCGGAATCGTGCAGTTGCAGACCAAGGCTTTCTGACATGGCACTCGAGATAACCGTGAACCGCGACGCGTGCATGGGCTCCGGCAATTGCTCGTTCTGGGCGCCGGGCGTTTTCGACCTCGACGACGACGGGATCGCGATCGTGCTCGACCCCGCCGCGCAACCCGAGGACAAGGTCGTGCTCGCCGCACAGGGTTGCCCGACCCAGGCGATCAGCGTCGTGCGCGACGGCGAAAAACTCGTCTGAGTCGTGACCGCGATCCCCGTCGTCCTCGTACACGGCGGCGGGCACGGGTCGTGGTGTTGGGAATTGACGCTCGCGGAGTTGCGCGGTCCGGCGATCGCGGTCGATCTTCCGCCGGTGTCGATCCGGGGCGGCCCGGGGCGCATGCAGATGCCGCCCGGGATCGACGACATCGGTTTGGCCGATTTCGCCGACGCCGTGGTCGCGGCCGCCGACGGCGCGGGCTTCGATCGCTTCCTGCTCGTCGGCCACTCGCTCGCGGGTCTCACGATCTGCGAGGTCGCGCGCCGCGCGCCCGAGCGCGTGGCGCGGCTGCTCTTCGTTTCCGCGCTCGTTCCGCCGCAGGGCATGAACGCGGTCGACGCGATGCCGCCCGATCTGATCGAGCGCGTCGCGGGCGGGATGACGCACGACATCGTCGTCGACATGTTCTGCAACGACCTCGACGAGGTGCAGACACAGCTGGTGCTCGACCAGGTCGGAGGCGAGGCCGCGCAGGTGATGGTCGCGCCCGTCGATCGGCTCGGCATGCTGCCCGATCTGCCCAAGACGTATCTCCGCCTCACCCTTGATCACGCGCTCCCGCCGGCCGCGCAGGAGCGGTCGATCGCCGCGTTGCGCGCCGTACCCGGCGGTCCCGTCGACGTCGTGGAGATGGAGTCGGGGCACAACGTGATGATCAGCCACCCCGCCGAGCTCGCCGCCCTCGTCGACGACCTCGCCTCGGCTCCCTGACGTCGAAAACCCCTCCATCAGTGGGCACCGTCACGTACCGCAGTGGTACGTGACGGTGCCCACAGTTGGAGAGTTGGGTGCTCCGAGCTGACGTATGCGTCAGGGACGCGCGACTATCGACGGATGCCTATTGGGATCACGGAAGAGCACGAGCACCTGCGCACGGCCGTGCGGCGGTTCGTCGACGACCACATCGACCCCGCCGTGCTCCGGGCCGCGCTCGAAGCGAAGGCGCAGGAGCGGCCCGCGTTCTGGGCGCCGATGGCGGAGCCGGGCTGGATCGGCCTGCACATCGCCGAGAACCACGGCGGGAGCGGGGTCGGGCTCGTGGAGCAGGCGGTGGTGGTCGAAGAGCTCGGCCGCGCGTGTGCGCCCGGTCCGTACGTTCCCACCGCGATCGTCGCCGCATTGTTGCAGGCCGACGGCGGACCCGCGGCCGACGCGCTGCTCCCGCGCATCGCTTCCGGCGAGCTGACCGCCGCGCTCGCGCTCGGCGCCGCCACGCTGGTCGCCGGCGGCGCGGCCGTCGACGTGATCCTCCTCGAGATCGACGGCGCGTTCTACGCGCTCGACGCCGCCGCGGTGAACGCGCAGGAAGTGACGAGCGTCGACCTCACGCGCCGCCTCGCCCGTATCGACCGCGCCGCGGCCGCAACCGCCGCGTCCGCCACCCCCGGGCGCAAGCTCGCGAATCTCGACGCGGAGACCGTGCGGCTGCTCGCGGCAACGTTGTTCGCGGCCGAAGCCGTCGGGGTCGCGCAATGGTGTGTCGACACCGCGGCCGAGTACGCCAAGGTGCGCGTGCAGTTCGGCCGGCCGATCGGCCAGTTCCAGGGTGTGAAGCATCGCTGCGCGGAGATGCTCGCCCGCGTCGAGCTCGCCCGGGCCGCCGTGTGGGACGCGGCCGCCGCAGCCGACGACTTCGCCGACCCCGACGCCCGGGCCGGTTCCACCCTCGCCATCGCGGCCGCCGCCTCGCTCGCGTTCGACGCCGCCTTCGCCAACGGCAAGGACTGCGTGCAGACGCTCGGCGGCATCGGGTTCACGTGGGAGCACGACGCCCACATGTACCTCCGCCGCGCGATGACGCTGCAGCAGATCACCGGCACCGGCGATGAGTGGCGCGTGCGCGCCGCGCAGGCGGCGATGCACGGTGCCCGCCGGCGCCTCGCCGTCGACCTCCCCGGCGCGGGCGACGCCGGTCACGACTCCGGGATCGACGCGTTCCGCGCCGAGGTGCGCACGTTCGTCGAGGAGATCAAGGCGCTCCCCGCGCAGGAACAACGCAACCGCATCGCGGCCGCGGGTTACGTCACTCCCGGTTGGCCCGCGCCGTGGGGCCGCGACGCCAAAGCGCTCCAGCTCATGGTGATCGAAGAGGAGTTCCGCGCGGCCAAGGTCGCCAAGCCGAACATCGGCGTGGGGGCGTGGGCGCTGCCGAACCTCATCGTGCACGGCACCGAGGAGCAGCGCGAGCGCTGGATCATGCCGACGCTCCGGGGCGAGATCGGTTGGTGCCAGCTCTTCAGCGAGCCCGGCGCCGGTTCCGACCTCGCCGCGCTGTCGACCAAGGCGACGCGCGTCGAAGGGGGCTGGCTCCTCAACGGCCAGAAGGTGTGGACCTCGATGGCCAAGGAGGCCGACTGGGGCATCTGCTTGGCGCGCACGAATCCCGAGGCGGCCAAGCACGACGGCATCTCGTGCTTCATGGTCGACATGAAGACCCCCGGGATCGACGTGCGGCCCCTGCGCGAGCTGACCGGTCAGGCCATGTTCAACGAGGTCTTCTTCGACGACGTGTTCGTGCCCGAAGACTGTCTCGTCGGCCAGGAGCACGACGGCTGGCGCGCGGCCCGCACGACCCTCGCCAACGAGCGGGTTTACATGGGGTCGGGCAACACGATCGGGGGCGGGGTCGTCGGCGTGCTGAAGGCCATCGAGGCCGCGGGTATGGCCGACGACCGCCTCGCCCTCGAGGAGGCGGGCGGCCTCGTGGCCACCGGCCACGCACTGTCGGCGCTCGGGTTCCGCCTGACGCTCGCGGCGTTGGCCGGCGCCGATCCGTCGGGGTCGGAAGCCGCCGTCCGCAAGCTCCTCGGGGTGCAGCACGACCAGCACGTGCAGGAGGTCGGGATGGTCGTGGCGGGCATGGACTCGATGGCCGCGGAGGGCGATTCGGCGGCCTGGTCGGCGTCGTTCCTGTTCAACCGCTGCCTCACCATCGCCGGCGGCACCAGCGACATCCAGCGCAACGTCATCGCCGAGCGGCTGCTCGGCCTGCCCCGCGATCCCTGATCCGGCTCCGATCCGTGAGCCCACCAGGGATCCTGTGAGTTTTCCTTGGCATCCGAAGCCTTTGTCCGAAAAGGACCGGTGGAGGTACCCGAGCTACTGAACTGGGGCGGCG
Organism: uncultured Actinomycetes bacterium; assembly: GCA_963701825.1. Classification (GTDB taxonomy): domain Bacteria; phylum Actinomycetota; class Acidimicrobiia; order IMCC26256; family PALSA-610; genus PALSA-610. The sequence continues at coordinate 586,679 of CAVPBG010000003.1, read as the reverse complement.
CAACGGCCGTCGCCACAGCTGCAGCAGTGCGGTTTCGTCCTACCCGAGTCCGCGGGCGTTCCCGTGCGAAACGGGAACCGATTGACGTGGACTTGGTGCAAGAAAGTCTGCTCCGCGAGGAGGCGGCCGTGGACCATGGGATGAGAAGGGAAGATCTGATGGCGATGACAACGCAGCTTCCGAGGGGTACCGCCAACGAGCCGGCCGCAACGGCCGCGCCTCCAACCGGTCTGCCCTCCGAACAGCTCTACACGTGGCTCGAATGGGTGCAGGACGACCTGCGGCGCCTCGAAGCGCGGCTCGAGTACCTCGAGTCGGCGCGGGGGCAACTGCGGGAGCAGGAGCGCTTGCTGAGCGAACTCCTGCACGCGTCCGGCGCACTCAACCGAAGTTGACGCCGGCGTCATAGAACCGATAGTCGTAGCGCTCCATGGGTGAGCGTGTACTCGACTCGAACCAGGTCGCGGCCGGCGATGCCGGTCCCGCGATCAGCCACCCGCTCACGCGTACTGACCTCGTCATGTACGCGGGAGCGAGTGGTGATTTCAATCCGATGCACCACGACGAGATCGCGGCGCAACAGGCGGGGCTGCCGTCGGTGTTCGGTCACGGCATGTTCACCGCGGGGCTCCTCGCCACCGCGGTCACGAACTTCGTCGGCATCGGAAATCTGAAGTCGTACCGGGTCCGCTTCACCAAGCAGACCTGGCCCGGCGAAGTGCTCACGACCAGCGTGACGGTGCGCGAGAAGCGGGCCGCCAACGAGGTCGTGCTCGACTGCTCGGTCGTGAACGAGCAGGGCGAGACCAAGATTCAGGGCGAAGCGATCGCGGTGCTCCCTTGACGAGCGCCCCGCGTTTCGACCTTCCGTCGATCGACGCCGAGACCCAGCCGTTCTGGGACGGCCTGAAGGAAGGCAAGTTCCTGCTCCGGCACTGCAACGCCTGCGGGCGCGATCACTACTACCCGCGGCCCTTCTGTCCGACGTGTTGGAGCGACGACCTCTCCTGGAAAGAGGCGTCGGGGCGCGGGACGATCTACACGTATTCGGTCGTGCACGTGAACGACCTCCCGCCGTTCAACGAGCGGGTGCCGTACGTGGCCGCGATCGTCGAGCTCGAAGAGGGCCCGCGGCTCATGACCAACATCGAGGGCCTGCCCTTCGACGAGTTGGCCGCCGACATCCCGGTGGTGGTCGAGTACAAGCCGATCTCCGACGACGTCACGATCCCGGTGTTCCGGCCCGAAGGCTGACCGGTAGCGTCCTGACCCGTGAACGAAGACGAACAGGACTGGAACTTTCCGTTCGAGGAACCGCTGCACGAGGTGTTCCCGCAGTTGCACGCCGCGCAGAACGCGTGGATGTCGCAGCTCGACTCGCTGTCGGCGCCGGATCGTAAGACCCACGAGCTCATCCGGCTCGCGGTGACCGTCGGCATCCGCAATCCCGCGGGTGTGCGGCGCCACGCGCGACTGGCCCGGGAAGTGGGCGCGTCGTGGGAGGAGATCCTCGGGTCGATCATGCTGACCGTCCCCGGCCACGGGCTCCTGCCCGCGGTCGAAGCGATCCCGCACGCGCGCCTCGGGTACGAGGAAGCGCTCGAAGCCGAACAGGAGTGACCTGACGTGCCCGACGTGGAAGAAGCGGTCCCGCCGTTTCGCATCCTGCCCCGGCTGACCGACTGGAACCGCGACTTCTGGACGGCGGGGGCGCGCGACGAGTTGCGCTTCTGGCGCTGCCAGGACTGCGGCTATTACATCCACCCGCCGCAGCCGATCTGCCCGAGCTGTCACTCGAAGAACATCAAGACCGAAGCGGTTTCGGGGCGCGCGACGCTGGCCACGTTCACGGTCAACCATCAGCCGTGGATGCCCGGCCCCGAGGTCCCGTTCGTCGTCGCGATCGTCGCGATCGTCGAACAGCCATCGGTACGGCTCACGACGAACCTCGTGAACTGCCCGCTCGACGAGATCCACATCGACATGGAGTTGCGGGTCACGTTCGAGCATCACCCCGATCCCGAGGGTGACATCTACATACCGTTGTTCGAGCCGGGGGAATGACGGTCATGGACGAGAACTCGATCATCGAACGGCGCGCCTGCATCTCGGGCGTCGGGCAATCCGACATCGGCCGCCGGCTGTTCCGCGATCCGCTCGAGCTCACGCTCGACGGTTGTCTCGCGGCGATCGAACACGCCGGGCTCACCACCGACGACATCGACGGCATCTCGACGTATCCGGGGCCGATGGCGGTTCCGCCGGGGTTCTCCGGTGCGGGCGCGTACGACGTCATGGACGCGCTGCGCCTGAAGTGCGGTTGGTATGCCAGCGGGCTCGAAACATCGGGCCAACTCGGTTCGGTCGTGAACGTGTGCCTCGCGGTCGCGTCCGGCCTCGCCAATCACGTGCTCTGCTTCCGCTCCGTGTGGGAAGGATCCGCGCAGGGCGACAAGGGCCGGGCCGCGGTGATGCCCGGTGGCGGCGGGGGAGGCGGTGGCGGTTTCAAGGCCTCGGGCTTCATGGAATGGAACATGCCGTTCTCGGCGCCGTCCGCCGCGATCTGGATCGCGATGTTCGCCCAGCGCCACTTCTACGAGTACGGCACGACGCGCGAGCAGCTCGCCTGGATCGCGCTGAACGCGCGGCGCAACGCCGGGCTCAACCCGAAGGCGATCTACCGCGACCCGATGTCGTTCGACGACTACATGGCCGCGCGGATGATCTCGGAACCGTTCTGCCTCTACGACTGCGACGTGCCGTGCGACGGCGCGACCGCGGTGATCGTGTCGCGGCGCGACATCGCGAAGGATCTGCGCAACGCTCCGTTGCGGGTCGAGGCGGTCGGGACGCGCATCGACGGGCGGCCGTCGTGGGACCAGTTCGACGACCTCTCCACGATGGCGAACCGCGGCGCCGGAAAGCAGTTGTGGGAGCGCACCGAGTACACACCCGCCGACGTGCAGATGGCGCAGCTCTACGACGGTTTCTCGTTCATCACGATGTCGTGGCTCGAAGCCCTCGGGCTGTGCGGCATCGGGGAGAGCGGGCCGTTCGTCGAAGGCGGCACGCGGATCGCGCGCGACGGTGTGTTGCCGGTCAACACGCACGGCGGACAACTGTCGGCCGGTCGCTTGCACGGCTACGGCTTCCTGCACGAAGGCGCCACCCAGATGTGGGGCGAGGCCGGCGATCGGCAGATCACCACCCCGCCCGAAGTCGGCGTGATCGCCGCGGGCGGCGGCAACACCTGCGGCTGCTTGTTGCTGGTGCGCGAGTAGCCGCGAAGTCAGCTCGTCAGCGTGAGGGGAACCTCGGGCGCGAGGAACTGCGCGGGCCCTTCGTTGCTGCTGATGCCGGCGCGCACGCCGTAGCGCCCGGGCGGGAGCGCGGAACCGGGGTCGCCGTCGCAACGCGCTGCACCGACGATCGTCTTCACCTTGGACCGCTCGCCGTTCTTCGTCATCAGTTCGAGGCCGGTGCCGCCGATGCCGCCGCTGTAGGTGCCGACGACTGTGCGCGTCCCGGGCACGACGATCATCGCGACGATCGGCGAACCCGGATCCATGCGCAGCGGTTCGGGGTTGTCGTTTCGGACGACGAGCTCGGCAGTCCGCGTCGCGCCGGCGGGCATTGTCGACGCGGGGAGCTCGAGCGTGAGGTGCACGCCCGGCGGCGGTGTGTCGGAACCGGTGAGGGCCGGGCACCGGAATCCAATACCCGCGCCGGTGCCGCAGTGATAGGGCGCGAACCCGACACTGATCGTCACCGCGCCGCCGAACCGGGAGACGAGGCGCGCAGCCAGGGCGTCGGTGCCGGGCTGCAGCTGGACCATGATCGAGTGGTCACCCAGGCCGGTGCTGAGCATCGCCCCGCCGACCATCGCGTCGACCGCGGGCCGGATCGCGGTGAGCTCCGGTGCCGTGTATTCGTGCGTTGTGGTCGGGCACGGGGCGACCGCCGCCACCGTCGAGCGCAACGTCGTGGGGGTTGTCGCGACGGTGGTCGACGGGAGCGTGGTCGACGGGAGTGTGCTCCGCGCCGGCGTGGCCGAGGGCTTGGCCGACGAGCACCCGGCCGCACATACGAGCAGCACCGCCGCTCCGATAAGACCCACGTGCCGTCGCATGGGGGATATGACGCTACGTGCAGTCGCCGGGTTCCCTACGGAGGCATTCGGGCAACACCTGCGGCTGCCGGTCGCTGGTCCGCGAGTAGGTCAAGGGCAAGGGCAAGAGCAAGGGCGCGCTCGACGACGTCGTGTCGGTGGAACTCGGGCGATCGGGATTCTCGCCCCAATGTGTCCCTCCTACGCGTACAGATCGGGGCGAGAATCGCGGTTCTCGACGGCATGTCCCGATTCTCGGAGCCACCTGTACCTCCTACGCGTACGCATGGCCCCGAGAATGCGGCCGGCCGGGAGATCAGCGCGGCGCGACCTCAGCCGATGGCGATGGTGGCGAGCTCTTCGAGGTGATCGCTCGCGGTGCCGAGCGCGTGCGCGACGGTCAGCAGGCGCTTGTAGTACAGGTGGATGTCGTGCTCCCACGTGAAGCCGATGCCGCCGAACACCTGGATCGCGGTGCCGCCCAGTTGCGGGAACGCGTCGGCTGCGAACGCCCGCGCCAACGTGGCCGCGCGGTGCGCCTCCTCGGGTGATGCGTCGTCGATGGCCCAGCACGCGTAGTACCCCGCGGCCCGACCGAGCTCGACCGTGCGCAGCATGTCGGCGCACAGATGTTGCACGGCTTGGAACGCACCGATCGGCTTACCGAACTGTTCGCGTTCCTTGGCGTACTCGACCGACAGCTCGAGCGCGCGTTGCGCGGCGCCGACCCCGTCGACCACGGCCGCGACCCCGAGCCGATCGAGCGTGCGCGCCACAGCAACTTCGGCGTTGCCGTCGACCCGGCGCGCCGCCGCGCCGGCCAGGACGACCCGGCCCTGCTTGCGCGAGCCGTCGACCGTCGGCGTCGACTCCGCGGTGAACTGTTCGGTCGCGAATACGCCGAGCCGGCCGTCGGCGTCGATCGCGGTGACGAGCACCACATCGGCGGAAGCGGCGTCGGCGACGTGCACCTTGGCGCCGTCGAGGCGCCAGGCGTCGCCCGCGCGGATCGCCCGGGTCACGGGTTGCTGCCAGCCGTACCGGCCACCGTCCTCGAAGATGGCGACGGTGCCGATCGCGGATCCGTCGGCCAGGCGGGGGAGCAGTTCGGCATCTGCCAACGAGACCGCGCCGATGGCCGAGGACGCGTACGGCGCCGAGCACACCGCACGGCCGAGCTCTTCGAGCACCACCGCGGCGTCGACCATTCCCATGCCCGCGCCGCCATGCTCCTCGCCGACGAGCAGGCCGACCAGGCCGAGCTCGACCAGCCCGTTCCATACGCCTCGGTCGGGCGCGGCCGCGTCGTACTCGGCGCGCACGAGCGTGATCGGCGCCTTGGCCGCCAGGAAGGCGCGCACCGATTCGCGGAGCATTTCCTGCTCGGACGAGAATTCGAAGTCCACGCCGTCCCCCGGGAATTGCCTGACACTGACGTCAGGAAACTACCCTGCGCACCGATGCGCCTGCGTTACGCACCTGAGGACGAGGCCTTCCGGGCCGAGCTCGACTCCTGGCTCGACGCGCACCAGCCCTCCGACGATCGGCTCGCGGAGCCGAAGCAGTCGAGCGCGCACATGCCGCAGTGGGCCCGCGACTGGCAGCGCGCGCTGTTCGACGTGGGTTGGCTCGTGCCGGGTTGGCCGCCGGAGTTGGGTGGCCGCAACGCGTCGCCGACGCAGCAGATGATCTATTTCGAGGAGATGAGCAGCCGCGAAGTGCTGCGCAGCGCGAACCCGCAGGGGCTCGGGATCATCGCGCCGTCGATCAACGACTACGGCACGCCCGAGCAGAAGGCCCGCTTCCTGCTACCGACATTGCGCGCCGAGATCTCGTGGTGCCTGGGCATGAGTGAACCCGGCGCGGGCAGCGACCTCGCGAGCCTGAAGACGCGCGCCGAGCTCGTCGGCGACGAGTTCATCGTGAACGGTCAGAAGGTGTGGACCTCGGGCGCGCATCACGCCGACTGGTGCCTCTGTTTCGTGCGCACCGACCCCACCGCGCCGAAGCACAAGGGCATCAGCGCGCTGATCATCGACACGACGTCGCCCGGCGTCGAACGGCGTCCGTTCCCCGAGCTCTCCGACAGCCAGTTCTGCGACTTCAACGAGGTGTTCTTCACCGACGTGCACGTACCGTCGGAGAATCTCATGGGCCCGCTCAACGGCGGTTGGCCGATCACGCAGGGCTCGCTCGCGCACGAACGGGCGATGTTGTGGATCAACTACGCCTACGACGTGCAGCGCGCGGTGCGCGCCCTCGTCGAGCTCGGCAAGGTCGAAGGGCCGAACGGCAAACCCCTCGGCGAGGACGCGCGCTACCGCGACGCGGTCGCGGGGTTCTACGTCGACTCGCAGGCGCTCATGACGATGGGGTACCGCGGCTTTTCCAAGTTCTTGAAGGGGAAGTCGGCGCCGGAACACTCGCTGCTGAAGCTGTACGGCAGCGAGTCGTTGCAGAAGGCGTTGCTGTTCGGCACCGAAGCGCTCGGCATCGACGCGCTCGACCTCGATTGGATGGGTCCGCAGCTGTGGCGCGAGGGATCGTGGGCGATCCAGTACCTCCGAAGCTTCGGTGCCACCATCCCCGGCGGCACCAGTGAGATCCAACGCAACATCATCGCCGAGCGTGTGCTGGGTCTTCCCCGTGCGTGATCGTCGTGTGACTCTGTAGCGTTCGCGCGATGGATTTCACGCCGCGGGTCATCGACGAGGACAACGCCCGTCGGTACATGGCGGAAGGCTTCTGGGGCGACGAGAGCTTGGGTGCGGTGCTCGCCTCGGGCTTGAGTGACGCGGCGTCGCATCCGTTCACCGTTCGTTCGGATCGGATGCCGTATCGCGGCACGCTGGGCGACGTCGACGCGCTGGCGCGGCGGGTCGCGGCGGGTCTGCGGGCGCGCGGAATCCAGCCCGGCGACGCAGTCGCGTTCCAACTGCCGAACTGGCTCGAAGCGGCGGCGACCTTCTACGCGATCGCGTACCTCGGCGCGGTTGTGGTGCCGATCGTGCACTTCTACGGGCCCAAGGAAGTCGGCTACATCCTGCGCAAGACACGCGTGAAAGCGCTCGTCACCGCCGACCGGTTCGGGCACCAGGACTTCCTCGTCAACCTGGCCGGCATGCGCGACACGCTGACCGATCTCGAGTGGGTCGCGATCGTCGGTGAGCGCACGAGTCCGGCCACCGATCCGCGCGACTTCGCGTTCGCCGATCTCGTTGCCGACGATCCGCTCGTCGAGATCCCCGCCGTCGATCCGCGTACGCCCGCGCTCGTCGCGTACACGTCGGGCACGACCTCCGACCCCAAGGGCGTCGTGCATTCGCACCGCTCGATCAACGCGGAGATCCATCAGCTGTCGGCGATGCAGAACGACCGCGGCGGCCCGGCGATGATCACCGGCGCGCCGGTCGGGCACGGCATCGGCATGCTCGCCGCGCTGCTTATCCCCGTCTACCGACGCAGCGAGATCCACCTCATCGACGTGTGGGATCCGGGCCGCGTGTTGGCCGCGATGCTCGAAGACGGCTTGTCGGCCGGGCAGGGCTCCACGTTCTTCCTGACGAGCCTGCTCGACCATCCCGACTACGACCTCGCCCGGCACGGTCCGTTGATGCCGTTCATCGGCCTCGGCGGTTCCGCGGTTCCGGCCGCGGTGGGCGAGCGTTGCGCGGCGATGGGCATCGAGATCGCGCGCAGCTTCGGCTCGACGGAACACCCGTCGATCACCGGCTGCACCCCCGACGCGCCGCACGACAAGCGCGTCAACACCGACGGGTTGCCGCTCCCGGGCGTCGAGATCCGGTTGGTCGACGACGACGGCAAGGATGTCGAGGTCGGGATGCCGGGCGAGATCTGGAGCCGGGGTCCGGAGCTGTTCGTCGGCTACACCGACGCCGCGGCCACGCAGGCCGCGTTCAGTGCCGACGGTTGGTTCATGACCGGCGACATCGGCGTGCTCGACGACGACGGCTACCTCGCGATCACCGATCGCAAGAAGGACATCATCATCCGCGGCGGCGAGAACGTGAGCGCGCAGGAGGTCGAGGAGATCCTCGTGCGCATGCCCGACGTCGCCGAGGTCGCGGTCGTGGCCGCGCCCGACGCGCGGCTCGGGCGAGGTCGCGTGCGCGTTCTTCCGCATGCAGCCCGGGTACACGCCGCCCGATCTTGCCGCGGTGCGCAGCTACCTCGACGGGGCCGGCCTCGCCCGCCAGAAGTGGCCGGAGCACCTGCGTTCCGTCGACGAGTTCCCGCGGACGGCGAGCGGAAAGGTCCAGAAGTTCGTGCTGCGCCAGAGCCTGCGCGAACAAGCGTCGGATTCCTGACGTGACCGGCCATCTCGCCAACGGATTGCTGCAGGGCATGCGCGTGCTCGACGCGGGCATCTGGCGTCCGGTGCCGCACGCCACACAGATGCTGGCCGACCTCGGTGCCGACGTGTTGAAGATCGAACCGCCGGGCGGCGATCCGATGCGCAACTTCCCGGAACTGTTCCGCGACATCGCGGGCCACAAGCGCAGCATCGAGCTGAATCTTCGCAGCGACCAAGGCCAGGCCCGGGCGCTCGAGCTCGTGGCGGGCGCCGACGTGTTCTGCGAAGGCTGGCGCCCCGGTGTCGCGGACCGGCTCGGTCTGGGTTACGACGCGGTGCGCGCAATGAATCCGTCGATCATCTATTGCTCGGTCTCGGGCTACGGCCAGACCGGCCCCAACGTGGCGCGCCCGGGCCACGACGTGAACTACCAGGCGCTCGCGGGTGCGCTCGCCCCGCGCATCGGCGAAGCCCCCGTGATCCCGCGGGTCCCACTCGCCGACCTCGCCGCGGGAACGATGGCCGCGTTCTGCATCTGCGCGGCGTGGGCCAAGAAGATCCAGACCGGCGAAGGCGAACACATCGACGTCGCGATGGCCGACGTGGTCGCGTCGTGGTCGGGGACGAGCTCGGGCAACGTGTTGCGCGGGCGGACCGAACCGACGCGGGGCTCCGCGGGTTACGGCGTGTTCGCCTGTGCCGACGGTGGTTGGATCACGCTGGCCGTCATCTCCGAGGACCATTTCTGGCAGGCGGTGTGCGACGGCCTCGACATCGACGCGGCGCTGCGCGCGCTCGGTCATCTCGAACGGCTCGACCGCTTCGACGAATGCCAGGACGCGATCGCGCGGGCGTGCGCGCGGCTTCCGCGCGCCGCGGCGTTGGCGCGCCTGACCGCGACGGGGGCGCCCGTCGCGCCGGTCTACGAACCTGCGGAGATGACCGCCGACGAACAGTTCCGCAGCCGCGAAGTCGTGTTCGACGCGGGCGACGGAACCGCGCGCCTCGGCTTCCCGGCCCGGTTGCAGGAGCATCCGCCCCGGCCGCCCGGCCCGGCCCCGGAACGGGGCGTCGACAGCTCCGGCGCCGACGGTTGGATCCCAAAGTGACGCCCGTCGCACTTCGTCAAGCCGACTGATCTCCACGCCGATTCGGCAAGTGCAAAAGCGCAGGTTCGGCCGGCACTCGGCCGCCAACTTCAGCCGTGGAGGGAAGCAATGATCATCGTCGTCGGAGTCATCGCGATCGCCGGACTCTCGTTCTTTCTCGTCAAGAGCCGTAAGCAGACGGCGAAGTCGGCGCGCTGAGCGGGCGCCCGCGCGGCGGCCCTGACGTCGCGCGGGCAATGAGCGCAACGACAACGATGTCGATTGCGATGAGCGCAATGCACAAGGCGGCATGGGCGGGCGTGAAGTAGTCGCCGCCTTCCGAGCCGCCGTCGGCGAGTGCGTACGTGTACTGCGCGGTGTGGGTGATCAGGATCCACAGACCGGCGGTGATCGGGATCGGGAACAACACGATCGTCAGCAGGGCCGCGGTCGAGAGTGGTCGCCGCACGGCCTGCGCGTCGGCGAACGCGAGTAGGAACAGCACTCCCGGGATGACGACCGGGAAGGCGACGATCGACACGATGACGAGCGGGAAGCACGCGATTCCCGCCGCGCAGTACAACACCGGGCGGTCCATCACGAGCCCGATCAACGCGACGATGCCGGGCGCGGCGAACGCGAACGCGATCGCCAGCGAAGGCAACGGTCCCTCGACGTGGCGCGCCCCGACCGATGAGCCCGCCGTCCGGATCGCCCAGATCGCCGCCGCCAGCGCGAACGAAAGCACCGCGCCCACGAGCACCAACGTCCGTCCCCGCCGCATGGCGAATTACGACGAGCGGAGGAGTTTGCCGGGACGGGTTTCGAGGGCGCCCGGCACGGGCGTGCCGCCTTCGCGGATGACCGTGCCGTTGACCACGACGTGATTGATGCCTTCGGGCCGATCGGCGACGAGACGCTCGCCGTCGGCGGGGAAGTCGCGGATGCGGCGCAGCGGGCCGGGGCCGACGGTGTCGAAATCGAGCGCCACCACGTCGGCCGCCTTGCCGACTTCCAAGGTGCCCCGGTCGTGGAGCCCGAACACGGCCGCGGGTTCGCCCGTGAGCTTGTGGATCGCGTGTTCGAGCGGCATGACTTCCTTGTCGCGCACCCAGTTGCCGAGGAGGTCGGTCGCGAAGCACGCGTCGCAGAGTTGCGTGACGTGCGCGCCCGAGTCGGCCAGGCCGAGCAGGACCGTGTCCTGGGGGAGCAGCCACGCGATCGCTTCGGGATCGTTGTTCGCGAGCACGCTCGTGAAGCGCGTCTCGAGGTTCTCGTCGATCGAGATGTCGAGCATCGCGTCGAGCGGAGTGATGCCGCGTTCCTCGGCGATGGCAGTGACCTTGCGGTTGATCAGTTCCGGATGCGACGGCGACTCCGCGACGGCCAGCGCATCGAAGTTCACGGGCAGCGCGCCGCGCGAACCCTGCATCTCCTCCCACGCCCGCGCCCGCCACGCGGGATCGCGGTACGCCTTCAGCCGCTCTTCGTCGGGACGATCCATCAACTCCTGGAACGTCGACCGCATGTTGAACGTGAACGGCTCCCGCAGGTTCATCTGGAAGGTGAGCGGCCGGCACGACACCTGCGGCCACACCTCGATGCCCTCGGCCCGGGCCTTGGTGTTGGCCTCCATGATCTTCTCGTGCCAGGGGAAGCCCTTGACCGTGAGCAACGCGGTCCACGTGAGCGGGCGCCCCATCCCGCGTTGCAGCTCGTAGACGTCGGCGTGCGTGACCTTCTCGCCGGGGAGCAGTGCGGCGACGCCCTTCTGCGCGTCGCGCAACGGCTCGAGCAGCGAACGGAGCTCGGCAAGATCGGCGACGCGCGACGGAACCGGTCGACCGCGATCGCCGCTGTGCGTCGGCGAAGACGACGTCGCGAAACCCGCCGCGCCACTCGCCATCGCTTCCGCGATCACCTGTTGCATCTTGGCGATCTCGTCGTCGGTCGCGGCGCGTTCGTAACCCTCTTCGCCCATGACGAAGATGCGTACCGCGGTGTGCCCGACGTAACACGCGAAGTTGATCAGCGTTCCCCGCGCCTCGATCGAGTCGAGGTACTGGGGGAAGGTCTCGAACTCGTCCCACGGCACACCCGCGAACAGCGTGTCGGGAGACATGTCTTCGACGTGCTGCAAGGTGCGCACGAGCAGCTCGCGGTGTTCCGGCCGTACGGGCGCGATCGAGAACCCGCAGTTGCCGGCCACGACGGAGGTGACCCCGTGCCAACAGCTGGGCGACAGCGCCGGGTCCCAGAAGACCTGCGCGTCGTAGTGCGTGTGGATGTCGACGAAGCCGGGGGTGACGATCTGCCCCGCCGCCTCGAGCTCGCGGTGCCCCGAGAGTCCGGGGCCGATCTCGCTGATGACGCCGTCGGTGATGGCGACGTCGGCCACCCGCCCCGGAGCGCCCGTGCCGTCGACGACCGTCCCGCCCCGGATCACTACGTCTGCGGTCATGGCTCTCCCTCGAGGCTGACACCCACGTCAGTGGGCCCACCCCGAGTCTCGCGCACCCGAAACCCTGCCATCAGTTGGCAGCGAAATTGCTTCATGGGAACGAAAACGCTGCCATCTGATGGCAGGGGAATTGCTTCATGGAGACGAAAACGCTGCCATCTGATGGCAGGGAAACGGGGGGAATCAAGAGTTGACGCGCGTGTCAGGTTCGGGCGACGCTTCCGGCCATGACGGTCATTCCTGAGACCCCGGTTCCCACGACGATGCCTGCGGCGGTGTTCATGGGGTTGCGGGACGTGACGGTCGAGGACCGGCCCACGCCCGTACCCGGCGCGGGGGAGCTGCTCCTCGAAGTCAGCCACTGCGGGATCTGCGGCTCCGACCTGCACTTCCTCTTGGAGTGGGGCGGCCGGGCGGGTGTGATCGAGGGACACGAGTACTCGGGGACGGTTGCGGCGGTTGGTCCGGAGGTCGACGGCTGGACGGTCGGCGAGCGCGCCATCGGCGGCCCGTCGCCCCGCTGCGGGAAGTGCGAGCACTGCGCGGCCCAGCGTCCGTCGTTGTGCGTCGAGCGCAACTCGCCCGCGGGCGACGGCAGCGCCTGGCAGGGTGCGTTCGCGGGCTACAAGGTCGTGCGCGCCGCAGAAGCGTTGCGCGTTCCCGACGCGCTCTCACTCAAGCACGCCGCGCTCACCGAGCCGCTCGCGGTCGCGTTGCACGGCATCACCCAGGCGGGCGGCGCCCGGCCCGGCACACGTTGGCTCGTCACCGGTGGCGGCCCGATCGGATTCCTGTCGGTCGCGGCGTTGAAGGCGCTCGGCATCGACGACATCGTGGTGAGCGAGCCGAAGGCGAGTCGCCGCGCGCTGTGCGAGAAGCTCGGGGCGCGCACCGTCGACCCCGCCGATCTCGAGACGCCGGCCATGCCGTTCGAAACCGTCGCCGAACCCTTCGACGCCGCGCTCGAATGTTCGGGCAACGGCCGCGCCCAGGAGTCGGCGCTCGCGCAGTTGAAGCGCGGCGGGACGCTCGTGTTGGTCGGCGCGGGAATGGCGCGCCCCAAGTTCGACCCGAACCGCATCCTCTTGAACGAGCTCGTCATCACCGGCGCGTTCGTCTACGACTACGACGGTTTCCCGCGTGCGCTCGAGATGCTCGCGTCGGGGAAGCTGCCGAACGACCTGCTCGTCGAGCAGGAGGACTACCCGCTCAACCGTCTGCTCGACGCCGCGGTCGGCCTGCACGAGGGCGACCTCGCGGCGAAAGCCATGATCGTGCCGCGCATTTCCTGAAACCTGAAGGAGCGCCGATGCCTGCCCTCGGACCCGCGTTCACCACCCGCAAGCCCCGCTTCAACCATGTCGCGATGAGCTTGACGCCGGAGATGCTCGACGAAGAGCACCGCAAGCTGCGCGCCGACTTCTTCGGCGACGTGTTCGGGTTCTACGACATCCCGATGATGACGATCGACCGCAAGCGGCAGGTCTTCCAGGTCCACAACATCGAGCAGTTCGTGTTCCTGATCGCCGACGACGGCGGCCAGGCGATGGAGTGCCCGCGACTCGACCACTTCGGCCTCTCGGTCGGCGCAGAAGCGGAGCTCGACGAGATCCTGGCCCGGGCCGAGAAGTGGAAGGCGGACGACGACCGCGTCGACATCATCGGCAAGCACGTCGACGATCACGGGATGCTCGCGATCACGAGCATCTACGTGCGTTACCTGCTGCCCATGATGTGTGAGATCCAGTGGTGGGACTACCACGAACCCATACCCGAACCCGAAGCCGCGAAGGGGAACGCATGAACGCGCCGTTGCAGTGGGGCGCGTTCGCGCCGCAGGGTTGGAAGCTCGAGTACACGGGTTGGTCGGCCGCCGACGCGTGGGATCGCACCAAAGAGCTCGCGCACCTCACCGAGCAGCTCGGCTTTCACCACCTCTGGGTGTACGACCACGTCGAGACCGTGCCGCGCCGCGAGCCGACGCACATGTTCGAGGCGTTCACCACGCTCGCCGCGCTCGCGCAGCACACGAGCACGATCAAGCTCGGCCAGATGGTGACGTGCGCGGCGTATCGCAACCCCGGCCTGCTCGCCAAGGAAGCGGCGTGTGTCGACGTGTTCTCCGGCGGCCGCTTCATCCTCGGCATCGGCGCGGGTTGGTACGAGCGCGAGTACCAGGCGTACGGCTTCCCGTTCCCGAGCGCGGGCACGCGCCTGCAGATCCTCGAAGAGACGGTCGAGGTGATCAAGAAGCTCTGGACGGAGGAGACGGTGACCTACCAGGGCAAGCATCTCGCCTTCGACGGCGCGTACTGCGACCCGAAGCCCATCCAGGACCTCCCCGAGATCTGGATCGGCGGGGGCGGCGAGAAGGTCACGCTGCGCATCGAGGCGCGGCACGCAGACAAGACGAACTGGCAGGTCGGTATCGAGGGCTTCGTCCGCAAGTCGAACCTGTTCGCGCGGTTACTGCGACGAGATCGGCCGCGACTTCGACTCGATCGTGCGCACGCACGGCCCCGACTGCCGGGTCTTCGACACCGAAGCCGACCTGCAGAAGTGGATGGATTCCGACTCCGGTGGTTCGTTGTGGGGCGGCGGCGACCCCGACGAGTACGTCCGCGACAACCTCGTGGGCACCGCCGAACAGGTCGCGGAGAAGGCGCAGGCATTCGTCGACGCCGGTTGTCGGGAGTTCGTCTTGTGGTTCCGCGACTTCCCGTCGTCGGAGAGCCTGGAAGCCGTCGCGCACGAAGTCGTGCCGAGCGTCCGGGTCTGAGCACGTCCCGCCTGTAGGTTTCGCACCTGTGACGGCCCTCTCCGACGCGCCTTCGCGCCCACCCGGGTCGAAAGAACCGACACCCGACCGATCGTCGCTCTCGCCGATCGCGGCGGGGGCATTCGTCGCGATTGCGTGCGTGGGTCTGTTCTTCTACCTGTACACGCGCTCGGCGTTGTGGCTCGACGAGGCGCTGACCGTCAACATCGCCCGCCTCCCGCTGAGCCAGCTGCACGGTGCACTCAAGCAAGACGGCGCGCCGCCGCTCTACTACTTGCTGCTGCACTTCTGGACGGCCGCGTTCGGCACCGGCAATGTCGCGGCGCGGTCGATGTCGGGCCTGTTCATGATCGCCGCGGTGGTGGCCACGTGGTTCGCGGCCCGACGCTTCGTCAACACGACGGGCGCGTGGATCGCCGCGGTGGTGATGATCGCGAACCCGTACGCGATCCGGTACGCGACGGAAGCGCGCATGTACTCGCTCGTCATCCTGCTGGTCGCGACGGCAATTGTCGTGTTCCAGCGGGCGATGGAGAAACCGTCGACCGGTCGGCTCGCGCTCGTTGCGCTGCTCGTCGCGCTGATGGTCTACACGCAGTACTGGTTGTTCTACCTGCTCGTCGTGGTCGTGGGCGTGCTCGCGTACACGGCGTGGCGCGGTGAGCAGCGCGACGCGGCGCGGCGCGTGCTGGTCGCGATGTTCATCGGCTCCCTCGTGTTCCTGCCGTGGGTGCCCACCTTCCTCTATCAACGTGCCCACACCGGGACTCCGTGGGGCACCGCGATCCTGCCGCCGATCCCGTTCGCGTACACGCTGCGCGATTTCGCGGGCGGTGCCAGCGGAACGTCGGCCGATCGCCAAGAGGGCTGGCTGCTCTTCTTCATCCTGTTGCCGATGCTCATCCTCGGCGTGTTCGCGCACGGGATCGACAATCGGCGCATCGAGATCGACGTGCAGGTTCCGCACGAGACGCGCGTCATCGCGTTCGCTCGGCGGCGCGGGTCTGGTAGTGGCGTTGACGCTGAACTATCTCGCGGGCGGCGCGTTCCAGTCGCGCTACAGCGCGATCGTGTTCCCGTTCTTCGTGTTGCTCGTCGCCCGCGGCTTCACCACGCTGCGCGATCCGCGCATCCTGGGCGGAGTCCTCGCCGTCGCGGTCGCGCTCGGCTTCATCGGTGGCGCCCGCAACGTCGCCACCCAACGCACCCAGGCCCCGCAGGTCGCGGCGATCCTGCGCAAGGAAGCCAAGCCCGGCGACCTCGTCGTGTATTGCCCCGATCAGGTGGGTCCCGCGGTGCACCGGCTCGTGCAACCCGGCCTCGACGAGGTCGTCTACCCGAGCTTCGCCGGGCCGGAGCGCATCGACTGGGTCGACTACAAGAAGCACCTGGCCGCGGCCAAGCCCGCCGCGTTTGCCCAGGCCGCACTTACGCGGGCCGGGTCGCACACGCTCTGGTACGTCGAGCGCGCCGGGCTACATCACGCACGCCGGCATCTGCGAAGGACTCTCCGACGACTTCGCCGCGACCCGGCCGCGGATCCAGCGCACGCTCTCGGATCCGAACATCTTCGAGAAGCCCGAGCTGCAGATGTTCCCGGCCTCCCCCAAGGGCTGAATGCGCACTCCCACCCGTGTCGGTTCGCGTGCTGTCGTTCGGGCGGTGCTCGTCCCGTACGTGTTGTCGCGGGTCATCGTGGTGGCGACGCTGGAGACGATCCGGCACATCGTGACGACGGACCATCTCGCGGTTCCGCTCGAGACGCACACCGGTCTGCTCGCGTGGGACGCGGCGTGGTACCGCGACATCGCCCGCGCGGGTTACGGCGGCGTCGCGTCGGAGGGTCTCCGCTTCTTCCCGCTGTTCCCGCTGCTCGGTCGGGCCGTGTCGTGGCTGCCCGGCGCGAGCGCGGGCTTCGGGGTGCTGTTCGTCGCGAACGTGTCGGCACTCGCGTTGGGGTTCGCGCTGTACCAACTCGTGTTGAACGAGCGCGACGATGCCGACCTCGCGCGCCGCGCGGTGTGGCTCGTCTATCTCGTACCGCCCACGTTCGTGCTCGTCATAGGCTACGCGGAGGCCACGTTCATGACCTTCGCCGCGCTCGCGCTGCTCGGCCTGCGCTCGCAGCGTTGGTGGCTCGCCGCGATCTGCGGCTTCCTCGCCGGGCTGACGCGCCCCGTCGGCGTGTTGCTCGCGGTACCGGCCGCGGTCGAGGGGTGGCAGCGCAAGGACGCCAAGGCGGTGATCCCCGCGGTCGCGCCGGCTGTGGGCCTCTTCGCGTACCTCCTGTGGGCGGCGCACCGCACGCGCGACTTCTGGTATCCGCTCCGCGCCCAGCAGGACCCGGTGCGGCGCGGGCACTGGGTCGATCCGGTCCACGCCGTCGCGCACAACGTGCACGAGCTGTTCGCGGGCGACCACGTGAGCGCGGGGATCCACGCGCTGCAGCGCGCTGGTGTTCGTGGGCCTGCTGGTCGTGCTCGCCCGCCGTTGGCCGCTGTCGTTCACGCTGTACGCGGGCGTCGCCCTCGTCGTTGCACTGAGCAGCCGCAATCTCGACTCGCTGGAGCGCTACGGACTCGCCACGATCCCGTTCGTGCTGGCCGGTGCCGACGTGATCGCCGAGCCCGTCCGCGAGCGAGTGGTGCTCTGCCTGGCCGTCGCCGGACTGGTCGGCGCGTCACTTCTCGCGTTCACCGGCGTGCTGGTGCCGTGAACCCGGCGTGAGCACGGCCGGGGCTACCGGAGCCGGGTTCCCCGCAACTCGGTAACTACAATCGGCCGGTCATGGCCCCCGCCGAAACGCCTGCCGAGACGCCGGCCGCCACCGCGGCCGCGAACACGCACGACGACCTCGCGGTCGTCGTCATCGGCGCGGGTCCGGCCGGCTTGACCGCCGCCTATCAGCTGATGAAGGCCGGCTACGCCAAGAACGTCACGATCCTCGAATCCGACGACGTGGTCGGCGGTATCAGTCGCACGGTCCAACGCGACGGGTGGCGCTTCGACATCGGCGGTCACCGCTTCTTCACCAAGGTGCGCGCCGTCGACGAACTGTGGTGGGAGATCCTCGGGTCCGAGAATTTTCTGAGTCGGCCCCGCCAGAGCCGCATCTTCTACCAACGCAAGCTCTACGACTACCCGCTCAACTTCATGAACGTGCTGCGCAACCTCGGCCCGATCGAGGCGGTGCGCTGCGTGTTGTCGTATCTCTGGGCGCGCATTCGCCCGCCGAAGAACCAGGACACGCTCGAAGGTTTCATCGTGGGCCGCTTCGGCTGGCGGCTCTACCACCACTTCTTCAAGGCCTACAACGAAAAGGTGTGGGGCGTGCCGGCGTCGGAGATCTCCTCCGACTGGGGCGCGCAGCGCATCAAGGACCTTTCGCTGTACGGGGCCATCAAGGACGCGTTGACGCCCAAGCGTTTCACCAGCAAGGACAAGTCGAAGATGGTGACCAGCCTCATCGACGAGTTCAACTATCCGAAGTTCGGTCCCGGAATGATGTGGGAGACCGCGACCGAGAAGCTGCTCGCGGCCGGCGCCCGGCTCGACTTCGAGCGGCGCGTCACCGAGATCCGCCACACCGACGGTTCGGCGACCGCGGTCGTCGCAGTCGGCCGTGACGGTGTCGAACACGTCTACCCGTGCACACACGTGATCTCGTCGATGCCGATCGGTGCGCTCTGCAACGCGATGGTGCCCGCGGTCGACGAACCGACACGCGCCGCGGCCGTCGACCTCCGCTTTCGTGCGCACCTCACCGTCGCGCTCGTCGTACCGCAGGAATTCTCCTTCACCGACAATTGGGTCTACATCCACGACCCCGACGTCGAGGTGGGGCGCGTGCAGAACTACGGATCGTGGTCGCCGTTCATGGTCAAGGACGGTCGGACCTGCCTGGGCCTCGAGTACTTCTTGAACGAGGGCGAAGGGCTGTGGAACAAGCCCGACGCCGAGCTCGTCGAGCAGGGCACCCAGGAGCTGTACCGACTCGGGCTCATCTCCGAACCGAGCAAGGTCGAGGCCGGGTACGTCGTGCGGATGCCGAAGGCGTATCCCGTTTACGACGACGTGTACGAGGGCAACGTCGAGCTGATGCGCAAGTGGCTCTCGGCGAACACACCGAACGTGTTCCCGTGCGGCCGGAACGGCATGCACCGTTACAACAACCAGGATCACTCGATGCTCACCGCGATGCTCTCCGTCGAGAACATCATCGACGGCACCGAGCACGACGTCTGGTCGGTGAATGTCGAGGCCGAGTACCACGAAGAGCAGACCGGCGAGGTCAAAGCCGGCCAAGGCACCGGCCGCGACGCCCCCTTCCTACCCCGCAAATAACACCGCCCGCGCCGGCGCCAACGAGGGGTAAAGGAGCGGCAGCGGAGGCTCGACCATTACCCGCGGAGCCGCTCTGGTCGAGGCGCAGCGCGAGCGACCAGTGTTAACGTGTGCGGCGGAGGACGCGGTCGCGGAGGCCCCACCAGGTGACGAGGGCCATCGCCTCGACGACGATGCGCCACGACATCTTGGAGTTGCCGCGCACGCGGTCGGTGAACGCGATCGGCTGCTCGTCGATCTTGCCGCCCGCGTTGAGCACGCGGTACGTCATCTCGATCTGGAAGCCGTAGCCCGTCGAGTGCGTGGTGTCGAAGTCGATCGCCCGCAGGGTCGACGCCCGGTACGCGCGGTACCCGGCCGTGGTGTCGGCCACGTCGATGCCGAGGCAGAACGCGGCATAGCGGTTGCCCATCACCGACAACGCGAGCCGGTGCCGGGGCCAGTTGGGCACGCTCCCGCCCGGCGTGTAGCGCGACCCCAGCGCGAGATCGGCGCCCCGCTCGACCGCGGCCAAGAGCCGGGGGAGATCAGCCGGATCGTGCGACAGGTCGGCGTCGATCTGCACCATCACGTCGAAGCCCCGGGCGATGCCGACCGCGTGCCCGGCCCGGTACGCGCTGCCGAGCCCGAGCTTGCGGGGCCGGCGCAGCACCTCGATGCCGCCGAGCTCTGCGCCCAGCGCCTCCGCCTTCTCCGCGGTGCCGTCGGAGCTGTTGTCGTCGACCACGAGGATGTGGGCGTCGGGCACCGCCTCCCGCACGCGCCGCACGAGGAGCTCGATGTTCTCCGCTTCCTCGTAGGTGGGGACGGTCACCCAGACCTTCATGTCGCCGCTCACGCTGCACTCACCTTGGCGCGCGGATACCTCGCGATCGCGAACAGTCCCGGCGTGCGTTCGTCGATGTGTTCGGTGGCGAAGAAGTCGGCTTCCGAGAGGCCCGAGCCGATGCCGGTGCGATCACTGCCGAGCAGGCGATACACGATCGGCAGCACGCGCTCGTACGTCCACACGTAGGCGCCGCGCGGCATGCGCTTGCGCAGCTTCAGGAAGTCGAGGCGCAACAGGCGCTCACCGCTCTCGCGGCGCGCACCGAAGTCGGCGTGCAGCGCGTCGTCGCCCTCCAGGCCGAGGCACGTCACCTCGTCGAAGAACAGCGACAGCAGCGACACGAGTTGGGCGCGCTCGAACAGGTACACGTGGAACGGGTTCTCGAAGTCGGCGGGCGCGTTCGGCGTGATGACGAAGGCGGTGCCGTCGGGCCGCAGCGCGCGGGCGAGCTCGGCCACATGCGGGACGGGGTTCACGAAGTGCTCGATGATGTGCGACGACACGATGTAGTCGACGCTCGCGTCCCGCAGCGCCAGCGCGGCACCGTCGAACGCGCAGAACTTCAGCGCGGCATCGGGATGCTCCACGGCCGCGAGCTGCATCGTCGGCGCGCTGTAGTCGGCGCCGATCACCCGCCGATCCGGGCCGAGGAGGCGCCGGGTCTCGTCGCCCACACCGCAGCCGATGTCGACGGTCGTGCCCGGGCCCAGCCGCGCGAGAACCTCGCGGTACCCGGCATCGTGGAACGCGAGCAAGGAGTCGGGCGTCGCCCCCTGCATCGGGCGTTCGCCCGTGAGCTTCATAACCTCGCGGCTCCGTCACCTCGGCTTCAAGCGGGTCGAGCGTACAGCGGCCCGGCGGTCCCAAGCAGGGCGAGCCGCCGCAGCAAGCAGGGCGAGCCGCTACAGGTAGCGGGGCAACGCCGCTGTGTGACCGGTCTCCGGAGCCCCTTCGCCCCTAGACTGCCGCGCCGTCCTGGTTGTTTTCGCCCGTGCTGCGGAGGCCAAGTTCTTGTGAGCGATCCCGCCCGCATGGGTGCCGCCTCGAATGCCGCCGGTCCGCCCGGCGGCCCGGGTATCGCGGCCCAACTCGGTGACATCGCCGCGGCCGCGGGCCTGCGCCGCATCGCCATCCTGGCCTGGCGCGACATCGACGACCCCGAAGCCGGGGGATCCGAGCTGCACGCGGCACGGGTCGCCGAATTGTGGGGGCAGGCCGGCATCGAAGTGACCATGCGCACCTCCTACGCCCCGGGATCGGCGCAGGTCAGCTGGCGCGACGGCTACCGCGTCATCCGCAAAGCCGGCCGCTACCTCGTGTTCCCCCGCGCCGCGTTCAGCGAGATGATGGGCTGGCACGGCGCGAGCGACGGGCTCGTGGAGATCTGGAACGGCATGCCGTTCTTCTCCCCGGTGTGGGCCGCCAAACGACCCACGCGGGTGTGGCTGCACCACGTGCACGACTCCATGTGGGAGATGACCTTGCCGCCGCGCCTGGCGCGCCTCGGCCGCACCATCGAGTTCCGGATCGCACCGCCGCTCTACCGCAGCTCGTCGATCGTCACGCTCTCGCAGTCGTCGAAGGCGGAGATCTCGCGCCGGCTCCGGCTCCGGCCGTCGAACATCACCGTGGTGCCGCCCGGCATCGACCCGTCGTTCACCCCCGGCGGCGTGCGCTCGAAGGAACCGCTCGTGGTCGCGGTCGGCCGGTTGGTTCCCGTCAAGCGCTTCGGTGCGCTGATCGACGCGCTGGCCGACGTCAAGCTGCGCCGCCCTGATCTGCGCGCGGTGATCGTGGGGGAGGGTTACGAGCGCGACGCGCTCGAACGCCGTATCGCCGAGCTCGGCGCGGCCGACTGGATCTCGCTGCCCGGCCGCGTCGACGACGACACGTTGCTCGACCTCTACCGCCAGGCGTGGCTCGTCGCGAGCGCGTCGCGCCACGAGGGTTGGGGCATGACGATCACCGAGGCGGCCGCGTGCCGTACTCCCGCGGTGGCCACCCGGATCGCCGGCCACAGCGACGCGATCGTCGACGGGACCACCGGCGTGCTCGTCGACGACGACAAGGCGCTGGCCGACGCGATCGAGCGCGTCCTCGCCGACGACGCGTTCCGTGCACTTCTCGCCAAGAACGCGCTCGAACACGCGTCGCGGTTCACGTGGGCCGCGACCGCCCGGGGCACGCTCGAGGTACTCGCAGCCGAGGCGCTGCGTCGCAAGCCGGCGTGAGGTTCCTCGACGATCGGCGCCGGCAACGGTCGGCGCTCGGCTACCTCCTGCTCGCGCTGCTCGCGTACGTACCGCCGCTGCTGACCGCGCCGGGCAAGGTCGGTGCCGACACGAAGCAATACCTCTACCTCGACCCGGGGCGATTGCTCTCACGTTCGGTGTCGATGTGGGACCCGCACGTCGGGATGGGCACGGTCACGCACCAGACCATCGGGTACGCGTTCCCGATGGCGCCCTACTACTGGGTGCTCGAGAAGCTCGGTTCGCCGGCGTGGGTGTCGCAACGGCTCTGGCTGGGTTCGCTGCTCTTCGCGGCCGCGCTCGGCGTGCTCTACCTCCTGCGCACGTTCGACCTACGCGGGCCGGGCGTCGTCATCGCCGCGCTCGCGTTCATGTGCACGCCGTACGTTCTCGACTACGCGGCGCGCATCTCGGTGCTGCTCATGCCGTGGGCCGCGCTGCCGTGGATGATCGCGGTGATCCGCAAGGCGCTGCGGGAGAAGGGCTGGCGTTATCCCGCGATATTCGCGCTGATCGTGCAGCTCGTGGGTGGAGTCAACGCCACCTCTCTGATCTTTGCCGGCGTCGGGCCCGTGTTGTGGATCCTCTACGCGTGGCTCGTCGCGCGCGAGGTCGACGCGCGGCGCGCGCTCGGGGTGGCGGCCCGCACCGGCGCGCTCACGCTGCTCGCGTCGCTGTGGTGGATCTCGGGTCTGCGCATGCAGGGCACCTACGGGCTCAACATCTTGAAGTACAGCGAGACCGTGCAGACGGTCGCAATCACGTCGACGCCGAACGAGGTGTTGCGCGGGCTCGGTTACTGGTTCTTCTACGGCCAGGACCGCCTCGGCCCGTGGATCGAAGCGGCGCGCGACTACACCCAGCACTCCTACGTGATCCTCGCGGGCTACAGCCTCGTCGTTCTCTCGTTGCTCGCGGCCGCGTTCATGCGGTGGCGCCACCGGGTGTTTTTCGTGCTGTTGTTGTTCGTCGGCGTCGTGATCTCCGTCGGCGCGCACCCCTACGACAGCCCGACCCCGCTCGGCGCGCTGTTCAAGAAGTTCGCGAACTCGTCGTCGGCCGGGCTTGCGTTGCGGAGCACGGGCCGGGCGGCGCCGTTGGTGGTGCTCTCGCTCGCGGTGTTCCTCGGACTCGCCACCAACGTCGTCTACAAGTGGTTGCAGGGCCGGGGCCGTACCGCGGCCCTCGCGTTCGTCGTGCCGATGCTCGTGGGTGGACTCATCTTCGTGAACTTCCCCGCGCTGGTCGACGGCACCTTCTACGGCAAGAACCTGCAGCGGCCCGAGAACCTCCCCACGTACTGGACCGCAGGCGATCGCGGCGTTGAACAAGCGGTGATCACCAGACGCGCATACTCGAGGAACCGGGCGCCGACTTCGCGTCGTACACGTGGGGCAACACCGTCGACCCGATCACGCCCGGCCTCACCGATCGGCCGTACGTTGCCCGCGAGCTCATTCCGTACGGCACGCCGGGCACCGCCGATCTGTTGAACGCGATCGATCGCCGCCTACAGGTCGGCGTCGCCGATCCGAACGGTCTCGTGCAGCTCTGGCGGCGCATGGGCATCGGCGATGTCGTCGCCCGCAACGACATCCAGTACGAGCGCTACGACCTCGTGCGGCCCGAAGATCTCGCGGCCGTGCTCGCGGCCGCGCCCGGGCTCGGCACCCCGACCGGTTACGGGCCGCCGAGCCAGTTCTCGATGCCGCCCGGCTACACCGACGAGATCAGCGCGGCCACGCCCGCGTCCGACGCCGCGGTCGCGCCGGTCGAGATCTACCCGGTCACCAACCCGACGCAGATCGTGCGGGGCGAGTCGGCCGACCACGCGCTCATGGTGAGTGGCGACGGCGAAGGCCTCGTCGACGTCTCCGACATCGGGTTGCTCGACGGCGCGGGCGTGGTCCGGTACTCGGCGTCGTACACGACCCCGGCCGCGCTGCAACAGGCGACGGGCGCGGGCGACGTGCTCGTGGTGACCGACAACAACCGCTTGCGGGGCCGGCGCTGGACGACCGTGACGCAGACCGTCGGCTTCACCGAGCAGGCGAACGGCGCCGACGCACCGCTCACGCCCGACCCGCAGGACGCACGGCTGGAGGTGTTCCCGGGGGAGCAGCCTTCGGCGTTGACCACGACCGATCAGGTCGGCGTGCAGCGCGTGGTTGCGACCGCGTACGGCAACACGAACACGCTGTGGCCCGAAGACCGGCCCGCGGCCGCGCTCGACGGCGACCTCAGCACCGCGTGGCGCACACAGGGCTTCGGCGACGCGCGCGGGCAGCGCATCGAGCTCGACCTCGACGGCAAGATCACCACCGACCACGTCAACCTCGTGCAGCCGATCACCGGGCCCCGCTCGCGTTTCATCACGAACGCGCAGCTCACCTTCGACGGCGGTAGCCCCGTCAACGTCGTGCTGGACCCGACCTCGCGCACGGCCGCGGGACAGACGATCACCTTCCCGAGCCGCACGTTCCACACGCTGTCGATCAAAGTCGTGCAGACGAACGACCACCGGCCGAACCTGTTCGGTCAGGACGATCCGGTGGGCTTCGCCGAGATCCGCCTGCGCGATCACAACGCCACGCACGACGTGCGCGTCGACGAGGTCGAGCAGATGCCGAGCGATCTGCTCAGCGCACTGGGTTCGGCGTCGGATCAACACCCGCTCGTGATCGTGATGAGCCGCGACGCGATCCGCCCGGTTCCGCCCCGCAGCCAACCGGAGCTGTCGATCTCCCGTTCGTTCTCGCTGCCGGCGGCGCGCACGTTCACGCTCACCGGGAACGCCACGATCAGCCCCGACGTGCCGGATGCCGTGATCGAGAATGCGCTGCGCCCCGGCGACGACAACGCCGGCGTCTCGGTGTCGACGAGTGCGTTCCTGCCCGGCTGTTTGGCGTGCCGCGCCGACGGCGCGTTCGACGGCGACGCGAGCACCGCGTGGCAGACCCCGTACGACGCGCCCCAGGGTCAGTGGATCGAGGCCGACACCTCGCACACGATGACGCTCGATCACCTCGACCTCTCGGTCATCGCCGACGGTCGCCACTCGGTGCCGACGAATCT
This sequence comes from uncultured Actinomycetes bacterium, assembly GCA_963701825.1. GTDB lineage: Bacteria > Actinomycetota > Acidimicrobiia > IMCC26256 > PALSA-610 > PALSA-610. The sequence goes on along the minus strand of CAVPBG010000003.1, from coordinate 561,428 downwards.
GCGGGTCACCGTCGACGGGAAGAGCCGTGAGGTCGCGGTGCCCGCCATCGCCGACCAGAGCGCGCAGAACGCGACCACCGACGTCACGGTGAAGTTCCCTGCGCTCACCGGCAAGAACGTCCGTATCACCGTCGACGGCGTGCGCACCGAGCACACGAAGTTGTTCGGTACCGGTACGACGCGCGTGGAGCCCGTCGGCATCGCCGACGTGCATGTGCCCGGCGTCGCAGTGAAGCCCCCGGGCAGCGGTGCGGTGAACAGCGGCTGTCGCTCCGACCTCGTCACCATCGACGGTCGTCCGATCGCGGTGCGCGTGAGCGGTGCCGCGAGTGCAGCCGACAAGCCCGACGGGCTCTCGGTGACTCCGTGCGGCGGCGCACTGCAGCTGACCGCCGGTTCGCACGTGTTGACGACGGCGGAGGGCAAGAACGTCGGGTTCTCCGTCGACCGGCTCGCGCTCGCGTCGGGCACGAGCACGATTCCCGTCGCACCACTGCGAACGGTCACGTGCAGGTCGCCGATCCCGCGCCGACGCCTGCGCAGGTCACGGTCACGCACAACGGCGACACGAAGATGCGCGTGCACGTGACGGCCGCGACCAAGCCCTTCTGGCTCGTGCTCGGCGAGTCGCAGAGCCCGGGTTGGCATGCGCATGTGGTCGGCGGCTCCGACCTCGGTTCGTCGCAGCTCGTCGACGGTTACGCCAACGGTTGGAAGGTCACGCCGCCCGCGTCGGGAACGTTCGACGTCGTGTTCGAGTGGACGCCGCAACGGCAGGTCTTCGACGCGATCTGGTTGTCGCTCATCGGCGCGATCCTCTGTCTGGGCATCATCGCGTTCACGTGGGTGCGCCGACGCGCCGTCATTGCCACGCGTGCGACCGCGCTCGCCGGTGACGCCGACGTCGCACTCGCCTGGACGGGCGCGGCGGCGGGGAGAGCGCGCGTTCGGGAACGCGTATCCGTTGGCTTGCGCCGTTGTTGTCGGGTCTCGTCGGCGCACTGTTCGTCACGCCGTGGGTCGGGGTGCTTGCGGCGATCGTGATGTTCCTGATCATCGTGCGGCCCCGGCTGCGCCCGATCGCGATGATGGTCCCGGCCGCGTTACTCGCGGTGTGCGCGCTCTACATCGTCGTCGAGCAGTACCGGTTCCGCTATCCGCCTGTCCTCGAATGGCCCACCCTGTTCCCGCACGCGGGAACGCTCGCGTGGATCGCGGTGATCCTGCTGACGGCCGATGCCCTCGTCGAGATATTGCGCTCTCGCCCAGCCCGTGGGCCGAATGCGGGCCCCGCCGACGCGCCGCCCGACAAAAGGGAACCGGGTCCCGAAACGACCGCGTCATAATTGTCCGTGCTCCAAGTGCGAGAACTTTCGGTCGAGATCGGTGGGCGGTTCACGCTCACCGATGGCTCGTTCTCGCTGCACCCCGGCGACAAGGCCGGTCTGGTCGGTCGCAACGGCGCGGGCAAGACCACGTTGTTGAAGGTGCTCGCGGGTGTGAATCCGCCGGCCAAAGGCGTGGTGCTCCGGCCCGAATCGGTCGGGTATCTCCCGCAGGATCCGCCGGCCCGCGGTGCCGGTATCGACGAGAGCGCGTTGTCGCACGTGTTGTCGGGCCGTGGCATCGATGTGGCCGCGCGTCGGCTCGAAGATCTGCGCGCCAAGGTCGACGCCGATCCGTCGGCGCGCAACGTCAAGGCCTACGGCAACGCGGAAGAGGCGTTCTCCGCGGCGGGCGGGTACGCGGCGGAGTCGGAAGTGCGGCGCATCGTCGCCGGCCTCGGCTTGCCGCCCGATCGTCTCGACCTGCCGATCACCGCGCTGTCGGGTGGCGAGCGGCGCCGCGCCGAACTGGCGCGCATCCTGTTCGCGGGCGGCGATCTCATGCTGCTCGACGAACCGACCAACCACCTCGACGTCGACGCGAAGGCGTGGCTCACATCGTTCCTGCGTACGTACCGCGGCGCGTTGCTCGTCATCAGTCACGACCTCGACCTGCTCGACCAGTCGATCACGCGCGTGTTGCACCTCGACGAGGGTGAGCTGATCGAGTACCGCGGCACGTATTCGCAATATCTGATCTCGCGCAAGGCCGACGAAGAGCGGCGGGCCAAGATCGCGACGCGGCAGGAGTCGGAGATCCGGCGTCTGCGCACGCTCGCCGATTCGATGCGGCACCAGACCGCGAAACGCGCCCGCGTCGCCAAGACCCTCGACCGGCGCGTCGGCAAGCTCGACGCCAACCGCATCGACGTCGGCAAGGGCGATCAGACGATGCGCGTGAAGCTCCCTGATCCGCCGCACGCGGGCCGGGTCGCGCTCGAGGTCGTCGATCTCGCCAAGGCGTTCGGGCCCAAGGTCGTGTTCGAAGACGTCTCGTTCGAAGTCGGTCGGGGCGAGCGCGTGCTGGTGCTCGGCCTCAACGGCGCGGGTAAGACCACGCTCCTGCGCTCGGTCATCGGCGAGCTCGAACCCGATCTCGGTGAGGTGCAGCTCGGCTACCAGGTGTCGATGGGCTATTACGCCCAGGAGCACGAGGGGCTCACGCCCGGGCGTTCCGTGATGGACCACATCCGGGAGGCGTCGGGCGAGGGCGACCAGATGCTGCGCGGCCTCCTCGGCATGTTCGGGCTGCGGGGCGAGCTCGCGTTCCAGGACGCGGGCACGCTGTCGGGCGGGGAGAAGACCAAGCTCGCACTGGCGATGCTCGTCGCCGGACAGCACAACCTGCTGCTCCTCGACGAGCCGACCAACAACCTCGACCCGCCGTCGCGCACGGCGATCGGGAACGCGCTGCGGGAGTGGAAGGGCGCGATGGTGCTCGTGAGCCACGACCCCGAATTCGTGACCGAGCTGGCTCCGAATCGCGTGCTGTTGATGCCCGAAGGCGTCGTCGACTACTGGTCGGACGACCTCCTCGACCTCGTCGAACTCGCCTAGACCGCGTATCCCTGACCAACGCAGGGACCGCCCCGACGAGTGATGACTGACACGCGCGTCAGTTGCGGCTTATGATCCTGCCGACTTCGGGGAGGACGTCATATGAACGGCCGTCGGTTTATCGTCGCTTTGGCAGTCACGATCGCATTGGTCGGGGCTGCGTGCGGAAGCAGCAGCAAGTCCGGTACGGGCGGGGGCGGGAGCACCACGTCGCCGCCGAGCACCGCGACGCCGGCCGTGTCGAAGACGCTCGGACCCGGCGTCACCGCGACGTCGATCAAACTCGGGATCTCGCTGATCGACCTGAAGTGCATCCAGAACTTCATCAACTTCACGCGGCCGGACCAGCAGGCGGTCTACCAGGCGTTCATCGACGCGCTGAACAAGAAGGGCGGCATCAACGGCCGCAAGATCATCCCCGACTTCCGCACCGAGTGCCCGCTCACGTCGACGAGCGACCTGCTCGTGCAGGTGTGCACGCAGTTCACCGACGACGACAAGGTCTTCGCGGTCATGGGCAACCTGAGTGACGCGGCGCAGGACGCGGCGATCCACACCTGCATCGCCAAGAAACACAACACCCCGGTGATGACCTTCGACCTGACGCAGGCGATGATCGCCCAGGCACCGCCCGGCATGATGATCTTCCCGGGCACGACCCCGGAGCGGTCGTCGGCCGTGCTGTTCGAGCTGATGCAGAAGCAGAACCTCTTCCAGGGCAAGAAGCTCGCGGTGCTCGCCTCGCAGACGTCCGAGGTCTCGGTGAAGTCGGTCGTGCTCCCCGCGATCAAGAAGACCGGGGTCGAGACCGGGACGACCGCCTACCTGACGATCAACGGCAGCGACACGACCGCCGCCCAGTCGCAGCTCGACAGCTTCATCCAGCGCTGGAAGTCCGAGGGCGTGAACGCACTGTTCGTCACCGGCGAGGACACCGTGACGAAGCAGTTCGTCGAGAAGGTGACGAAGGAGATGCCCGGCATCATGCTTCTCACCGACACCGGCGACGCGTTGGCGCAGGGCCAGGACGAGACCAAGGCCGGCTTGAACCCGAACCCGTACCAGGGCATGTACATCGCGGGTGGTTTCGCGGCGGCCGACTACGCCAAGAGCGCCAACTGGACGTACTGCAAGACGATCTACGAAGCCCAGACGGGCAAGGTCGCGCCGAGCCCGACCGCCAACCTCACGACCACCGTCGACGGCAAGTCGTACATCGACGAGACGTACAACACCATCAACGATGCGTGCCAGATGGTCTCCACGTTCAGCCAGATCGTCCAGAAGATCGGTCCGTACGTGAACGCGCCGAACTGGGTGGCCACCGTCGACTCCTTCGGCTCGATCATCAACCGCGGTGGTGGCCCGTACGCGTCGCTGCGGCAGGGCAAGTACGACGACGACGACACGTTCCAGCTGCAGCAGTTCGACTCGGCGTTGCCGCCCAACGGCAACTGGAACGGCGACGGCCCCTACCAGAACATCTCCAACTAACGGAGAACCCCCCAACAGTTGGCAGGGTTTTTGCCTCATGGAGTCAATTTCGCTGCCATCTGATGGCAGGGTTCTTGCTTCATGGAGTCAAGTTTGCTGCCATCTGATGGCAGGGTTCTTGCTTCATGGAGTCAATTTCGCTGCCATCTGATGGCAGGGTTTCGGGGGGTTGGGGTTAGACGCCGGCGGGGTCGGCGGCGTTCGAGCGCTGGATCGCCCGGTCGTCGATGCCGAGGTACGACGAGACGACGAGCGGGTCGGCGCGCACGATTTCCGGCGTGCCGTGCGCGATCACACCGCCTGCTTCGAGGCAGTAGATCCGGTCGCTGATCGACATGATGAGCGGCATGTCGTGCTCGACCACGACGAGGGTCGCGTCGAGCTCGCTCTGGATCCGCTTGATCAACGGCCCGAATGCCTCGGCCTCGCGTTGCGCGACGCCGGCGGTCGGCTCGTCGAGACAGATCACGCGGGGGCGCACGGCCAGCATCGATGTGAGCTCCACGATGCGCCGCGTACCGGTGGAGAGCTCGGCGACGAACCGGTCGGCGTAGCGGCCGAGCCCGAGGAAGTCGATGAGCTCGCCCGCTTCGGCCCGCCGGGTGCGTTCCTTGGCGATTGACCCCGGATAGAAGAGCAGCGACCCCCAGAACGACGTGCGCCCGCGCGCTTCGAGCGCGAGCTGCACGGTCTCGCGCACGGTCAGCTCGGGGAACAGCTTGGCGGCCTGGAACGTGCGGCCGAGACCGACCCGGGCGCGCACGTGGGGCGCGAAGTGCGAGACGTCGTCGCCGAGGAGCTCGACGTGTCCGCTGCTCGCCACGTAGCCGCCGATTGCGTTCAGCAGCGTCGACTTGCCCGCGCCGTTGGTGCCGATGAGGCCGATCACCTCGCCGGGCATGGCGTGGAAGTCGACGTGGTCGACCGCGACGAGACCGCCGAACTCGACGCTGAGCGCGAGGGTGCGCAGCGCGCTGCCGTCGTCGTTCGTCGGCGGCGGGGCCGTGGCGCGCACCGACAGCGACACGGGGGGCGCGGTGACGGTCTTGGCGGCCCGTTCCGGCAGGCGTCGCTCCACCCAGCGCAGGATCTGGCCGCGCAGGGCGTACAGCAGTTGGGTGAAGCCGCCGGGGAAGTAGAGCAACACGATGAGCAGCCCGAGGCTCGACGTGACCAGCGAGACGGTGTCGTTCTTCGGCCAGAACAAGGGGAGGCCGACGACCCACAATGCTCCCATCACCGCACCCGCGAGGCTGCCGAGCCCGCCGATGACGGCCATCGCGACGATCGCGAGAGAGTCCTGCACCCGAAAGAACGAGTTGGTGTAGTCGAAGACCTGCACCGAGCCCGCGAGGATCGCGCCTCCGAGCCCGGCCAGGAATCCGGCGAGCGCGAACGCGGTCAGCTTGGTACGCGTCGGCGAGACGGTGAACGCGGCCGCGCCGGTCTCGTTCTCGCGCACGCCGATGATCGCCCGGCCGATACCGGTTCGGCGCAGGTGCCCGACGAGTAACAGCACCAGCACGAGCGCGCCGAGCGCGAAGAAGTAGTACGCGCGGTTCTGTGACGTCAGGTCGAGCGGGCCGAGCTTGCCCCGGTCGAGCTCGCCGCTCGTCGAGCCCTCGAGGCCGACGAGGATCGGGCGGGGGAAGATGTAGACCTCCGCCGCGATCGCGAACGCCATCGTGCTGATCGCGAGGAGCAGACCGCGCACGCGCAGCGCGCCGATGCCGACGGCGGTGGCGACGGCGCTGCTCATGATGGCCCCGAGGACCAGGGCGAACACGAACGGCACGCGGTGCACGTTGCCGCTGCGGTCGATCGCGGCCGGGAACAACACTGCGCCCGCGAGGATGCACAGCCCGGCCCCGGCGGCCGCCAACGTGCGGGTCCGCGTATCACTACTGCGCGAGAGGGCGATGCCGATCGCGGTCGCGGCGAGCACGACCAGGATCAGGCCGGCCGCCATCGTGTACGGGCGCACCGCGCCGGCTGCGAGGCGATGCGAACGCCAACCGATGTTGACCGTCACACCGCGGACGAGCGAGGCCGCGCTCAACGCACCGAGCCCGGCGAACGCGGCCTGGCCGAGCGAGAGCTGACCCGCCCAGCCGGTGAGGACCGTGACCGAGACCACGATGATCGCGGTCGAGACGATCAGCGTGTACGCCTGGTGTTGCGACGACTTGGTGAAGACGAACGGCATCGCGATCGCCGAGCGCGACCACGAACCACGAGAGCAGGTTCGGCATCCGCCGGACCCACCAGACCTCGCGCAGGCGTTCGGGCACCGGGGGAACGCGTGGCGCGAACGAGAAGCTGTCGGAGGTCGACGCGTCGGAGCGACTGATCACCGCGACGAGCACCAGCACGACGAGGAAGAGCACGAACTCGACCAGGCCGGGTTCGTTCGGGAAGTTGTACAACAGGACCTGGTAGAGCAGACCGACACCGAGCGCGCCGACGACGGTGCGGGGGAACGAGGTCATGCCGCCGATGAGCGCGGCCGTGAGCGCGAGCAACAGCGTCTCGGGCCCGACCTGCACGAGGTCGGTCGTGCCGCTCTGGGTCGCGTAGAGCACGAGCGCGATTCCCGACAGCAGGCCGCCGATCGTCCAGATCGCGGTCGACATGAGCTTGGGGCTGATGCCGGTCATGCGGGCGAGGTCGGGGTTCGTCGCCGACGCACGCACCGCTTCGCCGAAGACGGTGTGGCCGAGCAGCCACCACAGCCCGATCGTCACGATCGGCACGATGATGAGCGCGAGCACCTGCGGACCGCTGATCACGATGTTGGTCATCTGGAGGTGGACGCCGCCCAGACTGAGATGGAAGACCGACGAGATCTTCCACTGCGTGCTGATGGGCGTCGGAAACACCGTCTGGAACTTGCCCGTTTGGTATTCGGGGAGCGTGCGGACGATCGCCTGCATCAACTCGGCCACACCGATGGTCGCGACCAGGACGATGACGCGCGGCGCCTTGGCGAGACGGCGAATGACGACCATCTCGATGATCGCACCGCCGGCCGTTGTGACCAGGAGCGCGAGGACGAGCGCGAGCCAATACGGGAAGTGCGAGCGGACGACCATCACCGCGAGGAGCGCGGCCGCGGGCAGACCCATGTCGGCGACGGCGAAGTTGATGATCCGCGTCGACCGGTAGATCAACACGATCGCCATCGCGAGCACCGACACGATCAGGCCGGTGACGAGGCCTTCGACGAGCAGGCTTGCGGTGGCGATGTGCGGTTGGAAGAACGACGCGAGCATCAGCCGCCCTCGTTGCCGAAGAACACGGCCCGGGCGAGGTCGTCGCGTTCCATCAGCTCCTGCGCGTTGCCTTCGAACTTGACCTCACCCTTTTCCAGGAAGATCGCGCGGTCGGAGATCGCGAGCGCGACGTTGAGCGACTGCTCAACGATGATCATCGTCTGGCCGCGGGCGCGCAGCTGGTCGACGAGCTCGAGGAGGCGGGCGACGACGACCGGCGCGAGGCCGAGCGAGAGTTCGTCGATGAGCAGGATCTCGGGCTCCTGCATGAGCACCCGGGCGAGCGCGAGCATCTGCTGCTGCCCACCGGAGAGGCTGCGGGCCAGTTGCTTGAGCCGCTCGGCGAGCTCGGGGAAGAGCACGAGCATGTCGTCGATGCGGCCCTGGATCTCCGCGTCGGTGCCGCCGCGCAGGCGCGCGGCCACCGCGAGGTTCTGCATCACGGTCAGGCTCGGGAACACGCCCTTGCCGCCCGGGAGCTGCACGATGCCGTGCTTCACCCGCTGTTCCGGCGCGACGAACGTGATGTTGCGCCCGTTCAGCCGCGTCACGCCCCGCTCCGATACTTCGAGCCCGCTGATGACGCGCAGGATCGTCGACTTGCCCGCCCCGTTCGTCCCCAGCAGCGCCACGCATTCGCCGCGGTAGATCTCGAAGTTCACGTCGAACAGAACCTGTACGGGGCCGTAGGAGAAGTCGATGTTCGCGACCTGCAGCACGGGGGTGAGCGCGCCTTCGACGGCGCGCTTGCGTTGCTCCTCTTGTTCCTCGAGTAACTCCTCGACCACCAGCGATAAGTCGTGGCGTATGTAGCGTGCGCCGTTCATCAGCAACAGCGCGCCGACGATGCTCGTCGGTACGAGGAGCAGGAACACGGTGGTGCGCACGCCGAACGCGTTCGTGAAGAAGGCGGCGAGAACGCTGCCGCCGAAGCCGCCGATCAGCACCACGTACATCACGCCCATGGCCACGCCGAGGCCGCGTATTCGGTACGGGCACACGGCTTGCAGCACCGGCGTGACCATCGCGAACGCGCAGGCCGTCAGCACCGACTGCGGGATGCCCCAGATCACGAACCACGTGACGCTGTGCGTGGAGACCTGCAGCGGAGTGAACAACGCCGACGGCAGGATGAGCGCGCCGACCAGCACCAGCGCCTTGGAGGGATTCTTGCGATACGTGCGGTCGAAATAGCGGCCGACCGGATAGAGGAACGGCACTGCGGTCCAGCCCGAGAGGCTCAGGATGAAGCCCCGGTGCAGGATGTTGGTGACGTGCAGCGTGTCGTTCAGGTAGAGCACCTGCAGCGCGCCGAGCGCGAACACGCCGAAGCCGAGCGCGGCGAACGCGGCGATCGAGGTGCGGACCGTTGCGATCTTCTTCAACCGCGCGAAACGCGGCTTCCATCGACGGTTGGGTCGGGTTCTCGTCCTCGACGACCTCGCCGAGCACGTCCTGCTTCTCGTACTGGCCGCGCGGCGGTTCCTTCAGCAGGAACACGAACAGGGCGAGGATCGCGCCCGGTATCCCGAGCACGAAGAACGCCCAGCGCCAGCCCTCGACGCCGCCCGCCCAGGTTGCGATCGCGCCGACGATGACCGGGCTCAGGTTGCCGAGCACCTGCTGGCCGATGTTCATCGCGGCCGACATTCGGGCCCGGATGCCGATGGGGTAGTTGTCGGCGAGGAGCGGCTGGTGCACGGCCAGGTTGTTGGCCTTGGCCACTCCCGTGAGGCACAAGGTCCAGAACAGGATGAAGGCGCTGCCCGCCAGGCCCGACATGAACGTGAACAGTGCGGCGGCGAGGGTGGCGAAGGCGACGATCGGGATGCGCTTCATCCGGTCGGCGAGCCAGCCCATCGGGATCGCGCCGAGCGCGTAGAAGAGGCTCGAGGCGGAGGCGATGAACACGACCGTGCCGCTGCTGATGTGGAACGTGGCGCGGAGCTCGGGCTCGATCGTCTGGACCGCGTTGAGGGTGAGCTGGTCGAGCGAGACGAGCAGCCCGAGGATCACGAACATCGCGACGCCGCCCTTGGCGAACGCCTCTTTGAAGTCGACCGGTTCGGAATTGACCCCCGGCAGGAGGTCGTCGGGGAAGATGACCTGTTCCCGGGCCCGGGCCTGGGCTTCTTGGCGGGCGGCTTCCTCGTCGAGCACGGCCGCAACCAGCGACGCGGCGCTGCCTTCGGGCTCACCCACTTGGATATCCGTCACGTGTTCTCCCCGATCGCCGGTGCATGGAGTCGGCCGGCGGGCTGTCGGATGGTACGCGCATACTGACGCTCGTGTCAGGCGCGAGCAGCCGGACGGCGCCCGAGCGGCCGGTAGCGTCGGTCGGTATGACCACCGCGCGCCCACCGAAATCGTTTCTCCTGTCGAGTGATCTTGCGGACTACCTGGTCGCGCACGGCACCCCGCCCGACTCGGTGCAGGAAGCACTGATCGAGGAGACGGCCGCGCTCGGCTCCGTGGCCGGTATGCAGATCGCGCCGGAGCAGGGTGCGTTTCTCACGTTGTTAACTCGGCTGCTCGGTGTGCGCCGCGCAATCGAGATCGGCACCTTCACCGGCTACTCCGCGCTGTGCATCGCCCGTGGTCTCGATGCCGACGGCCGGCTCACGTGCTGCGACGTCTCCGAGGAGTGGACAGCGGTGGGGCAGCGGGCGTGGAAGGCCGCGGGTGTGGCCGATCGCATCGACCTGCGCATCGCGCCCGCGCTCGACACGCTGAACGCGCTGCCGGCCGATGCCGCCTTCGATCTCGCGTTCATCGACGCCGACAAGCCGAACTACGCCAACTACTTCGACGCGTTGTTGCCTCGGATGCGTACCAACGGTGCAATCCTCGTCGACAACGTGCTCTGGGACGGGAAGGTCGTCGGGTCCGACGCGGCCGACGAGAACACCATGGCGATCCGTGCCTTCAACGACAAGGTCGCCCACGACGACCGCGTCGACACCGTCATGTTGCCCGTAGCCGACGGCCTCACCCTCTGCCGTAAGCGATAACCCCTACATTCCTCGGATCATCTTGTAGACGGGGGCCATCTTGGCGCGGGTCTTCTCGGGGAGGGGGACGATCTCGCCGAGCAGGCGGGCGCCCCACATGATCTCCGCGGTGAGCTCGACCATGTTCGCGATCTTCAGCGCGTCCTTCGGCGACTTGCCCACGGTGAGCAGACCGTGGTTCGCCATCAGCACCGCGGCGCGGTCGCCGACCCACTTCGACACCTCGTCGGCGAGGTCCTGCGAACCGGTGAACTTGTAGTTCGCAACCGGCACGTCGCCCCCCACGAACGCCTCGACCTCTTCGATCGCGCACGGGATCGGCTGGTGCGTGAGCGCGAACATCGTGCAGTACTTGGCGTGGCAGTGGATGACCGAGTGGATGTCGTCGTACGCCTTCAGGCACGCGAGGTGCAGCATCTTCTCGGTGGTCGGCTGACGCGTTCCCTCGAGCACGTTGCCGTCGAGGTCGCACACGACGAGGTCGTCGAGCGTCATCGTCTCGTACGCCAACGACGACGGTGTGAGCGCCACGTTGCCGTCGGGCAGCCGGGCGGAGAAGTTGCCCGCGGTGCCGTGCACGAGGTTGGTGCGCAGGCTTTCCTGCGCCACCCACAAGAGCTCGACCTTGATCTCCTCGGTGGTCCCTTTGACTCCGGCCATTACGAGAGCACCTCCGGGTTGACGCAGTTGACCGGCTTCTCGCCCGCGAGGATGCGGGCGACGTCGTCGGCGATGAGCTTCGAGTGGTTCGCTTCGGTGTCGTACGTGGCGCCCGCGATGTGCGGCGTGAGCACCACGTTGTTCATCGCGCACAACGGATGATCGGTCGCGAGGTTCTCGCCGACGAAATGGTCGAGGCCCGCGCCGCCGAGATGACCCGACTGCAACGCCGCGACCAACGCGTCGGTGTCGTGCAACATCGCGCGCGCGGAGTTGATGAACACCGCGCCCGGCTTCATCGCCGCGAACTGCGCCGCGCCGACCATGCCTTCGGTCTCGGGGGTGACCATCGCGTGCATCGACACGACGTTGCATTCGTTGAGCATCGAATCGAGATCGGTGTTGTGCGTTGCCTCGGGGTTGTACGGATCGAACGAGAGCACGCGCATGCCGAGGCCTTCGAAACGCCACTTCGCGGCGCGCCCCACTGCACCGAGGCCGACGATGCCGACGGTCTGCCCGCTGAGCTCCCACGCCCGGTAACGCTGGTAGGGGATCTTGCCTTCCGCGTAGACCTCGCCCGCGCGCACGTCGTGATCGGCGGGGACGAGCCAACGGTTCACCGCGAACATCAACGCGATGGTCATCTCCGCAACCGCGTTCGCGTTGCGGCCCGGGGCGCGCAGCACGGGGATGCCGGCCGCGGTGGCGGCGGGGATGTCGACGTTGTTGGGGTCGCCGCGGCACGAGCCGATGCACACGAGCGGCAGGTCGAACACCGGCCCTTTGACCGAATCGGATTCGACGATCAGCAGGTTCGCGCCCTCGGCCTCGATACGGGCCGCCAGCTTCTCGCCGTTGTACAGGCGCAGCGGGACCTGCTCGATCCACGGGTCGTACACGACGTCGGCGAGCGATTGCAGGGTCGCCATGCCCTCGCCGCGGAACGGTGCGGTCACGAGGGCTCGGGGTCGGTCCGCCACGGGACTCCTTTTTCGGGGGGAAGGGCGGGTGTCATCCTCGCGCGGAGGTGACGGCGGCGTCAGGTTCAGGCGCCCGCTCGGCGGTCGAGTACTCCCGAGTCTCGGATTGAGGTGGCGCGGGACCCGGGAGCCGCCTACCGTCAGTACCGGAGCGGGTATCCGGGGGGAACGGGGGGCCGTGGAGTCACGACTGGGCGACGGCGTCGGGCACATTGCGTGGGAATCGCCGCACGCGGCGCTACTCGCGGTGACCGAGCAATTGCAGGCGGAATCCGTTCCGATGAGCGATCTCCTGAGCGAGATGATCGTGGCGAGCGCGGCACTCGACGAGGGTTCGCCGGTCATGCTCGCGGTCGCCGAGCTCCTGTCGGAGCCGATGACGGCGGCCGAGTCGGTGGGCACACTGGTGCTCGCGACCACGGCGGCCCGGGCCCGAGATGCCCAGATCGACGACGAGTCGCTGATCCGGGTCATGGCCCTGGCGTCGGTGCTCGTGGCCCGTTTCGAGACGTATCTCGCGGAGCGTTCGTCCAGTCCCGCTTCGTAGCCGCGGCGCCCGTAGACTTCTTTTACAGAGTCGCAACGCGCCCCGGCGCGCAATTGCGGCGAAGGGGAAGTAAAATCGCGGCAAACGCAGCAAACCGGACAGGAGTACGCCCGTGGCAACCATCGGGACGACACGTCGAATCGACCAACTCGGACGGGTAGTGGTGCCGGCTGAGCTGCGCAGAATGCTCGGGATGCAAGAAGGCGATGTCATCTCGTTCAGCGCGCGCGGCGGTGAACTGGTGTTACGTCGGGTCGAGCCGAGCTGTGCGATCTGCGGCAGCGACACCGGCGACCTCGTCGACCTGCACGACAAGCATCTCTGCAAGAGCTGCGTGCAGGAAATTCGTCTGCAGCCGGCGTGACGATTGCGGACGATTCGTCCGCCTTGTTCGTCAGTCTGCACTCAGTCAGCCGGTAACACCCGCGCACAACGTCTCGTTGGGTCGGGCCGCCGCGGTATCGAGCGTGCACGCGGTCGAGTCGGTGCGCAGCTCGGTCGGGCGCAACGAAGCCGGACCTTTCCACTCGATGATGCGCGTGTGCGGATCGATGTCGAGGGCCGTTGTGGTGCCGTCGTGGAACACGATGTGCACCCGACTCACGCCGTCGGCGACCGCACCGATGAGCTCCCACTGCGCGGCGTCGGCACCCGCGATGAACGCGGTGAACCGCACCGGTCCCGCCGGCGCGTTCGGCGCCAGGCATGCGGTCGTGCGTCCTTGGCGAGTCGGCGGTCGCTTCGTCGCGCCCGTCGACGAGCTCGGGGCCGATGCCGACGGCAGTGCTGAGCCCTGGGGGTCGTAGCAGCGCCACCCGTCGCTCGAGCGGGCATAGGCGACCGTCCACGGCTGGCTGCGGAAGGTCCCCGTCGCCACGTCGCTCCAAGCCGTTTCCGGAATCGTGACCTGCGGACGCGCGTCCACGGTGGTGGTGGTCGATCCCGGCTTCGCGGAGCTGTGCTTCGAGCCGCTCGAGCACGCCCCGAGCCCGACCGCGAGCGCGGACAGCAGAACTGCCGATCGCGCCCAACCCCGTCGTTGCATGTGACGCGCCGCTACGTACGCGGCGTACCGGTGGCGATGGCCGAGACGCTGCTGTCGCGACCCAGCCCGTCGACGAACCGCATACGGACCTGGCACGTCGGGTGCGGGCCCAGGCCGTGACAGAAGAACGATCCCGCGGTGAACGGCGCCGCGCCGGTGGGTGGGTAGAGCACGTTCAAGCCCGAGCTGAACCAACGGTCGTCGTTGCTGCACCGGCTCGTGCAGAAGTACACGCGGTAGCGCTTGGCCGAGTTCGCGCCCGCGCCGCTCTCGGCCGGTCCTTGGAACGTGACCGTGACGAAGCCGAACGAACGCCCGCGCGCAACCGTCACGCCGAATGGTGTCCACGGTTGCAAGCTGAACGCGTGCCACGCGCTCACGCCGCCGCGTGCGTTGCGCCCGCGCACGCGGTACTCGCACGTGGCCACACCCGACTGACACGACCGCGTCAGCGTGTCGGGATCGTGAGCGGGGAGCGCGACCGTCGTCGCCGCGCTCCACGCGGTGCTGGTCGATTCGCAACCGGTGGTCTTGCCTGCGCCGACGAGGCACGACTCGATCTCGTAGCTCACCGGCGGAAGCCCATTGCCCAGGCCGGGTGCCGCCCACGACAAGTGCAACGTCGAGATGCCGGAACCGAGATCGACACCAGTCACCGCGGCGCTCGGCGTCGTCACCACGCCGGGCGCGGTGACGATGTTCAACTGCGGACCGACCGCGGAGTTACCCTGCGAGTTACGCGCCCGGACCCGGTACGTGCAACTGAGCGCCCCGAAGCACGGCACCACGGTGTTCGTCCCCGACGTTGTGCCGACCACACTCGTCGCGCCGCCGTCCATCGCGCCGAGCACGTCGTAGGTGATCGGAAGGCCGCCGGTGATCTTCGCCGCGGGCCAGTGCACGGCCACCGAGCCGAAGTCGGGGAGAGGAATGCCGCCGATGGCGATGGGCGCACTCGGCGGTATCCACGCGCCGATCGCCTTGCTCGGCGCGCCCGGGCCCGAGTTGTTGACCGCGTAGATCCGGTACTCGCACCCGAGCGAACCCGGAGTGATGTTCGCGCACGCGAGCGCGGGAACGGACGTGCTCGACTGGAAGTGCGCGGTCGAGTGGAACGACGTGATCGCCGACCACGTGGTCCCGCCGTCGTTCGATTCCGAGAAGGCGTACGACGAGATCAGACTGTTGCCCGCGAAGGGCGCCGACCACTGCAGGAAGACCTCGCCCGGCAGTGTGCCCGACAGCACGACCTGGATGACCGGCGCGTCGGGTGATCCAGGTAGCGGCGCGGCCGACGCGGCCGCGACGAGAACCGCAAATGCGAGCGTGACGACCGCGACGAGGATCGAAGCTTTCGCGAGACCGGTGCGCCGCGCGTCGCGTCGTCGGGTTACGGCGATCGACGAGCTCACGTTCACCTCCGGCCGGCTCGGGCGATGAGCACCAGCGCGACGATTCGACCAGGTCTGTAGCCGGGGCGCAAAGCCGTGCGCCGCCGCCGACGGAGCCGGATCCTGTTCACGCCCGGAGCACTCCGAGTCCTTCGATGTCGACCAGCTTGCCGCTCGCGCTGGTCACCACGACGGATGGTGTGCCGACGCGGGCTGCACTGAACGCGGCGACCAGGATCGCGACCTTGTGCACGGTGGTGGCGTGGGCCAGGTTCACGTTCGCGGTCGCGGCGCCGTTCCAGCGCACCTGCACCGTGCCGCAGGTGGGGCACTCGGTCGCGATGAGGTAGATGTACCGGCCTTGCACACCGGTGCGCGTGATCGTCGCGCCCTTGGTCGTGGTGTAGTAGCCCGTCCCGCCGTAGTACGCGGTGCTCGCCTGGGTCCTCCAATTCGCGGAGTAGGTGAGGCTCGCGGCGCGCAGCGGCACGGTCGTGCAGCGTTGCGCCCACGCCGACAGGTTGCCGGCACGATCGGTGGCCTGTGTCCGGTAGCAGTACGTGCGCCCGTACGCGCCGGTCACCGTTACCGAACCCGGCGCGGTCGCCGCTTTGTAGTTGGCCCAGCCGCCGAACGGCGCGTTCCAGGGCGCGACATCCTGCTGCACGGTGTACTGCGAGATGCCGGACGCGTCGGATCCGGTCCAGCTCACGGGGATCTTGGTGGACAAGGTCGTGAGGGTGGGTGCCGGCATCGACACCACCGGTGGTGTGGAGTCGACGTGTATGGAGACAGTCGCGGTGTAGTCGATGTCGAAGTCGATGTCGGTGACGTCGTAGGTGAACGTGTCGATCCCGGTGAACCCGGTCGGTGGGGTGTACGAGAACGAGCCGTCGTCGCCGACATCGGTGATTACGCCCTGGGCAGTGGTGTCGTCGGTGATGGCCGACGTCTGGTCGATGCCGAAGTCGTTGGCGAAGATGCCCGGCGCGGCCACGTTCAACGTGTGGCCGCCCTGCACGTAGTAGGTGTCGTTGCCGACCTGGGGCACCACGAGGATGTTCGCGGTGGCGTCGTCGTAGTCGGCGTTGGCGCTGCTGTTGTCCTGGATCTCGTAGCTGAACGAGTCGTAGCCGCTGTACGGATTGGTCGGGTCGGGCGTGTAGGTGAACGAGCCGTTCGAGTGGATCACCACATCCGCGCCGTTCCAACTCGTCGTGTCGGAATCGTAGATGTTGACGGTCGTGGTCGACGGCCCGGAGTCGTTGGCGAGGAGCCCGTGCGCGGCGTCGACCGTGAGCTTCACGTTGAAGCCGGTGGTGTAGTTGTCGTCGACGGCCGCGAGGCAGGTGGCCCCGTCGCTGCAGATGTTCAGCGCGTGCGCGGGTGGGATGGCGTGCGCCAGGAGTCCACTCACGAACGCGGCGACCAGGAGCACGGCCGACCGCCGCCGACCGCGCCGCGGAGTGCGTCGTTTCCTCGTCACAACTCCTGCCTCTCCTGGTGCGCGCGAACCAACGAGCGAGTGGGCAACGGTCCTAGCCGCCGGCGCCCACGCCGACGATCGGTGCGGGGAGCGGCTCGCCGCCCAACGACCCGAGGAACGGCAGGTTGGAGAAGGCGAAGATGCCACCGTCGGAGGCGACCATGAGGTAGCCGTTGCCGTAGCGGACCATGCCGATGATGGGCCGGTTCAAGTGCGCCCCGCCCATGCTGCCGCGGAAGCCCGCGTCGCCGAAGCCGAAGATGCCACCGTCGGACGCAACCAACCAGTAGCCCCGGTTCGTCGAGGTGGGCACGATGCCGTCGACGGGCTGGTTCAGGTGCACGCCACCCATCGAGCCGTGGAACTTGGCGTCGCCGAAGCTGAAGATGCCGCCGTCGGAACCGACGAGGTAATAGCCCTTGCCGGTCGGAGTGGCGACCGATCCGACGATCGGACCGTTCAACGCCAGCGTGTGCACGTCGCCGAAGAACTTCGCGTCGCCGCGGGCGACGGCCCTACCGCGGTTGGTGAAGAGCCAGTAGCCCTTGCCGGTCGGTGTGGACGAGAGACTCGTGACCGCCTCGCCCGGGCGCAGGCTCGGGGTGGCACCGAACACCTTGGCGTCGCCGAACGCGAACACCGAACCGGCCGCGTTCACGACCCAGTAGCCCTTGCGCGACGGCGTGGGCTCGAGGTGCGTGATCCCGCCCGTCGGCGCGTTGCCGTAGTTCTTCACTTGCCCGAACGGATACACCGTTCCCGTCGCGCCCACCATCCAGTAGCCCTTGGGCTTCGGCGGTACGGGCGGCGCGGGCGGCAGTACGTGCAACGTGACCGTTGCCGTGTAGTCGTTCTCGAAGTCGAGATCGGTGACCTCGTAGGTGAAGCTGTCGGTGCCGGTGAAGTTGTGCGGCGGTGTGTACGAGAACGAACCGTCGTCGTTCACCGTTATGGGAACGCCGTGCGCGGTGGTGTCGTCGTTCAGAACCGACGTGTTGTCGAAGCCGCGGTCGTTCGCGAACACGCCCGGCGCGGCGACGTTCAGCGTGTGGTTCTCGGCGACGTTGTACGAGTCGTTCCCTACGACCGCGAGCACGTTGATCGTGGCGGTGGCCGTGTCGCTGTCGCTGTTGTCACTCGCACTCGCGTCGATCTCGTAGTCGAAGGAGTCGGTGCCGCTGTACGGGTTGTTGGGGTCGGGCGTGTACGTGAACGATCCGTTGGAGTGGATCAAGACGTCGGCGCCGTTGAAGCTCGTGGTGTCGGAATCGTCGATGTTCACGATCGAGGTCGACGGACCGGAGTCGTTCACGAGCAGCCCGTGCGCGGCGTCGACGGTGAGCTTCGTGTCGAACGTCGTCGTGTACGTGTCGTCGACCGCAGCCGGACAGCCCGGTCCGACCGAACACACATGCAGCGCCTGGGCCGGTCCGGCGATGCCGACGAGCACCCCGAACACGACGGTCGTGACGGCCAAGATGCTCGTCGCGCGCCGCGAAGCCGCAGCCTTCAATACCCCCATGAAATTGCCCCCGTGCCTCCGTGCCACCGCCCTTACAGGCTCTGAACGGTAGCTGTACATGCTCACAAAGATCAATCGCGCGAAAGCGGTCAAGCCCGACATTCACGGACTGTTGTGACCACAGTCACTTCTCCGCGCACTTACGTCACCGGCGGCGGTTTCTGCGCGAGAACGCGCCGTCTCCACAGGAACCAACCGCCGCCGAACGCGGCGGCCGCGACGACCAGCGCGATCACGACGACGAGCGCGGTGTTGCTCGAGCTCTTGTGGTGCGCGCCGGGCACGACCGCGACCGGACCCGATGCACTCGCCCCCGATGCGTGCGTACCTGTCGCCGCGTCGGACGCCTTGCCGTCGGCCGGCGCGCCCTTGGTGGAGCTGTCGGCCGGTTTGCCGAGCTTGCCGCCCTTGCCGGTCGGGACGGGCTTGTTGGTGGCACCGGGAGTCGTGGTGCCCGAGCCCGAGGTTCCGCCGCGGGCTGCGTGCCGCCGGATCCCGACGACGCGCCCGGTCCGGTCCCGGAAGTCGACTTGCCCGGAGTCGCCGGTGCCGGGTGCGGTGGTCGCCGGCGCGGCCGGGCCGCTCACGTCGATGTGCACGGTCGCCGTGTACGTGTTGTCGTCGTCGGTGTCGTCGACCGTGTAGGTGAAGGTGTCGGTGCCGCGGAATCCCGATGGCGGCACGTACGCGAACGAGCCGTCGCTGTTCAACGTCACGTCGCCGCCGTTGGCGGAGGTGTCGTCGCCCGACAAGTTGTCGGCGTCGTAGCCGACGTCGTTGGCGAGTACGCCCGGCGCTTTCACGACGAGCGTGCGCCCGGGATTCGTCGAGTAGTGATCGTCGCGGATCAGGGCGGTGATGTTCACCGTGGCCGTACCGATGTCCCAGTTTCCGGCCGGGTCCTCGATGTAATAGTCGAAGGTGTCGGCGCCGGCCGAGGGATTGCTCGGGTCGGGCGTGTACGTGAACGAACCGTCGGCGTGCACCGCGACGTCGGCGCCGAACCAACTCATCGTGTCGGAATCGGCCACGTCGACGACGGTTCCCGCCGCCCCTTGATCATTGGCGAGAAGACCGGGCGCGGGCACGTTGAGCGGTCCGCCGAGGTTGGCCTGGTACGTGTCGTCGGTGGTCTTCGGGCACTTGACGCCGGCCGAGCACGGATTGAGCGCCGCCGCCGGTGTGACACTCGACGCCAGCGTTGCCCCGACGATGCCGCCCGCCACGATCACGGTGGCCAGTGCGCGTCCGGTGCGTGTGCGCAGTACGGAACTCATCTCGCTCGTGCCCCCCTTCCCGCGCGATCGAAGTCGGCAGATTATGGCAGACAACGAAGAAACCGCGGTCGGCCCGGAAACGTTGTCCGGGCCGACCGCGGTTCTCCGCGATCACATTTCGTTGCGTTACGTCAGTCGTTGTCGAGGATGTAAATGTGGCCCGTGTTGCCGTTGGCCAACAGGGTCGGTGTCGACGGACTGGTGAACGTGAACACCACGTCGTCGGTGCCTTCGGGGATGTTGTCGCCGATGGTCACCAGGGTGATCGCCTTCTGGATCGCACCGCCCGCCGCGAAGGAGAGGTTGATGTTGTTCCGGGCGGTGTAGTCGGCCGGCGCCGTGGCTGTCGTGCTCGACGTCGTGTACCGAGCCGAGTACGCCTGCGTGGGCTTGACCGACATGACGGCCGAGAACTTGGCCGTCGCCTTGCACGTGGCGCACGCGTCGATCTCGACGATCGACTCGCTGCCCAACAAGAGCGTGCCGGGCGCGATACCCGTTGCGTCCTTGATGGTGCCGGTGCCGACCGCCCGACCGACGTGGATGCCGGGAGCTCCCGCCGCGTTGCTCAGCACCGCGGTGATCGTCTCGTCGGGTTCCACGATGTTGTCGGACAACGCGGTGATCGCCACGTAGGCCTGACGCTGACCGGCCGCGATCTTGACGTTGTGGATCGGGTTCGACTTGAAGTCGGAGACGAACGACGCTGGGTGGCCGAAGCCGTTGATGGCGGTGTTCGTGGCCGAGGTCGGTTGGATCGTGACCGTGAACGTCACGGCCGTGGCCTGCGGCTGGGTGAGCGTGATCGGCAGCGACAGTGACCCACCTTCGTAGGTCATCGCGTCGCCGATGTTCAGGCACACGCCCGTGCACGCCGGGTTGGTGAACGTGATCAGCGCGGTGTCACTCACGGGCTCGTTGATACCGTCGTCGGCGGTCAGCGTCGCCGCGAAGATCCCGGCCGTCGTGCATGTGATCGTCGTGTCGGCCACGTTCGGGTTGGCGAACGTGCAGTTGGGGTTGCCGTTGGACCAGTGCACGGTGGGCGTGCTGTCGGGGTCGGTGACGACACCGTGCAGCGCAACCGGGTGCCGGATGATGCCGACGCCATCGACGCCCGCGTTCACCGTCGGGGGAGTGTTGGGCGCGATGACCGTCACGAGCGCGGTGTCGGTGACCGGCGTGTTGAAGCCGTCGGACGCGGTGAGCGTCGCCGCGATGATTCCGCCCTTCGTGCAGGTGATCATCGTGTCGGCCGCAGTGGGGTCGGTGAACGTGCAGTCGGGGCTGCCCGTCGACCACTGCGCGGTCGGGGTGTTGTCGGGGTCGGAGACCGATCCGTGCAACTCGACCGGGTAGCCGACCGCGGTCGACACGTCGGGGCCGGCGTTGGCAGTGGGCGGCGCGTTGCCGATCACGGTGACGACGGCGACGTCGGTGACCGGATCGTTGATGCCGTCGTCGGCGGTGAGGATGGCGAGCGCGACTCCCGTGGTCGGGCACGAGATCGTCGTGTCGGCCGCGTGCGTGTTACCGAACGTGCAGCTCGGCGTATCGGTCGACCACGTGATCGTCGGCGTGCTGTCGGGGTCGGTGACCGTGCCGTGCAACGCGATCGGCGAGTTCTTCACGCCGGTCACGTCGGGGCCGGCGTCGACCGACGGCGCGACGTTGGGTTGGCTCACCGTGATCAGAGCGGTGTCGCTCGTATCGGGGTTGACGCCGTCGTGACCCTGCAGCGTTGCCGCGAACACGCCTCCTGCGGTGCAGGTGATCGTCGTGACGACGGCCGTCGGGTCGGCGAACGTGCAGTTCGGACTGTCGGAGGTCCACACCGACGTGAACGTGTGGCCCGGGTCGGTGATCTTCCCCGTCAGCGCGATGGGGTTACCCGTCTGGCCGGAATTGTCGGGCCCGGCTTTGACGGTCAGTCCGGGCGGCGGGGGATTGACCGTAACGGTCGCCGTGTCGGAGACCGGGAGGTTGATGCCGTCGTTGGCGGTAAGCGTTGCCGCGAAGGTTCCGGCGACGCTGCAGTCGATGACTGTGTCGGCACTCGAGTCGTCGTCGAAGCTGCAGTTGGGGTTGTCGACGGTCCATTGGACAGTGGGAGTGCTGTCGGGGTCGGAGACCGAGCCGTGCAACGCGATGTCGTCGTTCACCTCACCGCTCACGTTGCCGCCCGCGTTCACCGTGGGCGGAACGTTCGGGGTTGTGACGGTGACGGTCGCCGTGTCGTGCACGGGTGGGTTGACACCGTCGTTCGCAGTCAATGTTGCGGCGACCGTTCCGACCGCGGTGCACGTGATGGTTGTGACTGCGGCAGTCGCGTCGGCGAACGTGCAACCGGGCGTGTCGGAAGTCCACGCGAAGGTCGGGGTGCCGAAGGGGTCGTCGGCCGAGCCGTTCAACGTGATCGCGGTGTTGACGTCGCCGGAAACGGCACCGCCGGCACTCACCGTCGTTTGCGGACCGGACGCGGCGATGTTCGTCGTCGTGAGCGTGTCGGGCGGGACGTTGCAGACCACCGGAATGGGAGTGCCGGGCGGCGTGGTGCCGACGTTCGCGGTCGTGGTGAGTTGGCTCAAGCTGATGGTGACCGCGCCCGGCGCGCTCGGCGCGATGACGTTGATCGTCGTGTCGGGGGTCGACAGATCACCGGGGGCGAGCGGACCGGGCTGGGCGAGCGTGACCGTCGTGTTTCCGGCGCCGAAAGTCGTGGTACCGGTGACGACGTTTCCGTTGTTCGTCACCGGCCCGGTCGTGGACACCGACGTGGGGTCGAACGTTCCGCCGCCGTTCACCGCGTACGTGAGCGACAGGTTCACGAAGCTCTGGATGTGCACCGCGCCACCGAGCGCGCTGCTGGGCAGCGTCGAGTCGCCACCCGGAAAGGTCACGGGGAACGAAGCGTTCGTCGTCGAGTCGGTCGGGGCATCGTCTGCGCCGGTCACCGACTGCGCCTGCCCGCCGATCGGGCTGCTGCAGGTGAGGTCGTAGGTCTTGCTCACCAACACCGCGCCCGCAGGCGCTATATGGGCCACAACGAGCAGGCCCGTTGCAAGCATCGTGGAAACAGCGGCGCCCAAGGCTTTCACGCGCATTGCGTACCCCCCGAAAAGCGGTGAATGGCAGAACCTGCCAGCGGCAACCTACGCCGCTCAGGACAAAACGGGAAGCAAGGTCGGAAACTTTTTTCCAAGGATCGCGCCCCGTGGCCGTACACGCGCGTACCGACTCTTTCGGTTCTCTTAGCTGCGGGTTTTCGCCTATTTTCCGCACCCACGCGCTGTGCGTGCGACCAACGGCGAGCCGTAACGCCCGGCGCCGTTCCCGCCGGTGCCTGGGAGTACTTGCCAAGCCGTGCCAGTTCGGGTCATGCTGACCGCGAAGGGTGACCAGGAAAATCTGGCTTCTACCCGGGGTGGTCATTGCGGCCAGGGGGGATTCGCAAACGGCGCTCGCGCCGTAGGCCTTCCCGTCTGTGTCCGTTCGACGACTGCCAACCGGCACGAAGTCTCGGGGAGGACACACGGTGAAGCTCAACAGGCGGAAGCGATTCGCAGTCTACGGCGGGTTGCTAGTGATCACTGCGGCGCTCATGAGCATCGCCGGTGGAAGTACGGCGGGCGCGCTCCTCGGCAGCCAGACGTTCAACATCAACTGCGCGAGCGCGATCGGCCCTCAGGCGCAGACGCTCACGTTCTCCGACGACGCGCCGACCGACGTGGCCAGTGGCGCCGTCTTCACCGTCACCTTTCCCGGGGGCGACGCAACCTTGCCGAGCAGCGCGCTCGGCGGCGCCGTCAAGATCGACAACTTCGTCAATCTCTCCAACGGCTACACGGTCACCGGTGGCACGTTCGTGCCCGGCTCGATCGTCTCGAGTGGGCCGATCACCAACAACGGCACCGTTGTCACCGGCTCGAGCACGTTGAGCGCCGGCAACACGGCGATCACGTTCGCGCAGCCGGGTCCGCTCGCGCCGGGCGATCTCAACACTCCCGATGTGTCGGTGAACGTGCAAGCGCCGCCCGGGCCCGCGACGATCACGATCGGTGCGGCCACGCTCACGACGACCGCGGATGTCGGCGCGATCACGGTTGCGAACCCGCTGGGAACGCCGATTGCCGTCACGTGCACCGTTCCCGCGAACGTGATCACCACCACCATCGTCGCGGCGGTGACCGACACGTCGAGCGCGCCGTCCACGACCACGACCACTGTTGCGCCCACCACGACGACCACGACGGTCGCGCCGACTACCACGACCACGGCCGGTCCGGTGACCACGACGACCGCGGGTCCGGTCACGACAACCACTGAGGGTCCGACGACCACAACGACCGTCGCGCCGATCACGACGACCACGACGGTCGCGCCGATCACGACGACCACGACGGTCGCGCCGATCACGACGACCACGACGGTCGCGCCGACCACGACCACAACCGCGGCGCCGATCACGACGACCACGACGGTGGCACCGACCACGACCACGACGGTCGCGCCGACCACGACGACAACCGGCGGCCCGACGACCACTACGACCGTTCCGGTCAAGCAGGTCGCCATTTCGGGGAGCTCGACCGACCAGAACAACTGTGCGACCACACTGACGCCCGACCTCACCGGTTCGGGCACGACGACGAACGCGGTCCCGGTCACGTTCTCCACCACCGCGTTCCCGCAGCCGCACGAGGGCGACCCGATCACGCTGAGCAAGACCTCGGTGAAGGTCGCGATCTCGGGCGCCATCCTGCAGCCCGGCGTGACGCTCGGCTTCATCACCGACGGCCTGAAGGTTCCCTCGGTGCTCACGGTCGCGGTCGCCGGATCGAGCACGAAGGAAGGCGTTCAGACCATCAAGATCAACACCGACGCAGTGGTGCACGTCGTCAACGGTCAGGCGCAGCCGCTCACCGCGATTGTGAACCTGCCGAACAGCGTGTGGCACCCGAAGGACGCCAAGACGCCGGTGATCTTCACGGAGAAGTCGGTCACGATTAAGTCGACGATCGACCTCACGGCGTCGCTGGGCTTGACCGTCAATGCGGAGTTCGACTGCACGCCGTCTTCGGCGCCGCCGTTCGTCGCACTGGCCGCGCAGGGCACGGCGTTGCCGTCGACCACGACGACCGTGTCGCCGGTCACCGTCACTCCGCAGAGTGTGGCGACGACCACGACCGTCAAGGCGGCCGCCGCGGCCGGTACGGGAACGCTTCCCTTCACCGGTGGTAGTGCACTGCTGCTCTTGATCGTGGCCGCCGGCTTGTTCGACGCCGGTCTGGCATTGATTGCAGTGACACGCCGTCAACGCTTCGAGCGCTCATAAAGAAACGTCGTAAGAACAACGCTGCGCACGCAGCTTTTGTGAACTGAACTTCGGCACCTCGAGCGCACATTGCTCGAGGTGCCGAAGTCGTTTTCGCCGTATTGCACAAAGGTTTTGTGCTCGCTCCGAAGTTTTCAATGGTGCAGTCGCGCTACCACTCTGCGCGACTTCCGGTAAGTCGTGTGAAGTGTGTCAAAGCCTGTGAATTTCAGCCGCGGAAAACCACCTGGCAATTGTTGACAGGTACCCGTACGAGCGACGATGCTTCGGTCCGACCGCATCCGGCGGGCGGAGTGGACTGCCTCTAGTGCTGAGGACTCACTCCGTCATTCCGGAGCACAAACGGGGGGAACCGGATGTCCGGTGCTGGGGCCATGAGGGCAACTGTCGTCGAGCGTTCGTGCCGCCTTTCGTCATTGGTGGGCGCCGCGGTCCGCCTGCTTGGATCCAAGCGAATGACAAGGGAGACCAACACGTGAATTTGAAGAAGCACGCGCTTCACCTTGCGGTGACCGCGGGCATGGTCGGAAGCATGGTTGCCGTTGCTGCTCCTGCAGCACACGCGGCTACCGCGCTCCCGGACGTGTGCGCGACTTACCTGCAGGGAACGATTGACCCCGCCGGCGGTCCGTTGCCGGCAGGCATCATCCCGCTGGTACCGCCGTCGACCTCGCAGACCTATGGCGTGGCCGGGCACCTCAGCAAGGGTCAGGACAAAGAAATCATGACCCTCAACAACGCCGCGGCCGCTGGTACGCGTGCGTCGTTGAACTTGGTGGTTGGTGGCACCATCACCGGTAACACGGCGGCGACGGGCCCGGTGGCTCCGATCCTGACCGCGGTGCACGGTGGTACGCCGCCGGCCGGTGGCACCACGAACATCAAGATTGCCTGGAAGAACGACAAGGCGACGGGTACCCCGTTGTTCGCGACGGTCCAGGTTGCCGAAGGTGACACTGCGCACGAGAAGGCGCCGGTTGCCAAGGGTGTCGTCAACGGCTCGACTGGCACCGACAAGCTCGGCGTTCAGGAAGGCAACGTTCAGCACGGCGTCGCGTCTCTTCAGGACGAGATTGACCGTATCGTCATTCCGCAGAGCGCCACGTCGGGTACATACACCCTGACGATGTCGTTCCCGAACATCGCGGCGGCAGGTCCTCTTGCCGGCGTGACGTTGACCTCCAACGCAATCGCGTACAACGCCAATGCGGCGGCGATTGCCTCGGCGATCAACACTGCTCCGGGCTGGGCCGGCGTTGTCGGTCCGACGGCTGCGGTTGCGGCGAACACCAACCCGGGTGACTTCAACATCGACCTTCAACGGTGCGTTCACGGACCAGTCGCTTCCGTCCCTGACGGTGGCTTCGCAGACGGGAACCCTGCCGACGTCGCTTCTCGACGACGGCAGCGTCTGGAACGGCACCCGTACGGGCGGCGTCGACCCCGGTATCGCTCCGGTGAGCGACCTCGGGAACGGCATCATCGCCTCCACGGGCATCATGTCGTCCGGTCCGGCTGGTGGCGTCACGAACCCGTTGACGTTGAAGACGGCGAACACGGGCAAGAGCTCGTTCTACCCGGACACCCAGTACACGTTCATCCAGTACCCGGCGGGTCTGGTGACGGCAATCAACCCGAACCTCGCCGACGAACGGCGCTCTGCCGATCCTCGCGGCGATCACGGGTCTGCCGGCACCGGCGTTGACTGACAACTGCAGCTTGGCCGGTTTGCTGGTCATCTTCTGCACCGAAGACGCAGCGGTCATCCCCGCGGCGTTCTCGGGTCTTTGCGCCACCATCGTCAACCCGTTGGCGTAACGACTGGATAAGCGTTATACGAAGTAGCAGTGCGTGAACACAGGGGCGGTCCTCCGGGGCCGCCCCTCACGCGTTCCGCTCGCGAGTCCCCCGCCCCGCGAGTGCCGATGAACGCGCCACTTCGATCGAGCAGGCGAGGGCCAACATGACGGCGGCAGACACCGATCTCGCCGAGGAGCACGAAGCCGGCGCCGACGCCGGAGTCCCGCCCGCGCCCTCGGCTGTGGCGCACCGAAGCGATCTGGATCGAGGGCGTCTTCGTCACCGCGGTCGCACTCTTTTTGACGACGTTCTCGAGCGCGGTCGCGCTCGGCGACGGTCCCGAGTCGGTGAGCGGCGTGCGTTCCGTCGGGATCCTGCACGCGCCCGGCTATCCCAGCTACGTGCTCCTGGCTCGGTTGTGGGCCACGGTGTTGCCGTTCGGCGGGTGGGCGCAACGCGTCAATCTGTTCAGCGTGGTGTGCGCGGCCGGCGCGGTGGCGCTGGTGTTCGTGCTCGCCCGCCTGTTCGGCGCGGCGCGGGTGCCGGCGGTCATCGGTGCCTTCAGTGTGGCCACCAGTGTGTCGTTCTGGTTCAACGCGGGTTTCGCCAAGCACTACGCGCTCTCGGCATTGCTCGTCGTGCTCTTGGCCGTCCTGGTCGTGTCGTGGGAGCGCAGCGGTAGCCGTGCCCGCCTCCTGTGGGCCGGCGTGGCGCTCGGTCTCGGTCTGGGTGCTTCGTGGGAGCTCACCGTCATCATGGCGGTCGGCCTCGGTGTGCTCGTGTTGTTCGGGCCGCGCCGCATCGTGTGGCGCGATCTTGGCTCGGCGATCGGCATTGCGGCGGGGTTGTTCGCGCTCGAGCTCGTCTTCATCCTGCTCCGGGCCCGCCAGAGCCCTTCGGTGAACTGGGGCGAGGCCACGACGGCCGGTCGGCTCGTCGACCTGCTGCGGCAAAAGGACTTCCTCACCGGCGCGGCCGCACCGAATGGTGTGCGCGCGTTGCCCGAAGCACCCCACCGTTTCCTGTCGTACGGGATCATCAGCGCCCACGAGCTCGGCGTGGCCGCGTTGGTGGTGGCGCTCCTCGGCGCGGTGGTCGTGGTGCGGCGCCGGCAGTGGGGCGAATCGCTCTTCTTCGCGGTCGTGTTGGTCGGCAACGTCGTGGCGACGGTGTTCGTCGCGGGCCTGACGAACGCGAACGGGATCACCGCGGGCGTGGTGGTCGGCGGCTTTCTCATCGATCTCGTGGTCGTGGTCGGGGTGCTCGTGGCGATCGGCACGACGACGCTGAGCGAGGGGATCGGTGCATGGCTCACGCGTCGACGCAGCGGCGAGGCCGACGCGCCCGCGTCGCCGGCAGTGCGCGGCATCGTCTGCGTCCTCGTCGCGATCGGACTGCTCGTTCCTTCGGTCTTGGTGCACGAGCCCTACGCGACACACCGCGGCCCTGCACTCGCCGACCTGTACGCGGAGCGCGTGTTCTCCGAGCTCCCGCACAACGCGGTGTTGGTCGTGTGGGGCGCGGAGTTCGCCGAGCCGCTGCGCTACCTGCAGATCGTGCGCGGTCAACGGCGCGACGTGTCGATCTTCAGTGGTGCCGAGTCGCCGCTGCCGTGGTACCGCGACGAACTGACGCACGACTATCCGTTGCTCGCACCGCCCACGAACCTGTCGTCGGGCGACTACGTACTCCAGTTGATCAACAACGCGCTGGCCCGGGGGCCCGTGTACGTCGACATGTCGGCCATCTCGCAGTTCGGTCAGACGACCAGCGGCTTCTCGTTCCTCGGGCTCGTCGCGCAGTTCAACGGCCAGCAGGCGCTGGTCCCCGGCGCGTCGCTCGGTCTGCTCGCCAAGAGCCTGAACACCGCCCAGCAACAAGACGGCTGGGACGGGGGCGCGGGCGCGCGCTTCCCGAATCGCTCGATCTCGTTGTTCGAGGTGAGGGCCGACCTGTTCCTCGCGTCGTTCTACGCCGCGACGAGGGATTTCGGGGCCGCCACCACGGAGATCCAGCAGGCGATGAGGATCCGGCCCGACATCGCGCAGCTCCGCGGTCTCCTGCGGCTCGCACAAACCCAGGATTCGCGGACCGAAGCGTCGATCCTGCAGATCGCGGGCACGCGGTAGTTCGCGGTCGGCCGCGGGCTCAGTTCTCGCCGCCGGTGAGGGCGAGTACGGCGGCCCGGGCGCCGGGGTCGTTCGCGTCGACCAATTGCAATGCGGCACGGTTCGCGGCGATGTCGGGGCGGATCGTGACCGCGTCGCGGAGTTGCGTGCGGGCGGTGTCGATCTCGCCGTTGATCGCGCCGACTTTGGCCAGCGCAATGTCGGCCCGGACCTCGAACAGCGAGACCGAACGTTCCGCGAAACGATGATCGACGTTGCGGAGCCAACCGTCGTGCAGTTGCGCATCGTGCAACGCGCTCGACGCGGCGGCGATCGGCTGGGACAACGTGATTCCCGATCCTGATGTCACCTCGGCGACCATGCCGTCGAGTTGGAGCGCGGCGCCGTTGAAGAGCCCGATCGTCGACATGTCGACGAACACGCGGCGGTGCGCGGCACTGCGCGTTGGCGACGAACTGCGGCACATACGCGGTGTAGGGAAGATTGCTCGCCGGAGCAATGGTGGGCAGCTCCCGGCGCAGCTCGTCGCGGTACCACGACGTCTGCGCCTCCGCGTCGCTGAGGATCGAGACGTCGCGGCGTTCGCCGCGCACGATCTGCAGATAGCGCAGAGGCTGGCCGAACTCCCAGCCGTCGGTGAGCAGGACCGCGTTCTGCGGCAGCGCGTCGAGCACACGCCGGGCGTAGTCGTCGGCGTAGGCCGGGCCGCGATGTGAGGCGTAGGGCTCGTGCACGATGATCGACGGCACCAGGATGGCGAGCGCGACGACGACGCCGACGATGGCGCGCGTCCGGGCGGCAGTTGCGGGCGCCGCGCCATCGTGGCCACGCGCCGCGACCGCCGACGCCAGTTCGCCCAACCAGGTGGTGCCGAGGGCGACGAGCACGCCGAGCACCAGGACGACGTCGATGAGGAAGCCGCCGACCACCATTCCGCTCAGGATGCCGTTGTCGTGTTCCAACCCGGCCACGAAGATGGCGCCGACGAGGTTGCCGACGATGACGATTGCGAAGAACAACGTGTCGTTCAGTCGGCGCCGGCGCACCACCGCCACCGCGCCGACGATGGCGACGAGAATCGCGGCCAGCCCCAACTCCTGCACGGTGATGTGGAGGTAGGCGATCGCGCGATGCGGTGCACTCGAGAGCGCGCGCACCCCGCTCGGCGCGGCCGCGCCGGTGAGGAAGTCCTTCTGCCGTAGGAGATCGGCCAAACGTCCCGCGCTCGTTGCCTGTCCCCAATTGATCGCCGGGTTCTGGCCCGCACGAACGACGACGAAGACCAGGATCCCGGCGGCGATGATCACCCCCGCGGCCAGGGCTTCGGCGGTCGTGCGCCGCGAGATCGAGCGCTCCGACGCGAGGACGAAGGCGACGAGGCCGACCGCGAGAATTACGGCGAGCTCCCACGACGCGCCGGTCGCGATCCCGAGTACCGCGGCGGCGCCGACGAGGCGCCGTGCGCCGCCGCCGCGATCCCACGACACGACGAGCACCGCGGCGAGCGTCACCAACCCCGCGGAGAGGGCGTAGTGCTTGGCGAATCCCGCGTTGAACCAGAACGAGACGCTCGTGGCGACCGTCAGCGCGCCGATCGCGGCGGGGAAGCGCGCCGGCGCCGAAGAGGCGCGCGAGCACGAAGAGCAAGACGCTGGTGGCCGTTGCGCACGCGACGCTGAAGAGATTGACGCGCAACGACCAACTGCCGAAGGGCAACACCGTGGCCCAGAGCCGACCGAGCAGCACGTACGCCGGGTAGCCCGGTGCGTGCAGGATGCCGACCGATCGGATGCCGCTGACCGATTCCGGCGCGTCACCCAGTGCGACGGACGAGGAGAACGTGCTCAGGTAGAGCGCGAGCGCGCCGACGCCGACGCCCGTGGCCCAGATCGCGTCGCTTCGGCTCCCGCGTGACTCGGGCGGGTCGGTCTGCGACTCGGCCGGCGATTCGGGCGCGGATCGCGGCGGCGGCGCGCGTCGCCCCGTCGGTTGCACGCGCCCCCCGGCTTTCCCCATTGCGCCGAGACGATACGCGAACGGTGACGACGAGGGGGCCGGGCTAGGCGATCTTGGCGGCGGCGGCTTTGACCATCGTCAGCAGCTGCTGGGTCTGGTCGCTGGGGTCGGAGTGCCGGCCCTGGAAGCCACCGGAGCTGTACGTGACGTTGTAGGTCTTGCCGTTCTTCACGAATTGGATGATCAGCGCGTTCGACAAGCTGTGCTGGGCGATGAAGGCCTTCTCGCCGAGCCCGGTGATCGGTTTCGCGTTGGGGAGGATCTTCTCGCCGTACGAGGCGGTTCCGCTGTTCACCGACTGCACGAGCGACCGGACGAGGCTGGGGCTCGAGTAGATGTAGATGCAGGTCTTGCCGCCGTTGGGTGCCGTCTCGGTGCGGACCTGCTGTGGTGCGGCGGCGAACAGGGTCTTCACGTTCGCGCTCGGCAGGAAGACCGTGCAGTCGACCGGCTTGGCCGGAGTGGTCGAGGTGGAGCTGGGCTGGGTGGTGCTCGTCGAGGGCGGGGTGGCCGACTTGGAGCTGCTGCAGCCGGCGAGCGCGAGCGCGGCCAGCGCGGCGACGGCGGCGACGGAGCGGCCGCGACGGGCGAAAGAAGGCGTCCGAAGGTGACTCATCAGGTGATTCATCGTCCGGAGAAACTAGCCCAGCAGGCCTTATGCCGAACCGTCGCGGCCATACCTGCGCAGATCGGTCAGACCCGCCCGTGTTTGCGGTGCCAGTTGCGGCTCCGGAGCCAGGAACGGTGCCGGCGCGCGTAGCGGCTGGCGTAGAGCGCGACCAACGCGGCGGCCAGGCAGATGACCGCCATGGGGGCGTCGGTGGCGTCGTCCCGATCGGCGGCGAGCGCGTGGGGGAAGAAGGCGGGGAGGTTCCCCCGCTGGACGACGAGGTACGCCAGGCCCACCAGGGCGAGAACCTGCGCGACGAAGACGAACGCGATCGCGAGCGGTCGGGTTCTGCCCACGCTTGCCACTCCCCGCATGCGAGTCCGATCGGCAACCGGACCCGGTCTCTGAATCGCCGTCTCCCGCTCTACGGCGCGGACGACCCCGGTGGATCGTTCGCGCTGAGCGGGATCATCCTGTCGGTACCGCGATCCCGGTGTCAGGGGTGGTCGTGGGTGCGGTCGTGACGACGGGCGGGGGTGCCGTGACCGGCGTGGTCGGCAGGATGATCACGGGCGTCGCCGTGGTGGGCGTGGTCGGCAGCACGATCTTGGGTGCCGTCGTGGGCGTGAGGCGAGGCGGCGGGGTGGTGCTCGGCGGCGTAGTGGTGAGCGGCGGGCCGATGCGCTGGTTCCCCGGGATCGACGCCGGGGTCGACGCGGGAATGGTCGGCAGCACGAGCAGCGAGCTCGGCGGCAGAGAGATCGTGACGCCCGAATCGGCACTGGCGGGTGCGGGCCGGGGCGTCGACGACCGCGTCAGCAACGGCACCGCGATGATCACGCACACGGCGACGAAGCACAGCGCCGCAATGGTCCGTCGCCCACCGCGCGAGCGGGCTCTCGCCATAAAGCGGTTGATGAGCTCGTCGACCGAGTACACGTCAGCGCTTCGAGGCTTTGATCGCTTTTTGAGCGGTGCGGTGCAAGCTCAGGATCTCGCGGTAGCGCTGGGCCTGGAAGCGCTGCACACCGATCGCCTGCACGAGTGTGCGCCGCGACGGAACGGCCGCGACCCAGGCATCGACGGCGGCCTGTTCCTTCTTCTCTTCGGCGGTCAGGACCTTCGCGGGGCCGGGCCCGGGCATCTTCCCGAGCGGAACGATGACCGGCTTCAGGGTGGTCGGGGTCGCAACCGGCGCGGCCGACGTAGAGCGGTTGGGCCCGGTGAACAGGGCCAGCGCGAGCACGGCGACGGGAATCCACGCGGCCAGCGCCAGCTTGCGGTAGAGCGGCCAGTCGCGGAGACGCAAAGAATGCCGGACGCGGCGTTCCACGCTGCGCAACGGATCGCCTTCCACCATTCCTCCCCCCTTCCCCGAGCTCGAGAAACGGCCTCGCACAGCCGGTTCCGCGGCGCTCGGTCGTCGCCGCCCCTGCCACAGAGGGTAGCGGCTGGAGCCTCCCGAAAAAAGGCTCGGGCCAGGGCCCATACCGGTCCGGGACGTGTTTCATGTCACATTTCCGTCGGCCCGCAGCCCGTGCACACAGCCACGGGTTCGTGGCATCGTGGGGGAGCACGTACGAGGAGCGCGAGTGCACCTAGACGCCATCCGGGATCTCCTGCACGCGCGAGCCTTCGCGCTCGGCCTCGCGTACGGCGGGGTCGCGGTGTTCATCGCCGCGGCCGTGGCCGTGGCGCTGCGGCGCCGGGTCCCCGACCTGGCCGGCGTGGCGTTCGTGCTCGCCGCCTGGCTGGCCGTACGGGGCGCTTGGGGATCCGAGCTGGCCAACGGGTCGGTCCTGGTGGCCCTGCTGATCCTGGCCCTGGGCGGTGCGGCCGTCGTGGTCGTCACGAGGGTCATCCCCGCGATCGCCGGCCACCCGTTGCTGATCACCGCGGCGGCGCTCACACCCGGGGCGATCGTGTTGTCGCGCGTCACCCCGCTGGCGGGCTCGGGCATCTCGCGCACCGTGCTCGCGCTCAGCACCATCGCCTTCGGGGTGGCCATGCGCGACTTCGACGCGATGCGCGGCCCGAAGGGCGCGCCGTGGTTGTTGTTCGCGATCACGGCCGGTGGCGTGTACCTCGCCGTCCCCGACACGGAACTGGCCCGGGTCATGCTCGGCGTGGCCGTTCCGTTCGTCCTGCTCAGCATCCCGCGCCCGATGTCGCCCCTCGGTCCCGCGGGCAGTGCGGCCCTGGCGGGTGTGTTCACGTGGGTGGTCGTGGTCGGTGGTCGGGGTCGTCCGGGTTCCGTCGTCGGCGGGCTGGCGTGCATCGGTCTCCTCGTGGCCGAACCCCTCGGCCGGCGCACGATCGGCGTGGTCGGCTCGTTGACGCTCCCGTCGCGCCGCCGGCCCGACATCCATCGCTTCGACCGCAACCGCGACGACTGGCTCACCGGCGCCGCGGTCGCGGCCATTGCCCAGTTCGTCATCGCCATCTACGCCAGCCGGGTCGTGGCCCGAGAAGATGCAGCCGTGACCGCCGCGCTCGTGCTCGTACCGATGTTCGCGGTCGCGGTCGTGCTGGCGCCGATGCTTTACACGGAGTCGGAGGCGCGTCGGGAGCAACGCCGAGCGCATCGGTCGGAGCGACATCACGCCCGTTCGTCCCGGCACTGACCAGGGTTGGTTCGGGCGGTCGACCTCGACCTAGGGTCTTTCCAGTACCTACTGGAGGTTCGGAATGCTCGGTGGTCTGCTCGTTGCGTTCATCAGCGCAGTTGTTCTCTCGTTGGTCGTCGGCGCGTCGGTTGTGTCGACGCGCAAGGCCGACGAGACGCGCTAGTCGCGCCCCGGTAACAGACCGGCCGCGATCAGTTCGCTGAGCGCGCTCGGGTCGCCGGCGTCAGCGTTCTGCCACTCCGCGGTGGTCGCCGCGTTGAGGTGATGCAGCTCCTGCGAGCGGGCATCCCAGATGACGGCTTCGCCGTCCAGGACCTCGACCGAGAGCGCGTCGTCGGCCGCCGCCGGTCGAGCGGCGGGCGTGGTGGTGGGTGCGGGTGCCGTGGACACCGCGCCGTCGAGCGCGGTGCGGATCGCGTCAACGGCGGCCGCGAGGTCGCCGAACTCGAGCGCGAACGCGGGGCGCGGCGCGCCACCGTTGCGAGCGCGCGGAGTGCGCCGGGCGCGTGGGCGGCGAAGTTGAACGACTCGTCGGCGAGGAGCTCGACCGCGTCGGCGGGCGAGAGGGGAGTGAGGGCGGCGCCCGCGCCGCGCCGGAAGGTGGGGCGAACGATGAGCGCCGGTTCCCGCGCATCGTCGACGCGAACCGCGGTGCCGAGTGCGTTCGGTGCGAGCAGTGCGTGTGCGTCGAGCAGCTCGCGGTTCTCGGGTTGGAGACGGGTGAGCGCGTTCCGGGAGTTGTCGTCGACTGCGATCGGCTTGGGGTTCGAGTGCAACGCGCCGTCGAGCACGAGCCCGTCGTCGCCCATGTAGTCGAACCCGGAAAGGGTGAGCGCGGCCGCGAGCGTCGACTTGCCCGCGCCCGACGGCCCGATCAGTACGACCGCACGGTTGCCCTGCGCGGCGGCCGCCGCGTGGAGGAGCAGCGCGGTGGGCGTGCTGTGTTCCACCGCGGCCCGATTGACGAGCCACGCGCACCACTCGAGGATGGCGCCGGTTTCCGGGCAATCGCACACGACTGCGCCGCCGGCCGCGATCCGGAAACGCCCGGTGTCGTCGTCGCGTTCGATGTCGACGGCGAAGCGCGCATCTTCGGCGGCCGTTGTTTCCGCGGCGCAGGCCGCGAACAGTTCGCCGACCCGATCGGCCAGGGCGCCGGGTGGGCACCGAATCGCGAAGTGCAGACCGAGCGACGTGTAGAACGCGGTGCCGCGCGCGGACGCATCCGCGCGATCGCTGATCACCAGCGCGCGCGCCCCAGCTCGGGGGGCGGCAGCTTGGGTTCGGGTTGGGGCGCGCCCTGGTCGTCGAAGTCGGCCGGGAGCGCGATGAAGACGAGGAACAGCGGTTGGATGACCGTTCTCTCTCGAGCGAGGATGCCGAAGTTGGAGAAACCGGAGAACGCGATGATGAAGACCAGCAGCGCGCCGGTGCAGTAGAGGAAGTACGGCATGCGGCGCCCGGCCGCCAGCGCCCGTTTGATCTGCTTCCACGATTTCAACGTGAGGATCACGAGCACGGTGCCCTCGAGCGCGGTGATCATCTCCTGGCCGGAGTGCGCCTCGAACGGGAACGGCCGGTAGAGCACGGTGATCGCCGCGAGCGGGATCTTGATCGGCGAGTTCACGATGACCGGCGTGAACTGCGATCCGCCTTGTCCGGTCTGCGCAGAAGCGTCGTTCAATGCCTTCTCGACCGAGGCCTGGTTGAACGCGGAGATGCCGAAGAACGACGACGCCGACTGCACCACGACGAAACCGAGCGCCACGACGAACGCGACGCTCACGACGGTTTGCACGATCCCGCCCCGTTGCCGGCGGAACAACAGGGCCAGCATGAGGCCACCGCACGCCGCGAGGGCGAAGTGCGGGCGCACCATGAGCATGCCGAGCATCCCGACCGTGAGCGCGCCGATTCCCGTCCACAAGCGGTCGGAGAGAATGCACGCCGCGCCGTAGGCCGCGATACCCGCCGCGAGCAACATGAACGCGTCCTTGCCGATGGCCGACGGCCAGTAGAGCAACGACGGCAGCAGCACCAACCACTTGAGGTAGCGGACGTCGTTGGTGTTCGAGATGGCCGTGCGGTAGGCGCGCCAGAAGAACAAGAGCCCGACCA
This sequence comes from uncultured Actinomycetes bacterium, assembly GCA_963701825.1. Taxonomy (GTDB): domain Bacteria; phylum Actinomycetota; class Acidimicrobiia; order IMCC26256; family PALSA-610; genus PALSA-610. The sequence goes on along the minus strand of CAVPBG010000003.1, from coordinate 525,163 downwards.
GGCTCAAGAAGCCGTAGACCAAGAAGCCCGACATCATCCGCGACGGTGTGGCGAAGTAGATGAAGCCCGTCACGAGGCGCATGAAGTTGGTGCCGGCCAGGCGACCGGGCAACGTGATCAGGTGCCCGTGCCGGAGGCCGGCCGCGACCCGACGCCCGAACTTGTCGTAGTCGTAGAAGTCGCCGGTGCCGTAGAGGTTCGCCGCGACCCAGTAGCGGATGACGGAGCCGATGAGCTTGAGGCAGGCCGCGCCCATGAGGATCGGCACGAGATCCGGGTTGCGGTCGATGTCGGCGAACTTCTTGGCCACGAACCACGAGATGAGCAGGAGCATCGGCGCGGAGATGATGGCGCCCATCGCTTCGGAGTTGCCGCCGACCGCGAGGACCAAACCGCCGAGGTAGAGCACGCCACCGACGAACATCGCGACCGACACCCACGGTGGGGTTCCCGTGCCGGCGCGGATCGGTCCGGGCGGGGGTTCCGGCACACCGGGGTACGGCGCCCGGCCCTTGCCGTTCCCGTTGCCGCCGGCTTTGCGGGGCAGCGGCGGACCGGGGTGCTCGGCGGGCATGCCCTGCGGCGCGCGGGCGGCGCCGAGCCGTTCGTCGAGCCAGGGCGTGCGCAGGCGGGGTCGGCGCTCTTCGGTCATCGGGGCCGCCATTCGCGGGCCAGATGCACGCTGCGCGACACCCGGCGGGCGTACCCCTTGTCGCGGGCGCGCACGTAGTCGCGGCTGGGGAAGGCGAGCGCGGAGGCGTACGCGACCCGGTCGCGGAATGTGGGCATGACCCACAGCGACACCGCGGCCTGCCCCGCGTACGAACGCCGTCCGCCCGCGTAGCTGCGCAGCGCCCACCGGTCGAGGCGGGTGAGCCCATAGCCCTGCGCCCATTCCGCCAGCGCGGCGGGCAGGATGATGCCGAGCTCGGCCACCGCGAGGTCGAGGGCGCGCTGCAGCACCGCGACACAACCCGCGGCGGTGACGAGGTCGATGACGGCGGCAGTGTCGAGGCCGGCCGCGGTCAGTTCGGCAACGTCGCGCAGCGGAACGAGGCGGGGCGGGTCGTCGCCGAGCGCGGCGTGGAAGCACGCGTGCACGAACCCGAGCTCGCGGTCGAGCGCGGTGATCTCCCGGCCCACGATCGCGAAGCGTTGCGCGGGACGAGCGAACAGATCGGAACGGGCGAGCAGCGCGCCGTACGCGCCCGGCGCGAGCGTGCGGTGCAGGTCGAGCTCCATGCCGTCGGCCCGTTCCAGGCACGCGCCCTTGGAGAAGCGACTGTCGAAGCCGGCGCGCGGCTCGACGAAGCGGCGGTGGAACCCGAACGGCGCGAGCGCGTCGATGGCGGCGTCGAAGGCCGGTCCGGGCACGAGGATGTCGACGTCGCCGAACGAACGCAACGCGGGATCCCGGTAGAGCGTGTGCGCGAGGACGGGGCCCTTGAGGGCTCGATACGGGATGCGGGCCGCGTCGAGCGCAGCCGCGCTCTCACCGAGCAGGCGTTCGAGACGCAGGTCGAGCGCGAGTTGGTCTTCGTGCCGCTCGTAGAGGGCGTCGGTCTCCGCGGTCGACAGTTCGAGCGAACCGTTGTCGACGGCCGCGAGCGCGTGGCCGGTGATGCGTTCGCGGCTGATGCCGGTGAGGAGCTGTTCGCGTTGTTCAGCCGCGATGACCACGCGCCGGTCGAGGGTCGAGGGCAGAGCCGTCGTGGCGATCGTGCGCAGCGCGAGGCGCAGCGATTGTTCGCTCATCACGCCTCGACGATCGCACCCACGTGGACAAGCGCCTGTCGCGTCGAAATGACGACGTCGCGAATATCGGTGCCCTCCGTGGCGAAGTCCGGGGCGAGCTGCTCCGCGACCCGCGCGTCGTCGGTGGGCGCGGCGAACTGATCCCAGATCGCGAGGGCCACGCCGTCGAGCACGAGCGGTTCCGTGGACGTGGCACCCAGAACGACGAGCGATCGGGGCGTGCGGCGCGTGAGCGCGTTGTCGGCGTGCCGCCACACGGCGGCCGGGTCGACGACCCCCGCCATCAGTGATCCTCGAGCGAAATCTCGTCGTCGGTGAGCTGGACGACCGCCGCGGGCTCGCGGCGGCGCCGGGCGGCGCGATCGGTCTCGTCGTCGCCGTATCCGTAGCCGTATCCGTAGCCGTATCCGTAGCCATACCCGTAGCCGTAACCCCGGCGGGTACTCACGGCGCCGATCACGCACACGCCGAGGACGGGTGCGTCGAGGCGGCGCAGCATCTGCGTGGCGCGGGATGCGGCCGCCCGCTTGGTGTGACCGTCGCGGATGAGCAGCACGAGCGCGTCGGCCGCGTTCATGAGGTCGTAGGCGGCGTTGGTCAACAGCAACGGCGGAGTGTCGAGCAGGATGATGTCGGCCTTGTCGCGGGCGATGGCGATCGCGGCGCGGATCAGGGCGACGGAGTCGGCGGGCGACGTGTCGCGGGCCGGGCTGCTCACGAACTGCACACCGGGGATGGCGGTGTCCTGCATGACGGAATCGAGGTCGACGATCGGCGACGACTGCGAACCGAGGTTCTCCAGGTGGGGCTCGGCGTTGGCGCCGATGAAACGGTGCAGCTTCTGGCGGCGCTGGTCGAGGTCGATCACCAGCACGCGCTTGCCGGTTTCGGCGTAGCACGCGGCGAGGTTGGCGGTGGAGGTCGACTTGCCCTCACTCGGGCCCGGCGACGCGACCATCAGCACCTTGGGCGCATCGGGCCGGTCGAGCAGGTCGCCGATGCGGTTCTCGGAGCCTTCCTCGGCGGTGTTGGCGATCCACATCAGCGAGATCGTGGTGCGCAGGCCGCGGTAAGACTCGGCCACCCGGGATGCGGGCACGACCTGCGTGAGCACGTCGTAGCGGCGCTTGCCGATCGCGTTGATGTAGGGCACCTCGGCGATGACCGGGAGCATCGTGGCGGCCTCGACCGACGGGACGCCGTAGACCGTCTCGCTCTGGCGGTTCAGCAGGGCGGCGGCGGCGATGCCGAGCAACAGACCGATGAGGGCGGCGAGCAGCAGGCGGCTCAGCGGGTCGCTGGGTGCCGAGAGGCCGTGGCTGGCGACGACCTTGATCGGGACGGCCGGCTGCAGGACGGCGAGGCTCGGACCGATCGGCTTCGACTGCTCGAGCCGCAGGATCCGTTCCTGCACGTCTTCCAACTCCCGCAACGCGGCCTGGTGCTGCGCGTCGAGGGTGCCGATGTCGGCGGTGTGCCCGGCGAGCGCGAGATTGAGCTTGCCGTTCAGCGTGTCGGCTTGTTGCTGCAGGCCGACGCGGGTGAGGTCGAGGAAGTGGTAATCGGCGTTGTACGCGGCGATCGCCGTTTGGTTCGCGGCGACGATGAGCCGGAGCGCGATCGCGGTGGCGACGTCTTGCGCACGCTTCGACGCAAGGTCGGTCGCGGTGATGCGCATCGCGCCCGCGTTCTTGTCGGGCGCGACCAACACCTCGGTCTTGCCGATCGAAACGCCGCGACTGCCGGCGCCGCCGCCGACGGTGTGGTCGCCGCCGACCAATGCCTTTTCGCCGAACTGCTGGCGCACCGCACTCGGGACGTCGCCCGCGGTGGCGAGCAAGGTGAGCCGGTCGAGGTTCGTGTCGTTGGAACCGTCGGTGACGAGGGTGACGGTCGCCTTGTACGACACGTCGTTCTGTGCCTGTTGCGCAACGCTGTTCGATGTGGGCGTGGTCAGCCAGCCGATCGCGAGTGCGAGCGCGACCGCGACGACGATCAGTCGCCAACGCCGCCTACATGCCCAAAGAAGTTCGCTGATCCCCATACCCTCGCCTGCGTCCTTGCCTGACGCGGGCGTTCCCCCAGTAACTAGTCGTCGAGGTACCGGAATGCGCTCAACGGCCCGCCAGCCGCGCTGCAACATGATCGTAACTGTCCTTGCCAGAGTTTGCCAGGGCGGGAGCCCTGTGCCGGAGTGGCAGTGGTCACACTGAAACCTGTCGTTTTGGGGGGATTCGGCTACTCGTCCTCTTCGTCGTCATCGCTCGGTCGGGCGAGTCCGTAGAGCAAGCGCCCGCCGACCGTTGCCGCCGCGCCGATGAGCGCCAGGTCGATCGCGTCGGTGCCGGTGAAGGCCAACGCGCTCTCGTTGCCGATCTGCTGACCGCCGCCGTTGGGGCCGAGGCCGCCACCGGTGCGGCCCGCCGTCACGGGGGTGACGGTCGTGGTCGGCGTGGTGAGCGCGGTGGACCCCGGAACCGTCGTGCCCTCGCTGTGAGAATTGCACTCTTCTTCGGACTTGATGTGCAACGACTTGCTCAACGTGAGCGTGCGACCGCCCGTTTGGATCCCGACGGCCTTGATCGTGTGGAAGCCCGTCTGGCTGTGGTGGAGCTTGATCGTGACGTTGATGGCGCCGTGCGAGTCGGCGGTGACGACACCGAGCGTGTCGCTGTCGAGCAGGATGCGCACCGCGGTGTGCGGCACGAAGCCCGACGCGGTGACGCGAATCGTGTCGCCGACACACGGTGTGGAGTCGGACACCGAGATCGATCCGCCGCCGCCCTGGGGGCCGGTCGGAACGGTCGTGGTGGTGGTCGTGCCGCCCGACTTGGGGGGCGGGCTGCCGACCGCGGCTTTGGTGGCGAAACGGATGGTGCGGATGTTCGGTGCCGCGATGGCCAGGCCGACGGCGGCGACCCCGCCCGCGCCGATGCGCGTGGCGAAGGCGCGGCGGCTCAGACCGATGTTCGACGGGGTGATGTCGGGCGCGGCTGCGGGATGGGTTTCGGGCGCGCTCGAAGCGGCATCAGTCGGCCTGCCCTCGACCGGTTCTTCGCTGTGCCCATCCATCGGCAGAATCTCCCCCCGCTCGGGATTCTAGGCAGGATTTACCAGTTGCGGCGATGTTCCGGGGGCGATAGGGGGCCGGTCGGGTGCACAAATGCCACTAGCCGGATGCCCCGGCCGATGGGCGGGCGTTGCCGTGGCGGATGGCCGCGTCGAGGGCCAAGGTGATGGCCCGGCGCCGCAGGGGGTGGCCGAGGTCGCGGTCGTTGAACGTGACGGTGTGGATGCCGGCGGCGCGCAGCATCCGGCGGAAGTCGCGGTCGCGGTCGGGGTCGAGTTTCGAGACGTCGTCCCACATGCCGAAGTAGCCGTCGACGCGCTGCGCGAGGCCGGCGCGCACGAGGTCGGCGATGACGTCGAACTCGGAGCCCTCGATGTTCATGCGCACGAGGACGGGCGCGTCGGCGAGGAGGGTTGCGTAGTCGCGGGTCAGGACGCGGGAGAGGGGCTCGGCGGGAACGTCCTCGAAGTGCTCGCCGGGGGTGTGCAGCGAATCGGCCTTGCCGTCGCGCGGACCCTTGTAGAGGCGAACGTGATCGGCCTCGGTGTCGGGCCCGACGAGCGCGACCTGGCGCAGGTCGAGTTGGGCGAGATCAGCGAGATTGGCGACCGCGTCGCGGTGGTGTTCCGAGCTCGCCTCGAAGCCGAGCATGTGCAGATCGCACCGGCCGCCGAAGTGCTCGGCCATGAATCGCAGTTGTTCGCCGTGCTTGTGCACGCCGCAGTCGACGTAGAGGACGGGGCGGTTCGTGAGTGGGCTCATGCGCCACGCCGCGAACGGTCCGAAGCTGCGTATCCGCCGCCCGATCACGCTCGCGAACAACAGCGCGGAGTCGACCAGCACGAGCGCCTTGACGAACGCGGGGCCCGCGCCGAACGTGCGCCCGACGCGCCGGACTGCGGCTTCGAGCCGCCAGTTCCACAGCTTCTGGTGCGGATGCCACAACGTCCACACGAGCGGACCGCGCCCCCGTGATCGCTGTGATCGCCGTGCCACGTGTCACCCGGAATCTGTCGAAGAAGGCGGACAGGAGAAGGCGAGAGCGTAGCTCCGCGGGTGCGGCCCGGCACCGGAACCTTCGGTGCGCGGCGCGGTGGCGTTACGGTGCAGCCCGATGACGGCCGACTCCGACAGCTCGCCGGTCGTGGGCGCCGCGGGCACGGGCGCGGGGGCAGACGCGGGCGCGGGGCGCGGTTGCGGTTCGGCGTCATCGTCGACCGGGCGTCGTGCTCGCAGTGGCAGCGCGCGGTCGTGGAACAGCTCGTTGCGGGAGGCGACGCGGAGCTCGCGCTCGTCGTGAACGCGCGTGTGGTCGACGAGGCTCCCGCGCACCGCGATCGTTCGTTGTGGCGGTTGTACAACAACGGGTTCGTCGCCCGCCGGGCGCGGTGCGTGCGAGGCGCGGGTTCGTGGACGGAGGTTGCGGGCGGGGCGCCGGCGGTCGACGTGGAAGTCGAGCGGCGGGGCAAGTTCTCGCAGTACGTCACCGACGACGGCCTCGCCGCGATCCGGGCCTTTGATCTCGACTTCCTCTTCCGGTTCGGGCTCGGCATCGTGCGGGGCGAGATCCTCGACGCCGCCCGGTTCGGGATCTGGTCGTTCCACCACGACGACGAACGCGTGATCCGCGGCGGTCCGCCGTCGTTCTGGGAGGTCTTCGACGGGCTTCCGACGAGCGGTGTGCTGTTGCAGCGCCTGACCGATCGCCTCGACGGCGGCATCCCGTTGGCGCGGGCGACGTTTCGCACGGTCTTGCATTCGTACCCGCGCAACCGCGACCGCGTGTTTCTCGGCGCCGCGGGACTGCCCGCGCGGGTCGCGCGTTCGGTGCGGCTCGGATTCGTCGACCCGTCCGCGCTTCCCGCGAGCGCGAGCGACGCGCCGATCCGCAAGAACCCTTCGAATTCGGTGATGGTGCGTTTCCTCGCGCGGCAGAGCTGGCGCGCGTTGACGGTGCGGGCGCGTGGTGTGGCCCGCGCCGATCTCTGGACCGCGGGCGTGGGGGAGTCGGCACCCGAGATCACCGCCGCGGGCGCGCGGTTCCGGGCGATCGAATGGATCCCGGAGCTGAAGGCCGGCGGCTATCTCGCGGATCCGTTCCCGGGGCGCGCGCCGGGCGCGCCGCGATCCTCGTGGAGGAGTTCGACGAAGCCACGAACCTCGGGACGATCAGCGCGCTCGAGCGCGTCGGAGCGCAGTGGCAGCTGCACTCCTCGGTGATCGATCCCGGAGTGCACGCGTCGTACCCGTTCCTGGTCGAAGACGACGGCGAGCTGTACTGCATCCCGGAGACCTGGCAAGCCGGGCGGGTCGACTTGTGGCGCGCGGTCGAGTTTCCGGTGCGGTGGGAGCGGGTGGCGACGCTCGTCGACGGAGTCGCGGTGGTGGATCCCACGCCGCTGCTTCACGACGGGCGCTGGTGGTTGTTCGGGACGATCAAGGACGACGAGCCCGACACGAAGCTGCACGTGTGGTCGGCGAGCACGCTCCGGGGGCCCTTTACCGCGCACCCACTGAATCCGGTGAAGATCGACGTGACCTCGAGCCGCCCCGCGGGCACGCCCTTCGTCGCCGACGGTGTGCTCTACCGGCCCGCCCAGGATTGCTCGTCGTCGTACGGCGGCGCGGTCACGTTGAACCGCGTGGTGGCGCTCGGCGCGGCCGGCCTGGTCGAGGAACCGGCCGGCCGCGTGGTGGTGCCGGGCGGGCGTTACTCCACCGGGACGCACACACTTTCGACCGGCGGCGGCATGTGGGTCGTCGACGGCCGGCGCTACGCCCGCAGCCGGTACCGATTCGCCCGGGAAGTCAAAGCCCGGCTGCGTGTCAAACTGCGCAAGTGAAGCCGGGGGGCGTTCTGCACGTGTTGCCCGCGGACGCGTTCCGCGGCGCGCAGACGTACGCGCGCGAGTTGCGCACGCGCCTCGACAGCGACGCGACGAACCATCGGACCTTGGTGTTGTTCCGGTCGGCGGGTGGGTCGCTGCAACCCGACTTCGAGCTCGGCGTCCGCGCCGGCGGATTGCGGCGGGCCGGGCTCGACCCGCGGGCCGTGGTTCGGCTCCGGCGCTTCGTGCGGAACGAGGCGCCGACCGTCGTGGTCGCGCACGGCGGGGAACCGCTGAAGTATCTGGTCGCGGCCGGAGTCCCGCGGCGGCGGATCGCGTACTACAAGATCGGCGCGTTCGACGCCAAGCTCACGGGCGCGCGCCGCGTGCTGCACCAACGGCTCCTGCGCCGGGTCGCCGTGGCGGCCGCGGTGTCGGAGGGCGCGGCCGAGGAAGCGCGCACACTCGGCGTGCCAAGCGATCGGGTGGTGGTGATACCGAACGGGCGCGACGTCTCTCTGTACGCGGCGCGCGGTTCGGGCGCGCCGGCCGCGGTGGCGGGCGGGCCGCAGCTCGTCTTCGTCGGTCACTTCGACAACGCCAAACGGCCCGAACGATTCATCGAGCTGGTGCAGGCCTTACGCGGATCGGGGCGCACGATCCGGGCGACGATGGCCGGCGACGGTCCCCGGCTCGCGGGGCTGCGCGACGCGGCGCGCACCGCCGACGTCGAGCTGCTGGGCAATGTCACCGACGTCCCTTCGTTGCTCGGCCGCTCCGACCTCTTCGTCTTCACCGGCGGACCGCCGGAGGGAATGCCGGGCGTGCTGATCGAGGCCGGCCTCGCCGGTCTCGCGGTCGTCACCACCGACGTGCCGGGGGCGCGCGACGTGATCGACGACGGCACCACCGGCCGGGTCGTGCCGATCGACGATTTCGCCGCGCTGGTGACGGCCGCTTCCGATCTCGTCGACGACCCGGTGCGCCGCGCCGCGCTCGGCGCCGCGGCCCGGGTGCGGTGCGAGGCGCGCTTCGGCCTCGAGGCGAGTGTGCAGCAATGGCGGGTGGTCCTCGAGAAGATGCTTGCGGAGCTGTGCGCGTCGTCTACCTGATCGACAGCCTCATTGCCGGAGGCGCGGAGCGATCGCTGGCCGCGGTGGCGCCGCATTACGCGCGCCTCGGCGTCGAGCTCGAGGTCGGCTATTTCTACGAGCGCGACAACGTGTGGATCCCGGCGCTCGAACAGGCCGGGGCGCGGGTCACTTCCCTCGCCGGTTCCGGGGGTCGGGTCGCGCGCGCCCGGCGGGCCCGGCAGTTGATCCGCGACCGCGCGCCCGACCTCGTGCACACGACGCTGTTCGAAGCCGATGTGGCCGGTCGGTTGGGATCCCTCGGTACGCGCGTGCCGGTGGTGTGCACGCTCGCCAACGTCGGTTACGGCCCCGAGCAGTTCGCCGACCCCGCGATTCACGCGTGGAAGCTGCGGGCCGCGCAGGTCATCGACGCCACGACCACGCGGCGCGTGCGCCGGTTTCACGCGGTGTCGGCGTCGATCGCCGATCTGATGAGCCCGCGCCTGCACGTCGCGCGTACGCGCTTCGACGTGATCCCGCGCGGTCGTGATCCGGAAGCGCTCGGGCGCCGCGACCCGGCCCGGCGTGCGGCCGCCCGGGCGAGTCTCGGTATCGGGGCCGACGATCCTGTGGTGCTCGCCATCGGACGGCACGAATTCCAAAAGGGATTCGACGTGCTGATCGCCGCGTTCGAGCAGGTGCGTGCGCAGCTGCCGAGCGCCCACCTGTTGGTGGCCGGGCGCACGGGGAGTGCCACCGCGGAGCTCACCGCGCAGGTCGAGCGGCTCGGCCTCACCGACTCCGTCGAGTTGCTCGGCTTCCGCGCCGACGCGCCCGAGTTGTTGTGCGCGGCCGACGTCTTCGTGAGCAGTTCCCGCTGGGAGGGCTCGCCCGGCGCGGTGATCGAGGCGATGGCCCTCGAGGCCCCCATCGTGTGCACCGATATCGCCGCCAACACGGAGGTCTTCGGCGGGGAGGCGTGCGCCCGGCTGGTGGCCGTCGGTGACGAGGCCGGCCTGGCCGCGGAGCTCGTGTCGGTGTTGCGGGAAGGGCCCACCCCCGACCACGTATCGCGAGCGCGCGACCGCTTCCTGGAACGCTTCACGATCGACCGCGTCGCGGCCGCGATGGTGGCGTTCTATGACGGGATCGTGAACTCGGCCGCGAACTGACCGTCGCGGGGCGCGGCGGGGCCTACTCTTTCATCGCGCCCCGAGGGGCCCCGGGGCATCTGGGCTTCGGGGGATTGGGTCCGGGCGCATGGGCAACCAGGGAAGACGGCGTGGATTATCCGGTCATCGTGGTGAAACAACTGAACCGAAAGCCGCTGCGCGTCCAGGTGACGGAGCCGCTCGAGATCGGGCGGGAGTGTGACGGTCTGCTGATCGCCGACTCGCAGACGTCGCGGCGCCATGTGCTGCTCACGGTCCGCGGCGTCGACATCATGGTCGAAGATCTGCGCAGTACCAACGGCACGTTCATCGACGGCAAGAAGATCGACGTTCCCATGCTCTTGCAGCCGGGTTCCGTCGTGCGGATCGGTGACACGACGTTCGAGCTCGTCGAGAACCAGGGCACCGCGCGTTCCACGCTCGCGCCCGGCGGGTCGCGCGAGACGATGATCGCCGGTGCGCCCATGCGCGCCGCGAGCGCGGGGCCGAAGGGCGCGGGAAACCTCGCTCGACGCCGTCGCCCGATCGTTGCGCGACACGAAGGGCCTGCTCGGCGCACACGACTACGAAGGCACGATCACCATCGTGTTCAGCGACATCGAGTCGTCGACGGAGAAGGCCACGTCGATGGGCGACACCGCGTGGATGAAGGTGCTGAACCGGCACAACAACATCGTGCGCAGCAACCTGAAGCGCTGGTCGGGCCACGAGGTCAAGAACCAGGGCGACGGTTTCATGCTGACGTTCCCGGGCGCGCGCCGCGCGCTGCTCTGCATGATCGCGGTGCAGAAGGAACTGGCCGAGAGCGAACGGCAGGACGAAGACGGTTCGGTGCGCATCCGTGTGGGTGTGCACACCGGCGAGGTCATCTCGGCCGGCGACGACATCTTCGGCCGCCACGTGATCATGGCCGCCCGCGTCGCCGGCCACGCCCAGGGCCGCGAGATCCTCGTGTCATCCCTCGTGCACGAGATCGCCTCCGCGCGTGGCGACCTCGACTTCGGCGAGGGTCGCCTCGTGCTCCTCAAGGGCATCGACGGCGAGCACTGGGTCTACCCCCTGGAGTGGGAAAACTTCTCCGGCGAATAACCCCAACCCCCGAACTGTCGTGAGTTGTGGGCGCGATGCGCCCACAACTCACGACAGTTCGCATTATTCGAGGGGTTCGTGGCTGCCGGAGTGGTGTTGGGGCGGCGAGTTCTCCTTGAGGTTGGCGGCAACCTCGCTGTAGTCGCCCGACTCGTGGGTGGCCGGCATCGAGCCCGACTCGTGCGTGGCCGGCATGGAGCCCGACTCGTGGGTGGCGGGAACGGTGCCGGTGGTCGCGTTGGCGTCGAACTGGCCGCTGGCCCGGGCCACGGCATCGGCGGCGACGAGGTCGATGACCTTGTCGTCGGCAATGTCGCGCGAGGTGCGGACTGCCCTTCCGGGCGACAGGTAGCCGAGCACGAAACCGATGGCTGCCGCGATCAGCACCGCCGGTACCCACGTGTTGGCGTCGAACAGGGCGACGCGGAACATCGCCGCGCCGATCACGATGGTCACAACGGTGCTCGCGGTCGCGAGGGCGAACAGGATGCCCCGGACGAACCGGTTGCGGGGCAGGCGCCGCCGGGAGAGCCCGATGATGATGTCGACGATCGAGATGACCGCGAACGCGAGCGCGCTCAGGAACATGAAGCCGACCGACGAGACGACCTTGCCCCGCACGTCGGCGACGAAGTGTTGCGTCGCCAACGGGGAACGTTGCTGGTCGACGAGTTGCATCTGCGCGTTCACGTAGCCGCGCGCGACGCCGTCGATGTCGAAGAAGTCACCGGGAACGCTGATCGTGCTCGTTTCGCCGGGCGCGACATCGGTGTTGACGCTCGCCTCGTAGTGCACGAAGTTGATGCCCATGAGGGCGCCGGTGAGGCGCAGGTAACGCACCTGGCCCGTCGACGCGCCGATGTTCTTCACCGTCATCGCGAGGGTCTCGCGTACGTGCGGGTCGATCGGGATCGGGTTCGCGCGGGTGCCGCTCGACAACGGCCGCGTACCGATGCGCGCGTCGGTGATCACCAAGGCTGCGGGACCGGCCGCGCTGCCTGCGTTGTCGTCGGTGGCGGTCTTCGCGCCGGCGGTCGTGATGCCGAAGACGCCGACCGCGGCGATCGCGAGGAGTCCCAGCACCGTCGCCCGGTTACGAAGTCGGTGCTGTGCCATCCCGCCCCCCAAGTCCTGGCCACGGATCGTAGTCGACGTCCCGCGTGGAGTCACTTGGCTGTTCCCCGGGCCAGGGCCGATTCGGCGCGGCTCACGGCCTGCTTCACGCCCTTGTGCAGCGCCCGGCGCCGGACCGCGACGCCCAGCGCGATACCGGCCCCCGCCGCGAGCACGGCCATGGCGATCAGGCCCGACGCAGTCAACTGGGCGTGGCCCAGTGAAGCGACCAGGCCTGCGATGCCGACCGCGGTCACCGCGGCCGAGATCCCGCACCCGATGAACGAGCTGATGCGCCGGCGGGCCTTGCGCAGCGGGCGTAACGCGCTCTCGAGGTAGGCGAACCCGGCCAGGATCACCAGGATCGAGCCCACGCCGACGAGCGTGAGGTACCACGGCTGTTGGAACGAGGCCGGCCCCTCGGAATAGGAGAGGAGCTTCTTGTTCGCGCTCATCTCGATACGCGCCGTCACCGAGCCGGTGGCCACGTGGCGCATGACGCTCGTGTCGAATATGCCGCGCCCGCTCACGATCTTGGCGTTGATGGTCGACAGCGGGACGCCGACCATCGAGACCTTCAGCGACGCGTGGTTCGCGAACGCGGTCGCGTGCTTGCTCTTCACGACGATCGGCAGGTTCGACGACAGGTCGAGCGTGGGTGTGCCGACCGCCATGTCGACGCCGCCGACATGGACTTCGCCCGCGCGCAGCGTGCCGGTGCGCGACACGCCGCCGAACAGCGCGACTGCGGCGATGACCGCGGCGACGACCAGTGCCGCGGCGACGGCGAGCGCGGACCATGCCGCGGGCGTGGCGCCGATCACCTCGGACACGTCGACGAACGCGGCCCGATCGATCTGGTTCAGGTTCGCGCCGTCGATGCGGGGCGCCGCACCCGCGGCGCGCACGACGTCGAAGTGCGGCATCACCGGGACGGCCGGTGGAGCCACGGGCGGGGGAGTCGGCGCAACGGCCGCCGCGCCCGCGGCGGCCGCCGCGGCGGTCGCGTGATCGCCACTCGGACGCGCCGTAGTTGTCTCCGACGCCTGGCGGCTGTCGGCGTCGGCGCGACCTTCCATGACGGTTTGCGGCGCGCTACCCGTGGTCCGGACCGCCTCGCCGGGGGGAGTGTCGCCTCCGAGCCAGCGGTCGGGGACCGCTTGCACGCGCGTGGCGCGGGCCGCCAACGACAAACGTTCCGCGCCGATGATCGCGACGCCCGACTGGTCGAGCCAGTCGGGGCCCCAGGAATCGGCGCACGCCGTGGCGATGGCGAGCCCGAACTCTTCCGCGGTGCGGTAGCGCGTCTCGGGTTCGCGCTCGATCGCGTGCATGACCACGTCGGCGAGCGTGTGCGGAATCTGCGGCGCGATCTCGCTGAGCGGGCGCGGATCTTCGCGCAGGCGCTTCAGCAGGAGGTCGGTCGCGGTCTCGGCGCCCGTCCACGGCAGATGGCCCGAGAGCAGCTCGTACAACATGATTCCCGCGCTGTACACGTCGGAGGCGGGCGTGAGCTCGGAGCCGCGCGCCTGCTCGGGCGACATGTACGCGGGCGTGCCGAGCACCTGGCCGTCGAGCGTGCCGAGCGTGTGGTCACCGCTCAACACGCGCGAGATCCCGAAGTCGGTGACCTTGATCGCGGCGTCGCTCGCGAACATGAGGTTGTCGGGCTTCACGTCGAGATGGAGAACGCCTTTGCCGTGCGCGTGCTGCAGGGCCGCGCAACACGCGAGCGCGACCGCGCACGCGGTCGGCGGAGTGAGACCGATCGTGGTGAAACGGTCCCAAACGGTTCCGCCCGGGAGCTGCTCCATCACGATGAGGCACAGGCCGTCGCGCTCGACGTAGTCGTAGATCGGCACGATGTGCGGGTGTGACAGCGACGCGAGCGTGCGCGCTTCCGTCGAGAACCGTTCGCGCACGTCGGCATCGGCGGAGAACGCGGGCGGGAGCTCTTTGATCGCGACCATGCGGCCGAGGCGCGCGTGGCGGCCGAGGAACACGACCCCCATGCCGCCCTGGCCGAGCTCGCGCTCGACGACGTAGTCCGGCAACGCGGCCGTGATATCGGAATCGCCCGTCATGTCGCCCTGTTCGCCGCCACGAAACTACGTCCGCACGCGCCGCCCCGTCGACGTGTGCAGAGCAATCGTCTCACACCGCACAGCTCGCCAGCCCACCGGAAATCACGTTCCGGTGGGCTGGGAGTCACAACTGCGACAGTCCTGGGCAGTTACGCCTGGATCGCGTACTGCCAGGCGTTCTGGTAGTGGCCGACGGCGCCGGCATTGTCGTTGTTGTTGTTCGACTGGTCGCCTGCGTTCAGCTCGGACTGGGCCCGCGAGATCCAGTAGGAGCTGCCGTTCGAGCTGTTGGCGTCGTTGATCGCAGTCGCGGCGATCACCCGGCTCGAATCGGTCAGGTCGTCGATCCAGGCGCCGAGGGTTGCGCTCGGCACGCTTTGAATGCCGTACAACGCCCGGATACTCGAGACCGCGTCGTACTGGTCGCCGTAGCAGTGCCCACCGTGACCGTGGTCGATGTGGTCACCACCGTGACAGTTCGACGGGTCCAGGAAGTCGCCGAGGTCGGCCTCGATGTGCAAGAGGCGCAGTGCGTCGAAGAACGACGCCCGACCGCGGTACCAGTCGACCTCGATCCAACGGTCCTGCTCCCGCTCGCAGACGCTCTTCACGGTGACCGTGATGCTCGTCGTGGCGGTGTTACCGGCCCGGTCGGTTGCCGTGCCGTTGACCGTGGTCGTGCCACTGGCGGTCACGACCTGGTCGGCCGGGCAACCGGTGGTGGGCACGATCCCCGACAGTGCGTCGGCGCACGTGAAGTGGATCGTCACGTTGCCGGAGTACTGACCGTTGTACATCGAACCCGTGGCGGTGGCGGTGATCGTCGGCTTCGTGAGGTCGACGTTCACCGGTCCGACCGTCTTGGTCGAGGTGTTCCCCGCAACGTCGACCGCGGTGCCTGTCACCGACTGGTTGGCGCCTTGCAGGATCGACACCGGACTCGTGCACGAGGCAATGCCGGAGAGGCTGTCACCACACGTGAACGACGCCGTCACCGGAACCTTGTACCAGCCGTAGCTGTTCGGCGAACCGCTGAGCGTTCCGCTGATCGAGGGCGGTGTCTTGTCGAGGTTCACCGTTGCCGTGGTGCTGGCGCTCTGACCGGCGTGGTTGATCGCGGTACCGGCCACGTGCTGGCCCGCACCTTCGGTCGTGACGGTGTGCGGCGGGGTGCACGAGGCGATCCCCGACACCGCGTCGACACACGTGAACGTCACCGTGACGTTCGACTTGTTCCAACCGGCCGCGTTCGGGGGCGGCGAGAGGCTGGCGGTGATCGTCGGCGCGTTGACCGAGATGTTCACCGTGGCCACGTGCGTGCCCTCGACGTTCCCGGCCTTGTCGACGCTGTAGTAGGTCAGCGTGTGCGTGCCGACGGTGTTGAACGTCACGCTCGTGCCGACCTGGTTGGCGCCACCGTCGACCGAGAAGTTGGTCGACGCGACTCCCGACAGGTTGTCGGTGGCCGTGAACGTCACCGTGACCGAGCTCGCCGTCGGCGGGATGGCCGACGCCGAGGTGACGGGCGCGGTGAGGTCGACGTTGACCGGCGTGCTGTTCGCACTCGCCGCGTTACCGGCGAGGTCGAACACTGTGCGCGCCTGCTGTTGCGCCGTGCCTTCACCGCTGATGATCGAGTTGGCCGGGCAGGTCGATCCGTCGACGCCCGACAGCGCGTCGGCGCACGTCCAGTGGATCGTGACCGCGTTCTTGTACCAACCGTTCGCGTTCGCCGCGGTGGTCGGCGTACCCGACAGCGTCGGGGCCGTCTCGTCGACGTTGATCCCGCTCACCGTCGCCGAGCCGACGTTGCCGGCCTGGTCGGTCGCCGTACCGGTGACCGACTGGTGTGCACCCTCGCCGAGGGTCGACGGGCCGGAGCACGACGCGGTGCCCGACAGGGTGTCGGAGCACGTGAAGCTCACCGTCACGTTGGAGTTGTTCCACCCGTTGCCGTTCGGCGCGGGGGCGGCGGCACCGACGATGACCGGCGGGGTCTTGTCGATGCGGATGGTGATCACGTTGGTCGTGCTGTTGCCGGCCTTGTCGGTGATCGTCTGCGCCAGGCTCGTGACACCCTCTGCGGTGACGGTCTGGTCGGCCGGGCACGTGACCACACCCGACAGGTTGTCGGTGCAGGTCCAGTGCACGGTCACCGGTCCGGCGTACCAGCCGGCGATGGGGGTCGCCGGGGCCGACGGAGTGAGCACGGGCGCGGTCTGGTCGATGTTGATACCGCTGACCGTCGCGCTCGCCGGGTTACCGGCGGTGTCACTCGTGGTGCCCGTGACCGACTGGCCGAGGCCGTCGCTCGAGAGCGTGCTCGGGTTGGGGCAGGTCGCGACCCCGGAGAGTGCGTCGCCGCACGTCCAGTTCGTCGTGACCGGCACGTTGTACCAACCGAACACGTTGGCGGGCGGCACCGTGCCGTGGATCGTCGGCGGGGTCTTGTCGATGTTCAGCGTCGCGGTCGCGGCGGCCGTGTTACCGGCGTTGTCGACTGCGTGGCCGGTCGCCGACTGGCCCGCACCTTCCGTTGTGACCGTCTGGGCCGGCGTGCACGACGCGATGCCGGAAAGGGCATCGCTGCACACGAAGGTGACGGTGACGTTGGTGTTGTTCCATCCGGCGCCGTTCGCGGGCGGCGCCTGCGCCGCGGTGATGATCGGCGCAGTGGTGTCGATCTTCACCACGGTGGTGTGCGTGGCCTCGACGTTGCCCGCGACGTCGGTGCTCCAGAACTGCACCGTGTGCACGCCCTCGGTCGTGAGGGCAACCGAGGTACCGCTCTGGGTTGCGCCACCGTCGACCGTGTAGTTGGTCGACGCGACGCCCGAGAGGTTGTCGTTCGCCGTCAGCGTGAGGTTCACCGACGTGTTCGACCAGTCGGGAACCGACGACACGGCGGTGGTCGGCGCGGTGCGGTCGATGTTGACCGAAGCCGACACTGCAGTCGTGCTGTTACCGGCGACGTCGCTCACAGCCGCGGTTGCGGTCTCCGACACGCCTTCACTGTTGATGACCGAGTCGGCCGGGCAGCCGCCCGCGATCCCGGAGAGCGCGTCGGCAGCACGTCCAGTGAATGGTCACCGGTCCGCTGTACCAACCGTTCGCGTTCGGCGCCGTGGTGGGCGCACCGGACAGCGTCGGCGCCGTCTTGTCGACGTTGATGCCGCTCACCGTCGTGGAGGCGGAGTTGCCGGCGGTGTCGAGCGCGGTGCCCGTCACGGCCTGCGAGGCGCCTTCACCGACGAGTGTCGGCGTCGAGCAACCGGCGATCGCGATACCCGAGCCGGAGTCGGTGCAGACGAACGACACCGTGACGTCGGTGTCGTTCCAACCCGCGCCGTTCGGCGCCGGCGTCTGCGAACCCGTGATGGCCGGTGCGATCGTGTCGATGCGCACCACGACCGACGTGGAGGTCGTGTTACCGGCCTGGTCGGTTGCCGTACCGGCGACCGTCGAGATGCCCTCGGCCGTCACGTTCTGGTCGGGCGGGCAATCGGCCGGGGCAACGCCCGACGTGGCGTCGGAGCACGTGAAGTGCACCGTCACCGAGCCGGTGTTCCAACCCGAGCTGTTCGGCGCCGGGTTCACCGATGCGGTGATCGTCGGTGCGGTCTGGTCGATGTTGATGCCGCTGACCGTTGTGGTCGCGGGGTTGTCGGCGGTGTCGATCGCGGTACCCGACACCGACTGCCCGGCACCGTCGGTGCTGAGCGTGGTGGAAGCCGGGCACGTTGCGACACCCGACAGCGCGTCGGCGCACGTGAACGACGCGGTGACCGGCGCGTTGTACCAGCCGTTCGCGTTCGCCGGGGGCACCGAGCCGGTGATGGTCGGCGGCGTCTCGTCGATGTTCATGGTGTGCGTCACCGAAGCGGTGTTGCCGGCCTCGTCGGAGACGTTGCCGGTCACCGACTGGTTCGCACCTTCGGCGGTCACCGTCTGCGGCGCCGCGCACGCCGACACGCCCGAGAGCGAGTCGCCGCATGTGAAGGTCACGGTGACGCTGGTGTTGTTCCAGCCCGCGCCGTTGGCCGCCGGCGACTGCGCGGCGGTGATGGTCGGTGCGGTCTTGTCGATGCGAACCGTTGCCGTGTTCGCGGCCTCGACGTTGCCCGCGAGGTCGGTGCTCCAGAACTGCACCGTGTGGATGCCTTCGGCAGTCAGCACGATGGAGCTACCCGACTGGGTGGCGCCGCCGTCGACGATGTAGTTCGTCGTGTCGACGCCCGACAGGTTGTCGGTGGCCGAGAGCGTGAGGACGACGTCGTTGTTGTTCCACGTGGGGACGGCCGAAGCGGTCGTCACCGGGGCGTGCGTGTCGATCTGGACCGGCGCGCTCGTAGCGTTGGTGACGTTGCCCGCCACATCGGAGACCGACGCGCTCGCGGTGACGGCCGAGCCCTCGGAGCTGAGCGTCGTGTTCGCGGGACAGGTTCCGGCCACGCCCGAGAGCGCGTCGGAGCACGTCCAGTGAATGCTCACCGGTGCGTTGTACCAACCGTTGGCGTTGGGCGGTGTGGTCGCCGCGCCGCTGAGGAGCGGTGCCACCTGGTCGAGCTTGATGGTGACCGACTGCGACGCGGTCCCGCCGCGGCTCGTGGCCGAGCAGGTGTACGTCGTGGATGCCGAGTCACTCGACAGCGTCGTCGGGTCGCAGCCCGTCATCGACGTGATGGGGGAGACCGAATCGGTCACCGTCCACGTGACGGTCACGAGCGAGTTGTTCCAACCCGCGCCGTTGGGCGTCGGCGAAACCGTCGGCGTGATCACCGGCGGCGACGTGTCGGAGAGGATCGCCGAGGTCGACGTGCCGGAGCCGCCGTTGTCGTCGGTGACCGTGACGGTCACGTTGTAACTGCCGTCGACGGCGTAGGTGTGCGAACCGGTGACGGTGCCCGAACCGGCCGACTCCGCGACGGCACCGGTGGTGACGTGGCCGTCGCCCCAGTCGATCGTGGCGGTGTGCGTGTCGTTCGTTCCGGGGTCGGTGAAGGTCGCCGAGATCCCGGCGGTGCTGCCGGGCGGCGCGGTCGGCGACTCGACGATCGTGCCGACGGTCGGCGCGACGTTCCCGACGGTCAGCGTGGTCGGTGCACTCGTGACCGGCGGGTTCACGCCGTCGCTCGCGGTCAGGGTGGCGGTGACGACGGCGTCGTCGGTGCACACGAGGTTGAGCGTCAGCGCGTGGATGCCGGCACCGGTCGGGGTGCACGCAACGCCGGGGTCGCCGGTGTAGGTGAAGGCCCACGTGTACGTGAGACTGTCACCGTCGACATCGGTTGCCGTTCCGGCCAGCGACATCGTCGAGCCTTCGAGCCCGACGTACGGGCCACCGGCGTCGACGACGGGCGGCGAGTTGACGAGGATCTGCGTGCTGCGCACCGCAGTTCCGCCGTTGTCGTCGGCCAAGGTGACGGTCACCGTGTAGAGGCCCGCGCTCGCGTATGCGTGCGTCGCGCTCAGACTGCCGGAGCCGGCCGCCTCGGTGATCGTCCCGTTGGACGTGGTGAGGTCGCCCCAGTTGACCGAAGCGGTGTGCGTGTCGTTGGTGCCGGCGTCGGTGAACGTGGCGCTCACGTTCGCGTTGGCGGCGACGGCGATCGGTCCGGCCGACGCGGTGAGCGGCGACAGAACCGGCGCGACGTTGTTGACGGTCACGGTGGTGTTCGAGAGCGTCGGCGTGTTGATGCCGTCGCTGACCGAGAGCTGCGTGTTGACGACGGCGTCGTCGTTACACGTGACGGTCGGTGTCAGCGTGGTGGTGCCGGTGCTCGTGCAGATCGTTCCGGGATCGGTTCCGGTGGGAGTGAACGACCATGTCGTGGTGAGCGGATCGTTCTCGGGGTCGGACGCGGTTCCCGTGAGGTTGTTCGTCGAACCTTCCGCCCCGGTGTAGGGGCCGCCCACGTTGGCCGTCGGTGCGCCGTTCACGATCACGTCCGCGGTCTGGACCGAAGTGCCGCCGTCGTCGTCGGTGAGGGTGACGGTCTGCGTGTAGCTCCCCGAGAGCGCGTACGTGTGCGAACCGCTGAGGCTGCCGGAGCCGCCGGATTCGGTGATCGTGGCCGGGCTCGACGTGGTGTCGCCCCAGTCGATCGAGGCGGTGTGCGTGTCGTTCGTGCCGACGTCGGTGAACGTGTCGTTCACGGTCGCGGGCGCGGTGGTGCTGATGGGCGAGGAGACGACGGGTGTGCCGAGCACGGGCGCGACGTTGGCCACCGTGACCTGGGCGCTCGACGTGACGGGCGGGTTGAACGGGTCGTTCACGCTCAGGGTCGCCGTCACCAACGCGTTGTCGTTGCACGTGATGGTGGGCGTGAGAGTGGTGGTTCCGGTCGGGGTGCAGACGGTGCCGGGCGCGCCGGTGGTCGCGAACGACCACGAGGTCTGCGTCGGGTCACCTTCGGGATCGAACGCGACGCCGTGCAGCGTGACGGGGCTGCCTTCGACGGCTGCGTAGGGCCCGCCCGCGCTGGCGGTGGGCGCGCTGTCGTGCTTGGTGATGATGCGGACCTGGTCGACGTCGGCGCCGGTGTGGCGGTTGGCGCGGATCGTGACCGTGCGCTGGTCGGGCATGATCACCGCGTCCTGCGCGGGATCGAGGTCCATGTCGTTACTCGCGGCGGCCGTCGTGTAGTCGGTGCCGGGTGCGCCGAGCACGTTGCTCGACAACAACTTGCCGCGCAGCGCGATGACACCGAGCACGTCGGTCGGGAAGGTGAGCGTTGCGGTCAGCGTGATGCCGGCGTGCGTCGCGACCGGAACGCTGTCGAAGAAGTGGCTGTCGACCACCGTGCCCGCGGCGATCGTCCCGCCGGGCAGGCTCGCGTTCGAGTCGTACGTGCCGGGCGACGTGATGTCGACGCGGATCGGCGACGCGAGCGTGACGCCCTGTTGCTCGTCCCACGCCCAGGTCGTGGTGTCGGAGTCGAGACCGGTGAAGCGGTCGACCGACGCCGGCGGTGAGATCTTGGTTACTGCGCCACTCGTGCCCGAGATCGCCGCGTGCGCAGCGGCGGCCGGAACCAGTGTGGCGATCGCTACCAAAGGTGCGACCAGAACGCGAGCGACCTTGCGCATGCCTTCCCCCGTCTCATTGAGGCGTGGTGAGGTCGGCCCCGCAAAGGTCGATCACTTCGTCCCGCCCGCCCGGAGAATAACTGGCAGTATTTGCCACTGGCAATCCGGATTGGAAGTATGTTCCCCGGAGCCGGTTAGGGGAGCGCTGTTCCTTTGGTCGAATCCGGCAGGATTGCGGCCCTGGGGGGCGGAGAGCGGGGTAGCGGTGAGCGGGATTTCGGTGAAGAAGTTCGCCACGTTCGCGGTCGCGACATTCGTCGCGGTGATGGGATTAGGTGCGGTTGGGGCGGGTGTGGCGAGTGCGAGCCCGGTACTGAGCCTCGACCAGTCGACGGGACTCACCGACGGCCAGCTCGTCACGGTCACGGTCTCGGGCCTGGCGATGAGCTCGCAGGCCACGGTCGAGATCTCCGAGTGCGGCAACGCGTACGCCGACAACACGGCGCTGCCGGTCGTGAACATGACGCCCAGCTCGCGCGACTGTGAAGTTTTGGGTTTCACGTCGCCCGGGAGCCTTTCGTTCACGTCGGATGCGGTTTTCCCGAATATCGCGATCAAAGAAACCGGGATCGGCAACGGCAACCGTTCGTGCTCGTCGTTGGGCACCGCACCGTGTGTCGTGTACGTCTCGGAGTCGAACAATGAAGGCGGCGCGCAGCCGCAGAGCGACATCTCGTTCGCGGCCGACGCATTGGGCGCGGTGCCTTCTCCGACCGAGGTCAGCACGTATCTGATCGGCGCCCCCATCGCGGTGTCGAAGGCCGCCTACGCGCACGTCGAGGTGCACCGTGTGGGCGACGGGATCGTGCCCGAGGGCTCGTTCTCGGTATCGCTCGACGGCGGCGCACCGGTCACCGCCGCAGTCGGTAGCGACGGAACTGCGATCGTGCCGGTCGCGCCGGGTTCGTCGCTGGCCTTGGGTGGCGGACACTCGATCGAAGCCGACTACATCGGCGACGGCTCGTTTGCATCGTCGTCGTCGGGGCCCGTCGGGTTCTCGGTCGTCGGTGACCTGAACATCTCCGTCGGTGACGGAACGGTCGTCAACAGCCCGAACGTGAGCCCGTACCGCACCCTCTTGTTCCCGATCATCTTGTCGAGGCCGCCGACCGCGGCGGTCACGATCGACTTCTCGACCGCGGACGGCACCGCGACAGCCGGTACCGACTACACCGCGTTGATCGGCAAGACGAAGTTCAACGCCGGTGCAGCCACCGCGCATTACGTCGCGGTCCGCATCCTCCCGAGCGCGAGCTCGGGCGGCACGTTCACGTTCAACCTGAGCGCACCGGCCGGTGGGCTCACCGGTGGATACGTGTTCCGGCGCCCGGTCGGCACGGGAACGATCATCGCGGACCCGCTGGCTTCGGGTAGCTCCAACGTGGTGAACATCGGGAGCGCGTCGGTGCCCGAAGGCGACCTGGGTGGCCCGAAGGCGCTGAAGTTCTCGGTGACGCTCTCCCGCCCCGCGGCGACGACGTTCCGGGTGCTGTTCATCGTGGCGGCCGACACGGCCACGCATAAGTCGAAGACGAACCCCGGCGACTGGACCGGTGGCGTGCTGAAGTCGGTGAAGTTCCTGCCCGGGCAGGTCAATCGCACCGTCGCCGTAGCGACGATCCCCGACCTCAACGACGAGCTCGACAAGACCCTCACCGTCGACGTGATCGCCCTGTGCACCACCGGCACGACGGTCCTGCAGTGCACCGCGCACCCGGCGGGCGTCATCGTCGGCCAGGGTCACGCCGTCGGCACGATCCTCAGCGACGAGTAACACCCTCGAACTGTCGTGAGTTAGGTGCCATATACGCACCTAACTCACGACGGTTCGTTTCTTTGCTAGGGCTTGGGGGCGGCGGTGAGCATGGCGAAGCGGCCCTTGGGGTCGATCGTCTGCGTCCGCAGGCTGAAGAGCTTCCAACCCGCCGCGTCGAGCTTGGTGCGCACCTCTTCGCGGTAGCCGCGCACGTTCATGTCGTCGAGCACGACGACGCCGCCCGGCGCCATCACGCGCGTGAGGGTCTCGATCACCTTCGAGCGATCTTCGGTGCGGCCGATGTCGTCGAACGCGAGCTCGAAGGTTGACGCGGGAAGCGTGCTCAGCTCGCCGATGTCGATGAGGCGCGCCGAGAGCCCGTTCTGGTCGAGGAAGGCGCGGGTCTTGGCGAGCCAGTCGGGGGAGTCGTCGACGGAGACGATCTCCACATCGAGGCCGCTGCGGCGCGCCCAGTTGGCCACCACGAACGTGCTGAGGCCCGAGCCGAGGTCGAGGATGTGGCGGGGCTGCAGCTCCTCGCACAACGTGTCGAGGGCGCGCACCGTGGGCCAGGAGACCGCCCACTCCCAGCTGGAGACGTCGGCGACGTACTTGTCGTAGGTCTGGCGCAGCTCGGTGAAATCCTTGGGCCGGGCGAGCGCGGCCGCGATGTTCGGGTGCGCAGTGTTCAACCGACGCTTGTCGAGCTCGGCGACCGCCCGGTCGGCGGCGCGGAACGGGAACTGGCGCACCGACATCGGCAGCCGGTGCGTCACGCGGTGGCGCAGGCGAGAAGGCTCGATCGCGGCGTCCTGCTCCATTGCGTCGTGCTCCCCGTTCGCCGGCTGCTTATTGAGCTTGGAATGGTGGCCGATGGACGACGGGGCCGTCCAGGGCGGATATGTGCATCCGGGCCACAACCCAGGTCA
Source organism: uncultured Actinomycetes bacterium (assembly GCA_963701825.1). Classification (GTDB taxonomy): domain Bacteria; phylum Actinomycetota; class Acidimicrobiia; order IMCC26256; family PALSA-610; genus PALSA-610. The sequence continues at coordinate 501,205 of CAVPBG010000003.1, read as the reverse complement.
TTTGACCGCTTCGCGGTGGACCAGGTGCCACATCCGGCTGCGCGCCCGGCGGAATTGGCGCGTCGATTCGTAGCGGGCGCGGGCGCGCAAGGCCCGGGCCCGAACCGCCGCCGACGCGGTCTTGGTCGTGCGCTCGTAGCCGAACGCCTCGAGGGTGTCGCCGGCCAGGCATTCGAACAGCTCGATCTGCATCGGGCTCAGCTCGGTCTGCCAGTCGCGCAGGCCCTTGGTCGGCGGGCGCAGCAGGTTCTGGTGCTCCTCGGGAAACGGCTGATCGTCGAGGATGGTCGTGGCGCGCTCGTGATACGTGAGGATGCCCGGATCGAACTCCAGGCCCGCGATCTCGCACAGCTCGTGCGCGGCGTGCTCGGGATCGTCGAGGATCGCTTCGTAGTGGATCTCGCGGTAGCGGCAGGGTCCGAGCGCGGTTCCGTCGGCCCGACCCTGTTCGACCTGCGACTTCCAGAGCAGCGTCTCGAATTCGAGGCGATCGGTGCCCCACGACGCCTGCGCGCGGGAGAGCACAACCGCGCGGCCGTCGCGCACGAGATGCACGAACACCGATTCGGGGAACAGCTCGGCGACGGTGGGGATGTGGGTGACGAAGATGGGGGTCTTGTCGCCGTAGCGCACCTTGTCGTGGGCGCGGGCGTAGAGCGCGAACGCGGTGCGGACCGCGTCCGGGTAGTTCGTGGGCGCGGCCGCCACGAACCCTTCTTCGACGAAGGCGGGATCGAGGTGCCAACGCCGGAACGACTCGTGTGCCAACAGATCGGCGGTGAACTTGGCGGTTGCGAATCCTTCGGGGCGTTCGTACGACGCGCGCTGTCGGGCGAACCACACGGGGAAGTACGACTCGAACGGCACGGCCATCTCGCGGTGCGCGTCGAGCATGGCGCGCACGAGCGTGGTGCCCGAACGGCCGCATCCGACGACGAATGGAAAGGGCTTCCGGTCGACGGTGTTCATCGCGCGCCGGCCGGTTGGGGTGCGAACGAGCGCAACGCGTGCCACGCGGTGCGCGCTTCGGGGTGGAGGCGCAGGGCCCGGGCGAAGCAGCGCCGGGCGAGCGGCCGGTCACCGGCCTGCAGCGCGAGCAGGCCCATGCGCTTCAGCCGGAAGGCGTGGGCGTGCGGATGCGTCGCGAACCACGCCGCGTGCTCGGTGAGGAGCAATTGCGCACCGCGGATGCGGGCCGCGCGATCGGTTCCCGGGCGGGGTGCGTCGTGGCGGCGGTAGAGCAACCCCACCCCGGACGCGGCGGCGACGCGCGACTGCTGCGCGGTCCGCAGCCACCAATCGACGTCTTCGGAGCCGCGGTAACGCTCGTCGAACGTCAGCGTGACCGCGCGTTCGACACTGGTGGCGCCGAGGTGCGGCGTGATGCCGTCGAGGATGGTGTCGCGCACGTCGCCCACGAGAACGCGGCCCGGCGCGGCGGGGAGCGTTTCGCCGAGCGTGCCCTGGCCGCAGACCGCAACCGGCGCGTCTTCGTGGGCGCGGGCGGCGTGATCGAGGCGGTCCGGCGTCCAGGTGTCGTCGTCGTCGAGGAAGGCGACGTAGTTGCCGGTCGCGGCCGCGATACCGGTGTTGCGCGCCGCGGCCGGCCCGCCGTTCGTGGTGCGGCGCACCAGCCGAAAGCGCGCGTCGGCCGCGGCCAGCTCGGGCGGCGCCGCGCTCGCGTCGTCGACGACCAGACATTCGAAATCGGCGAACGACTGCTGTGCCACCGATGCCAGTGCGTCGGCGAGGAACTGCGGCCGACCGTAGGTCGGGATGATGACGCTGAACCGGGGCGCCACGAGACTCAGCCCGGTTTGATTTTGGCCAACACCCGGCGCTTGACGTGACCGGCGAAACCCGGACCGCGGAGGCGGGGGATCGCGCGGTTGATGGTGTGTTTCAGTGCGGCGTCGCGGCCCGCGGCGGCGGCGACGAACCAGGTTTGGCGGTTGTGGTACCAGCGCATGCGGTATCCGACGAGGCCGGCGCGCTCGAGCATCGCCTTCCAGTCGCGCCACGTGTACGCGACCGCGCCCTGGTGCACGAAGCCGGAGCCTTCATCGGGACGAGCGTTGTGGCCGCGCGGCAACAACACCGGGTACTCCTCGTACACCGTGCCGACGAAAAGCCCCTCGGGTGCGAGGGTGGCACGGATCGCGTCGAGGCCGACCGTCGCGAGATCGCGATACGTGTGCGAGAACACCGACTGCGCGATCACGAAGTCGAAGCTGGTGTCGAAGCGGGCCAGGCCGAAATCGGTTCCGTAGTCGAAGTGTGGATGGCGGGCCGCGAGGAGGTCGCGGCCGACCTCTTGATCGATGCCCGCCTCCACCACTTCTTGGCGAGGCTCGATGCCGTAGTAGTTGCCGGCCTCGAGGTACGGGATCAGGAAGCGGCCGACGCGAAGCGATCCGCACCCGACGTCGCAGACGCGGTGTTGTTCCCGCAGGCCCAGCGCGAAGAGCAGCGTGAACTGCAGCCCGCCCATGAGGTCGTAGCCGTTCCGCATGCCCACGGAATAGCGGTGGAACGGCGGGTCGGTCACGGCCGGTGCTTCGGGTGTGTGGTCGGCGGTAGCGATCGGAAAAGTCTAACGGTGATCTGATGAACCGCATCAGCCCGTCGGGCGGTTCGGGGCGCTCAATCCATCGGTTCGTAACGGAACTTCAGGAACCACGCCGCGCTGAACACGAGCCCGGCCGCGCACAGCGCGACGACACCACGTTTGCTTTCGGTATGAGTGTGGATGAATCGGCCGTTTTTGAGCGCGTGAGTCGGTACGACCAGCCGGCCGGGCAGGAAGCCGGGCAGGTGGGCCGCGGTGACCACCAGGTAGATCACGCCCACGGCGGTGACGCCGAGACCGACGGCCACGAGCAGGATCGCCAGTGGTGAGACGAGCCGGCGCGGCACCATTGGCAAAACCCTAGACAGCGGTGCGCGGCGGGTTCCAGATGCGCGCCGGAAGTGTCCGAAAGTGGACACCCGCACACTTCCCGGACCGCGTCCCGGTCTGCGCCGCTGTGCAACACTGATGGCTCGTCGCACTCCACGGGACGTGACCGCGCAGGGAGTTTTGGACAAGTCCCATGTCGACACCGCAACCGACCGAGAGCTCCGCCGCTGAGAAATCCGGGCTCGGGGCACCGCGGTTCAGCGTCGTGATCCCGACCCTCAATCGCGCGCATCTGCTGCCGCTCGCGATGAAGAGCGTGTTGGGCCAGACCTGCGGCGATCTCGAGCTCGTCATCGTCGACGACGGCTCCACCGACGGGACCGACGCGGTCGTCGCCGCGATGGCCGACCCGCGCATCCGCTACCACGCGCAGGCACAGTCGGGAGTGTCGGCGGCGCGCAACGCGGGCGCGGCGATCGCGGCGGGCGAGTTCCTGGTGTTCCTCGACAGCGACGACGAGCTGCTGCCGATCGCGCTCGAGCGCTACTCGGACGCGCTCGCGGCCCACGGTTGGCGGGCGGTGGTCGGCGGTCGGATCCAGGTGTCGCCCGATCGGCGCGACTGGCGCACGTCGATCCCGCGCGGGATGGGATTCCTGCCGGGCGCGTTCGCGGTGGCGACCGACATCTTCCTCGGCATCGGCGGCTACGACACCCAGCTGCGTTACAGCGAGAACACCGAGCTCGGTTGGCGCGTGAAGCAGGCGCTCGCGGCGGCCGACGCGACCATGGGGCTCGTACCCGAACCGGTGGTGGTTCGTTACACGCAGGCGACGCCGCGAGTACGACACCGCGAAGTACGAGGCGGCCCGTTGGATCCTCGACCACCCTGACCAACCGCTCGAGAGCGAGATGGCCGGGGTGGCGTCGCCGCGCAAACGCCGGGCGACGTATCAGGCGATCGTCGGAGTGAACGCGGCGCGCCTCGGGCGCCGGCGGGAGGCGATGACCGCGACGCTCGCGGCGGTGAAGAACGATCCGTTGTCGTTGGCGCGCTACCGCAACCTGGCGAGTGTCGCGCGGAGCTCCCTGTCGTACGGCGCGTCCGGCCGGCACCGAGAATTCACCGCCGGTTCCGCCGGTTCCGCCGGTTCCGCCGGCCCCGGCTCCGGTCGCCGCGACGACGACCAATGGGATTCCCAGTGGAATTCATGGAGTGCTCGTCACCTTCAATCGCCCGGACTCGTTGGCGCGGATGATCGACGAGCTGACGGGCATCGGGCTCGCGTCGTTGACCGTCGTCGACAACGCGCCTTCGGAAGCGTCCGAACGGGTGGCGCGGAGCAAAGCGGCGGAGCTTTCGACCACGTACATACCGATGCCGGAGAACTCCGGCCCCGCGGGCGGGAACGCGGCGGGCATGGCCCGGGTCATCGAGACCGCGGCCGACGGCGACTGGATACTGATCCTCGACGACGATCGCCTCACCGGCCCGGGCGACACCGCGCGCGACCTGCGGGACTTCGGCGAGTTCCTGGTCGAACGGGGCGCGCCGGTCGGCGGCGTCGGACAGGTCGGCGCGTGGTTCGACCGCAAGCGCGGTCGGCTGGTCCGCCTCACCGACGACGAACTCGCGGGCCCGGTCCGCGTCGACTACGTGGCCGGCGGCCAGATGCTCATGTTGCGCGTCGGCGCGGTGCGCGAGATCGGCGTGTTCGATCCGGCGCTGTTCTTCGGTTTCGACGACCTCGACTTCTGCGAACGGCTGCGCTTGCACGGCTACGGCGTGTACGTGCTCGGACCGAAGGCGCTCGAAGCGCGTCGCCGTTTCGGGCGGCTCGGTACCGATGTGGGTCGCGCGCCCCGCCGGGAGAATCCGTGGCGCCGCTACTACAGCGTGCGGAACCACATCGTGATCATGCGGCGCTACACGTCGGCGCCGCGCGCCGCGAAAATCACCGCCGGCCACCTCTTGGGGCGCCCCGTGCTCGACCTCGTCCGGCGCAACGCGAGCCCGAAGCTCTTCACTGCGGGAGTGCGGGCGTGTGCCGACGCGTGGACGGGCAAGCTCGGTCGCACGATGGAGCCGCCCTCGACGACCGAAGCGCCGGCCGGGCCTCCGCCGCAGGGCGTCTGACGCCCGCCTAGGAGCGTTTGAGGACGCGCTTGGCGACCTGGCGCGCGTAGCGCTGCGCCCGGTGCACGGGCGTGTCGCGGAGCCGGTTCTCGAGCTCCTGGCGTTCGGCTCGCATGCGCCGGAAGGTCTCCTCGAGCGCGTCGACGCGTTCGGTCAGCCCCCGGTCGGGATCGGGCGTGAACGTGGCCGACGCGGGGAGGGCGCGCACGTCGAACACTTCGGCCGCGAGCGCGGTGAGATCGAGTTGCCGACCGACGGTGCCGGTGTCGAGGTCGAGCTCGACGAGACGCGTCTTGAAGTCGACGGGGTCGACGGACGTGATGACGTTCGGCGTGCCGAGGCTGCTGCTCTCCCGCCGGAGCGCGCTCACACCGACCCACAGATGGCGGGCGTCGGCGGCGACGAGTCCGCGCGGGTAGCCGCCCGGGATCTCCCACGACATGGGTTCGCCGCCCGCGATGCGACGCACGATGCGCGCCTGCGACTCGACGACGAACAGCCCGTCGTTGTGCACGAACAGCGAGTGCGGGTGGTAGAGGTCGCCGACGATCTCTTCGCCCGTATCGACTCGTACGACGCGGCCGTGCCGCCGGTGCAGGTGCGTCGGCCCGTTCGTGGGGCCGAACATCGTCACGTAGAGGTTGCCCTGCCATTCCGTGACGGAGTTGAGGTGGTAGCGGTCCTGGCCCCGGCGTTCCGGGTCGGCGCAGTAGATCTCGTCGGCTCCCACGGCGCGCGTGCCCGTGTCGTCGAGGCGGTAGCGGAACAACGTGTCGTTGTGCGCCGACACGACGTACAGCGCGTTCTCCTCCGGCCGGTAGAGGATCGAATGCAGGTTGCGCGCGTTTGCGGTGGGGATGGTCGCCTTCGGAACGAGGTCGGGTCCGTAACGGACGACACCCCCGGACTGGCACGCGACGAGCAGGTCGTCGTCGATCCGGGCGATGCCGGCCGCGCCGCGGTCGAACGCGGGCGGGACCGGGAGCCAGGCGCGCTCGTCGGTGTCCGTGTCGATGGCGCACGCGGCCAGGCGCGGGGTCGAACGCGGATTGCAGAACGTGACGAGAACTCGCATGCCGGCGGGTGACATTAGGCGAGGACGCGGCGGGTCGGCCGCGAGTCGGTACCGTTGCCCGCGTGGGCGACCGGATCGGCGTGCTGTTTTGGTTCTACAAGGACCTTCCGGTGTGCCGGAATCGCCTCGACCTGCTCCGGCGCGACAATCCGGATACGCCGATCTACGGCCTCTACGGCGGTGACCCGGCCGACGCGGAACGGTTCCGCGCCGCGTTGGCCCCGCAGCTCGACGACTTCTGGGCGTTCGACCAACCGGTGTCGTCGAAGTGGAAGTGGCTCAACGGCGATCTCATGATTGCGGCGTGGTTCGCGGCGCGCGGTGCCCACCTTTCCTTCGAACACGTCTTCGTCGTGCAGTGGGACATGCTCGTGTTGGGCCCGGTCGACCGACTCGTGCGGCCGCTGGCACCCGACGAGGTGCTGTTGTCGGCCGCGTTGCCGGTGGCCGCGGTCGAACAGAACTGGGTGTGGGTGCGCGGCGGTCACGAAGCGGAGTACCGGGCCTTCGTCGCGAACATCGAGGCGAAGTTCGGCCCGGTCGAGCCGATGTCGTGCGTATTCGTCGTGGCGTGCTTGCCCCGGCGCCTGCTCGCGGCGTACTCGGAGCTGCCCGAACCCGAGGTGGGCTACGTGGAGTACCGCCTGCCGACGCTGGCGGTCGCCAACGGCATCCGCATCGTCGAAGACGAACGCTTCGCCGCGTGGCGACCGGCCGACGGATCGGCGGGCCGGGCCACCCGGCGCCAGCGTTTCCTCAACGGGTCGCGGCGATCGGTGTTGCTCCCGAACGTTCTGGTCGAGGCGGTCCGGCCCGACGGTGCGCGCGTGTTCCATCCGTACCACGGGCTCTTCCCGATGAACGCGAGTTGGGCCGTGCAGGGCTGCGCGTGGTCGGTGCGCTCGGCGTACCACGCGGCCCGGGACGCGGTGACGACCCGGGTCGCCAAGGCCGAGCACGATCACTCGTAGCCGTACCGACGGCGCAACGGCCACGTCAGCGCGGAGACGACGCGCCGGTCGCGCGGGTCGAGCGAGTCGCGCCATTCCATGTCGGGCGTGACCGAGATCTCGCCCGTCCCGAACCGCATCGGATTCCCCGCGACCGTGTGGTTGCCGAGATTCGCCGGATCCGGAACGAGGGAAATTCCGGGATCGACGCGGCGCGCGACCATCGCCACCGCGGCGTCGGGATCGCGCACGAGGGACTCGTAGGTGAGGCGGGTGTACGACTCCGCGCGCCGCCCGAGGACGTGCGCGAGCCCGTTGCGGAGGTCCCAGTCGAGGCTGGTGCGCACCGCGGAACGCACGGGCATGTACGCGGCGGTCGATCCGATCTCCGGGCGCAGACGTTTGCGTTGCCACGACCACGCAACCGCGCGGCTGTCGCGCACGAGATGCACCACGTGCACGCGCAGGTCGGCGACGCCGGCGAGCACGAGTCCGTAGACGGGGTCTTTCGACGAGTCGACGAGAACACGCGCGCCGGCGGTTTTCGCGGCGGCGGGGTAGACGGCACCGAGGATCGCGGCGAGATCGTCGCGGGCCGCGCGGTGCGAGCCCAGCAGCGGCGGGACGACGAGGCCCGGCACCCGCCGGGTGCGCAGCGTGGTACGGATCAGCGCGAGGACGCGTTCGCGGTCGGCGGGCGCGACATCGCGCAGCACTTGCGACCACACGTCGCAGTTCTCCACGTCGGCGCCGCAACCGCACCGCCAGTGGTCGCGCGTCGCGTGCCAGAACAGCCGGAACTCGCCCATGGAGAACCAACCGTCGAGCCGCCCCAACAACAGGTCGAGCAGGGTGCTGCCGCTGCGTCCGTACCCGGCGATGTAGACGACAGTGGTCGTGTCGACGCTGGTCTTCGCGGTCACCCGGCTCCGGTCACACCGGATGACCCGCGGCGAGCGGGTCGCGAATGAAGTGCCGCTTCAGGCGCAGGCACGGTTGTTCGACGAGCTTGTACGACACGATCGTGATCGCGGTCGTCAGCAACGCGGCCACGAGCGTCCGCTCCGGCACACCCATGTGCGGTTGATGGCGATGCAGGAGCGACAGGATCGGGAAGTGCCACAGGTACAGACCGTAGGAGACGCGTCCGATGGCGCGTATCGGCGGCAGCGACAGGATCTGGGTGAGTGGCGATTCGGGCACGTCGACCGCGCACAGGATCATCGCGAGGAAGCCGACCGTCAGCACGAGCAGATCGATCTCGCGGATGTCGGGCGCGGGCGCGAACAGCACCTGGCAGCTGTAGAGCACGAAGCCCACGATCCCCGCCCGGGCGACGAACTGCTTGTACCCCGTGTACTGGCGCAGCTTGCCCGACGATCGCAGCAGCGCGACGAGACAGCCTGCGAGCAATGCGTAGGCCACCGCGTCGGTGCCGTAGAAGGCGTGTCGTTGGGTCGCCGACCGCACACTGTCGACGTTGCCGATCGAGCCGCCGCCCCGCGCCGCGAGCGCCAGGCTCTCCGACAGGATCCACGACGCGGCCGCACACGCGGCGGTGACGATGAGCATCGTGCGGGGGCGCAGGTAGCGCAGCATCAACACGAGCCCGATGGGCCACACGAAATAGAACTGCTCCTCGACCGAAAGCGACCAGAGGTGGCCGAGATCGCCGCCGTGACCCTGGAACACGAACTTCCAGTTCGCGACGTACAGCGCGATCGTGATGACGTTCGACTGCAGATGTCCGACCGCGGTGCCGCCCTCGAGGACCGCGACCGCGATGACGTAGACGATCAGCAGGAAGAACAGGGCCGGGAGCAGGCGCAGCGCGCGGCGCATGTAGAACGCGCCGAGCCGTACGTTCGAGCGGTCCGACCACTCCTCGACGAGGAGCGTGGTGATGAGGAATCCGCTCAGCACGAAGAAGAGACGCACGCCGGAGAAACCGCCCGGCGCGACCGAGCTGATCGCGTGGCCCATCATCACCGCGAGCACGGCGATGGCCCGTAGGCCGTCGAGCGCAGGCCGGTAACCGAGACGGGTCTTCGGGTCGAGGGTGAACTGCTCCACCTCGACCGTCGTGTCGCCTTCCACCGTTCTCTGCCTCTGTACCTACTGCTTGGTGATGCTCTGCGCGCCCGACGTGCCGACGTTGGTGGCGGTGTCGGCTTGGGTCGCGGTAACGGTGTACGGGCCGACTGCGGTGATCGGCGTGACGAGCGTGTAGGTCCACGCGCCGGCAGCGCAGGTCGTGGTGCCGTTCTCGGTGCCGGTCCCGGCGATGGCAACCGCCACGGTCGTGCTGTCGCCGGTGAGTGCGCCGCACGCGCCGCCGACCGACGTGATCGTGGTGGCGGTCGTGAGCGGGAACGTCTGCGCGGCGCCGTTCACCTGCGTGAGCGTGACGATCGGCGCGGTCTTGTCGATGGTCGTCGACTGCGCACCGCTCGAACCGGTGTTGCCCGCGGAGTCACCCTGCAGCGCGGTGGCGGCGTACGTGCCTTCCGCGGAGAGCGCAGTGGCGAGCGTGAAGGTCCACGCCCCGGCGGTGCAGGTCGTGGTGCCGTTCTGCGTGCTCGCCCCGGAGATCGCGATCGAGACGGTCGTGCTGTCGCCGGTGGCGGTGCCGCACGCGCCACCGACCGAGGTGACGGTCGTGTTGGTGGTGAGCGGGAACGTCTGCGCGGTGCCGTTGACGGTCGTGAGCGTGACCGCGGGCGACGTCTTGTCGATGTTCGTGGTCTGCCCGGCACTGGCGCCCGTGTTCCCGGCCGCGTCGGTCTGGCTCGCGGTCGCAACGTAGGCGCCGTCGGTCGAGAGCGCGGTCGTGAGCGTCAGCGACCATGCACCGGCGGTGCAGGCCGTCGTGCCGTTCTGCGTTCCCGCGCCGGTGATCGCGAGCGACACCGAGGCGGTGTCGCCGCCGGCGGTCCCGCAGGTGCCGCCGAAGCTCGTGACCGTGAGGTTCGTCGTGAACGGGAACGTGCGCGTGGTGCCGTTCACCGAGGTGACCGTCACGACCGGTGCGGTCTTGTCGATGAGTACCGACTGCGCGCCGGTGGTGCCGGTGTTCGTGGCCGCGTCACTCTGCAGGGCGGTGATCGCGTAGGTGCCTTCCGCCGAGAGGGCGGTGGCGGGCGTGAAGGTCCAGGCGCCGGCGGTGCAGGCGGCGGTGCCGTTCTGGGTGCTCGCGCCGGTGATCGCGATCGAGACCGTGGCCGCGTCGCCCGCGAGCGTGCCGCAGGTGCCGCCGACCGACGTGACCGTCGCGTTGGTCGACATCGGGAACGTCTGCGCCGCTCCGTTGAGGGTCGTCAGCGTGACGACGGGCGGCGTGGTGTCGATGGTGATCGTCTGCGCGCCGCTCGTGCCGATGTTGGCGACGCTGTCGGACTGCGAGGCGGTCACCGCGTACGAACCGACGGCCGACAACGGGGTGGTGAGGGTGAACGTCCACGCGCCGGTCGTGCAGGCCGCGGTTCCGCTCTGCGTGCTGCCGCCGGTGACCGAGACGGACACGGTGGGTCCGTCACCGGTGAGCGTGCCGCACGCCCCGCCGACCGTCGTGACGTTGGCGTTGGTCGAGAACGGGAACGTGCGGGCGGTTCCGTTGACCGCGGCGATCGTGACCACCGGTGCGGTCTTGTCGACCGTGATGGTCTGCGCGCCGGTGGTGCCCGTGTTCCCGGAAGCGTCGGTCTGGGTGATGGTCTCGACGTAGCCACCGTCGGTCGAGAAGGCGGTGACGGGGGAGAACGACCACGTTCCCGCGCTGCAGGTGGCGGTGCCGTTCTGCGTGCTCGCGCCGGTGATCGCGATCGCCACCGTGCCCGCGTCGCCGAGCGAACCGCCGCACGTGCCGCTGAACGTCGTGACGGTCGACGCGGTGGTGAAGGGGAAGGTGCGGATCGTTCCGTTCACGCCGGTGAGCGCAACGGTGGGCGCCGTCTTGTCGACGGTGATGCTGCGGGCGCCGCTCGAACCGGTGTTGGCCGAGTTGTCGGTCTGGGTTGCGGTGACGCTGTACACGCCCTCGGCGGACAACGCGGTTCCAGGTGTGAACGACCATGCGCTCGCCGTACACGTCGCCGAGCCGGACTGCGTGCTGACGCCCGTGATCGAGACCGAGACGGTGGGGTTGACGCCGGCTGCGGTCGTGCACGCACCACCCACCGACGTGACGGTGGCGTTGGTCGAGAACGGGAAGGTCTGCGCGGTGCCGTTCACCGTGGCCAGCGTGACGATCGGGGCGAGGGTGTTGATCGTGACGCTCTGCGCGCCGGTCGTGCCCGTGTTCGCGGCGGTGTCGGTCTGGGTGGCCGTGATCGAGTAGGTGCCGTCGGCCGAGAGCGCGGTCGTGGGAGAGAAGGTCCACGTTCCCGAGCCACACGTGGCGGTTCCGCTCTGCGTGCTGGCGCCGGTGATGGCGACGGAGATCGTGGCGATGTCGCCCGACGCGCTGCCGCACGCGCCGCCCACCGTGGTGACGTTGGTGTTCGTTGTGTACGGGAACGAACGCACGGTCCCGTTCACCGACGTGAGCGTGATGACCGGTGCGGTCGTGTCGACCGTGATCGTCTTGGCGCCACTCGTGCCGTTGTTGGCCGCGCCGTCGGTCTGGGTTGCGGTGACGCTGTACGCACCGTTCACGGCGAGGGAGCTCACGAACGTGTAGCTCCACGCACCGGTGGTGCATGTGGCCGCGCCGTTCTCGCTACCGGCGCCGGTCACGCTGACCGAAACCGTCGCGCTGTCGCCCGCCGCGGTACCACACGCGCCGGCCACAGTCGTGACGACCGCGTTCGACAGGTAGGGGAACGTGCGCACGGTGCCGTTCGCAGTGGTCAGCGTGACGACCGGTGCGGTCTTGTCGACGGTGATCGTCTGCGCGCCGGTCGAGCCGGTGTTGCTCGCGGTGTCGCTCTGCGAAGCGTTTACGGAGTACGTGCCTTCGGCCGACAGTGCCGTCGTGGGCGTGAAGGTCCACACGCCGGCCGTGCAGGTGGCAGTCCCGCTCTGCGTGCTCGCGCCGGTGATCGACACGGTCACGCCCGCGCCGTCGCCCACGGCCGACCCACACGCACCGCCGAACGACGTGACGGTCGCGTTGGTGGTGAAGGGGAAGGTCCGGCCCGCGCCGTTCGCGGTGGTGAGGGTGACGACCGGCGCCGTGGTGTCGACGGTGATGCTCTTCGTCCCGCTGGAGCCGATGTTGCCGGCGGTGTCGGTCTGGGTGGCCGTGACGGTGTAGGTGCCGTTGGCGGCCAACGCGGTGGCGAAGGTGTAGGTCCAGCTGCCCGAGGTGCACGTGGCCGCGCCGCTCTCACTCCCGGCGCCGCCGACGACGACCGCGACCGTCGCGGCGTCGCCGGAGGCCGTGCCGCAGATGCCGCCGACGGTCGTGGCGGTGGTGTTCGTGGTGAACGGGAATGTGCGGGCCGTTCCGTTGACGCTCGCCAACGTGACGGTCGGCGCGGTCTTGTCGACGGTGATCGTCTGTGCGCCGGTGGTTCCGCTGTTGGTCGCGGCGTCGGTCTGCGTGCCCGTGACGGTGTAGACGCCGTCACTCGACAACGCGGTGGCCGGCGTGAAGGTCCACACGCCCGCCGAACAGGTTGCGGTGCCGTTCTGCGTGCTGGCCCCGGTGATCGCGATGGCCACGCTCGTGCTGTCGCCGATCGCCGCGCCACACGTTCCGCCGAGCGAGGTGACCGACACGTTCGCGGTGTACGGGAACGTGTGCGTCGTGCCGTTGACCGCGGAGAGCGCGACGGTCGGGGCCGTCTTGTCGACGGTGATGCCCTGCGCGCCGCTGCTACCGGTGTTGCCCGACGTGTCGCTCTGCGTCGCGGTGGCGGCGTACACGCCGTCGGCCGAGAGCGCGGTGGTGAGCGTGAATGTCCACGCACCGGTCGTGCAGGTGGCGGAACCGCTCTGCGTGCTGGCGCCCGAGATCGCGACCGTGACGGTGGGGTTCACGCCCGCGGCGGTGGTGCAGGTGCCGCCGACCGACGTGGCGGTGGCATTCGTGGTGAGCGGGAAGGTGCGGGCCGTGCCGTTCACCGTCGTCAGCGTGACGGTGGGGGCGAGGGTGTTGATCGTCAGGCTCTGCGCGCCCGTCGCCGCGGTGTTCCCTGCGGTGTCGCTCTGGGTTGCGCTCAACGAGTAGACGCCGCTCGTCGACAGGGCGGGCGCGGGCGAGAACGACCATGCGCCGGCGGTGCAGGCTGCGGTCGAGCTCTGGGTGGCCGCGCCCGTGATCGAGACGTTGACGCTCGCGCTGTCGCCCGAGGCCGAGCCACACACGCCACCGAACGTGCTCACCGTGGTGTTCGTGGTGAACGGGAACGTCCGCACGGTTCCGTTGATGGTGGTGAGCGTGAGTGTGGGTGCGGTGGTGTCGAGGTTGACCGTCTTGGCTCCGCTCGTACCGGTGTTCGACACGGCATCGGTCTGGGTGGCCGTGACCGAGTACGCGCCGTTCACGGTCAGCGCGCTGACGAATGTGTACGTCCACGCGCCCGCGGTGCAGGCCGCGACACCGTTCTCGCTACCGGCGCCGGTGAGCGTGAGCGACACCGACGGTGCGTCACCGGTGGCCACGCCACACGCGCCGCCGACGGTGGTGATCGTCGCGTTGCTGAGGAACGGGAAGGTGCGCGCGGTTCCGTTGACCGTCGTGAGGGTGACGACCGGTGCGGTCTTGTCGACGGTGACCGTCTGCGCGCCGCTCGTGCCGGTGTTGCCGGCCGCGTCGGTCTGGGTGGCGGTGAGGGAGTAGACGCCGTCGGCCGAAAGCGCGCTGGCCGGCGCGAAGCTCCAGGCGCCGGCGGTGCATGCCGCAGTGCCGTTCTGGGTGCTCGCGCCGGTGATCGCGATCGAGACGGTGGCCGCGTCGCCCGCGAGCGTGCCGCACGCGCCGCCGATGGAAGTGACGGTCGTGGCCGTCGAGAGCGGGAGGGCACGCACGGTTCCGTTGACGGTCGTGACGGTGACGACCGGCGCGGTCTTGTCGATCGAGATGCTCTGCGTTCCGGTCGTGCCGGTGTTGAGCGTGCTGTCGCCCTGGGTGACGGTCGCGGTGTACGCGCCGCCGGTTGTGAGCGGGGTGACGAGCGTGTACGCCCATGCGCCCGCGGTGCAGGGCGCGGTGCCGGTCTCGGAACCGGCGCCGCCGATCGCGACCGACACGGTCGCGTTGTCACCGGTGGCCGTGCCGCACGCGCCGCCGATCGATGTGACGTTCGCACTGGTCGAGAACGGCAACGCGTGCGCGGCGCCGTTCACACTCGTGATCGAAACGGTCGGACCCGTGGTGTCGGTGGTGAAGGTGATCGGCGGGCTCAACACGACGCCCGACGACGGTGTGGTCTGTTGCGCCTGCACGGTGTAGGTGCCGTCGGGCAGCGTCGTTGCGTCGACGGTCCATGCCGTGGCGGCGCGGGTCGTGGTGAGGGTCTCCTGCAATGTTCCGCTCGGAAGAGCGCCGACCCAGACCTTCACGGTCACGGTGGCGCTGTTCGCGGGTCGCGGCGGTGCCGGAGAAGGTCGGAGTGGAGTCACCGAGGCGCGCGCCCGCCACCGGAGTGGTGATCGCGATCGCGGAGTCGAGCGGGGCCGTTGCGGATGCTTCGTTGCTTGCGGGCGACGTGCCGCTCGGGAACAGCAGGGCGCGCACCGTGTAGTGACACGTCACGCCCGCGCCGCAGGTGGTGTCGATGTACGACGTCGGCGCGGCGGGGACGTCGGCCAGGAAGCCGAGGCCGCTGCCGGTGTCGCGGTCGATCTCGTACTGGTTGATCTGCCCGGTGGCGGGTGTGGTCCAGCTCAGGTTGACCGCGCCGGGCGTCGCGCCGGGTACCGCGGTGAGGGTGGGTGCGTCGAGGCCCGTCGTGATGACGGAGTTGGTGACGCCGCCGATGTGACCCGAGGCGTCGATGTAGCCGATCTCGAAGGTGCAGGCGTGGACGACACCGCAAGGGTACTGAGTGGTGGTGGCCGTCGGCGTTGCAGTCAGTTGAGTGACATTCCACGGCGCGGCGTCGGCGGGGTTCGCGGTCCAGCTGCCGTTGGTGCACGTCTGGTTCGAGTCACATTCGAACAACACGTAGTGGCCGAACGCAGTGCCGGAATCGGGAGTTGCCTGCCACGACAACGTGACCTGACCCGGCGCGGCGAGGCTCGCGGTTGCCATCAACGTCGTGGGCGGGCTCGGGTGCGAGTAACCGACGGCCCACGAGTGACCGACGGCGTTGGTCGGCCAGACCTCGTAACCGCAGCGCCCGTTGGCCGGACACACCGCGGGGGTGGTCGACGCGGGCGGGGTGCCGACGAGGTCGGTGACCTGCGTCCAGCCCGTCGAGACGTTCGTGCACGGTGTGCCGTTCGCAGTCGCGCACACCCAGACCCGGTTGTCGGTGACGGGCGTCCCGCCGCTGACGGTCGGCGGCGTCCACACGACGGTCTGGCTCGCGAGCCCGGTGCCGAGCGCGACGGACGTGTTCGACGCGGTGATGCCGGTCGCGGCGCCGGGCCGCTTCTCGACCGCGGTGCGTACGACGGATACCGGGCTCGCGCCCACGCCGTTCACGGCCAACAGGACATAGGAACAACTGACGACAGGTCCCGAGCCCAACGGGCAGGTGACCGCGGCGGAGTCGACGGGCCACGGCTCACCCGGGACCAGCGAGATCGAGCCCGGCGCGATCGCGACGGGTGCGCCAAAGCCGGTGCCGGTGCTGACTTCGTATTCGTAACTGACGGCGAGGCCACCGGTGCTGGCCGACGGGCGCCACTGCAACGTCGCGACTCCGGCGCCCGGGCCCGCGAGCGCGCGGCCGAGGACGGCCGGGCTCGGCACGGACCACACCGCGGCGACCGGCGCGCTCCACGCGCCCGATGTGCCGTTGATCGCGCGGACCTCGTACGTGCAGCCGTGCCCGGTCGTGGCGGGCGCGGCGCAAGGAACGACCGCGGAGCGCGCGGTCGACGGGCCGAGCGTGAGCGGCGCGCCGAACGCGCCCGCGTCGACATGAACCTGGTACTGGAACCCGGTGATCGCGACACCACCGGTCGACGCGGGCGACGACCAACGGATGGTCATGTTCCCGACCGTCGGGCCCGGAGTGACGTTGACCGATTGCGGCGCCGACGGCGCGGCCGCGACCGCGGGCGCGGCGGTGACGACCGCGATGCCGAGCCCGAGCGTGAGCGCGGCCAGCGCACGCGGCGCGGCTGTCCTGAGCGTGCGAGGAACGCGTCCGAGTCGAACGCGTTGCGGATTCAGATCCCCCATGCCCCCCGGCCCTTCGACCCCGTCGAATGCTCGCAGCACCAACCCTGTGCTGCGGTCTATCCGCCCAGCTGGAAGGATATGCCAGGGTCGCGGGCGGCGTCGAGAGCCGAGAAGCGTCGCCGGCGGGCGCGCGGCCCGGCGATTTCCCGCGAATCGGACAACGATGCGCAGCACTGTCGCGGCGTTTCCGGCGAACCGCCCGGCGACCGATCACAGGCACCCAGTTACAATCGTGACGATGGGAACCGCTCTCTCGGGGCGCGCGTTGAACCACGTTCCGGTATTTCTCGTCGGATCGCCGCGCAGTGGGACGACGTGGCTGCAGTGCATGCTCGCCGCGCATCCGTCCATCGCGAGTCCGCAGGAGCCGGAGTTCTTCACCGGCTACATCCGCCAGCTCCACGCCGCGTGGTCGTACGAGGTCAACGCCATGACCGACCCCAAGACGGTGGGTCGGTTGAAGGGCGTGTCGTCGGTGATGACCGAGGCCGAGTTCTCGGAGATGGTCCGGGCGATGATCGCCTCGTTCCACGAGGCCGTCGTGGCCTTGAAGCCGGGCGCCAACATCGTGTTGGAGAAGTGCCCGGGCTACCACCACCCGATCGACGTCATCCGCACGTATCTTCCCGAGGCCCGGTTCATCCACCTCGTGCGCGACGGTCGCGATGTCGTGAGCTCGCTGGTGGCCGCGGCTCAGGGCTGGGGCCGCACGTGGGCGCCGGCGGATATCGGCGAGGCGTCGTCGATGTGGGTGCGGGGAGTGCGCAACGCGGCCTCGGCCGCGGCGTCGGGCCAGTATCTCGAGGTCCGGTACGAAGACCTCCTCGACGACGGCCCGGCCGTGCTCGAGAAGACGCTCACCTTCTGCGGCGCCACCACTGACTCCGACGAGGCGCTCGCACTGTACGAGGCGTTCTCGTTCGACCAGCTGAAGCGCGATCCGTCGCGGCCGTACACGTCGGTCGTCGTCGGCGGTGAACTGGTCGCGCGCCTGGGCGAGTCGTTGAAGTTCCCCGACGGCTTCTTCCGGGAAGGCCGCCGCGGCACGTGGCAGGACTCGTGGGGGCCCTTCGAACGGTCGGTGTTCAACCGCCACGCCGGCGCGCTCCTGGTCGAGCTCGGGTACGAGCCCGACGAGTCGTGGGCCGACAACGCCGGTCCCGACCGCGTCCGCGCGGGCTGGGACGCGACCCGCGCCGCGGTCGCGAACGGCGCGGCCCGGGCGAGCCGCGCGGCCCGCGCGGCCCGCGGCGAGCTCCGGAAGCGCTGATGCCCGAGGCGCTCACGCAACGCCTGCGCGTGGGTCGCGTCGCCCGCGCCGCCCAGCGTCGATTCCGGGCCCGCATCTATCGCGACGGCGGCCCGACCGACCAGTGGTGCCGCATCGTCATGAACGGGCAGATCACCGAGCACATTCGTGCGCTCGGGCCCGAACAGACCAAGGTGATCGAGATCAGCGGCACGTCGCACCGCGGGCATCCGTGGCGCGAGTTCTCGTCGTCGGCGTACCCGCAGCTCGACCTGTGCGATCCGCCGGCCGCGCTCGACGTGCACGACCTCGTGATCTGTGAACAGGTGCTCGAGCACGTGCCCGATCCGTGGCGGGCGACGCGCACGTTGCACGACCTGTGCCGGCCCGGCGGCCGCGTCATCGTCAGCACGCCCTTCCTCATCAAGGTGCACCCGACCCCGTACGACTTCTGGCGCTTCACCGAGGACGGAATGCGCCGTTTGCTCGAAGGATCCGGGTTCGTCGTGGACGAGATCGGCAGCTGGGGCAACAAGACCGCGGTCCGGGGAAATTTGCGCCGGTTTCCACCGATGCGGTCATGGCGATCACTACGCAACCAGGACGAATTCCCCCTCGTGGTCTGGGCGTTCGCGCACCGGCCCGAGCTCGCGTCGTAGCCGCGCGGTCGGCTCTCGCGCTGGACGCGCGGCCCTGTTCCAGAGTCATACTGGAGCGCGGTGCGGCGCAGGGATTCGGGGGGAGACTTGGCCACCATCGATCGCACGGACGAGCGTCAGGCTCGCCCGGCGGAACCCGGGCATCCGCGGCGCGCCGACATTCAGGGACTCCGCGGCATTGCCGTGCTCGCGGTCGTGGCGTTCCACGCCGAGCTGCCGTTGCCGGGCGGATACGTCGGTGTCGACGCCTTCTTCGTGATCTCGGGCTTCGTCATCACGACGATGCTCTGGCGCGAACTGCGCTCGACCGGGAAGCTCGACTTCCCGAACTTCTACGCGCGTCGTGTGCGCCGGCTCCTGCCCGCGCTCGCGGTGATGCTCGTTGCCGTCGCGGCGATGTCGGTGTTGTTCCAGAGCCCGCTCGGCGCGCAGCACGACACCGCCCACGCCACCGCGTCGGCCGCCACGTTCTTGGCCAACATGCACTTCGCCGGGGTGGGCACCGGGTACTTCGACGCGTCGCTCACCACGAACCCGCTGCTGCACACGTGGTCGCTCGCAGTCGAGGAGCAGTTCTACCTGGTGTTCCCGCTCTTCTTGTTGTGGGCGTTGCGGGGATCGCGGCTCGTGTTGCCGCATTCGTCGCCGCGGGCCGGCGCGGCAATGATCGTCTCCGCCGGTCTCCTGGTCTCGTTCGTGTTGTCGCTGGTCCTGACGAACGCCACCTACAGCATCGTTCATATCCACAATCCGGCCCAGGTCGCGTTCTTCTCCGCGCCGACCCGGGCGTGGGAATTCGCGGCGGGCGCGGTCGTGGCATTGGCCGGCACGTTGGTGAAACGCATGCCCCAGGGCTTGGCCGTGGCTGCGGGGATCGTCGGCGCCGTGATGTTGCTCGTCAGCATGCGGATCTTCACGCCCACGACACCGTTCCCCGGTACCGCGGCTCTGCTGCCGGTGCTCGGTACCGCGTTGATGCTCTTCGCCGGTATGCACACGATGCGGGGTGTCACGAAGGCGTTGTCACTGAAGTGGCTCGTCAAGACGGGCGACATCTCCTACGGCTGGTACCTGTGGCACTGGCCGATCATCGTGTTCGCCCGGCTCATGATCTCGAGCAACACCGCGGTGCTCACGCTCGCCGCGATCGCGTCACTCGTGCCGACGTTGCTCTCGTACCGCTACGTGGAGCGCCCGATCCGGTTCCGGCCGAACCCACCGCGCAAGCGTGCGCTGGTGATCGGGGCGGTGTGCATCGTCGTCCCGCTGGTCGCCGCCCTCGGGTTGAGTGTCACTGCGAGCGCGGCGGCGAAGACGTCGACGATGAAGGACCTCGCGCACCAGTCACGGTTCCATGCCGACGTGGTGCGCCACTGCGACAGCACCGGCCTGATCACCAAGCGACCGCCGAAGTGCACGTGGCATGCGACCGATCCGCACGGCAGCGTGATCTTGCTGGGCGATTCGAACGCGGGTCAGTTCGTCGAGCCCATCGCCGCCGCGAGCCAACAGGATGGCTTCGACCTCACCGTGGCCACGAGCTCCGAATGCCCGTTCGTCGATCTCGTGCTGCTCCGCAACAACGTGCCGTACACCGCGTGCCACCGTTTCGTCACAACGACGATCGCGTCGATCGCGAAGATGCACCCGAAGCTGGTGATTCTCGCGTCGTGGGGGAGCGGATATATCGAGAACTCGCGCTATTCGTTCCGCGACTCGGTGACGGGCAAGCTCTCGACGACCCCGGCGGCCAAGGCCGTGGAATGGCAGACCGCGTACACGTCGGTGCTGCACCAGTTCGCGGAGGCGGGCGTGTGGGCGACGGTCGTCGACACGATCCCGTTGTTCCCGACGTGGCAGCTCAACCAGTGCCCGGCCGTCACCGCGTTCAGTCATCTTCCGAGTTGCGGTGTGGGCTCGAACGCGGCCGCGATCGCCCGCCAGCAGGCCGCGTCGTACCGCGCCGAGACCCGGGCGGTCGCGGCCGTACCCGGCATGACGCAGATCAGTTTCGACAACTACCTCTGCGGCCCGTCGTTCTGTCAGACCAACCGGGGCAAGTTCTTCGTGTACCGCGACGGCTCGCACCTCTCCGTCAACGGCTCGCTCGCGTTCACGCCCCAGTTCGCAACCCTCATCAACGACCGCACGAAAGCGGAGTGAGGCCGTAACCGCAGGTTTTCTAGTCGCGGTCCATGCGGTGGCGGAACGCGCGCCAGGCCGCGGGAGGCACGTCGCGCAGCGTGCGCGTGAGTGAGGGCGGCGCGGGGGCGGGCTTGACGCGCGTGTGGTCGCGCACGTGCATGCGTGGGTGCACCACGTCGAGCGGGAGGGCCGAGGAAGAAGTCGCGACGCCCATGCCGCGTCCGTCGAGATAGAGCATCGTGTTCTGCGCGTACCAGAAGGCGACGCGGTCGTTGTCCCAGACCACCGGCCGCACAACGTCGTGCGGTTCGTAGCCGTGCTCGGCGAACAGACCGGCCCAGTAGCTCGGCCACTGCTCGTTCACGTGGCCGGCCCCGCCCTGGAACGGAACCGCGGCCGAGAACAACACCGCGGGGCCGTGCGCGACGAGGGTTGCCACGAATCCCGCGGCGGCGCGGGCCGGGAGATGTTCGGCGACCTCGAGCGACACGACGAGGTCGAAGCGGCGCCCCAGGTCGAACGGCACGCTCAGGTCGCGGGGCTGGAACTGATCGGCGCGGATGTCGAGCGCGGCCGGGTCGACGTGCCCGCCGTCGACGCCGAGGATGTCGGTCGCACCGTTGCGTTCGAACTCCGCGAGCCACGTGCCGTGCCCGCACCCGACATCGAGCACCGACGTGGGCGTGAGCAGGTTGGTGACGATGGGGACGATCGCCTCCGCGGAGGCGCGCACGTCGTCGGCGAGCTGACCGTAGAAGTCGGCGTCGTAGGTGTGCGCGAGCGGGTGGTTATCAGGGTTCGATGCCGACGGCGACGACGCGGTCATGCCCGGCCGCCCTGATCGCTCGACTCCACCGGGTACCAGCGTTTCACCGGCGTGTCGGTCGGGGGCACGAGCGTGTCCCACGGGACCGGCCGGGCGGAGGAGATGTCGCTGTCGATGTGGTAGTTGCGCACGCGTTCCCAGTCCTGGCGGTAGACCGCGTCGAGGGTCTCGAAGCGGGAGAGCATCGCGTCGGCGGCGTCGTCGTCGTCGAACACCCGGGTCTCGCCGTTCGGATCGGCGCCACAGAGCATCGCGAGCCGGCGGCGCGTCACTTCGAGCTCGCGGTACGGAAAGTGATGCACGAAGATCGCCTCGTTCGGTTCCCGCAGCGGCCGTTCCGTGCTGGTCGCGGCGTGGAAGCCGCGGTCGCAGATGATCGGCGGACCGGAACGATCGAAGCGTTGCAGCGGATGCTTGCGGTGCCGGAGCGAGCACATCGCCAAGCGATGCTCCTCGCACAACGGCTGGAAGTCGAGCGGGTGCAGGCCCTCGACGTACGCCGGAGCGCGGTCGGGGAAATGGTTGATGAACCGGGCCCCGACGATCCGGAAACGCCGATCCAGCGTGGCCAGGTACTCGGCCACCGTCTTCCCACCCGGCCCGTGCGGGAACTCGTCCGCGTCGAGCCAGAGCCACCAGATGTGTTCCGCGCCGGTATCGAGCGAAACGTCCCGCACGACCCGGTTCATGATGTCGAGCCGGAGCTGCTCGTCGTAGCGCTCGGTCGCGAACGATTCCGCGAACACCGCGCCCGCCTCGACCGCGCGGCTCACCGTTTCGTCGGCACTGTCGTTGTCGACGAGATACACGCGAGAACAACCTTGGGCGAACGCGTTCGCGACCGTCGCCGCGATCACGTCGGCTTCCATCCACGCGCCGATGATCGCGAACAGCGGAACGTCGACCAGTGGGTTGCTGCGGTTCGGCGCGGGCTCGGCGACGACCCACGGCGGCGCGGGTTTGGGCCGTAACCCGACGGCGCGCAGCGCGCGCCCGACCTGACCGCGTGCGCTCACGGTGTGGTCCCGGGCGTACTGCTTCCCGTCGCGTCGACGACCGGCTTGCGCCCGACGGCCCACACGTTGATAGGGAAGTTCTCCTCGTTCACGTCGGTCGACCACCGCGGCCGCTTGGCCCACACGAGGAAGTTGGCGTTCACGCAGTGGCGGTTGCCCCAACTCTGCGTGTCGACGACATCGAGCCCGGCCCGTTCGAGGACGATGCGCAGGCCGTCGGCGGTGAAGCGCCAGTAGTCGGCCGGCGCGGGATGGACGCGCACCAAGAAGGGCACGCCGACCACCACGTGCCCACCGGGAACGCAGAGATCGGCGAGCGTCTGCGCGGCCAGGAAGGGGTCGACGACGTGTTCGAGCACCTGGTCGCAGATCACGACCGAGAACCGCGGCGTGACCGGGCCCGGCGCGCAGATGTCGAAGTCGGGGTAGTGCCGCGACTCGTACGAGCGCCAGGGATAGTCCTTGTAGAACGTGCCGCTGATCTCGAGCGCGTCCTGTTCCGAGGCGGGCAACCCGGAGAAGAACCTGTCGAGGTACGCGTACTGCGTCTGGCGCAACCATTGGTCGCGCTCGGTCGCGCGGCCGTACACGCGGCGGGCGATTCGCCGTTCGGCGCCGAACAACGCCGCGCGCGACAAGAGCCGATGCTTGCCGCGGGCCGCGGCAACGGTTTCAGGAGTGGCGTCGGCGGGAGATGTCATGTTCGAAGGTAACTCCGGTCACAGCCACAGTGTTCGAGTGCGGATCGACTGCTCGAGCCGGCCGATGCGTTGACCGGCATGGCGCGCCCACGGGCCGCGCCGGTCGGCGATCCGCAGGTCGACAGTGTGGCGCATGATCCAGGCCCACGAGCGCAACGACCGCCGCAGTTCGTCGGTCCGGTCGACTCGCCCCGCGCCGTAACGGCTGTAGAGCGTCACCGACGACTTGCCGTAGCGGCGCGCCTGGCGGAACGTGGCGCGCATCCCGGTGCGGCGCGTGATGTGGCAGACCGCGTCGGGCTCGAAGTGGGCCGTGATGCCGTGCTCGAGATAGGCACGGATCGCCATGTCGAAGTCTTCGCCGGTGTCGGTCATCGACTCGTCGTTGCCGCCGAGCGCCTGCCACAACCAGCGTTGCCAGCCGCCCACGCCCGCCGCGACCGGGTAGCCGAACACCTCCTCGGTGTGATTGGTCTGGAACCCGAAGCCCGTGCCCGCACTTCCGTTTTGCCCGTCGCCGTCGCCATCCGGGCCCGGGTCGGTGCCGCTCCAATCGAGGCGGCACGCGACGAGGGGATACGTCGCCAGCGCGGTACCCATCGCCGCGACCCAACCGGGTGCGACCTCGTCGTCGTCGTCGCAGAACGCGACGGCCCGCGCCTCGGTGTGCGCGACTCCGACATTCCGGGCGTGGCTGAGCCCGGCGCGCGTGGGCGCCGCCACCATGCGAAAGCGCGGGTGCGCGGCCGCGAAATCGGCCAGCACGGTCGGTGTGGCGTCCGTCGAGCGGTTGTCGACGAGTACGACGTCCCAGGTGCCGTCCCACTCCTGCGCGTCGAGAGCGTCGAGCTGGCGCCGGATGCGCGTCGCGCCGTTGTGCACGCAGACGATCACCGTGAGGTCGACGGGTACGACGGGCACCGTCAGAGGGGTCGGTGTCGGTCCGGGTTCGTCGGTCGCGGCCATCGTCGTACCCGATATATCTCGGCTCGTCCCATATCGGAGGGATCGTCCGCCCCCGAAGCGGGGTGAGGACCATTTCCGGAAGGAAACTTCTTCGTTATCGTGTCGGCAGAGTATGGCAACGTCACCGGACGCGAATCCATCGCCACGGCTCGTGAGCGTCATCATCCCGGTGCGCAACGGTGCCGACACCATCGCCGAGCAGTTCGACGCCCTGACGCGCCAGACGTACACCGGCGGCTGGGAGATCGTGGTCGCCGACAACGGCTCGACCGACGGCACCCGGCAGGTGGTCGACGCGTGGGCGCCGCGCCTGCCCGACCTGCAGTTCGTCGACGCGTCGGCCCGGCCCGGTTCGAGCTACGCCCGCAACGCGGGAGCGGCCGCCGCGGACGGCGACTTCCTGGCCTTCTGCGACTGTGACGACGTCGTGGCGCCCGAGTGGCTCGCCTCGCTCGCCGACGGCGCGGTGTCGTTCGACGCGGTGACCGGTGTCCAAGATGCCGAAGCGCTCAACTCGCCGGTCGTGCAGACCTGGCGCTCGGCGCGCGCCGTCGGGCTGCCGCGGGCCGCGTTCCTGCCGTATGCGCCGTCGTGCAATCTCGGGGTCTGGGCCCCGGTGTTCGCCAAGACGGGCGGCTTCAACGAGGAGTACCCGCAGTCGCACGACGTGGAATGGTCGTGGCGGGCGCAGCTCGACTCGTTCACGCTCGGCTTCGCGCCCGACGCGGTCGTGCACTACCGCTACCGCACCTCGACCCGCAGCGTCGGCCGCCAGGCCTACCTGAGCGGGGTCGACGCGGCCCGTCTCTACCGCGACTTCCGCACGCGTGGTCTACGGCCCCGCCCGGTCCGGCGGACGCTGCACACCTGGGCGTGGCTCGTCGTGCGTTCGCCGTGGTTGCTCTCCGCCGACCGGCGCCCGATCTGGGTCCGTCGCGGGGGCGAAGCGCTCGGCCGCGCCGCAGGCAGCATCCGCTTCCGGGTCGTGTTCCTCTGATGCAGAGCAAGACGCTCCCGAACATCCCGAGCGACGTGCTGCGGCGGATGTACCAGACGCCCGAAGTCTTCGCGGTGATCGGGCCCGCGTTGGCCGAAGCGCTGTACCAGACCGTGCGCCGCGAACGACCGGCACTCGTGCTCGAGGTCGGCATGGCGTTCGGTGCGTCGACCGTTGCGATCCTCACCGCGTTGGAGGAGAACGCCCGCGAGGAGAACGGTGTCGACGGGCAACTCATCTCGCTCGACCCGTTCCAGAACCGCACGTGGGGCGGCCAGGGCGTCGAGAACGTCGAGGCATCGGGCCTCGGGCATCGTCACCGGCTGATCGAGGAGCTCGACTACCTCGCGCTCGGCGATCTCATCCGCGACGGCGCGCAGTTCGACTTCGCGTATATCGACGGTCGGCACAACTTCGACTACGTGCTGATCGACTTCTTCCTCATCGACAAGCTCACGCGCGTCGGCGGGTTGGTCGCGTTCAACGACTGCCACCACGCGGGCGTCGAGAAGGTCGCGAGCTTCGTCACCAGGCACCGGCACTACGTCGAGGTCGACGTCGGCCTCACGCCCCGCCGTATCGTGCGCAAGCGTTGGCATCGCCTCATCGGGCGATGGGTGAACACGAACGACCGCTACTTTCGCAAGCTCGACGAGTTCGAGCCCGATTCCGAGTTCTACGTGGACTTCTGATGGCCGACAAGACCGCGAACGCCACCGGCAAAAGAGATCGCTCGCAGAACACGTCGAAGTCGACGCTCGGCGCGGTGCGGTACTTCCGCGACCAGCTCGGCGCCCTCACCTTTCTCGGCATCCTGTCGTTGGCGTCGGCGGTCTTCCAGGCCACCGCACTGATCCTCATCGTTCCGCTCGCCAACGCAATCGCGAACAAGTCTCACCACTACAGCGGCAAGATCTTCCATCAGCACTTCACGGTGAGCACCAGCACGCTCGCGCTGATGGCCGCGGGCTCCATCGTCCTCTCCGCGATCCTCGATCTCGCGATCTCGTGGGTACGGGCGCGGGTCATGACCGACTGGGAGTTCGACCACCGCGAAGGCGTGGTCGCCGAGTATCTGCACGCCGACTACGCCACGCAGGCGAGCGAACGGCTGGGGACGCTCGGCGTGCTCACCAGCTACGTGAACCGCGGCTCGTCGGCGCTGGGCGCGATCGCCAACGGCGAAGAGGCGTTCCTCACCATCCTGATCTTCGTGATCGGCGCGTTGCTCATCAACTACGAGTTCGCGCTGCTCATCATCGTGACGTTGGGCCTGCTCTCGTTGATGCTGCGGCCGATCATGAAGCGCACCCGGCGCTACAGCCAGGCGCTGTCGCAGATGCTGATCGACTACGGCCGCGAGGTGACCGAGGCCACGCGCATGGCGCGCGATGCCCGGGTGTTCCACGCCACCGACGCGCTGGGCGAGCACCTCAGCAAGCTGTCACGCAAGCTCGCGGCGGTCCGGCGCCGGGCCGCGTTCGTGAACGGCGCCAGCTCGCCGATCTACCAGTACGTCGGCATGCTCGTGGTGGTGCTCGGGCTCGGGATCGCCTCCGGTCTGCGCTCGGTGAACCTGGCCGCGTTCGGGGCCATCGCGTTGTTGATGCTGCGCAGCATGTCGTTCGGTCAGCAGCTGCAGAGCTCGTACCAGGGTTACGTCGACTGCATGCCGTACGTGGAGAAGTTGGAAGCCGTGCGCGTCGAGTACCTCCAGCACCAGACCCGCGACGGGCACATCCCGCTCGAGTCGGTGCACGGTCTCGACCTCGACCATGTCGGGTTCTCCTACGACGGCGAGATCAACGCGTTGCACGACGTGGCTGCGTCCTTCCCGATCGGCGAGATCGTCGGGATCGTCGGCCCGTCGGGAAGCGGCAAGTCGACGCTCTCGCAACTCATCCTGCGGCTGCGCGAGCCGACCGCGGGCCGGGTGGTCGTGAACGGCATCGACGCCAACGAGTACACGTTGGCGTCCTGGTACAACCATGTTTCGCTCGTGCCCCAAGACCCACGGTTGCTGCACGCGACGGTGGCGGAGAACATCGCGTTCCTCGATCCGCGCATCGGGCGGGCCGAGGTGATCGCCGCGGCAACTGCCGCAGGCGTGCACGAAGTGATCGAGTCGTTGCAACAGGGCTACGACACGATGATCGGCCCCGCGTTCCGGGATCTCTCCGGTGGCCAGATCCAACGGGTCGGCATTGCCCGGGCGTTGGCACGCGGCGCGCAGATCCTCGTGCTCGACGAACCGACGAGCGCGCTCGACGTGCAC
The DNA here is from genome assembly GCA_963701825.1 of uncultured Actinomycetes bacterium. GTDB lineage: Bacteria > Actinomycetota > Acidimicrobiia > IMCC26256 > PALSA-610 > PALSA-610. The sequence goes on along the minus strand of CAVPBG010000003.1, from coordinate 474,013 downwards.
TCCGAAGGTGTCATCCAGGCCACCCTGGAAACGCTCCGGGGCAAGGTGCTCGTCATGATCATCGCCCACCGGCTCTCGACGTTGAGCATCTGCGATCGCATCCTCGTGTTGCAGGGCGGCGAGGTCGAGACGATCGGCACGCTCTCCGAGGTGTCGGAGCGCAGCGCGTTCTTCCGGCGCGCGCTCGACGCGGGCACGCTCGAGATCGAGGTGGCGGAGCCCCGGCCTCAAGGCATCCCCGAGAACAGCCCCGCCGCCGAAGACCTGTGACCCCGCGCCGGCGGCGGGTCGTCTGGCTGGTGAAGGGACTCGGCCCGGGCGGTGCGGAGCGCCTGTTGGTCGCGGCCGCGGGCGCGCACGACCGCGACGCGTTCGACATCGAGGTCGTGTACCTGTTGCCGTGGAAACAACATCTCGTTCCCGAGCTCGAGGCGCTCGGCGTGCAGTGCACGTGTCTCGACGTGCGCAACGAGCGCGACATCCGCTGGGCCGGGCGCCTGCGCCGCCATCTCCGGGCGCCGCGCGTCGACATCGTGCACGCGCACTCGCCCTATGCGGCCGCGGTCGGCCGGTTGGTCGTGCGTTCGCTGCCCAAGGCGCAGCGGCCCGCGCTGGTCTCCACCGAGCACAACCCCTGGTCGACCTTCAAAGCCCCCACGCGCTATGCGAACGCGATCACCGCGCCCCTCGACGCGGCCGTGCTCGCGGTGTCCGACGAGGCACGGGCGTCGATGAACCCCCGCCAGCGCGACCGCGCCGAAGTGCTCGTGCACGGGATCGACGTGGGTGCGATCGGGAAACTCCGCTCCGAACGCGACGCGGTGCGCGAGGAGTTGGGCGTCGATCCGGCGACCATCCTCGTGGGAACCGTCGCCAACTATCACCCGAAGAAGGACTGGCCGAACCTGCTGACGGCCGCGCGGCAGCTGGCCGACCGCGGCTCCAACGTGCGGTTCTGTGCGGTGGGGCAGGGGCCACTCGAAGCCGAGGTCGAGGCGTTGCACCGCGAGCTCGGTCTCGAGGGAACGGTGATCCTGACCGGTTACCGTCCCGACGCGGTCCGCCTGATGGCGGGGTGCGACATCTTCGTGCTCGGTTCGAAATGGGAGGGACTCCCGGTGGCGCTGATGGAAGCGAGCGCGCTCGGGCTCCCGATCATCGCGACCCGGGTCGGCGGGATCCCCGACGCGTTCCACGACGGTGTCGACGCGGTACTCGTCGCGCCCAGCTCACCGACCGAGCTCGCCGACGCGATCGAACGGCTCGCGGCCGACGAGAACCTGCGCACCGAGTTGGGCGCGGCGGCGCGCCACCGGGCCACCGACTTCGACGTGACGCGCGCGGTCGCGCGCATCGAGGACATCTACCGGACGGTCGCGCCGTGGTGACCGACGAGCTCGAATCGCGACCCGCGGTAGCTGCCGACCTGCCCGCGATCATCGCGTTGTTGCAGGACTCGATGGGCCGGGCCGACGACGAGCGCTTCGCCGCCCTGTTCCGCTGGAAGCACCTCGAGAACGCGTTCGGACCGTCGCCGATGTGGGTGGCGTGCGCGGGGAGCGCGTCGTCGGCCTGCGCACGTTCATGCGCTGGGACTTCGAACGCTCCGGCGCCACCGTGCGGTGTGTGCGTGCCGTCGACACCGCGACCCATCCCGACTTCCAGGGTCGGGGGATCTTCCGCCGTCTGACCCTCGACGCGCTGCCCGTGATGGCCGCCGACGGTGTGCAGTTCGTGTTCAACACCCCGAACGACCAGAGCCGGCCCGGCTATCTGAAGATGGGTTGGAACGAGATCGGCCGCGCCGCCGCGTGCGTGCGGCCGCTGTCGCCGCGCGGCGCGATCCGGTTGGCCCGGAGCCGGGTGCCGGCCGCGCACTGGTCGGAGCCGGCCGGCTTCGGCGCCGACGTCGAGACGGTCCTCGCCGACCCCGACTTCGCCGCGTTGCTCGCCGCGGGCGCGCGTGCCACGGCGGGCGGGACCACGGCGACGGAAACCGGGCCGGACACCTACCGGACCCGGCGCGATCCGGAGTTCTTCCGCTGGCGGTATGCCACTCCGTTGCTCGGCTATCGGGCGGTCGTGGCGCCGGGTGGCATCGCTGCCGGCGTCGCGTTCGTGCGGCTCCGCCGGCGGGGCGCGGCGGTCGAGGCGGTGCTGGCCGCCCTCGTCACGCCCGAACCGACACCCGCGGCCCGGCGGGCCTTGCGCCGCGCCGTCGTCCGGGCGGTGCGCGGGCAGGCCGACTACGTGCTCGGGATCGGCTCGATTCCGGGTTGTGTCCGGGTCCCGTCGTTCGGTCCGGTGATGACGACCCGGGACGTCGCGGTCACCGCGCCGACCGCGGTGAGCGCGTTCGACCTCTCACTCGGTGATATCGAGCTGTTCTGAACTAGGCGGAACCTGCACACAGGCCCCAAACGGTCCGTTGTCAAGTACTGCCACCGTCACTACCATCGCCCCTCGGGGGCGGCTCGCAGGGATGCGGGCCCCACAGCCGGGGGGAGGATTCAGCTGGTGGCGTCCGGAGGCGCGCGACGGGTTCGAGGCGTAGTTCGTTCGCGCGCGCAGAGCGCGTTGAAGAACGCGGCGAGCGCGTACGACCAGCTGGGTTCGTGGTCCCGCGCGGAGTCCCGGGCGCCGGGCATCGTCGTGCTCGCCTACCACCGGGTCGGGGGTCGATCGACGGCGCACGAGATCGATCTGCCCGCCGAGCGCTTCGACGCCCAGATCGACCTCATCGCCCGGTGGCGCGCCCCGCTGACGCTCGACGACGCGTTGACCGCGCTCGAGTTGCCGAGCGGCCAATCCGACGCAACCGCCGCAACCCCGGGCCGCAACCGCATCGTCGTGACCTTCGACGACGGTACTGCCGACTTCGTCGACGAGGCGTTGCCGATCCTGGTGCGCCATCAGGTGCCGGCCACGCTCTACCTCGCCACCGACTTCGTGGAGCGCGGGCGGGACTTCCCCGACGGTGGAACGGTGTTGTCGTGGGCCGCGATCCGCGACGCGCTGTCGACCGGTCTCGTCACTCTCGGTTCGCACACGCACACCCACGCGCTCCTCGACCGGGTCGATCTCCCGACCGCGACCGACGAGCTGCAGCGCTCCATCGACGTCATGTACGAACGCACCGGTGTGAAGCCGGAACACTTCGCGTACCCGAAGGCGCTCCCGGGCAACGCGTCGGTCGACGCGTTGATGCGCACGATGTTCAAGTCGGCCGCGGTCGCGGGCACGCACGCCAACCGCTACGGCTACACCGATCCGTGGCGCCTGGCGCGCTCGCCGGTGCAGCGCGCCGACGGCATGCGCTTCTTCGAGCAGAAGCTCACCGGCGGCCTACGGCTGGAAGACGACGTGCGCCGCATCCTGAACCGGGTGCGCTACATCGGGGCGTCGTCGTGAACGCGCGCCGCCCGAAAGCGAGGCCGCGCCTCGTACACGTGACCACGACCGACATCAGCCTGGCGTTGTTGCTGGGCCCGCAGCTCGCGGCGTTCGGCGACGCGGGCTACGAGGTGATCGGGGTGTCGGCGCCCGGCCCGTATCTCCCGCAACTCGCCGAGCTCGGTATCCGCCACATCCCGCTCCGCAACGCCACCCGTTCGATGGCGCCCACCCGCGACGCGGCCGCGCTCGTCGAGCTGACCCGGTTGTTCTCGCGGCTGCGCCCCGACATCGTGCACACGCACAACCCGAAGCCCGGTGTGTACGGACGCATCGCGGCGCGCTGCGCCCGTGTGCCCGTCGTGGTCAACACCGTGCACGGCCTCTACGCGCAGCCCGACGACGGTTGGGCCCGGCGCACCGCGGTCTACAGCCTCGAACGCGTGGCCGCGAAGTGCTCGCAGGCCGAGCTCGTGCAGAACGTCGAAGACATGCCGGTCCTGCGGGGCCTCGGCATTCCCGACCGCAAGCTCCACCTGCTGGGCAACGGCATCGATCTCGAACGCTTCGATCCCGACGCGCGGCGGGCCGAGTCGCGTTCCGAACTGCGCCGGAGCTGGGGGCTCGCCGACGACGCGATCGTGTGCGGCGTCGTGGGGCGCCTGGTGTGGGAGAAGGGGTACCGCGAGGTCATCGAGGCGGCCCGCACGCTGCGCGAGCAGGCGCCGCAGCTGCAGTTCGTCGTCGTGGGGCCGCGCGACGAAGCCAAGGCCGAGGCCCTCTCCGCCGACGACATTGCCCGCGCCGAGGCCGTCGGCAACATCCACTTCGTCGGCGAGCGGTCGGATGTCGAGGCGTGTTACGCGGCGTTCGATCTCTACGCCCTCGCCTCGTACCGCGAAGGGTTCCCGCGCTCTGCGATGGAAGCGGCCGCGATGGGTCTGCCGGTCGTCGCCACCGACATCCGCGGTTGTCGTCAGGTCGTCGACCACGGCCGCACCGGCCTGCTGGTTCCGGCCCACGACGCGCCTGCGCTGGCGGCGGCCGTGCTCGAGCTCGCGACCGACACCGACCGCCGGCGCACGATGGCCGCGGCCGCGCGCGAGAAGGCGCGCTCTGATTTCGACCAGCACCGCTGCATCGACGTGACGCTGGCCACGTACGAAGCGCTCCTGGGCCGTTCACCGATCGGCGCCGCGGCATGACCGACGAGACACGCGACTCTGCTCCCGACGAGCGGGCGCCGGTCGGCGCCGTCCGCTTCGCGGAGCTCGACGACGCCTGGCGGCTCGCCGACATGCACGCGCGCCGCATCAACGAAGGCTTCCTCGCGTCGCTCGGTCCGGTCTTCCTCGGCCGGCTTGTACCGGCGGGTCGTGCGCTCGCCGCGAGCCTTCGCGATGGTGGCGGAGGAGAACGGCCGCATCGTCGCGTTCTGCGCGGCGGCCGAGAACGTCGGCCGGCTGTATCGCGAGTTCATGGTGCGCGACGGCTTGGCCGCGGGTGTGCGGTCGGCGCCCCGCCTCGTGCGTTCGCTGCCGCACGTCGTGGAGACGCTGCGCTACCCGGCCGCGACCGGCGAGCTGCCCGACGCGGAGATCCTCGCAGTCGTCACCGATCCCGATGTCGCGAGCAAGGGTTGGGGCTCGCTCGTGCTGCACGAGACGCTGGCCGAGCTGGAGCGGCGCGGCTGCGCGTCGGCCAAGGTCGTGGCAGGTGCGTCGAACCAGTCGGCGTTACGCCTCTACGAACGGTGCGGCTTCGCACCGTTGCAGCAGATCTCGATTCACGACGACGTGCAATCGGAAGTGCTGGTGTGGGCAGCGTCGTAGCGTTCGGAGTCGCGCTCGATCCTCGCGCTCGGTGCTGACCCCGCTCGCGCGCCGGGCGTCGTTCGCGTTGGGTGTGCTCGACCGGCCCGGACCGCTCAAGGTGCAACACGAACCGGTCGCCGTATCTCGGCGGCGCGGCGGTGTTCGGTGCAATCGCGGTCGCGCTGGCGATCGCGCACCCGCTCTGGCTCGTGCCCCTCGGCCTGGCGACCGCGCTCGGGGTGGCCGACGACATTCGCACGATCCCGCCTCTGGTCCGACTGGCCGGCCAGGCCTCGATCGGGGTCGTGGCCGGGCTCGTGGAACCCGCGCCCGGTCGGGTCGGCTGGCTGCTCACCGCGGTGCTCGTGGTCGTGTTCGTGAACGCGATCAACCTCATCGACGGCATGGACGGCCTGGCGGCCACGCGTCGTGGCCATCTCCGCGCTCGGCTTCGCGTTGCTCGGCGGCGCCGTCACCCTGCCCGCGCTCGCGGTGTGCGGCGCGCTCGTGGGCTTTCTCGTCTTCAACCGGCCGCCGGCTCGCATCTACCTCGGCGACGGCGGTTCCTATCTCCTGGGTACTGCGCTCGCGTTGCTCGCGGCGACCGCGCTCGATGGTCAGGGTCGCGCTGCGTGGATCGCGCTGCCGCTGTTCGTCGGGCTCCCGATCGCCGACACCGCGATCGCGAGTCGTCCGCCGCCGCCTGAACGGCAAGCCGTTGCTCGCCGGTGATCGCAGCCACGTGTACGACCAGCTCGCCGATCGCGGTTGGCCGATCGTTCGGGTGTTGTTCGTCTGCGCGGCGTTGCAGGTCGCGGCGTCGCGCGGCTGGGCTGCTTTCGTGGCATCTCGACGCGGCCGGCGCCGCGGTGGTGGTTGCGTTGTGCGTGATCGCGGTCGCGGCCACGGTTTGGAAACTCGGATTCGTTTCGGAGGGCACGCCGGTATGACACAACTCGCACTGCTGGGTGGCGAACCCGACGTTCCCGGAAGGCGTCCCGTTCGTGCGCCCGCCCGCGCCCGCGCTCGAGCGCGTCACCGAGATCCTGTCGGCGTCGTGGAAGCGCGGCATGTTGACGAACGGCGCGCTGGTAGCCGAGCTCGAGCAACGGGCGGCCGAGATCCTGCAGGTACCGCACGTGATCGCGGTGTCGTCGTGCACGACGGGCCTGATGCTCGCGTTGCGCGCCCTCGAGATCGCGGGACCGGTCGTGATGCCGTCGTTCACGTTCTCCGCGTCGGCGCATTCGGTCGCGTGGAACGGCGCCACGCCCCGTTTCGTCGAGTGCGATCCCGCGTCGTTCCAGGTCTCGCTCGACGATGCCCGCGCCCACCTCGACGGCGCGGGCGCGCTGCTCGCGACCCACGTGTTCGGCGCGCCGTGTTCACCCAAGGAAGTGCAGGATCTCGGCGCGCGGCATCGGCATCCCGTTGGTGTTCGACGCGGCCCACGCGTTCGGCGCGCTGCACGCCGGTGTGCCCGTCGGCGGGTTCGGCGACGCCGAGGTGTTCAGCCTCACGCCGACCAAGCCGCTGGTCGCGGGCGAAGGCGGACTGGTGGCGACCACCCGCGACGACGTGGCGTACAAGGTCCGCATCGGTCGTGACTACGCCAACCCCGGGAACTACGACACCCAGTTCGTCGGCCTCAACGGTCGGATGTCGGAGATGCACGCGGCCACTGCGCTCGCGTCCCTGGAGGCCTACGCCGCGAATCAGGCGCGGCGCTTCGAGATCGTCGACCGGTATCGCCGGGCACTGGCCGAGGTGCCCGGAGTGCACGTGCAAGCCGTCGCCGCGACCGACCAGTCGACGTGGAAGGACTTCACGATCGCCGTCGACGCGACCACGTACGGTGTCGACCGCGACACGCTCCAGCGGGCGCTGGGTGCGGACGGCGTAGATACCCGCACCTATTTCGACCCGCCGGTTCACCGCCAGACCGCATATCGGAGTATCGAAGCCGCGGGGGGCACCGACGGCGGGGCGCGAGCCCTGCCGGTGACCGACGCGGCCGCGGCGCGAGTCCTCAGCCTGCCCGTTTACCCGGCGCTCGACGACCGAACCGTCGACGGCATCGTCCGGCTCATCGCGACCGTGCACGACAAATCCGGTGAATTCGCCCGCAGTCTGCCGGTGTGACTCCCAACCTTATGCAAAGGTTTTGGGCCGTATCCCTTGCGGGTTGTCCCGCCATATTCCAGAATCTGGAAATCACGGAGATCGGGGGGACCGAGTGGTGAACTGGGTTTCTGGGGAGAGTAGCGCGGCGTCCGACTCATGGACGACGTGTGTCGCAGGCGGTCATCGACTCGGCAGCTTGGGCGGGCGCGCTCGTGTTGTGCTCGGTGTTGCGGTTGGTTGCGCCGGGCCTGGCCTGGTGGCGCCTCGTGCCGCTGGTGCCGCTCGTCGTGGTCGCGCAGCTCGCGGCGGGCTCGTTCTTCGGCCTGTACCGCGGTCGGTGGGTCTTCGGATCCGTCGAAGAGGTCGGCGCCGTCGCCAAGTCGTTCCTGTTCGCCGGGATCGGGCTGCTCGCGGTCGACGCCTCGATCATGTACGACCGCCCACTGCCGATCTCGGCCGTGCTCGCGGGCGGGACGATGGCCGTGCTCGTCATGGTCGCCGTGCGCTTCTGGTGGCGCATGGACCACGACCGCCAACTCCGCAAGGTGTTGCAGAGCCGCGACTGCGAGCGGGTCGATGGTGTTCGGCGCCGGTAGCGGTGGCCGCTCGGCGATCGCCGCGATGATGAGCGACCCCGAGAGCGCGTACGTCGCGGTGGCGCTGCTCGACGACGATCCGACCATCCGGGGCATGCAGACGCGCGGCGTGAAGGTCGTCGGCGATCGCCACGACATGCGAGCGCGTTGCCGCCGAGTACAACGCGACCGCCGTTGTCATCGCCGTACCCAGCGCCACGAGCTCGGTCGTGCTCGAGCTTTCCGAGATCGCGACGAAGGCCGGCTTGTCGGTGCGAGTGCTCCCTTCGGTGCGCGAGCTGCTCGACGGCCGGGTGCGCGTCGTCGACATCCGCGAACCCACCGAGCGCGACCTCATGGGCCGGCACTCGATCGAGACCAACCTCGAACAGGCCGCCGTCGTACCTGCGAGGCAAGCGGGTCGTGGTGACCGGTGCGGGCGGCTCGATCGGCTCCGAGTTGTGCCGCCAGATCGCCCAGTTCGAGCCCGCCGAGCTGATCATGCTCGACCGTGACGAGTCCGCGTTGCACGCGGTGCAGCTGTCGATCTCACGGTCGTGCGCTCCTCGACTCACCCGACCTCGCGCTGATCGACATCCGCGACCGCGAGCGCGTCAAGCAGCTCTTCTGCGAACGCCGCCCGCACGTGGTGTTCCACGCCGCTGCACTCAAGCACCTGCCCTTGCTCGAGTCGCACCCCGTCGAGGGCTTCAAGACCAACGTGTGGGGTTCGCTCGCCGTGCTCGAAGCCGCCGAAGCCTCGGGCGTCGAGTGCTTCGTCAACGTCTCGACCGACAAGGCCGCCGACCCCTGCAGCATGCTCGGCTACTCGAAGCGGGTCGCCGAAGGTCTGACCGCCGGCGTCGACGAACGGGCCACGGGCCGGTTCTTGTCGGTGCGGTTCGGCAACGTGCTCGGCAGCCGCGGATCGGTGCTCACCGCGTTCCAGAAGCAGCTCGAGCTCGGTGGGCCGTTGACCGTCACGCACCGCGACGTGACCCGCTTCTTCATGACGGTCGAAGAAGCCGTGCAGCTCGTGTTGCAAGCCGGTGCGATCGGCGCCGGCGGCAGCGTGCTCGTGCTCGACATGGGCGATCCCGTCAACATCGCCGAAGTCGCCGAGCAGCTCGCCCGCACGGTCAAGCCGCCGTGCCCGATCGAGTTCGTCGGCCTGCGGCACGGCGAGAAGATGCACGAAGACCTCTTCGGCAAGGCCGAGGCCCACGTCGAGACGGCACACCCGCTCATCCGTTCCGTCGGTGTCCCGGCGCTGCACGGCGACTGTGTCCGCCACTTCCCGGCCACGATCAGCAACGAGCGCGCCGCCGACGCACTGATCGAGCTGTGCGAACGCATGCGGCTCGAGCTCGACGTGATCGATCTCGAAGAGCTCCCGTATGATTGGGGTGCGGTCGCGGGCGGTTCGTAAAGGGCGCACGCCGCCGTAACGGCACGGGCGATGTTCGGCGCTTGGGGGAGTCGCCACGACGACGGGCGGGAAACGGGTGACGGCGGGCGAAACGGTGCCGCGGGCGGTCCCGCTGGCGCCCAAGATCGTGAACGAGGTGCACGAGCTGCATGAACGCAGCGCGAGCCTCGCTCGGAGTGCGAGCGGTCTGCGGGGACGGCGGAATCGGCGCGAGCGCAAAGAGGCGCGCGACGCCGAGAACGATCTCCTGCGCGTGCTCGGCTTCGCCAGCTACTCCGCCTTCGCCGCGGCCGTCGATCCGCCGCCCGTGCGGCCCGAGGCGCCCGAGTTGTCGCTCGTGGAACCGGACGTCGTCGACCTGACCGAGATCGAGCGCCAAGAAGAACAAGGCGCGCTCGACGACGTTGCCCGCGAGGCGCGCCAGACCGAAGCCGCGCTCCGTCGCGTGCTGGGCAACGGCGCCCGGCGGGCGGCGAACGGCGCCGGACCGCGCGCCGCCGCGGATGGCCCTGCGGAACTCGTCGCCGATCTGCACGCCCGCATCTCCGCGTTCGAGGAGGAGATGGCCGAGACCCGCTTCGAGTTGCGTTCGGTGCGCGACGAGCTGCGGGCGCGCGCGAACGGCGCTGCGACTGACACCTCGACGCCGGACCCGCCGACGCAGGACGCGGCCCTCGCGCTGGCGCAGGTCGCGGCCGAGATGCGATCGCTGTGCGAGTTGCTGCGCGAGGAACGCGCCGCGGTGGCCGCGCTCGGCACCACGGCCCGCGCCCAGGCCGAAGTGGTGCTCGAGGCGGCGCGTCTCGATGCGCAAGCGGTACGCGACGCGGCCGCGGCCGACGCGCGTGCCGTGCTCGATCAGGCCCGCGCCGACGCGGTTGCGCTCACCCGCAACGCGATCTCGACCGTCGACGGGTTGCGCCGACTCGCGGCCGAGGAACGCGGCGACTCCGAGGCGTGATCGGTTAGAGCGCCTGTAACCACTCGACGGTGCGGGCCAGGCCGTCGTCGAGGCTGATCGTGCAGCGGTAGCCGAGGTCGCGGGCCGCGGCCGAGGCGTCGGCCAGGCTGTGCTTCACGTCGCCGGCGCGGGTGGCGACGAAGTGCGGATTCGGTGTGACGCCGAGCAGGCCGCCGAGCGCGGCGAGGATGTCGAGCAGCGACGCGGCCTTGCCGGGGGCGATGTTGTAGGCGCGGCCCGAGCACGCCGACGCGGGCGCGGCCGCAGCCGCGAGGTTCGCGCCGACGACGTCGGCGATGTAGGTGAAGTCGCGCGACTGGAGGCCGTCGCCGTGCACTTCGGGATCGCGGCCGTGCAGCAGCGCGTCGACGAACAGCGGGATGACCGCGGCGTACGTCGCGTCGGGACGCTGCCGGGGCCCGTACACGTTGAAGTACCGCAGGGCAACGGTCTCGAGCCCGTACAGCTCGGCGAAGACCCGGCAGTAGTGCTCGGCCGCGAGCTTCGTGACCGCGTACGGCGAACGAGGTATCAGCGGCTCGGACTCCGGCGTGGGCACCGTCGTGGCGCCGCCGTAGACGCTGCTCGACGACGCGTGCACCACGCGCTGCACGCCCGCGTCGGCGGCCGCTTTCAGGATCGTGAGCGTGCCGTGCGTGTTCGCGGTGTCGGTGGTCAGCGGCAGCTCGACCGAACGCAACACCGCCTTGTGGGCGGCCTGGTGGAACACGAGCTCGCACCCGTCGACCGCTTTGGCCGCCGCCGCTTCGTCGGCGATCGAGCCCTCGACGAGGGTCGCGGCGGGATTGATGTTGGCCGCGAAACCGGTGCTCAGATCGTCGAGTACCACGACGTCGTCGCCGCGCTCGACGAGCGCGTCGACCAGGTGTGAGCCGATGAATCCCGCGCCGCCCGTCACCAGCACTCTCATGAGAGATCAAGCCTATAGGCGATTCCGGGCCTCGCTAACGTGGCCCGCGCCCGTGCCACACCGGGCGCGCGCCGGGGGAGACGAGCATGCCGATCCACTACGACACCGACAGTGAGCACGTCGTGGTCATCACGATCGATCGGCCCGAGACGCGCAACGCGTGCGACATGGAGCACTTCAAGTTGCTCCGCGAAGCATGGGAACGCTTCGCGGCCGACGACCAGGCGTGGGTCGCGATCGTCACCGGTGTCGGCGAAGCATTCTTCTCGGGCGCCGACCTGAAGAAGTACGTGCCCGAGATCACCAAGTTCCAGGCCGAGATCGCGGAGAAGGGCATCACCGAGGTCAACGGGTACCGCCTCGACGACGGCACCCGCGCCGTGCTGCGCAACTGGCCGCTCTACAAGCCGGTCGTCGCGGCCGTCAACGGGTTCTGCACCGCAGGCGGCATGGAGATGCTCGGGGGCTGCGACATCCGCGTTGCGTGCCCGGAAGCGAAGTTCGCCGTCATGGAACCCAAGCGCGGGTTGTTCGCGGGCGGCGGAACGACCGTGCGCCTGCCGCGCCAGATCCCGTGGGCGCAGGCGATGGAATTCCTCCTGTGCGCCGACCTCGTTCCGGCCGAGCGCGCGCACGAGATGGGTTTGTTGAATGCCATCGTTCCCCGCGCCGAGCTGATGGACGCGGCGCGCGCGGTACGCGCAGCGCATGGTCGTGAACGCGCCGTTGGCTGTGCAGGCGACGAAGCAGAGCGCGTTGCAAGGCCTGTACTTCGACGAGGACCTCACGAAGCAGTTGCGCGCCGCGGTCCGCGAGCTGCGCCAGGCCGCGGCCGACGGCGCCGACCCGGCCGCGGTGGCGGCCATTCTCGAGACACTCGGCCGCGAGCTGCGGTCGCCGTTCGAGAAGGAGTCGAAGCTGTCGGGTGCGATCTTCCGCACCGACGACGCCAAGGAAGGCCCGCAGCGCGTTCGCGGAGAAGCGTCCGCCGGTCTGGCAGGGCCGGTGATCGACCCGGCGACCGATCCGCGGTCGCCGTGCATCATCGGCGTCGCGGCGCGCACGTGGCATCCCGCCGACGTCGGCGATGCCGGCGCGCCCGAACCGCTCGAGATGTGGGAAGAGGTCGCGCGAGCCGCGGCCGCCGACGCGACGCGGCCCGGCCTGCTCGAGCAGCTCGACAGCCTGCAGATCGTCTACTGCCAGACCTGGCAGTACGACGACGCGGTCGCCCGCCTCGCGGCGCGGCTCGGCGCCGAACCCCGCCACCGCCACTACTCCGGCATCGGCGGCACCACGACCCAACAGCTCGTCGCCTCGACCGCCGAGCGCATGCTCGACGGCGAGCTCGACCTCGCGTTGATCACGAGTGCGGAGGCGTTGGCGACCCAGCGCGTGTTCCGCAAGCGGGGCGAGCGGTATCCGTATTCGTTCCAGCCGGCCGAGAAGCGCCCGTTTCCGTGGGAGGCGCGGCCCGATCCCGTGGAAGTCGCGCACGAGGTGTTCGAAGCCTGGCTCACGTTCGCGATCTTCGACAACGCCCGCCGGGCGCGCCTCGGCGTAGCGCTCGACGAATACCGGGATGGCATGGGCCGCATGCTCGCGCCGATGAACGCGGTCGCGGCGGCCAATCCGCACGCCTGGTTCCCGACGCCGCGCACCGCGGCCGAGATCGTCGCGGTGCGCGCCGACAATCGGATGGTCGGCTACCCGTACACGAAGTACATGGTCGCGGTCATGGATGTCGACATGGCGGCCGCGCTCGTCGTGGCGACCCACGAGCGCGCCGACGCGCTCGGCGTTCCCGCCGATCGGCGCGTGTACCTCCGCGGTTGGGGTGGCGCGAACGATCCCGTTGCGGTGGCCGCGCATCCCGACCTCACGTCCTCGCCCGCGATGCGGGTCGCGAGTGCACAGGCGCTGGCCGGCGCGGCGCGGGTGTCGACGACATCGCGCACTTCGACCTCTACTCGTGCTTCCCGAGCTCGTTGCACTTCGCGGTCGACGCGCTCGGCATCGACCCGACGGATGCGCGCGGCCTGACCGTCACCGGCGGGCTCGCCTATCACGGTGGTCCGGGGAGCGGTTACCTGACCCACTCGATCGCGGCGATGACCGAACGCCTCCGCGAACGACCCCGGCGCGCTCGGGTTGGTCAGCGGTGTGGGGATGCACATGACCAAGCACGTCTTCGGCGTCTACTCGACCGACCCCGGCCCGGTCGCCGCCGTACCCGCGACCACGGCGCCGACGACCGCAGCCCTCCCGGCGGAGGTTCCCGTCGTGGCGAGCCACTCCGGCGCCGCGCGAGGTCGCGGCGTATTCGATCGTGCACGGTCGCGACGGAGCGCCGACTCGGGGCGTCCTGGTCTGCGACCTACCGGCCGGTACACGTACCTATGCGGTGCTGACCGACCCCGAGGCCTGTCTTGCTACCGAGCAGTACGAATTCGTCGGCGCGCAGGTGCGCCTCACGGCCGACGGCGCGGTCAACCGGGCCGCGATCTGACCAGGTCGACCCCGCCGGGGGGCGCCTGTTCCCCAGCCGGGAGGCAGGTGCACAACGGTGGGCATGATTGACAAGGCGCGAAGCCATCCCTAGTTTCCACCGTTACACTTCCCGTGTGTGACCTGGGTCACAGTTACGGAAGTGGGCCACGTCGGCTAGATGGCGTGGGTCGCGTTGGCTAATTTCACAAATTTCATCACCTCTGCAATATCGGTCTGATTGGTCGGGGCCCGGGTCTCGGCTGGAATCGGGGGGAACCGTGGTACGGAGTCGCAGGTCGCGTGCTACGACGGCGCTCGCGCTCGTCGCAGCACTTGCGGTGATCGCGTCCGGATGTGGGAGCAGCAGCAGTAAGGGCTCCGGTGGGACCAACAACGGTCCGACGACCACGGTCGGCATCACGGGGGCGGGCGACAACGGCCCCGGCGTCCGCGGTGGCACCCTGACCTACGGCATCGAGGCCGACACCAGCGGTGGCTGGTGCCTGGCCGAGGCGCAACTCGCGATCGGCGGCATCCAGGTCGCGCGTGCGATCTACGACACGCTGACCGCGCCCGGCGCCGACGGCAAGATCCACCCGTACCTCGCGCAGTCGGTCACCGGCAACGCGTCGGCGACGGTCTGGACGATCAAGCTCCGTTCCGGGATCACCTTCAGCGACGGCTCGGCACTCACCGCCCAGGTCGTCAAGGACAACCTCGACGCGTACCGCGGTGCGCTCAAGCCCATCCGCAATCCGCTGCTGTTCTCGTTCGTGTTCAGCGACATCAGCGCGGTAACGGTCGTGAACCCGCTCACGGTTTCGGTCACGACCAAGCGGCCGTGGCAGGCCTTCCCGTGGTTCCTCTGGTCGAGCGGTCGCCTCGGCATCATGGGCGAGGCGCAGGTCAAGAGCCCGAAGAACTGCAACACCGATCTCATCGGCACCGGCCCGTTCAAGGAGGTGTCGTGGGTCGAGGGCGAGAAGTTCGTCGCCACTCGCAACCCGAACTACTGGCAGAAGGACTCCAAGGGCGTGCAGCTGCCGTACCTCGACGGCATCACGTTCGTACCGCAAGAAGACAGCGCCAAGCGCGTGTCGGCGCTCGAAGCCGGCGACTTCAACATCATCGAGAACGACGATCCGTTGCAGATCGTGGCGATCCGCAAGGAAGTCGCAGCCGGTCGCCTGAAGACGACCGAGTCCGACAAGTTCACCGAAGTCAGCTACACGATGGTCAACGCCACGGCCGCGCCGTTCAACAATCTGGCGGCTCGCCAGGCGGTGGCGTACGGCGTCGACCGCGACACGTACAACCGAATCCGCAACGACGGCATTCTCACCAACGCGACCGGTCCGTTCGCGATCGGCGTGCAGGGCAACCTCGCCGACTCCGGTCTGCCGAACTACGACCCGGCCAAGGCGAAGGCGGCGGCCGCGCAGTATCAAGCAGGAGACGGGCAAGAAGCTGACCTTCGCGCTTGTCGTACACCTCGGACCCGTCGACCACCCAGGACGCGGTCCTGATCAAGCAGATGCTCCAGCGGTCGGCCGGGATCGACGTCACGTTGAACGCGGTGCCCGACCAGAGCACGTTGATCAACCTCGCCATCGGCCGTAAGTTCGATGCGGTGCTATGGCGCAACCACCCCGGCTCCGACAGCGACCTGCAGTACGTGTGGTGGCACTGCGACAACTCGCCCGCGGTCGGCACCGACCCCAACGGCGCCGCCGCCTGCGACAACCCGGTCAACTTCGGCGGGTTCAACGACCCGATCATCAACAAGGACCTCGACGACGCCCGGGTCACCGCCGACCCCGCCACGCGCACGTCGCTCTACGAGGCGATCAACAAGGAATTCGCCAAGGAGCTCTGGAATCTCTGGGGCCAGTACGTGCTCTGGACGATCTCCTACAAGCCGGACGTCCACGGCATCCTCGGGCCGAACCTGCCCGACGGCACCGCCCCGTTCACCGGGCTCCCGACCGGGCACCCCGTGCTCGGCCTGTGGTGCGACGGCGGCAAGTGCTGACGATCTGACGACAGAGTTTCCAACGACGTAATCCGAACCCGAAGGAGAGGGGAGAGGCCCGCGTGGCAGCGATCGTTCGGCGGCTGATTCAACTGGTCGTCGTGCTCGTTCTCGTCACGTTCTTCGCGGCCATCCTCTCCGCTCTCCTTCCGGGTGACCCGGTCGAGACGATCGCCCCGTTCGCGACCGCGCAGCAGCGCACCGAGATCCGCGATTCGCTCGGCCTCGACCAGAACCTCGCTCGAGCGGTACGGCGTGTGGCTCGGCCACTTCGCGACCGGCAACATGGGCCGCGAGTACGCGGGTGCCGGCGTGCAGGGCCCGTCGGTGTACGGCATCGTCAAGACCTCGCTGCCGCGCTCACTGCTCCTGATGCTGTACGTGCAGATCCTGACGCTCGTGATCGCGATACCACTCGGGGTCTATACGCGCGTATCGCGCCGGAACGACCTTCGACGGAGTCGCGAACGGCATCGCGTTCGGACTGTTCGCGATCCCGGCGTACGTGGCCGCGACGTTGTTGATCCTGTTCCTCTCCGTGCAACATCATTTCTTACCGTCCGAAGGCTGGGTGGCGTTCTCGACGAGCCCGGTCGAGCACTTCAAGCATCTCGCGATGCCCGTCATCGCGATCACGATCGGACAGTTCGCGATCTACGCCCGGCTGTTACGCACCGACATGGTGGCCACGCTGCAGGAAGACTTCATCCTGATGGCCAAGAGCAAGGGCATCAGTGACCGGCGAATCCTGTGGCGGCACGCGTTGCGGCCCTCGAGCCTCACGCTGTTGACCGTGGCCGGCCTCAACGTCGGCAGCCTGATCAGCGGCGCACTGATCATCGAGGTGATCTTCCACCTGAACGGCATCGGCTATCAGTTGCAGCAGGCGATCTCGACCCGGCAATACATCGCCCTCCAGGACTTCGTAGCGGTCATCGCGATCGTCTACGTACTCATAAACTTCGCGGTGGACGGGCTCTATCGCGTACTCGACCCGAGGATCCGCGGTGCTCGAATCGGCTGAGTCGAAGGTCGCCGGGATCGACGAGCTCGCCGCGATCGGCGACGACGAAGAGCCCCTGGTCACGTACCACAAGGGCATCGGCGTGATCGCCTGGATCGCGATCGGCTGGCTCGGGTTACTGGTCGCCCTCGCCGTACTCGCGCCGATACTTCCGATCAAGGACCCGATCAACGGGTACGACTACTTTCACATCAAGTCCGGGCTGTTCACGCCCGGACACATCCTCGGTACCGACGACTCCGGCAACGACGTGCTCAGCCGGGCGATCTGGGGTGCGCAGGCATCGTTGCTGATCGGTATCGGCTCGGTGCTGTTCGGCACGCTCATCGGCGGGTTCTTCGGATTGCTCGCCGGCTTCAAGGGCGGCCCGACCGACACGGTCACCAGCGCCTTCTTCAACATCTTCTTGGCGTTCCCGCAGTTGGTCCTGGCGCTCACGCTCGTGTCGGTGCTTGTCGCCCGGCGGGACGAGCAGTGCCGGTTGGTCGCACCGCGTCGTCGTCGTGATCCTCGCGGTCGGAATCGTGTCCATCCCAATTCTCGGGCGAATCACGCGCGCGAACACGCTCGCGTGGTCGCAGCGCGAGTTCGTCATGGCCGCGCGGTCCCAAGGCGCCTCCGACATCGCGCGTCATGTTCCGGGAGGTGCTGCCCAACGTCGTCCCCTCGATGCTCTCGATCGCGCTGTTGAGCGTGGCCGTGGTCATCGTCTTGGAGGGCGCGCTCGGCGATCTTCGGGTTGAGCATCCCCGCGCCGAGCCCGTCGTGGGGGAACATGATCGAGTCGCAGATCAGCAATCCGAACGCCGCGCCGACGGTGTGGATGGTGCCGTCGTTCCTCATTCTCACGACGGTTCTGGCGCTGAACTATCTCGGCGACGTGGTCCGTAAGAAGTTCGACGTGCGGGAGAGCGCACTGTGAGTCGCCGCAAGCGGGCTGCCGCGCCGGGCGCGGAGCGCTTCGCCGACGCGCCGCTCGACGGTTCGCTGCTCGAGGTCGAGGAGGTCAAGACGCAGTTCAAGACCGATCGCGGCCTCGTGCATGCGGTCGACGGAGTCTCCTTCACGCTCGAACGGGGCAAGACGATCGGGATCGTGGGCGAGTCGGGCTGCGGCAAGTCGGTGCTGTCGCGTTCGATCATGGGTCTGTTGCCGAGCAACGTCGTCCGGCACGGCAGCATCCACTTCGAGGGCCACGAGATCGGCCACGCCACGGGCAACGACATGCGCCAGTACTGGGGCACCCAGATGGCGATGGTCTTCCAGGACCCGATGACATCGCTGAATCCCGTGATGCGCATCGGCAACCAGATCATGGAGTCGCTGCGGTTCCACTTCGACGTCACCAAGGAGTACGCAGAGGAGACGGCGCTCGCGTTGCTGACGTCGGTGGGCATCCCCGAGGCCGAGCGGCGGCTGCGGGAGTACCCGCACCAGTTGTCGGGCGGCATGCGCCAACGCGTGATGATCGCGATCGCGCTCGCGTGTGGCCCCAAGCTGCTCTTCGCCGACGAACCCACCACCGCGCTCGACGTCACGGTGCAGGCGCAGATCCTCGACCTGTTGCAACAGCAACAGCGCGAGCGCTTCATGGCGATGGTGCTGGTCACCCACGACCTCGGCGTCGTGGCCGGCCGCACCGACGACATCGCGGTGATGTACGCGGGCCGCATCGTCGAGCGCGCGCCGACCCGTTCGCTGTTCGAGCACACCCGCCACCCGTACACGGAGGCGCTGCTCAAGTCGATCCCGAAGCTGAGCATGCCGAGCCATTCCAAGCTCGACGCGATCGCGGGCCGTCCGCCCGACCTCGTGAAGCCGCCGCGGGGCTGCAAGTTCGCGGCGCGCTGCCCGTACGCGCAGCCGAAGTGCCTCACCGACGAGCCGCCGCTCGTCGACCCCGACATCCCCGGTCACGCGTACCGGTGCTTCTTCCCGGTCGGCAGCGACGCGGGCCGCGACGCGCTCGTCCGCAACCTCGCGGCCGGCGAGACCGCTACGGGGCTGCCCGTGCGCAAGGAGGGCGAGGCCGTCCTCACCGGAGTGACCGCCTGATGGCCGGAACCGGCACCGCGCACCTGCGGCCCGCGGACGAAACGTTGTTGCGGGTCGAGGATCTCGTCGTCGAGTTCCCGGTCGGCCGCAGCGGACTCAAGGTGCACGCGGTTTCGAACATCAGCCTCGACGTGAAAGAGGGCGAGACCCTCGGCCTGGTCGGCGAATCCGGTTGCGGGAAGTCGACGACCGGCAAGGCGATCATGCAGCTGCCGCCGGCCCACCTCGGGGCAGCGTGCAGTTCGAGGGTCGCGACATGACCCAGCTGAAGGGCGACGAGCTCCGCCGCACACGCACCGTCGATGAAGATGATCTTCCAGGACCCGATCTCGTCGCTGAATCCGCGGCGCAAGATCGAGGACATCATCTCCGAGGGCCTGCGCATCTGGAAGACCGGTATCGAAGAAGAGCAGCAGAAGAAGGTCGACGAGATGATGCTCGCCGTCGGTCTCGATCCCGTGCTGCAGCGGGGGCGGCGGCCCTTTCAGTTCTCCGGCGGGCAGTGTCAGCGCATCTCGATCGCGCGGGCGGTCATCACCGATCCCGAAGCTGATCATCTGCGACGAGCCCGTCTCCGCGCTCGACGTTTCCGTGCAGGCCCAGATCCTGAACCTGCTCGAGGAGATGAAGCAGCGCTACGGCCTCACGCTGATCTTCATCGCCCACGACCTCGCGGTCGTGAAGAACGTCAGCGACCGGGTCGTGGTGATGTACCTCGGCAAGATCTGCGAGGTCGGCTCACCCGACGCCATCTACCAACAGCCCGCGCACCCGTATACGCGCGTGCTGCTCGACGCGATCCCGGTGCCCGATCCGAGCATCCGCCCCGAAGCGCGCGCCAAGGTGATCGGGGAGATCCCGTCGCCGGTCGCGCCGCCGTCGGGTTGTCGGTTCCGCACCCGTTGCCCGAAGGCGCAGGCCAAGTGCGCCGACGAAGAGCCCCAGGTGCACGAGTACTCGCCCGGTCAGTTCGTGGCCTGCCACTTCCCGTTGGCCCCGGGCGAAACCCTCCCGACGAGCAACGGCTCCGCCTCCCTCGCCACCGGCTGACTCTTAGCTCCGGGGAAGGCCGAGGATGCGCTGGGCGACGATGTTCTTGTTCACCTGGGTGGTGCCGCCCGCGATCGTGAGCGCCCGGCTGTAGACGCGGTCGCGGGCCCACGAACCCTCGAGCCCGTCGGGGCCGAGCACCTCCGACGCGACTTCGGTGATGTGCTGTTCGGCCTCGCTCCACAACAGCTTGGCGATGCTGCCTTCGGGACCCATGGCGCGGCCGTGCAGCTCGCCCGACAGCGCGCGCTCGGAGATGAGCTTCAGCAGCTCGCCCTCCATGTAGACGCGGGCAACGTGTTGGCGGATGACCGGATCGTCGGCCGCGCGGCGGCCGTCGCCCATCGGGGTGCGCTTGGCCTCTTCGATGAGGCGGCGGATCTTGCTGCGCGTGCCGAGGTGCAACTTGGCGACGGTGCCGCGTTCGTAGGCGAGCGTGGTCATCGCCACGCGCCAACCCTCGTTGACCGGCCCGAGCGTGAAGTCGACGGGGACGCGCACGTCGGTGAAGAAGATCTCGTTGAACTCCTTCTCGCCGGTGATCGTCTCGAGCGGCCGCACCTCGACGCCGGGCAAGCGTCATGTCGACGAGCAGGCACGTGATGCCCTTGTGCTTGGCGACGCTCGGGTCGGTGCGCACGAGGAGCTCGCACCAGTTCGCGATGTTGCCGAGCGTGTTCCAGGTCTTCTGGCCGTTCACGATCCAGGAGTCGCCGTCGAGCACCGCGGAGCATGCGCAACGACGCGAGGTCAGAGCCCGCGTTCGGCTCGGAGAATCCCTGACACCAGATGTCGTCGCCCCGGAGCATTCGGGGGAGCAGCGTGGTCTTCTGCTCCTCGGTTCCGTGCTCGATGATCGCGGGCGCGATGTTCGAGAGCCCGAGCGGGTTGAGCGTTCCCGGCGCGTGGGCGCGGTGCATCTCTTCGGCGTACACGACCTGTTCCATCACTCCCGCGCCGCGGCCGCCCCACTCGTCGGGCCAGGCGATGGCGGCGAAGCGCGCGTCGGCCATCGTGCGGTTCCAGCCGCGCAGCCGTTCGAGCCGTTCGCCGGAGAGCTCCATCGAGCCGCCGCCGAGACCGTCGCCGGCGAGCTCGGGCGGGAGGTTCGCGTCGAGCCAGGCCCGGAACTCCTTGCGGAACGCCTCGGCTTCGGCCGGGTAACGAAAGTCCATGGGTGAGTTATCCGTTCCCTGATTCCGAACTGTCGTGAGTTGGGCCCGCTATTCGGGCCTCAGTCACGACGTTCGAGCGGTTATTTCTCGATTCCGCCGCGGGCGAGCTGTTCGTCGAGCTCGCGCTGCTTCGCAACGTTCTCCGCGTGCAGCTCTTCGGTCGTGCGGACGCGGCCGTCGACCTTGAGCTCGCCCATGATGTGCACCTCGCCGAGCGTCTCCTGCATGTAGTCGGGGCCGTCGGCGGTCGGGATGAACCAACCGGTCGGGCACATCGTCAGCACCTCGACGAACGTGAAGCCGTCGCCGCGGAGCTGCGACTCGAACGCGCGCTTGAACATCTTGCGGGTGCGGGCGACGGAACCGGCGTTGTGCACCGAACCGCGGGCCACGTACGACGCGCCCTGCAGCTGCGCGACGAGGTCGCCGATGAGGATCGGGTAGCCGTGGTACTCGGCGTCGCGCCCGTCGAGCGAGTTCTTGGTGCGCTGGCCGATGACGCTCGTGGCCGTCATGTGGCCGCCGGTCTCGCCGAACACCCCGTTGTTCAAGAGGATGCACGTGACCTTCTCGCCCCGGGCTGCCGTGTGCAGCACTTCCTGCAGGCCTTCGTTGACCATGTCGCCGTCGCCCTGCAGCGTGAACACGAGCGAGTCGGGGAGCATGCGCTTCACGCCCGTGGCCACCGAGGGCGCGCGGCCGTGCAACGCCTGCACGAGATCGACGTCCATGGTCCCCGCGAACGACGTGTAGCAGCCGATGCCGGCGACCGCGATCGAGCGGGTGGCGACGTCGAGCTCCTCGATGCATCTCGAGGAACTGGCGCACCGCGAGCGGCTCGCCGCAACCGGGACACATGTGGTGTTCCTGGGTCAGCAGGAGGTCGGGCTTCAACGCCTCGACCTTGCGGGCGGGAACGGTGGGAGCGGACGAGGTGTCGATGATCGTCATTTCTGGTGCTCCTGAATCTGGTACGAGTGCTGCTCGTAGCCGGGGATGATCGGGAGTTCTCGGTCTTCGTGCAACGCGAGGATGCGCTCGGCGATGAGCTTCGACGTCGAGGATGCGGCCCGACGCCGAAGCCGGAGTGGTCGGTCGACACGCCGCCGATGAACGTGACCGGCGCGCGGCCGGCGACTCCGATGCGCACGTCTTCGACGAGCTGGCCCGCGGAGAGCTCGAAGCTCCCGACGCGCTTCACGTTCGCGCCGCCGGCCGCGTCGGCGACCGCGGCATAGGGGAACGGCCACAGCGTGATCGGGCGGACCCAGCCGATGCGATGGCCCGCGTCGCGCAGTTGGTTGATCGCGTACTTCACGAACTTGGCGGGCGATCCGAACGCGACGATGATGGTCTCCGCGTCGTCGCAGAGCCCGTGTTCGACGCGCACCTCGCGCTCCATCAACGGGATCTTGGTGGCGATGTACTGCGCCTTGCCCTCTTGGCCCATCGCGGGCTGGCCGTGCTTGGCTACACCGAGCGGAGTGACGCCCCGGCTCTTCCCGGAGCCCGATTGCGTCCCGTCGACGGCCCAGTCCTTCTTCGGCAACTCGGGGAACGTCATCGGCTCGATCGTGAGTGCCTGTTGGGTGTGTGCGAGCAGGTAGTCGCCGTACACCAACACGGGATTGCGCCACTTGTCGGCGAGGTGGAACGCGAGCTGCACGTGCTCGACGCCCTCGGCCACGTCCTGGGGTGCGAGCACGATGTGGCGGTAGTCGCCGTGACCGCCGCCCCGGGTGGCCTGGAAATAGTCCTGTTGGCCGCGCGCCATGTTGAAGATGACGAGGGGCAGCTCGGCCAGCGTGATCTCCGAGAACGATTCCTGCATCAGCGAAAGGCCCTGGCCCGTCGAACCGGTCGCGGCACGCGCACCGGTGGCGAGCGCGCCCCACGCCATGCCGACCGCTTCCAGCTCCGACTCTGCGTTGATGCACACGCCGCCCGCGTCGGGGAGCAGGCGAGCGAAGTTCTCGAGCACCTCGGTGAACGGTGTCATCGGGTAGCCCGCGAAGAAGCGACAACCGGCCGCGATGGCGGCACGGGCGAGCGCCTCCGAACCCTCCATGAGCACGCGCTCTTCGCGGCGGGGCGTGTCGGTGGTCGCCGTCATTGGGTCGCTCCGATCACTTCGGTCACGACCGGAGTCTCGTAGCGGTAGACCTCGAACACGAAGTCGGGGCACACGTAGAGGCACGCCGCGCAACCGGTGCAGCCGGGCGAGAGTTGCGGATACGGGTAGCCCATGTGGTTGACGGCCGTCGACATCGCGAGCACGCCCGGCGGGCAGGCCGGGATACAGAGGTCGCAACCCTTGCAGTGCTCGGCGTCGATGGTGACGGTGCCGCGGCTCTTGATCGTGACCATTTCCTCAGGCATTTACCGTCTCCCAGGCCGGGAACTCGCCGGCGGGCAGGAGCTTGAATCCCGCCCGCAGGGCGCGTTCGTTGGCTTCGATGTGTTGCGTCCGGTAGGGCGGGATCGACGCGCGCATGGCCTCGACCACGCCGTCTTCGGTGACGATCCCGGTGGTCGCGCAGAACGCACCGAGCATCACCATCGAACCCGAGAGCGGACTCCCGAGATCGGTGGCGACGGTCGTGGCCGGGACCCGGTGCGACGGTCACGTCGTTGCGCACCGGGCTCGTGAACGTGGTGTCGTTCACCAACACCAGACCGGCGGGTCGGAGCTTGGCCTCGACCGCGGGCCAGTAGTCGTCGTGCATCGCGATCGCGGCCCACGCGCGCGAGACGACGGGCGGCGCGAGGATCGGCGCGTCGGCGACGACCACGGTGCTGTCGGTGTTCCCGCCGCGCATCATCCCGCCGTAGAGGCCGAGGTACATGACCTCGCGGCCCTCGAGAGTCGCGGCGCGTGCGAGCACCTGCGCGGCGAGTTGCACGCCTTGACCGCCGATGCCGGTGATGAGCAGTTCACGTTCCATTGCGGACTCCAGCCAGACAGAAGGCCACGAGATGTTGCACCTCTTGCGGTTGCGGGTGACGGCGGTTGGTGATGGCGTCGTTCATGTGCGTCATCGCGAGCTCGCACACGAACGCGGCGTCTTGATCGGTGCCGCCCAGCGCGACGACCGACGGCACGAGCGTGGCGAGCACCTCGACGCGTGTGGCGGTGAGATCGTCGGGGTAGCGGTCGGCGAGGCGCGCCGCGTTGATCGCGAACGGGCGCGTGGCTTCCGCCGCGTCGGGATTTTGCGCCTGCGCGACCATGCCCTCGATCCAGCGCCGCACCTGTTCTTCGGGATCGGCAGTCGACGCGACCCGCGCCCGCAGATAGTCGACGAGCTGACGTTGCCCGTCGGCCAGCACCGCGAGCAGGAGCGCGTCCTTCGACGCGAAGTGCCGGTAGAAGGCCTGGTTCGACAGGCCTGCGGCCTTGACGATGTCGCGCACCTGCGGATCGATGTCGCCGGTGCTGCGCATCACGGCGAAGGCCGCGTCGATCAGGCGCCGGACCTCGGCCGTGTACTGCTCCCGCCGTTCGGCCAGCGTGGCGTCGGCCAGGCGTTCCTCGACCGGAACAACGTTCTGCACACCGAGAACACTATTCCGTGAAACCCCCGCCCCGCACGCGTCGGCAGGAAAACCAGCGCCCCCCGCCACCTTCCCTGCCAACAGATGGCAGGGTTCTTGCTTCATGGAGACGGTTTTGCTGCCATCTGATGGCAGGGATTTCGGGGTTATTGGGGCGGGGGCTGGGACTGGGGCGGGGGCTGGGACTGGAGGCGTTCGACGATCAGGGTGCGCTGGACCTGGCCGGTGGCGGCGGTCCGGGGGAGGTTGTCGACGAGGGCGAGGCGGCGGGGGTGTTTGAACCCGGCGAGACGGCCCTCGCAGAAGCCGCGCAGCGACTCGAGGTCGGGGGCTTCGGCGCCGGCCCGCACCACGACGACCGCGGTGACGACCTCGCCCCACTGCAGGTCGGGCACGCCCACCACTGCGATCTCGCGCGACCGCGGGGTGGTCGCCGAGCACCTGTTCCACCTCGGGCGGTGCAACCGTCTCGCCACCGGTCCGGATCACGTCGCGGGCGCGGCCGACGATCGCGAGGTACCCGTCGTCGTCGAAAGCTCCCAGATCGCCGGTGTGGTACCAGCCGTCACGCAACACGTCGGCGGTGGCGACGGGATCGTCGAAGTAGCCGTCCATAAGGAACGGACTGCGCATGACGACCTCGCCGGCATCGGTGAGTCGCACCTCCACGCCCGGCTGGGCGAGGCCGACGCTGCCGGGTTTGGTGAAGAGATCCGCGTCGCCGAGTTGCACGCCGGGCCCGGCCTCGGTCGAGCCGTAGAAGATGCGCGTGCGGGTGTGGGGGAGCGCCTCCTTGATCGCGCGCAACAACTCCGGCGGCGTCGCCGACGT
Source organism: uncultured Actinomycetes bacterium (assembly GCA_963701825.1). Classification (GTDB taxonomy): domain Bacteria; phylum Actinomycetota; class Acidimicrobiia; order IMCC26256; family PALSA-610; genus PALSA-610. The sequence goes on along the minus strand of CAVPBG010000003.1, from coordinate 448,574 downwards.
CCCGGTGTCGGCTTCTTCGAGACTCGAGAGGTCGAACTTCTCGACCCCGTGTTCGAGAATGCGCGACCACACCGCGGGGATGCAATACAGGCGCACGGCCCGGTGCCGCTCCGTCGTCCGCAGCAACGTCTCCGCGTCGGGCGTGCGCACGAAGTGCACCGGGCGCCGCCCCTGCCAGGAGCCAAGCGCGATCGTCCAGCCGGCCATGTGGAACAGCGGGAACATGCAGACGGTGCCCGCGCCGCCGGTCGTGGTGGTCGCGCCGACGTACGTGCGCAGCCAGTTGGCGCGGTGCGACAGCACGACACCCTTGGGCCGGCCCGTGCTCCCGCTGGTGAAGAAGATGACGTGCGGGTCGGTCTCGTCGAGCTCGGCCGCGTCGGGTGGGCCCGCGGCGCCGGTCGGGATCTCGGGCGAGAACGGCACGTCGACCCGCGCCGCGAGCTCCGCCCCGAGCTCGCGATGCGACGTCCCGCACAACAGCAGCCGGGCGCGGGCGTATTCGGCGACGGGCACGACCTCCTCGAGCGACGCCCGCGCGTTGAGAGGTGCAAAGACCGCACCGATCTTCGCGAGCGCGGCGAACACGGGAACCGCGTCGAGCGAGGTATCGCCCCACCACAACACGCGGTCGCCGCGGCCGACCCAGAGCCCGCGGAGACCGTTCGCGATGCGATTCGACTGCTCGTCGATCTCGCGGAAGGTCAGTGCGTCGTCGTCGAGGGTGGCGGCGATCGTGTCGGGCGACACGCGGGCGGCATTGGCGAGCATCTCCGCGATGTGGAGCACGCCGCAATATCGCACGGCCCTGACCCACCCGCCACTTGCTTGTCGACAACTATTGTTGTTAGTGTGCTTCTGTCATGAGGGACACCGCCGCGCTGACCACGAGCTTTCGCGAACAGGGTCTGCGGGTCACGCCCCAACGGCAGGCGATCTTCCGCTTGTTGCAGGGCGACGATTCGCACCCCACCGTGGAATCGCTGTTCGATCGCGCCCGGGCGGAGATGCCGACGATCTCGCTCAAGACCGTGTACCAAACCGTGCACGATCTCGAGGCGCTGGGCGAGGTGCGGGTTCTCGATCTCGGTACCGGCAGCGTGCGGGTCGATCCCAACGTCGAGGACGACCATCACCACCTCTTGTGCACCACGTGCGGCCGGGTGCGCGACCTGCCCGTCGAGTTCTCCGGCCTGAACGTTCCCATTCGTTACCGCCGCGATTTCACCGTCGACGACGTGCAGGTGATCTTCCGCGGCCACTGCGACCTCTGTTCCGATCGAACCTGAACCAACAAGGAGCCCATCGATGCCCGATCTCAAGGGAAGCAAGACGCACGACAACCTGAAGGAAGCGTTTGCCGGCGAGAGCCAGGCCAACCGCCGGTACCTCTACTTCGCCCAGAAGGCCGACGTCGAGGGCTTCCCGGACGTGGCCGCGCTCTTCCGCTCGGTCGCCGAAGGTGAGACCGGCCACGCGTTCGGTCACTTCGACTTCCTCGCCGAGGTCGGCGACCCCGTCACCGGAGTTGCGGTCGGCGCCACGACCGACAACCTCCAGTCGGCCGTGACCGGCGAGACGTACGAGTACACCGAGATGTACCCCGGCTTCGCCCGCACGGCGCGCGACGAGGGCTTCGAGGAGATCGCGGAGTGGCTCGAGACGCTCGCCCGCGCCGAGAAGAGCCACGCGGGCCGCTTCCAGCAGGGCCTGGAAAGCGTTTCCTGAATCGCAACAGTCGGACGCGCCGATCCTGCGCGCGCCCGGTTGAACGAGCGCGGCCCTGGGGATCTTCCCCGGGGCCGATCTCGTCGGTCCCAATTCCCCCCGAAGTCGGGAGCTGACGATGGCGGAACATCTCTACGACCCGCTCGACCCGTCGTGGACCGATCCCGGTTCGACGCGCGCCGAACGCGATCGCACGTTTCACATCTGCAGCGACTGCCGGGTGTGCGTGAAGTTGTGCCCGAGCTTCCGTTCGTTGTTCGAGATGATCGACGATCTCGGCGGTACCGAACACGTCGACGAGTTGAGTGCGGCGCAGCACAAGCGCGTGGTCGACGAGTGCTACCAGTGCAAGCTCTGTTACGTCATCTGCCCGTACACGCCTGACCAACAGCAGGAATGGCGCGTCGACTTCCCCCAACTCATGTTGCGGTCGCTGATCGGCCAGCACGACGCGGGCGACGTCTCGCAGTCCGCGCAACTCCTGGCCCGGACCGACCAACAGGGCAAGGTCGCAACCACGTTCGCGCCGGTCGTGAACGCAACTGCGAAGTTCGGGCCGGCGCGCCTCGTGATGGAGAAGGTCACCGGCATCGCCCGCGACCGGCTGCTACCCACCTTCGATCGCGTGCGCTTCTCCAAGTGGTTCCGGGTTCGCAACGGCCGTGTTCCGCACGCCGCCGCGGTCACCGACCGCGGCCCGGTCGCGCTGTTCCCGACGTGTCTCGTCGAGTACCAACAGCCCGCGATCGGCAAGGCCGCAGTGGCGGTACTCGAGCACAACGGTTTCTCGTGCGAGCTCCCCGAGGGTCAGGTGTGCTGCGGCATGCCCTGGCTCGACGCGGGCGATTCGGAGAAGTTCCGTGAAGCCGCGCAGCGCAATGTCGGCGCGTTGCTGCCCGCGGTCGACGCGGGCCGATCGATCGTGGTGCCCCAGCCCACGTGCGCGTACGTGCTGAAAGAGGAATACCCGGCGTTCCTCGGTACCGACGCGGCGCGCAAAGTTGCCGCGGCCACCTTCGACGCCGCCGAGTTCCTGATGAACGCGAACAAGACCGAGAAACTCGACACGAACTTCGAGGGCCGCACCTACGAGTCGATCCTCTGGCATTCGGCGTGCCACTACCGCGCCCAGCAGATCGGGCCGCGGAGCTCGCAACTCATGCAGCTGACGGGCGCCAAGGTGCAGATGATCGAGCGGTGCAGCGCGATCGACGGAACGTGGGGCTTGCGGGCGGAGAACGCGGAGCTGGCCCGGCGGGTGGCCAAGCCGCTGATGGAGAAGGTGCGCGATTCCGCCGCGCACCTGATTGCCGGCGACTGCCAACTCGCCAACGTCGCGATCGAAGAGGGATCGGGCAAGCGCCCGGTACATCCGCTGCAGGTGTTGGCCCGCGCCTACGGGATCGAGGAGGAGTGATGAGGAAGCTGACCGTCGGCGACATCGTCGACATGCGTGCCTACGAACGAGAACGCGACGAGTTGCGGCGCAACATCATCGAGCTCAAGAAGATCCGGCGGGTCGCGCTGGGGCCGATCATGACGCTGGTTTTCGAGAACACCACCACGATGCGGTGGCAGGTACAGGAGATGGCGCGCGCCGAACGCATGTTGCGCGACGAACAGATCGCGCACGAGGTCGAGACCTACAACCAGCTCATCCCCGACGCCAACGAGCTGTCGGCCACGCTCATGATCGAGCTGACGTCGGAGCCCGCGTTGAAGGAATGGCTCCCACGCCTCCTCGGCATCGAACGCCACATCGCGGTCGTGCTGCCCGACGGCACGAGCGTGTTCGGCGCCGTATCCGAAGAGGACGAGCTGCGCCTTACCCGCGACGACATCACCGCGGCGGTGCACTTCTTGAAGTTCCGCTTCTCCGACGCCGACGTCGAGATGTTCGCGAGCGGAGCGGTCCACCTCGTCGTCGACCATCCCGAATACGACCAGGATGTGCTGCTCACGCCCGAGCTGCATCAGGCGTTGCTCGGCGATCTCCGGGACGCGTCGTAGCCCGCACCTCGAAGACCGCGCCGGGATAGCCTCGCCCGCATCCAACTCGACATCCGCGTTCGCCGTCTCGATCCCGATGTCCCGCTGCCCGCGTTGCAACACGCGGGCGACGCGGGCTACGACCTCACCGCGCGCGCCGACGCGCACCTCGCGGCCGGCGGCGGGCGGGCGCTCGTGCCGACCGGTATCGCGATCGCGATCCCCGAGGGCTACGCGGGCTTCGTGCAACCGCGTTCGGGCCTGGCGTTGCGCAACGGCGTGACCTGCCTGAACACGCCCGGTCTCATCGACGCGGGCTACCGCGACGAGATCAGCGTGTTGTTGGTCAACCTCGATCGGAGCGCCGATTTCGAAGTGCACCGCGGCGATCGGATCGCCCAGCTCGTCATCCAGCGCGTGGAAGACGTGGCGTGGCGCGAGGTCGACGGGCTCGACGACTCGGCCCGGGGCATGGGCGGTTGGGGTTCGACCGGTCGGCGCTGAGCCGCCGCCGGGGCGCCGCGGAGCTCGTCGCACGGGCTTGTTAGGGTCGCCGGATGCACGATCGCAGATTCCGTTTCGGTGTGGCCTGCAGCAAGGGCCGCTCGCGCCAGGAGTTCACCGAGCTCGCGCGCAAGGTCGAGTCGCTCGGGTACTCCACCCTGTTCGTGCCCGACCACTTCGTCGAGCACGACCTCGCACCGACCGTCGCGCTCGCGCACGCGGCCGCGGTGACCGAGACGCTACGGGTCGGAACGTTCGTGCTCGGCAACGACTACAAGCACCCCGTCGTGTGCGCCCGGGAGATGGCGTCGCTCGACCTCCTCTCCGACGGTCGGGTCGAGTTCGGCATCGGTGCGGGCTGGATGACCGCCGACTACGAGAAGGCCGGCATCCCGCTCGACCGCGCGGGCATTCGCATCGCCCGGCTCGCGGAAGCGATCACCGTGATGAAGGGGCTCTTCGCGCCGGGTGAGTTCACGTTCCACGGCGAGTACTACAACGTGACCGAGCTCGACGGCATGCCGAAACCGGTGCAGCAGCCGATCCCGTTCTTCGTGGGCGGGGGTGCGCCGAAGATCCTGGCGCTGGCGGCGCGCGAGGCCCAGATCGTCGGCATCAACGCCAACCTGCGTTCCGGCGACGGCTCGTCGCCCGACACCGCGCTCTCGATGACACCCGCCGCGACCGACCAGAAGGTCGCGTGGGTCCGCGACGCGGCCGGCGACCGGTTCGACGATCTTGAGCTGCAGTCGCTGGTCGGGTTCGTGTACGTCACGAACGAGGCCACGAAGATCCTCGACGGGATCGCAACGGCCTTTGGGGTATCGATCGACGAGGCGCGCCTCGCGCCGCCGTGCCTGGTCGGTACCGAAGACGAGATCGTGGCGTCGTTGGAAGCGCGGCGCGAGCGTTGGCAGATGTCGTATCACGTGATCGAAGACAGTGCGATCGACACGTTCGCGCCAATCGTCGAGCGCCTGGCGGGGAAGTAGGGATTCGTGCGACCGTTCCGGTTCGGAGTTCAGGTTTCGCAGGTTGGTTCGGCGGCGGAGTGGCGCGACAAAGCGCGCAGGTTGGAGGATCTCGGGTACTCCACGCTGTTCATGCCCGACCACTTCGGCCAGGAGCTCGCGCCGCTACCCGCGATCGCGATGGCGGCCGCGCACACCACCACATTGCGCGTCGGCTCGCTGGTGTTCGACAACGACTACAAGCACCCCGCGATCCTGGCCAAGGAGGCGGCGACCATCGACCTGCTCTGTGACGGGCGCTTCGAGTTCGGCATCGGCGCGGGCTGGATGCGCACCGACTACGACCAGCTCGGCCTGCCCTACGACCCGCCGGCGGTACGCGTCGACCGCTTCGAGGAAGCGCTGCACATCGTGAAGCAGTGCTTCACCGGCGAGCAGTTCACGTATCTCGGTGAGCACTACCGCATCACCGACTACGCCGCGTACCCGAAGCCCGTGCAACAGCCCGGGCCCCCGTTGTTGATCGGCGGCGGCGGCAAGCGCGTCCTGTCGATCGCCGCCCGCGAAGCCGACATCGTCGGCATCAATCCGAATCTGCGGGCCGGCGTGATCGGCATCGACGCATCGAAGGATTCGCTGCGCGAGCAGACCGACCGCAAGGTGCAGTGGATCCGCGACGCGGCCGGCGCGCGCATCGACGACATCGAGATCCAGATGCGTTTCTTCATCACGAAGGTCACGCCCGACCGGATGAAGATGGCCGAAGCACTCGCGCCCGCGTTCGGCGTGTCGCCGGAAGAGGCGTTGGAGTCGGGCGCGACCCTGGTGGGCACCGAGGACGAGATCTGTGAACAGCTCGAACGGCGGCGCACCGAGTGGGGGCTGTCGTACGTGGTGGTCGGCGACGAGAACGTCGAGGAGTTCGCCCCGGTCGTGGCGCGCCTCGCGGGGAAGTAGCGGGGAAGTAGTTACCCGCCCGCGAACCTTTCCGGGATCCATTGCCGGAGCCGGTCGTGCACCTCGGTTGCCGCCTGCGTGAGCAGATGGCCGGCGCCCGGTAACAACTCGACCTCGCCGTGCCCGGCGAGCATCTGCACCACGGTGCTCGTGTCCGCGGGCAGGATCTCGTCGTCGGTGCCGTGCATGAGGAGCAGGGGAGTGGCGCCCAGCTCCGCCGCGTGCTCGCAGCCGGCCGACTGCGTCGACAACGTGACGACGCCGCGGCAGTGCGCGCCGAGAACCGTGCCCGCCTGGATCGCGACCGCGCCGCCGAACGAATGGCCGACGACCACGAAGCCCAGGGCGCCGGAACGGCTCGCGAGATCAGCGGCCGCGGCCACGTCGTGCACGCACCGGGAGAGATCGTTGGGCTTGCGGTAGCCGACGCGCATCGTCGCGATGCCGTACGTCTCCGCGAGCTCGTTGCCGAGCGTGTGGTACACGCCGTCGGCCGGTCCGAGCACACCACCCATCCCGCCGCCGCACGTGAGCACGACGTCGCGCGCGTCGCGCGGGCCGTGCCAGAGAATCGTGAGCAACCCGCGCATCGTGTAGATCTCGAGGTGCGCGAGCCCGGGCGTGACCTCGACCTCCTCCACGCCGAGCGCTTCGAGCAGCTCGAGCGGCGAGCGGGGCGACGGTTCGGCTGTGCTCACAACATCGACTTCAACAACGCCCGCGTCTTCTCCCGCTCCTCGCGCGATCCGAAGATCGATGCGACGTATTCGGTGACGCCTGCGTCGGCCAGCGCGCGAACCTGCTTCTCGACGACCGACTCGTCGCCGACGATCGCAACGTCGGCCGGACCTTCGGCGCCTTCGCGGTCGAGCATGGCGCGGTACGACGGCAGGAATCCGTACATCTGGAAATCCTTGGCCGCCCGTTCGCGGGCCTCGTCGATCTTGTTCGTGACACAGATCGGCAGCGAGCTCGCGATCTGCGGCGCGGGCCGACCGGCCGCCGCGGCCGCGGCCGTGATCGTCGGAACGGTGTGCCCGGCCAGCGTGGCCGGCCCCGTCATCCACGTGATCGTGCCGTCGGTGACCATGCCCGCGAGCTTCAACATCTGCGTGCCGAGCGCGGCGACGAGGACCGGGCACGGCAGGTGCGGCGCGATGTTGACACTGGCCTGGGTGCTGATCGTCTCGCCCGTGAAGGTCACCTTGCCGTCGTTCAGCAGCGGCATCAGGACCGACAGGTACTCGCGCATGTGGCGCACGGGCTTGTCGAACGACAGGCCGAACATGTTCTCGATGACGAGCTGGTGCGAGAGGCCGATGCCGAGGATGAAGCGACCGTCGCTGGCGGCCTGCACGGTGAGCGCCTGTTGCGCCATCGTCAGCGGGTGGCGGCCGTAGGTGGGCACGACCCCGGTGACGAGCGTGATGCGGGGGACTTCCCGCCCGACGATCGCGAGCACGCCGAGCGCGTCGAGGGCGAAGATCTGGGGGAGGGCGTAGGAGGCGAAACCGTCGGCCTCCGCGGCCCGGGCGTCGTCGATGACGTTGTCGATGGTGCGGGCGGCCGTGTCGCCCCCGAAGATCCCGATGCGCATGGCCGGAGGCTACCGGTCGCCTGCCGCCTGGGGCACGGGCCCTTGTATACTGTCGGGCCTACGCGGACGTGGCTCAGCTGGTAGAGCACAACCTTGCCAAGGTTGGGGTCGCGGGTTCGAATCCCGTCGTCCGCTCTCGGAGAACATGCAGGTCGGCGCCCGATTCCGGGCGCCGATGCGCGTCCCGAGGTCCCGCGTTTTCGACGCCGGGGCCGCCCGTCTAGTGAGATGGTGGGCCATACTGCCGGCGGCCGCGGTCGCCAGACGAGGAGGCGCGCGAACTTGGGAGTCGCATACTTCTGCGATTCGGTCACACGCTGCACCTACATCGTGTGGGACGCGCAGGTGACGCCGGGAGAATGGGACGCGGCCGAGAACGCGCTCTTCGCGGACCCTGCGTTTCCGCCCGGGCCGTTCGCGCTCGCTGATCTGCGCACGGCCAACGGAGCACCGCACGTACCGATGGACGTGGTCGACGAGATGGGTGATCGCTTGCGGAGCCAAGCGCCCGAAATCGGTCCACTCCAGTTCGCGCTGATCCCGAATAGTGCGTGGGACAAGGTGCGCGCGTTCGAGGAACGGTTCCGTGGTTCCGGCATCTCCTCGCTCTCGTTTACGAGCATTGCGACGGCGTGCAGCTGGCTCGGGATCGACCGCGACCGTGCGGCAACACAGCTCGAAGCGTTGCGCGACCAACTTCGTCGAGAATAAGGGAACCCGCCGATCCCTGCGCCCGGCGTCGCGTTCATCTCGTAGGCTCCGCGCCCGTGGCGCTTTCTCTGCGGCGGATGGATCGCTCGGAGATCGAGGGGTTCATCGCCGCCTCGACGCGTGAACACGTGGCGCAGCGCGTGCGGTCGGGTGAGGACGAGATCACGGCGACGCGGGCTGCCGCCGAGCAGTTGGTCACGCTGTTTCCGGACGGCGTATCCACGGCCGACCACCTCATGTTCCGTATCGAGAACGGAGGTGTCGCCCTTGGATCCCTCTGGATGGGTCCCGCCGATTCGGGCGAACCAGGGATGTGGTGGATCTGGGACATCGCCGTCGACGAGGAACAGCGCGGACGCGGGTACGGAAAGACGGCGATGCTCTTGGCGGAAGACGAAGCGCGTGCGCACGGCGCGAGCGAGCTGGGGCTCTCGGTCTTCGGCTACAACACCATCGCCCGGCGCCTCTACGAGCGCCTTGGATACGAGGCGGTCGCGATCCGGATGACCAAGAAGCTCTGATCTCGGCGTTCATGGTGCAATGCGTTCCCGTGGGGGTACACGTTGTATCGAGAACGCCGGTCGGAACCGGGTGATTCGCCACGGTCACGGGACGGGGGGTTAACCGCCGTCCGGGACGGGTCGATGTTCCCGGCGTGACGCACACCGGAGTCTCGTATGAGTTCGCGGGTGCGTTGGGCGACCTGGCCGCGGCATTACCCGACCCGGTCATCCTCTTGAATGCGGCGGGCGAGGTGCGGTGGGGCAACACCGCCGCGGAGCAATTGTTCGGAATCACCCTCTCCGACGGCGCGGGCCGCAGCATGTTGGATTTCTTGCATCCCGACGATGTCGAGATGGCGCTGGTGTCGGTGACCGCGATGCAGCGCAAGGAAGTGGGCACGTTGCTCGAGATGCGCGTGCGCGCGGCCGACGGCTGGCGGCTGGTCGAAGCGCGTGGCCGGTACTTCGGCGCAGACATGTTGGTGATCGTCCGCGATATCACCGACCGGCGGCGCTGGGAAGTCGTCGGTGACGAAGCGGCCGGTTTCCGCGCCGTCATGCAGAACGCGGCGTCGATCACCGTGATCGTCGAACCCGACGGCACGATCCGGTCGTCGTCCGCGCCGGTGACGAGGCTGCTCGGTCGCGACCAGGAACTCCTCGAAGGCGCGCCGTTCGCGCTGCTCGTCGACACCGTCGACCAGCCGCAACTCGCCACGGCGTTGGACGCCGTGCGGAGGCCCGGCGCGCCGCCGCTGACCACCGATCTGCGCCTGGTGCACCACGACGCGTCGGTGGTCCCGTTCGCGTTGACGTTCACGAATCTGATCGACGACCCGACGCTCGGCGCCGTCGTGGTCACGGGCCACGACGTCTCCGATCGCGTCGGCACCGAAGCCGAGCTGCGCGAGTCGAACTCGCTGCTCGCGACCACGCTCGACTCCACCGCCGACGGCATCCTGGTCGTCGACCGGCGTGGGCGGATCGTCACCTTCAACCGCGCGTTCGCGGCGATCTGGTCGCTGCCCGACGCGGTGCTCGACAAGCGCGACGACGACGAAGCGCTGGCCGCGGCCCTCCGGCACGTGCGCGACCCGGACGAGTTCCTCGCCAAGGTGCACGAGGTGTACGCCAGCCCCGACACGAGCAGCCAGGATGTCGTGCACCTGAACGACGGACGCGTCTTCGAACGGGACTCGTATCCCCGCGCGCTCGACGGCAAAGTCGTCGGGCGGGTCTGGACGTTCCGCGATATCACCGAGCACGAACAGCTCAAGCAACTCCTCCGGCATCAGGCCCTGCACGACTCGCTCACGAAACTCGCGAACCAGACGTTGTTCCGGGATCGGATCGACCACGCCATCGCCCGGCTGCGCCGTACTGAACGCGGAGTAGCGGTGTTGTTCATCGACCTCGACGACTTCAAGAACGTCAACGACACGCTCGGCCACTGGGTCGGCGACGAGCTCCTCGTGCAGATGAGCGAGCGGCTCACGCGCGAACTTCGTCAGACCGACACCGCGGCGCGCCTGGGCGGCGACGAGTTCGCGGTCCTGCTCGACCAGCTCACCGACGACCACGATGCGGTCACCATCTCGCAGCGGATCCTCGCCGCGCTGCAACAACCGATCGACATCGCGCAACGCCGGCTGACGCTCACCGCGAGCATCGGCATCGCCTTCGGGGACCAAACCACCGACACCGACGAGCTCCTCCGCAACGCCGATCTCGCGATGTACAACGCCAAGGCCCAGGGCAAGAACTGCCGGCGCGTCTTCACCCCCGAGATGCACGCCTCGGCGGTCGCCGGGCTGGAATCGCTCTCGATCTCCGAGAAATAACGATCCGATCGGGGCGCAGCAGCGGATGACTCGCTGTGAAGCCCGAAGATGCACCCTCGCACACCGCGTCGGCCCGGATCACCATCGCCGCGGAGACCGTCAGCGCCCAGGCGGGCTGCACGTATCAGACCGCGCTCGCCCTGATGAATGCGCTTTCGCGCCAGGACGGCACCAGCCTCGATGCGGTGGCGGAGGGCGTTCTGGCCGGAGAGGTCCGATTCGATCGCACGTGACCCGCACTTGACACCCCGAGGTCGGGTGGCCATTCTCGGTGGCCAGGGGGATCTCCGGGAGTATCGGCTGGTCAGGGCGCCGGTGCCGGGCGGGATGACGACGTGGGGGACAATCGGCGATGACCGCGTTGGCAGAGCCGTCGAAGGCCGCCGCGCCGAGTCGCGGCGGGTTCACCGACGTTCACCGCAAGCTGCTGATCGTCGCCGGGTTCGGGCTGTTCGTGCGGGTCGCGTACGTCCTGCTCTACGCCCGCACCCTGAAGCTGGGTTGGGATGCCTCGTGGTACACGGGGATCGGTGATCGCCTGGCTTCGGGTCACGGCTACTCGGTGACCTGCCCGCTCGTGGCGTCGTGCGCGGGCCGTTCGACCGCGCTCTTCCCGCCGGTCATGCCGTTGCTCTACGCGGCGACGGCCAAGGTCGGCGCGTCGTCGCTCCTCGGACGCCAACTCGTGCTGGCAGTCATCGGATCGGTGACGGTGTTCCTCTTCGGTCTGCTCGGCCTGCGCGTCGGCGGCCCGAAGGTGGCGATCGCGGCCGCGGTGCTCGCCGCGATCAACCCGATGATGATCCTGCTCGAGGGATCGCTGATGTCGGAAGCGGTTGCGGTCCCACTCGCCGCGCTGATGCTGATCCTGTTGGTCGATCAGCGCCGCGAGACGCGCACCTGGCGGTGGTTCGCCCTCGGGGGAGTCGCCGGCGTCGCGGCACTCACACGCGGCGAAGGTGTCGTGTGGTTGGTGGTCGTGATGGCGCCGTGCATCATCTTCCTGCCCCGCGAAACCTGGCGCCGGCGGCTGATCGGTCTGGCCACGATCGGGCTCACCACGCTCGTCGTCGTCAGCCCGTGGCTGATCCGCAATCAAGCGGCGTTCGGCACGCCGTACCTGAGTCAGCCGAACCTCTACGGGACGATGGCCGCGACGAGTTGCCGGGCCGGTTTCTACGGCCCGCACATCGGCGACTGGGTGTGCGAGGGCGACGCGAGCGTCGGCTTCACGGATCTCGAAGGCGCCAACCTCTCCGAAGCGCAGGCGTACGCGGCGGCCAAGCACCGCGCCTTCTCCTACACGTCCGCGCACCTGGGACGGCTGCCGATCGTGGTCGTCGCGCGTGAAGCGCGGGCGTGGAGCCTGCTCGGCACGTTCCACTTCCAGACCGGATCGGGTCAGTTCCGGTTCAGCGTCACGCTCTTCGACTGGTTCCTGTTCGTCACCGCCGCGGCGGGCACGATCGTCGCGTTCAAGCGGCGCATCGAGGTGTGGCCCTTGCTGCTGCTCGTGTTGAGCGTGACGGCCACCATCGCGGTCACATACGGCAACCCGCGTTATCTGGCCACCATGACTCCCGCGCTCGCGGTGCTCGGCGGCATCGCGATCACGCAGTGGCTCCCGCGCCTGCTCGCGCCGGCCCGGCCCGCGGCGAAACCGGCGCCTACGCCGACAGCAACTTCGTCTGCAGCAACCGACTGAACTCGGGCGTCAGGGTCAACGCGCCGGCGATCGTGAGGTGCCCGAAGTCGCGGTACAGGAAGTGGTCGCCGTGATTGGTCGGGCACTCCGTGGCCGAGCAGAGGTCGTTGGTGAGATCGATGTCGTTGGCGTTCGCGATCCCGACGATCGCGGCGCGGTTCGCTTGGAGCGCGGGCTGCTGTTGGTGGTCGATCGACGCGCGGCTCGCAGATGTCCCGCACGACGACGCGTCGAGGTAGATGCGGAACGCGGGGCACTGCGAGAGGTCCCACGTTCCGAAGTGCGGAACGGTGTCGACGACGGTGACGGGCACGCCGGCTTGGGTCAACTGCCGTACCACCGATGACAACGCGGTCTGCCAGACCCGCGCCTTGGCCGCCACCGTCGTGGCGGTGTGGCCCGTACGCGGATCGCGCAGACGGAACTTGCTGCCGTCGATGTAGCCGCTCGCATCCGACGACACGATCACGAGCTGGGGCTTCAGCGCGATCAGCTGCGTGACCGCCTGGGTGACGAAGCGCCGGCACCCGGCCAACGCGTTGCCGTCGGTGACGAGGACGACGTCGACGAACGGACAGCCCGCGCTGGTGGCGACATGGAGGTCGTACCCGGCCTGCGTCGTGGCCGCGGCGACGGGCTCGGTGAAGTGACCCGCGTTCGAGTCGCCGACCAGCCACACCGAACCGTGCGCGTCGGAGGCGTGCCACACGCAGCCCGCGGGGCGGCTCTCTATCGGTCCGTTGTTCTCGCAGTTCCGGATCTCGTCGGCGTGCAGTGTGGTCTGCTGCTTGAGGTTGCGGGCGATGGCGGTGCGAGAAACGGCGCGTGCCGAGAGCCCGAGCGCGGCGCACACGATCAGCGGCACCGAGATGCAGATGATCGCGAGGGTCAGCGCGCGCCGCCCGGTGATCGAGCGGTTGAAGCGGATCGGTTGCTCGACGAAGCGGTACGAGAAGTACGTGGGGATCGAGCGCGGCGAGGGCGGCGATCGTGAGCGCGAACGTGCTGTGCGAGAAGAGGATGCCGGTGAACACGATCGCAGGCCAGTGCCACAGGTACCAGCCGTAGGAGATGTCGCCGATCCGCACCATCGGCCGGCTGCTGAGGGCCCGCGTCATCCCGCGTTGCGTGCCCAGTCCGGCGACGATGAGCAGCGCGGTTCCGCCCACCGGGACGAGCGCGATCGTGCCCGGGAACAACGCGGTGCTCGTCAGTACCCGCGCACTCCAAAGCACAAGAACGATCCCGACCACGCCCGCGATCAGGGCGCTGTTCGCCTTGATGCGGGCGAGGTTGGCGACGAACAGGGCCAGGAACGCGCCGACCGCGAACTCCCAGGCCCGGGTCAACGACGAGTAGTACGCGAACCGCGACGGCGAGGTCAGGAACTCGCTGAACGCGCCCCGGGTTGCGCCCACACCGATGAAGAACGAGACCAAGCCGACGATTCCCACGACCCACGCCACCGCGGTGCGCACCGGGAGACGCGGTGCGTAACGGCCGGCTGCGTAAACCGTCAACGCGAGCAGCAGCGGGAACACGACGTAGAACTGCTCTTCCACCGAGAGCGACCACGTGTGCAGCAACGGGTTCGAGTTGAGCGCGGCGTCGAAGTAACCGACCTTGGCGCTGTAGAAGTAGCCGTTGGCGAAGAACGTCGCCGCCGCCGCGCCGGCGGCCGCGGTCTTGCGCTGGGCCAGGATCGGGTTCTGGAACGCGGCCGACGCCACCGCGACGGCCACGATCAGCAGGGCGAGTGCGGGAAGGATGCGGCGCACCCGGCGGGCGTAGAACGTGGAGAAGCTCAGGCGGTGCGTCGAGGAGAGTTCGCGCCACAGCAACTGCGTGATGACGAAACCGGAGATGACGAAGAACACGTCGACGCCGACGTAACCCCCCGGCAGCGGCAGCCCGGCGTGGAAGGCCACGACCAGGAGCACGGCGAGCCCGCGGAGGCCCTGGATGTCGGCGCGGTGCGCGACCGGTGGCGGTGCGACGACGCTCGGCGTCGCGCCGCGCTCTTCCTCGGATACGACCACGAGGCCCCCCGGCTACCCGTCTCCCGGCCCGAAGCATAACGCCCGGACCCGTGACCTTTTCCCAGGATTCGGGCGATACGCGGCTTGTTCGTTCAGCCTGGTGGCGCGAGAAGGGGAACGAAGACCGTTCGCCAGTCGGTGCCGCCCACTCCCGGGGTGACGAGGTCGACGAACGCGAGGCCGAGGGGGATGAGTTGGGCGAAGCGGCCGAACGCGTCGAGGGCGCGGTGCTCGTCGGGGGTACGCGCTCCCAACGCTTCGAGGTAGGCGTAGATCGCCGCTTCCTGCACCTGGTCGAGCGCGGCGGCCAAATCCGGACGGTGCCGCGCCGCGAGCTGCGCCTCGATCCGGAACGTCCGCCATTCGCGGCGCGGCGCGCCGAGATACCCGCCGACGATGCGCGCGGTGGCGAGCCCGACGTCGGGCGCGGCGTACGTGGCGCTGTTCGCTTCGAGATCGTCGGCCAGGCGCCGGGCGAGCAGAACCTCGACCGAGTGCGCGAGCAGCTCGTCCTTGGTCTGGTAGCGCGCGTAGATCGCGCCCGACGTGAGTCCGGCGCGGCGCGCGATCCGCGACGTCGTGGCGCGCTCGAAACCGACGCGCGCGGTGATGGCCGACACGGAATCGATGAGTGCGCTCTGGGCCGCGTCGCCCGTGTCAGCCCGCACAGTGCCGGCCACCTCGGGCCGGAAGCGTTCGATCGGCGCCGCATAGGGCCGACCGAACGAATAGCGGACGCCCACCATCACCGGTTCCCATTCCGTCTCGCGGTGGCGGGGGATCGTGTGCAGGAGAACACCCCACACCGAACCGGCCGTGAACAGCACCTGGGCGCGCCGACGCCGGTCGCGCCCGTGCGCGCCCGCCCGCCAGCCCTGCATCCATTCGTCGACCGCGGGCGTCACCACTTCGTCGAGCTCGTCGATCCGGCGGGCCGTCGCCAGGAGCTCGAGCGCGGCGATGGTGGACCTTGACGGGCACACCAGCTCCTGGATCACCTCGCCGAGCGGAATCGACCGATCGTCGTCGACCAGCGCGCGCACGGCCCGGTCGAGAAGGGCGAAGTGGGTGTCGCGGACACGCGTGGTCCACACCGCGGCCGCGAGCTCGTAGACGTTCTCGTAGCGCCCGTAGAGCGCACCGGTGGTGAGGCCGGCGCGGCGGGCGACGCCGCTCATGCCGAGCCGGTCGACCCCCACGGCGGCGATCTCTTCGAGCGCGGCCTCCAGCAGGCGTTCGTCGTTCTCCTGGGAGGAGACCGAGCGCCGCCGACTCATAGCCGGCCGGGGCGGGAGTCGGGCCCGCCGATCGGCCCGCGGATGGGGGAAAACCGCATACCACCTCGGGTCGTTCCGCGATCACGTCGTCATCCCACGGGTTGACGCGCGCTTCATAATAGAGCCTACAATCAAAGCGTACGCGTGAGTCTCGGTCTCCGACCGGGAAGGATCCATCGTGAGCGTGGTTCCGTGGGTGGCGGGGCGGGCGTGATGGCGAGCAATGTTCGATTCAAGGTCCTGGGCCCGGTCGGGGTCGAGGCCGACGGTGCGCCCTTGGCGATCGGCGCGCCGCGTCAGCGGGCGCTGCTCGCGTTGTTGCTGCTCGACGCGAACCGAGCGCTACGCCCGCACACGCTGATCGAAGGCATCTGGGGCGAGTCCATTCCCCAACATCCCGACGCCGCGCTCCAGATCGTCGTGTCGCGCCTGCGGACGGCGCTGGGCCCGGTCGCCGATCGCTTGTCGTCGGGTCCGGCTGGCTACCGGATTGCAGTGGCCGACGACGAGTTGGATCACCTGCGCGCCCGCGCCCACTTCGTGCACGCCCAGGATCTGCGCGAGCGCGACGACGTGCAGGGTGCGGCCGCGGCGGCCGACGCCGCGCTCGCGTGCTGGACCGCCGACGCGCTCGACGACCTGAGTGACGCGCCGTTCTACGACTCCGCGTACCGCGACCTGCGCGAACTGCGGCTGGCGATCTACGAGTTCCGCAACCGCGCCTACCTCGACAGCGGCCGGCATGTGGAAGTGCTCGCGGACATCGACACCTGGATCCGCTACGAGCCGTGGCGCGAACGCATCCGGGCCCAATACATGGTGGCCCTGTACCGCGCCGGTCGACGCGTCGACGCGCTGGCGGAGTACGAGGCGTTGCGCCGCTCGCTGGCCGACGAGCTCGGCGTGCAGCCCAGCCACTTCGTGCAGGAGCTGTACGGCAACATGCTCGACCAGAATCCGGCCCTCCTGCCGCGCCGGTCGGGGATCGTCGCCACCCTCCCGACGTGGACGCCGTGCGGATTGCCGTTCGTGGGCCGCTCCGCCGAGGAGCACGTCATCTTCGACGCGCTGCGCGATGTCGCCGCGGGCGCGACGCGCATGGTGCTCGTCGAGGGCGAAGCCGGTATCGGGAAGTCGCGGCTCGTCCTGGAAGCGGCCCGGCGCGCGCACGACGACGCGATCGTGTTGGCCGTCGACGGTGCCGACGCATTGCATCCCGGGCTGCTGATGCTCACGGCCGCGCTGACCGAGGCCTCGGTGCAGCTGAGCGACGTCGAGCTTCGTCTGTGCCTGGGGCGCTGGCCGGGCGACGTCGCCGACATCGCGCCCGCGTTGCGCCGCCGGCTGCCCGACCTTCCGCCCGCGCTCGAAGCCGACGACGAGACGCGCGCCGCGCGCGTGCGCGACGCGATCGTGTCGTGGATCGGCGCGCTCTCGCAGCGCGCGCCGGTGATGCTGCTCCTCGACGACGTCCACCGCGCCGGAACGGCGCTGCTGTTGCTGCTCGGCGCCCTGTTCGTCGACCAGGAACCGAAGCGCGTCCTCGTATTGGCCACCGCGCGCTCGGGGGTTGCCGACCGGTCGTCGCGGCTCGAACAACTGGCGCGGAGCCTGCAGAAGCGGGGCGAGCTCGATCGCCTCGAGCTCGGCGGTCTCGGTCCGGATCAGGTGGAGCGGCTGCTGAACGAGCTCGCGCTGCCCGACGCGTCGAACCTCGCCGCGCAACTCACGCTGACCACGCACGGGCATCCGTACCTGCTCGGGGAGATGCTGCGCGAACCTGACCGCGGAACGTCGGCGACGCGCCCCGACGACGTGTCCGTGCGTATCCGGCAGTTCGTGCTCCGCCGCGTCGCCGGCCTGGGCGAGCCGGCCGCGCACCTGTTGAACATCGCGTCGGCGACGCACACCGACTTCGATCTCGCGCTGTTGGCGGAGGTGTCGCGCGGCACAGCGCGGTCTACGGAGCTGTTGGTCGATCAGGCCATCAACGGCGGTTTCCTACACGTCACCGGGCTCGGGACGTTCGACTTCGTGCACGATCTCGCGCGCCGGGCGATCCTGGAGGCGATCGATCCCGACACGCAGGCCGCGTTGCACCGCGACATCGCGATCGTGCTGGAGCGCCACGAAGCGACCTCGAGTGCCGTGGCCGCGCAGTGGAGCATGGCCAACGGAGCCGACGCCGACGAGCAGACGTGCGTCTGGGCCGAGCGGGCCGGTGACGCATGCCTCGTGGACCTCGACCCCTACACGGCCGCGGCCTGGTTCGAGATCGCGGCCGAGCGTGCATCCGACGAACGGTTGCGCGCGCATCTCCTCATCCGGCTGGCGGGCGCACAATGCCGGGCCGGCGACGCGGCCGGCGCGGAGACGTTGCGCACCGCGCTGGAGGTCGCGCGCCGGCTCGACGACCGCGGTCTGATCATCGAAGCGGCCACGCTGTGGACGCCGATCTGGACGTCGATGCCGACCCTCTCGACGCAGGAACGCATCGAGCTGCTGTCCGAAGGCGCGCGCCGGGCCGACGACCTCGGGGTGCGGGCCCTGTTGCGCGCTCGCCTCGCGACCGAGCTGACCCTGACGCCGGAATGGCGGCGCGCCCGCGCCCTCGCCGACGACGCGATTTCCGACGTACGTGTGAGCGGCGCGCGGGACGCGCTCCCGGAAGTCTTCATGCGTCACTTCCAGGTGACGTGCACGCCGCACAACCTCGCGGAACGGCGCCGCAACATCGAAGAGGCGGTCGCGGTGTCGGTCGGTTCGGCCGACCCGGTCCACCGGTTCTTCGCGCTGAGTACCGCCGCGTCGGCCGCCATCGAGTCGGCCGACGTCGACCGGGCGTGGAACTACCTCGACACCGCGTTCGACCTCGGTACCGAGCTCGGCGTGGCCGTGCTCGCGTTCAACATGGAATGCATCCGGGTGTGGCGGCGCGGCTTGGAAGGCGATCTCGTCGAGGCCGAACGCCTGGCGCTCAGCGCGGCCGCGATGGGATCGCGCCAGGGCATCGGCAGTGCGGTGGTCGGTCCCGCGCTCCAGATCGCGTGCGTGCGCTGGCAGCAGGGGCGCTTCGCGGAACTGTTGCCGATGGTGCAGGGCATGCGGGTCGCGGGCGACCCGAACTCCGAGATCCTCCTCGCCCGCGCGCTCGCGTGTTTCCCGGAGACCAACCAGGACGCGTTCGGTCGCCTGGAGCAGGCCGCGGCGCGCGACTTCGAAGATCTTCCCCTCGGCCTGCACTGGGCGCCGTCGCTCGTCGCGGCCGCCGAGACCGCGTACATGGTCGGCAACAGCCGGGTGGGCGAGGTCGTGCTGCGCCATCTCCGCCCCTTCCCCGACCAGGTCGCGTTCAACGGCTCGTGGGCGATCGCGCCGCTCGCCTTCGGCGCGGCGATGGCGGCCGCCGCAGCCGGCGACCACGCCGCGACCGACGAGATGTTCGAACACGCGCTGGCCGTGAGCGAGCGCCTGCGGGCGCCGCTGTTGCGGGCCCGGACCGAAATCGGTTGGAGCCGCGTGTTGTTGGCCCGCGACGCGTATCCGGAACGGGCGCTGACCCTGGCCCGCGATGCCCGGGACCGGCTCGTCGGCCTGCGGGTCAGGCCGATCGTCGGTTCCGCGGACGCGTTGTTGCGCCAGGCCGAAGCGGCCCTCGCCGGTCAGCTCTGAGGGCGGCCCGCCCACTCGGCGGCGGGTCGGGCGGGCTGTGACATGGGCCACGACCAGCCCTTTCGGTCTTCCGCCCCGGCCTCGGCACTGTCAGGGTGTCGGGTATGCAGCACGCCCAAGCCCCCCTTGCATCCGAAGTAGGCGCCGCCGACCTCGACGCAGTCCAGGTCGTCGCCCGCACCCCGGCCCTCGCCGAAGTGCGGATCGTGACCGACTACGGACAGCCCGTGACCATCGGGAACGTCCGCCTCGCGCACGATTCGTGGTGCTGGGTGCACAACGACGGCGAGCAGAGCTCACCGGTGTCGGCGACCCGACTGGCGGCGGCCCGGGCCCTGGCCGACTACCACCGGGCCTACAAGCCCCGGGCGGTCAAAGCGTCCATGCGCCAACTTCTGCAGTCGGCTCGGACCCGGTAACGCCGCGCCCCCGCTCCTCACCCCTCGGTCTTGGCGTTCGCCTTGACCTTGGGAACCCAGGTGTTGACGATCTTCGGCACTGCGGTGTCGATGCGTTGCTCGAGCTTCGTGCCCCGAGCGGCCTTGATCTTGCCGGCGGTCACGGCCGCCTGAACCTTGGCGTTCAACGCCGACTCGAGCGCACTGATCACCGTCTGGGGCTGAACGCCGTGCTCGGTCGCGATCGCGGCGATCGTCTTGCCGCCGCGGAGCTCTTTCACCAGGTCGGCGCGGGAGATGCCGATCGTCTGGGCCGCGAGCGTCCCGCCCTGACGGCGGATGCGGCGGCGGAGCGCTTGGGCGGCGGCCTTGCGGCGCGCGGCCTTCGCCGCTGGGGTCTTGACGGCGGGGGTCTTGGTCCCGGCGACGGTCGTGCTGGTCACGACGGCCGGGTTGGCGGCGGTCGAGCCTGAGGTCGACGCCGCGCCGGCCACGGATACCCCGGCGAGCCCGAGGACTGCGGCGACGGAGGCGGAAGCGATGGTCGTGGTGAATCTCATGGATTCACCATCGCAGCCAATTGTGAGGGAACCGTAAAGCCGCGGTCAGCGCTGGGCCAGAAGCTCGCTCACCACGTCGAGCACCCCGTCGACCCCCGAACCGTGCAGCGTCATCCCGCCGTCGACCACGAGGTTCTGGCCGGTGACGAAACGGGCCAGGTCGGAGCAGAGGAACACCACCACGTCGGCGATGTCGGCGGGCGTGCCGATGCGCTCGAGCGGCGTCTTGTCGCGCTCCTGTTCCTCGAGGCCGATACCGCGTGGATCGAGGAGCAGCTCGGTCAGCGGCGTGCGGATCATCCCCGGCGACACCGCGTTGACGCGGATCGAGGGCGCGTATTCGAGCGCCGCGTTCGCGGTGAGTGCGATGACGGCCGCCTTGGCCGCGGAGTACGGCGCCTCGCCCGCCGCGGGCCGGGTACCGGAGATCGAAGCCGTCGAGACGATGGCCCCGCCGCCGTTCTTCTGGATCAGCGGCGCACCGGCTTTGAACCCGTGGAACACGCCGGTGAGATTGAGGTCGACGATGCGCCGCCATTCCGCGACGTCGAAGTCGTGGATGCGGGCCAGCGTGCTCCCGCCCGCGTTGTTGTAGAGCAGCGACAGGCCGTCCATCTTCTCGGCGGCGTCGAGCATCGCGGTCGCCATGGACTCGAAGTCGGTGACGTCGACGGCGTAGAAGTGACCGTCGACCTCCTTGGCGACGGCCTCCGCGTTGTCGGCGTTCACGTCGAACACCGAGACCTGCGCGCCTTCGGCGGCCATGCGCCGGCACGTCTCCGCGCCGATCCCGGAGCCGCCGCCCGTCACTACCGCTTTGTGCCCGTCAAGGAGTCCCATCGGGGCAACGGTAACCGTCGCGCTATCCTCGCGGGCTCAACTCGGGCGCGTGGCTCAGTCTGGCAGAGCACCTGCATGACGCGCAGGGGGTCGGGGGTTCGAATCCCTCCGCGCCCACCCGATTGTCGCCTGGAGGGCACCGGCCGCGGATAGCGTCGGCCGGTGCTCGACGGGTCTCCGACGCTCACCGAGCCGGGGTCCGAGGGCGCGCCGGACGAGCACGGCGGTGGTGGCACCGCCCGAGCGCCGCACGCCGCGCTGTTGCTCGCGATCTTCCTGATCCTCGCGGTCGCGCTGACGTTCCCGAACGTCACCCGGCTGCGCACGTTCATCGCGGGCGACTCCGGCGACTCGCTGCTGAATCTCTGGATCATGCGGCGCGTCCAGATCGGTCTCCCGCACGGTTGGCACGCGCTGTGGAACCCGCCCATCTTCTATCCCGCGCACGGCACGCTGGCCTACAGCGACACGTTGTTCCCGGTCGCGCTCGTGCACTGGCCACTACGCACGATTCTCGGCGACACCCTCGCGTTCAACGTGATCTACCTCGGGTCGTGGGTGTTGTCGTCGTGGTGCGTGTATCGGTTGACGGCGCGTTTCGTCCGCCATTGGGGCGCAGCTTTCGTCGCCGCGCTGGCCTACACGTACGCCGCGATCCGGCTCGTGCACCAGGGGCACTTCCAGTTGGTGGTGGGCGGTGCGCTGGTGCCGCTCGTCGTGTTGTTGTTGCTGCTGCTGTTCGACGCGCCGAGTGTGCGGCGCGGCCTGGCGTTGGGTGCGGCCTTCGTGATGCTGACGCTCACCGCGAGCTACTTCGGGGCGATGATGGCGGTCGTCGTCGTGATCGTCGCGGGCGGGCTGTTGGTGGCGCGTCGTCCGGGCCCGCGGCGGCCGTATGTCGTTGCGCTGGCGGCCGCGGCCGGGTTGGTGGTCGTGTGCGTCGCGCCGTTCGCGTTCAAATACGAACAGCTGCAACGCCACCCGGAGTTCCGGCGCACGTTCGAGCCGTCGACCGCCACGCACGTGGGCGACTTCGCAGGCACCGGTTCGCACGACTACGTGCTCGATCACGTGCCGTTCGTGTCGAGCGCATCGCGTCCGAGTAGCCGGGGCATCGAGAACCGCGCCTTCCCCGGTTTCGTCGCGCTGGCGTTCGGCGCGGTGGGCGTCGTCCTGGTGCTGCGGCGGGGGCGGCGACGGCGGGGCGAGGGCGAGCGCACCGAGGACAGACCGGCGGACGACGGGGGACGGGTCCGCGGGCGGGACGAGTTGCTGCTGCTGGCGATGGCCGGGCTCGTCGTGCTCGTGCTGTCGTTCGGCGACTGGATACGCGTCGGCGGGCATCGGGTGTACCTCCCGTTCGCGGCGTTGCGACGAATCGTTCCGGGATTCGCCGGAATCCGCGCGGTGTCGCGTCTCGAGCTCGCGGCGCAGCTCGCACTCGTGCTGTTCGCGGCCGTCGGGATCGACGCGTTGCTCCGGCGCACACCGAGCCGATGGCGGATCGCGGTCGTCGGTCTGCTCGCCGTGATCGTCGTGGCGGAATCGGCGATGGCACTCGTCTTCGTGCGCGTCCCGACGTCGGCTGACGACGGGGGAGTCGGTGCCGCGTTGCGCGCCCGGCCGACCGGGGTGGTGCTCGAGCTCCCGATCAGCTCCGCGGACCGCGGTGTCGTGTGGCCGACCGCGGAGTCGCCGCGCCAACTCGTCGCCCTGCATGATCACGACCCGCGCGTGAACGGCTATTCCGGTTTTCAACCGCCCGGCTTCGACCTGCAAGCCGCGGTCCTCAACCATTTCCCGAAGTCGGACGCGCTCGGGCTCGTGCATCGGCTCGGTGTGCGTTACGTCGTGTTGCGCACGCAGGTGGTGGGCGAGATCGCACCGGCGACCGCGGTGCCGCCCACCCTCCGCGACGGCGGCGGTCGGTACGACCCGCAGACCGCGGCGCAGATGATCGCGGCGTTGCCGCCCGGCGCGGCAAGTTCCGTCGTCCGGCTGCCGGGTGGGTACCTCATCGTTCTGACCGGTTGACGCACCGGCCGGCCGGCTGGCGGAGTGGCACCGAAGGTGCGCGCGGCGGTCGTAGCCTGAAGAACGAAAGGGCGTCCTCGCCGACGGCTCACGACCCCGGCCCACCCGGCCGATGATCCGTCGAGGGACGGAGTGAGACATGTTCAGCGACGGTTCGATCCATCAGCTCCCCGATGTCGACCCCCAAGAGACCGGCGAGTGGCTCGAGTCGCTCGACGCGGTCATCGACGTCAAGGGCAAAGCCCGCGCGCACTACCTGCTCGCCCGGCTCATGGAGCGCGCCCGCGACAAGGGCGCGTTCGTGCCCGCGATGGTCACCACCGACTACATCAACACCATCGCGCCGGAACAAGAGCCGTGGTTCCCGGGCAACGAAGACATCGAGCGCCGCATCCGCGCGTTCGTGCGGTGGAACGCGGTGGCGATGGTCGACCGCGCCAACCACCGCTTCGACGGTCTCGGCGGCCACCTCTCCACCTACGCGTCGGCCGCGTCGCTGGTCGAGGTCGGCTTCAACCACTTCTTCCGGGGCAAGGGCGACGGCGGTTACGGCGACCAGATCTTCTTCCAGGGTCACGCCGCGCCGGGCATCTACGCGCGTGGCTTCCTCGAAGGCCGGCTGACCGAAGATCAGCTCGACCACTTCCGCCGGGAGACGACGGGCCGCGGCCTGCCGTCGTACCCGCACCCGCGCCGGCTCCCGACGTTCTGGGAGTACCCGACCGTCTCCATGGGTCTCGGTCCGCTGAACGCGGTGTACCAGGCGCGCTTCAACCGCTACCTCTACAACCGCAAGCTCGTCGACACGTCGCAGGCGCGGGTGTGGTGCTTCGTCGGCGACGGCGAGATGGACGAGCCCGAGGCCACCGCCGCGCTCGACCTGGCCGCGCGTGAACGCCTCGACAACCTGATCTTCGTCGTGAACTGCAACCTGCAGCGGCTCGACGGTCCGGTGCGCGGCGACGGCAAGGTGATCCAGGAGTTCGAGTCGACGTTCCGCGGCATGGGTTGGAACGTGCTGAAGGTGATCTGGGGCCGGCAGTGGGACGAATTGTCGGCGCGTGACGTCGACGGTGTGCTGCTGAACAAGATGAACACGACCGTCGACGGTGAGTTCCAGAAGTACGTCGTCGAATCGGGCGCCTACATCCGCGAGCACTTCTTCGGGCCCGACCCGCGGCTGCGCAAGATGGTCGAACACCTCTCCGACGACGAGCTGCAGCGGTTGCCACGCGGCGGGCACGACTACCGGAAGATCTTCGCCGCGTACAAGACCGCGGTGGAGCACGAAGGCACGCCCACCGTCATCCTCGCCAAGACGGTGAAGGGGTGGACCCTCGGCGCCGACTTCGAGGCGCGCAACGCCACGCACCAGATCAAGAAGATGTCGCCCGGTCAGCTGAAGGCGCTGCGCGACCGGCTGTATCTCGAGATCCCCGACAAGGACCTCGAGAGCGGGATGGCGCCGTACTTCCACCCCGGCTACAAGTCGCCCGAGTACGACTACATGATGGAGCGCCGCCGGGCGCTCGACGGCTTCCTGCCCGATCGGGTCGAGCGCTCGAAGACGGTCGTGTTCCCGCGCGACGGCATCATCGACCAGCTCACCGCGGGTACCGGCGAGAAGGTGCCGGCGTCGACGACGATGGCATTCGCCCGCCTGCTGCGCGTGCTCTTGAAGGAACCCGACCTCGGTCCGCGCGTGGTGCCGATCATTCCCGACGAAGCGCGCACCTTCGGTCTCGACGCGTTGTTCGCGGAGTTCAAGATCTACGCGCCGTTCGGTCAGCAGTACGAACCCGTCGACGCGGGGCTCATGCTCTCGTACCGCGAAGCCTCCGACGGGCAGCTCCTGGAAGAGGGAATTACCGAGGCGGGCGCGATGGCGGCGTTCACCGCGGCCTCGACCGCGTACGCGTCGTGGGGCTACCCGACCATCCCCTTCTACATCTTCTATTCGATGTTCGGCTTCCAGCGCGTCGGCGACATGATCTGGTCGCTCGGCGACCAGCGGGGCCGGGGCTTCCTGCTCGGCGCGACCGCGGGCCGCACGACGCTGTCGGGCGAAGGGCTCCAGCATTGCGACGGACAGTCGCAGATGTACGCGTTGGCGTATCCCAACTGCCGGGCGTACGACCCCGCGTTCGCATTCGAGGTCGGCGTGCTGGTGCGCGACGGGATCCGGCGCATGTACGGGCCCGAACCCGAAGACTGCTTCTATTACGTCACCCTCTACAACGAGAACTACGTGCAGCCGCCCATGCCCGAAGGCGTGGAGGACGGCATCGTGCGCGGGATGTATCGCTTCCAGCCGGCAGTCGGCGAGCACCCGCACCACGCCCAGATCCTCGCCAGCGGCCCGATGGTCCTGGAGGCGCTCGCCGCGCAGAAGGTGTTGGCCGAGCAGTACGACGTCGGCGCCGACGTGTGGAGCGTTCCCGGTTGGAAGCAGCTCCGCGACGATGCGCTCGAGTGCGAGCGGTGGAACCGGCTGCATCCCGAAGAGCCGCCGCGTACCCCGTACGTGACGGAGCTGCTGGCCGACACGGATGGACCGGTGGTTGCGGTGACCGACTGGGTGCGCGCCGTGCCCGACTCCATCGCCCGGTTCGTGCCCCAGCCCTACGTGGTGCTCGGCACCGACGGGTACGGCTTCTCCGACGTCCGCTCCGCGCTCCGGCGCCACTTCGAGGTCGACTCTGCCCATGTTGTGGTCGGCGTGCTCGACGGCCTCGCGCAGACCGGCGACGTGAAGGCCGAGACGGTGGCCGAGGCGATCGCGCACTACGAGATCGACGGCGATGCCCCCGACCCCCGCACCGCCTAGGTCCTGACGGCCTCGGACGCGTCCGAGCAGGGGGACGGACCCCACGGCCACGCGTCCGCGGGCGCGCCGGCGACTCGTAACGTACCGAGTTCTCACGCGTCCGCGGGCGCGTCGGCGACCGATAACGACCGAGTTCCCACGCGTCCGCGGGCGCGTCCGCGACCCGTCACGCACCGAGTTCCCACGCGTCCGCGGCCGCGTGGGACCGGCGAGACGGGAGAGGCATCGCGTCCGCGGACGCGTCGTATCGACCAAACGGCGCCGGGCCGGGCCCTACCGGTTCAGGTTGTGATCCGGGTCCCAGTCTTCTTCTTCGTCTTCGAACTCATCGTCGAAGTCGTCGTCGTCAGCGCTCTCGTCGCCGTCGGCGCTTTCGCTCAAATCCGCGAGGGTGCCGGAGCCTTCCCGGAACAGCCCATCGTCGTACCCCTGCTTGAGCTTGCGCGCTTCACGAAAGCGGCGTGCTCGTCCTTTTCTGGGCACGTCGTCACCTGCCTCGAAGTCGTAACACCCATTATGCCGTGTCCTGGCGGCCGGAGGCGCGTCGGGCGCGAAAGGGCTGGTGGCCCCAGCGGTCGAGGTGGACGACGTTACCGACCAACGGCGACGGCGCCTCGGACCCCCGCCGCGGGGCCGTCCCGCGGGGCCAGCCCAGCGCCACGACCGACACCGGAGTGACGCGCCGCGGGAGGCCGAGCGTGCGGCGCGCCTCCCACACCGACCACAGGGGCAACGTCGTCACCGACGCCCCGAGGCCGCGCGCCGCGGCCGCGAGGAGCAGGTTCTGGACGGCGGGGAACGCCCCGCCGTAGAACGCGGCCGCGCCGATGGCGGGGAACAGCGGCCGCCGACCGGGCATGCACGCGACGATCAGGACCGGAACGTCTTCGAAGTGATCCGACTCCCATTGCCGGTCTTCGAGGAGCGCGTCGTCGCTCCAGCGGCTGCGGAGCACGCGCTTGTAGATCGACCAGCCCTGCCGGTAGGTGCGGGCGAGCTGATGGCGGACGTCGGGGTCTCGTACGACGACGAACGCGCAGCGCTGCGGACGACCCGACGTCGCCCGCGCGGCGAGATCGAGGAGCGAGAGGACCGTGTCGTCGTCGATCGGGTCGGTGCGCAGCCGGCGGTGCGCCGACTGGGCGCGCATGAGCGAGGCGATCTGCTCGTACGTCGAGTCGGGCTCGGGTTCGGCGGTCGGATCGGCGCGGGGATCGGCAGGGGTCACGCGTCGAGGCTTGCACCGCTCGAGAGCTTGCGCCAAAGCGCGTGGTAGCTCGGGTGCTCGAGGCCGTCGGTGACGTAGCCGGCGCGCCGCAGTTCTGCGTGCAGTTTCGGGAGATGCGCCATCGGGACGCCGGCGTCGACGTGATGCGCGAGATGCCAGCCGATGTGGAAGGGAACCAGGCCGAACCTCGCCGCGGGCGACTGCTTGACCGAGTGGGTCGTGAGCCGGCGGTCCTTCGACTGCTGCATGCCACCGTGCTCGGCGATCGAACGGAGGCGGTTGATGACGCGCCACACCGTCAGATAGGGCGCCAACCAGAGGATGAAGTAGATCCACGGGTGATGCAGCGCGACGCCGATCGCGATGAGTACGAGCTGCGTTCCGACGATGGCGCGGGCCTGGAATCGGACCGGTGCGCTGTCGGATCTCGTTGCGCCGAGGAGGCCCTTGAAGAGTTTCCAGCCGGTTTGCCCGGTTGCGTCGCGGACGAGCTTGCGGCGCATCGAGTCTTTCGAGATCGGGTAGCCGCGGTACAGAGGGATGTCGGGTTCGTCCGGCCCGAACTCCTCGCGGTGGTGCGCCATGTGGCCCCGGCGGTACGAGTCGATCGGCGTGAACGACGGGAAGCCGAGCAGCCAGCGCCCGACGAAGTCGTTGACCTTGCGGTTCCGGAACAGAAGCCGGTGCGCAGCCTCGTGCATCAGCGCCGCGAACTGCGCGTGGGCACGGCCCATGAGCAGGAATGCGGCGATCCAGACGAGCCAGTCGACGGGGGAGCGCCAGTGGTCGAAGTGGGCGGCAATGACGACGATGGCGATCGTCTGCACGTAGAGCGCGAAGACTGCGAACGCGTTGCGGGCATTCGGGATCCGGCGCAGCTGCTCACGGAACTCGGGCGTCGGCCGGCCGTTGGCGCCGATGCGGTCCGTCGGGTGGAGATCGCCGAGGAGGTCGGGTTCCGGGATCATCGTGGTGGCCACGGACGCATATTACACTCTCGGAACAGATGATGCGAGAAGGTAATACTGCTGGCCTGGGCGGGGTTGCGGTCTCGGCGGCGGAGGGACTGCTCGAACGGCCGCTTTCGGCGCGGTCGCTGATCGTCAGCCTGCTCCTCCGAACCCGGCCGGCGCGGATGCGCGGTGCACGATTGGTCCAGTGGTGCGCGTTGTTCGGCGTGGCCGACGGCACGGCCCGGGTGGCTTTGAGTCGGATGGTCGAACGCGGCGAGCTCCGAACCCACGACGGCGTCTACGAGCTCGCGGGTCGCGTAGAAGGCCGCAAGCGCGCCCAGGACTGGAGCCTGGCGCCGGTCCTGGCGCCAAAGTGGGACGGCTCGTGGCGGATGGCGATCGTCGTCGGGGGGATCTCGCGCGACGCGGCCGAACGGGCGGCGCTGCGCGACAGCATGCGTCGCCTGCGCTACGCGCGGTTGCGGGAAGGGGTGTGGACGCGGCCGACGAACTTGCCCCGCGCTTCGGCCGCGCCGGAGTCGTGGGCGGTTGCAGATGCACAGTGCGCTTGGTGGTCGGGCGAGCCCGACGGCGATCCCGCGGTGTTGGCCGCGGAACTGTTCGACGGCGAATCCTGGTCGGCGCGCGCCGACCAACTGACGCAGCGCTTGAATGACGTGAACCGAGACCTTGCGGAAGCGCGGGACACGTCCCTGGCGCTCGGATTCGTCACCGGCGCCGCGGCGCTGGCTCACGTGCGCGGCGATCCGCTGTTGCCGCGCGAGCTCGCAGTCGGCGGGTCGACGGGCGACGAGCTCCGAGCCGCGTACGGCGCCTACGAGCTCACATTCGCGAGCGCGTTGCGCGCATGGTTTCTCCAACACTGAGTTAGGCTCCGGTCCGTGAAGACCGACGGGTCCGCGGAGCTGCTCGCGGATTCAGATCGCCTGCTTCCGGATCTCGTGGAGCTGCGGCGGCGGATTCACCGGTCCCCCGAGCTCGGCCTGATCCTGCCCAAGACACAAGCAGCCGTCCTCGACGCGATCGATCCACTCGGCCTCGCGGTGCGAACCGGCGAAACGGTGTCGTCGGTGGTCGCCGACCTGCAGGGCGGTGAAGGGCCCGTCGTGTTGTTGCGGGGCGACATGGACGCGCTGCCGATGCACGAGGACACCGGGCTCGCCTACGCCAGCGAGCTCGACGACTGCATGCACGCATGTGGGCACGACGCGCACACGGCGATGCTCGTCGGCGCGGCACGTCTGCTGCATGCGCGTCGCGCGAGTCTGCCGGGAACGGTTCGGTTCATGTTCCAGCCCGGCGAAGAAGGTCACCACGGCGCGCGGTACATGATCGAAGAAGGCGTGCTCGAAGGTCACCCGCCGGTCGACGCCGCGTTCGCGCTGCACGTCTCGCCGAATCTGCCTTCCGGCACGATCTGGACGCGGGGTGGACCGCTCATGGCTTCGGCCGACGTGCTCGAGATCAAAGTGACCGGAAAGGGCGGCCACGCGTCGACGCCGTATCTCGCCAATGATCCGATGCCGGTCGCGGCCGAGATCGTGCAGGCATTGCAGGTCATGGTGACAAGGCGCGTCAACGCGTTTGATCCGGTCGTCGTGACGATCACCAAGATTCGCTCGGGTACCGCCGACAACGTCATCCCGGAAACCGTCGACATGCTCGGCACCCTGCGCGCAGTGTCCGAGCACAGCCGCGCACTCGCACTCGAGGCGATGGTGCAGCTCGTGGAAGGCATCGCCGGTGCTCACGGCATGCGGGCCGAGCTGACCGTGCACAAGGGCTATCCGGTCACGGTGAATCACGACGACGGCGCGAGCTTCGCGCTGGAGGTGGCTTCGGACCTCCTCGGCCCGGAAGGCGTCGGCGCCATGCCTGCCCCGGTCATGGGTGCCGAGGACTTCTCCTACGTGTTGCAGCGGCGGCCCGGCGCAATGTCCTTTCTGGGCGTTTGCCCGCCCGGAGAACATCCGGCGCGTGCACACGCGTGCCACTCGAATCGCATGACCCTCGACGAAGACGCGATGTCCGTGGGCGCAGCGATGTACGCGGCCCTGGCCATCAACTTCCTCCAGCGCAGCGGGCGCGAAGCGTTCGCGCGCTAGCCTCGTCGTCTCTCAGGGGCGGTTAGCTCAGCCGGTTAGAGCGCATCCTTCACACGGATGAGGTCGGAGGTTCGAGTCCTCTACCGCCCACCACATCTGCGACGCGTTCGGATCTTGGCCGGCTATGCGCTCCGCTTCTTGGCCCGCTCGTGCCGAGTCCGATGGCAGGTCCAGCAGCGCAGCTTCAGCTCATCGACCACCGTCTGCCGGCTCTGCGCGAACGCCGGTTCGTGGTCGTATTGCAGGAACTCGGATCCCCCGCAGTCGACGCACGCCCGGTCGCGCGCTTTGACCACGCGTCGTTGACGGTCGGTTGGGTGGCGGTGACGGCCGGAGGCGTTGATCGGCCGGCGCTCGGCGTCGATGATCAGCGCGCGCACGAAGGACACTGGAGCGATGCGCTCGACGACGCTCTCCGAGATCGGGCTCCCGTCGTCGAGGGTGCAGCCGTCGGCTCGGACGTGCAGCACGATTTCGGTCTCGACGATCGAGCCCCCGCCGCGGACGAGCTCCATCAAGGCATCAGCGCGTTGCTGGACGATCGATGGCCGCGCCTTGGTCTCGGACGAGGTGGACGCGTCCGCGGACGCGTCGGGGTCACCTTGGGTCAGACGACCCTGCACGAGGATCGCGTCGACTGCAGCCGTCAACGCCGCGCCTTCGAGCGGCGGAAGGCGAAACGTGCCGGCCGTCATGCCGTCGAGGTCGGTGTGAGTGCTGAGCATGCGAGCGGCCTGTTGGCGGGCGTCCGTTTCCTCCGGCGTTTCCTTCCGCGCCCGCCACGCGGACAGCGAGCGCGTGAGGTGGCCCGCGGGAACCTTCTGCGCGAGCGCGCACAGCTCGATCTCGTTGTCGACGTTGGCGATGCGCGTCAGTGTTCGTACCTTGCTGTACGATAAGTCTCCGGCCTTGAACGCGTTGTCGATCACGCGCAGTTCTTCCAGCGCACGGCCGATACGGAGCCATTCGCGCGCGGTGCACACCTCGAGGTCGAGCGCACGGGCAGCCCAGTGCGCGCACGTCACCGCACCGTCGAGCTTCCATTCGCCCGACCGGTCGAATGCGGCCATCAAATGGACGAGCTCGCACTGATCGGCGGACCATCGTCGGCCGGCGGCAACGAGTGCCTCCCGGAGCGTCATTGCGGCTGAGGTCTCTGCCGTCGGTACGTCGGCATCGCTTGTTGCCGCCATCAGGCCTCCAACGCGAACGCTTCACGGAGGTCGGCCATCGCAGCGGGCTGACGAGCTGTAGGCGCCACCGTAGAGATCAGGTGAGACAACGACGACTCGCGGATGATGACCGCGTGCGCAACGTCGCTATCGACGCGTCCGCGGACGCGTCAAGGGCGGATGTCCGACGCGTCCGCGGACGCGTCACGAAGGATCGTCAGCGCGCCCGCGGACGCGCCAACGAGACGGTTCTACCGACTCGTGGCCGCTAGCTGTTCGCGACCGGCGTGACGGCCGCGGGTTCAGCGTTCGGCAGTGAGTCGTCCTCCGGCGGCGTGCTGTCGGTCGAGCTGCGGAACACGCCCGTGGTCGCCAGCGCTCGCTCGAACGCGACGCCTGCGAGGATTGCCCAGAGCGGAAACCAGGTCGAGTGGTAGCGGATGATCCAGATCTGGAGGTCGGCCGTACCACCGAACACCCACGCGAGATACGTGATCGACGACGCCACTCCCACGACGGTGGCGACCAGCGCCGTCCAGCGCAGCGGGTGTTTGTCGAAGAAGAGCAGCGCCAGGCCGATCGGCGCCGCGACGGCCCACGGGAAGCTCTTCAGGATGGGTTCGACGCGGAACAGCATCGACCGGTCGCCGGTGATGAACACACCGACTCCGGAATTGATGACGTGACCGAACTGGTACGCGCGCCATGAGGCGTCGAGGCCGCCGTGCACGTACTTGTACGGAGTCCGGAACGGGCTCCCGAACGCCCGGTTCTGCGCCCAGCCGACGATCGCTGCGGCAACGACGAGCTCCGTGGCGAGCGCGACGACGACGCGCCAGGCCTCGCGTCGGCGCACCCAGAGCGGAATCGCAACGAGCGCGACGATCCACACGACATCGGTGTACCGCGCCGCGAACGCGAGCGCGGTTGCGGTGCCGAGGGCGATCGCGACCGGCCAGTCGAAACGATCGCCGGTGATGACGACCAACGCGATCAGCACCGCGACGATCGTGAGCGTGTCGCTGTACGGGATCACGAAATAGAGGACGAACGGGCCGGTCAGGACCAGGACGTTCACGACCACCAGTGCGATCGCCGCGTTCAGGAATCGCTCCGCGACGATGAGGGCGAGCATGGCGGAGAGCGCGAACAGCAGACCGTCGGGAACGACGAACGGGTCGCCCTTGAATCCGAGGACGTAGAACAGCGCGCCGACCGCCGGGTAGCCCAGTCCGTAGCTGAAACTCGCCACTTCGTGCTGCGACGTCGGATCTTTGGGAACGTTGTGCACCGGATCCCAGCCGACGCCGGGGAGCTGCCCGCGGCCGATCGCGCGCGCCATCCGTGCGTACTGGAACTGGTCGTACCAGGCACCGATCCAACCCCAACGCCGGGTCTGGTACTGGGCCAACGGTGTGCCGGCGTCCTCGGGGCGAAATCCCGTCGGCGTGACGGTTGCGAGCTTCGGCGGATTGTCGAACACGGCACTGAGCTGCGGCCGGTTCGGCTGTACCGACCAGGCGTACACGTAGAAACTCAGTGCGATCAGCCCGGTCGCGATGACTCGACGCCGCCGCGTTGCGAGCAGCCGCCCACGCGTCCGCGGGCGCGTGTTCACGTCGGGATCGCGCGTCCCCGCGGCATCTTGCACACGGCATCTTGACCCGACGCCCCCGCGTGTCACCTGAACGGTCACTCCTGCTCGGCCCGCTCGGCGTGATAGCGGCGGCGGAACAATCCGTACGCGACCGGCCCCGCGAGGATGGGAATCCAGTACGAGGCGAGCCGGTAGAGCAGTGTCGCGAGCACGGCCTGCGCCGGCCGCACGCCCGCGAGGGCGAGCGTTCCGGTGAGCCCGGCCTCGACGAGTCCGAGGCCGCCGGGTGTTATCGGAACCATCGCGAGCAACGACGCCGCGGTGTACGCCAGCAACGCGAGCGAAGGGCGGGGGAGTCCGCCGACCGCGGCCAGAGCCGCGAACAACGCGAGGAAGTCGAAGCCCAGGCGACATGCTGTGGCGAGCAACGCCTCGCGCCAGCGCTCGCCCAGCACCTCGCGGATGCCGTTGCGCTCGGAGATGAGCCGGTCGGGCAGGCCGTTCAGGGGCGCGCGTTTGCGCAGTATCCGGTTGCGAACGGCCTGCACCGCTCGCCCGATCCCGCGTAGCAAGGGGTCGGTCGTCAACAACAACGCTTCGAAGCCGGCAACGACGATGAAACCGGCAATCCCGAGAAACGCGGTCTGCGCCAGGCCGCGGTCGACGCCGGACCCCGCGAGGATCGTCGGCAACGTCAATACCGGCAGGAACAGGATGCTCGCGGTTTGCAGCAACGAGAACGCGGTGAACCCCGCGATCGCGGTGGCGGTGTCCTGACCGGATTGGCTGAGCATCCGCAATTGCAACGTCGCGCCCGCGGCGGCACCTCCGGGCACGACCTGGGTCATGGCGTTGCCCGCGAGCTGCGACGTGGCCACCGAGAACCACGCGCGCGTGCGCAACGCGATCCGTTGCAGCGTGATCGCGCTCGCGAAGCTCAGGATCTCGCAGAGCAGGATCACCGCGAGCCATTCGGGCGCCACGCTGGACACACGCGGCCACGATCCGAGGACGTCGACGATGCTCGGCGCGACGATGTGGAACGAGATCGCCGCAACCAACAGCATCAGGATTCGCGGAATGCTGAAGCGGCGTTCCTTCCGCTTCCGTCCGGCGCCCGTCGTGCTCAACGAGTCACGCTCCCGCGGGCAGTCGATGGCACCACCTCCGTATACCACGGCCGTGGCGCACCGGAACCGACCGGGCGTGTGATCGGTGGCACACCAGCGAGGGCGGGCGTTCACGACCGGGCCTCGGGCGGGCGATGATATGGAGATGAGCGTTCCCCAACCCGTGGCCGTCACGCGTCCGCCCGGCCCCAGTCTGCGCCTCGCAATACTGCTCATGGTGGCGGGCGCCGTGCTCGCCGTACCGACCCTCGTCGCCGGGATCATCCCGATCACCCGCAGCGTTTCGAACGCAGGCACGTTCGTGAGCCCCGGACCCGTCGTGATGCACCTCGGGAAAGGGACGTACATGGTGTACGAGTTCACGAGCGACGGCTCGTTCGACGCGCCGTTCAACAACGACGACGTCACCATCTCGCCGGCCGACGTCACTGTCACCGGCCCGACGGGTCTGCCGGTAAACGTGTTCGACCGCGGGAGCTTGCGCGAGACGTGCCGCAGCAACGGGGGCGAATTCGTCGGCGCGGCGCGTTTCACGACGCCGACCGACGGCCTGTACACGATTGCGATCCGCAGCGCGACGCCAACGGGTTTCGCGGTGGCCCGCCCGCTTTCGGCCGCGATACGCAAGGCACTGGCGTGGTTCGCGCTCGTGGGGGTAGGTGGCATCGCGTTCGTCGTCGGTGTCGTGTTGTTGATCGTCGGCTCCGTGCGGCGTTCGCAGGTTGCCGCCGCGCCGGCGTTCGCGTACGGGGCGGCGCCCGCGCCCGGATGGCATCCCGACCCGTGGGGAGCTGCGCAATTGCGTTACTGGGACGGCAACCAATGGACAGGTCACACGCAATGAACTGCGGCGGGATGCGCACAAGAGACAGCCGGATGCGCACGACGAGCGGCCCGATGCGCGCGGTACGGTCCGACGATGCGTGACGCCTGCCGGATCGTTCCGGGTACCGAAGCCAACCTCCGATCGCGGTCGACGGACGATCGCCTCGGCATCGAGAAGGGCGCGGCGCAGGCCGAGCTCGCGACGCTCACCGATCGGCTGAGTCTCCTGCACGGCCGCCTGCATGCCGAGAACGCGCTGGTCGGTGCTACTCGTCCTGCAAGGGCTCGATGCGGCGGGCAAGGACGGCACTATCCGCCGCGTCTTCACCGGCCTGAATCCGCAGGGTTGCGACGTCGAGTCCTTCAAGGTCCCGACGGCCACCGAGGCCGCCCACGATTTCCTCTGGCGGATCCACACCGCGCTGCCGGCGCGGGGCGACATCGGGATCTTCAACCGGTCGCACTACGAAGATGTCGTCGCCGCGCAGGTCGTGGGGCTGATCGACGACCGGCAACGAAAGCGCCGTTACGAGCACATCAACGCGTTCGAGCACATGCTGTGCGACGAAGGCACCGCGGTGGTGAAGGTCTTTCTCCACGTCGGCAAGGACGAACAGCGCGCCCGGCTGCAGGCCCGGCTCGATGATCCGGAGAAGCGGTGGAAGTTCGAGCCCGCCGATCTCGACACCCGGGCGCAGTGGGACGAGTACATGCGGCTGTACGACGCGGCCATCACGGCTACCTCGACCGACTGGGCTCCCTGGTACGTCGTGCCCGCGGACCACAAGTGGGTGTCGGGTGTCGCCGCGGCGACGATCCTGGTCGACGAGCTCGAAGCGCTCGATCCCAAGATCCCGAAACCCAAGATGGATCTCGACGGGATCGTCATCACCTGAATCGCCCGACCCGCGGCGAGGCGCGTATGGTCAGCGCCATGCCGACTCCTGAGCAGGTGAAAGCGGTCGCCGAGGCGTATGTCGCCGCGTCGAACGCCAACGACAAGCCGACCGTCCTCGCCCAGTTCGCCCCCGACGTCGTGTGGTTCGACCCGGTCGGCGAGCCGCCGCATGTCGGCCACGAAGGCGTCGGCGAGTTCTACGACCAGACCCGAGCGATGGCCGACAAGGTCGAGATGGTGTTGAAGGACGTCATCGTGTGCGGCGCCGAGGGCGCGATGATCCTCGAGATCCACGTGTCGTTCGGCGACACCGGAATGGTCATGGACTGCGTCGAGACCCTCGAAGTGAACGACGA
Source organism: uncultured Actinomycetes bacterium (assembly GCA_963701825.1). Taxonomy (GTDB): domain Bacteria; phylum Actinomycetota; class Acidimicrobiia; order IMCC26256; family PALSA-610; genus PALSA-610. Next base: position 412,136 of record CAVPBG010000003.1, on the reverse strand, counting down.
CGGCAAGATCTCGGGCATGAAGGCGTACTGGGACATGTCGCGGTCGCGCCCTCGTGGAGAGTAACCGCGCCTCTCGCGGAGAGTAGCAATCGCGGCGCCGACGCGTCCGCGGACGCGCCGGACGCGCCGCCCGCCGAGGGGGCCCGCGAGGGCTCGATTTTCCTCCGGGCGCGATCTCGGCCACAATGTATTGGCGATGAACGTCGAGTCCCGCGATTCCGTCTCGCTGAAGCCTGCCGAACTCGATGAGGTCGGTCAGATCTTCTCTTCCAACGGCCTCCCCGTCACCGACGAGGAGCTCGATCGTCAGGTGGAATCCTTCCCGCTCGCGGTGCTCGCGAGCGAGGAGGGAGTCATCCAGGGCCTCATGCTGGGCTCTCTCGAACGGATCGGTGGCACGCCCTCGATCCTGTGGGGGATGGGCGTGGTCCGGCGGGGCAAGGTTGCTTCGGCGACCCTGAAATCGATGACGGGGGAGCTGACCCGCCGCGCCGCCATCTCGTTCCCGGACGAGGACGTGTTGGTCGCCGCCCGCCTGGCCCAGCCGAGCTGCTACGTCTTGTTGCAGAGCTACGCCAACGTCGTTCCCCGCCCGGGCTACACGCCCAACGGCGAGGACCGGGCGTGGGGCCGGCGCCTGGCCAAGCGGTACGGCAACGACGGCCACTTCGACGACCGGGAGTTCAAGGTCGCCGTGAAGGGCCGCAAGCCGCCGTGCCTGGCCGTGCTCGACACGAGCCCGGTCAAGGCCACCGGTGGGGCGAAGATCGCTTCGCTGGTCGGCACGCTCGACGCGGCCCGGGGCCAGGCGATGATCGCCTTCGGCTGGGCCGTCGCCGAAGAGCTCGCCGCCGGTTCGTACCTCGCCGCTTGCTGACCTGAGAACCGGCTATACCCGCCGACTCGCCAGGACGGCGTCGAGCTGCGCCCGGAGCTCCGTCGCGTTGCCGACCGGTTGGCGGCAGGTGTAGTGCTCGCACACGTACGCCGTCGGTGCGCCGCCGCGGGCTTCGCGTCCGGCGAGCAACGGTGAGTCGTCGGTAGCCGATCCGGTGAGGGTCACCGACGCCGGGATGAGCCGAGAGGTGACCTCGCGGCGCAACGCCCGGGTCCGCGGATCGGTCGGGTCGCCGATGATCGCGATCTCGGCCGGGCTCGTCACCCCGCGCTCGATCGCGGCGAGAAGATGGGCGAACCCGTTCGGGTGCGCGGCGGCGCTCGGCGCGAGCATCCGCAGCACGCCGAGGGCCGGCGTCTCGAGGTCCGTGTCGCCGCTCAGTGCCGCGCACCGCAGGAGTCCGTTCGCGGCGAGCGAGTTCGCCGACGGTGTGGCGTCGTCGAAGATGTCCTTCAAGCGCACCACGAGTTGCTCGGCGTCGGAGCCACTCGTGAAGAAGCCGCCGCCGTCGGCATCGCCGAAGAGACGGATGAGCTCCGCCGCGACCGCGCGCGCGTCGTGCAGCCACGAGACGTCGTCGAGCTCGGCCAGCGTGCACAACGCTTCGAGCAGCGCGGCGTAGTCCTCCGCGTACGCAAGGTAGGGCGCGCGCCACGAACGCACGAAGCGGCCGTCGGGGGAGCGCAGCTCCGACAAGAGGAACCGCGCGTTCACCCGCGCCGCTTCCATCCAGTCGTCGCGGTCGAGGGCCGCCGCGGCTTCGGTCAGCGCGCTCAGCATCAGCGCGTTCCACCCGAGCAGAACCTTGTCGTCGAGCCCCGGCCGGACGCGCGTCGCGCGCCGAGCAAGGAGTCGAGACTTCGAACGCTCGACGTCGACTGGAGCCTCAGCGTTACGGTCGGCGCCCGGCGCATCCCACCCGGCAACGTGCAGGATGTTGCCGCGGAAGCCCGTGTGCGGATCGGCGAAGTTCCCGCCCTCGGTCACGCCGTAATACGCGATCACCGCGTCGGCATCGGCGCCGCACACTTCGCGGATCTCGGCGATCGACCAGCAGTAGAACTTGCCTTCCACCCCTTCGGAATCGGCGTCTTCGGCGGAGTAGAAGCCGCCGGCGGGATCGCGCAGATCGCGCAGCACGTAATTCACGATGTCGTCGACCAGATGCGCGTAGCGGCTCTCGCCCGTAACCAGAAAGCCGTGCAGATACGCACGGGTCAGCAGCGCGTTGTCGTAGAGCATCTTCTCGAAGTGCGGGACGAGCCACGCGTCGTCGGTCGAGTAACGCGCGAAGCCGCCGCCGAGTTGGTCGTGGATGCCGCCGGAGGCCATTGCGTCGAGCGTCCTGGTGATCATCGTGCGGGTCTCGTCGGCTTCGTTGCGCACGTACGCGCGACACAAGAAGTCGATCGTCATCGCCTGCGGGAACTTCGGCGCCCGACCGAATCCGCCGTACCGCGGTTCGAATTGCGCGCGGATCCCGGCGTAGGCGCGCTCGAGGATGTCGGCATGGATCTCGGAGTCGTCGCCGACGGTCTGCATGACCTCTTCCGCGAGCGCGGTCGTGAGTTGCTCGCTCTGCTCCAATACTTCGGCCCGGCGTTCGGTCCACGCCTCGGAGATGGCGTCGCAGACTCGGCGGAACGACGGCATGCCGTGCCGTTCCTCGTCGGGAAAGTACGTGCCCGCGTAGAAGGGTCGACCGTCGGGCGTGCACCACACGCTCATCGGCCACCCGCCGCGCCCGGTCAGCGCCTGCACGGACTGCATGTAGATCGCGTCGACGTCGGGTCGCTCCTCGCGGTCGACCTTGACGTTGACGAAGCGCTCGTTCATCAGGGCCGCGGTGGCGTCGTCCTCGAACGACTCGTGCGCCATCACGTGACACCAGTGGCACGACGAATAGCCGACGGACAAGAAGATGGGCACGTCGCGTTCACGGGCGAGTGCGAACGCGTCGTCGCCCCATGGCATCCAGTCGACGGGGTTGTCGGCGTGCTGGCGGAGGTACGGACTCGTCTCGTCGGCCAACCGGTTCTTGGTCACGCTTCGACCGTACCCGCCGTGCTCGTGGCGATCGCCTTGGCCCAGCGGTAGTCGGGCTTGCCCGACGGCGAGCGTTCGATCGCGTCGACGAGCACGACCTCGCGCGGCACTTTGTATCCGGCGAGGTGGGTGCGACTGTGGTCCTGCAACGCGCCGAGCTCGGGCGCCACTCCGGGGCGGGCCTGCACGATCGCGACGATGCGTTCGCCCCAGCGGTCGTCGGGGACGCCGACCACGACCGCGTCGAACACGTCGTCGTGCGCCTTCAGCACCGACTCGACTTCCTCCGGGTACACCTTCTCGCCGCCGGTGTTGATCGAGACCGAGCCCCGGCCGAGCAGCGTGATCGAGCCGTCGGGTTCGACGACCGCGTGGTCGCCGGGCACCGCCCACCGCACACCGTCGACGACGGGGAACGTCGCCGCGGTCTTGGCGTCGTCCTTGTAATAGCCGAGCGGGATGTGGCCGCGACGCGCCAGGCGACCGACGACACCGACGCCCACCGGCCGGAGATCCGGCCCGAGCACCTGCGTGTCGGCGCCGACCCGGAAGCGGGTAGAGGTGGGCGTGTCGCTGCCCGCGACCATGACCGATTGCCCCTGGCCCCCCGTCTCCGACGCGCCGTACCCGTCGACGACGATCAGCGCCGGCAGGCGTTCGACGAATGCGCGTTTGAACGACGGCGACAGGATTGCGCCGCCCGACAGCACGACCTGCAGGCACGAAACGTCAAGGGCCTTGCCCACCGGGGTGTCGAGCGCGTCGAGCAGCGGACGGGCGAACGCGTCGCCCACGATCACGATGTAGTTCGCCTGCTCGCGCTCGACCAGTTGCCACAGCGCGAGTGCGTCGAGGTGGTGCTGGGTCGGAATGATCACGGTGCCGCCCATGAACAGCGTGCTGAACGCCATCCAGTGCGCGGTGCCGTGCATGAACGGGCAGATGGGAACGCACCGCGTACGGGCTTGCAGGCAACGTTCCGCGATCTCCTCCGGAGTGGCGATGGGCGCGCCACCCCCGCCCGCGCCCGCCAGCGCGCCGAAGAACAGGTCGACGTGGCGCCACATGACGCCCTTCGGCATCCCGGTCGTGCCGCCGGTGTAGAGAAGGTACAGGTCGTCGGGTGAGCGTTCGCCGAAATCGCGCGCCGCCGACGCCGCCGCGAGTGTGCTTTCGTATTCGTCGGCGCCGATCGTGCGCGCCGCCGCGAACGCGTCTTCGTTCGCGGGTGCCGTCGGGTCGTCGACGGCGATGAACGTGCGCAGCGCGGGCAGGCTCGAGCGGATGGCCGCGAGCTTGGGCGCGAATTCGCGATGGAAGATCACCGCGACTGCGTCGGCGTCGTCGAGCAGGTACCGCAGCTCGTCTTCGACGTACCGGTAATTCACGTTGATCGGGACCGCGCGGATCTTGAACGCGGCCAGCATGCCTTCGAGATACTCGTTCGAGTTGTAGAGGTACAGCGCGACGCTGTCGCCCGGCCCGACTCCACGCGCGGCCAGCGCGTGCGCGAGACGGTCGGCCCGTTCGTCGAGCTCGGCGAAGGTGACCCGACGCGACCCGCACACGAGGGCGAGGTGGTCGGGGACCGTGTCGGCGACCCGCTCCAGCAGATCGGCCACGTTGAATTGCACGGTTACCGAGCCCCCTGCATCCGCACGCCCGGGCGACCGTAGTGGGTGGCTAGACGCCGAGTCGATGCAGTGCGTCCGCCACTGGGCGGTAGGCCGTTCCGATGTACGCGTCGAGGTCCGCCTGCAGGCCTGACGCGTGGGCGGTGTCGGCGGCCGCCCACAGCTCCGCTTCGACCGCGCCGAGGGTGGCGCGGACCCCGGCCAGGTCGCCGGGCGTGGCCTCGACCCGGTTGCGGAGCCGGGCGAAGCGCTCCCACTCGGAAGCCGCGGCGAGCTCTGCGGGGACCGCGGGCGGGAAGCCCGGTACGTACACGCTGCAGCACGGGTTCCCGAGGGCCACCCACACTCGGGGCGGCGTGGAGGCGGAAAGCTCGGCGATCAACGACGCGGTGGTCTGCGAGTGCAGCTCCGGGCGATGCATGCACACGCTGAATCCGTTGGCCTCGTCGTCGAGCGCTTCCGGGAGCTCGTCGGCGCTCCGCGCCACGCCGTGACTCCGCAGCACCCGCGCCAGGTCGGCGACGGTCGGGACGCGGTCCGCGCCGATCGCGGCGGTCGTGACCGCGAGCCGTTGGTCGGCGTGGGCGGTCGGCATGCGTGACCACCGGAACGTGTCGAAGTCGGTGCCGGGCGCGATGTCGGCGGAGGCACGCGTCCAATCGGTGCTGACGCTCACGCGATTCGAGATGGCCGCGCCCGCGCCGACGGGCGCGCGACCCAGCTGCGATTGCACGTCTCGACGACGAAGCCACCAGTCGGGTCGGCGACGAGAAACGACGAGTCGTAGGGCTCGTCGCGATGTGGCTCGCCCGAGCCGCCCTGGCCGTGCCGTTCGACCAGCGTCGTGATCACGGACACCGCTTCTTCGGCCGTGGCCGCGCGTTCCAACCCGAGCCGCACGAGGTCCATGCCGAGCAGCGCCGCGGGTCGGTCGCGTGGTCGGTCGACGGTCCAGATCTTCTCGTTACCGATCGCGACGCCGAATTCGTTCACGCCGTGTTCGACGCCCCACAACCACGTCGGTCGCGAACCGACGAATGCGTGCGCCCCCGGGTCGTCGAGCGTGAGGTACTGCGTCCGCAGCCCGGCTCGTGTACCCGGCGCCCGCCGGGCGTGCCATTCGACGACCTGCGGTTCGTCAGGATGACGATCGGAGTTCTTGGCGAACAACATCGCGCCGCCCGAGCGCACGCACAACGTGTCGCACACGGCGCGTTCCCGGCCTCGTCAGTTCGCGAAGTCGCGTGCGAACACTGCCGGGGTGAGGGGCGACCCGGTCGCCTGTTCGATGAGGTGATCCCAACGCAGTGTCGCGCCCGGCTGGAAGATCCGCGTGCCGAGCGCGCGCCCGGCTTCGGGGTTGTCGACGAGCCCGCCGAGCGTCGCGGTGAGCTGTGACGCGACCATCTCGCCGAACAGATAGTTGTGGTAGTAGACGGGCGCGGCGGCGATGTGGATCTTGGCCGCCCAGTCGGGCGCGTTGCGGCCGTCGGGGCGCCGGACGCGTTGGTAGCGCTCGACGAGATCCCACCAGCGCCCGTCGTGATCGGCGTCGGGGTCGGCGTAGAGGCCGCGTTCGAAGTGGGTCATCACCAAGACCCATCGCACGAAGATGAGCAGGTACGCGCGGTCCGCGGCCCGCAGGCGGGGCGCGAGCTCGGCGACGGTCGCCGCCGGCAAGCCCGCGATCTGTCGCAGCCACTGCGGATCGCGCACGAGGCGTCCGCACCGCATGGCGACGCCCTCGGTGAGGCTCAGGTGCATCGTCCGCAACAACCACGGGAGATCGCGCCCGACGCCCTCGAAGTACACCGCGTGCCCGAACTCGTGCAGCATGGTCTCGGCCCAGCGCGAGCTCGGCGAGTTGTTGCTCAGCACCCGCACGTCGCCGGTCCGGTCGACGTCGATGCAGAACGCGTGCTGCACCTTGCCCGGGCGGGGCGTGAGATCACTGCGGGCGACGACGCCGCGCACGTCGAGCCCCATCGACTCGAACGTGCGAACCGTGAGCGCCTCGAGGTCGGCGCCTTCGAGGTAAGGGTCGAGGTCGACACCGATCGACGCGGGCGCATCCTGGAAGAAGGGATCGTCGAGCAGCCACGGCATCACCGCGTCGGCGGCGACCCCGAAACGGTCGGCGAGCTGAGAGTCGAGCTCGGCCTTGAGCACGCGGAACGGCTCCGCGGTCAGCCCCTCGACCTCGGCGAGGGTGGCGAACAGGCGCTCCTCGTCGAAGTCCGCCATGGCGAGCGCGAGCGCGAAGTGATCGCGGTAGCCGAGCGCCTGGGCGGCCTGGTTGCGCATACGCGCGAGCTCGCGTACATCGGCGGCGACCTCGGTCCCGACCGTCTTCGAGGCTTCCCACGCGGCCCGGCGATGCTCGGGATCGTCGCTGGTGTGCAGGATCTCCGAGATCGCGTTGTCGTCGACGGACTCGCCGGCGATGGTTCCGCGGTGGCGCGCGAAACGCGCTTCGATGTCGCCCTCGAGCTCGATGATCCGGCGGCGCAGGTCGGGGTCGACCTGGTTCGGCGCGTAGCTCTGCTCCAGGACCTCGACCTGACGGGCCACGACCGGGTCGAGCCCGGGCTCCGCACGTGCGGCGCGGATCGCGGCGAACGCGTCGGGATCGGCGAGCGCGTCGGAGAGCGCGATGTCGGCGGCCGCGCGCCGCTGCTGGGTCTCGGCCCGCGCGTCGACGTTGGCGTCCCACCACGCGCCGTTCACCGCGGTCTCCAACGGTTCCAGCGTCGCGCCGCACGCGGCGACGACGTCGGCGGCGGTCACTTGAACCAGATGCGCTGGTAGCTCCGGCTCATCGGGTGCAGGAGCAGGACCACGAGCACGACGTCGAAGGCGAAGCCGATCAACACCGAGAGGTTGCCGAGCGCGCTGAGGCCGCCGTACGCGATGAAGAGCAGGACCTGGACCACGGCCGCGCTGACCGCGAGCGCGTAGCCCCACTTCTTCTCGTTCGCGATCCCGAACCCTCCGGCGCCGAGTCCGACCGTGATGAGGAGGCCCAGGGGACCGAGCGCCCCGAGGGACAACAGGGCGAAGACGGCCTGGATGTAGCAGAGGATGACCGCCGAGGTCAGGGTCTGCGGCTGGTGCGGGTTGATCCACTGGGTGTCGCTCACAACACCCATTGTGTCGGATTGCCGCGCCGTTCCGGCTCCAGGGCCTCCCCGCCCTGAGTCGCGGGAAGGTGTCAGCTGGTTCGTGAGCGCAGCTGGCCGCACGCGGCATCGATCGTGGTGCCGCGATTGCGCCGCACCGTGGCCTCGACCCCGCCTGCGCGCAGACGATCGGCGAAGGCAGCAATGCGCCGCCCGTCGCTGGGTCGGCCCGGGTAGCCGGCGGTGTCGTTGAGCGGGATGAGGTTGACGTGTGCGCCGCCCCGGAAGCCGGTGAGGCGCCCGACGAGCGCGTCGGCTTGATGGGGGAGGTCGTTGACGCCGCTGATGCACGCGTACTCGAACGAGACGCGCCGGCCCTTGCGGTCGGCGTAGGCGCGGGCCGCGTCGAGAACCGCGGCGAGGGGGTAGCGCCGGTTCAGGGGCACGAGCTCTTCGCGCAGCGCGTCGTCGGGCGCGTGGATGGAGACGGCCAGCGTGACGGGCAGCGGGAACTCGGTCAGGCGTTGCATACCGGGCACGACGCCGACGGTGGAGACGGTGATGTGGCGGGCGGAGATGCCGACGTCGTCGTGCAAGCGCGTGCACGCATCGAGCACCGCGTCGACGTTGGCCAGGGGCTCGCCCATCCCCATGAACACGACGTTCGAGACGCGCTGCGGCGAGACGTGCTGCGCGCGCAGTACCTGTTCGACGATCTCGCCCGCGCCGAGCTGGCGCTCGAAGCCGGCCTGTCCCGTCGCACAGAACGTGCAACCCATCGCGCAGCCGGCTTGCGACGACACGCACACTGTTGCCCGCGCGCTGTAGCGCATGAGCACGGTCTCGATCTGCGCGCCGTCGGCCGCGCGCCACAGCCACTTCGCGGTCGTGTCTTCGTCGGCCAGTTGCATCGTGTCGACGGTGAGCGCGAGCGGAAGCTCGTCGGCCAGCCGGCTCAGCAGCGCCTTGGGCAGATTGGTGAGCTCTTCGAGTGGGCGCCGTTGCACGTACAGGCCCTCGAACAGCTGCCGGGCCCGGTACTTGGCCTCGCCGAGGTGAGCCACGGTTGCTTCGAGCTCGGGCAGACGCGCGTCGTAACGCGTCGTCGGGCGAGTGGAATCGCGGTTCGTCATGCGGGCGCGACCTCGCGTTCGTACGCGCGATCGGTGCGGTGCACCGTGAAGCCGAGCGAGTGGTATAGGCCGAGCGCGGGCTCGTTGTCGGCCGCACAGAACAACATCCCGGTGTCGATCCCACGCTCGTGCACCGTGTCGAGACCGGCGATCGCGAGCGGACTCCCGAGCCCCGTGCCCTGGGCGCGCGGATCGATGCCGATCACGTAGATCTCGCCGAGCCGGGGATCGCGATCGTGGGCGTCGTGCAACTTGAGCCAGTTGAAGCCCGCGAGCCCGTCGGCGTCGAACGCCAGCAGGAACAGCGTGGGATCGAACCACGGCTCGGCCATACGCCGTTCGAGCGTCGCCGTGGTCCAGCCGCCCTGCTCCGCGTGGCCGGCGAAGGCGCGGTTGTTGACATCGAGCCAGGCCGTTTCGTCGCGGCCGATCTCGAACGTGCGCACGCGCACGTCGGCCGGCCATTTCGGGCGGCGCGCGATCGGCAGGCCGACCCGCATCTCGTAGAGGTCGCGGTCCGGGTGCATTCCGGCTGCCGCGAGCTGCGTGTCGTCGTCGGGACCGGCGCCCAGGACCCACAGCACGAGGAGTCCGCCGCCGTGCGCAGCGACGTGACGGACGGCCGCGCCCACGAGCGCGCCGCGGTCGGATGCCGCGCCGGAATCGGGCGCAACCGCGAGACTCAGCGCCCAATGCCCGGGCGCGTCGTTCTCGCTGCGCGCCACGTGCGCGTAGCCCCGATCGCCGACGAGGAAGCCCGCGGAATCGGGGCGCGGATGCTCGAGATCGAGCCAGACCCCGTCGTTCAACGCGGGATGCCCGGACGCGGCGCGAACTGCGTCGTCGATGCGCGCGACCTCGGCTTCGACCTCGGAGAAACTGGCCGGATTCACCTCGGCAACGGTCGGTTCGGCCACACGACGAGGGTACCGTGACCGCCGATGGCTCGACCCCGAGGTGCAAGGACACGAACGCTCAAGACGTTGGAGCTGCTCACCGAGCTGTATCCCGACGTCAAGTGCGCGCTCGATCACAAGAATGCATACGAGCTCCTCGTGGCCACGATCCTGTCGGCGCAATCGACCGATATGCGGGTCAACATGGTCACGCCCGCGCTGTTCGCGAAGTACCCGACGCCGCACGATCTGGCCGCCGCCGATCAGGCCGAGGTCGAGGAGCTGGTGCAGTCGACCGGCTTCTTCCACTCCAAGGCCAAGAACATCATCGGGATGGCGCAGGCGGTCGTCGCCCATTTCGACGGCGAGATCCCGGTGGCCCTCGACGATCTCGTCACCCTGCCGGGCGTGGGCCGCAAGACCGGCAACGTCGTGCGCTCGGTGTGGTTCCGGGAACCCGGCCTGCCCGTCGACACGCACGTGACCCGCCTGTCGGCGCGCCTCAAGCTCACGGCGGAGACCGATCCGGTCAAGATCGAGCTCGATCTCGACTCGATGCTGCCGCCCGAGGAATGGGGCGACTTCTCGCTGCGCCTGATCGAGCACGGGCGCCGGGTCTGTGACGCCAAGCGTCCCCGTTGCAGCACCTGCGTGCTGGCCGGGATCTGCCCGTCGGCGGGCAAGATCCTCGGCGCGATGTAGATGTAGGAGAGCCGATCGCAACCGGCTCAGGCGTCGGGCATCCGCGACAGCAACGTGGTGGCGCGATCCAGGGAACGCCGGGCGGTGGCGAAAGCCCGCTCCGTCGAGAACAGCTCACTGGCGACCGCGGAGTCGGGGGTCTGGCCGTAGGTCTCCGCGAGGGCGGTGATGCGCCGGGCGAGCTCGTCGACCTGCGCGGCGATGCTCGACAGCGCGGCCAGGTCGCTCGCAGTGTTCATCACGCCGTCCTTCCCGTCATGGCGGCAGTGTGCCATACGCGATACCGGCGGAATAGCGAGCGGGGCCGGACAGGCCGACCAGTACGATGAGCCGCTCCCATGCTCGCTCGAACCGGCCCCGATGCTCGCTAGAACGGATGTCCGCGGTACCACCGGCGACCTCCGCGCGGTGCTCGCGCGCCCCGAGATCGCGGGCGCCGATGTGTCGGGCGTGGTGGCCGAGATCGTCGCGGCCGTGCGCGCCCGCGGCGCGGTCGCGGTCCGCGAGCTGACCGCCCGGCTCGACGGCGCCGACGTGGCCGATCCGCGGGTCGGACAGGACGAGATCGACGCCGCGCTCGATCGCACCGATCCCGAGCTGGTGGCCGCGTTCGAGCTGGCCCGCGACCAGATCGTGGCCTGGCACGAGGCGCAACGTGAACGCGAACCGGAACACGAGCGCCTCGGCGTCGAGGTCAGTGAGCTCGTCGTCCCCGTCGATCGCGCGGGCTGTTACGTGCCCGGCGGCCTCGCGCCGCTCGCGTCGTCGGTGTTGATGACCGCGCTCGCGGCGCGCGTCGCCGGTGTTCCCGAGATCGTGCTCTGTTCGCCGCCGAACGCGGACGGGCACGTCGACGACGCGATCCTCGCGGCCGCGTCGATCGCCGGCGTCGACGAGGTGTACGCGATCGGCGGCGCACAGGCCATTGCCGCAATGGCATTCGGCGCGGGCGCATTGCGCCCGTGTGACGTCGTGGTCGGTCCCGGCAATGCGTTCGTCGTCGAGGCCAAGCGCCAGGTGTTCGGTTCGGTCGGCATCGACGGGCTGGCGGGCGCGTCCGAGGTCGTGGTGGTTGCCGACGAGACGGTCGAACCCGCGTGGGTTGCCGTCGACCTCCTCGCGCAGGCCGAGCACGGTCCCGGTGGGGCAGTGGCCCTGATCGTCTGGGACGTCGAGGTCGGGGCGCGGGTGGAGGAGGCGCTCGACGCGCTGCTCGCGGCCGCGCCGCGCCGCGCCGAGGCACTGTCGACGCTGCAGGCGGGCGGGCGCATCATCATCGTCGACGACGCAGCCCGCGCCGTCGACGCGGCCAACGCGATCGCGCCCGAGCACCTCGAGCTCATGTGCATCGGCGCCGACCTGCTCGTGCCGTTGGTGCGCAACGCGGGTGCGGTGTTCGTCGGTGCGTACGCGCCGGCCGTGATCGGCGACTACGTGGCCGGCACGAACCACGTGCTGCCGACCGGGGGCACGGCGCGGTTCGCGAGCGCGTTGCGCGTCGCCGACTTCCAGAAGCACATCCACGTCGTGCGCGCCGACAAAGCCGGGCTCGACCGGGTCGGGCCCGCGGCCCGGTCCATCGCCACCGCCGAAGGGTTGTCGGCCCACGCCGACGCCATCCGCCTGCGTCTCGAAGCGTCGTCATGAGTGCCAACCGGCCGCTCCCGCGCGACGACCTGCGCGCGCTCGAGGGCTACCACTCACCGCAGGTCGACGTCGACGTGCGGCTCAACACGAACGAGAGCCCGTACGGTCCGCCCGCCGCGTTCGTCGAGCGCTGGGTCGCGGCGCTGGCCGACGTCGAGTGGAATCGCTATCCCGACCGCGCCGCCACCGAGCTCCGGACCGCGCTCGGAGCGTTCCTCGGTCAGTCTCCCGAACGTCTCCTGTGCGGCAACGGGAGCAACGAGATCCTGCAGACGCTGTTGCTGACCTACGGCGGCACCGGTCGGCGGGCGTTGATGTTCGAACCGACCTACGCGTTGCACGCGCAGATCGCACGCGGCACGGGCACCGAGGTGGTGGCCGGTGAACGCGCCGCCGACTACCGGATCGATCCCGACGACGCGATCGAGCTCATGACGCGCACCCGACCGTCGGTCGTGTTCGTCTGCAGCCCGAACAATCCGACCGGCACCGTGGAGACGCCCGAGACCGTTTCGCGCCTGGCGCGCGGCGCGGCCGAGATCGGCGCGGTGCTCGTGGTCGACGAGGCCTACGGCGAGTTCGCGCAGTGGAGCGCGCTGGAGCTCGTCTCCGAAGACCTGCCGATCGCGGTGGTGCGCACGTACTCGAAGGTGTGGTCGCTGGCCGGCGTCCGGCTCGGTTTCGTGGTCGCGCCCACCTGGATGATCGCCGAGCTCGACAAGGTGCTGTTGCCGTACAACCTTTCGGTGCCGACCCAGGTTGCGGGAACGATCGCACTCGACTTCGCCGCGGAGATGGAACGCCGGGTCGCCACGCTCGTCGAAGAGCGAGGCCGACTGTTCGCGGCCCTGTCGGCCAATCCGGGCATCGAGGTGTGCCCGTCGGGCGCGAACTTCTTGATGTTCCGTGTGGCGGGCGACGCGCACGAGGTGTGGACGCGCCTGCTCGCGCACGACGTGTTGGTCCGCGACTTCTCGTCGTGGCCGCGGATCGAGGGAAGCCTGCGGGTCACCGTCGGTACGCCCGAAGAGAACGATGCCTTCCTCGCCGCCCTCGGCGAGGTCCTTCCGGAGGTCGTCCGATGACCGAGCCCGCAGCATGACCCGCCACGCCGAGTTCACGCGGCCGACCAAGGAGACGACCGTCTTCGTCTCGCTGACGGTCGAGGGGTCGGGTACCACGAGCGTGTCGACCGGGATCCCGTTCTTCGACCACATGCTCGAACAGCTGGGCAAGCACGCGGGCTTCGACCTGCGCATCGAGGCGAAGGGCGATCTCGACGTCGACCTGCACCACACCGTCGAAGACGTCGGGATCGTGCTCGGCAACGCGCTGCGCGAAGCGCTCGGCGAAAAGCGGGGCGTGCGTCGCTTCGCGAACTCGCTGGTTCCGCTCGACGAAGCGCTCGTCGAGGTTGCGGTCGATCTCTCCGGCCGGCCCTTCCTCGTGTACGCGGTCGATCCGATCTCGGAATGGATCGGCACCTTCGACCCGCAGCTCGCCGAGGAATTCTGGAAGGGCTTCGTCGACGGTGCGCGCATCACGCTCCACGTGCGCAGCATTACCGGCAAGAACGGTCACCACGTGATCGAGGCGTCGTTCAAGGGTGTGGCCCGCGCGCTGCGGGACGCGGTGAAGATCGAGGGCGACGAGGTGCCGTCGACCAAGGGCACCCTGTCATCGTGACGGGGCCCCTGACAATGGATTCCGCGTGAGCGGGCCGCGCATCGCGGTCGTCGACTACGGCATCGGGAACCTGCGCTCCGCGGAGAAGGCCCTGCAGCACGTGCACGCCGACGCGAGCCTGACCTCCGACGTCCGTACGATCGAACGGGCCGACGCGGTCGTGTTGCCGGGCGTCGGTGCGTTCGGCGCGTGCATGCGGGCGTTGCGCGACTCGGGACTCGAAGCGGTCACGCGCGCCGCCGCGACCGACGGCCGGCCGTTCCTCGGTATCTGCATCGGCATGCAGATGTTGTTCGACGGTAGCGACGAAACCCCCGACGTCACCGGCCTGGGTGTGATCGCGGGACGCGTGACACTGCTCCCGAAGACGGTCCGGCTGCCGCAGATGGGTTGGAACACGCTCGAGATCACGCCCGGCTCGCGGCTGGGGAAGGGCCTGCCCGACCCCGCCTGGCTCTACTTCGTGCACTCCTACGCGCCCGAACCCGCCGACCCGAGTGTGGTCGCGGCGTGGTGCGACTACGGCCGCCGGTTCGCGGCCGCGATCGAAGCCGGACCGGTGTGGGCCACGCAGTTCCACCCCGAGAAGTCGGGCGAAGTCGGGATGCGGATACTGCAGAACTTCGTCGACGCGGTACCGAGCGGGATCGGGAGCTAATGGACCTCTACCCGTCGATCGACCTGCGCGGCGGGCAAGGTCGTTCGCCTCGCCCGCGGCGACTACAACGAGCAGACCACCTACGCCGACGATCCCATCGCGGTGGCGCGCCGGTTCGAGGCGGCCGGGGCGCGGTGGATCCATGTGGTCGATCTCGACGCCGCGCTCGACGGCGGGAATCCGAATCTCGCCGTCGTCGAGGCGATCTGCGCAAGCGTGTCGGTACGGGTGCAGACCGGCGGCGGCGTCCGCAGCGTGGCCGACGCGAGCGAGCGGTTCGGCGCGGGTGCGGCACGCGTCGTGATCGGCAGTGCGGCAGTAGAGCACCCCGAAGTCGTGGCCGAGCTGAGCGCGTTGCACCCCGGCCAGGTCGCGGTCGGGCTCGACGCGCGTGGGCGCGATGTCGCGATCCACGGCTGGACGGATGCGACCGGTCTCGACCTCATCGGTCTCGCGCAGCAGTTCGACCGGGCCGGCGTCAGCGCGCTGATCGTCACCGACATCACCCGCGACGGCATGCTCGGTGGTCCGGCGCTCGACCAACTCACTGCCGTCGTGGCGGCAGTTGCCGTACCCGTGATCGCAAGCGGCGGCGTCGCCACCGTCGACGACCTACGGGCACTCGCCGCGCTCGACGTCGGGGGCAAGCACCTCACCGGTGCGATCGTCGGGCGCGCCATCTACGAGAACCGGTTCACCGTGGAAGAAGGGATCGCCGCGTGCTTGCCGTCCGCGTGATCCCGTGTCTCGACGTCGACGCGGGGCGCGTCGTGAAGGGCGTCAACTTCGTCGGCATCCGTGACGTGGGCGACCCCGTCGAGTTGGCGGCGCGTTACGACGCCGAAGGCGCCGACGAGCTCGTGTTCCTCGACATCACCGCGTCGAGCGACGCCCGCGACACGATGTTGCACGTCGTGGAGCAGGTCGCAGAACAGGTCTTCATCCCGTTCACCGTCGGCGGGGGAGTGCGCACCGTCGAAGACGCGCGCCGGATGTTGCGGGCGGGCGCCGACAAGGTCTCGTTCAACACCGCGGCGGTGAACGACCCCGACGTCGTGCGCGCCGGCGCGCGAGGAGTACGGCGCGCAGTGCATCGTGGTTGCGATCGACGCCCGTCGCGACGACGAAAACGGGAACTGGGAAGTGGTGACGCACGGCGGGCGTACGCCGACCGGGCTCGACGCGTTGGCGTGGGCCGAGCAGGTGTGCGCGCTGGGCGCGGGTGAGATCCTCCTCACCTCGATGGACCGCGACGGCACGAAGGCCGGGTACGACATCGCGCTGCTACAGGCAATGGGCGACGCGGTCGACGTGCCGATCATCGCGAGCGGCGGCGTCGGGACGCTGGACCACCTGTACGAAGGTGCGGCCGACGGCGGCGCGAGCGCAGTACTGGCCGCATCGATCTTCCACTTCGGCCAGCACACCGTGCACGAGGCCAAACAGTACCTCGCGGCACGGGGAGTGGTCGTCCGGCCCTGACGCGCAACCTCGGGCGGCGCCGTCGGCCCGCGCCGTCATCTCGCCGTAAACAAGCGTTGACGAGACGGTGACGAGTTGGTGGTTCCGCGCGGGTGCCGGCTGGAGTACGGTCACTTTCACAAGTGCTCGAGCTCGGGCTCGGCACGTGCGTAGGAGGTGCCCATGGCCGAACCTCACTACCTTCTCGGCGGAGTGACGCTCCCCGGGTCCGTCGGCGCAGTCGACGACCATTTCTTCCGCCGATATCGAAGTCTTCTCGATGCCGAGGACGCCGCGTTCGACGAGCTCGAGCACGCCTACGAAGACGGTGACCGCGCGTCGTTCGAGTCGGACATGGCCGTGTGGCACATCGCGATCGAGCGCCGCACGACGTTCCTCGAATCACGCGGGTTCTCGGGCGGGGTGCTCTCGCTGTAGCCCTCGGGCCCGCAACTAACCGGCGCGCGCGCCGACGAAGTCGGCGACGAGCGTGACGACGCGCTCGGTGCGACCCACGAAGAAGTGACTCGCGCCCGCAACCACTTCGATCTGCGTGGCCGCCCACCCGTGCGTCTCGGCAGCGATGTCGTCCGGCGTGCGGAACTCGTCGTTGGCCGCGAGCACCAGCAGCTTCGGCCGCGGATCGGCGCCGACCGCGTCGTAGGCGTTCTCGGGCCGGAACCGCAACGGTGGCGCGATCCCGACCCACGCGGTGATGCGTTCGTCGTTGACGCTCAGCGCCATGTCCGCCCCGAACGACCAACCCACCAGTACCACGGGAGGGTTTTCATCTCTCCTGGTTGCCGGCGCGGCGCCGACCCGATGGTGGGCTTCGCCGAGTATCCGGTTCGGCTCCGCGGCCGCTCCGGCCGCGTCCATCGCCGCGATCACGTCGAGGGGTTCGGCGCGGCCCTCGGAGTACGCGCCTTCGCTGTTCTCGACCCCGCGGAAGTTGAAGCGCAGACAGGCGATGCCGACCTGGGGCAACGCTT
Source organism: uncultured Actinomycetes bacterium (assembly GCA_963701825.1). GTDB lineage: Bacteria > Actinomycetota > Acidimicrobiia > IMCC26256 > PALSA-610 > PALSA-610. The sequence continues at coordinate 395,264 of CAVPBG010000003.1, read as the reverse complement.
CGAACAGCGCGGAAATGACGATGCTCCGCATCGTGCCGCCGTACTGCGGATGCGGATGGCACAGGACGGCCGTGGCCCGGATGTTCTCGGCGGCGGGCGTGTTCCATTCCGCCTCGAGTCGGAGCCCGTCGGCGGTCGTCAAATGAGTTTGCGCCGTGGTCACTGCTTCACGCCGACCGCGTCGCACACGAAGGCGAGCACGATCGCTTCGTCGCGCCACGCGTCGTAGCGCCCGGACGGTCCGCCGTGCCCGGCGCCCATCTCGGTCCGCAGGTAGATCGGCTTCCCCGAAGTGGAGAGTTGGCGCAGCTTCGCCACCCACTTGGCCGGTTCCCAGTACTGCACGCGCGGATCGTTGAGTCCGGTCGTGACGAGCAGCGCGGGATAGTCGGCGGCGCGCACGTTGTCGTAGGGCGAGTACGACTTCATGCGCGCGTAGGCCTCCGGCTCGCGTGGGTCGCCCCACTCTTCCCATTCGGTGATCGTCAACGGCAGCGACGGATCGAGCATCGTCGTGACGACGTCGACGAACGGAACCTCGGCGACGATCGCCGCGAACAGGTCGGGCCGGAGGTTGGCGACTGCGCCCATGAGGAGCCCGCCGGCGCTGCCACCGCGTGCCGCGAGCCGGCCCGCCGACGTATAGCTCGTCGTGATCAGGTGCTCCGCGCACGCGACGAAGTCGGTGAACGTGTTCATCTTGTGTTCGAGGCGCCCGTCCTCGTACCACTCGCGACCCATCTCGCCGCCGCCGCGGACGTGCGCGATCGCGAACACGAATCCACGATCGAGCAACGACAGACGCGACGCGCGGAACGACGGGTCGGTCGAGATCTCGTACGACCCGTAGCCGTAGAGCAGCGCGGGTGCGGAACCGTCGATGGGAAGGTCGCGCCGATGCACGAGGGAGATGGGAACCTGGGTTCCGTCGGTGGCGGTGGCCCAGAGCCGGGCCGAGACGTATTGCGTCGCGTCGTAACCGCCCAACACGGGCTGGGTCTTCACGGTTGTTCGCGTCCGGGTGTCCATGTCGTAGTCGACATCGGTGACGGGCGCGACGAGCGAGGTGTAGCCGTAGCGCAGCGTGCGGGTGGCGAACTCGGCATTCGGCCCGACCCACGAGCTGTACACCGGATCGGGCATCTCGATGTCGTGCGTCTCGCCGTCGGCGAAGTGCAGCACGCGCAGCCGCTCCAAGCCGAGTGACCGTTCGCTCAGCACGACGTGTTCGGAGAACGCGTTGACGGAATCGAGTTTCACGTCGTCGCGGTGCGGAACCAGCGGAGTCCAGTTGCCGCGCGCCGGATCAGACGTGGGCGCGACCACGAGCTCGAAGTTCCGTGCCGCCCCACCGTGATTCGTGAGGATCAGGAAGCGATCGCCGAAGGTGTCGTTGTAGTGATGCTCGACCGCGTATTCGTGTCCCTGTTCGTGGGCCGAGATGACCTGCGGCGCAGCGGCCGGAGCGGCCGTAGGCACGAACCACACCTCGGAGGTGAGCTTCGACGACACGTCGATGAGCACGTAGCGCCCGGTGCGCGTGCGCTCGACCCCGACGTAGAAGCGTTCGTCGTCTTCGCGCAGCACGAGCACGTCGTCGGTCGCGGGAGTGCCGAGCACGTGGCGCCACACCTCGTGCGGCCGCACGGCCTCGTCGGGGCGGACGTAGAAGCACGTGCGCAGATCGTCGGCCCATGCGAGTCCGTACGTGACGTCTTCCACGACGTCGGGTAGCTCGGCGCCCGTGGTCAGGTCGCGGAAGCGCAGCGTGTAGCGCTCGCTGCCGTTGAAGTCGACGGAGTACGCGAGGACGCCGTGATCGGGCGTGACCTCGAAGCCCCCGAGCGCGAAGTAGTCGTGGCCCGCGGCGAGCAGATTCTCGTCGAGCACGACCTGGGCGGCTTCGGGCCCGGTGCCACGGGGCCGGCGGCAATGGACCCCGTACTGCGAGCCCTCCACAGTTCGGGAGGTGTACTCCCAGGCGCCCTCGGCGACCGGCGCCGACTCGTCGGTCTCCTGGACCCGGGCCTTGATCTCGCCGAAGATCCGCTCCCGCAACGGCAGCAGGGGCGCGAGCATCGTGTCGGCGTACGCGTTCTCGGCCTCGAGATACGCGATCACCGCGGGATCGTCGCGGTCGTTGAGCCAATACCAGTCGTCGACGCGCACGTCGCCGTGTTCGGTGAGCTTGTGCGGCTCACGGCGGGCGTGCGGCGGGGTCAGAGGTGTGGGCATCGACGGCCGAGCCTAAACGGACCGGGTCGGCCCAATCGCGACCGCTACGATTTCGGCCTTATGCCGCCCGCGACGACGCCGATCCCGTTCACCGTCGAAGAGCTCGACGCCGTTGTGTTCAACGCCGACGGCCTGGTCCCCGCGATCGTGCAGGAGCAGGGCACCAACCAGGTGCTGATGTTCGCGTGGATGAACCGCGACGCGTTGCAACGCACGCTCGAGACGGGGCGCACGTGGTTCTGGAGCCGGAGCCGCCAGGAGTACTGGTGCAAAGGCGAAACGTCGGGCGACCGGCAATACGTGCGCGCCGCGTATTACGACTGCGACATGGACGTGTTGCTGATCCTCGTCGAGCAGGTCGGAAACGGCGCGTGCCACACGGGCAACTACAGCTGCTTCTTCCGTGCGTTCGGGGGCGACGCCGCGCCCGAGCACTTGTGACCGCGTCCGAGGTCAAGCCTTCGCGCGACGAGTTCCGCGCGCTGGCGCGCGACTACACGGTGGTTCCGGTGTGGCGTGAGGTGCTCGCCGACCTCGAGACGCCGTTGTCGGCGTTCGTGAAGTTGGTCGGCGACGGCGAGGGGTTCCTGCTCGAGTCGGTGGAGCACGCCGACCGCTGGGGGCGCTTCTCGTTCCTCGGCCGCGACGCGGCGCGCACCTTCGTGACCCGCGGACAACACGTCGAGTGGCTCGGGGGCGCGGCGCCCGAAGGCGTGCCGAACGATCTCGGGACGATGGCCCTCGTCGAGGCGTTGCTCCAGCGGTTCCACGCGCCGACGTTGCCCGAGCTCCCGCCCTTCCACGGCGGCATCGTGGGCTGGATGGGTTACGACACGGTGCGCGAGATCGAGCGCCTGCCCGAGCCGCCGCCCGACGACCTCGGTTTCCCCGACGCGGTGTGCTCGCTCGCGGGCAGCGTCGCCGCGTTCGACCATTTCCGTCAACGCCTGTATCTCATCGAGAACGTCTACCCGCCGACCGGCGCCGACGCGTCGACCATCGACTCCATGTACGACGGTGCGATCGCGCGGCTCGACAACGCGGTGGCCGATCTCGGTCGTCCCCTCCCGTACGCGCCCGCGCCGCCCCCGGCCGACGAGCTCGACGAGTTGCCGCAACTGCGCCGCAACTTCGAAGGGCCGGCTTGGGCGGAAGCCGTCGACGCCGCCAAGGAACACATTCTCGAAGGCGACATCTTCCAGGTCGTGCTCGCGCAGCGCTTCGATCTCGTCGAGCCGGTGAATCCGCTCGACGTGTATCGCGTGCTCCGCCTCGTCAACCCGTCGCCGTACATGTACTACCTGCACCATCCCGAAGCGACCGTCGTGGGTTCGTCGCCGGAAGCGCTCGTGCAGCTGCGCAACGGTCGCGTCATCAGCCGCCCGATCGCGGGCACGCGCCGCCGGGGTCGGAACGAGGACCACGATCGCCGGCTCGCGGCCGAGCTCGCCGAGCATCCCAAGGAGCGCGCCGAGCACGTCATGCTCGTCGACCTCGCCCGCAACGACGTGGGCCGGGTCGTGCAGTACGGCTCCGAGGTGGTCGAGGAGTTGATGACCCTCGAGCGCTACTCGCACGTGATGCACCTGACGAGTCAGGTCGCCGGTGATCTGGCCGAGGGGCTGGGCCCGGTCGACGTGCTGCGCGCCACCTTCCCCGCCGGAACGGTCAGCGGCGCACCCAAGGTGCGCGCGATGGAGATCATCGACGAGCTCGAACCGACCAAGCGCGGTCCGTACGCGGGCGTGGTCGGCTACGTCGACTTCTCCGGCAACCTCGACACGGCCATTGCGATCCGGACGATGTTCTGGCGGAACGGGCAGGCGACGCTCCAGGCCGGAGCGGGAATCGTGGCCGATTCGGTGCCCGAGGACGAAGATCTGGAATGCCGCAACAAGGCCAGGGCGTTGCTGACTGCAGCGGCCGCCGCCCAACGGCTCTTCGGAGGATCATGATGGCGATTCCAGACCAGCCGTTCCAGGCTCGGATTCCCCGTGACCTCGTCGTGGTCGAGGGTGCGGATGCCACGTCGTTCCTGCAGAGCCTGGTTTCCCAGGATCTCGACGCGATCGCAGTGGGTGCGAGCGGGCACGCGCTGCTGCTGCAGCCGCAGGGCAAGCTCCTCGTCGACTTCTACGCAGTTCACGTCGCGCCCGACACGTGGTGGTGTGTGTGCGAGGGCGGTTTCGGCGCCGCGCTCGGCCACCGGCTTGAACCGGTTCAAGATCCGCGTGAAGGTCGACGTGCGCGAGGATCCCGTCGCCGCGCTCGCGCTGCGCGGCATCGCCGCGCCGCCTCCCGCGTCGACCGGCGTCGAGGTCTTCGCCGTCGACTGGCACGACATTCCCGCGTTCGACGTTGTCGGTCCCGAAGCGGCGGTGGCCGCGGTGAGCGCCGCGGTCGACGCGCCGCTCGTCGACGCGCACGCGTACGAACGGGCCCGCATCGAAGCCGGCATCTCGCGCCAAGGCGTCGACACCGACGACCGTACGATCCCGCAAGAGGCCGGGCTCGAGCTCGTCGCGGTGTCGTTCACGAAGGGCTGCTTCGTGGGCCAGGAGCTCGTGTGCCGGATCGACTCGCGCGGTCACGTCAACCGACACCTGCGGCGGTTGCGGGCCGATGCCGGCGTGATGGAACCGGGCGCGGTGGTCACCTTCGGCGAGCGCGAGATCGGCGAGGTCACCAGCACGGTCGGTGGCGTGGCGTTGGCCATGCTCCGGCGCGAGGTCGAGCCCGGCGCCCGCGTCGACGTGGGCGGCACCGCGGCCCTCGTCGAACAACTCTGATCGACCGCGCGCCGGCGTTAGGCCGGAGTCGGAAGCGTGTGCGCCTGGAAGAACTTCCAGATCGTCGCGCTCGCGTCGATCTGCTGCGTCACCAATCCCAGCGAGGGAATCCGTATCGAGCCCGGCCACGTATGGCCGCCGCCCTTGATGATGTAGAAGATCACCGTGCCGCCGGCGGCGCAGCCGGACCACGTGCGCCGCGTCACCTGCGAGCTCAGTTGCACGTCGTGGTACGTGGCCGAGCATTTGTCGTGTGCGGCCCAGCTGACCATCGACGGCGCCGCGCCCGCGACCGTGCCGCCGCCGCAGCAGTTCACCTTGCCACCGTTGAACGGCACTACGGGGTCGGCGGTCCCGGCGAAGGCCATGATGGGAACCGGCCGCGTTCCGCCGCACGCGACGACCACGGCAACGGCGCCGAACGCGGCGAACCGGTTGCTCATGTTGCACGCCAGGACCGACGTCATCGCGCCGCCGTCCGACATCCCGGTCGCGTACACGCGGCTCGTCGCGACACAGAGCGTGGCCTCGATGTGATCGAGGAGCGCGCCGACCATCTGCGGATCGTTCTGCAGGCCCTTCTCCCCGGTCAGGTTGAAGTGGCGATCGGCCGGGACCTGTCCGTCGGGCGCGACGATCAAGAAGTCGTCGCGCTCGGACTCGGGCTTGAAGTTTCCGTAGACCATCTGCTGCGCGGCGTTGGAGCCGAAGCCGTGGAAGTTGAACACGAGCGGTACTTCGGCCGTGCCGGTGTACCGCTTCGGAACGTAGAGCTGGTACGTGCGCGCGACGCCCTGGAACGTGAACGTCTGCGCGAACTGACCCGGGGCGTGCGGACGGGCACACGGCGCCGCGGGTTTGGTGGTGGAGGTCGAGGCCGCGGGGGCGAGGGTGGTGCTCGGCAGCGGCGTGGCGTGCGACGAGTTGCTGCTGCATCCGGTCGTGGCGAGCGCGACGCCGACGAGCAGCGCGAGGCCGGCAACGAACTTCCCCCCGACGCGTGTCACGGGGTGATTCTTCATCACACGGATGCGACTCGGGGGTGCACCGGCAGCGACACCACGAACCGCGTCCCACCACCGGGTGCCGACTCCGCCCGGGCGCTCCCGCCCATCGCGGCCGCGAGCTCGCGCACGATCGCCAGACCGAGTCCGGTGCCGACGGCCCGGCCCGGTGTTTCCCGCACGGTGTAGAGGCGCTCGAACACCCGCGCCGCCTGCTCGGGCGGGATGCCGGGCCCGTCGTCGCCGACGACCACCGCGACCTGGCCGTCGGCCTGGGTCGCGGCGTAGACGTCGACCTGGGTCGCGGCGTACTTCAGCGCGTTCTCGATGAGATTGGCGACGATCTGCGCGAGGCGCTCGGGATCGAGGTCGACCGCCAGCACGCCGCCACTCGTGACGTTGAGCGCCACCCCGAGCTCGTGCGCCTGCGGGGCGAAGGCCTCGGCGGCGTTGCGCACGACTTCGGTGGCGTCGCAGGGCCGCACGTTCAACGAGAACTGGTGGGTGTCGAGCCGGGAAAGGTCGAGGAGGTCACGGACGAGCCGTTCGAGGCGCCGGCCCTCGGCCCCGATGATCGTGGCCGCCCGTTTGCGGTCGGCGGGGTCGGCGTCGTCGAGCGTCCCGTCGGCCAGCGCTTCGGCGTAACCGCGAATGGAGGTGAGCGGTGTGCGCAGGTCGTGGGAGATCGAGAGCAGGAACGCGTGCTCGCTCCCGCGCGCCTGTTCCAGCTGCGCGGCCATCGTGTTGAGCGCGTTGGCGAGCGCCGCGAGCTCGTCGTCGGTGCCGGGCGACACTTCGGCGCGCGCCGAGAGATCGCCGGTCGCGAGCTGGGCCGCGGTCTGTTCGATCGCGTGAATGGGCCGCGTGAGCCGGCGCGCGAGCCAGATGGAGATCAGCCCCACGCCGACGAGCACGATGAGCCCTGCGAGCAGCATGAGCGGCAGGGCGTCGTGCAGGACGGTGAGATCGACGCTGTCGGTCGCGATCACCACCAGCAGGTTGCCGCCGGCGCCGCGCGTGGCGGTCGGGATGGCGAGGAACACGGTGTTCCCGCGGCGCCCGCTCACCTCTTCGTTGTTCAGCAGCGCGCTCGGTTCGATGTCGGAGAGGTGCAGTGTCGAGGGCAGGACGAAGTTCGGACGCTCGGCCAGCGCGCCGTCCGGCGTGACGAGGACGGCCTGCATGTCGGCCGCGCGCAGTCCGATACGCAGGCGCTGGACGGGACGCGCCGCGAAATCGGTCGACTTCACGACCGCGTTGAGATCGGCCGAGCGGGCCCGCAGGTCTTGGAGCGCGTGCTGCTGGAGCGAGCGGCGCACGAGCCCGTAGGTCGCCAGCCCCGAAAGCAGGAGCACGACGAGCGCGACGCCCGTGAACGCGACGACCAGGCGGGTGCGGAGTGAGATGCGCGCGCGTCGCACCGACCTACCTCGTCACTTGCGGTCGTCGTTGCGGTCGAGGCGGTAGCCGACGCCGCGCACGGTGTCGATGCGCACTGCATCGGCGAGCTTCTTGCGCACCTGCGCGATGTGTACGTCGACGGTGCGCGCATCGCCGTACCAGTCGTAGCCCCACACGCCGTCGAGGATCTGTTGGCGGGACAGCGCGAGGCCGGGCCGTTCGGCCAGGAATTGCAACAGCTCGAACTCCTTGCCGGTGAACGCGACGGGCTCGTCGTCGATACGGACCTCGCGCCGGCCGAGGTCGATCGTGACCCCACCGACCTGCAGGAGCTCGGTGGTGGTCGTCGGCCCGTCGGAGCGGCGCAGGACCGCCTTCACGCGGGCGACCAGCTCGGGCGGCGAGAACGGTTTGGTGACGTAGTCGTCGGCGCCGAGCTCGAGGCCGAGCACGCGGTCGATCTCGGTGTCGCGGGCCGTGAGGAAGATCACGGGGATGGCCGAGGTCTGGCGCAGCCGGCGGCACACCTCGAGGCCGTCGATGTCGGGGAGGCCCACGTCGAGCACGACCAGGCGCGGCCGGTGCGTCGCGACCGCGTCGGCAACCTCCTCGCCGGTCGCGGCCTTGACCACCCGATAGCCGTCGCGGCGCAGGTAGAGCTCCACCAGGTCGGCAATGTTCGGCTCGTCGTCTACGACGAGGATTGTTCCGCGCTCCATACTCACCTCATCGTCCCACTCAGCGTCGGCGAAAAGTGTGAGGGCCGTGTAAGCCCCGGATCAGGGTTTACCGAGTGCCGATCCGAGAGTGCCTATCCGAGCGCGTTGGTGCGGGCGATGTTGCCGAGCCAGGCCGCCGAGGGCTTGGGCGTGCGGACGAAGGTGTCGCGGGTGACCTCGACCAGGCCGAAGCGGGGCCCGTAGCCGAGGGCCCACTCGAAGTTGTCGAGCAGCGACCAGTAGAAGTAGCCGCGCACGTCGATGCCGTCGGCCAGGCACCGTCCGACGCCTTCGAGGGCCGCTTGCACGTACGCGATGCGCCGGGTGTCGTCGTCGTGACCGAGACCGTTCTCGGTGACGTACAACGGAACCTGCGCGGTCTCCGCCGCGAACCGCAACGCGACCTCGATGGCTTCGGGCCAGTACTCGTATCCCATCGACGGCACGACCTCCACGCCGGGTTCGGGCCCGAGCATGCCGGTGTTGTCGATGCGGGTGCGCGAATACGCCTGCACGCCGACGAAGTCGTTGCCGCGGGCCGCTTCCAGGAACTGGCCTTCGTGCGACTGCCGGGCGCGGGCGAGCACGTCTTCGGCACCCTCCGGTGCCCACCAATCACCCATCGCCACACAGATGCCGAGCGGGAAGTCGCCGCGCCCGCCTTTGATCACGTCGTACGCGCGCGTGTGCGCCTGCACGAGGTTCTCGTTCACGGCCACGTACGCGCCGATGTCGTGTTCCCGGCCCGGAGGGAACGCGCCGACGACGTAACCCATCAGCGAGAGGATGTTCGGCTCGTTGATCGTGCACCCGATCGAGATGAGGTCGCCGATGTGCGCGACCGTGCGCTCGCAGTAACGGGTGAAGCGGTCGACGATCTCGGGCGCCTCCCAGGCGCCGAACGCGGCGACCCAGCGCGGGTTCGAGAAGTGATGGAAGGTGACGACGGGCTGCACGCCCTGCTCGTGACACTCGGCCAGGACCCGGCGGTAATAGTCGAGGGCGGCGATGGAGAACTCGCCGTCCTCCGGTTCGATGCGCGACCACTCGATCGAGAACCGGTACGCCCCGAAGCCGTGATCGCGCACGAGGGCGATGTCGTCGGCGTAGCGGTGGTAGCTGTCGGTGCAGTCGCCCGACGGCTCGACGCAGGGGGTATCGGGCTTGTGCTCGAAGGCCCACCAGTCATTGTTCCAGTTGCCACCCTCGATCTGATGCGAGGCCGCGGCCACGCCCCACACGAACCCGTCCGGAAAAGTCACGCTCATGAGCCGGAGCGTAGACTCCGGGCCGCTTGAGCATCCTGGACGACATCCTCGCGACCAAGCGCGACGAGGTCACGGTGCTGCGTTACCCGCAGACGCGCGACCTCCTCCGCAAGACCGCGCTCGACGCGCCGCCGACCCGTGACTTCACGGCCGCGCTCCGCCGGCCCGACGGGCGGGTCGCCGTGATCGGCGAGTTGAAGCGCAAGTCGCCCTCCAAAGGCGTGCTCGCGCCCGATCTCGACCCGGGCCCGACCGCCAAGGCCTACGAAGCGGGCGGCGCGGTCGCACTTTCGGTGCTGACCGACGAGCCCTACTTCGGGGGCATGGTCGCCGACCTCCAGGCCGCGCACGACGCCACGACGTTGCCCTGCCTGCGCAAGGACTTCACCATCGACGAGGTGCAGATCTACGAGGCCCGGGCCATCGGCGCCGACGCGATCCTGCTCATCGTCGCCGCGCTGCCCGACGACGCGCTGCTCGCCGATCTGCACGCGCTGGCCATCGGGCTCGGGCTCGGCGTGCTCGTGGAGGCGCACGACGCCCGCGAGGTCGACCGCGCGCTCGCGGCCGGCGCGCACGTCGTCGGCATCAACAATCGCGATCTCGCCACCTTCGCCGAAGACCTCGGCGTCTCCACCGGCCTGTCCACGCTGCTGCCACCCGAGGTGGTCGCGGTCGCGGAGTCTGCGATCCGATCGGTCGAGGACGCCGAGCGCGTCGCCGCGGCCGGGTTCGACTCCGTTCTGGTCGGCGAAGCGCTGGTCCGCACCGACGACCCCACCGCGCTCGTGCGCGCCATGGCGACCGCACCAGTAACGAGAAGGAGCCCTGCATGACCGCTGATGCACCGACCCGCTTCGTGCTCCCGCAGGATCAGATGCCGACCGCGTGGTACAACGCGCTGCCCGATCTCCCGGCGCCGCTGCAGCCGCCGTTGCATCCCGGCACGATGGAGCCCGCGGGCCCGGCCGACCTCGCGCCGCTCTTCCCGATGGCACTCATCGAACAAGAGATGAGTCAGGCGCACACCGTCGAGATCCCCGGCGAGGTCATCGACATCCTGCGCTTGTGGCGGCCCACTCCGCTCGTGCGCGCCCGCCGGCTCGAAGCCGCGCTCGGTACGCCGGCGCGCATCTACTACAAGGACGAATCGGGTTCGCCGTCGGGTTCGCACAAGACCAACACCGCGGTCGCGCAGGCGTTCTACAACCGCCAGGACGGCACGAACCGGATCGCGACCGAGACCGGCGCGGGTCAGTGGGGGAGTGCGCTCTCGTTCGCGTGCGCGCAGTTCGACATCGAGTGCAAGGTCTACATGGTGCGCGCTTCGTACGAGCAGAAGCCGTACCGCCGCGTGCTCATGGAAACGTGGGGCGCAACCGTCGTGCCGTCGCCCGTCGACGAGCCCGATCACCCGGGCTCGCTCGGCGCGGCGATCAGCGACGCGGTGCGCGACGCGGCCTCACGCGACGACTCGCACTACGCGCTCGGCTCGGTGCTCAATCACGTGCTGTTGCACCAGACCATCATCGGGCTCGAGGCCAAAGAGCAGCTGCAGCTCGCGGGCGAGGACGGTCCCGACGTGGTGATCGGCTGTTGCGGCGGCGGCTCGAATCTCGGTGGGATCGCGCTGCCGTTCATGACCGACGAGAAGGTGCGGCTGCTCGCGGTCGAACCCGCGTCGTGCCCCACGCTCACCGGCGGCACGTTCGAATACGACTTCGGCGACACCGCGGAGATGACCCCGCTTCTGCCGATGTACACGCTCGGTCACGACGTTCGTCCCGCCGTCGATCCACGCGGGCGGCCTGCGCTACCACGGCGACTCGCCGGTGATCTCGCTGCTCGTGCAGCAGGGTCGCATGGACGCGGTCGCGTATCCGCAGGGCAAGACCTTCGAGGCGGCGGTGCAGTTCGCCCGCACCGAAGGCAAGATCCCCGCGCCCGAGACCGGCCACGCGATCCGCGCCGCCATCGATGAGGCGCTGGCCGCCAAGGAGAGCGGCGAGGAACGCGTCATCCTGTTCAACTTCTCCGGGCACGGCCTCCTCGACCTGCAGGCCTACGACGACTTCACCCACGGTCGACTGATCGAAGCCTGAGTGATGTTGACGAAGAGTCGCCGATGTTCGTGAAGATCTGCGGGATCACGAATGAAGACGACGCGCTGCTCGCCACCGCGCTCGACGCCGACGCGATCGGCTTCGTGCTCGCGCCGAGCCCGCGCCAGGTCGATCCAGAGACGGTGCGCGACATCGTCCGACGATTGCCGCGGGAGGTGCACACCGTCGGCGTCTTTCGCAACGAACGCCCGCAACGCATCATCGAGATCGTGGGGCGCGCCGGTCTGCGGGGTGTGCAGTTGCACGGCAGCGAACCCGCGTCGGAAGTGGAGTGGATCCGCGAGCGTGTGCAGTTCGTGATCCAGGCGTTCGCGGCGGGCGACCCCGCGCTCGCAGGCGCGGGCAAGAGCGCGGCCGACATCATCCTCGTCGACTCACCCAATCCCGGCTCGGGGAAGGTCTTCGACTGGCGGCTGGCCGAAGGCGCGCCGCGCGGCAAGCGCATCCTGCTCGCGGGTGGGCTCACGCCCGAGAACGTCGGCGACGCGATCCGGCTGGTGCGCCCATGGGGCGTCGACGTGGCGAGTGGCGTCGAACAGTCGCCGGGCCGCAAGGATCCGGGCAAGCTGCGGCGCTTCGTGGTGGCCGCGCGCGATGCCGCGGGAGAGATCACCGAGCTCGGCGACGACCGGGCGATCGATCTCACCGCCGACGCCGACGAGGTGGCCGGCATCACCCGCCCCTGGGACTGGCAGATCGACCAGTAACCCGGGCGAAATCCCGGCACGCGCACCGTACAATCCGCCGGATGCCTGCTGCTCCCCCCGAAGTTCCGAGACGGGGCTCCCCCGTACGCCTCGAGCCGCCGGGACCCGAACCCGTCGGGCTCGGCCGCTTCGGCGAGTTCGGCGGCCGGTTCGCACCGGAAACGCTGGTGCCCGCGCTCGTGCAGCTCGAAGCGCACTTTCGAGCGGCCTGGTCCGACGACGATTTTCGCTACGAGTACGCGTCGTTGTTGTCGAGCTACGCGGGCCGGCCCACACCCGTCACCGAATGTCACCGCCTGTCGGAGCGGCTCGGAGTTCGCGTGCTGCTCAAGCGCGAAGACCTGACGCACACCGGGTCGCACAAGATCAACAACGTGCTCGGCCAGGCGCTGTTGACGCGCCGCATGGGCAAGACGCGTGTCATCGCGGAGACCGGCGCCGGTCAGCACGGCGTGGCGACGGCCACCGCGGCCGCGCTGTTCGGTTTGGGTTGCACCGTCTACATGGGTGCCGTCGACGTGGAGCGCCAGGCGCTCAACGTGTGGCGCATGAAGTTGCTCGGCGCCGACGTGATCCCGGTCGAGTCGGGGAGCGCCACGCTGAAGGACGCGGTGAACGAGGCGATGCGCGCCTGGGTGGCGAGCGTGGAGAACACGCACTACTGCCTGGGTTCGGCGATGGGTCCGCACCCGTTCCCCTGGATGGTGCGCGAGTTCCAACGCGTCGTGGGCGACGAAGCGCGCCGCCAGTGCCGCGAGGTGCTCGGCGATACCGACCCGGACGTGGTTGTTGCGTGCGTGGGCGGCGGCTCGAACGCGATCGGCACCTTTGCCGGCTTCCTCGACACCGACGCCCGGCTCGTCGGCGTGGAGGCGGGCGGACTCGGGCTCGAGTCGGGCCATCACGGCGCGGCGGTCGAGCGCGGGATCCCGGGTGTCGTGCACGGCATGCGTTCGCTGTTCCTGCAGGACGAGTTCGGTCAGGTGTTGGAGGCGTCGTCGATCAGCGCGGGCCTCGACTATCCCGGCGTCGGCCCCGAGCACGCGATGCTCGCCGCGACCGGCCGGGCCGAATACCACGCCGCCACCGACGCCGAGGCGCTCGCCGGATTCCAGTTGCTGTCGGCGACCGAAGGGATCGTGCCCGCGCTCGAACCCGCGCACGCGATCGCCTGGGTCGCACGCGAAGCCGGCCACGCGATCCCCGCCGGTTCCACCGTGTTGGTGACGCTCTCCGGGCGGGGCGACAAAGACGCCGAGCAGGTCGCCGAGATGCTGGGCGGCCTCGATTGAATCTCGAATCGCACCTCCGCCGCCGCCGCGACGCGGGCGCGAAATTGCTCGTTCCGTACGTCACCGGCGGACTCGGTCGGGAATGGCGCGAAGTGGTCCGCGCGGTCGTCGACGCGGGCGCCGACGCGGTCGAGGTCGGCATCCCGTTCTCCGACCCGATCATGGACGGGCGCACGATCCAAGAGGCGAGCCAGCGGGCGCTCGATCTGGGGGCCACCCCGATCGGCGTGATCGACGCGATGGCCGACCTCGACGTGCCCGCGCCGCTGGTCGTGATGACGTATTACAACCTCGTCGCCCGTCTCGGCCACGAGCGGTGCGCGCAGCACCTGCGCGACAGCGGCGTCGACGGCGCGATCGTGCCCGACCTGCCGTTCGACGAGCTCGACGGCTGGGGCGACGCGGCCGACGCGGCCGGCGTCGAGACCGTGCTGCTCGCCGCGCCGACCACCCCCGACGAGCGGCTCGGTCAGATCTGTGAACGCTCGCACGGGTTCGTGTACGGCGTCTCGCTGATGGGCGTAACGGGCGAACGCGACGAACTGGCCACGCACGCGGGCGAGATGGGCCGCCGGTGCAAAGCCGCGACCGACAAGCCGGTGCTGTTGGGCGTCGGCATCTCCACTCCGGAGCAGGCCGCGCAAGCCGCGGCGAGTGCCGACGGCGTGATCGTCGGGAGCGCGCTCGTGCGCCGGTTGCTCGACGGCGGCGGCCCCGAAGAAGCGGCCGCGTTCGTGCGCTCGCTGCGCGTCGCGCTCGACGCCTGAGCCCGTTCGCGTACCCGGGCAATCGTTCCCGAATGGGGCAATAGCGCCGCGTCGGGAGTGACAAATGTCCTACAGCGCATCGCGGGCCCCGTCGATATCACCCTGCTAGGGATGGCATTCGACCCAGGGAGGGACGATGGAAAAGGGCTCGATGATCGGGCTCGGCCTGTGCGTGGCGGGCGTGTTCATCAGCGCGACGCTGCACGGGATCAACATCGCCTTCCTCTTCATGGAGTTCGGTTCGATCATCATCGTGGTGTTCGGTCACCTCGGTGCGACGATCGCCTCGTATCCGTGGGAAGCGACGCAGAACGTCGGTAAGTACATCGGTAAGGCGATGAAGGGCAAGGAAGCGCACTCGGCCAGCGAGACGATCGGTCAGATCGTCGTGTTGACGAACCGGGCGCGCGCCGAAGGCCTCCTCGCCCTCGAAGAAGAGGCCAAGGGCATCGAAGACCCCTTCTTCCGCAAGGGCATCGAGCTCGCCGTCGACGGCACCGACCCCGACGCGCTCAAGAAGACGCTCAACGCCGAGATCAGCGCGATGAAGGAACGGCACAAGATCGGCATGGGGTGGTTCACCTCGGCCGGCATCTTCGCCCCGACCTTCGGCATCATCGGCGCGGTCTTCGGCCTCATGGCCACCATGGCCCAGCTCAACCAGCCTGCGAAGGTCGGTGAAGGCATCGCCGGCGCGTTCGTCGCGACGTTCTGGGGTGTGTTCCTGGCCAATGGCATCTGGCTCCCGTGGGCCAACAAGCTCAAGCAGCTCTCGCTGACCGAAGTGGCGCACAAGCAGCTGATCGTCGAAGGAATCATGGCGATCCAGGCCGGCGTGTCGCCCCGCGTTGTCGAGGAGCTGCTCAAGTCGCACATCCCGCCGTCGGAACGGGACAAGCCCGTGCCCGAGAAGGCGGCTGATACCGGTGGTGGCGGTCAGGCCGCGGCCGCCGCGTAGCGAGGTTCCCGATGTCCGGCGGTGACGACGAGATCCACGAGGAGCACGAAGAGCACGTGAACCACGAGGCGTGGGTCATTCCCTACGCCGACCTGCTCACGCTGCTCATGGCCATGTTCATCGCGCTGTTCGCGATGTCGACGGTCGACGCGTCGAAGTTCAAGGCGTTTGCGATCGGTTTCAACGAGGCGCTCGGCGGCGGCAAGCTCGACTCCGGCATCGGCGGGACCGCGAACGCGACGTCGACGAACGTCGGTCAGGGCAGTGGCAACGGCGCGCTCAGCGGCGGAACGTTGATTCCGCAGAACGTCGTCAGCAACGGTTCGCAACTGCAGTCGCTGCTCGACTCGCTCGCGAGCACCAACGCCAAGTCGTCGCAGCAACGTCAGGCGTTGGAGGACGTGCAGAAGCAGATCAACAGCGCGGCCGACCGGCTCGGCTTCGGCGGCGATGTGGCAACCAAGCTGCTCAACAACGGGTTGCAGGTGACGCTGCTCACCGACAAGGTGCTGTTCCAGAGCGGCCAGGCGAATCTTCAGCCTGACGGCTTGCGCCTGTTACAGGTCATCGGCGCGGTGTTGGGGCAGATCAACAACCCGATCGAGATCAACGGCTACACCGACAACGTGCCCATAGGGCCGGGCGGCCAGTTCCCATCCAACTTGTATCTGTCGTCGTTCCGGGCCGACGCGGTGGCCGACTACTTCGCCTCGTTGGGGCTGAGTCGTTCCCGCCTGTTCCCGGCCGGCCGCGGCGACCAGGACTTCGTCGCCTCCAACGCCACGGCCGAGGGCCGGGCCGCGAACCGCCGGGTCGAGATCATCGTCCAGTCGAACCTGGTGAAACAGACGCTCGACAAGGCCGGCCTCGACGACAACGCCGCGACCCCGACCACCCTGCCGATCGCGCCGGTGAACAATGCGACGGGCGGTGGCCCGTCGGGTGGCGCGACGGGGGCGACGCCGAATCTCAGTCCCAATCTCGCGGGCAACTAACGTCGGGGCATGCCCGAGAAGATCACGATGCAGGCCGACGGTTCGCTGTCGGTATCCGACGAACCCATCATCCCGTATGTCGAAGGCGACGGAACCGGAGTCGACATCTGGCCGGCCGCGCAGCTGGTGATGGACGCGGCGGCGGCGAAGTACGGCAAGAAGATCTCCTGGAAGGAGGTGCTCGCGGGCCAGAAGGCCTTCGACGCCACCGGCTCGTGGCTGCCCGACGAAACGGTCGACACCTTCCGTGAATACCTGATCGGGATCAAGGGCCCGCTGACCACGCCGATCGGCGGTGGCATCCGCTCGCTGAACGTCGCGCTGCGCCAGATCCTCGACCTCTACGTGTGCCTGCGCCCCGTGCGTTGGTTCGAGGGTGTGCCGTCGCCGGTGAAGCACCCCGAAGCCGTCGACATGGTGATCTTCCGCGAGAACACCGAAGACATCTACGCGGGCCTCGAGGTCGAAGAAGGAACACCCGAGGCGGCGCGGCTCATCGCGCTGTTGAAGGAAGAGCTCGGGTGGAACATCCGGCCGGATTCGGGCGTCGGCATCAAGCCGATCTCGGAGACGGGTTCGAAGCGACTGATCCGCGCCGCGATCAACTACGCGGTCGAGAACGACCGCAAGAGCGTCACGCTCGTGCACAAGGGGAACATCCAGAAGTTCACCGAAGGCGCGTTCATGAAGTGGGGTTACGACCTCGTGCGCGAAGAGTTCGCCGACGTTGCGGTGGGCTGGGACGACTGCGGCGGCAAGCCCGGCGACAAGGTGTTGGTCAAGGACAGCATCGCCGACATCACGTTGCAGCAGGTGCTGACGCGCCCCGAGGACTTCGACGTGATCGCCACGACGAACCTGAACGGCGACTACCTCTCCGACGCGCTCGCCGCGCAGGTCGGTGGCATCGGGATCGCGCCGGGCGGCAACATCAACTACGTCACCGGGCACGGCATCTTCGAGGCCACGCACGGCACCGCGCCGAAGTACGCGGGCCTCGACAAGGTGAACCCGAGCTCGGTGCTGTTGAGCGGCGTCATGATGT
This sequence comes from uncultured Actinomycetes bacterium, assembly GCA_963701825.1. Taxonomy (GTDB): domain Bacteria; phylum Actinomycetota; class Acidimicrobiia; order IMCC26256; family PALSA-610; genus PALSA-610. The sequence continues at coordinate 377,961 of CAVPBG010000003.1, read as the reverse complement.
TCGACCACCTCGGCTGGACGAAGGCGGCCCGCGACATCGAGCGGGCGATCGAAGCGACGATCGCCGACAAGGTCGTGACCTACGACTTCGCCCGCCTGATGGAAGGCGCCACCGAGGTCAAGACCAGCGAGTTCGCCCAAGCCATCGTCGACCGCCTGTAACGCCACCTGCGCAACTGTGGGCACGCTCACATACCGCAGCGGTACGTGACCGTGCCCACAGTTGGCGGGTTTGGCGTCAGTTGAACGGCGGGATGGGGAAGATCTGGGTCAGCGTCGTTGACGGTCCGAGGGTCGCGACGTGATCGAGGCCCGGGGTGCCGGCGGTGTCGATGCGGTAGAGGTCGGTCGTCTTGGCACCGAACAGGACGCCGAGGACGTACACGCCGGACGCCGTCGGCGCGACGGACGACAGCGCGACGCCTTTCGTCAGCACGCGGACCGTGCCCGATCCGGCGAGGTAATCCGCGGCGTAGCGGACGACGGCGCCCGAGTCGGGGCTGAATGTCGCGCCGTAGTAGCCGTCGGGACCGGCGACGAGGGTCGGGCAGTCGCACGCGGGGCCGATGCCGCCTTCGGTGATGAGGCCGGCGCGGTGCATCGGTACCGAGTATGAGTGGGTTGTGCAGCTGTTCGCGTCGCAGATGCTGTCGATCAGCACGTTGGCCGCCTGCACGATCAGCACGTGACCGGTCGGGCCGCCGGTTCCGGCGCTCGGATACGCGTCGACGGGGAGCGTGTTCGAGATGCCGGTGGCGAGATTGCGCATGACGAACGCGCCGGCGTAGATCGATGTGCCCGACGGGTAGGGCAGCGGGCGGCAGTTGTTCTGTATCGAGGTCGCGCTCGCGGGCCAGACGAGCAGTAGTTCGGCACCGTCCGGAGTGATCGAGAAGTCGTCGGCCTGGCCCTCGATCGTGCGAACGTTCGTCTGCAGGTCGAGCTTCATGATGGCGGGACACGCCAGGTTGTCGGCGGTCTTGGTTGCGTACCAGAGCGTGCGATGGTCTTCCAGGAGCTGCGCGTTCACGATCGTCTGTCCCGCGGACGCGGTGACGAGGGTCTTGACGACCTTGCCGGTCGCATCGAGCAGGTTGATCGTGCCGCCCGAAACCTCGAGCATGAGCGCGCCCGCGGGCAGCGGGTCGGCGCTCGTTGTGGCCGCGGAACCCGGGGTCGTGACCTCGTTCGTCGCGGTTGGCGGGGGAGGGGCCGCGGTGCGCAGGTTCCACGTGCCCTTCCACGTCCACGTGTCGTAGACCGGGGCCTGGTCGACGACGCGCTGGGCATACGCGACGACGTCGTCGTCGTGCCGGTCGTAGACCGCGAACCCGTCGTCCTGCGGGCCGCGGTCGTAGGTGGCGCCCTTGCGCCAATCCGAACCGGTCCAGGTCCACGCCGGGCCGTCGGGCGCGAAGACGGTCGGCTCGTTGTCGGGCACCGGGCCCGGCGTTACGACGAGCGCACTCTGCTTCGGCGCTCGGGTCGGATGTTGCTCGGTCCAGGTGGTTCCGTCCCACGTCCAGGTCTGCGAGTAATGCGTGCCGTTCGGGTCGGGCTGGGGTTCGCACGCCGTACCGGGCGCGGGGCACGACCCGAGGTCGCTCGCGGGCAGGGCCCATGAATAGAACAACAGACCGGCGCCGTTCGCGAGTGGCGTGAGTCGGGGCGCGGTGATCCACGCGCCCACATTCGTGGCGAACAGTGGCGCGGTCGGTGTGGTGAGCTCGGCCCAGTCGGAACCGGTCCAGCGCCACGTGCCGAACGGCGCAGGGCTTCTGCCGCTGAAGCCGTCCGGGGCGACGGTGATATTGGGATGATGCGACGGCAAGGTCAGCAACAGCACCGACTTCGATTTGGGGTCGAAGCTCATGGCCACGCCGTTGCTCCAGGGCGGCACATGTGTCGGGCGCTGCTGAGTCCACCTGCGGCCGTCGAAGGTCCACGTATCGGTGCGCGCGACCGCGGGAGTGGTGGTTCCGACGCGCGTCCCGCCGAACATCACGACCTGCTTCGTCGCCGGGTCGTACGCCATGACGGCGCCTTCACGAGCGGGCGGCGACACCGGCGACTTCACCTGTGACCAGCCGTGCCCGTCCCAGAGCCACGTGTCGTCCCAGGTGGCCGTGAGCTCCGGATTCGCGCCACCGAACAGGACGACCTTGCCCAGCGCATCGTCGTACGCCAGCGCCGCGCCGGCGCGCGATACGAGGTCGCCGTACACGGGCGGCGGGGCGGTCGGTTGGATGTCGACGGTCTTGTGCGCGTTCCGGTTGCTCACGACGGCGATGGTCCCGGCGATCAGCGCGACCGCGGCCGCGACTGCAACCAGCGAGAGCCCGATGCGGCGCCGCCGACGCAGGCCGGCGCGCGCGTCGACCCCGCCGCGCGCCGCGTCGACATCGACGGCCGTGCGCGCGCCGGCCTCGTCCAATGCGTCGCGCAGCTCGTCAAGATCCATCGTTGGCTCCCTCGAGGCCGCGGTCGCCGAGGTCGATGCGCAGGTGTTCGAGTGCGGTGTGCAACGTCGACTTCACCGTTCCTTCGGAACACCGCATGGCCCGGCTGACCTCGGGGACGGTGAGGTCCGCGTGGTAGCGCAACACGACGGCGAGGCGTTGGCGGGGTGCGAGGAGTTGCAGCGCGTGTTCGACGACCTCCGACGCGACCACGCCGTCGGCATGATCAGGTGCGGCCTCTTCGAGGATCGGCGTCGCCGTGCCGCGCTTCGCCTTGCGTCGAAGCTCCCGCACTGCCACGACATACACCCACGTCGCCGGACGATCCATCACCGACACCGATCCCCATCGCTGCATCGCCTTGGCGAATGCATCTTGGGCCGCGTCTTCGGCATCACTCGGCCCGCCGCCCGCCAGAACCAGCGAGCGGACGACCCGCACGTAATGCTCGAAGAAGAACTCGTCGAAGTCGTCCACGACCCTCCCAACGTATAGAGGCCGTGACCCCACCCAACCGTTCAGTCGGGCGGCGGATAGGACCCGCGCGCGCCAACTCTGGGCACGCTCACACACCGCAGCGGTGCGTCACCGTGCCCACTGATGGAGGGATCAGCGGAGGGCTTGGATGAGGGTGGGGAGGGATTCGCGGAAGTCGGGGAGCAGGGCGCGGCCGGAGAGGCGCAGGGCGCGGTTGTCGAGGACCGAATTCGCGGGGCGGGGTGCGGGACGCGGGGGCGTGAGAGCGGCGGTGGTGATCGGTTCGACGCGGGCCGGGTCGGCGTCCGCGGCGCGCAACACCTCGCCCGCGAACTCGTACCAACTGACGGCACCCTGGTTCGTGACGTGCCAGGTTCCCGGCAGCCGCTCCACGACGAACATCCGCAACATCGTGGCTAGATCGGCGGCGACGGTGGGGCAGCCGCGCTGGTCGTCGACGAAACGCAACGTCCCATCGCCATCGGCCAGCCGCAGGATCGTCTTGGCCATGTTGGCGCCGTACCGGCCGATGACCCACGACGTGCGCACGACCGCGCATTCGAGGTCGACCTCGAACTCGCCCGCCAACTTCGACTGCCCGTACACCGATGTCGGGTTCGGCGTGTCCCACTCGTGATACGGCTCGGGTTGCGTACCGTCGAACACATAGTCGGTCGACAGCGTCACCATGTACGCGCCGACCCGGCGGGCGCCTTCCATCATGAAGCGCACGCCGAGCGCGTTGACCAGAAAAGCCCGATCCGACTCGGATTCGCACGCGTCGACGGCAGTCATCGCCGCGCAGTGCACGATCGTGTCGGGGTGGGTCGAGGTGACCGCGGCCAACACGGCATCGCGATCGCCGACATCCAGTGCCGCGTGATCGAAGCCGACGACTTCGTGCGGCGCCAACGCCTCGACGACCTCGCGGCCGACCATCCCGCCTGCGCCGGTAACCAGGACTCGCAACGGTCAGGTCATTTCCACGAGTCGGAAGTCTCGTCGACCGGCGCGCGCCCCTTCAGCGGCTCCCACCAGTCGCGGTTCTCCGCGTACCACTGCACGGTCTCCGGAAGACCCTGTTCGAAGTCGACCAACGGCTCCCAACCCAACTCCGCGGTGATCTTGGAGTGGTCGAGCAGGTAACGCCGGTCGTGGCCGGGGCGGTCGGGAACGATGGTCTTCAGCGACGACGGTTTCCCGAGCGCGGCCAGCACTCCGTCCGCGATCTCCTCGATGCTCGCCTCGGTTCCGGTACCGACGTGATATGTCTCGCCGACGCGGCCGTTGTCGAGAATCATCGCGATCGCGCGGCAGTGGTCGTCGGCGTGGATCCATTCCCGCCGGTTCTGCGTCGACGCGTACAACGGGATGTCGAGGTCGTCGAGGGCGCGGGTCGTGAAGAGCGGGATGACCTTCTCCGGGAACTGGTACGGGCCGTAGTTGTTCGCACAGTTCGTGATCGAGATCGGCAAGTCGAAGGTCTCGTAGTAGGCGCGCACGGCGTGGTCGCCGCCCGCCTTCGACGCGTTGTACGGAGTACGCGGTGCGTACGGCGAAGACTCGTCGAACGGTTCGGTCGCGTCCAAGGCGAGGTCGCCGTAGACCTCGCACGTGGAGACGTGATGAAAGCGGTGGAACTTCTCCACACCGACGCGGCGGACGGCCTCGCACAACGTCTGCGTTCCGACCACGTTCGTGCGGAAGAACACGCCGGGGTTCGTGATCGCGTACGAGTTGTGCGACTCGGCCGCGAAGTTCACGATCGAGTCGATCTCGTAGTGGCGCAGCGTCTGCATCGCCACGTCGATGTCGCCGATGTCGCCGTGCACGAACTCGTGCTGCACGCCTTCGAGGCTGGCGCGGTTGCCCGCGTAGGTCAGCGCGTCGTACGCGACGACGGTGTCGCCCGGACGCTCGCGCGCCCACCAGCGCACGAAGTTCGATCCGATGAATCCGGCGCCGCCGGTAACGAGGATGTTCATGTGCGCATCGGCCAGACCGGTCGGGCGCGCTCGGGGATCTCGGCGCGCTTGGGGTTCGCGGCGTCGCGGCCCGAGAGCTCGGGGCTCGTCACGCCCCAATCGGCCGCGATCTGCGGATCGTCCCACGCCACGCCCAGCTCGTCGGCTGCGTTGTAGTAGCCGTCGACGAGGTACGTGATCGTCATGTCGGTGAGCGATGCGAAACCGTGCGCGACGCCGGGCGGGATGAACGTGCCGCCGTGCGTGTTCTCGCCCGACTCCGGTGCGCCCATGTCGAAAACCTCGGTCACGCCTTCGGTCTCGCTGCCGACGCGCAGGTCGTGCAGCACGACGCGCGCCCGACCGAACGGCACGTACCAGTAGTCGGCCTGGTGCAGGTGATAGTGCAGGCCGACGATGCAACCGGCGCTGCGATCGGCCCGGTTCGACTGGATCATCTCCCGACCGCTCGGGATCCACTCCCGACGGTAGGTCTCGACGAACAACCCACGCGCGTCGCGATGCACAGTTGGCACGACGTGAAAGACGCCGGTGATCAGATTGCTTTCCGAGATCGTGGCCATTCCTTACTCCAGGTCGGCTCGGGAGTGATCACCGAGCATGAGGCGGGTGGCCTTAGGGCGCTCGCCGGTGCGAACGACCTCGACCTCGCGGCCGAGCAGCGAATCGTGAATGTGTTGCACGCCGATGATGCGGCTGTGCTCGAGCACCACCGAGTGTTCGATCTCGGCGTCGCGCAGCTCGCAGTCGTTGCCGATCGCGGTGTACGGACCCACATAGGTGTCGACGAGGATCGTACCCGCGCCGATGATGGCCGGACCGCGCACGACCGACGCCTGCAGGCGCGCCCCGGCTTCGATCACGACCCGACCTTCGACGCGCGAATCGCCGTCGAGCTCACCGTCGATGCGCGGTTCGATCGTGTCGAGGACGAGCCGGTTGCAATGCAGCAGCGGGTCCTTCTTGCCGGTGTCGATCCACCAGCCTTCCAGGACCTCGTGCATGACCGGGTAGCCGCGGTCGATGAGCCACTGGATCGCGTCGGTGATCTCGAGCTCGCCCCGCGCCGACGGCTGGATCGCGTTGACCGCCTCGTGGATGCGCTCGTCGAAGATGTAGACGCCCGCGAGTGCGAGGTCCGACGGCGGATCGGCCGGCTTCTCGACCAGGCGGACCACACCACCGTGCGCGTCGACCTCGGCCACGCCGAACTGGCGGGGATCGTCGACATGGGCGAGCAGGATCTGCGCGGCCGGGAGTTGCTGGTGCGGCTCGTCGAGCTCCAACTGGCGGGTGCGCTGCGCGACGAACCGGTCGACGAGCGGACGGAGCCGCTGCTGCAGCATGTTGTCGCCGAGGTACATGACGAAGTCGTCGGCGCCGAGGAAGTCGGCGGCGACGAGCACGCAGTGCGCAAGCCCGAGCGGCTCCGTCTGCAAGATGAACGTGAGCTCGACCCCGAAGCGGGAGCCGTCGCCCAGCGCCGCTTCGATCTCGCCACAGCTCTCGGGCGAGACGACCACGCCGATGTCCTTGATGCCGGCCGCCGCCATGTCCTCGACGACGTAGAACAGGATCGGCTTGTTGGCGATCGGTACCAGTTGCTTGGCGCTGGTGTGGGTGATCGGACGCAGTCTGGTGCCTGCGCCGCCCGCCAGAATCAAACCCTTCATCCGGTCCCTGTCTCCAACTGGCCGTGGTGCGGCGTCCGAGGCATCCGACTACCAATCGGCCGATACCGGCGAAACGACCAGCATAGTTTGACCGACGTCGGCCCATCGCCACGGAACGCGTTCGCCGCCCTTGTGTACGCCCTCCTTTGGGCGGCGCGTGGCGACGCTGAATTAACGTCCGGTGATGGCCGACGACCTTGCGCACGGGCACGTGAACGTCCAGAACTGCGACCTCTGCGAGGCGGCTCGGATCACGCCGTGGTTCCACGAAGACGACATCTGCTGGATCGCGGAGTGCGAGATCTGCGCCGTACCGATGGTCGTGTGGCGGAGTCACGGCGTCACGCCACCCGCCGATCAGCTCGCGCACATGCACCACCAGCTCGCCACGGTCGTGTCGGAGTACTTCACCTTCGAGCACTACGTCGACGACAACATGCGGAACATCCCGGACCATTACCACGCCCACGCCCGACCGCAGGGCGGCTTCTTCGGCCACGGTCTGCAGCGGCGGCCGGCCCCCGAGTCGTGAACGCGAAGCGTCTGCTCGCGTGACCGACCACGTTCTGACGATCGACCTCGGCACCTCGGGCCCGAAGGTCGCACTCTTCACCTTCGACGGCGTGTTCGTCGATGGTGACTTCACGCCGGTCGAGCTCAACGTGTTGCCCGACGGTGGCGCCGAGCAGTCGCCCGCCGCGTGGTGGGACGGCGCGGTGCACGCCGCCCAGCGCGTGATGCAACGGGCGACGGTCGCGCCCGCCGATGTGGTCGCGGTCGCGGTCACGTCGCAGTGGTCGGGGACCGTCCCGATCGATCGCGACGGCACGGTGTTGCACGACGCGATTATCTGGATGGACGCGCGGGGCGCGGAAGAGACGCGCCGCGTCGTTGGGGGCGCGGTGCGCGTGCAGGGCTACGACCCGCGGAAATTGCGCACGTGGATCAGTCGCACCGGCGGGGCGCCGGCGCTGTCGGGCAAGGACTCCATCTCGCACATCCTCTGGTTGCAACGCGAGCGGCCCGACATTGCCCGCGCCACGTGGAAGTACCTCGAGCCCAAGGATTGGCTCAACTTCCAGCTGACGGGGAAGTGCGTCGCGACGCACGATTCCATCGTGTTGCACTGGGTCACCGACAACCGCGATCCGGCGCGCGTCGACTACGACCCCGACCTCTTGCGCATCGCACACCTCGATCGCGCGCAGCTGCCCGATCTCGTTCCCGCGACCTCGGTCGTCGGTCCTCTGACCGAGCGCGCGGCCGCGGAGCTCGGCGTGCCTGCCGGCATCCCGGTCGTGGGCGGTACGCCTGATCTCCAGTCGGCCGCGATCGGTTCGGGCGCGGTCCGCGACTTCGAAGGGCACCTCTACGTCGGCACGTCGTCGTGGCTCACGTGTCACGTGCCGTTCAAGAAGACTGATCTCTTCCACGGCATCGCGTCGTTGCCGTCGCCGCTGCCGGGCAAGTACTACGTCGCCGACGAGCAGGAGGTGGCGGGCGGTTGCCTCGAATGGCTGCGGGAGCACGCGCTCGAGACGGGCGACGATCTCCGCCGGCTCGACGAGATCGCGGGCGCGGTCACGCCGGGCAGCAACGGCGTGATCTTCACGCCCTGGCTGAACGGTGAGCGCACTCCCGTCGACGACCACACGTTGCGCGCCGGGTGGAACAACATGACGCTGGGCACCACGCGTGCCGAGCTCGTCCGCTCTGTCCTCGAGGGCGTCGCGTACAACAGCCGGTGGCTGCTCGGCACGGTCGAGAAGTTCGTCGGCCGTCCGTTCCCGTGGCTGCATTTCATCGGCGGCGGCGCGCAGTCGGAGCTCTGGTGCCAGATGATGGCCGACGTCCTCGACCGCGAGATTCGCCAGGTCGAACACCCGATCCGCGCCAATGCCCGTGGCGCGGCATTGCTCGCGGGCATCGCGCTCGGGCGCGTCGGTGTCGACGACCTGGCACAGAACGTGCGCATCGTCGCGACGTTCACCCCCGACCGCGCGAACCGCGCCGTCTACGACGAGCGCTACGCCGAGTTCCGCGTTCTGCACAAACAGACGAGCCGGAGGACCAAGCGCCATGGCCGCCATTCCTGAACGCGCCAATCCCGAACGCGCCAATCCCGAACGCGTTCGGGACGATTCATTTCCGATGCGCGGGTGGGGTTTGGCCGAGCCCGGCGAGCTCGACCGCGTGGTGATCGTGTCGCCGCATCTCGACGACGCGGTGCTCGGCTGCGGACGCTTCCTGGCCGTGCATCCGGGCGTCACCGTCGTCACGGTGTTCGCGGGCAATCCGCCCGCGTATCCCGAGCCGATGCGCCTCTGGGACGTGCAGAGCGGGTTCGGGCCCGACGACGACGTCATGGAAGTTCGCCGGGGTGAGGATCGCGCCGCGCTCGGTCTGCTCGACGCCACCCCGATGCACCTCGACTACATCGAGCACACGTACAACCCTGGTGATCGACCCGTCGCGCCCGCCGTGATCGCGGCCGGGTTGATTGCCGCGCTCGCGCCCCTCGCCCCGACGCTCGTGCTCGCGCCGTTCGGACTCGCCAATCCCGACCACGACGTCACGCACCGCGCCTGCATGCTCGTGCGCGACGCGCTCGGCCCCGCGGTCGGCTGGTGGTGTTACGAGGACAACGGTTACAAGCACATCCCGGGGATGCTCGCGTGGCGGGTGTCGACGCTGTTCCGCCGGAAGTTGTGGCCGACTCCCGTGTGCCCGCCCGTCGATCATCACGGCGAGCGCAAGGCCGCCGCGGTCGCGTGCTACCCGTCGCAGTTGCTGGCCCTGGAAGACGACTGGCAGATCGCGGCCAAGCTCGCCGCCCCCGCCCCCGAGCAGTACTGGCGTCTCGCCCCACCCCCGCCCGGCTGGGAGGGAATCGCCGAACTGTCGTGAGTTGTAGGCGCCATATCGCGCCCACAACTCACGACAGTTCGAGGGGTCGGGCTCATCGTTCCTTCACCTACGCGTGGCGGTTACGTGATGCGGGGCGTCGATACTGAGGGCATGCAGCAGCAGCAGACGCGTCGCGTGATCGTCGTGGGTTGTCTCGCCGTGGGTTGTCTCGCCGTCACGGGCTTGGCGGCGTGCGGTGGCAGCACGCAGTTCTCGGCGGCGCCGACGACCGGCGCGGCCGCCGCGCCCGCAACCGCGCCGTCTACCGGGCCGGCGACGAGCGACACGCCGACCGTGGTGTCGACCAAGCCCACGGTGTGCACCAATGTGCAGGGCGCGTTGTCGATGTCGGACGGCATGGTCATGGCGCCGGTCCGGAGTCGAAAGGCCGACGCCGCCGATCAGCGCGCCGCCACGACATTGATCCAGTCGGTGAACGCGGGAATCGCGAAGTACTCGCAGTTGTCGGCGGCCGTCGCCGCGGGCTATGTCCCCGCGACGAATCCGCGCGGCTACGTCGTGCATTACGCGGACTGGTCGGTGGTGCAGGCGGGCGACGTGCTCGACGCGAATCGGCCGTCGTCACTCGTCTACGCGAACACCGTCGCCGGACCGATCCTGCTCGGCGCGATGTTCCTCGGCCCCGCGCCCTGCCAGCCCGGGCCCGATGTCGCCGGCCCGCTGACGCAATGGCACGCACACGCGAACCTGTGCTTGTCGGCGAGCCACGAGGTCGTCGGGCAGTCGAATGCCGGCGGCCAGTGCGCGGTCGGGAACCACAACACCAACACGTTCTTCATGATGCACGTCTGGACCGCGCCGTCGCTCGCCCAGAACTACCAGTTCGCCGCACACGTGCCGACGACCGCCTACGCCGCGATCATCCGCAGCGGCCGCCCGTAGCCGCACAAACCCTGCGAACCGGCGTGAGCTAGGCGCCATATCGACACCCAGCTCACGCCGGTTCGAATCTCCGGGGTCTACGCGAAGGCTTGGGCGCTTCTCGAGGAGGCACCGCTGAGCACGACCGAGACCAGGATCCCGAGGGGGAGCGTGCCCCAGTACGACAAGTGCACGCCGATGTTCCCGAAGAACAACATGAGCAACCACGTTGCCGGGAACGTGGCGACCAAGAAGACCACCAATGCAAACAACAAGGCCCGAATCACTTTTCTGCACCCCTTCCGCCCGAATGTGGGCTGATGTTCCCCCATCCGGCCCGGTGCCGCCTCACCCTGCGGAGGTGACTCAGGTATGACGACGGACGCGCCAGGCCTCGGCGCGGAACGTGACGTCGACGGTGATGTCGCCTTTGATGCCCAGAACGTCGTTCAGCAGGCGGCGCGCCTCATTGACGAGGCGGGTCCGCGGCTCCTCGTCCATCGTGATGATCCAGCTGAACGTGCCGAGTAGCCCGATGAGCTCGTCGGCGTTCAGCGCGAGGTCCCACCGGAAGATCTCCTTCTCGGGTTGATCGAACGGAACGCCGGCGGGGATCTCGACGACCGACGACGGGCGCTCCGTGTCGGGTATGACGAGATCGGCCAGCGAGTTCGACGGTCCGCCCGCGCTCCCGACGTCGGCCGGTGTACTCCGCATGAGTGCCACCGCCTGTTCCATGAACGGGCCCTCGGGATCGGGCCCGGACCACACCACGCCGAGCGTTCCGCCGGGCACGAGGACGCGCCCGACTTCGTGCAGCGTGGGGACGAGATCCATCCAGTGCCACGACGACGACGCGAGCACCGCGTCGACGGTCCCGTCGGGAATGGGCATCGCGTCGCCGCGGCCGTCGACGGCCCGCGCGCCGGGCACTTCGTTCGTGAGGACGGCCCGCATGCGGTCGTCGGGCTCGACTGCGATCACCTCGTCCGCGCGGTCGATCAGCTGCCGCGTCAGCGCGCCTGTACCGGCGCCGAGGTCGACGATGGTGTGCACGTGCTGCGGCACCATCCAGTCGACCGCGGCCGCCGGAGGACCGGGCCGGAAGCGCTCGTACAGCGAGGCCGCGGCGCCGAAACTGCCGGCCCGTTTCGCCTTCTCTTCCGCGGGCAACTGCGAGAGCGGGACGTCGGCATACGCGTCGGGATTCGTCACGATCCGACCCTAACTGAGGGTCGGATCGCCGACGAGTGACTTTCCCGGAGCGAACCGCCTACGCCACCAGCACCGACGTGAAGTCGCTCACGCTGCCGAGCACCGATGCGTCGCCGAATGCGGCGACGGTGCCGTCGACGGCGGCCATCCAGTAGCCGTTGCCGCTCGCCGAGCGTGCGAACCCGCACACGGCCGCGGTGGTCTTCATCGTCGCGCCGTGGAACTTGGCGTCGCCGTAGTTGAAGATGCCGCCGTCGCTGGCGCAGAGCCAGTACCCCTTACCGCTCTTCGACGCGGCCATCGCGGTGATCGGCTTGTTCAGATGGATCGCGCCGGTCGAGCCGTAGAACTTGGCGTCGCCGTAGGCGAAGATCCCGCCGTCGCTGGCGCAGAGCCAATACCCCTTGCCCGACGGCGTCGACGACATCGCGACGATCGGTTTGTTGAGGTGGATCGCGCCGGTGGAGCCGTAGAACTTGGCGTCGCCGTAGGCGAAGATGCCGCCGTCGCTGGCGCAGAGCCAGTACCCCTTGCCCGTCGGCGTCGCGGCCATCGCAACGATGGGTTTGTTCAGGTGGATGCCGCCGGTCGAGCCGTAGAACTTGGCGTCGCCGAAGCTGAAGATCCCACCATCGGAACCCGCGAGCCACAGCCCCTTGCCGCTCGGCGTGTGCGCACCGGCAACCAGGGGCAGCGCGACGTGTGCGAGCGAGCTGAACTTCGTCGCGGTGCCGAAGCCGTGCACGTGCCCGGTCGGCCCCGCGAGCCAGTAACCCGCGCTCGAGGTGCCGGGACCGGACGCGGGCGGGGGGACACCGGGACCCGATGCGAACAGCCCGAGCGGCGTGTACGTCTTGCCCAGCACGGCGTGGTCGTCGACGCCGAGCCACGTCTTGAGGATCGGCGCGTACATCTGGCGGAAGTCGACGGCCGGGACGAAGTTCCCGTTGCTGTCGAGCTTGGTGAGGCTCGGCTGCGCGCCGTGCAGCCCGCCCTTCACGTGATCGCCGATGACGAAGTGCGGCGCGGCGGTGCCGTGGTCGGTCCCACCGTCGCCGTTCTCCTCGGGCCGGCGCCCGAACTCGGAGAACGTCATCATCGCGACGTGGGGGAGCCACTTCGCCGACAGGGTTGCGAAGAACGCCTCGATCGCGTCGTCGAGTTGGCCCATCAAGGTCGCGTGCCAGTCGTGTTCGTCGGAGTGCGTGTCGAACCCGTCGAGCTCGGTGTCGATCACCCGGATCCCGAGGTTCGCGTTGATGAGGTGTGCGGCGAGCACGAGCTGCTGTTGCAGGTTGTCGGGCTGATCGGCGAAGCCGTACGCGGGCCGGATGCGTTGCGTCAACAACATGAGGTCCGACTCGGTCTGGTCGTACAGATCTCCGAGATCGCCGAGTCCCGAAGCGCCGGTACCCAAGCTCGTCAGCGCGTCGAACATCCGCGCGTCCGACGTGTCGGAGCGGTCGATGCCGAACGCGCCGCCGATGCTCAACGGCAACGACGACGGGTGCGCGATGTCGGCCTGCAGGTGCTCGCTCACGGAACCGTGCAACGACACGCCGTAGAGCGATTCGTGGTCGGCGTTCGGGAGGCGGTCGAGGAAACGACCGGCCCAACCCGAGGTGACCATGCCGGAACCGCCCCAACCGCGCATCCAGATGTCGCCGGAGGTGAAGTGGCTGAGGTCGGCCGGGTTGTACCCGACACCGCGCACGACCGCGACCTTGCCCTTGTCGAAGCGCGCCTTCAGCTTCGGCAATGACGGGTGGAGGCCGAGACCGCTGCCGATCGGCAGGCTGTTGGTCACGCGCAACGACGACCGCAGGTGCGGATATTGCGGGTCGGCGTAGGGGATGACCATGTTGAGGCCGTCGTTGCCGCCGGCGAGGTTGATGGTCACCAGGATTCCCTGGTTGTCGGCGACGGGCGGCGCCGCGAACGCCTGCAACTTCGAGAGGTAGGGGCTGACGGCGACCACGCCGGTTCCGACCGCGCTGTACTGCATGAAGCGCCGGCGGGAGAAGCGGTTCCGTTCGAAGAGATTGGGTCCGGATGTCGTCACGATCGCGCTCCTAAGCGAGGCTGAATTCCGGGCTGAGCATCATCAGGGTCAAGAGGTTGATGAACGTCCAGTTGACCCACGCCTTGTTGTCGGCGCGTTGCTTCGTGAGCCACGCCTCGAGCTTCGAGCGCGTGTGCGCCGACGGGCTGTCGATGTCGAAGAGATCGAAGGCCTCTTGCACCGCGTCGGCCACGGTCTTGGTCGTGATGTCGCTCAGCAGGGCTTGAATCTGGCCGTCGTTAACCCACACGAGGTTGCGCGCCCAGTTCGCCCGCGCCCAGAGCCGCGAGGTCGTCAGCCAGTAGTCGTTCGGCCGCCAGCCCGACACGTTCGGCGGCTCGAACAGCTGCTGGCCCATGTCGTCCATGTACCACTGCGGGTTCGCGTCCTCGGCGGTGAGACCGGTTACGCGCAACGTCGCCGCAACCCATTCCGCGGGGGAGCGTACGAGCCCGTTCATCGCTTCCGCGGAAACGAAGTTCGGGTGCATGAAGATCGCGCGGACGAGATCGTGAATGGAAAGATCGTTGGCGAGGAACGCGTTCGTAATGTCGGTGACGACCTGCGCCTCGGGATTCGGGTACGCGAAGTAGGTCCACATCTTCGTGGCGATGAACCGCGCGCCGATCTGCTTGTGCGTCGCGTCCGTGCCGAGGATGAAGTCGATGATGTCGGGGCCGTCCCAGTCCTGGGTGACGCCCATGAAGGTCTTCATCCCGTCGTCGTGCCGGTCGGGATAGAAGTGGTACACCTCGCGGTTGGAGTCGAGCGTGTTGTGCCCGGTCCAGGCCCGCGCCGAGTTCACGACGTCGTCCTGGCTGTACTGGTCGACGCCGAGCGTGAACAGTTCCATGAGCTCCCGGGCGAAGTTCTCGTTCGGGCTGCCCTTGACATTCGGGTCGTTGTCGAGCCAGATCAGCATCGCGGGCTGCAACGACATCTGGTGCACGAGGTCGCGGAACTGTCCGGTCGCGTTGGCGCGGAACAGTGCGTTCTGCTGATACATGAGCAGCATGTCGGCGACCTTGTAGTTCGCCGTCGCGAAGTGCCCGTGCCAGAAGAGCGTGAGCTTCTCCTGTAACGGTGAGGTGGACGTCGCCATCCGGTCGAGCCACCACTGCTGCAGCATGTACTCGCGCTGCCAGTCGGCTTGCGTGCTGTCGGTCAGAAACGCCGGCTCTACGTCGGACGGCGCACTCGAGAAGTCGAGCAGCTGATCGACGGTCGTGTCCCACGGTTGCGCCGCGAGTGTCGCGACGGTTGCGTTGGATGCACCGAAGCCGGCGCGGCGAAGCAGATGCGCGACGTTCGCAGGAAGCGGCACGTCGTTCCCCCTAATCCCCTTGACTCCCCAACCCGCCGAGACTGCATCGGCGCAAAAGGGTCGGGTTCTTGAGGAATTGGCGGTGTTTTAGGGGAGTCCCGCGCCCGGAACATCGACGACGACGGCTTCGATGTGGCCGTCATGTGCAACGCGTGCCTCGTCGGGCACATGCGTGGGTGCAGTGCACACATACAGCGTGGTCCGATCGGCGCCGCCGAGCATGCACGCGAAGGAACCGGGATGCGTGCCCTTCACCTCGTCGACGATCTCGCCGCCTTCACGAATCCGCATGACGCGTCCGGTGAACGGGCACGCGGCCCAGATCGCACCTTCGGCATCGAGGCACATTCCGTCGACGGTCGCACCCTCGATCGTCGCCCACACCCGGCGATTCGTGAGCATGCCGTCGGCGTTGATGTCGAACGCGGTGATCCGGCTCGCCATGCTCTCGCCGACCATCAGCGTGGCGCCGTCGGGCGTGATGACCGTGCCGTTCGGGAAGGCGAGCTCCTCGGCGACCACCCGCGTGCTTCCGTCGGGCTCGACTGCGATGAGACCTGTCAGCGCGGGCTTGGCGCCCGCGTACATGTCGAAGCCGAAGTTGCCGACGTAGGCGCGCCCCGTGCGGTCGACGACCATGTCGTTGCAGGAGCCGGGGGCGAGGTCGGCGAGGTCGGCGTGCACGACGAACGAGCCGTCGGGTTCGAGCCGCATGACGCGTCGGTCGAGCATCGACACGACGAGCATGCGGCCGTCGGGCAACCACCCGAGTCCCGACGCCTGTTCCGGCACCGCGACGATCGTCTCGGCGGTGCCGTCGACATCCATCGCGACGACGCGTTTGTCGTGCTGATCGGAGAACCAGAGGCGTTCTTCGTGCCAGCGGGGGCCTTCGGGAAAGATCAGGCCGTCGAGGATCACGGAGGTGCTGCGCGGTGTCACGGGTCGGGACGGTACTCGTCATCCCGGCCTGCTGTCGGCTGCGTCGGGCTCACGTCGTCGAGGGCACGGTCGGCCGATTCCGGGAGCCGCGGCACGACCAGCAGCACGACGAGCAACGACCCGACGCCGGTGAGCGCGACCGAGTGCCCGAGGCCTCCGAGTTGGTGCGAGAGGCCGCCCGCGAGTACGAGCCCGGTCGCCGAACCTAATACCGCCACGACGTAGAGCATCGCGTTCGATGTGGAGCGCACCTCGGTGGGGAACAGCTCGGCGTCGAGGGTACCGAGGGCGATTCCGCCCGCGCCCGCCATGAAGATCGAGACCGCGGAGGCGACCCAGAGTGTCGGGCCGCCGCTCAGGAAGAAGATCATCTGCGAGCCCGTCGCCGCCGCGAGTGCGAGCGCGGCGACCGGTCTGCGCCCGCGGGCCTCGGCCAACCGGCCACCCAGCACGACCCCGACGAGCCCGGGGATCGCGGTGGTGATCGTGCGGAAGATCGCGATGTCGGTGTTCGTGAACCCGTGTACGTCGATGAGGTACTGATTCATGAACTGCGACGACGGCGCGCTGAAGACACTCGTGAGGAACGCGACGACGCCCAGCATCAGGAATCGACGCCGGTGGCGGTCGAACACGTCGCGCGCCCGACCTCGCACGACGTCGGTCCGCGCCGCGAGCGCGGTGTAGCGCGTCGTCTCGCCGAGGCTGCGCGCGACGACCGGCGCGAGCAGGATCGTCGCGCCGCCCAGCGCGAAGGGCAGCCGCCAGCCCCACGACGCGAGGTCGGCGAGGGGGAGCGCGACGACGGAGAACGAGAAGCCGAATCCACCGGCCAGCGCGAGCATGGAGGCCGCGTACGCCCGGGCACCTTCGGGTGCCTCCTCGACGACGGCGAGGAACGCAACGGTGCCGGTCGTGCCGACGAGCCCGCGTTGGAACACCTGGACGGTGGTGAACGCGATGAGGTTCGGTGCGACGGCCGACAGCGCGCACGCGATGGCCGAACCGACGACGCCGATGAGGATCGATCGCCGTCGACCCCGCCGGTCGGCGACCGCGATGGCGAAGAGCGCGAACAGTGCTCCGAGACGGGTGATGGCGAGCGCGTCGCCGATGCCGGCCGTCGAGACACCGAACGAATCGCTGATCGGTCCGGACAGCTGACCGAAGAGCGCGGCCGCGAACGAGACGATCGCGGTGGCGGCCGACGCAGTCGCGATGAAGGTGACCTGGTCGGCCCCGAATGCGACAGGGGGCAGGCCGACCACCGGTTTGACCGGCGGGGGCGCGGGCTCGCCGGCCAGCGCGGCACGGATCGTCGCGATCGCGTGCGCACGGGTGCGGCGGTGCGCGATCCCGACGAGGGGCCGGAAGAACCAGCCGAAGAACGGCAGCTCGATGTCGCCCGCGGAGGTGATCGTGAGATCGGTGCCGCCGTCGACGGGTGTCGTCACGAGCGTGAGGCTGATGGCCGGTTGGCGATCGACGGGCTCGTCGACCTCGAACGCTCCCGCCGCGGTCGCCCCGGCCCGGCGCGCGCCGAGGTGTTCGACGGCCGCATCGGCCACCGCATCCGGCGGCGCCGCGAGCCGAACGAGCGAAGACCGCGGCACGCGCGGCATGCTACGGGCGCAGTCGTGCGGCAATGCAGCCGCGAGCGTCCCGGAGGTTCACATGGCAACTCTCGCAGTGGGCGATAAGGCCCCGGCCTTCACCCTGAAGGACCAGAACGGCAAGAGCGTGAAGCTCTCCGACGCGAAGGGCAAGCGGGTCGTCGTGTACTTCTATCCGAAGGCCGACACGCCCGGTTGCACGCAGCAGTCGTGCAGCCTGCGCGACGCGTTCCCGCAGCTGAAGAAGCTGAAGGCGGTCGTGTGGGGCATCAGTCCCGACCCGGTCGAGAAGCAGAAGAAGTTCGACGACAAGTACAGCCTCGGGTTCCCGCTCCTCGCCGACACCGAACACAAGGTCGCGGAGGCGTTCGGGGTCTGGGCGGAGAAGTCGATGTACGGCCGCAAGTACATGGGCATCGTCCGCTCCGCGTTCGTCATCGACGAGAAGGGCAAGCTCGCCGGCGTCTTCTACAAGGTGTCACCGAAGGACACGGTCCCGAAGACCGAAGCGGTCTTGAAGGAGCTGGGGTAGTCCGCGCTCGCGACGAGCGTTGATCCACACGAGCACGACCGTCAGCCTCGCGTGTCCGAACCCTCACTGCCGATCCGACGCACCTCTATCGGGCGAGCAGGGCTGCGACGATGAGCAATGCGACAACTCCGAGGGCGCCGATCGTCAGGTGCTTGAAGAACCGATTCGACTGCGCGTCCATCGGCGCGTCTTCGCCGCCGTCGTTCATCCAGATGCTCTGCCAGAACCACCCGGTGCGCGGCTCCTCCGGGATACCGAGTTGCGGAGGGCGCCAGATCACGCCGGAGCGGCGCCGCCACGGCCTAGCCATTCTTGGAGTGTACGACTGCGATCGGCGCGGCAGCGGTGCTTGCCGTCATCCCGTATTCCTCTCGCGGGCTTCGTCGCGCGCCGCGGAAATACCGCAAATACTGAACCGGCGTTGGCGTCAGAACGGCGTCGGACACAGCCGCGCGTATATAACGGCGATCGGTCGGCTCGCCGAGTAGCGCCCGATCGGGCATTTGCGCGAGTCATTACGCTGGCCGTGTGCGGAATCGACTGGGCGACGATCGGAGCAGTGATGACGGCCGTTTTCCCGACCGCTGGATCACGGCTCGTAAACCGTTCGGCAGTTCTCACAGGTACCGGGTCAGCGAGTACGAGGTCTTCCGGCCGTCGCAGTTTCGACGATTGATCAACAAGATCCGGCATCGACCACCCGACTCGGAGTGACATCGGTTGGAAGCTCACGTGTCGCCATGCCCGTCGCTCCGATTGCTCGCCGCCCTCCCGCGGTAGGCGTATGTCTGCTGTTCGGCACGCATCGCGCTTATCGCGTGTCATGGCGCATCCCGGCTCTCCACGTGAGCGACACTGTTCGCGATGAATGAACCTCTGGCGGCGGTTGGGCGCCGAGTCATCGTCACGGGGCTGGCCGGGTCCGGGAAGAGCACGCTCTCGTTCGCGCTCGCGGCCAAGACCGGCTTGCCGGTCATTCATCTCGACCTGTATTTCTGGAAGCCCGGCTGGGTTGCACCGTCGGAGACCGAATGGCGCGAGAAGCAACGTGAGGTGCTCGCCGGCGACGCGTGGATCGCCGACGGCAACTACCACGAGACGCTCGATCTGCGGCTCGAGCGCGCCGACACCGTTGTGTTCCTCGACATGCCCTGGTGGGTGTGCGCAGGAAGAGCATTGCTGCGCGGCTTCCGCATGCCCGGCGAGTTGCCCGAAGGATGCGACTATTCGCGTTGGCAGCGTCTGCGCGATGAGTGGCGTTTGACCGTCCGCGTGTGCCGCAAGGACCGCGGACAACCGGAGCTTGAACGCGAGATCATTTCGCAGCACGGGCAGCACGTGGCCCTGTACGTGCTCGGTTCCAAGCGAGAGGTAAACGAATTCCTCGCCGGCCTGTACGCCGACGCGGTGAAAGCCGACGACGGTTGATCGCGCGCGATCCGGGCATCCCGTACGCGGCGTCGCGAACCGGCGATTGCGGGAGTTTGCCCGAGTCGCATCGAGCCGACCCGAGTCGGCAACATGTGCGCCCCTGGGAGGCGACGATGGTTTCGGAAACCTGGGCGCGCGCGAGCGTCGCCGACTTGCTCATTGCGATGAATCGTCGCGACTGGGCGGCGTTCCGCGGGCTTCATCACCGTGACGTCGTCTACGTCAGCCCCGTGTCGGAGGTCGTCGGCACCGACATGGTGCAGGACCGCTTTCGAGAACTCGTCGCGGCCGCGCCCGACCTCGCGTTCTCCGATCTGCAGGTCCTCGAGGTGGACGAGGAAGCTCGCCGGACCACGTTCGCGTACACCCAGACGGGCACGATGGTGAACGATCTGCCGACCCCGCGAGGCACGGTTCGCGCCACGGGCACGCCGTTCGTCATCCGCACTGTTCAGTCGGTCAACTTCGACGTCAGCGGCCGCATGACCGAAGTTCGTGCGCAGTGGGAGTCACGCGGGAGCTGAGCCGGCCTCGGCAGCTTGGTGCACGAGAACAATGAACCGGAGCGCGCCCAGGTACGGCTCCGGTAAATGCGCGCGGCATCGCGAGATCCGGCATCATGCATTGCGTGGCGGAGACACCTGTGGGCGACGATGCGCGAGCAGCCATTGCCGCGATGGTCGAGCGTGAGACGGAAGCGTGGACTCGTAAGGATGCCTCCGCTCTCGTGCAGCTCTTTCATCCCGACATGGTTTGGCCGTGGCCGCCGTCGGAGGATGCGCACGACCCGATGTTCTGGGTGATGCCGATGGGCCGATTCGACGCCGAACGATGGCGCTCGTCGTGGCAGACCTTGTTCGATACGCACGAGCTCGTTTCGAACGATCGTGTGATCCGCCGTATAGAAGCGACCGCCGAAGGAGACGGTGGTCTCGCAGTCGTCGATATCGAAACGAGATGGCGCAACACCGCGGACGGCGAGGAACAGGTCTGGGAGGGCCGTGCGTGCAAGGTCTACGCACTATGCCCGGACGGATGGAAGATCACGATGCACACGGGTCTACTCGCCTACGAGTAGTTCAGGTCTGCAGATCGGGATTCGCCGGTCCGCCAACGGATTCGTGGTCACCCATGGACGGCAGCAGGCGTTGGTGTTTCACTGTTGCTACACAGCCTGCCGGGAGGTTTACGTGCGGATCCGGTCGATATGTGTCGTGCTCGCGTCGTCTGTCAGCTTGCTCGGGGTCGGCGCCTCTCGCGTCGGCGCGGTTGGTGGGCCAACATTGAGCAGCGTCAAGCCGTCGAGCGGCCACGTCGGCACGGTCGTGACGCTCAGCGGTGGAGGCTTTGTCGCGGGCGACGTCGTTTCGTTCAATGGTGTCCCGACGCCCGCTTCGGCGGTAAGCGCGGACGGAACGCAACTGACCGTTTCGGTGCCACTCGAAGCGACAACGGGACCGATCACGGTGAGCGATCCGACGGGCGGTCAGAGTTCGGGGCCGTCGCGCCGGCCGTTCCGTGTGACGCTCGGGCTCGCCGCGCTCGTCGGCGATTACCGCGGCGCCGTCGTGTCGTTGCGCGGATCCGGCTTCCCGCCGGACCAGACGCTGCCGGTGGTACTCGACAGGAGTCAGGTCGGCACTGCGGTCGCCGACGCGGCGGGGGCGTTCGACGCATCGGTGACGGTGCCGTGGACGGTCAAGCCGGGCAAGCATCGCCTCGGCGCGCTCGTCGGCATCCGTCGTGTGACGACGGTCTTGGACGTCTTCGGTGACTGGCCGCAAGCCGCGCACGACGCCGCCTCGAGCAGTGATCAGACCTACGAGCCGAGCCTCACGCCCGCGACGGTCGCCGGCCTCGAGCCGCGCACCCTCCAGCAGCCCTGGCAGCTCTTGTGTCTCCCGCCGCTCATCGCCGGGGGAATCCTCGTTCGGTCGTGTGGCGACTCCCTGACCGCCTCCGACGCCGTGACCAATGCGCCGCTGTGGAAGGACCAGGTTGGCTGGGTGTATTCGCAGGCCGCGATCGATCATGGCGTCGTGTACGTCGGAGTCACCGACTCGGACAACGGCGTGTACGGCGTCGCCGCGCTCGATCTGCACAGCGGCACGCAGGACTGGGCGACGCAGCTCAATCAGCCGGTGGTGCAGGTCATCGCGAGCGGCGCGGCCGTGTACGCGAGCCTGGGCGTCACGTCGTTCGGTGGGGAAGTCGTCGCGCTCGACGCAGGCTCCGGACAGCAGCAGTGGTCCCAGTCGTTCTCCGGAAGCGGGTACGCGAACGCGTTGATCGCGCTCGGCCCGTCGGAGGTCTTCGTCGGGTTCACCGGAGGCAGCGTCGTCGCGCTCGACGTCGCGAGCGGCGCGGTGAATTGGACGACGACGGAGCCCGACGCCGTCGGGCAGCCGGTTACGGACGGAACCCGCGTGTACGTCGCCGTCGACTCGACGGTTTACGCGTTGCACGCATCGACCGGCAAGCAGGCGTGGTCGTGGACGGCCCCGTTGGAATCGGTCGAACCGCCGGCCGTCGCCAACGGTGTCGTGTACGCGGCTACGACGAACAGCTACGTGGCGCTCAAAGCGTCGTCCGGAGCGCCGGTCTGGTCGAGCCCGAAGGCAGGTACGCCATTCACGAAGCTGACGCCGGTCGTGGCCGGCGGCGTGCTGTACGGCGGGTACGCGATTCCCTATGTCATAGGCAGTGACAACACAGTCGCCTTCGACGTGACGAACGGCGTCGAGCTCTGGAACTGCTACGGCTGCGGCGTCGCCCTGGCTGTCTCGAACGGCGTGCTCGTCACGGGGGAGGGGGAGTACTCACTCCCCTGAAGTCGCCACGCAATGTCCCGAGCGGCATCATGCTCCTATGCCGGGCTCGGAGGTGCGTGTCGACGCGGTTGTGTTCGACATCGGAGGTGTGCTGATCGACTGGGATCCGCGTCACCTCTATAGGTCGGTGTTCGCCGGCGAGGACGAAATGGAAGAGTTCCTCGCAACGGTGTGCACGATGGAATGGAACCGCCAACACGACCTCGGGCGTCCGCTGACCGAAACTCTCCCGGAACTGGTCGCGCAGTTCCCGCACCACGAAGCCGAGATCAGGGCCTGGGAGCGGCAGGACGAGATGGTCGGCGAAGCGATGCAACCAACCGTCACGATCCTGCGGAATCTGCACGAGGCCGGAGTGCGATGTTTCGCGCTCACGAACTGGCCCGCCGACACCTTCGCCCGGCTGCGTACCCGATTCGCGTTTCTCGATGTGTTCGACGGGATCGTCATCTCTGGTGTGGAGCGCGTCGCCAAGCCCGACCCGGTGATCTTTCGCCGTCTCCTCGACCGGTACGCGCTCGACGCGCAATCCACGTTGTTCATCGATGACACGCCGGGCCACCTCGATGTCGCCCGCAACCTCGGGATGCAGGTTCATCACTTCACGACCGCCGAAGCGCTCCGGCGCGACCTCGAGTTGCTCGGCCTCGCGTAGACCTCGCGGGGTCGCGTCGTTCGCACCGGCGAGACCTGGGTGGGAGGCGGGAGTCTCGGGCACCAAACGACGCGACCTGCCTTCATTGTGCGCCAACCGGATCGCGAATGCACCGCGGCCCGCCCCGCCCCGAGGTTCAGCCGGGCCGGCCCAAGAGCGCGGCGCGGGTCCGCCGGACGATGTCTTCGACCGGTCGGGATCCGCCGGCTGACCGCACTTCGTCGGCGCGGTCCGGGCCGAGCTCTTCGACCATCGCGTCGCGGGTCGCGAGCACGATGTCGTGCAGTGTCGAAGACATCGGGGCGACGGCGAGCATCGCGTGGGCCTCGATCGCACCCAGCAGCTCCACCGCGATTTCGGTCTGCCCGATGCGATGCAACGCGAACATGCAGCGGGAAAGCGTGTGCCACTGTTGCGACCATTCGCCGGCGCGATACCAGAGCCCGACGGTTTCCGCGAGACCCGCGCACCCCTCGTCGATGTCGCCCCGATGCACGAGGAGCCCGCTCGCTTCGGTCCGCGCAAATGCGCTCATCCAGCGGTTGCCGGCCGAACGGGCGAGCCGCTCGGCGGTGACGAACGCCTCCAGCGCGGCGTCGGAAGCTCGGGCCGAAAAGCCTTCCGCCACCGCGGCCGACGCCAGATCGGTCGGCGAACAGGTCTTCTCGGCCTCCGCGTGCGCGCGCCGCACCAACGCCGCCGCTTCGGCGTAGTCGCCGACCGAGCTGAGGGCAACGGCCGCCATGTAACACGCGTGAACCAACCGCGATCTGTCGCCCGACTCCTCGGCGAGCTCGAGTTGACGGGCGGACTCCCGGTTGCCGTCGTCGCTGCGCCCGACGATGTACAACACGTTCCCGAGGACCCGCTCGGCGAGACCGCTCGGGGAAGCATCGAGCGTCTCCTCCAGCCGCCGGGCCCGGGCGGCGAGCTCGACCGCGAGATCGAACTCGCCTCGCACCCAGGCGCCATACGCGTACATGCCGACCAGCTCCGGGGCCAGCGGATGATCGAGGCCGCCGACCACGCGAGAGGCGGCGTCGGCCCACGCGAAGACCTCGTAGCGCATCGCGCGCATCGCGAACTCGCGCAGTGACGCGATGATTCCGAACGCGTCGTCCAGGGCGCCGACGTCGAGGGCGAAACGTTGTGCGGATCGCAGATCGGCGAACGACGACTCGGCGCGCTCGACACCGAACACCTCGGCCGGTCCGTGGAGGTCGCGCGCCGCGATCGCAGCCTCCGCCGCGAAATGCGAGGCGTGGTCGGTATAGAGCTCGGCTGCTTGTTCGTCGCCCAGGCGCCGCCGGCCGTAGTCGCGGAGAGTTTCGAGAAGCTCGTAACGAGTGCCGCCGCCGCTGTCTCGGCGTACCGTCAGCATCGACCGCTCCGCCAGCCGCGTCAGCAGGTCGAGCGCGTCGCCGGCGGTGCACATTCGGTCGGCCGCGGTGAGATCGAACGATCCCGCGAAGACCGAGAGGGTCATGAACAGCTCTTGCTCATCGGGTTCGAGCATGTCGTACGACCAGCTGATCGCGTCGTGCATCGCGCGGTGTCGCGGGTCGCTTCCACGGCGCATCGCCTTCAGCAGTCCGAAGCGCTCGTCGAGCCGGCGGGCGATCTCCGCGACGCCGAGGGTCCGTGCCCGCGCCGCCGCGAGCTCGATCGCGAGGGGAATGCCGTCGAGGCGCCGGCAGATCTCCGCGACGACGGGCGCGGTTGTCTCGTCGAGTATGAACGAGGGATCGGCGGCCCGGGCGCGTTCCACGAAGAGCGCAACCGCGGGGATGCCGGTGGCGCCCGGATCGATTGCGTCATCTCCGCCCGCAGTAGACAAGGGCTCGACGGACCACACGTGCTCACCCTGCACTGCCAGTGGTTCGCGGCTGGTAGCCAGCACGGAGACCCTCGGCGCTTCCCGCAGGACTCTGCTCACCAACGCGGCCACCGGCTCGATCAGGTGCTCACAGTTGTCGAGCAACAGCAGGCTCTCTCGAGGACGCAGCATCTCCAGGATCGCGTCTTCGATCGAGCTGCTCCGACGGACGTTGACGTCGATCGACATTGCGACTGCGTCCAAGGTCGCGTTCTCGTCGACGACGCTTACGAGCTCGACCAGGACGACGCCGTCCGCGTAACGACCCGCGACGTTCCGCGCGAGCTCGAAACCGAGTGCGGTCTTGCCGACACCACCCGGTCCGACCAGCGTGATGAGCCGATGCGTCACCGCCGCGTCAACGAGGACGGCCAGCAGCGACTCGCGACCGATGAGCGGTTGCACCGTGACCGGCAGGCGGGCACCGACGACCGCCGCCGATGGTGCGGGCGGGGGATCGTCGATGACGTCGACCGCGGCGATGAACTCGTACCCCCTCCCGTGCACGGTGCGGATGACCGACTGACGGCTGCCGTCGTCGCCCACCGCTTGGCGCAACGACTTGATGCGCGTGGTCAGCGCCGACTCGCTCACGAAGCGGTCACCCCAGACCGCGTCGAGCAGCTCCTCCTTGCGCACCAGCGTGCCGCGGTGGAGTGCGAGATACGCCAGCACGTCGAACACCTGCGGCTCGACCGCCACCTCGACGCCGTCGCGTCGCAGAACCACCCGTCCCAGGTCCAGCTCACAACCGGCGAACCGAAGAATCACGCTTTGGGCTCCGTCTGGTGACGTCGAACGCCGCGAACCATGAAGGATTGTGGCGCCCTGCCCTTCCGGTTTAGCCGACGTCGTCGACTACGTCGAGGTTGCGGCAGGCCGGTGCGAATTCCCGCGTCAGCGTATGAGTGTCTGCGAGGAAATCACGGCGCGTACCGCCGAAGTTCGTGCCACGCTCGCGCCCGTGCCCGAGACACATTTCGACGACTGGATCGCCCAGCACTACGACACGCTGTGGCCCGAGCTGCTCGAGCCGTCACTCCTGGACGCGGCCGTCGATGTCCTCGTCGAGTTGGCGGCCGGAGGGGCGGCGCTCGAGTTCGGCATCGGTACCGGTCGGCTCGCCCTGCCGCTCAGCCGGCGCGGCGTACACGTACACGGAATCGAACTCGCGCCGGCCATGGTCGCGGCCTTGCGGGCCAAGCAGGGATCGCAAGCCATCGAAACAACGATCGCCGACTTCGCGACGGCCACCGTCGATGATCGCTTCGAGCTCGTGTACCTCGTGCGCAACACGATCACGAACTTGACCACCCAAGATGAACAGGTCGCGTGCTTCCGCAACGCGGCCGCGCACCTGAACCCGGGTGGTGCCTTCGTCATCGAGAACTACATCCCCGCGCTGCGGCGACTCCCACCGGGCGAGACAAGAGTGCTGTTCGCGGCGACGCCCACCCACGTCGGTTTCGAGGAGTACGACGTCGAAGCCCAGATCGCGGTCTCGCATCACTTCTTCTCGGTCGACGGCGAGCTGCGAACGTTCGCGTCGCCCCACCGCTACGTCTGGCCGAGTGAGCTCGACCTGATGGCAGAACTCGCGGGAATGACACTTCGTCAGCGCTGGGCCGACTGGGAGCGGGCTGCTTTTACCGGCGAGAGCCGTGGTCATGTTTCCGTCTGGGTGAAGGCGTAGCCGGCCCGCGGTCCGGGTCCCGTAGATCCCCCTGATGGTTGGCGCACGATGCAATATGGAGACGTCTCGCCGTCGGCCACGGTGGCGGCCTCTACTGGTTGCCCGCCGGCTTCGTCCTGGGCATCACGGTGGCCTCCGTCAACGCCTGGGTGATCCTCGTCGAGATCCTCCGCTAAGTCCCCGGGAACCGAACCCGACCGCGGCAGCGTCGGAACTTCGACGGCGACCGGCACGCCCGTCGACTTGGAGGCAGGCGATGATCACGAACCCTGAAGCGGAACCCAGTCGAAAGCACCGGGCGCGCCTGATCGGCGTCGTGGCCGTGGCCGTCGTCGTGGCGCTGGTGATTGCCGTCGTCGTCGTGAACCGCTCGAGCTCGCACAAGACCGTCGTGGTCGGAGAGGCGCCGTCGTCGAGCACGACCGACGCGGTCCACTCGCTCGACTGCACGGTTCCGGCACTGCACGACGTGAGCGGGCCCGCAGCGGCGCTCAAGGGCGGCGCGGCGATCTCTTCGTTGCGGCTCGACGGCGGCCAGTTCGTCCTGGCCGCGCCCGCGCCGGGGGAGACGCCGACGATCACGGCCACGCAGGCCGAGTGCGCGGCACTCGCGTCGACCGGCCCGAACGGGGATTCGATCGCCGGGAGTGCGGCGGGCCTGGGCCTGGCAGTCGGTTACGGGCTCGTCACCGTCGCTCCGAACCTCGGCTCGCAGGGCGCGGTCGGCGTCGATGGCGGGCCGGATCCTTCGACGAATCCGAAGCTGTCGGCGCCGGCTCGCTACGACGCGCGCCTCGCGTGGGTGGTCGTGGTCGAGGATCCGCCGGTCGCGGCCTGTCCGATGATGCCGGCGGTGACGCCGACATCCGGCGGAACGCCGACATCGGCCGCCGCGCCACCCTCGCCGCCGAGCAACGGCTATGTCGCGTTCGTGCTCGACGCGCACACGGGCGCCGACGCGTTGCTCTACTCCGAAGGCGGTCCGCCGCTCTGCGGTGGCCCCGGAACGAGGCCGCCGACGGTGAGCGTCCCCGCCGAGCAGGTGTCGGTGCCCTGGCAGCTCGTGTCGCGCGCGGCCGACAAGTACGCGGGCACGATCAGCATCTCGGTGCTGCCGTGCGACGGGCATCCCGGAGTGGCCTCGATCGACCGCGACCGTCCGGCCGTCCAGGTGGTGGTGCAACGTCCGTTCGGCGCCGCGTGTGGCGACGTGACGTCGGTGAACATCCCGCTCCACGCGGCGATCGTCACCGCCGACCTACCCGCCCAGATCGATCACGATCCTGTCGGTCTGGTCACGACGCAGCCCGACGGCAGCGAACCTGTCGGCGCGACACCGGGCGCGACCACCGGCGTGCTCCATCAGCTCGATCCCGTCCCGGCCGCGGGCACGACGATCCAACTTCACGTCAACGACGTCGCGTTCCTGCCCGACGCCTACACCGGCGATCATCCGAATCTGCTGCCGGCCACGTCGAGCGATCCCGCCGTCTTCGGCCTGCTCGACGGATCCGAGAACGAGTACCGCGCGTGGAAACCCGGCCACGCCGACATCACCCTCGCGAGCACCTTTCAACCCCCCGGCGCCGCGCCCCAAGTCGTCCACATCGTCGTCACCCCCTGACCCCAAGATCGAACTGGCGTGAGTTCGGTGCCATATGGGCGCCGCGCTCACGCCGGTTCGAGGGGGTGGGGGTTCAGAGGTGGGGTGTGTAGCCTCCGCGCGTCAGGCGTTCGGGGGAGGGCTGCGTGCGGGTTTCGGATGGGCGCATCGGTGCGCGGATCGTTCTGCTGACGGTCGTCGTCGCGCTGGTCCTTGCCTCGTGTTCGAGTGGCGGCTCGAGCGCCAAGTCGAGCCCGTCGCCGACGACGGTGAAGGTCGACCTCGCGACCGCGGGCGAGGCGAAGTTCACGACCGGTGGCAGCGTCGGCCAGGTGTACGTCACCGGCGCGCCGGCGGGCGACGATCTCGAACTGGTCCGCACCGACGGCGTCCTGATCGCGCACGCGCCCGCCGATGCGCACGGCGGGTACATCTTCCGCGGCGTCCCGGTGGCCGACTACCGCGTCGCGGCGGGCACCGGCGCCGGCACCGTGGCGAGCACGCCGGTGAGTGTCACGTCGTGGACGTCGCCGCCGCCCGCGTCGTTCTACGCCGCGCAGAAGATCGGCGACGGCTACGGCTACCTCCGCATCCGCGACGGCATCTTGTTGTCGATGACCGTCAAGCTCCCCGGTCCGGCGGACAAGGGCCCGTACCCGACCGTCATCGAGTACTCCGGCTATTCGCCTGCCGATCCGAAGTCGCCCCAGCCGAGTACGCTGATCGCGCAGGCCCTCGGGTACGCGACCGTCGGCATCAACATGCGCGGCACGGGCTGCTGCGGCGGTGCATTCGACTTCTTCGAGCAGTTGCAGTCGACCGACGGCTACGACGCGATCGAGACGATCGCCGCGCAGCCGTGGGTCGCGCACCACAAGGTCGGGCATCGTCGGCCTCTCGTACCCCGGCATCAGTCAGCTCTTCGTCGCGCAGCTGCGACCGCCGCACCTCGCGTCGATCGCGCCGCTTGTCGGTGATCGACGACACGATCAAGGGCACGCTTGATCCGGGCGGCATCCTCAACTCCGGCTTCGCGGTCTCGTGGGCCAAGGATCGTCAACACGACGCCGAGCCCGCGCCCGGCGGCGGGCAGTCGTGGGCGACCGATCGCATCAAGGCGGGCGACAAGACGTGCCTCGCGAACCAGGCGCTGCACAGTCAGGCGCCGGACATCCTGAACCAGATCAACACCGAGAAGTTCTGGACCGACGCGGTGGGGTTGCCGCTCTCGCCCGAGCACGTTCGTGAACAAGATCAACGTGCCCGTGTACCTCGCCGGCGACTGGCAGGACGAGCAGACCGGCGGCTACTTCGCGAACCTGTTCGGCCAGTTCACCGGTTCGAAAGAGGTCGTGGCTCACCGCGCAGAACGGCAGCCACGCCGATCCGCTCGACCCGACCGTGTTCGCCCGGTGGGTGCAGTTCCTCTCGATCTTCGTCGCGCAGAAGATCCCGCGCCAGAACGCGCTGATCTGCACTGGCGTCGTCGACGATCGCGGGTCAGGCCTTCGGCGTCGGCGCGCCGCTGCCGCCGGACCCGTTCGCGAACGTGACCACGTATCCGCAGGCGAAGCGGCTGTTCGAGAGCTTCCCGCGGGTGCGCATCCTGTTCGACAACGGCGGCGGCGCCGATCCCGGTGCGCCCGCGCCGCGGTTCGAAGCCGACTATCCGTCGTGGCCGGTGCCCGGGATCGCCGCCACTCCTTGGTACTTCGGTGCGAACGGCGCGCTCGCCGACTCCGCGCCGAGCGCGGTCGCGGCCGACTCCTACAAGTACGACCCTTCGCACCAGCACGACACGACGATCCCCGGCGGCAGCCAGAGCGCGACCTGGGCCCAGCTGCCCGACGTTCACGTGGAAGCCGCCGACCGCGGGAACCGCGCTCGCGTACGAGACCGCGCCGCTCGACGCACGATGTGACCGTGATCGGCAACGCGAGCGTCGATCTCTGGCTGAAGTCGACCGCGCCCGACACCGACATCCAGGTCACGATCACCGAGGTTCGGCCCGACGGCAAGGAAACCTACGTGCAGAACGGTTGGCTGCGCGCGAGCAATCGTGCGCTGTCGTCCGACGCAACCGAGCTCCGCCCGACGCATCCGTTGACCGAGGCCGCGGCCGCACCCGCTTCCGGCCGGCAAGTACTCGTTGCGCGCGCGTCGAGGTGTTCCCGTTCGCGCACGCGTTCCGCGCCGGTTCGCGCATCCGCGTGATCATCGACGCGCCCGGCGGCTCGCGCCCGGCGTGGTCGTTCGACGATTTGCCCGCGCAGCCGAACCAGGTGAACACGATCGGCCTGGGGCGGCGCGTTCGCGTCGCGGATCGTGCTGCCGGTCGTCGCGGGCGTCGACGTCGCGCCCGGGCTCCCGGCCTGCCCGTCGCTGCGCGGTCAGCCCTGCCGAACCACCGCGATCATCACGAACGCGTCCGCTTCATGAGTCGGGCCGACCCACGCGTCTAGGGTTCCGCGTATGGAACGGATCGTGATTCTGGGTGCAGGTTTCGGTGGCCTCGAGCTCGCGACGCGGCTTTCGGAAGAAGTCCCGGACGCGGTCGAGGTCGTGCTGATCGACCAGAGCGATTCGTTCGTGTTCGGCTACTCGAAGCTCGACGTCATGTTCGGGCGCCAGACCGAGGAATCGGCGCGGCTCTCCTACCGCGACATCGTCAAGCCGTCGGTGCAGTTCCGCCAGGAGTCGATCGAGTCGATCGATCCGGAGGCGCGTCGCGTCATGACCAATGTGGGCACGTACGACGCCGACGCTCTCGTCGTTGCGCTGGGCGCCGACACCGTGCCCGAGCTCACGCCGGGCCTCGTCGAGGGCGGCTACGAGTTCTATTCGGTCGCGGGCGCCGCGCACCTGCGCAACGTGTTGCCCACGTTTGCCGGCGGCGACGTGATCATCGGCGTGCTGGGCCCCTTCTACAAGTGCCCGGCCGCGCCGTACGAGACCGCGATGATGCTGCACGACCAGTTGGTGCAGCGCGGCGTACGCGACGCAGCGACGATCAAGGTGCTCACGCCGATGGGCATGCCGATCCCGGTGTCGCAGGAAGCGTCGGCGGGCATCCTCGGCGGTTTCGAGGAGCGGGGCATCGAGTTCTGGGCCCAGACCGTCGTCGAGAGCTTGGATCCGGCCACCCACACCGCGACACTCCGCGACGGCCGCGCCATCAACTACGACCTCTTTCTCGGTGTGCCGATCCACCGCGCGCCCGCCGTCGTGGAGGCGTCGGGCCTGACCGTCGACGGGTGGATTCCCGTCGACCCGGCCACGTTCGCGACGCGGTTCGAGAACGTGTACGCGGTCGGCGACGTGACGAGCGCGCCCGTGCCGCGCGTCGGCGTGATCGCCGAAGGCGAGGCCGGCACGGTGGCCGACGTTCTCATCCACCGACTGCGCGGTGGCGACCCGCCCGCCCCGTACCCGGGCGTCGCCACCTGTTACATCGAGTTCGGCGGCGCGGAAGTGGCCAAGTTCGATGTCAACTTCCTCAGCGGCCCGGCGCCGTTCGGCGTGTTCGCGGAACCGTCGCTCGAGCTGGCCGCGGCCAAGAAGGACTTCGGCGCCACCCGCCGCCGGCGCTGGTTCGGCGCAACCGCATAACGCAATCCGACCGCCAAAGTCGCGGCGCGCACTCCGCGTTGATGCCTTCAGGTTCACGTCAGACACGGTTCACACGTCCGACACGCGGACGCGACAGAGGCGAAAGCAACTGAGAGTGGAGTAGCGCCCGGGACGAACGAGCGCACTGCGCGCGTCAGCATCATCGAAACGGTCACGCTCCGGCGTCGGCCGCTCACGGGGAGGCGACGTGTCGTCAGGTAAGAAGTTTGTCTCGATGAGCCTTTTGACGTTCATCGTGATCATTGTGCTGGGCGCGCTGTGGGGGCATAAGTCCCCGGCCGACCCAACCGGGCAGCTCTTCACGGGGCTGGCCAACTATCCGAAGACCACGACCAACGTGCCGGTCTCGCAGGCCGGCCTCAATGCACTGGCGAGTGACAGCGCCCGCCTGGGCGTGTCCATCAACTTCACCTGGACGCTGATCACCGGCTTCTTGGTGTTGTTCATGCAGGTCGGCTTCGCGTTCTTGGTCACCGGGCTCACCCGGGCGAAGAACGCCGGCCACATGATGATGATGAACATCGCGGCCTTCGCGGTCGCGTTGCTCGCGTACTACGCCGTCGGCTTCGCATTCCAGTTCGGAGGCATCGCCCCGATCGCGAATCTCGGCGGCGTCACTCCGTTGACCGGCATCTTCGGTCACGGCAGCGCGGGAATCATCGGACTACACGGCTTCTTGTTGCAGAGTCACGGGACGTATGACGTCGGCGTGATGGTGTTGTTCTTGTTCGAGGTCGTGTTCATGGAGACCGCGGGCTACATCATCATCGGTGCCATCGCGGAACGCATCTCGTTCGCCGGGTTCCTGCTGGCGGAAGTCGCGATGGGTGCGGTCATCTACCCGATCTACGGAATGTGGATGTGGGGCGGCGGTTGGCTCGCGCACCTCGGCATTTCCATGCACCTCGGCCACGGCGCGGTCGACTTCGCCGGTTCCGGCGTCGTCCATGCCACCGGGGGGTGGGCGGCCCTTGCCCTGGCGATGGTGCTCGGTCCACGCATCGGGAAGTTCAACAAGGACGGCTCGGCCAACGCGATCCCCGGGCACAACATCCCGTATGTCGTGATCGGCACGCTGGTGCTCGTGTTCGGCTGGATGGGATTCAACCCGGGCTCGACGCTCGGCGCCACCGACCTGCGCATCGGTCTGGTCGCGGTCAACACGTTGCTCGCCGCGTGCGTGGGCTTCGTGATGGCCATGATCATCACCAACGCCAAGTACGGCAAGCCCGACATCTCGATGTCGTGTAACGGCATGCTCGCCGGGCTCGTCGCGATCACCGCACCCTGTGCTTTCGTCGCACCGTGGGCCGCGGTCGTGATCGGCGGGATCGCCGGCGTCCTCGTCGTGTACAGCGTCGCGTTCTTCGACCGGGTTCACGTCGACGACCCGTGCGGTGCCATCTCGGTGCACGGCGTGAACGGGGCCTGGGGCGTGATCGCCGTCGGGCTCTTTGCCGACGGTACGTACGGCAACGGCTGGAACGGTGTGGCCGGCAACGTCAAGGGGTTGTTCTACGGCGACGTCGGTCAGCTCGGTGCGCAGATGTTCCATGTGTTCGTCGGGTTCTTCTGGGCCTGGGGCGTCACGTGGATCATCTTCACCATCGCCAAGAACTTCATGAAGATCCGCGTGTCTCCCGAAGCGGAGCTCGAGGGTCTCGACATGCCGGAATTCGGAGTCCTTGCGTACCCCGATTTCGTGCTGCACCACTCACCGGCGGGCCACGTCACCACGGACGCCGAGATGGAAAATGGCTCCGCCCAGAGCGTTGACTTGGAGCGGTCATGAAGCTCGTCGTGGCGGTCGTGAAGCCGCACAAGATCGATGACGTCAAGGCCGCGCTCGAGGGCGCCGGGGTTCAAGGCGTGACGGTCACCGAGGTCCAGGGCTTCGGTCGCCAACGGGGGCACACCGAGGTGTACCGGGGTGCGGAGTACAAGATCGACTTCGTTCCCAAGGTGAAGCTCGAGGTGCTCGTCGACGACGGCGACGCGCTGAAGGTGGCTGAGGCCATCCAGGCGTCGGCCCGGACCGACAAGATCGGCGACGGCAAGGTCTGGGTGATCCCGGTCGAGTACCTGGCCCGCATCCGGACCGGCGAGCTCGGGGTGGAGGCGATCTAACCCGGCTCGCCAACCAATCACCCGGCCCGGTTTCCCGGGATGGCCGTTCACACCGAGCGGCCATCCCGGCGCGCTCCGGCGCCGAAAAGGTTGCGGAAAGATGCGCGCTAAGAACGCGTAAGGAGCACTTGTTTTCGTCCGGAGAAGCCCGCAGCCTGTCACCAGCCGTGTCGCGCAGGTAGTGATCATCAAGCGTCGCGGAACAAGGTCGACCCCGTGGTCCAGCTCGTTCGTCCCAAGCGAATGCGCGCTGTGCCCACGGGGTCGACTGCGTTCTGACGCTAGTCCCGCTAAGGACGCGCAAAGAACCCACAGGTGACCGCAAGGAAGGCATCAAACACCCGTTACGACGGCACCCGGCGGGCGCATGCTGGGTGCATGACGAGAACGCCGACCGAAGGGTCTCCCTCATGACCGATGTGCTGTTCGTCGCGATCCTCACCGCGTTCTTCGCGCTCGCGGTCCTGTTCGTGAAGGCGTGCGAGCGCATCATCGGGCCCGACCTCGAAGCGCAACGCACGGGCGCCGACTCCGCGGGACCGACCGATCCGACCGCCGCCGTCGCCGAGAAGCAGGCCGCGGCATGAGCGGAGCCGAAAGCATCATCGGGCTCACCTTGAGTGTGCTCGCCGCCGCGTACCTCGTATACGCGCTCGTGTTCC
Source organism: uncultured Actinomycetes bacterium (assembly GCA_963701825.1). Lineage (GTDB taxonomy): Bacteria > Actinomycetota > Acidimicrobiia > IMCC26256 > PALSA-610 > PALSA-610. Next base: position 343,383 of record CAVPBG010000003.1, on the reverse strand, counting down.
CCGAGAAGCTCTGATGACGGCCGCAGCTTGGGCCGAGCTCCTCGTGCTGATCGCGCTGTTGGCGATCAGTACACCGCTCCTCGGCAATTACATGGCGAAGGTCTACGGCGGAAAGCACGCGCCCGGCGACCGCGTGTTCCTGCCCGTCGAGCGCCTGATCTACCGCCTCACCGGTGTCGACGCCGAGAGCGAGCAGCGCTGGCAGACGTACGCGATCTCCCTCCTTGCCTTCAGCTTCGCGTCGGTGCTCATCCTCTACGCGCAGCTGCGGTTGCAGGGGCATCTTCCCTTCAACCCGGACAGTCAGAAGGGTGTCGGCGCGGCGTTGTCGTTCAACACCGCGGTCAGTTTCCTCACCAACACCAACTGGCAGAACTACGCCGGCGAGTCGACGATGTCGCATCTCACGCAGATGGCGGGCCTCGCGGTGCACAACTTCGTGTCGGCCGCGGCGGGCGCCGCAGTTGCGGTGGCGTTGATCCGGGGCCTCGTTCGCCCGCGTACGCATACGCTCGGCAACTTCTGGGTCGACCTCGTACGCACGACCACGCGCATCCTGTTGCCCCTGGCGTTCGTCTTCGCCCTCGTGCTCGTGAGCCAGGGCGTCGTGCAGAACTTCCACGCGGCGAAGCCGGTAACGACCGTCGCCGGGCAGACGCAGACGTTGCCCGGCGGTCCGATCGCCAGCCAGGAGGCGATCAAGGAGATCGGCGAGAACGGCGGCGGTCCCTACAACGCGAACTCCTCGCACCCGTTCGAGAACCCGAACCCGATCACGAACCTCCTCGAGATCTGGGGCCTGCTCGCGATCCCGTTCGCGTTCCCGTGGATGTTCGGGAAGATGGCCGGTTCGAAGAAGCAGGGCCTGGCCGTGTTGAGCGCAATGTTCGCGCTGTGGCTCACGATCTCCATCGTGGCGATGGTCTTCGAGGCCAACGGCAACTCGAAACTGAATCCCGGGGTGAGTCAAGCCAATACGTCGACGCAGGTCGGCGGGAACATGGAGGGCAAGGAGACGCGCTTCGGTTCGGCGACGTCCGGCCTGTTCGCGTCGTCGACCACCGGCACCTCGACCGGCTCCGTCGACGCGCAGCACGACAGCTTCACGCCGCTCGGCGGCGCGGCGCCGCTCGTCAACATCATGCTCGGTGAGGTCGATCCCGGCGGTACCGGTTCGGGCCTGTACGGCATGTTGCTGTTCGCGCTCTTGGCGGTGTTCATCGCGGGCCTGATGGTCGGGCGGACGCCGGAGTATCTCGGCAAGAAGATCCAGGGCGCGGAGATGAAGTTGGTGGTGCTCTACATCCTCTTCGTCCCGCTGGTCGTGCTCGCGTTCGCGGCCGCGTCGCTCGTCATGCACGGCGAGCTGTCGCATCTGGGGAACAGCGGGCCCCATGGTCTGACCGAGATGGTCTATGCGTTCACCTCGCAGGCCAACAACAACGGCTCCGCGTTCGGTGGGCTGAGCGGTAACAGCGATTGGTTCAACATCACCGGAGGTTTGGCGATGCTCGTCGGCCGGTTCATGTTGATGATCCCGGTGCTCGCGATTGCGGGCTCGCTCGGGCGCAAGCAGCCGACGCCGGCTTCGGCAGGGACGTTCCCGACCGACACCGGCCTGTTCGCCTCGTTGTTGACCGGAGTCGTCGTCATCGTCGTCGGTCTGACGTACTTCCCGGTCGTTGCGCTCGGTCCGATCGTCGAACACCTCGTGGGCAAGTTCTAGGAGCGACATGACAACCACCTCGATCGAACCCACCGAACCCCCGCAGCCGCCGCCCGACCCGACGGCGCGCCCGCCCAAGGTGCGGACGCGGCCATCGGGCTCGCGGAGTCTCTTCGACCCCGCGATCATGAAGCGGGCCGTCGTCGACTCGTTCATCAAGCTCGACCCGCGCCAGATGGCGCGCAACCCGGTCATGTTCATCGTCGAGGTCGGCAGCGTCCTCACGACGATCCTGTTCTTTCAGAAGCTGCCGTCGGCGAAGTCGTCCGACAGTGTGTTCACGGGTCTGGTCTCGGCGTGGCTGTGGTTCACGGTCTTGTTCGCGAACTTCGCCGAGGCCGTGGCCGAAGGGCGCGGCAAGGCGCAAGCCGACACGCTGCGCAAGACGCGGTCGGAAACCGTGGCCCGCATCCGCCAGCCCGACGGGACGATCACCGAGAAGTCGTCGAACGATCTGCTCGTCGGCGACGAATGCGTCGTGGTTGCGGGCGAGCTGATCCCCGGCGACGGCGAGATCATCGAGGGCATCGCATCGGTCGACGAGTCGGCGATCACGGGCGAGTCGGCGCCGGTGATCCGCGAGTCGGGTGGCGACCGGTCGGCGGTGACCGGCGGCACGCGCGTGTTGTCGGACCAGATCATCGTGCGGATCACGTCGAAGCCGGGGGAGACGTTCCTCGACCGGATGATCGCGCTCGTCGAAGGCGCGTCGCGCCAGAAGACGCCGAACGAGATCGCACTCAACATCCTGCTCTCCGGGCTGACGCTCATCTTCCTGCTCGCAGTGGTGACGCTGCAGCCGTTCGCGATCTACTCCAAGGCGAGTCAGAACCTGACGGTGCTCGTCGCCCTGCTCGTGTGCCTGATCCCGACGACGATCGGCGCGCTCCTCTCCGCGATCGGCATCGCGGGCATGGACCGGTTGGTGCAGCGCAACGTGCTCGCGATGAGCGGGCGCGCGGTGGAAGCGGCGGGCGACTGCTCGACGCTGCTGCTCGACAAGACCGGCACCATCACCTACGGCAACCGCCAGGCCGCGCAGTTCCTGCCCGTGCCGGGAGTCGACGAGCACACGTTGGCCGACGCGGCAATGCTCTCGAGCCTGGCCGACGAGACGCCCGAGGGTCGCTCGATCGTCACGTTCGCCGAGGAGCACTACGGCCTCGTGCCGCGCGAGATCCCCAATGCGGAGCTGGTCGCGTTCACCGCCCAGACCCGCATGAGCGGGGTCGACTTCGAGGGCAATTCGATCCGCAAGGGCGCCGCCGACTCCGTGCGCCGGTGGGTCGTCGACCAGGGCGGTCACGCGCCCGACGAGCTCGACACGCTGGTCGACGGGATCGCGTCGCAGGGCGGCACGCCGCTGGTCGTCGCCAACGGTACGAGCGTGCTCGGCGTGATCTACCTCAAGGACGTCGTCAAGCAAGGCATGCGCGAGCGCTTCGACCAGATGCGTGCCATGGGCATCCGCACGGTGATGATCACCGGCGACAACCCGCGCACGGCGGCCGCGATCGCAGAAGAGGCGGGCGTCGACGACTTCCTGGCCGAGGCCACGCCCGAAGACAAGATGGCGTTGATCAAGCGAGAGCAGCTCGGCGGCTCGATGGTGGCGATGACGGGCGACGGGACCAACGACGCTCCCGCGCTCGCCGTCGCCGACGTCGGTGTGGCCATGAACACCGGTACGCAGGCCGCCAAAGAGGCCGGCAACATGGTCGACCTCGACTCCAATCCGACGAAGCTCATCGAGATCGTCGAAATCGGCAAGCAGCTGCTCATCACGCGCGGGTCGCTCACGACGTTCTCGATCGCGAACGACATCGCCAAGTACTTCGCGATCATCCCCGCGATGTTCGCGGGCGTGTTCCCGCAGCTCGACTCGCTGAACATCATGCGGCTGAGCAACCCGCACACCGCCATCCTCTCCGCGGTGATCTTCAACGCCCTCGTCATCGTGTTCCTCATCCCGCTCGCGTTGCGGGGCGTGAAGTTCCGGGCGATGGGTGCGGCCGCGATCCTGCGCCGCAACCTCTTGATCTACGGCTTGGGCGGGATCATCGCCCCGTTCATCGGCATCAAGCTCATCGACATCGTGGTCACCGCGTTGGGAGTGCACTGATGGTGCGGATGCAGCAGAACCCTCGAGCAGTACGTAGCACGCGCCCACTCGGGCGTAGCGAAGGAGCCAGGTAATGCTTCGCCGGCAGTTCGTGACCGGAATACTCATGACCGTCGTGTTGACGGTTCTGCTGGGGTTCGCGTATCCGCTCGCGGTGGCGGGGATCTCGCAGCTGACGATGTCGAAGACCGCGAACGGCTCCTTGGTGAAGGAGAACGGCAAGGTCGTCGGTTCGTCGCTGATCGGGCAGAACTTCACCGACGCCAAGGGCAACCCGCTCGCCCAGTACTTCCAGCCCCGGCCGTCGGCCGCCGGCACCGACGGCTACGACGCCATGGCCAGTGGCGGGTCGAACCTCGGTCCGTCGAACCAGACCCTGCTCGACGACGTCACAACCCGCGCCGCCGCGTACCGCAAGCTGAACGGCGTCCCCGCGACGGTGAAGGTCCCCGTCGACGCGGTGACCGCATCGGGCAGCGGCCTCGACCCGCAGATCTCGGTCGCCAACGCCCGGCTCCAGGCGCCGCGCGTGGCGCGGGCGCGCAACCTCCCTGTCGCGCAGGTGACGAAGCTGATCGCCGAGCACACGCAGGGACGCCCGTTCGGTGTGCTGGGAGAGCAAACTGTCAATGTGCTCAATCTGAACCTCGCGCTCGACCGTCTGTCGCCGGCATCGTGAGGTAGCGGCATGCCCCGGGGTGCTCTGCGCGTCTATCTCGGCGCCGCGCCCGGCGTCGGCAAGACGTTCGCGATGCTCAACGAGGGTCGCCGGCGGCATGAGCGCGGTACGGATGTGGTGGTCGGGTTCGTCGAGACGCACGGCCGGGCCCGCACCATGGAACAGCTCGGGGATCTCGAAGTTCTGCCCCGGCGCAAGATCGTGTACCGCGGTACGGAGTTCGAGGAGATGGATGTCGACGCGGTGCTCGCGCGCCGGCCCGCTATCGCACTCGTCGATGAGCTCGCGCACACGAACGTGCCCGGCTCGCGTAATGCCAAGCGCTGGCAGGACGTGGAGGAGTTGCTCGCGGCGGGCATCGACGTCATCTCGACCGTGAACGTGCAACACCTCGAGTCGGTGAACGACGTCGTCGAGCGCATCACCGGAGTGCCGCAACGGGAGACGTTGCCGGACGAGGTTGTGCGGCGGGCCGATCAGGTCGAGCTCGTCGACAGCACGCCTGAAGCGTTGCGGCGGCGCATGGCGCACGGGAACATCTACAAGCCGGAGAAGGTCGACGCCGCCCTGGCCAACTACTTCCGGCCCGGCAACCTCGCGGCGTTGCGCGAGCTCGCGCTGCTCTGGGTCGCCGACAAGGTCGACGACGGTCTCCAGCGCTACATGGAAGATCACGGCATCACGACCGCGTGGGAGACGCGGGAACGGGTGGTGGTCGCGCTGACGGGCGCGCCGGGTGGCGAACATCTGGTGCGCCGGGCGTCGCGCATCGCCACGCGCGCCAAGGGCGATCTCCTCGGCGTGCACGTGCGCGCCGGCGAAGGTCTCGCCGGACCGCCGCCGGGCATGCTCGAACGACACCGTGTGCTCCTGGAAGACCTCGGCGGTGCCTATCACGAGATCGTCGGGGCCGACGCGTCGCTCGCGCTCGTCGACTTCGCCCGCGCCGAGCGGGCCACCCAGTTGGTCATGGGATCGAGCCGGCGCTCGCGTTGGGGCTCGCTCCTGAAGGGCTCGGTGATCAACCGCGTTGTGCGCGCGTCGGGCGACATCGACGTGCACATCATCTCGACCCGCACCGAAGGCGAGGAGGCCCCCCGGTCGCCGACGCTGCGGAAGTTCTCGCTCGGCGTGTCGCGACCGCGCCAGGCCGCGGCCGGCCTGCTCGCGTTGGTCGGCCTGCCGCTGCTCACGCTCGTGCTCACGCAGGAGCGCGGAGCGTGGCGATCGGCAGTGACCTGTTGCTGTACCTGCTGCTCGTCGTGGTGGTGGCGGCGGTCGGTGGCGCGTCGGTCGCCGGTATCGCGGCGGTCGCCGCGTTCCTACTCGTCAACTGGTATCTCACGCCACCGATCCATACGTGGACGATCAGCGACGGCCAGAACGTGCTCGAGCTGGTCGTGTTCCTCGTCGTCGCCGCGGTCGTGAGCGCGCTCGTGACGGTCGCGGCCCGGCGCGCGTTGGAAGCGGCCCGGGCGCGGAGCGAAGCCACGTCGTTGGTGCGGATGGCGGGCGCGCTGCTCGCGGAGGACGATCCGCTGCCCGGGATCATGCAGCAGCTGCTCAGCACCTTCGGGCTGCGGTCGGTTGCCGTGCTGCGACCGATCGGACCCGACGAGTGGGAGGTCGAAGCCCACGCCGGCGAAGCGGTGCTGCACCGCCCGGGTGATGCAACGGCCACGGCCGAGCTGCCCGACGAGGCGGTGTTCGCGTACGACGGCCCGAACCTCACCGGCGACGACCGGCGCGTGCTGAACGCGTTCGTCGCCCAGCTCGCAGTCGCGCTCGCGAGCCGCGAGCTCCGGGCCGAGGCGTCGAGCGCGGTCGCGCTCGCGGAAGCCGACGCGCTCCGGACCGCGCTGCTGCGGGCGGTGTCGCACGACCTGCGCACGCCCCTCGCGTCGATCAAGGCGTCCTCGTCGACACTCCTCGCCGACGACCTGAAACTCGACGACGAGACGGTCCATCAGCTGCACGAGACGATCGACGAAGAGGTCGATCGCCTGAACGAGCTCGTCAGCAACCTCCTCGCCATGAGTCGGTTGCAAGCGGGCGCGCTGCAGCTCGCGTACACCGATGTCGGTATCGACGAGGTCGTGGCCCGGGCGCTCGTGAGTCTCGGCGATCGAGCCGGGGGAGTCATGGTCGACGTCTCCGACTCGCTGCCGCGCGGTGCGCATCGATCCCGCGCTGGCCGAACGCGCCGTTGCGAACGTGGTCGACAACGCGCTGGCCTGGTCGCCGCCGGAACAGCCCGTCCGCATCGAAGCGGCGCTCGTCGGCGACGACGTGATCCTGCGGGTCGTCGACCGCGGGCCCGGCATTCCCCGCGCCGATCGTGATCGCGTGTTCCAACCCTTCCAGCGCCTCGGCGACAACCGGGTGCGGAGCGGGGGTGGGGTCGGCCTGGGACTGGCCGTCGCCCGGGGATTCACCGAAGCGATCGGGGGCGAGCTGCAATTGGAGGACACGCCCGGGGGCGGTACCACGATGACGTTCAGCTTCACCGCGAGTGGGAATCAGTCATGAGCAAGGTCCTGGTGATCGAAGACGAAGCCCCGCTGCGCCGCGCGCTGCGCATCTTCTTGGAAGCGCACGATTATGCGGTCGTGTTGGCCGCGTCCGGGCGCGAAGGTCTCGATCTCGCGGCGCGCGAACATCCCGATGTTGTCATCCTCGACCTCGGCCTGCCCGACATGGACGGCGTCGCGGTCGCGTCCGCGCTGCGGGGTTGGAGCACCGTCCCGATTGTCGTGCTCTCCGCCCGTGACGCGGAGCCGGTGAAGGTCGCGGCCCTCGACGCCGGTGCCGACGACTACGTCACCAAGCCGTTCGCGATGAACGAGTTCCTCGCCCGTTTGCGCGCCGCGCTTCGTCGGGCGGCGCCGACCGAACAGGAACGCGTCGTCACCACCGCCGACTTCTCGATCGATCTCGGCGCGAAGCAGATCCATCGGAACGGCGACGAACTGCACCTCACGCCGACCGAATGGCAGATCGTCGAGGTGCTGACGCGCAACCGCGGAAAGCTCGTCACGCAACAACAACTGCTGCAACAGGTGTGGGGCCCGCAGTACGAGCGGGAAACGCATTATCTGCGCATCTACATGAGCCAGATTCGACGCAAGCTCGAACCCGACCCGTCGCGACCGCGCTACTTCATCACCGAGCCCGGAATGGGCTATCGATTCGTCATGGAGGAGTCATGAGTCGAACTCCCGACGTCTTGCGCCGCCGCCCGAGCGATCCCGGCGACGGTCATGTTCCCTTCGGTGCCGCCCTCGGCGCCCTCAGCACGTTCATCATCGCGGGGATCCTGGTTCCGTTCCGCGATCACCTGCCCAACGCGAACATGGCGCTCGCGCTCGTGGTTCCCGTCCTGCTGGCCGCGATCATCGGCGGGCGCGCCGCGGGCGCGGTCACCGCGATCGTCGCCGCGCTCACGTTCGACTTCGTGTTCACCGAGCCGTACCTGTCGCTGCGCATCGCGAGCAAGGACGACGTCGCCACGTTCATCGTCTTCCTGATCGTCGCGATGGTCGCCGCGGAGATGGGAATCCGCGCCCGGCGGGGAAGCACGGCCGCCCGCGAGTCGCGTTCCGAGCTCGACCGGTTGTTACGCGTCGTCGAGCTGTCGGCGCGCGGCGGTGATGCCGACGACGTCGTGCTCTCGGCCCGGGCCGAGCTCATCGGCCTGTTCGGGCTCGACGAATGCGTGTACCAACCCGAACGCTCCGGGCCCGAGCTGCCGCGCCTCGGCAATCGGGGTGCGCTCGAGAACACCCGGCTCGTCTCGTGGGGTGACTTCCTGTTGCCGACCGGGGGCGTCGAAGTGCCCGTGATGGGCCGCGGCCGGGAGCTCGGGCGACTTGTCCTGTATGCCGCAGAAGCGACGCGTGCGTCGCTCGAAAAGCGCCTCGTGGCCGTCGCGATCGCCGACGAACTGGGTCTCACGTTGGCGACGGGAATGCCCAACGACAAGATGGCGTAAAGGAGCTTGACCCGCGCCCTGCCCGCCCCCGATGCTCATACCACGACCCCCGCGGCGGTCCGCCGTTGTCCCAAACCTCGTGCCGTCGTCGCGGGGGTCGTGATCTCACGTTCTCACGCGCGTCGCCCGTCGGACAAGGGCACCCCAGCTCGAACCGGCGTGAGCGCGGTGTCATATAGACGCCGCGCTCACGCCGGTTCGGCTTTGGGGTCAGGCGCCGATGGCGTGGTAGCCGCCGTCGACGTGGATGACCTCGCCGGTGGTGGCGGGGAAGAGGTCGGAGAAGAGGGCGACGCAGGCCGCGCCGACGGGGGCGGGGTCCTTGACGTTCCAGCCGAGGGGCGCGCGTGCGTCCCAGGCCTCTTCGAACTGCTCGAAGCCGGGGATGCTGCGGGCCGCGATCGTGCGGACCGGTCCCGCGGCAACGAGGTTGACGCGGATGCCGTCGGCGCCGAGGTCGCGGGCGAGGTAGCGCGCCGTCGACTCGAAGGCGGCCTTGGCCACACCCATCCAGTCGTACACCGGCCAGGCAACGCGGCTGTTGTCGAAGTCGAGGCCGACGATGCTCGCGCCGCGCTGCATCAACGGCCGACACGCGACCGCGAGTGCCTTCAACGAGTACGCGCTGACTTGTAGTGCGACGGCAACGTCGTCCCATGGCGCGCTGAGGAACCCGCCGCCCAGGCACGACTCCGGTGCGAAGCCGATCGCGTGCAGCACGCCGTCGAGTCGCCCGCCGACGTTGCCGGCGAGTGCGTCGAGATGCACGGGATCGGTCACGTCGAGCTCGTAGATCACCGGCTCGCTCGGAAGCCGCCGCGCCGCCCGTTGGGTGAGGCTCATGGCGCGACCGAACGACGTCAGCACGACCTCGGCGCCCTCTTCCTGCGCGCGCTTCGCGACGTGGAACGCCATCGATGCGTCGTTGAGCACGCCCGTCACGAGAATGCGTTTGTCGGCGAGCAACATGAGTCCGGGGTCCCCCTCAGAGTGGCGTGTTCGAATGGCGACGGGCGGGGCGCGTCTCGCGCTTCTCCACCAAGACCCCCAGCGCCTCGGCCAGGACCCGCCGCGTGTTCACCGGCTCGATGACCGCGTCGACAAGACCGCGTTCCGCGGCGCGGTACGGGTTCTCGAACGCTTCTTGGTACTCGGCGACGAGCTCCGGATTGCTGCGCCCCTTGTTCAGGATCGCGACCGCGCCCGCCGCGCCCATCACCGCGATCTCGGCCCGGGGCCACGCCACGCACAGGTCGTTGCCGATACCGCGCGAGTCCATGACGATGTACGCCCCGCCGTACGCCTTGCGGAGCACGACACACAGCCGCGGAACGGTCGCGGCCGAGTACGCGTGGACGAGCTCGGCGCCGTGGCGAATCATCCCGCGCCATTCGAGGTCGCGGCCGGGTTCGAAGCCCGGCGTGTCGACGAACGTGATGATCGGGAGGTTGAAGCCGTCGCAGCTCGCCACGAAGCGCGCCGCCTTGCGCGACGCTTCGATGTCGAGCGTGCCCGCCCGTTGAATCGGTTGGTTCGCGACGATCCCCACCGCGCGACCGTCGAGTGAGCCGTAGCCCGTCACGAGGTTCGGCGCGTAGCGGGGCCGCACCTCGAGGAACGAGTCGGCGTCGAGCACGTCTTCGACCACGACGCGCACGTCGTACGAAGCGGTCGAGCGTTCGGGAACGGCCGACGCGGCACGCGTGCAGTCGCGATCGACGATGTCGTCGGTGTCCAGTGGAGTGGCATCGGCGAGATGGTGGTCGGGCAGATACCAGAGGAGCGCCGCGAGCGCGTCGCGCGCCGCGAGGTCGTCGGGCGCAATGAGCGACGCAACGCCCGTGCGGGAAGCGTGCACCGCCGCACCCCCGAGCTCGGCCCGCGACACACGCACGCCCGTGAACTCCTCCACCGAGTCGGGCCCGGTGACGTACGCGAACGCGTCCTCGGTCATCACGACGTGGTCGAACAGACCGAGCGCGAGCGCGGGCCCCGACACGCACGCCCCCGTCACCGCCAACAGCGTGGGTACGACCCCCGACACCTGCACGAGCTCGCGGGCCAGGCGGCCCCACGCGTGCAGCGCGGCCACGCCGTCGCGCAGTTCCGCCCCCGACGTGTCGAGCTCACCGACGAGGGGCAGATGCAGTTCGCCCGCGAGCCGTACCGCGCGTTCGACCGTGGCGCTGCCGTTGATACCGATCGCGCCGTGGTGCTTCCCACCCGCGACACGGAACGCAACCACCCGCCGGCCGCCGATCTCGGTGATCTCGGCCGAGGCGGCGGCATCGGCCCACGCGTGGAGCGGCGTGGACGTCACGAAGCGGGCGCCAACACCAACGTCGCGTTGTGGCCGCCGAAGCCGAACGAGTTCGAGAGCGCCGGCGCGGGGGCCAAGGAACGGGGAGCTCCGTGCACCACGTCGAGCGCGATCTCGTCGCCGATCCGTTCGAGGTTCGCAGTCGGCGGAACGGCGCCGTTCGCGAATGCGAGCAAGCAGGCGATCGCCTCCGTCGCGCCGGCCGCGCCGATCAGGTGACCGGTGACGCCCTTGGTCGAGGTGACGGGCGGCAACGTCTCGCCGAAGACCTTGTGGATCGCTTCCGCCTCGGCCGCGTCGTTCAACGGCGTCGAGGTTCCGTGCGCGTTCACGTGCCCGATGTCGGCGGGGGAGAGCCCGGCGTCGTCGAGCGCCAACTGCATGCACGCGGCCGCGCCTTCGCCCCCGGGCGACGGTGCGGTGATGTGATACGCGTCGGCGTTCCGGCCGTAGCCCGCGAACTCGCCGTAGATGTGGGCGCCGCGGCCGACGGCGCGGTCCCAACGTTCCAACACCAGTGCGGAGGCGCCTTCGCCCATCACGAATCCGTCGCGATCGGCGTCGAACGGCCGGGACGCATGTTCGGGATCGTCGTTGCGTGCGCTCAACGCGGTCATGCGCGCGAACGCGGAGATCGCGGTCGGGGTCAGGCACGACTCCGACCCGCCCGTCATCACGATGTCGGCCTCGCCGTAACGGATGAGCCGCGCCGCCTCGCCGATCGCGTTCGCGCTGGCCGCGCACGCGGTGGCGACACAGAAGTTGGGGCCCTTCCAACCGAACTGCATGGCGATCGTGCCCGCGGTCGCGTTCGCCATCATCATCGGCACCAGGAACGGGCTGACCCGGGAAGCGCCCTTCTCCACGTAGATGGTGACCTGTTCCTCGAGCGTGATCAGGCCGCCGACTCCGGTACCGACGATCACCGCACTGCGCGACGGGTCGTAGCCGTGATCGCCCGCGTCGGCCAGCGCATCGGCGGCGGCCGCGAAACCGAGTTGCGTGACCCGGTCGACGCGCCGGGCCTCCTTCGGGTTGAGGTAGGGCGTCGGGTCGAAGTCGGGGACTTCGCACCCGAAGCGCACCGGCAGGTCGGAAGGGTCGTACCGCTTGATCCCGGCCGCGGTCGATTTCCCCGCCGCGAGGGTCGACCAGAACGTGGCCAGATCGGTTCCGGCCGCGGTCTTCACGCCGAGTCCGGTGATCGCGACCCGCATACGGCCGCGGGAATCGAGCGCTTCGCCTTCTCGCGCCGGTGCAGCTGCCATTGTCTACGCGCCCACCTTGCCGAGGACGAGATCGACGGCTTGGCCGATCGTGGTGACACCCTCGAGGTCGTCTTCGGGAACCTCGATGTCGAACCGCTCTTCGAGGCCCATGACGAGCTCGACCAGGTCGAGGCTGTCGGCGTCGAGATCTTCCTTGAAGCGCGCGCTTTCGGTAACCAGGTCGGGGTCGACGCTCAAGACTTCGGCGGCGACTTCCTTGATCGTGACGAGCGCTTCGGCGCGTTCCATTGCAGAGTCCTCCTCGTATGTACGGACAGGTGATCGATCAGTGGCCCATGGCCAGCCCGCCGTCGACGGGCACGACTGCTCCCGTCACGTACGCGGCGGGTTCCGAGCACAGGAATGCGATGACGGCCGCACATTCAACGGCTGTACCGAAGCGGCCGAGGGGAACGGCGGTCTCGACTTGCGAGCGCCATTCGTCGGTCAGGTCGTCCGTCATCGAGGTCACGATAGGTCCCGGGGCCACCACATTGGCGGTGATGTTGCGCCGGGCCAGCTCCCGGGCGACGCTGCGGGTCAGCCCGACCAGCCCGGCCTTGGCCGCGGCGTAGTTCGCCTGGCCCGCCTGACCGATGTGGGCGCTGGCCGACGACACGTTCACGATGCGGCCGTAGCGCGCCTTCATCATCCCCGGCGTGGCGCGTCGGACGGTGTGGAACGCCCCGGTCAGGTTGGTGTCGAGCACCGCCTGCCAGTTGTCGTCGGTCATGCGCACGACCAGGCCGTCGCGCGTGATGCCGGCATTGTTGACGAGCACGGTCACGGCGCCGAACGCACTCTCGATCTCGCCGAAGGCGCGGTCGACGGCCGCGACGTCGGCGACGTCGGCGCAGACCGCGAGCGCCTTGCCCCCGAGCTTCTCGACGGCTTCTCGCGTCTCGTCCGCGCCCGCCGCGTCGGAGGAGTAACAGAACGCAACCGGATGGCCGGCGCGCGCCAGCGCGAGCACCGTCTCGCGGCCGATGCCGCGCGAACCGCCGGTGACGAAGGCGACGCGGTCGGGCGTGTCGATCACTGCGCGCCCCATCGCAGCAGCGTGCTCGCCCACGTCATGCCCGCGCCGAAGCCGGACAACAACACGAGGTCGCCGTCCTTCACGCGGCCGTCGTCGACGGCTTCGAACAGCGCGAGCGGAATCGACGCCGACGACGTGTTGCCGTACCGATCGATGTTGACGAGGGTGCGGTCGGCCTCGATGCCGAGACGATTCGCAGCCGCGTCGATGATGCGCAGGTTGGCCTGGTGCGGCACGAACCACGCGATGTCCTCGGGCTTCACGCCCGCGCGGTCGAGGGTGACCGTCGCCGATTCCACGACGACGCGGACCGCCCGGCGGAAGACCTCTTGCCCCGCCATCTTCAGGTAGTGGTCGCCGTTGGCGACGGTCGCCGCGCTCGCGGGCAGGCGGCTGCCACCGGCGGGCACTTCGAGCAGTGCCGCGGCGGAACCGTCGCAGCCGAGATCCCAGGCGAGCATGCCGGGAGTCTCTCGCGTCGGGGCGAGCACCGCCGCGCCGGCGCCGTCGCCGAAGATCACGGTGGTGGTGCGGTCGAGGGGGTCGATGATTCGGCTGAGCGTCTCCGCGCCGATCAGCAGCACGCGGTCGTAGCCCATCTGCACCATCCCGGCGCCGACCACGAGCTCGTACACGAAGCCCGCACACGCGGCATTCATGTCGAACGAACCGCACTGGAGCCCGAGGGTCTCTCCCACGAACGCGCCGGTGTGGGGGATCGGCTGTTCGGGAGTGACGGTCGCGACGATCATCAGGTCGATGTCGGCCGGAACGAGACCCGCACACTTGATCGCGTGCGCGGCGGCTTCGGTCGCGAGGGTCGCAGTGGTCTCGTCGGGACCGACGACGCGTCGCTCGCGGATTCCCGTGCGCTCGACGATCCAGTCGTTGTTCGTGTCGAGCCGGGCTTCGAGGTCGGCGTTGGTAACTCGTCCTTCGGGGACCGCAGTACCCCAACCGACGATGCCGGCCGCGGCCGTCACGCGACGCGCATCCAGGCGACCGCTTGACCTTCGCGGAGGCGTTCGCCGGCGTGGGCGAGGAACCCGATGACAACTCCACTGAACGCGCTGCGCACGGGCTCGCGCGTTCCCGGTCCTTCGACGACGCCGACGATCTCGCCGACGCTCACCGTCGCGCCCTCTTCGATGCCGAGCGGTCGGAAGACCCCGACGCCCGGCGCGACGATCATGCGCTCGACCATTGCCACTCGCTCGCCTTCGAGATCGAGTCGGGGGCTCATCGGTTCTCCTCTGGAGTCACTTCATTGGGGGGAAGGTGGTCCACGAGCTGCTCGCAGTCGGTGGGCGTGCCGCACGCGACGACGGGGATGTCGGGGACGGTGCGCTTGGCCACGCCCGCGATCATCGAGCCGTGCCCGACCTCGACGAACGTGGTTGCGCCGAGACCGGCGAGGGTCTCCATGGAAGTGCGCCAGCGCACGGGAACGGTTACGTGTTCGGGGAGCCGTTCGCGCCAACCGTCGGCGTCGCGGTAGGCCTGACCGTCGTGGTTCGAGACGATCGGAGCCGACGGTTCGGAGAACTGCACGGATGCGAGGGTGGTGACGAGCCCGTCGCGAGCTGAGCTCATGAGCGGCGTGTGGAACGCGCCCCCGACGTTGAGGCTGGTCGCGCGGCGCACCCCGATCTCCTTGGCCCGGGCGACGGCAATCTCGACACCTTCGGGCGTGCCCGCGATCACGACCTGGCCCGGTGCGTTGTCGTTGGCGACCCACGCGCCGTCGGGGGCGGCCGCGCACGCCTCGGCCGCCTGTTCGATGGTCGCACCCAAGAGGGCGGCCATCCGGCCCGGGTGCGCGTCGGCCGCAGCCTGGGTGAGCTCGGCGCGGCGGGCGGCGAACCGCACACCGTCTTCGAGGTCGAGCACGCCGGCCGCGATCGAGCGCGGTCACCTGGCCGAGCGAGTGGCCACCGAACGCAACCACGTCGTCGATCATCGGGCGGGCGGCTTCCCATGCGACGAGCGACGTGCAGAGCACGGCGAGTTGCGCGGCGCGGGTGCGGGAGAGATCTTCGGCGGTGGCGTCGAGGAGCAGCGGCGCCAGCGGTTCACCCAGCGCGGCTTCGGCCTGCTCGACGACCTTCCACGCGGGATGGTCCTGCCACGGCGCGCCCATTCCGGGTGCTTGTGTTCCCTGACCGGGGAACACGACCGCGACGCGCACGAGCAAACCTCCGGGGGACGAGATTGCGAACAGGAGTCGGTGGGGTTCGACTCCCGTATGGAGACCAGGGTTACATGCCCATGTAACCGGTCCGTACATGATGGATGAACGAGGCGTTTCGTACGGGACGGTAACCACGCCTACCGACGAGTAAGTGTGGAATTTCCGGCCTCGAGCGCGGGGTCGGCGTTAGTGTCGCCCGCCATGCCGGACGATCCGCGCGATCTCGTCGCGCTCCTGCCGCACCGTCCGCCGTTCCTCTTCGTCGACGCGGTCGACTCGTGTGAGCCCGCGGTTGCCGTGCGGGCCCGCTATCGGGTGACCGGCGAGGAAGCGTTCCTCGCGGGCCATTTCCCCGGGAATCCCGTTTTCCCCGGAGTGCTGCAGCTCGAGGCGCTCGCGCAGACCGGCGCCATCGCGGTGCTCGCCGACGAACGCTTCGCGGGCAAGCTCCCGTTGTTCGGGGGAGTGGAAGAGGTGCGCTTCCGCCGGCTCGTCCGCCCCGGCGACGTGCTGGAGTTGGCCGTCGACATCGAACGGCTCAGCGCGCGCGGCGGTTGGGGCCGCGCCGTGGCCACGGTCGACGGCGCGGAGTGCTGCCGGGCGCGCCTGCTGTTCGCGCTGGCCTGACGGATCGCCTTGACGATCTGCTGGGCGGCCGATCGGCCGATCCCGATCGGCAGATCAGGACTTGCGGCGGCGCTGCTGCTGTTGTTCCTGGCCGAGGCGCTGCAGGGCCGCGAGCTCGTTCGGCGAGTACTGGCGGGGATGGTCGACCCGGGGCGGCGGCGGGATCGTCGGCTGTTCCGGATCCTGGCCGAGCAGGAGCCGGGTCTCCTCTTCCCGCGTCAGGTGCGGTTCGGACCGAACGCGACGAGACGGGGCGATGAGAATCATCAACAACGCGGCCGCCGACGCGCCCACGACGATGCCGACTACGAACTCCACCACGCTTCGGATGGTACCGAAATGGCATGATGGATGAGCCCGTTTCACGCGCTTCGTGGGAAACGACCGCGCCCGAGTGGTGGAATGGCAGACACGACGGACTCAAAATCCGTTGCCCGCAAGGGCGTGAGGGTTCAAGTCCCTCCTCGGGTACTCACCGGCTCCGGTGATCGATGAGTCGTCCTGCGCCTTCGGTCACGGCTGACACGAGCGCCCACAGCGCACTCGGCGCACGCGCGGTGTCAGCCCGATGCCTTCGCCGCGGCCACGGCCGCGGCGGCCTTCGCGAGTTGGGTAGCCGGGCAATAGTCGCGCCAGTCGATCAGGACGGCAGCCGCCGCGTACGGCGCGGTGATCAAATTGATCACGTCCGTGGGCGCGCCCAGCGGATCTTGGCGGAGGAGGGCGATCGTCTCCGGCTGCAGAGATGCCGCGACCGCCTTCGCTTCTGGACTCGCCACCAGCGCCTGCAGCTTCGAGCACCACGAGATGTAGGCCGCGAGCCGTTGCCGATCGGCGGGGCTCGGCCCACTTCGGCCGGCCGCGGTAGTTGCCGTCGTCGCGGCAGTCGAGCTTGAAGTAGTCGCGGGTGCCGACGCCTTCGACGATGACCCACCCGCGCACGCGGCGACCAGGAACACGGCGACGACGACCGCCGCGATTCTTGCTCCGCCCCGTTGGATCATGCGCGGTGACTGTAAGCGCACGTCGGATTCGTCTCTGAGCACTCCGGAGGCGTTTCCCCTGTAGTCACCACGTAGTGCGCGACGCTTGACGCATTCCGTCGTGGCCCGTACCGTCAGTTCCGTTGGTGTGCGCCGCGCACCCTCTCGCCCGGTGACTACCGGGCCCGTAGAGGAGAGCCCGCATGTCACTCGTTCTCGAGAATCAGAGCTTTACCGGCGACCCGCAACGGATCGCCCGGCTGACGGGCGTCCTCTTCCTCGTCACGTTCGTCACGTCGATCCCGGCGGTGATCCTCTACCACCCGGTTCTGCACGACGCGGGCTACATCGTCGGTGACGGTGCGTCGCCCTCATACCGGTCGGCCGCGCGCTCGTCGCGATGCACAACTGGACGTTCGTGCTCGGACCGGGCTTCGTCGTCGGCATCGGCAACGGTCTGATCCTGGGCTATCTCATGTACCGGTCGGGATTGGTGCCGCGCGGCATGGCCATGCTCGGGCTCATCGGCGGTCCGCTGATCTGCATATCGGGGATCGCAGTGGTGCTGAACGTCATCGACCGGGGTTCCGTGAGCCAGGGCATCGCGTCGCTTCCGGAGATCATGTGGGAGCTGTCGCTCGGCATCTATCTCATGGTCAAGGGCTTCAGGCCCGCCCCGATCATCGCCGGGGTGCGCGTCCCCAACGGCTTGGCGTGAGCTCGAACGCCGCGCACCTCACCCTGTCGGGGGGATGAGCCGGGGGCGCGGTCGCTTCATTCTGGTGTCGTAACGACGGCGCGTGACGTAGGTCGCGTCTGATCCGAGGACACCCGATGGAAGACCGGCTCCCGAGTTGGCGCGACTCCCGCGCCAAGACGTCGATACTGGAATTCGTCGGCGCGGTCACCGATTCCACGTCGGACGAGTTCGTCCCGCCGGCCGACCGCATCGCCGTGTTCGACAACGACGGCACCCTCTCGACCGAGAACCCGTACACGCAGTTGGCGTTCGCGTTGGATCGCGCCGCGCAGCTCGGGAAGCCGACGACGCCGGAGGAACTGAAGGCGGGAGGCATGGGCGCGGCCCTGGCGTTGCTGCAGCTAACGCACGGATCGATCACCACCGACGACTTCGACGCGGCCGTGCGCTCCTGGATCGCGACCGCTCGTCATCCGCGTTTCGGCCGTTCGTACGCGGCGATGGTGTACCAACCGATGGTGGAGTTGGTCGCGCTGTTGGAGCGCGACGGCTTCGCGTGTTGGATCTTCTCGGGCGGCGGCGCCGATTTCATGCGAGCGTGGGCGCCGTCGGTCTTCGGCCTTCCACCGCACCGGATCATCGGCAGTACCGGCTCGGTGACCTTCCGGATCGGCAACTCGGGTCCGGAACTGTTCAAGGGCACCGACCTCGCCGTCATCGACGACAAGGAACAGAAGCCGATCTCCATTCATCAATCGGTCGGGCAGCGACCGATCCTCGCTGCGGGTAACACCGACGGCGACCTCGCGATGCTGCAATGGACAGCGGGAAGTCCGCACCGGACGTTGGAAGTGGTCGTGCATCACACCGACGCGGAACGAGAATTCGCGTACGACGTCGATCCCGTCCTCGGATCAGGAAACGAGAACCTGTTGAAGGCCGCGGCCAAAGGCGATTGGACGGTCGTCGACATCGCCGCCGACTGGGAGTCGGTCTACGCGCCGTGATCGAACCGCGCGCCGGTGACTACCCGCCGAAGGCATCTGGGCTTGGGGGGGCTTGGGGGGGGGTGTCTCCGACGGGTGCCACCTTCTTCGTTGCTGTGAACGGTCGCTGAATCCGGACGAAGGGCGGCGGAGTCCAGATGGCCGTCCGTCACCAACGATCGCGCCCGCACGACGCGGCGTCATCCCTCCGACCCGGGTGAATCTTGCGCCCGCGCACAGAACCCGGCGCCAACTAAGGCATGTGTTTTCGTCGATGTGACGGCGGGGTTAGTCGTCGAAGCGAATGATGCGGTCGATGACGTCGAGCGCGGTGTCGTGCAGCGACTGGTCCATCGCCGTTGCGCGTATCCGCAGACGGGCGAACGCTTCGATCATGTCGCAGTTCGCTTGGGCCGCGATCATCCCCGTGGCTTGGTGAATTTCAACGGAGAGGTAGTCCTCCGCATTGCCGGCGCCAGGCATGCTCGACCCCGACCGTAGTTCGCGGCCGTAGTTCTGCGCGTCACGGCGATATGAAACCAACTCGTCGCGGTTCTCATCTTTTCTCATCCGCTCTTCTCGCCGGCGGGGTCGACATCCGGTTCGGGCGCGAGGAGCGCGGCGGTTTCGGTGTAGCGCGCCAAGGCAACCGATGCGCCGACGGTGAGGACGAACCCGACGGCCGCGACGACTTCGAAATGCGGTCTGGTGCGATCGCCGAGCACCGCGAGACCGACGATCGAAGGCACGATCGTCTCCACCGAGAACATGACCGCGGAGGTCGCGGTCACCGAACCGCGCTGCAATGCGCTGGCGAACATGAGCATCGCCGCCACTCCGTAGAGCACCAGTGCGATCGCCACCGGCTCCATCGGGAGGCGCCAGAGATGGTGAGGGACGTGTAGTGCGCGCGCCGCAATTGCCGTTCCGGAGAATCCGAAACCGGCGCAGGCGGCGAGCGCGATCCCGCTGCGTTCGCCGCGCATCCGTGCCGCGAACATGCCGCCCATGGCGACCACACCGACCCCGAGGAGCAAGAGCCAACCGCCGAGACGCGAGAGGTGGGCGGCCTGTTCGCCGTGCGCCGACGCGCCGAGCAGGACGAGCCCGAAGATGAGCACCGCGATGGCGCGTATGTCAGAGGCGCGGAGGCGGAACCCGAACGCGAACACCGACACGAGCGCAGTCACGCCGACACTTCCGGCGATGGCGGCCTGTACGACGAACAACGGCAATGTGCGGAGCGCGACGATCGACGCGACGAATCCAACGGCGTCGAGACCGAGGCCCGCGACATAGGGGAGTTGTCGGCTGAGGCGCGGCGAACAACATGACGTCGAGGTGCTCGGAGGTCGACGTTCGGCGCGCTCCCGCTGCCTGTAAGACGGTTCCGATCCCGTAGCTGACGTTGGCCGCGAGCGCGCAGACCAATGCGAGAAGCATCTGACGCGAGCCTACGAGCAGCCGGTCACGGACGCGTTGCGCTACGAATTTCGCCTTACGTGCTACGAAATTCGTAGGTGGGAGCGGGCGAAAGCATGCTTGCGTTCTGCAGCGCGACCTGCCATCGTGCGGCCCAACCGCTCCGGGGGGACGGTCCGAGCACGGAGGGGTACGCATGGCGACCGGTGTCGCGCCGCACTCCGGTGGGGCGGTCGAGAGCAAGGGACTGAAGGGCGGCGCGCTCGGACTCGCGGCGGCCACGGTCGTTGGCGTCGCGTCAACGGCACCCGGTTACAGCTTGGCCGCAACTCTCGGTTTCATCACCGCGTACGTCGGCTTCCAAGCTCCGGCGATCATGTGGATCTCGTTCATCCCCATGGCGTGCATCGCGTGCGCGTTCTTCTATCTGAACCGCGCCGATCCCGACTGCGGCACGAACTTCACGTGGGTCACGCGCGCCATCGGTCCGCGCAGCGGCTGGATGGGCGGCTGGAGCAGCATGGTCGCCGACCTGGTGATCATGCCGAGCCTGGCGCAGATCGCCGCCGTCTATACGTACGACCTGTTCGGATTCCACACCCAGGCTTCCAGCGTGTGGTGGACGCTCGCGCTGGGTGTCGTGTTCATCATGGGCATGACGTGGATCTGCGTCGTCGGCATCGAGCTCAGCGCGACGATGCAGATGATCTTCCTCGGCACCGAGCTCGCGATTCTCGTGATCTTCAGCGCGTGGGCATTGATCCGTGTGTACGCGGGTCAGATCGCCGGTTCCGTCCATCCATCGCTCTCGTGGTTGAAACCATCCGGTTTCGGCGGCGTCGGCGCGTTCACCCAAGGCATCTTGCTCGCGGTCTTCATCTATTGGGGCTGGGACACCGCGGTCAGCGTCAACGAGGAATGCACGGACGCGAACCGCACGCCCGGGGTCGCCGCCATCCTCTCGACGTTCATCCTCGTCGCGATCTACGTCGTCGTCACCTTCTCCGCGCAAGCGGTGAAGGGCGCCGACTTCCTCTCGGCGAACTCCGACGACGTGTTGTCGGCGACAGGCAAGATCGTGTTCGGATCGGGCGCGTTCGGCACGGTCATGCTGAAGGTGCTGCTGATCGCCATCCTGAGCTCGGCGGCCGCGAGCTGCCAGACGACGATTCTTCCCGCGGCCCGCACCGCACTCTCGATGGCGATCCACCGCGCGTTCCCGCCCAAGCTCGGTGAGATCGACCCCCGCCATCTCACACCCGCGTTCTCGTCGTGGCTGTTCGGGATCGTCTCGTCACTTTGGTACGTGCTGCTCGTCGTGGTGAGTCGCGTGTACGGCGGCGACGTGCTCGGCTGGTCAGTGCTCAGCGTCGGGCTGATGATCTCCTACTACTACGGGCAGACCGGTATCGCCTGCGTCATCTACTACCGGCGTTATCTGTTCAAGAGCTGGAAGAACTTCGTCTTCGTCGGGTTGTTGCCGCTGATCGGCGGGATCTCGCTCGGCGCGCTGTTCCTGCAGTCGATCTGGGACATGACGAGTCCCGACTACACGGGCGACGGTCATTCGTGGCTCGGTGTGAGCCCCGTGTTGTGGATCGGTCTCGGCATCTTCCTCGGCGGTATCCCGCTCATGTTCTGGTGGAACCGGCACGACCACACGTTCTTCGACCGCGGTCGGGACCCCGTCGACATGCGACCGCCGCCCGAAGGTGGCGAGCCGCTGCCGCCGCTCGTCGGCGCGACCCGGGTGGTCGACTGACATGGCCGGCGAAGTGGTTCTCGGGTACGACGGACAAGAAGGGTCGCAGGTCGCGTTGCGCACCGCGGTCGCGGTCGCAGCCGCGTTCAAACGCCCGCTCGTGATCGCGTTCGGATACGCGCCGGCCGCGATCGGCGGCCAGGTCGCCGACATCTCCGAAGCGGTGCAAGAACTCGGTACGAAGATCACGGACGAGGCGATCGCCGCGGCCACCGCGCTCGACGCGTCGGTCGAGGTGAAGGCCGAGCTCGTCAACGATCGACCGGCGGAGGCGATCCTGCGCGCGGCCGAGCAGTACGACGCGCTCGCCATCGTCGTGGGCGCCGCGAACCGCGGCCCCATCGCCGGCGCCTTGCTCGGTTCGGTGACGTATCAGGTGGTGCACCGGTCGACCCGGCCCGTACTCGTGGTGCCCGCACCCGGCTGAGCTCCGAGCAGAGCGCGGACCGCAGTGCCGGCGCGGCGCGCCACTAGGGTCTGCGGATGCCGAAACGCCGGAGGAGCGCGACCGCCGACCTGCCCGAAGCCGGGAAGCTGTCGTACTGGCTGGTCACGCGGCGGCAGCGGGTCGCCAAGCCCTACCTGACCGGCCGGGTCCTCGACTTCGGGTGTGGTGGCGGCGGGATCGCCGAGATCTGCGCGCCCGACTCCTATGTCGGGTTCGACATCGATCCGCGCATGATCGAGATCGCCCGTAAGGAATGGCCGCAGCACCGCTACGAAACGTCGTTGCCCGACGACGAGCGTTTCGACACGGTCGCCGCCATCGCGGTGATCGAGCACCTGCCCGATCCCGGCGAGCACCTGCGCGACTGGGCGCGCTACCTGAACCCGAACGGTCGCATCGTGTTGACCACGCCCCATCCCACCCTCGAGTGGATCCACACCGCGGGCGCCAAGGTCGGGGTGTTCAGCCAACACGCGCACGAGGGCCATGAAGACCTGATCGACCGGGCGACGATGGAGCAGTTGATCGCGGGCACGAACCTGCGCTTGACCACCTACAAGCGTTTCCTGGGCGGTGCGAACCAGCTGTTCGTGCTGACCGCCGTCGACGCGCCGTCCCCTCGGTAACATCGCCGCGGTGCAGGACCCCGCGGTCCCGGAAGAGGGCGACGCCGACCGCAGCATCAGTGCGCGCCTCGTACGCCTGGCCGAGCACCGCCAACTGCACGGGGTCGTCGCCAAGGTCGTGACCGGTCTGGCCGTGGTGGGCGTGATCGTCGGCGTCTGGTTCGCGATCGCCAAGCTCCCCAAACTCGACAACCCGGTTCGGCCGCTGTTCCTCGTAGCCGCGGTCGGCCTGGCGATTCTCTCGTTCCTCAACAACGGCATCGAGTACTGGTGGATCAGTCGCCGGGTCGGCATCGACATCGGGCCGCTCACCGCCACTCGGGTGTCGATCAAGGCGACCGCGGCCAACGCGCTTCCGATACCGGGCGCGGCGCTGGTGAAGTTCGAGGAGCTGCACCGGTCGGGGGCACGGGCGAAGCGTTCGGTCGCGCTCATCACCGGTGCAACGGTGATGGTCATCGGCGTGTCGTTCGCGTTCACGGGCGTGCTGGCGTTCGCGGCGAACGTCGAGGACGAGCGCGGCATCGCGTTCATCGTCTTCGCGGCCGGCGCGGCCGCGATGGGACTCGCCGCGTTCCTCGTTTTCAAAGCGGGCGGCCGTTCGTGGGGCTCGATCGCGGTGGTCACGCTCATCGAGATGGGTTCCGTGCTGCTCGCCGGGTTCCGGATGATCCTGATCATCGCCGGCCTCGGATACCACGTCTCGCTCACGCAGGCCTTTGCGATCTCCCTCGCCGGACAGATCTCGGTCGTGATGGGAATCACGCCCGGCGGCCTCGGCGTGCGGGAAGGGCTCGCTGCGATCTTCGGCCGTCTGACCGGTCAGGTCGCGAGCGTCAGCCTCGTCGGCAGTGCGATCGACCGTGTCGTCTCGTACGTCGCGCTCGGGCTGCTCGCGGGCGTGGTTCTCGGCGCGTCGCGGCGCGGCAAGAACACCGAGGAACCGCCCGACGAAGAAGGTGCGGCCGCGGCGGCCGCGGCGTCACATTTCTCGTAGTCGTTCCCAGCCCGGCGGTGGCGGGGCGAGCGCCCAGTGCTGTTCCGGAACGTGATTCGCGATGCGTGTCGCGAGCGCGTGGTCGCGGTTCAGCGGCGCGAGCTGCGACACATAACACTCGATGGCGGCGCGCTTCGCGTCGGCGTCGGGGGTGTTCGGTACGGCCATTGGTGTCGGCCACAGGTCGGACGCGAACAACTTGGCGATGCGCCAGGCGAGCATGCCGGGGATGTGTTTGTAGCCGCTGTCTTCGTAGCCGAACCAGGCGATGTCGGTGCGACGAACGGCGAGCCGGGCGCCGGCATCGTGCGTGACGACGTGGTCGGGATTGGCGAGGCCCATCGGCAGGAAGACCGCGGTCGGACTCAAGTCGTCGAGCACTGCTTCCAAGGCGGTGGCAACGGTGTCGGCGGACGCCCGCGCATTCGGTTCCAGATACTGGTGGTCGACGAAATCCATCCAGTGCGGCTGCGCGCCGAGCACCTCCATCGCGGCCCGGTCTTCCTCGCGCCGCAACGCCACGACATCGTCTCCGGTCCGGAAGCCTCCGAGCGCATCCCACTCCGACGGGGGATCGGGGTACGCCGCCGGGCGACCACCGAAAACCGTGACCACGGTCGCGCCCGGATGGGCGAGCAACAGGTACGCGGCGCCCAGCGCCGCATCGTCGAAGTGCGGTGAGCACACGACGACGCGCTCGAGCTGCGCTTCGGGGACGAGACCCCACGTCACCGCACCGGCCTGCGAAGCCGCACTCGGAGAAGCCATGGCCGGACCCTACGCGTCGCGTTTGCCACCCGGCCGTTCGTACGGCACGCTGGGGTCGTGGGTGAGGGGCTGCCGCAGTCGGCGCAGGCGGAGTGGTTTCGCGATCCGCGTTCGCTCGATCGCCGCATGCGCGCGTCGTTCCATCCGGAGGCGGGCGTCGTCGTACTCAGCCTGTGGTCGGACCAGACCTGCGCGGCCACGTTCCGGCTTTCGCTCGACGACGTCCCCGCGTTCGCGCACCTGCTCGTCGACGCGCTCGCGGAAACTCCGGCCCCGACGCCGACTCCCGTCGAGACGCAGACCCGGAGCCTCGCCGCGGTCCTGCGCCGCTGCTTGCAACGCCGGCCGATTGCGCCCGTCGTTCCGCTCCGCGACACCGATCCGGAGCAGCCGGAGTAGCGACGTCGGCTGCTACGCGCCGGTGACGGTCACCGTCTCCATCGTGACCGTCTGCGTGGGCGGTCCGTCGCCGCTCGCCGGCGCCAACGCATTGATCTTCTGAACCACGTCCATGCCGGAGACGACGTGCCCGAAGCGCGCGTACTGCTCGGGGAGCTGCGTTCCGGCCTGACCGCTGATGATGAAGAACTGGCAGTCGAACGTCCCGTTGGGATCCGTCTGCGTCTTGGCGGCCGCGAGTGACCCGATCGGATATCCGTCGGTCGGTAGTTCGCCCACGACGGGCGCGGTTCCCGAACCGCCGGTGCCGTCGCCCTTCGGGTCGCCACCTTGAATGACGAAGTCGGGCACGACGCGGTGGAAGGTCAGGCCGTTGTAGAAGCCCTTCTTGATGAGCGAGATGAAACGCGCCGCGGCTTTGGGTGCGTGGGTCGTGTCGAGCGCGACGACGATGCAGCCGAGGTTGGTTGCGATCTCCGCGGTAGGCCCGGGCGAGACGGCGTGTGTAGTGGCGCACGTGTTCGTGGCGGCGGAGCTCGACGACGACTTGCTGCTCCCACCACACGCGGCGGCCAACGTGAGGGACGCGATCAGGAGAACGGCTACTCGGGACATGGCCCGGGAGCGTAGGTGATCGGGGTCACTCCGAAGGGTGCAGCAGACGCTTGGCGATGACCTCGTTCATGATCTCGTCGGTGCCGCCGCCGATCCTCTGCAAGCGGGCGTCACGGAAGGCGCGCGGGATACCCGTCTCCTCCAGGTAGCCCGCGCCGCCCCACACTTGGAGGCACGCGTCGACGATGCGGTTCTGCACCTGCGCGCAGTACTTCTTGCACATCGAGATCTCGGTGACGGGATACTCGCCTTGCATCACGGCCCATGTCGTCGAGTACAGCAGCGCGCGAGCCCCGGCGAGCTCGGTCGCGGCATCGGCGAGCTTGTGCGCGATCACCTGGTGCTGCGCGATCGGTCGACCGAACGCCTGCCGTTCGCGCGCGTACGCGATTGTGTCGTCGAGCGTCTGCGCGGCGTGCCCCACACACGCGGCCGCGCCCGCGAGGCGTTCGTACTGCAGCTGCCACATGAGTTGTGCGAAGCCCTGGCCCGGTTCGAGGCCGATGAGGTCGTGCGCGGGTACGGCGACGTCGTCGAGCGCGATCTCCGCGGTGTCGGAAGAGTGCATGCCCAACTTGTCGAGCCGGCGCGACACGCGCACGCCGGGCAGTGTCGTATCGACGATCAACAACGACACACCGTGATGGCCCGCATCCGGATCGGTCTTCGCGACGAGCGTGAGAAAGTGCGCACGGGTGCCGTTGGTGATGAACATCTTGCGGCCGTTGACGCGCCACACGTCGCCGTCGCGCACGGCCCGCGTGCGGATCGCGGCCACGTCGGAGCCGGCATCGGGCTCGGTGATCGCGATGGCGCCGATCTTGGTTCCCGCGATCGCGGGACGAAGCCAACGCTCGCGCTGGTCGTCGGTCCCGAACTCCGCCAGAGCGGGCGTGGCCATGTGCGTCTGCACCGAGATGGCCATCGGGATCGCGCCCGCGCCGCACCGGGCCAACTCCTCGACGAACACGAGCCCGGTCGCGAGGTCGCCCGCGCCGCCGCCCCAGCGGGTCGGGAAGTGGAGGCCCAAGAAGCCGAGCTCACCGCAGCGGCGGAAGAGGTCGTCGGGGAAATAGCCGGCCGCTTCCCACGCGTCCACGTTGGGCCGCACCTCGGCCGCGACGAACCGCCGGACGGTTTCCCGAAGCGCCTCGTGCTCGGGCGTAAAGATCGCATGCCGCATCATCAGGAGTAACGCTGCCACACGGGGGTGGGCGCCGTAGACTGGTGGGTTCCATGGCCAAGTCTCTGCTGGAACGCCGGCTGATCGATGTGAGCGACCGCTTGAAGCGGCTGCGAGCCGAGCTCGCGGTCGCCGAAGAGCAGTGCGCGGTCCTCGTCGGCGAGGCCGAAGACGCCCGGCTCCGGTCGCTCGTGTCCGAAACGCCGTTGGCGCAGGCCGAAGCCGACGAGATGCGGCGTCACGCCGACGCGCAGTCGCGTCAACGCGACGCGTTACGGCGGGCCATCGAAGAGCTCGAGCGCGACCAGGACGCACTTCTCGATCGCATGGCGAACGAGCTGTCGCAACCCGGCGCCCCCACTTCGTCGTCGTAACGGATAGGTGAGAGGTTCAGAGCCGGTGACCAAACCCGTACGCGTCGTAATCGCCGAGGACGAGGCGATAATTCGTCTCGATCTCAAGGAGATCCTCGAAGAAGAGGGCTACGAGGTAGTCGGGGAGACCGGTCGCGGCGATCACGCGATCGAACTCGTCCGCGAGCTCAGCCCCGACCTCGCGATCCTCGACATCAAGATGCCGGGGATGGACGGTCTCACGGCAGCCCGCACCATCGCGGGGGAGCGCCTGGCCGCAGTCCTCATCCTCACCGCGTTCTCGCAGCACGACCTCGTCGAGCAGGCCCGCGACGCGGGTGCGCTCGCCTATCTGGTGAAGCCGTTCCAGACCAGCGACCTGTTGCCGGCGATCGTCACCGCGCTCGGCCGCTTCGAGCAGATCGTCGCGCTCGAGCGGGAGAACGCCGACCTCGCCGAACGGCTCGAGGCGCGCAAGATCATCGACCGCGCCAAGGGCCGGCTGATGGACGAGCACGGTCTCACCGAGGCCGATTCGTGGCGGTTCCTGCAGAAGAACGCCATGAACTCGCGCCGCAAGATTCACGAGGTCGCGAACGACGTCGTGGGCGGCACGCTCACCCCGTAGGGACCCCTCGGCACTGGCGCTCGACCGTCGTAGCATGACGGCGATGCCCAAACTCCTGCTCCTCGACGGCCTTTCGCTCGCGTACCGGGCCTTCTACGCGCTCCCGACCGACCTCGCGACGAAGTCGGGAACGGTGACGAACGCGGTCTACGGCTTCACGTCGATGCTGACCAAGGTGATGGCCGACGAGCAGCCCGATCTCATCGCGGTCGCGTTCGACGTGCCCGGCGGCAGCACGTATCGCAACGAGCTCGACTCCGAGTACAAGGCGGGGCGCAAGGAAACCCCCGACCTCTTCCGTTCGCAGATTCCGCTGATCCACGAGGTCCTCGAAGCGCTCGAGATCACCCAACTCGAGATCCCCGGCGTGGAAGCCGACGACGTCATCGCGACCCTCGCCACGCAGGCCGCGGCCGCCGGACTCGACGTTGTCATCGTGACCGGCGACCGCGACTCGTACCAACTGGTGCTCGATCCGCACATCAAGGTTCTCTACAACAAGCGCGGCGTCTCCGACTACGTCCTCTACGACGAAGCCGGCATCGCCGAGCGGTGCCTGGGCGTCACTCCCGCGCAGTACCTCGACTACGCGAGCCTGCGCGGCGACACCAGCGACAACCTCCCCGGGGTACCCGGGATCGGCGAGAAGACCGCGGCGAAATTGATCACCACGTACGGCGGCCTCGAAGGCGTGTACGACCACCTCGAAGAGCTGCCGCCGAAGCAGCGCACGAACCTGGGCGAGGCCAAGGATCGGGTGTTCAAGAACCGCGAGATGTCGCGCCTGACCCGCGACGTCGACCTCGACGGTGTCACGCCGGGCGGTCTCCAACAGGGCGCCTTCGACCGCGAACGTGTGCGGGTGCTCTTCAACCAGCTGGAGTTCCGTCTCCTGTTACCCCGCATCCTCGACGCGGTCGGCGACGTCGCCGAGACCCCGGAGTCGGAGTCGCTCGAGGTCGACGTCACGATCGCCCGCGACGCGGCGGCTGCCGCCGAGGCGTTACGCGCCGCGTTCTCGCAACCGGGCCGGGTCGCGCTGGAAGCGCGCTGGGAGGGCGCGGTCGGACGCAGTGCAATCGCCGGCCTTGCCATCTCCACCGGCGAGAACGCCACGTACATCGCCGGTGACCTGCTCGACGACCGCGCGGTGCGCGACGCGCTCGTGCTGATCGACGGGCCCGAGAGCGCGCCGCTCGTCGTGCATCGCGCCAAGGAACTGATGCGGGGGCTCTCGTTGCAGCTCGCGTCGCTCGAACGCGACACCGCGGTCATGGCGTATCTGCTCGATCCCGGTGAAGGGAAATACCAACTCGAAGATCTCGCGCTGCGCTACCTCTCGCTCGAGCTCACGTCGCCCGATCAAGTCGAGGGCACGCTCGACTTCGACGGCGAAAGCAACTGCCGCGAGACGGGTCGGCGCGTCGCGGTGCTGGTCCGCCTGGCCGACGCGCTCGCCGAGGCGCTGGAGGCGCGCGAGCTCGTCGAGCTCTACAACGACATCGAACGGCCCCTCATCCCGGTGCTCGCACAGATGGAAGACGCGGGCGTCCGCATCGACGTTGCGTTCCTGGAAGACCTGGGCAAGGAGCTCGGCGACGAGTGCCGGCGCCTCGAGGGCGAGATCCACGCCCACGCGGGTGAGCAGTTCAACGTGAATTCCACGCCCCAGCTGCGGCGCATCCTGTTCGAAAAGCTCGGCCTGGTGCCGGTGAAGAAGACCAAGACCGGGGCGTCCACCGACGCCGACTCGCTGCAGAAGCTCGCGGCCGAGCACCCGATCGTCGAGACGCTGTTGCAGTACCGCGAAGTCGAGAAGCTGCGGAGCACCTACGCCGACGCGTTGCCGCCGCTTGTCCACGCCGACGGTCGCATCCACGCCACCTTCAACCAGCTCGCGACGACGACCGGCCGCATCTCGAGTGAGGCGCCGAACCTGCAGAACGTGCCCGTGCGCACGTCGGCCGGGCGGGAGCTGCGCAAGGCGTTCATCGCCGACGAAGGTTGCGGCCTCCTCACCGCCGACTACTCGCAGATCGAGCTACGGGTGCTCGCCCACCTCGCCGAAGATCCGGGCCTCATCGAAGCGTTCGAGCGCGGCGCCGACGTGCACACCACGACCGCGGCGGCCGTGTTCCACGTCGACGAGGCCAAGGTCGACGAGTTCCAACGCCGCTTCGCCAAGGTCGTCAACTACGGGCTCGCGTACGGCATGGAGGCCTACGGGCTCGGCACGCGCCTCGACATCCCGACCGATCAGGCCCGCGAGATCCTCGACGACTACTTCGCCGCGTTCCCGAACATCGCCGCGTACATGACCGAGACGATCCGCGAAGCGAAGTCGACGGGTTTCACCACCACGTTGTTCGGCCGCCGCCGCCAACTGCCGGAGTTGTCATCCGACAACTTCCGGATCCGCCAGATGGGCGAACGCATGGCGCAGAACGCGCCGGTGCAGGGGAGCGCGGCCGACATCTTCAAGCTCGCCATGGTCGACGTCGGCCGGGCGCTCGCCGAAGGCGGGCACACCAGTCGCATGGTGTTGACCGTGCACGACGAGCTCGTGTTGGAAGTGCCGCTCGACGAGCGCGCGGTGATCACCGAGCTCGTCCGCGACCGGATGGAGCACGTCACCGAGCTCCGGGTTCCGCTCGTCGTCGACATCGGATTCGGACCGACCTGGGCCGACGCCAAGTAGCGCGGGCCGCGACTCTCCGCGTTCAACTGCAGTCGTTGACGTGCAGTATCTCGTGCAGTCCCATGACCGCGAAGAGTCGTTCGATCGTGTAGTCGACGTTCACGACCCGCAGCTCGCGGCCGAGGTCGTCGAGCGTGCGTTGCGTGTTGACGAACACCGCGAGCCCGGACGAGTCGATGAACGTCAGCCCGGAACAGTCGAGTACGAGATCGCCCTCGTGACAGCCGATCGCCTCGTCGAGGTCGACCTGTAGCTCGCGCGCCGCCGCGAGATCGACATCGCCCGCCACGAAGAAGGCGAAGTAATGCGGCTCGGGACTCAGGTTCGGCGCGGGCTCCATTCGCCCTCCTCGAATGGGAGAGGGGTGCCGCGGCTCGCTGCTGAACCGATGTCGGCCCGATGGGAAACGACCTGGCCGCCACCGTATGTTCCGATGGCGGGGCATTCAACGCGATTTTTTCGTTCGGTGGTACCGTCGGAGCACTTGGAGTCGGCCGCCTTGAACACGCAGGGCCAATAACTGGCCCTCGGTGGAGAGGCAAGTCATGGCCTTCGCGCCAGACGGTTTCACCGATCTTTTGGGTGCTCTCACGCTGCCTCATGGTCGACGAAGAATCCCTCGAGGACACGCTCGCCCGCGTCGCTTTCTTGGCGTGCAACAGCCCCATTGGTGCCAGCCACGCCGGGGTGACCCTGGTCCGCGAGGAAGGGCCGGCCACTCCTGCCTATTTCGGCGACGCCGCGCTGGCCCTCGATCGCGCGGAGTATGCCTCGAACGATGGACCGTGCTTGACCGCGCTCCGGACCGGCGAGGTCGTCCGCCTCGACTCGATCTCGACGGATTCCGAGCGTTGGCCCGAGTTCGCCGCCCAAGCCGCCGGACACGGGATACAGAGTTCGCTCTCGCTGCCCCTCGAGGTGCGCGACAAGCGTGTCGGCGCGCTCAATCTCTACGCCGGTGAGCCGATCGCGTTCACCGAAGAGGCCGTCGCCGTTGCCGAGGCCTTCGCCGCGCAGGCCGCGGTCGCCATCGCCAACGCCGAGGTCTACTGGCGGACCTACGAGTTGACGCAGAATCTCGAACTCGCGCTCGAGAACCGCGATCGCATCGGGCAGGCGAAGGGGATCCTCAGCGCCACCGCCCGCATCACGGGCGACGAAGCCTTCGACCTCCTGCGCCACACGTCGCAGAACCTGAACGTCAAGCTCCGCCAGATCGCCGACCACGTCGTGTGGACCGGGCAACTTCCGACCAGCGCGGACGACCTCACCTCATAACGCGCGCGTGGCCATGAGGAACCCTCCGGGTTGGGAACTCGTCGAGAAGCTGGCGCAGGCGATGGGAATGGTCAGCGTGCAAGCGGAGTGCACGCTCAACGAGGCCCTGACGATGATGAGCGAGCGCGCCATCGTGAGTCACTGCACCGTCTACGACATCGCGGTCGGCGTGCGCGACCGCACGATTCGCTTCTGCGAGTAGCCGCATGACGCACAGGAATCTGTAACACTCACGGAATCGCTGCACGCCTGGGCTACCGGCCCGCGCTCGACGGAGTGCGGGGGATCGCGATCGCGATCGTGGTGCTGTTCCACTACCAGTGGGGCGTTCGCCATCCCCTCGACCCGTTCACCAACAACCCTTTTCACGGCGGCTTCCTGGGGGTCGACGCGTTCTTCGTGTTGTCGGGCTTCCTCATCACGACGCTGTTACTGCAGGAACATGCGCAGTTCGGCCGCGTGAGCCTCCGCCAGTTCTACGCCCGCCGCGGGCTGCGTCTCCTCCCCGCACTCGCGGTCCTGCTGGTGATCGCGGTGTTCCTGCATTTCGAGCTGCCCGCCGGCAACGGGAACCGACCGTCGACGGGCGGTCTGCTGAGCGTCGTGTTCTACGTCGCGAACTGGATGAACATCTACCGACCGAAGGCCCTCGGGATAACCGCCGACACGTGGTCGCTTGCGATCGAAGAGCAGTTCTATCTGCTCTGGCCGGTGCTGCTCTTGTTCCTGTTGCGGCGCCGGCTCCGCCCGCGGACCATCGCGCTCGTCGCCGCGCTCGGCATCGCGGCGTCAGCTACGTGGCGGGCGTGGTACTGGCACGACCGCGTCGGCGGCCCGACCCACGGCGACCTCGAGGTCTTCGCGCGCGGCCTCGCGATTCCCGGCGTCTGGAATCGCATCTACTTCGGTTCCGACACCCGCGCCGACACGCTGCTCGCGGGTGCGTTCACCGCGATCGTGTTGTTCTGGTTGCTGCCCCGCATCGGCCCGCGCCTGCGCACCGGTCTGGGTGTCGCGGCCGTGCTCGGATTGGTCGCGGGCGTCCTCATCGTGGTGAACGCAACCGTCTTCGTGAGCAGTTGGATGCCGGAGTGGGGCTTCCTCGCGTTCGAGGTCAGCATCGCGTTCCTCATCGCGGGGCTCGTCGCGGTTCCGCACGGCTTGCTCGCGCGCGCGTTCGGCATCGCGCCGCTGGCCTGGCTCGGCCGGCGTTCCTACGCCGTCTATCTGTTCCACCAACTCGTGTTTGTCTACCTGGGCCGCGCCTACGTGCGTCTCACACCCGAGTTGTCGTTCGCGTTCCAGATGCTCGTGATCCTCGCCGTCGCGGAGCTGTCGCACCGGCTGGTCGAGGCACCAATGTTGCGGCGGAAGCGCCGCTTCGAACCCGAGCCTGCTCCGGCCGAGAGTGCGGTCGTAACGTGATCGTGTGAAGGCCGTCCCCGACGATCACTGGTTCAACCCGGTCGCGGCGTTCCTCGGGACCGCATATCTCCGGAACGCGTTCACGATGGGGACGGTGCAGGAGGTCGACTTCCTGGTCGACGCGCTGGCGTTGGAGCCGGGATCGCGCGTCCTCGACGCCGGCTGTGGACCGGGCCGCCACTCACTCGAGCTCGCCCGACGCGGGGTACGGGTGGTGGGTGTCGACGCCTCACCCGAATTCGTCGAGCTCGCGCGCTCCGAAGCCGGCGACCTGCCCGCCGAGTTCTTCGAGGCCGACGTGCGGACGCTCGACTTCGCCGACGAGTTCGACGCCGTCATCTGCGTGTGCCAAGGCGGGTTCGGGCTCCTGGGCGGTGACGACGCCGAGCTCGACGTCGTTTCGCGGTTCGCGAGCGCGTTGCGACCGGGCGGACGACTCGCGCTGAGTGCGTTCTCGTCGTACTTCGTCGTGCGCCATCTCGAACCCGACGAGACCTTCGATGCGCGCAACGGAATCAATCATGAGAACGCCGTCGTGCGTGACGCCGATGGTCGCGAGCAGAGCTTCGACCTCTGGACGACGTGCTACACGCCCCGCGAACTTCGACTCGTCGCGGCGCGCGCCGGACTCGTCGTCGACGACGTTTTCGGTGTGCATCCCGGTCGGTACGCGCGCACCGCGCCGTCGATCGACGTGCCCGAGCATCTGCTCCTCGCGCACCGCCCCGAAGTGCGGCCGTAAACCGGGAGTTTGCTCGGAGCCATCCGGCGTATAGCCTTGTCAAGCCGCTCCACCGGAGCGGCGATGGGCGCGCGCCCAGCCCAGCTGTCACTGCGGCGCCCGTCATTCCCGAACAAAGCAGGAATCAAGTGTTGGATCAGGAACCGGACGCGACTGTGACGCCGACCGCTGCAGTCGCCGAGACCACCGCCGCCGAACCCGAAGTGGGTACGGACGACACGGCGGCGGAAGACGCCGAGCCCGAGATGGAGCAGAACATCGTCGTCGACGACCTCGGGGGCATGTCGCTCTCCGATGCCATCGACGCGACCATCGTCGCGTTCGACGACGGAGATCTCGTGCACGGCACGGTCGTGAAGATCGACTCGGACGAAGTGCTCCTCGACATCGGCTACAAGTCCGAGGGCGTCATCCCGAGCAAGGAACTCTCGATTCGCAACGACGTCGACCCGAACGAGGTCGTGACGCTCGGCGAAGAGATCGAAGCGCTGGTCCTCACCAAAGAGGACAAAGACGGTCGCCTGATCCTGTCGAAGAAGCGCGCGCAGTACGAACGTGCGTGGGGCACGATCGAACAGAAGAAGGAAAACGAAGAGGTCGTCTCCGGTCCGGTCATCGAGGTCGTCAAGGGCGGCTTGATCATCGACATCGGTCTGCGTGGGTTCCTGCCCGCGTCGCTCGTCGACCTCCGTCGGGTCCGCGACCTCCACCCCTACGTGGGCCGCGTGCTCGAGTGCAAGATCATCGAGCTCGACAAGAACCGCAACAACGTCGTGCTCTCCCGCCGGGCGTACCTCGAAGAGACGCAGCGCGAGCAGCGCGACGAGTTCCTCACCAACCTGAAGCCGGGCGAGATCCGCAAGGGTGTCGTCTCGTCGGTGGTCAACTTCGGAGCGTTCGTCGACCTCGGCGGCATGGACGGACTCGTCCACGTGTCGGAGCTGTCGTGGAAGCACGTCGACCACCCGTCTTCGGTCGTGCAGGTCGGCGACGAGGTCACCGTGCAGGTCCTCGACGTCGATCTCTCCCGCGAGCGGATCTCGCTGTCGTTGAAGGCGACCCAGCAGGACCCGTGGCAGGAGTTCGCGACCGGTCACCAGGTCGGCGAGCTCGTGTACGGCCGGGTCACCAAGCTCGTGCCGTTCGGCGCGTTCGTGCAGGTCGGCGAAGGCATCGAAGGGTTGGTGCACATCTCCGAGATGGCCGCCCACCACGTCGAGGCCCCCGAGCAGGTCGTCACCCCCGGCGAAGAGCTGTGGGTGAAGATCATCGACATCGACCTGGAGCGCCGGCGCATCTCGCTGTCGATCAAGCAGGCCGCCGAAGGTGGCGAGGTCGCCGCCGAGTACCGCGAGTTCTACGGCGAGCACGCCTACGACGCGCAGGGCAACTACATCGGTCCCGACTACACCGAAGGTGAAGCCGGCGCCGAGGGCGAAGGTGTCGAAGGTGCCGAAGGTGAAGCCGCACCCGCGGCTGTCGCGGAAGCCCCGGCCGTGGAGGCCGAAGCCCCCGTCGCCGAGGCCGCACCCGAGGCCGAAGCGGCCCCCGAAGCCGAATAACTGCACCACGCGACAAACAGTGGGCACGCTCACGTACCGGGACGGTGCGTAGCAGTGCCCACTGTTCGCGTGGATTCGTAGAATCCCGGGCCATGTTGATGGTGGGGTTGACGGGCGGGATCGGCGCAGGGAAGTCGACTGTCGCCGGATTGCTCGCGCAGCGGGGCGCGGTCGTCATCGATGCCGATGCGATCGCCCGTGAGGTCGTCGAGCCCGGAATGCCGACGCTCGACAAACTCGTCGAACGTTTCGGCCCCGGGATCCTGCAGGCCGACGGGTCGCTCGACCGGCCCGCGCTCGCGGCGGTCGCGTTCGTCGACGACGCGACCCGCAAGGAGCTGGAAGCCATCACGCACCCGGCCATCGGCACCGAGTTCCTGCGCCGCGTGAGCGAGGCACCGCCGGAAGCGGTCGTCGTCCACGACGTGCCGTTGCTCGTGGAGTCGAAGCGCGGGTTCGAGTACGCGGCGGTGATCGTCGTGGAAGCGCCGATCGAGACCCGACTCGACCGACTGGAATCGCGCGGTGTCCCGCGTGACGACGCCCGGCGGCGGATCGAATTGCAGGCCTCCGACGAGGATCGGCGAAAAGTGGCCACCTGGGTGGTGGACAACGCCGGTGACCTCGCCGGACTCGAAAGGCAGATCGCCGAAATCTGGACAGACCTCCAAGCGCGCGCGGTCGCGGCGGCCGCCGAGGCCGCGCAGACGGCCGCCGCGGGCGCGGCGGACAGTGCCGCGGAAGGCGATTCGGGAACGTAACTGTCTCAGGGCACCGGTACTCTCGACGGGTGCCGCTCTTCGATCTCGTCACCGATATGGAGCCCGCGGGCGACCAGCCGGAAGCGATCGCCGCGCTCGGGCGCGGGCTCGACAACGGCGACCGGTTTCAGACCCTGCTCGGCATCACCGGTTCGGGGAAGAGCTTCACGATCGCCAACGTGATCGCGCAGGCGCAGCGGCCCACGTTGGTGCTGGCGCCGAACAAGTCGCTGGCCGCGCAGCTGGCCGCCGAGTTCCGGGAGATGTTCCCGCAGAACCGGGTCGAGTACTTCGTCTCCTATTACGACTACTACCAACCCGAGGCGTACCTCCCGACCACCGACACGTACATCGAGAAGGACAGCTCGATCAACGACGAGATCGACCGTCTGCGCCACTCGGCCACCAGTGCGCTGCTGACCCGCCGCGACGTGATCATCGTGGCGTCGGTGTCGGCGATCTACGGCCTCGGTTCCCCGGAGATGTACGGCAAGCAGCTCCTCATGCTGAGTCCCGGCGACGAGCGCGACCAGCGAGAGATCCTGCGCCGCCTCGTCGAACTGCAGTACGAGCGCAACGACTTCGGCTTCACCCGCAACAAGTTCCGGGTGCGGGGCGACACGATCGAGGTGTTCCCGGCGTACGAGGAGCACGCGATCCGCATCCAGCTCTTCGGCGACGAGGTCGAGCGCATCGTGAGCGTCGATCCGCTGACCGGCGAGGTGCTCCAGGAGCTCGACGGTCTCG
This sequence comes from uncultured Actinomycetes bacterium, assembly GCA_963701825.1. Lineage (GTDB taxonomy): Bacteria > Actinomycetota > Acidimicrobiia > IMCC26256 > PALSA-610 > PALSA-610. Next base: position 306,337 of record CAVPBG010000003.1, on the reverse strand, counting down.
CACTGTTCCCCGCGTCGCACTACGTCACCGACGAGGTTCGGCTCGTCGAGGCCATCGACGGCATCACGGCCGAGCTCGCGGAACGGCTCGCCGAGCTCGAGGGCCAGGGCAAGTTGCTCGAAGCGCAGCGGCTGCGCATGCGTACGAACTACGACCTCGAGATGTTGCGCGAGGTCGGGAGCTGCGCGGGCGTCGAGAACTATTCGATGCACCTCGACGGTCGGCAACGCCACCAGCCGCCGTACACGCTGCTCGACTACTTCCCCGACGACTGGCTGTGCATCGTCGATGAGTCGCACGTGGCCATCCCGCAGTTGCACGGGCAGTTCGAGGGCGACCGCTCCCGCAAGGACACGCTGGTCGACCACGGCTTCCGGCTGCCGTCGGCGATGGACAACCGCCCGTTGCGGTTCGAGGAGTTCACCGAGCGCGTGAACCAGGTGATCTTCATGTCGGCCACGCCCAGCGCGTACGAGCGCGAGACGTCCACCCAGATCGTGGAACAGGTCGTGCGCCCCACCGGGCTGATCGATCCCGAGATCATCGTGAAGCCCACCAAGGGCCAGATCGACGATCTCGTGGCCGAGATCCACGGCCGCACCGACGCCGACGCGCGGGTACTGGTCACGACGCTCACCAAGAAGATGTCGGAAGACCTCACCGACTACCTGCTCGAGCTCGGCATCCGGGTGCGCTACCTGCACTCCGAGATCGACACGCTGGAACGCATCGAGATCCTGCGTTCGCTCCGGCTCGGCGAGTTCGACGTGCTGGTCGGCATCAACTTGTTGCGGGAAGGCCTCGACCTGCCCGAGGTGTCGCTGGTCGCGATCCTCGACGCCGACAAGGAAGGGTTCCTGCGCTCGGCGACGTCGCTCATCCAGACGATCGGGCGGGCGGCGCGCAACGTCGACGGTCAGGTGATCATGTACGCCGACCAGATGACCGACTCGATGCGGCACGCGATCTCCGAGACGATGCGCCGCCGCCAGAAGCAGCTCGCGTACAACATCGAGCACGACATCGACCCGCAGACCGTCCGCAAGAAGGTCACCGACATCCTCGAGATGATCCGCATGCGCGACGACGGCGAGGACGGCAAATCCAAGTCGGGTCGGGGCCGGGGGAGAGGGCGCGGCACGAGCGGAGCCCGTAGCCGCACCGCCGCCAGCGATCGCCTCGACATGCCCCGCGACGAGCTGGGCCGCCTGATCCAGAGCCTGACCGACGAGATGCAGGACGCATCGCGCGACCTGCGCTTCGAGGAAGCCGCGCGTCTGCGCGACGAGATTCACGAGCTGAAGCGCGAGCTCCGCGAGGTGAGTTGAGTACCCGAACAGGTGTTCGACAGACTTGCGATCACCGGGTAGCCTGATCGCCGATGAGTGGTGAAACGATCGTCGTTCGAGGTGCGCGCGAGCACAACCTGAGAAACGTCGATATCACGCTGCCCCGAGACCAGCTGATCGTGTTCACCGGGCTGTCGGGATCGGGGAAATCGTCGCTCGCGTTCGACACGATCTACGCCGAGGGCCAGCGCCGGTACGTCGAGTCGTTGTCGTCGTACGCCCGGCAGTTCCTCGGCCAGATGGACAAGCCCGACGTCGACTTCATCGAGGGCCTGTCGCCGGCGATCTCGATCGACCAGAAGTCCGCGTCGCGCAACCCGCGTTCCACCGTCGGCACGATCACCGAGGTCTACGACTACCTCCGGCTGCTCTACGCCCGCATCGGCGTTCCGCACTGCCCGAACTGCGGCCGGCTGATCACCCGCCAGACCCCGCAACAGATCGTCGACCGGGTGTTGCAACTCAAGGACGGCACGCGTTTCCAGGTGCTCGCACCGGTCGTGCGGGGTCGCAAGGGCGAGTACCACGCGCTGCTCGACGAGCTTGCCGGTCAGGGCTACACGCGGGCCCGCGTCGACGGTGAGCTCGTCGACCTGCCCGCCAAGTTGCAGCTCGAGCGCTACGAACAGCACACGATCGAAGTGGTCGTCGACCGGCTCGTGCGGCGGGCCGGGATCGAACGGCGCCTCACCGATTCGCTCGAGACCGCGTTGAAGCTGGCCGAAGGCGTGGCCGAGGTCGAGATCGTCCACAAGGACGAAAGCGAAGAGCCCGAGATCCTGACGTTCTCGGAGCACCTCGCGTGCACGCACTGCGGCCTGTCGTTCGAAGAGCTCGCGCCCCGCAACTTCTCGTTCAACTCGCCCTACGGCGCATGCGAGGAGTGCGACGGACTCGGTACGCGCTTCCAGGTCGACCCCGAGCTGGTCATCTCCGACGACGACCTCTCCATCGACGACGGCGCGATCAAACCGTGGTCGGGATTCCGGGGCGAGTACTTCAAGCGCGTGCTGATCGCGGTCGGCGACGAGTACGGCTTCAGCACCGCCACGCCGTGGAAGAAGCTCACCGCCAAGGCCAAGAAGGTCATCCTCTACGGCGCGCCGGGCAAGCAGGTCACGGTCAAGTACAAGAACCGTTACGGGCGCCAGCGTTCGTACTCCACCAAGTACGAAGGCGTCATCCCGTGGGTCGAGCGCCGGCACACCGAGTCGGAGTCCGACCGCGTGCGCGAGGTCATCGAGGGCTACATGCGCCTCGTGCCGTGCCCGGTCTGCAAGGGTGCGCGGTTGCGGCCCGCGTCGCTCGCGGTCACGGTCGGCGACAAGAACATCCACGAGGTCGGCGAGCTGTCGATCCGCGACTGCGCCGCGTTCTTCCGCACGGTCGAGCTCAGCGAACGCGATCGCATGATTGCCGAGCGGGTGTTCAAGGAAGTCATCGAGCGGTTGCAGTTCCTGCTCGACGTCGGCCTCGACTACCTGTCGCTCAACCGCAACTCGGCCACGCTCGCAGGCGGCGAAGCGCAACGCATCCGGCTGGCGTCACAGATCGGTAGCGGGCTGGTCGGCGTGCTGTACGTCCTCGACGAACCGTCGATCGGGCTGCACCAACGCGACAACCAGCGGCTGATCGAGACGCTGGTGCGGCTGCGCAACCTCGGCAACACCGTGATCGTGGTCGAGCACGACGAGGAGACGATCCGCGTCGCCGATCACGTCGTCGACATCGGCCCGGGCGCGGGCGAGCACGGTGGCGAGATCATCGTGTCGGGTTCGCTGAAGGACCTGCTGAAGTCGAAGAAGTCGATCACCGGGCAATACCTGTCGGGGAAGCGCAAGATCGAGGTGCCGAGCCTCCGGCGCGAGCCCACCGACGCGTGGCTCGCGGTGCGCGGGCGCGCGAGCACAACCTGCAGAACATCGACGTCGAGTTCCCGCTCGGGTGCTTCGTGGCCGTCACCGGCGTGAGCGGCAGCGGCAAAAGCTCGCTCGTCGGCGACATCCTGCATCCCGCGTTGATGCAGAAGATCTACCGCTCCCGTGAAGTGCCGGGTCGGCACAAGAAGATCGAGGGCGCGGAGTACATCGACAAGGTCATCAACATCGACCAGTCGCCGATCGGCCGCACACCCCGTTCCAACCCCGCCACGTACACCGGTGTGTTCGACAAGATCCGCACGCTGTTCGCCACCACCCAGGAAGCGAAGATCCGCGGTTATCAGCCGGGCCGGTTCTCGTTCAACGTCAAGGGCGGCCGCTGCGAGGCGTGCCAGGGCGACGGCACGATCAAGATCGAGATGCACTTCCTGCCCGACGTGTACGTTCCCTGCGAGGTCTGCAAGGGCGCGCGGTACAACCGCGACACGCTCGACATCACGTGGAAGAACAAGAACATCGCCGAAGTGCTGAACATGCCGGCCGAAGAGGCGCTGGAGTTCTTCTCGAACCAGCCGTCGATCGCCCGGCAGATGCAGACGTTGGTCGACGTCGGGCTCGGATATGTGCGGCTCGGCCAACCCGCGCCGACGTTGTCCGGTGGTGAGGCGCAGCGGGTGAAGTTGTCGACCGAGCTCGGCAAGCGCTCGACCGGCCACACGATCTACATCCTCGACGAGCCCACCACGGGCTTGCACTTCGAGGACGTGCGCCGCTTGCTGTACGTGCTGCAGCGTTTGGTCGACGCGGGAAACACGATGCTCGTCATCGAGCACAACCTCGACGTGATCAAGTCGGCCGACTGGATCGTCGACCTCGGTCCCGAAGGCGGATCGGGCGGCGGACTCGTAATCGCCGAAGGTCCGCCCGAGCAGGTGGCGAAGGTTCCCGAGAGCCACACCGGCCGTTACCTCGCGCCCCTCCTCGGCATCACCCGCTGAGCGCGGGTTCGCGCCATGGCTGACGAAAGCGGCGTTGACGACACTGAGCTCTGGGAACGCAACGCGGGCTGGTGGCAAGAGGGGTTCACCGAAGGCGCCGACGCGGAGTACGAGGAACAGATCCTGCCACTCGCCCGGGAGTGTCTGGCCGGCGCGCAGCGCGTGCTCGACATCGGTACCGGTGAGGGCCAGATCGCGCGCCTGGTCGCGCGCGGCGGCGCCGGCCTCGTGGTTGGTGTCGATCCGACGATCGCGCAGCTGATCGCCGCGCACGAGCGGGGCGGACCGATCGGCTACGCCCGCGCCAACGCCGACGCGCTGCCGTTCCCGGACTCGTCGTTCGACGCAGTCGTGGTGTGCCTCGTGTTCGAGCACATTGCCGCGCACGAACCCGCGATCGCGGAGATCGCGCGGGTGCTCGAACCGGGCGGACGCTTCGCGTTCTTCTTGAACCACCCGTTGCTGCAGGCGCCGAACAGCGGCTGGATCATCGACCACATCCTCGACGAGCAGTACTGGCGGATCGGCCCTTACCTTGTCGAAGACGTGTCGATGGAGGAGCTCGCCCCGGGCGTGGTCCTGCCGTTCGTGCACCGGCCGCTGTCGCAGTACGTCAACGCGATGGCGCGCAATGGGCTCTTGATCGAACGCATGGAAGAGCCGATGCCGCCCGAGGGGTTCCTGGCCCGGGCGCCCGAGTATCGCGACGCGGCGACGATTCCTCGCCTGTTGCTGATGGTCGCCCGCAAACTCGGCTGATCAGTCGCGCCGGGCGACGAAGATGAGCTCGGGTGATCTCGGCCCGAGCGGCGCGCGGCCCCAGTCGCCGTATACATGGTCGACGGTGAATCCGGTCGCGACGAGCGACGCCGTGAGCGCGTCGACGCGGCGGAAGCGCAGCTGCCCATGCGAAGCTGCGAGATCGCCTGTCGCGGCGAAGAAATAGTGATTGAAGAACCGGACGATGTCATCGTCCTTTTCCACGAAGACGGTTTTCGTATCGATCCGGCCCGCCTCGGGGTCATGGATCGAACGAATGTCGCCTCGGGTCCACCGCTCCCATGCGCGGGCCTCGGGGTTGCGACTCTCGAACGCGAGCACGCCGCCGGGCCGCAGGGCGCGGTGGAGCGCGACGAGGTTCGCGTTCCACTCGTCGTCGGTCAGGAAGAACTGCGCCACGTGCCCGGTCATGATCGCGAGGTCGGCGGCCGCCTCGCCCAGCAGTGACGCGTCGCCGTGCAACCAACGGACGCGGTCGGCGAACGGTTTGTTGCGGGCGATCTCCAGCATCGGCGCCGACGGGTCGACGCCGATCATCCGGTAGCCGAGCCGGGCGAGCTCGCACGTGATCAGGCCGGTCCCGCAGCCGACATCGGCGATCGTCTGCGCGTCGATCTCGAGGGCGAGCTCGCGGCAGAAGTCGGGTTGGGTGCCGAGCTCGTAGCTGTTGACCGTGTCGTAGATCGCGACGAGGCGCGGGTCGGAGAATTCGTTGATCGCTCGCCCCGAGCCCTCGAGCTTCTGCCGTGCGGCTCCCGGGCCGTGCGTCACGTAATCGCGAGCATCCGTTCGAGCGCGGTGCGGGCCCAACCCGCGGTGTCGTCGTCGACGACGATCTGGTTCACGACGGTTCCCGCCACCAGGTTCTCGAGCACCCAGGCCAGGTGCGGCGCATCGATGCGGAACATCGTCGAGCACGGGCAGACGAGCGGGTCGAGCGAGATGATCGTCTTGTCGGGGTTCTCCCGGGCCAGGCGCTGCACCATGTGGATCTCGGTGGCGATCGCGATCGACGCGCCCGCGGGCGCGCCGCGGACCCAGTCGAGGATCCGTTCCGTCGAACCGACCTTGTCGCCGAGCTCCACCACGTCGTGCGCGCATTCGGGGTGTACGAGGATCTCGATGCCGGGGTACTCGGCCCGGGCCGCCTCGACGTGCGCGGGCCGGAAGCGCTGATGGACGGAGCAGTGGCCCTTCCAGAGGAGAAGGGTCGCATCCTTGACGTCGCGTTCCTCGAGCCCGCCGCAATCCTGGTGCGGGTTCCACACCCGCATGTCGGCCGCGCCGTAGCCCATCGTGTAACCGGTGTTGCGACCGAGGTGCTGGTCGGGGAAGAAGAGGACCTTGTCGCCCTTGGCGAGTGCCCACTCGAGCACGGCGCGCGCGTTCGACGACGTGCAGACCGCGCCCCCTTTGCGCCCGACGAAGGCCTTGAGCGCGGCGGACGAGTTCATGTACGTGATGGGCACGACGCGGTCGACGGCGGTGATGGCCGCGATCTCGTCCCAGGTCTCTTCGACCTGGTCGATGTTGGCCATGTCGGCCATCGAACAACCGGCGTTGAGGTCGGGGAGGATGACGCGCTGGTGCGCGCCGGTGAGCACGTCGGCCGATTCGGCCATGAAGTGCACGCCGCAGAACACGATGTCAGTGGCGCGTTCGTTCTCGGCCGCGAAGCGGGCGAGGAGAAACGAATCGCCGACCGAATCGGCCCAACGAATCACTTCGTCGCGCTGGTAGTGGTGCCCGAGAATGACGAGTTGCTCGCCGAGCGTGTGCTTGGCGGCCGCGATGCGATCGACGAGCTCGTCGTCGGTCGCGGCGGAGTACTGGTCAGGGAGCGGAGCCTGGAGACGCAGCATTTGGGGGCCTCCCCGTAGCGGGGTAACTCCTCGTCGGCCGGCGGGTGGCAGCCCGGTCGCCAGCACCGCGGGGTTGTCGGCCTCGGAGCTCGTGTTGGAAACGCCGGATACCGGGCCGGCGTGCCGTCACCATAACACTCATGTCGAGTGGAAGGCGCGTCATCCACCCGACACCCGTTCGCAAGCCCCCGTTGGCCCCGCCGTGCCCCCAGGTACACCCGTCCCGCGCGCCGTTGCGACGAATCGTCGAACGATTCGTCGCAACGGGGTTTACTACCGGGGTGACGAGCACGATCGACATCCACCCCCGGGCACAGGTCGGCCAGGCCGGGGTCGGGTTGGTGGTCGTGGTCGTCTTCGTCGGGATCGCCTTCGGGGCCGGCGTGCTCTCCCTGGTCTTCGGCATCGTCTTCGCCACCGCGCTGGCCGTGCGGGCCGTGCACATGCGGGTCCGCGTCCAAGGGGATCGCCTGTTCGTACGGAACTTCACCACCCGGGCGAAACTGCAAAAGGCAGAGGTCACCGAATTCGTCGTGGCGGAAGTCACCGGTCCCTGGAAAGTCCCCCTGCGCCGCCGGGTCGTCGACCTCGGCCTCCGCGACGGCCGCTGGTTGCGACTCACGGCCACCGCCCGCCCCGAACGCAACCCGAAGCCCGCCGTCGGGATCCCGGTTCCGAACGAAGCCGACGACCTCGCGGCCGAGCTCAACGCCTGGCTCCACGAACCCGAACAAGAAGAAGCAGCAGGAGCCTGACCGGCGCACCACTCCGCGACAATGGGACCGTGGTAGCCCGCCCCGAGACCGGATCGATCCCCGAAGCACCCGGGTCGTACCAATTCCTCGACGGCGAAGGCCGGGTCATCTACGTCGGGAAGGCCAAGAACCTCCGCAGCCGGCTCTCGAACTACTTCCTGCAGCCCGAGCTTCTCGCCGAGCGCACCCGGCAGATGGTCACGACCGCGGAAAGCGTCGAATGGATCGTCGCCAAGAACGAGGTCGAGGCCTTCTTCCTCGAGTTCAACCTCATCAAGCGGCACAAGCCCCGCTTCAACATCCGTCTGAAGGACGACAAGAGCTACCCGTACCTCGCGGTCACGCTCGACGAGGACTGGCCCCGGGCGATGGTGCTCCGCGGTGCGAAGCGCAAGGGCGTCCGCTACTTCGGCCCCTACGCGCACGCCTACGCGATCCGGGAGACGCTCGACCTGCTCCTGCGCACGTTCCCGATCCGCACGTGCACGAAGTCGAAGTTCGACCGTCATCACCGGCTCGGCCGGCCGTGCCTCTACGCGCACATCGAGAAGTGCGCGGCGCCGTGTGTCGGCGACATCGACCACGACGACTACGACAAGCTCGTCCACGACCTCCTCGACTTCCTCGACGGTGAGCACGACGCGATCATCAAGCGTCTCGAGACCCGCATGGCCGAGGCCGCGGATCAGCTCGAGTTCGAGCTCGCCGCGAGAGTGCGCGACCAGCTCGCGAGCGTGCGCAAGGCGATCGAGCGCCAGCAGATGGTCGCGTCGACCGAAGAGGACTTCGACCTCATCGGGCTCGACGAAGACCTGTTGGAAGCGAGCGTGCAGGTCTTCTACGTGCGCAAGGGGAGAGTCGTCGGGCGCAAAGGGCTGGTCGTCGACAAAGTCGAAGACGTGGAGACGCCCGCGCTCGTGGCGCGCATCGTCGAACAGCTCTACGCCGACGCACCGAAGGAAGACGTTCCCCGCGAGATCCTCGTACCCGTCGAGCCCGAAGACCGCGAGCTCTACGAGGAACTGCTCACGTTGAACCGCGAGGCGAAGGTCCGGATCCGCGTGCCGCAACGCGGGGGCAAGAAAGACCTCCTCCAAACCGCGATGCTCAACGCACGCGAGTCGTTCGCGCGGCACAAGCTGCGCCGCGCCTCCGATCACAATGCGCGGGCGCGCACGCTGCTCGCGCTCCAGGAAGCATTGGGCCTCCCCGAAGCCCCCCTGCGCATCGAGTGCTTCGACATCTCCAACCTCCAGGGAACCGAGATCGTCGGCTCGATGGTTGTGATGGAAGACGGCCTGCCCAAGCGCTCCGACTACCGCCGCTTCAAAGTCCGGGGCCTCAGTGGTCAGGACGACTTCGCCTCCATGGAAGACGTGCTCACGAGGAGGTTCCGCAACTATCTCCGCGAGCGCGACGAAGGCGCGCACACCGGCAAGCGCTTCGCCTACCCGCCGAACCTGCTTCTCATCGACGGCGGCAAGGGTCAACTCGGCGTGGCCGTCCGCGTGCTCGAAGAGCTCGGGCTGGAAGACATCTGTGTGGCCAGCCTGGCCAAGCGCTTCGAGGAGGTCTACCTCCCGGGGAACTCGGAGCCGATCCGCATCCCGCGGGATTCGCCCGCGCTGTATCTGCTGCAACAGGTCCGCGACGAAGCCCACCGTTTCGCGATCACGTACCACCGCCAACTCCGCGACAAGAAGATGATCGTCTCCGCCATCGACGACATCCCCGGCCTCGGCCCGACCCGTAAGAAGCGGCTCCTGAAGGAGCTGGGTTCGGTCAAGAAGATGCGCGAGCTCGACGAGAGCGTGTTCACCGACCTGCCCTGGCTCCCGGAAAAGGTCGGTAAGGCCGTGTATGCAAAGCTTCACGGCCTCGAGCGCGCGACGATAGAGAAGACATGATCTCGGTCTCGCTCGACGTGACGATCATCACCGGCATGTCCGGTGCCGGCCGTTCCGAAGCGGCCCACGTGCTCGAAGACCTCGGCTACTTCGTCATCGACAACCTGCCACCGATGCTCATCGGCAAGGTCGCCGAGCTCGCGCGCAGCACCGAGAAACCGATCCGCTACGCGCTCGTGGTCGATGTGAGAAGTGGCGACTTCCTGCACGACCTCTCCGGCGCGATCGACGAGTTGCGCAAGAACGGTGCCCACACCCGCGTGCTGTTCCTCGACGCTTCCGACGAAGTGCTCGTCCGCCGTTACGAAGCGAGCCGCCGCCGCCACCCGTTGTCGGACACCGACCGCGTCAGCGACGGCATCGCCCGCGAACGCGCGCTGCTCGAACCGCTGAAGGGCGAAGCCGACCTCATCGTCGACACGTCGAACACCAACGTGCACGAGCTCCGCGACCGGCTTCGCGAGCTCTTCTCGGAACACGTCGTCGACGGCGCGCTGCAGGTGAACGTCGTGTCGTTCGGCTACAAGCACGGCCTCCCGCTCGACGTCGACCTCGTCTTCGACTGCCGCTTCCTGCCCAACCCGCACTGGGTCGACGAGCTGCGCCCGCTCACCGGCCTCGATCCCGCGGTCCGCGACTACGTGCTGACCCGGCCCGAGACGCAACCGTTCCTCGCCCAGCTCGACAGCCTGCTCGGACTGACGCTGCCGGGGTACGAACGCGAGGGCAAGGCCTACCTGTCGATCGGCGTCGGGTGCACGGGCGGACGCCATCGCAGCGTCGCCGTTGCCGAAGAGCTCGGCGCGCGCCTGCGCGCCCACGGCTACACGGCCGCGGTCCATCACCGAGACGTGGACCGCGACGCCTGACGTGAAGCCGAGCATCGTTGCATTGGGTGGAGGGCATGGTCTTGCCGTCGCGCTGCGCGCCATCCGCGAGTACGCGGGCGAGATCAACGCGGTCGTCGGTGTGGCCGACGACGGCGGCAGCTCCGGCCGCCTCCGGCGCGACCTCGACGTTCCCGCGCCCGGCGATCTCCGGCGCTGCCTCGTCGCGCTCGCGGCCGACGACGCCCAACCCTGGCCCGCGGCGTTCGAACACCGTTTCCGTTCCGGCGAGCTCGCCGACCATGCCCTGGGCAACCTCCTCATCGTCGGCCTGGCCGAGACGCTCGGCGATCTCACCGCCGCCCTCGACGAAGCGGGCCGCCTCGTCGGCGCGGTCGGCCGCGTCCTTCCGGCCACTGTCGGTCCCGTCTCGATGACGGCCCAGGTCGGCCCCGATCTCGTGACCGGCCAGGTCGCAGTGGCCGCGGCGGGGGAGCACAGCCGCATCCACGACGTCCGGCTCACGCCCGAGAACCCGGCCGCGTGCCCGGATGCGATCGCCGCCATCGCCCGCGCCGGACCAGATCGTGCTCGCCCCCGGGTCGCTCTACACCAGCATCGTGGCGGTGCTCTGCGTGCCCGAGATCCGCGCCGCCATCGACCGGGCGCCGGGCCGGGTCGTGCAGATCGCGAACCTGGCGCTCGAAAATGAGACCACCGGCCACGACGGAACCGACCACCTGAGTGCAGTACGCGACCATGGTGGTCGGGTAGACCAGTTCATGTACGACCCCGACCACGGGCTCGCGGTCGACCCCCAAGCGGTGCAGGCACTCGGAGTCACGCCGGTTGCGGCGCCGATTGCCGGTCCGGGTGGAGTTGCTCACGATCCCCAACAACTGGCGAAGGCGCTTTCGGCTCTGCTGTAGTCGGGCCTTCGGGGTTCTCAGAGGAGACACAGATGGCAGTACGCGTCGGCATCAACGGATTCGGCCGGATCGGTCGGTCCTTCACGCGGGCGATCCTCGCGCAGGGAGAACAGTCCAACGTCGAGTTGGTGGCGGTGAACGACCCGTTCGGCGACGCCGCGACGATGGCGTTCCTGCTCAAGCACGACTCCGTCGGCCGCACGCTGCCCAATGAGGTCAAACACAGCGACACCGGGTTCTCCATCGACGGTCGCGAGATCAAGAAGCTGGAAGAGCGCGAGCCCGCCGCGATCCCGTGGGGCGACAACGGCGTCGACATCGTCATCGAGTCGACCGGCTTGTTCACCTCGCGCGAGAAGGCCGCCGCGCACCTCACCGGTGGCGCCCAGCGGGTCATCATCTCCGCGCCGTCCGGCGATGCCGACGTGATGATCTGCCTCGGTGTGAACGACGAGAAGTACGACGCCAAGGCGCACACCGTCATCTCGAACGCGTCGTGCACCACCAACTGTCTCGCACCGATGGCGAAGGTGCTCCACGACGAGTTCGGCATCGACTCGGGCTTCATCACGACCGCCCACGCCTACACGAGCGACCAACAGCTGCAGGACCAGGCCACGGCAACCCGTTCGGGCAAGCCCGACCTGCGGCGTATGCGCGCCGCCGCGTTGTCGATCATCCCGAGCTCGACCGGCGCGGCCAAGGCGATCGGTCAAGTCCTGCCCGAGTTGAAGGGCAAGCTCGACGGCATCTCGTTGCGCGTGCCCACGCCAGTCGGGTCGATCACCGACCTCGTCGCGGTGCTGAACAAGGACGCGAGTATCGACGCGATCAACGACGCGTTCCGCAAGGCTTCCGCCCAGGCGAGCTTCCGCGGCGTGCTCGAGTACTCCGACCTTCCGCTGGTGTCGGCCGACATCGTGCAGAACCCGGCGTCATGCATCTTCTCCGCGGTCGACACGATGGCGAACGGCAAGTTGGTGAAGGTGCTCGGCTGGTACGACAACGAGTGGGGCTACTCGAACCGTCTCGTCGACCTGGTCGAGTTCGTCGGCTCGAAGTAATCGCCTTCATGCCGGCGCGGGGAGCCGTCTGATGGTCGATCCGGTTCCGCAACTCGAAGACCTCGCGGTCGAGCGCGGCACGCGTGTGCTCCTGCGCGCCGACTTCAACGTGCCGTTGCACGACGGGAAGATCGAAGACGACCTGCGCATCGCGGCCGCGCTGCCGACGATCAACTACCTGCTCGACCGCGGCGCGGAGATCGTGTGCTGCTCGCACCTGGGTCGGCCCAAGGGCAAGTTCGAGCCCCAATTCTCGCTCGCGCCCGTGGCGCAGCACCTCAGCGCGCTGCTCGGTCGGACGGTCGAACTGTCACCGGAGGTCGCCGGGTTCGAGTCGGTCCGCCGGGCGCAGAGCCTCGAAGCGGGCCAGGTCATGATGATCGAGAACCTGCGCTTCGATCCGGGCGAAGAGTCGAACGACGCGGCCTTCGCCGCGAACTTGACCCAGCTCGGCGACGTGTACGTCGACGACGCGTTCGGCGCCGCGCATCGTGCGCACGCGTCGATCGTCGGGCCGCCGGTCGTGTTGCCCGCGGCCGCGGGCCGGCTGCTCGCCCGCGAGGTCGAGGTGCTCGGCGGATTGCTCGACGCCCCCAAGCACCCGTTCGTCGCGATCCTCGGGGGCGTGAAGGTCAGCGACAAGTTGGGCGTGCTCGACGCGTTGCTCGAACGCTGCGACACGCTGCTCATCGGTGGCGCGATGGCGTTCACCTTCCTCGCGGCCCGGGGCGGGAACGTCGGCGATTCCCTCGTGCAGGCCGACCAGGTCGCGCACTGCCGCAAGCTGTTGGAGTCGGGTCGCGTCGAGATCCCCACCGACGTCGTGGTCGCGGCCGACATGACCGCCGACGCGCGGACGCAACACGTCCGCGCCGATCGCATCCCCGAGGGGCTCAAGGGCTTCGACATCGGTCCCGAGACCGCGGGTCACTACGCCGACGTGATCGCTTCCGCGAAAACCGTGCTCTGGAACGGTCCGATGGGCGTGTTCGAGATGGAGCCGTTCGCGGCCGGCACGCGCACGGTGGCCGAAGCCGTGGCCGACTGCCGCGGCTTCACCGTCATCGGCGGCGGCGACAGCGCGTCGGCGGTGCGCCATTTCGGGCTCGCCGATCGCATAGACCATGTTTCGACCGGGGGTGGCGCCTCCCTCGAGCTCATCGAGCTCGGCGACCTGCCCGGGCTGCAAGCCTTACGCAAGGGGTCCCGACGATGACCGATCGCAAGCCGATGATGGCGGGCAACTGGAAAGAGCACAAGAACCATCTGGAGGCGATCCAGATCGTGCAGAAGCTCGGGTTCCGACTCGAGAACAAGGACTTCGAGCGCGTCGACGTGGTCGTGTGCCCGCCGTTCACCGCGCTGCGTTCGGTGCAGACCACCATCGACGGCGACCGGCTGCAGCTCCAGCTCGGCGCGCAGAACTGCCACTGGGAGAACGAGGGCGCGTACACGGGCGAGATCAGCCCGTTGATGCTCGCCAAGCTCACGGTGAAGTACGTGATCGTCGGCCACTCGGAACGGCGCGAGATCTTCGGCGAGACCGACGAGATCGTCTCCAAGAAGCTGCGGGCCGTGCTCGCGGCGGGCATGACCCCGATCCTGTGCGTGGGGGAGACGAACGAGGAGAACGAGGCCGGCGCCACCGAGCAGAAGGTGAAGGGCCAGATCGAAGCGGCCTTCGCCCGGCTCCCGATGGAGGAGGCGGCCCGCTGCATCGTGGCCTACGAGCCCATCTGGGCCATCGGCACCGGCCGCAGCGCCAGTCCCGAGGAGGCGAACAGCACCATCGGGGTCATCCGCGAGCACGTGCGGGTCGGGATGGGCGACGTCTTGGCCGACGGCCTGCGGATTCTCTACGGCGGCAGCGTGAAGCCCGGCAACGTGGCCGATCTGATGGCCCAGCCCGAGATCGACGGCGGCCTGGTCGGCGGGGCCTGCCTCGACTCCGACGACTTCGCCCGCATCGTCCAGTACACGGCGGGCTAAGGTATTCGGGTGCTGCTCAACGCGATGATCATCGGATTGCACCTGATCGTGTGCGCCACACTGATCGTGTTCATCCTCCTGCACGCCGGCCGCGGCGGTGGGCTCTCCGACATGTTCGGTGGAGCCGGCGGCGGTGCGATGGCGGGTTCGACGGTGGTGGAGAAGAACCTCGACCGGTTGACGGTCGTGGTCGCGCTCGTGTTCACGTTCACGAGCATCCTGCTCTCCATGCGCCTCGACTGACACCTCGACTGACGCCGCAACACGCGCCGACGCGAACTACAGCAAGTCCTCCGGTTTTTCACGCGGCGTGGCTTTCGGCGCGACTTTCGGGTACAGCGAGCGGTTGTAACCAGATTGTCCGGGGAAAGACATGGTGAATGACGAGACAAATTCTTTCCTTCGCCGTATGTTCACCTCATCTCGGGGTGACTGCCGTCCGTTGAGGGCGGAGATCCCCGCAGAACGCGTGGACCGAGGAGGACCTGTGAAGTTGTCGCGTAACCCATTGGTGCGCATTTCCGTAGTGGCAACCGCGCTCGCGCTGATGTTGGCGGCGTGCGGATCGAGCAGCAAGTCCGGCAGTAACTCGAACTCGAACAGCAACTCCGGTGCCCCTACGGGCTCGGTGGTGTTCGGCGCCGAGCAGTGGCCCGACTGCATCAACCCGATCACGCAATGCGCCAACTCGTCGTGGTTGCAGTGGCTCGTCCCGATCCACGTTCTTCCCCGCCTGGCCGAGCTCGACGACCACAACAACTTCGTGGCGTCGCCGCTCCTCACCGAGCTCCCGACCACCTCCAACGGTGGTGTCACCGGCTCGGGCAAGACCTTCACGATCACGTACAACCTGAACCCGGCGGCCAAGTGGTCGCCCGACAACACGCCGATCACCTCGGCCGACGTCAAGTTCACGTGGGAGGCGTTCCTCAAGACGACGGGCAGCCTCTCGACGGTCGGCTACGACCAGGTCTCTTCGATCGACACCCCGACCGCGACGAAGGTCGTCCTGCACTTCAAGGAGACCTACAACGACTGGCCCGACGTGTTGGGCGGCTTCTCCGGCGTGATCTTGGAGAAGGCGAAGTTCACCACTGACGACGTCGGCAAGACCATGCAGACCGCCATCCCGTTCTCGGGTGGCCCCTGGACCCTCCAGTCCTTCTCGAAGGACAAGGAAGTCCTGGTCGCGAACACCAGCTACTGGGACAAGGACCGGATTCCGAAGCTGGCCCAGGTCACGTTCGTTCCGGTGACCGAGACCACCAAGGAAGTCCAGGCCATCCAGACCGGCCAGGTCGCCGCGGTCTACCCGCAGCCTGCGGTCGACAACGTGCCGCAGCTGCAGAACAGCTCGACGCTGAAGACGGTCTTCGGTGTCACGACGCAGTACGAAGACCTCTGGTACAACACGAAGGCCGGTCACCCGTTCGCAGACAAGAACCTGCGGGAGGCGATGTCGTACGCGTTCGACCGCAAGCAGCTGTTGAACGACGTCATCAAGCCCTTCGACCCCAACGTCGAGCAGCTCAACTGTGCGGCGTGGGTGCCGGGCGTCGGAACGTGGTGTGCGAACACCGCGTTCGCCGGCATCAGCCCCGACCCTGCGAAGGTCGCGAGCGCCATGGCCGCCTCCGGGTACGCCAAGGACTCGTCGGGCTTCTGGGCCAAGGGCGGTCAAGAGCTGACCATCAAGTGGATGGAGAACACCGGTAACAAGCGCCGGGAGAACATGCAGGCGGAGTTCATCCCGCTGCTGGCCAAGCAGGGCTTCAAGGTCGTGACGGACAACTCCGACGCCGACACGATGTTCCAGAAGCGTCTGCCCGGCGGCGACTTCGACATGGCCGTCTACATCCAGGTCACCAGCCCGGACCCGACGGTCACGTCGATCCTCGCCACGTCGTCGATCCCCGGACCGGCGAACGGCGGCCAGGGTCAGAACGACACCTGGTTCTCCGACCCGGCGGCGGACAAGTTGATGGCGCAGTCCGACGGTGAGCTCGACCACGACAAGCGCGTGACCGAGATCCACCAGCTCGACGACGAGCTGGCGTCGCAGTACGTCAACCTGCCGCTGTACGCGTTCCCGTCGATGCTGAGCTACCGGACCGATCAGATCGCCGGCCCGGTCGAGCAGTTCATCAACAGCCCGGAGAGCAACTTCTGGAACATGTGGGCGTGGACCAAGAAGTAGCACGTAGTCCAATAGCAAGAACGTGAATCAATGAGGCGGTGGCCGGGGTTTTCGAACCCCGGCCACACGTCGACCGAGAAAGTGTTCTCGACAGACCCTGGCGGACCGAGATGCTCCGGTTCATAGTTCGACGAATCTTCTGGGCCATCCCGGTGTTGATCGCGGGCAGCTTCATCTTGTTCGTCGCGCTGCACCTCACCACCGACCCGGTGAAGGCCGCGAGCCACCACAACGTCTCACCCGCGGCGCTGGTCAAGTTCAAGCACGACCTCGGACTCGACCGGCCGTTGCTCGTGCAGTACCTCGTGTTCCTCGGCAACTTCTTCCGGGGCAACTTCGGCACGTCGTTCACGTCGCAGGCGCCGGTCTGGCCGGCACTCCGGACGGCGCTGGCCAACTCGCTGATCCTGGGCGCGTTCGCGGCCGCGTTCTATGTGCCGCTCGGCGTGGGCGTCGGCGTGATCTCCGCGGTCAAGCAGTATTCGTTCTTCGACAACGCGGCGACGGGCTTGTCGTTCTTCGGTCTCGCGATGCCGCCGTTCTTCTTCGCGCTGATCTCGATCGTGTTCGTCGGCACGTTCTACGAGTCGCACTTCCACGCGACGCAGCCGCTCCTACCGTTCCTCGGCGGCATCTATTCACCGACCACGACAGGCTTCAATCTCGTCGACCGCGTCAAACATCTCATACTTCCCGCGCTCACACTTTCGGTGCAGGAGGTGGCGGTCTACAGCCGTTATATGCGCACGGGCATGCTGGAGACGCTGAACTCCGACTACATGCGCACCGCGCGCGCCAAGGGCATCTCGGAACGGCGCGTCATCTGGCGCCATGCCTTCCGCAACGCGCTGATCCCGCTCGTGACGTTCGCGGCGATCGACATCGGCGCCGTAGCGGGCGGACTGATCATCACGGAAACGGTGTTCGGCTATCAGGGCATGGGCTTCTATTTCGTCGACGCCCTGCACAACGCCGACTACCCATCGCTGCTCCCGTGGATGATGATCGTGATCGCGTTCGTCGTGATCTTCAATCTGCTCGCCGACGTCTCGTATGCGTGGCTCGACCCGAGGATCCGCGTTGACTGACATCGCTGCTCCTGCACCCGAGACAACCCCCGAAGGCGCGACAACCACCGCCGCGCTCGGTCTGGGCGAGAAGCCGCTCACGCCGACCCGGCTGGCGTGGCGGCGCTACCGGCGGCACAAGCTGGCGATGATCAGCACGGTCATCCTGTTCATCATCGCGTTCATGTGCATCTTCGCCCCGCTGTTCACGAAGTATCAGCCCGACACGCAGATCCGGGTGAACGGCGTGCTGCAAGTGTTCTTGCACCCGCAGCACGGCTTCTGGTTCGGTACGAACGACAAAGCCCGCGACATGTGGACGAACGTGCTGTACGGCGGCCGCATCTCGCTCGAGGTGGGTGTCGTGGTGGCGCTGATATCCACGATCGTCGGCACCTTCGTCGGCGTCGTCGCGGGCTACTACGGCGGTTGGCTCGACAACTTGTTGATGCGCTTCACCGACCTCTTCTTGTCCATCCCGTTCCTCGTCGGTGCGATCCTGTTGACGCAGTTGCCGCAGACGCAGGCCTGGGCCCGCACGATCATGGGTCCGGCGCAGAGCGTGCGGGCGGTGATCTTCGTCATCGCGATCTTCTTCTGGATGCCGGTCGCGCGCATCATCCGCGGCTTGGTGTTATCGCTGAAGGAGAAGGAGTTCGTGGAAGCGGCGCGCGCCGCCGGCGCCTCCGACTTCCGGATCATGTTCCGCCATCTGGTGCCGAACTGCACCGGGCAGATCATCGTCAACACCACGCTCTCGGTTGCCGCCGCGATCCTGACCGAGTCGGCACTGTCGTTCCTCGGCTTCGGGGTGAACGCGATCTTCCAACCCACGTGGGGGAACCTGTTGAGTAACTCGCAGGACCTCCTGTCGACCTATCCGTTCCTCGTGTGGTTCCCCGGGCTCGCGATCGTGCTCACGGTTCTGTGCGTGAACTTCATCGGTGACGGCCTGCGCGACGCGCTCGACCCGAAGCAGTTGTCGGTGTGATGGACGACACCGCCGCAGTGGAGGCGATCCCCGGTCAGGTCGAGTCGAACGGCACGTACCAGCGGCCGGTGCTCGGGGAGTCGGTGCTCGAGATCCGCGATCTCAGCGTGACGTTCCAGACCGAAGACGGACCGGTCTACGCGGTGCGGGGTGTCGACCTCGACGTCGCCGCGGGCGAGGTGCTCGGCATCGTCGGCGAGTCGGGTTCGGGCAAGTCGGTGACGATGCTCGCCACCCTCGGCTTGTTGCCGAAGACGGCGAAGGTCACGGGTTCGGCGAAGTTCCGGGGCGAGGAGCTCATCGGGCGCAAGCCCAAGGAGCTCAAGGCGATCCGGGGCGCGCGCATCGCGATGATCTTTCAGGATCCGTTGACCGCGCTGAATCCGGTGCACCGTGTCGGTCGCCAGATCACCGAAGCGATCCGCGCGCACCGCACCGACCTCAGCGAGTCCGAGGCGAACGAGCGCGCGGTCGAGCTGTTGGGTTCGGTCGGCATTCCGCGGCCGGAAGTGCGCGTGCGCCAATACCCGCACGAGTTCTCGGGCGGCATGCGCCAGCGCGCCATGATCGCGATGATGGTGGCGAACGACCCTGACGTGTTGATCGCGGACGAGCCCACGACCGCGCTCGACGTGACGATCCAGGCGCAGATCCTGGAGCTGTTGAAGTCGATCCAGGAACGCACGCAGACCGCGGTGGTGTTCATCACGCACGACCTGGGCGTGATCGCACGAGTCGCCGACCGCGTGCAGGTGATGTATGCGGGGCGCGTGGCCGAGCTCGGTTCGGCCGACGACATGTTCCACCGTTCGCGCCATCCGTACACGGGGGGCTTGCTCGCGTCGCTGCCCGGGTTGGCCGGCAAGGGCGAGCGGTTGCGGCCGATCGTAGGGGCGCCGCCGTCGATGTTGTTCCCGCCGTCGGGGTGCGCGTTCCATCCGCGGTGCCCGCTCGCGGAAGCCGTGTGCGCGGAGGAGCAGCCGCCGTTGCGCGAGGTCGGCCCCGATCACAAGAGCGCGTGCTATTTCGCGGAGAAGCTCGCACCGGGGGCGCCCGCGTGACTGACACGAACGCCCTTCCCGTCGCTCCTGATCTCACCGCACCCACACTGGAGGTGCGCGACCTCGTCAAGAACTTCCCGGTGCGCGGCGGTGGTGACAAGATCGTCGTGCAAGCGGTGTCGGGCGTGTCGTTCAACCTCGAGCGGGGCAAGACGCTCGGGTTGGTGGGGGAGAGCGGTTCCGGCAAGTCGACCGTCGGGCGTTGCGTGTTGCGGTTGCTGGAGCCGACGTCGGGGACGGTGCGGTTCGAGGGCAACGATTTCCTGGCGTTGTCGAACCGCGATCTACGGCGGCAGCGCAAGCGGATGCAGATCGTGTTCCAGGATCCGTACGCGTCGCTCGACCCGCGCATGAACGTGGCCTCGACCATCGCCGAGCCGCTGAAGATCCACCGCGTCCCCGGCGATCGCGACCAGATGGTGCGCGACCTGCTCGCGTTGGTGGGGCTGAACCCCGAGCACGGCAACCGGTATCCGCACGAGTTCTCGGGCGGGCAGCGCCAGCGCGTCGGCATCGCGCGGGCGATCGCGTTGGAGCCGACGATGTTGGTGCTCGACGAACCTGTGTCCGCGCTCGACGTGTCGATCCAGGCCGGCGTGGTGAACCTGCTGGAAGACCTGCAGGACCGGCTCAACCTGACGTACCTGATCATTGCGCACGACCTCTCGGTGGTGCGGCACATCTCCGACGAGATCGCGGTCATGTATCTCGGCAAGATCGTCGAGCACGGCGAGGCCGAGGAGGTGTACGAGCACCCGCAGCATCCGTACACGCAGGCGTTGCTGTCGGCGGTGCCGGTAGCCGATCCGAATCTGGAGCGGTCGCGGACGAGGATCATGTTGCAGGGCGACGTGCCGAGCCCGGTGGCGCCGCCGAGCGGCTGCCGGTTCCGTACTCGGTGCTGGAAGGCGCAGGACAAGTGCGCGCAGGAAGAGCCGTTGCTGGTCGACCGGGGCGCCGGCCATCCGGTGGCGTGCCACTTTCCCGAAGAAGCGCCGGTGGCGCTCGGCCCACTGCGCACGGAGCGGTAGTTCCCCGGATCGAGTCGCTACAATCGCTGAGCCCTACGGGGTACACGTCGGAGTGGCGGAATAGGCAGACGCGCTAGGTTGAGGGCCTAGTGCCCGCAAGGGCATGGGGGTTCAAGTCCCCCCTCCGACACGATCGTTCGTCACCTTTTTTGGCGAGTCCCACCTCGTCCAACGTGACATTGGGCCTCGGCGTTCTTGTTCCGCCTGGGCATGTAGATCACCTCCGTCAGGCGCAGCCTGAACGTCGAGGCGTCAAAGGCCGGCGTCGGGCGCGCTGTACGCGGTGGGCCGTTAGTCCTTGCTCGTGTGTGACTCTCGGCTCTCCCGTCCGGTCACTGCCGTCGCGTTAATTGATGGCATGGCTGCTGTATCGCAAGAAGCTGACCCGACGAGTGGCGCGCCGGAGCGCACTGGTCCGAACCTGGTCGAGTCGCCGGTGGAAGACCCCGAGGCCGAACAGCTCGCGCTCGAAAGCCAGCTCGCTCGGGACGTGATCGCCGGTGTCCTCATCGGAATCGTTGTCTGCGTCCCGGTGTGGGTCGGTCTGGTGTTCATCGCGACGGTTGGCAACGGTCAACCGCTCGCGCCGATCCTGGGGATGGCGGCCGGGGTCGGTGCTTTCGCAGGAATGTTCTTCGGCCTGTTTGGTGGGGCGGTCTACGGCAACCGCGCGTTCGAACGGCACGAGCACGCGAGCCACCGCTCCGGCCCGAGCTGAACGACAACACCACCGAATCGGTTGGATCATTCGCATCCTCGCCCGATTCGGACGCGCGGCGCGGATGTCGCCCGAGCAGTCCGCGGACGTGGCGATCGAGATGGACGCGGTAAACGCCGCGATCGAGGAGGTCGTCCGGCAGTCGGCGTAAACCCGCGGCGCTGGACCTAACGATGAACGCGCGGGCGGCGAGCCTGCTTCGCTTCGTACATGGCGCGGTCGGCTTGCGCGACGAGTTCGTCCGGGGAGATGGATCCATCGGTCCAAGCGAGGCCGAGGGTGGCGCGGAGCTCGATCGTCCGGCCCGACACGGCGACGGTTCCCTGCACCGCGGCGTCGAGTCGAGCGGCAACGTCCGCAGCGTGTTGGCGACTCGGGACCCTCGGGCAGATGACGAGGAATTCGTCGCCGCCGAGCCGACCGACGTGGTCGTCGGCGCGCAACCCGGACCGCATTCTCCGCGACGCGGCGACGAGAACCGCGTCGCCGGTGGCGTGTCCGTGCTGATCGTTGACGCTCTTGAACTCGTCGAGGTCGACGAAGATCACGGCCAGGCCGTCGCCGTTCGTCGACGCCTCGTGCAGCGCGAGCTCGAGGGTCTCGAGAGTGGCGCTGCGGTTCAGACAACCGGTCAACGCGTCGACGTTCGCCCGCACGGTCAGCTCGCGGCGGAGCCGAACACTGTCGGTCACGTCACTCACGCAACCGATCGCACCGGTCACGACCTCGGTGCTGTCGGTCAGTGAACGCAGACTGAGTAGGCACACCCGCGTTTCGTGCTCGCCGCTGTCGCCGTGCCCCAACTGGAATCGGAGTTCCAAGTCGTCGACGAGCTCGTCGGCCAACACCGCCGCGAGTGCGGTGTCGAGTCGTTCGCGATCATCGGGATGGACTGCGGCGAACTGGGCTTCGGCGGTGGCCGCGGCCGGCGTCTGGATGATGACGTGCAGGCGATCGTTGGTGAAGGTGAGGTGCCGACGAAGATCGATCTGGAACAGCCCCACCGGGAGTGAATCGGAAAGCCGACTGATGAGCTGCTTACGCGAGCGCAGCTCCTCCTCGATACCAACTTGATCCACTGTGACCGCGCGCAACGCGCTGGTCACCCGCGGCTCGTCCGGATCGTCGAGGTCATTGGTGTTCAACGACTCGACCCAACGCCACGTACCCGCATGGGCGCGGTAGCGGCCGCGCCACGCCACACTCGTGCCGGGAGCGTCGATCATCGACAGCCACGCCGAGATCGCGCTGGCCTGGTCCTCGGGATGGATCAGCGTCGACGACGACTGGCCGAGGATGTCGTCGGCGGTCCAGCCCAGTACGCCGAAGACGTCGCCCCGGGCCGCGACTATCCCGCCCATCTCGTTGCGGATCAGGACGCAACTCGCATCCGGCGCCTCGGACTCTTCCCGCATGATCTTGAAACGGCGCACCTTGCCGATGTCTGAAGCGCGAACACCGTCGATTCGTCACAAATCACCCGCGCCGCCGTCCGGGCGACCGTCGCGGCGCTCAGGCGGGGTGCGGTTCGCGGAGCTCCAGTACGGGTCCGAGCACGATGAAGGCGACGACGACCGCCGCGGCCTGCGTGATTCCCCAGGGGAGCGCGCCGGCGAACGATGTTTCGGCGTGAGTCATCGCCGGCCAGACCGAAAGCGCGGCGACGACGGCGCATGACGACACGGGGTGCCGACGAACGACCGCGACCAATTGTTCCCCAAGGTTGAACAGCAACAGCGGATCGGCCGGCGCGTCGTCCGTGTCATCGGCGGAGTTAACGCGGAGACGACACGTGGTGCCGATCGCAACGATCGCCGCGCCGAGCATGATCGAGACACCGAGGACGGCCGCGGCGGTATCGGGATGCGCGAGCCGGTCGATTCCGTTCCCGAGCGTGATCGCCCACGACACGGCAGCGAGACCCAGTGCGGCGGTCGAGACGGTCGCCGCACGCCGAACGAACTGACGGTCGTCGCCGCGCACGATCGGAGCTCGAGCCCCGGCGACGGCGCGAGACGCGGCGCACACTCCGGCAACTACTGCGACCTGGAAGGCAAGCACCGCAACGAAGAACGACACCTGCGTGGCCAAGCTCGCGTCGATTGGTAGGGGAGGGCGCGGCTGCGCCCGCGCCGCGAGCACGAGGCCCGCAAACACCGCGACTCCGGCGGTGAACGAAACAACGGGTGCTCGCCGCATCGCGCGCGTTCCCGCTTCCGCGTTCATCTGCGTGGCGATGATCGCCGGCGGCCCGAAGGCGGCGATCGCCGCCGCGACGGCCTCGTCTCCGTCCATCCCCGAGCGCACGCGACGATCGGTCGCGTCGTCGAGGTGGTCTCGGACCTCGGCCAGTATGCGTGCATTACCGCGGTGCCCGATACGCAGGCAGAGCGCCAGTTCCGAGACGTAGTTCTCGATTGCGCTCATGCCGGATTCACGCCCAGTACCTGGCTGACGGCGGCGGCGAACTGAGTCCAACCCGTCCGCTGCGTTCCTAACGCAGTGCGCCCCTTTGCCGACAAGCGATACACGCGGCGCTCCCGGCCACCGACGACTTCACGCCGACTGCTCACCATTCCGGTCCGCTCGAGCCGATGCAGGGCCGGATACACGGTTCCTTCGGGAAGATCGAACGCCCCGGCGCTTTGTTCGCGCAGTGACTCGATGACCGCGTAACCGTGCGCGGGACCGCGCTCCAGCACTGCTAGCACGAGGGGATCCAGATGACCTTTCAGCTGCTCTGCGCTCATACCTAGCAATACTAGGTATACGAGATGGCGTCGTCAAGGCGCGTCGCGCGGCTACCAGGCGGCGTTCGTCACGCCCGGGGCGGTTGCGACAAGCCGAACGGTGTGGCCGTCGTACAACCAGACTTGACTCTCGCTCGGGACGGTCAGGAGTGCCTGATCTCCGCGCGCCGCGACTGCGTCCCCGTCGTAGACGAGTTCGCATGAGAGCCCGGCGGTGACCGATGCCGTGTCGCACGGCGCGGAGGTCGGAAAGCCGGGTGTACCGAGGACTGTGCGGCGTGCGCCGGTGTGAAGGTCGACGTCGACGAGGGTGGCGGGCCAGGCGGTGTGCTGATCGGGAAACGGATACTCGATCGCGACAACGTGGCCGTTCGCGAGTACCGCGAGACTCGCGAGCACCAGAGGTTTCGTCGACCGATCCGACGGAGCGCTGTTCGGCACCGTCGCCTGCGCAGGCAACTGCTGCGCGTTGCGGTCGACGACGTACAAGCCCCCGGCGTTGCCGGCGTCCGGGGCGACGCCCACGACCAGCGAGTGGCTGTCCGGTGTCCAGTCGAAGCCGGTCACGCTCCCGAAGCCCTCCTCGGTGCCGACCACGAGGTCGGATAACACGTGGCCGGTTGCGACGTCGTACTGGCGGAGGATCTGCTTGCGGTTCGCGTCGGTGACGACCGCCGCGAGGCGCGTGCCATCGGGGCTTACCCGCGCGGGATCGCCCGGATACGTCGTGCCGGTCGTCGCGTCACGCCAGTACGGCGCGTACACGTAGTCGGGCGCTCGATCTCCACAGGAGGGCGCGCAGCCCTCCAGCAGAACGTCGCCGTTCGGCGCGCGCATCGCGCTCCGACGCACGTTCGTTCCGGACGCGGGTGCGAGAACTTGAAGGATCTTCCCGTCGCTCAGTCGAGCGACGGCGATACGACCGTTCTGAAACGACTCGATGAAGGTCGGCTGGGCGAACTGCCGTTGGTCGGCGACGAGGCCTCGTCCGGTTGTGCTCGTACTTGCCGGCGCGGCGCCCGGCTTTGACGAGGAACCGCATCCGACGACGAGGGCCGCGCACAATGCCAACGCCCCGACCACGCAGATGGCTCGCACTCAGCGGAGTTTGCGGCGGCCGGGGAGATCGGTCAACTCAGCTCATACCGACTATGGGCTGGTTGAGTTTCTGGCTGCCTGTCGAGCCGTGGAAGCGGGCGTCGCCGAAGGAGAAGATGCCGCCATCGGAGGCCACGAACCAGTAGCCCTTGCCGGAAGGGGTCGCGGCCATGCCGACGATGGGCTGGTTCAGATGTGAGCCGCCCATGGAGCCGTGGAACTTCGCGTCGCCGAAGGAGAAGATGCCGCCGTCGGATGCGACGAACCAATACCCGTTGCCCGTAGGCGTCGCGGCCATGCCGACGATGGGTTGGTTGAGATGTGAGCCGCCCATGGAGCCGTGGAACTTCGCGTCGCCGAAGGAGAAGATGCCGCCGTCGGAGGCCACGAACCAATACCCGTTGCCGGTCGGGGTTGCGGCCATGCCGACGATCGGTCGATTGAGCGCCACACCTCCCATCGAGCCGTGGAACTTCGCGTCGCCGAAGGCGAAGATCCCGCCGTCCGACGCGACCAACCAGTAGCCCTTGCCGCTCGGAGTCGCGGCGATGCCGACGATCGGTCGGTGCAACACCATCGGGTCGGTGCATCCGTGGAAGTTCGCGTTGCCGAACGCGCACACCTCACCGTCGGACGCGGCCAGCCAGTAGCCGCCCTTGTTCTTCGTCGCGGCCATGCCGACGATCCGGCCGCCCAGCACGATCGAACCGGTACTCCCGCAGAACTGCTCGTTGCCGAACGTGAACAGACCACCGTCGGCGGCGACGAAGCGATACCCGTTCACCGGCGCGACCGCGTGACACGGGACCTGAGTGGGCGTTGCCTTGAGTTGCAACGCGGCGACGAACAACTTCCGCGCGCACGAGGTGCCGTTGTAGCCGGTGCACCCGGGCGCACCGTTCCACGCCTGGAACGCGAGCCACGGCCGGGACGACGAGTCGGTGAAGATGGTCGCGCCGCCGGGTCCGAGCACCTCACCGTACGACGTCAACAACGTTCCCCGTTCGGTGCAGGTACCGATCGGCGACGAGCACAACGCGTACCCGGTGCGGTAGCTGCTCGAGTTCCACTGCCCGCGCGAGTAGATGAGCATGTACGCGCCATCGGCTTGCACCATCTGCGGATTCTCGACGGTCTCGTACACGCTCGACAGGTTCTGCTGCTCCAGAATCGGCGCCGGGCTGCTGACCGTGCCCAAGCCGTTGGCGCTCAGTTGCACCGCCCAGATGATGGACGACTGGGTCGTGCTGCACACGTCGTCGTAGCTCTTGAAGTAGAGCCAGTTCTGCCCGTTCATCATCGTCGGGCTCGGGTCGATGGTTCCGCAGTCGGCGTCGCGGCACAGCCACGGACTCGTGCTGTGATCGACGAACGGACCGGTCGGACTCGTGGCGGTTGCCACCGAGAGGCAGTAGTGCCCGCCGTGACCCGCGACGGTCTGCGCGTCGTAGTACATGACGTAGTGACCGGGCGTGGGCTCGAACACACCCGGGGCGTGCTGCGTGTTGGTGCGCTGCCACGCCGCGGTCGGGTTCGCCAGCGCCGAGGAGTCGAACCGGGTTCCGCTGATCGTGTTGAACCCGTGGTCGGGCGACGCGGAACGCAACACCCCGATGTGGTTCCCCCACGTTGTCCCGGTTGTGTACGCGTAGTACGTGTTGCCGAAGCGCACGACGTCGGGGTCGGGCGCGTCTTCACTCTGCGCACTGGTGGCCCACACGGGCGCGAACGCGGGCGTCGTGGGGTGACTCAGCAACAGGACCGGCCCGAAGGCGTGCGCGGGGCGGCTCGGCACGACGATCCCCACCGCGGCAAGGACGCTTACCAGGACGACGTGTCGGATCCGAAGCTTGCGCATGAGTCTTCATCGGCAATTCGAGCCGGAAACTCCTGGATCTTCCCCGATGCGGCCGCGGCCGGGTCCGGAGGTGCGCTACCTCACCGGTAGGTGAAGCTCGTCGTAAGCGTGGCGGTCCCGGCTGCGGTTGAAACGGCAACGGGGACCGAGCCGGTCCCGGGCGGGCTGACAACCTTCATCGACGTGTTCGTGAGGGCGGTGATGACGCCGGGAACGCCGCCGAACGTCACCTCCGCGGCGCCGTAGAGGTTGGTGCCGGTGATGGTGACCGTCGTCCCGCCCGCGACCGCTCCGCCCGTGGGTGTCATCGCCGTGACCGCCGGAGCCAGGTACGTGAAGGCGCCGGGTTGCGAGGCCGTTCCCGCCTCGGTGGTGACGGCGACGTCGACCGCCGTGACACCCGTGCCCGCCTCGGGCGGCGCGGTCGCGATGATCGTGGTGCCCGCGGCGTTGATTGTGAACGCAGCCGCAGAGATACCGCCGAACGTGACGTCGGTCGCGCCGAAGAGGTACTTGCCCGAAATGCTTACCCGGGTGTTCCCGCCCGCCGGGCCGCCGCTCGGAGTTACCTTTGCGAGCGTGGGTGCGACGTACGTGAACACGTCGGCCGGAACGATCGGACTGGTCCCGTCGGGGCCGGTGACCGTGACTTCGACGGACTGGATGCCGGCACCGTCTTCGGGGGGCGATGTCGTCATGATCGTGGTGCCGGTCGCGTTCACCGTGAAGTGCGTCACCGACTGTCCGCCGAAGCTGACGTCGGTGGCGCCGCCGAAGTCGTGTCCCGCGATCGTGACGTGCGAATTGCCGCCACCCGATCCGGCCGACGCGGACAGTTTCGTGATGAACGGCCCGAAGCTGAACTGATCCGCCGGCACTGCGAGTCCGGCGCCGTCGAGATTCGAGGCGACGATGTCGACGGTGCCGGTGCCCGCCGGCGCCGTGACCTTCAGACTGGTCGGCGAAACAACGACGATGTTCGCGGCCGGTACTCCACCGAAGGTGACCGAGGTCATGCCGCTGAAGTTCGTGCCGGTGATCGTCACCACGGTCCCTCCCGCGGGCGGTCCCCACGCGGGCGACACCGTGGTGATCACGGGCGCGAGGGGAGAAACCGCGGGGTTGTACGTGAATCGAGCATCAGGCCCGGGCGCGCTCGTGCCGCCGAGCGTCGTGACGCTCACGCCAACGGTGTCGACGGATTCACCGGCGGGGGTGAAGGCCGCGATCGTAGAGTCGTCGGTCACGCTGAACGGTGCGTAGATCCCGCCGATCAGCACCTCGCTCGCGTCGGTGAAACCCGACCCGGTGATCGTCACGGGTGTACCTCCGGTGAGCGGACCGTTGTCGGGACTCACACCGCTCACCGCCGGGGCGCCGACAAACGTGAACGAGCCGGTACCGCCGGTTCCTCCGGGCGTGGTCACCGTCACGGCAACGGTGCCGGCCGCGGCCGTGGGGGTAGTTACGGTGAGCGAGAGGTCGGAGTCGGCGGTAACCGTTCCCTGAACACCACCGAAGTTGACCGAGGTTGCGCCGCTCAGTCCGTAACCCGAGATGACGATGCTCGTGCCACCGCCCGCGGGGCCTTGATTCACCGACAGCGCAGTCAGCACCGGCGCGGGGAGAAGCCCGGCGCCGGCGTGAGATAGGCGTTCGGTGCTTGATTCGAGAGCTCATTGCCGAACGCGTCGAAGGCGACGAGGTTCGGGTCCGTGGTCACGGCGGCGACCGCAGCGGTCGATACAACCGAGCCGGCGTAGTCCCATGTAACTGCGATCCAGGCCGTATACGTCGTCGTGTGATATCCACCACCGCGGCCGCTTCCGCCGCAGCGCGTCGAGGCGTGGACGTCACCGACGGGGAACCCGCTCGTGGTATCGAACCCGGTCGCGTAGGTCTGCTCTTGAATGCCGCCGCACGAGTGGCCCAGATACGAGAACGCGTCCGACTGCGAGAGGCTCAACTGGATCGCACCGATCGGCGCAGCCGACGTCGCGGCCGGAAACGCGACAACTCCCAGAAGCATCGTGATACCGACCACGAACGCCTGTACCGAACGAAGCATCATTTCGCCCTTCTCGTCACCGCGGGAAGCGCATCACGGGGACGATAAGACGGCGCGCCTTAAGCAGGGACCAAGCGCACGACAAGAACTGGCATCGGATACATCACGGCGGCATTTGGATGTACCGCGGCGGGTATCGACCCATCGCCCGATTTGCTACGACTCGCTGTTAGGGCGTCGCAAACTTTCACCCGGCGCGCACTCTCGATCTGGCATTCGCGCGAAACGTGAACTACCGTTTTCGCTGAGCGACGTACGCGTCGTCGATTTTGGGTGGGACCATTTAGCGGGGGGATCGTCGATGCCGGCTCTGAGGAGCAAGTTCTTTGTATTGTTCGCGGCCCTGACTGCGATCGCAGCCAGTGTGCTTCCCTTTGGACAGGGAGGTGTCGCGGCGGCCGCCGCGCCGAAGACCGTTTCGTATACCGCGACGGTGACGATTCCGGTTCCGCCGGCGTCGAACTACGCGGGCAGCGGTGGCGGCGACGGTTGGGCGGTCGGTTTGACGCCGACAGCCGTCTACAACGTCTTCCATCACTCGAGTGTCCTTCAGGTGGCATGCCATCTGCAGAAGGACGCCACGCCGTGCTGGAACCCGAAGGTCGTCACCGACGCGGGCGGGAACTTCGCCACTTCGGGCGAGCCGGGTTTGTGGGTCGACCAGGCCAACGGTCACCTTTACGTGTACGCGACGAGCGCCAACGGGACCGGCGGTGTCGTCTGCATTGACACCACGAAGCCCGCGAACGCGACCGGCGCGCAGCTGTTCTGTGGGTTCACCGCGCTGACCGCGGCGGGCGAGTCCTACGGCTCGGGGATCAGCGGCATCAGCGACCCGGTGACCGTCGGCACCAAGTGGTACGCGTTCAACTACCTCAGCGGCGTAGCACCGGGTGGCGCGTCGGGTACCGGCGCCCAGGATCGCTTGCTTTGCTTCGACCAGGTCACGCTCAAGGCGTGCACCTCGCAGCCGTTCAAGGTAAGCATCGGCACGGGCCTCGCCTCTGTGGGAACGTTCCCGGCGTCGAACGCGATCGCGACAATCGGCAGCCAGATCATCGTGCCGATTGCCGATGGCACGGCGAACGAGTTGGGTTGCTTCAATGCCGCGACGGGCGGCGCGTGTGCCGGCGCATGGCCGGTCACGTTGAGTGTCAGCGCATCGGGATTCGGTGCACCGTTCGCGATGCTCACCGCCGCAGGAGCGGTCAAAGGACTGTGTCTGCCGACCGGTACCGAGCCGTGTTACGCATTGAACGGTTCCGCGCTCGCGACACCGGCCGGGATGGCTGCGGTCGTCGGTACGAGCACGCCGTGGAACGGTCCGGCGCTGACGCTCGGCCCGCGCGTGTATGTGCCGAACGGGAACGTCGGCGGCGACATCGGCGCAGTCGAGTGTTACGACTACTCGACGAGCGCCGGTTGCGTGAACTTCCCGAAGACGTTCAACACGCTCGACTACCTCTACACCGTCAACCCTGATCCGGCCCGTCCCACGTGCATCTGGGTGAACGCCGACGGCGGTTCGCAACAGATCCAGAACTTTGACGCCTACAGCGGCGGCGCCTGCGGACACGGCGACATCCGGGTGTTGGCTTCGAGCGTCGTGGTCAACACGCCTGAGTGCACACCCGGTTCGTGGACCTCACTCCAGGTTCTCGCCCCGCCGCGAGGCTCGTACGCGTCAGGAACGGTTGCGTTCGAAGACTCCGATGCCAACCCGATCCCGGGCACCGGCACACGGTCACTCGACGCGACCGGAACCGCCGGACTCACGGGACTCAACCTGCAGACACCGTCCGGGTTGCCGCAGTTCCTCATCACGCTGCACGGCAGCACCGGCAGCCCCGGTTCGGTCAAGGTGAAGCTCACCTGGGTGGGCAAGTACGACCCGAACTGCATCCTCACGGCGACGAACGTCGGGGGCCTCGGCTCCAACGGCCTCATGCTCTTGGGCGGCGACGGCGGCATGTTCGCCTTCGGCAGCCTCGGGTTCCTCGGAGCCGCCGACCTCAACGGTGTTCCGAACACGACGGGCGTCGTCACCACGCCGTACTCCGCGATCGCGGCGACCGGCCACTCGGGTGCGCCGGGATACATCGACGTCCTGCGCAACGGCAAGGTCGTTCCGATCGGGTCGGCGATCAGTCACGGTGACCCGTCGGCGTTGCACCTGAACGGTCCGATCGTCGGCGGCGCGTCGACGGCCGACGGTAACGGTTACTGGCTCGTGTCTTCCGACGGCGGCGTGTTCGCCTACGGCGACGCGGCAGTTCCACGGCTCGTTGGGTGCTATCCACCTCAACGCGCCGATCGTCGCCATCAGCAGCACGGCCGACGGCAACGGGTACTGGCTCATCGCTTCCGACGGTGGTGTGTTTGCATTCGGCGACGCGCACTTCGACGGCTCGCTGGGCGCGACGAAGCTCAACTCGCCGATCGTGGGAGGTATCCGCAGCCGAAGCGGTGCGGGCTACTACCTCGTTGCGGCCGACGGTGGTGTGTTCGGATTCGGTGACGCACACTTCCACGGTTCGGAAGCCGGCAAGCTGCTGAACGCCCCGATCGTCGCAATCGCGGTCGACCAGAGCGGAAACGGCTACTGGCTCGTCGGCGCCGACGGTGGTGTGTTCGCCTTCGGCGACGCGCCTTTCCAGGGCAGTCTGACCCAGAGTGCAGTCCAGCTCCGCGCCGCGATCGTCGGAGCGGTCAACTGAGTAGCTCGCGATAGCGTTCAGTAGCTCGTCGATACGGACGGCGCCGATGGCTCAGGCCATCGGCGCCGTTCTCGTGTCGGGCCCGCGAACGCGCGACCTGAGAATTGTGACGATGGATCCGCACCACGATCTCCGGGCCACGTGCGCCGAACGGCGATCGGCGGGGAAGCTCGCGCGGCAACGCGTGCGGCGGAGTGCGATGGGCGAGTGGGACGAAGGCGCACGCGGGCACGACGCGCTCGAGACACTTCTTGCCCAGAACGCGATGCGCGATCCCGAGTTGGTCCCGCTGCGCCACCAGCGCATGGCGATCTCGCCGTGGAACTACTACCGCGGCGCGGCGGCGGTGATGGCAGGCGACCTGGCTTCGCAACCCAACAGCGGCCTGCCGGTGCAGTTGTGTGGTGATGCGCACGTCCTCAACTTCGGACTGTGGGCCACGCCGGAGCGCAACCTCATGTTCGATCTCCGCGACTTCGACGAGACGCTGCCGGGCCCGTTCGAATGGGACGTCAAACGTCTGGCCGCCAGCCTCGTCGTGGCCGCGCGGCAGGACGGCATCAAGCCCGCGGTGGCCGATGCGGCGGTGGCCGCGGCCATCGCCGCCTATCGGACCCGCATGAAGCGTTACACGAGCATGCCTGAGCTCGACACGTGGTACGACGGGATACACGTCCACAGCCTCGTCAATTACTACGAGCCCGCCGACCGCGCCCGCATCTCGATCTACATCGAGAAGAAGCAGGAACGCCGAACGAGCCGCGGCGCGTTCGCCAAGCTCACCACCATGGTGCAGGGTCGGCCGCGCATCACCGAGGATCCGCCGCTGCGCGTGCGGATCGGCGACGACGAGCAGGACGCGCTCGTCGACCAGCTCTTCGCGCAGTATCGGCTCACGCTGCAAGAAGACCGCCGCACCCTCTTCGACCGGTTCACCGAGGTCGACACCGTGCGCCAGGTCGTGGGCGTCGGCAGCGTCGGCATGAAGGTGTATCTCGTGTTGCTCGAGGGGCGCAGTGGCGACGACCCGCTCTTCCTGCAGGTGAAACAGGCCGGAGCCTCGGTGTACGAAGCCCACACGCACGCAAGCGTGCACGACAACCACGGCGCCCGCGTGATCAACGGCAAGCGGCTCGTACAGAGTGCGACCGACATCTTCGTCGGGTGGGGTTCACTGCACGGCCAGGACTACTACGTACGCCAATTCCGCGACATGAAGATCATCCCGAACATCGAGCTGATCGGACCACGCCTCGCCGAGTTCGCGACAGCGTGTGGGGAGACGCTGGCGCGGGCCCACGCCCGCACCGGCGATGCCGTCGCCATCGACAGCTACATCGGCAAGGGCACGAAGTTCGCCGGCGCGATCGGTGAGTTCGCCCGGCTCTACGCCGACCAGAATGACCGCGACCACGCCCAACTCGTGCGCGCCATCGCCGACGGCCGCGTCGAGAGCACGACGACCGAATCCGACTGAACGGTCAGCCGAGTCGTTTCACGAACACGTCAGCGTGCACATTCGTGTCGTCGGGTACGAGGTTCGCACCCATCGACCCGAACACGACCAGCGTGCCGTCGTCACTCATGTAGTGCGTGTGACCGGCCACGCTCGAGTCCTGGTCGGCAACGGTGCCCGACTGGTTGACGTCGACCTCTTGCGTCGTGCCGAGCGTGAGGTCGCGCTGGTACACGCCCTCGTGGTTCATGCCCGGGTTGGCGCCGTTGTCCATGCGCTGACACCAACAATCGAACGACACATAGCGGCCGTCGGCGCTGACCGTCGGGGAGTTCGGCTCGCGGTCGGCCGTGATCCCGGCCGTTGCGGTGTCGACGAGCACAGTGGTCCCGGCGCTGAGGTCGCGCAGGTAGATGTGGCCGACGTCAGGATTCGACAGGCCCGCGACGACGGTTCCGAAGGCGCGGAAGGCGACCTTGGTTCCGTCGGCACTGATCGCGGGCTCGATGGCCTCGACCGCGTGGCCGCTCGACGACAAACTCACGAGCTGCGTCGTGGCCGTTGCCACGTCGTACACGTAGATGCCTTGGCTGGCCGCACCGCCGACCGTGACCGGGCCGACGTAGGCGATCTTGCTCGCGTCGGGCGTCATCACCGGTGACAAGTCGCCGGTGTCACCGACAGTCGAAACGAGCGTTGTCGTTCCGGCCACGCGGTCTCGCAGGAAGATGTCGGGCCAGTACCCGTCGGGGCGAATCGAGTCGGCGGGCGGGTCGGTGTCGCCCGTGACCAGGCTCGGCGAGCTCGACTCGAACGCGACGTAGCGTCCGTCGGCACTCACGTCGGCACCGAGCGCGTAGCTCTCGCCGGGGGGAGTGCCCGTCATCCCGGATCCGCCCCCGCCGATCGCCACGCTGATCAGCTCGAGCGTGCTCGTCTGCAGGTCGTACAAGTAGACGTCGGCACCGTCGTCGGTATCACTGGGCACGAGCCGCGCGTACGAGTCGAACACGACGTAGCGGCCGTCGCTACTGAGTACCGGGTCGTAGCCGGCGACGCCCACGCCGCCGGGAAGATCGGCCGTCGTCACCTGCGAACCGTCGCTCTTCACGCTCACGCGCTCGGTCAAACCGGTGGCCTGGTTCCGCACGAACAGATCGGAGAGGCCGTTGGTGTCACCGGCGACGAGGTTCGTCGCAGTCGACTCGAACGCAACGAACTGGCCATCGCCGCTGATCGACGACGCGCCCGCACGAGCGAGGATGGTCTCGCACGGAGTGGTGAACGAGTCGTCCGGATAGGTGCCGAGGCTGCCGTCCGGCGCGACGCTCTCGTTGTCGACACCGCCGACCACACTCGGGTCGTTGTCGACGATCTCCGCGGTGCCGTACTGCCGATCGACGGTCGCGAGGTCGTTCGCGGGTTGCAGGCTCTCGCCGATCGCCTCCGTCCCTTCCCGGATGGTGTCGGGATCGACGTGGATCACGATGCTCTTGGACTGCTGACCCGCGGTGAAGTTGATCGTGCCGCTGGCGGCCTGAGAGAAATCGTTCCCCGCCGTCGCGGTGTCACAGTCAATGCCGTAGGTGAACGACTCCGGCCCGGGTGCGGGCTCGTTCAACGTGACCGGCAATTCGGCGGTGTGGGTCCCGTTGTCGGCCTCGACCGCAACCACGTTGCCGAGATTCGCCTCCACCTGGGTCGGCGGTCCGCCGGCATCATTGTCGAGAATCGTCACGCCGCCGGAGTCGCCGCTGACCGCGTTCGGGGTGACCGACGTGATGTGCACACTGACGTGCTCATTGTTCTCGGGGTTGGTGTCGCCGTTGATGGTGACCGAGATCTGCTTGTTGGCCTGACCGGCGGTGAACGTCAGTTTGCCGGTCGCCGGTTGGAAGTCGCCCGCGCCGGCGGTGTCGGCTGCGACGCTGTAACCGACGACAACCGAGGTGCTCGCCGTAGTCGACAGATCGACCGGCACCTTGGCGATCACCGAGCCGGAATCGGGCTCGACGACCGACGCGTCGCCGACGTTCACCACCGGCGCCCCGGTCGGCGCGGCGACAGTGGTCGAGGTCGTCGACGTAGTGCTCGACGTCGTCGTCGTGGACGTGGACGTCGTGGTCGAGGCGGTCGTCGTCGGCATCGACGTGGTCGTCGAATTCGTCGTCGTGGTCGTCGAATTCGTCGTCGTGGTGGTGGACCCGCCCGCACTGCCTACGGCATCACATGCGGCTGTCAGCAGCGCGAGTGCGGACACAAGCGTCAACGTCTTTGCCAACTGCCGCGACCGACCCACAGTGCCCCCCGAGTCCCCCTGAACGAAGGGACCCTACGCCGGTAGGCAAAAGGACACAAGCATCTCAAATCGCGTACAAAACCGCAGGTATAGCGGCCGAGGAATCAACCTCTTCGGTGTTACCAACCCGATTGATTCCAACCGCCGCCGCCGGTGAGTGTCGGTACGTCGGTCGCGCACGCCACGTTCGTACCGAAGTACGTGCCGGCGTTCGTTCCCGCACCGATGTCGGCGATCTCGAACGTCGTTCCCGACTTCGACGTCTCCGTCATGCAGACAGTGTCATCGGTGGAAACGACTGTTCCGGTGGTGACTGTCAACGGCGCCTTACCCGGCTTGCCGTTGTTCCAGTTCAAGGAGGGCTCCACGCCGTTCATGTCGGCCGTCACCGCGTCATACGTCTGACCGTCGGTGTAGACCGTCTTCTCGGCGGTGAGACCGTTGCGCAGATCCGATTGTGCGGCGCGGTCCTCGGCGCGAGAGCGCGCACCGAGGAAGGTCGGAATCGCGATCGCGATCAAGATCGCAATGATCAGTACGACGACCATCAACTCAATGAGGGTGAATCCCTCTTCCTGGTCGTGTAAACGCGTGATGAGTGTTCGCGTGAAGCTCATATTCGACGATCCCTTTGAGTCCGTAGCGGTTCTCCTTCACCGCGACTCAGCAGATATCGACAGTCAGGCAGTCCGGACTTTAGGAACCTGCAGCGCACAAATAATTCCCAGCCACGGGCCAGTACTGGCCCCGATTTACAGGACGACGAAGATCAAGCCTTGGTCAACTGCTGCCGCGCGCCGGATCGCGGCGAGCGCCTCACGGGTCGAGCTGAGCATGCAGGATTGGAGCTCCGCGCCTTCGTCGTCCTGGTCGAACACTGCGGGATATCCGTCACTCATGTCGGCCGCCGCACACGCGCGGAGCAGGCTCTCGTCGGACACGTCGGCGAGGGTCGTCGCCATCCAGTGCACGTCCCGCGGCGCGATGAACGTCGCGGGGCCGAAGCCGAGGTCTTCGGTGAACTCGACGCCGGTCGAGATGGACGAGCGCCCGTCGAGCAGCTCCCGAACGATGCGGTCGACGCCGTCCCACATCTGGTCGAGCTGCGCCGCGGTGGGCCCCTCGAGCAGCGCCAGGAATGCTTCCGGCGCCGGGGACCGACCCAGGAAGCGGATCGTCTCCGGCGCGGCGGGCGCGAGATAGCCCTCCATGGACATGTCCCCGCGATCGACGCAATTCCGCGTCGCCTTGAGAGCAGTGGCGGGTGGGTCCCGGGGCGCGCGGCCGGTGTGGTTTCGACCGCCGACGTCGGCTTCACCGGCTCCGACGAAGCCACGGGCTGACCGCTCACCCTCGGCGGGGGATGGCGCCGCCCGCAACGGCGCGCCACGTTGGAGAGACATCGGCGCGGCACCCACGCACATGCACCGAGGAGCAACTGATGAAAGCCGAAGGTTGGTATCACGATCCCTACGGCCTGCACGAGGAACGGTGGTACTCCGACGGAACGCCCACCCGGCTCGTGCGCGACGGCCGGGTCGAGTCGAACGACCCTCCGCCGGCCGGCGATCCGCCGACTACCGAGCTCGTGCGCAGCGACGCCGGCGTCGACGCCGGCGGCCCGGACGACCTGCGTCGGGCCGACGACGCGGAGCGAGGTGACAACAACCCCGACTACGGCGAGCGGGCGTTCGAGAACTTCGGCTACGCGGGCACGGGATTTGAGCCGTACGGAGAGCAGGATCAATCCCGCTGAGGCGGATCATGAAGATCGTCGGGGACACCGCGCCCGGCGTCTCGTCCGAGTAGCTACAGCGCGTACGTGCGCACGAGGCGCAACACGTCGGCCGCATCGGGGCCGTGTCCCACCAGACCGGTCGCGTCGGGCTCGATCCGCCGGGCCGCGACCGCACAGAAGTCCGCGGCCGAACCTTCGATTGTCGTGCGCGCGGGATCGTCGGGAGCGAACCGCCAGTGTTCGCCGCCGGGCGCCGTCAGATCGAGCGCGACGGGACCATGCATCGGGATGCCGGCCTGCTCGAAGGCGTAGGGGAGTGTCCGCCAGGCGAGGCGCGCGATGTGGCGCAAGCGGTCGGTCGGCTCGAGCTCGATGTCGAGCGCGGAGGCGATGTCGTCGGTGTGGATCCAGCACTCGGAGAGTCGCGTCGCGACCAGTGTCTGCAGCGAGAGCCGGCCCGACACCCACGTGACGCGCCGGTGCGGATCACCGACCGCGAACTCGGCGCGCAGCGCGTCGGAAGCGGCGTGCCAACGCCGGCGGATCACCTCACCACCCGCGGCGCGCTCGATGTCGACCTGCGCGGCCGCGGCATCGTCGACGGTTACGGTCCGCCGGCCGTCGTCGTCGGCGATGAAACCGCCCGTGTAACGGTCGAGGTCGCCGCGCGCGCTCGCGATCGCGAGCTCGTCAGTCTGCGCGAGATGCAGGAGAACCGCACCGACGTCCCAGCCTTCGCAGCGTGTCGGTCGCGCCCAGTCGGGGGTGCTACATCCGTCGACCAGCGCCGCGAGCTCCGCGTGTTGGTTGGCCAGCGCCTGGAGCAGATCGTCCACTCAGCGGAAGACGATGAGCAGCGAGAAGCCGAGCAACGCGCCGACCACCAGGACCACCACGATGGCCAGGACGATCGACCGGGTCGCCTTGGAACGGTGCGCGAGACCGATCTGATCGAGGACGGCCTCCCGCTCGCCGTGCAGCTCTCGCTCGTTCTCGATCGAGGTGCCGACCTTCGGGAGGTGCTGCGAATGCGAAGGTTTGCGCGGCTTGCTCCCCTTGGATCCCATCCCGAGAAGATAACACCGGGCTACTCGGGGATGACTCCGAGGTACTCGGCGATGCGACTCAGGATCTCGGGCGGAATCTCCCGGCCGCGCAGCAGCATCTCCTGGGTGAGGAGCACTCCCAGCGCGCCGGTTTCGCTGCGCAGTGACCCGCTGTAGACGCCGCGGGAGCCGCTCGCCTTCAACGGCCAGAGCTCGAGCAACATCCACTCGTCGGCGCGGATCGGTTCGTGGAACCAGAGGCTGTGATCGATGCTCGGGCCGCCCGCAGGTAGGCCGGGGACGTTGACCTGTCCGAAGCCGGAACCGAGGTCGGAGACGTACGCGACCGCGCACGCGTGTACGAGTGGGTCGTCGGGGAGCGGTGCCGATGAGCGCACCCACAACGAGTCGGAGTGCCGCACCTGCCCGTCGACGATGCGCGTCGGGGAGACCTCGCGGACCTCGACGAGGAACGGCGTGGGCCGCGCCGCGACGGTCGACGCCGCGGGCGCGCCGTGCGTCGGGACATCGTCGAAGGTCGCGCTCTCTTCGCGAACCTGGAACGACGCGACCATCGAGAAGATGACCTCACCGTCTTGCACCGCGCGGACATGCCGGGCCGAGAAGGAACCGCCGTCGCGGTCGCGATCGACGTGCAGGATCACCGGGCAGTCGACGCGCCCCGGGCGCAGGAAATAGCCGTGCATGGAGTGCGGCAACCGCTCCGGCGGGACGGTCGCGCCGGCCGCGCGCAACGCCTGCGCCGCCACCTGTCCCCCGTACAGCGACAGCCGCGCGCCCGCGCCGATGTCGTTCTGGCCGCGGAAGAGATCGCGGTCGAGGACCTCGAGATCGAGGAGCGCGGCGAGGTCTTTGGCGGTT
Organism: uncultured Actinomycetes bacterium; assembly: GCA_963701825.1. Classification (GTDB taxonomy): domain Bacteria; phylum Actinomycetota; class Acidimicrobiia; order IMCC26256; family PALSA-610; genus PALSA-610. The sequence continues at coordinate 267,020 of CAVPBG010000003.1, read as the reverse complement.
GCCGCTTCGGGACTTCCCTGCACGCTTGCTCCTGTCCGGTCACGGGCCGTGTCCTGCGGACCATAATCTCGGTCGGACCGACGTGAAGGAGGCCACCATGTTGCTCGACGGCATGAACCATGTCGCGGTGATCACCGACGACACGGAACGGTTCGTCCAGTTCTACCGAGAGGTCTTCGACGCCACGGTCTCGCACCGCGAATCGATTGGTCCGGGCACACTGACGATCGTCGACATCGGCCCGCGCACGGAGCTGAACGTGTTCGAGGTCGCCGGCGACGCGGCTCCCGACCTGACGCGGGGTTCGATGTTCAGCCACGGCCCGATCGACCACATGGGCCTACAGGCCGCCGACCGGGAGGCGTTCGTCGAGATTCGCCGCCGGCTCGTCGCGCACGGCGCGAGCGACGGCTTCGTCACCGACTTCGGCCGTTCGCACAGCATCTTCTTCCGCGACCCCGACGGGCTCGAGGGCGAGGTCCTGTTGTGGTTGTCGCACGACGGCGACGTGCATCCGCCGGGCACTCCCGCGACCGGGTACGAAGCGCTGTAGTCGCGCCTACGAGCTGGGAAAGTCGGCCAGGATCCCGTCGATGCGCGTCTCGAACACGGGGCGCTCACCGGGGTGCGTAATGATCCAGAACCGCTTCGCGCGGATCGCGTCGAGCACTCGGGTCGCGATCTCGGCCGGTGTCAGTCCGGAAGGTCCCGTGAAGGAGTCGCGGATCATGAGGCGTACCGCCTCTGCCATATCAGTGCGGTGCTCGACGCCCATCGCGGCCGGGCGTCCGCGCTCGGATTCCATCACCTTCGTGTCGACCGAGCTGGGGCACAACACACTTACCGCGATCGGCGACTCGTCGATCGCGAGCTCTTGCGCCAACGTCTCCGAGATCGACACGACCGCAACCTTGGTCGCCGCGTAGGGCCCGATGAAGGCGACGCCACTCAGCAAGCCCGCGATCGACGCAGTGTTGACGATGTGCGCGGGCGTTCCCTGATTGCGCAGGATCGGCAGGAACGTCTGTATGCCGTTGACGACGCCCCACAGGTTGACGCTGAACACCCAACGCCAGTCGTCGAGCGTCTGGTCCTTGATCAGGTTGAACGTCGAGACGCCCGCGTTGTTGCACAACACGTCGACGCGGCCGAACTGTTCGAGCGTGGTCGCCGCGAGCTGGTTTACGGCGGCCGGATCCGACACGTCGACGGTGACTGCGTGCGCATTGCCGCCCGCGCCGCAGATGCCGGCCGCGACGGATTCCGCTTCGGCGCCGTCGAGATCGGCAACGACGACGGACGATCCCGCCGCCGCGAACGCCTCCGCGAGCGCGCGTCCGATCCCGCTCGCGGCCCCCGTCACGACCGCGACGCGCTCGGCGCCGATGACTTCGTCGTCTGCCGTCATGTTGGTTCCCCCGTTGTGCCGGCGGGCATGGACTCAGCCCCCGTCGAGTGTGATGAGCTCGCCGTTCAGGTACGACGACGCGTCGCCGGCGAGATAGAGCGCGGTCCCGACGATCTCGTCGGCCGACGCGATGCGGCCCAGGCTCACGTTGGCGGCCATCGCGGCCCGTAACTCCTCGGTCGGGATCGACGCGTGGAGGCTGTCGGTGTGGAAGGTGCCGCACACGATCGCGTTGACGCGGATCCCGCGCGGCCCGAACTCCCCGGCGGCCGCCTTGGTGAGCGCGTTCAGTCCGGCCTTGGCGGCCGCGTACACGACCGTGAACGACATGGGATGCAGCGACGCCTTGGAGCTGATGTTGATGATCGACCCGCCGGCCGGCATGTGCTCGGCGGCCAGCGCGGTGAGGCGCAGCGGCCCCTTGAGATTCACCGCGATGGTCTTGTCGAACAGGTCGGCCGTGACCTCGAGTAGCGAGGGTGGCACGGGCGCGATGCCGGCGTTGTTGACGAGAACGTCGATGTGCCCGAACTCGGCGACGGTTGCGTCGATGAGTGCCGCGCATTGATCCCAGTCGCCGACATGGCAGCCGACGGACAGCGCACGTCGACCGAGGGCCCTGATCTCGGCTGCGACGGCTTCGCACGCGTCGACCTTCCGGCTCGACACGACGACGTCGGCGCCCGCTTCCGCGAACCCCAGCGCCATGGCCCGACCCAGGCCCTTGCTCGCGCCGGTGACGACCACGACCTTGTCCGTGGCGTCCAAGGTGGGGATGCTCATCGTCGGCTCCGGGAGCGGGTCGGCGCGGCGGTGGTTCTCGCGGTGTCCGTGTCGCGGGCGATGCCGTCGATCAGATAGCGGATGTGCAGGTCGAAGAGCGTCTCCGCCTCGACCGGCGTGACACCCGCGGGGTCGCCGCCCGGTCTCGTCGGGCGGCGTCCCCGTCGGGGCGGCTCCACACCGCTCTCGATGGCCCCGAATCCGACCGTCGCCCACATGAGCAACCGGCACGCCTGCACGGCCGCGTCGGTCGGGAAGCCGGCGTCGCGCATCGCCTCGACGAGTGGGCGCGAGGCCTGTACGTACGCGTCGCGGCCCGGCCAGAGGATGTAGCCGGCTGTCGCGCACCCGGCGGGAACGGTCACGCAGCTCGCGCGCCCAGCGCGCCGCGTACTCGTCCCACGGTTCACCGGCGCGCGCCGCGGGTGCGAGATCGGCGAGCAGTCGTTCGGCGATGGCGTCGAGCAGCGCATCCTTGTTGCCGATGCGGCTGTACAGCGGGACCGGCGACACGCCGAGCCGGGCGGCGACGCTGCGCATGCTCACCGCGTCGAGACCGACTGCTTCGAAGATCTCGACCGCGGCGGTGACGATCTCGTCGGCGTCGAGGTCGAGCTCGGCTGCTTTCGTGGGCGCTCTCACGGGATCATCACCATCTTGCCCACTACGGCGCGGTCGGCCATGCGTTGCAAGGCCGCGGGAAGATCCGCGAAGCCGACCTCGGCGCGTACTGCGTTGCGCAGTTTGCCCGAGTGCACGAGACCGGCGAGCTGCGCGTGGATAACGTCGAGCTCGGCGCGCGCATAACCCCCGGCGAAGACTCCGACCAACGATGTGTTCGCGACGACGAGCTCGTGCGCCGCGATCACCGGCCAGGTTCCACTTGCGAATCCGACCGCGAGCAGACGACCGTGCCGCGCGAGTGCCTGGACCGAGTCCTCGGCCAGAGAACCACCGACCGGGTCGTAGATGACGTCGACACCACTGCCGCCGGTCGCGTCGCGGAGTGCCGCTGCGACCGGGCCGTCGCGATGAACGATGGTGGCCTCGGCACCGAGGCTCCGACAGAACGCGGCCCGCTCGTCGTCGCTCACGACCGCCACGACGCGGGCACCGAGCGCCCGGCCGAGCTGCACTGCGGCGATCCCGCTGCCGCCGGCCGCGCCGAGCACGGCGAGCCACTCGTCGCCGGCCAGCCGTCCCCGATCGACGAGACCGATCCACGCGGTGAGGTGCGGGATCCAAAAGCCCGCCGCTTCGGCGTCGGTGAGACCGTCGGGTATCGGGAACACGGAGTCGGCCGCGACGAGACACTCCTCCGCGAACGATCCGTGGCCCAGCCAGAACGCGGTGACGCACATGATCCGCGCTACCGATGACGAGATCGACGCCCGCTCCGACCGCGGTGATGATGCCCGTCGCTTCCTGACCGGGCGTGAACGGCAACGGGGGAGTGAGCGGATACGTGCCGCGGCACATGAAGACGTCGGGAAGACCGATGCCCGCCGCGGTCACCCGGATGCGAATCTGACCGAGCCCGGGTTGGGGCGGTTCGACATCGACGAGATGCAGCACGTCGATGGGTTCGCCGGCACTCTGCACCTGCCACGCCCGCATTCAGATCACATCGTCCCCGGTCGACGACATCGGTTGCGGTCGCCAACAAGCAGATCCACCTGAGTGCCGAAGAACTCGTGGATCGGCTTGTCGGAATGGCCGCGCTGGAACTTTGCGTAGCTGCCTTCGAGCACGATCGCCAGCTTCCAGCGGGCGAACACGTCGTACCAACCGATGCGCGCCCGTGTCGCGTCCCGAACGCTCGCGCGTAGCGCTCGACGAGCTCGGCGCGGCTCGGGCAGGTACTCGACCGCGAACGTCGGCTCCTTCGTCATGCCGAGCCGCATCGTGCCCTTCGGGCCCGGGATGGAAGATGAGCGCCCAGGCCAGGTCGATCGAGCGGATCGCCGATGGCCGACCATCTCCCAGTCGACGACCGCGAGCAGACGCGGTGGCGACGTCGGGCGCGAAGAGCACGTTGTCGAGCTTGTAGTCGCCGTGGCAGAGCGCACTCGGTTGATCAGGTGGTCGGTGCGCGTCGAGCCAGCCCGCGATCCGGTCGCGCGGCGGGAAGGTCGCGGCCGCCGTACGAGTCGAGTTGCGCAGAGCCAGCGCGTGATCTGGCGGGAGAGGTAGTCGCCGGTGTGCGCGATGTCGGCGAGCCCGCAGGCGCGCCAGTCGACGGCGTGTATCGCGACCAGCGCGTCGACGAGCTCCTCGAGGGCCCGACCGTGGGTTTCCGGTGCGGTCGGCCCACGCGGCAGGCACCGATTGCAGGATGGGGCGCCCGTCGATCCGCTCCATGACGTAGAACGGCGCACCGAAGACCGTTTCGTCGGCGCAGGCGACGATCGGTCGTGCGATCCGCACGGGTTCGTCCTTGATCGCGTCGAGGATGCGGAACTCGCGCAGCACGTCGTGCGCGGTCGCGGAGCTGGCGTGGCGGGGCGCGCGCCGGAGCACCCAGCGCTGCGGCGCCGCGGTCGAGTGCGAACACCTCGCACGAACCGCCGCCGGTCATGGGCGTGACGGTCAGCGGGACGACGTTGCCGAGCGCGTCGTCGAGGTAGTGCCGCGAGGCGCGCGGTGTCGCGTCAACGCTCACCTGCGAGCGCACGCGAGCTCAGCCCACTTCGCCTCGGCCGCCGGCCGTCGGCTCGGGATGTGCTCGGTCGGCCACCCATCGACGGGTGTGTAGCCCTTCAACAGCGTGCGGGCGAGCACCGACTTGTGCAGCTCGTCGGGGCCGTCGCCGATCGGGCCGAACCGCGTCGAGCGGTACCACGACTCGACGGGCAGGTCGCTCGAGTAGCCGAGCGCGCCGCACACCTGGATCGTGCGGTCGAGTACCGCCGAGCACGACCTTCGAGACGTGCGCCTTGATCATGCCGAGGTCGGCGCGCACCGCGGCCGCGCCGTACTTGTCCATCTTCCACGCGGTCTGGAACGTGAGGAGCCGCGCCGACTGGATCTCCATGTGCGAGAGCGCGACGTAGTCCTGCACCATCTGGTGCTGCGCGAGCAGCTTGCCGTGCGACGTTCGCGACACCGCCCGTTCGCACATGATGTCGAGCGATCGTTGGGCCTGGCCGAGCCAGCGCATCGCGTGGTGGATGCGGCCGCCACCGAGACGCTGCTGGGCGAGCACGAAACCCCTCACCGGGTTGACCGATCAGGTGGTCGGCCGGGACGCGGACAGTTCTCGAACACGATCTCGGCATGGTCGCCGATCCGACCGTACTCGACGTCGGGGTGGGCCATCGTGCCGATGTCGCGGACGATGTTCATGCCGGGAGTCCCGGCCGGCACGACGAAGATCGACGCGTGCCGGTGCGGGCGCCCTTCGGGATTGGTCTCCGCGAACACGAGCACGATGTCGGCGACCGACGCGTTGGTGATGAACCACTTGTGGCCCGTCGATGACCCACTCGTCGCCGTCCTTGGTGGCCGTGGTGCCGATGACGGTCGGGTCGGCGCCGGCGAAGAACGGTTCGGTCAGTGCGAACGCGCTGGAGATCTCACCGCGCAGATTGGGCCAGAGCCAGCGATCCTTCTGCGCGTCGGTGGCACCGTGCGCGAGCAGTTCCATGTTGCCGCTGTCGGGAGCCTGCACGCCGAAGATCGTCATCGACATCATGCAGCGGCCGATGATCTCCGACATCAGCGCCAGCTTCATCTGGCCGAAACCGTCGCCGCCGAGCTTCGGGTCGAGGAACGCACCCCAGAGCCCCTGCGCCTTCACCTGGTCCTGCAGATGGCGCTTGACCGGCTGCCACTCCTCGGCGGTGATCTCGTCGAAGATCGGTTCGAGCGGGATCAGCTCCCTGTCGATGAATTCGCGCATCCAGACGAGTTGCGCCTCGAACTCCGGTTCCGTCTCGAAGTCCCACGCCACTGCGTCTTCTCGATCCGTTCGATGCCAGTGTGATCACACCGTAATCCATCGACGAAGCCGCCGGGCGGGGTAGCGGCGGTGGTGTCGAAGCTCGCTGTCATCGGCTTGCGATCAGTTTGCGATCGGGCCGCTCGATGATCGTCGCAACCACCATCGAACGGATTGATCCCATGCATATGCAGCCCCGTAATCGCATCCGTCTGCTCGGCGTCGCCGTGTGTCTCTGTGTTATGAGCCTCGCCGCGTGCGGTGGCTCGTCCTCGAAGGGCTCGTCGTCGAGCGCCGGTACCACGTCCGGCGGTAGTTCGTCCGGGTCGACACCTGCGGCGGCCACGAGCAGTAGCGGCGGTGGGAGCGCGACCTGTAAGCAGATCACCAAGGCCGACGTCCAACCACTGCTGACGGCCCCGATCACGAGCGTGACGGTCACCGCCGCGGGGACCGGTCCGAACCTCCAGCCCGACGGCAAGGGTCAGAAATGCGTGTTCGCGCTCGCCGACACGAGCTCGGCAATCACGATCACCGTGCTGCCTGCGGATGACTCGATGCGGAACTACGCCGGTGACCTCGCGGCGCTCACGTCTTCGGCCGTGAGCGTCCCCGGGATCGGCGACAAGGCGGTGCGCGACGGTTCGCACGGCTCGACCACGCTCAGTTCGCAGAAAGGCAACGTCTACTGCGCGGTCGACGTCTCCGATGCCGGCGACGTTCCGGGCGTCGGCCAGCTCGAGCACGCCGCCGGCGACACTTCGAACATTCCCGACTCGGCCTACGCCGAGCTCGCGGCGGCGATCGGCACGCTCTGCAACCGGGTGTACGGGAGCGGGAACACCACGCCGGATCTGACCGCGTTGGTGGCGGCGGGCAAGGCGGCGGCCGCGCAGCCCACGGTCACCACGGGTCTGCCGACGGGCTTGGAGCCTTGACCCGGAGATGTGCGGGCGGAGTCGCCATTGTCGTCGCGCTCGCGGTGGTGGCCGCCGGCTGCGGTCGGAATGGCGGCTCCGCGCCGCGCTCATCCGCGTCGCCGTCGACGTCGCCGTCGGCACCCGTGTCCGCGAATGCGCCGCTCGGGCCGGCCGTCATCTCGCCGCAACAGATGACGGTCGCGCTCGCGGCGACCGGGATCGCAACCGTTGCCGACGAGACGGCCACCACCCCCGAGGTCGCGGTCACCGGCGCGCGAGTCTCGACCGTTACCGCCGCGATGGCAGCCAACCTGGCCCGGGAAGCGTCAGCCGGTGGTGGGATCACCGGCGCCGCGCTCGACGCCGCGGTACCGATGCACGGCGCGGCGCCGTTCTCCGACATCGTCGGCGGATGGATTCTCGTCACCAAGGATCCGCCCGCGCTCGCCGCGGTCCGCCTTCTCGGAACGCAGGATTGGGCGCACACGAACGACATCGTGTTCCCGTACGCGGTACTCGAGTTCTTCGTCGGCGACGTACTGCAGCACATTGCGCAACCGCATACGGCCGCCGCGGTCCGTGGAAGCGGCACGGGCGTCGTGGGCGCGCAGCTCGACGCGGCCCGCCAACAAGCGGCCCCCGACCTGAGTGCACCGTGCAGCACAGTCGCGAATCTCTTTCACACGATCCTCGACACGGTTTTCAATGCGTTGAAGCTCGATCCGTCCGCGGTCGCCGATTGGGTGAGCGGGAAGCTTGGTGGTGGCGCGCTCGGATCGATCATCGGCACGGCATTCGGTTGGTTGGCCAGCGCCTACAACAAGGCAGTCGAGCTGGCCAAGGCCGCGACGGAAACGTTCTTGAGTCAGCTCACGGCGCCGGTGGTCAACCTGCTCCGCCTGGCGATCGGCGCGGTCGCCACGTTCACGACCATCGTGAGCTACCTGAAGCATTGGAGCGCGACCGTCACCGCCGACCCACCCGAGAACTCGTTCAGTGTCACCGGAGGCGACAAGCACACCGGTTCGTTCACGGTCAGCATCAACAAGAACGACGAGATCGCGTCGTGGCCGCCCCAACTCGTCGACTGTGCCGAGGTGTTGGACGTGCCCCTGCCGACGCTGTCGCGCACGGGACTGCCGGCGACCTGGGAGATCCTCGAGCCGGAGGCGTTGGTGACGATCGACCAGCCCGCGGGGCCGCCGTTCACGGGCCGGCTCGACGACAAACTGACGAGCCGGTTGGACTACACCGCGGGCAGCGAAGACCAGAAGACCCACGACACCGGAACGCTCGTGACGCCGCCGATCCACGCGACCGTCACCGTGCGTCGCACCGAGGTCGACGAGCTCCGCGACCTCGTGACCAAGTTTCTCTCGAACCAGGTCCCCGGAATTCTCCGGCCGGTCGTCGACCCGATCCTCTCGTCGTATGTGGAGCTCGCGACCAAACAGCTCGATGCCCTCGTCGGCGTCGACGGCTCCGACTCCATCATCGTGAGTCATCACGTTCCCCGGCCGCCGAAGCCGAAGCCGGTCGCCAAGACCCCACCGTGCACGGCCAACGGGACCGCCATTCCCGTCGGGTCGTATTCGACGACCGTCGGTGCGACCATCGTCACGGCGATGCACATCGACATTCCCGGTGGGCCGCAGATCCCGAACGCAGGCGGCGGCACCCAGCCCATGCACGGCACGATCAGCATCACGTCGAACGGCAGCTCGGTGCGGGGCACACTCAGTCTGGCCGGTTCGGGAACCGCGCACGTAGGGCTCCCCGGCGCAGTGAACGTGCATTCCAACGACGCCGGCCATCTCACTGGCACGATCACTGGGCCGGCCACCGCGCCTGTGTTCAGCGGCCAGGCCACGGGGGAGTGGGCGTCGTTCGATGCGCCGGTACTCAACGGTTCCGGCACTTCGAACAGCACCGTGCGCACGAGCCTGCACATCACGAGGGTGAGCTGTACGGCGATCTCCGGCGACATCGTGGCCCTGTTCCAAGACCTTGCGAAACCGGTCGCGCAATACCTCAGCATCAGTGGGAGCGGAGCCTGGACGGCGCCTCGACGATGACTCAGCGGTGGCGCCGCATGCGTACTCATTCGCTCCTCTACATTGCGCTCGATGCGCGTGCGAGTGCTGGGGGTCCTCGAGGTCGAAGCTGACGACGCGATCATCTCGGTCGGCGGGCCCCAGGCCCGGCGGCTGGTGGCACGGCTGGCTCTCGATGGCGGGCGCATGGTGTCGGTCGACGCACTCGCGGATGCCGCGTGGGGCGACGATCAGCCCGCGACCGCCCGCCACACGATCGCCACGCACATCCTCCGGCTCCGGCGCGCCGGGCTGCTGATCGAGACGGCTTCCGACGGCTACGTCTTGCAGACGCCGACGGATGTCGCCGACCTCGAGCGGTTCGCGGCCCGGGCACGCGCGAGCGACGAGCCCCGCCGCGCGGCGCGGGCGTATCGCCGGGCGCTCGACCTCTGGCGCGGCGACCCGTTTCCCGAGCTCGCGGATGTCGCCGACCGCATGCCGGTCGCGGCCCGGCTCGATGACCTGATCGCGACGTTGCGCGAGGAGTGGTTGAGTGCGGAGCTCGACGCGGGCGATGCCGCGCAGTGGATTGCTGCGGCGCGCGACCTCACCGAGCTCCACCCGTACCGCGAACGCGGTTGGGAGCTGTTGATGCTCGCCCTCTACCGGGCCGGGCGACAAGCTGACGCGCTCGACGTGTACGCCCGGGCGCGGCGACGGTTGATCGACGATCTCGGGATCGAACCCGGCGTCGGGCTTCGTCAGATGCAGCAGGCGGTGCTGGCGCAGGACCCGGCCCTGACTCTCACCGCCGCGGCGGACGCGCCGACTCCGCCGCAACCGGCTCGCGGCGCGGTACCGGCAACATCGACACGCCTCATCGGGCGTACGAGCGAGCAGCGCGACCTCGACGACGTCTGGACCCGGACACGCCTCGCCACGCTGGTCGGGCCGCCCGGCGTGGGCAAGACGCGGCTGGCGGTGGAAGCCGCGGGCCGAATCGACGGCGCGGTTTGGTACGTCGCCATCGAGCAGGTGCCCACCGGCCAGACCGTGGCCGCGGCGATCCTCGATGTCATCGACCCCTCGTCGCGGGCCATCGACGCGGCGGCCGGCGCGCGTGATGCGCTCGCGGCTGCGGACGGCCTCCTGGTGCTCGATGGCTGCGAAGGGCGCCAACCCGAGATCGTCACGCTCGTCGCCGAACTGTTGCACACGGGTCCGACCTTGCGGATCCTCGCGACGAGTCGCGTGCGCCTCGGGCTCCCGGACGAAGCAACGTTGCGCGTCGGTCCGCTACCGGACGCCGATGCCAAGTCCCTTCTCGTCGATCGGGCGCGTCTCGTCGATCCCGCGTTCGCGATCGGCGGCGCGGATACCGGCGATGCCGACCGGCTCTGTTCGCTCGTCGACCATCTCCCGCTCGCGATCGAGTTGGTCGCGAGCCATCTCCACCTTCTCGGACTCCACGAGATGGTCGAGCGGGTCGAAGGTGATCTCGGTCGGTGGGTCGGCGAACCGTTGGCCGGACGAGGCTTGTGGGCCGCGCTCGACGCGAGCTTCGACCAACTCGCGCCCGGGCAGCAGGACGTGCTCGTCGCGCTCGCAGTGATGGTCGGCGATGCCGATCTCGATCTGATAGCCGCGGTGGCGGGGGTGCCGGCCGCCGATGCGTTCGACGCTCTGGCTGCGCTCGTCGACGCGAGCTTGGTGCACGTGCGCAGCGGTACGGGGCGGGGCCGCTACGAGTTGCTCCGAACCGTCTCCGTGCGCTCGTTGGACCGCGGATCGAGCGCCGATGTCGCGCAGGCGCGCGCGCGTTACGAGTTCACCGTTCTCCGTCGTACGACTGAACTCACACAAGAGTTGGGGTCAGCGGATCGCCGCAAGACCATGGAACGGCTCGACCGCGAGATGCCGCACGTGCGGGCGGTCCTCGGTGCGATCGCCACCGAAGCGCCCGACGCAGTGCGCGCGACGGCCGCGCTCGAGGTCGCAGTCGCGCTGTACGACTATTGGCTCGGCCGCCATCCCGCGGAAGGTGTCGACTGGATCCGGCGGCTCAGCGCAGTAGCTGATGCGAGTGCCGAACTGCGGGCGCAGGGGTGCCTGTTGCAGGGTCACCTCTTGTACTGGCTCACCGATTTCGACAACGCGACCACGATCGTGGAAGAGGCGCGAACGCGTTCGCGGATCTCGGTGATGCTCTCGGCGAAGGGCGTGCACTGCGCCGCCTGGGCGCGGTCGCGTCGGCGACCGACGATGTCGTGCGGGCGCGCGAGTTGTTACAGCTCTCGTTCGATCGATTGGAGGAGGCCGGGATACCCGCCGAGATCGGTACGACGCTCCTGCACCTCGGTTCGCTGCTCGCCGACGAGGGCGATGTGATTCCAGCCCTCGCCGCGCTCGAACGGGCGCTCGCGATCGCCGACGCGGGCGGCGACCCGTTGGCCGAAGGCCACGCGCTTGCCGCGCTGACGCTCGCCCACTGGAAGGCCAACGACCTGCGCGCGGCGCGCCGCTGCGGCGACCGGGCGCTGGTGCGATTTCGCGATCTCGGCCACCTTCCGACAGAAGGAACTGTCGCCTACCGGCTCGCGGCGGTCGAGCGAGGGCTCGAGCATCCGCATGTTGCCCGCCGGCACGCGCAGGCCGCGGTGCGGGCGGGCGAGAAGTCGGAGACGCGGACGACGATCGCGTTCGGGCACATCAACCTGGCTCGGCTCGACCTCGACACGGGCGACACGGATGCCGCGCAGCGGAACCTCGAGGCCGCGCTCGAGTCGATCGAGCCCGTGTCCGACCGGTGGGTGCTGGTCGACGCGTTGGAGACCGTCGCCCGGCTCGTCGTCGCGGTCGGCGAAACGGGCGCGGGCCAGATCCTCGACGATGCCGCCGCACTCCGGGCGGATATTCACCAGCCCGTCTCGCCCACCGAGCGCGCCGATGTCGACGCAACTCGGGCCCGCGCCGGAGCCGAGCGCCACGCCGACGCGGGGCGCACCGACGCGGCTGCCGCCTACGCGACCGCGCTCCACTGCCTGTACACGGCCGTCGAGCAACCCGGCCAACCCATCCCGTTGCGCGAGATCGGCGCGTAAAGCCGAGCGCCGCTACGACTCGGGCAGATCGCGGGCGGCCAGGATGCTCGTGATGACGGGCAGATCACCGCGGGCTGCATCGGGAAGTTGGTCGACCATGACTGCGATCCCGGCGAGCTCGGCACCGCACATCTCGATCAGGTTCCGGGCCGCGGCCGCCTGGCTTCCGCGCTCGATCCAGTCGTCGATGAGCAGGACGCGATCACCCGGCCGCACCGAGCGCTGCTGAATCTGTAGTACGTGGCGCGTGCCCCGATAGTCGGCGTCGGTCCGGACCTGGTGTTTCGCACCGGGGAAGAGGTTGCCGAGCTTGCGGATCGCGACGAAGCCGACGTCGAGGGCGCACGCGGCTGCGCCGCCGAGGATGAACCCGCGCGACTCGATTCCGCACACCTTGCTAATGCCGCGACCGCGCCAGGGCTCAACCATTCCGGCCAAGACGGCGCCGAGCGCGGCCGCGTCGTCGAACACACGCCAGACGTCCGCGTGCCCGCCGTCCCAAAGGAAGCACCGAAGGAACGCGTTCTTGGCGGTCTCGCGGGTCTCGTCCAACTCGAACAGCTTGCCCGATCGGAGTTCTGCACCGGCGCCATTTCCGAGACGCGTCCACGGGCGGGTCAGGGGTCGCGGGTGCGGGTGTCATGCCGGCGGCATTGGGCGTCGCGGGCGCCGGTCTTGTCGTCCTCGATGTGGCGTTGTCGATGGTGATGCCAACACAGGAGTTCCACGTTGTCGAGGTCGGAGGTTCCGCCGTCGGTCCAGTGCCGGATGTGGTGGGCCTGGCAGCGGCTCGGGGGTTGGGTGCAACCGGGGGCCTGGCAATGCCGATCCCGCACGACTAACGCTTTCCATTGGGCTGTCGTTGCGGTGCGGGTGGCGCGGCCGACGTCGAGGATCTCGGAGCGGCCGGCCACGACGATGCGGGTGAGGTTGCAGTCGCACATGATCCGTTGCAGCGTGACCGCGGAGAGGCTCGCGTTGCGTTGCCGTTCGGTGCGGATCAGATCCAGGAGTGCGGGTGTGGCCCCGGGGTGTTCGTCGGCATGGACCACGTAGATCACGTGCGGCTGCATGCCGTGCGCGGTGCCGACCTCGCCGTGTTCCAGCGATTGGCGGAACAGGCTCGTCACCGCATCGGCGCGCCGTTGGGCGACGGTGCGATCGTCGTCGGGTTTGAGGTCGCGCTTCATTTCGGCGGTGATCGCGGCTTCGTGGATGTCGGCCGATTCGGGATCGAACAGCCCGTTCACGTTCAGCAGGTTGTCGAGACTCCGCGACGCGTGGTAGCGACGTCGTTCGTACAGCTCGGCTTCGGACTTGGTGCCGCCGTCACCATCGATCGCGTCGGTGACCCGCCGCACGACACTGTGCAACACGCTCGGCGTCTCGATCCGCGCGACTCCGACCAGCTCGTCCTCGACCGGTGACATCTCCGCCGCGCGCTTGCGCGTGAACGCGTTGGCGATCGTGCGGGCATGGTCGACCGAGATGTCGCCGGCCGCGAGCGCCTCCGCGACCGCCGGTAACTGTTCGAGTTTGCGGGCCAGATGCACATGCGCGTGGGCGACGCCCCGATCCATCCGACACGCGACCCCCAAAGCCCCGCCCGCACTCGCGAATCCCTCGGCCGCCCACTCGCCGGAGTGGTGCAACTCGGCGACGACCGCGAGCCATGCGGCTTCGCCGGCGTCGAGCTCCCGACGCATCTTCGCGGCCAACTCAACCAAGGGGAACATATGTTCGTATCTTAGTCGAATACTCGCGGAAAACAAAGAGGAATCACATAGAATGAGCTGAGTCTGAGCGCATCGCTATCCTCAACCCGATGGCCTCTGCGTACCGCGAGTACGGACCGCCGCGTGACCTCGCTGCGTTGGTCGCGTGCGTGTGGGAAAGCGAAGCCGACGAAGACCGAATGCACGTCGTGGTTCCCGACGGATGCCTCGACCTGATCTGGCTCGGTCCACAACAGCTCGTCGTCGCGGGCGCCGACACCGGTCCCCGATACGCGCACCTCCAGGCCGGCGCGCGACTCTCCGGCATTCGGCTACGACCGGGCGCGGCCGGTGCCGTACTGGGACTTCCCGCGGCCGAAGTCTGCGACCAAGACGTCCCGCTCCGAGATCTCTGGGGCGACGCAGGCTCGCGACTCGAAGCCGCACTCGATGGCGCACGACCCGCCGAACGTCGTCGACTCCTGGCCGCGGCAGTTGCGAACCGCCACGCCCAACCGGATCCGCTCGTGCGCGCCGCCGCGCAGAAGCTCGCAACCGCGGAAACGCGCGTCGCGGCCGTCGCGTCCGACCTCGGCGTCAGCGAGCGGCAACTACACCGACGCGTTACCGCGGCGGTCGGCTACCCACCGAAGACGCTGGCCAGGGTGGCGCGGCTGCGCCGCCTCGTCGCATTGTCCGACCCGAGCCTCGCCTCGCGCGCGGTCTCTGCGGGGTACGCGAGTCAGGCTCACATGAACGAAGAGGTCCGGCGGCTGACCGGCACCACTCCTGTCCGATTCTTGAAAGACGCCACCCTGACGGCCGCGTAGATTCGACGAATGACGAACACGGTCGATGTCGACGCGGCGGAACAGTTCATCTGGGCCAACGCCCGGGTCCTGGAGCAGCACCGGGTAACCGTGCTCCGGCACGGCACGCCGACCGCACCCGTCGTCCAGGCATTGCGCGCCTATCGGAACGACGACGGCGGCTTCGGCCATGCGCTCGAGCCCGACGTGCGGGGTCCGCACAGTGAGCCGGCCTCCACCTTGCAGGCGCTCGAAGTTCTCGCCGAGATCGACGCGCTCGACGACGCCATGGTCGCGTCGGCCGCGGCGTGGATCGGGACGATCGCCAACGCCGACGCCGGGCTCCCGTTCGTGCTCCCGGCGTCCGCGGGGTACCCGCACGCGCCGTGGATGGCACCGTCGGCCGAAGGATCGTTTCTCACGTACGCGATCGCGGCGCATCTGTTCGAGGCACGGTCAGTCGACCCGTGGCTCGCGCGGGCGACGGACTGGTGCTGGACGATGATCGAGACGAGCGCCGACGTCGGCGGCTACGGCCTCAAGTTCGCGCTCGAGTTCCTGGATGCCGTTCCCGATGCGGGACGAGCCACGGCCGCCATCGAAGGACTGCGGCCGCTGGTGTCCGAGGATGGTTCGGTGCGCGTCGAGGGCGGCACGGAGAACGAACGCCTCACGCCGCTGACGCTCTCGCCTCGGCCCGACGGTCGGAGTCGCGCGCTGTTCACCGCCGATCAGATCGCAGCCGAGCTCGACGTTCTCGAACGGGGCCAACTCGACGACGGGGGCTGGATGTTCGACTGGTTGGCGTGGTCGCCGGGGCAATCGGCCGAATGGCGCGGGATCGTGACACTCCGTGCGCTCGTAACGCTCGCCGCGCACGAACGCATCCGACTCGCCTGAGGCGACTCGCCTGAGGCCACTCGTCTGAGGACCGCCACCGTCCGCGCTATTCCGGTGCGAGATCGTGCTGTTCTATGTACGCGGCGAAATCGCGGCGAATGATCGCGGGGTCGATGCCGAACTCCTCGGGCGTGTAGCTGTGCACGCCGTGCTTGCCCTTCGGGTTGTCGGCGATGAACGCCTTCATGCGGCGCGCGCCCTCGTCGGTCATCGGTAGCCCGAGCGCGGCGTAGATGTCGGTGACGACCGCGAACTGGTCGGCGACGAAGTCGGAGAAGTGCATGTCGTAGAAGGTCGCGTTCGGGTACGAACCCGTCGCCCGCACGGTCATCACGTGATCCAGAACGCGTTCGAGGCGGGCGGTCCAGTCGGCCGCGACTTCGAACGGGTCGACTTCGTCGCTGCCCATCTCCCGCACGAGCGTGGTGAGGCTCGCGTACGACGTCACGGACTTCACCGGGTCGCGGTGCGTGAACACGATCCGCGCGTCGGGATAGGTGCGCAGCAGGTGTTCGAGACCCCACATGTGGGCTCCGGTCTTCAGCACCCAACGATCGCGATGGTTGTGCCACTGCAGATGCTGCAGCTGCTTGTAGTGGAAGTCGTAGACGTGCGACCAGTCGGCGTCGTTGTCGACCCAGTCTTCGTACGTCGGCACGCGGAACTGATTGTGAAACAACGGCGTGCACATGGCTTCGCCCATCATCGTCACGCACTCTTGCGACAGCGTGGCGCCCATCGGGTGCATGGCCTTGAAGCGACGGTCGCGTTCGGTCTCGGTTTCGGCCGTCGGCAGGAACGACGCGCAGAGCGCGATCCGCGGATCGGTGTCGAAGGTTGCGGCTTCGGGAGGCGGCGACGGGAACATCGTCTCCCACGTGAGGGGCGCACGGCTGTCGGGATCCTGGGCGAGGATGTCGTGCAGGATCGTGGTACCGGTACGCGGGAATCCGATGATGAACACCGGCGCGACGATCTTCTCGTCGGCGATCGACGGGTTCTGCTTCCGGTCGTTCACGTATCCCAAGCGGTTGACGGTGTGGCCCAGCGCACGTTCCCGCGCGATCAGACGCCCGATGTCGTTCAGCCGCGCTTCCCGCTCGAGCGACTCGAGAAACAACGCCATCGGCTCGAGGAACGGCCCGGGACCGAGGTCGTCGAGGCCGCCCGTCCGCTGCCCGGCCTCGGCCATGATCTCGGCGACGGTGAACCCTTGCGCTTCCGGCGTTTCGGCGGTCACGTGGTCTCTGCTCCTGGTCGCGTACCGGAGAGTCGTACCACGGGCCCGGCGCCGCGCGCCCGGCCCGCGCCCGTCGCTAGATTCGGAGCTTCGACGACCAGGACAACCACGACCACCAGGGAGACAGTCATGCCGGCCAAGGGAAGCGCGGAATGGAAGGGCGATCTGCCGACCGGTGCGGGAACGTTCACCGCGGGCGACACGATCAGCGGCGGCTACACGTTCAAGTCGCGGTTTGAAGACGGGCCCGGTTCGAATCCGGAGCAGCTGATCGCGGCCGCCCACGCGGCGTGCTTCTCGATGGCGCTCTCGAACATGCTCTCCAAGGCGGGAAACCCGCCCGACTCCGTGCACACCGACGCGACGGTGACCCTGCGGCCGGTCGACGGCGCGCCGACGATCACGAAGATCGCACTGGTCACGGTCGGGCGCGTGCCCGGTATCGACGAAGCCGCGTTCATCGAGCACGCGCAGGCGGCGAAGGCCGGATGCCCGGTGAGCCGGGCGCTGGCAAGTGTTCCCGAGATCACGCTGGAAGCGTCGCTCGCGCCATGACGATCGTCGAGGTCGGCGCCGAGGGCTCGCCGTTCCGGATGCGGGTCGAGCTGTCGATGCCCGCGCCCGGCCGCCTCCGCCACGCCTGGTGGTACGGCCGGCCGGGAGAAGAAGCCGTCGAGCGCGACGTCTCGGTACTCGACCTCGCGACCTGAGCTCGGCGCTATTTCCGCCAGATCGATACGTGGGTGCGACTCTCGCCCGTGAACGGGGTGCGGTCCCAGTCGCTCCAGCGGTCGCGCAGCGTCAGTCCCGCGAGGCGCGCCATGAGGTCGAGCTCCGACGGCCACACGTAGCGGTACGGCGCGGAGAAGATGTCGAGCTCACCGTCGGCGAACCAGTAGTGATGGGAGTACACGATCTGCCCGACGAGGTCGGTGTATTCGTCGAAGCCGACGCGGATCGGGCTGACGTAGAACGGTTGCACGTTCTGCCCGGGCGGTAGGCGGCGCAGATCGGGCACGCCGACCTCGATCACGAAGTAACCGCCCGGTTCGAGATGGGCCGCGGCGTTGCGGAAGCACTCGACCTGCTCGGCTTGCGTCGTGACGTTCATGATCGTGTTGTAGACGAGATACGCGAGCGTGAAGGTGCCGGGCACTCGCGTGGTGGTGAAGTCGCCGATCGTCACGTCGATCTCGTCGGCACCGGGCTTGGCGCGGAGTTGCGCCACCATGGGCGGCGAGAGATCGATCCCGTGCACGCGCACGCCGCGCCGGCTGAGGGGGATCGCGATCCGACCGGTGCCGATGGCGAACTCGAGCGCCGCTCCCGTTCCGGCCAGCTCCGCCAGCACGGCGACCGTTGCGTCGACCACCGCGGGATCGAACATGTACGCGGAGTCGGTGTCGTAGCGCGCGGCGCGGTGTTCGTCGAAATAGATCTTGGGCACGGTCTTAGACCTGACCCCACGCGTCGAACAGCAGCTCACCGATCGCGCCGAACGCGAGAGGAGCGCTGTCGTCGGGCCGTACCGCGAAATCGGTCTGCTCGGTCGCCATCGCAGCCACGACCCACGCCGCGTTGTCGGTCTCGAAGAGGCCAGAGTCGATGAAGTTCCCCATGCCGTTGCCGGTCTTGTTGTAGACGCGCACCGGCATCGTGAAGCCCACGTCGACGGCGTCGGCCGCCTGCGGAAGACGACGGGGCAACCCGATGAGGTGCTTCTGGCGAAAGAGGATCTCGCGACAGTGTTCGTCGAGATGCGTGTAGAGCTCGGCGAGGTCCCGCGGCGACGAGGTCGAGAACGGCTGACCCTCGAGTGCGCCCTCGAACGTGACCGATTCGTTGAGCTGTGCGGTCGGGCAGCCGAGGTCGCACAACGCGGCGTTCACTTCGGCCGGGCCGCCGATCGCCGACATCAACATCGCGGTCGCGGTGTTGTCGGAGACGATGATCATGAGCCAGGCGAGGTCGTCGAGGGTCGGCTCCAGCCCGTCGGTGAGAAAGCGCAGCACGCCGGTGCCGTAATAGCGGTGGCTCGCTTCGAGCCGGATGCGGGCCGTCGGATCGACGGCTCCGGACGCGACCAGTTGCGCGTAATACACGAGGATGCCGGTCTTGATGGTGCTCTCCGCCGGGAAGATCCGGTCGGCGTCGATCGCCACGATCTCGTCCGTACCGAGGTTCCGCGCGTAGATGCCGAACGCACCCGGCCGGCCCGCGATCGCCTGCCCCACTTCGTCGGCCAGCCCCATGGCGAAATCATGCCGCACCTCCGCCGTGTCGGCTACCGGCTGCCCGGTACTGTCGCCGCGATGGGAGCGCTCGACGGCAAGGTCGCGTTGGTCACCGGAGCGGCGATGGGGATCGGACGCGCGTCGGCCGAGATCTTCGCCCGGGAAGGCGCGGCCGTGGTGGTCGCCGACATCGACGACGAGGGCGGCCGCGAGACGGTCACCCGCATCGAGGCGGCCGGCGGTCGGGCCGCGTTCGTGCACGCCGACGTCAGCGTCAAAGCCGATGTCGACGCGATGGTTGCGTACGCGGTCGACAGCTTCGGCGGTCTCGACTGCGCGCACAACAACGCGGGCATCGCGTCGCCGATGGCACCGCTCGCCGAGTACTCCGACGCGGGTTGGGACCGGACGATCGCGGTCATGCTCACCGGTGTGTATCTCTGCATGAAGGCCGAGATTCCCCGCATGCTCGAGCGGGGCGGAGGAGCCATCGTCAACACCGCGTCGGGTGTGGGTCTCGTCGGCTATCCGAATCAGGCCGCGTACACCGCGTCGAAGCACGGCGTGATCGGGCTCACGAAAGTCGCCGCGCTCGACTACGGCGCGCAGGGCGTGCGGGTGAACGCGATTTGCCCGGGGACCGCGCGTACGCCGATGGTCGACGCCGCGATCCGCTACGACGCGTCGATCGACACGCAGCTGAAGGCGCTGCATCCGATCGGCCGGATCGGGGAGCCGGCGGAGATCGCGGAAGCCGCGGTCTGGCTGTGCACACCGGCGGCGTCGTTCGTTCTGGGCGTGGCGCTCCCGGTCGACGGCGGCTACGTCGTTCCCTGAACTCCGGCGCGTAGGGTTTCGGGCAAGGAGGTAGGGCGTGATCGTGCTGTTCGTGTTGCTGTTGCCGTTCGCATTGATCATCGCCGCCGCCGCAATCGCCGCGTTATTCGTTCGCCGCAGTTCGCTGCGCATCACGACCGACGGCGTGGAGGTCCACAACTACTCGCAACCACCACGGTTGATTCCCCTCGCCCAGGTCGGCCACTTCGAACCGACGCCCCGCTCCGGCAATTTTCGAAGTGTCCGACCGGCGACTGCCGTGCTGGTGCTCGTCGACGGATCGCGCGTACCCGTGCACAGCCTTTCCGCGCCCGATGCCGGTTACGGCGTCGACGCGCTCAACCAACGGGTCGAGTCGCTCCGCGGTCCCGGCTGAGCGATCGGCCCGGCGCGGCCGCGCTACCGCTCGGACGGCGGAGTGGCGCGCAGGGTCGGCGGTCAGGTCGGCGATCTCGAGCATGGTGTACGAGAGGTTCCGCCGCCGGGTGTCGGGCGGATCGTTCTCGAGCCCCGTACCCGGGCGCCACGCCTGGCGTGGCCGCAGCGGTCGGGGCACGAAACCGCCGCCGCAGTTCGGGCACACGTTGTGCAGAACATTCTCGACGCACGGCGCGCAGAACGTGCATTCGTAGCTGCAGATACGCGCGTCCGGCGCGTGGGCCGGCAGGTCGGTGTCGCAGAGCTCGCAGTTCGGTCGCAGGGCAAGCATGTTGATCTTCGTTTCTCGGCCTCGGCGGGAAGGTGCTGCGCTCGCGGCCTCGCGTCGAGGATGCGAGCGCAGCACCGAGGGGCACCGGCGCGATCAGCTGGGCGGCGCGAAGAACTCGAGGGCGATGCCGTCGGGGTCGCGGAAGCTGACGCCCGAGCCGTAGCCGGCGTCCTTGATGCCGCCGTGCTTGACACCGAGCTCGTCGAGCTTGTTCGCCCACTTCTCGAGCTCGCTGCGGTCGGAGCAACCGAACGCGACGTGGTCGAGCCCGACGCGGTACTCACTGAAGCTCTCGGCCGGGGCGGGCGTCTCGTGCTGGTGCAGACCGATGAGCGTGCCGCCGCCGAGGAGGTAGACGGTGTGGTGCAGGTTCGGGTCCGTGTCCTCGTCAATGACCGGCTTGGAGTCGAAGAGCGCCTCGTACCAGGGCACACTGACGGAAAGATCGCGGACGGTAAGCGCCACGTGGGTGAGCGGCGGGAAGCTGGTCATGGCTTTCTTCCTGTTCTCTCGGGGTTTGCGTCAGGATCAGTATCCATGAGACCCACTCCGTTGACCATGACCAAGACGCCAGCGGTCGTGACCGCGACACCGGAGTCGCCGGCGTGAGCACGGTTCTTCTCACCGCGCTCGAGCAGCTGCGACTGGAAGGGGCGATCTTCTTCCGGTCGGAGCTCACCGAGGTTTCGCGTTCGAGTCGACGCCGGCCGCGCTCGCCGACGCGCTCCACCCCGGCGCGCAGCGGGTGATCCTGTTCCACATCGTTGCCCGCGGTCCGTGCTGGGTCTCGACCGCCGACGGAGCCCGGCACCGGGCGAACCAGGGCGACGTCATCTCTCTACTCCGAGGATCCGCTGTTCGATCCGGCGCTGCGGGCCCTGCCACCCGCGTCCGTCGTGCAGCTGCCGGCGCTCGACGACCCGGTGCTCGCGACCACCGACATCGGCGTCGGTGCGGTCGCGCGGCGCGTCGGGTACGAATCAGAAGAAGCGTTCAGCCGCGCGTTCAAGCGCGCCCGTGGACTCTCGCCGAGCCATTGGCGCGCGTCTCGCGCACCCGCCTGACCGTCGGCTCGAGGAAATCTCGTGCAGAAAGCGTCAAGGTTCGCGAACATGCCGCGCTCGCGAACGCGGATGCATGTATTTTCGAACTCGAGACCGGCCCGCCCATCAACGCCGATGTGCGCGGTCCCTGATGATGCCTCCCGTTTCCCGGGAGGCATTGTCATTTTCCGACCGTCACGTACCGCGTGGTTTCATGCCGGCCGCGACGTAGATCGCGTCGAGCACGCGGATGTTGGCGATCGAATCGGTGGGCGGCGTCAGCGTCGGCTCGCCGCGCAACACGGCCGCACAGAACGCCTCGAGTTGGTATTCGTAAGTGGGCTTGCGCGGGAACTTCTCGCGGCGGCTGCTGCCGTCGACCTTGACGCTGAGTCGGTGCCACACCTGGGGCGCGGTCGGGTTGATCGCCCGGAGCTCACCGCGCTCACCCACGACCTTGGCCGAAGTCTGGATGATCCACTTCGACCACATCGAGCACGTGATGCGGCCGGTGTGCCCGCTCGGGAACGTCAGCTCGGCGCGCATCGCCCGATCGATGTCGGGTGAGCGAAGGAGTGCGTGCGCGGACGCGACCACGGGCTCCTCGAGCCCGAACGTGCGGGCCATGTGCACCGTGTAGGTGCCGACGTCCATAGTGGCGCCACCGGCGAGGTCGTACTGGTAGCGGATGTCGGAGAACTTGGGCAGCGGGAAGCACAGCGCGGCCTCGACCCGCCGGATGGTGCCGAGCTCGCCGCTCTCGACGATGTTGCGCATGCGCTGCGCCATCGGGTGGTAGCGGTAGTGGAACGCCTCCATGACGACGAGGCCGGTCCGGGTCGCCACCTCGGCGACATCTTCGGCTTCCTTCGTGTTCGCGGTGAACGGCTTCTCGCACAGCACGTGCTTGCCTGCTTCGAGCGCGGCGATCGTCCACTCCGCGTGCAGCCCGTTCGGCAGGGGGTTGTAGATCGCGTCGATCTCGGGATCGGCGATCAGCGCCGCGTACGAGTCGTGCACCTTCGGGACACCGTGCTTGGCGGCGAAGGCGTCGGCCCGACTCCGGTCGCGCGCCGCCACCGCGGCCACGACCGCTTCCGGGTTGTTGCGCGCGGGCTTGATCGCCGCTTGGGGCGCGATGCGCGCCGCGCCGAGGATTCCGATCCGAACAACGTCCATCCGCGCACACTAACGGCCCCCTTTCCCCTGCCATCAGATGGCAGGGAAATTGCTTCATGGGAACGATTTCGCTGCCATCTGTTGGCAGGGTTTTCGGTGCGAGTAGCCTCTCGGGCGGTTCGCCGGCCGCAGGAGTTGTCACCGTGCCCATGTTCATGGACCGCCACGACGGGATCACCGTCACGCCGGAGGAGTTGGCGGGCGCGCACGACATGGACGTCGCGGTGCAAGACAAGTACGGCGTCAACTACATGAGCTACTGGTTCGATCCGGAAGCGCAGTGCGTGTTCTGTCTCGTCGAGGCGCCGAACCGCGAGGCGGCCGAAGCGGTGCACCGCGAGGCGCACGGCTTTATGGCGAGCAAGATCATCGAGGTCCAGGGCCACACGGTCGTCAGCTTTCTCGGCTCGGTGCCTCCGGAGCCGGTGGTCGAGCCGGCGTTCCGCACGATCCTGTTCACCGACATCGTGGGTTCCACCGACATGAACCAGCGGCTCGGCGACGCCAAGGCGATGGAGCTGTTGCGCATGCACGACGCGATCGTGCGCGCCGAGCTCGGCGCGGCGGCCGGCAACGAGGTGAAGCACACGGGCGACGGCATCATGGCGTCGTTCTCGTCCGCCTCGCGTGCCGTCGACTGTGGGATCGCGATTCAGGGCGCCTTGACCGCACGCGCCGAGACCGCGGAACACCCGCTCGCGGTGCGCATCGGCGTGAGCGCCGGCGAACCCGTCGCCGAACGAGACGATCTGTTCGGCGCGGCCGTGCAGCTGGCGGCGCGGGCTTGTGCCCAAGCCGCGGCAGGCGCGATCTTCGTGTCCACCGCGGTACGCGAGCTCTGCATCGGCAAGAACTTCTCGTTCGAGGCCCGCGGCCCGTACGAGCTCAAGGGCTTCGCCGAGCCGGTGACGTTGCACGAGGTCACCTGGCGCGCGGGCGCCTGACGGCACTCGTCTACGCCATTCGGTTACCTCAGTTACAGCGGCACACGACCGTCTGGTCGAGGACCTGCCAGCGGAATTCGACGAGCGGCGACGACTCGCCGCAGCCGGTGCAGCTGATCCGCCAGGCCGTGCCGATACGGGCGATCTCGAGCGCCGCCTGCGCCGGTCGACAGTCGCTTCGGTTCGACGCGCGGCTTGGCGATCATGGGCAAGTTCGGCGAGTTCGAGCTCGAGGTAGGCCGGCTCGTTCGCCTTGGGTGCGGGCAAGCGGGGCCCGAGCAGGCGGATCGCCGCGGCCCGGCGTTCTTCCGACCGGGTGTGGTGCGCGAACGTGAGGAACGCGTACGCGGCTTCGACTTCGAAGGCTTCGACGAGCGCGGCGACCAGCTCGTCGACCGGGACTGAGTCGGAGTCGGGACACGCGGTGACCGCGGCGCGCTCGTAACTCTCGAGGTGCTCGGGGTCGGGCACGACATCGGGGCCCGGCGCGGCGAGGAACGCGTCGAGCTCGTCGAACTTGGCGCCGTCGAACACGCCGGTCGCTTCGGAGATGCGCTCGATCTCGTCGAGGAAGCCGTCGCGTTCGACGCGGTTCGGCGGGGTCCTCCAGCGTGTCCTTGGCGAACATGATGACGAAGCGCGCCGCGACACCCGGACGCTTGCGGCGCAGGATGCGGCCCATGCGCTGGATCATCTGGCGGCGGGTGCGGCTCGCGCTCATGACGATGCCGAGGTTCGCGTCGGGCACGTCGATGCCTTCGTCGAGCACGCGGGGCGCGGCGACCGCGTCGAGCCTGCGCACGCGGAGATCGTCGAGGATCTCGCGCCGCTGGCGGCGCGCGGTCGAACCGGTGATGAGATCGATCGAGACGCAGCGGATCGAGGCGGTTGATCGCGTGGTTCGCGGCGCGCACCGTCTCGGTGAACACGAGCGCGCCGTCGGCGCCCTTGATCGCGGGCGCGAGGCTCGCCGAGCAGCTCGTACTTGCCGGTCGTCTGCGCCACGATCTGGCGTCGCTTGGAGAACGCGTCGAGATAGTCGCGCGCGGCGCGGCCGTCGGCGCCGGCGTCGCGCTCGGCGAGGTGCGCGACCGCGGCGAGGAAGTCGCCGAACGGTTCGAGCGGCATGTCGCGCACCTGGCGCAGATGCTGGCGGGCGTTCACGAGCCGTTGCTCGATCGCGGTGTACTCGGCTCGCTCGTCGACCGAGAGCGGCGACGCCGACGAACGCGACGCGCGGCGGTGCGCACACGCCGTCGGCGATGGCCTGCTCGAAGCCGTAGCGGTAGCAGATGCCGCCGAAGTAGGGGAGCAGCAGGTCGGTGACCGCGTCGTCGCTGCGTTCGAGCGTCGCCGTGAGCCCGAGCCGTTCCTCGTACTGGGCGAGCAGCGCCCGGCGCAGGATCCCGCCGCCGAGGCCGTGGCACTCGTCGGCGATGAGCAGCCCGCCGCCGCTCGCCGGGCGGCACCGGCTTGTACGCGGCCGCCGAGTGGCGGGTCGCGACGAGCACGTCGCACGAGTCGGGAACGTCCTTGCCGCTGTCGCCCAGGCGCCCGATCCGAGCGCCGGGAATCGCGGCGGTGAGGCGGCCGTGCCACTGCTCCATCAGCACGCGCGACGGAACGACGACGAGCACGAACCGGCCCCGGCGCAGCGCGTCGGCCGCGGCCGCGATCGCGACGTCGGTCTTGCCCGAGCCCGGTGACGGCCTCGATGACGCCGCGCCGGCCGCAGCGCAGCCAGCTGACGAGCGCGTCGAGCTGCCAGCGGTAGAGATCGCGGGTCTCGGCGGGCGCGCCCGCCGGCATCTCTGCGCCACCCAATCGACCCGACATAAGGCAACCACGGTACCGGCCGCCCGGGTGCCCCCGATCCCAAGTGCGGCCCCGGCGCCCTGACCAGGAGTCGCGCCGCCCCGGTCGGTCCAGGGCCGTCCGACGGTTCAGGCAACCGCGGCGATGCCCTGCACGACGGCGCCGAGGACGAACGCCAGCGCCAGGAACACGTAGGCGAGCCGCAGGTGCCGGTACTTCTTCTCGACGAGGTACCGGCCCTGGTCGTGGATGTCGAAGGCCAGCGCCTCGTAGACGATGGAATCGTCGGCCGCGATGTCGGCGATGACCTGGACCCAGCGGTCGCGCGACATCGACGCGAAGTGCCCGAAGAAGAGCGGGTTCTCGTCGGGCTCGAACTGCTCGCGCGTCTGTCCCTTCTTCGGGAACCGGAACTTGGGGATCACGACGGTGATCGACGTGACGAGCGCGGCCAGCGTGAAGATCGCGACCGTGACGAGACCGGGGCGCAGCGAGTGCTGACTCCAGCGCGTGCGCGACGATCGTGAGCACGAGCGACGAGGTGGTGATGACGATGTTGGCCTTCATGTCGGCCTGGCCCGTATAGGTGACGAGCGCCTGGCCGATGTTGCGGAGGAGCTCGTCGACCGCGCGCCGCGGCCGGACGTCGGCGAACGGTCCCCGGGCGGCAGGATTCTGGTCCGGTTGGGCCAGAGTCTCGTCAGGTTGAGAACGCAACGGCTCGGCCACGAGCGAGAGCGTAGACGGCTCGTGCAAAGGGCTCCAGCCCTGGTGGGGACTGCTGCGCAGCGTCGGCTACCGCCCGGCCGCGACGACGTGAGTACAGTCAGAGGAGCGAGCAGGCCGAAGTAGTTGGTCGGCCGCCCTGAGAAACGAGTATTTGTGGCACAAGGCACCGTGAAGTTTTTCAATGCCGACAAGGGTTTCGGCTTCATCTCCCGTGAGCAAGGCGACGACGTCTTCGTTCACTTCTCGAACATCCAGAGCAGCGGGTACAAGACTCTCGACGAGGGTCAGCGTGTCGAGTTCGACGTCGCACCCGGCAAGAAGGGTGAAGAGGCCCAGAACGTCCGCGTGATCTGAAAACAGTCCACGCGCACAGGAGCCGCGAGCGCGTCGCGCTTCGCGGCTCCTGTCGCGTCCGGACGTAATTCCTGCGTCATTGCCGCGGCGCTAGTGCGCCGCCAGTGCGGTCTTGGCGAGCGCCGCACCGATCCCGAGTGCGATCGCCACCGTGCCGTACACGATCGACCGCGTGCGCGACGACCCCGCGGTGCGGGCCACGAAGTAGCCGAACACACCGATGACCACCGCGGGGATGTAGCCCGTCCACTCCTGCGCGTGAAGGTCGGAGAAGAACAACGCGGGGATGCTCGACAGCCCGGCGACGATCGCCGCGCCCGTGAGTTGGGCGAGGCCGATGCGCACGTCGAGGCGGGTGATGTGCTTGCCCCGAAAGGCGCGGCCCGCGACACCGAAGGCGAACCAGTGGACGAGCGCCAGCCCGACTGCGGTGCCCCAGATGATCGCGAGCAACGTCGCGCCGACCGGTCCGGTGACGACTCCGTTGCTGAAATGCTGTTCCGGGAGGGCGGTGAGCTCGGCGATCTCGACGACCGCGACGTAGAGCAGCATCGTCGCGCCTTCCCGGAGGATCTCGACGCGCTCTTCCGCCGCGTGCAACGCGTCGACGGGGACGGGAACGGTCACGCCCGTACGTTAGGCACCCGACGCGCGCGATCGGGGCCTCCGCGTTGGAGGCCCCGATCTTCCGCTCCGCTTCGGTCAGTGCTGTCCGAGGCCGAAGTCGACGCCCAACCCGATGAGGTTGGACACGTTCGGGTCGACGTCGACCTTGTCGTTGCCGCCGAGCGTGTTGAGCTGGAGCTTGTCGAGCATCGGCTCGCTGCCCGTGATGTGCACCAAGGGCTTGAGCCCACCGATGTCGATCCCGGGACCGTTGGCGGTGACACTGACGTTGTCGGCTCGATCGGAACCGTTGACCGTCACGAGGTCGGCCTGCCCGTCACCCACACCCGACGAAACCGACGCCGAGAGGTCGATGTTGGTGTCGCGGATCGACGTGCCGTGCATGTCGTTGATCGTGATGTTGTCGGCACCACCGAGGGCGTGCACGTCGACGTCCTCGATCGCGCTCAGGTCCATACGGACATTGCCGACGTCCCGCAGGAAGATCGCCGCGGCGCCGTTCGGCGAGAGGCTCATCTTCTCATTGACGTTGGCGCCGACGAAGTCGAGGTCGTCGGTACCGGCGCCACCGTCGACGATGTCGCTGCCGTCGCCCGGGTTCCACACGAAGGTGTCGGCTCCGGCACCAAGGAGTGCAGTGTCGGTACCGCGACCACCGACGACGAGGTCGTCACCGCTGTCGGCGAAGATCTGGTCGTTGCCGTCACGGCTCTGGATGCTGTCGTTGCCGCTGCCACCGAAGATGATGTCGTTGCCGGCACCGGTGGTGATCGTGTCGTTACCACTCCCGCCGTCGACGGTCATCGGATCGGTTCCCACGACCGAAGCGCCGTCGAAGACATCGTCACCGGCGCCGAGGAACACGGCGATCGACGTGAACGTCGTCGTGTCGAACGTCTTGGCGGTGACCGGGTCGCCGCCGAACTCCACCTGCAACAGAGCCGGATTACCGACCGGGTTCGACAGGCTCACGATGTCGGCGTTCCTCGTGCCGTCGATCGTGAGCGTGTTGTTCGCGACCGACGCCGAACCCGACGGTACGAGAACCGCGGGGCGAACGTTCGCCGCCGCACTGTGCGCAGGATTCCTCGCCGCCGCTGCGGGCGACACCATGGCAAAACCGAGTGCCAGCGTGGCGCCCGCCGCGAGGCCGAGTGGGCGCGCGCGAATCAACTTGTAGATACTCATAACTCAATCCCTCTTCTCGATGCGACCGGCTTGTCAACCGGGTTCGAGATGAGGTACGCCGATCGCGTCGCGTGCGGTTCGCGCTTTGTCGACCGAAGGCGCGGTGTCAGCCCGTGTGCACCGGACCGACGAGCACGCGCCGACCCGACGAAGCCTGCACGTTGTCGGCCGTCTCGATCGTGACGGTGATCGTGTTGTAGTCGACGGGGGATACGCCCGACCAGAGCGTGACGTAGCCGCCGCCGCTCTTGCTGAACGTTCCGATCGAGACGAGCGTTCCGTGGGCGTTCTTCAACCACGCCTGGTAGTACTCGTTGCTCGGGAGAGGCCGAAGATCATCGGTCTTGAGCTTGACGCGAAAACCTTCTGCACGCTTGGCGATGTCGGCCGAGCCGTGTGCGCCGGGCGCCAACGCGGTTGCAGTGAGTTGGGCGGAGAAGTCCGGGCGCGCGCCGTGCCGCGTGACCGCGAGTGTCCCTCCGACCAGCGCCACGATTGCGATCGCCGCCGCGGCCGAAAGACCGATGAGCCGACGCGAGGCGCGCCGCGTGCGTTGCGCGCGGTCGACGCGATCGGACGTGGGCGTTGCGGCCGGCGCGGCGTGCCCTACTGCATGAGCGACGGAGTCCTCGAGGCCGGGCGCGGGCTCGGCCCACGTGGACGGGTCGCCGAGCGCGTCGGTGAGCAGCGTGAGATCCGCGGCCTCGTCGGCGTCGAGCGCATTCGCACCGAAGCCGGCGATGATCGCACCCCGCCGTTCGTTCGTCGGTCGCTCAGTCATGGGATACGCCTCGGAGCTGGCCGAGCAACGTGGCCAGCCTGCGGTGCGCGCGATGCGAGCGCGATTTCACGGTGCCCAACGCGATGCCCAGCTCCGCGGAGATCTCGCCGTGCGTCATACCGTCGAGATGCTGCATACGGACCACCGCGGCCTCCTCGGGTGGGAGCTCGTCGATCGCTCTGCGCACACGCCATACCGCGTCGAGCGTATCCATCTCCGGGGCCAATACCACGACGGCCGGATCGCCGACACCGACGTCGTCGAGCGCTCGCGTCGGCCGCCGCGCTTCCCGGCGATAGATGTCGATAGCGACGCGCTTGGCGATCGTTGCGAACCACGGTGCCGGATCCCGGTCGAGGTCGATGCGATCGGCGGCCTGCCACGCCTTCACGAACGTCAGCTGCGTCGCTTCTTCCGCCAGGTCGTCGCGACCGAGGGCCCGGTGCGCGATCGCGTACACGAGCCGGCCGTACTCGCGGTATATCTCGCGCACCGCGTCGTCGTCGCGCCGGCGAAAGGCGTCGAGCAGCGCGGGGTCGATAGTCGGCCGCGCCTCGGTGAACGCCCCACTCGGCGACGACGCCGGGAAGGGCGCCAGTGTGCCCGTCACGGCACTGTGGTGGCGGTACCACCGGGATCGGAGATGCGCACGCCGAAGTTCGTGTTGGTGAGCACGGGGGGAGCTCCTTGATTCGATGTTCGGTGGAAACAGTCCGGTGCGTCAGTCGTCACCGTTGAGGCATAGGTACGTCGGAACACCTGTGCGAGTTCGATTCCTGTTGCGATTCTGTTCAAGGCCTGGTGAGCGCATGTGGATATCTGCGTCGGGCACCATGGTGAGGTGCCCGAAGGCGACACCATCTTCCGCGCGGCCGCGATGTTGCGCGCCGCGCTGGTCGGAAAGCGGCTGACCGACTTCGAAATTCGTCGTGACCCCCGTGGGCGGCGCGCGCCGCCACCGGGAACGTTGATCGTTGCGGTCGATGCAGTGGGAAAACATCTCCTCGTCCGTTTCTCCGATCGGCACGTGCTGCACACGCACATGCAGATGACCGGCGCGTGGCACGTGTACGGCGCGGGCGAGCGTTGGCGCCGTCCGGGACACACCGCGCGCGTCGTGTTGCGCGTCGACGACGGCACCACCGCGGTCTGCTTTGCCGCGCCGATCGTCGAGCTTCGCCGCGAGCACGACGGCCGCGAGCTCCCGACGCGCGCGTCGCGCATGTTGGAGCGGCTCGGACCCGACCTCTGCGCGTCCGACGTCGACCTCGATGCCGTGGTCGCGCGGCTCGCGTTGCTCGAACCGGAGACCGAGCTCGCGGCCGCGCTGCTCGACCAACGGGTGGCCGCCGGCATCGGCAACGTCTTCAAGTCGGAGATCTGTTGGGCGGAACGCATCTCGCCGTTCGTCGCCGTCGCCGCGCTCGACGGCCCGACCCGTCGGCGCATCTACGAGACCGCGCAACGGCAACTCACGAGCAATCTCGCCCGGGCCCGGCGCACGACCTACGCCGGGGCGCTCGCGGTCTACGGCAAGGGTGGCCGCCGGTGCCCGCGCTGCGGCGAGACGATCCTCAGCCGCCGCGACCGTGCGACCCGCAGCACCTATTGGTGCCCCCGCTGTCAACCCGACCCGGTGTTTGTGGGGTCTTGAACGGCGACGGGGAAGCCGTCGACGTTGCGCAGGCCGGGGAAGATCTTCCACCACAGCGCGGCGACCGCGAGGGTCGCGCCGCCCCCGAGTACGACGGCCGCGGCGGGACCGAGCAGCTGACCGGCCACTCCCGACTCGAACGCGCCGAGCTCATTCGACGCACCGATGAACACCGACTCGACGGCGAGCACGCGGCCGCGTTTGTCGCGCGGTGTGATCAACGGCACGAGGGTCGACCGGATGAACACGCTCACCGAATCGGCGCCCGAGAGTGCGACCAGGGCAATGAACGCGACGACGAAGTTCGTCGTCGCACCGAGCACGATGGTGCCCACTCCGAAGATCGCGACGGCGACGAGCAACGTACGCCCGACGTGCCGGCGTACGGGCCGCACGGTCAACAGGAGCGTGACCGCGCCCGCACCGATGCCGATCGCGGCGCGTAGGAGCCCCAGCCCGACCGCACCGACGCCGAGCCGATTCTCGGCGATGGCGGGCAGGAGCGCGACCGCCCCGCCGAACAGGACCGCGAACAGATCGAGTGAGATCGCGCCCAACAAGATGGGTTGCGAGCGTACGAAGCGAACCCCTTCGACCGCCTCGTGCATGCCGGCGCGGGGTCGAGCCACGGTGGGTGCAACGCGCGTGGGATGCACGAACATGATCGCGAGCGCTGCTCCCGCGAGCAGCACCCCACCCGCGATGTACGGCGCGCGGACGTCGAGGACGTAGAGGAAGCCGCCGAGCACCGGCCCGACGATCGCGGCGCCCTGCCACGTCGCGGTCTCGCGCGCGACGAGCCAGGGCAGCCGTTCGGGGCGGACGATGTCGGCGGGAAGTGCACGCGTCGCGGGCGTGACGAAGGCGCCGGCGATGCCGAACACGACGACCAGCCCGAAGATCGGCATCGTCGAGGTGGGGTTCGTGCCCGCGTACCAGGCCAGCGCGCCGATCGTCACGGCTTGGGCGGCGAGGCCCGCGCCCGCGAGCTTGGTGCGATCGATTCGGTCGGCCAGCGTGCCGCTCACGAAGACGAGCAACGCGGCCGGCGCGAACTCGGCCAGGCCGAGCAGCCCGAGGTCGAGCGAACTGCCGGTGAGGTCGTACACCTGCTTACCCAGAACGGTCGTGATGATCGCCACCGCGACCGCCGACGCGAACACCGATACCAAGAGCGCCACCCACGACGCCGAATGCGATGGCCCCGCGTTCGATCGGGCCGGGCTCATGAAGAGCGCGTCACGACCGGTGCGGAGCGGCCGCGGACACGCGGCGGTAGGTGACCGGGCAGGGGAACGCGCTGCGGGCGACGCCGCCGATCTGCGCCGGCAAGGGCGTGACCGCGTCGAACACCGGTGTCATCGCGAACGTCGCGCGCATGCGATCGACCGTGCGAACGATGGCCGAGACGGAGAAGCGTTGCGCCGGGCACCGATGCGGACCGTGCCCGAACGTCGTGACCGTGACATCGTGATGGAGGGCGCGGTCGCGCCACCGAGTCGGGTCGTAGTCCGTGCCCGGGCCTTCGGAGTTCGTGAGCGGGAGCATCGTCGCGAGCTGAACGCCCCGGGCGAGGTGGTACTCCGTCTCTCCGTCGGAGAACACGAACGGGCGGAGCACCTCGCGCAACATGATCGATCGTTGGCCCAACCGAACCGCCTCGAACGCGCACTGCTCGAGGGGCGCATCCGTGGGGTGCAGCAGCACCTCGGCCAACGTCCACGCCAACGCGGCGAAGAGGTTCGTCATCGTCGCGATGTGCAACAGCACGACATCGCCCGCGATCCCGGCCGCGGGATCGTCGACGTCGGCCCAACGGCGCGCGATGTCGTCGAGGAAGCTCGGTTCACGATCGGTTCGAGCGAGCAGATCGGTGATGGCGCGCTCGACCCGGGCGAGCGCGGCGCGCTCGTCGTCCTTGGTCGCGCCTTGGGATCGCTCGGGGTGGACGAACGCCTCCGCGCCGTCGAGGATCTCGAAGTCGGGAATCAAGTCCGCGACCTGCGCTTCCCGCCCGATCCAACAGGCCAGCCCGAGCCGGTGACCGACCCGGCGGGAGAACTCGAACACATCGAACGAACCGGCCTCGCCGAGCAGATCGATCTCGGTTTCGATCGCCCAGTCGAGATTGCCGAGATAGCCCTGAACCTCTTCCGCGCCGAACAGGTCGTGCGCGAACGTGCGCCGTTCTGCGAACAGCTCGTCGGGCAGCTTGCGCACGAGCATCCGGTAGTCGGCGAGGCCCTTGCTCGCGTACCGCTCCTCGACCGCGTAGAAGGCCGCCAAGCCGACCGCGCCGAACGTGAAGAGGTACACAACCCCGCCCGACTCGACCGCGAAGGTGTCGCCGAGCGCACCGCGCGCCGTGCCGAGCAGCACGACAGGGTCGCCCGGGTCGGGTACATCCCACGGCAACGAGAACGCGGCACACGCGGGCGCGGGCTCGATCTGCTGCGCGACGAGCACCCCCCGCCCGGTCGCGTCGCCCGCCGTCATGAAACGGATCGTAGCCAGGCGCGGTTCGAGCATCGTCGACGAACACGCGCCGAAGTGACACAATCATGCTGCGGACGGAGTGGGGCCGGAGGGGAAACCCATGGGCCACGATGTCGCACCGGTCATCGCCGCTGAAGCGTTGTTCCGCCACGGCATGTCGGACGAAGTCGTCGCCGCGTATCTGGCCCGCACCTGGCCCATCGACGACATCGATTGCCGAGCCGCGTTGCGAGCCGCACACATCTTGTTGCAGAAGGAACATGGCGGGCGCGGGTCGGAGTACACGACCGACCGCGAGCAGTAGCTTCCGGGGGTGGACCCGACCGACTACACGCAATGGATCGAACGCGAGAGCGCGGCGTTCGCGGCGGTAATCGACGCGGGTTCGCTCGACGCGCGCGTCGCCGGATGTCCCGAGTGGTCGCTGCGCGAGCTCGCGTGGCATCTCGGGAATGTCCAACAGATGTGGACCACGACAGTGCTCGCGGGCGTCGACGTGATGCCTGATCTCGGAGAGGAACCGCCCGGACCGACGGACGCAGTCGCGCTCGCGGCGTGGATGCGCGCGTCGACCGACGGGCTCCTCGACGCGCTGCGTTCGACCGCGTTCGACACGCCCGCGTGGGCATGGTGGAAGATCGATCACACCGTCGGCGCGATCGCCCGCCACCAAGTGCACGAAGCCGCCGTGCATCGTTGGGACGCGCAGTCGGCAGTCGGTGCTCCTGAGCCATTCGCGCGGACCGAGGCCGACGACGGCATCGACGAGTTCGTGTGGATCGCGCGGCAGTTCGGCGAACCCGCGCCGGTCGCGTTCGTCGCGACCGATTCCGGGCAGAGCATTTCGGTGGCCGACGTTCCACCGCTCGTCACTGCCTCGGCCCCCGCGTCCGATCTCGTCTTGTTGCTCTATCGCCGTATCTCGCCGGACGCCGTGCGCGTCGAAGGCGACCGAGCCACTCTCGACGCGTTTCTCACCGCCGTCGACTGACGCGCCGCGCCGTAATACCCGCGAATCGCGGGGAGGCCGTGAGTAACCTCGATCGGTGACCAGCGTCGAGGGCGCACGCGAGAACCCGCGCGGCCAATCCCTGTTCCGCCACCGCGACTTCATGCGGTTGTGGACGGCGGAGACGGTGTCGCAGCTCGGGAGTCAGGTGAGCCTGCTCGCGCTCCCACTCGTCGCGATCTCGGTGTTGCACGCAACCACGTTTCAGGTCGGTGCGCTCACCGCGGTCGAGTTTTCGCCGTTCGTCCTGTTCGGTCTGCCGGCCGGCGCAATCGTCGATCGTCTCCCGCGTCGCCCGATCCTGATCTGGTGCGACATCGGACGCGCGGTGGCCCTCGCGTCGGTTCCGATCGCGTCGGCGATGGGCCATCTCGGATACGCGCAGCTCGTCATCGTCGTGTTCATCACCGGTTCGCTGACGGTGTTCTTCGACGTCGCGTATCAGTCGATCCTGCCGGCGATCGTCGAGCGCGACCAGCTCACCGACGGGAACTCGAAACTGGAGATCTCGCGGTCGAGCGCGCAGACCCTCGGCCCCGGGCTCGGCGGACTGTTGGTGCAGTGGGTCGGCGCGGCGACGGCCGTCACCGCCGACGCGGCCAGCTTCGTCGCGTCGGCACTCTTGATCCGCGGTATCCGCACAAAAGAACCGCCCATCATCGCCGCGGACGAGACCAAGAGCCGGCTGCGCGCGCTCGGCGGCGAGATCCGCGAAGGGCTCGGCTACGTGTTGCATCACCGGGTGTTGCGGATGATCGCCGGGAGCACCGCCACGTCGAACTTCTTCTCGTCGATGACGATGGCCGTGTACTTGTTGTACGCGGTCCGCGAACGGCACTACAGCGCCGGAGTGATCGGCCTGGTGTTCACCTTGGGCAACATCGGCGCGCTCGTCGCCGCGGTGTTCACCGAACGGATCACGCGCGTGCTGCGGCTCGGGCCCGCGATCATGATCGGCATGTTGGTGAGCTGCGGTGCGGGGCTCCTGATCGGTCTCGCACCGACGGAGCACGCGCTCATCTACTTCGTGATCGCCTGGCTGCTGTTCGGCTTCGGGGGCACGCTGTACAACATCGACCAGGTCAGCCTGCGGCAGGCGATCACGCCGCCCCGCATGCTCGGGCGGATGAACGCGTCGATGCGGTTCATGGTGTGGGGCACGATGCCGTTCGGTTCGTTGGCGGGCGCGGTCCTCGGGAGCCGGATCGGGTTGCGGCCGACACTGATCGTCGCGGGTATCGGGGGATTGTTCGCCGTCGGTTGGGTTCTGACCCGCCCGGTGCTCTCCCTGAAGGAGATTCCAAGTGCGGAGCTCGAACCCGACCTGCTTGACTAGCGGCGCGGAAACCGATTTCCGCTCGGGCGAGGAGCAGCCGTGTTTCCGACGCAGTTCGATCCGCAAGAGCTCAGCAGTGAGCAGAACTACCGCAAGATGTCGCTGCGGCGCTCGTCGATCGCAAGCATCCACGTGCATTTCGCGTCGGTCCCGCTCTTCGCGGGGTGCTCGAAGCGGGAGCTGCGGATGCTCGCCAAGTCGGCGATCGTCGAGCCCCGGGCCGCGGGCGCGACGCTGGTGACCGAGGGCGAGACCGGCACCAACGCGTTCGTCATCCTGCAGGGCAAGTGCAAGGTGACACGCAGGGGGCGCAAGGTCGGCGCGGTCACAGAAGGCGGAGTGGTCGGCGAGCTCTCGATGCTGAATCGCGCGCCGCGCAACGCGACCGTTGTCGCCGAGACACCGCTCGAGGTCGCAATACTCGGCCGCCGTGAGTTCCTGGCCCTGCTCGACGAGTCACCGTCGATCTGCCACAAGTTGCTGCAGAGCCTGGCGGCGCGGGTGCAGGAGCTCGACGCGCGCACGCAGGTCTAGGGCGCGCTCGCCGCGCCGAGGCGGGCTCGGTTACTCGGGCGGCTCGACGGTGTCCTCCGAACGGCGGTGTTCGATCGCGGGATCGAGCGGCGAGTCGCGGCCCGCGCTGCGCGCGTCCGACTCGGCCAGGATCTCCTCGGCCTGCGCTTCGGGATCGTCGCTCCCGACGGCTTCTTCTTCGGGGAGCAGCGTCTCCGCCCGGGCTTGCACGCGTGCGGGATCGGGATCGGCGGTGTCGGGTCGTTCGGCCATCCCTCTGGTCTACCCAATTCCCACGGGGTCACGCCGGTGCGGCGGCATTCACTCCCATGCGCATCTGCGGATTCAGGGCCGGGTTCATCCAGCGCAGGACGTCGAGGAGCTCGGAGACCGGCAGCGCGACGCAGCCCGCGGTCGACTGGCCGTCGGATACATGGAAGAAGATCGCGCTGCCGAGGCCGGGAGTGCGCGCAGTGTTGTAGGCGATGACTGCGCCGTAGTCGTACACCGGCGCGTTGTACATCGGCTCCGGCCGCACGCCCGCCGCCCCGACACGCGTGTCGATCCACTCGTTGTAGTTGGGGCTTCCGGGATCGTCGTCCCAGACGATCGCCGAACTGGTGATGGGGCGATACGCGAACGAGACACCCGGGTTCGCGTCGATGCCGAAGAAGAACGAGAAGCCGTAGGTACCCGACGGCGTGCGGCCGTCGCCTTCTCGCTTCTGGCCGTCCGGCGCGAAGCCGTTCCGCCCGACGCGAGCGGTCCACGGTCCGAACCGGCGCACCCAACCCGAGCTCGTGCGGTCGTACGCATTCAGGGTGGCGAACGTCTGGCCGTAGCCCGACGCAGAGACGACGATGAGCTCGGCTTGCGCGGCGCTGGCGGGCCCGACGGGGGGAGTGGGCGCGCTCGTCGTGGGCGGAGGCGTTGCCGGCGGTCGCGACGCGGTCGTGACCGGTGCCGGTGCCGCCGTCGTGGTCGGCGCGGCCGTTGTCGAGGTCGGCGCCGAAGTCGTGGAAACGGGGGCTCTCGTCGTGGTGGTGATGCGCGCGGCCGTGGGGGGCACGGTCGTCGCGGTCGAGTGCGAGCTACTCCCACCGCACGCCGCGACGAGCGCGGTCGCGGCAATGGCTGCAAGAAGGGCCCGGAGCACGGCCGGTAGCCTAAGGAAGATGCGCCGACTGCGGACGATCTCCGTCTGCTTGACGCCGGTCGCCGCGATCGTCCTGCTCGCGGCATGCGGAAGCACGAACCCCGCCGCGTCGGCCCCGACGAGCTCGGCATCGACGGCGCCGAGCACGACCGCAACGGTCGCGCCGGCAACGTCGACGACGCGTCCGACTCCGACGTCGACCCGCGCGCCGGCAAGCACGACGACCACAAGCACCGGCACGGCCACCGGCACGTTCACCGGCCCGCCCGCGTTCACCGCCGCGGTCGACCCGATCGGCGCGAGCGACATTCCGTCGACCTACCGGCCCGGGTGTCCCGTCGGGCCGGAGCAGCTCCGGATGCTCCATCTGAGCTATTGGGGCTTCGACGGTCGGGCCCACACCGGCACGATCGTCGTGGCCGCGAGCGTGGCGATCAAGGTCGTCGCGGTGTTCCGCTCCCTGTACGAGGCGCGGTTCCCGATTCGCCGCATGCAGCCCGAGGACGTGTACGGCGGGAAGGATCCGATCTCGATGGATGCCGACAACACCTCGGGGTTCAACTGTCGCAACGCAGTCGCGCCCGGGCCGCCGCAATGGTCGGCGCACGCATACGGAACCGCGATCGACGTCAACCCGGTCGAGAACCCGTACCTCGAGGGCGGGGCGGTCCAGCCCGCGGCCGGGGCGGCGTTCGTCGACCGCCACGACGTCAGGTCCGGAATGGCGGAGCCGGGTGGCGTGCTGAATCAGGCGTTCGCGGCGGTGGGTTGGCAGTGGGGCGGGCGCTGGACGGCATCCCCCGACTACCAGCACTTCTCCGCGAACGGCGGATGACAGATGGAGCCGCCGGTGCTGCAGACTGGGCCCGTGCTCACCGACGTGAAGCCGCGCTTTCGCGGCGTATCCCACGAGATCGCGGCCTTCGTGTTTCCCGTTCTCGGGGCGGTGCTGATCGCCGTCGCCCACACCACTGCGGCGCGTATCTCGGCGGCGATCTACACGATCGGTGTCACCGCGATGTACGCGACGAGCGCGGTGTATCACCGGGGTCACTGGACCCCGTCGACGAAGCAACGACTCCGACGCCTCGACCACTCGATGATCCTCGTCGGCATCGCGTCGACGTACACGCCCGTCGCGGTCGTCGGGCTCGATACGCGCAGTGCGCGCATACTCCTGGGCATCGTGTGGCCGTTGGCCGCGATCGGCATCGCGGTGCGGATGTTCTGGCTGCAGGCGCCGCGCTGGTTGGTCGCCGGCGTGTACGTGGTCGTGGGCTGGACGGCGGTCGTGTTCGTCCCCGTGTTGTGGCACGAGCTCGGCGTGCTCACGTTCTCGCTCATCGCGTGCGGCGGCATCGTCTATTCGATCGGCGCCCGCGTCTACTCGACCCGCCGACCCGACCCGTGGCCCGAGGTGTTCGGCTTCCACGAGGTCTTCCACGCGCTGGTCCTGCTCGCGGGCCTGATCTTCTACGTGGCGATCGCCCGCATCATCGTGACCGGCTGAATCGGGCGCTGGTAGCTTCCGCGCCATGACCGGAACCGAGCACTGGCGCCAGGTTGCATCGCTCGACGACGTCGGCGTGCGCGACGCGATCCTGTCGGGCTACGCCGACGGCAAACCGTTCACGCCGTACGTCCCGACGATCGACATCGGCCGCCCGGCCCGAGTGCTCGACTTCGGCTGCGGCCTCGGTCGGAACCTCCCGTATCTCACCGGCGTCGCCACCGAGGTCGTGGGCTTCGATCTCCCGGAGATGATCGAACGGGTCGGCGCCCTCGACTGGCCCGGCGCCGTCAGCTTCGAGTCCGACTGGGACCGCGTGCGCGAACAGCGCTTCGACCTCGTGTTCGCGTCGCTCGTCTTCCAACACGTCGAGCCCGCACCACTCGAGCGCTACCTCGCCGACGTGTTCACGATCGCGCCCTGCTGCTACCTGTTGTCGCGCGGGCGTCACGATTTTGGCGGCGCGACGCTGCAGTACCTACCGGCGGGAGTCCGCGTCGGTGACGGCGTGCTCGTCGATCACGACCCGCAGACCAACAACCTCGCCCAGCTCGGACCGATCTCGGGCGCCGAGATCACGAGCCTCGACGACGACCGCGTGTACGAGACCGTTCTCGGCGCCGGCTGACGCCGAGAACGGTCCTGTTCGTTTCGCGATAACCGAGTACCTAGCTGCCGGCGATCTCTCCGACCGCGGTGGCGTGGCTCAAGCTGACCCCGGTGCCGCTGAGGCCCGACAAGGTGATGTCGAACTTCACGTCGAGGTTCGGGTCGGCATTCGGCCAGATGGGAATGCTCACGACCTTCGAGCGGGCGTTGGCCGCGAAGGTGATCGTCCCGCTGGTCTTGCCGCCGTAGTTGCCTCCGCCCGAGGCGGCGCTGCTGTAGGTCGCGGTGTCCGAAGTGATGGCGTAGTTCACCGTCACCGTGCCGGAGACCTTGTCCGACAGCGTCACCATGAACTTCAGCATCTGCGCCTTGCTGGACGTGATGATCGTCGAGTCGCCGACGTCCATGACCGTGCCCGGCGATCCCGTGTCGTCGTCGAGGATCGTGCCGGTTCCGGTACCGCGACCGACTGCGTAGCCGCCGGTCGGGGTGCCCAGATCCACGATGAAGGTCTCGTCGGGTTCGGGCGTGGTGTCACCGAGGATCGATACCGCGATGCTCTTCGAGACGGCGGTCGTGCCCGAAGCCGTCGGCGCAAAGGTGAGTACCCCCGACTTGGTCTTGTAGTCGATACCCGGCCCGGGCTTGGCGCCTCCGGTGGCGCGGTCGGTGGTCGAGTTGTCGTGCACCGTGTACGGCACGGTGACTGTGCCGGTCGCCGGCACCGAAAGCGTCACCGGGAAGTTGATCGTCCGGGCGGCCGAGTTGCCCTCGGCCGCCGACGCGTCACCCACTGAGACGGTGCGCGTGTCCTGGACCAGCTGGTAGATGCCGCCCTCGAGGCTGATGGCGTAGAGCTCGCCGTTCGCGTCCTGACCGAAGCTGACGATGCTCGACGGGCTGACCGAGAGGTCGGCCTGCGCGGTCAGGTGCGTTCCGCTGGTCGTGGCGCCGACGATGGTGTTCCGGCACAGGTCGCCGAATACGTACATGCCGTCGAGGTTCGGGATCGCCGTGCCGTGATACACGTAGCCGCCGATGATGGCGCACCAGCCGTTGCTGTGCGGCTCTTCGAACACGGGATTCACCGCTCCGGCGGGCATGGCGCCGCCGTTGTAAGGGTGCAGCGCCTCCCGGAGCGGCCAGCCGTAGTTCTGACCACCTACGCCGGCACCCGCAACGTCGACCTCTTCGTAGAGGTCCTGACCGACGTCGGCGACCCACATCTGCCCGGTGGCGTCGAAGGAGAAGCGCCACGGGTTGCGCAGGCCGTACATCCAGATCTCGCCGCGCTTGCCCGGCTGGTTCGCGAACGGGTTGTTCGACGGGATCGTGTAGGGCAGCGACCCGCTCGGGGTCGGGTCGATGCGCAGGATCTTGCCGAGCAAGACGTCGGTGTTCTGCGCGTTGCCGTCGGAGTCGCCCGGCGTGCCGCCGTCGCCGACACCGATGTAGAGGTCGTGGTCGGGCCCGAAGATGAGTTCGCCGCCGTAGTGGTTCGTCGAGTCGGGGTGCGGGATCGTCAACAGGTTGCGGCGACTCGACACGACCGCGACGTCACCCGACATCGTGTACTCGTCGACGAAGATCGTGTTGCTCGCCACGACGGCATAGTCGACGTACAGCTTGGTGCCGTCGGGCGAGAACGCCGCGCCGAGCAGACCTTCTTCGTCCTGGTCGACCGCGACGACGCCCGAGATCACCGGGGTCGGCTCGATCGTGCCGTTGGCGTCGACGATGACGATCGAACCGCTCTTCTCGACCACGTACATACGCGTGTCGCCGGTGCGGAACGCGAGCGCCACCGGCTCGGACAGGCCCGATGCCACCTGTGACAAGCCGAGTTGCACGGTCGTCACGTTGGGTCCGGCCGCGCCCGCATGCGACGCGCCTCCGACCAGGAACGCACTTACAAGAGAAGATGCTGCGAGCGCTGCGCCGAGCGCGAACCAGCGCGTACGACCATGCTTGAGAACCGCCACCCGATGAACCCCCCGGTCACAATCACTACCCCGTCAGAATCAATACTCGCGCGCTGGGTGACGACCCCGCTAGTAGATCAAATAGGGCGTATACCGCTTCTCGGCGGACGGCCGGGCCGGGACGAGGTCTAGAGAAGGTCAAGTAGGTACGCAAGAAGATCGTCCGGGAGTGACAACCGCCCACTCCGATTGACGCTCTGAGTGGTCACGACTTACCCTCGAGTCCGGTCATCCGGAGCGGCTGGGCACGATCTCCGCCTTCGGAACTGCGGGAGATTGCACGACGCCGTCGGGGTGTCGCGCCATAGGGAGGCACTTCGTGGAGAAGCAACGCCGTGTGTCGGAACGCGCTCGCGTGCGGATGGGATCTCGAGGCTGGGCCCGCCGCGGCATCGTGGTGGGTGTTACGAGCGTCGGACTCGTCGCGTTCCTCGCGTTGCCGGCGTGGGCACACTTCCCGGTGCTTTCCGGCGAGACGAACTGCCCGAACGGCGACCACGTCGTCAGCTGGACCATCGCGAACAGTGAGACCGATCCGGCCCGGCCGATGACCATCGTGTCGGCCGACGCGACGCTCGGCGGGCAACACTTCGCCGTCACCGGATACGTGTCGCCGGTTGCCGCGTCCGACACCACCCCGGCGACCACTGTGATCCCGGGTTCGGTGACCGGCACCGTCGTCCTCACGATCAACGCGTCGTGGCCCGACGGAGTGACCGCGACCCGTACGACTTCGGTGGCGCTCGAACCGAACTGTGTCGGCACCACCACCACGACGATTGCGCCGACCACCACCACGGTCGAGGCCACGACGACCACTGTCGAACCGACCACCACGACCGTCGAACCGTCGACGACTACCACCGAAGCGCCCACGACGACCACCACGGTCGAGGCCACCACAACCACCGAAGAGCCGACGACGACCACGACCGTCGCCCCGACCACGAGCACGCTCGTCTCGCCGTCGACGGTCGTCAGCACCACGACGATTCCGATCGGGAAGCTCGGCACGACGGTTCCGCCGACGACCGAACCGTCGAGCCTGACCGCGCAGGCGGTCACCACCACAACGGTTTCCAGTGCCGCACTGCCGTTCACCGGAAGCAGCGAGGCACCGCCGCTGGTGGGCCTCGGAGCCATCGGCCTCGGGACGACGCTGGCCGTTATCGCCCGTCGACGTCGGGCCCGCGCCGCGTAGCGATCCTCGCTCGGACTCCGACGAAGGGTTCGGTGGGCACGAGCCGCGCCGACTCCACGATGTCGTAACCCGCGCCCCGCAGCATGCGTTCGATCTCGTCGTGCTCGGGCAGCGCGGCGACGGTCTCCTGGCAACACAGCATCAGGTGGAGGTGCGCGCTCGCGATCGAACCGGGTCGGGTGAGCGACACCACGACCAGTTCGCCGTCGGGCGCGAGGAGTCGTTGCACGCTCTCGAACAACGCGACGCGCGTTTCGGGCGCGAAGTAGTAGAGGTTGTTGCAGAAGGTCACGAGATCGAACCGCGCGCCCGACGCCGGCGTCCACGTGCGGATGTCGCCGGTCGATACCGCGACCCGCGGGCCGAAGCCTTCCAGCGCGCGCCGGGTTGCGCCGACGACATCGGCGGCGAGGTCGACGGCCTCGACGGCGATGCGCGGGTCGGCATCGAGCAACGCCCGCGTGTACACGCCGGTTCCGCAGCCGACGTCGAGCGCGTTGCCGGGCTGACGGTCGGCCACGACCGCGTTCAGGAACGGGACGATGAACGGCGCCGCGGCCAACGAGACGTCGGCGATCGTGCCGGCATAGTCACGGAGATCGGTGCGGCCCGAGTCGGGCGCGCCCCTCCACAGCTCGGCGATCTCGGCGTACGGCCCGGCCTGATACTCGACCATCGACCGGTAGTGGGCGACCAGCAGCCGGTCGCCGTCGGCGATGGCGCAGGCCCGTTTTCCGCGGACGCTCCAGCGACCCGCGCGCTCGCGCAACTCGCCGACCTCGGTCCCGACGGCCAGCCACGCCCGCAACCGTTCCGGCCGCACGCAATCGGTGCGCGCCACGAGCGCGTCGAATGAAGTCGGTGTGCGCAGATCCGGGCCGAGACCGGTGTCGGCCAGCGACGCGAGAAAGAGGGAACGGACGAAGCCCCGGCTGTCGGCGACCGCGAGGAGACGGGCCGCGCCGTGCCCACCGCGCGTCGACGCGATCGCGCCGCGGATCTGCGCCGGTCGATCGCGCCAGCCCGTCACTTCCCGGCCCGCAGGCCGAACGCGCGTTGTGCACTCCAGCGCACCACTCGGGTCGCGGCGCCGACCGGCCGTGAGGGCGGAAACGCGACGGGATCCATCTCCGGCACGAAGAGCTCGCCCTGATTGCTGAAGGCCATGTAGATCGGATACGAGGCGGTGCCGAGGAAACGCAACGGCGCCGACGCATGCGCACCGCGCAGCGTGTGCGCGAGATCGGGGCGCACACCGTCGACCGCGATCGGGCTCGGCCGGAAGCCGAACCAGTGATAGGCCCGCCGCACGATGGGCGCGCGGCGCGCATCGTCGATCCCGAGGTCGGCGAGCACGACCTCGTCGACCGCCAGCGCGTCGGCGCCCGCGTACACGTGGCGCACGTCGGCCGGTGTACGGCAACCCATCACCCCGAACGGACCGTCGGCGACGGGCGCCCACGCATCGACGATCGAGAAGTCGGGCGGCGCGACGTCGAGGAGCATCATCGTGGCGGAACGGAAGTCGACCTGGCGGCCGGCGTAGAACGTCTCGTCGATCGCGCCCGTGCTGCCTTCGAGCGTCGAGAGTCCGAGGTGCGCGAACTCGGTCGGGTCGGTCCGGAGCTTGGGCATGACGATGCGGACGTCGGCGTCGAGCCACGTGGCCGTTATGGCCTGCTGCACGAAGCCGCGCTCGTAGTGGATCGGCCGGAGGTCGTCGGAGATGTCGACGACGCGGTAGTTCGGCGACCCGAACCCGAAGTAGCGCGCGACGTCGGTGACAGTGCGGTTGGCGAAGCAGTTCCCGTACACCGTGGGGGCTTCGAGCACCGCGACATCGGTGACGCCGTGGCGCCGGAGGTATTGCGCGAGGAGATCGACGAGCACCGGGTCGTTCACGTTCGCCGGCGCGCGCCGGTCGTAGCCGAGCATGAACGACACCCGGACCGCGACCGAACGGGCGTCCTGCACCACCTCTGCGAGCCCGGCCGCGTCGAGGCACTCCGTGAGGACGCGCTCCCGGTCCGCATCGACGTTACCCGTGCGCACCGCGACCGGCGCACGCGACCCGAAGCCCCGCGACGCGGAACGACGGG
The DNA here is from genome assembly GCA_963701825.1 of uncultured Actinomycetes bacterium. GTDB lineage: Bacteria > Actinomycetota > Acidimicrobiia > IMCC26256 > PALSA-610 > PALSA-610. The sequence continues at coordinate 222,163 of CAVPBG010000003.1, read as the reverse complement.
TGTGCGCGGCGACGCTCGCGGCGCGCATCGTCGCGGGAACGAACCACGGGCTCACTCCGCCGAGGTCGTGCACCAGTTGGTCGACGGATGCGCCCGCCGCGAGCCGGTCGTCGTCGGTCAGCGCGTCGGCGATGATCCGGAAGGCGATGACGTGGCGTTCCTCGTCGGCGCGGATGCGCTCGAACGCGGCGCGCTCGTCGTCGGTGCGGGCCAGCTCGATGAGGCGGTGATAGGCGAGCTCGGCTGTCGCCTCGAGCGCGACGTTGAGCGTGCAGTAGCGCTGAAAGGTCTGATAGCGCAGTTCCGGCTTGAGGGCCGGTGGTATCCGGCCCGTGGCGCCGGCCACGGCGACGAGCAAGCCCGCCGCACCGGTACGCAGGGGCGCGGCGCGAGAGTCGAGATGGTTCTCGGTCGCCGATACCCAACCCGACAACGCGCCCTGCACCTGCCGGCCATAGACGACGAGCGTCGACGCCAAGCCCCGCTGTTGCAACAGCAGGCCGCGTAGGTATTCGGCGTGGAGCTCCTCGTCCTTCCAGATCCACACGAGCGTCTGGCGCAACAGCGCGCGCACGTCGGCGTCGACGTCGAGTGCGTCGACGCGTCCGGCGACGGCTTCTTCGCGGTACGCGACAGCAACGATCTGTTCGCGTTCGAGGGCCAGGAGCCACAGCTGCTCGCGCTCGAGGTCGGGCCGACCCGCGTACTCGACCTTCCAGCGGTCCACGAGCACCCGGACCTCGTCCAAGAGCTCCGTCTCGAGGTCGGTCACCGCGTCATTCTGCCCTGCGGTTACGTGCGGTCGTGCTGCATCTCACCGGCGACCGCTTGCCAGAGCTGACCGTCCCAGCGCTGCAGGTGGCCGCCGTCGGGGCCGGATCGATTGCAGTGCCGGACCTCGCCCTCGCGGTGGGCGTGGAGTCGAACGTGGCGAAGCACGTCTCCGTAGTGCACCCGTGCCGTTCCGTCGTTCCGAACGCGTGGCGCGGCAGGCCGTCGAGAGATCCCATGGTGAGCCTTCCGGAACGTCGGGCTGCAGGGAAGAGGCGTCCGGCCGAATCGGCGCTGAACCCGAAGAGGCGTCGCTCCCGAGAGCGTGTACCCCGACGGTACACCCGCCTTACGCGGTGACCACCTCGACGACGATGTCGACTTCTTCGGGCGGGTAGAGGACCGCGTGGACGATGGCGGCGATCGCGCCGCCGATGAGCGGGGCGACGATGAACAACCAGACTTGGTGCAGCGCGTCGCCGCCGACGATGAGGGCCGGGCCGAGGCTGCGGGCCGGGTTCACGGACGTTCCGGTCAGCGGGATGCCGATCAGGTGCACCGTCGTGAGCGCGAGACCGATCGCGAGGCCGGCCGCGCCCGGAGTCGCGAGACGACTCGTCGCGCCGAGCACCACGAACACGAAGAGGAACGTCAACACGACCTCGGCCGCGAACGCGCCGCCGAGGTTGATCTCGATCATCGAGGCCTTGCCCCAGCCGTTCGTGCCGAGCCCGACCGACTTCGTGTAGAGGTCGGAACCCTGGAAGATGCCCCACAGGGCAAGCGCGCCGGCGAAGCCGCCGAGGAACTGCGCGATCCAGTAGCCGACCGCGTCGGTCAGCGACATGCGCCGCGCGACGAGGAAGCCCATCGTGACCGCGGGGTTCACGTGGCAGCCCGAGATCGGGCCGAGCGTGTAGGCGAGGGCCAACAACACCAGGCCGAATGCGAACGCGGTCGCCACGATGCCGGCCGAAGTGCTCGCGCCGGCGAACTTGAAGCCGAACGACAGCGTGGCCACGCCGACGGCGAAGATCACGAGCAGCGCGGTCCCGAGGAACTCGGCGAACAACCGACGACCGAATTCGACATCCATCCGATATCCCCCTGGAGACGTTTGTCCGTTTCGGGGAGTATCGCACGGGCTCAGAAGGATTGGCGACACCCTCCGCGGGTGGCACGGGCCCGCGGAACGGCCGTGCGACACTCTTTTCACGATGAACGAGATGACTGCGCTCGACCGGTTCCTCATCGTCGCGGCCGTGGGTGTCGTGGTCGGCGTCGGGCTGACATTCGTCGCGCCGTGGCAGATGGCCGTGTTGGCGGGGTGGGACGCGACCGCGATCCTCTACGTGACCTCGGTCTGGCTGATCGTGGGCCGGTTCACCCCGACCGAGACCGAGACGCTCGCCACCCGGGAGGACACGACGCGGGTGCCGACGTCGCTGCTCCTCGTGAGTGCGAGCGTGGCCAGCCTCATCGGCACCGGCTTCGACCTGATCAAAGCCAACCAGGCCCACACGGGCGGCCGGCTCGGGCTCACGGTGATCGCGCTCGTGACGGTCGCGTCGTCGTGGAGCCTGGTGCACACCGTCTTCGCGCTGCGCTACGCGCACGAGTTCTACACACCGCCCGTCGGCGGCATCGACTTCAAGACCGAGCACGAGCTCCCGAACTACCAGGACTTCGCCTATGTGGCGTTCACGGTCGGGATGACCTTCCAGGTCTCCGACACCGATATCCAGGCGTACCGCACGCGCCGCACGGTGCTGCGCCAGGCTCTCCTCGCCTATCTGTTCGGGGCGGTCATCCTCGCGGTCGTCGTCAACGTCATCGCGAGCCTGTTGAACAGCTGACGACTAGTTCGCCGGCGTCGCATTGGTGCGGTTGCCCGACGAGCTCTCCCGTGACTCCAGGCCGACCGCGGCGCGCAGCTCGATCAGGTCCTGGTTGAGGTCGCGGCCTTCGCCCCCGGTGTGGATGTACGCCATGAGATCGGCCAAGCCGTCGGCGATCGCGTTGAGCTTGTGTTGGACCGCCTGATCGCTGCGCGTCGAACTGTTCTGCAGCAACGCCACCATCAGGAACGTCACGATCGTCGTGACGGTGTTGATGATGAGCTGCCAGGTGTCGAGATCGCGGATCAGGAAATACGACGGCGCCCAGATCACGACGAGCAATACACAGAACGTGAAGAACGCGGCGCGGCTCGCGAGCCGCGACGACCACCCCGCGAATTTGTCGAACATCCCGACGCGCTCGGAGACTTCGCTGGGCATGAGGACGGCCTGGTTCCGGTTGTTCATGCCCAGGTTGTACCCGGCCGCGGGGATTTCGATTGAGACCCTCGTCGCTTGGCGGGGACGAGGGCCTCAATCGGTCGTTGCTTCCATGCTGCATTCACTACGCCAGGGTCGTGCGGCTGTGCTCACGATCCCGGTGCCGAGGGTGCGCTTCCTTGCGCAGCCCGTCGAGTGGTTACCGGATCCGACGCGGAGTCGAACGGGTCTTGGCCGGTCGAGGAACCCGCGCCGAGGCCTCCCGGATCAGCGCGGCCGCGTGGCCCTCGGTGAATCCGAACTGGCGCCGGAGCTCGAAGTTGATCGATTCGCGCGACACCTCGAGCACCAACAGCGCCGTGGCCGTGGTGATGGCCTTGTCGTGCGCCGCGAGCGGACTCATGCCGTATTTCGTCTGAACTCCCGCCGTCCCGCTCTCCATGGGCCCATCATCCTCCCGGGGGGCCGCCGCCGGAAGGGCCGACCGCCAATGGTGGCGGATGTCACCGGGGACCTACCGTCGGGCCATGAGCACTGACGTACGGGACCCGATCCGGCCTCGCGACCCAATCCGGCCTCGCGACCCAATTCGGGTCGTGCAGTGGACGACGGGCAATGTCGGGCGCCGGGCGGCCCGGGCGATCATCGAGCATCCCGATCTCGAGCTGGTCGGCTGCCGGGCGTGGTCGGCGGCCAAGGTGGGCGCCGATGTCGGTGCGCTCGTGGGTCTCGCGCCGATCGGCGTGGCGGCCACCGACGACGTCGACGCGCTGCTCGCGCTGCAGCCGGATTGCGTGAGCTACAACCCGATCTGGCCCGATGTCTCCGAGATGGCCCGCATCCTCGGCGCGGGAATCAACATCGTCTCCACCGCGGCGTTCATCACCGGCCGCGCGCTCGGCGCCGACGCGGTGCAGCAGTTGGAGGCGGCCGCGCGCTCCGGGGGCGCAACGCTGTTCGGTACCGGCGTGAATCCCGGGTTCCTCAACCTGTTCGGATTGGTCAGCGCGGGCATCTGCGATCGTGTCGATCAGATCCGCGTGCTCGAGTCGGTCGACGCGACGGGATACGCGTCGGCCGAAACCCAGTTGTCGGTCGGCTTCGCGCACGACCCCGACGATCCGGCCACGGCAACGCGTACCGAAGGCGCGTCGGCGGTGTTCGGCGACGCGGTCGCGCTCGATGGCCGACGCGCTGCGGATCACACTCGACGTGATCGGGTTCTCCGCGGAATACGCGTGCGCCACCGAGACGATGGACCTCGGCTTCATGACGATCCCGCAGGGGAGCGTCGCCGGGATCAGCGGCACGTGGTTCGGCGCGGTCGGCGACCGGCATGTGATCGAGTGCTGCTTCCGCTGGAAGATGGGCTGGTCGATGGAGCCCGATTGGGAGTTGCGGCACGGGTACTTCGTGGAGATCGACGGACGCCCCAAGGTCCGGAGCCGTTTCCAGATCCTCCCGCCCGACGACTGGGACGAACCCGACTACATGGGCCTCGGCATGATCATGACGGCCATGCCGGCCGTGAACGCGATCGCCGCGGTGTGCGCGGCCGCGCCCGGCATCGCGACGTACACCGACCTACCGCTCGTCACCGCCAAGGGGTACGTGACCGGCTAGCGGGCGCGCCACACGGGTGGACGCCCTTCGGCCGCGGCGCGCCCGCCTTCCTGCGCGTCCTCGGTGGCCGCCGCGACCTTGCGCATGGTTTCGCCGAACCGGATCGCCTCCAACATCGGGAGCTGTGCGGAACGAACCGCGACCTCTTTCATGGCGCGTTGCGCGAGCGGCGCACCGAGCAAGAGCCGCTGCGCGAGTGCGCGCGCTTCGTCGAGCAACGCGTCGGCCGCGACCACGCGTCCGACGAGGCCGATCTCGAGGGCGCGCGCCGCGTCGATGCGCTCGCCGGTCATCAGCAGTTCCATCGCGTCGTGCCACGCGACGCGTTGCGGGAGCCGGATCGCACCGACGATCGCGGGAACGCCGATGCGCGCTTCCGGGAATCCGAACTCGGCGCTCTCACTCGCGAGGACGAAGTCACACCACGTCACGAGGGTCAGTCCGTAGCCGAGGCAGTAGCCGTTGACCGCGGCGATGACGGGTTTGAAGATCTCCCAGCCGCTCTCGAACGAATTGATGGTCGGCTTCTCCCAGAACGTGCCCGGGAAATCGCCCGTCGAACCGGCGCCGTCGCGCAGGTCGGCGCCCGCACAGAACGCGCTGGCCCGCGCCGGTGACGATCCCGACCCACGCATCCTCCTCGTCGCGGAAGCGGCTGAACGCGTCGTTGAGATCGCGTCGCATCTCGCCGTTGACCGCGTTCAACGCCGCGGGCCGGTTGTACGTGATCGTCGCGACATGACCTTCGAGCTCGTACCGCACGGTGTCGCCCATGGCGCCATTGGTAGTGCCTGGTCCGTGACGTCGCCAACCCCCGCGACCGGGCCCGCTCGGCAACGGGGCACACTGCCCCTGTGACACCCGCGCCGGCGGCGAACCATCGGGAGGGCGACGACGGCTTCGCCCATCTCGTTCTGATCGTCCTGATCGCCGTCATCGGTGTTCTGCTGCTCACCGCGTGGCTCGACGGATCGGCCCCGTCGACGACGACCGAGGTCGGCCAGACCGAGACGCCGCGCACCGGACGCGCGCACGTAGATGTGGAATCGGTCGTGGCCCAGGTCGATCCCACAACCGTCGACATCACGACCGTGTTGAGCGGCGGCCGGGGTCAGGCCGCGGCCACCGGGATCATCCTCACTCCCACGGGCGAGGTGCTCACCAACAATCATGTGATTGCCGGCGCGACCCAGATCAACGCCCAGGTCGACGGGACCGGGCGGCGCTACACCGCGCGCGTCCTCGGCTACGACGTCGGCGACGACGTCGCCCTGCTGCAACTCGACGGCGCCTCGGGACTTCGCGCCGCCGTGACCGCGCCGAGTACGACGGCCCGGGTCGGCGACGGCGTGGTCGCGATCGGCAATGCCCACGGCCTCGGGAGCGCGCCCATCCCCGAAGCCGGGACGATCACCGCGTTCGGCCAGCGCGTGACGGCCGGCGACGCGGGCGCGCCGAGCGAAACGCTCAGCGACATGATCGAGATCAGCTCTCCGGTGCAACCCGGCGACTCCGGCGGACCGCTGGTCGACGCTCAGGCGCGCGTCATCGGCATGACGACCGCGGCCGCCGACGAGCCGGCCGGGCAATCGACGGGCGTCGGCGACGGTTTCGCGATCCCGATCGAGCGGGCGGAGGCAATCGTCGCGGAGATCCGCGCCGGGCGAGGTTCCGACACCGTGCACATCGGACCGCGGGCCGTGCTCGGAGTTGCGATCAAGACGGTGCGGTCGGCGCCGGCCGTCGCCGACGTACACGGCGCGGTGGTCGGGCTCGTCGACAACACCGGACCGGCGGGCGCCGTGGGACTGCGCGCGGACGACGTGATCGTGGCGGTCGACGGCACGGCCATCGGCTCACTCGCGGATCTCGAGAAGACCCTCGATCACTACCGCCCCGGCGACGAGATCAACCTGGCGTGGACGGAATCCGCGACCGGTCAATCGCGGACTGCGTCACTGCGACTCATCGCCGGGCCGCCCCTCTAGCGACCGGTCACACGCGAACGGCAGTACGTTCTGCCCATGAGCACGCACGCCGAGAAATGCGACACCTTCCTGGCGCTGCACCACGCCGACACCGTGTTGCTCCTGCCGAACGCGTGGGATGCGGGAACGGCAAAGCTCTTCGCGTTCATGGGCTTCGTCGCGGTCGCGACGACGAGCAGCGGCCATGCCGCGACGCTCGGTCGGCTCGACGGCCATGCGACCCTCGACGAGATCGTCGCCCACGCGACCGCGCTCGCGGCGGCGACCGCTGTTCCGGTCACTGTCGACTTCGAGAACGCGTTCGCCGACGATCCGCAGGGAGTAGCCGCGAACATCATGCGGCTCGTCGCGACGGGTGTGGCCGGTTGTTCGATCGAGGACTTCTCCCGCCAAGAGGACGCGCCGATCTACGAACTGGCGGAGGCCGCAGCACGCGTCGAAGCGGCCGCGTACGCCGCGCACTCGACTCCGGCCCGGGCCGTGCTCACCGCGCGGGCCGAGAACTTCCTGCACGGCCGCCCCGACCTCGCCGACACCATCACGCGACTGCAGGCGTACCAGGAGGCGGGTGCCGATGTGCTTTATGCGCCCGGATTGAAGGACATCGCCGATATCCGCGCGGTCGTAGCGGCAGTCGATCGGCCCGTCAACGTCCTCGCTCGTCCCGGCCTGCCGCCGGTCGCCGAGCTCGCGGCCGTAGGAGTACGGCGGGTCTCGGTGGGTGGTGCGTTCAGCCGCGTCGCGTTGGCGGCGACCATCGACGCGGCGCGCGAGCTTCTCGACGACGGCACGTACGGCTTCTGGGACGACATGGCCTCCGCGTCGATCATCGCCGACGCGTTTCGCTGATCAATCGCGGGCGATCCCAATGGCCGGCGCGGCGGTGGTGAGGCCGGCCGCGGAACCACTGAACGGCAGACCGAACGAGAACACGCCGCCGTCACCGGCGACGAAGCGGTAGCCGCCGTTCTGCCCCTCCATCCCCACAATGGGAGAGACCAGATGAATGCTCCCGGTCGAGCCGCGGAACGTCGCGTCGCCGAACGAGAAGATCCCGCCGTCGCTCGCGACCGTCCAGTAGCCCTTGCCCGACGGGGTCGGCGCGATACCGACCATCGGTTGGTTGAGGTGTTGGCCACCCATCGAACCGAGGAACTTCGCGTCGCCGAATCCGAAGACGCCACCGTCGCGCGCGACGAGCCAGTAGCCCTTACCCGAAGGGGTCGGGGCCATGCCGACGATCGGCTGGTTCAAATGGATCGCGCCGGTCGAGCCGTGGAACTTCGCGTCGCCGAAGGAGAAGATGCCGCCGTCGGCAGCCACGAGCCAGTACCCGTTGCCCGTGCGGGTGGGCGCCATGCCGACGATCGGCTGATTGAGGTGTTGGCCCCCCATCGAACCGTGGAACTTCGCGGTGCCGAAGGAGAAGATCCCGCCGTCGCGTGCGACCATCCAGTAGCCCGGGGTCGTGCGGCCCGCAATGCCGACGATCGGCTGCGCGAGCCGTACACCGGCGAGGGAACCGCAACTCGGTGCACTGCCGAAGGGGAAGACGTTGCCGTCGGTTCCGGCGACCCAGTAGCCCACGTGGTTCGCGCCTTGGCTCGCACAGGCCCCGGGCGCGTGGGGCGGCACTCCGGACGGCCCGGCGAACGCGGTGATTCCCGCGAGCGTCGGCACGATGACCAGACCGAGCGCCGATGTCGGCGCGGAGAAGTGCGCGACCGGACCGATGGCGATCGTCGTGCGCACCGCGCCGTTGGCCGGGTTCAGGACATACAACGTGTTCGAAGAACGGTCGATCGTCCAGAGGCTGCCGTCGGCGATGATCGGCGAGTCGGCCGCGCCCACGCTCGGGCCCGTCCAGCCCAGCGTCATCGTCCGGCTCGCGACGTTGACGTTGACCTCCTGGATGCCGTGGAGGCACGGAACGAACAGATGTGAGCCGTCCCACGCGTCGGCGCCGAAGGCATTCTGGCCGCCGCACATCGTGAGCGAGTGGATCTGGGTCATCGTCGTGGTGTCGACGAGGAAGCCGGTCTGTTGCTTGCCGATCTGAAACAGCATGTTGTTCGGCAGGATCGCGGGCGCGACCGACGAGATGTCGTTGTCGCCACCGGGGAATGTCTTGAACGCGCCGATGCGGTGCATGGCCGCGGTGTTGTCGAACTTCAGCACGCTCTCGCCGAAGTTGCCGTTGTTGTCGGGGTCGGGGTTACCGGTGGCCACGTAAACGTTTCCACTGGCGTCGAGAGACGCGCCCCCACTGGCCCAGATCGCGCCGAGCCCCGTCGTCGGGGTCACGTCGAAGGCGACCTTGCCCGTTCCACCCTCGCTGAGCGAAACCAGCCAACCGTGGTACGGGCCGCAGTCGCCGGAGTAGCCGCCGTAGCCGATGTACACGCGCCCGTTGCCGAGCGCGAGGCCGGTGCGCTGTTGGATGTTGAGCGAGTTCTGCACCCCACCCGGATCGGCGTTGGCCGAGACCTTGGGCGCGCCGGTCAGCGTGTCGAGGCCGACGAGCTGGTGATGGATGTGATTGACCGAGTCTTCGATCGTCGCGACCACGTAGATCGTGTGGGCCGCGGTGTCGATGACGGGCGTCGACAGGATGCCGAGCGGGTCGACGTCGCCACACCCCGACTGCGACGCCACATTCGTCATCGGCCGACCGAGGTGCCGGGCCCACAGGATGGCTCCGTCGTGCGCGTCGAGTGCGTACACGGTGTCGTTCTCGGTCGCGGTGTAGATGCGGCCGTTGAAGACCAGCGGCTGCGCGTAGACGGCGCCGTCGAGACTGTGACTCCATGCCTGATGTACCGGCAGCAGCGCGGGCTCCGAGGTGTCGTTCCCGGTGCGCTGCGAGTTGCCGTTGTACGTCGGCCACGTCGAACCGGCGAAGGCCGGAGCAGTCGTGAGGGCGAGAACGAGCGCGAGCGCGCCGCCAAGAACGAGAAGTCTGCGAGGAGTCATGCGGGAGAGTCTCCCTCGCGCGGGGGCGCGGTAAACGTCACCCCGCGGCCCCGGATACTCTGCGCGCACGCACGTCGAATCGAGGTCACTGTGAGCGATGTTCAACTGTCCGCTACGGACCATTACACGATCATTTCGGCCGACTGTCATGCCGGCGCGAGTCACGAGACGTACCGCGAGTATCTCGAGGAGCGATATCTCGGTGATTTCGACGCGTGGCGCGGGAAATACCGCAATCCGTTCTCCGATCTGCGCGGCAACCGGCGTATGCGCAACTGGGACGACGAGTTGCGGAACTCGCAGCTGGAAGCCGACGGCATCGTCGGTGAGGTCGTGTTCCCGAACACGGTGCCACCGTTCTTCCCGAGCTTCGTGTTGTTCGCGCGCCCACCGAAGCCCGACGAGTACGAGCACCGTCTCGCGGGGATCCGTGCCCACAACCGGTGGCTCGCCGATTGGTGCGCGCGCTTTCCCGATCGGCGGGCCGGGATCGGCCAGATCTTCTTGAACAACGTCGACGACGCCATCGAAGACGTGAAGTGGATTCACGCGAACGGCCTACGCGGCGGCGTGTTGATCTCGGCGATCCCGCCCGACGTCGACTACGTGAAGCCGCTGTACGACCGCGTGTACGACCCGCTGTGGTCCGTCTGCGAAGACCTCGGCGTGAAGGTGAACAGCCACGGGGGCACCGGTCTGCCCAACTACGGGAAGTACGCGGTCGCCGATCTGCTCTACATCACCGAGGTCTCGTTCTATTCGCAGCGTCCGTTCGTGCAGATGCTGCTCTCCGGGGTTTTCGAACGCCACCCGCGCCTCGAGTTCGTCATGACCGAGATGGGGTGCGCGTGGATCCCACCGATGCTCGAACGCTTCGACCAACTCATCAAGAAGATCAACACCACCGGCGCAACGGGTGAGCTCCGCTACACCGACGAGCACAAGCTCCCGCAGCTCGCGAGCGACTACTTCCGCCAGAACTGTTGGGTCGGCGTGAGCCAGCCCGGACCCGACGACGCCGCGGCGCGCGACGTGATCGGCATCGACAAGTTCATGTGGGGGAGCGACTACCCGCACGACGAGGGCACCGCGCCGTACACGCGTGAGCATCTCCGCCAGCTGTTTCACGACACCGATCCGGCCGAGTTGCAGCAACTGCTCGCCGGGAACGCGGCGCGCTTGTACGACTTCTCCCTCGACGCGCTCGCTCCGCTCGCCGCGGAATTCGGTCCGACGGTGGCCGAGCTGCAACGCCCGTTGGACACGTTGCCCGAAGCGCCGAACGAGGCCTTGCTGAAAGCGGTCGGAGGGTCACGGCTCTGACCAGCAGGAACGGCGGAACCTTGCGCGCGGCGGTAGTGCCGTTGCAAGACTGCGCGCATGTCCGAACGGAGCGGATCACTTTCCCGCCATGTCACGCGCGCCGTCGCGGGCGTCGCCACTGTCGCGGCACTTGCCGCGTGTGCTGCCGCACCCGCGCGTAACGCGGGAGGCGGCACGGCGAAGAGCGCGCCGCCGACGCCGACCGAGAGCCGGATTCTCGGAAGCGTGAACTCGTTCCGCGCCGAGCACGGCCTGCGCGCCCTGAAGATCAACTCCAATCTCGAGGACAAGGCGAAGTTGTGGTCCGCGTACATGGCCGGCGGCAACTGCGGACGCGCCGCGAACGGTGTTCCCAACATCTGTCATTCGTCGCTCACCAGCTTCATCACGGTGCACTGGACGCGCCTGGAGGAGAACGTCGGCCTGGTCTCGCCCCGCACGGATGTGACCGGGATCGAGAGCGGATTCGAGCGCTCTCCGGAGCACGCTGCGAACATGCTGAACGCCCAGATCACCGCGATGGGGATCGGGGTGGCTTACTCGGGCAACGTGATGTACGTCGCCGAGGAGTTCATGGCGAGCTGAGCGCGGCCGTGAGCGCCTCGGCTTCCACGTCGAGCCGGCGCACCAGCCCGGGGACGATGCGTCGTTCCGCGGTGCCGCCGACGAGGGGCACTTTCACGTAGAAGTCGCCGGCGATCGTGCGCCGCGTTCGCGTCGGCGGGTCGTCGAGAGCGGTGAGGGCAACGTCGGCCGCGCCGTAGAGCCGACCGGGTTCGGCTTCGGCGGTGAAGGTCAGGCGACCGACTCCGGAGTCGACATCGAGTTGCAGTTCCTGGACCCAGGTGAGCGTGCGTCCCGCGAGGATGCGGCGCGCCACCGGATCAAGGTGCCCGACGAACGTGTAACGCAGGCGCAGGACGCGCGTCAATCCGTCGGCGGAATGTTCGACGATCTCCGGGAGGCTCAGATCGGGGAGCACGAGCGCGGCGTGGAACGCGGGATCGCAGAGGATGTCGGCGACCGCGCGCGGGGAACCGGGAAACTCGTGGGTAGCGGAGAAGCGCATAGCAGTCAGTCTCCTTCCTCGGAACTGCCGTTGGCGCCCGCGGCGCTGGGTGTTCGGCCCACGGTGAGGCACGCGACCTCCCAGGCCACCAGCCCGGCGAGGATCAGATACACGACGAGCGGACGGGGCCGGCCCCACGCGACCAGAACCACCGCGGCCAGCAGCGCGCCCGCGACGGCCAGTGGCCGCGCGTAGCGCCGGAACAGATCGATGGCCATGGCCCGGGCGTGGCGTTCGTGGCCGACGAGAAGTTCCGATCCCGCGAACAACGCCACCAGCAGCGCGACGAGCGCGAGCACGAAGGTAACGCGCACGCCACCGCGTAGCGGCCCGACCAGCGCGTCGAACGGCGCGGCCGCGATCGTGCGGTACGACGCGCCGACACGCGCCAGGTAGTACGCGCGCCCGACTTCCGCGCCGACCGAGATGAGCACCATGACGGCCGCAATGCCCGCCGCGAGGAACGCGACCGCTCGCCGCCTTCTGGTCGCGCAGGCGATCGCGCCGGCTCCGGCGGCAATGGTGAGCAGCGGCAACCAGGTGGCGAGATCGTCGAGCACGCGGGTGGCGAGCTGCGCGTGCGTCAGATCCGTTGAGCGGAACAGGACGAACTGCTGATTCAGTGCGCTCGTCGGCACCGCGTCGAAGAGCCGCACATTGTTCGCGTCGAGCGCCTGGCGCACCGCGGCGGCCAGTGGACCGGTGTTGATCGCAACCTGTCCCTTCGCGGTGGTCACGATCGTGCCCTTGCCCTCCAGCACCCGCACGATCTGGGCGTGGGCGACGCGGTTCGCCTGGCGCCAGGCGGTGCGGACGGCCGAGGTTGCGAGCGCGGCCGACGCAATCTGGACCGACGTGGTCCGGATGCCTGCAGCCAGGGTCGGCGCGAACACCGCCGCGTTCTTCGGGAGCGCGGACTTCAACTGCGCGGTCACGTCCACGTGGTTGTACAGCTCGTCGACGATGGTTCCCGCGAGCGCGTCGCGAACCGCGGGCTGATCGAGCACCGGGCCGATGGCCCGCACGTAGGAGTCGGTGTCGAGCACGAGGGCCCGCAACCACAACGCGAGCGCGGAGATGAGCGTGAGAAAGCAGGTGAGGACGACGAGCAGAACACTTGCCAGTCGCCGCCCTCGCACGCCGGGAGGCTACGACCACTCACCGCCCGAACGGAGGACCACACGCGTTAGCGTTGCCCCGTGCCTGAGGTGATCGTGCTCGATCCGTGTTTCTCGCCGACCGACGCGGCCGACATCGTCGACCTGTGCCGGCGCCTCGGCCGCTACCGCATGTACGCGGAGCTCGAGCCGCTCGAGACCGAGATCGGCAACGGGCTCGCACCCCGTCACGATGCCCTCCTGAACTTTCTGCGCACCGGCGGGCTCACGAACACGAGCGAGCCGCCCGCCGCGCTCTCCGTGCGGACGAGCTACTTCCGCGAGGAATACGCGTACGGCCGCGACGAACGCATCGCGGGCATCGGCGCGTTCCTGTACCACGAGCCCTTCGTGGAGGCCGCCCGCGCGATCCACGGTCGAGCAGTCGTCGAACCGGCGATTGCCTACGCGAACCTGATGGTCCCGGGCCAGGAGCTCGCGGTGCACACCGATGTGCCGGAGTTCCGCGGCGCGAACCGCAAAGTCGTTCCGCAGTGGTTGCTCGTCGTGATGCACCACTCGGGCCTGTTCGAGGAATATCGGATGCCGATCGCAACCGCGATCGCGTGGTTCCACGACTGCGACGGCGGCGAGCTCGCGTACTGGCCGGACGGCGCACAGCACCCGGTGCGTCGGCACCGCGTGAACTACAACACGGCCCTCGTGCTCGACACCGACTCCGTGTTCCACGGCGTCGATCGGATCGCGGATGTCATTGCCACCGACCTTCCTCGCCTGCGCCTCGGCACCACACTCGAAGCGCCCGCCTCCGAGACTGGACCGTGGACGCTGCGCGCCGGCGCGGACGACATCGCGACCTACGCCTGGGACGAGTTGCGCTTCTCGGTGTCGTGGAAGGCGTATTGCTTCCGCGACGCGCACGAGCGCGACACCTGGCGCGAACACCGCGACGATCTCACACTCGACGTGATCCTGGATCGTCTCGTCGACGACCTCGTCGCGCGCGATCGCGTTTGCGTCGATGTCGCGCGCGACCGCGCGTTGGGCGAGCTGCTCATCGACGAGTACATCGCGTTTCCCCTCGCCTCGACCTCGCTCTCCACAGGTCCGTCCACAGGTTGATCCCTCTATTCATCCACAAGCGTTCCGTCGTACGCTTGTGCGCATGAGCTTCGTAGTGCATTTCGAGGACGAGACCACCACGATCGTCGACGACGCCGACTCGTACGAACAAGAGGGTCCGCTCACGACATTCTTCGATCGCAACGGCGGCGGTCGCCTGTCGTCGTCGTTCGCAGTGCGCGTCGCGTCGTTCCGCACCGCGAAGATCGTCGAGGTCCGCCGCGGCGATCAGTTCGCGGGCGCGGCTCCATCGAGAAGCGCGGATCAGTCGATCAAGTCGTCTTCGTCGACGACGACATCCCACCGCTGCGCGCACTCACCGCAGAGGTAGACCACGCTGTCGCCCGCCTCGAACACGTCGTCGGGACCAATGAGTTGCGCGAGGTGCGCGGTACCCCCGCACTCCATGCAGTCGATGTGCTCGGCGATCGGCATACCGCGACGCTAGTGCCCGCGTACTCGCGGTTCGGTCAGCGCGGTTCGGTGAGCGGCCCGTAGGTCTCCGGGCGTCGGGTCTCGATGAGGGGGAAGAGATCGAGCCAGTCGCGCGACTGATCGAGGTCGAGATCGGCGACCAACACCGCCGGTTCGGCGCGCGGCGCCTGCACGAGGACCCGCCCGTACGGGTCGCTGATGAACGACGATCCGTAGAACGCGAGCGGACCTTCGCGTCCCGTGCGGTTGACGGCCACCATGAAGGTGCCGTTCATGATCCCCTGGGCCCGGATCACCTGTTCCCACTGCGGCTCGGTGTCGAAGCCCGGGTGGTCGGGTTCGGAACCGATCGCGGTCGGGTATACGAGCACCTCGGCGCCGGCCAACGCGAACGCACGTGAGGTTTCCGGGAACCACTGGTCCCAGCACGTGGGGAAGCCGAACCGGCCGCTGTCGACGGAGGTGACGGGCCAGCCCGAATCGCCGGGTCGAAACCACGTGTCCTCGTAGTAACCCGCGGTGACGGGCAGGTGCGTCTTCCGCCGGCGCGTGACGAGGGTTCCGTCGGGCGCGACGACGAACGCGGTGTTGTAACCCAGCCCGCCGTCGGGCGCGGCTTCGTAACACGACGCGTGGACGAACGCTCCCGTGTCGTGCGCGGCCCGGGCCGCGAGGTCGAAGGTGGCGCCGCCGGGTAGCGCTTCCGGCTCGGCCGCGGGTTGCTCGGGGTCGCGGCGCTCGACCGCGAAATACCGCGAGCGCGTCAGCTCGGGCAGGCACACGAGTCGGGCCCCCTCGGCCGCGGCGCGCCGGATGGCTTCGGTGATCGCGTGGTCGTGCGCGTCGGGATCGGGGTTCCATTCCATTTGCACGAGACCGACCCGCAACGGTGCACGCGTCGGCGCATGAACGCGCGCCGGCGACGGCAGCACGGCGAACGCGGTCTGCACGTTCACGCCGGGACCTGCTGCGTGATGCAGTGCACGCCGCCCCCGCCGTAGGCGAGCAGCGCACCGGGGACGCGCACAACTGCACGCCCGGGATACCGATCTCCGATGATCTCGCACGCTTCGTCGTCGAAGTCGTGTCCGGTCACGGGAACGGCGACGAAGCCGTTGCCCGCGTAGAGATTGACGTACGGCACGGGGAGTACCTGGCCGCCGAACCCGGCGTAGGGGAGCACGGGCACCTCGACAACCTCGAAGCCCGCGTCCCGCAGGCGCCGGGCACTGTCAGCGGCAATCGCCGAGTTCGCATTGGCGGGGTCGGCGCAGCCCTGCAGCAACACGCCGCCCTTCGGCGGGAAGGCGACGACGTTGTCGACGTGGCCGTCGGTGCCGTCGTCCTCGGCGATCCCGTCGGCCAACCACACGATGCGCTCGACCCCGAGCGCGGCGCGCAACGCGGCTTCGATCTCGGCGCGCGACTTCGTGGGGTTGCGGTTCGGGTTGAGCAGGCAGCGTTCCGTCGTCACCAACGCGCCCCGGCCGTCGACCGCGATCGATCCGCCTTCCAGGACGAATGGCACCTCGGTGACAGGCAGGTCGAGATGCCGCGCGATCGCCGCGCCGACCGCGGCGTCGGCCGCGTACGGCGCTTGCTTGTCGCCCCAGGCGTTGAACCGGAAGTGCATGGCATGCAACGCGCCGTCGGAGGCGCGCACGGAGATCGGACCGTCGTCGCGCATCCAGGCGTCGTCGATGGGCAACGGAAGGATCTCCGCGACCGAACCCACCTGTTCCGTGGCGCTCTCGACATCGCCCGGACCGGCCACCACGATCACGGGCTCGAACCGAGCGATGGCACGGATGATCTCGGCGTACACCGTGCGCGCGGGCTCGAGTTGGTCCGGGGTGAAGATGCACTGCGGAACGTCGGGGGGCCACGCCATGAGCGTGCACCGGTGCGGCTCGGTCTCGGCGGGCATCCGCGCACCCAACGGTTGCAAGACGCCAGATGCCGACGGGCCGGACACAGGCGCAAGCTATCGTGCGCCGATGCCGCTCAGCGCCGATCTCGAGCAGTTGTCCGCACGGGTTTCGAACTGGGGTCGGTGGGGCGCCGACGACCAGCGCGGAACGCTGAACCTCATCACGCCCGACGCGGTTCGCCGCGGAGTTGGCGCGGCGCGCACGGGCCAGGTGTTCTCGCTCGCGCTGCCGTTCGACCAGACCGGTCCGCAGTGGGACAACGTGCACATGCCGGAGCGGACCAATCCGGAACTGCGCACCCACACCGTCAACGTCGCGTTCACCGGCGACGCCCGCGACTTCACCACGAGCGACGACTCGTTCCGCATGGGCTCGCAAGCCGTCACGCACTGGGACGCGATCGCGCACGTGGGCTACGCCGGCAAGCTCTACAACGACATCCCGAACGACGTCGTGCAGACCGACGGCGGTGCCGCGAAGCTCGGGATCGAGAACTTCGGGCCGGTGGTCACACGCGGCGTGCTCCTCGACATCGCCCGCGCCCACGGTGTCGACCACTTCGACGACAGCTACGCGATCACCGGCGCCGATCTCGACACTGCCGCGACCACCGCCGGGATCTCCGTGCAAGCGGGCGACGCGATCCTCGTTCGGACCGGGCAGATGCACTTCCTGCGCGCCGGCGACAAGCAGCGCTACTCGTTCCCGTCGCCGGGACTGTCGACGCAGTCGATCGAATGGCTGCACGACAACGACATCGCCGCGGTCGCCACCGACACGATGACCTTCGAGGTCTACCCCTGCGTCGACCCCGCGGTGTTCATGCCCGTGCACATGATCCAACTCCGCGACATGGGCCTGGCCCAGGGTCAGAACTGGCACCTCGACGATCTCGCCGCGCACTGCGCCGCCGACGGCCGCTACGACTTCCTGCTCGTCGCCCCGCCCTTGCCGTTGACCGGCGCGGTCGGCGCGCCCGTGGTGCCCGTCGCGATCAAGTAACCGGCGGGTTCGGCTGGACCTCCACTATCGGCACCCACATGTGCGGGGGTGCCGTCACGACGGTCACCACCGCCCGCGCCACATCTTCGGGAACCATCACGTTCCAGTGCCGCTGGATACCGAAGCGCTGCCAGCGCGGGATCAACTCCTCGAAGATGGTGAGATCCCAGTCGTCGGCGAAACCGGAGATCGTCGGCCCGACCCGCACGATCGACGAACGGATCCCCGCGCCCTCGCATTCGAGCGCCAGGACCTGCGCGAACGCCTCGAGCCCGGCCTTGGTCGACAGATACGTCGCGAGGTCGGGTCGCTTGTTGACCGTCGCGTCGGAGGAGATGAACACGATGTCGCCCGGCATCGCGTCGGCGCGCAACTGCGCCACGATCCGGCGCGTCACGAGCATCGGGCCGAGCAGGTTCGTCTCGACGATGCGGCGGTGCACGTCGTCCGCCATCTCGTGGATCGAACCCGGTACCGCGGTCCCGGCGTTGTTGACGAGCACCTGGATCGGGCCGGCGGCGGTGCGCACGAAGACGAAGAACGCGTCGATCGACTCGGGCTCGGTGACGTCGAGCGCCTGCACCAGGGGAGTGCCACCCGCGTCGGCGACCAACTGCGCGGTTTCCTCGAGGTGCACAACCCGCCGCGCGCCGAGCCCGACCGTCCAGCCGAGACCGCCGAGCGCCACCGCGATGGCGCGACCGATCCCGGCCGACGCGCCGGTGACGACCGCGACCCGCGGCGCGCCCGGTGCGGAATCGGAGACGTCCGGCGTGACCAGCAGTTCGGGCGCGTCAGGCGCCAAGGAACTCTCCGCCGTTGACATCGAGGGTCTGACCGGTCACGACCTTCGACCACGGCGAAACGAAGAACACGACACTGTTCGCGATCTCGTCCTGCGGCGGGATCACGCGCAACGGGATGCGGCCCTCGATCTCGGCGCGCACGTCGTCGCGGGAGATGCCCCGCGCTTCGGACTCCCAGCCGATGAACGTCTCGACGTTCGGGCCCCCGATCCAACCGGGCGCGACACAGTTCACGCGCACGCCGGTGGGGCCGAGCTCCACCGCCATCGTCTTCGCCGCGGTTTGAATGGCAGCCTTCGACGACGAGTAACCGCCTTCGAGCGGGCGGATGTTGCGCATGCTCATCGAGATGATGAACACGACCGCAGCGTCGCCGTGCGCGGTGACCGCGGCCTTCAGGTGCGGGAGGCATGCTTGGGTGAGCCCGAGCGCGCCCCACACGTTCACCTCGAAGATCTTGCGCCACTTGCCGAGGTCGACCGCTTCGAAGGGCTCGAAGGTGTCCATGCGGAACGCGTTGTTGACCAGCCCGTCGAGGCGGCCGAAGGCGTCGATGGTGCCCGCGACGAGCGCGTTGACCTGCTCGGCATCCACCAGGTTGGTGGGGATGGCGAGCGCCCGACCGCCATCGGCCTCGATCTCCTTCTGCACCTGCGCGAGGTATTCGGCGTTGCGGGCCGCGAGCACCACGGTCGCGCCTTCTCGGGCGAGGGCCTTGGCGTTGGCTTGACCGAGGCCGGGGCCGACGCCCGACACAATGACGACTTTGTCCTGGAGCAGCATTCGCCCATCTGAGTCAGCGCGACCCACCCGGCGCAACCTGGGCCCGACACAAGGGCGGTGACGCCCGTCACCGACCCGGCCGGGCCGCTCAAGACGCGCCGCCCGCGATGCCGATGCCATGGTGGGCGGGTCGGAGTGACCCATGTTGGTAACTGGAGTTCAGCCGGTGGGCGCCAAGGGCGTCACCACGGTTCAGGCGACGGCCGTCGACGTCAAGGACGCGACGCGTGCCGGCGTGACCGGCGATCACGACGCCGACCGTCATCACGCACCGACGACCGCCAAACCGGGCGAGCCGCAACCGGTGGTGTTCCCGCGCAACGGAGTCCCGGTCGATCAGCGTCCGGTCTCGATGCAGCACGAGCACGCGGCCCGGCGCTATCGCCGCGACGGCGCGCCGCCGCAACACGACGACGCCGCGTAGCTACAGCGAGGTGGCTTTCGCGCAGCGCGCCCGGACCAGCGGCTCGAAATGCTCGAGCGGCAACGTGTCGTAGTCGGGGTCGAACGCGACCTGGTCCCAGTCGTCGGCGAACTGCGCAGCGAGGTCGTACCACGGCTCGCCTTCGTACTTGTCGCGCGCGTTGGGGTCGGCGCCGAAGTGGGCGTAGTAGTGCCGACCCTGGAAGTCCTGGTGCGCACGGATCATGTTGTAGACGTCGGGCCGAACGTAGGGCTTGATGATCGCGGCCGCGATCTCGGGGTGATTCGGCACGCTGACCGCTTTGCCGATGTCGTGGAGCAACGACGCGAACACGATCTCGTCGTCGGCTCCCGCGCGTTCGGCGCGCGTCGCGGTCTGCAGCGAGTGCGTCAGCTGGTCGACGGCGAAGCCGTCGGTGATCGTCGCGAGTGAACGCAACATCTCGAGCACGCTCTCGGCCACCCGGCCCTGGTGCTCGTAGGTTTCCTTGCCGATCACCGCCCACTGCTCGGCGGTCGACTCGTCCATGCGGGTGAAGGTCTGCGCCATGGCCACAGCGTAGAACAGCCCGGTCCCGGATGCGGCCCGCGTCAGGGTTGGCCGAGGAGCAACGCCGCGCAGTCGAGGAGGAAGTCCATCCCCGCCCCCTTGGCGTCGCCGGCGGTTTGCATCGCTTCGTAGGTGAGCGCCGCGCCGAACGGATACTCGCCGAGCTTGCCCGTGCGGCGGGCGGTGTCCCAGGACGCGACGTAGAGGTAGGGCTGCGGGATCGCCGCGTCACCGGGTGACGCACCGTAGGTGGCCCGGGTGCCCGCGTCGGCGTCCCCGAGCTCGAGCGCAAGATCGAAGTGCTCGGGCCACAGGATCGGGCTCGTGGGCTCGTGGGCGGCGTACGTCTCGCGCAGGTCGCCGAGCAACGACTCGCCCAGCGCGATCCAGGCCGCGAGCGCCCGGGTCGACTCCACGTCGAGCGCGACCGGGGCGTCGGGAGTACACGGCGTCGTCGGCGTGAACACTTCGCTCGGCGCGCCCAGAGGAACGCCGACGAATTGCGCCGCCGCGCCGAGCGTCGTGATCCGCACCCGCGTGCTCGTGCCCGGACGTTCGTGCACGAGCTCCACCCCGTCGACGCGCACCCGCTCGCCCTCGGCCGAGGTCGGCGTGCCGAAGCCGCCGGCCGTGGCCAACAACCCGATGTGACCGTCGGCGCGGTACCGGAACGGGGCCAGAACATGCTCGGCGAGCGCGTGCATACCGTCGCGGGCCGCGACGAAGCCCTCGGAAAGCGGTTCGAGCATGGATGTGACCTTAGAGCAAGCCCTCGAGAATCCCCGCAAGCTCCAGCGGCTTGTCACCCTGAACGCTGTGACCGGCGCCTTCCACGACCACGATCTGCGCGCGGGGGTTTCTCCGCAGCACCTCGGCGATGTCGTCGTCGTCGACAACCGGTGACGTGCTTCCACGCACTACGACAAATGGGACCTGCACCCGCCCGACGGCGTTCCAGAGATCGTCGATGCCGGGCATGACCTGTCCGTCGTCGCCCTCGCCCGAACCGCGCCGCGGGAGGTCGTAGCGCCAGCGCCAACGACCGTCGCCGGCCTCGATCGCGTTGTGCAACACACCGCGCCGCAGCGACGACTCGCGGCGCGTCGGGTTGAACTGGATCGTGCGGGTGAGTATCTCGTCGAAGCTCTCGAAGTATTCCGGTCCGTCGATGAACTGCGCGATCGCCGACGACTTCTCCCGGTTGACGCCGGGTGTCACGTCGACGAGCACGAGCTGACGCACGAGGTCCGGCGCACGATCGGTGAGCGCGAGCACACTCAACCCCCCGAGCGACATGCCGACGACGACGCGCGCGTCCGGTGCGAGCACGCGCAACGCCTGCTCGAGTGTCGCCGCGTTCTCCGCGGGCCAATACGCGTGATCGTCACGGTGCGCGGAATGACCGTGCCCGGGAAGATCGACCGCGAGGAGCGGCCGGTCGAGTGCGAGCGCGACGGTGTCCCAGGTGTGCGCGTTCTGCGCGCCGCCGTGTACCAGTACGAGCTCGGGCGAGCCCGTTCCCCACGCGAGCGCGCTGATCGTGCCGCCGCTGGTGTCGGTCTCGACCCGCCGGACGGCCGGCGGACCCGTCCACGGGATCCCGAATTCCTGTGCGTTCTCCGAGAAGAGGGCGAACTCGTCGTAGGCCGGTGCGGTGGGCATGGCGGTAGTCGACCCCAGCGGAACGGCTCCGTGCAACCAGGAGCCCCATGCGTTCGTACACTTGGGCCGATGCGCGGGACCTCTCTGTCATCCGCCGCGCTGCGCCGCTTGACGCTGATCAACGTGGTGTTGCTCGCGGCGCTGATCGTCAGCGGCGCCGTCGTGCGACTGACGAACTCCGGGCTCGGGTGTGCCGACTGGCCCGCGTGCAGCGCAACCAAGATCGTCGACGTCTCCACGCATCACGCGGCGATCGAACAGCTCAACCGGATTTTCTCCGGCGCGATCGGGGTGCCGATCGGGCTCGCGTTGCTGGGCGCGTACCGAGTTCGTCCGCGCCGCGACGATCTGATCCGGCTCGCGTGGATCATGTTCGGGCTCTTCTGGGCCGAGGCAGTACTCGGCGGCATCTCGGTGAAGGTGCGTCTCTTGTGGGTGAGCGTCACCGGTCATTTCCTGCTCGCCATCGCGCTCATCGGAGTCGCGCTGGTCATGTATCACCGGGCGGGGCGCCCGAACTCTCCGCAGCGGCTCGCAGTTCCGCGCCAAACCTGGAGCTTGGCGCGCGTCGTGTACGTGTTGACGATCTGGGTCGTGATCGCGGGCACGTTGGTCACTGCGGCGGGGCCGCACGGTGGCGACGCGCAGGCGCGCCGCTTGGGCTGGCCGCTCGGCGATGTCGCCCGCGTGCACGGCGCGTCGGTCGACCTGCTGGTCTTGTTGACGCTCGTGTTGGTGGTGCTGCTCGTGCGGGCGCGTGCTCCGCGGCGGGTGTTGAACGTGGCGTCGGCGACGATCGTGGTGATGGCCGCGCAGGGCACCCTCGGTTATGTGCAGTACTTCGAACGCATTCCCGCTGTGCTCGTCGGCTTCCATGTGTTCGGCGCGGTGTGCGTGTTCACGTGCGTGCAGTTGCTTGTGCTCGAGATGTGGGTCGTCGACGACCGCGTGCGCGTACCGACCGACGACGCCGCCGTTCCGCGCGACGTCGCCGTCGCGCAATAGCGCGGCGGGTGACGCCTAGGCCCGGCGGCGGGCGGTGACGTTCTGGCGGGCTGAACGCGACAACCGGTCGTTCATGTCCCGGGCGTATTCGCGCGTGCGGGTGGGGCTCATGAGATGCACCTCGTCGAGCCGGGGGAGCAGGATCCCGCGGGTCTCCGGCGCCAACCCGTCCCAGAGGTCCTGACGGACCTCCTCACCGAGGTGGCAGAGGGTCACCACGACTTCGAGCGCATCCCGCCGGGCGACGCGCTCGAGCACCTCGATCACGCGGGCCGGGGGGTGCAGACCGACGGGCAGGAAGGGGCAGTCCTTGTCGTCGTGGGCGGCCGGTCGGGGAAACACGACCCCGCGGCGAACCGCCGCGACCAGGGCCCGGATCGCCTCGACCCGCGACTGGTCGCTCGCCTCCCGGACCTGGGCCAGGCCGTCCCGCAGCCGTTGCCGCTCGCCGATGCTCAGGTGGTCGTTGACCGCGTCGGCGTAGCGCAGCGGCAGCAGGCTGTACGCCAGCGCGGCGCGCTCGACTCCGGATTCCTTGCTTCGGCTGCCCCTGCTCACGGCACAGTTCTTCGGCGCGTCCAGCGCCCGGGTGAACCGCGTGTGACCTGCACCACCGCCGGGGCGTGACATTCGTCACTTCTTCTGGGCGTCACTCCTGGGCGTCACCTCGGACCGGTTCCCTGAGAGAGTTCGGCCGGCGTGTCAACGCGACGGCGCCTCCGTGCGTTCTCTGCCGGGCGGTGAAGTGACCGAGACCGATTTCGACAACGAATTCCCAATCCTGTGGAGCCGCGCGTATGGAGTCGGATACGTCGTGTTGGGCGATCGCGCCGAAGCCGAGGACATTGCCCAGGAAACCCTGGCCCGGGCCTTCACGCGTTGGCCTCGCATCGCCGACTACTCGGGTCCGTGGGTGGTGCGGGTCGCGGGGAATCTCGCAATCGATCGCGTCCGCCGCCGCCGAAGATCGTTTCCCGGGGTTGGCTCCGCGGTGCCCGGACCCGACGGGCTCCGCGTCGACCTCCAGGCCGCGTTGCTGCGGCTCCCCAAGCGCCAGCGGGAGTGCGTCGTGCTCCGCCATCTCGCGGACCTGCCCGAAGCCGACGTCGCACGCGCGCTCGGCTGCAGCGCGGGGACGGTCAAGACGCACACCTCGCGCGGTCTCGCCGCGCTGCGGGGTGCGATGGGAGCCGGCGCATGAGTGACTTCGAGCTCGACGTCGACAGTCTGCGCGACCCGGATCCGCGTGCCCCCGGTGCGGAAGATCGAGACGCGGTCGCACGCCGGGCCCGCGGGCTTCGGCGTCGGAGTCGCCAACGCACCGGCCTCGTCGTGGGACTGTGTGTCGTCGTCGGCGCGGGCGCGATCGGTGTCGTCGTCGCGCGGCGCACGTCGACCCCGAAGGCCGTCGTCATCGCGCCGGCGGAGAGCACGTCGGTGCCCGCTCGATCGGCGCTGCTCGTCGACACCCGGTGCTTCCCCACGACGAGTCGGGCGCCGGATGAACACGCAGGCGCCACGACCGCGGTGGTGGGCTGGCCCACGGGCGCTTCGCGTCTGCTCGTGCTCGAGCGAAACGGCGACTTGTGGGTCGTCGACTCCGGGACGGCGACCCTCTGGGCGGCCGGCGCTACGGCGCACGTCGACCCCAGCCACACGGGCTACGTCTGGGCCCGCTTCGCCGCGGACGGTTCGATCTACGCGTCGCGCGTCGGAGCCGACAATGTGGAGATCGACCACCTGACCGCGCCGGGCGTGACTCAGGTCGCGACGACGTTGCCGTTCACGGTCAAGGCCGACACGCCGGCCCGGTTCTGCCCGATCAACGGTTACCTATCGAGCTTCGGCATCAGCGCGCAGGGTTTCGTTCTCCTCAAGCACCAGGCGGGCCCTTGGCAGCACAGTTGCCCGGCCGAGCCGGCCACCGTCGCCACCGATCCGTGGCGCTGCCAGTCGCCGTACATGATCTCCACCGAGATCCGAACTGACATCGCGCAGACCGGCGTCGGCGAGGGAAGCGAGGGCGGCGGCGTCAATCCCGCCATCACCACGCTCGTCACGACGACCGACAGCAACACGATCGGTACTGCGGCCGGCGACGACGCCCTAGTCGAAACGCTCGACCGGGATCCAAGCCGCGGCGAGTGCTGCGCCGGTGGCCCGGGTTACGCATTCGCGCTCACGGCGCACGCCCGTCAGCTGGTCTATGCAACGAAACCATCGCAGGGCGTCGACTTGAGAATCACCGGACCCGACAAGATTCCCAACGGAGACCAACATCTCTGGACCGCGCCCGCACCGATCACGAGCATCGCCGCCTCGTCGGAGTGGATTGCGGTCGCACACGGCGACACGGTCACAACGTTGCGCCTCGACGGCTCCGACGTCTCGACGCCGATCGTCTTCCAGTACGGGCCGGTGGCAACCCTCGACTGGGCGCCCGCGCACTGAGGCCGGACACCGGCGCGCGCCAATGTGACAGGCTCGGTTCGTGCGTGTTCACCTCATCGACGGGACCTACGAGTTGTTCCGCCAGTACCTGGCGCCCCGACCCGGGCACCTCGACGCCGACGGGATCGAGATCGGCGCGACCCGGGCCGTTGTGTCGTCGATGCTCACGATGTTGGAAGACGGCGCCACCCATCTCGGGGTCGCCACCGACCACGTGATCGAGTCGTTCCGCAACGATCTCTGGGACACGTACAAGGACGGCTCGGGCATCGATCCGTTGCTGAAGACGCAGTTCCCCCTGCTCGAAGACGCGCTCGTCGCGCTCGGGGTCGCGGTCTGGCCGATGGTCGAGTTCGAGGCCGACGACGCGTTGGGCGCGGCGGCAGTGGTGGCGAAGAACGACCCGCGCGTCGACCAGGTCATCATCTGCACGCCCGACAAGGACATGGGCCAGTGCGTCGGCGGCAAGGTGTTCCAACTCGATCGTCGGCGCGACGTGCTGCTCGATTCCGACGGCGTGCTCGAGAAGTACGGCGTGCTGCCGGAGTCGATCCCCGACTGGCTCGCGCTGGTGGGCGACACCGCCGACGGTTTTCCCGGGCTGCCCGGCTTCGGCGCAAAGACCGCGGCCGCGTTGTTGCGCCGCTTCGGACATATAGAAGCCATCCCCGATGACCCGAAGACCTGGGACGTTCCGGGTGTGCGCGGCGCGGAACGACTCGCGGCAACGCTGGTCGCCGGGCGCGCGGTCGCCGACCGGTTCAAGGTGCTGGCGACGCTGCGCATCGACGCGCCGGTCGGTGTGGTCGACGACTGGGAATGGCGCGGTCCGCGCCCCGATCTCGACGATTGGTGCACGCGTTTCGGAACACCGAGACTCGCGGAGCGGGCGAACAAGCTCGCGACGAAGAGGGGAGCGGGTAGCTGATGAACGACGCCGTTGTCGTCGATCGACCGCAGGCCGGAGTCGCGCTCGTGACGCTGAATCGGCCCGATCGCTTGAACGCCATGAACTACGACCTCGTCGCGCGGTCTCTACGACACGTTCGACGAGCTTGCCGAAGACCGCACCTGCCGGGTGATCGTGCTCACCGGATCGGGGCGCGGCTTCTGCGCCGGTCTCGATCTCACGTCGGGCGCGAGCCCGCCTTCGGGGGCCGGCCTCGGGCGTGCCCAGGCGGGTATGGGCGTGCAGAAGTTCATCGCCGGGCTCGTGCCCAAGATGCGCTCGGTGCCGCAACCGATCATCGCCGCGGTCAACGGTGCAGCCTCAGGCGGCGGGTTGGCGCTCGCGTTGGCGAGCGACGTGCGCATCGCCGCGCAGTCCGCGCGCTTCAACGTCGCGTTCATCCGCGTCGGCTTGTCCGGCTGCGACATCGGGGTGTCGTGGATGCTGCCGCGCCTCATCGGCGCGTCACGCGCGTTCGAGTTGTTGCTCACCGGCCGGCTCATCGACGCGTCCGAGGCCGATCGCATCGGGCTCGTCACGCGCGTCGTCCCCGACGGTTCGGTTGTCGACTCCGCGCTGGAAACCGCGGCGCTGATCGTCGGCAACAGCCCGTTCGGCGTGCGGATGACCAAAGAGGTGATGTGGAGTCAACTCGAGATCGGCAGCCTGCAAGCCGGCATCGATCTCGAGAACCGCACGCAGGTGTTGTCGAGTTTCACCGGCGACCTCACCGAGGCGATGGCCGCGTTCGCGGAGAAGCGACCGGCCCAATTCGCCGACGAGTAGTTCGGCGACGAAGAGCAAAGGGAGAACGATCGTGACATTGGCCGGACGGGTGGCCCTCGTGACCGGTGGCGGCCGGGGGATCGGCCAGGCGATCGCGGTCGGGCTCGCCGAAGACGGCGCCGACATCGCGGTCAACTACCGCCGCGACGAGGAGTCGGCGCACGCGACCGTCGCCGAGATCGAGAAGCTCGGGCGCCGGGCCAAGGCGTACGGCGCTTCGGTCGACGACCACGCGCAGTGCGAAGTGATGGTCGCGGCCGCGCTCGCCGACTTCGGCCACATCGACATCCTGGTGCACAGCGCGGGCAACGCGTCGCGCGGCAATTCCGTCGCCGACACCGATCCCGCGGAGTTGGAACGCGTCGTGCGCACGCACGCGTTCGGCGCCTGGTCGTGCAGCAAGCTCGTGCTGCCGTCGATGCGCGCGCAGCCCCGGGGCGACATCATCATGATCTCCAGCGCCTCGACGCTGACCATGGCGGCGAACTTCGGGCCGTACAACATGGGCAAGGCCGCACTCGAGGCGCTGGCCGCCACGCTGGCCAAGGAAGAGCGCCGCAACGGCATCCACGTGAACGTCGTCGCGCCCGGCCTGGTCGACACGGAGATGGGTCGGCGGGTCGTGAAGGGTGCGTTGGGAGTCGACAACATCCGCACCATGGACGCTCGCAGCGCGTTCGGGCACGTGTGCACGCCGGAGGAAGTCGCCGACGTCGTGCGCTATCTCGTGTCCGAGCACGCCTCCTACATCACCGGCCAACGCCTCGGCGTCGACGGCGGCGCCTTCTAGAACGCCCGGGACTTTTCCGGGGCGACCCGTGGGTACGATCGGGGGCGTTATGGCGATCTTCGCGCTGGTGTTCATCGTCTTCCCGCTGATCGAGATCTACGTGGCCGTACAGGTCGCGCACGTCATCGGGGCGCTCGACACGGTGCTGCTGTTGGCGATCCTCTCGATCGGCGGCGCGTGGCTCACCAAGTACGCGGGCTTCGGCGTGATCAACCGCATCCGTCAGCAACTGACCGCGGGCAAGATGCCGACCAACGAGTTGATCGACGGCGGGCTCGTGCTGACCGCGGGGATCCTGCTCGTCGTCCCCGGCTTCGTCACCGGGATACTCGGGCTCCTGCTCCTGTTTCCCCCGACGCGCGGCCTCTCCCGCAGCACACTCAAGCGCCGCTTCGCGGGCCGGATCACGTACATCGGGCCGAGCGGTACCGGTGGTCGTCACCTCGACGGCGGCCCCGACGACGTCATCGACATCTAGCGACGACCGTCTAGCGTCGAGCGTAGAGCGTCGAGATCAGCGGTCGCGCGTTAGTACGGGCCGTCGCAACAGGAGTCGCGCCAACCGCACGCCGGGCACCGGTAGTCCGCGTGTTCGGGGCGCATCTCGTTGCCGCACACGAAGCAGGTCACCGAGAGATCGCACGTACGCGCCGACGCGGACGCAGTTGCCGACCCGGGCCCCGTCGTCACTTCACTGCTCGGTTCCGCCACGCGCGGAACGCTAACTGAGCGGACGCAGCAGTTCGGGGACCACCGGGCAGTCGATGCGCGCGGTCGCATCCGCAGGCCGTTCGAGCCCGCGGGGCCCGGCGAGGCGATCGAAGCGCTGGATCGAGATCTCTTCGTAGTCGGACTCGGCCGGGAGCGACGACACCACCATGTCGTAGACGCGGGCCGGCAACACGCGTCCGACGCCGCCGACCAACCACGTCTCGTGCGCACCCTGTCCGATGGTGTTCAGCGCCTCACCCGCACCCGCGGGAACCAGGGCGCGTTCCGGCCCGATGGCGGTGGCCGACACGACGAGCCGGGCGGTGCGTTCGAGCATCGGGCTCCATTCGTCGACGACCCGCACCGAGTGATCACTGTGCCGGCGGCGCAGGGCGGCGACCGGATCGTCGCCGTCGACCCGGATCGCGACCGCGTCGATGTCGAAGCGTTCCAACAGCGCGTCGTCGATCGTCGACGTGAACCCGATGATCGCGACGACCTCGCCCTCGTCGAGCAGGGGGAGCGTGGCGCCTAATCGCTCCCCGGTGCGGTCGGCTTCGAGCTCGCGCACCGCGACGTGCGCGGCCGCGGCCGCGTCGGCCGCGGCGAGGATGCGGGAGCACACCCACCACAGCGCGCCGTGCGCGGGATGGTGGGCGAGCACGCGCCGGCACGCCACGACGAGCGAGGCGGGTTCGTCGGCGAAGCCCGCGAGCGCGTCGGCCGCCGCGGCCGCGAGGCGGTCGTCGTCGACGTTACGGCGGGTAACCGAGCGCAAGCGCTCTGCAGGTGTGACCTCGCCCCACATGGTTCGCGGATCCTATGGCGACGGGTATGTCGTGGCGCCGCGCAGCGCGGCGGTTGCATCGTCGAGCGCGGCCAGGCCCTCGGCCCGGCGCACGAGCGCGTCGACATCGCCACCGAGGCGCAGGCGACCGTGGGAGAGCGCGATCTCCGCGTTCTCGGTGCCCCGGGAGATCGCGACCGCGGTGCCGTAGTCGGTAGTCAGCCGCACGTCAGGCCGCGCATCGAGGCCGGCCCCAGAAACTCCGGAGACGGCGTCGGTCGACGCACCCAGCTCCTCGACCCGGGCCGCGCCGTCGGCGCCGACCCGGATGCGGTAGCGCACCTCACCCCGGCCCGGTACGCCGGAAACCACCTGCTCGATCACGATGGGTGCCAGCGCCGACACTCCGGCCGATGCACGCACCGCGCGATCGAGCTCCTGGATCCAGGTCGGCGACAGGAACTCGGCCACGGCGCCAGCGTAGGCGGCACGTGTTTCCGGTTCGGCCGCTCGCGCCCGACTACCGTCCGGAGATGACCTCGACCGGTCCGAAGGAGGCCGTGTTCCCGACGGCACTGGTCCCGTTCGCGGCGCGCGTCGAACGTCGCATCGACGATCTGCTCTCCTCCGAGCTCGCGCGCTGGAGTGCGGTCGACCCCGGGCTCGCCGAACCGATCGAGGCGTTACGCGGATTCGTGGCCACCGGCGGCAAACGCCTGCGGCCCGCGTTCTGTTACTGCGCCTTCGTCGGCGCACACGGCGACGAAGGTGATCAGCGCGTTGTCGACGCCGCCGCCGCGCTCGAGCTGGTGCACACGTTCGCACTCGCGCACGACGACGTGATGGACGGTTCGGAGATGCGGCGCGGGAACGAGTCGGTGCACGCGCGATTCGCGCAGCGGCACGTTGCCGCGAGCTGGCGCGGCGAGGCTCGCCGCTTCGGCGAAGGAATGGCGATACTCGTCGGCGACTTCGCCTTCACCTACGCCGACGTACTCATGCGGGGCATGCCCGAGGCCGCGTACGGCGTGTTCGACGAGCTGCGCGTGGAGCTGTGTGTCGGCCAGTCGCTCGATCTCGCGGGCACGGCCGCCGCGAGCACCGATGCCGAGCTCGCCAACCGCATCGCCGTCTACAAGTCGGGTAAGTACACGGTGGAGCGGCCGTTACATCTCGGCGCGGCCCTCGCCGACGGGCTGGCTCCGCTCGGTCCGGCGCTCTCCGCGATCGGCCTTCCCCTGGGCCACGCGTTCCAACTCCGCGACGACATCCTCGGTGCGTTCGGCGACGCCGAGATCACCGGCAAGCCCGTCGGCGACGACCTCCGCGAAGGCAAGCCCACCCCGCTCGTGGCCCTGGCGTTCGCGCGGGCCGACAGTGCCGATCGCGACCTCCTCGGCCACCTGGGCGATCCCCGCCTCTCGGCCGACGACATCGCCGCGCTCCAGGCGGTGTTCGTGCGCACGGGTGCGCTCGACCAGATCGAAGCCGACATCGCGCGCCTCGTCGCCGAGGCCCGCGAGGCGCTCAGCGCGGCCCCGATCAGCGACACCGCGCGCGCCTGGCTCGACGAGCTCGCGGCCTATGTGGCCTGGCGGGACCGATAGCCGGCCTTCGGGCCGCCACTCGTAGACTCCGAAACGTCATGCCCGCCGCTGCCGCCGATCCGGCCATCTCCGTCGTCGGGCTCACCAAGCACTACGGCACGACCCGCGCCGTCGACGGCCTGAGTTTCGCAGTCGGCCGGGGCGAGGTCTTCGGGCTCCTCGGGCCGAACGGCGCAGGCAAGACCACGACGGTCGAGACCCTCGAGGGCTACCGCGCCGCCGACGCGGGAACCGTCCGCGTGCTCGGTCTCGATCCCGTCCGCGACGCGGCCGCATTGCGGCCGCGCATCGGCGTCATGCTCCAAGAGGGCGGCCTCTATCCGGGCCTCAAGCCGCTCGAGCTGCTGCGCCTGTTCGCGGCGTACTACGACGACGCGGAGTCGCCGCAGGCGTTGCTCGACACCGTGGGACTGCGCGACGCGGCCGGAACCGCGGTGCGGCGCCTTTCCGGCGGCCAGAAGCAGCGGCTGTCGTTGGCGTGCGCGCTCATCGGCAAGCCCGAGGTCGTGTTCCTCGACGAACCGACCGCGGGGATGGATCCGCACGCCCGCGCCACCACGTGGCAACTCGTCCGCGACCTGCGCGCCCGCGGCGTGACGGTGTTGCTCACCACGCACGCGATGGACGAAGCCGAGAATCTCTGCGACCGGGTGGCGATCGTCACGGGCGGCAAGCTCGCCGCGCTCGGGTCGCCGGCCGAGCTGACCCAGCACGCGGTCTCCGACGAGATCTGGTTCGCGGCCGTCGCCGGGCTCGACCCGGTTCCCATCGCCCGCGCCCTCGGGCTCAACGACGACGGTGTCGTCGAGGATCGGGCCGGCGAATACGTCGTGCGCGCCGCGGGCACGCCCGCCCGCATCGCCGACCTCGCGTGCTACCTGCGCGACGCGAACGTCACCCTCGCCGCGCTCCAAGCCGGCCGCCGCTCGCTGGAAGAGGTCTTCTTGCAGATCACGGCCGAAGAGGCCCGCTGAATGGGCTCGATATGAAGCGCCGGGCCCTGGTCGCGCAGACGCGCGCCGAGACCTCGCTGCAACTCCGCCGGGGCGAGAACCTCATCGTGACATTGGTGATCCCGCTGGGGATCCTCGTGTTCTTCGCCAAGGTCGACACGCTCGCCACCGACTTCGCGCACCCCGTCGACTTCCTCGTCCCCGGTGTTCTCTCGCTCGCGGTGATGGCCGCGGCGATGGTGTCGCTCGGCATCGCGACGGGCTTCGAGCGCCGCTACGGCGTACTGAAACGACTCGGCTCCACGCCGCTTTCGCGCGGGGGGCTGCTCGTGGCGAAGACGGCAACCGTGGTCGGTCTGGAGATCCTGCAGATCTTCCTGATCGTGCTCGTGGGCGTCGCGATCGGCTGGCACGTACCCGGCGGCATCGTGCCGGCGGTGGGCTTGCTCCTGCTCGGGACGGTCGCGTTCGCGGGCATCGGGATGCTCATGGCGGGCACGCTGCGCGCCGAAGCGAATCTGGCAGCCGCCAACGGACTGTTCCTGGTGCTGCTCTTTCTGGGCGGCATGGCCTACCCGCTCGACAAGCTGCCGACCGCCTTGCAGGACTTCGCCAAGCTGCTCCCCGCAGCCGCACTTTCCGAGACCGTGCGAGCCGTGTTGTCGGCGCAGCCGTTCCCGGTGGGGGAGCTGGTGGTGCTGATCGTCTGGGCCGTCGCCGCCCCACTGCTCGCGGCCCGCTTCTTCCGCTGGGAGGAGTGACCGACCTCGTCGGTCAGCTCGGGAGAAGATCCTTCAGCGCGGCCTGCAGGTCGTGCGTGTTCGTCTGCCCGAACACCCGGTTGCGCACCACACCCTGCGCATCGATGAACACGGTGTCGGGCATTGCGTGCACGTCGTAGCGCGCGGCAACCGGATTGTCGCTCGAGTCCTCGATCAGTGTCGGGAACGTGACTCCGAGCCGCTTGACGAACGCCCGCGTGTCGCTCGGGAAATCCTGGTAGTTGACGCCGACGACCGCGATGCGATCGCCGGCCTCGCGCTGCGCTTTCTCCAACACGGGCATGTCCTGCTCGCACGGTTCACACCACGACGCGAAGAACGTCAGCACCACGACCCGGCCGCGCAGGCTCGACAACGTCACCGGCTTGCCGTTCAGGTCGGCGAGCATGAAGTCGGGCGCGAGGCTCCCGACCTTCGCCCGGGTCGGGGTGACGATCGGACCCGGCGCGAGACCGTCAGCCGCGGAGTGATCGGCGTGCGCGTGCAGGATCAGCGCGAGGACGGCGGCCGGGATCGCGAGCGAGAACACGACGAGCGCGACGACCGCGGCTCGCGATATCCGACGCGGGGCCGATCCGTCAGTGGACGAGGGCGTCGACTGCAACGGCGACGAACACCAACATCAGATAGACGTTCGACCAGCCGAAGAACTGGATCGCGCGCTTCGGCGTGGGGTCACGCACGAGCGCGAACGCCCGCGTGACGAAGATGGCGCCGAGCACGAGCACCGACACCGCGTACACCCGGCCCACGTAGCCGGTGAGGGTCAGCGAGAAGGTGAGCGCGACGGTGATGATGGCGTAGGCGGCGATGCGTCGGGTCGTGAGCTCGATGCCGTAGACGACGGGGAACATCGGGAAACCGCCCGCCGCGTAGTCGTCGCGGTACTTCGTCGCCAGGGCCCAGAAGTGCGCGGGCGTCCAGAAGAACACGATGGCGAAGAGGATCCACGCGGGCAGAGCGAGGTCGTTGCGGACTGCGGCCCAGCCCACGAGCGCGGGAACGGCGCCCGCCGCGCCGCCGATCACGATGTTCTGCACCGTGCGGGGCTTCAGCCAGAGCGTGTACACGAACACGTAGAACAACGTGGCCGACAACGTGAGGGCCGCGGCCAGCACATTCGCGACCGTTGCGAGCAACACGAACGCGAGGATGTTCAGCACCACGCCGAACGCCAGCGCGCGGGCGGGCACGATCAGCCCCTGCGGCAGCGGCCGGTTGTGCGTGCGCTTCATCAGTTGGTCGCGGTCGCGCTCGATCCAGCA
The DNA here is from genome assembly GCA_963701825.1 of uncultured Actinomycetes bacterium. GTDB lineage: Bacteria > Actinomycetota > Acidimicrobiia > IMCC26256 > PALSA-610 > PALSA-610. The sequence goes on along the minus strand of CAVPBG010000003.1, from coordinate 188,219 downwards.
GTTGATCGTGTTCGCGCCGCCGGCCGCGAGCGCGCCGCCGATCACGACGGCGGCGATGAGGCCGAGGCCGGGAACACCCTGCTTGGCCAAGAACATCGGCGGGACCGCGGTGATGAGCAGCAGCTCGATGACCCGCGGTTTCGTGAGTCGCAGGTACGCGCCGGCCGTCGTCAGCAGCGGCCGGGGCCGGGCGTCGAGGGGGAGCGTTGACTGCAGCATCGGGTACGACGAATCTACCGGCCGGAGGTGGGTGTCATCCCACCACGATCGTTCCGACCATGCCGGCCGCGGCATGACCGTCGAACGAGCACTTGAACGAGTACGTCTTCCCGGCCTCGAGGGTGACGGTTCCGGTGGCGGTCGGCGCCGACGGAGTGACCTTGATCTCGAACTTCAGCGCGGAGATTGTGAACGTGTGCTCGCTCGAGCCCTTTTCGTGCAGCGTGATGGTGAGCGGCCCGGCCGGCGCCTTGATGGTCTTGACGTCGAAGCTGAACGGGTCCTTGGCGTTCACGTCGATCGTGCCGTTCGTGACCGTCTTGGTCTCCGAGGCGCTGCTGCTGCCGCCGCTGCTCCCACCACAAGCGGCGAACAAGAGCGTTCCGGCCACGAAAGCCGCGAGAACGAAGCGGTTCATTTACGGGCCTCCTCGGAGCGCCATCCTCGGAAAGAGCGTGCGCAGGCTACCTGCGGACCGTGCGCCCACCTGGCATCGAACCCCCACCGCTAGCCTGCGCGGCATGGTCGACGACAACGAGAAGCACTCCATACGAATGGTCGCCGACCGGCTGTTGGTCGTGGAATCCAAAGAGGCGGGCGAGCGGAAATCGCGGGCCGGGATCCTCATCCCCGCCACCGCCGACGTCTCCCGCCGCCTGGTGTGGGCCGAGGTCGCCGCGGTCGGCCCGACGGTGCGGACCGTCGAAGCCGGCGACACGGTGCTCTTCTCGCCCGACAGCGGCTTCGAGGTCGAGATCCAGGGCGACGAATACCTGATCCTGCGCGAACGCGACGTGCACGCGGTGGCGTCGCCCCGCACCGACGCCGGTACGGGCCTGTACCTGTGATCGATCCCGCGACCGCACTGCGGCTCGACGGCAAGGCGGTCCTGGTCACCGGCGGAACCCGCGGGATCGGGCGGGCCATCGCCGAGGCCAGTGCCGCGGCTGGGGCCGATGTGTGCATCGTCGCCCGCAAGCCCGCCGAGCTCGAAGAGGCGGCGGCCGCGATCACCGCGATCGGGGCCCGGGTCGTGACCGTCGCCGGATCGGTCGGCGATCCCGAGGTTGCCGACACCGCGGTCGGCACGATGCTCGACACGCTCGGCCGCTGCGACGTGATCGTGAACAACGCCGCGATCAATCCCGCGTTCGGGCCGCTCATGGACGTCGACATGGGCGCGGTCGCCAAGATCTTCGACGCGAACGTCACGGCAACGTTGCGATTCACCCGCGCGGGCTGGCACCAGTACATGCAGGAACACGGCGGGGTGGTGCTGAACGTCGTCTCGGTCGGCGGCCTGCGCCCGGGCCCGTTCATCGGCGCGTACAACGTCTCGAAGGCGGCGCTCATCCACCTGACGCGTCAACTCGCGCAGGAGCTCGCACCGGGCGTGCGCGTCAACGCGATCGCGCCGGCGCTGGTCAAGACCGACATGGCGCGGGCCCTGTGGGAGCCGAACGAGGAAGGCATGGCCCGCTCGCACGCGCTCGGGCGCCTGGGCGTCCCCGACGACATCGCGTCGGGCGCGCTCTTCCTCATCTCCGACGCCTCGGCCTGGATGACCGGGGAGGTCCTCGTCGTCGACGGCGGCGCCGGCGTCTCCTCCCGCTGACCGAAACCCTGCCATCAGATGGCAGCGTTTTCGTCTCCATGCAGCAATTTCCCTGCCATCAGATGGCAGGGTTGTTGTCTCCATGCAGCAATTTCCCTGCCATGGCAGGGTTTTCGGGGCGGCGGTCAGTCGGGGTCGTCGTCTTCGGTGGTGGGGTCGATGTAGCGGATGCCGATGCGGTGGCGCTGGGCGAGCTCGGCGTACGCCTCCGGGTTCGTCTCGACCCACACTTCGGCGCCGGTGCCCTTGACCGGCCGCTTCATCACCGCGGGCGACCCCACGAACAACATGCCCGGGGCGACCTTCGCGCCCGCGGCGACGACCGAGCCCGCGGCGACGAGTGCGCCCGCGCCGATGGTGGCCCCGTCGAGGACGATGCTGCCGTTGGCGACCAGGCACGCAGCTTCCAGGATCGCACCGTGGATCACGCAGTTGTGGCCGACGGTGGCCCCCTCGCCGATGTCGGTCGTGAGGCCGGGGCCGCCGTGGATCACCGCGTTGTCCTGGACGTTGGCCCGCCGCCGCACGATGACCGGCGCGTAGTCGGCCCGGATCACAGCTCCGTACCAGATCGACGCACCCTCCTCGACGATCACGTCGCCCACGAGCGTGGCGGTCGGCGCGACGAACGCGCCCGCGTGCACCTGCGGGGTCAGGCCCTCGAACGAGAACAGCGGCATGGACGTGGCCCCCTAGAGGAACGCTCGGGCGACGGCGATGGCCGCCCGGGCGGTGTCGCCTTCGATCACCAGATTGGTATCGGCCGCCGGGAGCCGGTGCACGAATACCCGGCAGTAATCGCCCGCGGAGCCGGTGATGCGGTCGGGTGCGTCTGCGGGACCCTGGCTCCAGATCCCGCCCGCCGCCAGCGCGAGCTCGATCCGGATCGGGGCGGTGGGCGGTTCCTGACCGGCGACCGAGAACGCGTAGGGGAGGGCCCGGGTGGCCAGCCAGGCCACGTGCGCGAGCCGGTCGGTGTCGACGGCCTCGACCCCGAGCGCGTGGCGAACGTCGAGCCCGTGCGCCCAGGTCTCCATGAGGCGGGCCGTCACGAACGACGGGGGCCGCATGCCGAGCCCCCACGGCACCCGGGCGTCGGCGGGAAGCTCGCCGAGCATCGTGCGCTCGGCCGCCGAGGCGCGCACCCACCAGCGCCCGACCTCTGCGCCGGCGAGGCGTCGGCCCCGCAGCACCCCGGCGTAGGTCACATCGGGTCCGGAGGCCGCGGCCGCGACGAGATCGTTGATCGCGCCGGGCTCGTGGCGGGCGGTCGCGATCGCCATCTCGTCGGTGGCGGCGAGGTGGGCGACGGTGTCGCGCACGTCCCAACCCCACGCCGGAGTCGGCAGGAGCCAATCGTCACGGCCGCACGCGGCGAGGACGGCCTGTAGTTCGAGCTGTTCGGATTCCAGATCGCCGACGAGCTCGGCGATGTCGGTCACGGACGGCGAACGCGCGTCCGGCCGAGCGACACCGGGATCTCCGCGGGGTGCGGCATGGGCGGCGGGCCCGAAGTGAGCCGGACGTCCATGTACTTCACGACCTCTTCGTACACCGCGTCACCGAGCATCTTGCGCAGCTCGGCTTCCATCGACTTGTAGACGGGTTCCGCGCCGGTGAACGCCTCCGGCGCTTCGGTGCACCACCACGCGAACTCTTCGCCGCCTTCGCCCCAACCGTCGCGCCCGAACTCGGTGAGCACGGACGTGACCGACTCGTCTTCCTCGTCGCGGTCGACGGCCCGCAAGGGCAGCTGCCAGCACACGGTGGGCTTGGTGTCGCTGAAGTGCTTCCCGCTGTTCATCGCGTGCAGGTGGAGCGCACAACCCGGACCGGCTTCGAAGCCCGGACGGTTGAGGAACACGCACGCGTCGTCGTGCAGACGGGTGCGCCACTCGTCTTTGCCCGCGTTGGCCCAGACGCCCTTTTTCAGGCCGATCTCCTTGAACTGCCACTCGTCGTCACCGAGACGTTTGGCGAGCTTCTCGACCTTTTCCTTCACCTTCTTCTCGGACTCGTACGCACCGTAGGAGCAGCATCCCTGCACCATCTCGGGCGCGGGCTCGGTGAGAACTCCCTGACATCCCTGGCCGAAGATGCAGTGCCACGACGACGCCAGGAACGTGACGTCGACCTGCCATTGCTTTCGTTCCTTGCCCGGGACCGGGATGGTGATCCATTCGCGCGTCGGTCCAACCATGACCCGCGACGCTAGTCGGTACGATCGCCCGCATCGCGCACTCCGATTCGTCGTACGACCGACAACTTGGCGACCTCCTCGACGACCTGCGGGCCGCGCTCGGTCCGGATCGTGCGAGTGCCGAGCCCCTCGAGCTCGCGTTGTACGCGCGCGACGCCGGGGTCGCGGTCGGGCGCGCGGTCGCCGTGTGCTTTCCGCGTTCGGGGCCGGACGTCGCCGCGGCGGTGAACATCGCGCGGCGTCACGGGCGGCCGTTCGTCGCGCGCGGCAGCGGAACCGGGCTCGCGGGCGGCGCGACCCCGCTCGCCGATCCGGTCGTGATCGTCACCACCCAGATGAACCGTGTGCTGGAGGTCGACGAGGACGCGCGGGTCGCGTGGGTCGAGCCGGGGCTCTTGAACCTCGACCTCTCCCGTGCGGTTGCGCAGCTCGGACTGCACTACGCGCCCGACCCGTCGTCGCAGCAGGCGTGCACGATCGGCGGAAACGTCGGCACGAACGCGGGCGGACCGCACTGCCTGGCCGAAGGCGTCACCTCCGCGCACATCCTCGCCGTCGACGTGGTGCTCGCCGACGGCACCGAGACCCAACTCGGCGGCCTCGCGCCCGATACGCCGGGCTTCGACCTGCGGGGCTGCTTCGTCGGTTCCGAGGGCACGATGGGGATCGCCACCCGGATTGCCGTACGCCTCACGCCCGACCCGCCGTGCGTGGCCACGATGTTGTGCGCGTTCGACTCGGTGGAAGCCGCGGCCGCGACGGTCAGCGGCGTCATCGCGGCCGGTGTGCTTCCCGCCGCGCTCGAGATGATGGATGCGCGCATCACCCAGGCGGTCGAGGATTTCGTCGGCGCGGGCTACCCGCGCGACGCCCAAGCGGTGTTGCTCGCCGAGGTCGACGGACTCGACGGCGGTGTGGCCGAGCACGTCGACGCGATCACCGCGGTCGCCCGCGCGAACGGCGCCACGCTCCTGCGGGTTGCCGCCGACGACGCCGAGCGGGCGTTGCTGTGGAAGGGGCGCAAGTCGGCGTTCGGCGCGATCGCCCGCATCGCGCCCGACTACTACCTGCACGACGCGGTTGTCCCGCGCACGAAACTCGTCGAAGTGCTTCGCCGGGTGTACGAAATCGCCGCCGCGCACGACCTGATCGTGATGAACGTGTTCCACGCCGGCGACGGGAACCTCCACCCATTGCTCGTGTTCGATGGGCGCGAGCCCGGCATCTGGGACCGCGTGCACGCGGCCGGAACCGAGATCCTCGACGCGTGCCTGGCGGCGGGGGGAGTGCTGACCGGCGAACACGGAGTGGGCATCGAGAAGCGCGACCTCATGCCCCGCATGTTCTCCGTCGACGACCTCGACGCACAGGCGCGCCTGCGCGATGCGTTCGACCCGGACGGAGTGGCGAACCCGCAGAAGGTTCTTCCGCGCGGGAGCCGGTGCGGGGAACTACAGCACGTGCCCGCGGGAACGTGGATATGAGCACCGGGGCGAGTGCGCCGTCGATCGCGTCGACCGTTGCCCCCGTCGGCGCGCGGACGCATTGGGAGGTCGGCGGCCCCGCGCCGGACGGCGCCGTCGAGGTGCGTGCGCCGCGCGGCATGATCACCTACGAGCCCGCCGACATGACGATCACGGTCGGCGCGGGCACCAGCTTCGACGATGTCGACCGCGTGCTCGCCGAGAACGGTCAGGAGTGCGCGCTCGATCCGCGGTCGCGCACCGCGACCGTCGGCGGAATTCTTGCGTGCGGGCTGTCGGGGGTGCGCCGGCTGCGGCACGGACCGGTCCGCGATCACGTGCTCGAAGTGCGTTTCGAGACCGGTGACGGCCGGCTCGTGAAGGGCGGCGGGCCCACCGTCAAGAACGTCACCGGCTACGACATCCCCCGGCTGTTCGTCGGCTCGCTCGGCACGATCGGCGTGCTGCAGCAAGCGACCTTGCGGTGCCGGCCCCGCGCACCGGTGGCGCGTTGGTTCGCGGCGGAGGGCGAAGCGGCACGTGCCGCGGCCGACTCCGCGTTCCGGCCTTCGGCTCGCCTCCTCGACGCAAACGGTGAGTCGATCCTGCTCGAAGGCGTCGCGGCCGATGTGGCCGCGCAGGGCCGCGCATTCGCACCTCTCGACCACCCGCCCGTGCTGCCCGACGGAGCGCATCGCGGGCGGATATCAGTCGCACCGGGCCGAGTGCGCGCGTGCGCGGGCGCGCTCGGCGAGACCACGCGCTGGTGTGCGGAACTGGGCGTCGGCACGATCCATGTCGCCGCCGATTCGACCGACGCGTTGAACCGAGCGCGAGCCGTCGCCCACGCGCACGACGGCTGGATGTTGCGGGAAGCCGGCGGCGCACCCGACGACGACGGCTACGGGTGTCCGCTCCCGAACCCGCGGTGATGCTCCGCATCAAGGACGCGTTCGATCCCGAAGGCCGCCTCAATCCGGGTCGGATGCCGCTCGGGAACGGTGCGCGATGAGCGGTCCGCTGCGCCTCGACCCCGACACGCTCAACGCGTGCGTGTCGTGCGGTCTTTGTCTGCCGCATTGCCCGACGTACCGCGTCACCGGGCGGGAGATCGCGTCGCCCCGGGGGCGCATCGCGGCCATGCGGGCGGTCGAGGCCGGCGACGCGCCCATCGACGACGCGTTCCGGACCGCGATGGAGGAATGCGTCGAGTGCCGGGGCTGCGAGGCCGCGTGTCCTTCCGCCGTGCACTTCGGTGAGCTGATGGAAGGGACACGGGCCGCGCTGCCCGCGCCCCGCTCGCGCGTGCGGCGCGTCGCGGAGTGGGTCGGCTACACGATCGTCCTGCCCCGCCACTGGCTGTTGCTCGCGAGCACCTGGCTCGCCTGGGTCGCGCAGCGATTGCGACTCGTCCCCGCGCGCTTCGGTCTCCCACGGCTGTCGGCGCGTTCCCTCGCCCGCCCCCTCGACGTTCCCGTCGGTGGGAATCCCGACGCCTGGATCTTCACCGGCTGCGTCATGGACGCGTGGCTCCGCGACACGCATCGCGCCGCGGCGCGTGTCATGCGCGCGACGGGCACCACGGTGGCGCGCCCGCCGGCGGGCGGCGCGTGCTGTGGTGCGCTGCATCTGCATGCAGGGCGGGCCGCAGAAGCCCGCGCCCTGGCCGTCCGCGTGATGGCTGCACTGCCCGGGGATGCACCGATCGTGGTCGACAGCGCGGGGTGCGGCGCAGCCATGAAGGAGTACGGGCTGCTGCTCGACACGCCGGCCGCGCACGCGTTCAGCGCCCGGGTGTTCGACTTCGCGGAGTGGCTCGCTCTCCAACCACCGTTGTCACTGCGCGCGACGAAGCGGAGCATCGTCGTGCAGGACCCGTGCCATCTTCGGCACGTGCAGAAAGCGCACGGCGCCGTGCGGACCGTCCTGCGCCCGGCGTACACACTGCTCGAGACCGGCGACGAGGGACTGTGCTGCGGCGCGGGTGGTGCGTACGTCGTGACCCAGCCCGAGCTTTCCCGCCGCATCCTCGGGCGCAAGGTCGCCGCCTTGCGGGCGGCGGCGGGGAACGACGACCCGATCGTCGCGTCGGCGAATCCGGGGTGCATGGTCCAGTTACGCGGCGCGGGCATCGACGCCCGCCATCCGGCCGACCTGATTGCCGAGGTACTCGAGTGACCGACCGCTACGAACACATCACCGAACGGCTCGTCGCCATCGAAGAGGAGTTGCGCGACCTCGCCTACGAGCAGCTGCGCGAAGTGGCGCGTTCGCCCGACAGCGACGAGGCGGCGACGGCCGCGGCGCAGGAGAAGCGACTCCTCCAGGCCCGCCGCGCGATCGCCAAGGCCATCGGCGCCCTCGCGCCGGCGCGCCACGCCGACGTCGACGACGACTGACGCCGCCGCCGTTACGCGGGTTCGTTGAGACGGTCGATCAGTTCGCGCAGGCGGGAGTAGGAACGGCGGTCGAAGCGCATGCGTAGGCGGGCGAGCTCGGGAACGTCGTCGTCGGCGGTCTCGGCCTTGCTGGCCGGCGTCGGCTCGATGCGACCGCTGGCGAGGATGTCGGCGAAGTCGGTGTTGAGCGCGTCGATCCGGTCCGGCGCGGGGAGCTGTTTCATGCGCAGCACGAGGTTGCCGTCGACGAACCGCAGCGAGTGGTAGTTGCGGTAGAAGCCGGTGATCTCCGCCAGCGCGACCGCGGGATCGTCGGTGATCTTCACCAACCGCATGTCTTCGGGTGAGATGTAACCGCGGGCCCGGAGCTCGCGTTCCACGAACTGCACCCAACTCAACCAGAAGGTCCCGCCCGGTACGTCGAGCAGGACGATCGGCGCGGGCGGCGCCTTACCCGTCTGCACCAGAGTGAGGAGCTCGAAGCCTTCGTCGAGCGTGCCGAAGCCGCCGGGGAGCAACACGAACGCGTGCGCCTCTTTGACGAATGTGACCTTGCGGGTGAAGAAGTAGCGGAAGCTGACGAGCTTCGGGTCGTCGGCGAGGAACTGCGTGGTCGCGGCTTCGAACGGCAAGCGGATGCTCACCCCGAACGAGTTTGCCGCGCCCGCGCCGTCGATACCGGCTTCCATGATCCCGGGCCCCGCACCGGTGATGACCATCCAATCGGCGTCGGCCAACTCACGCGCGAGCGCGGCGGTCTGCTCGTAGAGCGGGTCGTCACGACGGGTGCGGGCCGATCCGAAGATCGCGGCTTTGCGCGCGGCGCGGTACGGCTCGAACACCGAGAACGCGTAGCGCATCTCCTTCAACGCGGCGTTGGCGATCTTGAGATCGCCGCGCGTCGCCCGATCGCGGGCGAGACGCACGGCCGAGACGATGAGCTCGAAGATGAGGTCGGCGTCGTCGACGTCGCCGACCTTGGTGATCAGCTGGTCGATGTCGTGATCGAGATCCGGATCACCGGTGCGATACCGCGGGAGCCGCGCCACGCGGATTCAGCTTCCGAGTAGCGGTCGGGCCAACTCCGCCAGCCCCACGGCAGGACGCGCGCCCAGATGGGAGATGACCTCGGCCGCGCCGAGCGACGCGAGCTGCCCACATGTGGCGAGCGACTTCCCGTGCGTGAAGCCGTACAGGAACCCGGCCGCGAACAGGTCGCCGGCACCGGTCGTGTCGAGCACGTTCGCAGGGTGCGCGTCGATCACGTGTACGTCGTCGCCCGCAACGATGACCGAACCGGCCGCGCCCCGGGTCAGAGCCGCGATCTCGCAGTGGCCGCGCACGTGGTGCAGCGCCTCGTCGAAGGTTTCGACCTGGTAGAGCGACGTGATCTCGTCCTCGTTGGCGAAGAGGATGTCGATGCTGTTCTCGATGAGGTCGACGAACTCCTCGCGGTGCCGCTCGACGCAGAACGGATCGGAGAGCGTGAGCGCCACCCGTTGATCGGACCGGTGCGCGATCGCCGCCGCGCGCCGCACCGCGGCTTTGGCCGCGGACGGATCCCAGATGTAGCCCTCGAGGTAAGTGACGGCCGCGCTCTCGACGACGGCTTCGTCGATGTAGCTCTCGTCGAGCTCCGCGCCCGCGCCGAGAAACGTGCACAGCGTGCGATCGGCGTCGGGAGTGACGATGACGAGACAACGACCGGTGGGGGAGCCGTCGGTGGCGAACGGCGCTTCGAAGTGCACGCCCACGCTGCGCAGGTCGTGCGAGAACACCTTGCCGAACGTGTCGTCGGCGACGCGCCCGATGTACGCGGCTCTGCCCCCGAACGAAGCCACGCCCGCGGCGGTGTTCGCCGCGGATCCACCCGAGATCTCGGTGGCCGGACCCATCTCCGCGTAGATCTCGTCGGCGCGGGCCGCGTCGATCATCGTCATCGCGCCGGGCTCCACGCCCGTACGCGCGACGAAGTCGTCGTCGGCGTAGACCAGAACGTCAACCAGCGCGTTCCCGATGGTCACAACGTCGAAGCGGCTCATTTGCGCGCCCCGAGCGTGACCGCGACCGGAGCCGGCTCACTCGGGTGCTCCTCGACGGGGCGCAGGCGGCGGCCAACCGTCGTGGTGCGCCCGTACAGGGTCGTGCGCTGGCTCAGCGTGCGCCCGATCGGCTCGACGATCGACCGGAATTCGGCCTCGTCGAGCTCTTGGCCGTGGCTCGCACCGGCGGCCCGGGAGATGTTCTCGTCCATCAATGTTCCGCCCAGATCGTTTGCGCCGGCTTGCAGGATCTGCCGGGTACCGACAATGCCGCACTTCACCCACGACGCCTGCACGTTGGGGATGGTGTCTTTGTAGGCGATGCGCCCGACCGCGTGCATCAGCAGCACTTCGCGGAAGGTGGGGCCGCGGCGCGCCTTGCCCTGAATGAAGATCGGCGTGGCCATGTGCACGAAGGGAAGGGGCACGAACTCGGTGAAGCCGCCGGTCTCCTTCTGGAGGTCGCGGGTGCGCACGAGGTGGCGCGCCACGTGCACCGGTCGTTCGACCGTGCCGTGCATGATCGTGACGTTCGACTTGAGCCCGACCTCGTGCGCGGTGCGGTGCGCGAACAGCCATTCCTCGGTGTTCACCTTGTCGGGGCAGATGATCGCGCGCACCTCGTCGTCGAGGATCTCGGCCGCGGTACCGGGCAGTGTCGCGAGCCCGGCTTCCTTCAACTTCAACAGGTAGTCGGGCAACGGCATGTCGAGGCGGCGCGCACCTTCGGTGACTTCGAGCGCGGTGAAACCGTGGATGTGGATCGAGGGCGCGACGGCCTTCACCGCGTCGCGCGACGTCGACGTAGTAGTCGCCGTCGAAGTCGGGATGGATGCCGCCCTGGAGGCAGACCTCGGTCGCGCCGCATTCGACCGCTTCGACGACGCGGCGCTGCATCTCTTCCATCTCGACCAGGTACGGCTTCCCGCGCAGGTTGAGCGAGAGCGGGCCCTTCGAGAACGCGCAGAAACGGCACTTGTACGTGCACACGTTCGTGTAGTTGATGTTGCGGTTGCGGACGAAGGTGACCTCGTCGCCGATGATGTCGCGGCGCAGTTGGTCGGCCACCTCCGCGACACGGGCCACCTCGGGGCCGCGCGCACCGAGCAGGACCACGATCTCGTCGACGCCGACTTCCTGCCCCGCCAGCACTCCGGCGAGCACCTCGCCGACGCGCCCGCCCGCGCTCGCGTAATCGGTGGGCAGCAGGATCGGCGGTTCGAGATCGTCCCGACCGGGCGACCACGCGGTGTCGCGGGCCAGTCCTTCGAGATCCGACGCGACGAGCACCGGGGTGCGGACGTCGGGGTGCAGCCATTCGTCGGGGCGCTGTACGTATTCGGGATACACGGTGAGCCGCGGCGCGAGCACGAAGCCGGCCGCTTCCGTCGCGGCCCGTAAACGGTCGAGCGCGGGCCAGGGCCGCTCGGGATTCACGTGATCAATGGTGAGCGGCGACACACCACCCCAGTCGTCGATACCGGCCGCGAGGAGCGGTGCGAGATCGTCACTGAGGTTCGGCGGCGCCTGCAGGTGAATGTCGGCGGGCAGGATCAGACGGGCGGCGGCGATCGACCAGAGGAACTCGTCGGTCGGGCACGGCTCGGCGCGATGCATCGCGGTGCCGAGCTTCGGCAGGAAGTTCTGGACGATGACCTCTTGCACGTGACCGTGCTCGAGGTGCGCATTGGCGATCGCGACGAGTGCCTCGATGCGCTCGGCCCGCGTCTCACCGATCCCGACGAGGATGCCGGTGGTGAACGGCACGCGCGCCCGGCCCGCGGCATGCAAGGTGGCGAGGCGGCGCGCCGCGGTCTTGTCGGGCGCGCCGAAGTGCGCGCCGCCGGGCTCGTGCAGCCGGTCGGCGAGCGTCTCGATCATCATCCCCTGCGACGGGCTGACGGCGCGGAGGCGGAGGAGGTCGGCTTCGGACAGCGCACCCGCGTTGGCGTGCGGCAACAGCCCCGTCTCTTCGAGCACCCGCTTCGCCACCGCGGCCACGTAGTCGACGGTGTTCGCGTAGCCGTGTGCGGACAGCCATTCCGCGGCGACGGGGTAACGGTCTTCGGGCGCCTCGCCCAGCGTGAACAGCGCCTCGAAGCAGCCGAGCGCGGCACCCTGGGTGGCCAGCTCGACCACGTGGTCGGCGTCGAGATACGGCGACTCGAGCCGGGCGGGCGGCTTGGCAAAGGTGCAATAGCCGCACCGGTCGCGGCACAGCATCGTGAGCGGGACGAACACCTTCGGCGAGTACGTGATGCGCCGGCCCGTCCGGGCATCGCGCCGCGCGGCCGCTTGCGGCAACAGCTCGGTCAGGGGCGCGTCGAGCAGCTCCCGGAACGACTCAGCGCTGAGCATGCGGCGACCCTAGTCGGCAGCCAATGCAGCCCGGTCTCCGATCCAGAGCACCTGCCCGGCCCGGATGCGGGCGCCGGGGAGATCCTCTCCGGCCCGGATGCGCGCGATCGCGTCGCGCTTCTCGTCGCCTTCCACCGTCACGACCGCGAGCACCGAACGTTCGATCGCGGGAAAGGTGAAGGTCAGCCGGGGATACGGGTGCAGGTCGTCGCCGCACGCGACGACGAAACGCTCGCGTTCGTCGGCCGCGGCCGAGCCCGGGAACAGCGACGCGGTATGACCGTCGGGACCCAGGCCGAGGTGCACGATGTCGATGGGCGGCGCGGCCCGCACGAGCGCGTCGTACGCGTCGGCGCCGGCCCCGACCATGGAGTGCACGGCCCGCGGACCGACTGTGTCGAGCAGCACGCGCCGGGCGACACCCTCGTTCGAGTCGTCCGATTCGATCGGCACCACGCGTTCGTCGCCGAAGTACACGTCGACGCCCGACCACGCCATCGGCTCCTGGCGCAGCGCGGCATAGCACCGGTGCGCGAGCTCACCGCCCGACAGCGCGATCGAAGCGGGTGTGCTCTCGGCGACGAGCCGGGCGAAGGCGCGGGGTACATCGTCGACGATACGAATCTGTCCGGGAAGCTCCACGTCTGCCATTCTTCCCGACGTATGGATCGCCCGACCGTCAACGTCTACGAGACCCGGGTCGACGAATGGATCGAACACCGGCGCCGGGCCCGACCGGCGGGCATCGACGCCTTCGCGGCGCGGGTGCCGCCCGGCGTGCGCGCCGACGTGGGTTGCGGCCCGGGTTGGCACAGCGCCGACCTCGGTTCTCCGGTCGTGGCGTTCGACGCGTCGCCCGCGATGACCGCGCAGGTGCGGACCTTCGCGCCCGACGCGTGGCCGGTGGTCGCCGATCTCGAACACCTCCCGTTCCGCGACCACGCGCTCACCGGCGCGTGGGCGCAGAAGTCGTACATGCACATCACAGCCGAGCGGTTGCCGATGGCACTGGCCGACCTGCATCGCACGCTGGTGCTCGACGCCGCCGTCCACATCCAGGTGACCTCCGACCGGCATGCCCCGACCGACAACGACCGGTTCGGGAATCGGCACTTCACGAACTGGGGGGTCGTGCACCTCCGCGACGTGGTCGAGGGTGCGGGGTTCGTGATCGACGATCTCGTCGACGACGGGGAGGAGTGGATCGACATCGAGGCGACGCGCGCCCACATGCTGGCCGACACCGTCGGGCCCGGTATGCGCGTGTTGATCGTCGGCCTGAACCCGGGGCTGCTGTCGGCCGACGTCGGTCGGAGTTTCGCCCGCCCCGGCAACCGGTTCTGGCCCGCGGCGCTCGCGTCGGGGCTCGTCACCCGCACGCTCGACCCGTTTCACGCGCTGCAGGTCGATCGCGTGGGGATGACGAACATCGTGCGGCGCGCCACCGCGCGCGCCGACGAGCTCGACCCCGGCGAATACGGCACCGGAACGCGCCGACTCGAGCGACTGGTGCACTGGTTGCAGCCCGCAGTGGTGTGTTTCGTCGGCATCACGGGCTACCGGACCGCGGTCGACAAGCAGGCGGTACTCGGTTGGCAGACCGAGCCCTTCGGCGGCGCGCGGACCTACGTGATGCCGAACACCAGCGGGCTCAACGCACACGCCAAACCCGCGGACTTCACCGAACATCTCCGAACAGTCGTTGCCGCGACTCTTTGACGTCGCGCCTTACTTGACTTCCGCGGCCTTCTTCTCCAGCGTGGCGAGCGCGTCGTGGAACGACTTCGCGAACGACTCGACGCCTTCACGTTCGAGGGTGGCGGTCACGTCGGCGAAGTCGACGCCCGCGTCGGCGAGGTCGGCGATCACCTGGCGCGCACCGTCGACATCCTCGGTGATCGCGTCGGCGCGCAGATTGTCGTCGCCGTTCGCGAGCACGTCGACCGACGCCTGCGCCAGCGTGTTCACGGTGTTGGCGCCGATCAACTCGTCGACGTAGAGCGTGGGGGAGTAGGCGGGGTTCTTCGTCGAGGTCGACGCCCACAGCGGCCGCTGCTCGAGCGCGCCCAGGCTTTGCAGAGCCTCCCAGCGCCCGCCCGACAGCTCGGCCCGGAACATCTGGAACGCGAGCTTTGCGTTCGCGACCGCAGCCTTCCCGCGCAGCGGGTGACCTTCGGGGAGCCGGCGGTCGGTCTCGGTGTCGACGCGACTCACGAAGAACGAGGCGACGGACGCGAGGCGGGAGAGATCGCCGCCCTCGGTGGCCCGCAGCTCGAGGCCGTCGAGGAACGCGTTGATCACCTGCTTGTAGCGCTCAAGACTGAAGATCAAAGTGACGTTCACGTTGATCCCCTTGGCGAGCGTCTGCGTGATCGCCGGGAGCCCTTCGAGGGTCGCCGGGATCTTGATCATCACGTTCGGGCGCGCGATGCGCTCCCACAGCTCGACCGCTTGGACCTCCGTCTTCGCGGTGTCGTGCGCGAAATCGGGGCACACCTCGACCGACACATAGCCGTCGGTGCCATTGAGGCGGTCGTAGGTGGGCCGCAGCACGTCGGCCGCGTGTTCGATGTCGTCGGTGACGAGATCCCAGTACGCGTCGGACGTCGACTCGCCGGCCGCGGTGACCGTGCGCAGTTGCGCGTCGTAGTCGGAACCCGAGCCCATCGCCTTCTCGAAGATGGTCGGGTTCGAGGTCACGCCGCGGATGCCGTGGGTGTCGATGAGCTTCTGCAGACCCCCGCCGGCGAGGGCGCGGGTCAGGTTGTCGTACCAGGGGCTCTGGCCGAACTCGACCAGCTTCGGAATCGCGCTCGGCATGTTCAGTTACCTCCAGCTCCGACGGCATCGAGCAGCGCGAGCGCGCGTTCGACCGCGTGCTCGGGGGTGATCCCGAGCTCGCGCATGACAATCTCGCCCGGCGCCGACGCGCCGAAGCGGTCGATGCTCACGACGTCGTCGGCGTACCGCTCCCAACCGAAACTCACGCCGGCCTCGACCGCGAGGGTCGGCACGCCCGGCGGCAGCACCTCCCGCCGGTATTCGTGCGACTGCAGTTCGAACAACGACCACGACGGCATCGAGACGACCCGGGCCGCGATGCCCTGCGCGGCGAGCAGCTCGCGCGCCGCAACGCAGACCTGCACCTCGGAACCGGTGCCGATCAGCACCAGGTCGGCGCGGTCACGGTTCTCCGGGACCAACACGTACGCGCCCGCGGGAACGCCCGCGGCCGCGCGCTCGGCGGTGCCGTCGAGGACGGGGATCTTCTGGCGGGTGAGGATCAACGCGGTCGGACCGTCGCCGTCGAGGTGGACCTTCCATGCCGCCGCGACCTCGTTGGCATCGCCGGGGCGGATGACCCGCAGGCCCGGCATGGCCCGCAGGGACGCGAGCTGCTCGACCGGCTCGTGGGTCGGGCCGTCCTCGCCGACACCCACCGAGTCGTGCGTCCACACGAAGCAGACCTTCGCCTGCATGAGCGCGGCGAGGCGCACAGCCGGGCGCATGTAGTCGCTGAACACGAAGAAGGTTCCGACGCACGGCACCAGGCCGCCGAGCGCCAGGCCGTTCGCGGCGGAGCCCATCGCGTGCTCACGGATACCGAAGTGGATCAGGCGACCGGTCGCGTCGCTCGGTGTCATCGTGCCGAGACTCTTCACGCCCATGCCGGTGTTTCCGGTGAGGTCGCCCGACGCGGTGATGAGGCCGGGAACCAGGTCGGCGACCGCGCTCAGCACTTCCTCGATGGCAGTACGCGTCGCCATCGAGGTGCCCGCCTGGAACGTGGGCAGCTTCTGCTCCCAGCCGTGCAGGCCCGCGCCGCTGATGCATGCTTCGTACTCGTCCGGCTTGGGCCGGGCGTCCCACGCCTCGCGCACCGCCGCGCCCCGGGTGCCGGCTTCGCGGTACCAGAGCACGACATCGTCGGGCGCGTAGAAGTCTTCCGGCGGCAGGCCCAGGATCTCCTTGACCTTCGCGACCTCGTCAGCGCCCAACGGGCTGCCGTGCGCGGCGGCGGTGTCCTGCACCTTGGGCGACGGGTAGCCGATGTGCGAACGGAGCACGATCAGCGTCGGCTTCGTCTCTTCCGCGATGCCCGCGCGCAGACCGGCTTCGAGCACGTCGAGGTCGTTCGCCGCTTCGCCGAGCTCGACGACGTGCCACCCGTACGCGGCGAAGCGTTCGGGGACGTTGTCGCTGTACGTGAGGTCGGTGTTGCCGTCGATGGTGATGTGGTTGTCGTCGTAGACGAACACCAGGCGGCCGAGTTGCAGGTGACCGGCCAGTGACGCGGCCTCGTGGCTGATGCCCTCCATGAGGTCGCCGTCGCCGCAGAAACCGAAGACGTGGTGGTCGCAGATGTCGGCGCCGAAGCGCTCGCGCAGGTGCTTCTCGTTGATCGCGAACCCGACCGCGTTGCCGATGCCCTGCCCGAGCGGTCCGGTCGTGCTCTCGACCCCTGCCGTGTGGCCGTGCTCGGGGTGACCGGGCGTACGCGAACCCCACTGTCGGAACTCGCGCAGGTCTTCCAGCTCGAGCCCGTAGCCGGTCAGGTACAGCATCGAGTACAGCAACATCGACGCGTGCCCGTTCGACAGCACGAAGCGGTCGCGGTCGGGCCAGTCCGGCGCGGTCGCGTCGTACTTCATGATGCGCGTCCACAGCACGTGGGCCAGCGGCGCCAGCGCCATCGGCGTTCCGGGGTGCCCGGAGTTCGCCTTCTGCACGGCATCCATGGCGAGGCCGCGGATCACGTTGATACCGCGCTGCTCCAGCTCGTCAGCCACTTCGAACCCCTATCTGTCGCCCGATCGCCAGACTAGGTGTACCCACCACCCCCGAGATGCGAACTGTCGTGAGTTAGGTGCGTATATCGCACCCAACTCACGACAGTTCGAGGTTTTCTAGCGTTCGAAGACGGCTACGCCGGCGGTGAAGCTGTGCAGGAAGCTGCGGCCGCCGATCGGGCCGATCTCCCCCGCACAGAACGCGCCGGCCAACGGGACCGGGCCGAGCAATTCCTCGACGACGGCGGCGTCGTGATTCGGCTCGCCGAAGAAGCGCCGGCCCCGGCCGTTGCAGGTGAACAGCAGCGCGGCCTCGCCGTTCACGCCGGTGAGCAGGGCCCGGAGGTCTTCGTCGGCCGAGGCCGCGTCGCGCACCTGGAACTGCACGGTCGTGCCGATGTCGACCCGTTCGCCGATCGCGATCGCGCCGTTGCTCCGGTCGGCGCCGAGCACGTTACGAATCAGGAAGTCGCCGCGCGAGAAGTCGAGTTTGTGCTCGTCGACCACGACCCCGAGGTGCAGCCCGTTTCGCATCAGCTCGCGCTCGGGCTCGGTCGCGACCTGCACCAACTCCTGCAAGCGCGCCATCGCCGGTTGACCCGCCAGCTCGTACACGAGATTGCGTTCGGCCCGCGTGACGGTGAGCGGCGTACCGATCGGGCGACAGCCCTGCGATACGACGGGCCGGATCGGCACGTCGTCGGAACAGAGGAGCGCGACCGCGCCGGTCGTGAGGACGCGATCGTCGATGAACAGCCGATTCGCACCGGCGCGGGTTCCGGCCGAAGCCATCCCGCCCATTACGTCAATCCCGGGGATGCGCGCGTTGCAGACGCTGAGGAAGTCGCCGATCGGGAAGGTGTACGGCTCGGCGAGCATGAGCATCGTGCCCCGGGGCGGTACCCAGTCGGGCCAACCGATGATCTCGTAGCCGTCGTCGGTCTCGAGCGTCTCGAGCGCGATCGCGTCGACCCGCCCCGCGCCGAAGGTCGCCGCCAGCACCGACAGTCCGGGTGTCTCTTCGACCTCGACCCCGCCGCCCGCGACCCCGACCATCGTGCAACCGATCGCGGCTTCGGGTTCGAGGAGCTTGCGCAGGCCGCCCATGACGTCCTCGAACGCGCCCGCGTGATGCGGTGAGGCGAAGCAGATGAGCAGGTCGGGCCGGGCACCGTCGAACCGTTCGAGAATCTCGCCCGCGACCTCTCCCACTGCTTCGACCGGGGTGGGATGCAAAGAGAGCGCGGACGCGTAGCGGTTCACGAGATCCATTCTCTCCGAGGGTCGACGCCCAACGGCGTCAGGTTGAGCGCGATACGCGCTTCAGCCCACGTCCCTAAGGGACGACGGGCCGGTCTAGGAGACGACGGGCAGGGCGGTCAGCGGCACCGACACCGACGAGCCGCTCTCGACGATCGTGCAGCGGGCCTCGACCGTTCCCGGTTCGGGGAACTCGAGCTCGCCCTTCACCAGGCGGTAGCCGAACTTGCCCGGTTCCACGACGAAGCTCTGCCGGTTGCGGCCGATCTCCTCGCCGCTGTCGCGCACGAACACGGTTTCCAAAGTGGCGCTGCCGTCGGTACCCACCGGGGCCCGCACCAGCACCACGAGGTGCGGGGTGAGCTGGGCCGGATACGCCGGAACCGTGGTCGAGAAGAACGCGCCGGTGATGTCGATCCGGGTGGCCGGACCGGCAACCTGACGGAAGTCGATGGCTTCGACGAACAGGGCGGCGACGATCTCCATGACCGCGGACACTATCTCCGGCCGGGAACCGTCGGATCGTTGCCCGCGGGATCTCAGTCGACCAGCACGACCTCGACCGCGCGCGGGCCGTGTACGCCCAGGGTGGTGATCATCTCGAGATCGCCGGTCCGGCTCGGTCCGCCGATCCACGTCAGCGCGCTCGGCATCTCGCCCGCGGCGATCGTCGCCATTGCCTCGGCCAACGTCGGGACGATGTCGGCCACACGGACCACACATACGTGCTCCGGGGGAACCAGGCTCGTGCCGCGCGGCGAACCCGGCGCGGCGACCAACGCGATCGCGACGGGATCGACGACGGCGAGATGTGAACCGGTGATGCCGCTGGTGGTGTCGGCCAGGCGCGCCGACCACGACGCGTCGCCCGGGAGCAACATCTCGATCCCGCGGGCCTGCAGCGCGTCGACGAGCCCCGGGATCGGAACGTCGGCGTTGCACGCGACGAGGCCCGTGGCGCGGTCGACGATCATCGTGCGCGCGTCGTCGACGCTCATCGGGCCCGACACGGTGCAGGAATTCGTACGCAGCCCGGCGACGAACGTGTCGATCATCCGTGTTCCTTGGCCCAGCGATCGCGGAACGGCACCGCGGCCGGGCGCGGCAACTCGCGCGTCGCGGTCCAGGCCCGCAACCCGGGAACGCGTCCGCGGGTGACGCGCCCGAGCGCGGTCGAGGCGCGGTAGCCCCGCGGCGTCGACCAGGCCCGCGCCCACACCGACCAGAAGATGCGCCGGCGCCGGCGGGCGGGCGTGCGCGCGTCGGGAACGTCGGCGCGCAGCGAGAGGATCATGTCGCCGAGCGGGATCTTCACCGGGCACGCGTCGCTGCACGCGTGGCACAGCGTCGATCCGTACGGGAGGTCGGCGCCTTCCGCACCGCCCGAAAGGAGCGGTGTCAACACCTTGCCCATCGGTCCGGAGTAGACCGCGTCGTACGCGTGCCCGCTCACATTGCGGTACACGGGGCACACGTTGAGGCACGCACCGCACCGGATGCACGCGAGCATCTCTTCGTACTTGGTGCCGAGCAGCGTGCGACGCCGGTTGTCGAGGAACACCACGTGCAGCTCGTCCGGTCCGTCGATCTCGCCCGCGCGGCGGGGGCCGCTGATCATCGTCACGTAGTTCGACAACGGCTGACCGGTTGCGTGCGTCGTGAGCAACGGCAGCATGACGCCCACGTCGGCGAGCCGCGGAATCACCTTCTCGATCGGCATCAGCGCCACGTGTAGGCGCGGAAGCGTGGTGCAGAAGCGGCCGTTGCCTTCGTTGGTGACGAGCACCAGAGTTCCGGTGTCGGCCGCGGCGAAGTTCACGCCGGTGATCCCGATGTCGGCCCGCAGGAACTCGCCCCGCAACCGCTCGCGGGCCCACGCGGTGAGTGCTTCGCGATCGACGTCGAGATCGGTGTGGGCCTCGTGGGCGAGAACGTCGCGGATCTGGGGGAGCGTCTTGTGGATCGCGGGCGTGATCATGTGCGACGGCCGTTCGCCGGCGAGCTGCACTATGTACTCGCCGAGATCGGTCTCGACACTCGTCAGGCCCGCGTCTTCCAACGCATTGCCGAGGTCGATTTCCTCCGTCGCCATCGACTTGCTCTTCACGACCGTGCGCGCGCCGCGGTCGCGGGCCAGTTGCACGATCACCCGGCGCGCGTCGGCCGGGGTCGCGGCCCGGTGCACGTGCACGCCGCGTGTGGTCAGCGAACGCTCGAGCTTGTCGAGCCAACCGTCGAGGTCGAGGAGTGTCTCGCGGCGGATCGCGGCGGCGCGGTCTTTCCACTCCGGGTGCGCGGCCGCGGAGATGCCGGCGGTGCGTAGGCGGCGGTCGAGGTTGTGCAGCGCGTGTTGGAGTTGCGGATCGGCGACCGCGGTGGCGGTGCGTTCGTGGAAGTCGTGGCCGGGCGTGACGATGCCGTGGCCGTGGTCGTTTCCGGGCGCAGGCCCAGACCCGGGTCCGTTCGCGGCGGCGGGCGGAGCGGGCGCACTCATGCGCGGGCCGGGAGTCCGGAGGCGAGCAGGTCGGCGATGTGGATCGGTTGCGGGGCCGTCGAGGGCCCGATCTTGCGGCGCCGGCCGTCGAGATGCATGAGGCACGCGAGGTCGCCGCTCACGAGGTAGCGAGCCGCCGTGGTCGCGGCGTGGCCGAGCTTGGAGTCGGCCAGGCGCGTCGACACCTCGGGGAAACCGAAGGAGAACACGCCGCCGAATCCGCAACACGTGTCCGGTTCGGTCATCTCGACGAGGGTGGCCCCGGCACCTTCGACCAAGCGCCGCGTCTGGTGCACGAGGCCGAGGTTGCGGAGCCCGTGACACGCGTCGTGCACGGTGACGGTCGCGTCGATCCGGGATCCGATGTCGTCGACACCGAGCTCGTCGACGAGGTACTGCGTGAGCTCGAACGTTCGGGCCGCCAGGGCTTCGGACTCGTTCCGCCGTTCGGGGAGCAAGGCCGGGTAGTGGTGACAGACCATCGCCGCGCACGAACCCGACGGCGCGACGATCGCGTCGATGTCGCCCGCGTCGAGGGCGCCGAACACGTCGAGATGGTGCCGCGCCAGGCGGGCCGCGGCCTCGGGTTCGCCCGCGGTTATCGCGGGCTGGCCACAGCAGGTCTGCAGGGGTGGGAACACGACCTCGGCCCCGGCCGCCTCGAGCACGCGCACGGTCGCGACCGCAGTGTCGGGGAAGACCTGATCGGCCACGCACGTGACGAACAGTGCGACCTTCGGCATCGATCGACGTTACTCGGGGTTTTTGGCGGTCCCGGCCACCCAGACCGAGCGCACCGTGAGCGTGTCGGGGTCGAGCGCGACGAGATCGGCACGTGCCTCCGGCGTGATCCGGCCCCGATCGGAAGCACCGAGCACCCGCGCCGGATTGGCCGAGAGGTGACGCACCGCCCGGGCAACCGGCACGCCGATCGACACCACGTTCCGCAACACCGCGTCCATGGTGAGCGTCGAACCGGCGAGCGTCCCGTCGGCGAGGTACGCGGCACCGTCGCGCTCCACCACCGGCGCGGCCGTGCCGACCGCGTCGGTCACCAACACCGCGTCCGGGCGCGCGTTCGAGCGCGAGCCGAACCAGCGCGGGATGCACGTGCACGAAATCGGCGATGACCGACGGCACGAGGCGCGGGTCGTCGAGACCGGCACCGGCGAGACCGGGCGCGCGGTGGTGCAGCGCACCCATGCCGTTGAAGAGGTGGGTGACCATGCGCGCACCCGCGTCGGCCGCGGCGCGGGCGCCCGCGTAGTCGACCGTGGAATGGCCGAGCGCAACCACGACGCCGCGATCAGTGAGGGCACGCGTGGCGGCCAGCCCGGGATCAGCCTCCGGCGCGAGCGTGACGAGCCGCACGAGCGGGCCGAAGTCATCGGTGACGTGATGCACGAACGCGAGATCGGCGGCGCGCAACACCGCGGGCGGATGCGCACCGGGCGCGCCACCGAGGAACGGTCCCTCGAGATGCACGCCGACAACCAGGTCGGGCCGCTGCGCCTGCGCCGCGGCGGCCCGCGTCAACATCTCGTCGTACGCGTCGAGCGGCGCGCTGCAGATGGTCAAGAGCACACCGGTCGTGCCGTGAGCCGCGAGCGCGTCGAGCGCAGTCACGATCTCGCCCACCGGCGCGGTCGCGAAGTCGACGGACCCCGTGCCGTTCACCTGCACGTCGACGAAACCGGGCGCGAGCAGCGCGTCGCCGAGATCAACGGTTCCGGCCGGACCGGCGCCCGCGCCCGTCGCGACGATCCGACCGTCGGTGATCGTGACCCAGGCCGGGCTCGCCGACTGCCCGCCGTCGCCGAACAGGATGCGACCGGCGCGCAGCGTCAGCGAACCCGACGCGCCCGAGATTCCTTCCACAACGCCCAACGGAGCCGGCACAGACCGCGCAGCGTACGCGGGACCCTCGACAGGAACGAGCTGCGCGCCGGGCGCAGTTCGTGCACCGACACGGGGATCTCGGCGGTGCGCAGACCGGCCCGCTCGACCCGCAGGATCAATTCCGTGTCGAACAGGTCCTGCCCGAAGGTGGAAATCCGCGCGTACGGCTCGACCGCGGCCCGGCGCATCGCCTTCATGCCGTGGGTATCGGAGACGCGCAGGCCGAAGACCACTCGGAGAATGGTGCTGAACACCTGCGTCGCGAGCTTGCGCAGCGGGTCACGGGTATCCGTCGCGCCCTCGCCCCGCTTGGTGCCCACGACGATGGCGGGGCCGTCGGGCGCAAGGACCTGCGCCACGGCCGCGTCGAGGAAACCCAGGTCGAAATAGTCCGTGTCGAAGTTGACGACCGCGTCGCCGGTCGCGGCCAGCAACCCGGCACAGAGTGCACGCCCGTAGTCGGCTTCGTCGCGGTGCTTCACGCGCACCTCGGGGAACTCCACCTCGGCCGCGCGGGCGATGGCGAGCGTGGAATCGGTCGACCCGTTCTCGACGACGAGCACCTCGAAGGTGTCGTCGCGGGCGCGCAGACCCTCGACGACACTCTTCACCGACGTGGCCAGGATCTCGGCTTCGTTGAAGGCCGGCATGACCACCGAGACACGCGGGGCGCTCATGCCAAGCGCCGGTCGGAGAACGGGAGCGCGGAATCGGGACTGATGCGCGTGCTCCCCGCGCCCTGTTGCACGACAACCGGACCGCCCGGTGCGGAGAACGTGCCGTCGGCGGCGACGGTCAGTTCGTCGTTCCCCGCGAAGACGCGCACCGGTTCCGAAGCCGCGCCGACGCGCCAGTCGTCGTACGTACGGAGCGCGAGCCGGCAGAGCCGGTCGATCGCATTCGCGTCCTCCCGCAGCGCGGCCCGGGCGTCGAGCGCGGGCGAACCGTCAGCCATCTGCATCACGGGCGTGTAGATCGCAAAGCGGGGACCGAACACGACCCTCTCATCGGTACGTGCGCCCTTCCATACATAGAGAACCATGAAAGCGGTGTGCATCGCGGGTTCCGGATCGGGGCCCGCGACCCGCCCCCGGCCTGCGGAATCGACCTGCCCGACCGGCCGCGAGGCCTGGATCAGGCGCAGTGCGGCGAGACCGGCCTCGGCCGCGGGCCGGGCCGCCTGCGCCCACGGACCGACCTCGGCGCCCAGCGGATCGTCGGCCGCGGGTGGTTCGGGGAAGGCCTCGGAGAGGGTGCGGGCCGCGTTCAGCTCGGCCCGGAGCTGACCGACCACTTCGGGCCAGTCGGGCCCGGCGAGCGCGTCGTCGAGCGCGGCGACTCGGCGGGCGAGGTCGAGCGTGGAAGGTTCCGCGATCGGGCTGTCGGCGCACGCCCGGGCCAGCACCGCGAGCGGGCCCGCGCGATCGCCGCCGATCTCACCGAGGGCACGGTCCCAAGCCGTGGTGGAGTCGTAGCCGTCGGGATCACCGAGGAAGTCCATCGCCGTGGCGAGCGCGATCTGCGACGCGTGCGCCTGGGTCATCGGGTTGCAGAGCACGCCCCCGACGACGTCGACGAGATCGGCCTCGCGCCCCTGGTACGGACCGAGATGGAGCGACGCGGTCATCAGCGCGTCGTTGACGGGATAGTTGTCCCAGACGATCACCCGCCGATCACCGAGGGCTTCGGTCCACCCGCGGGCATCGTTCGCCCGGAGCTCCGGCGAGCACACGGTCGGACCCGTCCACATCACGTCGACCTCGGGCGGCATTCCCGCGCCGAGCTCCGACAGGTACGGCGACGGGTGCGTACCGACGTACTCGGTCGGGCACATCGTGAGCGCGGCTCCGGCGAGCTGCGCGGCGAGCCACGTGACGAGGGCGGCCTGGCGCGGCGCGAGGCCGGGTTGCATCGGGATGTCGTCGAGGAGCAACAAGAACCAGGCGACGCCCGCGTCGCGGAGCGGTTGGAGCTTGCGCAACAGCGCGCCGCGGTCGGTGTCCGATTCGTAGGAGATGTCGAGACCGGGCGAGATCGAGAATCCGAACCGGACACCCAGCCCGGCGCCGTGCGCGGCCAGCTCCCGAAAGCGGTCGAGCTCGAGGTCGGAATACGGCTCGCGCCACTCGGCCCGGTGGCGAGCGTCGTCCTTGGGCGCGTAGGCGTAGGCGTTCATGCCGTGTGCCGCGAGGAAGGACATCACTTCGAGCCGGGCGGCGTGCGTCCATGGCGTTCCGTAGAACCCTTCGACGACTCCGCGCACGGCGAACGGGCGCAGCACGGGCGTGACACTACCGGCGCCACGTACGCTCCGATCCATGATCGCACCGCTCGATGCCCTCGCCGTCCACGCCCAGAACATGCCCGCCAAGCTCGCGGTACTGGTCGACCCGAGTGGGGGCGCGACCGCGTCGACCACCACGTTTGCCGAGCTGAATGCGCAGGTGAACCGGCTCGGCAATGGTCTGCTCGCGGCCGGAGTGCATTCGGGTGAACGCCTCGTCTGGTGTGGGCCGAACTCGCTCGAGGTGATCACGACGATCCACGCGGCCCGCAAATGCAACCTCGTAGCCGTCCCGTTGTCATATCGATTCAATGCCGAGGAGATGCAATACGTGATCGACAATTCCGACGCGACGGTCGTAGTGATCGACGCCGAGGAAGCGCCGCTCGTCGCGTCGGTCCGCGACC
The DNA here is from genome assembly GCA_963701825.1 of uncultured Actinomycetes bacterium. Taxonomy (GTDB): domain Bacteria; phylum Actinomycetota; class Acidimicrobiia; order IMCC26256; family PALSA-610; genus PALSA-610. Next base: position 162,789 of record CAVPBG010000003.1, on the reverse strand, counting down.
AGCTGCCGAAGCTGCGCACCGTCGTGGTGTTCGGCGGACCGGTGCCGGCCGGGAGCGGCTTCCTGGCCTGGGACGACGTGTGTGCGGGTCAGTCGACCGGGGAACCCGATGTGGCCGCGACCAGCGAGGCCGGCGCGGCGATGATCTATACGTCGGGGACGACGGGCAAACCGAAGGGCGCGCTCCGCACGCGCACCGATCGCGAGATCGTGTTCGCGTTGCTCGACGCGTTGCGGCTGCTGCACGAGAACTCGGTCCACCTCACTACCGGCCCGCTCTACCACTCCGGGCCGCTCGCGTTCGCGTCGCTCGCGCACACCCTCGGCGCACCGGTCGTGGTGTTGCGCAAATTCGATCCCGTCCGTTGGATCGCGCTGGTGAAGGAACACCGCGTCACCAACTCGTTCTCCGCGCCCACGCAGCTGAAGCGGATCGTTTCGCTCCCCGACGAGGAGTTGGCCCAGGCCGACATGTCGTCGATGATCTGCCTGATCGCGAACGCGGCGCCGGTGCCCTACGCGTTGAAGCAGGAGATCATCGACAAGCTCGGCGACGGCTTCCTGTTCGAGGTGTACGGATCAACCGAGCTCGGTGTCGACACGGTGCTGCCGCCCGAGGACCAACTGCGCAAGCCCGGTTCGTGCGGGAAGCCGTACGGCGGGATCAAGGTACGCATCGTGAAGGACGACGGCGAGATCGCGGGCGTCGGCGAAGCGGGCGAGCTGTTCGTGCGGACCGGCCTGGCCATGGACGGCTACCACCACACCGACGAGCAGCTCACCGAGCTCGCCGACGACGACTGGAAGTCGGTCGGCGACGTCGCGTACGTCGACGACGAGGGATACGTCTACATCTGCGATCGCAAGAAGGACATGATCATCTCGGGCGGTGTGAACATCTATCCCGCCGAGATCGAGGCGGTGCTCTACGCGTTCCCGAACCTGATCGACGCGGCCGTGTTCGGCATCCCCGACGACGAATGGGGCGAGCGCGTGCACGCGATCGTGCAGGCCAAGCCGGGCCAGACCATCGATCTCGACGAACTGCGGGCCTTCGTGGAGTCGCGGCTCGCCGCGCTACAAGCAGCCGCGCGACTACGAGATCCGGGCCGAGTTGCCCCGCACGGATTCCGGCAAACTCCTCAAGCGGGTACTGCGCGACGAGTACTGGCGCGACCGCGACACCGCGGTCTGACGAAACCCCCCGAGCCCCCGTCCGGCCTGAGGATCGGCTGGGGGATCGGGGTTCGGCCCCGGGCGCGCCACTAGCCTCGCCCGTCGTGCCCACCCTCTCCGAAGCTGCGTCGAAGGAGCTCCTCGCGCGCTACGGCGTGCCGGTGCTCGAGGAACGAACCGCGGCCGACGCGCCGGGCGCGGTGGCCGCCGCCGACGCGCTCGGTTACCCGGTCGTGCTGAAGCTCTGCGGCGAGACGATCGCGCACAAGACCGAGCGCGGACTCGTGCGGTTGGAGCTGGCGGAAGGCGAAGCGGTCCGCCTCGCGGCGGTCGAACTCCTGGCCGCCGCCCGTCCGGAAGACGGCCCGGTCGAGCTTCTGATCGCACCGATGGTCCGCGGCAACCGCGAGTTCATCGCCGGGCTCGTCCGCGATCCGCAGTTCGGGCCGTGTGTGATGTTCGGCGTCGGGGGAGTGCTGGCCGAAGCCCTCGGCGACGTCGCCTTCCGCCTCGCACCGCTGAACGAGATCGACGCCGCCGATCTGCTCGACGACCTCGACACCCAGAAGCTTCTCGGACCGTTCCGGGGCGAGCCCGCGGTCGATCGCGCCGCGGTCGTAGCGACGCTGGTCGGGCTTTCCCGGCTCGCGCAGGCGGCGACCCGACGTCGCGGCCGTCGACCTGAATCCGCTCATCGTCGTCGACGGTCGGCCCGTGGCGGTCGACGCGTTGGTCGAGCTCGCCGACGGTGTGCCGCCCGCAGCGGGCCGCGGCCCGGACCCGCCCGGCCGACGACGGATTCCGCGCCTTGTTCGAACCGCGCGGCGTCATCGTCGCGGGCGCCTCGACGCACCCGGGCAAGTTCGGATTCGTCGCGCTGCACAACATCCTCTCGTCGGGGTATGCCGGTCGGGTCGGCGCGACGAACTTGGAGGCAACCCCGGTACTCGGGATCGAACGCGCGCGCACGATCGACGATCTGCCCGACGGGCCGTGGGATCTCGTCTTCGTGTGCACACCGGCCGGGGCCAACGCCGACCTCCTGCGGGCGTGCGCCCGCCGGGGAGTACGCGCTGCGTTCCTCACCAGTGCGGGTTACGCCGAAGCCGGCGCCGAAGGCATCCGCGCCCAACAGGCACTGCTCGCGTTGGCCGACGAGCTCGGCATCCTGCTCGCGGGCCCGAACGGCCAAGGTGTCGTGTCGACGCCGGCGCAGCTCTGCGCGCAGATCGTTGCGCCGTATCCGCCCGCGGGCCGGATCGCGATCGCGAGCCAGTCCGGCAACTTCGTCTCGTCGTTCGAGAACTGGGCCGTGCAGACAGGAGTCGGTGTCAGCCGCGCGGTTTCCGCCGGCAACGCGGCCGCGGTCGGCGTAGCCGACTATCTCGACTGGTACGCCGACGACGACGCGTCGGCAGTGAGCCTCGCGTATGTCGAAGGCGTCGACGACGGGCGCGCGCTCTTCGACCGCCTCGAGAACGTGGCCCGGCGCAAGCCGGTCGTGCTGGTGAAGGGCGGAACAACGGCGAGCGGACAACGCGCCGCCGCCAGCCACACCGGCAGCCTGGCCGCCGACGACCGGATCTTCGACGGCATGTGCCGCCAAGCCGGGATCACGCGCACGGCCACGGTCGAGGAGGCCTTCGAGGCCGCGGCGACCTTCGCCACCCAGCCCCGGCCGCGCGGGCCGCGAACCGCAGTGCTCACGACCGCGGGCGGTTGGGGGGTGGTGACCGCCGACGCGATCGCCCGCGCGCCCGGCCTCGAGCTCGCCGTACTCCCGTCCGATCTGCGGGCCGCGATCGACGAGAAGCTCCCGCCCCGGTGGAGTCGCAACAACCCGATCGACTTCGCGGGTGGCGAGACCCGCGACACGATTCCCGAGGTCATGGAACTCGTCGCGCGGCATCCCGACATCGACGCGATCGTGTACCTCGGGCTCGGCATCCAGTCGAACACGGCTCGCCTGCTCCGCGACGGCGCGTTCTATCCCGACCACGGCCTGGAGCGGATCGTCGCCTACCACGAACGCCAGGACGAGCGCTTCGCGCAGGCCGCGGCCGACATCTCCGACGCGACCGGCAAGCCGATCCTCACCGCGACCGAGCTCGCGGTCGCGGCGCCCGACAACCCGGGGCCGGCGACTGTTCGCGCCACCGGTCGGGTCTGTTACGCGAGCGCGAACCGCGCCGTGACCGCGCTCTCACACCTCTGGCTCGACGCGCGTTTCCGGATCGCGCGCGGATTGTCGTGACGTGACGGGCCGCAAGCTGTCGGGCTTCGTGCTCGTCGCGCTCGCGTGCACGGTCGGCGCGGCGCTGCTCTTCGCGAGTGTGCGCCCCGCGAGCCCACCCGTCTCCGCGGCGGGCGCCGCCGAAGCGGGCGCGCCGGCCGCGCGCACGCCGTTGTGGTCCGCCCGCCGCGACCCGGTCTTCTTCGAGCGCGCGACCCAGAGCGCAGCCCAGGCCCGCGCTGCCACCGCGCTCACACAGCAACTGACGGCGATCACCGCACCCGTGCACGCCTGTGTCGCGGTCGACGGTCCCGTCGGCCCGCTGGCGCGCGTCAACGCCGACCTCGCGCTCGCGCCCGCGTCGACACTCAAGCTGCTCACGGCCACGACCGCCATCGACCGACTCGGGCCCGAACACCGCTTCACGACGCAGGTGGTGCAGGATTCCACCGGCGACCTGATCGTGGTCGGCGGCGGCGATCCGCTCCTCGCAACACCGGAGCACATCGCGTACGAGCACGGGCAGCTGCGGTTCCGCGAGGCTCCGTACACCGCGCTGACGACGCTGGCCGACGCCGTCGCGGCCGCGGGCGTGCATCAGGTGTCGGGTGCCCTGCTCGTCGACGATCACGTGCACGACACGCTGCGGTACCTGCCCGACTGGAAGCCGATCTACGGCCAAGAGGGCGACGTCGGGTCGTTGGGCGCGCTGACGGTCGACGGCGGCTTCGCGAACACCAACGGCACCGCGCCCGCGGCCGACCCCGCGCTCACGACCGGCCAACGCCTGGCCGCGCTGTTGATCGCACGCGGAATCACGATCGCGGGCGGAGTCCGGCGCGGCGCGGCCCCCGCCGATGCGCACGAGATCGCGCACGTCGATTCCGCACCGCTCTCGGCCATCGTCGGCGAGATGCTGACGAGCAGCGACAACTACACCGCCGAAGAGCTGCTACGCGACATCGCGCGCGACGCCGACCCCGCGGTACCCGCGACCAGCGCGACCGGTTCGCAGATCGTGGCCGCGGAGCTGACCAAGCTCGGCGTCAGCACCGCGGGCCTGGTGTTGCACGACGGTTCTGGTCTCGCGCCCGTCGACCGCGTCTCGTGCACGACGATGCTCCAGGTGATCGAGCTGTCGGCGCAGCCGAAGTTCGCGGCAATCGACAAGGGCCTCGCGATCGCGGCGGAGACCGGCACCCTCGCCGGGCGGTTCGGCGGCGGCCCGCTCGCGGGAAAGCTCCGGGCCAAGACCGGTTCGATCGGCGGTGTGGTCGGGCTGGTCGGCGTCGTCGACGGGCCCGACGAGCTGCACTTCGCGTTCATCGCCAACGGCGATTTCTCCGACGCCGCGGGCGCGCAACTCCAGACCGAAGTCGGCGACGCGGTGGGTTCGACCCCCGACCTCCGGCCCCCGGCGGGCCTGGTTCCGGCGCCGTGAAAACCCACAGAAAAGCCCCCTGCGCCTTGCACTGGAGCGCGCCCCACGACGAGACTCCAGCGCTGACCCTCGAAAGCCAAACCCCCTGAAGGGCTGCGTGTGGCCGACAATCCGCAACAGACGATCCGCGAGCTGAAAGAGCTCGTCATCGCCTATGCGAAACAGGAGACCGTCGACCCGATCAAAGGGCTCGGTAAATACGTCGCGTTCGGCCTGGCCGGCGCGGTCCTGCTCGGCCTCGGCGTGATGTTCATCGCCATCGGCCTGCTGCGTGTCCTCCAAGGTGACGCCAGCGATCCCCACTTCACCGGCAACTGGTCGTGGGCGCCGTACGCGATTGTGGTGGTGGGCTCGTTCGGGTTCGCCGCGATCGTGTGGTTCGCGGGCACGAAGGCGAACGCGAAGAGGAAGAAGTCATGAGCGCGAAATCGAAGGCGCCGGAACTGGCCAGCGGGCAGATCACGCGAGACGACATCCAGGCGAAGCTCGGTGAGCTCCGGGGCGAGGTCGACGACCGGGCCCAGGCCGTCAAGGTTCCCGCAGTCGCGGTGGCTGTCGCCGCGGTAGTGGTGACGATCGTCGCCGCGTATTGGTTCGGTAAGCGCAAGGGGAAGAAGCGTCAGCTCGTGCTCGAGATCCGCCGGATCTGACGTGTACTACTCGCTCCTCCGCCGCCTGACCACGAACGGCTTTCGCAAAGGCATGTCGGGATCCACGCCGTGGCTGATCCTCGGGATCGTGGCGACCGGCTTGCGGGTCCTCTCCCGCCTGGCTCGCGAGGACCAGGAGATCCTGTACCGCACGGCCGTGCGGGCGGGCGACATCTTCGAAGTCGTCACCCTTCCGAAGGACTGAGCGGGTCCCGACGGCCGTCCGGGCCGGCGACCCCTCCCCGGTACGCTTGCCAGTCTCCATGAAGGGCCAGTCTCCATGAAGGTCGTCTTGCGGAACCCGAAACGCGAGCTCGAGCTTCCCGCGCCCCGCAACGTCGGCCGCCTCCTGGCCGACCTCGACATCGTGCCCGAGGCCGTGCTGGTCATCCGCAACGACACGCTGGCCACCCACGACGAACGCCTCCTCGACGACGACGTGGTCGAGATCCGGCCGGTCACCTCCGGGGGTGCTCGATGAAGTGCGGCCGCTGCCGGGAGCCCGCCGTCATCGAGGTGCGCCGCCACAACGCGACGTACTGCCGCGAGTGTTTCGTCCGGCACTGTGAAGAACAGGTCCGGCGGGCGATCGACCACTTCCACATGTTCGAACCCGGAGCCCGCATCCTGGTCGCGGTGTCGGGCGGCAAGGACTCGCTCGGCCTCTGGCAGCTCCTGCGCGAGCTCGGTTACGCCGCCGACGGCCTCTACGTGGGACTCGGCATCGGCGAGTACTCCGACACGTCGGGCCGCTACACGCGCGAGTTCGCCCGAGCGCGGGGGTGGAAGCTGCACGAGATCGATCTCGTCGACACCTACGGGTTCGACGTCGAGAACGGCTCGCGGGTTGCGAAGCGCGCGCCGTGCTCGGCCTGCGGATTGTCGAAGCGGCACATCTTCAACGAAGCCGCGCTGACCAACGGCTACGACATTCTCGCCACCGGTCACAACCTCGACGACGAGGCCGCGGTGCTGTTCGGGAACGTGCTGCGCTGGGAGACCGAATTCCTCGGCCGGCAGCACCCGGTGCTCCCGGAGGCGCCCGGATTCGTGCGCAAGGTGAAACCGCTGATCCGCCTGGGAGAACGCGAGCTGGCGGCCTACTGCGTGCTCACCGGTATCGACTACATCGTCGAGGAGTGCCCGATGGCCGGCGGCAACCGCCATCTTGGGTACAAGAACCTCCTGAACGAACTCGAGGAACGCTCCCCGGGCAGCAAGGCTGCGTTCGTCTTCGGTTTCCTCGAGCGCGCCCAGGAGCACTTCACCGACGAGGTCGACGACGCGCGCCACGAGCTGCGCCCCTGCACGGAGTGCGGCGCGCCCACTCCGGGCGACGTCTGTGCGTTCTGCCGGATGCGCGCCCGGGCGGTGGGCGAACCGATCCGCCTCGCGACGGTGCCCGCGGCCGACGGCGTCGGAGTCACCTCGTGAGCCGCGTCTTCGCGGGCGGTGAACGCGTCCTGTTGGTCGACAACCGCCGCCGCCGGCACCTCGTGATGCTCGTCGACGGCGGCCAGTTCCACACCCACGCCGGCATCATCGAGCACGACGACGTGATCGGGAAACCCGACGGCACCACGGTGCGCACCACACGGGCGCGCGGCTCACGGCGCTGCGGCCCACCCTCGCCGAGTACATCCTCGAGATGCCGCGCGGCGCGCAGGTCATCTATCCCAAGGACATCGGGCCGATCCTCATCCTCGCCGACATCTTCCCCGGCGCGCGTGTGCTCGAGTCGGGCGTCGGTTCCGGTGCACTCACCAACGCACTGCTGCGGGCCATCGGCCCGACCGGGTCGGTGACGGGCTACGAGATCCGCGAAGACTTCGCGGCGCGCGCGTTGGAGAACGTGCACGGTTTCCTCGGTACCGACGTGCCCCTCGACGTGCAGGTGCGCGACATCTACGAAGGCATCGACGAGCGCGAGGTCGACCGCGTCGTCCTCGACCTCCCCGAGCCGTGGCGCGTGGTGAAGCATGCGGCCGACGCGTTGGTACCGGGCGGCATCCTCTTGGCATACCTGCCGACGATCCTGCAGGTCGGACGCCTCCGCGAGGAGTTGGTCTCCGCCCCGTTCGGGATGATCGAGTCGCTCGAGGTCCTGCACCGCACCTGGCACGTGGAGGGGCAGTCGATCCGGCCCGATCACCGCATGGTCGCGCACACGGGATTTCTCACCGTCGCCCGCCGCCTCGCCGACGATTCCCAGACGACTCCCGGGGGCGAATGAACGCACTCGACGTCGCGATCATCGCGGCCGCGATTCTCGCGGGCTACGGCGGATGGCGCCTCGGCCTCATCGCTCGCGTGTTCGCGTGGGCGGGCGTGTTCACCGGGCTCGCGATCGGCGTCAACTTCGTTCCCAAGATCGTCACCGCGCTGGGCGGGACGAACACCGACGACCGCATCGGCGTCGCGCTCTTGTTCCTCTTCCTGGTCGCGTCGATCGGGCAGGCGTTCGGATTGTTGATCGGGCTGTTGGTCCACCGCGTGTTCCCGCTGCCCACGCCATTGCCGCTCTGGGACCATGTGGCGGGCGCGGCCGTAGGCGCGCTGGGCCTGCTGGTGCTGACCTGGCTCGTCATCCCCGCGCTGGCCACGGCCCAGGGCTGGCCCGCGCGCATGGCGCGTTCCTCGTTCATGGTCGCGGCGATCCAACGGCTCGCGCCGAGTCAACCGTCGCAGTCGGCGGCGTGGGGCCTGGCGATATCGGAAGCTCCGTATCCATCCGCGTTGGGCCCGCTCGACAGTCCGCCCGACCCGGGTTCGGCGCCGACCACCCGACTCTCGGCCGCGGTCGACGCGACGGTGCGGCGCTCGATCGTGAAGGTCACCGGCGCCGCGTGTCACCAGATCCAGGACGGGAGCGGCTGGGTCGCCGCGCCGGGGATCGTCGTCACGAACGCGCACGTGGTGGCGGGGGAGCGCTCGACGTCGATCATCGACTCCTCCGGAGCGCAACTGCCGGCGATCGTCATCGCGTTCGACCCGGTGCGCGACCTCGCGGTCTTGTCGGTCCCGCGCCTGCAGGCCGCGCCGCTCGCGCTGGCCAACGGCTCGCAGGGCGACGAAGGTGCGGTGTACGGCCACCCGGGCGGCGGCGCACTCGTCGCCCAGCCCGCGCGCATCGGCGAAGAGATCGTCGCGGTCGGGACGAACATCTACCGCACCTCGACGAGTCGCCGGCACGTGTTCGTGCTGGCCTCGACGTTGAAGCCGGGCGACTCCGGCGGCGCGCTCGTCAATCCGAGCGGCGCGGTGATGGGCGTCGCGTTCGCGATCGACCCGGGCCGCAGCGGTACGAGCTACGCGCTCACCGACGAAGAAGTCCGCCCGATGTTGGCCGCGGCGTCAGGGCGCACAGTGGTCGACACCGGCGGCTGCCTCGTCGAATAGCAGTCTTTTCGAGGACTACTCGGCCTCGATGAAGATGCACTCGCCCGGGCACTCTTCGGCCGACTCGACAACTGCATCGAGCATGCCGTCGGGGATGTTGGCCAGGCCCTCGGCGCCGCCCGGGTCGGAATAGACCTTGTCGCCGTCTTTGACGTAGGCCAGACCATCGTCGAGCAGGGTGAACACGGCGGGCGCGATCTCCTCACACAGCCCGTCACCGGTGCAGAGATCCTGGTCGATCCAGACCTTCATCGGAGGTCCTCACTTTTTTGCTCGGAGAGTCGAATGAACAGCAAAAGGCTTGATCAGAATTTATCACACCGGAGAGTGACAAATCCACATCCCGACCCTCGGATTGGGTCGGGAAAGTTTCTTCGGAGAGAACGTATCGGATGCGCGCAGTCCGGCCTGAACACGGGACTAGGGTCGCCAACGACCGAGGAGGTGTCGCTCAAATGGCTTCCGAGCACGAGCGGCGGCTGACCGAGTACGAAGCTCAGGTCGATCAGCTCCAAGAGACGATCAAGGGACTCGAGGAAGAAGTCGTCGTTCTGCGGCGACGTCTCCAAGACGCGCCCAAGCGCGTGCGGACGCTCGAGGAACGGCTGCTCGAGACCAAAGGGCAACTCGCGCAGGCCGTATCCCAGAACGAGAAGTTGTCGGCGACCCTGCGGGAGGCGCGCGAGCACATCGCCGCGCTACGCGAAGAGGTCGAGAAGCTCACGATGCCGCCGTCGGCCTACGGCACGTACCTCGCCACGAACGACGACGGCACCGTCGACATCTTCACCGCGGGCCGCAAGATGCGCGTCGCCGTGCATCCCGAGCTCGAGGTGAAGGAGCTGCGGCGCGGCCAAGAGGTCGTGTTGAACGAATCGCTGAACGTCGTGCTGGCACGCAACTCCGATCTCGCGGGCGAGATCGTCACGTTCAAGGAGCTGCTGCCCGACGGGACCCGCGCCATGGTCTTGGGTCGCGCCGACGAAGAGCGCGTGTGCGAGCTCGCCGACGAGCTGTTGCACGAGAAGCTGCGGGCCGGCGACCACCTGTTGATGGAAGGCCGTTCCGGGTTGCTGCTCGAGAAGCTGCCGCGGCCGGAGGTCGAAGAGCTGGTGCTCGAGGAAGTGCCCGACGTCTCCTACGACGACGTCGGCGGCCTCGACGACCAGATCGAGATGATCAAGGACGCGGTCGAGCTCCCGTACCTCTACGGCGACCTCTTCAAGGAACACGACCTGCAGCCGCCGAAGGGCATTTTGTTGTACGGCCCGCCCGGCTGCGGCAAGACGCTCATCGCCAAGGCGGTCGCGAACTCGCTCGCCAAGCGCGTGGCGGAGAAGACCGGCAACACGTCCGCCCGGTCGTACTTCTTGAACATCAAGGGCCCCGAGCTCTTGAACAAGTACGTCGGCGAGACCGAGCGCCAGATCCGCCTGATCTTCCAGCGGGCCCGGGAGAAGAGCGAAGAGGGCTACCCCGTCATCGTGTTCTTCGACGAGATGGACTCGTTGTTCCGCACCCGCGGTACCGGCATCTCGAGCGACATCGAGTCGACGATCGTGCCGCAGCTGCTCGCGGAGATCGACGGCGTCGAGGCGCTGAAGAACGTGATCGTGATCGGCGCGTCGAACCGTGAGGATCTCATCGACCCCGCGATCCTGCGCCCCGGCCGCCTCGACGTGAAGATCAAGATCGAACGGCCCGACGTCGACAGCGCGAAGCAGATCTTCACGCAGTACCTCGTCACGAGCCTCCCGATCGCCGAGGACGAGCTGAAGCGCGCGGGTGGCGACCCCGAACGGGCGGTGCGCTCGATGATCGACGAAGCCGTCGGCTCGATGTACTCGGTCGGCGACGAGAACAAGTTCCTCGAGGTCACGTACCAGAACGGCGACAAGGAGACCTTGTTCTTCAAGGACTTCTCGTCGGGTGCCATGATCGAGAACATCGTGCGGCGCGCCAAGAAGCTGTCGATCAAGCGGACCATCGCCGGCGGCGATCGTGGGATCAGCGCCGACGACCTGCTCGAGTCGATTCGCCAGGAGTTCCGCGAGCACGAGGACCTGCCGAACACGACCAACCCCGACGACTGGGCGAAGATCTCCGGCCGGAAGGGCGAGCGGATCGTCTACATCCGCACGATCCTGAGCGAGGGCGACAGCGAGCAGGGTGGTCGCCAGATCGAGCGCGTCACGACAGGTCAGTATCTCTGACGGCCGCATTCGTCATGTCGCGGCGTCGGTAGGATTGACATCGTGGCCGTACCGAAGATCGTCGGTATCGAGACGGAATACGGGGTTGCGCTGCGCGGCGCGCCCGAGCCGAATCCGGTCGTCGCTTCGAGCCTGCTGATCAACGGATACGTCGAGCAGCGGCGTATCGGCTGGGACTTCGAGGACGAGTCGCCGGGCCGCGACGCGCGCGGCTTCGCGCGCGACGGCGCGCAGCCGCCCGAGATCGAGACGCATCTCGTCAACGCGGTGCTCACCAACGGCGCGCGTTACTACGTCGATCACGCGCATCCGGAGTACTCCACCCCGGAGTGCGCCGACCCGCTCGAGGCCACGCTGTTCGACAAGGCGGGGGAGCGGATCCTCGCCCGGTCGATGGACGCGGCGCGGCGGCTGTTGCCCGCGGGCCAGGAGATCGTCGTCTACAAGAACAACAGCGACGGCAAGGGCAACTCGTACGGCACGCACGAGAACTATCTCGTCGACCGCAACGTTCCGTTCGCGTCGTTGGTGCGCAACCTGATCCCGTGGTTCGTGACGCGCCAGGTGTTCACGGGCGCGGGCAAGGTCGGGTCCGAGAATGGTGCCGAGGCGTGCGACTACCAGATCAGTCAGCGCTCCGACTTCTTCGAAGAAGAGGTGGGCCTCGAGACCACGCTGAAGCGGCCGATCGTCAACACGCGCGACGAACCGCACGCCGATCCGCAGAAGTACCGCCGGCTGCACGTGATCGTCGGCGACGCGAACCTGTGCGAGGTGGCAACGTTCCTGAAGGTCGGAACGACCGCGATCGTGCTGGCGATGATCGAGGACGGGTTCATCGACAAGGACCTGTCGATCTCCGCGCCGGTCACCGCGATCAAGACGGTGTCGCACGACATCACGTTGCAGGCCACCGTCGACTCCGCGTCGCTCGGGCGCTGCACCGCGATCGAACTGCAGTGGGAGTTCCTGCGGCTCGCCCGCAAGTACGCCGACGAGACCGGCCTGGAAGCGTGCGGGCCGGAGGCGATCGGCACCCTCGTGCTCGACCGCTGGGAATCGGTGCTGAGTGCACTCGAGTCGGATCCGTCGTCGCTCGACGGGCAGCTCGACTGGATCACCAAGCTCGAGCTGCTGCGCGCCTACGCCGACCGCGACGACCTCCGCTGGAACAATCCGAAGCTCGAACTGCTCTCCGTCCAGTACCACGACGTGCGCCCCGGGCGGTCGCTCTACGAGAAGCTCGTGCGCGGCGGGAGGATCGAGCGTCTGCTCGACGAGACCGCCGTGCTCGACGCGATGGCCGATCCTCCGGAATCGACCCGCGCGTATTTCCGCGGCACGTGTCTCGCCCGTTGGGCAGACTCGGTGGTGGCCGCGAACTGGGACAGCCTGGTGCTCGACGTCGGGATCGATCCGTTGCGAAGGATCCCGATGATGGAGCCCACGCGTGGTAGCAAGGAACATGTTGCCGAGCTCTTCGGTCAGGTGTCGACACCCCGTCAACTCGTCGAACGTTTGACGGCGAGTTGAAGGCGTCGTAGGAGGTAGTCCGTCATGGCTGAACGAGAACGCAAGCAGAAGCCCGCTCCCAAAGAGCGCGAGGAGGTCGTCGCCGAAGAGGTCGCGGCTTCGTCGGAGCGCGGCGAGAAATTGAAGGAAGACATCGACGATCTGCTCGACGAAATCGACTCCGTGCTCGAAGACAACGCGGAGGAATTCGTTAGGTCATACGTGCAGAAGGGCGGCCAGTAACTACGTCCAACACGACGTAACTGGCGCACCCTCGTCGTATCGTCGGCAGGTGAAAACCTGCGTCGCCTGTGGCGAGACCAAACCCCTCGATGGCTTCTACATCGCCGCCGGTATGGCCGACGGGCACCGGTCGGATTGCATTCCGTGCAACCTCGCGGCGAAGAAGGCGCGAACCGCGCTGAACCCGCAGGCAAATCGCGATCGAGTCCGTCGCTGGCAGCTCGAGAATCCCGAACGGTATCGGGCGACGCAGCTCGAATACGCGGCTAGCGGACGCAAGCAGATCGCCGACCGTAAGAGCCACTTGAAGCGCAAGTACGGCATGTCCATTGCTGACTTCGAGCAGATGCTCGAGGCGCAGGGTGGGGTCTGTGCGATCTGCGGCGAGGCGCGGCCGGAAGAGCGGACATTGCACGTCGATCACGATCACACCTCGGGAGTGATCCGGGGGCTGCTCTGTTTCCGCTGCAACAACGCGCTCGGCGACTTCCGCGAGGAGTACGAGCTGTTCCAACGGGCGGCGGACTATCTCGATCGGGACGAGGAGCTCGCTGCTCTTGCCCGGGGTCGGGTGAGTGCGCTGACGGGCTGAATCGCGACGGTAGGCTCCGCGCCGATGTCCGAATCCAGCTCGCTACCGCTGTTCTCCACCGCCGTCGATCCGGGGCCGTCGTTCGCCGACGTGCTCCGCCGCCTGGCGCCGCACCAACTTCCGGGCGCCGGCATCACGTCGCCCTCGACGCTCGACATCCCGCACGGCACCACCGTGGTCGCCATCCGCTTCGGCGGGGGAGTGATCATGGCCGGCGACCGGCGCGCGACCGCGGGCTACATGATCGCCAGCCGGCGCATCGAGAAGGTCTTCCCCGCCGACGATTACTCCGGCGTGTCCATTGCCGGCGCGGCCGGGCCCGCGATCGAGATGGTCAAGCTCTTCCAGGTCCAGCTCGAGCACTACGAGAAGGTGCAGGGCGAAACCCTGAGCCTCGAGGGCAAGGCCAACCAGTTGGGCCAGCTCGTGCGGGCCAACCTCCCTGCCGCGATGCAGGGCTTCGCCGTCGTCCCGCTCTTCGCCGGTTTCGACACCAGCCGCGATCGAGGCCGGGTCTTCAGCTACGACGTCACCGGCGGCCGTTACGAAGAGCTCGACTTCCAGGCCCAGGGCTCGGGCAGCATCCACGCCCGCAACTGGATCAAAGCTGCCTGGCAGGAAGGCCTCGACGTCGACGCCGCGATCAGCCTCGCGATCACGTCGTTGTTCGCGGCCGCCGACGAGGACATCGCCACCGGTGGCCCCGACCTCGTACGCCGCATCTTCCCGACCGTCGCGGTCATCGACACCAACGGCTACCGCGCGCTGACCGACGACGACATCGAGACCCGCAGCCAGTCCCTCCTCCAAGGCGCCGAGCGCGGAGGTAAAGAGTCGTGAGCACCCCGTTCTACGTATCGCCGGAACAGGTGATGAAGGACCGCGCGGACTACGCGCGGAAGGGCATCGCCCGGGGCCGGAGTCTCGTCGCGCTCGAGTGCCCGGCCGGCGTGTTGATCGTCGCCGACAACCCGTCGCGCACACTCTCCAAGATCAGCGAGATCTACGACCGGATCGCGTTCGCCGCGGTTGGCAAGTACAACGAGTTCCAGATGCTGCGGGTCGCCGGCGTTCGGCACGCCGACATGAAGGGCTTCTCGTACTCGCGCGAAGACGTCAGCGCCAAGGAGCTCGCCAACGCGTACGCGCAGACCCTCGGCCAGGTGTTCACCCACGAGATGAAGCCCTACGAGGTGGAGCTCCTCGTCGCCGAAGTCGGCGGCCCCGACGACGACCACGCGGAGATGTACCACGTGCTCTACGACGGCGTCGTCATGGACGAGCAGAACTACTCGGTGCTCGGCGGCCAGGCGGAACAGATCAGCGAAGCGCTGAAGGACCAGTACCGCGAAGGCATGAGCCTCGGTGACGCGCTGAAGCTCGGTGCGAAGTTGCTCGGCGCCGACGACACGCCACTCACCGCGGATCAGCTCGAGGTCGCGCTCCTCGACCGCTCCCGACCGCGCCGGGCCTTCCGCCGCGTGAAGAACGAAGAGCTCACGGCTCTGCTCGGTTAGTACCGCACCGCTCGGTCAGTACCAGCGCAGCACGAACGCGATCGGGCCCGCGATCACGATGAACAGGATGAGCGCGGCCGCGAGCGTGATCGGCAGCGGACGCCGGGCACGCCGCGGTGCGCGGTCGTCGTCGAGGATCTCGTCGGCTTCGTCGACCTCGGAGACGAGCAACACCAGGCTCGCCTCGTCGAATTGGTCGTCGGGGACGTACACGTCGACCCGCGCCATCTCACCCACGGTGAGACCGTAGGGGCTGTCGAGCGCACCGCGCAGCTGCACGTCGAAGCCCTCGTCCTCGAGCCGGGCCGCCATGACCCGGGCCCGGAACGATCCGTACACCGACGTCAGCCGGGTCATGGGCACGGGTGCATTGTAAGGCGGCGGCACATTGCGGCGACCAGGGGCCCGTACACTCAGGCCCAGTGGACCGGCGCATCTTCGGCCTCGAGAACGAATACGGCGTTACCTGCACGTTCCGCGGCCAGCGGCGCCTGAGCCCGGACGAGGTCGCCCGCTACCTCTTCCGCCGGGTCGTTTCCTGGGGCCGGTCCAGCAACGTCTTCCTCGAGAACGGCGCCCGCCTCTACCTCGACGTCGGCAGCCACCCCGAATACGCCACCCCCGAATGCGACTCCATCCGCGACCTCGTCATCCACGACAAGGCCGGGGAACGCATCCTCGAGGGCCTCGTGCAGAGCGCCGAGCAGCGCCTGCGCGAAGAGGGCATCCGGGGCGAGGTGTTCCTCTTCAAGAACAACACCGACAGCGCGGGCAACTCGTACGGCTGCCACGAGAACTATCTCGTCGAACGCGAAGGCGACTTCTCCAAGTTCACCGACGTACTGATCCCCTTTCTCGTCACCCGCCAGATCTACGCGGGCGCGGGCAAGGTGCTGCAAACCGCGCGCGGCGCGATGTACTGCATCGCGCAACGGGCCGAGCACATCTGGGAAGGCGTGTCGTCGGCGACCACCCGGTCGCGTCCGATCATCAACACCCGTGACGAACCGCACGCGGACGCGGAACGGTTCCGTCGCCTCCACGTAATCGTGGGCGACTCCAACATGAGCGAGTACGCCACCTTCCTCAAGGTCGGCACCACCGCCATCATCCTGCGCATGCTCGAAGAAGACGCGGCACCCTGGCGCGACCTCACGCTCGAGAACCCCATCCGCGCCATCCGCGAGATCAGCCACGACATCACGTGCCGCCGGCGCGTGCGCCTCGCCAACGGCCGGGAGTTGTCGGCGGTCGAGATCCAGACCGAGTACCTCAACCGCGCGCTGCGCTTCGCCAAGCGGCGCGGTCTGCCGCCGCTCGAACAACGCGCGCTCGAGATGTGGGAGCACGTGATGACCCACCTCGAAGACGACCCGCTCAAGCTGACCACCGAGGTCGACTGGGTGATCAAGCACCACCTCATCGAGGCGTACCGCACCCGGGGCGAGCTTGCGCTCACGCACCCGCGTGTCTCGCTGCTCGACCTCGCGTACCACGACGTCACCCGGTCCCGTTCGCTCTACTACCTCCTCGAGCGCCGCGGTCAGGTCGAGCGCATCGTCGAAGACGACGAGATCGACGAGGCGATGAATATCCCGCCCCAGACGACCCGGGCCAAGTTGCGGGGCGCGTTCATCAAGCGCGCCAAGGAACGCAAGCGCGACTACACCGTCGACTGGGTGCACCTGAAGCTGAACGACCAGGCGCAGCGCACCGTCCTCTGCAAGGACCCGTTCAAGTCGCGCGACGAGCGCGTCGAGCGGTTGATCGCCTCGCTCTAGCGACTCGGCGCCGGAATCTCGAATGCCGTCCTACCGGGTGGGAGTCGTAACCGAGATCTTGCAAGCGCGCCCCGGACTGCAGCGGGTCCTCGTCGACCTCGACGCCGAACCCGAACGCGCCTACGTGCTCACCCAGCTCATCGGATCCGTCGGCGTCGGTGATCGCGTCGTGGTCAACACCACCGCGGTCAAGCTCGGTCTCGGAACGGGCGGGTGGCATGTCGTGCACTGGAACCTCGAGCGGGAAGCGTGGGGGAGTCCCGGCGCCGATAACGGCATGAAGCTGCGGTACACGAGCCTGCAGGTCGACGTCGGCCACGCCGAGCCCGAAGCAGAAGCCGCCGTCGACGGCATGCCCGTCATCGTGGCCGGGCTCCACAGCCAGCTCGCGGCGATCGCGGTCGGTTACAAGGAGCTGCGTCCCGACGCGCGCCTCGCCTATGTGATGACCGACGGTGGCGCGCTGCCGATCGCGATCTCCGAGCTCGTCGCCCGCCTCCGCGACCGGAAGCTGATCGACGCGACGATCACGTGCGGACAGGCGTTCGGCGGCGACCACGAAGCGGTCTCGCTCTACGGGGCCCTGGCGATCGCCCACGGGATCGCACAGGCCGACGTTGCCGTCGTCGCGATGGGTCCGGGCAGTGCGGGTTCGGCAACTCGCCTCGGGTTCAGCGGCATCGAGGTCGGTCCCGCGCTCGACGCCGCCACGGGATTGCGCGGGCGGCCCATCGCCGCGCTCCACGCGTCGTTCGCCGACATCCGGCCGCGCCACCGCGGCGTGTCGCACCACAGCATCACCGCGCTGACGATCGCGACGCGCAGCCGGGTCCAGGTCCCGGTGCCGTGCATCGGCGGACCCGAGGAGCAACAGCTCCGCACCGACCTCGCGGCCGCGGGTATCGACGCGCGCCACGATCTCGTCGACGTCGAGCCGATCGGGATCATCGACCTGTTCGCGGCCCGCGATCTCCGGGTCACGTCGATGGGCCGGCCCGCCGCCGTCGACCCCGTCTTGTTCGAAGCGGCCGCCGCGGCGGGGACACTCGCCGCGAGACCCGTCCCCTAGGCCATAGTCTCAAACGATGCCCGACGCGCCGTCGCGGGTCGAACGCGTCCTGAACCTCCTTGCTCTGCTGCTCGACACCCGCCGGGCGCTCACCCGCGAAGAGATCGTCCACGACGTCGCCGGCTACCCCCCGCAGATCACCGCGTACCGGCGCGCGTTCGAGCGCGACAAGGAGACGTTGCGCGGCATGGGTGTGCCGCTGACGACCGAGTCGATCGGCGACGGATCCGAGCTCGGCTACCGGGTGCGGCCCGAGGACTACTACCTGCCCGACCTCGGCCTCGACGCCGACGAGTCCGCGGCCCTGCGCGTCGCGGTGAGCGCGGTTTCGCTCGGCAGCCACGCGGGCGAGGGCGCGCTGTTGAAGCTCGGTGGGCTCGCCGACGAAGCGGTCGCGCCGATCGCGTCGCTCCCGATCGCACCCGCGCTCGCGACCCTCTTCGAGGCGTTCCGCGCTCGGGCCGTGGTGAAGTTCACGCACCGGGATCGGCTGCGCACCATCGAACCGTGGGGGCTCACGTCGAAGCGCGGACATTGGTACGTGGTGGGTTTCGACCGCGACCGCGAAGCGGTGCGCGCGTTCCGGGCCGATCGCATCGACGGCGACGTCGAGGTCGGCGAGCCCGACGCGTTCACTGCACCGGCCGATTTCCGGCCCGACGACCAGGTCGAGTCGCGGTCGTGGCTCCTGGGCGACGACGCCGCGGTGACGGTCCGCATGCGGGTCGACATCGAGCACCTCGATTCGATGCTCGCCGAGCTCGGGAGCGAAGCGCTCGTCGTCGAGGAATCCGCCCGCCGCGCGACCGTCGAGGTCGCGGTCGTGAACCGGGCGGGCTTCCGCTCGTTCGTGCTCGGGTTCTTGGAGCATGCCGAGGTGCTCGACCCGCCCGAGATCCGCGCCGACATCGTCGACTGGCTCGAACGCGTCGTCACGACGGAAGGTGCCGCGTGAGTCCCCGTGCGCTCGCGGGGCCCGAGATCCAGCGGATCCTCGCGCTCGTGCCGTGGATCATCGCCAATCCCGGCTCGCCCAAGTCCGAGATCGCGCAGCGCTTCGGCATCACCGTCGACCAGCTCGAAGACGACCTCTCGCTCGTATTGATGATCGGTGTGCCGCCGTATTCACCCGGCGACTACCTCGACGTCGACGACCTCGACGACCAGGTCACCATCCGGCTCGCCGACTACTTCCAACGCCCGTTGCGACTCACGCCGGCCGAGGGTCTCGCCCTGCTCGCCGCGGGGCGCGCGCTGCTGGCGGTTCCCGGCTCCGATCCGCAGGGCCCGCTCGCGACCGCGCTCGACAAGTTGCAGGACGCGCTCGAGCTCCCGGGTCTCGTCGTCGACGTCGGCGAGCCGACGCAGCTGGAGGCGATCCGCGGCGCGGTCGCCGGGCGCGAGCGCGTCGAGATCGAGTACTGGTCGGCGGGCCGCGACGAGGTCACGGTGCGGCGAATCGACCCCGAAGTCGTGTTCTTCGCGACGGGCGAGTGGTACATCGGCGCGTACTGCCACCGCGCCAACGACGAGCGCATGTTCCGCGTCGACCGGATCCGATCGGTCGAGCCGACGGGGGAGACGTTCGAGCCCGGAGTCACCGGCTTCGAGACCGGCGACGTCTACACGCCCCGCGCCGCCGACACCCGGGTCACCCTCGAGCTCGCCCCCGCCGCGGCATGGGTCGCGGAGTCGTACCCGACCGAATCGGTCACCGAACGGGCCGACGGTTCGCTCGAAATCGTGCTCGCGGTGAGTGAGCGGGCCTGGCTCGAACGGCTGCTGCTCCGGGTCGGACCGGACGCGCGGGTCGTCGCGCCGGCCGAGCTCGCGCCGGTCGCCGCCACCGCCGCGGCCAGGATCCTCCGGCGTTATCGGGCGGCCGATGGTTCAGATCCGCCGGCGACCGGCCGACCTGACACCCGGGCGAGCGGACGCGCATGAGAGGATGCCAGCGGTGAAGACGTCCACGAACGCCGATCCCCCGTACGTTCGGCCGCCGGACGAAAGCCCGCAAGATCCGTCCGGCACCCCGGCCGGGGCCGGCGTGGGCGCGCCGCTCCCGCCGCCCTCGAAGGCCAAGCCCACCTGGGCCGTCGCGGTCGAATGGGCCGCGCTGATCATCTCCGCGCTGGTCATCGCGCTCTTGATCAAGGCCTTTTTGTTCCAGGCCTTCTACATCCCTTCCGACTCGATGGTCCCGACGCTCAAGACCAACGACCGCGTCATCGTCAACAAGCTCTCGTACAAGCTGCACTCGGTGCACCGCGGCGACGTCGTCGTGTTCAAATCACCGCCCAACGTCGATCCCGGCGTCAACGACCTGGTGAAGCGCGTGATCGGGCTCCCGGGGGAGACGATCGAGGGCCGCACCGACGGGCACATCTACATCAACGGCAAGCTCTTGAAGGAGCCGTACCTGCCCAAGGGCACCAAGCCCGGGCCCGGATTCGCGGCAATCAAGATCCCCGCCAACTCGTACTGGGTCATGGGCGACAATCGTTCGAACTCGCGAGATTCCCGGTACTTCCCCGAGCATTTCATCCGGAAGAAGGACATCATCGGACGTGTGTTCCTCCGCATCTGGCCCTTGCACCGTCTTGCGATTCTCTAAGCGCGCCCCGGGAACGGTGAACTGACCGCGTGGAAGACCAACCCGTCACCCCGTTGGAGTCCGACGCGCCGCTCGCCGCCGATTCGCCCGCGGACGCGCCCGGCCCTGCGTCCGCCGATGCACCCACGAACGCGCCCGCGGCGGGCGATCCGACCGGCACCGATCTCGGCGCCGCGCCCATCGCCGCACCGCCCGGCAAACCGGCGCGGAACTCGACCAAGACGGTCATCGAATGGGTCGTGCTCATCGCGAGCGCGCTCGTCATCGCGGTCCTGGTCAAGACGTTCCTGTTCCAGGCCTTCTACATCCCCTCCGACTCGATGGTCCCGACGCTCAAGACCAACGACCGCGTGATCGTCAACAAGCTCTCGTACAAGCTGCACCCGGTGCACCGCGGCGACATCGTCGTCTTCAAGACGCCGAAGGGGCCGGACGGCAAACCGATCGATCCCACGATCAAGGATCTTGTGAAGCGGGTCATCGGCCTCCCGGGCGAGACGGTGAGTGAGGTCGGTGGTCACGTGTACATCGACGGCAAACCGCTCAACGAGTCGTACCTGCCCGCGGGCACGATCAGCGACTGCGCGTCGTTCGCGGCGCAGTGCTTCCCGACCGGACCGTTACCAGCGGATCATTACTGGGTCATGGGCGACAATCGCACCGAATCGCGCGACTCACGCTCGTTCGGCGCGATTGCGAAGAGCTCGATCGTCGGCCGCGTCTTCGTGCGCGTCTGGCCGTTGAACCGTCTCGGTCTGCTCTAGCTCCGTCCGGGTCAGGGAGTTACTCGGCGATCCACTCACTCACCGTCGCGACCATGCGGTCGGGACGGTCGCAGTAGACCGCGTCGATTCCCATCCCGAGCACGGCGCGGATGTGGCGCGCCTCCTGGGTGTCCCACGCGAACGCCTTCACGTCGAAGCGATGGAACAGGGAGACGAGCCCCGCGGTCCATTCGGTGTGGTGGAAGTTCATCGCGTCGATCCCGGCCGAGGCGAGGTCGAACGCGTGCCGTTCGAGCGGCGGCCCGATTCCGGCGCGCCGATCGGAGTGGACGAGGTTCACGCGTTTCTCGTCACGCAACGACTCCAGCAACGCAACGTCGGGGGAGCACACCCAGAGGCGCTCGAGGGCGTCGTACGACCGCGCCACCGCGACGAGGGCCTCGGCCGCGTCGGGCGACTTCACGTCGACGGAGCACTCGTACTCCCACCCCAACGCGTCGTACACGGCGGCGAACCGGGGGATGCCGAAGGTCGCGAGCTCCTCGGCGCTCGTGGCCGAGATGCGGCGCCGCCGCATGCCCCGGGACACGACGGGGTCGTGGGCGCAGACCACCTCGCCGTCGGCCGAAAGCCACACATCGGTCTCGATGCCGCTCGCGCCGGCCTCGAGCGCGACGCGAAATGCCGAAATGGTGTTCTCCGGCTCGACCAGACGTGCACCACGGTGGGCGAAAGTGATGACGGCCACAGTGAGAATGTATTGGTCGCCCGCGAGCGAGCAATAAACATCCTCTTCCTCAAGCGGCCCCGGGGGGCTGCCGAAGGGTGTTACAGCCGCCACCCGGCGGTGAATGCGGGAACCGAGCGGACCAGGGATGGGTGACGCGGTGACGACGATTCGGGCCAACTGCCCTAGCTGTGGAGACGTGCAGCTGACGGCTGACGACCTGACCGTACGCGTCTGCGCCGATGACGAGCGTGGTTCGTACTGCTTCCGGTGTCCCGACTGCCGCCAGGCCGTCGCCAAGGAAGCCAGCCGACGCATCGTCGACCTGCTGGTGTCGAGTGGCGTACGCATGCAGGTGTGGCGTCTGCCGGCCGAGCTCAGCGAGTCGCGCATCGGCCCGCCGCTCACCCCGGACGACCTCCTCGACTTCCACCTGTTGTTGGCCGACAACTCCTGGTTCGAGCAGTTGGCCGCGCAAGTGCGCCGCTCGCTCAACCGGTAGGGTCACTGCGTGCTCTGGCTCCTTCCGCTCGCACTGTGTGTCGCCGGACTGATCTCGTTGGCCGTACTCGCGGCCCGTGTCCGCCGGGAAGTGACGCCGACGGTCGCGATGATCGACCGCTTCGGTCGCGAGCACCGCGTCGAGTTGAAGACCGCGCTCCAACGGCTTCGGGACGAGACCGAGCACACGCGGCGCCGGCTCTCCGGCGACTGACCCCCGCGCCACTGAATCGGGCGTAGTCCCGTCCGGCGGTAAGATCGAGACGACGGCACCACTTCGCCATGAGCCTCGGACCCGAAAAGATCATCCTCATCCTCGTGGTCGCGCTGATCGTCTTCGGCCCCCAGCGCCTCCCCGACATCGCCCGCCAGGTCGGCGCGGCCATGCGCGAGCTGCGCAAGATGCAGGACAGCGTGCGCGGCGAGCTCGAGAACGTGTTGCACCCGGATTTCACGCCCCCGAACTCCGGCCTCTCGGCCAACGAAGTCGCGAGTCACGAGGCGCCGAGCTTCGAGGTCCCGGATCACGGGGTCCCGAACAACGGAGTCGCCAACAACGGAGCCGGGCGCGCGAAGACACGAACCACGCGGCTCTGCCGCCGGCGACGTTCTCGACCAGCGGTACACCCGCGTCGGATTTCAGCGCTGACTACCCAACCGAGGACGTCACCGACGACGGCTTCGCCGGACCTCGATCGTTCAGCTGAGACGGACGCGGCGGGGACCTGAGCGATGAGTCAACCGATCGCGGACGAAGGGCGGATGACGCTCGTCGAGCATCTCGCCGAGCTGCGCAAACGGACCATCTTCAGCGCGATCGTCGTGGTGACGTGCACGGTCATCGTGTTCTTCTTCTACAACCCGATCCTGCACTTCTTGTCGGCGCCCTACGAACATGTCACCAAGGGCCAGACCGGCTGCGGGGGCACGGTCGCGCACGGCAACACACCGGCGACCGGCTGCAAGCTCATCGCGACCGGCCCGCTCGAGCCGTTCCTCGTCCGGTTGAAGGTGTCGAGCTACGGCGGCATCGCCCTCGCGGTGCCGTTCGTGTTCTGGCAGATCTGGCGGTTCGTCACCCCCGGGCTGCACAAGAACGAGCGCCGCTACGGGATCAGCTTCCTCATCGCGATCGTGGTGCTGTTCGTCCTGGGCGGCGTCGTGGCGTGGTTCACCGTCGAGAAGGCGCTCGAGTTCCTGTTGGGTGTCGGCGGCTCGTCGATCCAGCCCTTCATCACCGCCGACAAGTACCTGACCCTGGTCACGCTGATGATCGCCGCCTTCGGCGTGGCGTTCGAATTCCCCGTGCTCCTGGTCTTCTTGTTGCTGGTCAGGGTGGTCACGACCCGCCAACTCCGCAACGTGCGCCGCTGGATGATCGTCGGAATCACGATCTTCGCGGCGGTCATCACCCCGAGCCAGGACCCGTTCTCCCTATTCTTCATGGCTGTTCCCATGTACATCTTCTATGAGATCGCAATTGTGATCGGGCGGGTGATGAAACGGTGATGCAGCCATGAGTCCCTCGCGCCGAACGCAGTTCGTGCCAACGCGCCCGCGGGCCGAGGTCTGGACCGCAGTCGCGGTCGCGGTCGGGATCGTCGTCGCCACCGCCCTGCTCATCTGGCTGATGCGGCCGGGCAAGGCCGGAGTGCCGGGCGGCGGAGGCATCCTCAACCGCCAGCCCCGGATGACCATCCTCGTGCTGCTGGCCCTCGCCCTCCTCGCGGGTGTGATCACCTATGTCACCCGCCGGCACAAGCCGCCCCGCTTCGGGCTCCGCGGCTCGATCGCGATCGGCACGGTCGTGGTGCTCGTCGTCGCGGTGGTGGCGGGGATCTTCTGGCCGGGCGGATCGGTGAAGCACTATCCGAAGGCCGCCCCGTCGAGCCCGAGTGTGAGCGTCCCGGCCTCGGTACCCTCGAGCACGCCGGCCAGTTCCACGCCGGCCACGACCGCGAAGACGGGTAGCAGCGTGACCGGATCGACCACACCTTCCAGCGACACGAGCACGCCGACCACGCCGACCACCAAGGCGGGATGACCGCCGCCGAGATCCGGGCGGCGTTCACGGCGGAGCGGCCGTTTCCACTGGACGAGTTCCAGTCGAACGCGCTCGACGCGCTCGACGCGGGGCGCTCGGTGCTCGTCGCTGCACCGACCGGTTCCGGCAAGACGCTGGTGGCGGAGTACGCGATCGCCCGCGCCCTCGCCGCGGGCGCGAAGGCCTTCTACACCACTCCGTTGAAGGCGCTCTCGAATCAGAAATACGGCGACTTCGTGCGCGCGTACGGCGCGGACCGGGTGGGGTTGCTCACCGGCGACAACGCGATCAACGGCGACGCACCGGTGGTGGTGATGACGACCGAGGTGTTGCGCAACATGATCTACGCCCGGTCGCGTGCGCTCGAGGGTTTGCGCTACGTCGTGCTCGACGAGGTGCACTACCTGCAGGACCGGGCCCGGGGTGCGGTCTGGGAAGAGGTGATCATCCACCTCCCGCACGAGATCGACATCGTCGCGCTCTCGGCGACGGTCTCGAACGCGGAGGAGGTGGCCGCGTGGATGCAGACCGTGCGGGGCGCGACCGAGACCGTCATCGAAGAACGGCGGCCGGTCGATCTCGTCCACCTCTACCTGGTCGGCGACCGCGGTGAATCGAGCCTGCACCTCCTGCCGACCTTCGTCGATCACGACGGCGAGTCGCGTCCCAATCCGGTGGCGACGCGCCTCGACGGGCGCAACGTGCCCGACCGCGCCCAACGCCGGCGTCGGCTCTACAAGCCGTGGCGGACCGAGGTCGTCGAACGGCTGGCCGAGGAACGCATGCTGCCCGCGATCGTGTTCGTGTTCTCGCGCACCGGATGCGACCAAGCAGTCGAGCAGTGCCTCGCATCGGGGATCCGTCTGACCGATGCCGACGAGCGCCGCGCGCTGCGCGCGCATCGCGGAGCGGCACGTCGAGGCGTTGTCGGACGACGACCTCGACGTCTTGGGTTACGACATGTGGCTCGCGGGGATGGAGGCGGGCGTCGCCGCGCACCACGCGGGGCTCGTCCCGCCGATGAAGGAAGCGGTCGAGGAAGGCTTTCTCCGCGGGGCTGTTGAAGGTCGTGTTCGCGACCGAGACGCTGGCGCTGGGCATCAACATGCCCGCCCGCTCGGTGGTCATCGAGAAGCTGTCGAAGTTCACCGGCGAGCACCACGAGTTCCTCACGCCGGGCGAATACACCCAACTCGCGGGGCGCGCCGGGCGGCGGGGGATCGACGAGGTCGGATACGTCGTCGTGTTGTGGGACCCCTTCGTGCCCTTCGACCAGGTCGCGGGGCTGGCGTCGCGGCGCACGTACGCGCTCACGTCGTCGTTCCACCCGACGTACAACATGGCTGCGAACCTCGTGCAGCGGTATCCGCCGCAACAGGCCCGCCATCTGCTCAACCTCTCGTTCGCGCAGTTCCACGCCGACCGCGACGTGGTAGCGGTCGAGCGCAACCTCGAGGTCCGGCGCGTACAGCTGGCCAAGGTCGAGGCGGCTGCGACCCATCCCGCGGGCGACGTCCACGAGTACCGACGGTTGCTGGCCGACCTCGACGCGGCCCGGCGGGCGGCGCACACGAGCAACGATCATCGCGTCGACACCCTGCGGCCCGGCGACGTGCTCATCGTCCCCAAACGGGGCGGCAAGGTCGTGGTGTTGAAACAGGAGCGCGGGAGCGGGCCGCAGCGAGTGCTCGTCCTGACCCAGGGGAAGTCGCTCGTGCGCCTCGGCCCGCAGGACTTCCGGGGCCAGCTGCGCAAGGTCGCCACGATCGACCTGCCGCGGCCGTTCGCGCCCCGCAGCCAGTCGTTCCAGAAGCAGACCGCGGAAGCGTTGCGGCGGCTCAAGATCGCCGATGTGGAGATCCCGGCCGATACCGACGGCGACGTCGAGGCACTCAAGGCCGAAGTGGCGGCGCACCCCTTGCACGGCCTGCCCGGCGCCGACGTCGCCGTTGCGCGCCGCGTGGCAGGCCGACCGCATCGCCCGCGACATCGCCCGTCTCGAACGACAGGTGTCGACGCGCAACGAGAGCCTGGCCCGCCAGTTCGACCGTGTGCTCTCGGTGCTGCGCACGTGGGGCTACGTCGAGGAGTGGACGCTCACTGATGCCGGTCGGCTGCTCACGCGCCTCAACAGCGAAGGGGAGCTGGTGGTGGCGGAGGCGTTGCGGGAAGGCCGTCTCGACGGCATCGATCCCGCGACGATGGCCGCGATCGTGTCGTGCTTCACGTTCCAGCGCCGCGGCCCCGACAGCAACGAGCCGATGCCGCCCCGGCGGTGGCCGAATCAGGAAGTGGCCAAGCGAAGCCGCGCCATCGAGAGCGTGTGGCGCGACCTGCACCTGGCCGAGCGGGAGGCCCGCCTGCCGGAGACGCGGCGCCCCGACCCCGGGTTCACGGCCGCGATCTACGGCTGGGTCAAGGGCGAGGATCTGGCCGATGTGCTCGAGGACGAGGAGATGACCGGCGGTGACTTCGTCCGCAACGTCAAACAGACCATCGACCTGCTGCACCAGATCGCCGAGGTCGTCCCGAACGCCGATACCGCGGCGACGGCGAGGGCCGCGGCCGATCTGTGCCTGCGGGGCGTGATCGCCGCGTCGAGCATCGTGAAGGCGCCGGCCGCGTGAGCAGCTGACCGGGTGAGCTCGTGATCAAGCCCGGGGAGGAGTGGGGGACACCCACCTCGGCCGCACCCGACCTCGAGATCGACGGTGGCGACGCGGACCTCGCCGCGGCGGCCGAGCGGCATCCGGGAGCGCTCATCCGCTTCCGGCCCGGTCCGGCGTCGGATCTCGCGGGCGCGGTGGGCCTCGATCGCGCCGTCCGCCTCGGCGTCGAACTGCCGCTCGATCTACTGCGGATCGACGGCGAACCACCACGCTCGGCGGTGAACATGGTCGTGCTCGGCACCCCACCCGTCGCGCCGTCACAACGAATCGTTCGACGATTCGTCGCGACGGTGCGCGTCGACGGGCACGCCGTGTTCGCGGGCCGGTGCACCGCGGTCGTCATCGCGACCGGCCAGTTCCGCCGGGGCCTCGATCTCGTCCCCCGCGGCCACCCCGGCGACGGCCGCGCCGAAGTCCAGATCTACGCCGTCCGCGCCGCGCGAACGCCGCGCGCTGCCGCGCCCGCCTCGCCACCGGAACCCACGTCCCGCACCCCGCGATCACGCAACGTTCGGGCGCGCACGTGACCGTCAGCGCCGGCCGCCCGGTCGCGCTCGAGGTCGACGGCCGAGCCGCCCCACCGACCACCGACCTCGCGGTCACCGTCGTCCCCAACGCCTTCCGCCTCCTCCTCTAACCCGAAACCCTGCCATCAGATGGCAGCGAAACCGCTCCCATGAAGCAAAATCCCTGCCATCTGATGGCAGGGAAATGGGTGCGCGCTGGTTGCGTGAACCGTCGCTACCATCGCCAGTCCCATGCTCTATGCGCCGGAGACGTTCACCGACGGCGAAGCGGATCGCCTTCGGCCCTATTTCACGAATCTCGACGGGCCGGTCTTCGCCCTGACCAACCTGCCCGAGGTCGTGAAGGGCGCGTTGTTCGCCCGCTACTCGCGCTCCGACAAGAGCCTGCGCCGGCTGTTCCTCGACGAGTTCGTCGGCGATCTCGACCTCACCGGCGACCTGACGGTCGACGCGACCGTCGGCCTGAAGCGCGCCGAGGAGCTCTACGAGCGCGTCTTCCTCGAGTACGGCGACGATTCCGTCGCCCAACTCGGCGGCGTGCACCTCGCGTGCGAGCAGGCGTCGAACCTGCTCACGAAGGTCCTCGAGTGGGGTCGCCTGATGGCGTACCTCGAGCAGTCGACCCGCTACATCCCGTACGACTCGCGCCTGCAGGGCCGGTACCGCTACCTGCGCCCCTCGCAGGTGTGCGCGTCGCCGATGGGCACCCGCTACATCGCCGACCTCGACGCGATCTTCGACACCTACAGCGCGCGGTGCTCCCCGCGATGATGGATTGGGCCCGCGAGCGAATACCCGAAACAGCCCAACGACTCCGACTTCGTCTACAAGCAGACGATCAAGGCCAAGGCGTGCGACACGGTGCGCGGTCGTCCTGCCCGCGGCGACGCTCTCCAACGTCGGCATCTACGGCACCGGCCAGGCCTTCGAGGCGCTGCTGCTGCGCATGCGGGCCCACCCGCTGCCCGAGGCGCAGATGTACGCCCAGCTGATGCTCGACGAGCTCCGCAAGGTCATCCCGTCGTTCCTGGTGCGGGTCGACCGGCCCGAGCGCGGCGGCGCGTGGTCGGAGTACCTCGCCGCCACCCGCGACGACACGCACGAGATCGTCTCGCGCCTCTTCGGCGACGAGCGTCCGGAACCCACCAACGAGGTCAGCCTCCTCGACTGGGACCCCGACGGCGAAGACAAGGTGCTCGCCGCGATCTGTTACCCGCACACCCGCCTCCCCGAAGCGCAGCTGCTCGACCGCGTGCGCCGGCTTTCGGCCGACGACCGCGTCGCGTTCGATGCACGCGTACGTCGGTGAACGCGTGAACCGTCGACACAAGCCGGGCCGCGCCTTCGAACGGACGAACTATCGCTTCGACGTGTTCGGCGACTACGGCGCGTTCCGCGATCTGCAACGCCACCGGATGCTGACGATCGAGTGGCAACAGCTCACGCCCCACCACGGATACGAGATGCCCGCTCCGGTGCGCGACGCCGGCCTCGCGCACCGCTACGACGAAGCGATGGAACGTTCGGCCGCGCTCTACGCCGCGCTCGTCGAGCCGTTCCCCGAGCAGGCCGCGTACGCAGTTTCGCTCGGCTACCGCATGCGCTACGTCATGCAGATGAACGCGCGTGAGGCAATGCACCTCTGCGAGTTGCGTAGCTCACCGCAAGGCCATCCGACGTATCGCCGCGTCGCGCAGGAGATGCATCGTCTGATTGCCGAACAGCGCCGGACACCGCGCGATCGCGGAAGCGATGCGCTTCGTCGACCACGGAACGTACGATCTCGAACGTTTGGACGCGGAGCGCGCGGCTGAGATGCGACGCGCGTTACCAAGTTGAACGGATGTCGAAACTTTCGCTGAAACGTTGACCAGCGACGACGCGCGTCGGTGCTGGTCACCGCGTTCCGCTTCCGCTTGACAACGTCTGCGCGTTGAGGCTGACTACACGACGCCCTTGGTCTCGGTGTCGACGACCCAGGCCGCGCCACGCCGGATTTCTCCGGTCCGTGCTGCAGAGAGGGCGAGGCGTGAAGAAGGGGTTGGGCGGTCGTCCGGGAGTCCTCGTTAGAGAACGTTGCGATAACCCGTCTGCTGTGTGCAGGCCGGGCCACCCAGCGGCCCCAACGGTCGCTCGAGCGGTCCGCCCATCCCCTTTGCCCTTCCGCCCGGCCGCCCGACCGGGCGGTTCCGAGGCCCCGTCCCGGCGCCCTAGCTTGGTCACCGAACCCCCGCTCCGCGGCGTTATACTCCGCGCCCCCAAAGGGGCGACGTGAGCGGGAAGGAATGTCGCCACTCGACGGTTACATGCCTGCTCACCCGATCCATCCCCCCGCAAAAAGGCGCCCTGAATGAGTGACGACGACTTCGAGGACGAGCCCACGCTCGACGAGGAAGACCTCGACGAGGACGTTCTCGAGGACGACCTCGTCGAAGACGACGACCTCCTCGACGACGACCTGGTCGAAGAAATAGACGAAGACGTGATCGTGGTCCCGGTACCGGGCGCGCTCGTCGAGCCCGCAGAACCGGCGACCGAGGACGACGAGGACGACGTCGTCGACCTCGACGAAGAGCTCCACCCCGACGACGTCGAGGAAGCCCTCGACGTGGTGTTGCGCGAGCGCACCGTCGCCCAGGGGCTCGAAGAGGAAGACGAAGAAGACGAGGAGCCCGACGAGCGCGGCGAGACGGGCACCAAGATCGTGCCCCGCCGCGAGAACGAGTTCCTCTGCAAGAGCTGCTTCTTGGTGCTCCCTCGCCACCAACTCGCAGACGAGAAGCGCATGATCTGCCGCGACTGCGCGTGAGACGACCGCGACCCGCGACGGTCGCACGGATGGCCGCGGCCGCGGCGTCGGGACTGCTGCTCGCGTTCAGTCGCCCGCCGCTCGATCTCGGTCCGCTCGCGTTGGTCGCGTTGGTTCCGCTGTTCGTCGCGTGGCGCGGTCGAACGGTCCGCGCGGCCGCGGGCCTGGCGTTCCTCGCGGGCGTCGTCTACTACGCCACCCTCTGCACCTGGATCTGGTACTTCGGCGCGGTCGCGATCATCCCGTTCAGCGCGGCCGTCGCCGCGTACTGGGCGGCTTCGGGCGCGCTGATCGCGTGGCTGCGCACCCGGCGCATCGCGAACCCGTGGATCACCGGCGCGGTCTGGGTGTGCGGCGACGCGATCGTGTCGCGCTGGCCCTTCGGGGGTTTCTCCTGGGGTGAGGTCGGCTACTCGTTCCACAACTTCGCGCCGGCCCGCGATGTCGCGAGCGTCGGCGGGATCGCGTTCGTCACGTTCCTGGCCGTCGCCCTCAACGCGTTGCTCGCCGACCTCATCGCGGAGCGGCATTCGCCGCGCGCCTACATCCGGACCCAGCTCGGTATCGCCGTCGTCGCGCTGGTCGTTGTCGTCGCAACGGTCACGCGCGCCGCACCGACGCCCGTCGGTCCGCTGCGCGTGGCGCTGGTGCAAGGCAACAATCTCGATCGGGAGCTGACCCAGGCCGAGCTCGACGAGCGGTACCTGCCCGCGAGCCACTTCGCGCTCGCGCAACAGATCACCAAGCCTGTCGACCTGATCGTCTTCCCCGAGTCGAGCATGGACGCCGACCCGCGCACCGACGAGTACATCAAGTCGAACCTCACCGCGTTGGCCCAGAAGAACAATTCGTGGGTGCTCGCCAACGCCACCGTCGACGCGCCGCCCGACGGGCACAAGGTCTTGAACCTCGACGTGCTGTTCGACCCCTCGGGCGCGGTCCAGGGCACGTACACGAAACGGCATCTGGTGCCGTTCGGCGAGTCCGTACCGTTCCGCGAATCGCTGCAGCACCTGGTGAAGGAGCTCGAGAAGGTCCCGCGCGACTACGAGCCCGGAAACGCGCCCGGACTGTTCACCGTCGCGGGCGTGCGCATCGCCACGCTGATCTGCTTCGAGTCGGCGTTCGGCTACCAGGTGCGGCCGCTGGTACGCGACGGCGCGCAGGTGCTCGTCGTGTCGACCAACAATCGCTCGTACCGCCGGTCGGCCAACTCGGCCCAGCACGTCGCGATCGGCCAGATGCGGGCCGCGGAGACGGGGCGGCCGGTGGTGCAGGCCGCAATCTCGGGCATCTCCGCGGTGATCGATGCCGACGGCGTGGTGCATGACCAGACGAAGCTCTTCGACCGCACGGTTGTGCAGACAACGGTCGAGGCGACGAGCGGACAGACGCCCTACGTGCGCTACGGCGAGTGGGCCACACTGGCGTGTCTCTGGACCGCGGCGATCGCGGCCGTCGTCGCGCTCATCGGCGTTCGTCGTGAGCGCAAGCGCTCCCTAGAATCCACGGGCGAGCTCGAGACCACGCCCGACGCCGAGAACCCCGTCGAAGAGACCGTCGCATGACCGAGAATCCCGATCGGATCGAACGAACGCTCGAGCTGTTGGTCTACGCGCCCATCGGCATCGGCCTGTTCCTGAAGGACACCGCGCCGACGTTCGTCAACATGTTCGTCGCCCGCGGCCGGGCCGAGGTCGACAGACGTCAGGAAGACGCCCAGCAACGGGTCACCACGGCGCGCAGCCTGGGCCAGGTCGCGATCGCCTTCGGGCCGCCGGTCGTCCGGCAACGGGTCGGCCAGACGGTCGGCGACGCGTGCCGCCGGGCCGAGTCGCTTCTCGGGTCGGTGATTCCCGGGAACGGCGGTGCGAGCGCCGGTGAAACCACGACCACGGCCGCGGCGCCGACCCAGGCTCCGGTTACTCCGACTCCGACTCCGACTCCGACTCCGACCCCGGCGCCGGCCGCCCCGGTCGCGTCCGTCCCGGCGCCGACACCCACGGCCGAGATCCCGACGACGAACGGCGACGCGGTTGCGGGCGCCGCCAACGAGTGGCGATCGACCACGCCGTACCCGTCGACGCCGCCGATCCCCGACGGGGGGAGCGCGGCGCTGCCCATCCCCGGCTACGACGCGTTGTCGGCGTCCCAGGTGGTCGAACGGCTCACGGGCCTGACCGGTGCCGAGCTCGACGCGGTGCACGCCTACGAGATGGCGAACCGCCAGCGGCGCACGATCCTCGGCAAGATCGAACAGCTCGCCGGTTAGGCGGACGATGGAGCCCGCTCGAGCGGCAGATCCGTCCGACCTCCCGGTGCTGGTCGAGCTCGCGCGCGCCCTGCGCGCCGAGATGCACGGTCAGCGGGGTGGTGCGTTGTGGGCGACGCGGGAAGCGCACCCCGAGCCCCACGAGGACATGCTCATCTCCTTGATCGCGCGCGACGACGCGCAGGTTGTGGTCGGCACCATCGACGGCACGGTCGTCGGCTTCGGGACGGTCGAGATCGAATTCCTGCGCGACGGCACACGGCTCGGTGTCATCGGCGACCTGTTCGTCGAAGAAGGCGCCCGTTCGGTCGGGGTCGGCGAATCGATCGCCGACCGGATCATCGAGTTCTGCTCGGGCGCGGGTTGCATCGGCATCGACGCGTACGCGCTGCCCGGCGCCCGCACCGCGAAGAACTTCTTCGAGCGATCGGGCTTCACCGCGCGGGCACTCGTCATGCATCACAAGCTCTGAGTACCCCTTCGGCGGCGTCGATTGTTTCGGCCGATCGGCTGGGTAGTGTCACGCCTCATGACCGCGACCGACGCCGATGCCGACCTGACCGCTGCCGATGTCGTATGGGATCTCGGCACCCTCCTACCCGATCCCGGTGATCCGGGCATCGATGAGTTACTCGACGCGGCCGACGTCCGCGCCGACGAGCTCGCGACGAAACGGGGCCAGGTCGCTGATCTCGACGCCGCGGGATTGGCCGCGTTCATGGACGGCCTGGCCGAGGTGCTCGACCTCGTCGGCCGCGCCGGAAGCTTCGCCGGTCTCGACTTCGCGACCGACACGTCGGATCCGGCGCGGGGTGCGCGCATGCAGCGCGTCGAGGAACGGGCCACTGCGATCAACACCAAGCTCTTGTTCTTCGACCTCGAATGGGCCGAGCTGCCCGACGAGCGGGCCGAGAGCCTGCTCGCCGACGACCGGCTCGCGTTCGTGCGTCATCACCTCCGTTCCGAGCGGCGCTATCGGCCGCACCTGTTGTCGGAGCCGGAAGAGGTCTTGCTGACCGAGAAGGCGATGACGGGGCGCAACGCGTTCGAGCGCCTGTTCGAGGAGCAGGTGTCGAGCATCAGCGTCGAGCTCGACGGCGAGACGACCACGCTCGAATCCGCGCTGGCCCGGTTGCACGCGCCCGATCGCGAGGTGCGCAAGGCCGCGGCGGAGTCGGTGACGAAGGGGCTCGAGCCCGGCCTGCGGACGCGGGCGTTCGTGTTGAACACGTTGTTGTCGGACAAGGCGGTCGACGATCGGCTGCGCCACTTCGACAGCTGGATTGCGAGCCGCAACCTCGCCAACGAGGCGAGCGACGAGTCGGTGCAGGCGTTGGTCGACGCGGTACAGGCCCGCTACTCGATCCCGCAGCGGTGGTACGCGCTGAAGGCTCGGCTGCTCGGCATCGACCGGCTCGCCGACTACGACCGGATGGCGTCGGTCGCCGACGTCGAGGCGCAGATCGGCTGGGGTACCGCGAAAGAGCTCGTGCTCGACGCGTACGGATCGTTCTCGGGCGAGCTGGCCGACACCGCGCAGCGGTTCTTCGACGGCGACTGGATCGACGCGCCCGCGCACGCGGGCAAGCGACCGGGCGCGTTCTGCGCGTACACGGTGCCGTCGCACCACCCGTACGTCTTGTTGAACTGGACCGCCCGGCGCCGCGACGTGCTGACGCTCGCGCACGAGCTCGGACACGGACTGCACGCGTATCTGGCGCGCGCGCAGGGCGTGTTCCACCAGACGACGCCGTTGACGTTGGCCGAGACCGCGTCGGTGTTCGGCGAGACGGTCACGTTCGGGCGATTGCTCGAGGAAGTCACGGATCCGCAGGAACGGCTGGCGCTGCTCGCGTCGAACCTCGAAGACCAGATCGCGACCGTGTTCCGCCAGACCGCGATGAACCGCTTCGAGAACGCGATGCACACCGAGCGACGCGAGGCAGGGGAGATCTCCGTCGAGCGGTTCGGCGAGATGTGGGCCGCGTCGCAAGAGGCGATGCTCGGTGATTCGGTCGAGGTGACCGAGGGCTACCGCACGTGGTGGTCGTACATCCCGCACTTCATCTCGACGCCCGGTTACGTGTACGCGTACGCGTACGGCCAGCTGTTGGCGTTGTCCGTGTACGCGCAGTACGAGGCGCGGGGCGCGGACTTCGTGCCCCAATATCTCGACCTGTTGCGCGCGGGCGGTTCGATGCCGCCCCAGCAGTTGGGCGAGATCGTGGGCGTCGACCTCGCCGATCCCGGGTTCTGGGACCGCGGCATCGACATCATCGAACGCCGGCTCGAAGAGACGATCGCGGCCGCCGAAGCCGCGGGAAGGTTGTCATGACGTATCGCGTCATCCAGTGGAGTACCGGCAACGTGGGGGTTGCCGCGCTGCGGTGCATCATCAAGCACCCCGACCTCGAGCTCGTGGGCGTGTGGGTGCACTCGCCCGACAAGGCGGGGCGGGACGCGGGGGAGCTGTGCGGTCTCCCGGCGACGGGGGTCTTGGCGACGAACGATGTCGACGCGTTGCTCGCGCTCGACGCCGACTGCGTCTCTTACACCGCCACGGCCGACCTACGGCCGATGGACGCGATCACCGACATGGCCAAGATCCTGGAGTCGGGCAAGAACGTGGTGTCGAGCTCGGTGGTAGCCGGAGTATGGCCGCTGCACCTCGATCCGCCGTTGCGCACGCCGCTCGAAGAAGGCTGCGCGGCGGGCAACGTGTCGTGGTTCACGACGGGTATCGATCCGGGCTGGGCCAACGACGCGCTGCCGTTGCTGCTCGCGGGCACGTGCGAGGACATCGAACAGCTCCGGGTGATGGAGATCGTCAACTACAAGGACTACGAGCAGCCCACGGTGCTGTTCGAGACGATGGGATTCGGTAAGCCGCTCGACGCGAAGCCGCTGCTGTTGATCCCGGGGGTCTTGACGTTCGCGTGGGGTGGGGTGCTGAAGATCCTGGCCGCCGGACTGGGCGTCGAGATCGACGAGATCGTCGAGATCCACGAACGCAAGCCCGCGCCGGCGCGGATCGACCTCGGCTTCGGGGTGATCGAAGAGGGCATGACCGCGGCGCTGCGCTTCGAGGTGCAGGCAGTGATCAACGGTGAGCCGCGCATCGTGGTCGAACACGTGACGCGACTCGACGACACGTTGTGCCCCGACTGGCCGCAGCCCGTGGGCGCCGGGGGATACCGGGTCGTGGTGACCGGCACGCCGAGCTACCAGTGCGACGTCCAGATGACGGCCAAGCCCGGCCAGGGCGATCCGGGCGTGATCGGGACCGCCGGTCGCCTGGTGAACGCGATCCCGGCCGTGTGTGCCGCGCCCGCGGGCTTGTTGTCGGCATTGGACCTGCCGTTGGTCCCCGGTACGGGGTTGCTGCGCCCGTAGGATTCGTCACTGTGACGAATCCGCGACAGGTGTGCCGGTGGTGCGGTCGGGGATTCGCGGGCGCGGCGGCCGTCGGGCGGCCCCGGTTGTATTGCAAACGGTCGTGTCGCCAGCGCGACTACGAGGCCCGACAGCGGTCCCGCGATCTCGGCCTCGGCGAGCACGAGCTCGTCGTGACGCGTGCGGAGCTCGATTCGATTCGGGACACGCTGTTTGTGCTGGATCGCACGCTGCAGGACGCCGAGATGGATCTCGCGCAGCCCGAAGCCCGCAAGGCCAGGGAGTTGCGGCGCGTACTCGACTACGTGCTCGACGCCGCCCGCGATTGCCTGACGCCGTAGCGCTCGAGCGTTGATCACGGTGCGACACGCGCCCCGAACCCGGGCCCGAACCCCATCCGCGCCGGCCATCGCAAACCCCGTCGCAACGAATCTCTAAACGAATCGTTGCGACGGAGAATTGTGCCGGGGTCTTGAAGGTCGGTTCTACCCGCCGGTTCGACCGGTTCCGTACGACCTGGGTTCGTCGATATGCGCCGTGCACTCTGTCTTACCCTGTCCGCCGTGGACGCGAGCGAGCCGAGGATTCGGGACGCGGTCGACGGCGACATGCCGGCCCTGCGCGACCTCTACAACGCGACGATCCTCACGACGACCGCCGCCTGGACGGAACAGCCGCAAACGCTGCGCGCCCGCCAAACATGGTTTCGCCGACAACAGCGAGACGCCTATCCGGTACTCGTCGCCGAGGTCGACGGCGACGTCGTCGGCTTTACCGCATACGGCAGCTTCCGAGGTTCGGGAAAGTGGCCCGGGTACCGCCACACCGTTGAGCACACGATCCACGTTCACGAGGAGTATTGGGGATACGGCATCGGCCGCACGTTGCTCGAAGCGCTGATGCAACGGGCCCGTACCCAAGACATCCACGTCATGGTTGCGGCCATCGACAGTGCGAACGCGGAGTCGATCGCCTTCCACGAACGGCTCGGATTCACAACCGTCGCCCGGATGCCGGAAGTCGGCCGCAAGTTCGATCGTTGGCTCGACCTCGTCCTGATGCAACGCACCATCTGATCCCCTGAACGCCGATAATGCCCGTTATGTCAAGCTGGTTGGAATTGCACGGACGGGTCTCGTGCGGCGAACCTCGCCCCTATGACACCTGACGACCTCGTAGAGATCGAGCTGATCAAGCGGCTCAAGTACAAGTACGCCCGCTGTCTCGACCAAAAGCTCTGGGACGAGATCGCCGAATGCTTCACGGTCGACGCGCAGGCCGCGTACAGCGGCGGCGGGTATTCGTTCGAAGGCCGCGACGCCATCGTCGACTTCCTCAGCCGCTCGATGGGCGCCGAGACGTTCCACTCGAGCCACAAGATGCACCATCCCGAGATCGACCTCACCGGACCCAATACGGCACACGGCGTCTGGGCGCTCGACGACGTCGTCGTCATGACCGACTTCGAGCTCACGATCCGCGGCTGCTCCTTCTACGACGACGACTACGTCAAACAAGACGACACCTGGCGCATCAAGAAGACCGGCTACAAGCGGGTCTACGAGGAGATGCAACCCCGGGGCAACGTCGAAGGCTTGCGCCTCACCGCGTCATGGTGGGCGACCGGAGGCCGCAGCGAGCTCCCCGCCGGCTGACGCGACGCCACGTCGTCGCGAAGCCTCCCGGCGTTCGGGGGGCAATAACGTCACTGTGACGGAATCGGTCCGTAACGGTGAATCGGCAGACAGGATGCGGTAAGTCACGGATGTGCGCGCTCGTACCCTGATTCAATGGATTACCGGTGCTCGCGCTGCGACGAGGTCGTCGAGATTCCCGACGGATCCGAACCGAGGGAGCTTTCGACCGGAGGCACCACCGGACCCACCGCGCACGTCGTGCGGATCGCGCGCCGCAACGTGCACCGCTGCCCCATCGATCCCGCGGACGCGAACTGACCGAGATCGGGTTAGGTTCGCCGACCGCAGGGTCGAGCACTGGAGCCGTTCCGTGACAACACCGCCGTGGCGCACGGCCACCGTCGAATGCGGCGGCGAGACGATCTACTACGAAGTGATCGGCGCCGACGACGCCCCCACGATCGTGCTCACCCACGGCGCGGGCGGATCTCACGCGGTCTGGTTCCAGCAGGTGCCGGTCCTCGCGGCGGCGGGCTACCGCGTCGTCACCTGGGACAGCCGCGGGTTCGGCCTCTCGACCCTGAACACGACCGTCGGTCCCGACGAAGCGGTCGCCGACCTGACGGCGATTCTCGACGCGATCGGCGTCGAGCAGGTGCACCTCCTGGGCCAGTCGATGGGCGGTTGGTGGGTCACAGCCTTCGCGCTCGCCCATCCCGATCGAACGCGGACGATCACCCTCTCGAACACCGTCGGCGGACTCTGGACCCAAGCGCTCGCCGACCACTTCGCCGCGTTCGTCGCGGCCGAGACCCGCGCCGCCGAAGCCGCCGCCGCGATCCTTGATGGCGAAGGCGACAAGTCCCGGCTCGGAGTCCACAGCGCGCTCGCGCCCGGATTCGTCGAGCGCGACCCGGCCCGCGCGTTCCTCTACCAGGAACTGAACACGTTCCACACTCCCCCGATGGGGGCCATCGGGCGCGCGCTCGCCGGCGGCGCGGTCAAGCACACCGCCCTCGACGCGCTCGACATCCCCATCCTCGTCATCACGAGCACCGACGACGCGCTGTTCCCCGCCCCGTTGGTCATCGCCACCGCGCAGCGGCTCGCGCACGCCACGATCGTCGAGATCCCCGGCGCCGGGCACTCCACCTACTTCGAGCTCCCGGGCGAGTACAACGCCGCGCTGCTCGACTTCCTCGGGGACTCCGCTATCGCGACGTGATCGACGGCCAGCGCCAGATGCTCCAACCCTCGATTGCGTCGGCGCCGATCGCGCGGTAGAAGTCGTGCGCCGACGCGTTCCAGTCGAGCACCGCCCACTCGACCCGACCCGCGGTACGCGCCCGGAGCGCCTCGAGCAACGCCCGGCCGTATCCGTGCCGGCGAAACTCGGGCCGCACGAAGAGGTCTTCCAACCAGATACCGTCGCGGCCGAGCCACGTCGAGAACGTCCGGTAGTACAGCGCCATGCCGGCGACGGCACCCCCGTCACTGTCGTCGCCCTCGCCGTCGTGCACGGCGATGAGTGCACGCGCCACCGCGTCGGTTCCGAACAGATGACCGGCGAACTCGTCGGCATCGAACACGACCGCGTCGGGCTCGCGCTCGTACTCCGCGAGCTCGCGCACGAGGTCGAGGATCTCGTCAAGATCCCCCGGAGTCGCGTCCCGGATCGTCACTTCTTCACGAACGGCAGCGGTACCACTCGGCCGTCGAGCAACTGCCCGCGCACGTCGACCTGTACCGGCGCGCCCACCGCCAAAGTCGGCGGGACGAACGCGAGCGCGATCCCGTGCCCCAGCATCGGCGAGAAGTTGCCACTGGTCACGACGCCGATCGGCGCGCCGTCGGCGAGTACCGGCGACCCTTCGCGCGGCGGGCGCCGGCCGTCGACCGTGATCCCCCGCAACCGCCGCGCTATCCCCCGCTCTCGCTCCGCCGCCAGCGCGGCCCGCCCCCGGAAGTCGTCCTTGTCCCAGCCCACTACCCAACCCAGACCGGCCTGCAGCGGCGTGATGCCGGCTCCGAGCTCGTGCCCGTGCAACGGCAGCCCGGCTTCGAGGCGCAGCGTGTCGCGGCGCGCCCAGCCCCGCGGGTTCGATTCCCGCGGCGACGATCGCGTCCCAGAGCGCGGGTGCGTCGGCCGCCGCGACATGCAACTCGACCCCGTCCTCGCCCGTGTAGCCCGTGCCGGCCACGACGAGTTCGCCGACCCGCGCCACCGAGAAACGCGGCACCACCGCCGCCTCCGCATTCACGGTTGCGAGCAGCTCCCGCGCGGTTGGGCCCTGCACCGCCAGCACGGCCCGCGTCGCGGTGATGTCGGCGAACTCCACCGCCCCGTCGGCGTGCGCCGCGCCCTGCGCGAACGCGGCGAGCATCTCGTCGGTGTTCGACGCGTTCGGCATCACGAAGAACCGATCGGTGTCGACCCACCACACGATGATGTCGTCGACCACGTGCGCATCGGCCGGGTCGAGCAGGTGCGTGTACTGCGCGCGCCCGCATTCGATCTTGCGCAGATCGTTGGTCAACAACCACTGCAACAACGAGAACGCGCCGGGCCCACGGCATTCGACCGTGCCGAGGTGGGAGACGTCGAACACCACCGCCCGCGTGCGACACGCCCGGTGTTCCTCGAGCACGCTCGCATATTGCAAGGGCATGTCCCAGCCCCCGAACGGCACCAGCCGCGCGCCGAGGGCACGGTGCCGGGCGTCGAGCGGGCTGTGGCGAAGCTGCTCGTCGGTCATGCGCTCTCGGCCGCTTCACTGCTCGCGACGGAACGCGGCCGGCGACCGAGATCGAACGGCGCGGGGGGAACCGCGGCGTCGACATTCCCTTCGACGTCGACGAGCTGCGAGGGCGGCTCGAGCCCGTACTTCACGAGGAGGTGCAGATAGTCACGCTGGTACAGCACGCGGATCGAGACGTCGGGGTGCTGCTCGACGAGGCGGCGCGCCTTGCGGTTCTTCTTGGTCACGAGCTTCTGGTTCAGCGTCGTGATCTCGATGTAGAGGTCGTAGGCGGGCAGGTAGAAATCCGGGGTGAACGCCTGCACCGGGCGGCCTTCGCGATCGTGTTCGAGCGTGAAGGTACGCGGCTCGTACTTCCACACGATCGAATAGAAGTCGAGGAGCTTCGCGAATTGGCGCTCGGAATTGTGCGCGAAGCGAACTACCTCGTGCGGGAGCACTTCGCTATCGATGACGCGCTCCGCAGCTTCCTAGCGCGCGGCCGCGCGCGGCGGGGCCGGGGTGGCGGTGGCCGTTGTGGCGGCACCGGTGTCGAAGGCCAGCTGCACCGCTTCGGTGATCGTCTGCTGCAGCGGCTCGAGCTCGAGCACCATGCTCAACACGCCCTGCCCACCGCGCAGGAGATCCATCACCTGCTCGTCGCTCTGGGCGAGCACGACGTTGGGGCCTTGCAACACGATGCGCACAGACGCGAGGTCTTCGTCGAAGCCGCGCAACGACTCGACCGCCTTGCGTGCCGATTGCAACGAGATGCCGGCGTCGAGCATCTGCTTGATGACCTTGAGCTCGACGAGATCGCGGTACGAGTAGAGGCGCTGCGTGCCGCTGCCGTTCGCGTCCATGACCGACGGGCG
This sequence comes from uncultured Actinomycetes bacterium, assembly GCA_963701825.1. Lineage (GTDB taxonomy): Bacteria > Actinomycetota > Acidimicrobiia > IMCC26256 > PALSA-610 > PALSA-610. Next base: position 121,433 of record CAVPBG010000003.1, on the reverse strand, counting down.
GACCAGTTCGGTGCGCGCCCAGTAGTCGAGTTGGCGATACGTGATCCCGACGATCTTGCAGACCTGCGGCCCGCGGTACCCCGCTTCGGACATCGATGCTCCCTCGCAACCACACTGCCCCAGGCACACTGCTGAGGCACTCTCGTGCTGACACGAGTGTAGTTACACCGAGGTAGAACCGTAAACCTGAAGCTTTTCCACAGGTCCAGAACGCCCCGGGAGCCCCTGGCGCCGCTACTGGGCGAAGTCCTCAGGCGTGATGTTGTCGAGGAACTCGCGGAATTGCTCCACTTCGTGCTCTTCCTCGTCGGCCTCGAACAGCACCCCGGCCTCGTCGAGCACGCCCTCGTCGGCGAAGATCGGGACCTCGGCGCCGAAGCGCACCGCCAACGCGATCGCGTCGGAGGGCCGGGACGAGATCCTCGACTTCGTGCCGGCGCGGTCGAATTCGATCTCCGCGTAGAAGGTGCCGTCGTGCAGCGCGGTGATCTCGACGCGTTCCAACGTGACGGACATGCCGTCGAGAACGGTCTTGAACAGGTCGTGCGTCATCGGACGAGGCGTTTCCATCCCCTGCAACGCGTAGACGATTGCGGTCGCCTCGGGCGAGCCGATGAAGATCGGCAGGAAGCGGGTGCCGCCCTCCTCGCGCAAGAGCACAATCGGTTGATTCGTCGGGACTTCGACGCGAACACCGATGAGCGAAAGGCGAATCACGGCTCCTCCGTGGGGACGAAGGTCACCCTACCACCGGGGTACTCGGCAGAATCCGAGCGCCGGTAGAGCTCGTCCACGTAGGCGTCGGGCCGCGCCACGAGGGTGTCCCGGTCTGCGGAAAGCACGTACGGCACGTTGCGATAGAGGTCGTGGACATGGAGTCCGTAACCGAGGACGTACTCCATTCCGAGCTCGAACCCCACGTAGTCGACGTCGCGGGGCACGATCCGCCGGAGGGGCCGATCGAGGAATGCGCAGGTCGACAGCCGACGCGGTCCGCGCGCCGTGAGCTGGCCGACCAGGTACGCAAGTGTCAATCCGGTGTCGACGATGTCCTCCACCAACACGACGTCACGGCCGCCGATGTCGGTGTCGAGATCATGCAGGATCTTGACCCGACCGGAGTCGGGGGCGAACCGCGATATCGACATGAAGTCGATGGTCACGTCGATGTCGGGGATCGCCCGGGCGAGATCGGCGGCGAACAGCAACGCGCCCTTCAACACGACCACGAGCACGACGCCGTCGGGATGATCCTGACCGATCTCCCGGCCGAGGCGTTGCACGTTGTCCTCGATCGCCGCCCGGTCGAGCAGCACGGTCGAGGTCGTTGGTTCGGTCAATTGTTGAACGTTCGGCGAACGGTCTGGCGCAGGATCGCGGTTCGCAACCGGCGCCCGAGCCCGGCCAGCTCTCCGAGCGTCTCCGCGGTGCGCGCCTGCGCTTCGGGGTTGCGTTGGCGGCGGTACGGCAGCAGGACCTGTTCGAACAGGCTCGCTTCGCGTTCCGCGAACGCGCGATACATGCGGAGGTGGCGGGGCTCGATGCCGTGCCGCATGAAGCCCGCGCACACGCGGGCCACGGCCAGCGCATCGTCGTCGAACAACACGCGGTCGCCGGTCGACTGGCTGGGCGAAACGAGCCCGTATTCCTCGAGTCGGGCAAGGTCTTCGTCGGTCATGCCCGCGGCGCGCACGAGTTCGGCGCGCGTCAGGCTCACACCACTCTCGGACGGACCGAGATCGTCGGCGCCCTCGTCGTCGTCGCGCACCTGCGCCGACGCGGAACGCGCTTCCGCGGTCTGGGCGGCGCGCCGCGTCTCCTCGAAGAGCGCATCGACCGTCTTCGGATCGACCTTCCGCTCGGCGGCGTCGCCATCGGCGGTTTCGGTCACGGTGAATCCCCCGTCGCGGTCGACTTCGTCGAGGCGTTCCTTGATCACCTTCAACGGGAGAAAGTGCTCCCGCTGTTGGCGCAAGATGAAGCGGAGCCGCTCGACGTCGGCGGCATAGAACTTGCGATAACCCGACGGCGTGCGCTCGGGATCGACGAGACCCTGACTCTCGAGGAAGCGGATCTTCGAGATGGTGATGTCGGGGAATTCGTCGCGCAGCTGGTTCAAGACGTCGCCGATCGACGAGTGCGCGCGCTTCGCCATGTCAGGCGTCCCGCTCGCGGTCGCCACCGACGATGAAGCTCAAGCGGTACCGACCGATCTGCACTTCGTCGCCGTACCGCAGCTGCGCCTCGTCGACGCGCTTGCGGTTGACGTACGTGCCGTTGAGCGAGCCGACGTCGCGCAACGTGTACCCGTCGCCGTCGCGTTCGACCACGACGTGACGGCGCGAGACGGTGATGTCGTCGAGGAAGATCTCGGAGTCGGGATGACGGCCGATGGCGGTCACGGGTTCCTCGAGGCGATACGACGAACCCGCGTTGGGACCGTGCCGCACGACGAGCATCCCGACGCCGGGCGCCAGCCCGTCGAGGAAGCGATCGAGCTCGTCTTCCTCGGTGGCCGCCTCGACCGCGGAAAGGGTCAGGGTCGACTCTTCTTCCCCGGGCCCGAGCGGCGCGCCGCACGACGAACAGAACCGCGCCTCTTCAGGGTTCTGATGTCCACACCGGGCGCAGAGCACGGCGGTCAGGCTATCGGCGCCGCCCGGAGCCGACAACGCCGGCTCGACCTCGACCAGAGGGTGAACGTCGAGACTTGCAGGGCGACCAGGCCGTGGGCCCGGGGACTCAGCCCTCGGTGAGCTCGCGGTACGCGGCCGCGTCCAGCATTGCGTCGACCTCGGCCGGATCGGCGACGTCGATCTCGAACATCCAGCCCGTGCCGTACGGGTCGGAGTTGACGAGCTCGGGTGCGTCGCCAAGGGCGTCGTTGACCGCGGAGACCTTGCCGGTCAGCGGCACGTAGACGTCGGAGACCGACTTCGTCGACTCGATCTCGCTCACGCTGGCGCCGGCGACGACGTCGAGACCGACATCGGGGAGCTGGACGAAGACCACATCGCCCAGGCTGTCCTGTGCGAAATCGGTGATGCCGACGCGCGCCACGGTGCCGTCGAACCTCACCCATTCGTGCTCGCGGCTGTAGCGGAGATCCTCGGGAATGTTCATGCCCGGGAGCGTAGCTACCGCGTGAGCTCGGCGACCTGACCCGCGTAGATCGCGACCAGGCGCCGGGCGTCCATGTCGCTCGGGCCCTCGGCCCAGATGTGCGTGATCGCAAGCTCGGGGTCAGGCAGCACGAGCGCCCAACCCTCGGGGTAGACGATCTTCACGCCGTCGACGAGAACCGTCGGGAAATCCTTGGCCCGCTCCATCACGCCGCGCATCACGCTGCCCTTGCGTTCCCACGGCGTCGGCACGACGTCGTGCGCGACGTGGGTCTCGGGCACCTCGGCGACGATCGACGACAACGAGCGCCCGCTCGCGGCGAGCAGATCGAGCAGGTGCACGAGCGTGGCGACCGCGTCGTACGCGGGCAGGAACGCGGGCCAGATGAATCCGCCCTCCTGCGAGGCCGCGAAGTCGACGCTGCCGCTGCCGGCGATCTCCATGAGGTGCGAGGCCGACAACTTCGTCCAGGTGATGGGCGCGCCGTTGCGTTCGCCCAGGCGTTCCGCTTCGCGGCTCACCGATACCGGAAGCGCGAGCCGGGAACCCGGGCGTTGCTCACATACGAGCTTCACCAGCGCGAGCAACGCGCTCTCGGACGAGAGCGCGACGCCCTGGTCGTCGATGATCGTGGCGGTCTCGCCGTCGGGATCGAACACGTAGCCGAGGTCGGAGCCCGACGTGCGCACGAGGTCGCCGATGGTCTTCACGCGGGTCTCGTGATCGTCGCCCGCACCCATCGCGCCGCTCGTCGCCGCGAACGGGTTGACCGCCAGCACGCTCGCGCCGAGCTTGGCGAGCACGTTGGGCATCAGGACCGACGTGGCGCCGAAGGAGTAGTCGAGCACGACCTTGAACCCGCGGCTGCGCAATCGCCGCGGTTGGACGCTCGCTTCCAGGGCCGCGGTATAGAACTCGATCGCCCTCGGGGGGAAGACGATGTCGCCGATGTCGCCCGCGAACGCGCGGCGGAAGTCTTCGCGGTACAGAAGGCGCTCGATCTTGCGCTGCGCACCCTCGTCGATGTCGGCGCCGTACTCGTCCATGAACCGGATCTCGACGCTGTCGGAATCTCCGGACGCGAGCCGCACGCTGATCCCGCCCTGCGCCTGCTGGGTCCGCACTTGGAACCGCGTGAGCGGCACGGTCGACAGTTCGAGATCCATGACGTGAACGCCGCTCAGGTTGAGGCCTGCGATCAGCGCCCGCTTGAGCGCCCGCGCCGAACGACTGGTGTCGCGGCTCGTGCAGACGACCGCACCCTTCTTGAGCGCGGTTCCGTACGCCATCGCGAGCCGGACCGCGACCTCGGAGGTGACGTCGACGTTCGCGAGCCCGCGCACGCCGCGGCGCCCGAACAAGGTGCGGGCGCCTTTGCTCTCCCACACGATCGACGACGTGATGAGCGCGCTGGGCTCGACCATCTTGAACGGGTAGATCTTCACCGTCGGGTTGATGATCGCGTGCGCACCGATGAAGCACTCGTCGCCGATGACGACGTTCTCCTCGATCCGCGCGCCGTCGCGGATGTCGCTCGCCCGCCCGACCACGGCGCCGCGGAGTCGGGCCGAAGGGCCGATGTAGACGTGGTCGTGAACGACGCACCGTTCGAGCTCGGCGTCGGCCTTCACCACGACGTCGGCACCGAGAACGGTGTACGGCCGCAGGACCGCACCTGCCTCGACCCGCGAGTTGTCGCCGATGAGCACCGGCCCGTAGACCTCGGCGTCGGGCGAGAGGTCGGCACCCTCCCCCAGCCACACTCCTTCGCGGACCTCGAAGCCGGGCAGCTCGAGGTGCATCCGGCCGTCGAGGATGTCCTCGTGGGCGCGGCGGTAGGCCTCCAGCGTGCCGACGTCTTCCCAGTAGCCGTCGATCACGTGACCGACGAGCTTCCTGCCCTTGTCGAGCACCGCCGGGAACACGTCGCTCGAGAAGTCCACGACCTCCCCCGCCGGGATGAAGTCGAAGATCTCCGGCTCCAACACGTAGATGTTCGTGTTGATCGTGTCGGAGAAGACCTCGCCCCAGGTGGGCTTCTCCAGGAAGCGCTCGATCGTGCCGTCTTCACGCGTGATGACAATGCCGAACTCGACCGGGTTCTCCACGCGCTTCAAGGCGATCGACGCGAAGGCATCGGCGGCGCGGTGGGCTTTCATCACCTCGCCCAGGTCGACGTCGGTCAGCGCGTCGCCGGCCACCACGAGGAACGTCTCGTCGAGCTCGTCCATCGCGTTGCGGACCGAGCCCGCGGTACCGAGCGGCGATTCCTCGGTCGCGTAGCGCATGCGCACACCGAACTCGGAGCCGTCGCCGAAGTAGTTGCGAATGTGGTTCGCGAGGAACGCGACCGTGACGACGATGTCGTCGAATCCGTGCGCGGCGAGGGAGCGCACGATGTGCTCCATCATCGGCGCGTTCGCGATGGGCAGCATCGGCTTGGGCTGATTGCTCGTCAGCGGCCGCAGCCGCGTGCCCTCGCCGCCCGCCAGGATCACTGCCTTCATGAACCCACCTCCACCGGAAGCCGCGCGGTTCTGCCTTCCCGCAACGCGACGCGCGCCGCCGGGACGTATTTGGCCGCCGCGAAATACCCCAACACGATTCCCCCGATCGCAAAGCCCCAACCGAGCACGTCGAACACGGTGCGAACCGTCGGCGCGGCGTCGGCGATCAGGAACATCGGGAGCGCGAACATGAGCGCGAGGGTGCCGGCCTTGCCCGCCCACACGACGTCGATGCGCCGCGCGCCGGCGAGCCCGAGCGCCACCGTTGCGACCGCCACGAGGAGCTCGCGCGCCAGGATGATCCAAAGCACGATGTCGACTCCGGTCGACAGGCCTTCGTGCAACAGCGCGATCGCCGCGGCAACGAGCAAGACCCGATCCGCGGTGGGATCGAGCACTTTGCCCAGCTCGCTGCCCTGGTTGAAGTGCCGCGCGATCCACCCGTCGACCCAGTCGGTCGCGCCGAGGACGGCCAGCAGCGCCGCCGCGCCGCGCCGGGCCGGGTCGGGCTTCCAGAGCATCCAGAGGAACACCGGCACGCACAGCAGCCGGGCGACCGAAATGAGATTCGGAATCGTCCAGACCTTCGATCGCGCCGTAGCCATCGCCCGCCAGCGTACGGTCTGTCGGCCCGCCGGTGGGTTACGAGTCGGGCTACAAGCCGACCGTGCCGCCCTCGGCCCGCGGATCCGACCCCGCCCGGTAGCCCGGGCCCATGCACTCGATCGTGTGGGCGATGCCCGGTCCGTGGCGATAGCCGCGCACGACGTCGATCTCGTGGCCGCGGCGGCGCAGTTCGTCGATCCACGCCGGATCGAAGTGATCTTCCATCGCGATGCGTCCGTTGGCGGGCTCGATCGTGAACCGCGGTGCGCTGATCGCCCGCTGGGGATCGTCACCGTCGACGAGCATCCGCACCATCAACTGCGTGTGCGTCTGCGCCTGACCGTGCCCGCCTTCACTCCCGAACACGAGCCACGGACGACCGTCGCGGAACGACATGGCCGGGATGAGCGTGTGCAACGGCATCTTGGCCGGTCCGATGCCGTTCGGGTGCGTGTCGTCGAGCACGAAGGCCGAGCCGCGGTTGTGGAGGTTGAGCCCCCATTCCCCTACGCGGAGACCCGAGCCCGCGCCGGAGAAGTTGGACTGGATGAGGCTCACCAACATGCCGTCGCGGTCGGCCGCGCACATATAGATGGTGCCGCCGTCGGGTTCGGCGTGGGCCCGAGCAACGCGGGCTCGATGCGGATCGACGACCGCGCGGCGCGCCGCGATCCAGTCGTCGCGCAAGAGACGCTGCGGGTCGATCGTCATCGCGTCCGGATCGCCCAGGTATTCCCGCCGGTCGGCCAACGCGAGCTTGACGGACTCGATGAGCAGGTGCTCCCGATCGGGACCGTCTGAACCGAGGTCGAGCCCGTCGGCGATGCGCAGCGCCTCGAGCGCGGTGAGGCCCTGCGTCGGCGGCGGCATCTCGAGGATCTCGACGTCGCGGAACGGCGCCCGCAGCGGCTCGACCCACGCGCCGGAGTGCGCCGCGACATCTGCGGCGGTCATGCAGCCGCCCGCGGTCTGCAGCCGAGCCGCGATCGCCTCGCCGATCGGGCCGCGGTAGTACGCGTCGGGGCCGTCGGCCGCGAGCGTACGAATCGTGCGCGCCAGTTCCGGCTGGCGGACCCAATCGCCGGGCTCGACGTCGCCGTAGGCCGCGTGAAAATCGGGAAGGTCGAAGTGGTCGTAGAGGATCGCGCTCTGCCGGAAGAACCAGGCGCCGCGCTTGGTGACGGGAAAGCCCGCTTCCGCGTAGTGCAACGCGCGCTGGACCAGCTCGCCGAACGACCTGGTCGCGTACTTCTCGATGAGCGTGAACCAGGCTTCGACGGCGCCCGGAACGGTCACCGGATGGGGCCCGAAGGTCGGCATGACCGATTCACCGGATTGCGTGCGTACGAAGTCCGCGGTGGCGGCCGCGGGCGCGCGCCCGACACCCCGATAGGCCTGCAGCTCGTCGTTGCCCCAGACCATGGCGAGCAGGTCCCCGCCGAAGCCGCACATGTACGGCGTCACGACACCGAGGACGAAGTTCGCGGCAAACGCCGCGTCGACGGCGTTGCCGCCGTCGGCCAACATCGCCGCGCCCGCGGCCGACGCCAGGTAGTGCGGGGTACAGACCACGCCGTTCGGATACGCCCGCGCCTCGTCCAGCCACACGCTCACGGGCCGGACGCTAGTTCCCTAGCTAGTGTCGAATCATGGAGTTCAACCTTGCCGATCTGTTCGAAGCCGTCGCCGACGCGGTGCCCGACCGCCCGGCACTGATCGCGGGTGATCGCCGACTCACCTACGGCGAGCTCGACGCGCGGGCGAACCGGGTGGCGCACTATCTCCGCGACGTCGGCGTGCTGCCCGGACAGCACGTAGGTATCTACGCGTTCAACCGCGCGGAATGGGTCGAGTCGATGCTCGGCTGCTTCAAAGCGCGCGCGGTGCCGATCAATGTCAACTACCGCTACGTCGTCGAGGAACTCCGCTACCTGTTCGACAACGCCGACCTCGTCGCATTGATCTACGAAGCCGAGTTCGGCCCGCACGTGGCTTCGGTGCAGCCGGGCACGCCGAAGCTGCGCCACCTCGTTCAGCTCGACGACGGCACCGGCATCACGACCGAGGATCTCGACGCGGTCGAGTACGAGCACGCGCTGTCGGTCGCCGACCCGACGCGCGCCGGTCTCCTGCCCCGCTCGCCCGACGACCTGTACGTCCTCTACACCGGCGGCACGACGGGCATGCCCAAGGGGGTGATGTGGCGGGCGGAAGACATCTTCTTCGCCGCTATGGGCGGCGGGAACTACGGCGGCCCGGGAATCGAACAGCCCGAAGAGATCACCAAGAACGTGAGCGCCGCGCCCGGAGTGAGCTGCGCGCTCGCGCCGCTGATGCACGGCAACGCGCAATGGTCGACCTTCGTCGCATTGTTCGGCGGCAACACCGTCACGTTGAACGCGAGCCGCAAATTCGACGCGGACGAGATCTGGAATCTCGTCGAGCGCGAGAACGTCGCCGTCATCTCGCTCGTCGGCGACGCCATGGCCCGCCCCCTCGTCGACGCGCTCGAGCACCGGACCGCGCCGCCGTCGCTGTTCGCGCTCGTCTCCGGTGGCGCGATCCTCTCCCCCGCGATCAAGCAGGAGCTCAACGAACGGGCGCCGAACGTGGCGATCATCGACGCGTTCGGCGCGTCGGAGACCGGGGCCAACGGCGCGGTCGACGTCACCGACAAAGGTCCCCGCTTCCAGATGAACGAGTGGACCACCGTCATCACCGACACCGGCGACGTGGCCGCGGTCGGCGAAGTCGGCCTGCTCGCCCGGCGCGGTCATGTTCCCGTCGGCTACTACAAGGACGCGGAGAAGACCGCGGCCACGTTCGTCGAGATGCACGGTGTGCGGTGGGCCATTCCCGGCGACCGCGCCGTGATCGAGGACGACGGCAAGATCAACGTGCTCGGCCGCGGTTCGCAGTGCATCAACACGGGCGGCGAGAAGGTCTTCCCCGAAGAGGTCGAGGCCGTCTTGAAGAGCAGCCCCGACGTGTTCGACGCGGTCGTGGTCGGCATACCCGACGAGCGTTGGGGCGAGAGCGTCACCGCGGTGGTCGCCCCTCGCACCGGGCACGACGTCACGCTCGAATCACTGAGCGCGCACTGTCGCTCCGCGCTCGCGGGCTACAAGGTGCCCCGGCGCGTCGTCGTGGTCGACACGGTCGAACGCACCCCGGCCGGGAAGCCGAACTACCGCTGGGCGAAGGAGTTGGCCGTCTCTGCGGCGCAGTCGGATTCGTAGCCGCGTTCGCCGGGCCTACGACTACGACGACGACTACGGGATGTCGTACTGCGCGGCCGAACGGCCCGCGAGGATCGGCGCGATCAACTCCGCGATGATCCGCTGGTGCTCGGGATCGTCGCGATAGGCGACGTAGTCGTCGAACGTCGCGAGATCGGCCGCCACCGCGAAGGTCGCGTTCCCGGCGCTGCGGCCGAGGTCGCGCCCGATCTTGTACGCGAGCAACTGCGGCAGCCGGGCCGGCAACGTCGAGAGCGCGTCGTCGACCGCCTGGATCTGGGCATCGGTCGCGTCGTCGACGAACGTGAGGAGAGCAATGTGGCGGATCACAGCAACGCACCGTAGGCGCCACCGTCGACCTGAATCGCGGTTCCGGTGACGTAGCGGGCGGTTTCGGAGCAGAGGAACGCACCGACGCGGCCGAAGTCGTCGGGGTCACCCAGCATCCCGGCCGGTATGCCCGCCGCGAGAGCGTCCGGTGATCCGTGGAGCTGCGTCACCCGCGCCGTCGCGTGCAGGCCCGGAAGCAACGAGTTCACCGTGACGCCGTCGGCCGCAATCTCGCGGGCGAGCGTGCGCAGGAAACCGGTGAGCCCGGCCCGCGCCGTGTTCGAGAGGATCAGGTTCGGAATGGGTTGGCGCACCGCGATCGACGTGATGGCCACGACCCGTCCCCACTTCCGTTCGCGCATCTCCGGCACGGCCGCGTAACACATCGCGATCGCACCGCGGCAGTTGAGCTCGAACGCTTCCAGGTACTGGTCGACGGTCGTGTGCGCGAAGTCGCCCGCCGGCGGTCCGCCCGCGTTGAGCACCAGGATGTCGATGCCGCCCAGCGCGGCCCGCGCGTCGCGGACGAAGCCTTCGCTGCCCGCGACCGTCGAGACGTCGGCCACGAGTGGAACCGCGTCGCCGTCGATTCCGGCAGCCGCGGCCTTGATCGTCTCCGGGTCGCGTCCGCAGATCGCGACCTTCACACCCTCGGCCGCGAGCGCCTGGGCGACCCCGAGACCGAGCCCGCGCGAGGCCGCCGCCACCGCGGCTCGCTTTCCGCTTATCCCGAGATCCACGGCCAACTCCCTCGGTCGAATGCGCCCTGCCTACGGACGCTCTCGCCCGTTCTACCCGACCGCGGTGCGCCGCCGCGCGCCGACCTGATCGCCGGACGGCCGGCGCGGACTACCGGCTGAGACCTCGGGCCCTTATCCTCCGCCCATGCACGATCTCGTTCTTCGCGGCGGCACAGTGGTCGACGGGACGGGGGCCGCTCCGGTGGCCGCCGACGTCGCGATCGACGGTGATCGCATCACCGCGGTCGGTCTCGTTGCCGATGCCGGCACCACGGAGATCGACGCGCGCGGCGCCTACGTCACTCCCGGCTTCGTCGACGTGCACACGCACCTCGACGCGCAGATGGCGTGGGATCCCGACGCGACGTCGTCGTGTTGGCACGGGGTGACCTCGGTGGTGCTCGGCAACTGTGGCGTCACGTTCGCACCCGTGCGCAAGGGGCAGGAGCGTTGGCTCGCCGAGCTCATGGAATCGGTGGAGGACATCCCGGCCGACGCGATCCTCCAGGGTCTCGCGTGGAACTGGGAGACGTACGGCGAGTACCTCGCCGCGATCGACGCGCTCCCGAAGGGCGTGAACGTCGGGGGGATGGTCGGTCATTGTGCGGTGCGGCACTTCGCGATGGGCGAACGCAGTCTCGACGAGACGCCGGCCACCGACGACGACATCGCCGCGATGTGCGATCTCGTCGACGAGGCGATGGGCGCCGGCGCGCTCGGCTTCTCGACCTCACGCACGTTGTTGCACCGCGTGCCCGACGGCCGTCCGGTTCCCGGCACGTGGGCCGACGAACGCGAGCTCCTCGCGATCGCCGACGTGCTCGGCCGCCGCGGCCACGGCGTGTACGAGGTCGCGCCGCGCTTCGAGCGCCCGGGCGCGAACTACGAGGGAACCCGCGCCGAGATGCACTGGATGGCCGAGATCAACCGGCGCACCGGTCGGCCCGTCACCTTCGGCCTCGCGCAGAGCAACGCGGGACCGGAGCTGTTCCGCAAGATCCTCGAGCTCGTCGACGAGGAGGGCGCGGCCGGCGGTGAGCTGCGCCCGCAGACGACCGCCCGCGGCATCGGCCTTCTCTTCGGCCTGCAGCACCGCACGTTCTTCGACCGCGCGCCCGCGTGGGGCGCGCTGCAGGCGTTGCCGCTCGACGCGCGACTCGGCGCGTTGCGCGACGACGCCCGACGCGCCGAACTGCTCGCCGAGGCGGAAGCGAACACTCCCCCGCTCGACTGGAACGGCGTGTACGTGCTCACGGCCGACGCGGTCGACTACTCCGCCGACCCGCAAACGTCGCTCGCCGCCCACGCGCAGCGCCGCGACCAGAGCATCGCGGAGGCGTTCATCGCGATCTCGCTCGAGAGCGACGGTCGGGCGCTCTTCAACTACCCGTTCCTCAACCAACGCATGGACGCGGTCGAGGAGCTGCTCGACCACCCGCAGATGGCGATCGGGCTCGGCGACTCCGGTGCGCACGTCGGCCTCATCATGGACGCCTCGCTCCCGACGTGGTTCCTCCTGCACTGGGTGCGCGACCGCGCCAAGTACACGATCCAGGACGCCATCCGCCGGATGACCTCGGATACGGCCGCGCTGTTCGGGATTCCCGAACGCGGCGTGTTGCGCCCGGGCGCGTTCGCGGACGTGAACGTGCTCGATCTCGACGCGCTCGCGCTGCACCTCCCGGAGTTCGTCCACGACTTCCCGGCGGGCGCGGGTCGTTACGTGCAGCGCGCAGACGGCTACCGCGCGACCATCGTCAACGGCGCCGTCTTCGTCGACCACGGCGAGCCGACCGGTGCGCACGCAGGACGCACCTTGCGATCGTCCCGCCCGACCCCCGAGTGACCCGGCCGGACGGGCCATATGCCGGAGTTCTGACACGCGCGACCGCTACTATCAATCGCTGATACTCGGCTGTTGCGCGCTGCGCTGGGTGGGAAACATCAATTGACGCTTCGGCCGCACCGAACACCGCTCGGCCCGTGACTACACCCACGACTGACACGCGTCCCGCGACGCTCCGCTATCTCCCCGGGCTCGACGGCCTGCGCGCCATCTCGGTGCTGGCTGTCATCGTCTTCCACCATTATCTGGTCGGTGGGCACGAGCCGGGTTGGGCACCTGGGGGTTTCCTCGGCGTCGAGGTGTTCTTCGTCGTCAGCGGTTATCTCATCACGTCGCTCCTGTTGAGCGAACGGCGCGACACCGGCAAGGTGTCGCTGCGTAACTTCTACGTCCGGCGCGCCCGTCGTCTGCTTCCCGCGCTCTATCTGCTGCTCGCGGTCGTCATCGCGTACTCGCTGTTGTTCCTCCCCGACGCGATCGGTCTGTTGCGGGGCGACGTGATCGCCGCGCTCACCTACACGAGCAACTGGTGGCAGATCATCGCGCACCACTCTTACATCGCCGAGGCCGGCCGGCCGGAGCTGTTGAAGCACCTGTGGTCGCTGGCGATCGAAGAGCAGTACTACCTCGCGTGGCCGTTCCTGTTGATGTTCGGGCTGCGCAAGCTCGGTCGCCAACGGATGATCGGCGCGATGCTCATCACCGCGCTCTTCTCCACGGTGCTCCTCGCGTGGTTCGCGCACGGAAGCATCAACTTCGCGTACTACTCCACGTTCACTCGTCTGTCCGGGCTCCTGCTCGGCTCCGTGTTCGCGTTCTACTTCGCGCCGTACCGGATCCGCGGCCTGCCCGGTCGGGGCGCACGGGTCGCGCTCGACCTGGCCGGCGCGTTCGGCTTGCTCGTGCTGCTCGGTTCGTTCGGGATGCTGCACCACTTCGGGATCAACGGGTACAGCTTTCCGACCTCGCGCTTCGACGACCTCTCGGTCTTCCACGGCGGTTTCCTGCTCGTCGACCTCGCCTCCTTGCTCGTCATCGCGGCCGCGGTCCATCCCGCTTCGGATGTCGGGCGGGCGCTCGGCTGCAAACCGCTGCGCTGGATCGGCGTGCGCTCGTACAGCCTCTACCTCTGGCACTACCCCATCTTCTGCGTGACCCGGCCCGGGCTCGACATCCATCGGCTCGGCATCTGGTTCCTTTCGATCCGCTACGCGGGCTGGCCGGTCTTCGTCGTGCGCCTGATCCTCTCGTTCGCGGCGGCCGAGATCTCGTTCCGTTTCGTGGAAACCCCGATCCGCAAGGGCGCGATCGGCCGCTACCGTGATGGGGTCCGCGAAACCGCAGGCGCGACCCGACAGCGCCTGGTTCGGCGGGGCGCGGTGATCGTGGGCGCGGGCGCACTGCTCACGCTCATGCTCGGGACCGGTCTCGCCACCGCCACCGCGCAACCGTCGAGCGTCCCCGGCGTGGAGGCGGGGGGCTCCGAGAACGGGGCCAAGATCGATCCGGCCGCGCTGCAACAGCTGATCGGCGGTACGTCGACGACGCGCCCGTCGACCTCCACGACGCGCGGCACCGGCGTCGGCCACAAGTCCTCGACGACCACCGTCCCGAAGACCTCCACCACGCACCCGACCGTCACTCCCGCGCACGTTCTCGGGATCGGCGACTCGGTGATGCTCGGCGCGAGCACGAGTCTGCGCGAGGCGATTCCCGGCATGGCCGTCGACGCGATCAAGAGCCGCCAGTTCGGCGAAGCCATCTCGATCGTGCAGCAGTACAAGAGTCTCGGCGCGCTACCGACGACTCTCGTCATCCATCTCGGTACGAACGGCCGCATCACCGACGACGCGTTCAACCAGATGATGCAGGCCATCGGCCCCGGCCATCAGGTGTACTTCCTGACCGCGCGCGTGCCGCGCCTGTGGGAGACGGAAGTGAACGCCGCGCTGCACTCCGGCGCGGCCCGTTGGAAGAACGTGCACATCCTCGAGTGGCACAACTTCTCCACCTGTCACGCCGACTGGTTCGTCGAGGACGGCTTCCATCTCCGCACCGAGGGCCAGCACGAGTACGCCAACTTCGTGCGCCTCGGCCTCCTCGGCCAAGCCCCCACCATCTGCAAATAACCGAACCGTCGTGAGTTGGGCCCCTATATGGGGCCTCAGTCACGCCAGTACGAGGGTTGAGTGGGATCGGCGCCGCGCGCGAGCGACCCATCAACGATGCAGGATCCAGTCGATGAGCTGGAGGAAGCGGTAGCCGAGGTAGACGGCGAGCGCGGAGCCCATGAGCTTGAGGTGCCAGGGGACAGTCGGCGCGGGTTCGTCGGCGGGCCGGGTGGTCATGCCGGGGATGAGGCCCCGTTCGACGACCTTGCCGCATTTGGGGCACGTCGCGTCGGGCAGCACCGTCGAGGGCGTCAGGAATTTGTTGCAGCTCACGCACCACGGCATCGCTCGCCATTGCATCACGGGAGAGGCAACCAAACCGACCCCACTGTGACAGGAGCGACAGCGGAGCCGGACCGAACGCTCGGCGAAGCCCGCCCTTCGGTTCGGCGCCGCGCGAGCGACCCCGGACAGGAGCGACAGCGGAGCCGGACCGAACGCTCGGCGAAGCCCGCCCTTCGGTTCGGCGCCGCGAGCGACCCCGGACAGGAGCGACAGCGGAGCCGGACCGAACGCTCGGCGAAGCCCGCCCTTCGGTTCGGCGCAGCGCGAGCGACCCAGACATGGGTCACAACTGGCATTCGGGGGTCGGGTCGGGCGTGTCAGGCGCCGATCATCTGGCTATGGCAGCCGACACGACCCGCGCACTCTCCGTCGCGGGGGCCCGACCCATCCGGGTCGGAGCGTTGGCGCGGGTCGAGTTCACGAATGGCGATGTGTGGTCGGGCCGGGTCAGCTACGTGAGTGGTGAGCTCGTCGGCCTGAAGGCATCGACGCTGGTGGCGGGGCGGGTGCGCGAGGGCGACACCGTCACGCTCGTGGTCGGGAAGGGCGAGTCGATGTCGGCGGCCCAGGCCCGGGTCCTCTCGGCATCAGGTTCGTTCATGCGCTTGTCGCGCAAGGAGTCGTCGGAGGGCCTCGAGCGCCGCCGGGCCCTGCGGGTGCCGGTGGAACAGGACGTGCGGGTCGGCTACACCGCACCCGGCGCCGAAGGCATCCGCACCTGCGCCGCGGTCTTGACCGATATGTCGGCTTCGGGCTGCGCGGTCCGGGCGACGACCGAGCTGCCGGTCGGTTGCATCGTGTCGGTTGCGGTGCGCATCGTCGGGACCGATCTCGATCTCACCGGCAAGGTCGTGCGGGCCTGGCGGGGGGAAGACCCGGTCGGCGAGCACGCCGGGATCCAGTTCGACCCGGTTCCGGCGAGCGTCACCGCGATGATCAACCGCTACCTGATCGAACAGCTGCGGGAGACGTCGAACCCCCGCAGCAACTGCGGGCGCCGGGATCCGGCCTGACCGCCGGCAATCGGGCTCGGAGCCGGCCGCTCGCCGGTTCGGGCCGCTCAACTCTGCGGTCGGGGCGCCGATCGAGGACCCATGAAACCGCGTGGGCGAAAATGAGCCAATTCGACGAAGTCCTGGCGTCTCCGGAATGGGCGTTCACGCTCGCCGGTGCGCTCGAGCAACAGCTCGGCGACGATCGCATCCTGACCGTCGGGTCGGCGCGTCCGAGCCCCGACGAGGTCGTGCGCGACGAGCCGACGCGCACGGTCGCGTTGCGCTTCACGACCGGCGACGGTCAAGCCGGCTCCATCGCGCTCGTCGCGCTCACGTCGTTCGCGGAGGCACTCGAACGGGCGGCCTCCGACGAGATTCTGTTGACGTCGTGTGCGGCCGCGCTCGACGCCGCGGCCCGCGCCATCAGCGATCAGGCCACCGTCGAGCTCGACAGCGACGGCGCGCACGAAACCGACCCGGAGCGCGCGGTCGACGACCCGGACGACGCGGGCCTCGCCGTCTATCCGCTCGTCGACGGCAGCGACCTGTTGGGTTGCCTCGTGTTGCGCATCACGTCGGGCGCGCAGGCCGCGGCGACGGTCTCTGCAACGACCGACGCGCACGGGGGTGCCACCGGCGCGACGCGGACGGGAGCGAACTCCGGTCCGTCGTACGTGCTGGCCGACGTCGAGATGGGCGTCACCGCCGAGCTCGGCCGCTGCCGCATGACCGTGCGGGAACTGCTCTCGATCACGCCCGGTGCGGTGATCGACCTCGACCGGGCGGCCGGTGCGCCGGTCGACGTGTTGGTGAACGGAACCCTGATCGCACGCGGTGAAGTCGTGGTGATCGACGAAGAGTTCGGAATCCGGATCTCGGAGCTCGTCCCCCAACCGGCCGCGGCGCGCTAGCGGCTGCGGCGATCGGACCCAGAACGATGGCGGCCCACTACCCCGCACCGAACGAACAGACCGTCGAGGGTTTCCTCAGCGCGCTCGTCTCGGTCCCGACCCACGTGGCGCGCGCCGCAAACGCGGAACCCGAACGCGAACCGACCGGCGTGATGGTCGAGTACGTCGCCGACGACGATTCGCTCGCCGCGATCGCGTTCGCCGACCACGACGCGGTGAACTTCGTCGGCGGCGCCATCGCCGCGGTCGAGGCCGCGACCATCCAAGAGGTGAACGGCACGTCGACGTTGCACGACGCGGCGGTGGAGAGTTTCCACGACGTCGCGACCGGCCTCGGCGAGACCTTGAACGGTGAATACACCCCCCAGCTTCGGCTGTCGGAGGTACACCAGCTGCCGGGCGAGCTCCGCGAAGAGATCAAAGAGCTCTGGCGCAAGCCCGCGGGCAAGCGTGCCTACCGGGTTACGGTCGACGACTACGGGTCGGGCACGGTCATCCTGTACCTGAACTAACGGCTGCGGGCTGCCGTGCGTGCCGGGGCCGGGCGCGGTAAACCGTCGCCATGCATTCTCCCGAAGGCCAAGATCCCTCCGGCGCCGAGCTGGTCGAGACGATCACGCCGCTCAGCCGGCGCTCGGTGTTGAAAGGGATCGCCATCGCGGGCGCGGGCGTGGCGATCGCCAGTTGCTCGTCGTCGTCCAAGACGAGCAACCCGCCGGCTTCGACCGCCCCGACGAGCGCCAACACGACCTCGACGGTGCCTACGCCTTCGGCGATTCCGAAGGTCCTGCGCAAGCCCGGCTCGCGGCCGAACCCGACCCTGCCCGAGGGCACCGACACGATGCCGAAGATCGAGCACATCGTGGTCGTGATGATGGAGAACCATTCCTACGACGACCACTTCGGGATGCTCGGCCGGGGCGACGGCTTCAAGCTCGACAGCAACGGCCGGCCGCTCGACGCGAACCCGATGAAGGACGGTCGGCTGCTGCGCGCGTTCCACATGCCGTCGACGTGCCAGCTCGACGGTGCGCCCGGGCAGAACTGGATCGCGAGTCACACCTCGTTCAACAACGGCCGCAACGACGGTTTCGTGCGCGCGAGCGGCCCGGTGGCGATGGGCTACTGGGACAAGACCGACATTCCCTTCTACCACGGGCTCGGTACGACCTTTCCGGTGCTCGACCGCTACTTCTGCTCGGTCCAGGCGCAGACGTACCCCAACCGGCGCTTCCTCATCGCGGGCACCGCGTCGGGGGTCGTGCGCACCACGACCGACAACCTCGCGAAGTTCCCGCCCGCCAACGGCACGATCCTCGATCGCCTCCAGTCGCACGGGATCACATGGAAGGACTACGCCAGCGACCTGCCCGGGATCGCGGTGATCGTGAAGAACCTCACCACGTACAAGGCGAACATCTCCCCCATCGATCAGTTCTTCAGCGACGCCAAGGCCGGAACCCTGCCGTCGGTCAGCTTCGTCGACCCACTCTTCAACTCAACACCGGCCGAATCCGAGGAAGACCCCGACGACGTCGCGTACGGCGAGAATTTCGTCGCCAAGGTCGTCAACGCGGTGATGGAGAGCCCGAACTGGAAGAACACGATGCTCATCTACACCTACGACGAGCACGGCGGGTACTACGACCATGTCGCGCCGCCCATGGCGGTGAAGCCCGACAACATCCCGCCCGGCGCGGACGAGCCCGGCATCACCGGCGCGTACGACCACCTCGGGTTCCGCGTTCCGACCGTCGTGGTGTCGCCGTTCGCGAAGCCGAACTACGTGTCGCATGTCGTGTACGACCACACGTCGATCCTGAAGCTCATCGAGACGAAGTGGAACCTCGGCGCGCTGACGTACCGCGACGCGAACGCCAACGACCTCCTCGACGCGATCGATCTCGTGAACCCGCCCGCGTTCATCGAGCCGCCGACCCTCCCCGCACCCGGCAAGCTCGGTACGTGCAAGCCCGGAGCGCCCGGCGGCCCCATCCCGCCCGCGAGCGCCATCTACCCCGCCAGCCAGGCCTCGTCCTTCCGCATCGGCGCCACCGTTTAACCTCACCTCATGCAGAGCGACAGCGGAGCCGATGGCACCGCTCGCGAAGCCGCACTGGCAACGGCGCAGCGCGAGCGACCAATAAGTGTCGACGTACGTACGAGGGTCGACGGGGTCCGTCCCCTGTTCGACGCGGGGCGATTCTTCGACGCGGAGCTGCCGGCCCGGGTCGAGGAGCACGCGGCGGCGATCGTGCCCGCGCTGCCCTTCATCCGGCCCCGACCGCTGACCGTCGAGGTCGACGGCGAGGCGTGGACGCTCACCGCCGACGATCGCGGAATCACCGTCGAACGGTGCGCGCGACCGGACGACGCGCACACCACTGCGAACGTCGCGCTCGCGAGCGAACAGCTCGCCGACCTGGCCGACGACCAACAGACGTTCATGAGCCTGTGGGCGTCCGGCGCACTCGAGCAGCGCGCCGGCAACGTCGGGCACCTCTGCGACTGGTGGCTCGTATTGCGCGCCGCGCTCGACGGCACGCCCATCTACCAACCCGGTGCGGTCGAGTTGAACGATCCCGACGGTCGCCCGCTCGACCTCGCCCGCGCCTTTCGCCCCGACGACGATCCCGACGAGATGCGGCACTTCCTCGTCACCGCGGGCTTCCTGCACATCGAAGGGCTCTTCGAAACGGCCGAGATGAACGCGATCTCGGCCGACATGGATCGCGCCGTCCCGACCTACACCGAAGGCGACGGTCGTTCGTGGTGGGCGCGCACGGCCGACGGTGGTTCCCGACTCGTGCGGATGCAGGGCTTCGATCGCGAATCCGACGGCGCGCTCGCGCTCACCGAAGACCCCCGCTTCCTCGGTCTCGCGGAGCTCGCGCAATCGGGTCACGTATTCGGCCGCAAGCGGGCGAGCAACAAGATCGAAGCGTTGTTCAAACCGATCGGCGTGACCGAAGGCATCTCCGACATCCCGTGGCACAAGGACTGCGGGATCGGTCGTCACTCCTACGACTGCTGCGGACTCACGGTCGGGATCTCGGTGACCGGCGCCGACGAGGTGTCGGGCCAGCTCTGGGCGCTCGCGGGTTCGCACCGCGCGCTGGTGTGGTCGGGCATCCTGCAGCCCGAGCTCGACCTCCCGCAGGTGCCGCTCGCCACGCAGACCGGCGATGTCACGCTGCATCTCAGCTGCACGATGCACATGGCGCAGCCGCCCGTCGAACGGGAACGCCGGGTGATGTACAGCGGGTTCAGCCTGCCGCCGCTCGCCGAGGCCGACACCGAGGCGCTCGCCGCGGCCCGGGCGCGTCTCGGCGCGGTGCGCGAAGGCGCGCCGCTCAACGTGCTCGACCGCCACTTCAAGAGTTAGCCCCACCGAATTTAAGGACGCCGCTGTGCTCGAGTTCGACCCCCTCGACGAATACCCGATCCACCAGGTACCGCTGCCGATGCGTTACGTGGCAACCAGCGATCGCAACGTGTACGACCGCTGCATCTACCAGGGCGTCGACCACGAAGCCGACGCGTACTTCATCACCGGCATGGGCGTGTACCCGAACCTCGGCGTGATGGACGCGTACGCGACCGTGCGCCGGGGCGACAAGCAGTGGGCGATCCGCGCTTCGGGCTCGCGCCCCGACGACAAGTTGAGCCAGCAGGTCGGGCCGTATCGGATCGAAGTCATCAAGCCGTACCACGAGCTGCGCCTCATCTGCGATGCCGACGCGCAGGGCGTGGGTTTCGACCTCGTCTACCGCTCCGAGTACGGGCCCATCCCCGAGCCGCAGCACATCCGGCGCCAGGGTGATCGCATCCTGCTCGAGGCGTCGCGCTTCGCCGGGGTCGGCACATTCGAAGGCGAGCTGCGCGTCGACGGCGAGACCATCGCGGTCACGCCTGATCGGTACACCGCCACGCGTGACCGGTCGTGGGGTATCCGTCCCGTTGGTGAGCCCGAGCCCGCGGGCCGGCCCAACGACTTCACCGGCATGTGGTGGTGCTGGATCCCGCTGCGGTTCGACGACTTCATGTTGCACGTCATCCTCGAAGAGGATCGCGACGGCCTGCGCAACACCAACTACGCGGTGCGCATGTACCCCGAGGCGTCGGGCCGCGCCCCCGAACAACTCGGCTGGCCGCTGCCCGAGATCCGTTACGCGCCCGGCACCCGCAACCCCGTCGGCGCGTCGATCGAGCTCACGAACCGCGAGGGCAAGAAGTCGACGCTCGAGATCGAGCCGCTCATCGGTATCTCGCTGAACGTCGGTTGCGGGTACGGCGCCGACCCCGACTGGACCCACGGCCTCTGGAAGGGCGAGAACTGGCTCGAGGGATCGGTCTACGACTACAAGGATCCGGCCGTCACGGGCCGCGCCGCCTTCTCACTCTGGGATCACGTGGCCAAGGTGACGTTCGACGGCCACGAGGGCTACGGCATCTTCGAACACGGCGTCATCGGACCCCACGCCCCCAGTGGCTTCACCAGCTACGAAGACGTCGCCCCCTAAACCCTGCCATCAGATGGCAGCGAAATTGCTCCCATGAAGCAAGAACCCTGCCATCTGATGGCAGGGAATTTGCTCAGTGGGGGACGAGGCCGCCGTCGACGAGGAGGACCTGGCCGGTCATGAAGCTCGACGCGTCGGAGGCGAGGTAGAGCACGGGGCCGACCATCTCGTCGGGGCTCGCGGCGCGGCGCATGAAGCTCGCGTTGGCCATCGAACGTTGGGCCTCCGGGGTGTTGGCGCGCACCATGTCGGTGTCGACGGTGCCCGGCGCGAGCGCGTTCACCCGGATGCCGCGCGGCGCGAAGTCGGCGGCCATGGAGCGGGTGAACGACATCATCGCGGCCTTGGCCGCGGCGTACATCGCGACGTTGGCCGAGAACAGGAACGCGCCCGCGGAGATCACGTTGACGATCGCCGCGTGCTCGCTGCGTTCGAGGTGCGGGAGCGCGGCCTGCACCAGGAAGACCGGACCGCGCAGGTTCACGTCGAACGACTTCTGCCAGGCTTCCGGTGTGAAAGAACCGAGGGGCTGCGTCAGCGCGTTGGCCGCGTTGTTCACCACGATGTCGAGCGCGCCGAAGCGATCGACGGCCCGGTCGACGAGTGCGGTCGCCGCGTCGAGCTCACCCATGTGCGCGGGCATCGCGACGGCGTCGCCCCTGCTCTCGGCCGCCAGCGCGAGCAGGTGTGCCTCGGTCTCCGCGCACGCCTCGGGCTTACGGCTCCCGACGACGACCTTGGCCCCGCCGCACACCAAGCCCTCGGCCACGGCACGGCCGATCCCCCGCGTGCCGCCGGTGACGATCGCCACCCGGCCGCGCACGTCGAACAACGTTGCGAGCTTCGCCTGATCCATGGCCGGAACCTAACTCACGACCCGCGCAGCCCCGGGTCGAACCAGGAATCCGGGAGGTCGAGCGCGAGGCCCGCGCTGTGGCCCCCGTCGAGCACCAGCTCGATCCCGGTCGTGAAACCGGACTCGTCGGAGGCGAGGTAGCACGCGGCTTGCGCGATCACATCGAGGTCGGGCGCGTCGCGCTTCGGCGGACGGAGAGGTCCGCTCTCCGCGCCGACGATGTCCGGATGCATCTCGGGGTTGCCGAGCATCGGGCACACGATGTTCGCCCGCACACCGCGCTTGCGATTCTCGATCGCGACGACCTTGGTCAGACCCCGCAACGCGAACTTCGACGCGGTGTACGCACCGGTCAGCGCCGCGCCCTGCACGGAGTCGATCGAACCGATGTTGACGATCGATCCGGAACCCGACGCCCGCAACAACGGTAGGCATGTCCGCATCCCGAGGAATGGACCGAGGACGTTGACGCGCTGCAGCCGCTCGAACGCGTCGGTCGACGTTGCGTCGATCGTCGCGAGATGCAGCACCGCGGCGTTGTTGACGAGCACGTGGAGCGCGCCTTCGCGTGCGGCGATGTCGTCGACGAGCGCGGCCCAACCGGCTTCGTCGGTGACGTCGAGGGGCGCGAACCGGGCCGCCTCCCCCAGCTCGGCGGCCGTCGCCCGGCCCCGCTCGTCGAGTACGTCGACGAGCACGACCCGCGCGCCTTCCTCGACGAACCGCCGGGCGATGGCCGCACCCGTGCCCCGGGCCGCGCCGGTCACGAGCGCAATCTTGCCGTCGAGTCGTTGCATCTGCGCAGTCTGCAGCACCGAACCCGGGCTTTTCGCCTCCGCGGGCTCAGGCGCGCCCCTGCGGCCTGCCGATATGAGGGGGATGGAACTCTTGCCCACCCCCGAGAGCTGGCGGATCGCCCTGCTGACCGCGATCGGCGCACTGGCCATCGTGGTTGCGGCCGCGGTCACCGCCGCGGTGACCGGCGGCCCGGTCGCCCTGATCGCCGGTCTCAGCGTCATCGGGCTGGCTGCGCTGGCGACGTTCGCGCCCGCGATCGGGACCCTCTCCGCGTCGGTCGATGCCGATGCGCGCGGGGTCAGCATCCGGCGGTTCGGCCGCTCGACCCGCTTCGCCTGGACCGACGTGGTCGACGTGCACGTGATCGAACGCCGGGCGAGCGTGCCCGACGGCACCGAGTACCACTGGGTCATGCCGAGCCGGTCGCGTCACGTCGTGGCGGTGCCCTGCCTCCAGCTCGCCGACGGTCGCATCCGGCAGTTGACCGCACTCGCCGCGCCCGCCACCGGTCCGAAGAGCACCGCGGCCCGCGAGTACGCCGCGCTCCTCACGCACTTGCACTTGCACACGCTCACGGCGACGACCACGGGCACCACGAGCACGAGGGCCGACGCCCCGCTCGCACAAGCCGTCTGACCCACCCGACGCGGTCGCGCAGTCGCGCGGGACGACGTCAGCCCGGGCCGCCGACGAACGCCTCGATCCGGTCGCACACGAACGCGATGTCGTCGTCGGTCAGCGCGTGGTTCATCGGGACGAGCATGCCCCGCTCCATCACCGCGTCGGCGTTCGGGAGTCCGCCGTCGGGTTGGCGGAACCGCACCCCGCGCATCA
Source organism: uncultured Actinomycetes bacterium (assembly GCA_963701825.1). Taxonomy (GTDB): domain Bacteria; phylum Actinomycetota; class Acidimicrobiia; order IMCC26256; family PALSA-610; genus PALSA-610. Next base: position 97,669 of record CAVPBG010000003.1, on the reverse strand, counting down.
TCGGCTGGCGCACCGCGTTCCCCGTCCACACCGTGCGCGTCTCGATTCCTTCCTTCTCGAGGAACACCTGCAGCTCACTGCGCCCGAAGCCCGCGTCGGCGCGGATGACGAACACGTAGGAGAGCCACGCGGTGTCGAGCTCCGCGGTTTGGCGAGGCGCGATGAAGAGGTCGGCGTGACGGGCGAGATAGTCCGAGTAGAGGTCGAAGCTGCGGCGCCGGCGTTCGTAGTTGCGGTCGAGCTTGCGCAACTGCTGCAGCCCGAATGCGGCGCCGATCTCCGACGGCTCGAAGTTCCACCCGACGTCGTCGAAGATGAACAGGTTGTCGTAGCGCACGCCGTCGAGCTCTTCCCAGAAGTTCCGGTTGCCTTTGCGCGAACCGAAGAGCTGCGGCTCGGAACGCCGGCCCCAGCGCCGCAGCGAGAGGCAACGGTCGACGAGCGCCTCGTCGTCGAGCATCACCATCCCGCCGTTGCCCGCACACGTGATGATGTGCGAGAGCGCGAAGCTCGTGACCGAGATGTCGGAGCGCGTGCCGGTCGGGGTTCCGCGCAGGCGCGCGCCGAGTGCGTCGCAGGAATCCTCCACGACTAGTAGGTCGTGGGCGTCGGCAATCGCCCGGATCCGATCCCAGTCGGGCGCGTTGCCGGCCAGGTTCGGCACGAGGATCGCACGCGTCTGCGGGCTGATCATCGCCTCGATCGCGTCGACGTCGACGTTGAACGTGTCCGGCTCGATGTCGACGAACACCGGTGTGAGATCCGCCCGGATCAGCGGCGCGAGGTCGGTCGAGAACGTCAGCGGCGAGGTGATCACCTCCGCGCCCGTGGGCAGGTCGAGCAGCTCGATCGCCAGGTAGAGCGCCGATGACCCCGAGTTGCACATCACGCCCCGGGTCTTGCCGAAGTGCTGCGCGACCTGGCGCTCCATCTCCGCGACGTTCTTGCCCAGCCGCAACGTTCCCCGGCCGCCGTCGAGCACGCCGAGGATGGCGTCGATCTCGTCCTGGTCGTACACCGCGGTCGCGTAGAGCACGCGCTTGTCGATCATGGATCCTCCTCGAGCCCGCGTCTTTCTACCGCGCCGGGCTCGGAGGCGGGAACGGACCGCGCCTCAGCGGCCGCGGACGAGCGCCAATGGATCCTCGGGCGGTCCGGCAATGGGGAGGCGCATGGTGAACCGGGTGTCGGTCGGCGACGACACGACACTGATGACACCGTTGTGCAACTCGACGATCTGCTTGACGATGAAGAGACCGAGACCGGTGCCCGAGATCTCCTGCTCCTTGGCGCGCGCCGACCGGAAGAACCTCGTGAAGAGCTGGTCCTGCTCGTCGGCCGGAATGCCGGAACCGTTGTCGTGCACGTCGATCACGATCTCGTCGCCGTCGGTGCGCGCCGTGATCTCCACGCGTCCGCGTGGCGTGTTGAACTTGACCGCGTTCGACACGAGATTCAACAGCGCGTGTTCGAGTTGCTCGCTGTCGCCGAGCAGGGTGAGGTTCGGGCCCACGTCGACCGCGAGCTCGACCTCGGCCGCCGCGAGCGTGGGCAGGATCGTCTCCCGAATGCGTTCGATCACGTCGCTCAGGTCGACGGGACCGATCTTCACCTCGAAGATGCCGGCTTCGACGCGCGACATCGTCAGCAGATCCTCGATCAACGCGAGCAGGCGCAGACTGTTGCGTTCGATGATCGCCAACATCCGGTGTTGTTCCTCGTCGGAGATACCGGGGCCGCCGTCGAGCAACAGCTCTACGTAGCCGATCACACTCGTCAGCGGGCTTCGCAACTCGTGCGAGACCTTCGACACGAAGTCGCTCTTCGCCCGACTCAACTCCTCCATGCGGTCGAGCATGTCGAGTTGGAACGCGAGCGCTTCGGCCGAACGCGTCGCGGCCACGCGCAGACGGGCTGTGTTCTCGGTCAGCTCGATCGTCTTCGCGAAGAGGTCGGCGAACAGCGACACCTTGCCCCGCAGGGCGGTCGGGACGACCGGGGCGACGACGAAGTCGACTGCGCCCATCGCGTAGCCGATCGTCATCTCCTGCTCCGCCCGTTCCAGCCCCGTGATGAAGATGATGGGCGTGAGCTCCGACTCGGTCCGCGATCGCACGAACGCCGCGGTCTCGAAGCCGTCCGCGCTCCCGGTGCGCACGTCGAACACGATCACCGCGAAGTCCTGACGGCGGACGAAGTGCTGCGCCTCCGCCCCACCCGTGGCTTCGACGATCGGATGACCGAGCGGTTCGAGCATCGTGCGCAGTGCTTCACGCGGCGCGGGCGTGTCGGCGACGATCAGCACACTCGGCGCGCGCCGGCCCGGGAGGGGCGCGCCGGCGTAGTTCCGGGAGGCTTCGGTACGCGGCGCGTCGTCGACCACGCCGCTCAAGGCGCGGAACCGGTCCGGCGCGGACTCGTTCACCGGATCGTGCACCGGGTCAGCGTGCGACGGGTCGCGTCACCGCACCGTGACGGGCGAGTATGCGGGCGCCGCATGGCAGAATCCACCGGTCGCCGCCCGCCCGCTTCCCGATAGGACGAACCGACCGTGAGCTTCACCGATCTCGCCGGCGGCGTCGCGGTCGCGTCGAGCCTGCTCTTCGTGTGGCCCCAGGTGGTCCGGCTGCTGCGCACACGCGACGCCCAGGGCATCAGCCCGCTCGGGACATCGTGGGCGATGGCCGGCTTCACCCTGTGGTCGGCGTACGGCCTCGACCGCGGCCTGGTGCCGATCTGGTTCGCCAACGGCCAGGCGCTCGTCGGATTCGCGATCGTGCTCGGGTTGCGCCTGCGCTTCGGTGATCCGGTTCCCGGCTTCGTACCCCGGGCCGCGATCCGCGACCGCCGCCGTCCTGGCTGTCGCGATCGTGGCACCCGCGCCCGTCGTCGGGATCGCCGCGCTCGTCATCGCGGCCACCGGATACCTACCGCAGGCGCTGGTGGCGTGGCGCGTGGTCGACGTCTCCGGCGTGTCTCCCGCGACCTACGTGCTGTTGGCGCTCTCGGGCACGCTGTGGATCCTCTACGGAGTGCTGCGCCGCGACATGCTCGTGATCACGCCGAACCTGTTGATCGTCCCTACCGCCACGGTGATCGCGGTACGCGCACTGCGGGCGCCGATCGCGGAGCTCGACCCGCTCGCCCGCCCCTGACGACAACCGTCAACGCAAACCGTTAACTGCAGACGACGTCGCCGTCGAAGCCGTCTTGGCCGAGGTATTGCGTCAACCGCACGGGACCGCTGGTGAAGCCGTCGTGACTGCACGCGGCCGCGGCGTCATAAGGCGAGTCGTAGCCCGCGAGCCATTGCGGCACTCCCGCGAAGCGCGCTCGCGCACTGGTTGCGTTGCCGGTGATCTCGGTCCACTGCGACACGGTCGAGTAGATGCCCACTTCGGCCACGCCGACGCTGTGCAACGCGTCCATCTCCCCCGCAATCGTCGCGACGTCGCGATCCTGTTCGGCGTGCGAATACGAACCGTCGGTCGTCTGCCAGCTGTTCATCGTCTCGACGTCGAGCCACCAGTCGACGTTCGTGGCGCGGTGACTCGCGTTCTCCCAGTCGACTTTGTGGAGCAATTGCGCGGCGGCCGTCGCTTGGCGATACGACTGCGATGCCGAGTTCCAGCCGTAGTCGAACGAGCACGCGAGCGAGTTCGGGTCGGATGCCGAACACACCTGCGGGCTCGTCTGGCCGATGGGCCAGTGCGCGGCGCGGCCCGGACCGGGGTTCCCCGTGTTGGCGTAGAACGCGGGTGCGCCCGGAAGCCGCTTGGCCCAGGCCAGTTCGGTCATCAGGCAGGGGTTCTCGGTGAACGACATGCCGCCGTTCGTGCCGAGTACCCCCATCGTCGACGCGCCGGCCCGGGGCAGAGCCGCACCGCACTGCGGGTAGCTCAGGTCGCGGGCCACGACCAGGGAGTTCGCCGCGCCCGCCGCGCCCGCCGCAGCAAAGGTGGCCGCGACCGTCGCGACGGATATGGCGACGATGGTGAGAACACGGCGAATCTGCACGGAAAACCTCGCTGGTGTCTGGGGGTTCCCGCCTCGGTCCGCAGAACACGGTGGACCGCCCCCAAGGGTACGCACGAACCACATCAGCCTCGCAAGGCGTATTTTGCCCCACCAGACACATGATCCACCCGCGCCCCGGGAGTGACCATCGGTCCGGGCCTGCTAAGAACCGGCCATGGTCCGGGAAAACCCCCACGCCGGGCTGCCGATCACCGACGACGACGCCACGATCGCGGCCGCCCTCGCTGACGTCAGCATCCCGACGCTCATGCTCTCGCTCGTCCACATGACCGGAGATCCGGCGCTCATCCGGGGGGAGCTCAAGCCGCAAGGCCTGTTCCTCAACGAGGTGCAGGGCTACATGTCGGAGCCCGACAAGGCCGAGGTGCGCCGCATCGCGCTGGATCTCATCCGCGCGTACCGCGACTCCGGCTGCCAACTGCCCGCGCCTCCGGGTCCGGCGTTGATCCGGGAGATGATGAGCTGGCTCGTCTGCGAGGACGTGCCCGAGGAATACGTCCCGATGATGTTGGAGGAGCTCGAGCTCGACGGTACCGACGCGCGCAAGGTCGAGATCTCCGCCGACGCGCCGGCACGCGCCGACTTCCCCGTCGTCGTGATCGGCTGCGGACAATCGGGTCTGCTCGCCGGCATCCGGCTGCAGGAAGCCGGCATCCCGTTCACGATCATCGAGAAGAACCCTGAAGTCGGCGGTACGTGGTTCGAGAACTCCTACCCGGGTTGTCGCGTCGACGTGGGGAATCACTTCTACTGCTACTCGTTCGAACCGAGCGATCAGTGGACCGAGTACTTCGCGAAACAGCCGGAGATCCAGTCGTATTTCGCCGATGTGATGCGGCGCCACGACATCGAACCGCACATCCGTTGGAACACCGAGGTGCAGTCCGCGGAATGGGACGACACCGCGGGCGCGTGGCGTGTCGTGGTGCGCGGCGCGGACGGAACCGAAGAAGCGCTCCCGGCGCGCGCGGTGATCTCGGCCGTCGGCCAGCTCAACCGGCCGAGCCTGCCTGACATCCCCGGCCGCGACGATTTCGCGGGCGCCGCGTTTCACTCGTCGCAGTGGGACCACTCCGTCGACTATCGCGACAAGCGCGTTGCCGTGGTCGGCGTGGGCGCGAGCGGTTTCCAGATCGTGCCGACCATTGCCCCCGACGTCGCCGAGCTCACCGTGTTCCAGCGCACCGCGCAGTGGATGTTCCCGAACCCGAACTACCACGAGAAGGTCGGGCCGGGCGTGCAATGGGCACTCCGCCATCTGCCTTTCTACGGCCGTTGGTATCGCTTCTTGTTGTTCTGGCCCGGCTGCGACGGTGGCCTCGCGGCGGCGTGGGTCGACCCGGAATGGCCGCATCGGGATCGTGCGGTCAGCGAGATGAACGACCTCACGCGCGAGCTCTTCACCGCGTGGATCAGCGAGCAGGTCGGCGACGATCCCGAGCTCCTCGCCAAGGTGATCCCCGACTATCCGGCCACGGGCAAGCGCACGCTCCAGGACAACGGGAGCTGGCTGAGCGCGCTGAAGCGGCCCAACGTCGAGCTCGTACGCGAAGGCATCGACCACATCGACGCGCAGGGTCTGGTGGCCGCATCGGGCGCGCGCTACGACGTCGACATCATCGTGTACGCGACCGGCTTCCAGGCCAACCGCTTCCTCTGGCCGATGCGTATCGTCGGCCGCGACGGAACGTTGCTCTCCGAACAGTGGGGCGACGAACCCGCCGCGTACCTCGGCATCACCGTGCCGAACTTCCCCAACCTGTTCTGCATGTACGGGCCGGGTACCAACCTCGCCCACGGCGGCAGCCTGATCTTCCACTCCGAATGCCAGATCCGCTACATCACCGGCTGCATCAAGGCCCTCGTCGAAGGTCCGCACCGCTCGATGGAACCACGCCGCGCCGTGCACGACGACTACTACGAACGCACGCAGCGCGAGCTCGAGGGCCTCGTCTGGTCGCAACCTTCGATCAAGCACTCGTGGTTCAAGAACGGCGCCGGGCGCATCCACGTGTTGAGCCCGTGGCGCCTCGTCGACTACTGGACCTGGACCCGCGAACCCGACCTCGACGACTTCGAGATCACGTAGCTGTCAGCGTGTCGAGCTCTACGGCCTGCTTGACGGTGAACACTTCGCCGAAGCGTTCGAGCAGCTCGGCTCGGCGCGCGTCGCCCAAGTAGCCGTCGAACGACCCTCGATCGGGGAACCACAGCAGGTGCACCTCGAACGGGAGCGCAGGATCCTGACCCGCGCGCCGCCGACCTCGGTACACGACACGCGCGCCGTGATCGGCAAGCAGGGGTAACACGGCATCTTCGAACGCCGCGGCATCGTCGGCGCGATCAGGAGCCGCGTAGCCGACGAACGCGAGCAGAATCGGTTCCTCGGCGGCACCCGGCATGCCGCAGTTTCGCGCGCTACGGGATGCGCTGCATCCACCAAAGCGCCGCGCCCGCGGTGAGTACCGCCAGCAACAACGCCAGGCCGATGAACCACTCCGCGATGTCGGTCTTCACGGTGTTGAAACCGATCGTCTTGCGGATCTGGTCGTAGACCGAGTTGAGCTGGTGGCTCGTCGTCGCGGTGAACGACTTCCCGCCGCTCCCCTTGGCGATCGCCGCCATCGCCGCCGGGTCGGCCGGCACCGGCACGTTCTCGCCCTGCACCACGACCGAACCGGTCTGGGTACCGAAGGCGATCGTGTCGATCGGCACCTTGGCCTGCTTGGCGGCCGCGGTCGCTTCGGAGACCGTCTGCTCGGGGGTCTCCCCCGCGTTGCCGATGGTCGGCGAACCGTCACTCATGAGCACGATCGCGGCGGGGATCTTCTTGCCGTCGACAGGCGGGATCGCGGCGATCGCCGCCAACGCCTGGTCGATGGCAGAACCGGTTGCCGTCCCGCCGGCAACCGTCAGCGAGTCGACGGCGGCGAGCACCGGAATGTGATCGGTGGTCGGCGACACCACGAGGCGCGCGCTCGTGCCGAACTGCAGGAGCCCGACCTTCAAGCCGGCGGGCAGACCTTGGATGAACCGCTGGGCCGCAGCCTGCGCGGCGACGAGCCGATTGGGCGCAACGTCGGTGGCGGCCATCGAGCCCGAGGTGTCGATCGCGAGCACGACCGTTCCCTGTTGGCGCGGGACCTTCTTGGTACCGGTCGGTTCGGCGAAACCGAACACCAGCGCCGCAACCGCCGCGAGCAACAGCGCGGCCGACACGTGCCGCTGCCAGCCCGGGCGTTTCGGCGCGACCGATGCCAGCAGGTCGACGCTGGTAAAGCGCAACGCATACTTGCGCCGCGATCGCTGCGCGATGAGGTAGAACGCGAGCAGCAGGAGCGGCGCGATCAGGAAGACAAGCCGCCACGGTTCTTGGAAGCTCACGGGACACTCCTCAAACGGGTCGCACGTCCGCGCTGCATGCGCGCCAGCGACGTATGACGATTCATGGTCCGACGGCTCACGACGAAACGCACGATCTCGATGAGCCAGTCGGCATCGGTTGACAACACGAGGTGTTCGGCGCCGGAATCGGTGATCTGGCGCGCAATGGTGGCGTGTCGCTCCCGGGCCGCGGCGGCGTAGCGATCACGCAACGCGGCCGAGTTCGACTGCACGTTCAGGTTCCGGCCGGTCTCGGTGTCGACGAGCGTCAACATCCCGACCGCCGGCAGCGAGAGCTCGCGCGGGTCGACGACCTGGACGCACAACACCTGATGCGCGAGCGCGAGCCGCGACACGGAGCGGCGCCAGTCGGTCTTGTCGAGGAAGTCGGAGAGAACGATGACCTGTCCGCGGCGCGGGTGCGCCCGCTCGAGGGAGTACAGGGTCGCGGCGAGATCGGCGCCCTCGCCCGAGCTCTGCGTCCGGCGCGGGACGTCGTAGAGCCGGGAGAGCGACGCGAGCAACTGCGGACGCGTCGACGCCGGAGCGAAACGAATGATCTCGTCGCCACCCGCGACGAGGAGGCCGAAGCGATTGCCCTGGCGGGCGGTGAGGAAACCGAACGCAGCGGCCGCCGCGAACGCGACCTCCACCTTCTCGCGCTCGCCGGTGCCGAAGCTCATGCTCGCCGACTGGTCAACGACCGCGAAGGTCTGCAGCTCGCGATCAGCTTCGGTGGTGCGGATCATCGGCGACACGGACCGGGCCGTGAGGTTCCAGTCGATCCAGCGGGAATCGTCACCGGCTTCGTACGCCCGCGCGCCCGCAACCTCGGAACCCGGACCGCTCTGGCGGCCGAGGAATTCGCCGCGCAGCAGACCGTCGAGCCGGCGCGTCACGAGCAGTTCGAGACGCCGAAGCTCGGCCGCCTTGCGCGCGACGGGCGCGACACCCTCGCGCCGAAGTTCGCCGCGCTTCAGGTCGCCGCGCTTCAGGTCGCCGGACTCGCGGGTCACGCGGTGTCCTGCAGGCCGCTCTCTTGACGGGGCGTCACCTGCGGCATTGGCATGGTGGTGAGCACGCGCGTGATGACGTCGTCGGTGGTCACCCCGTCGGCGAGCGCGTCGTACGTGAGGATCAGGCGGTGGCGCAGGATCTCCGGCGCGACGTCGGCGACGTCCTGGGGAATCATGAAGCGACGGCCCCGGAGCAACGCGAGCGCGCGTCCTGCCGACAACAGGCCCAGTGTGGCGCGGGGGCTGGCACCGAGTCCGACGTGCGCGGCAATCTCGGGAACGCGCCACCCGATCGGGTCGCGGGTCGCCATGACGAGCCGCACCGCGTAGTCCTGCACCGCGTGGTGCACGAAGATCTCGTCGACGGCCTTCTGCAGATCGACGAGCTGTTCGAGCGTCAACATCTGTACCGCTTCGGGGGGCTTCACTCCCATGCGCCGCGCGATCTCGAGCTCTTCGACGTACGACGGCTGGTCGACGATGATCTGCATCAAGAAGCGGTCGCGTTGCGCCTCGGGCAACGAGTAGACGCCTTCGGACTCGATGGGGTTCTGGGTCGCGAGCACGAGGAACGGGCTCGGAGTGGCCTTCGTCTCTCCCGCGATCGAGACGTGGCGTTCAGCCATCACCTCGAGGAGCGCGGACTGCACCTTGGCCGGCGCCCGGTTGATCTCGTCGGCGAGCACCATGTTCGCGAACACGGGGCCCCACTCGATGTCGAAGTCCTCGCGCGACGGTCGCCACACCCGCGTCCCGACGATGTCGGCGGGTACGAGGTCGGGCGTGAACTGCAGCCGGACGAACGAGCCGCCCACCACCCGGGCGAGCGTCGAAACCGTGAGGGTCTTGGCCAGACCGGGCACACCCTCGATCAGGCAGTGACCACGGGCGAGGAGACAGATCATCGCCCGCTCGACCATGCGGTCCTGGCCGACGATCACCCGCTTGACCTCGAACAGGGCCTCTTCCAGCTGCTCGGCGTGATGCTTGTTGTCGAGGGCCGGAGGATTCAGGTCGGGACCGCTCATGAACGAGGCTCCTTGAGGGCTTGGAATGACGGTATGACCATCATGATGTCGGGCATTCCTGAGAGTGACTTGGGGGCGCGCCGCAAAGTTGCTGAGGATCTCCGGTGAACCGGAATTCCAGCGTAGGGCGGCTGTGACCCGGCCGGCGGGCGCGCTCGAGGTCGGCGCCGTTGTCCGCACCGCGGCCGTCACGCCTGCGTCACGGGCGGAATTTACCGTTCGGCCCCGACCCTCGACCTGAGTCGATATCCGGTCTGCCCGAGAAAGTTGCTTGGTTCATGCGCACCGTCGGACGAACAGACCACTGCTTGCGTGGTATTGCCCCGGACCCTGGTGGTGCGCCCGATGTTCACGCCAGGAGAGACGGAATGATCGAAGCGCGTACCTCACGGTCGACGCGGCGCGGGAGACGGTCGTGACGACGACCGCGTCCCGCCCCACGACGCTCCTCCTCATCGAAGACGCCGACGCGGCCGCGGCACACTTCGACGCCGTGCTGCGCGAAGCCGCGCCCGCCGATTTCGAAGTCGAGCGCGCGACATCGCTCGCCGAAGCGATGTCGTACCTCGAGACCCGAACCGCCGACTGCGCGATCGTCGACGTCGACATCGCGAACGCGGGCGGCCTCGCGCTCGTCGAACAGTTCGCGGCCCGCTCCCCCGGTGTGCCCCTCGTCGCGATCACGAGCCGCACCGACGACGAGATCGGGCTCGCGACGTTCCACGCGGGGGTGATCGACGTGTTGTCGACGCGCGCGCTCGACGCCAACATGCTCATCTCGTCGATTCGCCACGCGATCCTCCTGAAACGCTCCGAGCTGTCGCTGGACGAGGTGCAGAGCATCGCCCGCATCGGCAGCTGGGCGGTGGAGCTCGCCAGCGGCGAGGTGAGCTGGTCGCACGAGCTGTACCGCTTGCTCGGCTTCGGTGAAGATCAGACGCCCGGTTACCAGGAGATCCTCGACCGCATCCACCCCGACGATCGCGAGTCGACGATCGCCGCGGTCACCGCAACGGTCGCGTCGACGAATCCGTTCACCATCGAACATCGCGTGCTGCTCCCCGACGGCTCCGAGTGCTGGATGCGCTTCCGGGGCCGGGTCGAGCTCGATGGCGATGGCGCGCCCGCACGCCTTCTCGGAACCGCGCAGGACATCTCCGAGGAACGAGCCGCGGCCGCCGCCCTGCTGCACCAGGAGTTGCACGATCCACTCACCGGTCTCCCGAACCGGCGTCTGCTCGTCGACCGCATCGAGCAGGCGCTCGCGCGACTGGCGCGCATGCCGCTGCTCGTCGGCGTCATCCATTTCGACGTCGATCGGTTCAAGGTCATCAACGACAACCTCGGCTACGCCGCGGGCGATCAGCTGCTGCTCGCGACCGCGACCCGGCTCACCGACCTGATCCGGCCCGAGGACACGCTCGCGCGCATCGAAGGTGACGAGTTCGTCGTGTTGTGCGAGGGCCTCACCGATCAGGCCGAGGCGACGAGTATCGCCGACCGCATCTGCGCCGCCATGTCGGAACCGCTCGACTGGGCCGGCGGCGAGCTCGTCATCTCCGTCAGCGCGGGGATCGCGCTCGCATCGTCGTCATCGGTGGAAGCCGGCGCCCTCCTCGGCGACGCCGACGCGGCGATGTACCGCGCCAAAGCCGCGGGGCGCGCCCGATCGGCGCTGTTCGCCGAGAGCATGCGCCCGACCGGCGTCGGCCGGCTCGACACCGAAACCTCGTTGCGCCAATCGATCGTGAACGGCGATCTGCGCGTGCACTACCAACCGATCGTGAGCCTCGTCGACGGGCAGATCCTCGGCCACGAAGCCCTCGTCCGTTGGGCCCATCCCGCACGCGGGCTGCTCGGCCCCGACGAGTTCATCACGATCGCCGAAGAGTCCGGCCTGATCGTCCCGCTCGGGGCGTGGGTCGTGCGCGAAGCGTGCATGCAGGCCAAGCGATTCCAGAGTCGCGATCCCCGGTGGCCCCGTTTGATGATGTCGGTGAACCTCTCGGGCGCGCAGCTCGGGCAAGCCGACCTCGTCGACCTGATCGCGTCCGCGCTCGAGGTCTCCGAGCTCAATCCCGAAGACCTCCAACTCGAGATGACCGAAAGCGTCCTGATGGACGACGCCCCGACGACGATCACCGTGTTGGAAGCCCTGAAGGCGCTCGGCGTGCGTTTGAGCATCGACGACTTCGGGACGGGCTACTCGTCGCTCGCGTATCTCCGCCGCTTCCCCGTCGACGTGCTCAAGATCGATCGCACCTTCGTCGGCGGCCTGGGCAAGGACCTCGAGGATTCCGCCATCGTCGCCGCGGTCGTGAACCTGGCCGACACCCTCGGCTTCACCACGATCGCCGAAGGCGTCGAGACCGAGCTGCAACGCGACTGCCTCATCGGGCTCGGCTGCTCGCGGGCGCAGGGATACCTGTTCGCCCGGCCCGTCGCCGCGCCCGAGGCCGAAATCGCACTCGACCACGCCACCGGCGCGGTCACGGCCCGCTCGTAACCCCGCTCGTTCGTAAGACCGCACCGTTCCCTGGAGGCACGATGACCGCCCTGGCCGAGACACCGACAGCGACGAGCGGTGAAGGCGCGATCGAGATCAACGTGCTGCTGGCGGTACTCGCGCAGGTGAAGACGGGCGACTTCGCGGCGCGCATGCCCCTCGACTGGACGGGCGTGGCGGGCAAGGTCGCCGACGGGCTCAACGAGATCATCATGGCGAACGAGACGTTCAGCGAGGAGCTCGCACGCGTCTGCGACGTGGTCGGCAAACAGGGCCGGCTCTCGGAACGCATCGGCCGGGGCGGATTGAACCAGCGTTGGTCGGGGCCGATCGACTCGGTCAACAGCCTCATCGACGACCTCGTGCGCCCGACCAAGGAGATGCAACGTGTCATCGGCGCGGTCGCCGACGGCGACCTCAGCAAGAAGGTCTCGGTCGACGTGCGCGGCGACATGCTCGACCTCAAGAGCACGATCAACGCGATGGTCGACCAACTCAACGGCTTCATCTCCGAGGTGACCCGCGTCGCCCGCGAGGTCGGCACCGAAGGCAAGCTCGGACAGGCCGCCGCGGTCACCATCGAAGTCGGCGGTGTGTGGAAGGACCTCACCGACAACGTCAACCTGATGGCCCGCAACCTGACCGGACAGGTTCGCAACATCGCCGAGGTCACCACCGCGGTCGCCAACGGCGACCTCAGCAAGAAGATCTCCATCGACGTGCAGGGCGAGTTCCTCGAACTGAAGAACACCGTCAATGCGATGGTCGATCAGCTCAACGCGTTCGCCGGTGAGGTGACCCGCGTGGCGCGCGAGGTCGGGGTGGAAGGCAAGCTCGGCGGCCAGGCGCAGTCGACCGAGGTCAGCGGCGTCTGGAAGGACCTCACCGACAACGTCAACCAGCTCGCGGCGAACCTCACGAACCAGGTGCGCGCGATCGCGGAGGTGGCCACCGCGGTGACCGAGGGCGACCTCACCCGACAGGTGCGGGTGGAAGCGAGCGGCGAAGTCGCGGTGCTGAAGGACACGCTCAACGAGATGATCCGCAACCTCGGCGAGACGACGCGCGAGAACATTGAACAAGACTGGTTGAAGACGAACCGCGAGCGCTTCACGCGGATGCTGCAGGGTCAGCGCGACCTCGCGGAAGTGTCGAGCATGATCCTTTCCGAGCTGGCGCCGTTGGTGTCGGCGCAACACGCGGTCTTCTACACGATGACGAATCCGGTCGACGGCGCCGAACCGGTGCTCGAGCTCACCGCGGGTTACGGCTACGAAGAGCGCCGTCATCTCTCGACGGCCTTCCGCATCGGCGAGGGACTCGTCGGCCAGTGCGCCAAGGAGAAGAAGCGCATCCTGCTCACCGATGTTCCCGGCGACTACGTGCACATCAACTCCGGCCTCGGATCGTCGCCGCCGCTCAACATCATCGTGCTCCCGATCCTGTTCGAAGGTGCGGTGCGCGCGGTTGTGGAGCTCGCGTCGTTCTCGGTGTTCAGCGTGACCCACCAGGCGTTCCTCGATCAGCTGCCCGAGAGCATCGGCCTCGTGCTCAACACGATCGAGGCGAACACACTCACCGAGAACCTGCTGCGCCAGTCGCAGTCGCAGGCCGAGGAGCTGCGCTCGCAGCAAGAGGAGTTGCGCGAGTCGAACGAAGACCTCGAGCGCCAGGCGAGCCTGTTGGCCGAACGCAACATCGAGGCCGAACAGAAGAACGAAGAGGTCGAGCAGTCGAAGCTCCTCGTCGAGGAGAAGGCTTCCGAGCTCGCGGTCTCGTCGAAGTACAAGTCGGAGTTCATCGCGAACATGTCGCACGAGCTGCGCACGCCGCTCAACAGCCTCTTGATCCTCGCCGAACAGCTCGCCGACGATCCCGCCCACAGCATGACCGACACGCAGGTCGAGTACGCGAACGTCATTCTCGGTTCGGGCCGCGACCTGCTCGGTCTGCTCAACAGCATTCTCGACCTCGCGAAGGTCGAGTCGGGCACGGCCACGGTCGAGCTCACCGAGGTGTCGATCGAGTTGCTGCGCAGCGATCTCGTGCGGGAGTTCGATCACGTGGCGCGGGCCAAGAACGTCGGGTTCTCGATCGAGGTCGCGAACGGGAGCCCGGACGAGATCGTCTCCGACGCGCAACGCATCCGTCAGATCATGAAGAACCTCATCGCCAACGCGTTCAAGTTCACCGAACGGGGCACTGTCCACCTCCAGGTCGGGATCGTCGACCGCGGCTGGAGCACGACGACGGAGTCGCTCACGCGCGCGCCCGCGGTGCTGGCCCTGGCCGTTACCGACACCGGGATCGGCATCGAGGAACAGCAGCAACGGCGTATCTTCGAAGCGTTCGCCCAGGGCGACGGCACTACCGCCCGTCTCTACGGCGGTACCGGGCTCGGGCTCTCGATCAGCCGAGAGCTGGTCGGCCTACTGAGCGGCGAGATCACGCTGATGAGCACACCCGGCGAGGGCAGCACGTTCACCGTGTTCCTGCCGCTCGGATTGGCCGCGACCGCACCGACGGTGACGCCCGACGGCCCGGCACCCGAGCGCGCGCTCTCGTTGGTCGCGGCCAACGACTGGGCCGCCAAGAACGGCGCGCCGGCCCGAGCGGTACGCCAACACAACGTGCTCGATGATCGACCGTTCGAAGGCAAACGCATCCTCGTCATCGACGACGATTTCCGGAACGTCTTCGCCTTGACCGCGCTGCTCGAGCGCGGTCATGCGGTGGTCACGGTCGCCGAGAGCGGGCCCGACGCGCTGTCGACGCTGCAGACCACCGACGCCGTCGACCTCGTCCTCACCGACATCATGATGCCGGGCATGGACGGCTACGACACGATGCGCGCCATCCGCGCGCTCGACGACTTCAAGTCGCTGCCGATCATCGCGGTGACGGGCAAGGTCGTGCCCGGCGAACGGCAACGCTGTCTCGACGCGGGCGCCAACGACTACGTGCCCAAGCCCGTCAACACCACCGAGCTCATCGCCGCGATCGGCCCATGGCTCACCGCGGATCCGCCGGCCGCGCAATCACTCAACCACCCGTCGACCCAGTGAGCGCATCTCCGTTGAATGCCGAGGGTGACGAAGGGTCGGCGCTCGCGCGTGCGGCTTCGGTCGCCGTCCTGATCGTCGACGACAACGCCGCGAAACGGTTGGCGCTCAAAGCGGTCCTGAAGCCGCTGGGCCACACGATCGTCGAGGCGGACTCCGGTCTCGGCGCGCTCCGGGCGGTCATGGTGCAGAACTTCGCGGTCATCCTGCTCGACGTGCGCATGCCGATCATGGACGGCTTCGAAACCGCCGCCCTCATTCGCAAGCGCCAGCAATCCGAGCTCACGCCGATCATCTTCATCACCGCGTTCGGGAGCGACGAGATCGTTACGACCGACCTCTACTCGCAGGGCGCCGTCGACTTCATCTTTGCGCCGGTGCCACCCGATCAGCTGCGGGCCAAGGTCGCGGTGTTCGCGAATCTCTTCCAAAAGGCCGAGGCGCTGGCCCACCAGGCGCGAGCAGTGCAGAGCTCGGCCGACCGCCTGGAAGCGTTGAACCACGAACTGACGACCATCGCCCGCCAGGATCCGCTCACCGGGCTCGGCAACCGGCGCGCGTTCGAGCAGGATCTCGACCTCTTAGAGGCGCGGGTCGTCCGCTACGGACATCGGTACTGCATGGCCGTGCTCGACATCGACCACTTCAAGTCGTACAACGACATGTACGGGCACCCGGCCGGCGATCTCCTCCTGCAGGCCTTCACCGCCGAGATCCAGGAGCAGGCGCGCGCCGGCGACGCGCTCTACCGCTTCGGCGGCGACGAGTTCCTGTGCATCTTTCCGGAACAGTCGTTGGCGACCGGCGCCAAGGCGATCCACCGCATGCAGAGCGGAGTGCGGCGCCTGGCCATTCCTCACGAAGGCAATCCCGAGGGCATCCTGACGTTCAGCGCCGGGCTCGCGATCCTCGATCCCGGCCACGTCGAATCCGCCCACGAGGTGCTCAAAGAGGCCGACACCGCCCTCTACCGAGCTAAGAAACTCGGTCGCAACCGCATCGAACAAGTCCCCGCTTAGCGCCTCATATTGGTCGCTCGCGCTGCGCCTCGGCCAGGGCGGCTTCGCGAGCGGTGGCCGAGACTCCGCTGCCGCTCCTCGGAACCATTGGCGGCGGGGTCGCGTCTAGAACACTGTGATGCCGGTGCAGGACCAACCGACGGAAGCGGTCGTACGCGTGGAGCCTCTTCGGGAGCTCCACATGGCCGAACCCGCGGCCGGGGAAGCGGTCCGCGCGCACCTTGTGATCGCGCTCCGCCTCGCCCGCATGCTCGTGAACGATCCCACGACGGCCGAGGACATCGCCGCCGAGTCGGTCGCCCGGCTGCTCGCGGCGCGCGGCCGGGCCCGGATCGAGAACGCCGACGCCTACCTCCGGCGGATCGTGGTCAACCAGGTGATCGGCCGGCGCCGACGTTTTGCCACCGAACAGAAATTCGCGTCGCGCTTTGTCGCGGCCGACCGCACCACCGATCCCGGCGACGCGATCATCGGGCGCATGTCGCTCGGCCGCGCGCTGACGGGCCTCACACCGCAGCAACGGGCTGTACTCGTCCTGCGTTACTACGAGGACATGCCCGAGGCCGCGGTGGCCGACCTCTTGCACATTCCAATCGGCACGGTGAAGTCGAGCGCGTCGCGCGGGCTCGAAGAACTGCGGCGGCTGCTCCGGGAGGGGCAAGACCATGTCTGACTACAACGGGCCCGAACTCAATGACAACGAGCTCGAGCGCGATCTGCGCGCGACCTTCGATCGGCTCGCCGACGACGCCCATCCGTCGGCGGATCTCGTCGACCGAACTGTCGAGCGCGGCGCGCAACTCCGGCGGCACCGCCGGCTGGCCGCGGCATCCGCAGTCGTCGTCGCTGGCCGTCACCGCGGGCGCGACCTCGATCGCGGCCGCCGGAACGCACCACACCCCGGTCCATGTCAGCGGGCCCGATGCCGACGAAACCGGCCCGGCCACCACGAGCACGACGGCGCCCGCGTCGCCGACCACCGTTGTGTCGCCCGCGCTCGCGCCGACGCACTCGCGCGGCCAGCGGCCGGCACCGTCCGCGGCGGTCGGCACCCCGACGACCGTTACCGAAACACCGACGACGATCGTCTGCAGCTCGCCACCAACGGTCGTCGACGACAGCAGCGGAACCTTCGCACCGCAGGCCGACGGCTCGATCATCGTCACGTTCCAATTCGCCTACGACGCGCGGCGCAAAAAACTCGGTTGGGCACTCGACGACGGCACCGCGGGTTTCGGCACCCTTACGAAGACGTACACACCGGATCAGTTCGGCCCGCACTCGTTCGTCGAGTGGAGTGTCGACGCGACGACATTCACCTACGTCGACTGTCCCACTCGGCACAACTTCACGGTGGGCTCGGTGCCCACGACCACAACGGTGGCGCCGGAGACGACTACAACGACGATCCCGCCGCCCGTTCCCTGACTCGCGACACGGATCCGTTCGCAAACGCGGACTCGAGGAATCGATCCGCGGCGCGCGCATGACCGACCCCGAACGTGCGCTCGATCGCGCCGGGCGCAAAGGCCGTGCCTTCGATCAACGACTCCGACACCTCTTCGAAGACGATGTCGAAGAAGCCGTCGCTCGTGTTCGCGACCTTGGGCTGTTGCACCGCATCCTCCTCGTTCCGTCGGCATGGGCACGCACACGCTTGGGGAGGCGTGTACCCGAGCGGGCAGGCGGCAAACCCGTCAGCGCGACGCGTTCTCGCGGGGCCGGGAACGCCTCGACTCCAGCCCCCTGAACCAGACGCACTTCCCCGGCGCGATGCCCACGGTGTCGACCCGTTCCTCGACGCCCCAGGCATCGGAGAGCCGGTCGACGATGAGCAGGCCCCGGCCGGTGATCTCGGTCGGGTCAAAGCGGGCCCGGCGGGCGTGTTGCGAATCAGGCGACCGCATGCAGAGAACAACACTCAGAGGATTCCCGACGACGCGCGTACCGAATCGGCCGACGGACCCCGAGACCTCGAAAAGGCCGCCGTGTCAGCCCGCGTCGCGTACCGCGACGGATGGTGCCGTCGAGACGGTGAACCACACACTCTTCCCGGCGCCGTCCGGGGTGACGGTCACACCCCACTCGTCGGAGAGCGCGCGCACGAGCAGCAGCCCGCGGCCCGAGAACTCCGACGCCTTGGGCGCCCGCGGCGCGGGCACGCCTGCCGCGGAATCGCCGACCGCGACGCGAACTGCGTCAGCGGTGCGCTCGACGGCGACGGTGAAATCCGTGCCCGCGTGGCGGACGCAGTTCGCGGCGAGTTCCGAGACTGCGATCGCGACAGCCTCGACGACTGCATCCGGCGCGTCGGCGATGACACCGAGAGCGAACCGCCGCGCGTTCGTCACCGAGACCGGGTTGCCGGGAAACGACCGGCGTTCCGTCACGAAGTCATCCGCAGGATATCGGTCAGGCCGGTGCACTCGATGATCCGCCGGACAGTGCTCGACGGGTTGCGGAGCTCCAGCGCGTCGACGTGCGCCGCGGCGCGCAACAGCATCGCGATGCCGGAGCTGTCCATGAACTCGAGGCCGGCGAGGTCGATGACGAGCTGCGAACCCTCCACGGCGACCGCGTCGAGCTCAACCGAGATCTCGTCGGCGTTCGAGATGTCGATCTCGCCGATGAGGCGCACGACCGGCGCGCCGGAAGCGTCGGTTCCGGCTTCCAACGCGCCTTGGGGTGAGCCGTCGTTCGTCACGGGCGCCATCGGACCGCCAGGATCGCAGTGTCGTCGGTCGCGCCGTCGGGTGTCAGCGAGTGCAACAGGCCGTCGAGCAGATCGTCGATCGAGTCAAAGCCGACTGCGGCGGCGCGCAGACGTTCGAGCCCGACGTCGGGGCTCTCGCCTCGACGCTCGAAGATCCCGTCGGTAAACGCGACGAGCGTCGCCTCCCCAGGCACGGTCACCGTCACGGTCGCGGGTGTCGTGTTCGCGACACCGATCGGGGGACCGACTTCTGTCCGGATGAATTCGGCAGTCGATCCGGTGATCAGCAACGGGTTCGGATGGCCGGCATTGGCGATCACGACCCGGTGCTCGGCGACGTCCACGAGGCCACACAATACCGTCGCGAAATGGCCGTCCTGATCAACGCTGATCAGCTTCGACAACTTGAAGAGGATCTCCGACGGCCCGTAGCCCTCCGCCGCGTAGGCGCGGATCGAGTAGCGCAGCGACGCCATGACGGTTGCCGCCCGCAGGCCGCGGCCCGACACATCGCCGACCACGACGATCGCGTGGCCGTTGCCCAGGTCGATGACGTCGTACCAGTCGCCGCCGATCTCGACACCGTCGACACCCGCCACGTAACGCACCGCCAACTCGAGTCCGGGTAATTCCGACAGCTCGGGCAGCAGGCTGTGCTGCAGCGTCTGCGCGACGCTGCGCTGCTCGCTGAACAATCGGGCGTTCTGTTGGGCAAGCCGTTCGGCGACGGCCCGCCGCCGAACGAGTCGCTCGGCCACCAGCGCGGCGGCCGCAGTGAGCACGATCCCGAACCCGCCGATGAGCCAGGGCAATCGGGCGAGGAGCCCGCCGCCGAGCTCGCGGCGCGGCGACATCACGAGGTCGAGCTGCGAATCACCGAACGGGACGACGTCGTTGGCCACGCGCCCCGTGAACTTGGGGTTGACCACGCTTGCGGCGAGCAGGCTCTGCGGGTTGGGTGCGTTACCCAGATAGATCGCGTAGTCGAGATCGGCGAACGCCGTGTTCGAGTCGACGTTCGAGCGCCGGTTCTGGGGGCGGGCCGATTCCGCGTACACGACGTAGTGCGCCTTCGGACCGACGCTGAAGGCGTAGCCGAGCCGCCGATCGGACGACCCGAGAAGGTCGACGATGGAGATGGCGCTCTTGGCCGTGGCCTGGCTCAACGTTCGGCGTATTTCGCTCGCAGGCCGCGCGGCCAACTCGGGCGCCGCGCCGACGACGATCAGCGGGCGGATGTTGGTTCCCTGCGCGGCCCACAGCGATACCGAGATGAACGGGGCACCCGCGCTCAGCGGCTTCATGAACTGCGTGAACTCCGAGCGGTTGCCGTCCGTGGCTTCGGCCAACACCGCGCCCGACGACAGCGGCGACTGCGTAGTGAGGGTGGCGGACGAGATGACGGCCGCGGCCTCGTTGATCCGTTGGCGCAGCAGACGGTTCTCGTTGCTGTCGTGCAGGGCGCGAGCGGTGAACGCCAGGGTCGCGGTGACCCCCAATCCCACCGCGAGCACTGCGATCGGGACCGGATGCAGGGCGAATCGACGCGTGCGCGACTCGGGCCCGACCGGTTCGGTGCCACCCGGCAGTTTTGTTGTCTCCTCGGTGCCGCCCGACCGCCCCCCCGGGCTCGTCGCGACATCGGTTCCGACCACTGCGGTACTCCTGTCCCCCGCCGCGCTGTCCGCGGAAAACGCAGGCCGCTTCATGACCGGGGCGGAGGATACCCCGACACTAAATGCGGCGAAATGCGCGAGTCCGCCCCCGACGTTTCGCTCGGGTCGGTTCCCGGGTACGCCAGGCCCGTGCAACGGCCGGGCCCTTCCAGCGCGCAGTTCGGCATGGATTTCGAGTTCGACGTCGGGAGCAGCTACGTCGCGTTGCGCGGCGAGCTCGACTCGCTGAGCACGCCGACGTTCGCGGCGACGCTCGCGTCGCTCGTGGATCGCGGCGTCCGCGTGGTCGCCATCGACTTGTCCGAGTTGCGCTTCTGCAGCATCGGCGGGCTGCGGGCCATGGCCGAGCTCGCAGCGCGGCTGCACGCGGTCGACGGCCGGGTCGAGATCGTGGCGCCCGCAATCCTGACCCGGATGCTCGAGCTGGACGACCTGGGATCACTCTTCTCGATCCGTGATTCCACGGCAGTGCTCACGCCCGCCGTCGGAGTCGACGCGCGCCGCGAACGGCCGGCGAAAACCAGCCGGCCCCGCGTCGGCTCGACGCACCGACTGCCGACCGGGACCTAAGCACTCCGGTAACCGCGACGCGATGGGCGCGATAGGCCGAGATTTCGCATTCGTGCGCCGATTACCCGATTCTCGGCCGAGGCCGGGTTTCGCTCGAACCTCAGGGTGGTACGCGACGTACAACCCGACAACCGAAAGGTTCGGCCATGAGTGAGCCGGAGCACACCCGCCCCAGCCGCGCCACCCGCGCGACCGAAGAAGAAGACGCGCGCGTCGCCGCGCACTCCGACGACCCGCCCACTGACGCCGAAGCAGCAGCCGCCGACCGCGCCGCCCCCGGAGATCCCGACACGGCTCGTGCATACAAGGAAGCGATCGAGCGCGGCGCCCGCCAAGAGGGCGAAGGCCGCATCCCCTGAACGCCGATCCGCACTCGGGCCGCCCCGGAGGTCAGCACATGATCGCATCGACAACCGTGTTCCTACTCGTATCCCTCGCGTTGGCCGTCGCCGCGGCCGTCCGTCATTCCGCGGCTCGGTCCCGGGCCCGCACCGCGCGTCTCGCGGCGGCCACACTCGCGATCCCGGACGACGCGCCGATCGAGGTCCAGCCCGACGCGCGCATCTACTTCCTCGACGTGTACCGCGCGGCCCGGGCATCGATGCTCGATGAATCCGACGCCCGTAGCCGCCACTCGGCCCCGGGGCTACGTTCGGTTTCGCTCGGTTCCGCGATGTCGGAGCGTCCCCGTCCCGCGTGATCCGGGCTCGCCGGGCTCCCGCGGCGCGGACGGCGTGTTCCGCACGTCTTAGTCCGGAACGGGCGCGTCCGCGAGGGCGGAGACGGCCGCGCCCTTCGCGCTCGAAGCCGCGGTGTGCGCGCGGCGCAACGAACGCTTGGCGGCCTTGCGCGCCCGGCGACTCGCGCGGCGGCTGCGTTGCGCCGCGTCGTCACCGGCACTGCGTGCGCTCTCGGCGCGGCTGCGCAGGAGCGGCTCCGCGGCGATGATCGCCTCCGTCAACAGGACCCGGCGGCGCCGGCGCCGACCGCGCTTCTTCGTCTCTTCCAACTTCTTGGCGGCATGCGCGGCATCCGCGCTGGCGCGCTTCACGCGCTTCTCGGCCGCCGCGATCCGCGCCTCGGCCTGGAGCCGGGCCGCGTGCTCGGCCTCGAGCAGGGTCTCGGCATCACGCTGCGAACGCTCCGCCCGCCGGAGCTGCTCCTTCTTGCTCCGGAACGAGACGGTTCCCAGCGTTCCGACCGACAACGTCTTACGGACGACACCCATTGTTCGGCTCCTTCGCGCGTGGCACTGACCCGGGCAGGTACCAAGCCCGGTACCCAGTCCGACCGACCCGCAACCGCCGAGGGCCGCTCAGCCCACGAAGGGTTCGAGGCCGAGTCGACTGCGCACCTCGGGGCGGCGCAGCGGCGGCAACTTCGGCGGCGGTTGCCGGCGCTCGGGCATCTCGCCCAGAAGTCGTTCGGTGATCGCCGCGATCTCCAGCGAGGCCGCTTCCATCGCGCCGGCGACGTCGACCTTCGGCCGCGTGACGCCGGTGACCTTGCGGACGTACTGCCGCGCGGCCGCTTCGATCTCGTCGCGGGTGGCCGGGGGCTGCAGCCCGCGCAATTCGGTGATGTTCCTGCACATACGGCGAGCGTAGACCCGGCCGTCGACCGGCTGTGATGAACGCACCCTGACCGGATAGGTCGCTACGTTTCCCCGGAATGCGTGTGCACCGGGCAGTGGCCGTCGTCGGGCTGATGTCGATGTTGGGTTTGGCCGCCTGCTCGAGTGGCACGCCGAAGACGACACCGAAACCGCATCCGCGTCCGGTGCTCGCGTCGGCCCAGCACCCGAACATCGTGTTCCTGCTCACCGACGATCTGGATACGTCGGAGATGGCGTACATGCCGAACGTCAAACGCCTGCTCACCGACGAGGGCGTGAGCTTCAGCCACTACTACATCAGCGTTTCGCTGTGCTGCCCGTCGCGCACGACACTCCTGCGCGGCCAGTACTCCCACAACACCGGAGTGCTCTCCAACGGGAGCGGCAACGGCGGCTTCGAGACCGCGCATCGGCTCGGCATCGAGAACTCCACCATCGGAACGTGGTTGCACAACACGGGCTACCGGACCGCGTACATCGGCAAGTACCTCAACGCGTATCCCGACTCGGTGAGCAACACGTACGTTCCACCCGGTTGGGACGAGTTCGACAGCGCGTCGATCGGCGATCCGTACACCGAGTACAACTACACCCTCAACGAGAACGGGCACCTGGTGCACTTCGGGGGCGCGCCCTCCGACTACGGCACCGATGTGTACCTGAACAAGGCCGCGAGCTTCATCAAGAAGTCGGCGGGGAGTCCGTTCTTCGTCTACCTGAACGTCTACGCGCCGCATCAACCCGCGACTCCGGCACCGCCCGACGGTCAGCTCTTCTCGCACAAACGCGCGCCTCGTTCGCCGATCTTCAACCAACGAAACGAAACCGGAAAGCCCGCGTGGCTACGCGCGCAGCCGCGCATGACCGCCGCGACGATCGCGGGAGTCGACCGGTTGTACCGCGACCGGCTCCGATCGCTGCAGGCCGTCGACCGGGGTGTCGCGAGGTTGATCGACACCCTGCAGAGCACGCACCAACTCGCGAACACGTATTTCGTGTTCAGCTCCGACAACGGGTTTCATCTCGGCCAGTTCCGCCTGCCCGCCGGCAAGGAGACCGCGTACGAATCCGACATCCGCGTGCCGCTCATCGTGCGCGGCCCGAAGGTGGCGGTGCATCGCACTTCCACGTTCATGGTCGGCAACACCGACATGGCGCCGACGCTCGCCCAGCTTGCCGGCGCGACCGCGCCGAGCTTCGTCGACGGGCGCTCGTTCGCCGCGCTGCTCCGTCGGCCCGATCGCGACGCACATCCTCGCCAGGCGTACCTCGTCGAACACTGGAAGGAAGCGCTCGGCGACCGCTACGGGCCCGGCCCCACCGAACCGAAGGACCTCGACCGGACGGGCGTGCCCGGCGCCTCGGCGCCCGAGCCGAACATCGTCCCCGAGTTCCATGGTGTGCGAACCCTGCACTATCTCTACGTCGAGTACGTGACCGGCGATCGTGAGCTGTACGCCACCGACCACGACCCCTTGGAGATCCACAACCTCGTGGCGGATCCGTCCGAAGCGCCCCTCGTGGCCGAACTGCACACGTTGCTCGGCCGGCTCGAGGTCTGCCGCGCGGCAACGTGCCGCGCGCTCGAGAACGCAACGACACTGACGCCGGCGACCGCGTAACGCGTCTCCCGGAGCGCGTCAGTCGCGAATTTGTTGGGCGAGGTAGTGCGCCTCGCCGAGCTGGCGGATCAGCTCCAACTGCGTCTCGATCCAGTCGGCGTGTTCCTCTTCGCCCTCGAGAATGTGATCGAGCAGCTCGCGCGTGCCGTGGTCGCCCGCGGCGATGCAGGCCGCGATGCCGGCGTTCAGTCGTTCGATCGCGGCGCGCTCCAACTCGAGCGCGAGGCCGAGCTTCTCGGGCACCGTCTCCCCCACCCGCACCGAACCGAGGCGCTGCAGGTTGGGCATGCCATCGAGGTACAGGACGCGTTCGACGAGCGCATCGGCGTCCTTCATCTCGCCGATCGATTCTTCGCGGAAGTTCTCCGCGAGGCGGTCGTAGCCCCAGTTCGCGCACATCTTGGCGTCGAGGAAGTACTCGTTGACCGCGGTCAGCTCCGCCGTCAGCACGTCGTTCAACAGTTCGATGATCGCGGGGTTGCCTTGCATTCGGCACCAGCTTTCGGGGGGTCCGCCCTGATCGGGCGACCCTAGACCCGATTCCGCGCGCAACGACCGGGTCAGACGGTGCCGCTCACGAGCTCTCTACCCAGTCGCGAGAGGCCACCGACTTCCGCCGTGCGCGCCGCGCACAACCGGCGCAGCTCGTCATGGCAGGAGCCGCAGCCCGTGCCCGCGCCACAGATGCGGCCGATGTCGTTCTCGTCCCGGGCGCCCTGTTCGATCGCCTGCAGAACATGCGAATCGCTGACCGCGCGGCAATGACAGACGAACATCGTCAGACCCCCACCCGCGCGCTTCGCCGCCACTCGTACCGGCACGGGAGGTCGGTCAGGAGCTCGCGGGCGACGGCCGGGCTCACTTCGCGTTCTACGGGGCACCGGTGGCCGATGCCGACCACGAAGAACCGGGGCTGGGTGTCTTCGACCATCCGCACGTAGTCGACGCGGCGCATTCCGGCGACCGCCGTAGCCACGCTGTGCAGTTTTCTGGGCGACCTCAGCGACTTCACCGGACTCCGATTCGGGCGTAGCCAACCGTTCAACTAAGGGCAGCCTAACCTGAACCGGATCCGGTCGCAAGGCGGGGTTTCACGGGAGCACCGCGGCCGGCACATCGTTCGTCGTCGACGTCAGTCGAGACCGGAGTCGATTTGCTCGGCGATCTCGTTCGTCGGCGCGTGCGCCGAGGCCGGGATCGATCCGAGCTTGCCCGCGCGGAAATCGTCGAACGCCTGCTGGATCTCGGCTTCGGTGTTCATGACGAACGGGCCCGACCACGCAACCGGTTCACCGATCGGATACCCGCCCAGGATCAACACCTCGAGCGTGGCCGTGCGCGTCTCCTGGTTCGCGGTGGCCTCGACGGTGATCGCATCGCCGTCGCCGAACACCGCGAGCTGACCCGAGTGGATCGGGCGCCGTTCGGCGCCGACCGTGGCCTCGCCCCCGAGGATGTACACCGAGCGCGTTGAACTCGACCGGCCACGGGACGACCAGACGCGCGCCGGGTTGGATGGTCGCGTGGATCATCGTGATCGGCGAATGGGTCGACCCCGGCCCGCGGTTGCCGGCGACGTCACCGGCGATCAAGCGCACGAGCGCACCACCGTCGGCCGACGCCACCAGGGTGACCGCGCCCGCCGCAATCTCCTGGTACTGCGGATCGATCCACTTCTGCGCGCGCGGCAGGTTCACCCAGAGCTGCAGACCGTGGAACACGCCGCCCGACGCGACGAGTGCATCCGGTGGAGTCTCGATGTGGAGCAGACCACTGCCCGCCGTCATCCACTGCGTGTCGCCGTCGGTGATCCGACCGCCGCCCCCGGTCGAGTCGTGGTGCTCGATGATTCCGTCGATCATGTACGTGACGGTCTCGAAGCCCCGGTGCGGGTGCCACGGGGTTCCCTTCGGCTCGCCCGGTGCGTAGTCGACCTCACCCATCTGGTCGAGATGCACGAAAGGATCGAGGGCGCGCAGATCGACGCCGCCGAACGCGCGCCGGACCGGGAAACCCTCGCCCTCGAAGCCTCGGGGTGCGGTCGTCACCGATTTCACCGCCCGTTGCCGAGTGGCCGCTTCGGGTGTTGCGATGGCGACCAACGTGCTGATGTCGTCGACGTGAACCGCGGGCATCGTCGTCCTCCTGCTCGACTCGGACCTCTGCACCGTATCCAGGCGTGGCCCACACTCGGTGCGGCCGTGATTCGCTCGTGATTCCCCCGTACCGTGTGGGTGAGCCACGGGAATCGTTCCCGCGTGTGTCTTCGCGAATGCATGTCGTCGTCGGAAGGAGCCGCGTGAACCACGCCACCTCCGGAGAGATGCTCGATCCGCGCACGGCCCACGACGTCGCGGCGGCGTTCGCGGCCACGCCCAGCACGCCCCGCGCCGCGCTCGTCGCCGCCGCGTACGCGGAGCTGCAAGTGCAGTCCGACGCGCTCTTCGCCGCGCTCACGCGCTCCGATGCCCGCCGTGCGGTGCGCGTGGTGTTCACCCGGCACCGCGCGCCGTACACGTGCGACCATGAGCTCATCGCAGCCGTGCGCGGAGAACGCGTGCTCGAGGTACCGACCGCGGCCACGGAAACAGATCGGCGGCACCCGGTTCTCGGCTGTGAACGCGGCGGCGCGTACGACCGCTTCCGCGCCGTGCACGACATCGTCGGGCACGTCCGCTTGCGCGTCGGTTTCGATCGCGCCGGCGAGTACACCACCTGGCGCGCCCAGGATCGTCAGTACCGCGGCCTGGCGCGCTGGGCGCTGGCGACCGAGCTGCACGCCGAGCACAGCGTGTTCTGGACGACCGGCGAGGCGCCCGAACACAAAGCACTCCTCCTCGATCCCACGCTGCTCGCGCGCGCTCGCGCCGGCCGGCGGGCACAACGCAGCAATCGCCGGGTCCCGACTCCAGGAGGCATACGGCCGTGAGCGACGACGACCGGTTGGCAGATGACGGTTTGGGAACGGCCGCGGGCGTCGAGACCGTGTCGTCGGCGGTGGGCGTCGAGCAGATGCTCGCGGCCGTACTCGCCGAGCTCGAGCGCCGCGGCCTCGACCTCTTCGCCGTGATCGATCACAGCGGCGAAGCGGTCGACGTCGGGCTCGCGCTGCCCGATACCAAGGTCGTGATCTTCGGCAACCCCAAGGGCGGTACGCCGCTCATGGTCGCGCACCCGTTGGTCGCGCTCGACCTCCCGCTGAAGCTGCTGCTGTCGGAGTCGGCCGGTGGCCACACGTTCGTCGCGTACAACGCTCCCGAATTTCTCGCGGCGCGGTACGGACTCTCCGACGACGAGCGCGCGGCACTCGGCGTCGTCGGTGACATCGCCCGCGTCGTGTCGCGCTAGCGGAGTCTTAGAACTGCCGCGAGCGCCGGCGCCGACGTCCGAATCGCGACCGACGCGGGACCGTGCACCACAACACCGTCACGAGTGTTGTCAGCGCCACGACGAACACCACTGTCGACACCCCGCGACTGTTGCACTCGGCACGCACAGGAACCAGGCCGGGCCGCGACAATTCGCGCTCGTCCACGAACGTTTTACCCGAGCTTGACCTTCGCGCTCTCCGGCGTCACTTCCGCGGCGATTTCGGGTGATGTCTCCGGCGCGTTCTCGGTATCGGTCGCAGTGTTGGCGTCGGTGTCGACGAGCGGCGATTCCGATGGCTCGGCACCGCTGAGCATGATCGAGAAGATCGGGTGCGGCGCGGCGCGCGTCAACAACAAGCGGGCGCCGTGCGCATCGGCAACCGCGCGCGCCAAGGCCAGTCCGATGCCGTGACCGGCGGCGTGCGTCGAGCGCCGTACGAACAGCGCTTCCGGATCGAACGCGATACCCGCGCCCTGGTCTTCGACGTCGAGGACGATTCCCGGTCCGACGATCCGGGCGCGCAGCATTACCGCACCCGCGCCGTGCTGGACGGCGTTGTCCACCAACACCTCGAGGATCTCGCGCAGCGCGTCGGCCGAGCAGCGGGCCGCCGGCAGCGCGTCGTCGATCTCGACGCGGATCTCGCGGTTCGCAGTCTGCAGTGCGGCCCGGTGGCGCTCCGCGACTTCGGTGCAACAGTCGCCCGCGTTGCAGACCGTCGGCTTCACCGGCACATCGCGGGCCAGGGCCAAGAGCGTCGAGACGGTTCGCTGCAACCGCTCCACCTCCGCGACGGCGTCGGCGATCGCCGTGCGTTGGTCGATCCCGGGCGTGAGAAGCGCGCTCTCCAGACCGAGGCGCAGACCGGTCAGCGGCGTGGCCAACTGGTGGGACACGTCGGCGGTGAAGGCCCGCTCGCGCGTGAGGAGGTCGCCCAACCGGATTGCGGTCTGGTTCAGCGCCTCCGCGGCGCGGGCAAGCTCGGGCACGTCGTGCGGGTCGATCCGCGCCGAGAACTCGCCTTCACCGAGCCGGATCGCGAGCGCTTCGATGTCACCGATCGGGACGGCGAGGCGGCGGGCCTGGCGGCGGGCGAACAACGCCGCGATGCCGAGCGCCATCAAGCCCACGCCGATCATCGCCACCCACGTCGCGTATGTATGGGTATGGACGCCGTGCATGGATTCCGTCGCCTGCGCGACACCCACGACAGCCTGCTCGTCGTGAATCGGGACCGCAACCACCAGCGAACGTCCGGCCGCCTCCGCCTCGCGGCCCGCCAGAGCGCCCATCACTTGGCGTCCGCCGCGGCTGGGACCGGTTCCGGCAACCAAGCGCGCCGAACGGTCGTAGTACGCCAGCGTGATGCCCTTCGGAGTTCGCGGCACGTGAATCGGATCGGGGCCGCTCAAGCCGCTGTCGGGCAGCGTGCCGACCGCGCGGATCGCCTCTCGTTCCAGCCGCGTGACTTCGCGGCCCTTGTACAGCCGGCCGATGGCGATGCCGAGGGGCAATGCGAACAAGACGATGCCGACGGTCGCCACCGCGAGCATCGACGCGAGCATTCGACGCCTCACGGGCGTTCCAGTCGGTACCCGACACCTCGAATCGTCGATATCGCGCTGGGCGCGCCGGGAAGGTCGATCTTGCGACGCAGCAGCCACACGTGCGTGTCGATCGTCTTGGTCGAACCGAACCAGTGCTCGTCCCAGATCGAGGCGAGCAGGTCGGTGCGCTGCACGACATCGCCCGCGCTGCGCGCCAGCATCAACAGCAGCTCGAACTCCTTGACGGAGAGCTCGATCGGCGCGCCGCGCAGCAACACGCGCCGGGCATCGACCGAGATGTCGAGATCGCCCACGACGATCCGATCGGGCCGGGCGTCGCGACGCTCGCACACCCGCACCCGGGCGAGCAGCTCGGCGAGACCGAACGGCTTGGTGATGTAGTCGTCCGCGCCCGCATCGAGACCGACCACGACGTCGACCTCGTCGCCGCGCGCGGTCAGCATCAGAACGTGGACGCCCGCGTTGCGAGAACGCAACGTGCGGCAGATCTCGATCCCGTCGATGTCGGGCAGCCCGAGATCGAGGATGACGATGGCCGTCGAGTCCCCCACCAGGTTGAGGGCGGCGCCGCCGTCGCGGGCCCAGTCGACCTCGTAGCCATGGCCTTCGAGGGCGCGCGTCAGCGACTCGCCGATGCGCTCGTCGTCTTCGACGACGACGATCTCGGTCTTGGTCATACCCCGATCGTAGATTCGATCGCGACCGGATCACCCTCCAGGGGGCGGAGAGGCGTCCCGCACACGCGGGGAGCGCGGAACGCCTCTCCGGAGGCCGGGCCCGGTTGGGAGAATCCCGGCGCTCAATACGGCTCGTGCACTGACGCGCACGAGCACGCGTGAACGTACTCATGCCCGCCGAAGAAGAAAGCGACTTTGCCAATCAAGTCCACGGATTGACCACCACTTGACCTAGGGTTGACCGTGGTTTTACCCAACGCTGTAGCTGCGCCTGATTGTCGCAAGAAAGCCCGCGCTCGATACGGCAACCGAGCAAGGTTCGCGAGGTTGCAATGAGAGTATGGGCCGTGCCTGCACAACGGATTGCACCGCGTCGGCGGTGAATGTTCCGCGTCTCGCGCAACGCATCGCCGCGACCGTCTTCGTCGGCGTTGCGCTTGTCTTCTTCGGCATCGCAATCGTGTCGGCCTGGCACGACACGCACGGGCGTCTTCCCTCGTTCGCGCGGCTCGGCGGCGCCGCGCTCCTCGTTGCCATCGGACTCGCGGCGGCCGCAATCGCGTGGGTCACGTTGCTCGGCGCGAAGCACCGACTCGACACCGCCGCCGCACTCCTGTTGTCACAACTTGCGCGCTACGTGCCCGGCGCGATCTGGCAGGCCGCGGGATTGGTGAGCCTGGCGCGATCCGCGGGCGTGCGGGTCGGGCGCAGCGTCACCGCCTTCACTGTCATGGCGCTGACCCAGGCCGTGGCGGGTTGCACCTTCGCGATCGTGCTCGGTCTCACCTGGACGAGTATCTCGACCGTGTCGCGCGTCCTGCTCTGCGTCGGCGGGATCGCCACACTCGCATTGCTCGATCGACGGTGGATGGTCGCACTGCTCCCGCGATTCCCCGCACCCGGAACGCATCGCTCGACGTCGTGCCCGCGCAAGGCGCGGTCGTGCGCTCGTGCCTGGCGAGCATCGCGACGTTGGCGGCAACGAGCGCGGCCTACCTGGTGTTGCTCGGGAGCTTCGGGCCGGTGCACAAACCGCTGTTCGTCATCGCCGCGTACGCGGTCGCGTGGACGATCGGCTTCGTCGCGATCCCCATCCCGTCCGGACTCGGGCTCCGCGAGGCGGTCCTCGCCGCGATCCTGCACGGCATCTTCCCGCCCGCGGTCATCGTCGCGGCCAGCGTCTACCAACGGCTCGTATCGATCGCGACGGAGGGGCTCTTCGCCGCGATCGCGTCCCAACGCCTCCGGCCGGCACGCCTCGCCGCGTTACGCGCCGAAGCGGAAGCGAACATGGGTGAAGGACCGGTCAGCGACGAGCCGACGCCACCGTCGCCATGAGCTGCGCGTCGAACGCCAGCGCCAGGCGCCGGTTGGCGTATTCGTCGACGTACCGGGCGTGCGCGGCGCGCGCCATGTCCTCGCGCCGCTGAGGGTCGGCGAGCAGCCGCCGGATCTCCGCCGCCAATGCGCCCGGATCGCCGGCCGGCACCATCGCGATCTCGTCGGGCCCGAAGAACGCCCGCACCCCCTCGGTGTCCGCCGTGATCACCGGGCGCCCGACCGCGACACACTCGAACACCTTGTTGGCCACGACGCGTCCGGCCTTTGCACTCGCGCCGAAGATGCCGAGACACACGGTGGCGGCCGCGATCTCCGCCGCGAGCCGCTCGATGGGCATCGAGTCGATCCGCCGTACATTCCGGGGTTGCAGGGCACAGATCAGCGCATCGATCCGTTCGGCTTCCTGGCCGGTCCCCACGATGCGGATCTCGACGTCGTCGTCGTCGAGCAATTTCGCGGCCTGCACGATGACGTCGAGGCCGTGGAGCTGGATGAACGTTCCGTAGAAGAGCACCCGGTTGCACGAGGGCTCGATGTCGGGCCGAGGTCGGAAGACGTCGTCGTCCGCACCGACCCACACCAACCCGATGCGATCCCGGCCCACCCCACCGAGGTCGGCGTAGAACGCGGCGTGCGCCGGGGTGTCGGCGAGCACGCGGCGCGCCCGGCGGATGCTCGCCCGATCGATCCGCACGAGCAGGCGTCCGAGCCACGACTCCGGGCGCGCGAGCCCGCGATCGGACACAACCGTGTCGGACACGGAGATGTACATATCGAGCAGGATCGGCATCCGGCGCAGGCGCGCGAGGGGCGCGAGCACGATGACGTCGAACCAACCGGGATACAGCACCAGGACCACGTCACCCCGCGGCGTGCGCAGGAACCGGTACACGAGCCGGGCGTAGGCGGGTACGGCCGCGACCAGGAGCGCGGTCATCGACCGGCGGGTGAACTCGTAGCGCGGACCCCGCCAGAGATCGACGTGACAGCGGACGACGTCGTGCCCGAGCGTTTCGAGGAGCCCGAACACGCGCCGGTTGCGGCCGAACTCCGGGTCGTACGTGCCGACCACGATGACGCGCGCCACGGCGTGACAGTAGGGACGCGGCGAGCCGCCGAACCCCTGTATCGAGCCCCACGACGAAGAGTTGACCCGCTTTTGACCACGAGCCGATCGGAGAGTCCGTTCGCGCTCGACAAATGCGAATCCGGGGCCATAATCGGGGGACAGACCGACAGCCGCTCCGAAGAGGAGATGCTTTATGGAAGAGGAAAGTCCGCCTCGCCACCACCGCATCGGTCGGCATCCGGTGAGGCGCACGAACCCCCAACCATGATGCGGTCCCGGCCGCGAGACTGAAGGCTTCACGCGCCCCCGACGGTGCGACCGATAGACAGTCGTCGAAGTCCGCCCCGACCCAAGGGTCGGGGCGTCTTCGCGGCCCGACCCGTCGATCCCGCCCCGAAACCGGCCCGGGTTTGGGGAGCCGGAGCCGTGGGGATGATCGGCGCCAGTGTTGAGTTGGGGGGCCGGTGGACTGGTATCTCGACAATGCCGCCGCGGTGACCGAGCTTCGGCGGGCGATCCGTCGCTACCTCGAGCGTCACGCCGAGCCCGGCTCCGACCTCGAAAGCGCGGAGCTGGTCGCGAGCGAGCTGCTCACGAATGCGTTGCGGCACGGCCGCGGCCCGAGTTGGGTCTCCCTGCGCTGGACGGCTGCGTCCCCCGTCCTGCAAGTCGCCGACCTGGGCACCGGCTTCGAGCTCGAGGCCCGACTCCCCGACGACCCCGCCCAGCCCGGCGGCCGGGGCCTCTTCCTGATCGATCGGTTCGCCACCCGGCTCGAGGTACGCGCCCGTGCCGCGGGTGGGTCGATCGTCACCGCGGTCCTCCCCGTGACCCGTGCGACCCCGGCCTCGCACGACCCACCCGTCACGCGGCTCGACGCGTTACCCGCGCTCGACGAGGCCCTTCCGACCGGCGGGTTCGCCCGGGAGTCGTTCCTGCGCGCCTTGGTGGTTCAGCTCGCACAGGCGATCGAGATGCAAGCCGGTCCCGACGTGGCCGAGGCCGCGGTCGCGCAGGTCGGCGCCGACATCGGCAGTCAGATGGAGCTCGAGTACCGCACCGCGAAACAGCTCGTCGGGCGCCTGACGCCGGACGAGATGGGCGACTGCTATGTGCGACTGAAACACGCGATCGACGGCGGGTTCCGGGTCGACGAGGCCACCGCCCAACAGATCGTGCTCGTCAACACCCGCTGCCCGTTCGGTGATGTCGTGCAACGCGCGCCGGCGCTGTGTCGCATGACGTCGAGCGTGTTCGGCGGCATCGCGGCCCGCAATTCCGACGCCGGCGCGAGCGTGCTGTTGGAGGAGCGCATCGCCGTCGGCGACCCGCAGTGCCGCATCACCGTTCGCTTCACTGCGGGCGACGCGGCACTCGATCCGTGGGCGCACCGCTACGAGAAGCCGCGCGGCTGATCACCGCGCCGCGGACGTGTCGAACACGGTGGCCAGCAAGCCGACCAGGGCGCGCCACTCCGGGGGCGCGTCGGCGGGCAGCGGGGCGCGCACGCTGAGCGCCTCGACGAGCAGCGGGGCCGGGCCGCGCAGACACGGTGTGTCGTCGCCCGGCACCGCGTCCCGCACCGCCACCGATGCACCGATCGTGAGGGTGAAGCTCACCGCGGAATCATCGGCCGCGACGCCGAACGAACCGAGGAACGGCTGCCCGGCCGCGATCGTCAGCACCGGCCCAACCGCGGCCGCGTAGCGCAAGCACGACGCGACCTCGTCGGGTTCTTCGACCACAGTGAGACCGAGCGGAATGCCGATGTCCCGTTCGTGCACCCACGCGTCCCACAACGCGTGCTGCGCCAGGAGCCGGATCGACACATGACCCGGCGGCGACTCCGCGAGCATCGACCATTGCCCGTCGTCGAGCGGCGCGAGTGCACCGAGGAAGCTGTCGTTGGACGCGACGAACTGATCGAACACCTCGCGCGGCGCGAGGGCCCGCATCGGCTCGATCATCAACGGCGGATGGGCGGCGGGATCGAACGTGGCGAGCACACGGGTCGGCGTTCCGGCGAGTCCCGCGTTCACCGACGCGGCCCAGAACGCGTTGACTCCCACGAGGTGGGCGACGACATCTTGCACCGTCCAGCCGTCGCACCGGCTCGGCGTCGACCATTCCTCGTCGTCGAGCCCGTCGAGTACCGCTTCCATCCGGCGCCGCTGTCGGGCCACCACGACGGCTTGATCGTCGGGCCGCCCGTCGATCGCGAGAACTGCAGGCGGGTCGTACCGGGGCGACAGCTTCACGCGGCGAATCTATCCGTGGTCCGCGACGAGCGCGGCGAGCTGTTCGCCGAGCAACGGCCCGAACTTGAACGTGTGCCCGGATGTACCCGCCCCCACCACGATCCCGTCGATGCGCCGCACGATGAAGCGCTCGTCGGCGGTGTTGTCGTAGGGGCACACGTCGATGTCGACCAGTTCGCCCCCCGGCAACCACCGTGCGATCGCGTCGCGCAACGCGGCGACCGCGCCCGGCACCGGCGCGAACGGCGCGTCGGGATCGATCGCGGGGCCACCGTGGTGCACCGCGATCTTGTAGAGATCGGAGCCCGGCGTCGGCAGTCCGTAGACGGCGGGATCGGTGAAGTCGATGAAGATCGGCAGCGCCGCCGGCATGCGCACGAAGCCGGCGTGTTCGAGCGTGGCCGTGGTCGGGACAGCCGGGACGAGCGCGCGGGTCCACGGCCCGGCACACGCCACGACGGTGCGCGCCTCGATGGTCTCGCCCTCCAGCTCGACGTGCCCGGCATCGAGCCGCACAACCCGCGCGTGTTCGCGCACCGTCGCGCCCGAATGCGCGCGCAACGCCGCCAGCGTGCGATCCGCCGCGATCACGGCCGAAATCGTTTCCAACACTGCGTCGCCCCGGCCCGCGAACGCGGGATAACGGGCCGCGATCGCCGACCCGGTGATGCGTTCCACCGGCGCGCCCGCGCTCGTCAACGCGTCGTACACCGCGTCGGCGCCCGGCCCGAACGTGAGCTGCGGGGTCGGGTGCAGGAGTTGCGCGCCCGCCTCCGTTTCGAGGCGGGACCACGATCCGAGCGCGCGTTGCGCGAGCTCGACGTAATGCGGGTCGGCGTATCCGAGCCGGAAGATGCGGTTCGCGCCGTGCGACCCCCCGCGACCGTGCCCGATCGTGTCGCGTTCGAGTACCAGCACGTCGCGTCGGCCGCGCAACGCCCACGCCGTGGCGAGACCCAGGAGTCCGCCTCCGACGATCACGACGTCGGCCTGCGTCACCCGCGTCACGGGCAACCGATCATGTGGCGCGCCGCCGAGCGGTCAGCCGCGCGACGCGATGTACTTGGCGTAGCTGTCGGCCATGGCGCGCAGCTCCGGGTCGGCCTGGAACTTCGGCTCGAACTTCTCCCGCGCCGCTTCCCGCTTGGCCGGGAAGTACTCGGTCGGCCAGTAACCCTCGTGCGGTCGGTAGCTCTTGAGCACGTTGCGCGCGACGGTGGCCTTGTGCACCTCGTCGACACCGTCGGCGATTCCCATCGTGGGCGCGGCCGCGTACATCGCCTGCAACGGCGTGAGGTTCGTCGTGCCCAGCGAGCCGAGGATGTGCAGCGCGTTGAACGACACTTCGCGCAGCACCTTCGCCATCGTGTACTTGACCGCGGCGATGTCGGTGCGGGTCTCCTGCGTGCTCGTGTTGTCGATCTTCCACGCCGTCTCGAGCACGAACAGGCGCAACATCCGGATCGACGCGTAGGAGTCCGCGATCTTCTCCTGGACCATCTGATGGTCGGCGATGATCTTGCCGTGCGACTCGCGGCTCAGCGCGCGCTCGCACATCATGTCGAAGGCGAGCTTGCACTGCGCGATCGTGCGCATCGCGTGATGGATCCGACCGCCGCCGAGGCGTCGCTGCGCGAGCACCTTGGCGCCGTCCTCGGGCCCGAGCAGGTGATCGGCCGGAATACGCACATCGCGGTAGACGATGTGGTTGTGGTTGCGGGGCTCGGGCATGATCTCGACGCCCGGGGTCTTGCGGGGCACGACGAACATGCCGTTCGTGCACATCACGAAGAGGATGTCGGCGACGCGGCCCGCACTCGTGAACCACTTCTCACCGTTGATGACCCACTCGTCGCCGTCGCGCTCGGCGTGGGTGCGGAACAGGTTCGGGTCGGAACCACCCTGCGGTTCGGTCATCGAGTACGCCGACCACAGCTCCTGGTTGAGCATCGGCTCGAGCCAGCGCTTCTTCTGCTCGTCGGTTCCGTACGCGGCGAGCATCTCCATGTTGCCGGTGTCGGGTGCGGCGGCCCCGAACATCTGCGGCGCCGACGGGTAACGGCCGAGGATCTCGTTCAAGAGGCCGAGCTTGAGCTGACCGTAACCGGGTCCGCCGAGCTCCTCGTCGAGGAAGATCGCCCAGAGGCCCTGGGCCCGAACCTGATCCTGCAGGCCCTTGACCAGGGCGCGGATCTTGGGCTCCTTCGACCGGATGGCGTAGGGGAAGACGTACTCGAGCGGTTCGACCTCATCGCGGCAGAACTGCTCGACCCAGTCGAGCTTGGCCTGGAACTCAGGCTCGGTGGAGAAATCCCAACTCATTGCTGACCCCCGGTGTCGAAGGGCCCCAGTCTGCCCTGTCGTCTACAAGGTTGCGTAGCCGCCGTCGGCCACCACGGCCTGGCCGGTCATGTAGCTCGCGGCGCGGGTGCAGAGAAAGAGTGCGATCGCGGCGATCTCGTCGACGGTGCCGAAGCGTCCCATCGGGATGTGAGCCAGCTGCTCGTCGAGGAGCGCGGGGATGTCGTTCATCGGCGCGGTCATGGGCGTGGCGATCACGCCCGGCGCGATGGCGTTGACCCGAATGCCTTTGGTCGCCCACAGCACGGCGAGGTTGCGTGTCAGCTGTAGCAGGCCCGCCTTCGCCGAGCCGTAGCCGGGAACGATCGGCACCGCACGCAGCGCCGACATCGAAACCATGTTGACGACGCTGGCTCCGCCTTCCATCTCACTGGCGAGCAGTGCGTCACGACACGCCATGGTGAGCCGGAAGTGGCTCGACAGGTTGATGGTCAACGCGTCCTCGAACGCGTCGGGAATCCACTCGTCGCGCCCGCCGGGGAAGTTCGCGCCCGCGTTGTTGACGAGCACGTCGAGCGCAGGGAACGAGCGGCCCAACGCGTCGACGGCGGGCGCGTCGGTCATCTGCAGCTGGTGGTACGTGAGCTCGGAGAGGTCGGTGTCGTACGCGCCGGGATCGGCACGGGTTCCCGTGATGTGGACCGTTGCTCCCGCGGCGGCGAACGCGCGGGCGATCGCGTGACCGATGCCACTCGTACCACCGGTCACGAGCGCGGTGACACCGGAGAACTCGAACTGCGCGTGATTCATCCGGCGTCCTCGTCGAAGGTGATCATGACCTTCCCGCAATCGCGCGATCCCGACAGCATCGCCAACGCGTCGTCGAACTGCCCGAGCGCGAACCGGTGTGTGATGAGCGCGGAGAGGTCGCGCCGGCCCAGGAGGTCGAGCGCGGGCTGCAGACCCTGCGGGTATTCCATCGCGCCCCGGATCGTGAACTGCTTCATCAACAACGAGAGGAAGCTGACCGGGATGTCGTCCATGTGCAGCGCCACCACCGACATCCGGCTGTTCGGGCGGGCGTGGGCCAGTACGTCGCCGATCACCGACGCCGCGCCCGACGCCTCGATGTACACGTCGGTACCGGGTGTCGGGCCGAACGTGAACGGCGCGGATCCGTGCAGCTCGCGTAGACGCTTCCACAACCCGCCGGCGGTGGGACTCAATGCCGCTTGCGCGCCCATCCTGCGGGCGAGCGCGAGACGTGCTTCGGAGAAGTCGACGACGACGGTCTGCTCGTTGCCCGCGTCGACGAGCGCCGCCAACGCGGCCAGCCCGATCGGGCCACCGCCGAAGATCACCACGGAGTCGTCGGCACCGGCATCGGCCTGCGCGACCGCGTTGATCCCGACCGACAACGGCTCGGCGAGCGCGGCAATACCGAGCTCGAGCTCGTCGGGAACCCGGTACAGCCGGTCGGGCGCGTCGGCCACGCGCACGAGCAGGCGCGGCGCGAGGCCACCTTCCGCGCTGCCGTTGCCGATGCGGCCGAGCTCGTCGTTACCGGGATGGACCACGACCCGATCACCGACGGCCACACTGGTGACCCCCGATCCGACGGCCTCGACGACACCGGCCATCTCGTGCCCGAGCGGCATCGGCGATCCCCCGGGGCCGGAGAATCCGAGCTTGATGTACTTGAGGTCGGTGCCGCATATGCCGCAGGCCGCGATGCGCACGATGGCGTCGGCCGGGCCCACCGCGAGATCGTCGACCTGATCGACCCGCACATCGGCCGGCCCGTGAACACGAACCTGTTGCATCAGACCCTCATGCTTCGGCCCGCACGGGGAAGCGCTCGAAGTAGAAGTCGAACCGTTTTCGCACGTCGGCCGGCGTGCGCCCGAAGTCGGCTTCGAGGTCGTACACCACCCGTCCGTGCTTCCCGCGCGGGTTCGCGGCCATGTACGCGTCGAGTTGACGACGGGCCGCGTTCGTCATCTCGACACCCGCGCAGCCGTAGAAACGCTCGACGGTCCCGATGTCGTCGGCCATGAACTCGTGGAACAGAACGTCGATGCTGCGCCCGGCGGGGACGAGCTCCCGGTCGCGCACACACGCCCGCAGCAGCGACTCGACGCGGTCGATCCAGTAGTCGGCCAACGCCTCGGGCTCGATCGAATAGCGCCGGAGCCGATCCGCGTACGCGAGCATCGTGATCGCCGACTGGATCACGGCCACCGGATCGCGGTGCGTGAACGCGACGGTTGCGTCGGGAAACGTGTCGACGAGCGGACCGAGTTGTTCGAGGTGTTGCGGCGACTTCAGTACCCAGTGCCGCGGACCGCGCAGGAACGTGAGCGCCTGCAGGATCGTCTTCAGGTACGCGTAGTGCTCGCGTTGGTCGAGTGCGAGGTAGTAGTCGCGCCAGTCCGGAACCCGCGCGTGCCATTCGAGCGTGTACGACGCGAAGGCGATGTCGAGGAGCTCGACCTCTTCTTCGATCGCGGCCGGGAACCGGTCGTGCATCGCCTGGGTGAGCGGCGCCATCTCCCGCTCGACCGCGTAGTCGTTCGCGCAGCGGACGTAGCGCGGGTCGATGCCGTCGACACCCGGGCCGTCGCCGCGCACCGGGAACGGCTCCTGGCTCTCCCAGAACGGCAGGGCGCGCCGGCGCATGTCGGCGGCGAGCAGGTTGACCAGGTGGGTGGTTCCCGAACGCGGCAACCCGACGACGATCAGTGGCTTCTCGATCTCGATGTCGCCGATCTCGGGATGTACGCGCAGTAGGTCGGTCAGGGCGAGCCGGCTCACGAGGAGCCGCACCACCCGGCGTTGTTGCGTCAGGCGCGAGAGGTTGTTGAGGCCGGTGTCGGCTTCGATCGCGGCCAGGTAGGCGCGCAGGCGCGGCCGGAACTCGTCGCCGCCGAAATCGTCGAGGCCCGCCGCGGCCCGGGCCTGCGCCACGAGATCGTCCTCCGCCAACGACACGACGAGCTGCTTCTCGTACTCCAGCACGCTCTGTTGGTTCGGGCTGAGACGCGGCGCGCGGAGGTCGTCGATCCGCAGATCGGTCGGGGCGTTGTCCACCCGGTCAGCGTGCCACAGTCATAGGGTTCGGAGCCGGAAAGCCAGTGTCGCGCCCGAGAGGTATCGCCCGAGATATGACCGCCGGCATGCCCAGGCCCGACGTCGACAACCGCGCCGCGCGGACCGCGCTGATCGCGTTGTCGGTCGGGCTCGTCGCGATCTTCGCGTTCTATCTGCGGTACGCGGCCACGCACGATCAGGTCGACTTCGGCGTGTACCGCGCCGGGGGCGACGCGATCCTGCACGGACACAACCTCTACACCCTGCGCGCTCCTCACTCCGGGCTCCCCTTCACGTATCCCCCGGCGTCGGCCGCGCTCTTCGCGCTGCTCGCGTGGATGCCACTGCGATTCGGCCAGGTCGTGTGGACCGCAATGTCGCTCGCGGCGCTGCTGGTCTTCGTCCGGCTGACACTGCGGCGCTACGCGACCGGATTCGCGGCGACCAGCGTTCTCGTGCTGTTGGTTGTCGCGATCGTGTTCGCCCGCTCGGATCCGGTACGCGTCAACCTCGACTACGGGCAGATCAACCTCTTGATCGGCCTCCTCGTCGTGGCCGACCTCTGCGACGCGCTACCCCGCATCCCGCGCGGCGTGATGATCGGGATAGCCGCGGCGTTGAAGCTCACTCCCCTCTTCCTGGTCGCGTACTTCGTCGCGGTGCGGCGGTATCGCGACGCCGTGGTCGCGGGTGGCACGTTCGTCGCCGTCTCCGCGCTGGCGTTCCTGTGCTCGCCACGCGCGTCGGTCGACTACTGGTTCCACGCGTACTTCGCCGACGCCAAGCGCACGGGCGGCATCGCGTACATCAGCAACCAGTCGATCAACGGCGTGATCATCCGCCTCTCGGGCAGCGTCGACCACGGGCGCCCGTTCTGGCTGCCCGTGGCCGTCGTGGTCGCCGCCGCGATCTTGTGGGCGGCCCGCCGCGTCCATGGTCAGCGGCCCTGGCTCGCCGAAGCGATCGCGCTGGCCGCCATGCTGCTCCTCTCCCCCGTCAGCTGGGTGCACCACTGGGTGCTGCTCCTGCCGTTCGTCGTGGCGTGCTACCGGCTCGGCACCGAGGGCAGACCGCAGCGCGTGTTGCTGTTCCTGGTGAGCGCACTCTCCCTCACCTTGTGGTTCGGGCTCGTCTGGCACGTCCCCAACACCCACGACCGCGAGTTCCACCACACCGTCTGGCAGTTCCTCGAAGGGAACAGCGACGTGCTGTTGTTGGGCGCGACGATCGTCGCGGCGGTGGTCGCGGCGGCGCAGCCCGTGCGACCGCGGGAACGAGCAGTCGAAGTACCGTCGTGAGATGGCGATGAGCACGATGCCGGCCGCGTTCTTCGGCCACGGAACGCCGATGAACGCGCTCGACAGCAACCGCTACACGCAGGCATGGCGCGCGTTCGGCGCGGCGGCGCCCCGGCCCCGTGCGATCCTCGTCGTGTCCGCGCATTGGTACATCAACGCGTCGGCGGTCACCGCGATGACCCGGCCGAAGACGATCCACGACTTCTACGGTTTCCCGCAGGAGCTGTTCGCGGTCGAATATCCCGCCCCCGGCGAGCCGAAGCTGGCGCAGGAGATCGCGGAGATCGCCGATCCCACATGGATCGGCATGGACACCGACAGCTGGGGCCTCGACCACGGGACCTGGTCGGTGCTCGTACACGCCTTCCCGGATGCCGACATCCCCGTGGTGCAGCTGTCGATCAACGCGACGCAGCCGTTCGACTACCACCTCGACCTGGGGGCCAAGCTCGCGCCGTTGCGCGACCGCGGGGTCTTGATCGTCGGGAGCGGCAACGTCGTGCACAACCTGGGCCATATCGATCCCCGCCAGCCCGACACGGCCTTCGATTGGGCGCGCAGCTTCGACGACGACGCGGCCGAGATCATGACCTCCGACCCGGCCGAGCTCGTTCGCCTACACGATCACGACGACTATGCGATGGCCGCGCCCACGCCCGACCACTTCATCCCGCTGCTCTACATCGCCGGCCTCGCGGCCGCCGCGGGTGAGAGCGCGCACGTGTTGGTCGACGGCTACGCGATGGGGTCGCTGTCGATGACGTCGTACACGCTCGGCGACCACGACATCGATACCCACGGCCGCGGCGGCGCTCCACCGCTGCCTGATGTCCCGGCCGACGAGACCAACATCTGAGCTCCTTGATCCTGCGAACGTTCGGGCACGGAACGCTCGCCGCCGCGGACTTCGCTGCGCGCTTGGCCGACGCGGACATCTCTCGGGTGGCCGACATACGCGCGTTTCCCGGCAGCCGGCACAACCCGCAGTTCGGCCGCGACGAGATGGAGCGCTGGGTGCCGGCCGCCGGCATCGACTACGTGTGGATGCAGGCGTTGGGCGGCCGGCGCCGGCCCCACCCCGAGTCGAAGCACGTCGCGTTGCACAACGACGCGTTTCGAGCGTACGCGGATTACATGGAGACGGATGCGTTTCTCGAAGGGATCGAGGAGCTGCTGATCAACGCGGCCAACGCACCGACGACAGTGATGTGCAGCGAGTCGGTGTGGTGGCGTTGCCATCGCCGCCTGGTGGCCGACCACCTCCTGCTCGTACGCGGCGTCGAGGTCGTGCACCTCATGCACGACGGTCGCCTCACGCCCCACGTCCCGACCCAAGGCGTGCGCCTCGACGGCCACACACTCGTCTACGACGTCGGGCTCACACCGCCCCTTCCCCTCGAACCGGCGTGAGCGCGGTGTCGATATGACGCCGCCGTCACGCCGGTTCGTATGAATTCGACGACGGCATCTCCTTCGCGCTCGAACCGGAACCCGTGATCTTCCCGGCCGACGATCCGTGGCGGGCGTGGGAGTGGCCGGGCGGGTGCGAGGATCCGCGGGTCGTCGAATCACCCGACGGCGGTTACGCGTGCGTCTACACCGCCTTCGACGGCAAGTCGGCCGCACTGTTCGTGGCGACATCGCCCGATCTGCGCCATTGGGACAAGCACGGTCCCGCCTTCGCGGGAACGCCGTACGCGAAGCGCTGGTCGAAGAGTGGATCGATCGTGACGGAACTGGTCGACGAACGCCTGGTCGCGGCGCGTCACGACGGCCG
Source organism: uncultured Actinomycetes bacterium (assembly GCA_963701825.1). Taxonomy (GTDB): domain Bacteria; phylum Actinomycetota; class Acidimicrobiia; order IMCC26256; family PALSA-610; genus PALSA-610. The sequence goes on along the minus strand of CAVPBG010000003.1, from coordinate 54,669 downwards.
CTATTGGATGTACTGGGGCGAAGGCGTCTGTTTCGCGGCGACGTCTACCGACCTCGTGCGTTGGGAACCCGTCGAGTACGACTCCGCTCCCGACCGCTACCTGACGTACGCGGCCGACCACAACAGCTGGGATCTCACGCGGGTTCCGGGTCCGAAGGCTGCCCGCCCGCTGTTGTTCGCGCGTCGAGGCCGATTCGACTCGCTGCTCGTCGAACCCGGTCCGCCCGCCCTCAGAACCGCGGCCGGGATCGTGCTCCTCTACAACGGCGCCAACCACCCCGGGCACGGCGACCCCGCCCTCCCCTCCTTCGCCTACCAACCCGGCCAAGCCTGTTTCGATCCGATCGATCCGCACGCGTGCATCGCTCGCTCGGTCGAGCCGTTCCTCGTCGCCGAGCAGGACGCCGAACGCCGGGGGCAGGTCGACAACGTCTGTTTCGTGCAAGGTCTCGTCCGCTTCGACCGCCGTTTCTTCCTCTACTACGGCATGGCCGACTCCCGGATCGGGTGCGCGGTCAGCCCCGCCACCTGACGGGATCGTCCGGGCGGCGCCGGGCCGGGTTCCACATCTGTCGCCGCGCGTCTATCGTTCGGGCTCAGGTACCCCGAACGATCGGGCACCGCCTGCGTACGAGGGAGACACCGTGGATCACACGCTGCAGTTCTACATCGACGGCCAATGGGTCGCACCGCTCACGAGCGACACGCTCGACGTGATCAATCCGGCCACGGAGCAGCCGATCGCCAAGATCGCGATGGGAGGCGCCGACGACGTCGACGCCGCGGTCGCGGCGGCCAAGGCCGCCTTCGAGACGTTCTCGCTGACGAGCCGCGAGGAGCGCCTGGCCCTGCTCGACAGCATCATCGGTGTGTACGCCGGGCGCATGGAGGAGCTCGCCGACATCATCAGTCAGGAAGTCGGTGCGCCGCTGTGGTTGGCCCAGGCCGCGCAGGCCGCCGCCGGCCTCGGCCACCTCGCCACCGCGCGGGCCGTGCTCGCCGACTTCGAATTCGAACACCCGATGGGCACCACGCTGATCGTGCGCGAGCCCGTCGGCGTGTGCGGAATGATCACGCCCTGGAACTGGCCGCTCAACCAGATCGCCTGCAAGGTCGCACCCGCGATCGCGACCGGTTGCACGATGGTGCTGAAGCCCTCCGAAGTGGCGCCGCTGAACGCGATCATCTTCGCGGAGATCATGAACGACGCCGGCGTACCTCCGGGCGTCTTCAACCTCGTGAACGGCGACGGCATCAACGTCGGCGCCCCGCTCGCCGCGCACCCCGACATCGACATGGTGTCGTTCACCGGTTCGACCCGCGCCGGCATCGAGGTCGCCCGCGCCGCGGCACCCACGGTGAAGCGCGTCGCGCAGGAGCTCGGCGGCAAGTCGGCCAACATCATTCTCGACGACGCCGACTTCGAGGCCGTGATCTCGCGCGACATGGCCGGGATGTGCACGAACTCGGGCCAGTCCTGCAACGCGCCCACTCGCATGCTCGTTCCCGCGGCGCGCATGGACGAGGCCGCGGCGATCGCGGCGGCCGCGGCCAAGAACGTGGTGGTCGGCGATCCCCGCGAGGCGACGAGCAACATCGGACCGGTCGTTTCGGCCACGCAGTACGGCCGAATTCAGCAGCTGATCGAGAAGGGCATCGGCGAGGGCGCCAAGCTCGAGGTCGGCGGACCGGGCAAGCCCGCCGGGCTCGAGACCGGTTACTTCGTGCAGCCGACGGTGTTCTCGCACGTGTCGAACGACATGACCATCGCCCGCGAGGAGATCTTCGGACCGGTGTTGGTGATGATCGGCTACGACGACGACGACGACGCGGTCCGCATCGCGAACGATACCAACTACGGGTTGTCGGGCTACATCTCGGGCGGCAGCGATCGGGCGAACGCAATGGCTCGGCGCATCCGCAGCGGCAACGTGCACGTCAACGGCGCCGGTCCCGACTTCAACGCCCCGTTCGGTGGTTACCGGCAATCGGGCAACGGCCGCGAGTGGGGTCCGCTCGGCTTCGAGGAGTACCTCGAGACCAAGGCGATCATGGGCGGAGCCACCACCTCCTAGGTGGCGGCGTCCGTCGCGGACGCTTCGGGAAAACTGGGCTTCGGAAACTGCGCTGCGTCAGGCGCGCCGGGTCTCGCTGGCGCGCAGAAGCTCGACCGCGGCATCGAGCAGGAAGTTCTCGGTCGGTGCCGCTTCGTCGACCCAATTCGTGGCCCGCAGTGCGACGGATCGCCGCCAGCCCACGATCACCGGACCGATCATGTCGATCGCGATGGCTGCACCGAGCAGGGCCAAGCCCAGGCCGCGCAACACGTTGGTCGTGGCGTCACCATCGGGAGCCGGTTCGGGCGCCGACGCGGAGGCGTTGATCGATTCGTCCACGCCTCATGCCTAGTGAAGAACGTGCTTCGGCGCATCCCCCTACCGGGGTGGTTTCGTGGCGGGCGGCGGACGGTCCTAGCTCGACGGGCAACCGGCCTGGGCGGCCTGGAGTACCGCCTGCCCGGATTCCCCCACGTTCTTGATGGCGCTCGCCACCGCACTGAATCCGCTGATGCCGCTCGCGTTGTCGATCCCCTTCTGCAGATCGGAGATCGACGTCCGCAGCGCATCCACCTTCGGCGCATCGCTCGATTTCAACGCGGACTGGAGACCGTCGAGGCTCGACTTCACGGAGTCGAGCGCGGCTTGGATGCTGCTCTTGCCGCCCGTATAGGTCGCCGGCTCCGCGAGCGTCGACAGCGAGTCCTTGAACTCGGTCACCGACTTGCACGTGGCGCTCGCGGGCGCGGACGACGTCGTCGAACCGGCCGAGCTTGCGGTACTTGCCGTACTGGGCGAGCTCGACTTCGCGCTCGAGCTGCAACCTCCCGCCAGCGCGATGCCGAGCAGCGCGCCGACGACCGCCAGACGCGTCGTCAGGGTGACACGGGTCATGCTCATCCCTTTCGTATCGGGTCGCCGAGATGCAACGACGGTACGGCTCCTTGCTCGCACCCGTCGATGCTGAGCGCGCGGACGACGGTGTCCGCGTTGTCACTGAAGACGGCGATCTGGAGCACGTGACTTCGATCCGCGGGAAACTCGGTCGGGAATCCGGGCTCGAAATCGTCGTCGTCGAACGTGACGAGTTGCCAGCACGAACCTCGACGCAGCGACACCACGTCGATGAACTCGCGCTGTCCGCGCCGTAGGTCGATCGGATCGAACGCCCGTGAGCGCGGGATGCCGGCCCACCGCAGTTGGATGGGATCGATGTCGGAACGCGCGACCCCGTCGGTGGCGATCCCGATCATTCGGCCGACACAGCCCCGCGCCGGTTCGCGACGCACGTTCTCCACTCCGACCCGCACCCACAAGACGTCACCGTCGACCCGGTCCGCGCCCGATCGACACCACGGTTGGGTTTGGTCGAACGAGATCTGCACCGCGGGCACCCGGAAGCGATCGAAGAGGCCGGCCGCGACGGCCAGTGCGGTCACGGCCACGAGGAAGGTCGCGACCGCGCCGAACCAGACTCCGACGGGTCCCCAATCGACGATGCCTACTGCGCCTCGTGCCATGTTCCCTCTACTCCGCGGCAGCCTCGGCCGCGGGCGCGATCGTTCGCCCGGGGTGCGCCCGACCCGTGCGCCGGCTCACGCTCTTCCAACCGAGGTCGAGCACGACCGCGAGCGCCAGGATCACGATGATCGCGACCGCGGTTGCGGGCTCGTTCACCAGTGTCGTGAGCGCGAACGAGACGAGGACGATGCCCGCGCTCGCCGCCGCGGCCACGAGTATCGAGACGCGCGCGCCGGTCTCGTGACACACGCGTAGGTGTCCCACGCTCACGAGCCCGAACACGAGCAGCGCGATCGCGCTGCCGATCGATGCAATCGCGCTGAGATCGAAGCCGACCGCCAGAACCATCGCGCTCGCGGCCGTGAGCAGGAGCCCCGCCGGCGCGCGCCCGCCGAGCCGCCGTCCGAGCACCGGCGGGAACTGCCCGGTCGTCGCCATCTGTTCGCACAGACCCGGGGCCGGGTAGAGGCCGGCGTTCGTCGCACCCGCGGTTGCGAACAGTGCGGTGACACTCATCATCCAGTAGCCGGCCCGGCCGAGGACGGGCTGCGCGGCAACTGCAATCGCGGTGCCGCCCGAAGCGACGACCTGGTCGACGGTGAGGGTGCCGAACACGCCGAGCGCAACCGCGACGTACACGATCGTCGCGATGCCGAGCGCGAGGAACATCGCGCGCGGGAGCTCTCGCTTCGGGTCGGAGAGATCCTTGGCGGTGAAGGTGACGACCCCGAAGCCCAAGAACGCGAAGAAGGTGAGGGCAACGCTCGAGACGAGATCCCTGAAGGGCGGGTAGCCCGAGAACGCGAGCAGGTGCGGATTGATGTTCACGAGGGTCACGATCGCAAAGACCGCCAGGATGGAGATAACCACGACGACCACCACCGTCTGGACCCGCGCCACTGCGTGGCTCCCGACAATGTTGAGGAGGGTCATGACCGCGACGATCGCGACCGCGAAGAACTTGGCCCACCCCGTGTTGCCGTCGGCGACGGCGCTGCTCGCGTAGCTGCCGAACGAGACGGCGACCATGCTCGTGACGATCGCGTTCGTGGCCAGGATGAGCCAGGCGATGATGCCGGTGAAGTGGCCGTCGCCCCAACCTCGCACGACGTATTCGAGCAAGCCGCCCGCCGACGGGTACCGCGCGCCCAGCTTGGCGAAGGAATAGCCCTGCAGTCCGGCGACCGCGCCCGCGATCAGGAACGACAACCAGACCGCGGCGCCCGCGACCTCACCGGCCGCGCCGAGCAGCGAGAAGATCCCCGCGCCGACCATCGCGCCGACGCCGATGAACGCGGCCTGGCGCACCGACAGGTGCGCGGGCGTGGGCGCCGTCTCGATGGTCGCCACGGTTACCCGAGGGTGGCGACGAGTACCGCCTTGATCGTGTGCAGCCGGTTCTCGGCCTGATCGAAGACGATGCTCGCATCCGACTCGAACACTTCCCCCGTCACCTCGAGCCCGGAAGTCATGCCGGTGCCCTCCATGATCTCGCGACCGACGGTGGTGTTCGGGTCGTGGAACGCGGGCAGGCAGTGCATGAACTTCGTTCTCGGGTTCCCGGTCTTCGCGAGCAATGCCGCGTTGACCTGATAGGGCGTGAGGAGCCGAACGCGCTCCTGCCACACGTCCTTGGCCTCGCCCATCGAGACCCACACATCGGTGTGCACGAAGTCGACACCGTCGACGGCCAGATCGACGTCGTCCGTGATCGTGATACGCGCGCCGGTCCGCAGTGCGATCTCGCGGGCGATGTCGACCACGTCCTTCGGCGGAGACAACTCCTTCGGGCCCGCGAGCCGCACGTCGCTGCCCATGATCGCGCCCATGACCAGTAACGAGCGGCCCATGTTGAACCGACAGTCGCCGACGAACGCGTAGGAGAGGTTCTCGTACGACGTGTCGGACGCCTCTCGCATCGTGAGGAAGTCGGCGAGCATCTGCGTCGGGTGCCATTCGGCAGTGAGGCCGTTGTAGACGGGCACCCCCGCGTACTCGGCCAGCGTCTCGACCTCCACCTGCTCCGCGCCGCGGTACTCGATCGCGTCGTACATGCGACCCAGTACCCGCGCCGTGTCCGCGGTCGATTCCTTGTGTCCCATCTGCGACCCGGATGGATCCAGGTAGGTGACATGCGCACCTTGATCGAACGCGGCGACCTCGAACGCAGACCGGGTCCGCGTCGAGGTCTTCTCGAAGATGAGCGCGATCTCCTTGCCTTCGAGCCGTTTCACCTCGTTCCCTGCATACTTCGCGATCTTCAGTGCCTCGGAGAGCTGCAGGAGGTAGCGCAGCTCGCGCGGCGTGAAGTCGATCTCCTTGACGAAGCTGCGATTCCTGAGGTTGAAAGCCATGGTTTCCTCCGCGGCGAAGACAGGATCAGAACGCGGGATCGCGTTCGATCGGGCATGTCATGCAATGCGATCCGCCGCGTCCGCGGCCGAGCTCGTAGCCCTCGATGGTGATGACCTCGATGCCGGCCTTCCGCAGGGCAGTATTGGTGCCGGTATTGCGCTCGTACGCCACCACGACGCCGGGCTCGAGCGCCACGACGTTGTTACCGTCGTCCCACTGCTCGCGCTCGGCTTCGAAGGAGTCGCCGCCGGTCTCGATCACCCGCATCTCCGCGACGCCGAGTGCATTCGCCATGATCTCGGGCAACGATCCGGCCTGCTCCTCGATCACCAGATCGTCGGGCGAGTCGCCGGCGCGGATCGCCCAGGTGCGCGCGCCGTTGACGACGTTCGGGAACAACGTCACGAGATCGCGATCGCACATCGTGATCACGGTGTCGAGATGCATGTAACTCCGGGACTTCGGGAGGTGCACCGCGAGCACGACATCGGCGGATCCGGCTTGGAACATCGAACGGGCGATCCAGAGGACCGCCTGCGGCGTCGTCCGTTCACCCATGCCGATCATGACCGCGCGGTTGCCGATCGGCTGGACGTCGCCGCCTTCGACATGCGCGCGACCCCAGTCCTGGTCGGTGCCGCCGAGCCAGGTCGGGAACTGCTGCGCGGCGAACATCGGATGGAACCGATAGATCGTCTCCATGATCACGGTCTCGGGTTTGCGAGCGGGCTTGGTCATCGGGTTGAGCGTCACGCCCTCGTAGATCCAGCACGACGGGTCGCGTTGGAACAAGAAGTTCGGGAGGGGTGGCAACAACATGCTGGTCGGGTCGGCCGACTCCCAGACCAACCCCACGTTCTGTTCGACATCCGCTTTCGTGATGCCGCCGATGAGAAACTCGGCAACGTCGGCCGCATCCGCCGACTCCGCCCACTCCCGCGCCCGGCGCGCGGCACCGATACCGATCTGCCGCTCGTTCAGCACGTGATCGGCGACCCAATCCCTGACATCGGGCTTGACCAACGCCTCCGCGAGCAACGTCTCGGCGAGGAACACCTCGATGCCCCGCTCGCGCATCACGTCGCAGAACATGTCGTGCTCCGCCTTCGCCCGCCTGACCCACAACACGTCGTCGAACAAGAGCTCCTCGGCGTTCGACGGCGTGAGGCGGCTGTGTTCGAGGCCCGGGCGGTGGACGATGACCTTGCGCAGCTTGCCAACCTCGGAGTGCACTCCAAGCGCCATGGCGATCTCCTGTTCGCTACGACTTCTCTACGACTTGTCTAGGACTTCTCTAGGACGAAGGACCGTTCACGAGTTGGACGTCGGTGACGTCGTTCGCAACACGCGTGCCGGCCTTACCGACGAGCATGCCGTCGATGTCGACGAGTGCACCGATCACCGCCGGCTTGCCCGTGGCGCGCGCGAAATCGCACGCGGCCATCACCTTGGGAAGCATCGAGCCGGACGCGAACTCGTTTCCGTACTTGCTCAGGAGCGCGTCGGGATGCGCGCCGACGATCGCCCGCTGGTGCGGTGTGCCGAAGCCCACGAACGCCGCAGGCGCATCGGTCGCCATGATGAGCATGTCCGCGTCGACGTCACGCGCCAGCAGACCGCTCGCGTGGTCCTTGTCGATGACGGCCTCGACGCCGACCAGCCGCCCGTCCGCGGCGTACGCAGTCGGGATACCGCCCCCGCCCGCGCAGATCACGACGCAGCCGCGCTCGAGAAGCCAACTGATGGGTCGATGCTCGAAGATGCGCTTGGGTGCCGGCGAGGGCACGACCCTCCGCATCCGGTCTCCATCGGGCCGGAAGGTCCAGCCCCGCTTCTCGGCCAGCGCGGCCGCGTCGACTTCGTCGTATACCGGGCCGATCGGCTTGGTCGGCTCCGCGAACGCCGGATCCTGGGGATCGACCTCGATCATCGTGAGTAGCGAGGCCAACGGTTTCTCGAACGGCAGCCGATTCCCGAGCTCCTGTTCGATCAGGTAGCCGATCATGCCTTGGGTCTCGGCCCCCAACACGTCGAGCGATGCGTCCGGCGCGTCGTCGAAGGCGGCCTCCTCGAGCGCGAGGAGGCCGATCTGCGGCCCGTTGCCGTGGCTGACGACGAGCTCGTGGTGAGACCCGATCGACGCAAGCTGCTCGCACGCGACGCGAACGTTCTCTCGCTGGTTCTCCACGCTCATCTGTTGGCCGCGCCGCAGCAACGCGTTGCCACCGAGCGCCACCACGACTCTCAACGTGTGCTCCCCTCTCGGACGGGTTTCGCCGCCACTGCCCGTCGCAACTCCGCGGTCGCGCGCCGCTCGATGAGCAACATGACATGAGTGCGGATCGATGCATCGTCGAACCGGGCAACCGCTTTGTCGAGTCGATTCTTGATCTCGTCCGGCGCGAGCACCGCGCCGAATTCCGCAAGCAGCCGGTGCTCGATCTCGGCGAGCTCGATCGCTTCCTGCGCGTCCATCAGTCCTCGGCACCTCCGTCGAGCCTCACCCGCATGGCAGAAATTGGAATGCACTCACCCGCAAGGGGTGAGCGCGGTCCGCCTGCCGACCGTCGACTCGACTGTCGCCGCGGACTGGGTGGGATGGAACCACCCGCGGACAGGTGGATCCCAGGAGACAAGTCGTCGCTTCTCCGTTATCGTCGCCCTCGACGTTGGATCGAGGTCACATGACCACCGATCAGAAACCGGCTGCGCACCCGTCGCTGCTGCACGCGAAACTGCGTCGTCCCGCGCGCCCGCCGCACTACGTCCCCCGTCCGCGCTTGCACCAGTATCTCGACGATCTGGTGCGCGGCCCGGTGACGGTCGTCGTTGCCCCGGCCGGCGCCGGGAAAACGTCGTTGCTCGCCGGCTGGAGCGCCGAGCGCGACGTGGTCGCGGCCTGGCTCTCGCTCGACGACACGGACTACGAGCCGGTGCAATTCTGGAGCGGCGTGATAACCGCGCTCGAGACGATCAGTCCCGGGTGCGGCGCACGGGCGCGCGCCGCCTTGCGCGGGTCGAACGGTATCGACGGCGCGGTGCGGGAGCTGCTCGACGTGCTTGATGCAGACGCGCCGCATGACGCGGATCAGCCTCCGAGCGTGATCGTCATCGACGACCTGCACTGTGTCGCGGATACGCCGGACGAAGCCGAGGCGTTGGCGCTGTTCGTGCGGCATATGCCCGCGTGGTTGCATCTCGTGCTGTTGTCGCGACACGCCCCCGAGCTTCCCCTCGACCGGCTGCGCGCCCGCGGTCAACTGGGTGAGATGAGCTTCGGCGAGTTGCGGTTCTCGGCCGACGAAGCGCGCCAGATGCTGCATCACCTTGTCCCGGCGCTGCCCGAATCGCAGATCGAGGGAGCGGTGCGGCACGCGGATGGCCTGGCCGTCGCCCTGCAGATGGCCGCGCTGAAGGTCCGCGCCGCGGGCGTGCTCACGGAGGTCGGGACGCCCGACACCGACGCCGGCTCACTCCTCCACGGTTACGTGTTGCACGAGGTCGTCGCGGGCGAATCCCCGGAGTTGATCGATGTGCTCCTCGACGTGTCGGTCGTCGAGCATCTCGATCCGGAGTTGGCGCGCGAACTCGCGGGGCGCGCCGATGCCGACGAGTTGTTGCGGCGGGCGGAGGCGCACGGTCTGTTCGTCGCCTCCGTCGACGGCACCGGCGGATTCGAGATGCACTCCTTGGCCCGCGCGGCCTTTGTCACCGAACTGGAGCGACGCTCCCCGACCCGCTTGCTCGAACAGCACCGGCGCGCCGCGTGTTGGTTCGAAGCCGTCGACGAGCACGAGCTCGCGCTTTCCCACTATTTCGCGGCCGGCCTGCCCCGCGAGGCGCTGCGGCTCCTCGCCGCGAAGCAGGGTCAGCTCTACGACGCGGGCCACGAGGCGCTGATCCAGCAGACCATTGCTCGGATACCCAATGACGTCGCAACGGCCGACATCGAGTCGATGCTCCAGTACGCCATGTGTCTCTTGTTGATCGATCGCCGGCGCTTTCTCGACGCGGTCGAGCAGGCGACGTTCTGGGCCGAAAGCGCCGACCTGAGTCCGATCATGCGCGCCCGGCTCTCCGCGGTGCAGACGCAGGCCGCGATCGTCGGCGGCAACCTCGCCGACTGCGCCATCCGCGCTCGCGAGTCGCTGGACGCCTTCGGCGACGACTGGTGGCGCGATCCCTACGGTCGCTTCGTCTGGAACAACCTCGCGCACGAGATCGCGATCGCAGAGCGCTGGGACGAGGATCTCCGCGAGGTACGCAACGCTCGGCTGTCGCTGAGCCGAGATCCCGACCGCGGAGTGGCATTCGAGGGCACACGCGCGCTGGGCGCCGCACTCGCGGGTCGCCCGCTCGATGCGCTGCGGACTGCCGCCGGGGTGCGCGAGGTCATCGACGCGACGAACATGACGATCCTGCGCAGCGAGCTCGACCTCGCCGAAGCAATTGCACACCGCGAGCTCGGCGACCGGGCCCGCGCGATCGCAGAGCTGACTGTCATCGCCGAGGCCCCCGCCGAAACCATGCTCTTCTGCCAGATCTTGGCGACTCTGGAACTGGCCCAGCTCCACTTCGACGACGGCTCCCTCGATTCCGCCGCGGGAATGCTCGGCCGGGCGGGCCACATCATCGATCGCGAGTCGTTCGGACCGGCGGGAGGCGACTGGGTCGCACGTATCGGTACTCGCGTCGCCCTGGCGTGTGCCGAATACGAGAACGCCGAGACCCTGAGTCAACGGATCGGCGACCCGTTCTGGTCGGCGATCAGCACCGCGCGTGTGCATCTCGCCCTGGACCAACGCGACGCTGCCGAGCGCGCACTGCACGGAGCAGTACCTCGGTGTGTCCGCCATCAGGTGGTCGCAGGCCTCTTGACGGCGACCGCCGCCGACACGCCCGACGAAGCCTTGGCCCGCGCCGCGACCGCGGTCGAGCGCGCCTCGGCGCACGGGATGTTGCAGACGGTGGCATCCGAAGGCAGAACTGTCCTCGAGCTCGTCGAGCGCGCGGCGTGGAACGCACCGAAGCCGTGGCTGGATCGTCTGCGTCATGCGCCGGCCGCGCCGACCGGTCGATTCTCGATCACCGTCGATCCCATGACTCCGCTCACTGAACGCGAGCTCGACGTGCTGCGCTTCCTACCGAGTCGCCTGACGTTGCGCGAGATCGCGGACGAGCTCTTCATCTCGCTGAACACGCTGAAGTTCCACCTGCGCATGATCTACCGCAAGCTCGATGTCGCGTCACGTGCCGAGGCCGTGGCCAAGGCGCGGGTCGCGGCGCCGCGCGTACAGGCTTTGTCGAACTAGAGCGCGAGCACCTTGGCTTTGTGATGCTCGAACTCCTCATCCGACAACAGCCCGCGCCCGAGCAGATCGACGAGCGCTCGGAGCTGGACGAGTGGATCCGACACCGCGGGCGTGGAGCTGCGTTCGAGCATCGGCGGCCGAATCAAGAGGTCGGACCGTCGGCGATTGGACGTCAATCTGTTCGGACTCACTCGTCCTCCCTTCGAGCCAGCTCCCGTACGACACGTTGGACGCGGCGAGCAGGGATCCGCTCGCCCGCGACGATTCGGCCGCCCGCGCGGCGCGCCGCCGTGGAGAGCGGTTCGGCCCACTGATCTTCGACCACGATGATCAGTCCCGCGCTGCCTGCGGGCAGCGCCAACGACGCCAGCGCGATGTCGTGGTCGCTGAGCAAGCCGATCTCGTCGTGCATGACGCTCCGCAGCTCGTCGAATTGATCACTCCCGGCAACCTCGCCCACGTCGAGGCTGCCGTCGCGGTGGCGCTCCACGACGACCGCGTCGAGGATCCGGATCATCGAGCGCGCCGCGAGCGAGGCGACGGCCAGCGAAAGGCCCGGCACCGCTTCGATGTCGGGCGCAACCACGATCATGTATTCGACGAGATCGCCGCTGTCGACGTCTGCCACGCGTCACCTCCGGAGGCCACGGAGTACATCCGACAGCCTGACGCGGATGACTGCTCGTGAGTCCACCCCAGCGCAGGTAGTTCGCGAGTTCCCCAGTCCACCTCTTTACGGGTGGTGCCGACCCACCCGGGCAGGCGCAATCGTCAGTTCCAGCGCAAGGCAACGCGGTTTTTCGTCCTTCGGAACCACACGAAAGAGGTGACCCCCGGTGGCAGACACCCTCGAGACCATGGGGCCCATCAGCTACTTGATCGTCGAATTCCCGGGCAGCAACATGACCGGCGACGGATTACTCGCACTCGTCGATCTCGTCGAGCGCGGCGCGATCCGCGTTCTCGACCTGCTCTTCGTCAATCGCGATCACGACGGCAACACAACCGTCATCGATATCAGCGACATCGACAACGACGGCGCGCTCGACCTCACGATCTTCGAGGGCGCCACGTCGGGGTTGCTCGACGAGTCCGACGCGGCCGACGCCGCGGCCGCGATAAAGCCCGGTTCGTCGGCCGCGGTCCTGCTGTTCGAGAACACCTGGGCGATGCCACTCATCCGCGGACTGCGGAGCGGCGGCGCCGAGCTCGTCGCCGCGGGTTACATCCCCGTCGACCGCCTGGTCGAGGCGTTGGACGAAGACGACGCCCGCTGAAACCCTCAATCGCGCAGACGCGCAAAGGAGAGCAATCATGGGACTTCTCCGAGGTGTCGCTCGCACGGCGGTCGTGGCCGGGACTGCGACCGCGGTATCGAACCGCGTGTCGCGCCGCCAGGCGAACCGCTGGGCCGCACAAGAGCCCGACCCCAACCAGCAGTACCAGCAACAGTACGCGCAACCGGCACCCGCACCGGCTGCACCTGATCCGATCGAGCAGCTCAAGGATCTCGCGGCGTTGAAGGACCAAGGGATCCTGACGGAGGCCGAGTTCGCGGCGCAGAAGGCGAAGATCCTCGCGTAACGCGCCCTGCAGATCGAGCACTCGGCCGAGCGTCGATCACGGGAGAGATGCGGCATGACCAACACCACCGATCATCCGCATCGGGTTTCCGGGGAAGGCGGCACCCCGACCAAGACCGCCACGAACTCCGAGACCGAGACCGCGACCCCCGACCACCGCTTCGGCCTGAGCGTCGCGATGGCGCTCATCATGGGCAGCATCATCGGCGTCGGCATCTTCAATCTGCCGACGTCGCTCGCCTCCGACGGGCCGATCACCCTCGTGTCGATGGGACTGACGACGGTGGGTGCGCTCGCGCTCGCCGTACTGTTCGCCGCGTTGTCGCGGCGGGTTCCTGCCGACGGCGGTCCGTACGCGTACTCACGCGTCGCATTCGGGAACAAGCTCGGATTCGCGAACGCGTGGTCGTACTGGATCACGGCCTGGGCGGGCAACGCCGCCATCGCCGTCGGTTGGGTGCTGTACGTCGAGGTATTCGTCAACAAGGGCCACAGCCGGTTGGGTTCGATCCTGTTGGTGTTGGTCGGCCTCTGGATTCCCGCGGCGATCAACCTTTCGGGCGTGAAGAACATGGGCGCGGTCCAGGTGATCACGACCGTCCTGAAGTTCGTGGCCCTCGCGTTCATCTCGGTCGTCGGTCTGTTCTACATCCAACGGGCGAATTTCACTCCGTGGAACGTCAGCGGCGGCAGCGCGATCACGGCGATCGGTCACGGTATGTCGATCGCACTCTTCAGCTATCTCGGCGTCGAGGTCGCGGCGGTCGCCGCGGCCAAAGTGCGCGACCCGGATCGAAATATCCCGCGCGCCACGATCCTCGGCACCCTCGCCACCGCCGTGGTGTACATGCTCTCGCTGACGGTCGTGTTCGGCATCCTGCCGTCGGCGACACTCGTCCACTCGAGCGCGCCGTTCTCGGACGCAATGAATGCGATGTTCGGCGGTACCTGGACCGGCAATGTCATGGCTATCGCGGTCATCATCTCGGGCTTCGGCGCCCTGAACGGCTGGACCATGATCTGCGCGGAGATGCCGCTCGCGGCCGCCTCCGACGGCTTGTTCCCCGAGAATTTCAAACGGTTGTCGCGCACCGGAGTCCCGGCCTTCGGCATCATCGCCTCTACGGTTCTCGCGTCGATCGCGATGATCATCAACTACCTGGGTTCGAGCGGCGCCACCGTCTTCACGACTCTCGTCCTGATGACCGGGATCACGGCCGCGATTCCGTACGGCTTCTCGGCCCTCGCCCAGATGAAATGGCGTCTTGTCGATCACCGCACGATGGAAACGCCGCGCTTCGTGCGCGACATGATCGTCGCCGTCGTCTCGCTGGTGTTCTCGATCTTGTTCATCGTGTACTCGCGCAACACCGGGAACTCGTTCTGGGTCTACTGGGCTCCGTTCTTCATGGCGGGCGGTGCGCTGGTACTGGGCATACCCGTCTATCTCTCCCAACGCGCCAAGATGGACGAGCCGGCACCGGTTCCGAACTATCGCTGATCATCAGGCTCCGATGGACCGTCGTGCCGTGAGTGCAATGCCCGACGACGTCGACGAGGAGCTCGCCGAGCGCCTGCAGGAGTTCGTCTACGGCACGATCACCATGCTCGTCGTGATCGGTGCGCTCGACGGCAAGAACCTCGGTTCGCCCCGGGACGCCACGTTCGTCATCGTCGGGACCGCGTTCGCAACGTGGTTGGCGCACACCTTTGCCGCCATCATCGGAATGCACATCCGCGAGCGGCGCTCGGTCCGCCGGCACGAGGTGATCACCAACTTCCGCCGGAGCTGGCGGATCATCACCGCGGCACTGCCCGCGACCGCAGTCGTGCTGCTCGCCGACCTCGGCGTCATCTCACTGCGGTCCGCGCTCTCGGTGGCGACACTCGTCGGTGTCATCCAGCTCGTCTGGGTCGGCATCTTCGCCGCCCGCCGTTCACAGTGGACGTTCTTCGGCGTCGTTGTCTATGCCGCGACGGCGGCGATCATCGGGCTCGTGATCGTCGCGATCGAGCTCGCCGTCTTCCACTGACACTGAATCGACTGAACCGCGGGCGTGTCCGGCCCCGGCACACGATTGCCGAAAGCCCGACACGCCCGTCCGTCAGGCGTTGCTACGGCCGCCGTAGCGGGCCAGGGCGTAGAACGTGAAGACCGCGATCCCGACGTAGGTCAGTGACCACACCGGGTAGTACGGCATCCACGTCATCGCGCTCAAGCCGCCGATGGCCGCGGCGAAGAACCCGATCCAGCGCGCGATCTGGGAGCGGCTCAGAATCGCAATGCTCGCGATCAACAGGACCGCACCCACGACCAACCACACCCAGGCGTAGGTCGTGAGATTCGATCCGAGCACGCCGTCCTTCAAGCCGTCCGGCAGCGATCCCTTGTAACCGAAGGCCCAGATCGAGTCGACGATGCGCATGAGGCCCGCGAATCCGAGCATCGTCCCGGCGAAGATCAGCCACCCCGATCCGTTGTCCTCGTAGTACCCGTCCCACGAGGCGGGTTGAGCCTGACCGGCCATTTGACCGGTGCGTGTCGTAGCCATGTGAATCTCCCTTGGAGTTGCCGCGCCCGTTGTGGACCGGTGTCGTTCAGACCGTGGCTTTCGCCCGTGCCAATTCCTTTTCGATCTGCGCGTCGAGGTCGCCGGCAACCGTGTCGATGACGATCTTCTGGTCGGCGTAGCCGAGGAACGCCGAGAGATCGGTGCCGTAATGGTTGACGGCGACGATCACGAGTCCGGACTCACCCGCGTCGAGGAGCTCGGCGATCTCCTCGATCTTCGCCTTCGGAATGTTGCGCCAGAAGTGACCGACGAGTGCGCCCGCGCCCGCGCCCGCGGCGAGCGCGGTCGCGCCGACGGGCGGCGCGATGACAACCAGCGCCGCGCCGAGCCACGCCATGTGCTTGGCGGTGCTGTCGTGGCGCTCGATCTGCAGATGACCGTCCTCGTCCTTCGTGAGGACGGCGATGTCGGTGTGGTCGAGATCACCGAGGCTCTTCATGTGCTTTACCGCGTGGTAGTCGGCCACCGCATCCTCGCGATTGCTGTACCGCGCCGCGGCGAGAACGATGGGGGTGTCAGGGTTCATTGGAGCGCCCTTCTTGTGCCGCTTCGGGCAGCATCACGGTCGAGAACACACCCACCGTACGAAGCGTCGGGACGGGTTGGCACCACCCGCTTCGGGGTTGATTGCGCAGCGGCGGAAACGGCCTCCGAGCCGAGAGAACGCGGCGCATCACGACTGGGTGCGCAGCGGACGCCGCGGCGTCGTCAGGAGAGATCCACCTGCCCGCGGGTGGTTCGGTCCCACCCGGACCGACGCGAGTGTTCGGGCGCGTTCATGTCGCGAGAGGAACCCAACAGTGACGAGCTCAGCCGTCGGTGAGTCGACCAAGGCCATTCCTGCGCTGTCCGCCGAACAACTCACCGAGTTGCTCGGGCTGCTGCGGGGCGCGGACAGCGTCGAGGTGAAGGCGAGCGTGCCGGACACCGACCGTCGATCGATCGTCGCCGCGTTCGGACTCGATCCCTTGCAGGCCCAGATTCGACAGGTCGCGTTCTTCGACACTCCGGAACTCGCGCTTTCCCAGCACGGCGTCGTCGTGCGCGCCCGCCGCGTACAAGCGCGGTCTGCCGACACCGTCGTCAAGCTGCGCCCGGTCGTGCCGGAGCAGCTCTCGCCCGCACTGCGAAAGTCGCCGGCGTTCGGCGTCGAGGTCGACGCCATGCCGGGCGGCTTCGTGTGCTCGGCATCGCTGAAGGGCGAGGTCGACGACGCCGTCGTGCAGGAAGCGTTCGCCGGAACGCGACCGCTACGCAAGGTCCTCAACAAGCAGCAGCGCGCGTTCTACGACGCGCACGCGGCGCCGGGCGTCGGGCTCGACGATCTCGAGATGCTCGGACCGATCAACGTCTTCAAGCTCAAGTTCCGGCCCCCGAAGTTCGATCGCCGGATCGTCGCCGAGCTCTGGCTCTATCCGGACGGCTCGCGCCTGCTCGAGCTCTCCACCAAGGCAACGCCGGGCGAGGCGTTCGAAGTCGCGGCGGCGACGAAAGCGCTCCTCGCGGCCAAGGGGGTCGACCTTTCGGCCGCGCAGCAGACCAAGACGAAGAAGGCGCTGGAGTTCTTCGCCCGAGAACGGTCAGCCAACGAGCGGGACGGAGCGACAACATGACCGCGACCCTGGATGCGCCGTCGGAGACCGCCGACGTCGATTGGTACCGGGTAACGCGCGACGAGGCGTGCGAAGCGCTGCACGTCGACCTGGCGAAGGGCCTGACCAACGACGAAGTGCTGCTGCGCCGGCAGAAGTACGGCCCCAACGCGCTCGCGGAAGAGGCCAAGGAGCCGGCGTGGCGCGCGTTCCTGCGCCAGTACCGCGACCTCATGCAACTCGTACTCGTCGGCGCCGCCCTCGTGAGCATCATCGCGCTCTCCGACGTCTCGACCGGTCTCGTCATCCTCGCGCTCACCGTCTTCAACGCGTGGATGGGGCTCCACCAAGAGGGCAAGGCAGCGGAGAGCGTCGCCGCGCTGAAGCAGATGTTGATCATGACGGCCCGCGTGCGGCGCGACAACGCGACGATCGAGGTTCCCGCCGAAGAGCTCGTGCCCGGCGACATCGCGCTCTTCGAGGCCGGCGACAAGGTGCCGGCCGACGGCCGCATCCTCGTCGCCGCGAGCCTCGAGATCGAAGAGGCGGCGCTTACGGGCGAGAGCACGCCGTCGGCCAAGGGCACGCACGCCGTATCCGGGACCGACGTTCCCCTCGGTGACCGCACCGACATGGCGTACATGAACACGCAGGTCACGCGCGGGCGGGGCGAGATGATCGTCACGGCCACCGGTATGTCGACCGAAGTCGGGCGCATCTCCGGAATGTTGAGCGGCGTGGAGCAGGAAAAGACGCCCCTCACAAAGCAACTCGATCAGCTCACCGTCCTGATCACCACGATGGCGGGTGTCGCCCTCGTGGCGATCGTCGCTCTGGGTCTCGCGCGCGGCGACGACTTCGACGTGCTGTTCCTGACCGGCATCAGCCTCGCGATCGCCGCGATCCCGACCGGGCTGCCCGCGGTCGTGACCATGTTGCTCTCGATGGGCACCCGTGACCTGGCCGAGAAGGGTGCGATCGTCAAGCGGCTCAAGTCGGTGGAAACCCTCGGTTCCACGTCGGCGATCTGTTCCGACAAGACCGGAACGTTGACGCTCAACCAGATGACGGCTCGTCAGCTCGTGCTTGCCGGCCGCCGGTACAGCATCGACGGCGAGGGCTATTCCACGACGGGCAACATCCTGCGCGTCGCCGGCGAAAGCGACGTCGACCTCGAGCCGCTCATGTTGCCGATGGCTCTCGCCAACGACGCGGTCATTCGCGACGGCGAATGCATCGGCGATCCGACCGAAGGCGCGCTCGTCGTGCTCGCGGCCAAGGGCGGCATCGACGTCGAGGAGACGCGGCACACGTACCCGAGGGTCGCCGAGGTCCCGTTCGACACGGAATACAAACTCATGGCGACGTTCCACGAGATCGAGGACGGCGGCCGAACGATCGTGCGGGCCTACGTCAAGGGCGCGCCCGACGTCATCCTGGCCCGGTCGTCGTCGTGCCTCGCCGTCGACGGTTCAGCCACGCCGGTCGACGACGCGCGTGAGCGGGTGCTCGCCGAGAACGACCGCTTGGCCGCCGAGGGACTGCGCGTGCTCGCGATCGCGCGGCGCGATTTCGATCGCGACACGTTCGACCCGCACGGCGATGCATTGGCGCTCGTCACCGACCTCGAGCTTCTCGCGCTGGTCGGTATTGTCGACCCCGCGCGCCGGGAGGCGAAGGACGCCATCGCGTTGTGTCACGACGCCGGTATCCGGGTACGGATGATCACCGGCGATCACGCGGTGACCGCGGCGGCCATCGCCGCCCAACTCGGGATCGAAGGGCGCGCCCTGACCGGTGCGGAGTTCGCCGCCATGCCCGACGACCAGCTCTCGGCCGAGCTCGACGGCATCGGCGTCGTCGCCCGCGTCGCCCCCGAGGACAAGGTGCGGCTCGTCAGCCTCCTGAAGGCTCAGGGGAACATCGTCGCGATGACGGGCGATGGGGTGAACGACGCGCCCGCGCTCACGCGCGCCGACATCGGCGTTGCGATGGGCATCACGGGCACCGAGGTCACCAAAGACGCGGCCGAGATGATCCTCACCGACGACAACTTCGCGACCATCGTCACCGCCGTCGAAGGCGGCCGCGGTCTCTACGACAACCTGATGAAGTACATCCGCTTCCAGATGGTGGTGTTGATCGGCTTCATCCTGACCTTCCTCGGCGCGGCCATCTTCGTCGTCGCCGACGGGACGCCGCTCCTGCCGTTGCAGATCTTGTGGATCAACTTCGCCATCGACGTCGTGCTCGCGGTCGGGCTCGGTTTCGACGCGCCGACCCCCGGCCTCATGAAGCGCAAACCCCGCTCCCCCGACGCGCCCGTGATCGCCAAATTCCTCGGTGCGCGCCTCGCGTTCGCGGGCCTGTTGATCGGGGCCGGCACGCTCGCGGTCGTCGCGTACGGCGAGCACCGTTACGGGCTTGCCGTCGCCACCACGATGGGGCTCACGACCGCGTCGTTGCTGCACGTCATCGCCGCATTCGAATGGCGCGACCCCGAACAGAGCATCTTCACCCGCGACACGTTCGCCAACGGGCGGTTCACGCTCCTGACCGGCATCGCCATCGGCCTCGCATTCATCGCGACCACGCTGCCCGGCCTGCAACGCATCCTCGACACCGCCGACCTGCGCGGCCCCCAGTGGCGCGTGTGCCTGATCACCGCCGGGATCTACCTCGTCCTCGCCGAAGTCGGAAAAGCCGCCCTCCGCTTCTACAACGCCCGCCACGCGAGCTCAAAGGAAGTACCCGCATGACCGCTACGGCCACCGAGACCAGGGAATCGATCCGACGAGAGCTCCTGGTCGAGCCGGGAACGCCGGCCCGCCTCGCCGAGCGAAGTTCGAAATGGACAGACGGCGGCGTGTACGCCGACCTGTCGCCCGACGATCTCAACGCGACCCGCGAAAGCCAAGCTCGCGCAGGGCGTTGACGAGTTGGCCGATGCGCAGGAATTGCTCTGGGCGAGCGACACCAACGCGCTCCTCGTCGTGTTCCAGGCCATCGACGCGGCCGGCAAGGACTCGACGATCAAGCACGTCATGTCGGGCGTGAATCCGCAGGGCGTCGACGTCGTGTCGTTCAAGAAGCCTTCCAGCGAGGAGCTCGACCACGCGTTCTTGTGGCGGATCTCCAACGCCGCGCCCGAACGCGGCCGGATCGGGATCTTCAACCGGTCGCACTACGAGGAGGTCGTCGCGCTGCGGGTGCACCCCGAGTGGCTCGAGAGCCAGAGGCTCCCACCCGGCGAACGTGACGCACAGTTCTGGAGCGAACGCTTCGACGACATCAACAACTTCGAGCACCACCTCGCCCGCACCGGCACCCGGGTTGTGAAGTTCTTCCTGCACGTTTCCAAAGAGGAGCAGAAGCGCCGATTCCTCGCCCGGCTCGACAACCCGAACAAGATGTGGAAGTTCAACGCGGCCGATGTCGAAGAACGCGCGCTCTGGGACGATTACATGCAGGCGTACGACGACGCGATCACGGCGACGAGCGAGCCGTGGGCGCCCTGGTTCGTCATCCCGGCGGATCAGAAGCACGTGATGCAGGCGATGGTGGTCACCATCCTCGTCGACACGATCAACGCACTCGACCTGCACTACCCGACGGTCTCGGACGCCGACCGGGCCGAAAACGCCAAGGCGCGCGCGCTGCTCGACGCCGAGGCATGAGCAGTTCGGAGCCCACACCGACTACCGACGCCGAGACGTTCTTCGACGCGCTCGGGCGCCGCGGCTACGAGCCGCTGGTGCGAAAGGTGACGGGCCGGGTTCGCTTCGACGTCGCCGACGGACCCGACACCGACTCATGGGTCGTCGCGATCAAGCAGGGCGACATCTCGGTATCGCGAGAAAAGGGCGAGGCCGATTGCACCATGCGCGGCGACAAGACACTGTTCGACAACCTGGCGAAGGGAGAAGCCAACGCCATGTCGTCTGTGCTGCGCGGCGCGTTGCTCTGTACCGGCGAGGTCGACCTCCTTATCGCAGTACAGCGCCTCTTTCCCGCGCCGCCGCGGAAGACCAACCCGACGAGCATGGCCGGGAGCACACGGTGAGCGACGAACTCGTACGGATCCTCTCCGGCAACACCTTCGTCGTCAGCGACGCACGCGGTGACATCGAAGCATCGATGACTGATCCGACCGGGCTGTTCTCGTTCGACACGCGCTTCTTGTCGAAATGGGTGCTGAGCGTCAACGGTGACCGCCTCACCGCGCTGTCGACCGATGATCTTCAATACTTCGAGGCGCGGTTCTTCCTCGTGCCGGGCACCGGGACCGTGTACGTCGACTCGAAGCTCTCGGTGATCCGTCGACGGACCGTGGGAAATGGCTTTCGCGAACAATTGACGATCCTCAATCACGACACCGCGCCTGTCGAGCTCACAGTACGCATCGACGCCGAGTCCGACTTCGCGGACCTGTTCGAGGTCAAGGACGCGCTGAAGAAGCAGGGGTCGTACGCGAGCCGGGTCGGTGACGACCGACTCGTCCTGACCTATCAGCGCGGCACGTACGCGAAGGCAACATCCATCTCGTCCTCGCAGCCGTGCACCTACGACGACCACGGAATGACCTTCAGTGTCACGTTGGATCCGCACGACATGTGGAGCACCGACATGGAGGTCGCGATCGAAGCGCTCGGCACCGGCGCCGATGCCGAGCGTTCGGCCCTGGCCTGGCAGATGAAACGCAAGCCGCGGGACATGGCGCAAGACCTGGCCCGTTGGCTCGAGGATGCACCGAAGCTCGCATCCGACCGCGACGCGCTCACCACGACGTACCGCCGGAGTCTGGTCGATCTGGCCGCGCTGCGCTTCTCGCCGCTCACCGCGGACGGCCGCAGCCTGCCCGCCGCCGGCCTGCCGTGGTTCATGACGATGTTCGGACGCGACAGCATCTTCACGAGCCTGCAGTCGCTTCCGTTCGCGCCGGAGCTCGCGGCAACAACGCTCCGGGAGCTCGGCGCGCGCCAGGGAACCCGGATCGACGATTTCCGCGATGAAGATCCCGGTCGGATACTCCACGAGATGCGCTACGGCGAGATGACCGCCTTCGACGAGCGGCCGCACTCCCCCTACTTCGGCACGGCCGATGCCACTCCGCTCTTCGTGGTGCTACTCGACGAGTACGAGCGCTGGAGCGGCGACACCGAGCTGGTGCGAGACCTCGAGGACGAAACGCGCGCCGCGCTGAAGTGGATCGACACCTACGCAAACCTCCAAGGCAACGGATACATCGCGTACGAGCGCCGCAATGTCGACACGGGTCTCGAAAACCAGTGCTGGAAAGACTCCTGGGACTCGATCTCGTTCCGCGACGGCACCCTGCCGAACTTTCCCCGGGCGACGTGTGAGTTGCAGGGGTACGCCTACGACGCCAAGGTGCGCGCCGCGCGCCTGGCGCGCCTCGTGTGGAACGATCCCGCGTTCGCCGATCAGCTCGAGCGGGAAGCCGCCGACCTGAAGCAACGGTTCAACCGCGATTTCTGGGTCGAAGACGGGGAGTACTTCGCGATAGCTCTCGACGCCGAGGGGCGCCAGGTCGACAGCCTGACATCGAACAACGGCCACCTCCTGTGGAGCGGCATCGTCGACACGGCGAAGGCGGATGCCGTCGTCGGCCATCTCATGAGCGAACGACTGTTCTCCGGGTGGGGAATTCGCACGCTCGCAGACGGCGAGAGTCGATACAACCCGATCGGCTATCACAACGGAACGGTGTGGCCCTTCGACAACTCGTTCATCGCGTGGGGGCTACGGCGCTACGGGTTCAAGGCCGAAGCCGCCGCGGTGGCCGAAGGAATCCTCGATGCGGCCGAATACTTCGACGGCCGGCTCCCCGAAGCGTTCGGCGGCTATCCGCGGTCGATGACGAAGTATCCCGTGCAATACCCCACGGCGTGCAGCCCGCAGGCCTGGTCCACGGGCGCGCCCCTGCTGTTTCTGCGGACCATGCTCGGGCTCGAACCGATCGGGGATCAACTCTCCGTCGATCCCGCGCTCCCCACGACGATCGGCCACCTCGAACTGCTGCACATTCCCGGTCGCTGGGGCCGACGTGACGCGTTCGGACTCGGCCTCATCGACGCGTCACACGTCAGCCACTAACTGCGCGCTCGCGTCGCGAACACACGCAGCAAATCATCCCACGGAGGATGATGTTCGCCGCGGTGGATGTTCGTACCGTTCCGTGCGGGAGCGGGGCGGATCTGCCGCAATGTCTCACCCCACGCGAGACGCGCGCCAGATCCGCCAAGCGAGTGAGCGGCACTACCTCCCGTGGCAAGACCTATGCCAACGTCCGACGGGCTGGAACCTCTCCGGCGGTGGTGCAGCTCGCTCGTCCCTCCTTCTCAACGTTCCCGGATCGCCGCCTACGGGGGAACCCCGACGTGCGGCGCGGCACGTCTACGTACCCCCACGGGTGGACACTGATTGTCGCTGAATCACCCGCAACCGGGTGACGTTTCACAGCGACATCGTCCGTACCGTTCGTGGCGGAACAGGACCGGTCTGCCGCTATCTCTCACCCCCACGACGAGGCGCTGCGCACCTTCCTGACGAGCGAGCAGCACTACCTCCCGCGGCAACCCGCCAACGTCCACCGGGCCGGAACATCTCCGGATGGGTAGTGCGGCTCGCCCGTCCCAGCCTGTCGTCGGCCACGCAGATTGCGCAGGAGCAATCGACGATCACCCCTCGCGGGTGAGAGAACTCATGCCCGGAAACTCTTAGCTTTCCGACGCGTCTTGGTTGCAGCCGGGTGATCGGAGCAGGGTCGCGGTGGCAGAGGTGGGGGGACACGAGAGTCCAGGCTTCACGGATCCGAGATTCGCCCTGTCCAAGTTCATCGCGCCGCGCCTCGTGTCGCGCCTTGTCACCCGGTCGCGGTTGTTCGGGGAGCTGGACCGAGGATCAGAGGCTCGGCTGACGCTTGTCGTCGGTGCGCCCGGGGCGGGCAAGACGACTCTGCTCGCCAACTGGCTCGCCGCGCACGCGTCGGGAACGTCGGCTTGGCTCACCTGCGATTCCGGTGACAGCGACCCGATGCGCTTTCTGTCCGCGCTCATTGCCGCCGTGCGGTACGGAGTCGCCGACCCGAGCATCGGCGAAGACGCGCGCGAGCTACTCACGGTCGACAATCGCGTCTCGATCGATGCCGTCGCAGCCTTGGCCGACGACCTCGAACGGCTCGATCACCTGGTGTTGGCGATCGACGACTTCCACCTCGTCGGCAACGAAAGCGGCGAGGTGTTCGCGCAACTCGTCGAGTACTGCCCCGAATCGGTCCAGATCGTGATTGCCTCGCGAATCGATCCGCCGCTGAGGCTGCATCGCATGCGAGCCCACGAACAGTTGGTCGAGCTCCGCGACCGCGACCTCGCGTTCTCGGTGGACGAGACGAGAGGCCTCTTCTCCGGATTCGGGCTCGACCTCTCGGATGTCGAGGTCGAAGCAGTCCGAGACCGGACCGAAGGCTGGTCGGTTGGGCTGCAGATGGCGGCGCTTTCCATGCGGGCGGCGCCCGAGCGGACGGCCTCTGTGTATCGAACCGAGGTCTCGAGTCAGACCGTCGCCGGCTATTTCCTGGAAGAGGTCCTCTACCGCCAGCCACGCGAAGTCGCGGAGTTCATGCTGGCAACCTCCGTTCTCGACGAACTGTCGGCGCCGGCATGTGAGGCAGTGATCGGCGCCAACGCGGCGACGATCCTCGAGTCTCTGGTAACTGCTCATCTGTTCGTAACTGTCGTCGACGAGCAGGCCGGCACCTACCGGTACCACCAGCTGATCAAGGAAGTTCTCCAGGCCGAGCTCCATGCCCGTGACGCCATTCGTGAAGCCAACCTGCACGAGGCCGCGGCTCGGCAGCTTCTGAGTTCCGGCCATGCCGGCGCCGCGGCCCGACACCTGTTGGCCGCCGGAGATTCGGAAGCGGCCTTCAACTTGTTGAGCGATCGCGTCGTGCGCGACGTGCTGACGAATCCGACGATCGGCAGTGCGCTCGATCTCGAGGAGTTTCGGCCGGAGCTGTTCGCAGGCGTACCGGAGGTGTTGGTCCCGTTGGCCGCGGAGCTGCTGTGGCGGGGCTCGTTCGAACCTGGATCGCGCGCGGTGTTCCTCGCGCGGGAGGCGCGCATCGATCCGTCCCGACAGCCCGATCTCGCGGTGCGGTTCGCTCTCGTCAACACGCTGTATTGCAGCTTCGTCGGCGAGTTCGACGAGGCGCTACGACACCGCGATTGGGCGATGTCCTTCGCAACATCGGCAACAGGAGTCGATGATTGGATCGTGTCGCTCGAGACGTTGGCCATGTATTGCTATACGTACGTCGGGCAATACGGCCGGGCGCACGAGCTCGCGGACATGCTCGTCGCCACCAGCACAACCCTTCCCCTCACCGACATTCTGTGTTCCGGAGTGATGAGCCAGGCCGCCGTGCTCGAGGGATCGCTCGAAGCGGCGGCTGTGTCGGCCGAAGCTGCCCACGAGGCCGCGCGCCGTCTCGGCTTCGACCGGCACTTCTTTGCCTTCCATGCGTTGCGGACATTGGGTCAGCTCGCGCTCGAGCGGCGCGATTTCACAACCGCCATCGAGCTCGTCGAATCCGCTTTGGGAATGGTGAGTGGCGCGCGGCCCGCCTTCAACTATCTCGCGCAGCTCGACCGGGCCCGCATCTGGGCCGCCGGCGGCCAGTGGGACGACGCGCTCGCATCGCTTCCGGCGGCGCGTTCCTCGCTCCGGAGCAACGACTCACGTCTGCTCCGCGACGCCGACGAGCTGGAAGCCCACCTCCGCTTCGCGCTGGGCGATCCGCACGGGGCACGTACCGCGGCACAACGGCTGCCGCCCGGACGGCGCATGGTGACCGAGGTGATCCTCGACCTCGCCGAGGGGGACAACGCCGCCGCGGAACTCGCGCTGCGCGACGCGCCGGCGATTGGCTCGACAACGCGTTCGGACGTCGAGCTTCAGCTTCTCCGCGCCAACCTCACCCTCGTTCGTTCACCAGCCGACGCCCCCCACGTCATCCGGCGTGCGCTCGATGCGGCCCATCGGTTGGGATACATCCAGACCGTCTTGGATACCGCGCCCCAGGTCCTCGATCATGTGAGCTCGAACCGAGACCTCTACCCGCACTCCGAGGCTCTCGCCGCGCTCGTACCGGCGTACCGGGAAGCGAGAGCCGTGACCCGCGGGAGTCCGGTCGAAACGACGCGGGGCCAGCCGTTGACCGACGCCGAGATCCGGGTGCTCGCGAAGCTCGCCGAGAACCTCACCTACTCACAAGCGGCGTCGGAACTCTATGTATCGATCAATACCGTGAAGACGCACCTCAAACACGCGTACATGAAACTCGGTGTCACCTCCCGGCGGTCGGCCATCTCGCGGGCGATGACACTCGAGCTCATCTGAGCCAAGCACTATCCGCCGAACATCGCCGGCGGAAGACCGACTACACCCGGACGGCAGACAAAGGTGGCGCCCGCGAGTGGCTCACGTTCGAGTTGGCGGGCCGTCATGCGATACGAGGCCGAAGTCACGTACAGCTCCGAATATCCGGGGCCGCCGAACGCGCAGCTCGTGACCTGACTCACCGGAAGGCGGATCTCGTCCACGAGATCACCGACGGACGAGAAGCACCGAACGCTTCCGCCTCCGAAGCATGCGACCCACAGATCGCCGTCGGCGTCGACCGTCATGCCGTCTGGTATCCCGGACGCACGGTCGATCGTCACCAGCCGCGTCCGATTCCGGGCCGCGCCGGTCGCGACGTCATAGTCGAAGACATCCACGCCCTGCGTCGCCGAGTCGATGAAGTACAGCTTCCGGCCGTCCGGACTCCATGCAGTTCCGTTCGACGTCGTGACACCATCGACCACCGCTCGGCACGACCAGTCGGCATCGATGCAATACAGCGCGCCGGCCGCCGCGGTGAAATCAAACGCGGTCGTTCCGCAGAACAACCGACCGGCGGCATCGCACTTCGCGTCGTTCATTCGATTCGCTTCGATGTCGCGTTCCACGGGCACGACGATCTCGAACCCATCGCCGCCCTCGGACGCCACCGCAATCCCGTCGCGGACCGCGAGTACAAGCCCGCCGGGCACTCGGGGAATGACGGCGCCGACCTCTTGGCCCACCGAGAACTCGGTGACGGCACCGGTGCCGCGTTCGAATCGGATGACGGTGCCGGCAGTCAGGTCGACGGACCACAGCGAGTCCGTGCGCTCGTCCCAGTGGGGCCCCTCGCCCACTTCGGCTCGGATGTCGACCGCGACCTCAACTCGATGGTTGGACGAACCGATCACGGCCCCCATCTTGCCGCACGGACGCACGACGTCGAGCAGCAACAAGGGGAACACCAAGACGTTCCTCGACATCGGAGCCTGCGGTCGGCGCGGCGTGAGTCCGCTATCGGCTCAGTACTCGCCCTTGATCACGAAGTACGAGCCCCGGATCGTCCCCGCCAACTTCGACTTCTGCCGCGCGAACTTGAACGAGCCGAGTTCGGCGGGGATCTCCATTCCCTCGGAGAGCTTGAATCCCACCGCTCGTTTCCCCGCGTCGGCGAGCGTGTACAAGACGTTGATCGCGAGCCCACTCTCGTAGAACACGGTCGGCCAGCGGATGTTTTCGACCTCGATCGTCGCGGCCTCGAGCGGCGTCGACGCGATGACGATGTCGCGCTCCTCTTTCAGGATGCGGCTTACCCAGGCGATGGTCTTCTTGGCCTTCGGCTTGGCTGCCGGCTCGACCGTAAAGACGTGGTCGTACTTGTTCTTGAAGTAGCGGGCCTCGTTCGCGCGCAGACCCGCCAGTGCGGCCGCGACCGGCGACGATTCCAGACCGATGGTCGAGACGTTGACGAAGTCCACTGTGTAGCTCATGTCGGCGCTCACGATAGTCGCAGGTCCGACTCAGCCGAGGGCCATTCCGCCCGCTTCCGATGCCACGGGATCGGGCAGGCGAATCATGCGGAACGAGACCGCGAAACCAAGGAGTGCGGAAACCAAGGGGATGAGAAGCGCGACCTGCAACGCGTCGTGCTGCGCCTTGGTGTTGATGCTCAGGATCTCCTGCTGCACGGCCGGACCCCCCTCGTGCGCAATCTGTTCCTGCAATTTCGAGTTGCTCATGAACTCGGCATCGTGTTCGAGCGTGTGCGACACCTCCGACTTCTGTCCCTGCGACAAGACGGTGCTGTCGTTCGCCTGGTGCGTGAAGGAGTAGGACAAGAACGCCAGCAGGATCGCCCCCGCGAAGGCCAAGCCGAATGACAGGCCGAAAGATCCGCCGGCCGAGTTCACGCCGGCCGCCTCGCTGACGTGTTCCTCGTCGATCGGCGACAGCGTGTAGTTGTTGAGCTGCGATACCAACAGCCCGAGTCCTGACCCCGCGATGATCAGCGGCACAACGAGATACCAACCGTTTGTCGCACGCGGCACGATGGGGATGAGAATCGCCATACCGATCGCCACCAGCGCGAACCCGGCTCGGATGATCGAGGCGGGGCGCCGCCGACCTGACCGCTTTCCCGCGACCAACGCGACCGCGAACATGCTCAGCGACAGCGGTGCGATGGTGAGACCCGCGCCCATCGCGCTGTACTCGAAGACCATCTGGAGATAGAGCGGCAGCGCGATCATCAAGCCGCCCAGCGCGATCTGTTGCAACAACTGGCCGCTGATCCCAAAACGGAACAGCTTCTGCGTGAACAACCCCGGATCGATCAACGCGGGCTTGCCGGCGCGTTTGCGCTGCACGAGCCACCACGCAAACGCACCCATCGCGATCGCACCGACTACCGCGAGCGCCAGGACCGCGCCGCCGCCCTCTTCCCACACCAGGATGGCGAGAACGATGCCGCCCATGCCGAGCACCGACAAGATCGCGCCCACCACGTCGATCGTGCGGGCACCCGTGTACGGAACGTCCTTCACGCGCCCGAGGCCGGACAACACGATCACGATGATGACGTCTTCGAGCAGGAATGCGACGCGCCACGACAGATACGTCGTGATGAAACCACCGATCAACGGTCCGACCGCGGCCGCGATGGCAGCCGCCGCACCGACCAACGCGTATGCCTTCTTCTGTTCGACACCTTCGAAGTTGCCGTGGATCAGCGACTGCATCGCCGGCAGCAACAATGACGCGCCGAGGCCGCCGATGATCGCCCAGAAGATGATCATCGTCAGCAGCCCCTGCGCGAGCGCCATCGCGAGCGCGCCGACCGCATAAGCGAGCAGCCCGAGGGTGTACGCCTTCTTGCGGCCGATGAGATCGCCGACCTTGCTGCCGATCAAGATGAACGCGGCCGACACGAGTGCCTCCAGCGCGATGGCCGATTGCACGCCGCTCGCGGTTGTCCCGAGGTCGTGCACCACCGCGGAGATCGAGACGTTCATGATCGATGTGTCGACGACGAGCACGAACATCGCCATCGCCAACAACACTGCCAACGTCCGATTGCCCGAGCTCTCCACACCGACCTCCAGGCCGACCGTCGGCAGCCGCCTACCCCGACGTTGCTGCACCCGTCCGCCACGCCGCCTCGCCCGCGCCGGGTGAGGCGACCGAACGCCTGCCGTTCAGGAACGACTGAGCGCGTCTGCGACCGAAGTGATGTAGTCGACGTGACCGTCGACCGAGTCCAGGCCGAGACCCATCGTGACGATCGACGCGTGGGTGCCGCCGGCCTCGCGCCAAGCGTTGATCTCGGCGACCAGTTCCGCCACGCTGCCCTGCGGGAGGATCACGTACTCCCGCCCGAAGTCTTCGACCGGCCGACCGAGATCGCGCAGGCGATCGCGGAGTCGATTCCATGCCGCGACGTTGTGGTCGATGCCGCCGCCGAAGAAGACAAAACCGTCGGCCACGCGGGCGGCACGGTCGAATGCCGCATCTCCCGACCCACCGAGCCAGATCGGAACGGGCCGCGACGGCTTCGGCACGAGCGAGGCTCGGTCGATCCGGTCGAAACGGCCCGAGAAGTCGACCACGGGTTCGACGAACAAGCGGCGGAGCAGTTCGATCTGTTCCTCCTGCCGCGCGCCGCGGGTGCGAAAGTCCTGTCCGAGGGCCTCGTACTCGACAAAGTTCCAACCGACGCCAATGCCGAGGCGCAGCCGACCGCCGGACAGGAGATCGACATCGGTGGCCTGGCGAGCGACGAGTGCGGTCTGGCGCTGCGGCAGGACCAGGATCCCGGTCACGAAACCGAGCCGCTCGGTGATCCCGGCCAGATAGGCGAACATCACGAGCGGGTCGTGGAACGGGTCATGCTCGGTGTATGGGCCCGACAGTTCACGCGTCCGACCGGCGTGAACGGCGCCGAGCACGTGGTCGTACGCGAGGAGATGGTCGAAGCCCAGGTCCTCGACCGCTTTCCCAAACTGGCGAACGGCCGCCGGATCGCCTCGAAGTTCGTTCTGCGGGTACGCGACACCAACCTGCATGATTCGCAGCTTGTCATAGGCGTCCGCGCGGGGTCACGCGACTACGCCGCCTCGTGCGACGAGCTTCCGGGCTCGGCGGTGTAGACGTTGATGCGCGGTCCGATGTCGCCGGAAAGCTCGAGCGCCGAGATGCTCACTTAACTGCTCGTGTCCCCCGACGGCCGGAGCATTTTCGTGAGCGCCGCCCGCACCGTGGCGCGCAGGTGAGGGACCTTCATCGCCCGCGCGCCGAAGAGGACGGTCCCAACTCGTCCGACATGTCCCTCCGCGACCATGACGCCCAAGCAACGAATGTCGGGCAGGTCGTCGTCCATCGGAAACCACGCCGACGTCGCGAGAGTGGCGACCAGCTCCGAACGCCGGTAGCGCCGCGGCACGAAGACGCGCATGCTCGTCCATGCGCCGTTGCCGGCGACTCGGGTCGTGAACGTGCTCCACGGAAGTGTCACGACGACGTCGGCTTCCGGGGTCTGCGGCGGTCGCGAGAACGCCAACAACGCGAAGCGCCCCGACAAGGTCGGTCGCACGCGGGCCGTCGGCGCGCTCCACCGGTACGGGCCCAGACGCGCCTCGTCTTCGCGGAGGAACAGCCCATCGTCGTCGGGCCGCATGCCGTGTGATGCGTCGGCGAGATCCGCGATCTCGTGATGGTCCGGACTACCGAAGGCGAGGCGCCGCGTGGCTCCCCCGGCGGGGACATGCGTGAGATGGAACCGGAGCTCGTCGACGCCCATCTCTGCGGCCAGCGCCCTCACCTTGGCGATCGTCTCGGCCGAATCGTTCCAGTGGAAGAGCAGATAGCGCCACTGCACGACCGGGGTCGAAATCCCGAGCTCACGCTTCGCCGCGCAGACTCGACGCATGCCGTCGAGTGCTGCAGCTGCAGATCCTCGTCCGTGGTATTCCACGTAGGTCGGTTGATCGATGCCCGCGATGGTGAACGTCATGTGATCCACCCCGGAGCGGACCAGCTTCTCGGCGCGTCCCGGGCGCGCGAGGGGGATGCCGTTGGTGCTCGAGGCAATGCGCATGTCGGGGTTCTTCTGCTTGGCGTAGCCGATCATTTCCTCGGCCTGCGGATGCAGAAACGGCTCGCCGTAGTTCAGGAACCACATGAACTCCACGCCGGAGGCCGTCTGATCGAGCAGGCGCTTGAAGTCGTCCAGCGGGAGGAAATTGGACGCACGTGTTTGTTCGGCCGGATCGTTGTTTTTGAAGCACGCATCGTTCTGGCAGCGGATGTTGCACGTGACCGTCGCTTCGACGATCAGCCGGCGCGGCGTGGACGCGCGCTCCGGCATGGCGCCCTCGACGACATGATGGAGCGCGCAACCATCGCACGCATGTCCTTGGGCCAAGCGCTGCTTGCGCTCGGCGTAGCGGAGATCACGCCAGATCGCGTCCACCGACGAGACCTTGATGTTCCCGAAGCTACGGGTGCCGTTGGGGTCGTCGAGCCCGCACGTCACGTTGCCGTCGCACAGCACGGTCAACGTGTCCGAGAGGTACTCGCACGAGAGCCGCCCTCGAGTCACAGCTGCCGCGATCGCCCGCAACGCACAGAACTCCGATGACGAGACCTCATATGCGTGTATGACGCGTCGCCGGACTCGAAGGTTCCGTCCGGCCCACGACGCAGAAGTCGCGTCAGTGAATCGGGTGGTCAGACGTGACGGTCGTCGTGGTCGACCACCGCGATGACGGCCTCGTCGAGATGCCGTAGGTCCGAACGTCCCGGGGAGCGCCGGGCCCTATGGCCCTATCGCTGCGGCCCGCGAATTCCTAGGTTCGAGGGAGAACCAAAGCAGAGGAGCTTGCGATGCGCGCAGTCGTGTACCACGGTCCCGGCCACAAGTCGTGGGAAGAAGTGCCGAAGCCCGTCGTCATCGATGACACCGACGCCATTGTGCGAGTCGACGCCGTCACGATCTGCGGCACCGACCTGCACATCTTGAAGGGTGACGTACCCGCCGTGACCGACGGACGGATCATCGGCCACGAGGCCGTCGGCACGGTCGAGACGGTTGGCTCCGGCGTGAAGAACGTTAAGGTCGGCGACCACGTACTCGTCTCGTGCATCACCGCGTGCGGCGCGTGTCGCTATTGCCGCGAGGGCAGTTACGGCCAGTGCCTCGGCGGCGGCGGTTGGATCCTGGGGCACAAGATCGACGGCACCCAGGCCGAGTACGTGCGCGTCCCCTTCGCCGACACGTCGACGTACCCGGTACCCGATGGCGTCAGCGACGAGCAGATTCTGATGCTCGCCGACATCCTTCCCACCGGATACGAAGTCGGCGTCCTCAACGGCAAGATCCGCCCGGGCGATGTCGTCGCGATCGTCGGCGCCGGTCCGATCGGGCTCTCGGCGATGATGGGATCGCGGCTCTACAGCCCGTCACACGTTGTCGCCATCGATCTCGCCGACACCCGACTCGAAGCGGCCAAGCAGTTCGGCGCCGACATCGTGGTGAACAACAGCCGCGAGGATGCCCTCGCCGTGGTCCAGGATCTCACTGCCGGCCTCGGCGCCGATGTCGCCATCGAGGCGGTCGGCACGCCGGCGACCTTCGAGTTGGCGACCAGACTGGCCCGGCCCGGTGGTCACATCGCGAACATCGGCGTGCACGGCCAGCCGGCGACGTTGCATCTGGAAGACCTCTGGATCCGAAACGTCACCATCACCACGGGGCTCGTCGACACGTACTCCACGCCGACGCTGCTCCGACTGGCGCAAGGGCACCAGATCGACGCCGAGCGGTTCGTCACCCACCACTTCACGCTCGATCAGTTCGAAGAGGCGTACGACGTCTTCAGCCGTGCCGCCGACACCGGCGCGCTCAAGGTGGTCCTCACCCGAAGCTGACCAGGAACCGACGGAACTCGAGCGTGCACCGC
The DNA here is from genome assembly GCA_963701825.1 of uncultured Actinomycetes bacterium. Taxonomy (GTDB): domain Bacteria; phylum Actinomycetota; class Acidimicrobiia; order IMCC26256; family PALSA-610; genus PALSA-610. Next base: position 21,312 of record CAVPBG010000003.1, on the reverse strand, counting down.
GGCGGTTTCCGCTCACGAGCCGCGACCTCCGTCACATGCTCGCTCGCGCCAACACCCACAACCAGGTCTCGGCACCGAACGGCGTCGCCGACGAAATCACTTCGCGGCGATCGATTGAAAAGCCACCGTTGCGGACGAGTTCGAGCATCGTGTCGGGCGCGTAATGGTTCGTCCGGTTCGTGGCGTCGAAGGAACCCGGATCAAAGTGAAGATCGAAGATGTCGGCCGCGACGAACTCGGCGCGGGGAACCTCGGATTGGGCGAGTACGACTTGGCGTGGCGAGATGTCGACCCCCACAACTCGATGCCCAGCCGCGTCGAGTTGCGCCGCGGTCGGGACACCCGGGCCGCAGCCGATATCGATGATGCGCGACTCGGCTTGCACCACATCGAGGAAGCGGCCGACCCACGCCGAACGGGGATCATTCGCGTCGGTGGTGCGCATAGAAGCGAGATAGCCGTCCGCGATTGTGTCGTAGCCATCGCGCACGATGGCTGCCACCTCGTCGTCGCTGCGGTCAGGGTCGATGGGCATCGCCGCATTCTCGTCGATCGAGCGTGGGGGCCATGAGGGTTCCGCCGTTCGCGCCTGGATCGCCCGATCCTTCGCCGGCACGGCGAGCCGATCGGCGGTTATGGCGTCGCGTCACTGTCGGGATGAGGTCGATCGGCATCCCCCAGCGGTGGTCCCCACGGCATCGCCTGGTCGCCGCTTGCGTTTCCTCCGACGTGATCGAACGCGAGGATTCGAGAAAGGTGGTCTGCGAATGCGGATGCGCGTCCGACTGGATCGGGGTCGTCGGCATGGCGCAGCACCCATTGCGATGCGGACCACTTGTGGGTGTGGAGGGATCGGGGATCCTGACGCGCGTGGATATAGGCATCAAGGCCAATGACCGTTTGTATTTCGGCGCCACCGACCGTCGGGTCGTAGTCAAGGATCCAGCCGTGGATGTGGTGAATGCCGATCTCGTGACGACCTGAGCCGGGATTACCCGCGAGAGCCATCGACTTGATGAACTCGTGCAAGCTCTCGTCGGCGATCCTGGCTGCCTCATCACGTGCCATCGCAATCACGCTAGATCCACTCCTCGCCCCGGGACAGAGGCAGTTATGGCGTCGCGTGGCTGCGGTACCACGTTGCGAGATCGGCGTTCGCGGAATGCGCCTGATCCTCCGAGGTCGCGTTGACGTAGCCGTGGATGCGACTTACGCAGACTTCCGACCGACCACTCGGAATCCGACGACCCCCGCGAAGAACTGGCCCGCGTCGTCGAGGTCGCCGAGATCGTTCCACCACGCACGGGCGGACTCGTCGTCAACAGCTCCAGTCTCGACCGCACGGTCGAGTTGGGCACGCACGTTCCAGACGGCATCGGCTGCGGAGCGCGAGACCGCGTACACGCCGACAGCGCCCTGAAAGTCAATGACGTCCAGGCCGGCCGTGAGGACGAGTCGCCGGAGCGTGCGCCCGACTCGCGGTTGGCGTATGCCATCTACCAGCGCGTCGCGCACCGCGCGCGTCGTAGCGGCGTCGCCTCCGTCGATGAACAGACCATCCCAGTCCGGTTCTCGAATGACGATCGTCCCGCCCGGCACCAGCACACGCGTCATCTCTCTGATCGCCGTCAACGGATCGTCGAGATGTTGAAGCACTCGATCGCAGTGAACTGCATCGAACGAATCGGTGGGAAGATCGAGGGCGTACGTGTCACCGACGAAGAACTCGGCCGCTATGCCGCGAGCGTCAGCCCGCGCCCGCGCCGTTGCAATCATCATCTCGCTGAGGTCGACGCCAACGACACGACCGGTCGGCCCGACCTTCATCGCCAACTCGATGGCAAGGCTTCCCGTACCGCAGCCGACGTCGAGCGCGGAGCGGCCCGGCACGATACCGAGAAGGATCGCGGTTTCCATCCGAGCGGCGCGCGTTACCTCGTCGAGCTGGTCGAGATACGCAACGAACTCCAAGGGCGTGCTGCAGCCGTCGACGTTCTGCCACGCGCGGCTACACAACTGCTGACCGGATGACTCCACGACTACGACGCTAACTCGCAGTCGAACGGCGGGGATGGTTAACCCGCGTTCGTCCAGGACGATGCTCGCGGCGACGGCGGCCATGATTGCAGCTAGGGCACAGCGGTCGTGAGGTGACGCGAGCCCGCCTCGTCAGCGGCGAAGGTCGAGCTCGATGAAATCCCTGGTATTCGAGTGAAGGTATCGATCCGCGGGTCGTTCCATGTTCGACAGGAGCTTCGTCGGTGTGGTGCTCGTCGGTGACGTTGCGCTGTACGTCATGAACGAGACCCATTCCGGATTGATGTCGAGTTCCATTGCCCGGATGCTCCCCGCGCGCTGGAGCACGGCAGCGAGCGTAAAAACGTCGAGGCCCGGGCCCGCGACGTAGATCAGATTGTGGTGCGCGTCGACTCCAACTCCGGAACGCCAGGTGTAGATCTGATTGCCGAGCGTGGCCCCCCACCGGGGGCTGTTGGAATCGGAGAGTCCGGTGACGAGGTTGCCGCCGTCGACCAGCAAGCTGAGGTTCTGTCGAACCGACGACACCAGTGGACCGAGGGAATCGTCTCGGCCCCACATCCCGATGTCGACGTGACCGTCGGTGAAGATGACCAACGACGCCCGTCCGTTGACCAACGGCTGTACCGTTCGTCCTTCGGTCAAGTAACCACCCTGGCTCGCATCCAAGCGGAATCCGCTGTTGAACGCGGCCACAACACGGCCGTAGTCCGATGCCGAGATGGATGGCCCGGCGCGCCAAGGCCCGCCGCCCGGAACGGTTGTTCCGTTGTGCAATGTCGCGCGCAGCATGCTCATGCGCATCCAAGCCACGCCTACGAGGACGCTGGTGTGCACGGCGTCGGGCCTCATGTACGCGAAGCAAACCGAGCCTGCCGCGCGTCCGACGGAGCGCCACGCACCCTCGCCGGGAAGTGCGGTCGAGGCGAGAGGCTGAATCCCCACAGGGCACTCGCTTCGACTGATCGTCGTGGGTACACGCGCCGCAGCCGCCGACGAGGGGCGAGCGTTCGGCGGTGCCACTCCCGCGATGCCCGCCTTGGGTGTGCCGCCCTTGGCCGGCTGATGGTGCGAATACCAGAGGCTCTCGACGCGGTCGACGACTCCGCCGAGCCAGTGGTTGCGCGCCCATTCAGTCGCGTTGGCGGACAACGGATCGCCGTTGGACACCATCACCGCGTTGGCGAACGACGAGGCCGGTACCAATAACACCGCGACGATCGCTGCGAGTACGAGACGAACTCGCAGCCGACGCGGTTTGCGTACGGTGCCTACGCGGTTCGGGTCGGCCGGGTTGAGAACGTCGCCTGTAGATGCGGGATCGCCGACCGGCGTCTTCGTCAGCATCGTCTCGCGAACGCTAACGATCGGCCGGTTAACGCAATGCAACCAGAAGGTCTACGGGCGATAAATGGGACCGAGAACTCAACGAGTCGATCGCCAAGGGAGAGCGGTAGGCGAGCTTGTCGGATATGGCTTTCGCGGACGGTTTGGGTCGGCACCCCAATCCGATCTTTCAGCCCGTCTGCGGGTGAGTCGGAGTCGAATTGTCGGGCAGCAGGAGATCGAAACCGTCGGGCGTGTTGAGCTGATCTGGTCCGGTGCCGGCTTGGTCGGTCTGGCCGTATTGCCAGACGATTGTCTCCGTCGCGGGATCGATGAAGGCGACCCGATGCCGATAGTCGTCGTTCACGGCGATGAGTCCGTTCGGCAGACGCTCGGCGAGACTCGGATGGTCCAGCATCCCGTCGCCGCTCGTCGGCCGGTAGGTCCAGACGATGCGGCCTTCGCGAGTGAACTCGAGAACACCGCCGGGCTTGGCGTAGTCGGAGACGAGATAGAGGTCGGGTCCGAGCTGTTGGGGATCGGACGGGTACGTGATCGGAAGGTGCACCGTCCACACGAGTGCGCCTGAGGGTGAGTACTCGGTGATCCACGACCCGTTGATCTCCGACACCAGAAGGTTCCCGTCCGGGAGCGGGGTATCGCCGTTGGGATACCCGACGCTGCGCGGCGGGTCGTGCACGCAGTTGCCCGTGGTCCCGATCTGCGAAATCGGTTGCTTGTCGGCACCGATGCGCAAAATTCGGCAGTTCTTGGCGTCGGCGACGGTGTAGGAGCCGTCGCGAAGAAGGAACGCGTCGTCGGGCTGGTTGAGAAACCCCGGACCCGAACCGGGCACCTTCGGCGTTCCATAGCTCCATTGCAGAGCACCGGACGGGAACGCGATCCGCACGATCGTGTGGTTCTCCTCCTGATTCGTGACGATCGATCGACCCTCGTCGGCAAAGAAGGCGTCGTCGGGAAAGTAGAACCCGCCGGGCGGCGCCGGCATCGTGGCCGACGGGTAGACCCACGAGCGCTGCTTGTTCGCGTCGACGACGATCAAGCGGTTGTTGCCACGATCCGCAATCAGCAGCCGGCCCGCAAACGGACGGACGTTCGCGGCCGCGACGGTGATGACGCGAGTGGTCGTCGTCAGGTGGAGGACCGACACACCAGACGAGATCGCAGCCGCTTCGCCGCCGAGGAGATACGCATTCGCGCCGACGGTCGCCGCGGCGCTGTCAGCCGTGGGCGCCGGCAGTTGCCCGTCGGGTGAGAATCGGCCGGTCTGCGGGTCGAATCGGAGCACATCACTCGACGCCGATCCACCCGCAAGCCCGCCGGCGATATAGATGGACCCGCCGAGCTGCACCGCCGCCGCTTCGGTGCGTGGGCTCGGGAGGTCGCCGATGACGCGTGCGCTCCCCGCGTGCACGTCAATCTCCTGCACGGCGCTCGATTCGCTTCCGTTGAGCTCGCCGCCGAAAACGAACACTTTGTCGCCGATCGCCGCGACCGCGGGATATCGAACGCCGACCGGCAACTGCGCGACGGTGCGGAACTGGACGCCGTCCGATGTTGCGAGGACGGCGAGTGTCGCGTTGGTCCCGTCGTAACCGCCGACGAGGTAGACGCTTGAGCCGATCGTGACCGCCGCGAGGTCAGCGCGCGGTTGGGGCAGATGCCCGACGACCGTCGACATGCCATTTTGCTGAAGCACTTGCACCACGTCACTGACGTGCTGCGCACCCCCGCCGAACACGTAACGCTGTCCGCCGATCACGCCACCGGCCGCGTCGTGGGCCGGCACCGCCAAGGAGCCCGCTGCCGTCGCCGCGCCACTGTTCGCGTCGATACGGACGACGGTCGACAGCGTGTTCTGAGCCGAGTCGAGTCCGCCGGCGAGGATGATCCCGTTGCCGTCGGAAAACGCGACCGAGCGCGACAGGGGCGACGGGAGCTGCCACCGGGCGCTCGCCGTGAGCAGGTGTACGGCCGGAACGCCCGAGAACGACCCCGGCGTGGTTGGGGTGTTGCCGCTACCAACCGACCCCTTGCGGTGACCCGAAGAACCCGAACCGAGCGCGAACAGCACGATCGCGGTCACGATCACGGCCAGGACGACAAACGCCCGGCGTCTGCGAACGACGCGTTGCGGTGGCCGACGAGACGGGCGCGGTCGCAGTGCGCGCGACACCGGGACAGATCTCGAATCCGACACGTCCCGACCCTAAGGATCGATCCTGCGTATGTTGCGACGCGTTACGCCAAGATTTGGCAAAGGCCGCGCCGCCTCGATAGCAATCCTCAGGCTCGACGAAACTTTTGCCCGACGCTTACGTAGCGCAGGCATGCGGTCACGGGCAAAGTAGGAAACGCCGGCCTGATCGGCGCATAACCAACGCCAGCGCGGCGTGCGCCTACCCCGACGGGGTGTTCGCCGGAGGCGAGAGGTCGAGCGTCTTGGTCAGCCCCGCGACCAGCTCAGCCCGCTGCGCCGACGTCAGCTTGGCGTTGGACGGCTTCCGCCGATCAGGCGAGAAGTTTTGCTTTCGCGGAGGTGAACTCCGCGTCACTCAGCAGGCCTTTTGCCTTCATGTCGGCGAGCCTCTCCAACTGCGCCATCGGGTCGTCGCTTGCTACTGCGGCGACCGGAGCTGCCTGCTGTTGGCCGGCTGCTGCCTGCTGCTGTTGCGCTGCGTTGTTGGCTTGCTTCTTCTGCGAGCGGCCGACGACAGCGGTCGCGGTACCCGCGACGACTGCGGTGCGGGCCATGGTGCCCATGAGTCCGGGGCGTCCCATTCGACGAGGCATCGTGATCTCCCTATTCACTCTTCAACGCGTCGATCGCACGCACGACGACGTCGCGCGGGATCCGGTCCTGGCTTACCAATATGCCGTTCGCATGTCGCACCGCTTGTGCGAACTTGGCTGCCCAACAGTTCTCCCAGACGATCAACAGTCCCGCGGACGCGGGCTCGAGGCTTTCGCCGATGTCGAGGAGGTCTTCTGCGCTGAGCAGGTCATGCTGATCCGCGTCGAGCTTCGCGAACGCGTCATCAACCTCAGCATCGGCGACTTCGACCGCGGAGACCGTGCCATCCGCAGCCTTGCGCACAAACGCCAAATCGATAATCCGCACAACTCCGGCGTCCACCAGCTCCGCCAACGCGGGAACGATCTCGCCGTTGAAGGCGTCACCACCAAAGCCGATCACAGCAACGTCAACCGGACCGATGGTGTCCGGGTCAATGGTCACAGACATATCAACTCCTCTCCTGGGACGCGGCTGCGATCCCTCGTGAATCTGACTCAGGCATCACGACGAGCGTCGTGTTCCTGTGTGAGCTCCGACGCGGTTGCGGTGCGGATAGTCACAGGACCGAACGGACCTCGAGGGAGAGGGGCCAAGCTTCGCGGGCTCGGTGTCCGTCGCCGACGATGTGATGCCTGCCTCATGGATCCTCCCGAAGTGGTTCTCCCATGAGTCACCGCGACGCCGAACAACGGAACAGGGCCAAGGAGCCCCTAGCGCCAGGTCGAAAGTCCCCTCGATCCGCGCTCAACTCCCGGCAACCGCGCCATCGTCACCTGCGTGTCACGCGATAACGCAGCGAGACCCTACGGGTTCGAGGGCTCGTGTTCTTCGGTTTCGTAGACGTTGTAGGCGCGTCCGACGAGTAGCGGGTCGAGTGGGCCGATCAGGTCGACGTCCTTGCCGGTGTAGGGGAGCTTGTGGAGGACGTAGCGGATAGCGTTCAACCGCGCACGCTTCTTGCAGTCCGACTTGATGACCGTCCACGGCGCTTCGACGGTGTCGGTGCGGACGAACATCGCCTTCTTGGCTTCGGTGTACTCGTCCCACTTGTCGAACGACGCGATGTCGACCGGTGAGAGCTTCCACTGCTTCAACGGATGGTTCTCGCGCTCGCGGAACCGTCGTCGTTGTTCTTCGCGGCTGACCGAGAACCAGAACTTGATCAGGTGTACCCCGCTGCGCGTGAGGTTGCGTTCGAACTCCGGGGCTTGGCGCAAGAACTCGTCGAGCTCGTCCTCGGTACAGAACCCCATGACCCGTTCGACTCCGGCGCGGTTGTACCAGGAGCGATCGAACAACACGATCTCGCCCCGCGTCGGCAGGTGTTGCACGTAACGCTGGAAGTACCACTGGCCCTGTTCGACCGGTGTCGGCTTCTCGAGCGCAACGACACGCGCACCCCGCGGATTGAGGTGCTCCATGAAACGCTTGATCGTCCCTCCCTTACCCGCCGCGTCGCGACCTTCGAACAGAACCACTACCCGTTGGCCTGTGTCACGCACCCAGGCCTGAAGCTTGAGGAGCTCGACCTGGAGGTGGTACTTCTGCGCTTCGTAGGCCTTGCGTGACATGAGATTGCGATAGGGGTAGACCCCGCTCTGCCAATGGTCGAGGAGTTCGTCGTCGGAGCTCATCGGGATCGTCCCGTAGACGGGTTCGTCCTGTTCGAGGATGACGCGACGCAATATCGGGACATCGTCGGGTGATGTTCCGGCGAGCATGGCGTCGAGCCAACGTGCGACGGCAGCCATCTCGTCTGGTCGCGCGTTCGTCAGCACGTCCCGTACGGCGTTGACTTTCGCCTCGCGCGCGCCTTCGGTCGCGCTCATGACCTCGAACCCTTCGATACCGGCCGCGGTCAAGTCGGGCGAGGTGTCGCCGTCGGTAGTTCGACGCGTATTCGGGCTGTTGTCAGTTGTCATCGCCGGTGACTCTCGTTCTCGAGTGTGTCGGACGGGGGGTCAGGATCGGCTGGTCAGGGCGCGGGCGGTAGCGCGACTCCGAAGTCGTACAGCAACCCGAGCAGGTCATCGTCGAGCACGGCGCCGTGAAGGTCGGTCCCCTCTCGCACCTGCGCGATCTGGCGACCATCCAAGAGGCGAAGATCCGCGTGCAACGCCGCGGGGAGCACGAGCGGGTCGAACGGGCTGTAGCCGATCAGGCGGAGCACGTCTGGGGTGGCGTCGCTGCCGACCCCCGGGCTGAACGTCAGCCGATCGGGCACGTTGTGCACGGTCAGATCGTCCCAACGATCGCGGACCGCCCGGGAAAGGTGGCCCATGCCGTCCATCTGTGAAATGAGCTCGTCCTCACCCATCTCGGCGACGGACTCCGCACTGCGCCGAAACCAGTCCTCCTCCCGGCCGGCCCAATCGCCCCACATCCGCGCATACCAGTCGGCCGACTCGTCGTCGAACGCCGCCTCGGGTGCTACTTCGCCGGAGTTGGCATACGCGATCGCCTCCCGGACGGCCGCCCGGTGGGCGACGACCGCGCTTACCTGTTCGTCCGGCAGCCCGCCCTGGGCAAGACAACGAAACGCGATCCGCTCCTCTGCAGCAATCAGCAGATCTCGGACGGCGTTCCAGAAGCGCTGGGTCACCGCGCCACGCTCGTGTTTGCAGAACCACGTGGAGCACACCGCGTTGCGTGTCTCCCAGATGGCACATCCCTGCGTCTCCTCAACGAAATGCGGGCACAGCACGACTGGTGAGGTCCCGAAATGGGACTGCGCCCCGACGATGCGGCGCATGTCTGCCTGACTGAGGCCAAGTCCCAGCGGCGTCACTCCCGCCCGGCGCGCAATTCTCGCGGTGATGCTCTCGAGCCCCGCGCCGAGCAGCGACCGGCCGACCAAGAAGTTCGCCAGATGGGGGACGTAGCTGCAGCACTTCACGTTTGGGGAGAAGGTCACGTGGCTGCCGGAACGCTCAACACCCGCGCACATGATGCAGTCGCCGCACGTCGCCTTGGGTTCCGACGGCGGATCCTGAATGCCAGTCAGTGTGCTCAACCAGGCGTTGTGCAACGGCGGCAGCGCCGACGTCGCCCCACTCACGCCCAAATCGCTCAGGTCTCGCACGTCAACTCGGAGCTACGACAAGCACAAGTCCTGCCAATCCCGCGGGCCGCATCCGTTCAGACTGACATACCGCGGCCGTCGGGGCGTACCCGACCGGCGGTTCTGCATCGATGTGACGCAGATAATCCCCGCACTGACCGCACGCGGAACGGCCCCACTGCGTGTGGGACCGTCGCGCAACGCCTCGATAGCAATGCTCAGGCTCGAACGTCGACCGTCCCGCCCTTGGTGCCATCATTGTCACCGTCAGAATCGCCACCGACCTTGACAGAAGCAGCTGCGCGCGGTGACGCAGTTCCTTGGGGACGAATCTGAGGTACGTAGCTGGCCGCTGAGCCAACCGGTGAGATGCTCATAAGAGCAGTCCTTCCCTGGATACCGACAACCGTCGGCGACCTGTCATCGACGGCACCGAGGCGTGAATCGAGCGAGAATCGGGCCGGGGCGGAAACCTTTGCTCGACGCTTACCTAACGCAGGCGGGTGCGATCACGCGCAGATCGGCAGTTGTGCGCAGGGGCGGTCGTGATGTTGGGGGATGCCGTCGTCGCGATGCCGTTGAGGGTCCGTCGGCCGACGCTAGATGACGGCCGGTGGCCGTGATAGATGTGTGTTCTTGTCGTGCGCGCGGCGCGTGAACTCGGGCGGGGGTAAGAGATGGATGTCGCGGTTGTTGGTGCCGGTGTCGGCCGGACAGGTACGCACTCGTTGAAGGTGGCGCTCGAACAACTCCTCGACGCGCCGTGTCATCACATGCTCGAAATCCTGGGTGACCCCACGCAGGTGCCTGCGTGGACTGATGCCATCGAAGGTCGCCCTGTCGACTGGCCTGCGATGCTGGCTCGGTACCGTGCCATCGTGGATTGGCCGGGCGGTGCGTTCTGGCCGGAACTCTCGGTCGCGTATCCCGACGCGCTCGTGCTGTTATCGGTGCGCGATCCCGAGAGTTGGTACCGCAGCGCGTCGAACACGATCTTCTTGTCGTTCGACCGGGTGCCGCCGGAACTCAAACCTTGGATGGACGAGGTTCGCAAACTGCTCCACGATCGATTCAGTGACCGGTTCGATGACCCCACTGCAATGATGGACGCGTTCGAGCGGCACAACGACGCCGTCCGAACCGGCGTACCGGCCGAACGGCTCCTCGAATGGTCGCCGGGCGACGGTTGGGATCCCATCTGCGCGCGACTTGGCCTTCCCGTGCCCTCGGCGCCGTTCCCAGTCACGAACACGACCGACGAGTTCCGCGAAATGCTCGGAATGCCACCTCTTACGTAAGCAACCAGGCGACCGATCGGGCTATTCGCCGGTATGGACACCAGCAGAGGACCGAGTCGCGCTCCCCCGGTCAATCGAACGCAGTCGCACGAGCCCTGAGCTCGCGACTGCAGGTCACCGCTCGAGACCAGCACCTACGTCGCCGAGCAGGCTTTTCGAGTCGGGCTGCCGGGATTCGAACCCGGGACCTCTTGACCCCCAGTCAAGCGCGCTAACCGAACTGCGCTACAGCCCGTAGCGGGAAGCAGTGTACCGATCTACACCGGCGGGACGCCGTGCCGCTTCACGGCGTCATTCCGCACCCTGGTGGAGGCCAGTCCGATCCGCCGGACGAGCTCGCCCCGCAGGTCCTCGGGCTGCACCACCGCGTCCACCACCAGCTCCGCGGCGAGGTGCACGAGGTCGACATCCTCCTCGTACGCGGTGCGCTGCTCGGCTACGAACGCGGCCCGCTCATCCGCATCTTCGATGGCGTGGATCCGGTTGTAGAACACCGCGTTCACCGCGGGATCGGGGCCCATCACCGCAATCTGCGCGGTCGGCAACGCCAGGCACGCGTCCGGATCGAAGGCCGGCCCGCACATCGCGTACAACCCCGCGCCGTAGGCCTTGCGCACGATCACCGAGAACTTCGGAACCGTCGCCTCGGCCACCGCGGTGATCATCTTCGCCCCGTGGCGGATGATCCCCGCCCGCTCCACCACCGAGCCGATCATGAAGCCGGGCACGTCGGCGAGGAACACCAGCGGCACGTTGAACGCGTCGCACAGCCAGATGAAGCGCGCCGCCTTGTCGGCCGAATCGCCGAACAGCACTCCCCCGAGATGCTTGGGGTTGTTCGCGACGATCCCGACCGGACCACCTTCGAGACGGGCGAATCCGATGATCAGTTCCCGCGACCACAACGGCTTGAGCTCGAAGAACGAATCGTCGTCGACGAGCGCGTCGATCACCTTGTGCATGTCGTAGGCGCGCCGTTCCTCGAGCGGGACGATGTCGGCGATCGGCCGCGCATCCGCCACCGGTTCAACCGCCGCGACAAGCGGCGCGGGCAACGTGTAGTTCGTCGGCAGGTACGAAAGGAAACGGCGGGCCGCCGCGATCGCATCCTCGTCGGAGGTGCACAGATTGTCGCCACAACCGCTGACGGTCGCGTGCATGCGCGCCCCGCCCATCTCGTCGAGCGTCACGTGCTCGCCGATTACGACCTCGGCCATGCGCGGCGAACCGAGGTACATCGAGGCGTTGCCCTCGACCATGAACACCACGTCGCAGAAGGCGGGGATGTACGCGCCGCCCGCGGCCGACGGGCCGAACAGGCAACACACCTGCGGCACCTTGCCCGACAGGCGAACCTGGTTGGCGAAGATCCGCCCCGCGCCCCGGCGGCCGGGAAAGAGATCGACCTGGTCGGTGATGCGGGCGCCGGCGGAGTCGACGAGGTAGACGACGGGTAGCTCGTGCGCGAGTGCGTACTCCGTCAACCGCACCATCTTCTCGACTGTGCGCGCCCCCCACGACCCCGCCTTCACCGTCGGATCGTTCGCCAACACACAAACCGGCCGACCACCGACGCGCCCGACTCCGGTCACAACCCCGTCGGCGGGAAGGTCCCCGGCGAGCGCGTTGGCCAGCAGCGCGTCTTCCACGAACGAGTCGGCATCGAGCAGCAACGCCAGACGGTCGCGCACGAACAGCTTGCTCTGGCGGGCGAGCTTCTCGCCTTCCTTGGCCAGGTTGCCCTGCAGGGCGCGCTCGGCATGCTCGCGAACCTCGTCGGCGTCGCTCACGACGCGTACCGCCGCGTGCGCGGCCCGGCGTGCAGCAACGCGCTCGGCAGCTCCCGGCCGATGATGTCCTGCGCGAGATGCGCGCACTGGACCAACGCATCGAGATCGATGCCCGTCTCGATATCCATGTCGGCCAGCATGTGCACGAGATCCTCCGTCACCGCGTTGCCCGACGCGCCCGGCGCGTACGGACACCCGCCGAGTCCGCCGATCGACGCGTCGAAGCGCGTCACGCCCCGTTCGAGCGCGGCCACGACGTTGGCGAGCGCGGTACCGCGCGTGTTGTGGAAGTGCAGCCCGACCCGATCACTCGCGATCCCGGCCGTTGCGAGCGCGTCGAGCAGATCCGCGACTCGGCGAGGCGTCGCCATCCCGGTGGTGTCGCCGAACGAAAGCCGGTCGGCCCCCGCATCGACGAGATGCCCGGCGATCTGCGCCACCCGCTCGGGCGCGACATCGCCTTCGTACGGGCACCCGAACGCGGTCGACACGATCGCTTCGACGGCTACATCCGCGGCGTGGCCGATCTCCACCACGTCGCGGGCGCCGACCAACGAGTCGGCCACCGACCGCTTCACGTTCTTCTGGTTGTGCGTCTCACTCGCGCTCACCACGAGCTCGATCTCGTCGACGGCCGCGGCAACCGCCAGCTCCGCGCCCTTCGGGTTCGGCACCAGCGCCGAGTACACGACCCCGGGCACGCGGGCGATCCCGGCCATGACCTCGCCCGCGCCGGCCATCGGCGGGATCGCGGCGGGCGATACGAACGACGCGGCCTCGATGAACCGCAACCCCGTCGCCGACAGTGCGTCGATCAGGCGGATCCGCTCCGCGACGGGAATCGGCGCCTCGTTCTGCAGCCCGTCGCGCGGGCCGACTTCTCGAACGTCGACATGGGTGGGCCAATCCGCCATGCCGACCACGTTACGCGCCCCGCCCCGCCCGTCAGGGCGTGCGGGCCCGCACGCGCAGCTTGATCGGGGTCGGCCCGAGATCGAACGACTCCCGCAGCTTGCGCTCGAGGTACCGCAGGTATTGATCCGACAGCGGCCGGCTCGCGAACAGCGTGAACGTGGGCGGATCGGTCGCGCCCTGGGTGGCGTACAGGATCCGGGGCCGGTGCTTCTTGACCACGGGCGCCGGGTGCGCGTTCTGCGCATCGCGGATCACCCGGTTGAGCTGCGGCCGTCGGGATGCGCTGGTGGTACGCGCTCTCCGACTCCCGCAGCGCGGGCAGCAGCTGATGCACCCGCCGGCCGCTCAGCGCGGAGATCGGGATCATCGGCGCGTAGCTCAGGAACCCGAGCATGTCGGCGACCTGGCGCCGCACCTTCTCCCGGTCTTCGGCGTCGAGCAGATCCCACTTGTTACAGATGATCGTGACCGCGGTACCCGCGGCGTCGATGCGTTCGGCCAGCCGTTGGTCCTGGTGCGTCACGCCCTCCGACGCGTCGATCACCAACAGCGCGGCGTCGGCGCGGTCGATCGCTTCGAGCGCGCGCACGAGGCTGTAGTACTCGGTCGGTTCGTCGATGCGGCTCTTGCGCCGCAATCCCGCGGTGTCGACGAAACGCAACGGACCGTCTTCGGTCTCCACCACCGTGTCGATCGCGTCGCGGGTCGTGCCCGGCATGTCGTGCACGACCGACGCGGTCTTCACCGACGAGCCGGTTGAACAGCGTCGACTTGCCGACGTTCGGACGGCCGACGATCGCGATGTTGAAGATGCCGTCGTCGAGCGCGTCGGCCGCGTCGCGCTTCTCCCAGTCGTCGTCGTCCTCGTCCGCTTCCGGCAGCGCGGCCACGACCGCGTCGAGCAGCTCGCCCGACAGCCGACCGTGAATCGCCGACACCGGCATCGGATCGCCGAGACCGAGCCGGGAGAACTCCCAGATGTCGGTCTCGCGGCGCTCGTCGTCGACCTTGTTCACGACGACGATCACGGGCGTGTCGGCCTGCTGCAACAGCTTGGCGACCTGCGCGTCCTCCTCGGTGATGCCCGTCGTGACGTCGACGACGAACAGCACGACGTCCGCGGTGCGCACGGCTTCTGCGGCCTGCGCGCTCACCTTGGCCGCGAGCGCCGACTCCTCGCCGGTGAGTCCAGCTTCGCCTTCGGCCAACCAGCCGCCGGTGTCGACGATGCGAAACGCACGCCCGACCCATTCGGCCGTGCAGCTCGCGCCGGTCGCGGGTGACGCCGGGCCGCTCCTCCACGATCGCGGCGCGCCGGCCGACGATGCGGTTCACCAGCGTCGACTTGCCCACGTTGGGGCGGCCGACGACGGCGACGACGGGCATCTCGGTACTCATGAGGCAGCGACCGCATCGGGATCGGAGCGGAACGGCGCAGCGCGTTCACGAGCGCGCCGCCGTCGGTGGGCGACGATCTCGACGACGCGCGGCAGCGCTGCCGCGGTCGTGCCGTCGAGGAACCGGCCGCGCGACAGCGCGACGTCGGGGAGGAGGTAACGATCATCCTCGGGTTGACCCTCGAGCGCGGCGGCGATGTCTTCTCCGGTCAGCAGACCGGTCACGCCGATGTTGCCGCCGAAGAACGCGTTCTTACCGGCAGCAAGCGCACCCGGCCGGGCAACTCCGCCAAGCAACGGCTCCAGCACCGCCGCGCCCAGCTCCCCGGTGACGATCACGTTCCAGCGGTGGGCCCGCTCACCCACCGCCTCGGTACGTGAGGGTGCCAACTGTTGGGGCGGTTTCCCGACGGTAACCCGGGGCGCGCGGTAGCCGTCGGCGGGCGCGCCGTCGACCCACGCGAAGAAGCCGGAACGCGGGCCCGTACCGACGACGTCGGCGCCCGCGAGCGCGGCGCGCACCTCGGCCTCGAACGTGCGCGCCATGCCGATGCCGTTCTCGTGCTGCGAACAACCGTCGTACGCGTCGAGCGCGGGGAACGGGCGCTCGGCGAGGAGGTAGTACTCGTCGGAGACGTACACGAGCCGGCGGCCGAGCGCGTCGGGGAAGCGCGCCTGCCAGCGTTCGACGATGTCGACCACCGCCTGCGCCTCCGCGAGTGTGTGCGGGCGCATCTCGTCCTCGCGGTTGTGCGCGCTCACCCCGAGCGGAACCACGCCGACCGTCGCGAGGCTGCGGGAAGCGGTCGAGCACGCCGAGCAGCGTGTCGTCGAGCACCGCCGCCGTCGTTGATGCCCGGGCACACCACCACCTGGCCGTGCACCTCGATGCCCGCGTCGAGCAGCAGCTCCAGCCAGCGCAGGCTCGTCGCGCCGCGCCGGTTGCGCAGCAGCCGGGTGCGCACGTCGGGATCGGTCGCGTGGATGCTCACGTACAGCGGGCCGAGCCGCTCGGTGACCACCCGCTCGAGGTCGGCCTCGGTGAAACGGGTCAGCGTGGTGAAGTTCCCGTAGAGGAACGACAACCGGTAGTCGTCGTCCTTCAGGTACAGGCTCTTGCGCATCCCCTTCGGCAGCTGGTGGATGAAGCAGAACGGGCAGTGGTTGTCGCAGGTGCGCACCCGGTCGAACACCGCGCTCGTCAGCTCGACCCCGAGCGGCGCGCCTTCGGCCTTGTCGACCTCACGACCCGCTCGAGCCCGCCCCGGCGCAGGTCGAGCTCGACGTGGGCGCCGTCGACCTGGATCTGGTACGCGATGACGTCGCGCACCACCTCGCCGTTGACCGCGAGCACCTCGTCGCCCACGGCAATCCCGCCGCGCGGCCGGGGATCCGGGCGCGACGGCATCAACGCGGGCTGCGGGCATGGGGCCCAGGCTACGGGGTCGGCGCCGGTAGCCTCGCCCCGTGGCCGCCACCCGTCCCCTGTGGAGAAGGTCCTGCTCGCCGAACCGCGGGGGTTCTGCGCGGGCGTCGAGATGGCGATCAAGGCGCTGGCGTGGATGGTCCGGGTCTTCGAGCCGCCCGTGTACTGCTACCACGAGATCGTCCACAACCGGCTCGTCGTCGACCGGTTCCGCGAGCAGGGCGTGATCTTCGTCGACGACGTCGACGCGGTGCCCGCCGGCGCGCCGCTCATGCTCTCGGCGCACGGCAGCGCGCCCGATGTCGTCGAGGCCTCCCGCGCCGAACGACCGCTACGTCGTGAACGCGGTGTGCCCGCTCGTCACCAAGGTGCACCACGAGGCCAAGGTCCGCGCCCGCAAGGGCTTCACGATCCTCTACGTCGGCCACGCCGGCCACGACGAAGCGGTCGGCACGCTCGCGGTCGCGCCCGAATGCGATGCAGCTCGTCGAGCGCGACGCCGACCTCGACGCGGCTCGCCGCACCGTCGCCGACCCCGCTCGCGTCGCGGTGCTCGCGCAGACCACGCTCGCGCAGAACGAATGGGCGGGCGTCGTCGAGCGCACCCGCGACCGCTTCCCCGACGTCTGGACCGCGTCGCGCAACGACCTCTGCTTCGCCACGACCAACCGCCAGGACGCGCTCACCGACATCGCCAAGCGCGCCGACGCCGTCGTCGTGATCGGCAGCGCGAACTCGTCGAACACGATCGCGCTCACCAAGGTCGCGCGCGAGGCCGGCTGCCCGATCGTGCTCCGCGTCGACGGGCCCGACGAGCTCGACGCCGAGGTCGCTCGCGCGGCGCCCGCGTCGTCGGCGTCACCGCGGGCGCGAGCGCGCCCGAGGAGCTCGTCGAATCGGTCATCGCCCGGCTCGCGCCGAGTGACGGCGTCGACTCGTGCGCGTCACCGACGAGGACGAGTACTTCCCGCCGCCGCGGAGCTGCGCGAGCTGATCCCCGCGCTCGACGCCGCGGCCGCGCTCCTGCTCGGCGGCGACGTCACCGCGGTCGCGCGCGCAGGCGGACCGCTTCGCCGACGACCGCACCGCTCGACGCGTCGAAGGTGCTCGCCGCCTTCGGCGACTGACCCGTCCGCGCGCGGCGCGCGTGCCGTCGCGCAGCTCGTTGCCTCGTCGAACACCACCTGCAACGCGTCGTGCAACCGCGCGGTGAGCGCGTCGACCTGCTCGCGGGGCACCACGCCGCCGACGGCACGCGGCGGGCTGACGATCGGCTCGCCCACGACCATCGCCACGCGGCGGAAGCGCGGGCAGCTTGCCGTGGCCCGCAGGATCTCCTCGGTGCCCGCCATGCCCGACCGGCACGATCGGCACCCCGGCCCGCAGCGCGAGGTACGCCGCGCCCGGCTGCAGGGCTGGATCTTCGGGCCGTCTGGCGGGTGCCCTCGGGATACACGCAGCAGCACCTCGCCGGCCTGAGCATCGCGATCGAATCGCGCAGCGCCTTGCGGTCGGTGCCGTCCCGCGCCACCTCGAAGCCGCCGAGCGTGCGGAAGAACGCGCCCGCGACCGGGATCCGGAACAGCGACGCCTTGCCCATGTAGCGCAACGGCCGGCGCGACAGCCACGCCGCGAACGGGATGTCCATCATCGAGCGGTGCGACGGCGCGAGCACGTAGCCGCCGTGGCGGGCAACCGTTCCCGGCCCCGATGCGCACGCGGTACAGCGGCCGACGAACCGCCGGCCACGACCAGGCGAACCACTCGGTAGAAGCTCAGCGGGCCTCCGCGGCTCGGGCCCGCGCCACGATGTCGGCGACGACCGTCGTCGACGTCGAGGTCGGTCGTGTCGATCACGATCGCGTCGTCGGCCGGCGCGCAACGGCGACACCGCCGACCGCAGTCGAGCGCGTCGCGCCGGTCGAGCGCGGCCCGCACGTCCTCGACCGCGACCGCGCGGGCGGCGGCTCCTCGTCGCGCTGACGCCGCCGGGCACGCTCCTCGTCGCGCGCGACGAGGAACACCTTCACCGTCGCGTCGGGGAACACGACCGTGCCGATGTCGCGGCCCTCGACCACTCCGCCGCCGTGCTGCGCGACCCACGCCCGCTGCCGCGCGACGAGCACCTCGCGCACCTCCGGGTGCGCGGAGACGATCGAGACCGCGCCGGTCACGACCGGGCCGCGGATCTCGCGGCTCACGTCGCGGCCGTCGAGCAGGGTCACGCCGTTCTCCACGGTGATCTCCTCGCCCGCGCGACCGCCGCGCACGCCGGGCCGTCGTCGAGCGCGACCCCGGCGTCGAGCGCCGCCAGCGTCACCGCGCGGTACATCGCGCCGGTGTCGAGCACCGGCAGCCCGAGCTCGGCGGCGACTCCGCGCGCGACCGTCGACTTGCCCGAGCCCGACGGCCCGTCGATCGCGATACCACCGTCATGGCCCGACCGTCATGGCCGACCGTCACGCGTCGCTCGATCCGGTCAGCCGCTCGAGATCCGGCGGCGAACTCCGGGTACGACGACGACACCGCCGCCAACCGTCCACCGTCGATCGGCCGGCAATCACGTTGGCGGCGACGGCCATCGCCATCGCGATGCGGTGGTCGCCGTGGCTGGCGAACGCGCCGCCTCGGCGCGGCCGCCGCGCACGACGAGACCGTCGGCCCGCGCCTCGACGCCCACGCCGAGCTTGCCCAGCTCCTCGTGCAGCGTCCCGATGCGGTTGCTCTCCTTCACCGACGAGCTCGGCCGCGTCGCGGATTTCGGTGACGCCGTCGGCGAACGCGGCGGCCACCGCGAGCGCGGGGATCTCGTCGATCACGCTCGGGATCTCGTCGCCCTCGATCGTCGTGCCGTGCAGCGCCGACGCCCGCACGCGCAGCTCGCCGACCGGCTCGCCGCACATCCTCGCCCGTCACGGTGACCTCGATGTCGGCGCCCATGCGTCGCAGCACCGTCGACGAACCCGACCGCGTGGGGTTGCACGACACCGACTCGACCACGAGGTCGGAGCCGGGCGTGATCGCGGCCGCCACCACGAAGAACGCGGCCGACGACGGATCGCCGGGCACGTCGATCGCGAACGCGTTCGGCGCGCCCGCGAGACCCGGACCGCAGGCCGTCGACCGCGATCGGGGCGCCGAACGCGCCGAGCATGCGCTCGGTGTGATCGCGGCTCGGCGCCGGGCGACACGACCTCGGTCGCGCCGTCGCCTGCAGGCCCGCGAGCAGCAACGCCGTCTTCACCTGCGCGCTCGCGACCGGCAGCTCGTAGCGCACACCCGTCAGCGCCGCGCCGCGCACCACCGAGCGGCGCGCGGGTCGCGCCGTCGCGGCCGTCGATGTCCGCGCCCATCGTCCGCAGCGGCTCGACCACCCGCCCCATCGGGCGGGTCCGCAACGACGCGTCGCCGGTCAGGACGGAGAGGAACGGACGGCCGGCGAGCACGCCGGCCAGCACGCGCATGGCTCGTGCCGCTGTTCTCGCAGTCGAGCACGTCGTCGGGCTCGCGCAAGCCGTCGACCCCCGAACCGTCCACGACGACCGCGTCGCCGTCGGTACTGAACCCGCACGCCGAGCTGTCCGAGCACCGCGCCGTCGCGCGCACGTCGGCGCCGGTCGCGAGATTGGTGATGCGGCTCGTGCCGTCGGCCAGCGCGGCGAAGATCAGCGCGCGGTGCGAGATCGACTTGTCGCCGGGCACCCGCAGCCGGCCCCGCAACGGCCGGGCGCCGCCGACGCGAGCGCGTCGGGAAGCCGGTCGGGCCCGCGCTCACTCGATGTCCGTTCGGCCGGTGTGGTAGCCGAGCTCGCGCAGCCCGGTCTCGAACGCGTCGGCGTCGTCGGCGGCCACGATCAGCACGAGCACACCGGCCGCCTTCTTTCGAGTGCGCGATCTCGACGTCGGCGACGTTCACGCCGAGCCGCCCGCGAGCGTGGTCACCTCGGCGAGCACGCCCGGCGGTCGGGCACCGGGACGCGCAGCTCGACCAGCTTCGTCGCCATCGAGATCCCGACCGGCAGGTTGCGCCGCGCGGCGCGCGCCCGTCGAGCAGCACCTGCAGCATCGTCACGATCGCCGTCGGCCACAGATCACGCGCGTGCTGCAACCGGCGAGGTACGCGTCGAGCGCGCCCAGCACCGCGTCGCGGTTCGAGGTGAGGATGTCGAGCCAGATCGCCGGCTGGCTCGCCGCGATCCGCGTCATGTCGCGGAAACCGCCCGCCGCGAGCCGCAGCAGCGTCGCGTGCGGCTTCGTGCGTCGTGGCGACGTCCATGAGCGTCGACGCCGCGAGTTGCGGCACGTGACTCACGAACGACACGAGCACGTCGTGATCGTCGGGCGTCACCGCGACGACCTCGGCCCGCAACGACGCAGGACCGCGCAGCGTCGTGTAGGCCGTCTTCCGCGGTGTCCGGGGTGGGCGTGAGCACCCACGCGGCGCCCACGAACAGGTCGGCGTCGCGCGCCGTCGACGCCTTCCTGCTCCGAACCGGCCATCGGGTGGCCGCCGATGAACCGCGCCCACGCCGTCGGGACACCGCGACGTTCGACCTCGGCGACGACCGGCCCTTCACCGAACCGACGTCGGTCACGAGCGCACGCCCGCGTCGAGCAGCGTCACCACCGCGCCGGCGATCGCGCCGACCGGCAACGCGACGAACGCGAGTCGGCGCCGCGCCGCCTCCGCGATGTTGCCGGCGACCGGCCACCGCGCCCGAGCTCCAGGCACGCTCGAGGCGATCGCGTCGTGGTCGAAGCCGACGACGCGTGCCCGAGCGCACCGAGCGCGAGCCCGATCGAGCCGCCGATCAGGCCCGTGCCGATGACCGCGACGCGCACCGCTACTCGGGAAGGTCGTCGCGGAGTGTCCGTGCACCCTCGAGGTACACGTGGTGCAGATCGGCGCGCGTTGCTCGCCGTAGAAATGCATCATCACGCGGATCGTCGTGCTTCATCCGTGCACGATGCCGAGCTCGCGGGCGCACAGCAGCGGCACGTCACCGAGCCCGAGCGCCCGGGCCGCGGTGGCCGGGAACTCCGCGGTGAGGTCGTCGGTGGCGGTGAAGATGATGCTGACGAGGTCGTCGTGATCGATCGAATTCCGCTCGAGCATCTCCACGACGAGCGCCTGGGTCTTGGCGTCGATCTCCGCTTTCGTGTCTTCGTCGATCGTCGTCGCGCCCCGCAGTGCCAGCAATCTCACGGCTGGTCACGTTACTCGGGCTTCACGCCGGGCCCGCC